>KE356560.1:0-1004 GCA_000415965.1 Haloquadratum walsbyi J07HQW1
AGTTCCGGGGGCTGAATGTCGCACTCCCAGCAGTCCCACCCAACCCCACTCGTCATAGTCTGTGAACCCCGCGCGGATTCTTCCCGTCTTAGGACTCGGTGGGACTGCAAACCTGTGATCTCCACCACTCAGGATTCCTCTGTCGCTAAACACGGTCTGGCGGGCGGTCACACCCAGCGTGACGGCGTCTTCATGCGGAGGAAGATATCAATAATACGGTGATGGGTGTAAACGCAGAGACTCATATTGGCGGCTCAGTCTGACTCTGATTCCAGTTTTCGCTCCGAGCACGGTCTCCAGCGGTCTCGGTTTGGGTGCTCACACGGTTTGCTCAGTATAACAGCTATGAGCGGATATAAATAGTTGTATTTCTGATTATTTTTATCTACTATATTTAAATATCAGGTCAAATACACTCAGAGTATCGTATATTCAATCCGAGGGCAAACGTAGGGGTTGTTCTCCGTTCTATGATTCATCAGCGTTTGATCCAGCAGTTATTGGTAATTTGACTTTTGTCTCCGAAGTTGCAGCGGAACGCACATACAGGCGTTCCAGGTGAACTCAGTCTGCGTGTGGGTTTGGATAGAAACACCGATCATATTACCAACGACTGATAGCATGAGGGTTACCCCTCAGTCCGTAGCATTCGCCTGCGGGCGGTATTGAATAATATAGTTATGCTCAGATGCCTGCCCGAAACACTTTCGTATAACTTCGGGTAATCACACGCATGGAACTTCCGACTAGAGAGGACCTCAAACAACGCCGAGATGAACTTGAGTTGACACAGAGTTCACTCGCCGAGATGGCAGTGTTTCACAGCCTCTGATTGCTCGAATCGAGGGTGGTGATGTCGACCACGATTGTCGACACTCAGACGCATTGTAACGCACTTGATGAAGCTGAAGAGAGGTCATTCGCGCGGATGACTCATGATACGACTGTATCAGTGTTGCCCGGATGAGTCAGTGAGATGGCACGGGATACGATGCTTGAGGAGG
>KE356560.1:1054-2209 GCA_000415965.1 Haloquadratum walsbyi J07HQW1
ATAAGTGCTCCAGCATACAGACTCGCAGCGGCAATCACCCGTTTTGACCGATCATTATCTGGAGTCTGTGAAAGAAACAGATCTTCAGCAACAGTTTGTGTTTCTGTATTGAGATTAAGCGCTGCTGCAGCGGTTCGGATTTCTTCAAGCCATGACTGATTCTCGACTTGGTCGCGAGCACTGTACATGTCTCTGAGGCTATATTGTGCATCAAGCAATAAGAATAACTCGTGGCAACCACTGGTTTTCCTCGTCAAAGAGGAGTCCTTGCTCTCACATTGAATCATAAGTGAACTGCTCGGGTCATGCCCCGAGGCACTCTGCCTGCTTTCTCTGGAGATATAAAACTACAGATTAATCTATTATTTCTCTCCGACGTGGATGCAACTACTTCACGCTTGATTACTCACTCCATAGAGTGCGTGAGGTGAGTATGGAGAGAATCAGCTATTGGCGTCTATACCAGTGACACCCACACAATCATAAATAATCAGTATCGACTGTTAGTGCTCTGAAAGCCATCAACTGGTTGGTTGTCAGTTGTTGCAAATACAATCTCTTTATAATTAGCTATCCACGTACCAGTCGTTTGCGAGTTACCACAAACCCAAATTATTCGATCAAGCTAACATTTGAGAGATTTAAGATTTGAACTAGTGAACCGCCCCGGGTCTATTCCGCCTGTAGGTTCCGTCTTGCTATGATTGTGTTCCCCCATCTCATTTATTCAGGATTACCAATGAAACGACCGCCCTGACGAGTGACACCGGGGTATGATATGTGATCGTCTGTGATTATAATAATCATCTCAGTTTGTAAATATAATATCTTCGCAGGTATCTATATCATATACTGATTTACTACTCAGCACCACAGTCATCTGCTGGTTGGGTTGCTGACCGTCCACTTCGGTGAGGTGTTAGCTGCCCATGACGGTCAATTTCGCCGCGAACAATTCGTGTCGAGGAAATTCGTCTGCCATCATCGGCGTATACATGATCTACAATTTCGATATCAAGTGGATCAAGACCGCGCTCTCGACGAATTTGATTAATCCGTTCAGCACCTGCCTGTGTCTCTGGGGAGACAACGATAGCATCAAACCCTGGTTCGGTCGCAATACCGGTTGGTTTCTTTAATCGACGAATTTCGAAT
>KE356560.1:2259-4669 GCA_000415965.1 Haloquadratum walsbyi J07HQW1
TAACGCGATTACGTATCTTCTCTGTGAATGTGGCATAAGGGATGTAGCCGAACCAGAAGGACAACTGTCTAATCGAGAGATATGGGAAGTATGGAAGCACGCTAAGGAAAATGGAATCATAGACGACCAAGACCCAGCACCAGTCCGAGCGATGAAGTTCTATGCTGAGAAGTTAGATTATGATATCACAGAGGGAGAAATGCTTGATACTGACGTATACAACGATGTGATTTCATCGATAGATGACAGATTGAATTCTGGAAGGGATCAGAGAGAGAATAGCACAAGGAGGTTCTACAAAGAACAGGACTCAGAATACTACGATATGGATGTCGATATCGTGAAGTCGGCTTGTCCAATTGTGGACGAGCTACAGAATTTCAGCTCATTAGACATCGTCTGGACGTGTGATGAAACAGACGAATATTTACCAACTCTATGCTTAGTAGCTCTTCAGGAAGATTATATTTCCACTCCAGTCGAACCGTCTTGGGCTTCCGAATTGACTGATATTGAGTTTGCTCGCCTGTGTCTTGACGCTAAGAGCAAGTACCTATTCACTGGAAACCCACCATTCAGAGCAATCAGAGGAACTGCAATAATTGCTGACCATATCGTGCTAGATGGTGAAATTGATGCTTCTGACTATCGAGTAGTGAGGGATTTCTTCAAATCCTCTTCGTCTTTCCAATAATCAGCGAAGAAAATATACCGAATGCAAAATAATACTGAATTGCAGTTCATTTGTATCCATCCATCTCCTTTGTTCCTGAATAAATAGAAGCATCAAGGGATGTAATTTTAATTAAAATTTTAACACTTAATCAGCAACATTACTGTGTGACTGAGTGGCAAATAACAGTCCGCGATAGGAAAGTTATCTCAGAAAGTCCACAGTATATTGAAGCATTCAGTATCCAAGACGCGATTGACTACTCGGCGTTCGGAATCCTGCAAGCGAAAGCATCGAGTGACGTGGAGATCCCGCCTGAGGTGCAGGATGAAGTATTTGAGAAGGCAAAGGAGACACGCGAGCCAGAGTATCCCCGTCTCAGTTTCGACTAACATGCGTAGCATAACTCAGGAATAGGAAGTTTCTCAGAGGACTCACGGTATCAATCTCGGGTATGAGGAGTCTCTCTGTGTGTTACATCCAACTCTCACAGGAGTCACTCACAATTCAAATATTCTACGCTGAGTAAATGCGGAGTGACTCACCGACCAGATTGTCGGACTTGAGTAAGTCTTTCTGACGACAGAGATACACAGAGATGGAAGAAAATCGGGAATCAAACCAGTACAGTCGTTTTCAAGATAGAATCCACGGACAAGCTCACCAATCGTCGCTGTGGTAACAGTATGAAAGATCTCGAAGACGCACCCAGAGATGACCCACGTATCGAGGGACATAGAATCCGTGTGAGCGATATTCTGTACAGCTTCTACTGGACTGATGAGACAGACCCGTTAGACCAGTTGGATTATTGGGGACTGGAGATAGAGAAGGTCAAGAACGCTGTTGAGTACTACGAGAACAATCGAGAGTACTACAGGCAAGCTGATGATAAGATGTACGATGTAGAGATGTTAGATGAAGCAGTGGAGGTCTGGAACGAGAACAAAGACAGATACGATTACGAGCCTGAATTTCCTTCTGAGCTTTGTCTTGACCAATCCTGTATATCATACCCTTCGTTCTCAGCTACCACCAGAAATTGTTTGACATAGAACTCAAGAGCGTCAGTCCGTTTCCGCAGATATTCATTCTCCTTCTCCAGCTCGTTGACTCGTTCTTCTAGACTCTCATACCGATTATGAAGGTAAGTGAGCTTGCTCTTGATGTCTTGTATCTCTTCTCGATTCTCTACTTCTGTGGGTGTCTTGAGGTCGTTCTGACGGACGTACTGGATACCGTCCGAGGATATTGTGTAGACGATTGTGTCTGGAATATCACCGTCATTTTCTCTCTCATCAACTTCGACAAGAGGGGTGGATTCCAGATTCTCGCAGACTCGCCGAACAACCCAATCACTGTAACCGAGCTCATCCTGAATCTCGGAGCGAGACCAGTGCTTTTTGTGACGCCAGAACAGGAACATTAGAGTCTCTTCCTCTTCTTCACCGAGTTCAATATCGAGATTAATTCCTGCCTCATCAGAAAACCCATACTGCCAAGCATCAGACTCAGGTTCAAATCCAAAATCATCCATTTTCCAATCCATACTAAAAGCGAACACAACATCCGCCTAAAAGATTTCATCGCAGATACCACGAAGATACGACAATAAATACAGCACGTTAGTATAAAATATTTAATTAGCGTTGTGTTCACCAATCACAACATCTTTGATTTCAACATCACTTTCAGTCACATTCTCACTCTCATCAATATAACTCTGCTTCGCCATTT
>KE356560.1:4719-6545 GCA_000415965.1 Haloquadratum walsbyi J07HQW1
GCGGCGAGCACGAGATCAGCGAAGCTATCGATCTGTTGATTCAAAGCGGTCGGACAATCGACGCAATTGGGCTTGAGGGCTGGCGGATCGACATCGGCTATCCGGAAGATCGAGATGAGGCTGAAGAGCGGCTACAGGAAACAGCGGCTGAATCCGGTCAATCGGCTTCCACAGATAACTGATCATGAACTGACAACAAGCGGTTCGTACCACTCGCGGTTGTCTTTGTACCATTCGATGAAATCTCCTACTCCTTCGCGGATGTTACGGCTCGGTTCGTAGCCGATTAACTCGGTGGCTTTTGAGATATCTGCGTGAGTGTGTTCGGCATCGCCATCGCGAGCCTCAGTATACTCGATATTGAGTGTGGGATCGATCTCGTCGCGGACGACCTCCGCGAGTGTGGTAATATCGATGTTGTCAGTCGAACCGATGTTTATTATCTCGCCATCGGCGCTATCGTCGGTCAGCAGGCTGTGATTGGCGTCAACGATATCGGCGATATATGTGAAGTCCCGTGTCTGGGCTCCATCGCCGTAGATCTCTGGGGATTTGCCGCGCATACATCGCGAAACGAAGTTGCTGATCGCCATATTCGGCCGCATTCGGGGACCGTAGACGGTGAAATATCGGAGTGAGACGGTTGGGAGCCCATAGACTTCGTTATAGACACGCATGTAGTGCTCGACTGCGAGTTTAGAGGCTCCATATGGCGACACCGGTTCGTTCGGGTGGGCCTCATCATATGGGAGGTACTCTGGCTTGCCGTAGACCGATGACGACGAGGCATTGACGACACGAGTGACATCGTGTTTGCGTGCGGCTTCAAGAATTGTCTGGGAACCGTTGATGTTGTACTCGGTAACCTTTGTCGGCTCCTTGACGCTCGCTCAAACGCCCGCTTGGGCAGCTTGGTGGTAGATGACGTCGATGTCTTCGACGATGTCGTTGACGAGTTTCGTGTCTGTGGTTGAGCCCTCAATGAACTCGTAGCTACCATCGGTTTCGGTCGCTCGCTGCCGGGCAACGTCGATGTTGTGCTCTTTCAGTCCAAGATCGTAGAACGGTTCAAGAATATCGAGTGTGGTGACATCGTGACCCGCGTCGATGAAGAAGTCCGCGAGGTGACCACCAATGAAGCCTGCTCCGCCGGTGACGAGAATATGCATAATGAGATGTGTGAGAGGACACGGGAATATGTGTTACCATTTTCCTTGGACTGACCTCCAGTTACAACAGTTGAACTTCGGAAGTAGCTTGGCACTAGTAAGAACGATGTAAGGAGCCATCATTACCTCTAAAAGTGTTATACTCATAATTTTCGCAGTGCATGATAATGACAAACGAGGTTCTCAGAGAGACAGTTCCCGAATAGGTTGAGAAGACGATATCAAGAGGACGTATGATGCAGTATCCGGTGATACGGTTGCAAGACAGGCAGCAATAACTCCAAACCCGTGCCGAACGAACTCATGAGGGCTTTGTGATCGAAACATCTCAATCAGATCGGCGAGCGACATTGTGCAAGCGGTCACCGACATCACTCGTAGTCGAGAAAGCAGCCCGAATTAACAACAGTGTACCAAACCCGGAACTGGTTGACCCGTCACAGAAACAGAAGAGAGGATTAAAGATATCGTGAGCAAACCGGGGTGGATTCTCCAGAAGGTGCAGTGTTACGTTGTTCCGTTTAGAGTATTTAAAACCCAGCGGTGAGTTCTATCGGGTATCGCTAAGAGACGGATTCAAAATCGGTTGCAGTGACTGCAACAGGAAGAAAGCGAGTGAGAGCGTCCCCTTTCGACGACGGATGATCAGCTCACGAA
>KE356560.1:6595-10663 GCA_000415965.1 Haloquadratum walsbyi J07HQW1
GTCCTCGGGGTTTGAGGCAGAGGAGTCTGGTACAAGTAATAAATAAGCCGGAGTCGGTCGCCTTGAAGTTGTGGACGAAAGCGGTCTTCGCGCTCCCAAGTTTGGTCTGAATTTATTGATGCTGAGTATTCACCGAGTCGCTGTCGCTCCGTAACACGAAGCTGACCATTGGTACGATTCACCCGCTGTAGCTCACTAATCAGCGTATACTCCACTGAGCGATGTTCATGATTTGAGATTCCAATTTGGAGTTGTTCTGACTCATTGACACTCATATTCTGTGGATAGTCGTCATCACTTGCATTAACTACATACAATTCTGTGTATGCTTCTCCCTGTCCCGGCGTCGTGAAAAGATACACAGCACCTGCTGTGACAGTGAGGATCACTATAATTGCTGTAATGATGCTTGCTGTTTGGTATGATGAATCTGAGGTATCGGTGTGAGTATAAAATGCTGTAATGAGCGAAGTTACTCCGAGTGTTGGGGTATATGCTGCCTTTTCATGAAGGGCTTGTCTTCGAAAGTGTGCAACTATGAGTCCAATGATACTGATTAGAGAGAGTGTAATTAATGCAGATTCCAGTGTGAATCCGAGAGGTGAGACGCTCACTATCAGTCCGACAGCGGCTACAATAATGAGACTCAGTGGAATCGATAAGACAATCCGTTCGAATGAGTCAATCCGAGTTGTATCAATATCCTCATCACCGATATTTGATTCTGGAAATAAGACCGCTATTACGACGTACCCAGGGACACTGAATAAAAATATACCAGTAATGATTGTTCGCAGTGATGACTCGGAAATAATTGGAGTAAAAACAACGCCGAGTGTCATGAAGATGACTGCTCCAATCGTAATTAGATCAGCTTCCGTACGTATTCGTGACCCCGGCATGTGCATACGATTGATTAGAATCGTCTAAAGTATCCCGGTTTAATTGAGTATGAGTCTATCTAACTGAGCGTTCAGTATCACGAAAATAAGAACTGGTTGTTATCATTTTCGTTACTGTGTAATAAAGACACATCGCAGAACATCATAAGCGGATTTAATCCGACCTCTCTATTAGTGGTTCGAAGCTAATTAGTAGCTATGATTTATTATTCATTATATGAGCAATCCCGTTCTCAAGGCAGAGGAGGTCACGGTCAATCGAGGCGGGACATCAATTCTTGATTCAGTGTCGATATCGGTGGATTCAGATACATCGATGCTTGTCCGAGGTCCAAGTGGGTCGGGGAAGACGACATTATTCAATACACTTGGATTATTGAGTACTCCAACGAGTGGTCGGATATATATTCAGGGTGCTGATGCGAGCGAATTATCTGAGCGAAAACGAGCATCGATACGGCGCGATACTATTGGGTTCGTGTTTCAGGACTTCCAGTTGATTCCAGATCTGACCGCATGGGATAATGCAGCGTTACCCCAAGATCATACCGGTTCACGTAATGAAGACTGGCTGGCAGAATTATTTGATGTGTTAAACATCACCGAACTTCGTGAGAAGTATCCAGCCACGTTGAGTGGCGGTGAAAAACAACGAGTTGCCATTGCTCGAGCACTTGCAAATTATCCACCAGTAATTCTTGCAGATGAACCGACCGGGCAGTTGGATCCGCAGACAGCTGAACAGGTATTGGATCTCTTATTCGAAGTCCAAGCAGAGACTGATACGGCTTTGGTATTGATTAGTCACGATCGTGGACTTAGCTCACGATTTGCAGAGACCGTTCTACTTCGTGATGGGAAAGTCACGGACGATATGGATGATATCGATTACTCTCTGACGGAGTGAACGAACCAGTATGGGTTATGCCGGAATATTGCTTCGGGGATGGGGACGACGTGAGTGGCTTACAGTCGTTATTATTGCGGTCACAGCGGGATTTCTCATTGGATCAGCCTCGCTATTGATAACTGCTAGCACATACACGGAGACGCTTGAGGGCGACCTCGGGAGTACAGCAACAGTAACGCATGTGGATTCGTACGTTGAGGCACAGAAAGATGCTCCATCATCTGCAGTTGTCTTACGATACGTTCAGATTTCGAAGGGGAATGAAACAGTCCGATTGCTTGGTATTCCACCAGATGCACCGCGTGAACTGGAGTCAGCCTCAGTCGCATGGAAGCCCGCGATCATTCCGGAGCCGCCTAAATCGGGTATGCGTGGACCAGTAGATCAGCCGACAATCAGGGAATTCAATGGAGAGCCACTGGCAATTAATCCTGGTGAGAACAATGGGTTGTTTCCACGGAGTTGGTATGTTGCTTCGACAAAAACACTGTCATCGTTCAATCAGACAGCAGGTTTGATATTGAACCCACAGACGGGGAGTTATCTCACTAGTGATAATTCCGTCCCGCTTATCGGCACATTACCCTTTTTACTTGGCGGGGTAGCCGAAATTATCCGAACGCTCTCAATTGCGGCTGTTGGTGGTGGCGTGTTGATCCTCATCGTCGTATATAGCGTGACACAGATGGCAATCAAAGAGCGAAGCCAGACTATCCGTGTCGTTCGTGAAACCGGCGGGGCACCCCGTCGATTACTTGCTGTTCTCGTTGCTCGTGCTGGGAGTCTAACTGGAGTTGGGGTGGTTTGTGGGATTATTATTGGAGTCGGAATCACTCGTGGTGTTATTGCAGTCGCGGGGTACATCGGAATTCCTGTTTCGTTACAAATTACACTTACATCAACACTCCTCACAACGATTGTACAGATATCAGGAGTATTATTCATTGCTGGTATCACAGCTGGGATAATAGCGAGTTGGCCCATAACTCGGGGTGACCCAGCAAAAATTGGTAACAGTTCTACGCAACACACAACAGGGCTGTTTGATTCTGAATATGATGGATTCACCGACTTGACCTTTATTCGATGGCGTGCAGCAATCCCAACGACAGCGACACTGTCGGTTTTCATATTAGTAGTATTTTTAATAATGTCAACTGCAACCGCAGTAGCTCCGCTGGTGACAACCACAAGCGGAACAATTGTCGAATCAGACGCACCACACCCACTAAACTCACGGATTGAAACAAAGTATGCAGAAACATTACGCACGCAGGGAATACAAGCCAGTCCAGAGATTCTATACGCCCAGCGATATGGGGAGCATCCATATCTAGCTCGTGGAGCGAATTTCACCGCATATCAAAAGGTAACCGATGTCCGTGTCGTGAAGGGATATCCACCGACAGGACGCGAGCGAGGCAATTATCGGCGAATCGCTGTCAAACACACTTGATATATCAGTCGGTGAATCGATGATAGTTACCGGCAGTGTTTCGCCTGGGATACACCGACTCACAATCGTTGGGACATTTCGGGGATCCGGGATTACTGATGATCAATTAATTGTTCCAATTGAAACAGCACAGGGACTTGCAACACGAGAGAATGCTGTGCACATGATCCGGACTGCAGGGAGGAGTGGTCAGATACAATCAAATACGACCACTGACCGTGGGATCGTGGTGAGTGAGATTCGCGGACCCGTCCGCGTCACAGCGAATACTACATTCGATATCGAAGTTGAACTCCGAAATCTTGCAAACACACGACAGCGTGAATCCCTGACAGTGACGATTGGAGAACAAACGCGGTCGGTTCAAGTCACATTAGACAGTCAACAAACAAGGAAAAAGACAGTATCGTTCAGCCTCCAGACACCTCGAGCGTATACCGTTTCGGTCGCATCAATTAAGCGCTCACTTCGGGTAGTTGAGCCGAACAGTCTCACACTTCCCGATGAATTCCCACAGCGAGCACCACCAGATGCGACGTTGCTTGTTCCGTCAATTACAACGAATGAGACAGTCGTTGAAGATGCAACAGTAACCGTTGGAGATCAAACAGCACAGACAGGCTCACGAGGAGCGGCGACAATCGGTGTTCCATCGACTCCGGGTGAATACGGTGTGACAGTGAATAAACAGGGGTATCAGCCGGTTCGTGTCCCATTGGTGGTTGACCCTGCAGTGACGCAGCGTCTGCGAGCAGAATTATCAGTTAACCCATCAACAGGAACGCAATACACACGACCGG
>KE356560.1:10713-12004 GCA_000415965.1 Haloquadratum walsbyi J07HQW1
AAAGTGGCTGCGTGGCGATAGAGCTGCTCTTGAGTGGGTTCCTGAAGACGTACGCCCGATTTTAGTTCAGGATCGTGGTGGGGGCTCGTTTTCATTCTCTGAGGAGTGTGGGAGAGAGGCCGATGAGGTTGGCTTTGTTGTTCGAGCCAATCAAAACCGACGGATTTGCACACCAGAGGGAACCGATGAGAAACTCTTCGAGTGGAGTCGCGACTCAATTAAGATTCAGCAAGGTGGAGGACGAGAAGCCAGGACAGCAGAGGTGTCGATTGCAACAGGCAGTTGTGAGGTTCGTGCGCCGAGAAACAATCCTGATCAAGAGGGCTCGGGTGGGTTCACCGTCGTGAGAGTGAATGAAATTACCGAGGCGGAAGATCCGATTCAGTGGGTGTTAATCGCCACTGAATCGATTGCAACACTCAACGACGTGATGGAACTCATTGAGAACTATCGTCTTCGATGGTGGATCGAAGACTGGCACAAAGTGCTGAAAACCGGGTGCAAAATAGAACAGCGACAACTCCAGACATCCGAGCGCATGGAGGTTCTGTTGAGAGTGCCCTCGGTCATTGCGTTGAAAATTCTTGAATTGGGAGAATTAGCACGTGGGGACGATCCAACTCCAGCAGATATCTTGCTGGTGGGGGCTGAGCGGACAGTTCTGGGAATGTTGCTTCCAGAACTGCCCGGGGAGAGTGCTAAAGCGTATGCGGTACATGGAGCAACACTTGGCGGCTAGCTAGACCGTGGATTAGATCCACCGCCTGGCTGGCAAGTGATGTGGAAGCGGCTGCAGAAACTTCACATATGGGCAGAGGGATACGAGCTTGGTGCTGAATGAGCACTCGCTCAGTCAGCGGTATCTCCGGCATTTCACCCTGTCTCTATCTCTCAACAATTCCGTCGGTGATTTCTCACCGCCATCTTCTCCCGCGTGAGGCTCATCCTAAGAGATGAATTTTTCATGATGTTTATTTTTTGGCTTCAATGAGTTGATGTTATCTGTTGAGACTAACTTATAGGTAAGAGACAGCCCTGTAGGAGTGGGAGAAAGTCAACGGAGTGTCACGTTGCTATTGTAAAATAACGCATCATGAACGCGGCAACCTCAGTTGAGACACCTCCATGTAGTCAGTGAGTGTGAGAGGAGAAGCGTCGTTCAGATATCATGACAATTCACACGCAGCGACAGTCCGACTGGAAGATGTTGATCAAGACACAATAGAACACAGTGTCGCAGATAAATTGATTATCCTCCAAATTCATTAGCTGTGACACGGACGATAATCGT
>KE356560.1:12054-13425 GCA_000415965.1 Haloquadratum walsbyi J07HQW1
ATTAATCACCTCGCAGAGTTCTCGCGGCGTCGGCTTACGGACTTGATCGTAGTACAGCAACCCGTGATTGATCTCGTCTCGGAAGAAGTCATCATCAGACGTCAGGACAACCCAGCCATTACGGGTAGCATAGTCAGCGATTGCGTTGTCATCAGCGTCAGAAGAGAGCTCAGTCCGAACACGTGAAACGATATGCTGCGTTTCGTTGCTCAAAACGGACACATATCGCTCTTCAACCATCTGATCACAGAGAATCCGCATCGGCGTTAGGAGTCACCGTTAGATCCCGCCGCAGGTGCACGGCTCTGCTCGGAGAGAGCCGTTTTGGTGGCCTCCTTTTGAGTTTGAATATATTCGATCAACTCCGGATGTTCGTCGTAGTAGTCGAGAGCTGCTTGGACCTGTGCGCAATCGAGATCCGGATGGTCATCGAGCAATTCCTCGACAGTCGCTCCGTGTTCTCGAGCTCTGATACCGATCGAAAACACGCCGATTCGTGTTCCCTCTATTCGTGGTTTTCCGTGGAGCACGTCTGGTGTTTTTACAATCCGGATAGTGGTACTCATTATCGTAGGCTCCCTTCCGAACGAGAATAAACATTCGGCTGATGCACCATAGTATGTGAGTACAGGGACACCTGAAGACACCGAGATGGCTTCTCTCGGCGTTGACTCAAGCTACATCGATGCCTTTGCTGGTCGAGTTCCCGAACCCGTCTTGGAGAAACATTACCTCGATTACTCCCCGAAAGTTGAAGCAGATCTACGATGACGCTGGCTTCACTGTGCTTGACTGAGACTGACCAGCGAATAATTTATGTTTTATGAGTTCATACCACATAACAGATGATAGATGCGCTGGAGCTGAACCGTGCTGTCCCCGGTGGTCGGGTTGAGATATTTGTCGTTCCGGATGAAGACTACCCCGGAGACTGGTTTTATCGGTTCCAGTTCTATCATCCAGAGACTGGAGAAATACCCCGATATGACAACGCACATGATACAGATGACATCGGATGGCACCACCGACACATCAACTTCGGTACGGACTCCGAAATTAATTTCCAGAGCATCACTGCTCATGCTGCTCGATTTCTCCAAGAAGTCAATCATCTAACCAGCATCGAAAACACAGACCATGACTAATTCAATCGACAACGGTTGGCCTGACAAGTACAGCGATCCCCGTGATCGTCCTTACCCAGCTCTCCTTCGCGTAACTGTTGAGAGCTTTGAGACCATGCAAGAGGACACCCTTGACGCCGTAGAGAAGATTGCTGACGGGGAATCACAACCAGCTTTGGTCTCTTTCGCTACTGTTGGCAACCTACGCAAAATCCTCACCAATCGCCGAATCGAACTGCTACAGTAC
>KE356560.1:13475-14798 GCA_000415965.1 Haloquadratum walsbyi J07HQW1
CGACGATTATCGGTGATATCAACAACTGTCGGTATCACTCACAGAAGAGCAAGCGGATAAGAAATGAGCATAATTACCGATTGTGTTAGGAGGATGTATGATGGATTTGTGCTGAGATGTCGATTCCGAGTCTGATTGCAACGACGCTGAGGATACTGATCGAGATTATACTCCAAATAATGAGATTAATATTATTCGGTCCTGCCCAGTATGGAGCATTCGAATGCGTTGACGCGGAAACAATCGACCAGAATAAATCTGGTGGAATCTCTCCAGTGAGCAGACGTTCATGCCAGTCGCCAGGAAGATGTAACAGATAGCCCACGCTGAATCCAACCCCAAGATGGAGTCGATTCGTCACGAAAGCATAGATAACTGCGATCATAACCACAGGAATTGCAAATGGGAGTGAATACATGAAGACACGTCCCCATGGGATAAGATTCGCATATGCCACTGGCTTATCGATAAAATCCGGAAACAGACTCCCGAAGCAGACAACCAATAACATCGCTTTCGATGGAGCTTGTCTATATCGATGAAAAAGATATGTCGTTACCAAACTAACAGCGATTAATGCATGTGTCAGCGGACTCATCGACTCATATACATTATTGATATCTGTACTCAATTGTGTGCCGGAGGTTCACTGATTAATACTGAGAGAATCTTTTTGATGTGCTCAGAGAGCAGGGTCAATCAGGAGCATATTAACCATGGTAAGATTGAATTTATCATCGAATACTGTCCATAACATATGAGGTATTAATAAAAGCAAGTTACTCAACTAATCATTCATTTTCTTTGTGAAATATAGGTAATCTCACTGAGTATGGTAACCAGTACAATTCAATTACTATCCAAGTCGGAGCTGAACTCGCCAATCCTATCAACGCAAATATATCACCAGAATCTATCCATCGTGGGAGAACAAAGAGAATGCCATTCCAGACTGAGTTTTGGATGATGCTCTTTAATACTAATTTTATTGACGGGACTCGATTTTTTTATTCTCAGAGCCAGATATGCCTGCGGTAAGACTATTTTGAGACTCTAATCCAAGTGTATCCGCCGATTGACCACCTGAACTTTCGTCTCCAGTTCCAAGCCGTTCAGCCTCGTACGGCGTTGTCATCTCTACTGACCACACTATATTGCCTTGCTTGTTAACTTCTATCACTCGCCCACCATTTGAATCAGTTATTAATGTATTACCATTTGGTAACCGATCGGCATCTCGTGGCCATGAGAGGAGTCCCTCGCCCCACGTCCAAGTCCGCAGCCATGTGTTGTTGACACGCTGATACTCAACAATACGGTTAT
>KE356560.1:14848-16258 GCA_000415965.1 Haloquadratum walsbyi J07HQW1
AGGAATTGCAAATGGGAGTGAGTGCATGAAGACACGTCCCCACGGGGTGAGATTCGCATATGACACTGGCTTATCAACAAGATCTGGAAACACACTCCCAAAGCAGACGACCGACAACATTGTTTTTGACGGCAGTCGACGGTGGCGAAGTAATATGTAAATTGTTACCGGGATGAGAGCAACGAGGGCGTGTTCCAGTGGACTCATACACGAATGATGGAGGTTTGTCTTCAATTGTGTGTCGGAATGATTCACTGGCTGAAATAGATATTATGGAAAATGTGGCAGAAAACCCACAATTTTCACCATGAAATGAATGCCACTCGTTAGATAGACAAACTTCATCGCAAGTATGTTTACTTGTCGTTGGACACCGATGAGAGAACCCCTGTGAGGGCAGGAACGGACTTCCATAACCGAACTGAACTGTCTGTGCTCTCAGTGAAACACGGCGGAGAGGGAGACTCAATCTTCTGGAACGGGCATGTTTCAGCACAGAGAGTGTCGAGGCAGTGTAGCTCTGTCACGAGGAATCAGACGGCTTGACCGTACTCTTGCTCTTGCTCTTCTTTTGAAGCCCACCCGGTTACGGATACGAGAGGTCACCTTTATTGGATATTTTCCATCTAATATTGCAGCGGTCAAAGGTCCTATTTGGAGAGTTCGTAAACTAAGCGTGCTGGATGGGATCTGGTTTGTCAGTCTACTCACTTGGCATCACTGCCCCAGAAAGATATACTAATACTGATGATATCAGTAAGTATAAGCAAATCAACACGTGTCACTGACAAAGGGCAGGTGACGATTCCAGAAGATCTCCGCAAGGAATATGACAGAGAGCCCGGTGACGAGGTTATTTGGATCGATACGGAGGAAGGTATCGTAATAAAAAAGCGCACACGGAACCGCGGTCGTGGAATAGTTTTTTCCAGCGACACTCCTCAGAAGGCACGAGAAGAAGTCGCCGATGAGTTGATTGAGCGCGCCCGTGATCGTCGAGACCGAAATTACGAGAAATAATAAGATAGCCACGGATACATCGGTGCTGTCTCGCTGTTGATTGATTATATTAATATGCTCACGGGAAGCTGACCGGGTGTTCGCCAAGCCCGGAGTAGACGGAATCGTCCTTTCGATTTTAAATGCGGTACTCGCCAAGATGCTCTATTTGATCTCTCAGAGCACTATCTTACCAGAGATATTCATCTCGAAGCGCTCATCGAATCGCTCTGGGATGGTCGCCTCCTCGTGCCTGTTCATCTCAACTACCATCTGATTAGAGTCGTCCGGGAATTCTGGTTCACCCGATTGCTATCAGGTGGCGGATAGCTCAGACTGGCGCAGCATCATCACTCGGGCGCGGCGGCGAGATTTCGAGATTAATGTCAATGGTATCGTATGGGACAAACG
>KE356560.1:16308-18036 GCA_000415965.1 Haloquadratum walsbyi J07HQW1
ACTATCCGTTCATTGGAGAACGAGGTCAACAGATTGATCAAGGTGGAGTCGCGCGGCGTGATAAACGGGGTAATGTCGTCGAACGCGCTAACACAGGTGATATCTGGGTAAAACTTCAGTTCCAACTCAACAGTCTTACTCCAGAAGCGGTCTGGGAGGCTTATCGGGAAAATCTCGAACTCGTTTTAGACATAATTCCAGATCTTGCGGCTGAGTTGAGCGGGCAAACAGTTCTGACAAGCGACCATGGAAACCTTGTCGGTGACTGGATTGGACCGATTCCATGTCGAGGGTTCGGGCATCCTCCTAATCTTTATGTGGACACTCTAACGAGAGTGCCGTGGTTCGATATGGGTGGAACATCGCGCACTATTACATCTGATCCTCCAGTAGCCCACGAATCTCTCGAGAATAAAACCGCTCGAAAACGACTCGTAGACCTTGGATACGCTCAGGATTAGCGAGATAAATCTTGGAGAAGTATCAGACCACAACAAATATCTTTTAGTGGTGATCAATAGCCGCCTTGCAGATTGCCAGATGCTGATCCAAGGTGTCTGCGATCGTCAGACCCATTTCCTCGATAGCCTCGCGTCCACGTCTCGATTGCGCGTAACTGGTTTCTGGGTTATTAAGTAGATCATGGACTGCATCAAGAAGTCCATCCACCGATCGTTCGGTCCACCGATAGGCCCGTCGGTCCTGAAAAAGACGCACCATAGTTCCGTCCTGTGTCGTCGTCACCACTGGTGTTCCGCATGCGGCAGACTCGACGCTGACAATAGAGAAACTCTCACTCTCGCTCGGCACGAGCGTCACATCTGCGGCATTATATAACGATGGAAGGTCTTCGTTATCCACGAACCCCTGATATAAGATATTTGGACGGTTTCTGAATTGTTCACGGAGCGGTCCATCACCGGCGACTATAATACTAATATTCTCGTTCTCAAGTCGCCGCGCAAGTTGAGAAACAAGATGTGCGCCCTTGAATTCAGTGAGACTCCCAACAAAAAGAATAATATCGTCCTCAGGTGATATATTAAGACGTTTGCGGACTTTCTCACACTCATCCTGACTATACTCCCGGAATTCCGTTTCATTCACTGCCGGGTAAATATAGGTACTCTTGAATCCGCTGCGTTCCCATAGACGTGCAACGCGTTCATGAGTTTCGATGATATAGTCAATATTAAGCAATTTTGCGAGGCTTCGATAGAGTAGGGTGTGCTGGATGCCCGCTCCCGAGACAAGGGGACCATGGTATACTGCTCTGACGTACATAACTTGGTATATATTTACAGGAACATGGACAACATCTACATCTGTGAATGCCCTGCGAACTGTTGAGATGCCAGCAACAAGACCAGTTGGAACAGCACCAATTCGACGACGTTCAACGCGGGGATGATTGTAGTCTTCGTCTGGACCAGTGACAACCACAAGCTTGTGGTCGGTCCGGTTCGCCAGTGCCTCAATAAGTGTTCTTGCCCTCGTGCGTGGACCAGCACCAGAGAGGGAGTATGCGAAGAATCCAAGTTTCATTTTTACAGGGTCCAGTTAGTGCATACTAAATAGTTTCGAAGACTAAGCGAATTCAAAGTAATTACATCAAAAGGGATACCTAGGAGGTAAAACATTCAATAGTGTGACTCAGAACAGCGAGAATGAGCATAACACCGCAGAGGGTGGCAACTCTGAGCAGCGTGACACGGACATATCGTTCGT
>KE356560.1:18086-19179 GCA_000415965.1 Haloquadratum walsbyi J07HQW1
GATACTGATGTTGATGTGACCCCGAGGGTGAAGCCGACAGCATTATAATGATTGATACAGTATCATACAGTATGAGTCAGATGGAGTGTTATCCAACAATCAGACAGCGTGGCGTTGTCACAATTCCCGAAGAAGTCCGAGATGGGCTTCATATCGAAGAAGGCGACCAGCTGAAACTCACTGTCGAAACACTCGACTAACACCGATGAAACACACGCTTCGCTTCCGCGCATACCTACCCGATAACGTGGCGAGCGTGGCGGCACATCGATATCCTCCGGCAGATTCGTAACCATGCCGTGCGAGACTACTACGGGAGTGACTACAACAACAAGCCATCTGACTACGACCAACACAGCACACTCACAGACTGGACAGACAAGTGGTCCACCTTTGCAGAACCGTCGCAACACGCCGCACAACAAGCTATCAGCCAAATCCACAGTGACCGAGAAGGGTTAGAAGAACGCCGAAAAGAGGGCTACGATGTTGGGCGGTTGCGCTGGCAAGGTCGTGGTGAATTTCGCTCGGTGTCGTACAATCAGTCCAGTCGCTTCAACGTGGATCACAACACGGGCGACGACCGATTCGTGCGACTCAGACTCGAAAAGATTGGCTGGTTCAAAATCCGAGCAGACCGCGACGTCCCACCAGCAGATGACATTGACGAGGTAATCCTGAAAACAGAGACGACTGGCGAATGGTACGTCTCACTCGTGACCACAGTAGAAGACACACCCGAGAAACCACCACTCAGCGAGATTGAACCTGAAGACTGTGTGGGCGTTGACCTCGGTATCACGAGCTACATCCACATTTCCGAAAACCTGTCCGTTGATACACTTGAGTTGTCCGATGAGTACGACCATTACGCACGCGAACAGCGGAAACTCGACAGGAAAGAACACGGGTCGAGTAACTGGGAAAACCAACGCCGGAAAGTCGCCAAAGCGAAACGCAAAATCAAGCGGAAGGTGCGAGACTACCAGCATAAACTCACGACGTGGCTTGTCACAGAGTACGATTTCGTGGCCGTCGAAGACTTGAATGTGAAACCGATGCTGGAAACCAGCCAGAACGCGAAAAACAAGCA
>KE356560.1:19229-20424 GCA_000415965.1 Haloquadratum walsbyi J07HQW1
GATCAAACAGGGTGAACCACTCCTTGTTGCAGCACTCCAAATTGTGACGGCGCTTTTCGGTGGCGGTCCTGCTGCTGCGGAGCAAGTACTGGCGTGGTATCCGGTTGCCGCTGCCGTTGTCTGTGGTGTGAGTGTGTATCTTATCGGAACCCGGCTGAGTGATGACCGACGTGTTGGTCTGGCAAGTACTGCCATTCTTGCAACATTGCCCGTTCATGCGTACCGAACGAGTATCGGGTTTGCCGATCACCATGCGTTCGATGTAGCCATTCTCGCTATCGTCTTTGTGACAGTCGCAGCGTATGAGCGGACATCGCCGACATCGATATCTCAGCTCCTAGAACTCACACCATGGATTATCTTAGCTGGAGTTGGGATTGGTGCACATACGCTTGCATGGAATGGTATAATTGTGTTTGTCTGGGTCAGTTGAACTGGATGGACACGTGATCGTGGTGATTTAGTAGAGATTCGAGGGATGGAACGAGTCGGCGACAAATGCTCACTGCCGTGATTGTGCTTTTCCTGTTGGTCGGCGGACTTGGGGCTGTCATGACGCCGGTTCGGACAGCTACACTGACATATGGTGATGATACTGCCAGCGCGATTGATGAGATGGATGCCTTCGCTACTGCTGAGAATCGAAGCTGGCCGGAGACATATGTCCTCAGTCGCTGGGGAGACAATCGAGCGTATAATGCGCATCTCAACGGCAATTCACAGAGCTATGGATATGCTCGGAGTAATTATCTTGATTTCCTTCGATCTGATGAGAGTGAGGAATGGTATCAGCAGATACAGGGTCGTGTTGGATTTATTATTATCTCAGAGATCCCTGAGTTCTCAGAACTCGACTCCGAAACGATGTATGCCCGATTGCATGATCGACAGGGACTCGGAACACATTATCAACTACTGTATGCAGGTGATGAAAAGAAAGCATACGCTGTTGTCCCCGGGACGATGGTGAATGGAACCGTTAATGAGACGACTGCAAGTGTCACTATCTCTGGTAGAATGGATGTTGGGTCACGCACGATGATCACTCAACGTGAAATACCAACTGAAGATGGGTCATACACAATCCGTATTGCAACGCCCGGAACCTACACAGTCGGGAATCGAACAGTCGAGGTGACACAAGAGGATGTGGTAGCTGGATAAGAGTCGGTGATTGCTGTATGTGTGTACTCAA
>KE356560.1:20474-21567 GCA_000415965.1 Haloquadratum walsbyi J07HQW1
AATAATCCACCAACTGAATGAGATATGCTAGCGACCAGTCTGTTGAAGTTGTAACACCATATTTAGTTCTGCTCGGTTTTTCCTGTTTATATCTCTCTGCGCACGCCTCCAGTCGTACCGTAACTTTGTCCGAAATGACGAGGTATCCCTCCGCAGCGATAGTATACGATCTGTTGCATCATCTCCATAAGATGGCGTTCATCATGCAGAATCACCTGATGAGGATATTATTCGACATCTTCACGCTGGTCGTGAGGACGCCTTGGCGTGGATCGCAAGCGCCTCCACTGACTCCCAGAAACGTATTGAATATATGATATTATTATTCATCAAGTGAGACATCTGCTCCGGAACCACTTTCAGGTATGCCCGATGATTGTGAGCGATGGCATCGTTCGACGACGTTACCGTCCTTGTGCCAACGTACAATGAGGCTGAGACAGTCGGTCAAGTAGTCGATGACTTCCAAGAAGCAGGATTCGATGATATTCTCGTCATCGATGGGGACTCAACAGATGGAACTGAACGCGTCGCAGCCAATCATGGGGCTCGAGTCGTCACACAATCTGGCACAGGAAAGGGACAAGCTGTTCGTGAAGCCGTCGAGCGGCATATTGACCGAACGTACGTTTTGATGCTTGATGGTGATGCAACGTACCATGCTGATGATGCAGAGGCAATGCTTGAACCGCTCTTCGATGGCAGTGCTGCACACGTTGTTGGTGATCGATTCGCTGATCTACGTGAGGGCGCGATGACACGATTCAATCAAGTTGGAAATTCAATTATTAACTGGGGATTTCGTGCTGTCCACGGTGACCAGATTCGCGATGTCCTCTCTGGATATCGAGCGTTTACACGTGCATCATTTCGTGAGATGACACTCACCGCTGATGGGTTTGGGATTGAAACCGAAATGTCGGTTGAGTGTGCTCGACGCGATATCCCGACAGCTGTTGTTCCGATTACGTACTATCCACGTCCATCAGGATCCGATACAAATCTTCGGCCGGTTCGCGATGGCGGTATCATCTTTCTTGAGTTATTCAGACAGGCAAAACAAACAATCCGCTGTTTTACTTCGGGAGTGTCG
>KE356560.1:21617-23147 GCA_000415965.1 Haloquadratum walsbyi J07HQW1
TGCCGGAGGAGCCACCGGAACCAAGGACTGTTCAACAGAGCGAGTACACAACACGGATCGTTGCTTCGATTGAATATGAGTCTGGTGATGGAGTCGAACAGATTAAACAGGCTCTGGAGGAAGATAATCTCTCTCCAAGCGTGTTCCTGTTTCTGGACTCTCTCAGTGAAATTGAGATCAGGAGTCGACAGGATACGTCGTTCAGTAGATCGCTTCATGGCGGTCATGTCGATACATTTGATGAGCCCGAGGGCGTACCAGAGGCCCGCGATCTGTATAAGCAGTATGCAGAGGGCGATTCTGAAGATAGACTCAGCGATGATGATTTGGTTCAGGTAAGAAGGACTGGGGATGGCGATGGCGAGGAGCAGTGGGTTGTGTTCCGCGATATATGGGAGATAGATGAGAGTCTCAGGCGCCCACGTCTACGGAAGAATCTGGAGACAAGCGATCTGTTCATTGCGTTTCGGATAAGCCAGAACGGTCGTCTGCTTGAATTAGAGGATGGTGGTTCTGTCAGAATTAGTCCTGTCCACAGCTATCTGCCTCTCAGCGAACTTGATGTTGATATCGACTTCTTGATTCACGCTGATTTTGATCTTGACCCCTCACGAGAGGGCATACGCTCAAACTCAGAGTGGAACGACCGTGCAGCGGAAGTGGTTCGTGAGCAGTGTCTCCAGAATGTTCTGGAGGTGTTGGATGATCACAGTGAGTGGTGGCGACAGTCGCATCTCATCATTCCCCAATCCCAAGACGGAGACAACCTGATAATCAGCAACATACTCGAAGAGTTTCGGCGTGGGTTCGCCGAGAGTTACGATTTCATTCGCGATATGGAGTGTCAGAAGATCGTACCTGTCAGTCAAGTACGAGATTTCACCGAGTATGCGAGGAACAGTTTCGAATCTGATGAAATTGAACAGGTTATTGATTATCGACCAGTTCACCGCGATCAAAGGAAAGTATTGGAACGGTTCGGGAAATCTGGGACAAAAAAATTGGCTGAGATACTGGCGAAGAGCGGTGCGCCCGATATTCTAGAAAAGCATACGAACAAAGAGAATACCACAGATTGGTTTGCCCAGTTGTATCAGAACTTAGCGGCTGAAAAAAGTGAGACGAACACGAGAAAGAGGAAAATGAGGAACGCACTCAATAACCAGATCATTCTCAAGAACTCGGGGGAACTATCGGTGGGTCGAAGTTCAGCGAGTTCTCGCCAAGATGACTGGAAGGTATTTCTCCCGGCTGAGGACGGTTCGAGTACTCTTCCATTCGATGATATGTCGGATTTATTGGATACTATCGAGCCTGAGGTTCTATCCGGTGAAGATTCTGACCACTCCCCCGGGGAATTATTTGAAGACTTTGGCGTCGAGTCCGTAGATACTGAGGAAGGGATTTCAGAGGCATTGCCTGAGGATAGGAGTTCGCTATCGAAAAGTAAGGGTGAGTGTGTCAGTATCTTAGATACTATCTCAGATACTATCTTAGAGTCAGACGATGCTGATAAGTCTATTTCGGCTT
>KE356560.1:23197-24506 GCA_000415965.1 Haloquadratum walsbyi J07HQW1
AAGCCGTTGCAGCGAGAATATGTCGTTCGCCAATATCGACACCGATGGATGTCCCATTCGACGTGTCTGTATCGTACTCGGCGTTGAATGTACAGTACCAGTCGTCGCCACGGCGGTAGACCTGTAGACGGGACTTGTCGGCGTCACCTACGAGTAGTTGGTTTACGGAATCGGCAATATCGTCGTACAGTTCAATAGGTGTGTACCACCACTGAGAAACACACGGGAATCCGATGACGACTGTACCGTTATCGGTTGTGTCGATCTCCCAGTTCTGGTTGTTGACTGCGAACGGCTGGCTCTCTCTGTATTCGACTTCCCCATCTTTGCTATGGTTAGATTTCGCTTCTCGAATGGCTTGGCTCTGAATAGCCGAGTAAAGCGCGTTGTCAATGCTGGATGTAGTCACGGACTTACCAAAGTTACCATTCTCCCATCCTTTGATACAGAATTGTTTGGTATCACGGTAGAGACGAGTGCCCTGTTGCCACTCTTTCCGCCGTGAAAGGGATGGATTGTGGAACTTCGTGGTGACAGCTACCGTAACTATTGCAATTATAACCAGATGGGCTATGTTAAGTATCTGTTGGAATATCAAGTCATGCTATCGTCGGTAGTTTGTGTCATCGACTGTCGGATTCATCCCTGAAGCGCGGGGCTTTCTCCTTGAACTTCCGTAAAGAAAGCACTCGACACGGTGGGGTGTCAGGGGTTCGTCCCCGCATACTCACAAAAATTAATTATCTATTCGACGTATACGCTGGAATCTTCGTTTCGAACAACCGATGAAGCGCAGTCCACAGAATCTCTGTCGGAACAGATTTTGTGAATTCTGCGCGTGTCCGATCGGATTCCCCTGTGCTTCGGTGTTCGCACTGAAAGTGTACCGAACCGAGGTCCGGATGATCCTCGTCGCGGTGCCACCCACAATTGAAACCTGTGTTCGGGTCCGCGTAGTGGATTCGATAGGATTCCGTTTCTCGTCGAAACCGCCACTCCACTTCGAGTAGTGGGGGCTCTACCAGTGGGGGGCTCAACCCGGTCGGGAGCGACGCTCGCCTGAATGTATTCTTTCGAGATGCTGTCCGGCTCAAAACCAACAGTTGTGACTTTGGGATGTCGATTTAAAACGTCACGAAGCCCGTCGTAGACAGACATGTCGATTGTGCCTGGCAGCCCCATCGTTCAGACCGGAACCCCGTCTCGGTCGGTCGCCCAGTCGTACTCTTTCAGCGCTGCCTTCATAATCGGTAACCGGTCAGCGAGATGGTCCCACTCGCCGGCGATCTCACGCCGTCTCTCAGCTTCG
>KE356560.1:24556-27024 GCA_000415965.1 Haloquadratum walsbyi J07HQW1
TCCGTCTCGTGTGATTGCAGCAGTGTGCACGATGCCGTCACCGTCACTCGTGTTCGTGGTGTGCAGCATTGCAACCACCGTTTTGGTTTCTGTGAGTTGACTCACACTGTCATTTTCAGCTACTGATTTGCTGATATTGACAGAGATATCTGTACTTGTACCAGATTCAACTTCAGCAGATTCACCGATCTTTTGACCAATCTCTCCGGGTTGAATCGTTCCGTCGGCACCAGTATCGGTTACCTCGTGAACGACAATATTGAATGATTCACTCCCATTGAACGTCGCACTTGCAACGTTCACCGATATCGACCCGTTTTGGACGGTCTGATCATTGAACGTGACAGTTGCAGTACCCTCTTGATCAGACCCTATTGTGACATCACGAAATTCAAATACACTGATGATACGCTCGTTAAATCCTGGATTTCCATCTAGACTTAGAGTGAGACTAGGACTGTATTCTCCAGAATCAAGTTCACTCGTGTTGATTGTGAAATTAAATTCATCGCCCCGATTTGCATCTGTAATATCTCTCGTGAGAACGGTTCCTGTCCCATTTTGCAAACTGAAGCTCGCATTCGAACTCTCATTGAAGCCCTGGTTCAGGCTCGCGCGTGGGAGAGTAAACCGGATCTTCTCACGTGTGCTGTTCTGCTGTTGTAAACCATTTCCCGCATCATATCCAATTCCAACCAGTCTTTCATCTGTCGAATTGACGGGAGTCCCGTCAGCGATGAGCGTAACTGTATAGCTATCGAATGGACTCGACTGCCCCCCATCTGTCTCCGAAACGCCAGCGGCGAACATTTCTGTGTCGCCAGTGATTGTGACGTTCAGATCGGTCTCTGAGCCGCTTTCGGTGCTGGACACGCTCAGTTGAGAACTAGCGGACGCTGATTCAATTACCCCCTCAGCATTATACACGCCGAGATCGATTTCAGTGACGTTTGAGATTGATCTGTTTGGGGCAACAGTCACAGTGCCCCCAGTCGAGTTTTGAATCTGGAGTGAATCATCTGGAGTCAGATTGAATCGTGGCTGCACTTCTATCCGTATATCCTCGGCATGAATCTACCTCCCACTCTGGTACTAGCACTGGAAAGACTGTGTTGAATGGACACATTAATTTCATCTCCAGCGGCAGGATCATTGAGTGACGATTCTGGAGAGACTGTAATATCAGCCTGGTCAAAGACAGGTGTTCCGTCTCGTGTGATTGGAGCAGTGTGCACGAGATTATTATCGTCACTGGTGTTTGCCGTGTGTAACATCGCAACCAGCGTCTGATTTTGTGTGAGTTGGCTTACAGTATCGTTCCTATCTACGGTCCTGTCGATGCTGACAGGGATGTTTGTCTCCGTCCCAGGGGTGAGTGCTTCAGACTCACCAATCTTTGTGCCAATCTCTTCGTCATCAGCTTCAATCTCGCCGTCGCCGTCGGAGTCAGTTGCCTGATGAACGACGAGATTGAATGATTCAGTCCCATTGAATGTCGCACTTGCAACATTCACCGATGTCGAGCCGTTCTGGACGGTCTGATCGTCGAAGGTGACTGATGCTGTGGGTTGATCTGCGGCTGCCTCGGGATTGATTTTAAATTGATCATTTGCGGAGATGGTAATAATAAGGTCATCGTCGAATCCAGGGATTTCTGGTAGTGTGCTGGCGTTATACAGTCTCAAGCTCGCAGAGCGCACGGTGGTCTCGGAGGCAGACTCAGGATCTCCGATTTCACTCGGAGCAATTGCGCTCGAATTGATCGTGAACGTGAAGTTACCACCCTGGTTGGCGGTTGTGATATTCTGACGCAAGACAAGGTCAGGAGTCGTGGGATTATCTGATTCAAGAGTGAATTCCGCAACGAGATCATCTGTGACCTCAGTATAGTCATTGAGACTGCTTCGTGGGACAGTCACCTCAATGTCCCCCGTTGTGCTATTTTGTTGGATTCCGTCTGCAGCATTGTAACCAATTCCAACTAACCGCTTGTCAGTTGAATCAATGAAGTTGCCATCCTCACGGAGACGAATCTCATAATTATCGAATGGTTCTGATTGCTCATCAGGATCAGCCCCTGTGGCAACGCCAGCTGAAAACATCTCAGTGTCGCGGGTTACCTCCACAGCAACACTCTCACCTTTGCTCACGACTGTGGGATTGGTCCTGATTTCTCCCGAGGCGTTGTAGATGTTGAGTATGAGGAACTCGCTCGTAATAGTAGGATCCGCATTTGCTACTGGCTCAACCTTTACCGAACTACCACTACTGTTTTCAATCACGAGCGAGCGGTTTGCACCATCACCAAACGTGATAGTCTCCGCATTCTCCGGCTCAATAGCTAAATTGGAAGCAAAGACTGTTTGCGATCCGCTACTATTGAGAAATTCACTATGTTTGATTTGGAGGTCTGTGTTCGGCGACTGTTGTGATTTGTCGACTCCGATCATGAGGTCTCGATCAAGATC
>KE356560.1:27074-28206 GCA_000415965.1 Haloquadratum walsbyi J07HQW1
GGTCGCGGTGCTGACCCGATCGTCCACAAGCACGCATTCGAAGACATTCTTGAAGAACAAGAATGGGGACAGGGTTGGGAACAATCACTTTCGCAGTCTCATCGGAGTGCGTTTGAGCAATATGAGTACACTGAGGAATTTGTTACTGCATGTGAAGCAATCGACGTCGATCCGGTCGCATTCTATGCTGCCCGCGAGGAGCGAAGCGCACAACGGATTGTTGATCGGATTGCTGATGGACATCGTGGTGTGTATTCAGATATTGACGCATTGAACACGCTCGCCGGTGAGATGACACTCGGACTCGTGAGTAATAACTACCATCCGGCAGTCCAATTTGTCGTGGACCATTTTGACATTGACCGATTTGATCATGTGCGTGGACGTGATATCGGTGTTGATGGGTTCCGCAGACGAAAACCGGATCCACACTATCTTGAAGAAACACTTGATGCACTTGGTGCTGACAGTGGCGTGTATGTGGGCGACCGGGGGACAGATGTAGTCGCTGCCCATCGAGCAGGGCTTGAGAGCGTCTTTCTTCGCCGACCACACAACACCGTCGCAACACTTGATACAACGCCAACAGCCTCTATTGACGACCTCAGAGACCTTCCAAGAGTTCTTGAGCAGATTAAATAATTAAACAGTCGCGTGTTTCTACTCACTCTGGCGTGACTCTAGAGAATTTCAATCAGATTTCACACTCATGATAGCTTCAACGACTGAGTCAGAGAACGCTATGATGTCTTTGCGCTCACGTACTTTCTTCACATCAACCTCACAATCTTCAAATCTAATAAGAAGTCCGCGACTCACTAGATCATTTGTCTGTGAATATGTTTGGGGCGTAGTGTACAGTATCACACAAAACGACACACAGACAAAAGTGGATATTGCTTTACAAGTGTGAGCCTTTGATTTTATTTCCCTCTGTGCATGACAAATGATATATCTATGAGACGCACGCGACACAAGACCGTTGTATCGTGTGTTTGCCTAATGACTCTTCTGGGAAGCATTCACCTAGGTGTCGCCGCTGTGGTTACCGCAGCAGCGAAACCGGCTGACAACTCAGCAGGTGTTACAGGTATTTCGGTTAATCCAGCTGCTGATACTGATGCTGACGGAC
>KE356560.1:28256-31440 GCA_000415965.1 Haloquadratum walsbyi J07HQW1
GACGGGCGGGAGTGGGCAAATACAATCAGACGCCACTGCTGAACGTGGGATTGTGGTGAGTGAGATCCGTGGACCCAATCGAGTGGTCCCAAATAGGACGTTCGATATTGAACTCGAGTTGCGAAATCTCGCAAGCACACAGCAGCGTGAATCGTTAACGGTCACAGTTGGTGAAAAGACGCAATCGATTCAGGTCGCATTAGCTAGCCAGCAAACAACACAAAAAACAGTATCATTTCGCCTCCAGACACCCCGAACGTACACCGTTTCGGTCGCCGCGGTCAAACGCTCACTTCAAGTGGTCGAGCCGAGCAGTTTGACACTCCCTGATGAGTTCCCGCAGCGAGCGCCACCGGATGCAACATTGCTCGTCCCATCGGTCACAACGAATGAGACAATTGTTGAGGCTGCTACAGTGACAATTGGGGATCAGACGACCCAGACGGGCTCACGAGGAGCAGCAACGATTGGCGTTCCATCGACTCCAGGCGAGTATACTGTCACGGTGAGTAAGCAAGGCTATGAATCGGCAAGCGTTCCATTGATTGTCGACCCTGCGGTGAATCAGCGCCTACGAGCACAATTGTCAGTCAATCCATCGACAGGAACATCATACACACGACCCGAGATCACAGTTCGAGTCGCAAACCCTTGGGGTGAGTTCGTCGTACGCAATCTAACACTGACCGCACCGGGAACTGCTGAAAGCCGCACCGTCGAGTTCCCTAGTGGGAACGTAACGGAACTGACATTTGATGGAAAAGAGATTGGATTTACAGAGGAGGTTGCTCCCGGACGTTATCCACTAACATTATACGCCGATGGGAATCTACTCGCTCGGACAACATATCGTGTTGAAGAAGCAAGTGGGGGGAGTGGCGGTTCACCCCGACCACAGGGTGAGTACGCATCAGGAACAGGTGTTGGGCGAGCAATTGAGAACGTGTTCGGGAATGTACAGGTGCTCTTTTTTGTTATGATCGTACTAGCAGGCGTGAGCACAATAGGTGGGACGACTGCTGCATTTGCTCAAGCCGTCCAGTCACGACGGCAGGACATTGGTATTTATCGAGCGACTGGTGCAACACAGCGGCAACTTCTGTGGCTATTAGCGAGTGATGCATTTCGAGTCGCTGTTCCAGCAGGGATTCTCTCATTCATTGGGGTATATATTGTTGTCTCAATACTTTCAAGAGCAGGTCTGTTGGTCATGTTCGGTGTCCAGTTATCTGTCCCATTGACCCCACTTATTGCTGTATCAACACTTATGATAGCGATGCTGCTCTCGATAGTGAGTGCAGTAGTCGCTGGGTGGGTATTCCTTCGCGGCGATGTGGTAGGGATGCTTTGACACATATATAAATATCCCTATCAATGAGTATATGATAATGTGGCGTGCTCACACGCTCGTCGTGGTGATGATTATCCTCGCAGGTGGAATAATTGGCGTTAGCGCAGAACTCTCGACAGAATACTCAGTTGACATCGCTGATAGTATAGAGGATATTCCCGCACAGACAGTCAACACGGAGTGGGGAAATGCGACAATCACAGAGGTCGGTAACGAAAGACTCGGAGAAGATATTAGTATTTCAACTAGTGCTCCTAATGATGAGTCATATGCGATTCGGATTATTAACAATGATCAGACACAGATTAAAGGTGTATTTGATCTCAATGGGAATATAGACATGAGTTTTCCTCTTGATGATCAGTATGACCCAGGCACGTACGTTATTGCCCTCACGAAGGACGGACGTGACACTGCAGTTGAGGTTGAACCATTCATCATTAAGAGATATGATATCAGTCAATCAGTAGATAATGTCACAAAGGGCAAGACGATTACCGTCGATATTGAACTCAAAGAGGTAACCAGTGGTGTCGATAAGCTGCAGACGGTGAACGTGACCTTGTACGGTAATGATGTGGTGCGCTCAGCGAAAGCAACGAAGACTGGCGAAAAATCATATCAGGCAAAGTTCACCACCGATGAGCTATCGACGGGGTCTTATGACATATACACTGGTGTGGAAACTGACGATGATATCTATGGCTACACCGAATTGATTGGAGTGAGTGATTCAATATCTGTGACGGTCGAAGAGATTGAAATCCATCAACGATCAACGCCCACATCAACGCCGACCTCAACTCCAACTCCAGCATCACCGCCACCTTCGAATCCAGCACCAGCACCAGCACCAGCGCCATCACCGACACCGACTTTGACGCCAACCCCAGCGCCAACTAGCAACACATCGATTGATGTCACACGATCCGTTTCCTCCACTGAGGTTACCTCAGGCGCTCAGGTGACTATCACGACTGAGGTTAATGGCGCGAATGGATCGGTCTCAATAAACTCGACTTACACCCCAGCAGCTAACTCAGCAGCCATTCAATCAACCACAGTGGATGGTGTCTCCGCAAGCCCAGTTCTGTCACAAGCAACAGTTAATGGAAGCACGGTGACATTGGAAAACATTGGAACAGATGTTACAGTCACGATTACTGAGGAACTGACTGTTGGAGAGAGGGTGAATGTCACACATAATATCACTGGTAATGTCACTGTAGGAAAGGAGACATTTGAAGTTAATCCTATGTCAGTGACGGTCGTCAGCCAAACTGGTCCTGAAGAACCGCAATCAGTTGTCGATGAGTACGCGGGTGAAGACGGGAAGATCCAACCACGCGAGTTGTTGGAGGCGATTGCTGATTTCCGGGCTGGGGAGTTACAGCCGACAGATGTTCTCGAGATTATTGCAGCATTCCGGGACTGACGGCGAAGCAGCCAGTTGAGCACTGAGATAGGCGGGCGCAGACTCCGTTTGTGGCGGATTGACGATTACTGAACTTGGACAACTCTGAGTTACGTTCGCCCTGAAAATACCTGACTGTAACAATAACAAAGATATTCTATCTGATATATTTCTGTTAATCAACCATCTAGAGCTATTGGATAAATAAAGCATATGATTGGGATATGCCATTATACCTGTTACGACTTGTCTATCGCTGCGGTAGCTGATAGCCACGGGAGATTACTCTCTAATACACCGGATATATTCATACATAGATCAGATTGTGCTCATTACCGAGTATCGGTGTAACTTAGCGACCCCACGCTAACAAAATCCAAACTAAACTTGACGATATATAAATTTATTTACGTATATGC
>KE356560.1:31490-32852 GCA_000415965.1 Haloquadratum walsbyi J07HQW1
ACGTAAGCTGGTCAACGGTTGGAAACTCAGATTTTGCTGTCTGGGGCGGGTTGTAGTATCGGGATTTGATATCGTAGTACCCGAATTCGGGAGGGAGACGAGCACACGCCATTGCCAGATTTTCGTCCGCTGTGTGGGTGATCACACGAATTCGGGCATTCGCGTCGAACAATCGAACCGCCAGCGCGACCAACGACGCATCTCGCCAGTTGTTCGTCTCTGAGTACTTGCTTTGCTGGTTGAGAAACTCATCTGCAACGAACCGCGCTTTCTCAACCGGTCCAGCACTACTATCAAACCCCTTTGTGCGATCACCTGGTAGCGGTGTGGCTACCCGAAGCCACCCCTCTTCGACAGCCGCATCGAGGTACGGGTTCGTCGGTGAGTCGGTACTCCCAGTATCCGCCAGTTCGTGGTAGACCGCTGCTGGCACCCAAATCTCTGTTCCGGCTTGCTCTACGGCACGCTTGAGCGATTGTAAGCGCGGAGTGGGGTGCTTCCCTAAATTCCGAAACATCACCGTGTCCGCAATATTCGCAGTATACATCCTCGTCATTCGGTCTACTTGTCGGCGAATTCCTCGAGGAGATTGCCTTCGTCCTCATCGAAATCATCCGGTGTGTACGTCGTCGGGGGTGACTCGTCGTCACCGAGATCGAGAATCGAATAGAGCGCTTCGACGAGATCATACGCAGTACCAGGCGAAAGGTCTGTGAGGCTCGCGATCTGCCGGATTGTGACGTCCCCCTCGCTGTGTGCTTTTACGAGATCGTATGCGAGTGCGAACGTGACGATGCCGTGCTCTTCGAGAACCCGTTTGATCGGGGGGTACTCGTTCTTCTGTGCGATCACCTCAATGAGTTCGGGAGTAATCGAGACTTCTGTCTCGCGGACCGTTAATATCAGTTCAAACTCTTCAGCGGTGTATACGGCGGTCCCGGCGTCGTCACCGGCCTTGCTGATCAGACCCGCCTGCTCCAGCTTATGGAGATAGTCGTACACCGTCTTCTTCGAGACAGTTGTTGCTTCGACGAGTTCGGGGCCCGTGGCAGTCGTTGAGCGTCTAATCGATGTATAGAGGCTAGCGAGGGACGGGTTTTCGAGTAATTCTGTAAACGTGGGGATTCCGGTGATCATCCTCGGAGTGTCCCCCGCATTTCGCACGTGTTCTGTATCGTAGCTCATCTTGTATAGAGTTACGAAACTGGAAATCATAAACGTTTGCCACGGAAATAGAGCACTGCAGTGTTCACAAACGAGGGCACTGTTTTTCCCGTAAACAACCCACTCAACGAAGCGAACGACGAAGCCATGAGGAATTAGTGGGCCGGTTTACGCGTTTTCATTTGCTTGTGGCCGCCA
>KE356560.1:32902-34226 GCA_000415965.1 Haloquadratum walsbyi J07HQW1
TAGAATAACGCGGAGAGCTAATGAGGCAACCGACCCTCATATACTGTCTGACGTCGAAGGGAGTGTACCTATGAGGTAGTGCGACATCATCACAGAAGTCACCCTCATTCGAACTCATCTATTGCTTTCAGCGCAATCGGTCGATATCCGGACTCGATTGTGACCTCACCTGACTCAATTGCTGTCTGTGAGAAGAACGTAGCCGCAGCGGCGTCGTCACCACTCGTGATAGTCCCGCTCGTGTTCGAGTATGACACATAATATACAATCACAATGACGGTTGTCCCATCCGGGTGGGTAACAAATTGCGTATCAAGCAATGACAGGTCAGTTCGTGATGCACTCACATTGGTTTCTTCATTGAGTTCGCGAATAGCAGCGACCTGTGGAGGCTCATCGACTTCGAGATAGCCTGCTGGGACACTCCATGTACCGACTCCGGGTGGGCGAGTCCGCTTGATCAGTAAAACACGATCCTCCTTGACAACAAACACTCCTGCGCAAGGCTTCGGATTCGAATATATTGGACTCTCACAGGATTGACACCAGTGACGCTGACGCCCCTCAATGCGTCGTGTTGAGAGGTAATCTCCACATCGGTGACAGTAATTCAGGTTTGTGTGCACGAGCCTGACTACCCACCGGGTTGATTTAATATTGAGTGCGAATGCATTTGCCACATCACATATTCCGTCTATCTCAAGGGCACATGCAGTGCTTTCACTCGATAGTTACACCATTCGTTAGACTGTGGATATATCGGTTGTGTTACTGTATATGATCATCAGTCAATGAACGAACCATCGAGAGCATATCTCTGTCACGAGGCGGTCAATCAAATTAGTACTAGATATTGAACATCGCACTCAATTCAATTGTTATATGTCATATTCGAGAATACACTCATATTTGCCATTTACATTTCTCTTGGCTTACTATATTCTTGAAACCGATGTGAAGCCTATTCGACCCTATTAGCGCGACAGTTCTAATTAAGATTCGAAATACGGCATCGACCAGCATAATCCGTCATGAGGGGAAGCATTTGGGGTCCCGGTGTTCGAATCATGATAGTTCAATACTGTGCCGTTCATTATACGCGAACTATTCATCAACTATATTCAAGCTATTGAATAAGACAGGAACAATCTCGGTCTGACTCTCGTTTTCGTCTGTAATCTCCGTGTGGTCTCGTTGCTAACAACGTGTGTTTACTTGGAGACGTTGTCGAGATCGTCGAGGTATCTTGATTGGACGATAGGCTTCCTTTGTCCCTATCAGAAAGCTCACTGAAAGAACGCTGGGGCAGAGTCAAAGAGCCGGT
>KE356560.1:34276-35917 GCA_000415965.1 Haloquadratum walsbyi J07HQW1
GCCGTGGCGGTCGTGGGCTTCGACGTGGACCCGCTGACGGCGCACCCGCTCGATGCCGCTCACGACAAGTACGACATGGCACTCGACGCGAACCTCCGTCGGATCGGCGCATGGTCCACCGCGCTCCAGTACATCGAGGACTTCCGGGAGGCGTTCGACCGATGACACGCATCCAGCAAGTCCAGTGGGAGCTGGAGATGGACTACATCGGTCATCCTTACTACGTGAGCGGGAACGCCATCATGCACGCGCTCGGTCAGCAACTCCCGCACGACGTCCACCGCCACCTGAACGCGAGTCACGGCGTCTTCGTGCCCGGCCAGTTCGGGACGTTCCCCGAGGAGCACTCGCAGAGCGGCATCCGACCGTACCTCGGGAGCGGGCTTCCCGACGTCGAGACCTACGACGACCTGTTCCTGATGCGGCAGGCGTCGCACTCGTGGCTTCTCGATTCCCGGCCGCGAGACGCGCTGAACACCCACGACATCCGCGTCCAGAGCGGTCACCCGGCACTCTCCCACAAAACGATCATGGGCAAGCCCGACGACGCACGGAAACAACAGCAGACGACGAAGTGGTACATCAACGCGTACCTCCACGCCGACCGGAACGACGTCCTCACACTCGATGAGAGCGCCCTGGACGGGCTCCAGTTCGGCGGGAAGCGCAACTACGGCTACGGCATCACGCGGCTGAAAGACACGCAGGTCGGAGACCTAGAGGCACTGGACTACTCGCCTCGAAGACGGCGAGGCATTCATCCTCGAACTCGTGACGCCGTTCGTGCTGGAGTCGGAGTACCCGAACGCTCACGACCAGGACGTGCCGTGGTGGTGGAAGGAGGACCGACGCGATCTCCGTGAACGCGAGGAGAAGCTGCTGGAGCAACGTGAGGTGTACAAGCTCCAGACCGTGGATCACGGGCAGGTGGTCGCCTACGAGGGCGACGCCGGTGGAAACCGCGAAGAGCGGCATCCTCCGGGTCGGTAGTCACTCGAAGTACGGCTTCGGTGAACTGCGAGTGAAGCCCGTCGAACCCCGGTCGGACCAGTGTCAGAACTCAGAGGAAAAGACGAAGGTCGCCGGGTGAGATCACTCATGCGAGACGGAAGAATCGACATAAAAAATCACGCCGCAGACTGAATAAAGAAATCGTATTTGCAACAACTGTTAGTACAGTTTAATTCAGTGTAGCATGACTGATAAATATGAGCCATGAATGTGTATATGTTTATACATAATTGTCGATACACTGGCTGGTATATTATTTTCCAAATATGACTCCACCTGTTGCTGTCTCAGATGATGGTAGCGATACGGCTCTTTGGCGTCTTATTACTAACGCGTAATATGGAATAAAAAACAGGCATATGAGTCGGATGATCTGGGTGTGTTCCGGTCATCAGGATGAGATATAAAGCTAATCGAATATGGAATCGGTAGGTTTAGAACTGACAACATGCATATACGTGTTCCGACTGTGAGGCGACCCTGTTTACGCTGGGAATGTAATTACAATGTGACAGTGATTCAAACAACGCTACTAAGCGGCTAATCATAGGATTCAGGGTTGTGGTACGGAGGCGGGTTGACGATACATACGCCTAATAAACACCAGGATCGCACTGAAATACATGTCGC
>KE356560.1:35967-37051 GCA_000415965.1 Haloquadratum walsbyi J07HQW1
TATAATTTATTTGATCGCTCCATTACAAATATATATATTCGATTATTTACTCACCAAATCATAATCATGTAAGATAGAGCGATCGACATACCCACAATCTAATTAAGGGTGTAAGTATCAAATAAAATATCGTATGTGTTCTTGATAGAGACGGAATATGTGATGTGGAGATACATTCGCGCTCAATCTTAAATCAAGCCAGTGAGTAATCAGACTCGTGCAGGTAAACCTGAACTACTGCCACCGATGTGGAGATCACCTCTCCACACGACGTATTGAGGGACGTCAGCGTTGGTGGTGTCAATCCTGTGAAAGTCCGATCTATTCAAATCCGAAGCCTTGTGCAGGGGTGTTCGTCATTAAAGATCATCATGTCTTACTGATTAAGCGGACTCGCCCACCCGGAGTTGGCACGTGGAGTGTTCCAGCGGGCTATCTCGAAGTTGATGAGCCTCCGCAGGTCGCTGCTGTTCGCGAACTTAGAGAGGAGACCAATGTGAGTGCATCACAAACTGACCTGTCATTGCTTGATACGCAATTCGTTACCCACCCGGATGGGACAACCGTCATCGTGATTATATATTATATCTCATACTCGAACACGAGTGGCATCATCTCAAGTGGTGACGACGCGGCTGCAGCCACGTTCTTCTCACAGACAGCGATTGAGTCGGGTGAGGTTACAATCGAATCCGGATATCAATCGATCGCGCTGAAAGCGATAGATAAGTTCGAATGAGGATGTTACTTCTGCGGTGGTGTCGCAGCTACCTCAATGGGTACTCTTCTATGTCAGAACGATATATTGGCGGTCGGTTACCTCAATTAGGCTCTCGATGTTACTCTGATTAAGAAGTCGGCTAATTATGAAGATACTGATGATTATATTCACTCATGATTCAGGTTCACTATACCTGCGATAGGAATGTAAGCAGCTATTGAATAGTTGTTCTTAGAACACCGAAATAGCTAAATTCTATGTTCAGAACGACAACAGACACCCGGTAAGATTCATTTACACGAGAGATTCTTGTAGAATCGAGACGCAATAGAGTGGTCAATTACATCACAAGATCCTTGTTCT
>KE356560.1:37101-38228 GCA_000415965.1 Haloquadratum walsbyi J07HQW1
AAGGTGTATGTCCATCTCAACAATGATGATGTCAACCGGGCGATCCGCGACCAGTACGGTCTCTCTACTGGTAGCGAAGAGGACCAGACCCGGAGTTGTCCGTTCTGCGGCTCGGAAAACCAGACTGGCCACAGCGAGTGCAGGAACTGCGGTCGACCTATGGATCTAAAATCCAGGACAGAGCAGAAGGAGAAGCGTGAGGCTCTGGAGCGGCTCTCGGAACTCGAAGATCAAGGGGTTCTGGATGAGCTCGAGGAGCTGCGAGGCTGACAGAAATTCGGGGTTTGAATCTGTTTAGAACCTCGCTGTCTGGGAGGTGTCCGCTGCGTTCTATCAGGTTTGGACACTCCGCCATTTAGATCTCGGAGACGATGACCCCTGTCTCAAGGGCGGGTTAGTGCGTGTTTGCGTTCCAGTCGCAGTAGTCGCAGTCTGGGTTGTGCTCGGGCACTGGGTTGTTGAGGGTTTGTGCTGCGTTTTTCAGGAATTCTTGTGCGGCGTCCGTGTCGACGGGGACTTGTTTTAGTTCGTTTTGGAACAGGACTTCTCCGGTTTCTTGGACCTGGTTGGGGTAGTAGTATAGTAGGAGTCCGTGGCTGGCTGTTTCGTGTCCGTTTTCTCTGAGTATGAGGTTGTAGAGGTTGACCTGTCGGGCGTAGTAGCCGGGGACGTCGTCTTTCGGTGGGTAGCCGCGTGTCTTGTAGTCGAGGACGATGATTGATCCGTCGTCTTTCTGGAGGAGGTCGTCGACGCCGCCGCGCAGGAGGACGTCGTTCTTTTTGTCGTGGTATTTGGGTTGTTTCCGCCATTCCCTGGCGTTTTCGAGCAGTTCGGTGTCTTCCAGTAGGTCTGCGTTGACTGTGGTTTCCTGGAGTTCGGGTGGCTGTTCTTGTCGTTGGCGGAACCTGTCGAAGTGGTCTTTGATCTTGTCGTCCATCCCACTTGGGAGGCTGGGGAACGGCCCGGTTGGGCGTTTGATTCCTTTGTTTATGTGCAGCCAGAAGCAGCGTTTGCACTCCATGTAGAGGTTGATTCGTCGGGGCGAGAGCTTGTAGGTCATTGACTTTGGTATGTGTTTGTGTACATGGTTTTTCGAGCAAAGGTGTTACACCTGGTTTCTGTTGGAA
>KE356560.1:38278-39675 GCA_000415965.1 Haloquadratum walsbyi J07HQW1
GCGACCGTCGAATCTGTTGTCGCCGCGGCTGAGGATGCTCATGAATACTCAAAGGTCAATTGAATCGACAGAATAGTATCGTATCGTGGTTGTCAGTGACAAATAATGAACCCGTGCTCGTCGATAGACTCTCGACTGAGGGATAGAGAAGCTCATTTGGCACCTCGAATTTGAGGTAAGCTGACGGACTGGTTGTTGTATCGACCACCACTAATCTGGAACACATATATTCATTCGCCCGGTATGATAAACCAGATTTGTTCAATTGATATTTGCAAGGAATATAACAAAACACGCCGTAGATATGTAATTCCGGGATCATACAGCGTCCAGGTGCGAGTGGAGCGTGGAGTATGTCAAGATATTTTTTCCCACTGAAAAACAGATGTTGCTGTGATGTTGTGAGCAACTATCCCTGATATTAGTTGACTCCGGAGACACAACTATCACGGGGAGTGTTATCCACAGATCATAACGCAAGTGCCACAGAACATGATTAATATCAATATTAGTAAGCGTGAGTTGTAACCTGTTAGTCGATCAGATTTTGCTGAAGCGGTGTTGATCTTTGTTTTTGTAGGAGAATGATATCAAGATTGAATATGGTGGTAGTTGATATCCAGATATGGAAGTATCGAAAGCAGTCATTCCCGCAGCTGGATTTGGGACTCGTTTTCTTCCCGTGACAAAGGCTCAGCCAAAAGAGATGATGCCGGTGTTGGATAAGCCAACAATTCAGTATGTGGTTGAAGAGGCGGTTCAGGCTGGTATTCACGATATTCTAATTATCACAGGACGTGGCAAGCAGGCGATTGAGCGGCATTTTGACAAATCATACGAACTTGAGGAGGAGTTAAAATCGGCTGAGAAATACGACCGATTAGATCGTGTCCGGCAGATCGCAGAACTAGCCGATATACATTATGTCCGACAGAAAGAGCGTGACGGGCTTGGAGATGCTGTTAGATACGCAAAGAATCATGTCGGTGATGATGCCTTTGCACTGCTGCTTGGAGATACTATCATTCAAAATGATGTTCCATGCACAGAGCAGCTTATTCGAGAGGTCGAAACGCATGAAACTTCAACGATTTCACTCGAGCGCGTGCCGTGGGATGACGTTCCATCGTATGGCGTTGCTGATATCGAAACAACCCCGTCCTCACAATCAAGTTTTCCAGTGACTGACTTCGTCGAAAAGCCAGCGCGTGATGCTGCGCCGTCGAATCTCGCAATCACTGGTCGGTACGTACTCACATCGGAGATCTTTGACGCGCTTGAGTCGACGACGAAGGGCGTCGGTGGTGAACTCCAGTTAACAGATGCAATTCGCAAACTCGATTCAGTCCGGGGGGTTGAACTCGAAGGAGATCGATACGATATTGGGAACATTCCAA
>KE356560.1:39725-40820 GCA_000415965.1 Haloquadratum walsbyi J07HQW1
CAGATGAGCAGGCGAGTGCCTCGGGGCTTGAGAGGGTGAAGCCGACACGAACGGTTAATTAATGACGTTTCCTATAGCAGGGGACAGTCAGAGAACTCAAAAGACGGGTACGGGTGAAAGACCTTCATCCAATGCTGACTGGGTTAATTTCTGGAAATGCGACTCCTCTCAAACCCGTCCATTGGGCGTGCGACGGGAGTTGTCGGGTCGTGGTCGTGGTGGAGCCGCCGACTCCCATCCCACGGACACATCGGCGTGTTCGGGTGTGACTTCCAGCCGACCCAACCCAACCGAACCCGGCCGGACCGGGGAGGTCGGGAGGAGGAGGACTGAAATTCACCTTCGCCTGCGGGTGTGGGTGCGGGTGCGGTGATGGCCCAAAACGGTGAAGCCTCGGGGCTTTGATGTGACCCCGAGGTACTTCACCATGACGCTGGATTAACCATTCTTGAGTGATCAGATCCACTCACCGGGGAGTGATTCGAGGATCACTGCGTGATCGTCGTACACTCGGTCGATTTTATTAATCACCTCGCAAAGTTCTCGCGGCGTCGGCTTACGGACTTGATCGTAGTACAACAACCCGTGATTGATCTCGTCTCGGAAGAAGTCATCATCAGACGTCAGGACAACTCAGCCATTACGGGTAGCATAGTCAGCGATTGCGTTGTCATCAGCGTCAGGAGAGAGCTCAGTCCGAACACGTGAAACGATATGCTGCGTTTCGTTGCTCAAAACGGACACATATCGCTCTTCAACCATCTGATCACAGAGAATCCGCATCGGCGTTAGGAGTCACCGTTAGATCCCGCCGCAGGTGCACGGCTCTGCTCGGAGAGAGGCGTTTTGGTGGCCTCCTTTTGAGTTTGAATATATTCGATCAACTCCGGATGTTCGTCGTAGTAGTCGAGAGCTGCTTGGACCTGTGCGCAATCGAGATCCGGATGGTCATCGAGCAATTCCTCGACAGTCGCTCCGTGTTCTCGAGCTCTGATACCGATCGAAAACACGCCGATTCGTGTTCCCTCTATTCGTGGTTTTCCGTGGAGCACGTCTGGTGTTTTACAATCCGGATATTGGTACTCATTATCGTAG
>KE356560.1:40870-42022 GCA_000415965.1 Haloquadratum walsbyi J07HQW1
ATCAATACAATGAGTCGGTCAGGTATGAGACCCCACATACCACAGGCACGGTGGTCTGTGGCTTCAGTGGGTCTCTGGAGCGGAGCCAGCAACCGCCCAGGGAGGGAATGAGTGGTAAATATCAAATAGCGAATAGCGAGTCCCACAACGTCATGCTGTCCACACCCGTTTCGATGGGAGAGTCGTGTGAAATCATTAATACCAACACCAATTCCAATGTTGTCCCCGAACACACCACGTTTTCCAGCAAAAATGGACGTGCAGATTGTACAAGCCCAGCACCGTGAAGTCCCTCGGGGTCACATCAGTATCAAAGCCCCGAGGCTTCACGGTTTTGGGTCAGCACCGCACCCGTACCCGCAGGCGAAGGTGAATTTCAGTCCTTCTCCTCCCACTCCCGACCTTCTCCGTGAGGGGTCGGCTGGAAGTCACACCCGAACACGCAGTGTGTCCGTGGGAGTCGGGGTTCCCACCAGCCCCCGTTCCCGTTGGAAACCCCCGTCGCACCTCCAGTGACGGATGGTGAGACGGAAGCCACAGTTCCGTTCAGTTCTAGACTGTCACAGCCAGTATTGGATGAAGGTCTTTCACCCGTCTGTGAGCTTTGCTGGCTGTCCTTTTCGAGAAGACATGTGGCGGAATAACTGTTAATCTTCATGTCGGCTTCACCCTCGGGTCACATCAACATCGACACCAAAGCCCCGAGGCACTCGCCTTAATATCTGTAGATTCCAATTAATAGCAGGAGGATACACGAATATTTCGCTCATCGACGTGTTTTTGCACTGTACAACACAACTGACATACAATCATGGCTATCACTGATAAGGTATATCTGAAAAATCACAGACAGATCGTCTCACAATTAGATACGTCAATTCCAAAAGGAGCGTTCAAGGGAGCGACAATTGATGTGCTATATTCAGGAGATGGTCTGACAAAGCTTGATGATACGACTCGCGATCGACTCCTTGATTTTGCAGAAGACTTTCTTGATCCTGACCAACCGGAGGATCTCTACACTGGATATCCTGAAAGACAGTTTATGACGTATTTACTCGAACTTCGTGCCCAAGGGCTTCACCCAGACGCCATTGTTGATGTGATAAGTGATGAATATTTTCTCTATGCATATCCCGTGACATACTCTCA
>KE356560.1:42072-43072 GCA_000415965.1 Haloquadratum walsbyi J07HQW1
ACTTGTGGCAAAACCACCTTCTAGGGGTCGTTTGTGTTAAAATATTCATTCACCAGTATTGGAGCGATGACTCCAACACCAATCAGGATGACGTACGGGAGCCATTTGGGAGGGTTGGTCCATCCAGTAATCTGATGAGTCCGCGGGTCGATGAATACATCTGTCCATGAGTTGGAAGGCGATTGGTATTCTCCTCGTATATGTTGGCGGACCCGTGATACTGTTACTGTTCATGGCAGTGATCAATCTTTTTTACTGATGCAGTTGCACCGAGAACACCCTTCTAGGGGATTACTCTCACACTCTCAGGATTCATGCCTTATGTAACAAATCGTCTTGTGAGAGAGGCAGATGTTACATAAGAATACTCAGGTGTCCGTCCGTCTCGATCCATGTCCCCACACTCTCGATGAGATTCTCTCAACTTTGGAGTTGACAAAGTCGAGTCTCAGAGAGTCGATTACTTATAAACAGATACTCGATATTGTCTCTCAACTTTGGACTCCACACGATGATTCAGGTATAACATGCAACTGGGAGGATCTGCGCCTTATGTAGTGCTTGAGCGGTGTGTTCGGGTGTAATATTACATAAGGCGTTGAAGCAGTCTCCTCATATCTGTCTCACACTCAGTGTCTTTTTTGATGAGTTGAGGATCCCACACTCATATCTATGCAAACCTGATTATGCCCATCGAATGCTGTTCCCAGACATAACCGCGTCACAAAACCTCTTGATGAATTTTGTGTGAGATCAACCGACATATCTCTCAAAATTCATATTGATGCCCCTCCGGTCTCATACATTTTCGGGAACAAATACAACAGAGATCTATTTCTCCCACTCGCTCTGCAGTATCCCGTAGTAGAACACGTCCTGAAACGAGCCGCGCTGGTAGGTGTGGTCGCGCATCTTCGCCTCCTGTCTGAATCCAAGCTCCTCCCAGACGCTCTGTGACGCCTCGTTCTCTGCGCTGGTCCGGCATACACTCTGTGAAGGT
>KE356560.1:43122-44165 GCA_000415965.1 Haloquadratum walsbyi J07HQW1
GGTTTTGCGTTCGAGCGCTTGCGTAATGATGGTTCCCGTAATATAGCGGGGGTTCTGACGGGGACCGTAGTTATTGAACATCCGTGTGGTCACCGACGGGAGCCCGTATGCGTCGTGGTAGTTCATCGTGAGGAAGTCCGCCGCCAGTTTCGAGGTGGCGTAGACGCTCGTAGGATTGACCGGCGAGCGCTCCGAAAGCAGCACGCGACCATCCTCCCCGAACTCGTGTTTCTCAGCCATTTCCTCCTTGACGTTGCCATACTCCTCGCTGGTGCCGGCAGTGTCGAACTTTGAGATGTCGAGGTCGAGGTCGATGATAGACTGCAACAGATTGAGCGTCCCGACGACGTTGGTGTCGACGGTCTCGTAGGGGCGGTCCCAGGATTCGCCGACGTGAGCCTGAGCCGCCAGATGGAAGATGAGCGAGTCGTCGTATTCCGAGAGCGCCGAAAGTGCCTGCTTGACCGAATGCTTATCCCGCAGGTCACCCCGATGGACGGTCAGGTCGTCGGTCTGGTGGCGGATGTTATTTAGTTCGCCGCTGGAGGTTGCACGGACAAAGATGTGAACGTTTGCTTCGGCCTCGACGAGGCGGTCTGTCAGGTGCGAACCAACAAAGCCGTCGGCTCCCGTCACGAAGACCGGTCGGCCTTCTAGTTGTGAATCGATATTAATGCTCATGTATAGTAGCAATATTTATTTTTCGAATTGAATGTAGTTTTCCTTTTTGGACTAGGCGAGCCGGACATATTAATTGCAGGACCATCGTAATATTATCTGTGTCTGAGCAGGACAACTATATCCGTCAGGTGTTCAGCCAGGGGAGTATCCTCTTTGTCGGACTGGTCTTCCAGCTCGGCATCTCGTTTTTTGCAAAACTTATCGTGGCTCGGGAACTGACGCTGTCGGATTTCGGTGGGGTCGCGCTCGGGATGACGACGGCATCAGTTGTCGGAACCGTCGCCCTGCTCGGTCTCCAGGAGGGTATCGGTCGGTACCTGCCCCGATACGACACCGACGCCGACCGCCGCGGTGTACTTATG
>KE356560.1:44215-45257 GCA_000415965.1 Haloquadratum walsbyi J07HQW1
GCAAATGCAGTCGGTTCTGGAGTCCGCTCGTTGACAATATCGCTCGAAATCTTGAGTACTGTGAAAATTCCGACAATACCGACAAGAAAGATTCCTGGCGGCCACGTCCAGAGATACAGTCCTGTGAGAGCACCCCCAATGAGACCCCACTTGAGAGGCATCTTAATCGAATCAATTTCATGATTATCAAACACTTCTTCACGGACCACTTCCCACACTGGCATTGTCGCTTCCGACTTCTGGAAAGCAACCACGAGTCCGAAGACAGCAATAGCCAACATGAGTGGTTCAACCGCATTATGATCGGCGACTCCGACGAGAGTTCGGTTGAGGAATGTGCCAGAGAGTAACATCAACACAACAGCGCCGAATATTCCGGCAATGCGACCGGAAAGTGATTTGATAATAAAGAACACTGGAATAACCGCGAGCGCCCCAGCAACTGCCGGAGCAATCAGTAATGTTTCTCCAATCAGTGTCTGTGTTGGTGACCCGACTCCTAATATGAGAGCAACAGTCGCAATGACCTGGTCATAAAGCGTTCCAAATTGACCAACCCACTTACCATACGGAAATCCTGTCCATGCATCAAATGGAATTGGAGAGGGCCAATGCTCTGTAATATACATAACCTCTCTGAAGTGATACCACGCATCGTTTCCAGAGAAGAACACCTCGCCGTCGCGAATAAAGTTTGAGTACGTCTGCATTCGGATGGCGAACATCGCGCCAACGATGAGGAGGAGTACGGGAAGGTGATACCAGTCTGTGAGTATATCAAGGAGGGATTGGTCGCTTTTGTTATCGGTCTTACTACGCGAACCCATTATGAAATGAATGATTCGGAAAGCGTGAATAAGCCTTGTGAATTGAATTATTCATGTTCTGTTTGATATCATAATATATATTATATGCAGTATCATCCAATATTTCGTGTGGTACCCTAGTATCGACACCCGGTTTTACTCACACGTTACCGGGATATTAGAGTAGGAATTGTATGTGATTATCGACTGAACTGATCGAAGGGCATGCTCGCTGC
>KE356560.1:45307-46867 GCA_000415965.1 Haloquadratum walsbyi J07HQW1
TGATATTGAGATCTGTCACTTCAAGTGTTGTTGAATTCGCCCCAAGATTTTCGAGAGTAACCGATTCAGTCGCTGTGTTCTCAGCCGGAACAAATCCAAATTGGACATCACCCGGTTCGCTCGCGTCCGGAGGTGTCGAGCGCCCTGACAATGAAACTGAAGCAGATTCATTCGCACTGTCACCGCTTATATTCACTAGTGCGCTGTGCGCGGCAACACTGGTTGGTTCGTATGTGAGTGAGAGAGTCGTTGTTTCATTCGCTGAGAGAGTTGCCGTTTCAGGCGAGCGGGCAAACTCCCCGGCGTCTGTGCCCTCAATGGTAGCAGTCACTGATATCTCGGCATTTCCGTCATTACTCACGGCGACATCTCGGGTAGTCACTGAGCTATTTCCTTGCTCCCCGAAGTCGATTGCGGAGTCATTAACAGATAGATTGGTCCCGATTCCAGTTCCATTGAGAGCGATTGTCTGTGTTCCATTATTCGTGGTAAGATTCAGACTAGCGTTGAATTCGCCCTGCGCTGTCGGCGTGAATTGAATCGAGACGGTCTCTTGATCACGTGCATCAATCGCTATATCTGAGCTGTCACCGGCGAGGCTGTTGAACTCATCAGTATCGTTGCCTATAATATTTACTCGATTGACTCGGAGTACGCCGCTCCCGGTATTGTTGATGCTAACTGTTTCGGTTCCTGTTGAATTGACTGCCACATCGCCAAAGTCAACATCTGTTCGGGAGATATCGGCAGTCGGCACGAGTCCTGTCGTAGTGATTTCAATCGTTTGGTTCTGGATACTTTGCTCTTCAGGAACAAGAATAATCGTTGCATTATCATTTCCTCCTGACTCCTGAGTCACGTTCAAATTGAGTGACTCACTGGTTCCGTCGATGATTGTGATATTATTGTTTGAGCCGAATCGAGTTATTGAACCGAAGTCATCTAGAGTCGTATTGAAGTCTGTTGAGTTGTTCAACTGAGGACTGACTGTGACGAGTGCGGTTCCATTATTCTCAACAAGAGCACGAGTACGCTCAGAGTCTCCAATGGTGAGATTGCCGAGGTCAACCTGCTCTGGTTGCACTGAGATTGCTCCCTCTGCACCGACTCCGGAAAGCCGAATTTCGACGGACTCGGTAAATGAACTATTGGTCCCGATGGTAAGCGATCCAGCAAAGTTACCCCCCTCAGGTGGATCAAATATCGTTTCGAGATTTTCCTGTTCATCTGGGGGAATAATGATAGTCTGACCCGAACGATTCGTTCCAAATGGATTTACTTGATTCGTTGTAATCGAACTGTTCGATGAGATGTTGATGCTGAGATCGGTGTTTCCATCGTTTTGAATGTTCAAGACCTCGGATTGTGTATTGCTCGCCGATACCGGTACATTTCCAAACTGTATGAGTTGTGTTGAGACGTTAATCTCCGGAGCGATGCCCGTTCCACTTGCTGGGATGGAAACCTGTGGGGTCCGTGTAGCGTTTGTGGAAATATTTATAAGAACGTCTGAGTCGCCCCGAGTGACTGGCGTAAATTCAACAGTAAGGTTTTCTTCGC
>KE356560.1:46917-48007 GCA_000415965.1 Haloquadratum walsbyi J07HQW1
CCAGTGACCATAGTCCCACCATGACTGTACACCATAGGTGCCCTCTGGATACTCAAAATCATCTGTGAATCATACTTTCCGTAATACTGCATTTGATCAGCGTTCCCAGCCCCGCCCAAGATTGCCCTCTTTAGGGGTGTTGCCCTGCATCCATTCGAGTGAATCATCCCAGACTGTGACCGCACCAGGACCGTTGTTTTGCGCCATTTCCCACGCAGGAGAGGTCGTTGTGTTTCCAATAGTGATTGGGATAGCAAGTCCAGGACCAAGAATAAGCATAACTGCTGCACTGACGGCAAGTATCTGATACCCGTCGATATCGTCCTTTAGTTCGAGGATTCTCTGATTAAGATTGAGATAACTGACTATCTCGCCGAAGAGATACGCGGTAAATACAGCAACAACGACAGCAAGGTAATAGTTAAACCGGACTTGTGTAAATGCCATTGCGGTGATGAATGCCGCCCAAACAATGAGAAAGAGCTTATGAGCGTCGTATGATGTAATAAATGTCGCACCTGCGATGATTGCTGAGACGATAAGAAGCGAAGCAACCTGCTCGTCAATACCCAGTATATTCTCAAGCGTATCTGGAATAAATGAAGCAATGAAAATTAGTCCAATAATAGTAAAACCGGCACCGAGATACGCATAGCTTCGTTGTGTTCCTTTTTTGATAAGTGGTTTTGAGTGAATAAGGACTGCTGCTGCGAGACCAGCAAAGAATGTGAGACCATATTCGACAGTTATACGCCCTGGAATTGAAACACCAAATCGACGCAAAGAGCTCTGTGATACAAATGGTTGCGCCTCACCAATAGTGCGAGTTTCAGCACCAGCGGAGAAACCGACGATACGGAGAAGGTTACCTGCCACTGTATCAACGATTCCAATCGGTAGCAGTGAAGCGATGATGATCCCAAATCCAGACAATGTAGCGACTGCAATAGGATACAGTGAGGAATCAATCTCACTGCGTTCCCACAGTCGTGCGAGAGTAGCAAGCACTACCGCTGCGCCCGCGACGCTGATTGCAGCGAGAGGTTGCAGTAATGATGGATCGTTCACTGAAAACCAGCAGCTATCTGCG
>KE356560.1:48057-49730 GCA_000415965.1 Haloquadratum walsbyi J07HQW1
ATCGTCTCAATCAGTTCGAGGTTTGAACTGCGCATAAGCTGGGCAATATCGTCGAACTCCTCGAAATTAAGGATGAACCGCACGTCCTGCTCAACCACCTCGCCGGTGTCACCTGTTTCAGTCTGTTGCAAGCGCTCATGTGCCGCTTGGCGGTGCGATTCAGCCTGCTGGAACGTGATTTTGAGTGTGTTTTCGGTCATGGTTTGTGTTCGATCTTGTTGAGGAACCGAGTTCGGAGGTCTATCATACCCGGAAATTCGATTTCGGTGACGCCTTCGGGCGTGTGACGCTCGTGCCGATCGATAGTCTCGTTCTCGTTGTCGTACCGGAGAATGGTGCCTCGGTCATCCGTATAGCCATAGTGGAGCGCATAGCGGTAGCCACTGGGGTATTGTGGGTCATCGGTCTTGATTATCTTCCGAGAGATAACGCGGTCGTCAACACGGTCTTCAACGTTTTCGATGACCGTATGACCCATTAATACAGTATAATACAAATCCTGTTATCATAAACATATGGGAAAAATCCCATACTATCATTTCACTAAACAGCGGAGTCGATTGCTATCAGTGCTATCATCAAACTCCAGCAATTGTTGAGAAAGCATCATCGTAATATTCTATCGGCAAAATCGACGGACTGCGGTAATTCAAACACGGTGATGCCGAGGCAACACTGGCTTTGCTCCAGTAAGCATCAAAGTTGACATCCTCCTCCGCGTAACCGCGGAAGGAATCCTGAGCGTTGGAAATTTCAGGTTTACAGTTCTACCGAGCCCCGGCACGGTGAGAATCCGTGTGGGGTTCATGGACTGTCGCGAGTCAAGTAGGACTGCTGGGAGTGCCAAGCCCCCGGTACTCCTATCCTCAACTGAACGGAAACTCTTGTGTTGTTTTTACCACAAGTGCTTCCGTCAGTCTCACTAGACTTGAAGTTACTTTTTCTGCTGGTTTCAAGCAGTCGGGCACTGCAACTGCATCGATTCATGAGAGGAACCGATCGTTCACCTGACTGGTTCCGATTATTGTCTGATTGCTCGGGGCGGACAGGCCGCCATCGCAGGACTGGCGGGAATCGCTCCGTTCCCAAGCCTGATTCCTACTTATATATGTAACTGCCTGTCGATTTAAGTTACTGATTGTTAAGTCTCAGAGTGGCTATTATAGCGGAGATTGACTCCGAGTTGTCGGATTCATCCTGCGGCTGAACCCGCAGGGATTCTCCTTGATTCTGTATAATACCTCATACATGAACCTGAGTCTGAGGTCGCATGCAATACTCACCCATGCTGATTGGAACACTATCTTAGTCGTAAGAGACCAATCAGAGGTTACAGGTCAGCTACGTCCTCGATAGCGTCTGTAAGCATCTTGATCGATTCGATATCGTGTTCACCCATGTGTCCAATCCGGAAGGTCGTCTCACCAAGCGTTGAGCCATATCCATTCGAGAATGCCATATCGTATCTCTCAGAAACGGCATCAATGGTGGCAGCAACATCGATATCCTGGGTATTTTCAATACAAGCCACAGTCCGCGATTCGTATCCGTCCTCAGGGAACATCTCAAAGTGTTCACGCGCCCATGACCGAGTGTACTCAGCCATCTCGCGGTGGCGCTGATCCCGCATATCATGTCCTTCTTCGAGCATGTACTTCATTTGTTTTCGATAG
>KE356560.1:49780-51021 GCA_000415965.1 Haloquadratum walsbyi J07HQW1
TCAGTCTCATTTTGTGCTGATAACTTGCTCATCTCAGGGAATAGCACATTATTAATCGCATTTCCAAATATTTCGAAAAATGTTGCAAGCGTATATGTAATCGCGTAAATACCGGTGAGACCTGCGGAGACAAATAGTCCAAGTATCAGTATATCTGTCCTGTGGAATGTTTTACTTTGAACGCTACCGAGCCATGAGAACTTAGCATATTCCCACAGCTGAAAGATATGCCTCCGGTACGGTCGTTCCGGACGTAGACGAACGATATAAAACCCAATGAGCGAACTAATGAATGCACCTAGTATATATCCTGACAACATTCCTGTGAGTTGCCAGCCAAAAAAAACGAGTATAACCATGCATGTATTCTGTATAAGATCCGATACGGTTCCGAGAACAGCAGAAGTATGAACACGGTGGGTTCCGCTCAATGAACTACTAACGATTCCGTTTAGTATTGATGTAATGAGTAACAGGATTATGAACTCAGCAACCGGTTTTCCTACATACTCATTAACTCGCGGCTGAAAAGCAAGTATACCGATAATAATCGGGATCATTAATGCGCCTTGGATGATCGTTCCGGCTGTGAGATACGCATTCGGTTCCTCGCCTTCGCTCATACGCTTAATTATCGCTTGCCCGAAGCCGATATCTTTGATCAGGCTAAACCAGGCTACGAGAGAGAGGGTAATCGCGAAATATCCATACACGGTTTTACCAAGCAAACGTGTAAAATATATTGTAGCAAAGAATCCGGTTACTGAGGCGATGATCTTAGAAAGAAAAAATACGAGTGATGATTGACCTAGTTTCATAAACGAATCGTGGTTATATATACAGTATCAGGTTTGTTAATTTGATATGGTCGGTATTGATGATTCATTTATATTTATTATGCAAAAGTGCTTATAACGAAGTCAACCAACTCGTGTGAATTAGTCATGAATATGCCTTACTTCGGAAAGTTGATTAGCCCAGAATAAAATGAAGCTACGTTTAAATGTGGTCAATAATGACAAATATAAGATCACAGTGGGATTATTACTATAAGTGGGCAAAAATTATATATAAGAAGGAAATTATCAGCTCTTTTCTTATGAAAGTATATTTATTCCGTTTTAGTGATAAATAAGCAGTTCTGTGAAATCCATCATAATTCCAAGGCATCAATACTGAATCATGATTGGGACAATCTTGTTAACCTATTTCATAACTCAACAAACATATTTAGTGTAAAA
>KE356560.1:51071-52403 GCA_000415965.1 Haloquadratum walsbyi J07HQW1
GCGGAATAGTTGAGTGGGCATTTGAGGAACCTGCTGTTGGTGAGTTAATCTGGAATCAGTCGAAGAGGCGGCATATTTACACGATAGATAAGTTCACAGATGACGTGCCAAGCACCGAGCGAGTCTGGGAACTGGTTGGATATGAGGGTCGTCGTCGTCATGACGTCCAGGGATTTAGCCGGGTAGCAAGCGAGCGCGTGTCATCTATCCGAAGCGAGCACGGGTCACTTGACTCGGCACTGTTCGATAGAGATGGTCTGAACCCAACACAAGAGAAAATCGACCAACAGAAGGGAAGCATACAGCAGGCTATTCAGTCGGATCCGGAGTTGACCGAAAAAGAGACACAGTATATTGAGACCCAACAGAAGGCACGCAATAGCACTTTCAGGAATCTCATTCGCGAAGCTTATGCGAATACCTGTGCTGTCTGTGGAACTCAGCGTGAGTCACCAACTGGGGCACCTGAAGTCGAAGCCGCGCATATATATCCAAAATCAGAGGACGGAAGCGATGATATTCGAAACGGGATTGCATTATGCAAGCTCCACCACTGGGCATTTGATTGTGGCTGGATTTCAGTGAGCGATAATTATACCATTCTCGTTACTACCGCTTCAGATAAAAATGGATATCACGAAATGAAGCAATTGGAGGGTCAGTCACTGCATCTCCCGCAGGACGAAAATAAATATCCACACTCGATGTTTTTGGAAAAGCATCGAGAATTGCATGATTTTGACTAATTGCTGACACTGAGCAGGTACCGGTAAATGTAGCTGACAGAGGAAGGAAGTATCAGACTTGCATGCAACATTCGCATGAAACTTTCTGTGGGTCAAGACTGAGGATATTGGATGAGATACGTGCAGAGTGTACGCACTAACAGACAATCACGCGAATCTAAATAACCCTCAAGTCGGTAGAAAAGGTTCTGATGACCTCTTTGGGCAAGAGAGGGGGATAGGTCATGAATGTGAAGCAAACTCAAGAGAGCGGTCTGAACCGGCTTTCATGCTGAATTGTAGTGTATTCCGGATCAAGTACGGCTGAGATGGGAATATTCGGCTACATGAGCTTGTGAGATGGTGTGGTGAAATACTATGTATGTCGGAATCAACACACTGGAATACGATGGTCTCTCAGGGCAAACGAAAGCAGGTATCAGTTCGGATTTTCAATCCGACAGAAAGCAGAATTAGAGCGCGAAGCCGAAGAACGTGGAGTCAGCAGATCGGAATACATGCGTGAGATTCTGGATGAGCGCTCTCGGATTGATGAGTTGGAAGAGCGGGTTGAGCGAAAGCAAGATCGAATTGATGAGCTGGAAGA
>KE356560.1:52453-53640 GCA_000415965.1 Haloquadratum walsbyi J07HQW1
GCAAGGACTCCTCTTTGACGAGGAAAACCAGTGGTTGCCGCGAGTTATTCTTATTGCTTGATGCACAATATAGCCTCAGAGACATGTACAGTGCTCGTGACCAAGTCGAGAATCAGTCATGGCTTGAAGAAATCCGAACCGCTGCAGCAGCGCTTGATCTCAATACAGAAACACAAACTGTTGCTGAAGATCTGTTTCTTTCACAGACTCCAGATAATGATCGGTCAAAACGGGTGATTGCCGCTGCGAGTCTGTATGCTGGAGCACTTATTACAGGTTCTGAACGGTCTCAAAGTGCAGTTGCAGACGCGATGAGCGTGACAAGACTCAGTGTACAAAAACACTGGAAAGGAGTTCTTAAGACGGCTGGATTTCAGCCACCATCGTGGTGACAGGAGCACTGAACAGCAGCTAATACTAATACTAGTACTAATACTGGACTCCCCGGACAACTTGTGAGAATAAGTACCACACGGTAGGAGTGATATATTATAATTAGCTATCCACGTACCAGTCGTTTGCGAGTTACCACAAACCCAAATTATTCGATCAAGCTAAACATTTGAGAGATTTGAACTAGTGAACCGCCCCGGGCCTATTCCGCCTGTAGGTTCCGTCTTGGCATGATTGTGTTCCCCCATCTCATTTATTCAGGATTACCAATGAAACGACCGCCCTGACAAGTGACACCGGGGTATGATATGTGATCGTCTGTGATTATAATGATCATCTCAGTTTGTAAATATAATATCTTCGCAGGTATCTATAGTGTATACTGATTTACTACTCAGCACCACAGTCATCTGCTGGTTGGGTTGCTGACCGTCCACTTCGATGAGGTGTTAGTTGCCCATGACGGTCAATTTCGCCGCGAACAATTCGTGTCGAGGAAATTCGTCTGCCATCATCGGCGTATACATGATCTACAATTTCGATATTAAGTGGATCAAGACCGCGCTCTCGACGAATTTGATTAATCCGTTCAGCACCTGCCTGTGTCTCTGGGGAGACAACGATAGCATCAAACCCTGGTTCGGTCGCAATACCGGTTGGTTTCTTTAATCGACGAATTTCGAATTCACAATTATGCGCTTCCGCAAGTGGTTCCAACTCTGCACTCAGAGAATAGCGGCGGTCACTGAAGGGCTTGACGTAGCGATCTACCTGTCTTGTTTTTGGGGCGAGTT
>KE356560.1:53690-55605 GCA_000415965.1 Haloquadratum walsbyi J07HQW1
GTGGAGTTGATCCGTGAAATCTCACACAGTTACGGGCGAGGTGCAGGTGCACGTCTACGGTCGGACACCCTGACTGCAACGACGAATCCCGGAGTCATCACGATCAAGAAAGCCCGTGCTGAAATCGAAGACCGTGTCGAAGACGATGTGGAAACCATCGACCACTACGGTAACGTCATCGGGTCCAACGATTTAGCCGAGTGTAACATCGGCGCTGTCCTCGGAAGCCGTCACTTTGGCGATGCGACTGTCGAACTGTGGGCCGCTCTCGCCGGTCAAGAAACAACTCGAACCGGGCGAGGAACCGACCTCTCGTATGACAGTGAGGTTGCTGACCTCTTCCTGAAGCATATGCGGGAAGGTGAAACAATGCAAACGATTCTTCGATTCAGACGTGACCAGGAAGGTGCCCTAGTCTTCTGTCACACATCGGCTATTCGTGATGACCTGCCAGTCGTTGCTGATGGCGCGGTTGTCTCGGCTCACTCACAGGCTGGAGTGGAAGTCCGGAATGCTATGCTTCCCTTCCTGCAACGTGGAGAGACGTTCACCGTCTCCGATCTTGAAGATGAGATCGAGGCCAGTAGACGGACGATTCAACGGAAGTTGGCGGAGTTCGCCCAGCTCGGCTACCTAACGCGAGAAGACCCAGGGGCTGGACTTGCGAACGAGTTCACTGCAACTGCTGACCCTGGAGTTGGGGAAGTGAGTATCCCTGAAGTGGATGGTCCATCTGGCCCCCCGACGAATCCTCATATATACATTATAATACGGGGATTGTCGGGATCCGTGGCGAAAACGACGCATCACGCGTCAGTGAAGCAGACCGTCAGGCTCAACTCCCAGCTCCGGACGGAAATCAACTCGATCCACCCTCTGGTTCAGCCGGGTAATCCTGGCTGATCGGGGCTGGATCGATACCGGCGATGAGCTGTTAGTACAGACTCACAGTGGGTAGTACCGGCTGGCAGCACGGCTATTTCACACGTCTCTGACGCTGAGCAGGTTGAAATCTGGCTAACGACAATTCATACTGTCAATCCCACTGACTACTGACTAACCAACAAAATAAGTTGATTCAGATATTTGTTGGCTAGTATGAGGAACGGCATTATTCCAGACCCACCCGAGGGGACCGAACTCGCTCGATGGGGTCAGTGATGGGAAACGGCATGAGCGCGCGAACATCGTGACGTTCGTTCATCCAGAGCAAGAGTACAGTCTCGCGGTGGACGTAGACGATCCCGTCTATGGGTACCTCATTCGCCTCTGGACGGTTGGTGAAGACGGTCGGGATGAACGGATCGGCCAGACCGTTGTTGATGATCGTGACCTCGCACTCCAGGTGGCGAGTGAAATGGCTGCTGCGGCTGATGACCTTGCGGCAGTTCATCGTGAACCGAGTCTCGGTCCTGACACCGTCTACCGCGAAGATGTTGACCGGAGCGAGTTAGATGTACCACACGAATGGGACGATGACGATGCGTGGGAAGAGGCACTCGGAGACGCCTTCGAAGAGGCTGGCATCCCACGGTCGAAAGCGACGCTCACAACGAAAACAATCGATGGTCGGGACTACTACTATCTTCAGTGGCGCGAGGGCGAGTCGGTTACATCGCAGTACGTCGCTCCTGTGAATCCAAGCTGACCAACAAAATCGACGATATTTGTATTCTGTTGGTTAGCTTGTGTGGAGAAGATCGAGGAATCGATCCGGAACCAGACGCGGGAAGGATGGGCACCGGGCTGGGATCGACTACTCACAGTCTGGTGGGCAGACTGAGAGCACGACTATATTTCATGATTAGTCCTCGGTATGAGGACGAGATGTCTCGGCTCTCAGTACCCGGCTAACCAACAATCGGGTGTTATACCACTGAGATGTTGGTTAGTGAAGGGTCAACATCAACCACAG
>KE356560.1:55655-56780 GCA_000415965.1 Haloquadratum walsbyi J07HQW1
ACGAGCCGACAGAAGCATACTTTTGTCATTACTCAGCCCAAATTCCCTTCCGGTTGAGCGTCCGTAATACCAATCGCTAACGCGATAATCATGAGATATGCGTCTCTGTGAACCTGCACTCATGAGATCCAGGAGGCGAGTTTCCACATTCCGTTCCACCTCATCCCATTACATTCTGTTTTATTCCGTTTCGGGTGAAGGCACTCACAAGTACCAACGGCTAATGACACAAACACCACGTGTGTTCAATCTCGGCACTTCCACCATTTGAAAATAGAAAAGTTTCGCTCCGCTTGAGATTCTCGCCAAATGAGGGGCAATTATCCTCAACTAGGGGAGAGCAAGACACGAAATTGAGGAGTAAGAGTAAAAGTAAATAATTTACTCGCCCGCTAACACTCGGGATCGTGGGCACACTGACATCCACTTTCATCAAGAAATGTCGTTGGGGACCAACGCTCACCACAGTGTTGACACGTAACCCACACAACAACGTCTACATCATATGAACCATCGGTGAGCAGTCAACGAATATTATCAGCTTCCCCGTCGAGTAATGTGAGTGACTCATCGACTGCAGCATGGTTGACATCCTCCTCCGCGTAACCGCGGAGGAATCCTGAGCGTGAGTGTAAGCGGTGGACATTGCAGGTTTGCAGTTCCACCAAACCCCGGTATGGTGAGAATCCGTATGGGGTTCACGGACTGTTGCGGGTAGGACTGCCGGGAGTGCCACATTTTAGCCCCCGGGACTCCTATCCTCCGTCATGTTCGGACTCCCACAGTTGTTTTTGCCCTGGGGAGCCCGGCAGACTTCGGTGGACTCGGAGTTACTTTTCCTGCTGTTTGCAAGCAGTCGGGCACTGCAACTGCAACTGCATCGATTCATGATAGTCAGAGGAACCGACCGTTCACCTGACTGGTTCCGATTATTGTCTCATTGCTTGGGGCGGACAGGCCGCCACCGTCGGACTGGCGGGAATCGCTCCGTTCCCAGCCTGGTTCCTCCCTATACGTAGAACCGCCTGTCAATTTAAATTACGGATTATCAAGTCTTAGAGTGGCTCTCGTAGCGGAGATTGACTCCGAGTTGTCGGATTCATCCTGCGGCTGAACCCGCAGGGA
>KE356560.1:56830-58421 GCA_000415965.1 Haloquadratum walsbyi J07HQW1
CGCTCAGAGTAAGATAATTCCAGATAGAGTCTGCGAGCCAACGGTTCGCACAGGTTGGCGACGCGTTTCCAGTCTTCTGTTTCTCCCGATATCGCTGAAATATGCTCTGGAGGGTAATATTTCATGAGGCACAAAAAGCAAGAATCGAGAGACAGCATGCGCCTGTTATCTCACACGTGTTATCTACAACCGTGTAGATCAAGTCGGTGTACCCGGTTCCTCTCTATGTTCAGAGGGTTGTGGGAGACGAATCGAGAAATCAATGTTGTCGGGTCTACCGCGGAGAATCGGGTTCTTACTGAAGCCATTGTCTTCGAACTCAATTACGCCGAGCGATTCAAGCTCAATTAGGTTGCGACGGACCCCGCGGTAATCACAGTCAACAGTCCCGGTCAGTCGGCGGACACTTTCTGATTCTTTGGAGACAATTTCTACTTCTGATATGTCCGTGTCTATCGCACTAATGTGAGCGGGATGAGACACAACGACCATTAGCACTGAATGTCTCTTATTGATACGCACCCTTTGTCCCCGTCCGAGTATTCCTATTATAGGAGCGATGAACAGACGGCGAACCCGGGTGTGTAACATACATGGGTTTGTCCGTACCCCAAACGGACCGCCTGACACGAGGGTTTTCCGGCTGACGTGGCATGCCGCCGAAGGATGATGCCGGTCGTTAGTGTCTCGGGCGATATTAATATCATTAAATTTATGTTTCATATACAAGCAGTTCCTCTGATGACATATAGTAAAAATACAAAAAGTAACCAACGTATCACCTACTGCTTTGGTACCCATGGAGGTCCGAAGCCAACCATGGGAGAGGTGGACTCTTTCATCACCGAGGAAATGTGGCTGGTTCGGGACGATGGGGAAGCCAAATGGACCGAGGGGATCACCGAGCTCATCACGCTTGGTATGGACTCTTGGCGACAGGCACAGGGACAGGTTGAGCGGGCACACCTCGTCTCGGAAGAAGTCTCATCAGACGTCAGGACAACCCAGCCATTACGGGTAGCATAGTCAGCGATCGCGTTGTCATCAGCGTCAGGAGAGAGCTCAGTCCGAACACGTGAAACGATATGCTGCGTTTCGTTGCTCAGAACGGACACATATCGCTCTTCAACCATCTGATCACAGAGAATCCGCATCGGCGTTAGGAGTCACCGTTAGATTCCGCCGCAGGTGCACGGCTCTGCTCGGAGAGAGCCGTTTTGGTGGCCTCCTTTTGAGTTTGAATATATTCGATCAACTCCGGATGTTCGTCGTAGTAGTCGAGAGCTGCTTGGACCTGTGCGCAATCGAGATCCGGATGGTCATCGAGCAATTCCTCGACAGTCGCTCCGTGTTCTCGAGCTCTGATACCGATCGAAAACACGCCGATTCGTGTTCCCTCTATTCGTGGTTTTCCGTGGAGCACGTCTGGTGTTTTTACAATCCGGATAGTGGTACTCATTATCGTAGGCTCCCTTCCGAACGAGAGTAAACATTCGGCTGATGTACCACAGTATATGAGTACAGAGACACCTGACAACCGGCATCGTATGTTAAAGAGCATCAGTAATCAGACCACCCGCTAGTCGACATC
>KE356560.1:58471-59648 GCA_000415965.1 Haloquadratum walsbyi J07HQW1
GCACGAGTATGTTAACGGCGTCGAGTTACGAAAGACGAGTTACGTGATGCCGTGGGCGATTTATACGATTCCACTCTCGTCGATTCGAGATAATCTCCCGTCTGGCGAGTTGACGCGTGACGGGTTGGAACTCATTGCGGATACGATCGACGGGATGATTCGCTCATGATGCTGATCTTCGAATCCGGTATCGCTCCTCACTTCTCTCGACCGTGCATTACAGCGTTGTACTCCAGTTACCTCCTTTATTTGAATTCGGTTGCGAAATCAGTCAGGAATGCTTCTTGGGGTGATTCTCTGTTTGACTGTCTCGAAACCAAGGTCGTTGTCAATGCGTGGGATGCCCTGTGTCAGGCGTAGATAGGCTCTATTACCCCAAATAATTGCTGAGTGGATTACCGATTCCTCTGTCATCACAGTCTCAGGGGGTGGGTGTGGGTTGGCGTTACTACAGCAGGGACTCTCGTATTTATCCAAAGAAAGAATTTGAGGAATCGAGAAGATGTTTGAGACTGATGAGTAAGATTACATCATCAATCGCCGAACATTTGACGCATCATCGGGTGCATCTCCATTAATTGCTCTTCGGCAATCTCTTCATACAGCTTATATGTAATCGAGACCGTGAGTAACAGTCCCGTCCCGGAGACACCCCCAATCGTTCCGAGCATATTTGCAAGAACAGCAAGCAATCCAACAAGTCCCCCACCAATGACGGTTACCTGTGGAATATATCGCTCCATCACTTTCTCGATCACCTGTGGATTCCGTCGGAAGCCGGGAATCTGCATCCCTGAGTTCTGAATCTGGCGGGCAGTTGCCTCTGGACCCATGCCGGTCGTCTCGACCCAGAAAATGGCAAACACCGCACCGCCCGCAATCATGAACGTCAGGTCAATCAGCACGCGAGCGGTAATCGCGAGTGGTTCCTGTGAGGTGAATCCAAGGAACCACATCCAATCTTGTCGAGACTGAATCGGCGCAAGATACCAAAATAGTCCACCGGTGACCTGCCCTTGAGTATATTCACCGAGCCATAACGGCATGCCACTCCACCAGTTATTAAGAATCTGTCCGAGGAACTGGATATTTGCCTGTAGTGCGCGTACAAGAATCATTGGCAGGACACTTGCATAGATGAGCTTTACTGGGAATCGCCCACGCGCGCCCTTAACAT
>KE356560.1:59698-61242 GCA_000415965.1 Haloquadratum walsbyi J07HQW1
ATACCAATTCCACTCATCATCAACAAGCTCAATCAAGTCACCATTTTCGTCATCACTGGCATCTATTCCAAATGGGAGCCATGAGAGTAGGTTTGCTTGATACTTCTCATCGTTCCCATCGTGGTCTTCTCCCTTGAAGTACGCTGAGAGGTCCTCAGGTAGTCTGATTACGACGTTATTCCCCGCCCCAATAAACTGGACAAGATCACGCCGATCTGGGAATGTCACTGATTCTTTCCAGCCAAAGTAGGGGTGGGCAAATTTATGAGCATGTAACTGGAGGTCAATTAGGTCGATGAATGCATGCGTATGATTTTTAATATTGTCTGATTCGTCCCAATCGACATGCGTATCAGCTATAGAGCAATCAGAACCCTTGACCAGAATCCGTCTCATTGGTATACTTCTGTCTCGTGAATTTTCTTAATCGTTTGGTCATATCGACAGGTGTCGGATTTGTGGGGGTAAATTCTTTTAATAACAAATCCAGCAAAACGACCGTCTACCGAGGTAATTTAATACCGACCCGTCGACCCAACCAGCCAATCGCGGCGGCTACTACAGCGGCAATAAGAAAGCCACTGGCCAGCATACTGGCGAGTAATCCCACTTCAAGCAACGTTTCTCTTGTAATCAGAGGAGGCGAAACGGTATATGCATAGGCAAGTGAGGCTATCGGAACAAGAACTAAGGCTACTACCCCAACACCAAGACCGACCAGTAACAACTGAACGCTGGTACGATCCCGAGCGAAACGAAGAAGTGGATACTGAGCGGTAATCGGTTCCCTTACATTCTGTTTGAGCCACCAGAGTCGATCTCGTCCAGGCTTTCGAGTTCCCAGAATATCTCGGCTCGCAAGGTCTTTCAATCGCCTACGTACCTGTCGGTCGCTCAAATCGACTCTCTCAGCTACTTCCGTCGTTAGAAGAACTTGGTGCTCCGCATGCGAGAACGCATCAATAATCGGTTTGTCCTGTGTTTTTAGACTCGCATCAAGATCGGAGATGGATTCAGAGTCCTCACTTTCCAAGCTCATAAGTCGATGTCCCCTTGCGGACACTGGCTCTGTCCGGTTACAGACATAGATTCTGGATGTCTTTTTGCGGTCATTCTCTCGCCCCTATAATTCCCTGGAGCGCCAGTTAACATATGCAATGAGTCGAGCCACTGTCAAAAAGACTGGCATGATTGAGGAGGATAGTAGTACAGAATCAGAGTCAGTGGTCCAGCTAAAAGGGGAGATTCACAGTAGTCGCGGAGACCACAACAAAGAGCGGGAATTGATGAAGGAGGGTATTGATGCTCTGGTTTTAGAAGGAACAGAGAATACTGGCGACTACGGGGTTACCGAGGGCTGGTTCCAACAGGCGATAGCGGGGATGTTCTATATTCTGAGCCCACTCTATGTTTCGAAGGACATTCTCGTCGACTTCGCTGAGCTACAGGGTGCTGACGTGTACTTCACGCGAGAGAGTGACGCGGAGGTACTACGGAACGCCCCATTTACGATGAGGGTGATTTCCGCCTCGTTGTATTTTCTC
>KE356560.1:61292-62518 GCA_000415965.1 Haloquadratum walsbyi J07HQW1
ATACTACTCTGAGCCCCACACCCGCCCTTCAACCGAAAAACGGACCCGGCATCTCATTCGTGGACTTCTGTTCCTGTCCGAAAGCTCGTGAGCTCGTCAATTCGCCCTTCGAGGTCCTCAATTTCATTGCGTAGTTCCTCAGCCTCTTCACCCTCTGTCGCCGCAAGCTGTTCTTTGAGGCCTTGGAGGCGTGTCTCCTTGACCTCCTCGTCGACGTCGGCCTTGCGGACGTACTCGCTTTCCTCGATATCATACACATCCGTCTCGGACAAGTCTGTGACCTCTAACGCGTCGTCAACCTTACTCCGGTCAATACCTGTCACACGCTCGCGGTCAATCCCTTCGGCCTCCAGCTTCGCCAGTACTTCGTCCTCGTCTTTCAACGACCGATTCCGACGAGTCGTCCGCTGGACCGAACCGAAGGGACCGCTCACAGGTCGATCGTGGTGAAGTCGGTTCAGGAGCACGCCAGCCACATCTTGGCGGAGGTCGTTGGCGTTGCGCTGGACGTCCGACAGCAGCGTATAGAGGTTCACCAGCGCGTCCGTCTCCACCTCCGACAGCGTGGTCAAGTCGTGGCGTTCAAGAGCGTCTACGAGCAGCAGTGAGTCCACATACACGTCCAAGTCCGGCTCCGATCGTTCTTCGCGTTCGGGGTCAGTATCAAGGAGCTGCGTCGAGGTCGGGCCGTCCGTCTCGGTGATCACACCCGCGTCCTCGTCGATCTCGAACTGGGGATGTAGGCTCAACACCGCCGGGTACGGGTCCGCGTCAGTTGGGAGCCGATCAAGTTCGAAGCCACCCGACTCGTCGGTGATACGTCGGTACAACGTCTCAAACTGGTCGCGCTGAAGTGACCGCTTCTCGGCTGTGTTCTCTCCGGTGATGATGACGCGTTGCTCCTGTGCGTCGTCGATTCGGAATCGCTTGTGTGACAGGGGCGTGATTAGCGTCGCTCCCTCGGGGAGAAAGTCGAGTTCGTTGAGGAGCGTATGCCAGTTCACGCTGAAAGCCATATTCAGGCGAACGCAGACGGAGGGTAAAACCGTGAGGGACACTTCTCGGGCTGGTTGAGGTCGTAGCCTGGGTGGCTGGTGGCATGAATGACTTGATCGGTATCAAACACGGGACTGTTAGCGAAGAACAAATGTACATTATGTACAAATAACACAGGCAAATGGTGAGTGTCAGATGTCAAAAAAGCGAGTAAACATCAGCGTCGACCC
>KE356560.1:62568-63696 GCA_000415965.1 Haloquadratum walsbyi J07HQW1
CTTCGCTTGATGACCGAATTTTAGAGTTTCTTCATGAAAATGACCCAACAACACCCACGAAGATGACTACAGAGGCATCTCTACCTTACTCCAGACAGCATGTTGACCGGAGGTGTAAAACACTACATGAGGAGGGCCTCCTCAAAAACTTAGGCAATGGTGTCTACATGATCACCGAAGACGGTGAAGCATATCTCAAAGGACATTTAGACACTGAAGATTGGCGGTACATTAATCAAGATGGTGAGGACGATGATGGCTTAACTGAAGATACTGGGATAGACGCTTGACACTTGAGCGATGGATACTCTTCTTCGAAACTGCTGAACGATGTGTACGACTACCCGAAGGAATCAACGGGCGAGACCAATAATCTCACTCGGTATCGAGTGTGTCTATCACCGTGTCAACTGTATCGTATTGACATCCTCCCCGCGCGAAAGCGCGAGGATTCCCCGAAGGGGATATTCAGATTGCGCGTTTCCTCGGGGTTCAAATACGCTTTCGCGTGACCCGTCGAAGGTTGCCACCGAGTTGTGACCAACGGTGTGCGTTCCAGCGCGTGTAGTCCTGTCAATGGGACCTTCCTCCCCGCATACAACGGGCGTCACAGACGGCTGGCTATTCAACCAGCCAGGGAGCACGGTTCGCGTCAGCCGAACTGCTACGCCGTGCATGGTTCTCCCTCACGTTGTGCAATATTCTCTGAAGCGTTCAAGTCGGCGTGGCGTCCACGCTTGCACTCCGAACACAAAAAGTAATCTCCATCACGCGTTCCAATCGAACCACATTCTGAACATAATTTGCTAGTGCGGTGCGGGTCAACCTTCTCGACACCAATACCAGCACGTTCTGCTTTGTACGTGATGAACTGTTGGAGTTGGTGGAAATGCCACGAGTGGATGCCTGACCACGAGCTATTCTTGCGGATATCTTCGAGGTCTTCCAGTTTGATGACTGGATTCTCGAACTGCTCCGCGAACGTGATGAGGCGACGTGAGAGTTTGTGATTTAAGTCCTTGATTCGACGCTGTTCTTTGTCACCCACACGGTTGCGTGCGCGAAGCGCTCCCGCTTGTTGGAGCGAATCGCGTAGGGAACGATATTTGCGCCGAACGTATTTTGCCT
>KE356560.1:63746-64917 GCA_000415965.1 Haloquadratum walsbyi J07HQW1
CGTCGATATCGACCGTGGCGGGGTCGACGGGAAAGTAGCTGCTCTTGACGAAGCGGGCCGACACGCAATTAGCATCGTGACGGTGACCGAACTCCGGCTCGGCGTGGACCTCCAGTACGAACGAGGGACAGACCGACATCAACAGGCGATCGACGACCTTGATCGCCTCCTCTCGCGGTTCGATATGCTCCCGATATCGCGACCGGTCGCAACGACAGCCGCGACGATCATCGCGACGCTGCGACAAGCCGGTCGGCCGCTTGATGACCTCCACGATGTGTATATCGCCGCGACTGCCCGAACACTGGACCTCCCGGTGTTGACCGCGAACGTCGATCACTTCGACCGGATCGACGACCTCCGCGTCGTCGACTGGGAGATGTTCTGAGGTTGTTCGATCGCGGGCACAGACAGAAAGAGCAGCGAATGCGTACCGCGAGGAGACGCAGGGAAGACCCCCTGTGACTCGGTCACCGACACCTTGTGACGTCATTGTCGTCATAGGGCTCTCCGGAATCTGTGCCGTTCCGGTCGTACGCGAGGAACTCGAAACCGGCGTCAATACGCATTCGTATCTTCGGCCGGCACTCGATACGCTTGACGACGGGAGTCCGGTCGCAACGATATCAGTATCGTTGAGGGCATCTGCCGAAATGATATAACGGTGGGTTCCGCACCACCACATATGACTATCGTCCGTGATGACAATGTTCTCGGCGGTGACCCCCGAATTAACGGGACCAGAGTCGGTGTTCGCCACGTCGCTGCCCGGGTGATCAACGGCGGTCAGTCACCCGCTCACGTCGCAGACCAGTTCGATCTCCCGCTTTCCGACGTTTACGAGGCTCTCTCGTACTACCACGGGCACATCGAAGAGATGCGTGATCTCGAACGAGAGAACGAAGCGGCGTTCGATCGCGTTCGAGAGTTGTCCCTGAAGCCGAAAGAACCGGTTCAGTGACGACCGCTCAAATCCTTCTTGACGGACACGTCGGTCGCGTCTTCGAGCGACTGCTTCGGGAACGCGGACACGAGGTTGAGCAGGCGAAAGATCGATTCGGCGAATACACGACTGACGACGCGCTGCTGCAGGGTGTGCGGACAACAGTGTCGTTCTCGTGACGAACAACGCTAGCGACTTCGAACCGCTACACCGAGGACACGACCACGC
>KE356560.1:64967-66053 GCA_000415965.1 Haloquadratum walsbyi J07HQW1
ATTACCGAGACGATCATACCTGAGCAAGTGATGACGACTCAATTCATATTTCGGTGCGCAGAGTGAGGAAGGAATCCTGTGACGGGTTCATGATTGTGCTCCGGCGAGGTAGTTTCTGAGTTAATCTATGGTAGTGATAGCAGTAACTGATGGACTCAACAGGCGTAATTATGTCTTATCTGCATCTGTGTGTCGGTGAGTCGACAGAGATACATCACACTCGATCAGTGTCGATACCTGCATCAGGTGGCGTGACAATGAGGAAGCCACGAAAATGTGTGAGATTGCCGCCAAGATCAACGACAGGGCGGGCAAATGGCTCAGCCAATTCATTGAGATCACCATCAACATCAAGAACAAGTACATTCCCAGCCTCAATCGCAGCGAGCCACTCATCAGGGTCGGTGTCACCATCAAGTACCCCAAGGATAACACTCCCACTGAAATCATCGCCGGTTGCTTGCTCAAGATGGGATTCAGCCCCCGAGAGATTAAGATTAAAATCACTCATACGCTGGTAGAAAAAGACGAGAGCGAAAAGCATTCTGACACCACAAGAGCATCTCACAGCTATACTATATAATAATCGATATTAAGAATAGACATATGTAATTGTCATAAGAGAATACTCTCGTCTACGAGCCTCACTCAGTTCATATATCCGACGATCACTCCGTGAGCGACTGCGATTCATGATCGAGAGGGTCTCTGATATGGCACAACTGAAACGGGGAGACGCTCATAACAGCTTTGAGGTCCTCTCGTGGCTGTGGGCTTTCGTCTGTCCCTTCTGTAATGTAATGATTTAATCTCAGAAAGTGCCAGGCGTGTGTTATTATGTCATTTTTCGGAGTAAAATAGGGTGGGGATTAGGCGATTGTCAATATCGATTCCTAAACGTTTATGTACGTGTCTGTGCAGAACAAAAATACAATGTCTTGCGACGATATGGAGGCTCAGTCGGACACCCCGGCTGGTCGAGTTCTTCCAGGGCACATTAGCCCACATTACTGATTCGGAGATTGACACGGTCCGAATCTTCGACACGACGCTTCGTGATGGCGAACAGTCACCGCGCACATCATT
>KE356560.1:66103-69432 GCA_000415965.1 Haloquadratum walsbyi J07HQW1
AGAACATCGTGATCGGGAGCGGGGAGTATCGGGATGAGGTCGACTCCCACTCCCGGGACTCCCGACAAGAATACAAGTCCTGAATATCGTCATTCGGATGGGGTACTGTATCATTTCACACACAGACACAGGTCCGGTCTATTTTTTCACTCGATATTGTTCATCATATGTAGCTGGGGGTTTCCCGTGACAATGGATGGAAGATCACTGTTCTCACTACTGTCAGCTCTGTTAGTCGTTGGGTTCATGATTGTCGAACCATTCAGCCGTGGATTATTGATTGTCGGTATCCTCATGCTCGCTACTGCTGGAATTCTTGATCTCCTTGATTTCCGTGCTGAGTAAACTGTGACACTGTCCCGGCTCACTTGCACGGAATCCGCTGGAAGGGTGGTCTGGACGCGAGTGCGTGGACTCACGACGAGAACCCCACTCCAGCGGATTCCTGCCACAGTTTTCTCATCCCGAATTCACGCACTTGCTCCCGGCGCACACGGGGTCTCCTCACAGTCCCCTCGCCGCTCGCCCGGGATCGGGAACGGGAACGGGAACGGGAACGGGAACGGGAAAGACTCGCAGATGGTGGCTGAGAGTGGGAGTGAGTGTCACACCTCGAAAGCGAGCTCAATCGCATCATCAAAGCCAGACTCACCGTCATCATTAATATCAACTGCATCACGCTGTTCATCTGTCAACGCGCCTGGTTGAGCGAATGCAAGCGCGATTGCGTTATCAAAGTTCGCTTGCCCATCCCCATTGATATCCTCAACTTTGCCATCATCAAGATCCGCTGGCGGTGCTTCTGCGTCAACCCCTGCCAGGGGATCACCAAACGGACCCGCCGGGGGAGTCGGAGTCGCCTCAGCGACCGCGAATGGGCTCAGTCCAGTTGTCGTTGCAGTCAACTGCGTTTCCGTTCAATTCCTGACCTCGGTGACCTCAGTGTCGAGCTCACTATAGGTTCCGTTTGAATTCACGTCATGGTAGAGCGTTGGATTCTCAATCCCGCTGAGAGCGCTCTCTGTGACAGTCACATTCACTGTCACATCTTGAGTGACTGCCACAGTCTCACCGGGATCATTCCTTGGAATGATATTGAGGAACACAACAATATTATTTCCATCGCCTGGCAACCCTTCGCTTCCAGTTGATGGATTGCTTGACGATTCATTCGCGCTTATCGTGGAGACATTGGTGGGAAGACCACTGAGTTGCGTTTCATTGACAATTTGATTTTGCTCTGGTGTTGGTGAGAATGTGACGGCTGCTTCTCCATCACTCACATTGACTGTTTCACTGACTTCAGCCGGTGGGTCCGGTGTTGGTGTTGAAGTTGTATCGTCATCTCCGGTATCTGCATCTGTCTCAGAGAGTGCACGCAGCACGGGGTATTCATCAGTGGTTGTCCAGATATTGTCGAAATCAAACCCACTCATATTCGACACGGCGGGTTGTCCCTGCATCTCGGCGGTTGTGAGTCCAGTCGCGTTGCCAGCTGATGTCTGTTGACCGGTGGCTTCTGTGTCAAAGTATGACTCCTCAACGCTCCCGCTCCCGGTCTGTCTGGAGCTGGTGTTAGCCCCTGCGAGTCCCCCGACAGTCCCAGGCGAGTCGCCAGTGCCAGTGACATTTCCAATGGCAAATGTGTCTCTGACGACCCCTGTGGTTAATCCGGCGAGTCCACCCACACTAGAGTCGCCACTGACATTCCCAGAGGCTGTTGCGTTCTGGATCGTTCCATCGTTGTCTCCGACGAGTCCACCCACACTCTCGGTGCCAGTCACGCTCCCAGAGGCAGCTGCGATCCGTACCGATCCAGAGTTACGTCCGATGAGTCCGCCCACTTGATTGCTCCCGGTCACATTTCCGGCAGCGGTTCCGTCCTGGATTCTTCCGTTCTCGTCGTTCCTTCCAACAAGTCCGCCCACATCCCCCGTCCCAGTCACGCTTCCAGAGGCTGTTGCATTCCGTATCTTTCCGTCGGAGCCCAGGGCGCCATTGATACCGACGAGTCCGCCCACATTCCCCGTCCCAGTCACGCTCCCGGTAGCGGTTCCGTTCGTAATAGTTCCAACAACATTAATTCCAATGAGTCCGCCCACTCGATCGGTCCCAGTCACGCTTCCAGAGGCAGCTGCGCTCCGTATCGCTCCAGTGTTGGCTCCGATGAGTCCGCCCACACTCCCAGTCCCGGTCCCAGTCACGCTTCCAGAGGCGGTTGTGTTTGTGACGGTTCCATTAACATTAAAATTGAGTCCGATGAGTCCGCCCACACCCCCCGTCCCAGTCACATTCCCGGACGCGGTTGCGTCCTGGATCGTTCCGTTCTCGCCGTTGCGTCCCACGAGTCCACCCACTCTGAAGTCTGTCCCATTCACGTCTCCAGAGGCTGTTGCGTTCTGGATCGCTGCCTCGCCGTCGTTCCTCCCAACAAGTCCGCCCACATTCCCCGTCCCGGTCACATTCCCGGACACGGCTGCGTCCTGGATCGCTCCGTTATCCTTGTTGACTCCGACGAGTCCACCTACACGGGACTCGCCAGTAATGGTCACCTCCGTCAGGGTGACATTGCTGACTGTTCCCGTGCTTACTCCAAACAGTCCAACAGTGTCCTCATTCGGGCGATCAATTGTGAGTCTCGTGATTACGTTCTCATTCCCATCAAATGACCCGCTGAATGCGTTGGTTGAGTTGCCCACAGGTTCAAATCCACGATTAGGTCCAATGGTGAATCGGGATTGGGTTATATTCGAGGCGTTGATATCGCCCACTAACTCGTAATTCGCATCCAGGTCATCTTCCATTGCTTGCAACTCAGACGCATTCGAAATCTCGTACGGGTTGGATTCACTCCCATCGCCAGAGAGGTCACTTGGAGCAACGTCAATTTGCTGTGACGTTGGTGTTGGTGTTGGTGTTGGTGTTGGTGTTGGTGTTGGTGGTGGCGGTGGCGTTGGAATTGGAGTTGACTGTGCCTGTGCAGTTGTGACGACACCGACAGTTGCCATCGGAGAGGCGGCAATCAGAATCACAAAGCAGAGACTGAGCAGGGCGGTCGTCCCGAGTCGAGAACTCAGTGACCTCAGCCGGGGGACTGAGTCTGAGTCAGCGTCAGCGTCAGCATCAACCTCAGTATCCTGCACTTGCTGAGGGTGACTCTCGGTCATGGATTTCCCATGACAGTTTCTTCGATCCGTCTCAATGTATGAATATATGCTGTTTGATGTAACAATTAAAATTCCAGTGAAATGGTGATTTCTGCCCGTTTTTACATATCTCTTATATAATCTCGTACATCCTTCGTCACCTGGAGGGTTTTCGTGCATACA
>KE356560.1:69482-70926 GCA_000415965.1 Haloquadratum walsbyi J07HQW1
ACGGTCACGCAATTATCAAAAACGTTTGCACTCCACGCGGTTGATGAACAGAGGTTGTTGGACTCGATGAGGTCTCATTTCAGGTTACTGCTGGTGAGTTTCTTGGTGTTGTTGGTGAGTCGGGGTCAGGAAAATCTTCATTATTGAAATGTATTTATCGAACATATCAAGCGACTGATGGGGATATTCTGTATCATCAGCGTGTGCAAAATCTGGGGGATGAATCGAGTGATGAAATAACGACTGAGATTAATCTTGTCTCCTGTTCAGACCGAGAAATCATTCGCCTGCGAAAAAACGCAATCGGATATACATCACAATTTCTTGATGAGATCCCACGAGTTCCTGCAGTTGATGTCGTCGCACGACCGCTGCGCGAACAGGGGCTCGCGGATAAAAGGGCTCGTGAACGTGCACAATCATTATTGTCGCAACTTCGACTTCCCGAGTCATTATGGGAGGCATACCCAGCAACGTTCAGTGGAGGTGAACGACAACGGGTCAATCTCGCACAGGCAATCGCACCGAAACCCGACCTTCTCTTGCTTGATGAGCCAACAAGTGCACTCGATTCAGAGACACGTCATGCCGCGGTTGAATTGCTCGAAACGTATTTAGATGATGATACGACGGTTATCGGTGTGTTTCACAATGCGGATGTTGTCTCGGCTGTCGCCGACCGGATTGCCGTTCTTGATGAGGCACAACTCAAGCGAATTGAGCCCGCTGAGACATATTCAGCGACACACTCGCGCACCGACTCAGTTGCTGTCGACCAGGAGAGAAAAACAAATAACGATCACACTGCAGACACTGCGGGCGATTCAGAGACGGACACTAACGGTGGAGGACCTCAATGAGTGATAATCAAACACAAAATGCGCACACCCACGATGGAGATAACGACACTCGTGACACAACGACATCAACACATGCAGAAAAGAAATCCCATGACGACACCCGTGTGAGGAGTGTTATTATTCAGAATGGGCAGATTGTTACGCCATCGACCGTAATTAACGGTAGTATTCATATTGAGGGAGATCGAATCAAATCAGTCGGGAAGAATATCAAAACTGAGACACTATCCGCTGCGGACCAGCGCATTGACGCCGCAGGGCAGTATCTCGTTCCGGGCCTTATCGATCTTCATGGTGATGATATTGAATCACATCTGTACCCACGAGCAGGCGCACGAGTTGAGACACAGATGGCGTTGGCGAGTGCAGACCGCGCGAATGTCGCTGCTGGAATCACAACCAAATTTCATGCAATCTCATTTGAGGTTGACCCCGAAGCAAATCGTTCACCTGAACTTGGCGCTGAACTCACCACGGCGATTGAACAGACTGATGAGCTCATTGCTGACCACCGCATTCATGCTCGGTGTGAAGTAACACAAAAACGCTGTGTTGAGGCAATTGAGGCGCTTCTTGACGCTGAC
>KE356560.1:70976-72659 GCA_000415965.1 Haloquadratum walsbyi J07HQW1
CGTCGTTGTCGCGGTAGAGGCAGAAGTTTTGGAGTTCTTGTTCGTTGTTTTCTTCGAGTTCGGGGCATTCTGGTTCTTGGGTTGGTTGGTGTTTTTGGGCTCCTTGTTCGGTGACTTCGAGGATCTGGTATTCGGTGTTTTGGAGTTCGTCGATGTCGGTGACTGGCTGTCCGTCGGGATCGGTGTAGTAGCTGTAGGTGCCTTTCTGGTCTTCGTGCTGGTTTCCGCGGCGGTTGACGGGGTCTTCGAGGATGTTTTTGAGTTTCTGTGCTTTGCGGGGTTGGACGGCGAAGATGACTTCTCGGTCTTGTTCTGTGGGCGCGGCGGAGGTTTTGGAGTACTTTGGCGGGTTTGGTGAGGGTGGTGTGTTCGGCTTCGAGGTGGTGGACTTCGTCTTGGTGTGTGGCGTGTCCGTCGGGTTTGTTGTTGCCTTGGTCTTGGTAGAGGAGGTTGACGTGGAATCCTTGATTTTCGAGTTCTTGTTTGGCGTTTTTGAGTAGTTGTGCGTGTTTTTCGCCGCCGGCGTTGGCGGTGTTTCCGAGTGAGGTGTTGGTTGAGATGTGTGTGGTGGTGTGTGAGTTGGGTTTGGCTTGTTGTTTGATGTCGTGGGTGTTGCGGTCGGTTGTGTATGGTGGGTATGTGTTGAGGGTGACTGCGTCGTTTTGGTTTTGTTCGTTGGGTGTTTGGAGTGCGGCTCGGTATTTGCCGAGTGTTTTGAGTTGTGTTTTGGTGATGCCGGGGAGCATTCCGGCGATCTGTGTGGTGTTGTCGCTTCCGACGGGGTTGAATATGATTTTGTTGCGGCAGTTGTTGGTGACTGCGGTGCGCATGTTGGGTGAGAGTTGGTGGAGGTATTGTGTGATGAGCCAGCACCCGAGTTTGTATTCGCGGGCTTCGCTGAGGATTTTGGTGAAGTTGCTTCCTTCTCCTGCGAAGTTTTGGAGTTCGTCGACGTAGAGGTGGAATGGGTTTCGGTCTTCTGGGTTTTGGGTGATTCGGCTTTGTGCGGCAGCCCATGTTTTGGTGATGGTGATGGATCCGACGAGCTGTGAGACTGTTTCTCCGATTTCTCCTTTTTGTATGTCGACGAGGATGATTTTGCCGTGTTTGACTGCGTCTCGGAAGTTGAGGCTGCTTTCTTGTGTGGCGATGACTCGGCGGACGGTGGGGTTCATGACGAAGTCGTTGAGGCGTCTTTGGAGGGGTTCGAGTTCGTAGCTGCCCATGTCTTCTTTGACTCGGACGAGTTGTTCTCGGATGACGGGGTCGTCGGTGTTGTCGATGAGTTCTGTGAGTTTCTGGTTTTGTGTGACTGTTTCGAAGACGTCGAGGAGGCTGTATTGGGTGTTTCCATGCATGTTGAGGTCGAGGTAGGCGCGGAGGAGTGTTTCGAGTATGCGTCCGAAGCGGTCACCCCAGTTTTCGCTGTATCTTTTGAATAGGTCGATGAGGTCGGAGACGATGATTTCTTTCTGGTTTTCGCGTTGTGCTTGGTTCATGTCCTCGTGGGTGTGGGGTTCGAGGACGTTGATTCGGGGTGTGTCTTGGTTGGCGGGGTTGATGTAGATGATGTCGTTGAGGCGTTTTTCGGGTACTTTTTGGAGGAATTGGTCGATGGCTTCTCCTTTGGGTATGACCATGCAGAGCCCGTGGTTTTTGTGGGTATCTTGGAGTGCGGCGTGG
>KE356560.1:72709-73975 GCA_000415965.1 Haloquadratum walsbyi J07HQW1
CCGTCTCGGGCATAATTTATCTCATGATTGGTATGCATTTCAAAGTACTGTAGTCACACAGATAATATTCTTTAGTTGTGTAGCCACAGTGTTTTATCATCGGTTGCTACTCGTTTATTTGTGTAGAAACTGTGCTTTTCAGATATAATATTGTATCTGCACAAATAAGTCGGTACATCAATTAGACTCTTCCTGACATGGCAGTGGATGGCAACGATACAGTATCGCGACAGTTCTCACACTCTTCGGATCTAAACCGGAGGTGTATCGCGCTCATATGAGCGACATCGTGACATCAGGAGTGAGAAAAGAATGCGCTTCTGTGGCATGCGATGTCGTTATTTGGCGGCGTCTACCTGAAATGTGAAATCAAAGGTGAGAGACTGAGGTGGGACCCAATCTGACAACAAGAGCGGTTGCATGTTTCAAGTAGAGTAGTCAATCGTCTGCAAAGTGTGTTAGATGAGCAGGAATCTTAGCGTTAGAGGTTGCTTGATCATCAACCATCTTGAGTTATTCTGCAGAAGTGTCAACAGAGACGTTTACTCCAGGGTTGATGTCATTAGAAAGGTGATCTAGTGCACCATGCACAGTTATCGGTCTTAGTTTGAATATATCAAAGCTGCTTATCAGTCTTTCAGAGTGAACTACCCCTGTACTCGCCATCATCAGCGGCTCGTTGAAGCAGGGGCTTCGCTCCTTGCGGAAGGAAGTTCCTGCTTCCACGACGTTGTCAGACTGCGTCTGACAGCCCACCAGACGGAGTCTGGTGAACGCGCTTTGCAGACACAACTGCATTGTCCGCAGCAAGCGCAGTCTCCACAGGCGGTAATTCGGAGTGTTTCACTCCTCAATCGGTGAGTCCGCCTCGGAGCCACAGACCGGACAGGAGTGTTCACGCACCCACAGCGGCTTGTCGGTTCCGACGCCACACTGAGCGCACTCTCTGGTCGTCCCGCCCGGGTCACCCTCCACGAAGTGCGTGTCTTCACGCTCGCAGTTGTATTCGAGCAGATCGGTGAACGTGTTCCACGCTGATGATGCCGCATTACGGCTGTAGATGGCGATGCGAGCATCTCTTTCACTCGAGGTCTTTGACGGCGACCAGCTCGTACCCCCAGCGTAGTATGCCGATTTCTGGCAGGTTTGTGGATTAATTTCAGTCGAGCCGGGAGATTGGTACTCGTTATCTCGCCACTCACGTACTTAATTTAGCGCTAATCGCTGCACTGCAATTACGCGGATATAATATTTTGTTTCATTGAT
>KE356560.1:74025-77602 GCA_000415965.1 Haloquadratum walsbyi J07HQW1
CGGAGACAACAGCTGATGAGTTTGAGTCGCTATTGATTGAGTGCAATGAATTTATTAACGACGAGATCGGTCTCGAATACGGTGATATCTGCGATGCTGGAAGCGACTGCTGTTGATATTAGCTATAATTGAAGGCGCTACCCCCCTTTCAGCGAGCTGCGAAACCGCGAATAGGGGGGAGACAGCGCCCGCACGAGTTACTTGCACGTTGCACGCTTCTCCGCCATGCTTAGAACCCGCGCGGTCGAGCAAAATACTGTGATGTTCGCCTATGTCATCGATTCACTTCAGGAGCTTCTGCAGTTTTTGTGCGGTTTTGATAATTTGATATGTACAGACGATTCAAAGCGACTGCCTCGGGACTTGACCCTGAGGTGGGTTGGCTCGACTGCATCCGACTCGACGGTTGTAAGGTATAAACAGAATACCCGCATCTTTAGTCACAAGAAAATATTCAAATAGAAATGAAGTTCAATCCATAACCGAGCATAGTCCCAATTGTAACGACAGTGACGGCATGAATAGCGAGGAGTTTCCGCTCGAAGAGTTTGTTAAGTAGGATCAGGTTCGGGATGCTGACGCCTGCACCACCGACGACAAACGCGATAACTGTCCCAATTGGGACGCCTTGGTCAACGAGCGGAGCAGCAATACCGAGCATTCCTGCCATGCTGACGTACAGCGGTGCGCCTGCGAGTGCGGCTAGTGGAACAGCAAGTGGATTCCCAGCAACCTGTTGGAGCCACGAAGCAGGCACTGCTCCGTGAATCAGTGCACCGAGGATCATCCCGAGAAGGAGATACGGGAATGCCTCAGTAAAGAACGACCAAGCGCCTCCAGCAGCGGTTTCAATCCGTTCGCGGTGCGTTTTTGTCGTCTGTACATTACTTGAGCACGAACATGATGTGGTACCCCCATCCGTCGCGACTGTGCGATCGTTCGTCGTAATTTGCACATTTTTTACCAGATGGTCGAGATTGAGGATATCGATAATGACCCCACCAACGATTGCGGCGATCAGTGTCGAGATGAGGTATATTGCTGTCACTTCGACGCCGAATAATCCCAATAACAAGAACGCAGCAATTTCATTGACAATAGGCGACGCCAACAGAAATGAGAATGACAATCCGAGCGGTGCGCCAGCGCCAAGTAGCCCTGCAAGAACTGGCACAGTCGAACATGAGCAAAACGGCGTCACAGCACCCAAACCTGCTGCCGTAACATTTCCGCTTCCTCGATTTCGCTTCTGGAGTATCTCTTCGACCGTTTCGGGCGGCAAGTACTCCTCAACAAGTCCAACAAGAAACGATGCTCCGATGAACAGCGGAACAAGAGTTGTCGCCAGATGAACAAAATAATCTCCAGAATCAATCAGTGCCGTCTCGATACCAGAAGGAGTCATGCTGTCTTCCCACCAAGTGCGTCTGCAATGTCGAGTAATTGGAGGACGGCTGTATCTCCGATGCGATAATATGTCCACTTCCCCTGTCGACGCGTGTTGACGAGATCGGTGTCTTTGAGTTCACGAAGATGGCTCGCGACAGTTGACTGAGGAGCATCAAGAACGACCTGTATTTCACACGCACACAACTCCCCATCCCTGAGGGCTTCAAGAATTTGAATCCGGTACTCGTTTGAGAGCGCTTTGAATACTGCTTGCGTCGTTTGAATCTCTGTGTCGTCAGCCGTCAACTCGGTCAGCGACGTCAGACGATCCTCGGGATTATCATAAAGACGATTAAGCGTTTGTCGTGTCGATTCAGGAGTGGATTCAGACATTGTTAATTATTCTCCGTCGTCCACTTCCTCAATTTCAACACCACAGCAGGCGTCGTCGTTCGCATCTGAGTTGGTTCCAAATAGTGTATCTGTGATTCTTCCAAGAAGTGAGTTCGTCATACATATTGATAATATTCGGTTTGATACTAATGACTTTCGATGGTAGTAATTATTTTTACTTCATAATATCTTCGAGCTACTCCTTCATCGGTAGTAAATAATAATTATTACAATTGAGTTGTAACCACTTATCATGTCAGTGCTTTTCATATTGGTGAATCTCGAATTGTCTGTACCTCATTGAGCGTTCAATTATACAGAACCAAGGAGAATACCTGCGCCTTTAGCCCTGTCTCTTACCCACAGTTCGAGTCAGGATTTTAGCGGAACGGAATCGGGATCGGCGAGCACGACTGGAAATCGTCGAGGACTTGCTCGATTCGGCTGAGGACCTCGTCCATGTCGATAACGTCCTGATGGATCGGGAGTTCGATAGCCAGCACGTCTTGGAGATGATTAGCCAGCGCGGGCTCTCGTATGTCGTTCCGAAGCGGATGCAGACCAGCGAGAGAGCTCAGACCAAGCGGTTGCTCCAGCGTGAGCAAGACCGGTATGAAACTGACCGGAAGCTCCACCTCGGCAACAACGAGTGGCACAAGACGACGCTAATCTACTGCTGGAAGGAGAACTCTGAACACGATGATCACCGGCAGTACTCGGTGTTCATGTCCAACCGTGGCGGTGGATTCCTCAGCGAGTATGGCTATCGCTGGGAGATTGAGAGCGGCTATCGGTCGATTAAGCGGTTCATGGTCGCGACGACGTCAACGGATTTCGGGCTGCGGTTCTTCTACTTCGCGTTCGCCTGTTTGTTGTACTCGATTTGGCGAACGGTCGATCTGCTCGTCCAAGTCGAGTTGACTGGAGAATACGAACGGTCACCGATGGTGACTGCCGATAATACGCTCACGCTGTTGAAGAAGGAGACCGGAATCGGGTAGTACGGTGCTTTACCCGTGATAGAGCGTCGTCCGAGTGGCAATGCTGCCGAAGGTTACAGAAAATCGTCCATATGGTAGGAACTTCAATAAGAATGTTCGTTTAGAGAAGGTTCTGAAGCAGTCTCCACTTATCGATTCGGTCGAAACTACACATCATAGACCCGCTAAACCCACTGTAGTCTCAACTACTGGATCAATATTTGATATAGCGTTATATGGTTTATACGTCGTAACGCGGACAGAGATTTGACAGGCGGTAATATATTATTTATTGAACAAGTATAGAAATTTACCATATATATCACCATGAGCAGCACTGAGTACTGGCATCGATAATAATTTAGGACACCTACCGGATCAAATCTCATCTGGAAAGAGCGAGATTACAGAAAGAATTCAGTATACACACCCTGGATAAGAGCAGTAATTTGTAATCGCGTAGTTGAATAGGACCTAGACAGCGAACCTCGCTGACACAGACAAACTGTTTCAGCAATCGATAGACCCTAGATATTATCTCATGAGTAATTCCGCCATTTTATGTATGGGTGACTGACTTCGGAGATGTATGATGAGTATTGCTGCTACAGCATGACTACAGTACCGTGTATATGTGCTCCTCATAGGTGTCACGGACTCTGTCACCCCAATTGTGGGTATATGTCTCGATAATGTCACCACCGGCATCACCCCGAAGATACTTGACAATACCACGGTCACCGGTTCTATCTCGAAGATGTGTCGTGAAGAAGTGTCGAAAATAGTGTGGAGTAACATTTTCTGTGACATCGCCC
>KE356560.1:77652-79482 GCA_000415965.1 Haloquadratum walsbyi J07HQW1
GTGTGGCGTCGCTGGGTTTGCAGGGTTTGATTGTTTGTGTGATGTCTACGCGTGCGTTGGTTCGGAGGAGGTTGAGTGTCCAGCCGATGTCGAGGTCTGTGGGTAGTCCGGAGATGACGAGTGTCTGTGAGTATTCGCCGGTTCCGTTGTGTGGCTGGGAGTTGTGTTTGATTGTGGTGTGTGGGTTGGGGTTGTGGAGTGCTTGGGCTGTGTTTTTGAGTTGTTGTCCGGTGAGGCGTCGGGTGTTGAGTTCTGAGGTGTCGAGTGCTTCGATTATTTCGGCGGTGCGTTGGTTGAGGTCGTCTGCGAGCTGGTCTTCGTCGGTGTCTGTGTCGGTGAGGATGTGTTTTTGTTCGCTGGGGTCTACTCGGACGGTGATGTAGTGTTGTGTGTGGTTGTGTCCGCTGTCTGCGATTTTTTGGAGGAGGCGGAGGTATCCTGTTCGGAGTTTGTTCTGGTGTTTTTGTTGGGTGTTGATGTTGTTGATGTAGTCGTTGAATTCGAGTGGTTCTTGACGGGAGTGGATCTGGATGGGGTATGTGACGGATGCGAGGAGGTCTCGGTATATTGTGTGGAGTGCTTTTTGTTCGTCGCTGGTTTTCATCCCGAGGTTGGTGGGTTCGATTTTGATGACTGCGACAGCGGATCCGTTGTTGGTTTTGATGTGGGTTTCGCGGGTTTCGATGGTGTTGTTGGAGGTGTTGAGGATCTGTGTGGTTGCGTAGCGGATGCTGTGGTAGAGGTGGGTGTCGAGTGTTTGTCCGGCGGGTCGGACGAGGTACCATGTTGCTGCTGTTATTGCGGCTGCTGCGGCTCCACCGATGTTTGCGGGTGTGGGTTCGGGTTTGAGGAGGAGTGCTGCGGTGAGTATTGGGAGTCCGATTCGGACGAGGTCTCGGGGTGTGAACCGTCCGAATAGGTGGATGGGTGTGGCGAGTTTTCGGGGTATGCGGATGCGTTCAGTCATCGCGGAACTCCCCTTGGTATGTGTATCCGTTTGAGTTGTTTGTTCTCTGGTTTTTGCGTTGTGTTCTGCGGTTTGTGGTCATTCTTTGTTTGGTTGTAGAGGTTATTCTGCGGGCTGTTCCGACTGCGCTCTGTGATGCGGTCCAGACCTGGTATGGGATGACTAGGAGGAGTGTGAAGCTGGCGACGCCGATCATCCAGTTTGACAGGTTTTGGACCCCGGTGTTTCCGCTTCCTTGGAGGAGTGCGAGGCAGAAGCGGAGTGCGAGGACGTCGAGGGGGGCGATCAGGAGGGCGGCGAAGAATCCGCCGATGAAGGTGTCTGCGTATCTTCGGATGCGGGGGACGCTCCACATGATGAGGAACAGGGGTGAGGCGGCTGCGAAGAAGAGGATGTAGACGTCTCGTACGATGAAGATTATGACGACCGCGAGCAGGACGACTGATTCAGCTACCCATGCGAGGACGAGCCCTGTTGAGAGCCCGGCGAGCTGGGTGATTGAGGCGGTGAGTTGTTGTGGGCGGAATGCGTGGACGAGGGCGTTCGTCAGGTCGATTAGGAGTTGTAGGAGTGGGAGTGATACGGATGCGAGTGCGAGCCCGAGTATTGTGCGGGGGAGGATTTTCCGGACTTGTTGGTATGAGATCCCGAGGAGTGGTCCGGTGATGTGGAGTACTCCCGCCCAGGTGAGTATGACTCCGGTGAGTGCTACGGCGGTGGCGAGTGTGAGTTGGTGGATCTGTTCGACGGCGGGGTTGGGGTGGATCTGTGGTGTGGTTGTGAGTACGAGCGTGGTGTAGTTGAGGAGTTGCTGTGCGAGGAGCCGGAATGGTTCGAACAGCACTGCTTTGAGGACGCTGATC
>KE356560.1:79532-81909 GCA_000415965.1 Haloquadratum walsbyi J07HQW1
GATGAAGGCGATCTCGACAAAGCTGTTCAGCAGGTCGAACAGCGGCTGCATTCCTTGCGGTGGCTCGCAGGGGAGGTCGACCTGCAGGACGGTGGTTGCGGGCTTTACTGTCGGAAGGAAAATCTCCTTCATATACACCAAGAGGAGCCGTTACATGATAACCAGATGTCATATATGACTCATCCGCGGTATTTTACGCTGTGCGTATGGTTTGATGTGGTTTGATTTTGGGCGGGTGCGTGGTTCTTGATGTGAATTGGTACCGATGACCTTGATCTCACCCAGTATTCAAATTATTTGTCATGTGTTAGTGGTCTTGTATGACTGAGAGCTGGGAGTCCGCTGGTTCGGATTTCTATGAGGAAGTTTTCCAAACGTTTGACAGCCACCCAAGTTGGCAGTATGATGACTGGGTGAGTCGTGGTGATGCCCCGGAGAATTCTGCGGCTGCACCGGAGACAGGTCAGAGGGTTGAGTACAGGTTTGAGCACTCGGATACTGGAGCGGTGATCTCCGTTGGAATCCCGGATTTGACCGGTGAGACGCCGCACGCTGTCAGCGGGACTGTGTCACAGGGGTTGACGGTTGCGGCGAGTGACTTACACGACGAGCTGTTGTCCGGGCTTGAGGAAGCACAGGCCGGTATTTCGGAGTCTGTTGCTGGAGGGACTGATACGTACGTTGAGCCGGTTGGGGATCTTCGGAATGTCGCAAGAATTCGGGTTCCGTTCGGTTACGATGAGCAGCGTCTTGAGGATTCGTTGGATGTGGCTTCCGAGGTCTCGGAGCGAGTTGATGACATGCACTCTGAGGTGCTCGGTACTCTTGATCAGTACGCAGAGCGGTAGTTGGGGTTATTCCTCTGTCTGCTCTGTGGTCTGATTTCCTTTGTTTGTCGTAAAATATTCTACCTACGGGTTCTTGATTTCGGATTGATGAGTGACCGGGACTGGAACCATGCTGGTATCGGTGAGGTGAGTGACGGTGAGAGTCGGTCGGTGCAGATTCCGGAGTTGGTTCGCTCTCGTGGGATTCTCTCGACTGGGAAACCGGTTTATTGGTCGTACGAGCGTGTGGTTGGTGTTGCTGTCGTGTCCAGTAGCGAGCTTGAGGATGATGAGTATGTGAGTGTGGATTATCGTGGTCTGCAGGATGCATCGAACGGTTACAGTTGCACGGTTCCGGCGCGTTTCTTCGGGGATTTCAAGGGTCGTGGTGATCCGAAGGTGTCGAAGCCGGTTCCGGAGAGGGCGAGGTTTGAGCCGGGAGAGACTGTGCATTTGATGTTCAGTGAGGCGATGGCTGAGTCGGATCCGAGTTCGTGTTATGTGCTCACCGATGAGGAGTTTAATGAGCGGTTCAAGGATTCGGATGCGTGGGACGGACGGTTGGATGAGGTTCCGCGTCTTGTCTAAGGGTCTGTGAGGGATTGGTTGTTTGTCTCGCGTGAGTGCGCGAGGACGGAGTTGAGCAAGCGCGAGGTCTTGGCAGAGGTCGGTGAATACGAGGACTGTTCGGACGGTTGTCCAAGCGGTGAGTGGCTGTATGAAATTCGTGGTGGTTTGTTTCGGTATTTGATTCGGTTTTCGGCGGATCCGCCGGAGTACAGGGTTGTCTGTGAGAGGTATGTTGCCTGGTTCTGGTTGTTGGCGTGTTTTGTTGTGTACACTGGGTTGCTTGTGTTTGACGGGGTTCTGCTGAGGCTGTTGTCTGTTGCTGGGTTTCTGGGTGTTTTCTGCGCGGTGTTTCTTCGTGGCGGTCCGTTAACCGGGTTTTTCGAGGGTGCTGAGGGCAGTAGTGGTGCGGAGGTGGTCCCGGTGATTGTGTTGTTGGTGGTGTTGTTTGCGGGTGTGGTGTTTGAGGCGGTTGTGGGCTGGTCGTGGCGTCTGGGACTGGTCTTTAGCTTGGTTTCTCACGGCGGTTACTGGTTGTTTGAGGACCGGATTGTCGGGTTTTCCAGGGGTTGGCAGGGTTGGATTGTTGAGAGGTCTGAGGAGCTGCCTCGTGTTGTGGCTGAGTACCCGGTTTTTCTGCTGATGGTTTTTGCCCCGGTCCTGGTGTTCGATGTTGTCTCGTTTAGTCCGTGGTTTCTCTGGGTTCTGTCCGGTTCGACCGCGGTGTTGGTGGCTTTCGGTTTGGTGTTCTCGGTGGGTTGGTGTTTGATGATCTGGGCGTCGTACTGGGATGTTCACAGGTATACGAGGAAGGCGTACGTCTCCAGTGGTCAGACTGGGACCCGGGTTCAGGGTCTGCTTTTTGCGGCGCTCTCAGTAGTTGTGTCCCTGGGCGTGGGTGTGCTGAGCGCGGTGTTTTTGTGGCGGGTCGGGGTACTATTCTCGCTGGATTTGGTTGCGGGTGCTGTGGTTGCGGTGATGTG
>KE356560.1:81959-83117 GCA_000415965.1 Haloquadratum walsbyi J07HQW1
GCAAGTAGCGTCGCTGTAAGACGCAGTCAGGTTCGATGGAGAAATTTTGTCTTGGTATTGAGATCGGTGGCGGCGACCTGTTTGGGGATTCTCCAGCGTCAAGCACCCGCTTTGTGATATGATGGATGCCGATACGCCCCTCTTCGATCCGGGTCCAGAGCGCGCCACCCAAGATGTCGTTCGCTGAGACGATTTCAGCCATCGAAAGCTGCTACGCTGGATCAAAATATAAACGCTGGTCGGAGGGCAGTGTAGTATTTAGATAGGCAGTTTTGTCAAAATCCTCTTCGTCTGATGTATTTCATGAAGAGTGCGTATTGACTACTGACCGAGCCTTGGTAACACATAATTTGATATCTACCGACGGGACACGGTGAGTGCCTCTGGACTTTGCCGTGTTGAACAGCGGTCTCTGAGCCACGGTGAGACGATACCAATCCTGAGATCACTCACAACAATCGCCAGCAAGCCGACTCAAATTCTGACCCCCTACCCCCTCCCCCTCGGTCAGCACCGCTATTCAACAGAGCGCTGGACTTGGATGTGATCCTGAGGGATTCCGCAGTATGTGGCTGTGAGTCGATTTCCTCACGAAAGGGCGCATCGGAGCGTAATCGCGGCTATTTTTATCAAGTGCCGATCCGGGTAGAGCCGATCTGGTAAATGATTTGACAGTATTCACAACTCCAGATCAATATTTGATATAGCGTTATATGGTTTATACGTCGTAACGCGGACAGGGATTTGACAAAAGGTAATATATTATTTATTGAACAAGTATGGAAATTTATCATATATATCACCATGAGCAGCACTGAGTACTGGTATCGATAATAATTTAGGACACCTACCGGATCAAATCTCATCTGGAAAGAGCGAGATTACAGAAAGAATTCAGTATACACACCCCGGATAAGAGCAGTAATTTGTAATCGCGTAGCTGAATAGAACTTAGACAGTGAACCCCGCTGACACAGACAAACTGTTTCAGCAATCGATAGATCCTGGATATTATCTCATGAGTAATTCCGCCAGTCTATGTGTGGGTGACTGACTTCGGAGATGTATGATGAGTATTGTTGCTACAGCATGACTACAGTACCGTGTATATGTGCTCCTCATAGGTGTCGCGGACTCTGTCACCCCAATTGTGGGTAT
>KE356560.1:83167-88138 GCA_000415965.1 Haloquadratum walsbyi J07HQW1
AACCGGCGGTTGACTAGTCTTAAAGTGGCGTTATTATCCTCCTTCTCAGCCTCTTGTTTCCACTTACTTACTGCATTAGAAACAGCTAGTTCCTTTTCTGGCTCAATGTCATCTCTAGGAACATTAATCCAGATATGATTATTTTCGGTGATATACAAGCGACCTGCCTGCCCTCGGTACTGTTGATATGCCTCTACTAACTCTGCGTGGTCAAAGGCTGATTTAAATCGATAATCTCGCCACTGCCAGACCAACTCTCCGCTTTGTGACACACTCCAGCGCTCACCGTGATTAAATGGAAGTCCCGTCCAGACCTTGATTCGTCCTTCGCTGGGTGCTATTGGGTTAACGTCTATATTGTCGAAATCCAAGCTTTTAGTGAGTTTACCAACATATACTGGAATCCAACCGGTATTGATTGGAGCTTTGTCAAGGTATTTGTATTCCTCAGCTGGGACTTTCGTTAATACCTCTCCAGCTGCTGTGACTCGTATGCTTCCATATCCGCCGTCCTTTCCGAGTAATATCAAAAGTCTCCTGAGACCATCGGGGGGTTCAGTGTAAATTTCCAAGTCGCGCTGTTTCCATTTGAGGACTGAGTCAGTGAAGTCCTCATTGGAAACAATACTATATCGGGATCCCCGATAGGCTGATGGCCACGGGAACCTTGGCTTAAGTTGTATTGACTTTCCGTTAGGTTGTGGTACGCTTGTTGGCTCTTCGCGTAATTCTGCATTCATTAGCAATCACCAAGAAACTCAATGATGAGACCAGACAATACTTTTTGAACATACTGGGACTCTCGATAATGTTGTTGACTGAGACGATTCAGGTAATTGTTGACATCCCGTCGTGTAATCTGGCTGATAGCGTTTGAGCTTTTTTTGAGCATTTTTGCTAGTGGTTCCTATGATGATACATTCGCTGGAGTCTACTCCCCTGAATGAGTATTTTATTCGAAGTTGGCTGTATAATAACGGTCAATATGGGCTGAAGATTCTTGATATTGAGTATACATTCAACCGCAGACATTACGTTCATATTCAGCTTATTTCTCAACATTATGTGCTATATTCTCCTATGGATCAATTTTCGCGATATATTCATGGCATACAACTACCGATGTGTTCTTTATATATTACCTGTTGATCAAACATCGCACCGCAGATAGCACACTCGTATTCAGTTGCATCTTTATCATTACTATTGTCTCTGTTGTCTCTGGTGCTTTTATTATTATTTATGACTCCACCAGTTGTCCTATTTTGTTTTTGTTTGCTCGCAGAGGTGGAGCTGTCTGATTCGATGCCATCAACAAATCTGTCAAAAGCATCATAATCGCCATCTTCTGACACATCGGCGTATAACGTTCCAGTTTCGCCGCTTACAGAAGGGGTATCAGGCTGGCTAATGCGGTCGTCTTCAGTTGCCTTCTGCGAATTTTTGTTTGATGAGGACGCCTGCGTGCCCTGCTCTGTTTCAGGTCGAGTTGAAAGGTCGGCTGGGTCGATCACACGGGAGGTCTCAAGTGGATTCAGTGAGATATCGTCCGCAATACCAGAGATATCGACCAACTCATCTAGCGGACCCTGATGATTTTCGCCGTTTTCTAGTACGGCACCAAGTGCCACTGGTGTTATTTTCGCGCGCCTGAGCCAGGCCTCAACATGACCTCCATCATACCACTGAATATCGTGTTTTTCAGCGGTCTCTTTTGCCTTCTTAGAAAGTTCGCCATTAGTCACGACTACCAACTGAGATGGGCTCTGGACACTGTCGATCGAGGTTTTCCCTTCGTTTAGTGGGAGGATATCGTTTTGACTCACTTTATTTTCTACCACTGGAATGACTCGGACTCCAACAGTTGACTGCTGTCGTTTCCAGTATAGGTTACACTCAGTCGACTCGTTCGCTGGTGGTCGGACTGTATATTGATACCGAGCCCTATCAAACTGTTCTAATGTGAGTCCAATAACTCTCGCTGCTTCTCGCGGTGAGAGGTATGAAAGATCTTGTATAGAAATGACACGTGCTGGCTGCTCTCTAGGTTGTGCGTCAGTTGATGGCGGTTGAGAGAGTGGTAAGTCAACTTTAGGAGATTCTGTTTTGTCATCAGGAATCGACTCAACAATTCTCTTGATACGTCCCTTTGGGATGTTATCGCTGAATGCCGCCTCCAATCCCCGAAATATCGATGATTTGGAGGTATTAGACTTCCGTGCTTTCCTCACTGAGGCAGCAATATTATCTTCTACACACCAGCTAGGTGTGTTAGACTTTCTCATCGAAACACCCCCGCCACGCGTGCAATGAACCCAACTCCGCGTCGGTTGACTACTTCGGCTTTATTTCGATCTATTACAACGATTTCGTTGGCTCTCAGTAGGCTTTTTTTCTTCACAATGACAAATTTCTGATTAAAATTAGTCGGATTAGACTCAACATCGACGGAATCAGGGAATAGCGCTGCAATTTGTTCTGGCAGACTCTCAATTGATAGCTCAGAACAGGTCTCACAGATTTCTCTTTCTGTTAGACTATCCTCCGCAACTTGACATTGGCAGAGAGCACACTGAGTCATATGGTGATCACAAGCGGGGTCACCAGACACAGGGTCGGTCTGAGTATGCTCCTTACAGAGATTGTGATTGGTTACACGACACATATTCGAGTGCCGTTTGCATATTTTCTCCAAGGACTCGTCCTGTTGTAAACACGCATCACAGGAGGCTACATGATCAGTGCAATGTCGCTCGCCACCCTCTGTACAGACTATGGTGTGTTCCTTACACAGATATGGAGTGCGTATGAATTCGTCATTGCATGTTGGACATCGATGAGCATGCACATCACATAAGATCGATTGACACTCTGTACAGGTTCGAGAATGGTCTGAGCAAACTATTTTTTCGCACTCATCACATGTATTTTGATCCTGTTCACAGACTAGCTCACCGTGGGTGCTACATCGTTCAAGATGATCTCGGCAGAATACCTCTCCACAATCGCTGCAGGTCTCATAATGATCCTCACAGCGAGGGTCCCCACATCCGCTGCACACACCTATATGATCAACGCAGAGGATATCCCCACAGTTAGTGCATTTGTAGGAGTGATCAGCGCAAATGGAGTCTTCACACCGGTTACATACGTCTAAATCATCGTCACAAAACGGAGTTCTACAACTGGTGCAGTATTCGATGTGATCTTCGCAGTGGATATCCCCACACCCTGCGCACTCTACCCTGTGCTCAACGCAGACTATATCTTCACAAGTATGACACTCATCGGAGTGATGAGCGCAAATAGGGTCATCACATCGGTCACACGCGTCTAAGTCATCCTCACAGAATGGGTCCCTACAAGTAGTGCAGTAGTCGATGTGGTCTACGCAGTGAATATCCCCACACCCAGTGCATTCTACCCCATGTTCAGTACAGATTGCGTCTTCACAACTGCGGCACTCATAGGAATGGTCGACACATAGTGCATCTCCACAGTAATCGCAAACTATCGAATCATCCTCACAAACCGGATCTGAACAGTCGCTACAGGTGTCGATATGTTCAACACAGTGAGTATCACCACATTCAATGCACTCACTGACGTGCACTGGACAGTGTGGTAGTTGACACGTGTTACAGATAATAAGATCGTCGTCGCATACCGACTCCTCACACACTGTGCAGTCTGTTACATTTGACTGTGCGACCGACTTCTTGCATGACCGGCATACAGATTTGTGTGCATCACAGCGAGGGGCACCATCGACGGCGCAATTGAATCGATCATCCTCGCATACTATCTGCTCACATGCTACACATTCTTCACGATCTTCAGCACACAATTGATTACTGCACCGATCACACTCTAGGATCCCTTGTAGTGAATGTGGCTGGTTACAGTCAGCACACTGAGCTGAGTGTGACAGACATCTGTGGTCGTTAGTATCGATAACTTCAGTACCATGCTCGGTGCAGACGCCACCATCACAAACTACGCACTCTGTTAGATGGGACTCACAAACAGTCAAACCATCATGATCACATAGACCTGAGTCATGGAGACAGGCTATTTCTCCACATTCAGTGCACTGTTCTGTCGCATCAGTGCAGTACACCTCATGACACTGTGTACAAGTATCTGAATGTTGTGAACATACTGGTGTGTGATGTTCGTTGCATATTTGTCTATCAGATGCACAGAGCACATCGTCGCAGACAGAACAGGCAAATGTATGATCAGGACATATTGGTTCGTTACATTCGGCACATGAAGTAATATCACGAGAACACGTTATTTCACCGCATTCGCTGCAACGTACACGGTCATCCTGACATACATCATCCCTACAGGTTGTACAGGTTTCGATGTGTGTATCTGCAAATACCCCAGAACATATGTCACATGTTTCAGCTGTTTCGGCACAATGATATCCGCCGCATCCATCACAAGCTACTGCATCCTGATAGCAACGGGTATCCCCACAGGTAACACAGTTAATCGAGTCTGCCTCACAGAACCTCTCCTCGCAATGTGTACAGGAAAATGAGTGTGTCGAGCAGAACATATCATCACACTCAACACACGCTCCGGTATGTGTCTCACAGTGTAGATGTTTATCCTCAGTACACTGTCTGAGGTGATCATCACAACAATGAGATCCACAGGTCTCACACTCTTGACCACAGGCAAAACATGTCGAATCAGCACCAATGCCGCAATCGTTAGTGTGATGACTACAAGTAGCGTGATCACAGGAAGAACAGACACTCCCGCAATCATAGCATTCAGCCCGACCACAAAGCCAGCAAGGCTCGATTGGGGTTTCACAATCCGGACATCCTGTCTCTCCGCAAGACTCACAATAATTTATGCATCCCCCACAGACGATACTTCCACACATACAGATCTGGGGTCTGGTTGAGGGGGAGAAGTCAGCCCCGCAAGTTTCGCATTCAAATGATACGA
>KE356560.1:88188-92368 GCA_000415965.1 Haloquadratum walsbyi J07HQW1
TGAGACACGCAACTGGGACAAGTGGTATCGAATGCTGATGACCAGCGGATCGCCACCGTCGTTCAATACAAATTGCACCAGGAATTTGTTACCCGATTAGAGGGAATGGATCCCTCAAACATCTTCGAACAGATCGTTATCGAGGCAGCGGAATGCCTGGAGGATGATGCAGACGCTAAAGGTTCATTCACCGACCCGATCCGACCATACGTCGAGGACTGTGCGAACAACTTCCAGAAAGACCTCCGAATCTGGCTAGGCGATTACTATGATTCTTCAGCAAACTGGCTCCAGTCAACACGTGACCTGTTTAGCTTCCACTTTATGATGTACTACATTCAGTTAGCCATCAATCTCCGCAAGGAGTTTCAGACCGTTGCTGGCGGACCGCGTTACGAGTACACACCACGAATCCGCGATGTGTACTTCGGGTTGTGGGACGAGCAGGCATCGCAGAATCGCCGGTTCACCGGTGAATGGCGCGAACGTGACGACGAGGGAATCGAACGGTTTGTGTATGATTCGTGGGGTCGGTTGGCTGTCCTGCGAAAGATCAACAAGACAGTCGAAAAGTTTGATATCGATGATAATAGGGAACGATATACGCTTTCGGAAGCAGTTACCGACTTGTCGGATCGCGTGCAAAACGCGTGTGTGGACTCACTCGCTGATTTCGCGGGTTTTTGTTCTGAGGATAAAGATCTCCCGACTGCCAGTAAACGACTTGTCCAACTCGTCAAGGGATACTACGAATCGCGATCGCGGTCAAATCAAACTCCAATCACGATGGGTCTCAATGTCATAAGACAACTTGGGGAGGGAGAGGACCGACAGTATTACCGGACTCAGCGAGGAGTTGGACCGACACTTCGGCTCAATCGGAGCGCTCTTCGGTTCTTTGCCCGCCTGTTCGGAGGAAGCAGCGAAGAGATGCACTATCCGAAATTCATCTCCTATCTGAGCCGGCGCGGTATAAATCTCGACTCACAGTCGGAATCATTGGCGCTAGAAGAACTTGATGAGATGGGACTAATCGATCGACAAAGCGATAGTGGAGGTGCAGTGTATGTCCGAACAATTTGAGACACGACTTGCGGAGTGGTTTATAGACCGGCTAGCGGACACGCCACCACAGGGAGGTCAGAAACTTCTCGTCGAGTTCCATGATGTCGAAACTACAGATGTATTCGCTGATAGTCTGATGGAGATGGCTGATGAAGATGCGTATCCAGTGATCGGTGACAAAGAGCAGACACTCCCAGCTATTATTCCAAAGGGTGGCGTCCCGACGTATCTTGCACGAGTCAAGTCGTCTGTCAACGATGATCCCGAACCGTATGAAATTACTCAGGGATACGCAACACAGATGCGAAACAAAACCTCCAGTTCCGTCCAAACCGACGAACCACGGGCGTTCCTGATGGTTTTGGAGAGTGACACGACGCTTGACACTTTAGAGGCTTCAGAACAACTATTTGGCGACGAAGGAATTCTGAATCTTGAGGATTTCAGACAGACTGTTCTTGATGCTTCAACCTGTGATACGACGTCTGGGAAGGCACTATTGGAGGCGCTTGATAATGTTCTCGGTGAAGACACAACCTACGCTGCTGATGTCGAGGTTCTCAATACACTCTGTCGAATCAGGGACGCCGTGGACGAACGCCGAGCAAAGGATCTCCCGTCCCTGATCGCTGAACTTCCCGAGTTCATCAGAGAGGACTTTATTGATAGCGACTGGTTCACTCAACAGGAAGAACAGGACACTATCAGGGAGACAGCTGAGAACCTGTTGAGCGACAACCAACGACACGCTGCACAACTACGACGTGCACACCGGACCGGAACAGACACCGAGTCGAAGTTGAATTCAAATTATGAGAAGAGTTTCGTCAAGAAGGTCCTTGACGAACCGACCTGGAAGAATCTCAAGCATACAGAAGTAAAAAAGCACGAACAAACGCGGACGAGTCGACAGTTCCGCAAGCTTGAGATCACGGCTGCCGACCATCGACTCTACAGTCCGCCTGAAGCTGACGAAATCCGGCGATCTGTGATCGCTCTGCCTCAGAATGGGATACTCAAGCTCACAGCTGAATTCTCAGCAGATCTTGAGGATACCCCATATGAGTTTATTGGACCAGACGGTAATGATGTTGGTTCAACATCAAAGTACGAAAATCGTGTCACTGCAACCGTTGAAAATATTTCAACGACTGAGCCAACATTCGCGAGATTTAATTTTTATGTTGGCAAGAAAACGACGCGAGGAAAGCCAACACACCAGTTTGATATTGCTTCCGTCCCACAATGGTTCTATGACATCACCGATAAAATAACACTTGATGTTGGTGTGGAGGGTGAGAGAATTATAAAACACGGCGATGATGAGATCAGGCTGACCCCGCCACAGCGGCTCGATTTTGATTATGAACAGTCAGAGACAGAGGTCAATCTGACGAGCGAAACGAACAAGACTATCGAATTCACTGAGCCGGTTCTGATTAACCCGTCGCCTCCTGAAGCTGTAGAGCAAGTTGGGTTCCTTCTCGCACCCCCAGGTGAGATTCCGATCAACATCGTCTTTTTTACTGAGGTCTCAACCGCAGAGACAGAAGAGCTCACTTTTCCTCTTATGCTGGCAGCAATTAGTGATCCAGATCGTTGGGCTGTCGATGATCTGCACCTACCAGATAGCCTGTCAATCGACACAGGACGTGGGGAGATTTACACGGCAACTGAAGAGGGCATCCGAATCGAGGAAGAAGCGTTGGAACTTATTCAGATTGAGGAGGAAATCGCGAGAAAAGGTGTCCCGAACCAACGAACGACCGACTCAGACAAGCACCAGGCTGGGTCGGTTAAGAATAATAAAGAACTGGCAGCGTTTGACTCACTTTCCAAAGCGTATTCGAAATTGTTTGATCACTTCAACGATCGAAACCGGACACCATCAACAGACCCGTGGGACACGGTCACCCAAGAGCGAGTCGCTACGGTTCTAAATGCGTATCAAGAGGCTATAGAAAGTGTTGGTGAGCAGCCATCATTCGAACAATACGAGCCACTTCGAGGGCTTGGAATGATTCACTCAACAACCACTGATAAGACCTGGCTCACACCGTACCATCCAGTAAAACTTGCATATGCGCTTCGAATCGCTCGCTGGCGAGATAGCGCACTCCATGCAACTGATTCAATAGATGGCTTCCGTTCTGAACGGTTTATCGATCAGTTCAATTCGAGCGGTCTCCTGCCGTACATCGTTCCACAAGACGGTAGCGATATCCTATTGCGAGGGATTCAGTATGGACAGAACTCGTTGTGGAGCGTTCACTCACCCGTCGACTCACCAGGGTCAGTGACTCCAGATTACATGGAGCGTGTCGTTCGAGATAAACTCGACACATTCGTCAAATCTTTTCCGTTGCTATTCAGACTACATGGCGGTCGGAGTCTCAAGGTCAACCTCGTCAATCTGGGAGATCTCAGACCTGTCGTTAAGGGTCTTTATGAATTCTACAAGCGAATCAGGAAGACCTCGTTCGACCCACCGCAAATCCTGCTCCGAATCTATGGTGGGCAGTCTGAGGGCGAAGCTCTTGTTCGGTTCTTCGGTAAAAATCGAAAATCTCGACTCAGGACACAACTGGAACAAAAGAATGACGAGATCGTTGATATTCTTCGATCAAACGTAATGTATGTTCTTGAAGATGAGTACACTAGCGAGTCACATGAAGAGGCACATCTCACCTTTTTCCGTGGTCTCCTGACGGAAGAGCCTGGTCTCACAAAAGTCAACGACTTAGAGTCTAGCCTTCATCTCGGTGGATTACTGCCACAGGAATCGATTGATGTTCGAGAGGAGCAAAGCGGGACTGTATATTCGGTCGGGTTCGGATACGATGGAGAAGATGGGGAAATCGGTAAAACTGCCAAGTTGGCAAACACACTGGAGGCTGGCAAACAGAACGGAAAATACCTACCGGACCACATCCTAAAGAAAACTATTAAATCATCACAGAAGGCGGATTTGCAACAACTCTGGGATGATACGTTATGGGCCGTCCATGTGCAGCCAAACGTTGATCTCAACTTTTACACTGAATCACGGAATGAAATCGGATCGGACGATAGTATGGTGATGATACATTATAGCGACAAGTATGATTCTTCATCA
>KE356560.1:92418-94905 GCA_000415965.1 Haloquadratum walsbyi J07HQW1
CCACTGTCACATCTTTACCAGCGCTTAATGCATCAATGACAACAGAGGGGTCATCAGTATCAAAAGAGGTTGTTGGTGAAACATCGGGACTTTTCCCGTATTTTGACATTTGAGTTTTAATGTCAGATACAGCGTATTAAATGTATCGTGGATGGTATGCTCTAAGTATAATGTGACATTATTTCACCCGCACTGTGCCGATAATTATACCAAAATACAGATATCGAAGCCACTAACTGTTAATTTACCAGCATACGTAGACAATAGTTTATTATGTGCACATGGCATTTCTATTGACGGAATAGACTGGACAGTGTCGGGAACAGTCGTCAAATATATGACTGTTGGCAAAAGTCGCTATGTAAGGTAATTAGACTATACAGATGACAACAGAGTACAAACCCGGTGATGAATGGGACAGTCATTATCGGGGCTACAGGCTCCAAGCGAATCCAGATGAGGAAATCTGGTGGCAGGCTTATCAAGGGACTGATCGGTTATTCTTAGATCCGACTCCAGAGAAACTGGTTGAGACACTTCTTGAACTCAAACACCTAGGCGGTCGAATCAGAGTGACCGAAGACAACGATGTGATTACCCGAATTGAATCCAGTGATGAGTCGTATAAGATTGTTTGGGTTGGAGAGATTTCACTCGCTGGTGAATTTGTTCCACCTGAGGATCCAGAGTTCAGCATTTCAGTCGCACCGGAGAGCATTGAGGCTGGCGAGCTTTGGTCAAGCGTTTATGATGGTGCAAAGTACTCGTTTGCTTCTGGTGTTGATCGAGTTTGGTGGGCAAATCCAAGCACCAGCAAACGCCACCCGGTTCAGACCTCGATTCCGACCGATATTAAAACAGCTCTCAATCGATACAAACCACGTGGCGGTTCCTTTCGGGTCACCCCGTGGAACGATGTTCTCACATTGGTCGATTTGGATAAATTGCCCTCCGGAGCGCGGGTGCAGTTCAATAATCTACCACGGGTCGTCAAAAATCTGATTTCACTCCGAAAAGATCGCGGCGGAGTGCAGAAAATCCCAATCTATGTTGGGAAGATTGATCAGACTCCACTGACAGTTGGTTCGCCCCCATCGCTGACTGATCCAGTCTCGTCGGGTGAACTCGGGTTTGATGAATGGACCGACTCACTTGGAACGACAAAAGCGACCGAGGCGGACAACCACTCGGTTGAGATTGCTAACGGCGATAGTAGCGAGAAAGCTGATATGAAGAACAACTCAAGTTCGGGCTCTGATTCAGACTTCGATGAGAATGAACTCCCAGATGATGACCCGATAGACTGGTAACTATGGGAATCCGCTTTCCACCACCACTCTTTGGCATCAATAACACTGAGTCACGGAGTCAATGTTTTGTTAATATCGTTGAAGCAGCCGATCAAAAATTAAGCAAAGATGAGCTGATTGAGCGAGCGAAATCCGTCTTAACCAAGTCCGATGGAAACTCATACTCCACCCAATATCTGAGGCGTATTATTCACACTTACATCCAACTTGGCGTTCTCAAGGAAGGTGACGATCATATCTCGGTATACGAATTTGCCACCGACTGGCAAGAGACAAAAATCGATTTTGCAGAATTTCTCTGGTCAGCGGTGAAACGAAAGTGGGCTATTGAGGGGGCCTTTCCTGATGGAATTAAGGGCCTTTATGACATTCATCAGGTAGTAAAGCACGCCGAAAGCCCACTACCCAGGGCTGAAATACTACATTTGTTGGAAACTGACCACGGATATGAATTCAATACAGAGGGTATCAGAGGCTACTTGCCTCTGATGGAAAACTTAGGAGCGCTGGAGAGCACAGAGCGTGGCTATGTGACTACTGCACCCAGTCGGTTCAGTGAGCGGTTAAGAAATGCAGATATTTGCTGGCAATTTGAGCAATGGCTCAAACGTGAGGGTGCTAATGCGTCTCCACCATCGGATCGGGTCAAGCGAGATCTTGGTAAATATGTCATGTATCGTGAGTGCGGTGGTCACGGTCGACATCGGATGCTCTTAGATACTGCCCGTGAGGATTACCTCGATGACTCAATATTGACCGACTCTGCGAGTGCACAACTCCGGCGAGCAGACAAATACATCGAGCAGCGAAATTGTAGACGTGAACTGAGGGATGAAATCACAGATCGTTTCGATGGTATAGATTCACGATTGCTTTCTGGACTCTCAACCACTGCACTTGGACAGATTGCGGCCGCTTCAAATGAAGAAGAGGCTCGAAGAATCAAAGCAGGAACGGGAAGTGGCCTCTCGTGGAGGGATCTTGAGCTCAAAGTCCCGGTCAATCGGGACGCATACACATTCCCGGATTCCTTCGAGTTGTATGAGTGGCAACGTGAGGCTGCTGATAGGTGGTTCGAGTCAACAGGGTCACAATCTGAACATGGTATTGCACAAGTCATTACAGGTGCCGGAAAGACAGTGATGGCATTGGAGGTACTTCAGGAGTGGCTCAAAGC
>KE356560.1:94955-99037 GCA_000415965.1 Haloquadratum walsbyi J07HQW1
TATTTTCTGCGTATGCTGACAGTGCGTATGCAACCCCACCAAATCCAATAAGGATATATGACAGCCCTTGACCACCAAGGATTGCTCGTGTTCCAAGTAATACTGCTAGTTCTTCCTGTGCTGTTGTTGTGAGTGATCCCATTGTGGTGACTGCAGTTCCAAGGTTAGGAATCACAGCAACAAAATCACCAATCGCAAGCGCTTTTGCAACAATCTGTGACTCACTCACTGGTGGCTCAGAGCCGTCCTGATCAGTCACAACATTCGCATCACCACGAGTAATATATCCGTCTGATGTTGTTCCAACGACTCGATGTGTGACTAATCCACCACCATTGAGGTTAACAGCGTCAAAGGTGACAATGTCGCCTTCCTCAATTGGTCCAGCTAATGCTGTTGGAATCGCAATAAATCCATCACCAGCGCTAATGGTCGGAGCCATACTTCCCGTTTCAACGTATGCCGGACCGACTGGCTGTCCGAGAAGTGCCCCAGCGAGCATTGAAATAACGAATAACAGTGCTAGCGCGCCACCGACCCGTTTGAGTATCTGCACCAGCACCATGTTTCTGATAAATCATTATACTATCTCAATCGTTTAGTATCTTTTAATCAGACAGGAGGCGAATTAACCAAACACACTGTGACAACCACAGTGAATCACGCTGAAAAGACGGTCTTAACTCAGCCAATCGTGGATAGTAATCATCCCTGTGTACGCAGTACTCCCAGCAGTAGCGAGGATAGGACTCATCAATGAGGAGTTGATGACGCTTAAGAAAGTGAAGTAATCCGCTTGATAATCAACTGCGTCCGTCAGTCGAGAGTTTACGATGAGTCAGTAATACCCTGTCGATGGCAAATACTGGTATAATGGATAACAACCAGCGTTGATCGATGATAATCATAGCTATGATTTCACGTCGGCAAACTTCCTCGACACCTCTGAGAAACTACCTCACCGCCAATCAACAGAAATCCTGAACAATGTATACCATATCATCAGCAGTCTTGGCGACGCCAATCCCCTCAGCACTGATCTGCTTTTGCAACATGTTATTCCGATGCGCTTCTGAGCGTGCAAACTGAATGACACAGTGGTCTGCGAGTGTTATATACGAGTCAATCTCACGTGACATTTTATCACTATATTTTGTCATGACCATCACGTCCCATCTAATTTTGTTGATATTTTCACCGCTGAAGCAGTCAGCACCGCGCTCAACCCGTGTCTCGGCGGGAGTCCCATCAGGTGATTTATGTGAATACTCTGCTGTTTCTGCTATTTTTCTTGCATGATCCGTGGCAATAGCCGCAAGCTCGCTGTCCCACTCGAGCGAAGACATGGCGGCTGTGCTCGCGCGCCACCGATTAACTCGTGAATGGATTGTCTGTGCGGCTCGTGATGAATTAAATTCGTCATTCTGGGATAGAGTACTCCCTGTCGAGACGCTACTCGGGGGGTGCTGGCGGATGTTTGGAGTCTGATGTCAAGAGGCGACGCAGCGATCCAGGCGGCGATGCCACCAGTGATCGCTGCGATTACCTCGCGCCTTCTCGCCATACTGTGTATATTGATAGAACAAATTAATAAATCATTAGCGGTTCATGCTGACTTCATAATATTAGTTATGTATAATACGTATGGTTCATGTCTGTGTATGTACAATACGTGGATTGCTAATCATGAAGCATTAGTATTACCTCGCTCTGATTATAAAAATTTAGACATTTAGTGTGGTCGTCGCACGTATAATTTTCAGAACCGCGTTGGGACGAACTCAAAATGACTCGGTTCAGATTCAGTTTGGCTGCTACCCACACCGCGACATGACTACGACTCTTTCGATGCGTTACATGCTTCCAAATGAAATCTACATTCAGTGATTGACGCTATAGAGTTGAAACTCATATCTGTTCCGACAGTCCAGACCTGACGAGCGACTCTTCTGGATGTCCTCAGATTATTAATGTATATCTGTGGCATTCTTCTCGGAGGCTGTTGATGAATCACTTCGAGACGGTCAACACACAGTCATAGAGATATAGTGGTCAGACATCCCATGACGATCACAGACGAATCTTACCTGTCGAGATGAGAAATCAGATCTGAAGTTCTGCACTGCTGATAATCTCAACCGTTGGGAGAATGACTTCGATATTCATATGCATATTAATAACATAACAGATATCATAATATGGAGGGTCGAAACAGGGAGTGATAAATCCACAGCGTGGGCTGAGCAATTAAGACACTCGCTCATTGGAATACGTCAAACACTACATGCGATTATACTACTCAGGTATTTGCGATCCTTTTGAGAGCAGACTCTTGTCATGACAGTCCAACCTAGGAAGACTCCCATATTCAATAACCGTCGTTTGAGCACTCGAACGATACAGGCGATGTCAAACATGGACATCCAGCCAGCAGAGAGCTCTATATAATCGGTGCGTCCATCTCCAATCGGAACTAAATCCGAGGGCACAAGACTCCTCTGTGAGATGGAGCAAATAGACTACTTGGATTACATTGAGTATGATCCGTTAATCAATAACGGAGACATCGTCGGGGGGTCTCATCAACGCACTGTATAGCTATCGCGATCTAAAAGAGGAGTCCAAACGCGCTGCGAGTTGGGTCAGACGACCCATGATCTATACCTTGTCGTCGCGCTTCGACGGGCGATTGAGACTGCCGGCGTTAATCATAAGCGGTGAGCTCAAATAAAACGGTGCCCAGCGCCGGAGCCCAGTCGGTTTAGCTATCGAATTTGGCGAGGGGGCGCCTCACGGAATTACGAGCCCCACGGGCTGAAATCAACCAGACATACTCTTTCATCAAGAGGAACCGACAGCGAAGACGTGGTCGCTTCTCACAGAGAGGAAAATATTGTGTATCTGTATTGTATAAGAAAATGCTGCAGGGTCTTTCCTGACTCATCCGAATGTGACATTCCCCCCAAAATTGTTCCCACAGATCATCTATTCTGACTCATCACGAATGCATTGTCGGGTAAATTCTCGGGAGAGACCCTGACAACAAATACGTTCAGTTGCTCTACATGTTAATTAATTACGACTCTGTGAAGTAGAAATAATTGCTGTATCCTCATAGATCATATGAGCCATTTAAATCGCCACGCTTGTCGCCCGTCGCGCTGATTGATATCAACAGCGAGCCCTCGGAATGACGAATTATTCCGAGTGGTGTCTTTATTCTGTTTTGCACCGAGAGAGGGTCGGATATAACCAACATTTGCAGATCAAGCGCCTCCGCGATGGGTAACTTCCTAAACCCCTCCTTCCAGAAGGTATCTGAGCATCACAGGATGGGTGCGTCAACCGATGATGTAATATCGCCACCTCATACTGAGTGGATCCTTCGTTCATCGCTAGATTCGCGTATTTGAGGCGTGTCTGCGGAACTGATATGACTTCGAATATCTAAACATGATAATATCACGCCTCATGTGGCGAGGAATTATTTTTGTAATTGGAATTGTACTTGGGGGAGCGATTCTGCTTGGATGGGCACCTTCTCCAACGCCAACAGGAGCCGCATCACTCACGACCGATCAGGGAAACACCGATTTTGATGTAACAGTAACGACACAAGGGCGATGTGGTCCAACATGTCTCAACGTCGCGACAGTAATCACAAACCAACAGACGACACAAGCAACAGATATAGAAATTACAGCTCAGGTGTTTCCTGGATACGTGAAATCAACAAACAGCACCACAGCAACAGCGGTCTATCGAACAGAAGAACAAATTGGGACACTCGCCCCAGGGGAGAGACGGAGTATTGACCGATCCGTTCGGTGGGGTAGTGCAGATGCTCTGTCGGTTAAGAACCAGGGTGGACGGGTGACTATTCTTATTCAAATCCAATCCGCAAATACAGAAGTGGTTTTCCGCGAACATTATGATCTTATATAATAAATGACAATCGTGAGTAACAGCGAGTCCCATCCGTTGTCGTGAAACAAAGAACAATTATTTTACATTACCTGCATAGTATATGATTCGAGAGAGATACAACAGTTGGGTGTTTATCATATAATCGCGTAATCATA
>KE356560.1:99087-100168 GCA_000415965.1 Haloquadratum walsbyi J07HQW1
CACAACCTCGTTTGGCTCCGTCGTAATGATTGTAAATGACTCGACGGCTCCTGTTGCGTCAGTAGCTGTGTTATCTGTCTCTCCAGCGCCAAAATCACCAAGTCCGGTCTGTGTGTGCGTCGGTTCCCATCGCTCCCAAAGTCCAGCCATTGCAAAGATTCGGTCATCTGTGAAGGCGACTCGGTAGGGTTGTTTACTGTCGTTGCCTTTCTTCAGGTCACCATCATCACTGACCCACTCATAAAATCCGTCTGCAGGAACAAGACATCGCTGTGATTCATACGCAGTTGCAAAGGTTGGCTTATCTGCGACTGTCTCTGCGCGAGCATTTATTTGCCCACCAGTATCATCATCCGCCCATGAGGGAATTAGTCCCCATTTTAGTTCCTGGAACTGATTTGGATTTGTATTCGTAATTACCGGGAGTGTCTGTCCTGGCGCACAATTGTATCGTGGGAGCGCGTCTGCTATCGTCGGCGGGACAGTTGCATCAAATCGATCGCTAAGTTCTGATGCAGAAGCGGAGAGCGTATAGCGACCACACATAATATATTAATTTGCGAGAAACCTCTTAACTCCTCCAGGTCAATTCCTCAGAAAACAAAACGTTCAAGCGGTGAGTGAGTATGAACAGAGACTCAACGTTATATGCTGAGCAGGCGCAATCCCACGATCTTCAGGCCGTGGATACGCGCCGTCACGCCCTCCAAAATCCGACTGTCGTCGCTCGATTCAAACTCCACAATCCACACGTTTAATTTACAGGCAATCACGCGATAGAACAGGAATCGGTTGGAAACAGAGCGATTCCCGCCAGTCCGACGATGGCGGCCTGTCCGCCCCAAGCAATAACACAATCATCGGACCCAGTCTGGTGAACGGTCGGTTCCTCTAATGAACCGATGCAGATGCAGATTGTGCCCGACTGCTTGCAAACAAGATTGAAAGTAACTCCGAGTTGCTCACGCCTGCCGGCGTCCCTGCGGCACAAACAACGCTTGGACGCCGTCCATGGTCAAGAATAGGAGTAGGAGTCCCGGCGGCTTGGCACCGCCAGCAGTCCCACCCGCCCCCGCACCCG
>KE356560.1:100218-101457 GCA_000415965.1 Haloquadratum walsbyi J07HQW1
GTACCACCGACCATCGCGTTGTGTGAGTATCTCAATTGTATCGAGATACCGGATTCGTCGAAGGATTGACTCTCGGCTTGAAACACGAGAGAAGTACTCGCGATGCCATGATACAAGCGCATCTGTATCGGGATGGGTACGCCGGACCGTATCGATAATCGCATCGAGCGTGTCGACATAATTTGTTGCCCCTCCAAACATCGGGACAATACTTCGAATACGAGATATGTCCGACATGACTAGTGTTAGTTTTTGTTTATGATGCTATACGTATCATATTTTGTGCTCAATTCAAGCCATATTCATTAATATACACGATGCCGTCCATTCTAGGCTATCTCAGATTGAAAAAGAGACATCAGCGTGAAGTCACCAGCTCATCACTGTATAGAAATTACTTATACACTATTATCGACCGATAACAAACATCAACGCAAATGTATGAAACAATTCTCATACCAACAGACGGTAGCCAGGGAGCGGACGCGGTTGTCGAACATGCCGTTGATATCGCAAGTAGATATGATGCAACACTACATGTTTTGTATGTAGTCGATGTCCGAATGAGTCCTATCAGCACAGAAATGGACCGCGATGAGGTTATCCAGTCAATTGATCAATCAGGTGAGAGACCGACAACTCCGATTCTAGATCAAGCTGAATAAAGAATGATTCCAACGACTGAAGCGATTCGGCTTGGTGTCCCACAGAAAGTTATTCATGAGTACACTAAAAAACGATGTCAATCTCGTGGTCATGTGAACGCATGGTCGGAGTGTTTGAATCATAACGACCGCTTCGACCACAATTGCTGCATTCTGAGTTGATATGTTTCTGACCCTCGCGACCGCGTGTGTCCACACCCACCCAACCCAGATGAACGTTCCTGCGTTCACCACGTTATTAATGATACCGACTGTTCCAGTTGTCGTCATCTGTGCGAGTTGTCGAGCCTGCTGTGGGTCAGAGAAGTTCGTCCCAGAAACAACCACGAATGCGGTGATACCCCCGACCAATGGAACAATCATTCGTGGCGCCAAACCCCACCCAATGGCTGCTGACAGATCACGGAATTCGCCGTCACCGCCAAACACGAGCGAGCCAAGGAAAACATCTCCGACAATCAGCCATGAAATGAATGGTCCAAGCGTCCCGACTAAGCTACCGATTATACTCGTGACAATGAATAGTATACCTGCGCCTCCAGGTGCGGTCTCCGCGACAGCTAACAATGTTGGA
>KE356560.1:101507-107837 GCA_000415965.1 Haloquadratum walsbyi J07HQW1
CGCCTACTCAGCACATACGCAGATGACTCAAACGTCTCAGTCGACTTCGAGTTTCAATCCAGCTTCTGATTGATCAGGATCTGCAATAACAAGTATCGTAATCCGATTTAGGACCGCTTGATTGGAGTCAGGATCAATCCCGTCGACTTCGACGGCAATACTAATATGAACACTCTGACCTGGGGCAATGCTGACCCCAATTCCCTCTGTCCCTGGAGTGTCACCGGAGATTCCCGACTCCGAGATGACGTAGTCCTGACCCGGATCAATAAATGCGTCAAAGGTAGTGATTCGTCTGTCGATACTGACACCGTGATCTTCAATTTCAGTCACATTCGCATTTGGAGAACTGCCGATATCGTCAAGATAGAATGTCGTATTAACATTATCTGACTTATTTTGTAAGTCGCCTTGTGTTGGTATCCACACTGTTACTGTTGATTCTCCGTTATTTCTAATATTGAAGATATTCGCTGCGGTTGTTGTTGCGTTTTAATTGCGCATTGTTTCTTCCACTCACATCAATCGCAAAGGTGCCATCGGCGGTGTCAGACTGCTGAATAAACGCACTTTCATCTGGGTCAACTGCCGGTTGAATTCCTAATAGTGCATTGGCGTCCCCGGCGACGTCCACATCTGCGGTTCGCTCAGCCTCAACTGTGCTGAATGCCCCTATTGCGGTCACTCCAATTGTTTCACCGAAGAGCACTAAAACAGCCACTACTCTAAGGAGTGAAATTATAATGAGGTCTTATATATTTAACAACCTAGATATATCACATTATTTACTCAACATTAATAAGAGGTATCTTCACAGGAGAAGTCAAGATAATACTCATGACACCCTGCATGTGGTCCAGTAAGTAACAACTCAAAATTCGTTGGTTTGATATTGATTGGAATATAATTATTCAGATGAATAACCCCAGTGATGACACCCGACGCTGTTGAGCAAGAAGACAATCTGAAGTCCTTATCAACGGATGAAGCATATGATATCCTCTCCGACCAGCGCCGGCGATACGCTATTCATCATCTCAAACAATTAGACACGGCAGTAAGCGTCCAAGACCTTGCTGAACAGGTAGCCGCATGGGAGAATGAAAAGCCGATTGAACGATTAAATTCACAGGAGCGAAAACGAGTCTATATCTCGTTATATCAATCACATCTTTCAACACTTGATGAAGAAGGCATTGTTGAATACGATGAAGAGAACGGAATGGTCAGTCTTACTGACGCTGCCGATGAATTAAATATCTACTTTGAGGTTGTGGCAGGCGATGATATTCCATGGAGCATATTCTATATTGGTTTGACAGTCGCTTTCAGTGCACTTGTCGGACTTACATACACTGGAGTCGGTGTTCTCCAGCAAAGTCAACTTATTATCGTGACAATTGGAATGCTTGTTTCGTATACTGCTGCGGGAGTTATCCAGACAATCCAACGAAAACGGATGGAATTGGGTGATTCTGGTCCACCACCGGAATTGCAGTGAGTATTTTATTCAATGGGGTGATGTCACCGTCTCCGACCAATCACAGATCATTTTATTTGTGAATAATCAGTCAATCTGATTCAGATATCGAGTAAACTATTATCGCTGGTTTGAGCTGAGCGTTTTGAATTACGTCTCAATGACGGTATCAAATATTGGTCGAAGTGTATTGATTGTGCGGTCTCCATCTGACGGTGTCATTAGATAGGTTGTCTCAATATCTGCAGATTGGAGACGTCGGCTGAGTGTATATAAGAACTGAAATACCTTCTGTGGGCTGAGATACTGCAGGAACGCCTGAAGTGTGTGAACACTGCAGACTGTTTTTTGATCTGGCTTCTGCCAGTTATTAAGCACCTGCGTAATAAGAATCCCAAGTCGAGAGAGATCAGTTTGATCGGATATCTGGTGTGTTTCAATTGACTCTTTCATCCCGTCACCGGATAACTCTGCAACTGACATATCTCCAGGAACACTCGCTCCTGCTTTGATAATGATAATCTCACCCCCATCCCAACTGGGATGTTCCTGGCACACGCGGAGAATATCTACTGTTTCACCCGCTGGGACAAGTAATAATAGATTCTGTGGTTGCTGTGGTTCTAATATGTGACTAAACCCAGTATTCCACGTTCCCGGACTATCCTCTCCAAGCAAAAGCGCTTGTGACCCATCAGTGAGAGCATTATTATCAGTTTGAATACCTCCAGCGGACACATTGTCCAGTGATGATGGTGCCTGTGTTTGTGACTGTGGGGCAACCGAAGAGTCTATTTGACCGGTGTTCACAGAGTTATCGTTACTCTGGTTATTATTTGTAGGTATTTCCTCAGGAATATCTGTTTGATCGACATTGACAGAGTTATCATTATCTTGATTACCGGTTGTACTCGTTTCCTCTGTTGAATCTGAACGAGAGGGCTGATTCCATATACGATCTGAGTCACGTCTAGAGTTGTCAGTAGCAGGGTCAGTTGATTGCTGGGTTGAATCTACCGATATAGTAGCATCAGATGTATTATCAGAGCTGTCCCCGGAATTATCACTAGATAACGACGTGGTATCAGGAGTGTCAGAGTTACTATTAGTCGTATCCGTAATTGCTGCATCCGACCAGAGGTGGTTTGAACGAGAATCGCTTGTCACCTGTTCTTTTGAATCTGAAGCACTCGTGTCTGTATTGGTATCTATATTTGTGACTGAGTCCGAGTCCGAATCCGAGTCTGAATCGGCACCTGTCTTATCCCCTGATAAGAGACTCTTATCCTCGTCGTTGTCATCGCCATCATCTGTTGATTCTTTTGAATCGACATTGTGCGGAGACTCAAACTTAGCAAACCGAGACTGTGTACTGACACTCGTTTGCGCTTCGTCATCTGAATTATTTTTCTCGGTCATGAGAGGACACGAGATGCCGAGTGACACATCGTTCGTACACTATGCGATTGTTGTTTAAGAGTCATCAATCAACTAATACCGTTTGTATCTGTGCTTTCATCAAGAAATGAATTAAACTCTTCTGACTCATCGGCTGAGAGATCCCGTGGTGCACCGGTCAGAACATCTGAGTTGAGCGGATTCCATCCACCTGGATCAACATCATTGAGCGGGGTCTCACAAAATGGACATTCTGGTGAGACTAACATTGATATCTTTATATCCTCACCACAGTAATCACATTTTGCATTTTCCACTCCTTCTTCAAGTGCTGTCTGTCTGATCACTTCTAGGCTTTCTCTATCCTCACTCATAGAATCAATCGTATCAGCATTATCCTCAATTTGATCTGTTAATTGACTCCGACGCGTCTCGAATTTTTCTTGTCGAGCAAGTGCCGTCTCAAACGCATTCTCGATTGAATCAAACTCATCATCAACCCGTGATTGGGTCGTCTCCTGAGATTGCTCAAGTTCTTCGATTCTTCTATTAAATTCCTGTCGTAGTTCTGTATATTCCTCATGCTCATCATCAATCCGTGATTGGATCGTCTCCTGAGATTGCTCAAGCTCTTCGATTCTCGTATTAAACTCCTGTCGCAGTTCTACAGATTCCTCATGCGACTGCTTGAGTTGTTTAATTTCCTGCTTTAATAAATCTATGTCAGATTGTATATTATCCATATTAGTGTTATTCTCAGATGAACTGTCTGAGCCCCGCCTCCGATTTTTATTCTCTATCATGTTCACTTCCTGTTCGATACTTTCGACACGGTCTCGGAGGCGGATCCAACGCTCGGTCTGACTTCGACGGTTTTGACCGAGCTTATCTGATAATTCGTATAATCGTTGCCATAGCTCACCTTCAGACCGTTCACCTGACATTTTTCTGGACTCATCATCAGAACTTAGACTGCTTTCAGATGCAGATGCAGATGCAGATACAGATCAGATGCAGATTCAGATGCAGATGCAGATGCAGATTCCCGTTGTCCCACTGGTGACGGCTGTTGCTGCTCGATATTATCATTAACATCAGGAGACACCTTCGTTCTCTGCTCACGGGGTGACCGGTCAGTGGCTGGTGTGTCTGCAACAGAGTTCAGTGTGCGTTGTAATTCAGTATACACCCAATATGCAGAAACAACTTGATCCAATATTTCATCTGTAGATACCCCTTCAGACTCGGCTATCTCTTCAGCCCACTCTAAGAACTCATCAGCATCAAATTCTACATCTCTACCTGACATATTATCAGTATTCGTCTTCCATAATTACCTTCTGAGTGTTCTCATCAAATGCGTCTCGTAAAATAGTTTCAGGGATAGGTTTCCTCTCACGAGGAGAGCGACGTAGTAACTTGAACTGATGTGTGATTGAGTGTATAATAGTTGTCATAAGAGACGTACCTATGCTATTTGTTGGATTAGTTATCTAAGCATGCTGAGCAAGTTGGGACAACACGTACTCTATACACGTATACTTGCTATGTACATATATTCTTTTTGTTATTTATTTTTCATCTGGGACGGTATATTATTTCTAGAGAATGTTCAGATTATAATTTGATATTTGTGCTATATGTATTCGAATAGAAGTGTATAAAATAATCAAAAGGAATCACGCAAGAGATAATGTTGATAATGGAAAGAAATTCTACTGGTTCATAGATAATCAATCCAATTCGAAAGTTATGAATCTATCCGCCCTCACAGGTATAAATGGTTAAGATATATATAGACTCCGCTGCCCTGCTTAAGTAATAAAACAACTGTGTCAAGCGCGGCATTTTTTATCTGATGAGACAATCTATTTTGATCGCGACTGAATAGTCACCATCACTAGTACAAATAGCTATCGCAGCCTTTGGGATTCATTTATTTATTATGAATCGCCGACTGCTGGGAATGCTCCCCTGTAATGACTCCCCGTGTGTTGACATCCTCCACACGGCTGAAGCCGTGGGACTCCCATACTGGGATATTAGGGTTCACGGCGCACTCTGTTGTTGTGGGCCTACTCGCCCGGTTGATTTGTTGAGCAGGCGCAACATTGGTTGTGCCAAGCAACCGTTACTGCTATGTACAGAGGGACTCGGAGTTACCATCGCTCGCATGCTCTCAGCCGCATTGCAGTCGGCGTTGACGACTCGCACTCATCGCATACGTACAGTCCACGCTCAACGCGGTGGGCGTCGACTTCGATGCCATACGCACAGCAGGTCTTCGACACTTTCAGGTTCCCTTCGGCAACACGTCCCACGTCGACGCTCTTCCAGTTTGTACCCGATATAATTGAGCAGCGTGGTGAATGCCCAGTCCTGTAGGCGTTTGTTCCCGTGTCAACAGTCTTTGTTATCGCGGATATGTGTGGGGTAAGCTTTCGTCTCGCTACCGCTGTAACCAGATCACGGAATTTAATCCATTTCGAGTTTGACCCGCACGCTAGACCGTGTCTGTGCATCAACAGTTTGTCTATCAAGAAACCACATGATATAGCCGGGTTGACTGTGTCTTTCAGATCCTCAAAGAGATATCGCGCGTCATAGGCTGAACCGCTTTGAGGTCACATCTATTCCCCGGAATATCCGTCCCGCACAGCCTGTCGATCTAGCACACGAATGAATAGGAAATGTGTAGTGAGGGACTCTCAGATAAACATAGCTAGTAATATCAATGATCGTTTCATCTGATAGGTGTTTGAATCCTCTCAGTGTATAGCTTAATCACTTTCGTGTCAAAAATAATATTTTCAAGTATCATTCTCACCACGTTTATGTTACTCCACTACGCAATGATTGAATTGATAATAGCTACGATATTATTACGGTGAATAACGAAGGAACGAATATCTGACATACTGAGGGATCGATTTAGCTAATTCAGCATATTAATAATGGATATGGTATTTTCCACAATATTATTCAACTGAGAACATCCAATATAGGTTCGTGAATCATATCTGGATAGTCTATCTATCCGTCTTCGGATTCGTCACTATAGCCTGCTTCGCTGGAGCATATCGTGCTCGTCGCGCCGTCGACAGTGAGTTTCGAACCGGTCTCATGTGGTTGTTCACCCTTACTGGAGTGTGGTCGCTGACGACGACAGCACGGATTGCAATCCCAGATATGCGCGTCGACACCGCCCTTCGGATTGGGGGATTGATTATCGGCCTTGCAAGTATTGGTGCATGGCTGTATGTCGCCTCAGCATACGCAGGATTTAGCTATCATCGGAGTAGAGTCAATCGCACTTTGGCACTGGTGATATATCTGGGTATTGTCATTGCAAAGGTTACCAATCCGATTCACAATCTCTATTTTATTCCGACACAGGAAGCACTTCCATTTGTACATCTTTCATTCAATCCTGGACCGCTGTATTGGTTCGT
>KE356560.1:107887-176069 GCA_000415965.1 Haloquadratum walsbyi J07HQW1
ATGGATTCAATCACATTCTATATTTCTGAAGATCTTGCCTCTCAAGCAGAGAATTTGCTTCACGCGAAGGTGATAAATGACCAAACACTTTCATCTGTCACTGTTGATGACGGTATTGCAGTCATTCGAGTTACCGGCGGTGAACTGCCAAACCGTCCTGGCGTTATTCTCGATATTGTCCGACCAATCGCAGAGGCTGGGATAAATATTCATGACGTTATTACCTCTGCAACGTCCGTTGCTGTCTTCGTCGCCTGGGATGATCGTGAGGAGACGCTCTCTATCGTCCAAAACAAGTTCTGAGACAGCACTCATATTGATATGGTCGCTTCATCATTCAGCGTTTATTATCCATCATAGAGACCTCATCAGTTCGGCTGGGTAACGTCGTCTCTGCAACGGCTTCAGCCACAGCATCGATTTGACCTCCTCTCGCGCCTGAAGACGGAGGTATGCGCTATCGGTCTGTATCACAACTCACTCGCTGCTCTGTCACCGACCAATCATCAAGATCAACAACCGCAAACGCGGCATCTGGGCTTCCATCACGCGGTTGAGCAACACTCCCAGGGTTCATGATGATTCCATCAGCAGAGATCCTATGACCCTGTATGTGCGTATACCTCATAATAGGTACTTCCTCGATGCTGGGCATTGATTCAGTAAACTCAGATGGGTACGTGTATCGATCGGGATCATCTAGATGCCCGCGAACAACCTTCACCCCGATTCTCAATAATTGTCTGTGTCGTTGGTAAATCTCCTAACTATTCGATGGCGCCTGAATCAAACTGTGTTATGACGTATGTGACGCCGGCAGCCGCCTGCCCCCAAATTGAAACTGTGTTCCTGTCGAAACAGCGCGATCATGATTTCCCATTATCGTTGAGATTGATAGCTGCTGGATTCGATTAATACACGTCGTATGAGATATAAGTTGTATCTAACAATATCACCGGCACAGACAATTCGATCGACCGAAGGCATCGCAGTGAGAACCGCTTTGAGCGCCACCTTGTTACCGTGGATATCTGAAATCACTCCGATGCGCATGCACACATCTATAATTACTGAATCAAAGTATCTCGTTAATAGTAAGCTTGGACGAATCGTTCCTGGGAACAGCCGACTGCGACCGGGTAGTCACGACTAACACAGAATATACCCGAACAGCTCTGCTTTCGATTGATGACGCTGGGTACGATAATCGGTAACCAGTGTTGAGAGTCAAGTGTCAGTTGCGCATTAATCACCGTTATATATTTCAGTTTTGATACTACCAGCATCATCCTGACGTGTGACTGCAGCAGCACACACCGGATGTTCATACGCTAACTCATACGCCCTCTGTGCAATCTCTCTAACATCATCTTCAAGTGATAATTGCGTTGTCGTCGTTGGAGCATCATTCTCGTACGTGCTCACAAGCGTTGGTTCTGAGATTGATTTGATAATAACTGCATCTTGGCGGATGATACCCACATATGAGGGTGACCCAACAATCCCAGCGATCCGGGGCGTATTATAATCATCTTTCTCATAATCAAGCGCTACCAATACTTCTGCAAGGGCATCCCTCGCTGGATATCCTCGATCAAGCTTCTCTGCAATGGGGTCGACATGTGATCCGTTTCCAACAACGACCTCCTCTCCACCCTGGCGGATACAATTATATGATATATACGGATTATCAGTTTGGGCTGCCTCCGACGTTGGAACGACAGTCAACGTATCATCTCGAGAGATGATTTGTCGATTTGGATATGACCGTGATGAGACCCGGTATACCGCAGTCGTCTCTCCAATGATAATGAAGCGACCAAGATACATATTAGTATTCGACAGTGTGTGTAGTAATATATACTGATATTATTATTATCGTCATTATCATCATCGTTCTCATTACTATCACTTAGCATGATATGACGCTTCGCAACACTCAAATAGAATCCGATGTTATTCATATTTGAAGATAGTCCCGTGGGGTAGTGGCCAATCCTGTTGCCTTCTGGGGGCAACGACCCAAGTTCGAATCTTGGTGGGACTATTTCATATCGATTACTTGATTGATATCCATCCTGCGGCTATCGCAGGAATACTTCGCGAGGAAGGACTGATTCTGAGGACAGCAACGCAGTCTCCTCGGGTGCGACATATTCTGCTAGCTAAAACTTTTCTACGTTATTTCTGAGAGTGCAGTGCAGTGTCGTTATCGTCTACATCAAATGTAACAAAACAGTGCGCCGACTCTCATTTCTTGTCGCTCAATATGATGTTTATCTAATATTGGGGAACCATTCTGTTGTTGTAACGCAATCTGGTCTATATCTTCCGACGACGGTCATCAGCTTTTATTTTGGGACTTGCACTCGCATGCCACGTATGAATCTCAAAATAAACATGCCAAAGACTACCATTTCTATTCGAATCAAAATATGAATAATGAACGTCAATCCTCGATGTAATATGCTTTTTCCAGTCGAAATACCGGGGTGATTGCGTGTGGTTGTTTATCGCTCAACAGCGAGTAATGCGACCCGCTCAAGAACGAGCGATTCTATCTCACCGCTGACAATCTCAATTTCATCGGTACTAATATCGAAATATGACTGCACTAAATCAGGGTCGTATGATCCGAGAATCTCATCAGCAGGTGTGTCAAGCATATTTGCTTCGACGGAAGCCTTTGCTTTTTGTTCATCACCACCATCAACGACCACCGCAATACGATTAAAACCAGCTGAGACCCCCATTTCGAGTGCTTCAGTAATCTGACGTCGACCAGCAGCATATAATAAAATCTCGATTGAGCGTTCCCGAGCAATATTATTATTCCGACGTCGAGCGCGGTCTGCACACTCGATGGCTCGCTCAATATGCTTCTGACTCACAATATATCGAGCGTCGAATATCTGTACTGTTGCATCTGTTGTGTTTTCAATCTCATCGACACCTGAGACAAACTCATCGACATCCTCAATGGTCACTTCACCACAGACGAACTTCACGAAAAGTCCCCGAGTCCAGCCTGACTTCCGTCTTCATTATCGATATTACGATCTTGTTTGGTCTTGGTCTGCTCTGCTGTGGCGTTTTCACTCACGCGTGTGTTCGGCTCATCATCTGTGTCTGAATCAACAGAATCCTTTGGTGCCGCATCAACACCATTCATCGAAGCATCTGTACGTCCGGCATTTTCAAGAATACGCTCAGCCGTTTTTTGCCGACCACGGAGTGCTCGAAGGATAGTCTCCTTCTCGGCTGTTTGGAGATCCGCACTATCCTCGATACCGACAGTGTACAATCGTCGAGCACGCTTCCGCCCGATCCCACGAACATCAACAAGATCGAGTAATTCTGTCTTGACCCCATCTTCGACACGCCGCCGAGCATCCGCAATAGGTTTTGTCTTCATTCCAAGTTCGCCAGCCAACTGTTCTGCTGCGCCGAGAAGCCAGCTTGCTGTATCAACCTTTCCCCTAATATCACCAGGTCCGACGCCATATCGGTCGGTAATCTGGTCTTCAGATGTCTCATCTGCCCAATCTTCGAGTAATCGTCCAGTCTTAAGTGCTGATAGCCATGACTCAAATCGAACATCATCGTACTCAGAGGGCGTCCGCCCAAGCAACTCGGCTTCACGCTCATAGCAGATTTGAGTAAACCGCTCTTTATCACCTGATTTCAGATACAACTCATACATATCGGGTGTTCGACAAACGAGCTGATACAATCCAAGTGCTGTTGGATATCTCACTGTCGTGTCGTTGCTCTCTTGATACGTATTCTCATTTGCTGTGTCGACAAGCTCACTCGCTGGCTGGAAGCTCTCGGCATCGACCGACTGTGTGACCGAGTTGTCTTGGAGTGCATCACGCTGTGCAGCCCTGTTCTCTGCGGTCCACTGCAACCCATCGATAATCGTCGCAGCACTCATTGGGTCAAGATACAGTCGCGAGACAGTATGCCCAAGCCCGGTTGCTGAAAGTGTTTCATTATCTTGTGTAATAAAATCGTTCCGCTTGAGATACTCAAGAACAGTGTCTGTAACCGTCTTTAATCGCCCATTTGTATTTGTTTGTGTTGCATATAGTGTCTTCTCTAAGAATGCAAGAAGCTCTGTTCGACTCCGTGCGAATCCTGTTGCGATTGTCGCGAGCACATGTGTTCGAAGCGCAGGTTCACTTGCAAGCTTTGAGCGTACTGACTCAAGATCTGTGTCAATATATCGATCAAACAATTCATCGCGTGTCTCATTATCTCCGGCAAGTAAGACTGCCTCGCCGTATGGATCAAGACCAGGTCGACCCGCTCGTCCCATCATCTGATGAACCTCGAGTGTATCAAGTGGTTTCATCCCGCCGTACTCACTGTCATAGCGTCGCCAGTCACGAACAATAACACGACGACTCGGTGTGTTAACGCCTGCGGCGAGTGTCGGCGTTGCAGCAATACATTTGAGTTGTCGGTTTCGAAATGCATCCTCAACGAGTGAGCGATGTTCCGATGCGAGTCCAGCATGATGAAATGCAGCTCCTTTTTCAACACACGTTGCGAGCGTGTCACTTGTCTCGGTGTCTGAAACATCTCGAATTGATGCGGCAACCTCCGCTAATGATGCTTGTTCCTTGTCGGTCAAGACTGGTGCTGTGACCTCACGGAGTCGTGTTGCGGCGGATTCAGCATTTCGTCGGGAATTAACAAAGACAAGTGTCGATCCCTGATCATCTTCACCGTCACCTGCAAGCGTGTCCGCAACGAGGGCTGGTGTCTGTCGTTCTCCATCCCCAACTGGAACTCGGTGTTGCGTATCATCGCTAAATGTAATTGCATTCCCATAGTGAACACCTATCTGCAACTCGATTGGTCGCCAGTCGGTGTCAACGAGCGATGCATCGAGCCATTTAGCAATCGCATCTGCATTTCCAATTGTTGCAGAGAGCGCAACAACTTGCAAATCATTGTTTCGCTGACGGAGTTTCCCGAGCGTCACCTCAAGCGTTGGTCCACGTGTTCGGTCATTAACCAGGTGGACCTCATCAGCAACGACACATCCTAATTGATTGATCCACGGTGCATCATTGCGAATAAGTGAATCAACCTTCTCGGATGTGGCGATAATAATGTCTCGAGAAGCTAACCACTCACCATTAGAGTCATAATTTCCCGTTGAGACACCAATGTCGACACCAAATTCTTCCCAGCGCTTGAATTCGGATTGCTTTTCTGAAGCGAGTGCCCGTAGCGGCACGATATATAATGCTGTCTCGCCGCGCTCAATCGCCGCAAGCATCGCTAATTCAGCAATAAGCGTTTTGCCCGAGGCAGTCGGTACGGATGCGACGAGACTCTCGCCATCGGTCAACCCTGTTTTGACGGCTGACTCCTGTGGCGGGTACAAATCTGTGACGCCCTCTGCATGAAGTTTATCAGAGACGCCCGGGGGCAATCCAGGGACGTCGTGAGGTTCCATTAGTATATATTGGCATTACTGTCAATTAATCATTGTTGGTTGTCCTGTGGACTATCCTAGGGTCACATCAACATCCAAGCCCCGAAGCTTCGTGTAGATTAGTGAGTCACCTCAACTGGTGACCGTCCGTAAGTCATGTTTTCGGGACAATACATTCGGTATATCGGAATTGACCTGGCGTTCTAGAGCACCATCTCGCCAGAGGACTTCACCAGTTGTGATGTTTCACTCCTCGCTCGTGAGTGTTCTGAAGAAGACTAACTTGGCGGTCATTACCTAACAGTCGATGACAATATGACCGATGGTTATATTCGAAATCACACTCATACTCAGTTCACCTGGAACGTCTGTGTGCGTGTTCCGCTGTAAATTACTAATGACTGATAGCGAGTCACTACGTCATATTGACAGTCTGATGACCTCCCTCTGTCACACGCGTATTTTCTGCGAATATTTTCCGTAGAGTGGACTTAGCGTATAAGAATCAAAATCGTCGTTTTGCAATCCGTCGTATCACCGCACCCAGTATGAGAATCAGCGTCGATAACAGTGCCAGCGACCCTACAAGTGGCAAATTCCCTGCTTGTAAGGCATTCCACGCAAATGGAATGAGTGCAAGCGCAAGAATCGCATGCAGTCCAAACGCAACTGCCGGGAATCCAATTTCAATTGATGACCCACCGTCTGTCCGCAGGGGTGATCGCTGTGACGTATCATCTGACATGACCACTTGTATGCTTGCAGTCGTATAGACATTGACGGCTTCGCGCTATCAGAAGACAATTTGTCGATACGTCTCAGATAATTAATTTCTTGACATAAATGTGAACCATGGATGCAGGGACGCGCATATGCAACGTGTCTATCAGGTCGAAAATGAAGAGCCGATGCCCACACGACAGTCGGTGAACACCGCCATGCAGTACAGAGCCACCGAACACAGCATTAACATACAACAGATTAACTCAGAGAATACGTCACGCCGTTGCTCTCACTACGGATTCACTCATCCCGATAACCGCGCCGGTGAATCGTTTGTCTGTCAGCGGTGTGAATGTGAGAACCACGCTGACTCCAGCGCCGTGAAGAGTATGGGCTTACGACACCTCCGCCGGAACCAAACTGGAGCCGGGTGAGGCGAATCCTTGAGCGTCCGGTTGAACAACAAGACGCTGAACGCGAACGGAGGCTATTTGCCTGACGAGGAATCAGACAGAGCGGGAGTCACGCTGAAGAATCCTACCCGTTCACGAGTGGGTAGCTCAAAAACTGTCCGACGGTCACGACGGAATCCCAACGCCTCAACACTGTGAGAGTATCAATCACTGCGGTGATATATAATACGATGGATATATTTTGAATAGAATCACAAATATTATATCAAAGAAACAGCCTGGACAACAGGTATAATCCGTCTCGTCTCTGAGTAGGATTTAATCAAACGCCATGGCATCAATAGACCCCAGAGATAGACTCCCACTTGTCTCAGCCGCTGTTGTAATGGCTCTTGGAAATATTATCGGATATGCTGTTGGGACGACAATCTATTTAACAATTTTTGCAGGTCCCGTTGCAGTTATTGCATTTGGAGCTGTTCGGTACTTCCTTCATGGGAGTCCATATCCTGAGAGCATGGGGTAGTAGATCATGAAACGCGTCGCTGCGACAGTTACCATCGACTCAGAGCTCCCGCCCGATACTGTTCGTCTCCGCTGGCCTCCAGCCGATTCGACTGCTCACGCCCGCGATACGACAGATAGCATGGTCAGTGATTCCGCATCCCCGATAGATGCGGATGTTATTCAACTTCGGAGTAGTACTGGTCGGATGACCGCCGCAGTTGTTCGTCCCGATTCAACGATTGACCCTGAGACAATTGCTCTCTCATCAAATCTCGCAGCAGCACTTGATATCTCCGCACATACAAAGAATCCGTCAGGGACTGATACGAACAAGACTGCTGATTCAGATCGAAAAAACCAGACCGACTCTGTCGTGACCGCCGAGCCAACGAGCGTCTCAGCCGCATATCAACTCACTGTCACTCCAGTTGCTGAGCTATCGATTAGCGGCGGTGAGCAGACAGTTCGTCGGGCGCTTGATTCCCGACCACTCGTCCACGGCGATACGATTCCGACTGCCTTTCTTGATGGATCACTTGAACTTCCGGTTCGTGTCAGTGAGACTCGTCCAGATGGTCCTGTTGTCATTACAGACGAGACACAGCTTCAATTAGAATCCGGTCCGGCGCCTGATGCGGCACCTCCGCGACGGGCTCCGATTCCCCCAACGGGAATCGGCGGTTACGATGATATTATTGAAACGTGTCGACGTGCCATTGCGGATCCTCTGATACATGCTGATGCATATCATGTCGATGACCGCTCAGCAGCCTCAGGTGTCCTCATCGATGGGCAATCTGGTGTCGGGAAGACACATCTTATCCGACACGCTGCATGGTATGCCGATGCAACGATTCGAACGATTGACTGTGCAGCACTTGCGTCACAGTCATCATCAGAGATTACTGATGAACTCGACTCACACACAGCAGCAATCACAACGGGCGACTCAACATCAACAATCGTTCTCATCGATAATCTTGATATACTTGGCGAGGACAACAATGCAGTCGCCCGCCAGATTGGAACATGGATTGAGGAAACACTGCAAGCTGACTCGACAACCGTCGTTGCTGAATGCACCGATGCGGACGCTATTGATTCAGTTTTCACCCGTGGCGGTCGACTCTCCCGAGTAATTTCGGTCACCGCCCCGACCCCAGATGATCGTGCAGCAATTATTTCGATTTTATTCAACGATACGCCGATTGCCTCTCGAATTGATTATACCGCTGTTGCTGAACAGACTCTTGGGTACGTCGCCGCTGATATACTCAATTTACGCGCACGTGCAATTGAGGCAGCACTCACTCGATGCAATGCCGACACCACGGAGAAGAGAACAGAGATAACATTCAGTATTCTTCCAACAGACATTGAAACAGCAATCACCGAAACGACACCAAGTGCTGCTGAAACGACCGGTTCAGTCCCATCGACATCATTTGAGGATATCGGCGGACTCGCAGCACCAAAGCGCGAACTCACCCGAGCGGTTGAATGGCCGCTTCAGTATCCAGAAGCGCTCTCTCGGCTTGGTGTTGATGCGCCTGCTGGAGTTCTGCTATATGGACCACCAGGAACTGGAAAGACGATGTTAGCACGCGCAGTCGCCTCAACAACAGATGCAAACTTTTTGACTGTCGATGGTCCAGAACTGCTGAATAAATATGTTGGCGAGAGCGAACGCCGTGTCCGGCAATTATTCACTCGTGCGAGAGATAGCGCGCCAGCAGTCGTCTTTTTTGATGAGGTTGATGCACTCGGATCTGCCCGTGCAGGTGACGGAGATTCCTCTGCCACAGAGCGTGTTGTATCACAACTACTGACTGAGCTTGATGGTCTTCATCCTCGTGAGCAAGTGACGGTCATAGGCGCAACGAATCGCCCGGATCGCATCGATGATGCACTTACTCGACCTGGGAGATTTGACCGTGTTGTCGAGGTTCCTCTCCCAGATCCTGAGGCCCGTCAGGAGATTATTCGTATCCATACCCGTGACCGACCAACTGAACCACTCGATATTGATGAAATCGCAGAAAAAACTGAAGGATACTCTGGAAGTGATATTAGTGCTGTCTTACAGGAAGCAAGTCTACTTGCGCTTGAAGAACACCTTGGCGCGGCTGAATCTGATGAAAGCAAAGAAACAAGGACAATTGAAACTGACACGGGACAGGGCACCTCAGTAAGTGCAACCCCTGCAGGTGTTGAGTCTCTTGAGGCTGTGCGTATTCATCGTCGCCACGTTGATGCAGCACTTGACCGCATTGGACCGTCACTATCAGCAACCGCGAGAGAACGATACGCATCATTTGACGGGACTGGCTCGTAGTTGGGGAGACAACTGTATGTGTATCGTACAGGCGGAATAAGGTAAGTGCCTCGGAGTTTGACCCAGAGGTGCTTCAGGTTACTATCGGTTGTGTGTGACTGCTCTTATCCGAAGTGCTGTTGTTGGTGCAGTCGGAACATTGAAATGACAACACCGGCTGTCGCAATAAGTTCAATCACAAGCACAATGCTGAATGCTGGAAAAAAATCTAACTGAAAAATTATTTGGATTGCTGGCAGTGCAAACAATCCTCCAACGCCAACAATCACAGAAAGGATTAATCCAATGAGTGCCTGTTGATTCAATGATTCCGGCGCAAGCGGTTCTTTCTCGCCATCGTTTTGATTCATAGTCATTTGATAGTCAACAAATACAACATGTATTCATAAACACTTGAACCTACTCGCCATGCTCCTAATTACAGAATACCCGCGTCTTCAGGCGCGGAAGGATGTCAATCTAGTATGATGTACAGAATAAATGAGTGTCTATGAGAATAGAGCATACTATCAAAACATCATCTGGCTTGATCACTGCACGTGTTGTGCTAAATCACAAAGCCTGCGCTATTTCTTGTGTATGATCAATCAAAAAATGAAAAGCTATACTCGGAGCGAATTGCGGTTATATATCAGATGACAACCACGACGGCATGTGGTGTCACTGCTACCGCAACAATCGGTAATTGTTGTTAGGTAGTCGTTAGTCCGCAGCGGTTTCTTGTGCTGACGGTGTTGGCTCGCTGCCGCCGCCCATAATAGCCCGACTGCGTAGGAGGATGAATCCAAATCCAACCTTCGCGACTAGATCAAGAATCATGAAGAGAAGCGTTTCACCGTAGAGACCGGTGAGTGCAAGCCCTTCAGTTCCAACAAGCCATGCAACTGGGTATATTGCCCACGTTACAAGGATAATATTTCGAAGTGCGTTGAATGTTGACCGCGTGTCCTCATCTGCATCACTCACTGTCTCACCGAAGACAGCGACAAGGTAGTACAGGAGGAACACCATTGCAATCGTACTTATTGTCCAGAAAGCATATCGTGCGACCACGACCTTCGTCAGCGTTGCCACAAGACCAGTCACGATCATAAATGCGTCAATGCCGACAAGTGCACCAATATCGCGCTGACTTGCACCGGCAAGGAGACCGATGTCAAGCAGGAGCAGTGGTGTCGTGAACAACCAGTCAGCATATCGTGCCCAATACACGTCAACAACACGAGTTCGCTAATGGGACTTCGGTTAGTCCAAAGCCAAAGAACATTGATAGATACGATGCAGCTGCGATTCCTGGAATGAGAATTGTGATGACGTAGAACTCCTTCTGACGTGGATCTTGGACATCCCATCCGTCAGCGATGAAGTACAGCATCCCAAGTAACATTCCAATTGTTCCGAGGGCTAGCCATATGCCCTCGCCTTCTACTCCGAGACTGCTCATTTGCAGCGCCAGCTGAGACATTGCATCACATCGTATGTACTCCTCACACTTAACGATATTCGCCGACCCGGCAATAAATTTTAAGTCCAGTACATGCCAAATTTGGATGGTACACACAATAAAGTTGCAGACTGAAACCACATCGACTGAGAACAACTCATGTGTGCGGAATCAGATGAGCACTATCAAATATCCGAAATCAGACTTACGGTTAGCTATCCAATAAAAAATTATGAGCGGAGATGAGACGACAGAAGTTGAATCCGAGGACGAAACGACACGGACGGACACAACAGTAGAAGCTGAAGCTGAGACCGAAGCCGAGCCAGAGACGACCCTTGACATTGAGGCGGCAGCTGAGCAGGAAGCATCCATCGAAGCACTCCAAGATACCGTCGAGGAACAACGTGATCGAATTGAAGAGCTTGAGGATCTCGTATTAGATCTCTCAACACGTGTTGCAGATGGTGATGCGACCGGTGTTTGTCCAGATTGTCATGGTCCAGTTATCAAATCAAATCCGTTCTTCCGTAGTGCAAAAATAAAGTGTGCTGAGTGCGGGCGTATCTTTCACGAATACTAGTACCGTCAGTACCGGCTTAGTATCTCCATTATATATATCACAGAGCGATTGGAGTATTATTTCTGAGCTTTGACATCCTCCTCCGGGTAAAGGAGTCCTGAGCGGTGGAGGCAGGCTTGACACTCCCGGTCCCGGTCTTAGTCCTCGTCCTTCCGAGCATCCAGCCAGTGTGATTCGAAGACGGATGCTCGCAATCTCGGCGGGCGGGACCTGGACTATTGATGCTAGGAGTGCGACACCTCACCCCTCGGGATTCCCGCATCACTAGACATAGTCTAGCGGGCAGTCACGCCCAGCGTAACGATGTCTTCGCGCGAAGATGATATACGATCTGTCAAATTCAACATCTTCGAGGGGAGAGGGGAGGAACCCGACAACCACGTCAAGAAATCAAATAGCACAGCATCCAATAATCAATCATACTTCTACAAAATGACGATGGCACCAGATACTGAGTACCACTGTCGAACGGCTATCCAACAAGACCGCGAGCTACTCTACGCCACCGTGGAAGAGTAGCTCGACGGGTGCACCATCGTGTCCAATCTCGCGTGGGAGAATGAGCACACTCAGTCTGGTGTCAGAAGTATTACTAAATACACGATACAACGAGAAACAGGGTTGAATAGTCAGCACTCGATTCTTGCCTGTTACGAGGGTGCCAGCAGCATCCAATCCTGCATCGAACCCCGAAAAGAAGGCAAACGAGCAACGCAGCCACAGTTCACTTCGAAGTCACTCACGTACGACTGGCGAACACTCACCATGTTCGGTAAAAAATCAAGTATCGCTGACAGTGTTGGGCGGTCATTCTCGGGTGAAAGCAGACCTCGCCCTTCCAAGCGAGGAAGACGGCTCCCATTCCCAGTACCTCGATGACGAGGACTAGGAGTATGCAGAGAGCACGCTTCACCACCGAGACGGCGAGTGGTACTTCCACCTCGGATATCGCAAGGAAAAGTCTGAGAAAGGGGAAATGACGCAGAACGAAACGGTTCTGGGTGTTGCCTCGGCGTCAACCAAATCGCCGTCACCAGCACAGCACGTTTTTTCAGCGCAGGCGAGTTCAACCACGCATGCCACGAATTCGAGAACACTCGTGGCAATCTTCAAGAGTGTGGCACGCAGTCAGCATACCGCGCAGAAAGTGAGCGGTCGGGAAGACGAGTACGTGAAGCATGTCCTGCACTCGGTCGCAAACAGAATCGTAAGAGAAGCCCTCGAACACAAGTGTGATGACATCATCTTCGAGAAACTCAATAGAATTCGAGACCGTTTCCCGTAGATCGATTGGTACTCAATGTGGGCGTTCCGCAATTTGACACAGTTTGTCGAGTACAAGCCGGAAGAGCAAGAGTGGGGCGTGTTCGTGGATACGGTGAATCCGAAAAACACGAGCAAGCGATGCAACGAGTGCGGATACGTCCACGATGATAACCGTCATCGGGACGAGTTTGAGTGTCAGCAGTGCGGGAAGCAGAACCGTGCTGACTACAATGCGGTCTCCGGACCACGTCCGGCGGGCAGCAAAGTCACGGCGTGACTTTGCGACGGCAAAGAACATAGCGGAGTTGTATCTCCTGCGTAGTCATCAGCCGTCTGGTTGGAGGAGTGTCAGTCAATACACTCCGAAGTCAGGGTCAGTGACGCCGAGTTAGGGCGTACAGCCCTCACCTGTGATGGATGTCACGGGTTGGGAAAGAGACCACTGATAAGCCCCACCCTCAACAAGCGAACCCGTCAGGGTGAGCGAAGTAGGGTGGGGTCGTTAACTCGTAATCGTGAGATATGATCTTTTCGGATTCAGACACCGACGCGATAAATAAGCTCTTCAGCGAGAGTTCCGTGATCATACCGTGCAATATCAGGAGAATACAACAATCACGAGTGTTGTGTCTACTGCTCTGTTGAATAGCGGTGCTGACCGAGGGGGTCGGAATTTGAGTCGGCTTGCTGGCGATTGTCGTGAGTGATCTCAAGATTGGTATCGTCTCACCGTGGCTCAGAGACCGCTGTTCGACACGGCAGTATCTATACCTCTGAGCGGTCCTAGTATGCTGGTCTGTCCGACGTTCCACTACGTTTCGCCGTTAGAATTTTTCTGTTGTTTTTTATATGAATCATTTCCGTCAATGCCTCATCCGCCCTGATTGGCCACCAGTGAGCAAATCACTCGTTATCTTGGCGATTCCTCGCATTGATAATACCATTAAAAACACCGAGAACCGAACGGGGCTTTTATGCCGTCAGATAATACCCGATAATATCAAAAAGTGGAGACTTGTGGATTACATACGACCTCGGAGCGGTTGACAGCGTTACCACTATACTATTACATCGCCGATATGAAATATGCGAATCAGATATAATCGCGAAACATGTATTGGAATGTTTCAGTGCGTTAATGAGTGGGATGCATTCGAGAAGAATATGAACGCTGGAAAGGCTGAATTAGCCGAGGCTGATGAGGTTGAAGACGGAGTGTTTGAGCGTGAGGTTCCTGACGATGCAGAGTTTGAGGCGAAATTCGCTGCCCGTGTCTGTCCAGTTGATGCAATTGAGGTGTACGACGACGATGGCGAACAGATTGTTTAGTTAATTATCACTGTTATTCGCACGAGCGCTAATGTGACTTTAGCTCACTCGCCGAAGATGGGCGATCAGCAGCCTGGAGGACATCTTGACTCTCAAGCAAGACGGCACCGAATCCAACCTTTGTCCCAATATCAAGCATAACATACAACATTATTTCTGTCGTAATAGTGATTATACCAAAGCCACCGCCTGTTCCAAGAATCCATACGATCGGGTACAGTGCCCACAGTCCGAGCGTAATATTACGGAGTCGCTTAAATACTGTACCAGTCGCAGTCGATCGGTTCCTCGCACGCTCTGAAAGTTCACCGAGTAGATAATATAACAGGACAATGAATGCTGCTGTACTTACTGCCCAACATGCGATCCTCACGACGGCACCCTGCTGCATTATTGATCCAGCGAGTCCACCAAGGATCATAATGATATCAATGACGAGCAGCCTATATATCGTCTCTTTTCGTGCGCCTGCAACTAATGTTAAGTCAATTATCAAAAGCGGTGTCGTCAAGAGCCAGTCAGCATACCGTGCCCAATAGATATTGACTCCCCCGGTTCCGCTTAGTGGCATCGAAATAACCCCCCATCCGGTCGCCATTGCGAGATAGGCGGCTGCTGCAATTGCTGGGATCAGCGTTGTGATAATATAGTAACTCTGTTGTTCAGGATCGGCTGATCCCCGTCCTCGCACGCCAAAGTATACTGTCCCCAGTATCATTCCGATGGTTCCAATCCACAGCCAGGTCGCTTCTGAGCCTGGTGTCGCCATACCCACATAACATGTTGTCCTCTCACGATTTATATGCTATGGCGGATCGTGATAGTTTGTGACGACTGATTCGTTTCTTAGGACTGTAACGCTGTGAACAAATCCATGATACTCGCATTCAAGATTACGTATTCTGGGCTGAACACAACAACTGTATTACAATCTTGCTCATGCTCGTCGGGTAACACTACATTTATTGCTAAACCGCCCACATTTCAGCTATGCATTATCTCCGCAATCGCCGCTGCTGTCTTCACCACCTGTGAGCGGACTCTCATATGCGGGGTTTCATGTCATATTTACACTCCCGCCACTTGCATATCTCCTTGCCTTTGGGACGACTCCGACTCGTCGAGTCGTTCGTGTCGGAATCGCACTCATGACTGTTGTTGCAGTGATATATACGATACCATGGGACAACTATCTCATTCAGCGCGGCGTGTGGTGGTATGGACCAGGTGACATATTTGCTCGAATATGGAGGGCACCAGTCGGTGAGTATCTATTCTTTATTCTTCAGCCGATCCTAACCGGACTGTGGGTGACAACACTCACTCCTGATGCCACATACCGGCATGGTGACTTTCATCGCCGACCTCGGATATTTGGTGCCCTCGTATGGCTTGGATTTGCTATTGTTGGCACTGTGCTTCTCACAGTTGAATCGGGATTCTATCTCGGTGCGATTTTAGCATGGGCCTGTCCAATCGTTGCGGTTCAGTGGATTGTCGGTGGTGGATATCTTACTCGACGATGGCGTGAGTGGTCACTTGCCGTTGCTATTCCAACGGTATATTTATGGATGATCGATAGCATTGCCATTGCTCTTGGTGTGTGGACAATCTCCAATCAGTACTCAACCGGGATTGATCTTCTCGGTCTCCCTATTGAGGAAGCCATATTTTTCCTTATAACCAATATACTCATCGTATATGGCTTAATTTTATTTGAGTGGATTATCGATTATTGGCATCATCACCCAGATGCTATCGGACCAGAGGTGTCAACTGAATGGCTGTAACTGAGTCACTGTCGGACACCACCCGTCAGACCCTTGGACGCAGTGTCTTCATTCCTGTATGGCTCATACTTATTGGATGCATCGTCTTTGCACCACTTGTTGCGTCACTCTCACCACGATTGCGCTATCTCCCGTTTGCACTGAGTCTTCTTGTCTTCGGACTCCCACATGGCGCTGTTGACCATCTCACACCAGCACGAACGGTTAACGCACCAGTCACAGTCAAGTCAATGCTGTCTGTTGGTGGATTATATATCGTTATTGGTGGTATCTATCTCGGCTGGTGGTTCTTCGCTCCAGTGAGTGCTGCCATTGTATTCGTGTTTATGACGTTACTTCATTGGGGACAGGGTGACGTTTATGCAATCTTATCATTTCTCGACGCCGATCATCTTCCAACTCGGCTTGAACGAGCGCTCTCGCTTCTCACTCGAGGGGCGATGCCAATGCTTGTTCCACTGATTGCACATCCTACATCGTATCAGCGTGTTCTCACTGCGTTTGTTGAACTCTTCAGTGTGAACGCCATGTCAATCGAATTTCTGTTTTCCTCACCAACCCGTAGTGTTGTCACCGCTGTTCTTATCGGTCTCACTGCAGTGAGCATTCTCACCGGTGCATGGCGTGTGTATGTTGGTGCGACCTCTGGTCCGTATCTTATTGATATCGGTGAACTCGGCTTGCTATGGGCGTTCTTTCTTACCCTTCCCCCTATTTTCGCTGTGGGCGTCTACTTCTGCGTTTGGCACTCACTGCGACACATCGCCCGAGTTACGATTGTTGATCAATCATCTCGGCAGGCACTTGACTCAGCACGCATTTGTCCCGCTATCCGGCGGTTTACTCGTGATGCAGCACCCCTTACTGTTGTTGCCCTCCTCTTTTTCGGTGGTTTGTATGTTCTTATCCCACGTCCACCGAATGATATTGAATCTCTTGCTGCGTTCTACTTAGTTGGTATTGCAGCACTCACTGCTCCGCATGTTATCATCGTTTCGTGGATGGATCGAGTGCAAGCGGTCTGGTGAAATACCTGCATTGCATCCGGTTGCTGTTGCTATGAGGCGACAATGACGAGCATCAGACGGATAATTAACCGATAACTGTTAGTCGCTCCTTGTCATAGCATATATTGATGGCTGCCACCGATGACTCCGCGTATGTGGACCATCCGCTTCTTGTCTCATCGTTCATTGAGCAACGATTGTATCAGCTTCAGCTCGCAGGAACTGCCCGCGACACGGACACACTCATCTGTCTCCCGACAGGACTCGGAAAAACAACAGTAAGCTTGCTTGTCACAGCAGCTCGACTCAATTCCACCGGTGGCACTGCGTTATTTCTCGCCCCAACAAAGCCGCTGGTCCGTCAGCATGTTGAATTTTATCGCAATGCGCTGACGATTCCTGATGAGGATATTGTTGTATTTACTGGAGAAGTAAGTCCTGATGAACGAGCAGCACTCTGGGATGACGCACAGGTCGTCATTGCAACCCCACAGGTGATCGAAAACGATCTCATCGGCAATCGTATTTCTCTTCATTCAGTTACACATCTGACGTTTGATGAGTGTCACCGCGCGACTGGTGAGTATGCGTACGTTTACATTGCAGAACGATATCACGACGACGCGACAAATCCGCGTGTGACCGGTATGAGTGCCTCTCCGGGAAGTGATAAGGAAGAAATCGTGACCGTCTGTCACAACATCGGTGTCTCAGCGGTTGAAGTAATGACAGAAGATGATGCGGATGTAGATGAATACACTTACACAACAGACGTTGAATGGAAACATATTGAGCTGCCCGATGAGATTATCCAGATTCGAGATGCGCTCAATGATGTTATTCGTGACCGACTTCAGCAACTGAAATCCCTTGGGATTGCAGACACGACTCAGCCTGATGTTTCACAAAAACAACTGAATCAAATGCGAGGGAAACTACAGAAGTTGATTGACGCTGACAACTCAGATGGTTACGCTGGGATGTCAACGCATGCAGAGGTTATGAAGTTACGCCGCGCTGTTGAACTCGTCGAAACGCAGTCAGTCGAATCCGTTCGTCGGTATTTCGAACGCCAGCGCAATGCGGCACAGTCATCAGGTGCCTCAAAAGCGAGTCAGCGACTCATCGCTGAGCCGAAGGTTCGTCGATCAATGCAACTTGCGGAGTCATTTGATGGAACACACCCAAAGTTCTCTCAAACCCGAATTCTTCTTGCACAAACACTTGGAATCGAGGGCGGTGAACGCGTAATCATCTTTACAGAGTCACGAGATACCGCTGAGGCGCTGACCGAGTTTCTTTCAACTTCATTCGATGTTCAACGATTTGTCGGACAAAATGATACTGGTCGCTCTGAGGGGATGACCCAGCGCGAACAACAAGAGACACTGACAGCATTTCGTGCAGGCGAATTCGAAGTCCTTGTTTCAACCTCAGTCGCAGAAGAAGGACTTGATGTTCCTGAGGTTGATCTTGTACTCTTTTTCGAACCTGTTCCGACGGCAATCCGGTCAATACAGCGAAAGGGTCGAACAGGTCGCCAGACCGAGGGACGTGTGGTCGTCCTTCTTGCTGAGGATACACGAGATGAGGCGTACTTTTGGATTTCACGACGACGTGAGAAAAAGATGGAGTCTGAATTACGGTCACTCAAACAGTCTGTCGATGATATTGAGTCATCAATCGCCCCACCACAGGAAGAGCTGACAACATACAATCATGATTCATCATCCGAAGCGGACACAAAATCACCAAACAAAGACTCAGAAACAACGACAAAACCAGATACTGAGATGCCCGACCGGACAGTGACAGATCCAGATGCAGACAATCAATCAGGAATTACAGACTTTCGGCCTCACGATGCCGACCTTCCGAATACAGAGACAAATCAAGAGACGCAGTCGATTAAAGAGACATCCGCAGAAGACACCCATACAAACACTGAGACAGAAAGCGACGTTTTCGAGTCTCCTCCAGCACCGAATGTTAACCTCAGCGAGGATACCGTCGAGATCGTCATCGACCAGCGTGAACTTGACTCGACAGTTCCGCGGAGTCTTTCGACCCGTGATGCTGTTCACACTCGTTTGGAAACGCTTGCCGTTGGTGATTATGTGCTCTCAGACCGTGTTGCCGTTGAGCGAAAATCAGCGACTGACTTCCTTGATACACTACTCGATGGTGATCGATCATTGTTCGAACAGACCGGTGATCTTGTTCGAGCGTATGGACGACCAGTTCTCATTCTTGAAGGGGAACTGGTGACACTGTATACAGAGCGAAATATCGATCCACGTGCGATACAAGGAGCACTCGCATCGCTTGCAGTCGACTTTGATGTGAGTATTCTTCAAACGCGCGACGATGATGATACTGCGGATATGCTCGAGACAATCGCAACCCGTGAGCAGACCTCACGCGATCGAAATATAAGCGTGCATGGAGACAAAAGCGCAAAGACATTACAGGAACAACAAGAGTATGTTGTTTCCTCAATCGCTGATATAGGTCCTGTTACTGCACAATCATTACTTGATGCGTTTGGCACTGTTGAGGAAGTAATGACAGCAAATGAAGATGATCTTACAGCAGTCGATGGTGTTGGTTCGGTCACTGCAGCACGTATCCGTAACGTCGTTGGAAGCAACTATTCTTGATGGATTACATTTGATGCTGCTGAATCTATTTATTCTCTTTTTGTCATTGACTGACAGGCGGAAACTACAATATCACACCCCTCGCGGTTTCAGTATGATTGCCAGTGTTTCTGACCTCCTTCGACTAGTTCTTATCCCACTTTTTATTTGGGCTGCATGGCGCGATGTAAGAACTCGTCGCCTTCCTTCATATGTCTGGCCACCACTCATTGTGCTCGGTGTGATGCTTCTCATCTGGGACGCCTCAGTGTATTTCTCAGGATTTAATTTTACATACACCACCGTCGCTGTTGTGTTCGTTTTCCGCGTTGCTACCAGTTGTTTGATTATTATACCACTTTCGTATGGATTCTGGGCTATCGGTGGGTTCGGTGGTGCAGATGCGAAAGCGCTGATGACACTCGCGATTGTTATCCCCACAGCCCCGAGTTATCAGATCCTGGGCATGTCTTTTCCTGTGATAACAACCCCACTAGGAGTGTTTTCGGTGACGATCCTAACAAATACAGTCCTTCTCACCGCGATATATCCAGTGCATTTGATAATTCATAATATCCGTGTACACGCATGGCAGCTTCCAGCGGCACTTTTTGCCCGACCAGTCAATATCGATGATCTGGAGAATGAACACGGACAACTGGTTGAAACGCCAGACTGTGTCACCCGAAACGGAATTGATCTTGATGCGCTCCGAATGTATCTTCGATGGCGCGGGACGACACTCAGTGCAATTCGTGAGTCGCCTACGACATACCGTGACCCTGCGAGTATCAGTCAAACATATAGCCCTACCGATGGTGCCGTCAGCGTTGCTTCAGACTGTTTTGTGATGGAGAAAACACCTGGTGGATCTCATATGAACGCGGGTTGCCCCAATTCGACGGCGTCTGATCTACCTGACTCGACAGACCTATGGGGTGCTACCGGATTTCTTGAGGCTGTCAATCACCGCGCATATGGAGCTTCATCGGCACAGCTTCGAGACGCATTGACATTGCTTTCAGCTCCTGATCGACAGGTTGTATGGGTCTCCCCAGGGATTCCGTTTCTCGTCCCAGTCTGTCTTGGCACAATTATTGCATTCGTCTACGGTGATATATTGTTCAGACTGCTCACTGTATTTTCATCGATAGTATGAGCCTCATCATTGAGCTTGCACGTTCAATTTGTTGTAAATGGTAGCTTAACCTGGAGTTATTTCCTTCATGACTCTTGAAGGAGACCGGGGTTTTCTCCTCGTCATTTCGATAAAGTAAAATATGGTAAAAAACAGGAATGAATATCGATATATTACGAGACGACACCAACAGATATCAGTAGCGAAAAGCAAATATCAACTACTCGGACGCAAGACCTATCGGCCGCAATCATCTGATATTGATTCGATGCCTGACGATGCTGTGACTGGGAGTGAGAGTAATCATGACGCTGAGATTGAAATCACGTTCAACTCAGACGGACTTGTGCCTGCGATTGCACAGGATGTTGATTCTGGTGAGGTATTGATGCTTGCATACGTTTCACCGATGGCACTTGAGCGCACGCGTGAGACTGGGCACGCACATTATTATTCCCGAAGCCGAGAAGAATTGTGGAAAAAAGGCGAAACGAGTGGTCATATACAACGGATTCGTGAGATTCGCGCCGACTGCGATGCCGATACGATATTATATCTTGTCGAACAGACTGGCGGAGCCTGTCACACAGGTCATCAATCATGTTTTTACCGTACTCTCGATGGCACAGAGGTAACTGAGCGTGTTTTTGACCCAGAAACGGTGTATGAATCATAACGGAGGCGAGGATGTCCACTGCTGATCTTGATGATGATGCTTCAGATGCAGTAATTGATCTGCTTGAGACCACTGAATCGGTACTGACAGAGTTACAAGACGCTGCAGAACGACACGAGACTATTACAGCGCAGATTAACGACACGGGGCATGATGCTGTTGTTGAAACAGCAGACGCATATCGCCGAGCAACGGGACTTCTCGACCGATACATCGACTCAGCGACCGGAACAGGTGATTTTCAAGCATACGTTGAATTCCAAGATAAGTTCCTCGGTTGCGTCGAAGAGTTACCGGATGACCTTCCAGCCAGAGAGGCATTTGAGACCGCGGCAGACCGACTTGACAGTCGTCGACTCAGTAAAGGTGATTTTGCGTCCGCCCGCGAGGATCTCACTCCAGCAAAAAAATACATCGAACAACTTGAGTCATATAACCAGACGACAGACGCAGTTAAAACTGCTCGTCGGAATGTCACACTCCATCGTCGCGAGATAAATAATGTAATCGATACCCATGATGAGGCGCTTGCGTTTGCAGATGTTGATTTTGATGTCCCCGTTGAGCAGTTACTAGATCCAATTGAGGCGTATAACGATCAACTGACCTCAGAATTCGATGAGTTCGTTGCAACGGCATCAGCCGCAGCAGTTATTGATTTTCTTGAATATACTGATTCGTTTCCACTTGTCCCATTTCAGTCTCCTCCGCCTGATCTCAGACGATTCGCTCGTGAAAGTCCCGATGCCAGTGAGTCAATTCCAACATTATTGAAATTTGCATCATACTCCGGCTCGAAACTCGATCATTATGCGACAGACCCGGCGCTACTACAGACGACGGTTGCGGTGCATCAAACATTTCTTGAGCGTCTTGACGCAGACCCGCTTATGATTGAACGACCCCCGCCTACTGCTGGCACACTTCGTCAATTCACTGGTGAGGCAATATCAGTACTTGGACGATTCGCGAGTGAAAAAACAATTGCTCATCTCCGGACAATCCGGGATCAAAGCTACCATGATACATATAACCGACTTCGAACTGCTCTTCGCGCACAAACCGAACTAGATGCTGACGAGCGCGAACGACTCCGGACTGGAATAATGGCTGATGAACGTGATGCGCTCGTTGATGCTCGCGATCGTCTCACGAAAGCACTCAGACAAACACAGTCATATATCGAGTAGTCAGGCCTGAAGCCATGAAGATGCTGATTATGCTCGCTCGAAACCTGTGTTTGTCCGACCGTACACGATCACTGATATGAATCTATTAATCAAATAATATGATCATTATCATGATATGTGCGTCTATCGAATAGAATCAGAACCCGAACCCGAATTTACCGCTCATCGATATTACCAAGGGCGTCAGAAAGTCTGTCCGCAGCGTCATCAGCGAGGCTTTGTGCTCGCGTTTTTTTCTTTGCTTCTGCATACACCCGCACAACCGGCTCCGTTCCTGACGGTCGAATAAGCACCCATGCGTCTCCGTAGTCAAGTCGATACCCATCGATTGTGGTCGGTGTTACATCTGCTCCCTCTGCAAACTCCTCAGCACCGCTCATCAATGCTTCTAGCTCCTTTTCAGAGTCATATTCGACATTGATTCGAACATTTGTATACTCAGTATATGGCTCAATTAGACTGCTGGCTGTGTGATCACAAACTAATCGCAGGAACTTTGCCCCGATATACGCCCCATCACGAACCAATCGGAATGTCGGAAAAAAGATGCCCCCATTCCCTTCGCCAGCAACCGGAACTGACACTCCTGTCCTCTGTAGCTCTTGGATTTTCGTAATAATATTTGTTGACCCAATCGGAGTCAATTCAAGTGTCGCATCCACACGGTTGCAGACATCAACAAGTCGCTGTGAAACATTTACCGCAGCAACAACTGCGCTGGTGCTATTGAGTTCAGCCGCAGCAAGTGCAGCAAATGATGCTTCACCGGCAATTTGTTCTCCCTGTTCATCAACGAAGACAGCACGGTCGGCATCACCATCGTGTGCAATGCCGATGTCAGCGTCCGAGGTGGTTACAAGCGAGCGAAGCGCAGTAAGATTTGACGCGATTGGCTCAGAGGGTCGACCAGGAAAATGACCATCCGGTGTTGCATTCACTGTGAGGACATCACATCCAAGCCTGCGAAAAAACCGCGGGCTTGTCAAACATCCTGCCCCGTGTCCTGGGTCTATTGCCACTGTCAGATTGGCATCTGCAATCATCTCATGAGTCCCATCTTCTTCAACCGCAGTGAGCAATTCATCGATATACTCATCATTCGTTGTCTCAGTCCGCGTTACTGATCCAATGTTATTCCATGATACAGTCGTGAAATCCTCATTGAGAATACACGATTCGATTCTTTCGAGTCCCTCAACCCCAATTTCAATCCCAGTCTCGCTGATGAGCTTCACCCCGTTGTATTCTGGTGGATTATGTGATGCGGTAATCATTATTCCCGGACACTCAGTTTTCCCAGCATAATGGACTGCACTGGGTGTTGGAGTGATACCAAGTCGTATTACGTCAACCCCGACACTTGTAAGCCCACTCACAGCCGCATTGACGAACGACCGACTGCTTGTCCGAGTGTCGCGTGCGATAATAGCCTGGTCAGCCTCCCATACTGTCCCAGCTGCCTTTGCGACTTGCAATACCAACTCAGGTGTTAGTCCCTCCCCGACGACCCCTCGAGTACCACTCGAACCGAACAGCTTCATACCTCAGTGCTCATGAGCCGACCTAAAAGCGATTGCGGACTCTCATTTGATCTCCTCTAACCCCTGAGGGGATTCGATTCTTCGACAAGGAGTTCACGATTACGCGTTCCTCAGGCTTCAAACATCCTTTTGGATGCGACTCTCAGCAGTGATGATGCCAGCTTTATAACAAGCAGAAACGAGACACGCATGAGTCTCTGATTCGAACACCCGTGATCTGAAGACGATTTCTCTATCGAAGAGTCCACTTACTTCCGATCCTGTCTGCAGAAAGGAACGTGTAATCATCATATAAATATATTATCACTTCAGTTTCAATTTTTCTCTCTATCGATGTATTTAGGTTCTGGTCAAATCAATACATATTCATATTGATGTCCGCGCTGTTCGAGTCATTCGAGGTTATTCCAGCCGTAGATATGCAGGATGGTGATGTCGTTCAACTCGTACAGGGTGAGCGAGGAACGGAGACGCAGTACGGTGACCCTGTCACCGCAGCAAAGCGATGGGTTGAGGCTGGTGCTGAGACGCTTCATCTCATCGATCTGGATGGTGCGTTTGAGGGCGAGCGAATGAATGCATCTGCCGTTGATGCTATCATTGACGCTGTTGATGTTCCAATTCAACTTGGCGGAGGTATCCGAACGGTCGATGACGCTGCTTCGTTGCTTGATCGTGGTGTTGACCGAGTTATCCTTGGTACCGCGGCTATCGAAAATCCTGATCTTGTCGCTGAACTCGCCGAATTATATCCGAATCGTATTATTGTGAGTCTTGATGCTGCAGATGGTGAAGTGGTCGTCTCAGGATGGACGGAGTCAACTGGCGTTGACCCTGCGGTCGCTGCAACTCGATTTGCCGATTATGGTGCTTGCGGTATTCTCTTTACTGATGTTGATGTTGAGGGTAAACTTGAGGGCGTGCAATCAACTGTCACCGCCCGTGTCGTCGATGCAGTCGATATCCCGGTTATTGCCTCTGGTGGGGTTGCATCACTCGATGACATCCAGACGCTACAGACGACCGGCGCAGCAGCAACCGTGGTCGGCACTGCCCTCTATGAAGATAAATTCACCCTCGCCGATGCAATGAAGATATGCGAATCTGATTAACCCAATGATTATTCAATATACTCGAACTGCGCTGGCTTTCTTCCCATCAGTCGTTGACAATGTAATCAATATTTGTATCTGACACCATACTCATCTGAGCTGAAACGCTAGTTTTCTGCGTTCCGCTTCAAACATTGACAAAAAACTCATAGTACCAGTAACTGCTATACATATTGGACAAACACACTACCTTCCGCATCAACTCATGATTGTAACATGAGAATTATAGATGGTACAGGCGCAATCCCACGCCTGTTCACGGCGTGGATACGCGCCGTCATACTGTGGTCTCCAACCGTTTTTGCTGGACAAAAGCGTATGTGCGAGTGCCGGCACGTCGGTTCTGACGCCGATGGAACCGAGTGCCCGACAGATGGCGGTTCGAGTATGACTGTGAGTGTCCGCCCACGTTGGAAACAGGGCGTGCCCCATGTGGGAATCAAACAACAAGCATCGGGCTCTCCTCATTAGACAAGTAACTCTGAGTCCGTTGACATTGACCGAAGCTCCTGTGGCACAACCAGCACAGGGACTTCGCCTCGGGTGAGGAGAGGAGTCCTGGGAGCGGGGGCGGGGGGCGGGGAAGGGGATTTGACACTCCCTGGAGATTGCCCAGTGACCGGTCACACATCGGTTCCAACGGTGTCTTGGCTTGGTCTTGATCTTGGGATTTGGAGTCTGCAAACCTAAACCTCAACCCAAACTTGACACCCCCACTCCCAACCAAGCGAAGCGAAGCGGTGCGGTGCCGTAGGATTCCTCCCGCCTTCAGACGGAGGAGGATGTCAATATGGAGTAATCTCAAAGAGAATCATATATATCGATTCTGAAATCATCTCTTCGATTACAAAACATCGAACCCGTCTAGTTGAGTGTGATTGAGGATTTTGCTCGGTGGACATCTAACATCTAAATTGAGACGACCGTATGATATGTGATATCTGTACAATACCAAATTTCGAGTAGTCACACAGAATATCCAAGCCTGGTATCGATGATGTGGTTTGCCGACGATATTATATTTATTACCGCGTTACAGAGACCGCTGGTCTCAATCGCACACCAGCAATCACAGATCCCTGAAAGCGCTTGAAAACGCAGGTATTCTCCTACGAAGCTGGAAACGGACTCGAAGAGTGACCCTGTTGAGCCTCCCGACAGCAATCTGTTCGCTCCGACCAGTCAGGCGGAACTCAGAGTTGAAACCAGCCAACATCCCCTTGCCCTCGAAATTTAGGTAGTAATCGATGGAGGCACTAGAGAGTGATTCCAATTCCGAGCCTATCGAAGCGCGACTGAGTTAATTACCCAAAACTAATCGCATCTATGGCTGATCATGGCGGTCCTGGAGAGGATTTCTAACACACGCTCCTCATTCACATCGTCTACGTTTATTAACCTCCAATTTCGATAACCCAGACAGCATAGAAAGACGGAACGATGATACAGACTCATAACAAAACTGGAGTATGACTGAGGATATGGAGACATCATCAACTGGCGCAAATACAGATGACCGAACAGTCGCAATCTCACGTGAAACCGCTGAGACAACGATTAATGTGACACTTGCAGTCGACGGTGATGGGGAGGCAGCAATCGATACGGGAATTGGATTTTTTGATCATATGCTTGAAACGTTTGCGAAACACGGACTGTTTGATCTGACCGTCCGCTGTGATGGTGACCTCACTATTGATGATCATCATACTGTCGAGGATATTGGAATCGTTCTTGGGAAATCGTTTAATCAAGCACTTGGCAAGAAACGAGGGATTGTCCGCTATGCTGATCGATCAGTGCCGCTTGATGAGGCGGTCGCAACAGTGACAGTTGATATTAGTGGTCGCCCACACTTTGAATTTTCAGGTTCCTTTTCACAACCACAGATTGGTGAGTTCACTAGTGATATGGCGCGACATTTTGCATATTCATTCACAATGCATTCAGAGATAACACTTCATGCATCTGTTGAGGGAGTAAACGCACATCACGAGGTCGAAGCACTGTTTAAGTCACTCGCGCGGACGCTTGATGAGGCAACACAAGTTGACCCTCGACGAGATGATACCCCGAGCACGAAAGGCACACTATAGTAACACCAGGATCACTCAAATTGAGTTTATGTATTAAATTTTTGATGTATCAGCGCAAGTGCATTTGCTCTCAATATGGACTCTCTGTTCTCCGACAGGAGTGAATCTGACAATCCCACTCAGTCCCTTGCTTGATGTCAGACCAGATATGGATATTCACTGTTCATCCAGCTCCGTAATTAGCTTCGCAGATAGAGTCTCCGTATGATGATTGAGGGCGCTCAAGCCTATGTGGCTCTGTCCAAGTGCGGAACAGCCAGCAGATCTGTGGTGATTTTGCCCCGAGAATATTGAACATTGTATAATTGATATCAGACCGCATCTGGGGATGCAGGCGACGAACTCTCAGACGAGAGTGTCATGATCTGCTCGTCATGCGGGTTGATTGGAAATGCCGATTGTCACAGGATAGAAAACATGCGTCAGAAAATAGCTCCCAGCCCTCACAGCAATCATAAAGCTAGCCACTATGTGACTCACCCATCGATATATCTGCTCGGCGACGAGAGCTGGATGTGCAATACGAAAGAGAAACTCAACTCGCATCGTAGACCGGGAATATATCACCTACAAAATAGGAAGCCTCGCCGGTTATGATGAGAGATGTCATCAGTGTCTACGCTGTTGAATTGAGTTTCGAATATTAATGGCTGGAGAAGCTCCAACACAGCCCCGGACATGTACACTAGTTCTTTTGTGAATCCCTACAGAGTGAATAATATGTTTGATGAGATTATGCAGAAGTTCGAAGAAAGTCCAAGCCAGCAAGCTGTTATTCGATTGCTTCTTGAACGCGGATTCTCTGTCAATGATGAGGGTCGGGTCGTTTCTGGCGGAATCGAAATTCCAAATACGGGTATTGCCCGTGAGGTTGACGTTGACCGCCGAGTCGTCGATTCAACGACGACGGCGATTCTCAATGATGATGAACTGAGGCGTATTTTCCAAAATATCTCTTCAATTCCAAGCCTCATGGACCTTGCTCCTGTGCTCAATCTCTCGGCGCTCATCGTTGAGGTAAATAATGCCGATCAACCTGGGCTCGTTGCTGCCATTGCGACCCGACTTGCTGACCGAAATATCTCAATCCGTCAAACGATCAGCGAGGATCCTGAATTTACCGATGATCCGAAATTGTATATTGTCACTGATGACCCCATTCCTGGTGAATTAGTAAATGAGCTCACCGAACTTTCATTCGTCTACCGCATTTCACTCGCTTGAATTTCCTTTATCAATTTCAATTAAAATATGTCGATGTGCTTTCTCAGATTATAACACCTAGCGTCAATCAATTAGGATGTGTATCAAATTGTGCTGAGACGGACCAATTCCGATTTATTTGATTGAATGGAATATTAGTCTCACCTCTGAGAAAAAAATAGTTTATTCAATAGACAGACCCAATTACTCACAGAGTATTATCAATTGTTGGGACTGTGATTTCTGTCTCCGAAGCGGAACGCGCCGCCGGGTGTTCCAGTTGAAGTAAGTGTGGGTTCGGAGAGACACAGTGGTCAGATTGCCACCGACTGCTATAGAGAGTATCTCGGTGATTTATATCGATTCCAGAACTGAGTCCGGTAATCTCTGAGGCAAACAAACGGAGTAATTCCTGTGACGACACGCTCATTACCTGGCTTTGAGTCCGAAAACGAAGGCGGTCAGACGCTTCGTCATCATCATCAAATAGGAATGGGAGAATTCGAATTCACGCCTGCGGAGACTGCACTCTTCATCAGTTCCTTTGTGGAACCTGCAAAGTGCGCCATTGAAACAGGAAGCCTCGGGTCTTGATCTTGAACGTGATCATGAGGCATTTCATCCATATCCACCGTTTCATGAATATATGACCGATTCATCATCCTCCCCACCTGGCGATGATACTCAATCATTTCGAACGGTACAAACCCGCGGAAGTACTTCATTCAGCATTCGTGAATCAGAGTTTATTGGAGTAATCGCTCCGGTTAAAACGGTAACTGAGGCTGAAAGGTTCATTAAGATGATTGAAAATGAATATACCGATGCAACACACGTCGTCCCCGCATACCGCGTGCCTGCCACAACTGATAGTACTACAGAGAGAACAAACTCTGAATCAACCATCAGATCATTCCTGCGAGAATATCAATCCGATGATGGAGAGCCGGCGGGATCAGCAGGAAAGCCCGCACTCAATGTTCTTGTCCAGGAAGAGCTTCAGAATGTTATTACGACAGTAATCCGATACTATGGGGGCACAAATCTTGGGATTGGCGGACTCACACGAGCATACAGCCGTGTTGTTTCTGATGCAATCAAGAAGGCAGATGTCGTCGAAACAAAGCCACATAAGCATATCACCGTCACAGTTGAGTACGACGACTCTGGGACCGTTCGTAGTATCCTGAACAGTGCTGATGTTGAATTTAAAGCGTCATATGAGACCGTTGTTAGCTTTCGTGTTGACATTCCCCTCGCCGAGACAGCAACACTTTGTGACCGGATTCAAAGTGCAACTAGTGGACGGGCAACAATTGATAAATAGCTGCTCTCTAAGACCACACTTGAAATTGAAATGTACTCATGAGTACCTTGATTTAGAAGGTAAGCTATCTACATCATATATCTCTATCAGCTACTTATCGGTATCAAATGAGTGCGCTCGCTTCAGTGAGGTTATCAGAATACTTCTCACAATAGTGATTAATTATCCAATTGTGGAGCGACTCAATCCTTTCAATTCGATGGTAAATGCACAGACAGAGGCGACATTCTAACTGAAACAAAGGGGTTGTTATACGCTGAACAGACGCAATCCCACTGAGGCTGTGGATACGCGCCGTCACAGTGGGGGATTCCGAACGGCTTTGTTGGACAGCGGTGTATCTGTGAGTGTTAGTGTTGGCACATCGGTTCTGACCCCGATGGAGCCGAGTGCCCGACAGGTGGCGGTTCGAGTATGACTGTGAGTGTCCACCCACTTTAGAACAGAGTGTGCCCTTCGGGGAATCAAATAATAACCATTGGGGCTCTCGTCAACGATGGAAGTAACTTCGAGTCCGGTGACACTGACGGAAGCTCTTGTGATACAAACAATACAGGGATTTCGTCTCGGTTGAGGAGGAGAGTACCGGTGGCGGGGGCGAGGCGGGGATTTGTCACTTCCAAGAGACTGCCCAGTGACCGGACACACACCGATTCTAACGGTGTCCTGGCTTGGCTTGGTATTAGGATTGGTATTTAGAGTCTGCAAACCCAAACCCAACACTCCCACTCCCAACCAAGCGAAGCGGTGCGGTGCTGTGGGATTCCTTCCGTCTTGAGACCGGGAGGATGTCACACGAAGCTGTGAGTATGATAGCGTGAGTAATTTACTCCTTACACTCGACTCCACGTAATTTATCTAAGACACCTGATGTGCCTAAGTTGGGTTTGTGCCTTCTCCGCTATCGATGCAGGACGTATCCAATAAGCTCAACGTTAGCTTGTCTCGGGTCGCATCAACAATTATCAGTGCTGTCAACACCTGTTGTTGTATTCATGCGGCTGCGGTTACAATCACCATAGTGGTTATCGTTGCGGTTACAGTTGCAGTCGCAGTCACATAGGAGTCCTCCAGTTATTCTATGATGATAGATTCCGTTTAATACCGCGAGTATTTGAACTCCAGTTTAGGATATCCTAGACCGTTCGAAAGGCTCGATCCCCTGCATCCCCTAATCCGGGGACGATATACCCATCATCATCAAGATAGTCATCGATTGCGACAGTCAGAAGATCTGCATTCGGGAACTCCGATCCAACATGAAGAAGTCCCTCTGGAGCTGATACTGCAGAGAGCACAAAGAGATTCTTTGGGTCACTCTCTGCGGCATCATCAACGTGGTCCAATACTGCACACATCGTCGATCCGGTGGCAAGCATGGGGTCTGCGACAACAACGGTGTCATCAGCAGTAATTTCTGGCAGCTTAACATAATCAATAGTGATTGGGAACATACCATCTTGATCCATCCCAGCGGCTTCATTACGTCCTGCGCTAATCACACCCTGTTTCGCGCGCGGGAAAGCCTTTAATAATCCTTCAACGAATGGCGTCGCGGCTCTAAGAACATTGACGATCACAATGTTTTCGAGTCCACTCACTCGCTCTCCGGTCGTCTCCGTCAGTGGTGTCTGAACATGTGCGTACTCAGTCTCCATGGCGCCATCAATGATCTCATATCCACAGATCCGCCCAAGTTTAACCAGTCCCTTACGGAAGGCGACCTGTGCCGTTTCGATATCCCGAAGCTGAGAGAGCGTGTCCTTTGCAAGTGCATGCGTAATGAGATACGCGTCGTCTCGATCTTCAATAGTCATCCTGCCCAAATCCGGATTGCCCATCATCATAACTCCCGGGGTTATTACGATCATCACTCACCCGCTGCCCAGTTTATCAGATTATAGTAGTTTTATACTTAGTACGACGCATAGGTGCGACGTTGTTCAGCGAGAGAATAAATTCGATAAATCCAAACAATAGAACGCCTCCCTCGACCGCACAGGTGAGCAAGACGTGACTGTGCTGTGATCCAAGCGTAACATGAATCAGATCAAGCGTGGTCTGTCCGTGTATGAGTCATGTTATGTGAATTGCTTTGGGGTCAAGCCCGGAAATACTCTGCCTGCTCTCTGTGTCGAGGTGAACCGATACGGCGAGCGATCGTCAATAGATAACCCGGAGTTATTCCACTCAAAAAAGTAGGGAAATTGTAAGCCGAAATATCCCAATATTCAGTAATCTATGCTGGTGGGTAGAGAAAATGATAAGATTCTGAATATCGACTTCGCACTCTACTGTGCTCTCAGAGTTCTGTTAGTTACATAACAATCGCATACGTCACAGCCGCAATGATGAGTGTTAATGAAGCTATATTGATCAATGAAAACGTTGCAATCTCTATAAAGCTCAGACCCCAGATGATACCGGTCCCAAAGATTGTAGAGAGCACAATGTTCATTACAAAGAGCACTCGCGGATCCCCGTCTGAACTCGTTTCCATAATTGAAGGATAATTGTATGAGCACTTATGTTATTTCGTCGCCGTTACTCGGCGTATCCCCGCAAATATCGCCTGCCACAGGCGGTTGTCTCCTCTGCGTTATATCATACACTCAGCTTGAGTTACTTGGTGAGAGAAAACGACTAATCTAATAGCTGAATTCTCATAAGCTTCTGCGTTTGTGTCTTTGACTCTCCCCTGGTGAGATTAGAGCTTTGTTTCGGTGTCAGACTATCCTCCCGACGTGAGGACACCAATCTCAGACTTCGCAAACGAGATCGATTCTACCTTTGTGACAAATCGTGACGGGACGTGGAGCGTGTCCTACTTGCATTGATCGGTTAGCTCGTCGGGTAGTTCCGAGGTTGTGGATGGAAAGCGCGTCATAGAAACAGGAAGCCCCTGGTGGGGTAGTTCACACAATTGACATCCTCCCCGCCCTGAAGGGCGAGGATTCCCGAGCGTTGGGATATTAAGATTTGCAACCCACCTGTTCCCTCGGGTGGAACGACCCAGAGGTTTGGTTGAACAGGTAGGCTACTGGCCGTGCCAAACGACCGTTACTCATATCCCCTGTGGGAGGATTCTGAGTTATCTTTCTGCGAATATTCACCGCACCATTTACGTCCGCGTTCATCGTTGTACCGCACGACTTACACACGTACAAACCACGCTCCACACGGTTTGAGTCACACTTCCGACCACAACACGAACACGTCTTCGACGTGTCGCGCTCGCTCTTTCGGTCAACGAGGATACCGTGTTCCTCAGCCTTGTATTCGAGCACCGTGGTGAAGTGGTCGAACTCCCAACCGTGGAGCTTCTTGGTTCCACTTCGACCCCAGTTCCGAGACTCACCGTTCTCGTCCTCACGAATCTTGCTCAACTCACCGATGGCGATGCGTCCGACCTCGTGGTCGATACACCGCTCTACGACGTGCTTGGCGAGTGAGTGCAGAAAGTGGTCTTTCCGGCGTGAGAGTTTCTGACGGGCACGAAGGGCACGGCGTGACGGGCCATTCTCGCCTTCGGTATCGTACTCGTCGCGGGTGAAGCAGTACTTGTCCTGTTTCAGCATATTCCCCGGATACAACTCTGGCTCACCGTCGTCGTAGGCGATAGCGAGGTAGTTCTTGATGCCAAGGTCGATACCCGCCGTCTTCTCGCCAGGTACGTCCTCAACAGGTATCTCGACCTTGCAGACGAGGTGAAGTTCCCAGTTGTCGCCGTTCCACACAGCTCGCACTTGGTGGATGTTCTCCACGGTCACGTCCGGTCGCGTCTCGTACTCACACAAGATAAAGTCTGAGCGGTGGTTCTTCAGGTTGAAGCCCTTGCTCAGTCGGAGTTTGTTGTGTTTGGAATCGTGCTTGATGCCCTTCTGCTTCCACGTCACGGTGGAGCGCGGGTGTTCGTCGCCGTGTTTGCGATAGCCGGGTGGGTTGGCGTCCTCATCTCCGCGTTGGCGTGCTTTGTACCAACTGGTGAACGACTCAGCAAGTTCTTCGAGAACTCGCTGAGTTGACTGAGAATGTAGGTCACTGTATCGTTCGTGTTCCTTGAGTTCGGATTTGAGTTCGCCGTCGTCGAGTATTTCCCCGTCTTCATCCCACCAACCTTGTGTGTAGTATCGGGCGACGTTCCACAGTTTTGATGCAGAGAACCCACACTGGTCGAGGTCGTCACTCACCTGAGAGTGGTTGGCGATTTTCGCCCGATAGGTACGAGTGGTCTCCAGCATCAGACTGTGTTCATAACCAGTTATGAGAAATTGCATAGTAGGAGTAACGACTGAGTGTGGAATATCCAGCAGTGCCATCGAACGTGGTTAGTGGAGGAATTGTCGGCTGTATCCCCGCCCTGAAGGGCGTTTTAGCCTTGAATCTTCCATAACCATGTCTGACGACACGCCCCTAAGTCGGTGCTAATATGACCAGTGTTTCTCTCCGAACCCACACACTCAGTTCACCTGAAACGCCCGGTTGCGTGTTCCGCTTCGGGGACAAAAATCACAGTCCCACCAACTGTTAGTGCTGTGGATGAACACAGCCGGAGACATCGTGTTCTGGTACTCGTCTTGATTATCGGACACACAGAGTATGTTGTGCCGTCCAGTCTAGTGTAGTGGGAGTGAACGGATGACAACGCTGTAGTGTGACCGCATCCCAGCCTTCGATTATCTTTCAACGAGCGGAGGGTAAAGTGGAGTCGAACACCTGTAATCAATTCTGAGAGTTTTCTACACAGCGTGTTGATATCGCATACCGATTTCAATATGCGACATCTCACTGGACAACCTTATGACACGTCTCCGGTTAACTGCAGTCACATGAAACAATCGTATTATGAGTATCTTATCAGGAACCGTCACGGTGAGATAGTGGACCCGATTCCATTCGTTGTGATTACCGGGTCAACCTGGTTATTATGTCTTTCATTTGGACCACTGTATCTTGATTTATTTGGGATACCATGGACAGAGGGCCTCCTTGCTTGCGTGATACTTGCAGTAGTTACGTCACTGTGGGCATATCGGCGATTCATCTGGACCGTTGATCCGGCAGTGCAGGAGAGTCTCTCTGCAGGAGTTCGATTCCATCGCCTCTGTCTTGGCGGAATTGCATTTTGTATGATACTCATTATACTTGCATTTATTGCTGCTGTGATGATTGCTTGATAAGATGGTGCAGTGTGCGATTATCAGGACCGTTTGTGTCCAGATCATCGATATACTTGATTTCGCATCCGATAATAAACCTCCAATCGATTCCCTTTTGAGGCGCTTGTGTATTCTATATGAACGAACGGACGGGATTTATATTTCTCTCGCAAATATAATTGATAATCATGGGATTAATTAGTACACTTATCGACACATTTGAGGCATCAACGGAATCCCCAAATCGGGGAACAGATGACTCATCCCGAGGAGCATATTGGTGTCACGATTGCAATGAGCGGATCCCGGCGAGTGATATCGATGAGACGACGACGCCGGACTGTCCAGAGTGTAATGAGACGATGACACTCGAACGCTCACCAAGTTCAACCGGGTGCGCCTGTTAAATAAGCTCGGAATATTCTTTCAGGCTCATTGAAACGGCTAATAGATAATTGATCCTCGCCACGTTAGTTCACTGTTGGTCCGGCGAGAACGAGCTCTTCGTCGGGATCCGTTGGAAATCGTTCGAGTCCACTCAATGAGCGACTCGCTTCGAACTCTGTGTCGGTAACAACTGCATCATCAAGTTGGGCAATCAGTGCCTCTGAGTCGATATCGCGACCAATGAACACCAATCCTGTTCGCCGGTCACCCCACTCATCATCCCACTCAAACTCAAGTTCAGAGCGATTATTTCGATATGCATTCTGCTCAAACTCTGGAAGACTTGCTATCCATCGACCCGTTACTGAGATGGTTGCCGACGGACCTGCTTGACTAAACGTTAACTGTGCTGTTTCCCGTCCGGCAACCCAGAGATGACCTTTTGATCGAATAACACTCGCCGGAAGGTCACTTAGCACTGCAGCAATACGGCTGGGGTGAAATGGTCTGCGGCGTCGATAACTGAAGGAATTAATTCCATACTTATCTGCTGGATGCGCATGACCGTGATCGTGCACGTGATTACTATCTGCACGCAGATGGCTTTGATCATGAGTATCCTCCATGCTGTGTTTTGTGTTTTCGTCAGGGTTCTCATCGTGTGCTGTGTTCAATATTTGCTTCCATCCCGCTCGCTCTGCAGCCGTTGCTGGGTCGAATCGATTGATATTAAATAGTATCCCCGGGTTGACCTCGCTGTATGTTGTTGTGAGAATTTTCGCGTCTGGTCGAAGTGTCTCGACGATCTCTGTGACATCTGCTTGCCGTTTATTATCCACAAGATCGATTTTATTTATGACGACCACGTCCGCAAACTCAACCTGCTCAACGAGCAGTGAGGAAAGTGGCTGTTCATCAACCTCAGTATTATCTACAGCATTCTCTTTGAGTATCTCATCATCTGATATGTTACCTTCATCGACAATCTCTACAAACTGAGAGGCGTCAACAACGGCAACGACAGCATCAACCTGATATCGCGCAGCTGCCGAAGAACCTCCAGTGAATAACCGTGCAACAGGTGCTGGTTCGCTAATCCCTGATGGTTCAACGACAAGATGATCAAAGGAATAATCACTCGCAAGTCGGACCACAGCGCGCTCAAGATCATCACGGAGCTCACAGCAAATACAGCCATTTGAGAGTTCAGCAACGGCATCATTGCTTTCGGTGAGCGCAGACTGTTCGGCTATCAGATCCGCATCCACATTTAATTCACCCATATCATTAACCAATACAGCAATAGAGCGATCATCTGATTCTGCAAGCAATTGATTAAGTAAGGTTGTCTTTCCGGCACCAAGACTTCCAGTTAAGATTGTCACGGGAGTTTCTACTGAGGTGTCCGACATAGTATACGTTTATACCACGGTCACTTCAGCGTGTGTTCGTATACACTCACTTACACACATGATGTATCAGTTCTATTACACTCTTCTGAACGTGTTAACCCAGAGATTCTTGCCTGGTGAGTATCTACAGTAGATATATGTCACTTTCGACCAACATAAAACGATACCGAGCGGAGCTTCGACATTGGCTACGTGGGCTTTATCATGGACTCATTACACACCCTGCGTATGAGAAAGTTGAAAAAGAGGCTGAGGATACCGAAGACACATTTATGCTTGCATGCTTTCCTGAGGCATTTGGTATTCCATCGCCAGTGTCATATTACACCGCAGAACTCCTCCCGTATCTCGAAGATGAATTTGACGCATGGGAGAGACGAATGTGGAACCGGGGGTCGCTACTCGAACGAAAAGGACAGCAGTATCACTTCTGATACACCGTATGCGCACCCACGTGTTTTTCGGCGGCAAAGGTGGTGTTGGAAAGACCACCGTCTCATCAGCGTATGCACTGAAATGTGCACGCGCCGATATTGATACACTCATCGTTTCAACGGACCCAGCACACAGTACATCAGATGTCTTTGATCAGGATTTCACAGATGAACCGGCTGCTGTCGAGGGGGTGAGCAATCTTGATGCGATGGAAATCGATCCTGAAGCTGAAACTGAGCGACATTTAATGGAAACAAAACGAGCATTGAGTGATCAGGTGAGCCCTGCGATGGTCAATGAGGTCGACCGTCAAATTGAAATGGCACATCAGACACCAGGCGCGTATGAAGCAGCACTCATGGATCGGTTTATCGATGTGATGCGAAACTCTGACAACTATGATCGCGTTGTTTTCGATACATCTCCAACAGGCGGAACGCTTCGATTGCTTTCACTGCCTGATATGCTTGAGGGATGGATTGAGCGACTTGCATACAAGCGCGAGCAATCGATTGATCTGTATGAGCGTGCTGCAATCGGGAATGAGGAACCGCGTCGTGTAATGGATGGTGATCCGATTCTTGATAGGCTTACAACACGGAAAGAACGGTTTGAATTTGCTGGTGAGACCCTTCGGTCAGATGCGGCTTTTTTCCTTGTTGCAAACCCTGATGAACTATCCATTCGGGAGACCCAACGTGCCATCGAAGAGCTCCGATCATACGACCTTGAGATTCGTGGACTTGCGGTGAATCGACTTACCCCTAAACCTGACCCCGATGAGAATGGTCGTGGAGCACGTTTCCTTCGTAATCGAGTTGCAACAGAACGCGAGCGGTTGGCTGAACTTCACGAAACTCTTGACCCACCGGTCGTTGCTGAGATTGAAACCCGGGTCTCAGAGGTAAAAGGTACGATACTTGAAACGGTCGCAGATGAACTGGCAATCGATATTGATGAAGCAGCATCAAGCAATGTCTCATCGGTCTAATGGTTTTGTGAACTGCTCTGTATATCCAATTATCAATCGTTAGCATTATACAGGAACACCACATTACGATGCTTTGAGGGCTTGACACATGGTTCAAATCATTTGGCTTGTTGTCGCAGTATTGGCACTATTCACCGTTGGATATCTTGGATACTCAAAGTATCTTTCACAGTTCGTTGATCTTGACGACAGTCGTGAGACACCGGCACATAAGTATGAAGATGGACAAGAATATGTCCCGTCTGCAAAGCCGGTGTTACTCGGACATCATTACTCGAGTATTGCTGGAGGTGCACCGATTGTTGGTCCAATCACTGCTGGGGTTCTTTGGGGATGGGTCCCAGCACTTGCATGGATTGCAATCGGTAATCCACTGATGGGAAGCGTTCATGATTTTGTCTCACTGTCAGCCAGTCTCCGACATGAAGGAAAGTCTATTGGATATATTGTTGGTGAGTATGTTGGCGAACGGGGCAAAAACATGCTCCTGTGGTTCGCGTTCTTGACTATCATTCTTGTTGTTGCTGTTTTCGCTTTGGTCGTTGCAATTGTATTTAATGCATACCCCCAGGCAGCAACTGCGAGCTTGATATACATCGGTCTTGCCGTCCTGCTTGGTGCATGGCTCTACCAATTTGACCTTCCATTTATCGCTGGAACAGCTATATTCGTCAGTCTGATGTTCGCTGGCGTGTGGGTCGGTATTCAGTACCCACTCGCGCTCGTTCCTGGTGATTATCCTGCACAGACCATTGTCCTGTTAAGCTCACAGCCATCCTGGCTTCCAGCCGCAGGTGCCTTTGGTGCGAACACTGCAGCGTGGATCCCGATTGTATTAGTTTATGGCGCTATCGCAAGTGCGCTTCCGGTGTGGATCCTTTTGCAGCCTCGTGATTACCTTTCATCATTCCTGCTTTACACCGGTGTTGGCGGTGCGCTTCTAGCTGTCATTGTTGGCACTGTTCTTGGGACCGCAAACCAACCACTTACAACGAGTCTCGCTCCGTTTTATGGATTTGTTGGGCAAAATGGTGCGCCGCTGTTCCCGCTTCTATTCATCACTATTGCTTGTGGGACAATCAGTGGATTTCACTCACTTGTCTCCTCAGGAACGACAGCAAAGCAGATCAGTCGTGAAAGTGATGCCCGAGCAATTGGGTACGGTGGTATGCTTGGTGAGGGACTTCTTGCGACGGTCGCACTTGTCACCGTTGCGCTTGTTGCACCCGATGTTGGTGGTGGAATCGGTCTTGCACTCCCAACGTTCGCGACTGGCGGAGGGATCTTGCTCACAAGTTTCGGTATTCCAACGAGCTTCGGTGCTCCCTTCATGGCACTAGTGCTTGTGAGCTTCCTTCTGACATCGACCGACACAGCGGTTCGTCTTGGTCGGTATATGATGGAAGAAATCATTGGAACACCAGAGTCATCCGTTCAGTCCTTTGCTGCTGACCGATATGGCAATGCAGCAGTCCAAACCATTCCTGCGTATGTTCTTATTGCGAGCGGATCGTGGGCAACGCTGTGGCAACTCTTCGGTGGTGCAAATCAGCTTCTTGCAGCACTTGCACTTCTCACCGCAACCGTTTGGCTTGCTAACTGGGATGAGTCAAAACAGCTACTCAGCACCGGCGGTCCGATGGCTGTGATGGTTGGTATCACTGTCTCTGGACTCCTTTGGCTCGCTTTCTACAGCAACATTTATACCAAATTCCTTGATGATGCATGGATGGCTGAGGCAACGACTGTTCAGATGTTGTCTGCGGCAACACAGATTGCACTGGCGTTTGTGCTCATTTATCTCGGACTTTCGCTCGTGAAGATGGGCTATGAAAATGTCCAGAACGTTCGCGAGGGTGATGGAACCGGTGCATTTTCGCTCAGTGACGACTGAATACAATCAGTATAATCTGCTTCGATAACAGTCAGTGGCAGTTTGATCACTATTTTTCCCATCGCTCGTTTCATCTAGAACGCCGGTATACGCATTCCACTTCGAATCAAAAAGAAATTACAATGCTCACAGTAGTCGAATCTCTGCGCTCATGATTTGCGGATGATCCTAACAGTTATTGAGACCGTGAGTATCGTCATTCGAAATAAAATAGCACGTGCAACCGGACGTTTCAGATGAAATGAGATGAGATGAGTATGAGTGTGGGCTCAGAGAGACGCTGCCCATATTGCCAATAACTATTAGCAGGCGTCAGATATTCTCTTGATTGATAACGGGCAGAAATGATACTTCTCCATTGCACAAAGTACGTTTAGAAGTTGAGCACACTGCGAATCCGACCGATGACTCCGGATCGTTCATCAGCGGTGATATCCTGCCATAAGGTGAATGCTTGAACAGTATCAGCCTGCTCACTCGCAACGGCGTCTTCACGATCTGGAGCGACAACGATAAGATGAATTTCATAATGACCATAATATCCAAACTTCAGTAGAGTCCGGTCGCGGAATGACGATACAAACGATTCGACACTCTCTGGGACCGCATCAGCGACAATAACGAAGGTGAATTCAGTCCCAAAGTGTTCCTCATCAGGATCAAGCCATGTCGAGTCATCTGCGAGATTATGTCCAAGTGTAATGAATCGCTCAAGAGTTTCGACGCGCGGTCGGTCAATCCAGGTGACAAGTACATGTTCACGTGTTTCATGATTCGCATAGTCTAGTGCCGGATGGAAGAAATGCTTGTGACTTTCCAGTCGCATTTCAGCGTACATGCTAAATATCTCACCATGGACTTGCCTGTCCTGTGTGAGGTCATAATTGAATAATAACCGATCAGAGACGCGGTCAAGATACGCATCATCCCATTCAGGTACTTCTGAGAGATCGATGTTAGCTTCCTCAGCCGCTGCTATCGGATCGAATGTGTTTGAATCTGATTCTGTATTCACTGTCTTATCTGTGTCAGCAGTCATGTATTCATATCCCCTGTTGAACATATATTCGCATGCCCTCGGTGTACACACTGGCACATAATTGCTTCAATCGTATTCCTGCTATGGAACCATCATCCGGTTTAATTGTGATTGTAATCTGACCTCTCCGGTTTGAAACCGGAATTGAGTATATCGTCTGAGTTGAGTTCATCATTATATCTATGATGATTATTATATCTACGTATATCAATTAATTCTCGGTGTCTGGATCATACGCAACAACAATATCATCATCAACAACCGGCGCACCGACAGCGAGAGCGACTACATCCCCCTCGGCATCACGAGAGGGTTATGTGCTCGCCGTTGGCTCTCTGTATCAACAGTGTGTAATCCTCCAGTCTCAACGGAAAGCGTCCCACGAAGAATGCAGAATGCCTCTTGTTGGCTTTCATGATAGTGGTATGCGAGTGGAAGTCGCTCCCTTGGTTCTGCACGAAATTTGTTACTTGGGATGTCTGAGAGTTCTGTGGTTGCGCTCAATCGACGAAATGCATACAATCGATCAGCAACTGGAGTGACTGTCTCAGGATTGACGACCTGATATCATATATTTCTTATTCTGTATCAGTGTAAAAAAGCGCACGGGCGGTCAGGAACTCATCACGACAGTATGATCATACATTACGAGAGACAAATATTTAATCACAGCAAATAACTATAATGATATATGAAGACAGACGATAATACCGAGTCATGTGGTCGCTGTTCGATGTCAGCAGTTGTTGACGCGAGTGTTGATACAACTGATCGTGAAGGTCCATTCAGTGATGACCGAATTGAAGTTGATGATGAGACGCTTCGGAAAGTATCTCCAGGAGCGTGGCTCAGCACCATCACGACAAAACTCGATTCATTTGCGTGGCGTTTTCTCTCCGATCGCGATGCAAAATAATATTTCACGTTCTTTTCCACTTCCACTTCCACTTTCCATTTCATCTGTCTTCCTTCCTGCATATTCGAGCATAGTAGCGTAGTATTTTATATGCTCACGCGCGTATCCGATAGTAGCGATGCAAGAAAGTGTCTCCGGATTCGAAGTTCGGGGAACATGGGGTGACGTTGTTGAACATGGTGAGCGAATCACCCGTGCACTCCGCGATGCAGATGTCGATGGTGAAGCATTTGAAGAGTGGAATGAGTGGCGACCAAAATCTCATGAGCGTCTTGGTGAGGATGTAAGTGAGAAGACAGCCGCACAAGCGAGCGTTAGTGAGGGCAAGGGTGAACGCGCCGGGAAAGCTCCAGATGAGGATCTTCAAACCGCTGGAGAAATGTTGTCTGACTCATATGATCACGTTGAGGCAGGCGAGAGTGACTCCGCGGTCGAGCGATGGTCTGACTCGCTTGGATATGTCGCACGGGCAGCTGATTCTGCGGGACGTCAGGCCTTACGCCGCGTTGAAGACACTGTGTATCAACGCGTGATGACTCAGCTTGCACCGTATTATTTTGATAACACGCTTATCAGCGCTAATATTCAGAAGACAACCCGCGGGGATGCCGATGTAACGTTTATTTTTGAGGTGAACATTAACGATGATGAACTTAAAACGGCTGTTAGCAACCGTCTTGCCGACTACGATAACGAAGTGACCCGATGGCATGTCGATACAAAAAAGCAGACTGAAACCGCAGAGGCTGCCGAGGGCGTCGAACCTCCGACACCGACTGCCAACTCACCGAAATCGACTAATAATTAATTTTTAATTCCCTCGATACAGCTGACCGAGACGAAGTGATTTTATGAATATGCAATCACACAGACCCGAATCCAAATCGAAATCCAAATCGAAATCAAGACCGGAAGCAAAAGTAAGGTCGATATGAGTCGAACAACCGGCAATCATTATTTATCTGAGCCTCTATTCATGATATATGAATGACGCGCCAGCGATGAGTGACTTGTTGGATACTGATGAGCCCGGATTTCAACAGGTGTTGGCATGCGTTTTTGGGATACAACAGCATGAAAGCCGAACGTATCTTGTTCTCCTTGAGCATCCTGAAAGCACCGTTGCAGAGCTTTCAGACGTACTCGAACGTGACCGAAGCAATGTTAATCGATCATTAACCACGCTGTTAGACAAAGGACTTGCAGAGCGCCAGCGACGGTTACTCGACCCTGGTGGCTATGTCTATCAGTATACTGCAACAGAGCTCCCAGAGGCTAAATCGCTACTTCATGATGCGCTTGATCAGTGGGTCGAGCATGTACATCAGAGTATTGATGAGTATGGTGATGAACATTCCACGTCCTAATCTCCACATTTGATACTCCAACGTATCAACACAAACTCACAGATACTCCCTGTATCTGATTGCCTCTAATTTAATGTGGTAACTCAGGTTCACCGACTGCTTACGAGCACCGCCACAAGTCGCCTTTCTGTCTTTGTTGTTGTTGCTGCTTTTATCGCTGATTGTTTTGCCAGCTTTGCGTTTAACACCGTCCTCTTTTTCACCACGGGGTTCGGTGAAGTTCATAATGAGTCTTGAACTGAGCGCCGCCGCCCCAGCCATCCCTTCGGAGGCCACTGACGGTGTCTGGCTCGCGGATATCGAAACGGGAGAAACCTACGCCCCGTTTGAGGAGATCCGCTATACGAGTGATGAGGGTAATTTACTTGAGGTTCGCTATGCTGACCTCCCGACATTCGAAGATTTCCAGGGGCAGGGTCGCGGTGTCTGGCGGTATCACGCTGCTCTCCCATTTGAAAATGGTGTCAGTCTTCCTGAGGGTGATACACCACTTCATCGAGCACCCAACATTCGAGACGCAGCTGGTGTTCGTTCACTGCGAATTAAACATGAGGGAATGAATCCAACAGGATCATTCAAAGACCGTGGGATGACTGTCGGCGTCCGAGTTGCAAAAGAACTCGGTGTTGGACGGCTTGCATGCGCATCAACAGGAAATACATCTGCCGCACTTGCTGCATATGGTGCACGCGGCGGGATGCAGACACTGGTTTTATTACCCGCTGGGAAGGTTGCTGCCGGAAAAATTGCACAAGCTGCGCTTCATGATGCTCGCATCTTAGAGGTCGACGGTAACTTTGATGACTGTCTTGATATCGTCCAGGATCTTGCCCAGCGTGGTGAGGTATATTTGCTGAACTCACTAAATCCATTCCGACTTGAGGGGCAAAAGACGATCGGGCTTGAAATTCTCGAACGATTTTACGAGGAGTACGGTCGGTTCCCTGATCGGATTATTCTCCCTGTCGGCAACGCCGGCAATACCTCGGCTCTGTACAAAGCATTCCGCGAGCTGGTCCAATCGGGAGCGCTGAGACCGAATGAGGTTCCGAAGCTCACTGGCGTCCAAGCGGCGGGTGCGGCACCGATGGTCGAGGCTGTCGAGCATGGGTGGTCAGATATCGAGCGTTGGGACGATGTTGAAACCCGAGCAACAGCGATTCGAATTGGAAATCCAGTCAACGCCCCAAAGGCACTCCCAGGGATTCGCGAAACCGGTGGCACGGCTATTGCAGTGACTGATGACGAAATAACCGTTGCTCAGCGTGACCTTGCACGCGAAGGTATTGGTGTCGAACCAGCATCTGCAGCCTCCGTTGCTGGTCTCAAGAAACTCCGTGGTCGAAGCCGAATCGACAGTGATGAAGATGTTGTTTGTCTCACGACTGGACATCTGTTGAAGGACCCCGATGAAGCATTCAAAGCTGGGGGGGACCCAGAATCCGTTGGGGGGGACACTGATGCCGTCTTAGAGCATATCGGCGCGAAGTAACATCCCTCATTATATTTATATTTATATCGATTATTCGGTAGTACGACCACGAGCGACATGCAGAACCTGAGCGAGGCGTACAGGGCGCGAGATGCGGTAAATGACTCATAGATTGCGAGGCGGTCACGTCGGAGGCGAGCCACTGCTCGCAGGTCGTCTATGGGTTTTCGATGCCGATGAAATCTAACATTCGACACATCACTCTCGGTGATTGCTTCGGGGCTACGCTCGAATCGATTCAATTGCGACATTACACTGTCATATATCTTCAATTCCTCATACGGAGAATATAACCGACGATCAGCCGATGTAGCCCGGAGTTTTCTTATTCGACTCCAGAGCGGACAGTTCACGATAACTCAACTACCCACGTGTGAACTCGTGGGCTTCATTGTGGGACTCCCGGTAGAACGGTGCAGGGAGTAAATGTGGGGTTTCTCACCCACAACATGTGGTTCAATACTAGGTCCAGATGTACCCAGCGTCTGGACGTTGGTTCAGAACGACCCTCCTCTCATCCTGTCACGCACACACGGTCACACGCCCCCGCTGTTTGTGGGCGACTGACACTACCTCTCTGTACTCTCCATTTGTGGCTGATATAAATACATTTATTCCTTGATATGAGGGAGATTGATATCGGGGGTCAGAGTGCTGTTATATCTGGATTGGTTCAGTAGTCATGGACTCATCCCGCGACTAAAACCGTGTGTGGGTTTTCTCCTATACTTCTTATAACAGAGAGACTACAGACCGTAATCACCCATCACTCGGGAGTTCTCATATTTACGTGGGGCAGGTTAATCAGAATTAGCATCTGGGGCACCATTCAGCGTCAAATACCGAACATCCATCATCCGCTCATCGGCAAGGATTCGCTCAACAACATCGGTCGGGACAGGATCATCAAGATTGTATATGGTTAGCGCTTCGCCTCCCTCGACATCGCGTCGCGCGTTGAACATCCCAGCAATATTGATATCATATTCACCGAGCACTGACCCAATAAAGCCAATAACGCCTGGTTTGTCAGCATTTCGCGCAACAAGCATTTTACCGTGTGGGACCGCGTCAACACGATATCCGTCAATTTTCACAATCCGAGGTTCGCCTCCGGTAAATTGTGTTCCACTCACCGCAAGTTGATTATCACCATTGCTTACCTCAACGGTAACGAGACTCTGAAAGTCATCCGACTGCATCGCTTTGACTCGGTAACATCAATTCCTCGCTCCTCGGCAATTCGTGGTGCGTTAACTGCGTTTACTTGCCATTCTAGTGGTTCAAATACCCCTTTGAGTGCTGAGGCAGTGGCGAGCTCAACATCTTCATCGGCGATATCACCCTCATATGAAACTGAGACCGACGAGATGCGCCCATCAAGTAGTTGTGCAGCGATCTTTCCGGCTGTTTCTGCAAGGTCAATATATGGACGGATCCGTGGGAACACACTTTCATCAACTGACGGTGCATTGAGTGCGTTCATCACTGGCGCTCCAGCGAATGCAGCATCAATCTGATCAGCAATCGATGTTGCAACGTTTTCTTGAGCCGCTTCGGTTGATGCACCAAGATGTGGCGTGATGACGATTCCATCGACATCGAGTAATGGATTATCAGCTGCGACTGGCTCATCTGCAAACACGTCCACCGCCGCACCATCAAGCACTTCGTTTTCAACCGCTGCAGCGAGCGCATCTTCGTCGACTACACCTCCGCGAGCACAATTGATTAGATATCCACCACCCATTAATTCGAGCTCTGCAGTTGAAATCATCCCTGCTGTTTCAGATGTAAGGGGGGTGTGGACCGTCAGGAACTCTGCGCGTTTCAGACATGTCTCAAACTCAACGAGCTCAGCACCAAGTCGCTCGGCACGGTCCTCACCGATGTACGGATCATACGCAACGATATCCATCCCAAGGCTCTCGAGTCGTTTTGCAACCTCCTGTCCAACTCGACCAAGTCCAACGACACCGAGTGTTTTGCCGTTTACCTCAGTGCCAAGATATTCACTCTTCGCCCACTCACCGGCTCGTAAGCGAGTGTGTGCTTGTGGGATTGATCGTGCACCAGCAAACGTCATCGCAACAGTATGTTCTGCTGCCGCGCGGACATTCCCCTCTGGAGCATTTGCAACAATGACGCCATGTTCGGTTGCGGCATCAATATCGATATTATCAACACCAATCCCAGCTCGTCCGACGATGATGAGATCTGAGGCAGCCTCAAAGACAGCTTCATCCACCTCGGTTCCGGACCGAACGACGAGTGCGTTAGCGTCCGTAATCGTGTCTAAAAGTGCCTCGCCTCCGATGTCGTAGGCCGTCTCAACACTGTGACCAGCGGCTCGAAGTCGCTCAAGTCCCACATCGTCGATCGGGTCCGTAACGAGTACTTGCATGTGCATAACCACATCCCCGGTCCTCGGTTAAACGTTTCTTCATCGGCGGACACAGCTGTTTGTGAGTTGTCATAGAGAGCACGGAGAATACCTACGGCTGAGGCGGCAGGATAATTCCGACAGCTCTGAACAAATCCATACTGGAAAGTTACTCCGAGATTCTATAGGCGGAGAATGAAACGACAGGCAGCCGTATATATAGAGAAGAACTGGCAGCGAATAGAGCGACTCCTGTCAGTTCGACGATGGCGGTTTGTCCGCCCCAAACAATCAGATAGTAATCGGAACCAGTCAGGTGAACGGTCGATTTCTCTGATAAACCGATGCAGATGCTGTGTTCGACTGCTTGAACCCATCAAAAAACAACTTCAATTCTAGCGGTGTCTACCGGATTCCTAAAAGCACAGACAATTCCGGGAGTCCGAGCACGAGAACAAAAAATTCCCAGGGCTTTGCACTCTCATCGATCCGTGAACTCCACACAGATTCTCACCGTGCCGGGGTTCGGTGAGATGACAAACCTGCAATCTCCACCGTTCACACTCACGCTCAGGATTTCTTCGGCGCCAGACACGATCTGGCGGGCAGTCACGCACAGCGTGATGACGTCTTCACGCGGAGTATTAATTGAAGCAGCAAGCCAATATATCCGTCGTGAGAGAGTATATGATATTTCAATCGTAGTTCACGTAAAAAACAGTGTCAATACGCCGCTGAATAACAATGCAAACGCTATACTCAAATCACTGCCCATCAATGCGCTACATATGCGACTCATTGCATTCGATTTTGATGGGACTCTCTCAGACTCAGAAATGACTGTTCTTCTCGGCGATCGATGTGGTGTCGCCAATGAGATGGCATCGATCACAGATCGTGCGATGAATGATGAGATCTCATACGCACAGAGCCTTCGAAAGCGTGCTGCACTATTAGAAGGGCTCAGTCATAAGGAAGCTCACAGAGCATTTGATGCCGTTGAACTTCGACCGGGTGCTGGCGTTCTTATTGATCGACTTCGAGACGCTAACCACCACGTTGCTATCTTTACTGGTGGATTTGAACGTGGTGTTGAACGAGCGTTGAATAAGGCAGACACCACTGTTGATACGATTGTCGCTAACCGTCTTCCCGTATCCGATGGCGAACTTACCGGAACTGTCGACGGACCACTTATCCAGGGAACAAAAGATGATGCCCTGTTATCACTCGCTGCAGAGTGTGACGGTTCAATTGATCAAACAATCGCGATTGGTGACGGAGCAAATGACCTTCCAATGCTTGAAGCAGCCGACCTTGCTGTTGGATTTGTTCCAAAAGATGCTGTCCGTCCGGCATGTGATGCCGTCGTCGCCTCCATGGATCGGCTCACACGCATTTTCGAGGGGTATAATCTCCTTTGAGTGTCGAGTCAGCTACTCATTATCGGGTTTGTCACCGACACCGTCTGGTAACTCCTTAGAGTGGTCGTTCGTCGCAGAAAAGGACCCACATGTTGCATCAAGACATCGCTGTCCTTGCGATGTTTCGAATATCGGTAGCCCACATGAACAGATATCAACAACAACGCCTGTCGGAAGCGCGAAAGCAGTCTCGCATGCTGGGTACTTGCCACACCCCGCAAGCAATCGTCCACCACGGCGGATAATCTGCATCGGCGCCCCACAATCTGGGCATGCCCACTCATTATCAAATCGCTCTTGGACAACATCATCAAGTGGCTCACATTTGCGGTCAAGACAGATTTCGAATCGTTCGCCAGCGATTACCTCAATCATCGGTAACCCACAACTCTCACAGCACTCATCTTGCACAGTCGCACCCTTCGGTAGGGAATATTTGATATCAGAATTGATTACAGTAATTCCATCACTGGTTTGGATGAGTGATCCACCAGTCTCAGGATGTGTCCCGACTGGCATCCCTGCCTCAGTTGCTGGATACTCCGCGTGACCAGTGACCTCGTGTCCGATGACACGCAGGACTTGCTCGCCTGCCCTTGCGGTGATCCCGAACCCTCCTGCATCACTCTCAACTGTGATCGACTCAGATCGTGTAAGCCATGCGACAGGCTGATATCCATCAGTATCATGCACAAGAACGGTTCGGTCAGGTTTGATAATTACAACGACATGTCCACGTTGTATCTGATCATCTGCTCCTTCAAACGTTGTTGTACAGTCACCGGCAAAGACTCGGATTGTTTCTAACACACCTGTGTTGGCTGCCAATTATGAAATAAGCGTTCGCGCGAATTTACTTTAGCCAAGAGGGATAGAGAGTGCTTCCGAATTTTGTTCGTAACCCAGAATAATATGATATACTACTCATTAGAGACCACCGATACTGCCCGCTGTGCACGGACCGGATGCAGTGGTTCCGCTGGAAATGTTATCTCGATCATAAATTCGAGTGTCTCAGTATCTGCACCGAAAACCCCAACTGGAACGGTTATTGTATCATCTAAATACGTCTCTGTCGATGTCATTTCAACCTCATTGACGGTAATCCGAATTCCGACATACGCACCACCACCGAGATTTCGGATTGTGACCTCACAGAGCTCATTCGTGCCACGCGCGATTTGATTCGGAAGTGATCCCCATCTTACATTGATATCGGGGAAATCTCGTGCATTTGCAACGATCTGTTTTGCAACGCCCTCAGTGAGCCCTGCGCGCTTGAGTTCTGCTACCCCGGCTTCAGTAATATCTGCTGGACTATGCAACCCACCGGTCGCAAGCTTGTCTGCTCGTGTTGCTCCAATCCCATCGATAGCAGTCAGTGCAACAGCATCTCGCGAAACTCCATGCTCTACCCGTGCTGCAACGCGGCGTGCTAGATTTGCCGCTCGCGGTCCTGCGAAGGAAGCGAGAAACTCCCGAAGCGCTGAGAGTAGTCGGCGGGCGTTCTGTCGGATAATCCATGCGTCTGAGCGAAGATCTGCAGGTGTCGCCCCGTTCATCCCAGCATAGAGGATTGCAAGCACCTTTTTCGACCCATTCTCAAGTTCGGTCGAGATGGACGCATCCGATAGGACCCTGTCAATGGCACCGGATTCTGACTGTCGAGCCGAGACAGCATGAAATTCACCCGCACCAGCAACGACCTCAAGCATGTCAGATTCGGTGAGTCTCTCGCAATCACAGAGTGCATTGAATCGCTCAGCAGTCGATAATCGGAGGTAATATTTCGACGTCAACCGCCCAAGAGTTGTTCCACTCACAGAGAGGTTATCATCCATCTCGACAAATCCTCGCTCAACGAGCGATTCGAGTGTCGACTGCATACGTTGTTTGAGCGTCCCGAAGTCATACGCGTCAGGATTTGACTTAGCACGTTGATAATAAAACGTCCGCTTCAACCACGTGAGGACATCATCAAGATCTTTGATAGTTCCCATTGCGATTTCGGCATTCAGATGCGAATCAAGATCCTCAGCAAGCCGAGACTCGATTTCTTTTCCCTCCTCAAGCAACCGGCGATATTTTTCAGCCTCTGAACGGTCACAAACAACCCATCCGTATCCGACATCATCATAGCCCGGTCGTCCTGCTCGCCCAAGCATCTGTAGCACATCAAGTGGTGAGATATCGACTTCCCCTTCCAGTGGGTCATGGTACTTTGTATCTCTGATTACGACGCATCGCGCCGGAAGGTTCACACCCCATGCCAGTGTCGACGTTGAGAAAAGTAACTGAATCTTTCCGGATTTAAACCATGATTCGATCCGATCCCGATCATCCTTCGCCAACCCGGCATGGTGAAAGCCAACCCCATCTGGCGCTGCTTTGCTGAGTGCATCATTCTCCAATTTCTCAACACTCGTATGGAATTCATAGTCCCCACGCGCGCCCATCGGAATATCTCGTTGTGCAATCTCATCTCGCGCCTTCCCAGCAGCACGGACTGCATCCTGGCGTGATGAAACAAAGACAAGCGCTTGTCCACCATCCCGAAGATGCTCCTCAGCACAATCAAGCGCCCGGTAGAGTCGTCGATACTTGTCTGCAAATGTGTTGTCACCGTGGGTGTACAATTGAATGTCCCTGTGTAGTTCTACCGGACGATAATCCTCGCCAAATTGAAATGTTGTCGCCGATGATGCATCAAGCCATCCGGCGACATCATCAATATTAGACATCGTCGCTGAGAGTGCCACAATTCGGGGATCACAAAGTCGACGAAGTCGTGACACTGTGACCTCTAAAACACCACCCCGCCTGTCAGAGTCAAGAAGATGAACCTCATCAATTACACAACAGTCGATATCAGTGATAAATGAATACCGTGCGGAGTCGTGTTTTCGCGTCGCTGAATCAGTTTTTTCTGGGGTCATGACGAGAATATCAGCTCGCTCAGCTCGTCGAGTATTCAGCTCACGTTCGCCAGTAACGACATATACCGAGTACCCAAGCGACTCAAATCTATCCCACTCTGATTCCTTTTCATTCGTCAGCGCTCGCAGTGGGGCGATAAACAGCGCGGTTCCGTTCTGTCTTAACGTTCGACAGATTGCTAACTCCGCGAGGGCAGTTTTTCCACTGGCCGTTGGTGCAGCAACAACAACATTCGACTCGTTTTGAAGAATCTCTGGTGCTGCTTCCTGTTGCATCTGATTGAACTTATCAAAACTGAACGCATCAGCGAATTCTGGGACAACGTCTGCAACTTTCACGTATTACTCCCCCACTGTGACATCCCTCTGCCAGCACGTGTATACTGGTTGACTTTCAGGTGGCATCCATACCTGTATTCGTATTCATATTCGCTTCGACAGCAACGCACACATCTGTGTGTGAACCTGTATTCGTGTCCGTCTCTCTGATTCTGCATACACCAACACCACCACTCCCGAGTAAATTGACACTGGAGCCGATGTGGGAGCTGAAATTGACGCTTGTGTCTGTCAGGATGCCCACGACATATATCGTCATTACCGCTAATTAACAGATTTGGAACGAATAGACTCACAGCAATTATCGAGTCCCCAAGCGAAAAGACGTTTCTTCTTCAATGTAACTCTCCGAAATATCTCACTCCCATATCCAACGCAGGGATTTTGCTTTCGAGACCTATCCCAGAATATATCAACGATATGAACAATTATAATATCACGATTACGCTCGTATCGACACCGAAATCGGAACTGAAAGCACCCGCAGTCGAGTGAACGCTCGGTTCTGCTCAGCATTGTTGGGATTTGTGTACATCACAGCGGTAACAGCGCGGAAGCCCACTCGTGGGAGCAAGCGCGGAAGCTTGAGTTGACTCCGGGTTGTCAGTTAACTGGAAACACGTTCGACAGGCCCAGAAGTGGTCGGTGGGACGGGCTGTCTGTCAACCAGCCCCGGAGTCAGGCGACGACGAACGAGTCCCTCCCGTGTTGAAAGCCCCTGATGAGAAACTCTGGGGCGTGGGGTTTTCGTGTGGGAGCGCGAAACTCGGGAGTCCCACTGACAAGCCCACGAGTTCACTCGTGGGTAGCTGACACTGTCTGTTGACCCCTGTTTATATCGGAATGTGATTTCTGTCTCCGAAGCTGCAGGGGAACGTATAATCGAGCGTCCCAGCTGAACGGAGTGTGGTTTCGAATGGAAATACTGGTCAGAGTGACAATGACTGTTATGCATTTCAACCTCAGTTTACGCAGTGTCAAAATTGTATATGTCCGTTGAGTCACTAAGTAATCGATTATGAAGTGATTGCAACAGAGATAGAAGTCCACTATGATAATATGCAGATAGATGGAAGGGACACTTATTGACGGTACTGTTCACATCGGTGCGGACGCCAAACAGCGCTTTCATGATGCCCGAGGATACGGGCGTATGCATGATGACACAACAGTTGAACTTGCTCCTGTTGAAGCGGCACACCTACTTGCTCGCGGCGATCTTGACACAATCACTATCGACGTATCCTCACATCCGGATAAGACAGTTCCAACAGATGATACAATCGCCGAAGCAAACAATACTCAACCCAACGCCTCTGGAACCCACTTGACCGATGACCCATCAACATACGATGTTGGATTCCGAGGATTTCTTGTATATACAAATACAGCCCGTCAGTTTACCGTATATAAGGACCTCCGTGACCGTGGATTTTATCTCTCGCCTGCCCGCTCATCATGGCCTGGTGTTGACCCAGCGGTTGGAGACCAAATTGACTTTATTGTGTATCCACGTGGCATGGGACCATATGATAATGAGGTCGCTCATCAGATCCGCGTTATCGGTGAGCGGGAGGCCGTCTCAATGCCGACTCTCGGGAGTGCTGTTCTTGCAGTCGTTGATGAGGACGGCGAATTAACATATTTTGAGACAAATGCAACTCCAACGTTTCATGAACTTATCTCTCATAACCCGAGTGATACAGAGACTCAAGATACCGACACAACTGAGACCAGTTATGACTCGGTAACTCAGGATCAATCATCACTCCCAACGGGTCTTAGTGTTGATATGGTCCATGACCGCATTGTTTGTTATGACGCTACTAGTTCATTATATGAGGAACATTTCTATGGACAGCGACTATTCGGCCGTAATGCGGACACAGGTCCACTTCAGCTCTCTCTTATTGAGGCTGCATACCTTGCTCAACAAGATGTAATCGCGACCGATACAGCCGCAATTGTCGCTATCGGACGCGACGTCGAGGGGGATCGATTTGATCGCCGTCTTCGGGTGTATGCAGCATTAAGAGATCGCGGTACTGTGCCAAAAAGTGGATTTAAATTCGGGGCAGACTTCCGTGTATATACGGCATTTGATGGGATTGATTCACTCGATCATTCAACTGATCTCATCCGTGTTTGTCAACCCGATATGAGAGTATATCCACGCGATTTATCATTAGATATCAGATTGGCTGGCGGGGTCCGGAAGCGAATGGTTTTTGCGCTCACCCCAGCCAACGGCGATATACACTGGCTCTCGGTAGCCCGACTTACTTTATGACACGCGATACTGACGACGACATCACTGATACTAGTTCAGAGGTAGACGCAGACGGGGACGTTGACATTACTACCACACTTCCCACCAACACTGAGTGTGATGCTGACACCACTATGAACGAAGATTCCGATAATCTGACTGAGACAGAGACTGAAGTAACAGTTCCACCGACGGGGAGAACCATCCCTGATGGCGGCGCAACAGACGCTGAAGGCGCTGATGATGTTACACTCGATCCATGGGGATCTTCAACCGTTTCGGATTATCAAAAACTCTTCACGGAATTCGGGATTGAGACGTTTGACGATGTCCTTCCGGCTGTTCCAAACCCCCATTATCTCATGCGCCGAGGGGTTATTTTCGGACATCGTGAGTATAGTCCTGTCGCTGAGGCATTACGGAATGATGACCCTGCTGCTGTCCTTTCGGGATTTATGCCAACTGGCGATCCTCACATTGGACACAAACTTGTTTTTGACGAAATTATTTGGCATCAACAGCGTGGTGCAGACGCGTATGCTCTGATTGCGGATCTTGAAGCACATGCTGCCCGTGGTCTGAGTTGGAGTGAAATCGACGATCATGCACGTGACTATCTTCTGAGTCTTCTTGCACTGGGATTTGACCCCGAGTCTGGCGAACTTTACCGACAATCGGGGAATCGTGAGCTACAGGACTTTGCGTTCGAACTTGGATCACAAGCAAACTTCTCAGAATTCGAGGGTATCTATGGATTTGACAGCGAGACAAACGTCGCTTATATGCAATCAGTCATCACTCAAATGGCTGATATTCTGTACCCTCAACTTGAAGAGCCAAAACCAACCGTTATTCCAGTCGGTCCGGATCAGGACCCCCACGTCCGATTCGCTCGTGACCTTGCTGCTCGAATGCGATTTTTCAAAGTCACGAAAGCATATGCGAGCTTTGAATTGACAGAACCCGAACGAGAGCTCATCGCTGCTGTTTATGATGAGCGTGAAGTCTATGCTGAGGACGCGTCCCGACCACGATGCGCGGAGGCAGCGACGTGGGTAATGAATCATCTAATGGCTCCAACGGATGATACCAGCAATGAGACTCACGATGGTAATGCAGATATGTCAGTTGATACACTTGGCGTCGTAGTCTCCGATGCCGTCGTCGAATCAACTATCGAAAAGCTTGAAAACGCTGGCATGGAGCCACTTCGCCCCCGCGTCCGGTTCCTTGATGCCAATGCAACCGATGAAGCCTTCGAGGCCCTCATCACAGCAATCGATGGTGAAAAACGACGATATGACGAGCATATCGATGCGTTTGATCTCAATGCCGCTGATGCAACAGACCTCGCTCGTGAAGTCGAAACCAATCACGGTGGCTATGGATTCGTCGCACCGTCATCGATTTATCATCGATTTATGACGGGACTTACCGGTGGAAAGATGTCATCATCTGTCCCGGCATCACATATTTCGCTTCTTGATGAGCCTGAGAAAGGATATGAGAAGGTAAAACAAGCAACGACCGGTGGTCGGGAAACGGCACAAAAACAGCGTGAGCTCGGCGGCAAAGCCGATGAATGCCCTGTATACGAGTTATATGCGTATCTTCTTGCGAACGATGACGATACGCTTGCCACAGAGGTATACAATGAGTGCGTTTCTGGAGACCGTCTTTGTGGAAGTTGCAAAGAGCAGGCAGCTGAGTTGATGCAAGCGTTCCTTGAGGAACATCAAGAAAAACGCAAAGAAGTACAGTCACTACTCGAGGATACTGATATTTCACTGACCTCTGATCGGCGAAAGATTGCAGCAAGCGATACTACTGATTCACTGGACGACAAAGAAGAATAACTCACATTCACACACTAATCACCGATATATACTCTTTTGAACAGATACTCGCTGAATACGCCCGAGACGATTCTCCGATTATGTATACGTCGCGTGCTCCGGAACTGCTAACTAGCGCCCGACCACTACACTCGGTAACGAACACACGATAGAGACGATTATGAGTATGCAACTTCCTGACCCACAACTCGCAGTTCTGACCACTGCGAGTGCGACTACTGAAACCTCGATCGAACAACTCGCAGATGAGGCTGAATTACATCCAACAACAGCAACACAGGCTGCGTTTGAACTTCGTGATGCTGAATTGCTCACAATCACTGAGACTGAAACAACATTCTATCGGCTGACAGATGAAGGACAGCAGTATCTCGCTGATGGACTTCCAGAAATCCGACTCTACCAAGCAGCGATCGATGCTGACGCTGATGATGACTCAGTACCGCTTGGATCAGTAATCCAATCAGCAGATCTTGACGGTCCTGAGGTTGACATTGCGCTTGCAAACTTTGCGCGCAAATCATATGGATCGATTGATAATGGTGAAATCACTGCCACCCAATCGGCTGATCCAGATCGTGATCCTGAAGCGATTACATTAGCCCGTATCGACTCCAATGTTGATGCCGACGCCACTAGCAATACTGATGCTGACACTGGTGCTGGTGCCGGCGCCGACGAAGTTGAGAACACTATTGATGTCGATTCTGAGAGTCTCGCTGATATTGATGATTCTGTTCTTGACCAACTCATTACTCGTAATCTACTCACTGAACAGACAGAGACAACGCGAACAGTCTCGCTGACTGACGCAGGCGTCACCGCCCTCATGGAAGGTGTTGAACCAGCAGAAACGGTCGATCGCTTGACCCCAGAACTACTCACCTCCGGTGAGTGGCGCGATGCTGAGTTTGCTGAATACAATGTTGAAGCGGATGCTCCCGATATTCAAAACGGAAAGACACACATCCTTAGACAAACAGCCGAGCGTGTTCGAGATGTGCTTGTCGGAATGGGCTTTGAGGAGATGGATGGACCACACGCGGATGCGGATTTCTGGATCAATGACTGTCTCTTTATGCCGCAAGATCATCCAGCCCGAACGCATTGGGATCGATTTGCGCTTGACGTTCCACCAATCGATGAACTTCCAGAGGACCTCGTTGAGACTGTTGAATCGGCTCATCGCGATGGTATCGGTCCTGACAGTGATGGATACCACTCACCATGGAGTGAGGACTTCGCGCGTGCGATTGCACTCCGCGGGCACACGACGTCATTATCAATGCGATATCTCTCTGGTACTGAAATCGGAGAACTCGATCCTCCACAACGGTACTTTTCGGTCGAAAAGGTCTATCGGAACGATACCCTCGATGCAACACATCTTCTTGAGTTCTTCCAAATTGAAGGATGGGTCATGGCTGAAGAACTGTCCGTCCGCGAATTAATGGGTACATTTGTTGAATTCTACGAGCAGTTTGGAATCACCGATATTCAATTCAAACCACATTATAATCCTTATACGGAACCATCATTCGAACTCTTCGGTCAGCATCCAAAAACAGGTGAATTAATTGAAATTGGTAACTCTGGCATGTTCCGGACAGAAGTTCTTGATCCACTCGGAATTGAATGTGACGTAATGGCGTGGGGACTGGCACTCGAACGACTCGCAATGTTGACGACTGGTGCTGAGGATATTCGCGATCTTCATGGAACACTTGCTGATCTTGAATTCCTTCGTAACGCGGAGGTGACGTACTGATGCCAATTGTTGATATCGATATGGATGAACTCAGGAGCCTTACGGGTCACAGTGAAAAATCAGATGCAGAATTCAAATCTGACCTCTTCGGACTTGGTCTTGAGTTTGAGGGCAAGACGGATGCCGGTCTTCTTCAATTTGAATTTGGTCCTGATCGTCTTGACCGTCTCTCGGTTGAAGGTGTTGCACGGTCACTACGGTATCACTACGGTGACGACCGTGGTATTGCAGTTCCATCAACAAATGACCCTGAGTTCCGGTTTATTGTAACCGACACTGTCCCCGATGAACGACCCTATGTCACCGGTGCTGTTGCCCGTGGTGTGAATCTTGATGAGCGTGCACTTGATTCATTGATTCAGTTACAGGAAAAACTCCATGCAACGATGGGGCGGAAACGTGCAAAAGGAGCAATCGGGATTCACGACCTCACAATGCTCAAAGGACGCACGCTTGATGATAGTGGTGTTGATATCACTGGTGGAAGCGGGATGACCGATACTCCCATCGACTCCAGACCCACAGCGGATCGTGAATCGAATGCTTCCAGCACTGATTCCCCTGCGAATTCGATTACATATACTGGTATTGAGCCGACAGGTGATACCTTTGTGCCACTCGATTCGACCCGTGAACTAACACCTGCTGCGGTACTTGATGAACACCCTACGGGCGAAACATATGCAGATATTGTCACGGACTACGATCGATACCCGGCTATCTATGACGAGCTTGGGCTATTTTCATTCCCACCAGTCATCAACGGTCGTCGGACAGAAGTATCAACGGAGTCACGAAACCTTCTGATTGAACTGACTGGAACCGATCAGTGGACAATCGACCGGATGTGTACGATTATCTGCTATGCACTCAACGCACGTGGTGCGACAATTGAGTCTGTGAATGTTGAATATCCCGAACAGACACTCACCCGACCTGACCTTACAGTTGACACAAAGCACATCTCTCATGACCGTATTGAGACAATTCTTGGCGTTTCATTCGACACGGCTGAGATTATCGACTTATTTGAGCGTGCTGGGCTTGCTGCGACTACCACAGATGAAGCGACGACCAATACTGATATCGATACCGATACCACTACTGCTACTGAGACGACCGATACAGCAGTGACATCAACCGGCAACCCCGATGTGTCTGATAATTCTCCCATGTATGCTGTTTCAATCCCCCCATATCGTGTTGATGTGCTTCATCCACTCGATTTAGTTGATGACGTCGGTCGCGCATATGGGTTTGATGAACTCGAACCGCAGTATCCTGATATTGGGACAGTCGGTGGAAGACACAAGCGGTCGCGACTCGAAGCCGCAGCACGGACAGCCTTGACTGGGCTTGGGTTTGAGGATCTGTTGAATTTCCATCTGACAGATAAAACCGCGGTCTATGACCGTATGCGAGTGAGCCCTCTGTCACCAACCGCATTTGATTCAACAGCCGATGATATCAATCTTGGCTCGGCGCCACCTGCTGAGATAACGAATCCATACAGTGGTGATTATACGATTCTTCGCACATGGATCCTTCCATCACTCATACAAGTGCTTGAGAATAATACCCATCGCGCGTATCCACAGGACCTTGCAGAGGTCGGGCTCGTTGCCAATCGTGATGACTCTGTGAACACCCGTGTTGCTGAACGCCGTCATATCGCCGGTGCTGTTGCGCGTTACGACGCAACTTATGAAGACGCAAAAGCACCGCTTCAAGCACTGTGCAGCGAATTCGATGTTGAACTTCAGACACCTCCAACGGCACATCCCTCATTTATCGATGGGCGGACTGCAGCTATTATGATCGATGAGAAGTCGGTGGGTGTCATTGGTGAAGTACATCCTGCGGTACTCGTCGAACATGATCTTGCAGTTCCCGTGGCTGCATTCGAGTTTGAACTTGCAGCACTTGCCTCGAATACATGAGAAAGTAGCTGTGTTACGCTCTTATGTTCGGTAACCAACCACCGGTGTATATCCCAGCTTTTGTTTGAATGAAGTCACTGAGTCATGTCCTGTCTCAGTTTATATTATGTCAGCTTCGCCTGTGTTGTCTTGTCTTACACCAGTGAATACAATCGCGGTGTGACATCAAATTAATATCGCATATGTACGACCCTGTCTCTGTTTTGTCTCTGTATATTCTGCGTAATCGAGTAACTTAACACGCCTCCCGCCGGTATTATTGTTAGCTAATGCCGAGCGGAGAATACGACCCCGACGCTGTCGAGACAAAGTGGCAAGATCGCTGGGTCGACGAAGAGACCTATACGTATGGATCCCCCATCGTTAGTGCCTCTGAATCTAGCTTTGACCCACATTTGGCGTCTAGGCCTGAGGTATCCGGCGAACACACGCCTGATGGATCAGATATGGATGCCGAAACCGACCCTGACACCGCATTTTCAATCGACTCTCCACCACCGACAGTATCAGGTAATCTTCACTGGGGACATGTCTATGGATTTACGCTGCAGGACTTTGTCGCGCGGTTTAGACGAATGCGTGGTTCAGACGTATTCTTCCCGTTCGGATATGATGATAATGGGATTGCCTCTGAACGACTTGCCGAGGATGAACTCAACGTCCGCCATCAAGAGTATGAACGCCGTGAGTTCCAGCAGATGACCCGAGAGGTGTGCCAGCAGTATGAATCTGAGTTCACCGAAAAAATGCAACAGTTGGGTATCTCTATCGACTGGAATCAAACATATCAAACAATCTCACCGGATGTTAAACGAACATCACAACTATCCTTCATTGACCTGTATGAACAGGGTCGCGAGTATCGTAAACGCGCTCCAACTATTTGGTGTCCCGAATGTGAAACAGCAATCTCACAGGTCGAAACCGAAGATGACGAACAGCCGAGTCATTTTCATGACATTGCATTTGAACTTCTCGACGAAAGCGAGTCTTCCTCTGAACGTCCTATAGATACGTTCACAATATCAACAACGCGTCCTGAGCTACTCCCTGCTTGTGTTGCAATCTTCGTTCATCCTGACGACGATGATAATCAAGACCTCGTTGGTGCTGATGCCCGCGTGCCTCTGTTCGACCAGACAGTCCCAATAATTGCAGACGAACGTGTTGATATGGAGACCGGATCAGGAATTGTGATGTGCTGCACCTTTGGGGATCAAACCGATATTGAGTGGTATCAGGCACACGGTCTTGATCTTCGCATCGCTATTGATGAATCAGGAACGATGACGGATGTTGCGGGCTCATATAGCGGTCTTGATTCGACTGAAGCTCGTGAGTCGATTGTTTCCGACCTTGCAGATAGCGGTGCGCTTCTTGATCGGCGAGAAATCACGCATACAGTGAATGTTCATGAACGTTGCGGGACGAACATCGAATTCTTGGTCAAAGACCAATGGTACGTCAAATTACTCGATAAAACAGACGAGTATCTCGCTGCAGGTCGGGAAATGGAATGGTACCCCGAAAAAATGTTCACACGGTATAAAAACTGGATTGAGGGACTTCAATGGGATTGGGCTATCTCCCGACAGCGCTCGTCAGGGATTCCATTCCCTGTTTGGTACTGCGATGCATGCGAGCATGTTGTCATTGCTGAAAAAGAATCATTACCTGTTGACCCACTCAGTGATGACCCTCCTGTAGAATCATGTCCTGCATGCAATCACGACAGTTTCACTCCTGAAAATGATGTGTTTGATACGTGGGCAACCTCATCACTCACACCACTTATTAACGCCGGATGGGACTGGAATAATGACACCGAAACTATCGAGTTTGAGGACCCAACACTGTACCCATTTAATCTTCGCCCTCAGGGACATGACATCATTTCCTTTTGGCTCTTTCACACTGTCGTGAAGTGTTATGAGCACACTGGAGACGTTCCATTCGACAGCGTGATGATTAATGGAATGGTTCTTGATGAAAATCGTGAGAAAATGTCGAAATCAAAAGGAAATGTGATTGCTCCTGATGAGGTGATTACGGAATATCCAGTCGATGCCGCGCGATACTGGGCAGCCGGATCCGCAGTAGGTGATGATCTTCCATATTCTGAAAAAGGCATTCGTGCCGGCGAGAAATTGCTTCGAAAACTATGGAATGCATCAAAACTCGTTGAAGACCTCACTGCTGATGCACCCGACCCTGAAACAATGTCTTATGGCGATCTTGAGGCAATCGACCGGTGGCTCCTCGCTCGAATTGACAGCGAAATCGACCGACTCACTGAAAAGTTCGAATCACGTGAGTTCTCAAAAGCACGAGATGGACTTCGAAGCGTCTTTTGGCATACGTTTTGTGATGATTATCTTGAAATTGCAAAACAGCGAATACGGGAAGGAGACACTGGTGACCCCGCCGCTGCATACACGTTGACTGTTGCACATCGCCGCTTTCTCAAACTTTTCGCCCCAATCCTTGCACACGCAAGCGAAGAACTGTGGCACGATATGTATGCCTCACACTCCGTTTCTGAAACAGACGACGTCTCAACTACAAGTATTCACCGTCAATCGTGGCCGAAACCACTGGGCATCGATGCTGATGTTGCCGCCGGCGAAGCAGCCATGTCGGTCGTTGGTGCGCTTCGAAAGTACAAAAGCAACGCACAACTTTCAATGAATGCAACACTTGATCGGGTGCTTGTTTGGGGAGATATTGATGGATTTGAGTCTGATATTGCAGATGTTATGCACATTGAAACGCTTAAATCACTCACCGAGCGTCCATCAATTGAATCTGTCGTCACCGGTGTTGATCTTGAGTATTCCCTTGTTGGTCCTGCCTTTGGCAATGCTGTCTCAGATATCGAAACAGCGATTGAGTCGGGAGAGTATCATGTCGCCGACGGTCATCTTCATGCGGCCGGGATGACGCTTGATCCCGAGATGTTCGATATCGAAAAACGCCGGCAGTATACTGGTGATGGCGAAATGCTCGATCTTGACACCGAGGATGTGATTGTCATCGTCCAGCATAATTGAACTGCAACCGATTATTTCTATTCGAAATCCCCCGCTGCGATTGCTCGCTTTTCACTCGTCTCATGCCAGATTGATTACTCGGATTCATAAATCCGCACCAATTGCCGACTCGACTGAATCGAATCCATCAGCCTCGAGTAATTCGAGCAATCCTGTATTAATATCACGAGCGAGTGTTGGTCCCTGATACACCAATCCAGTATACAGTTGCACGAGAGATGCCCCCGCTCGAATCTTTGCGTATGCGCCTGCTGCGTCACTTACCCCGCCAACACCAATGATAGGCACGTCTGTGCGCTTCGCAACGAACTGAACCAATTTCGTTGCTTGATCCTCAATTGGTGCGCCCGAAAGTCCTCCACGCTCTATCTGCTCAGTAGAGCCAAGACTCTCAGGACGCTCGGTGGTCGTGTTGGTCGTGATCACACCATCAAGATCAAATATCTCAACAAGATCGATAACGTCCTCGATCGCGCCATCTGAAAGTTCCGGCGCAAGCTTTACTAACAACGTTTCTGCGCCAGCAGTAGTGAGTGCATCCATAATCCTGCTAAGCGAATCACGCTGTTGTAGCTCCTGCATACCCTCACTATTTGGACATGAAACATTGACTGCAATATAATCGGCTTCTGCTGCAATCTGTTTATACGTGTACTGATAATCCGATGGTGCCTCATGAATCGGCGTTGACTCTGAGAGTGCAATATTGACACCAATGGGACCACAATGATCAATGTCATGTCGACGATTGGACAATCGCTCACCAATGACGTCTGCACCATCATTGTTTAGTCCCATCCGGTTAATCAATGCCTCATCATCTACCAATCGAAACATTCGGGGACGCACATTTCCTGGTTGTGAGACGGCGGTGACCCCACCTACCTCCACGTGTCCGAATCCAAGCGCCCCAAGGATGGTCGGTAGTTCAGCGTTTTTATCAAACCCAGCAGCAACACCGACGGGATTATCGAATGACTGTCCAAATGCATCAACTTGAAGCCGATCACTCTCAACTCGAAACTGAGTCTGAAATCTGTCTTCAACTGATGTTCCCTGGACTGTCTCTAACCCAGTGTGAACTAACTGGTGAGCTGTCTCTGGTGGAAGTGCAAACAATAATGGTCGAAACGCATCATACAGTCGCTTGATCATCATCTCAGACACCCCACAAAACGTTTGAAAATAGATGCAAGCATCAGAATATGAATAAACCCATATAACATTCTATCTCTGTCACTGGATATTCAAAGATCGTGTTCAACCGACTCTGGATTGGCTTTTTGAATAATTATCTTCTCATCTCGAACCCGCACAAACACCTCATCACCAATCTCCATCCCAGCAACGGTGAGTTCATCTTCGTGTAAATTCACATGAACATTATGATACTCCCCATCCTCATCTTTTGCGCCACTTGGGCTAAGCTTCTTTTTCCGAACCATCGCGGGTATCTACGCTGAGACTCACCGTAGCGCATACATAAGTGTTGTTTATACACGATGCAGATGCAAATGTGACAATGAATATGAAGCTGAAAATGAAAGCACATCTACTCACGATCGATACTTCCTGATTAAAAGACGCGAGCCCCCTTACTCAATTACTTCATTCTGAATTAATTGCTCGAAATTAAACTCAAATCATCAACAGATATTCTTCCCGTACAGCATTCTTACATACCACACACCGCTGACGAGTGAACAGTGACCGAAACTAGATCTCTCATCGACATATTTGACCAGGATACATCTTCTAGATCTTCAGTAATTCATCTCATAACTGCTATATGACGCCAGTCTCCGTGATAACTCGAATCAAGCTACACCAACTTGGTACGATACCATTCAGTATGGGTTGCAGTGACCAATGAACTGTTGCGCGGTTGGAGGCCAAGACATCATCCCTCGCGTTAGACGGTCGGTTAGATTGGGTGTAAGCCGCGCATCAATAATTCATCAGAGAGCACTCAAATGTATATCGACGAGAAGTCGATTCTCAGACACGGAGACGCACCGCATGTCTCATATACTCGGTGCCAATGGACCCAGTGGCTCACTCAAGATGCTCAATTTCCTGTTTGGAGACATTTCCTTTCGTGACTGTTGATATTTCACCCTCCATCCATTCAGGCTTATCACTGGGTGCATCGTCTGTCCATGCCCATGCATTGTAAACGTGTATACGATCTGTCCCACGCTCAAGCAGCTTGATCTTCGTTGGGTCGTCTTTCGCCGCAGACTCGCTTTCATACTCATCGTATCCATCTAACCGTCGTGCGGCTTTCAACGCTGCCTGCCTTGGCATTCGTCCAGTAAATTGTCGCGTCTTTTCGCCATCCTCAAGCATCACAAAGTTTCGTTTTCCGTCTTCACGTACCATGGTCACGTACCTCTATGTCACGCGAACACACAATATAACATAAATATATCGGCGTCAACCCTCTCACGGCAATGTCATCTCCACCACTCCGTTATGTGATCCTAGTACTGATGATATTGTGTTGACACCGTGCGACTGTGAAATTATAACCTCGGCAGTCTGCAGAGTACTATATACGCACGTGATGTGAAACCGTATGACGGGACGGTGCTAGTTCGACGAGTTTTTATGTTCCACTCCCATTCATAATAATACGCGGAGACGTACCAGGTCTTCTGGTATTCACTTGATTGGCAGAATCAATCTGTTCGATCAAGTTCATTCCGATTATATGAGGACCCGACTACGATGTCGATGGGTTTATACAACCCCATACATTACGGTTAGGTCCGAAGGAGATGAGGATTCCATCACTGCGGTCCGCCGTACAGACGGAATCTGATGTTAGCTTTGGTGGTTCGGTGATACCTGTCTGGTGTCTCCGAACCACTCGGACCATGCAATGTCATATGTGATATGTGATATCTGACATACTCTCAGATTATCACATCACATAACGTGACACCTCGTGTGTAACCGTTCTCGTCACTCTGGGTCCTTGCTCAACAGAAAGCAAAACCCAGACTGACACTTACCCCGTGACACTCATACAGATACAATAGGATACGTATCCACGTCACATGCGTGATTCGGTACCACGAATTCCGCCACCCTCCTCATGACTCATAACTTACGACTCACAACTCATACTTTGAGTTAGAGTCTGACTCAGAGTCACGAGGAATCCCATTCCGGTTGATCCTGCCGGAGGTCATTGCTATCGGAGTCCGATTTAGCCATGCTAGTCGTGCGAGTTCATACTCGCGGCACCGAGCTCAGTAACACGTGGCCAAACTACCCTACAGAGACGGATACCCTCGGGAAACTGAGGCTAACCCGTCATACCGATCTCAGGCTTGAATCGCAGAGATCACCAAACGCTCCGGCGCTGTAGGATGTGGCTGCGGTTGATTAGGTTGACGGTGGGGTAACGGCCCACCGTGCCCATAATCAGTACAGGTTGTGAGAGCAAGAACCTGGAGACGGAATCTGAGACAAGATTCCGGGCCCTACGGGGCGCAGCAGGCGCGAAACCTTTACACTGCACGCACGTGCGATAAGGGGACTCCGAGTGCGAGGGCATATCGTCCTCGCTTTCGTGTACCGTAGGGTGGTACACCAACAAGGGCTGGGCAAGACCGGTGCCAGCCGCCGCGGTAATACCGGCAGCCCGAGTGATGACCGATCTTATTGGGCCTAAAGCGTCCGTAGCTGGCTGCGCAAGTCCGTCGGGAAATCCACTCGCCCAACGAGTGGGCGTCCGACGGAAACTGCACAGCTTGGGACCGGAAGGCTCGAAGGGTACGTGCGGGGTAGGAGTGAAATCCCATAATCCCGCACGGACCACCGATGGCGAAAGCACTTCGAGAAAACGGATCCGACAGTGAGGGACGAAAGCCAGGGTCTCCAACCGGATTAGATACCCGGGTAGTCCTGGCCGTAAACAATGTTCGCTAGGTATGACACAGACTACGTGTCTCTGTTGTGCCGTAGGGAAGCCGAGAAGCGAACCGCCTGGGAAGTACGTCTGCAAGGATGAAACTTAAAGGAATTGGCGGGGGAGCACTACAACCGGAGGAGCCTGCGGTTTAATTGGACTCAACGCCGGACATCTCACCAGCTCCGACTACAGTGATGACGACCAGGTTGATGACCTCATCACGACGCTGTAGAGAGGAGGTGCATGGCCGCCGTCAGCTCGTACCGTGAGGCGTCCTGTTAAGTCAGGCAACGAGCGAGACCCGCACCCCTAATTGCCAGCAACAGTTCCGACTGGTTGGGTACATTAGGAGGACTGCCAGTGTTAAACTGGAGGAAGGAACGGGCAACGGTAGGTCAGTATGCCCCGAATGAGCTGGGCAACACGCGGGCTACAATGGCTAAGACAATGGGTCGCTATCTCGACAGAGAACGCTAATCTCGAAACTTAGTCGTAGTTCGGATTGAGGGCTGAAACTCGCCCTCATGAAGCTGGATTCGGTAGTAGCCGCCTTTCAGCAGAAGGCGACGAATACGTCCCTGCTCCTTGCACACACCGCCCGTCAAAGCACCCGAGTGAGGTCCGGATGAGGTTATCACTGATAATCGAATCTGGGCTTCGCAAGGGGGCTTAAGTCGTAACAAGGTAGCCGTAGGGGAATCTGCGGCTGGATCACCTCCTACTGACCGGGACTAGATCGACGTATCTAGCCCACCACGATTGCGACTGCGACTGCGACCGTGATTCGATACTAATTCAATTCAATTCGATTGAACACTCAGTTTCAGTTTCAGTGACAATCACACATTACAAACGAAACGATACGTCACGATATATCACACAGCGCTGTCCGAGTGATCGGTACCTCTGTCTCTGTCCGTGTATTCTGACAGAACAGACGAGACAAACAGAAACGCCAGACGGGCACCTTAGAACCACCAAAGCTAATCCGGGCCCATAGCTCAGCGGGAGAGTGCCTCCTTTGCAAGGAGGATGCCCTGGGTTCGAATCCCAGTGGGTCCATTTCAGCCATCGACACTCTCAACTGACACTGACATTCAGTCTCAGTATTAGTTGAGGACCGTCATGGCGATCCGAACTGATGCACCATTTCGTGAAAGCGCGAATGGGAAGGGTTCGATGAACGCGTCAACAACCACTTCGACCGTTCTATGACAACCGTATGTACGCGTGTAATCCAGACGCCCACTGAACCCGTTCACACGGGCTCCATCGTGGACGTCAACACACAACACAACGTTCAACACAACCATAACGTCACAACGACACAAATCAATCTGACACAACACCGTCTTGTCACATGACAGACGACTCTAGTGTCTGAGAGATTTACACCGTATACTATCTTAGACGATATTATACGATACAATAC
>KE356560.1:176089-177942 GCA_000415965.1 Haloquadratum walsbyi J07HQW1
AATCAACAGGGTAAGTATGTAAACAGATGAGATCAGAATGATCAGTCAGAGTCAGTTCAATTCAGATGAAGTTCTGAATTCAGCAACTCATCCAATAGGCACCGTGTTAGTATTCAATATTATATTCTGAGTCCGATTGGCGATGGCTTTGTGTCTGTATCCGTGTATGCGTGCGTCTACACCTACACTCACAGTTACGACCCGGTACCGGAATTGAACTGGTGGCTTTATGACCCAATAACGTCACAATTCCGAACACGTAGACCCTTAATTCTCTCCAGTTCAGGATATTATGACACTGTGGAGAGTATCTGTTGCGAGTCCAAGACGCACAGTGTTTGTGGAGTAATCAATCAGAGGTTCATCTCGAATATGAGCGGGGAGATACAGTATTGAGTCGTCCTCGGAGGAATAATCGGTGTTGATCGCAACGAATTCGTCAACGTGGACCCAGTGTCGGACATGAGCGTGAGGACCGTGCTGTTGCGTCTCTGGAATCGGGACAAAGCGATAATGAAACGATCCTCGGTATCGACCTTGACCTCGGCGTCAATAGCCTCGCTCTGTCCTCAACCGGCACGTTTTGACAGGGAGACGACTCCGACCACTGGTGTCGTGAGTTCGAGAAGCGACGTAGCGAGATGCAACGGCGCGCACAAGGTCCTGCTTCGCCTCGGAAAGCATGAAAGAGCCTGGCGGAAACAGTACATCCACACAATCGCCAATGAACTCGTCTCGGAAGCCGTCAAACACGACTGCGAGGTGATCGTCTTCGAGGACTTGAGCGACATTCGAGAGCAACTTCCACAGGCAGAGTGGCACCACGTCTGGGCATTCCAACGCCTGTTCGAGTACGTCGAGTACAAAGCCCCTGAACGAGTGTCTCCGTGGAACAGATTGAACCGAACCACACATCCCAACGCTGTTCTCGGACGGACTGTGGGCTCACCCACGAGAGTAACCACCGAGGAGAACACTTCGAGTGCCAGAAGCGGGTATGAACTGAACGCGGATTACAACGCTGCAACGAATATTGGCGTACTGTACGCTCGCAAGCGGACATACAGACACAGACTCCGTTCCTCGCCCAAGTTGGGGAGCGGAGACGCAGAAGTAGACGTGCGTGTGAATGGTGGGACGGTGAACGGTGAGAGTCACCAGGCTATTGTTGGCGACTGACTGCCGGGAGTTCACATCAAAGCCCTACCCTCACCGAGCGAACCCCGTATGGCGTGAGCGAGGTAGGGTATGGTAGTTTACAGAGCATGTGGTATTATAGCTCACACGTCTTGGGACTCGGAATGGATTCCTGAGATCGATTCTGTATAAGAGGACGCGACGAGTCGTCTGGTGCTCCCCAGTAATGAATAGCCAGACCCGAATCGTTTCATAACAGAAGCCGTCAGTGATCCGCGTCCGTATTTCTGAGAGCGCGCTCACCGAAATTGAAAAGACTGGAATCAGTTACATAGATACATTTCACATTTTATTATACGGCATCTTACTCATACGAGCGTCCCGATTGAAATAAATCATTTTGAGTGCTTCAGGGCTTAATCGTGATTCCAGAGCAATTTGTCTCAGCAACCTAGCTGGAATAATTGATATCGGTGGGGATGCCAAGATTGAGCTGTTACACCTTCCGGATAATCAGTATTCAAGAAACACGAGAGACAATAATGTTGATTGTCATAAATAAAAGGTTAGGTGAAAACCACAGCGATTCTCCTGGGGTATATCATCCCAGGCATTGATCTCGATTCATACGCTGGGACAGCAATCTAATCGATCTTTGTTCTCTATTTTACTAGTAGTTGACAATATATTACTGTTTATATTTGAATCCACACTAA
>KE356560.1:177992-179285 GCA_000415965.1 Haloquadratum walsbyi J07HQW1
CAAATTGATGAAGCTGCGCGTGATCGTCGAGAGTACACACGCGTCGAAGTTCTCAATGCCTTGGTAGATGTGATTGAGCAATTTGGTCGTAAACCATCGCGAACAGAGATGAATACACACGGAGCAGTCTCTTCAACGACAGTCGTCAATCGGTTTGGTAACTGGAAAAAAGCAGTTGAATTTGCTACAGACGTAGCCGGTGATGATATTGAACAGGATCCTGACCCTAACCAGCAGGCGAGCGATGCTGTAGATAATAAACGTAGTGTAAATACCGGCAGAGTGACCGATCAGACATCGAGTGGGGGTGATCAGGAAGCAGCATCCTCAGAAACGACAACTGTCACTCAAACCACGTCTGACGAATACGCGACCATCGATACAATTGAATCGAATGGTCGATTCGACCGACCAATACCGGTGAAAGTACGATCAGTGAGTGACACCGAGAGGTCTCGGCGGCGGGAGACTGTTCATATTGAGGATCTCACTGGTAGTCAGACAGACCTCAATATTTGGGAGACACATGACGTAACTGTTGAGTGGACACCCGGTGAGTGGTATATTCTAGATGAGGCTCTCGGAAAATCATGGACAAATTCCGACGGCGAGACGAAACGGAATCTGAGCACAACCGCAGATTTCACTGTGACACACGTCAGCGAGCGTCCTGGCGAAGATGACGCAAGATCAGGTACTATCGAATCCACAGAGAGTTCTGACACTGCCACAACAACAGACACGACTGAATCAACCGAAGAGACAACTCCAGACAGTTCAGAGATTGATATTCTCAGCGAGATCGAGCGTGAACTCGATGGAGTATAATTATCACCATATCACTCAGTTTATTTGATTCTGTAATTTTATAAACACTACACATGAATTAACCAATGATAATGGTCAATCCAGTTCACATATTCATATTCGAGTATAGCTGCCACTGGGTGTATTTCATATGACATCTCTCACTCTTCCCGACTGGCTTACGCCCCGCGAATACCAATCAGAGGCTGTCAGAACGTGGGAATCCTCACAGGGACAGGGCATCCTGAATATGGCAACAGGGACTGGAAAGACAATTACTGCTCTCATTGCCGCCACTGATCTTTATACATTACAAGATGACCGATTGGCACTCATTGTTGCCGCACCGTACACTCATCTCGTTGATCAGTGGACAGCAGATCTTGAGGAGTTTGGTGCGACGCCATTTCGTGCATACGGCTCACGGTCAGGATGGACGAGCGATATTACTGGGGCAGTTACGGAATTTACGAGTGGTGCTCGGGA
>KE356560.1:179335-180816 GCA_000415965.1 Haloquadratum walsbyi J07HQW1
TGCTAGGGATGGTGTCCTACAATACCCTCCCGTGACCCACGTGTAGGGGTGAAAGGCCCATCGAACTCGGCAACAGCTGGTTCCAGCCGACACATATCGAAGTATGCCCTCAGCCGAGGTAGTCTGCGAGGTAGAGCTACCGATTGGATGTCCGCCTCCGAGAGGAGTCGGCCATGCTGTCAAACTCCAAACTTGCAGACGCCACAGACGCTGGGAATCCGGACTGCGGGGTAAGCCTGTGGTCCATGAGGGAGACAACCCAGAGCAAGGTTAAGGTCCCCAAGTGTGGATTAAGTGCAACTGAAGGTTGTCTCGAGCCCTAAACAGCCGGGAGGTGAGCTTAGAAGCAGCTACCCTCTAAGAAAAGCGTAACAGCTTACCGGCCGAGGTTCGAGGCGCCCAAAATGATCGGGGCTCAAATCCACCACCGAGACCCTGCAATACTCTTCAACGAGTAACTTCGTAGGCTTGGCGTACTGACCGGACGGAAGTACGGGCGAAAGCTCGTATGGACCGCTCAGTAACGATAATCCTGGTCACAGTAGCAGCAATAGTCGGGTGTGACCCCCGACGGCCTAACGAGCAAGGGTTCCTCGGCACTGCTAATCAGCCGAGGGTTAGCCGGTCCTAAGTCTGACCGTAATTCGACTCAGACAAACAGGGAAACTGGTTAATATTCCAGTGCCATCGTGTACTCTCGAACGCTTTCGGAAACAGTGAGCGGGGCCATCGCCCCGTCGAATCATGGAATCTCGTGGATGCCGTAACGGCACGAAGCGAGAGAATCATGAGACCGCGCAAGTCACTGGTACCAAGAGCCCGTGAAACAACACACGACGTCCGTACCGAGATCCGACACAGGTGCTCAGGCAGCGAAAGCCATGGCCCGTCGGGATCAACCGGCGTTAGGGAATTCGGCAAGTTAGTCCCGTACCTTCGGAAGAAGGGATGCCTGCTCCTGACCGAGCAGGTCGCAGTGACTCGGGCGCTCCGACTGTCTAGTAACAACATAGGTGACCGCAAATCCGCAAGGACTCGTACGGTCACTGAATCCTGCCCAGTGCAGGTATCTGAACACCTCGTACAAGAGGACGAAGGACCTGTTAACGGCGGGGGTAACTATGACCCTCTTAAGGTAGCGTAGTACCTTGCCGCTTCAGTAGCGGCTTGCATGAATGGATCAACGAGAGCGCCACTGTCCCAACGCTGGACCCGGTGAACTGTACGTTCCAGTGCGGAGTCTGGAGACCCCCAAGGGGAAGCGAAGACCCTATAGAGCTTTACTGCAGGCTGTCGCTGAGACATGGTCGCTGATGTGCAGCATAGGTAGGAGCCAGTACACAGGTATCCGCGCCAGCGGATCACCGAGGCAACAGTGAAATACTACCCGTCAGTGACTGTGACTCTCACTCCGGGAGGAAAACACCGGTAGCCGGCAGTTTGACTGGGGCGGTACGCGCTCGAAAGATATCGAGCGCGCC
>KE356560.1:180866-182749 GCA_000415965.1 Haloquadratum walsbyi J07HQW1
GGCATCCTAAATATGGCGACAGGGACTGGGAAGACAATTACTGCTCTCATTGCCGCCACTGATCTTTATACATTACAAGATGATCGATTAGCACTCATTGTTGCTGCACCGTACACTCATCTCGTCGATCAGTGGACAGCGGATCTCGAAGAATTCGGTGCGACGCCATTTCGTGCATATGGCTCACGATCAGGATGGACGAGCGATATTACTGGGGCAGTTACGGAATTTACGAGTGGTGCTCGGGACCTCTTGACGGTCGTTACGACTCATAAGACATTCGCCACCAAGCATTTTCAGCGTATTCTCACTCGAGTCGATGGCACTGAAACAATGCTAATTGCAGACGAGGTACACCATATGGGGGCACCACACCTTCGACAATTCCTCCCAACAGATGTGCGGGCTCGACTTGGACTTTCAGCAACACCAGAACGATGGTATGATGACGAGGGAACTGATGCGCTCTTATCATACTTCAGCAATGGTATTGTCTACGATTATGGATTAGCTGAAGCGATTGCGAATGGGTACCTCTCTGAGTATTATTATGTCCCGCATATTATCGAGCTCACCGATGACGAAGCTGAGTCATACCTTGCACTTTCAAAAGCAATTGGTCGAATACTGGCAGATAACGACGCCGGTGATCAAACTGGAGGGTCAATCGATATTACAGATGATGAAGAACTTCAGCAATTGCTAATCAAGCGCTCACGACTAGTCGGCACGGCACGAAACAAGATACAGACGCTTGAATCTCTCATCAGGGAGATTGGTCCTGAGTCCATCCATCATTCACTTATCTACTGTGGTGATGGACGTGTTGAAATAGACGCTGACTCAGAAATAGCGGAGACGACCGACGATGATGAAACAGAGATTAAACGACAACTTCGGATTGTGACAGAACTGCTTGGTACTGACCTCGGTGTCCGCGCACACCAGTTCACCTATGAGGAAGACCAGAAGACCCGGGACCGACTCCTCAACGATTTTGAGGATGGTTCACTTCAAGCGCTTATTGCAATTCGCTGTCTGGATGAGGGCGTCGACGTTCCGGCAACACAAACGGCGTTCATGCTTGCCAGTTCAAGTAATCCACGACAGTTTGTCCAGCGTCGTGGTCGTATTCTCCGACCACACGAAAATAAACGCCACTCGATAATTCATGATTTCATTGTCACACCACCGGCAGCAATTAGTGAAAATTCTGACACCGATACGTTCAGCATTGAACGACGACTGCTTAAAAATGAGCTCCAACGTGTCGCGACATTTACACAGAATGCAAAAAACCACCCTGATGCGAGTCTGAGCAATATTCCAACGACGAAAGGATCCCTTCGCACTCTCAAAAACAATTTTAATCTTATGGACATGTGATATAATAATATATGACAGCTGATGATCTTCCTGACTCCGTCGACAAAAAACACATAAATCGTATAATGGAACGTGTACTCGAAGCCGAGAAAGGTAAACTTCACATGGGTAATCCAAGGGGTATTAACAACGATATTGAAGAAATCATTGAGGAGGAGGTTGACTGATGGAACTCAAGCGGCTTGAGGTACAGAATTTCAGACAATTTTATGGAACTCAAGAGGTATCATTCTCACTGGAAAAATCAAATAACGTCACTGTCATTCACGGTGACAATGGTTCAGGAAAAACCACATTATTGAATGCATTCCTCTGGTTATTTTATAATGAACTAACCCTTCCACAACCTGATAAGATCGTCACTGAGCGGGCGTTAGACGAAGCCAGCGTGAATAGTCGCGTTCCTGCACGGGTGAAACTTGAGTTCAAAGATCAAGGGCGTCAGTATACAGCCGAACGAACGCAAGTGTTTCAGAAGCAATCACAGACCGACCTCT
>KE356560.1:182799-214786 GCA_000415965.1 Haloquadratum walsbyi J07HQW1
AACGCTGCATTATCACTATTGACCAGTTCGATACAGCTCGCTTCGCCGGCATCAATTCGAGATGTTTCGATTACTGGATCCGTATTCTCATGGGCAGTGACCGTCGCAACTGAGCTGAGGACAGCGTCGGTTGCATTAGCATGGATGTCGTCATTGGCTGTAGTGTCAAGCAATTCGTTGTACATCGTAACAAATTGGAGATGCCGTATGGTATGTACGGAATACTCGTCGAGTACTACATTGAGGACATTCCCAACTGAGAGAGAAATAAATGCAGTTGTACTAACAACGATTATGACGAGTCAAGGCAATTCAGCTAAGCTATCAGCTAGCTCGTCTCCCTGATCAGGCAGTGTTTTTCATGCTCGAACTGATTTGGCGTTCTGCCGACCGATCTGCTCGTTGAGATAGAGTTCAATGATCTCTTGTTTGGGCGCCTCGATATCTTCGGGATAATTTTGGAGTGCTTCGGTGACGATTTCGGTCTGATTTTTATGCGTGATTTGCGTTGCAACGCCAGCTTTCTCGATCAGTTCCTCTGGGATTCGGAAGTTGACTCCGGATGTGCACATCTCGGCTATTGTGCGTACGTTGCATATACATCGTCACAAATTTCACGCTTGTTATACAGCTGTCTCGGAAAACATCAGAGGTCTATTTCTAAGATGGTCATTCAAAGTGGAACAACCACCTGTGGCAGAAGTATGGCTCAGGAGAGGACCAGCGAAAGAACAACGTAACAAAGTCGCTAGTTAAGATTCTGATTCTGCAGGATACCGATCATAAAGTATCTCAATCAGTCCTGTCGCCTCTCCTCTGAGATGTAAACCAACCGGATTTTCAGTTCAGAGATCTTCGACCCAGATTGGCTTACAGACTATATACAAAGGAGACGACCGTGAGTTTAACGTATGACGAGTGATACCGAAAATATCGGTTGATGAGTTTATGACAGATTCATGAACTGTCTCAGGGTCATATCAGTATTATAGTATCAGAGCCCCGAGGCACTTTGCCTGCCATTTCTATAGAACCCAGTAAGTCTGGCACCGTCGGTTATTCTGTTTCTGTTTCTGTTTCTGTTTCTGTTTCTGGAATCGCAGTTACTTGGAACTCGTGATAGCCACCATAGGCTGTTTCAAGTGCCCCGAGCCACCAGTTCCATCGCTCGGCAACACCCAGGTCATCTGGGGCGTCTGATAGGTTATCAATCACGGTTGTGACGGTTAGTGTCTCGCCACGGTCTGATTCGACGATATTGGCGTCAGCAAGGTCTCGAACTTGTCGTGCGACAACGCGACGCTCGGCTGGTGAGCCACCGAATGCCGACCGGAGCGCTTGTTCGACCGCATCCATAGTAACTGATGGAGTGGCGTCGTCGTTGTAGTCGTGTGTGGTAGACTGGTCATCATATGGTGTATCTGTCATCCCAAATCAATTCCTTCTAAGATGAATTGTCTCGGGAGACATTTGAGTGTCTGGATATCTGAGGATGAATCCCAATCTAATCGTGTTCTCTGTATGTTGATTGGATTCATTGCAGGAGCAGATATTCATGTGAAATCATCTGTCACAAAGAGGGTATAAAAATGATCAACGCGACCGGTGTAACCGAATCATCGGTATACTGCGTAACACATGAAGAACGACAGGCACAATCCAACAAGCAGAACAGAGGGAGCAAGCACTGAGTAGTGAACAGAAGCACAATAACACATGCTTATCTGCGAGATACAACTGGCATATATATAGATAACTCAGAGTGTCTTGAGGGTTAAATCGAGATATAATACTGAGAGTGCTGTAAGACTCCTGAGATATGTTTAGTGGGTTCGATAGACTGTTCAATTGTCTTTGAAGACCTCACAGACATGAGAGGCATCATCAAGTATATGACTCACATGAGCCGCCGGCTACACTCACTCCCGTTTCGCCACACTCTGCGAGTTTATCATGGACAAGATTGCATAGCACGAGATTCCGTCAGATGATGTCGACCCAGAGTACATCAGTCAATAGTATGTCCGAGCAATCTCCGAGTCGTTCAGAGTCGTCAATCTCTGTGATGAACAGAGAGAAGTTCTTTTGAACCACTTGACTCGTTGGTAGTTCACGTTTTATTGGGTTGATGTGTTATATCGACGCAATATTGTGATACGCTCGAAAAATAACATGGCTGAGAGGAGTAAGCCCCCTTCTGTTCAACTCAGCATTCGGCTAAGCGTCCACGCCCTGTCCGGACTACCTTTCTGGCATGGACTTGCACCGGTGAGGATTCGCCGTTCCATCCATTCTCATCCATCTGATGCGGTTTGAGTGCGTTATCGACGTATCAGACAACGCATATCACCGCTCCCTCGACGGGTTAACTCCCGTCCCTTGCGGGGTAGTTCGCACGTCTCATCGGTCAGGGTGAGTGGTGTCGTTTCTGTTCCAGCGCCAGTTGTCTCCAACTCCAAACTTGCGTTTGGTCACCTGTCCAGACGGTGGGGGGACTTTCCTCGTTTGTCGACACAACAGTCGATGTATTAATGCATCATCTCACTGCGGTATCGACCACGGGAGCTGAGCTCTCTCTGCCAGTTAATGCAATGTCGAAGCGTCCAATAAACTGTTCGGTCCGTACAATATCACCACTCAAAGGGAAGCGTTCAAGTTCTCAGGGAGATTGTCTGGTTACATGCCAAAGGCGCAGACCGTTTCCCTCTCATATGATGATGGGGCGAGAGCGGTCGAGTTAGCGCGTGAATCTGTTGAGTCATACGTTCTTCATGGACAACGTGAACAGCCAGGAAGTATGCGCGATGCCTTTTATACTCGAACAGGGGCATTTGTTCGCATCCGTTCAACCCGCGGGCGGGGCCGACTCCGCGGATGCGCTGGCTCATCTCGAAACAGCGATCAACTTGGACACGCCATTGTTGATGCGGCAATCCAAGCGGCCTCAAGTGACTCTTGTGGGTCAGAATTAGAACAACCTGAGTTATCGAATCTTGTTGTTTCTGTGTGTATTGTCTGTGAGCACGTCTCGACTGAAAATCCGATTGAGGATGTCGAACTCGGAACTCACGGTCTTGTAATTGATCGCGATGATGAACACGGATGGATGTATCCAACAATTCCTGTTGAGAATGACTGGAACAAACAGCAGTTTTTCACTCGTGCTTCTCGGAAAGCTGGACTGAGTCCATTGGCCTGGCAGGACGAGGCAACGACGGTCACTCTATTTGAAGGACAAGTATTTCGCGAACGCCCTGACGGTGGCAGTGTCGAAGAACTATAACGAGTATATCGATTCACAGTTTCTATTTTCCATTCCAACAGTTGTCGATAGTTTCAGTGCTGTGTTTACATCGAGGAGGAAAATGAATACTCTCTCCGTCATTATGATTATTATCCAATAGTTATACGCGGGACATCATACTATCGGATACCATACTCACACTGATCACGGTCATGAGTTGCTCGTTCGACTGCAGCATCGATACCAAAATCGACGTCATCAATCACTGTTCCGTTCTGGATTACAGGTTCAAGGAGGGATTCACTGTCATCAGGTGACGGTTGATCACGCAGACCGATGTGATGTCCGCCATCGGACGTTCGATACACAGATTTGACCCCGGCAAGCTTTCCGCGCTTCGCGACTGGTTCACCATCGACAGCAACAATATCAAGCGCAAAATCGACTGGGTCGGCGTTTGAGATATATCCGCCAATACCGAATCCATCTGCGACATCACGAAGATTGAGGAGATCATCTGGCTCAAGTCCACCTGAGACAAAAATATCGACATCATCGTATCCATGAGTGTTCAGCGTCCATTGCACTTCACGAATGATATGCCGGAAGTCACCACGTCGTGACCCTGTTGTATCAAGACGCACACCATCGAGTCGATCACCGAGTGTCTGCGCCGCTCGCAGCGCTTCATCAGCTTCATCAGAGTATGTATCACAGAGTGCAATCCGAGGGACAGTTTCAGGAACAGCCTCATCAAATGCTTGCCACGCTTGTTCTTGTTCGCCGCGTCCAAAGCAGATTAACAATGCATGTGGCATTGTCCCTCCGGCCGTACGGTCAAGCACATCACCTGCAGCAACGTGGGAGAACCCATCAACCCCGGCGATGAGTGCGCTTCGTTCAATCATCGCTGCGATTGTGGGATGCACATGCCGAGCGCCAAATGAGAGAACCGTCGATGATGGAGCAGCGTTTCGGGCGTCACTCGCGGCTGTTGCGACTCCAGATGCGTGTGATAAAAATCCTAATATCGATGTTTCGAGACGGGCAAAATCAAGATATTTCCCCTGAATACGAAAGACAGGTCCTCCATCAAAGAGACGACCCGGGAGAAGTGAGTCAACATGGACATCTCTCCCCTCAAGTAACGCAACGGCGTCTCTGACTCCGGCTATCATCTCGAAATTGCCGTCCGGAAACTGATCGGCGGTCACCTCAGCGACAATCGTTGGGTTCCGGTCAGCGTGACGCAGCGTCGTTTCTGTTCGGTCAAAATACGCATCTGTCGCCATTCCAGAGGTAATTGCCTCAGTGTCGATGATATTGAAATCCATGACCCTGCATTCAGCCGGCACAGTGAAAAGCGCATCTGCTCAGAAGATATTTCTGAAGTAAATTTTCATTCAGAATCACCGACTGGAGACATTCATAGAGAAGCCTATCTGTCTCATAACAGTCGGTGGCAATCTGACAACCGTTTCTATTCGAACCCACACCCACACTCAGACTGAGTTTACCCGGAACGCCCGGTGATGCGTTCGGTTGCATTTCGGAGACAGAAATCACAGCCCCAACAACTGATAAACACCTCCAATGACACTGATCGACCGGCACGAGAACAAAACGGTGTTTGATGATTTACTGTCCGAGGGAAGTTTGGCTTCGAATCTCTGTGTTCAGATCCTTTCTGAGATATTTATGACGATGCTGAACGGTCTGGTTGTGATCGAATTTTATCGAGAGAGTCGACATCTGGTCCATTCACGATTATAACCCGCGTGCCATCCTGTGTGACTCGGAATGCATCAGCATATGACCCATCTGGGATAACGTATGTTGTTGATTCGGTATTCATAGTTTCAGATCCTGGTTGTTGGGGTGTGGGTGTGGGTGTGGTTGCATCACGAGCGGTAAGGATCGAGCGGTATGCGTTTCGGAACTCTGTCGCGTCCTCATTACTTTCCCATGTCGTCACCCATACATATCCGTACTCAGTTGACATCCCACTTTGTGTCTGATAGGGGAACAGTCGATCATTCTCCCATCCAGTTGATGGGTCGGCGATATAATTATACGCATCATACTGATTGGTTGGTTGCGTCAGTGTTTGTGGTCTGACTGTTTCGGCACCGACCGTTCGTGCTTGATTCCAAAACATCACAAATATTGATGCTTCTCCAACAGTGTCAGAGCCATCCTGTCCGACTGATTCAAACCGATCCCACTTAGCCGATGATCGGTCAGTGTAGGTAATTGGTTGTGGTGTCTCATCGGTCCGGTGAATGATTTGCTCACTTGCGACCGGCGGTGAGTCGAATCGATCGTTGACAGCAGCCCATCCGCCTGATTCGCGGAGATGATTGATATATCCAACACCATCTGAGTACGGTTGGAAGATTGTAACAAAGATTCCTAGATTCGATGGACCACCGCTTGACCCGCTATTTTCGCCGGTATTATCTGGCAGTTCAACACACTCCCAACTGTTTCCACAGCGATCAACATAGGCTGATTCGACGTATCTTGCATCCCCTTCAATTAATCCATCGACAGCTAATTGTCCATCCTGGGTTGTTGCCGCGTATCGGTCCTTCGTGAGATCATAATGTTGATCCTGCACTGCGTGGACGAGTTCATGAATCAGCGTTGTATTATCAATTGTCGGCGTCTCTGGTGTTTCCGTAACGATTGTAATCTCATCATCACGGGGACTGTAAAATCCAGCCACGGCTGAGCCCCGTGTCTGTTCAATCGCTTGTTGTGTGCTTTCAGATTCGCCAACAGCAAACAATGCTTCCCACACTTGATTATTCCACTCTTGGAACTCCTGACTTTCCGCTGATTGTCCAGTTGCATCCCTTTGTGAGCGATATTCTGCTCGTGAGATAACCGATACAGGGACTGATGATTTGAACTCGAGCTGTCGGACATATTCGACACGAGCCATTGCCCGTCCGACATATGCTTTCATCTCCTGATCTGAAAGCCCATCCGATTGATCGACTACGATTGATTCATTGTACCAATAGCCCGCTTCCCACCCGAGTGGGTCACCGGCAGGATCGCTGAAGTCTGCATCTGGTGTTGCAACCGCTGCTGGTGGATCAGTCGTATTTCCTTGCCCGATACCCTCTTGTGTGGCTGACTCGGTAGCTGATGAGTCCTCTCCAACGCCTGGATTTGGATTAAACAGCGACCCGCCCCCGCTGCACCCGGCGAGGATAATGAGGACACTAACTGCTATAGAGGCACGTGAGATTCGCCGCGACATGATAATACGTACTTTATCACCAGGTCTACGCGCAAAAGTACCTTTGTGCTCGCACAATAATATATAGTATGGCTGAATACTCATTTGAGACAGACACAACCGCTGTGGTTGTTATTGATATGCAAGTAGGCTTTTGTGATCCCTCTGGAAATTTGTATGCTCCAGGTAGTGAGGCCGTTGTTGATGACGTCCGTGATCTTGTCGCTGATGCACAGAATGCAGGTGCGCATATTGTATACACGCGCGATGTGCATCCATCAGATCAATTCGATGATGCACACTATTATGATGAATTTGAACGCTGGGGTGAGCATGTCCGTGAGGGTGACCCCGGGACCGCACTTATCGACGGACTGGAGGTTCGCTCACAGGACCATGTTGTTGTCAAGCATACCTACGATGCGTTTTATAATACCGAACTCGACGGATGGCTCCGTGCACACGGGATTGATGATCTCATATTCTGTGGGACACTCGCGAACGTCTGTGTTCTTCACACCGCTGGTAGTGCTGGTCTTCGCGATTATCGTCCGGTACTCATTGAGGATGCTATCGGCGCGATTGAGCCGGATCACCGCGAATACGCGCTTGATCATGCTGAGTGGCTCTTCGGAGAGGTCTGCTCATACGCTGATATCAACTTCGTTTGATTTGACTCTATGACTCAGACTCCAACTGCGACCACGCCCACGCCCGCGCGCTACTTCATCAGCAGCTCTTAAGAGTATGCTCAGTGTTCCTTTGGGAACTCACTCAGGATTAAATCGCCAGTCTCTGCGTTTTCATTGAGAAATACATCGCGAATATGAGCTGTTCTGAAAAAATATGACCGACGAAAAGGGACGTTCGATTCGCTGATTATGCTCATGAGAACCGCTGGGCTTAGGTATACCCGTTGGGAGACACGAGTATGTCGAGGCTGTTCAAAACGGCACGACTTCCCGATGGTCGCATCCGCGATGTTCGCGTCAGTAACGAAACGATTGCAGCCGTCTCAGATTCAATCTCCCCCAACCCAGACGAAACTGTCGTCGATGCACGCGATAAGTTTCTTTTTCCAGGCGCGATTGACGTTCATGTACACTTTCGTGAACCCGGGGATGGACACAAAGAAACGTGGACAACGGGATCAAAGAGTGCTGCAGCCGGTGGCGTGACGACCATTGTTGATCAACCAAACACAAATCCCCCAACAATCGAGAAAACCGCATACACATCGAAGGCGACACTGGCGACGGATTCAATTGTTGATTATGGAATTAATGGAGGTGTTACTCCTGACTGGAAACCAGATTCCCTTTTTGAATGCCCATTATTTGCACTTGGCGAGGTTTTTCTCGCAGACTCAACCGGAGAAATGGGAATTGATGAGACGGTATTCCGACAGGCGCTCGTTAAAGCAGCCGAGATTGACATCCCGGTGACGATTCATGCTGAAGATGCAACACAATTCAATACAGATGTATATGGGTGTGAGTCGGGCGGACTCGGGGGTGAGGCGACTGCTGATATGTGGAGTCAGTATCGCTCAGCGACAGCTGAAATTGATGCGATTAAACGAGCCATAACGATTGCAACAGAAGTCGGTGCAGACATTCATATTGCACATACAAGCACTCCAGCGGGTGTCGATGCAGCAACTGCGAATAATAAGTCTGTTACATGCGAGGTAACACCGCATCATCTGTTTTTATCTCGTGACGATGCAGCCGAACTTGGAACGTATGGACGTATGAACCCACCACTTCGAAGTGAGACGCGTCGACAAGGGTTGTGGGACCGACTTGTCACCGGCGACATTGATATGATAGCAACCGACCATGCACCACACACGTATGATGAAAAAGCAACCTCACTGTGGGATGCACCAAGTGGAGTCCCAGGCGTCGAAACGATGCTTCCACTATTGTTTGACCGCGCTCGTCGGAATGAAATCAGTTATGAACGCATTCGTGATGTCACTGCTCGCAATCCCGCGTCTCGATTTGGGCTTACTCAGAAAGGACGAATCGCCGTTGGCTATGATGCTGATCTTGTCCTTATCGATCCAACTGCTGTTCAGACGATTAACAGCGATATGCTCCACTCAAAATGCACATGGACACCGTTTGCTGGAATGAACGGGGTCTTCCCGGAGTTGACAATGGTTCGTGGGACGGTCGTGTATGATGGCGAGACGTTTGGACCAGCAGTCGGCATGAACGTGATTGCAAGAGAGTGAGTCGTCTCGGGCATAACAATCGGTGGCAATCTGACAACCGTTTCTATTCGAACCCACACCCACACCCACACCCACACTCACACTCACACTCAGACTGAGTTCAGCTGGAACGACTGTGTGCGCGTTCGGTTGCAATTTCGGAGACAGAAGTCACAGTCTCAACAACTGATAAACGAAAGCCCCTGGTTTGGCATCTGTCGGTATTACCCGTGATAATTACCGGATCGAACTGTGAGCATATACAATCAAATCACAGCTCAACTCACCTGTTTCTCACCTGATCCAGGGCAATCCAGTTGGTATCGCACAGACCGATTCCAATACGAATTTATTCTTCATCAGTTGATTCTGTATTTTCGGATTCTTTGGGTTGAGATGCAGTTTCAGTGCTGATATCGGCATTGTCATCTGTGTCAGTGTTAGTGTTAGTGTCAGTGTAGTGTCAGTGTCAGTGTCAGTAGTTTCGCTTTTCCGGAGGTCATCACTTGCTTCGCGGACCTCCCGCATGACACTTGAGATTCGATCTTCTGCCTCCAATTCATCAGCAACTGAAAGGTCAACCCCTTCGACTTCAAGTAAGAATTTGGCTGTTTCTGTGACTTCATACATTAATTCATCGAGTTCATCGGCGGTGAAGAACCCGGACATTGCTCCATAAAGGAATGTTGCACCAGCTTTCGTCACCTTTTGTTCAAATGATGACCGTGCTTGATTCACCGCCTGTGGAGTATATGTATCGGTCATGAACGGAACCAGTTGTGGCAGGTTTGCCCCAATCTTTGTCATTTCAACGCCAGTCTCTGTTCGGAAATCAGAGCAAAGCCGAGCAATTGCCCACTCCCGGGCAGTGATGTACGTTCGATCCCGAAGGAAGTCATTGATCCGGTCATACTGCGCTCCATCGACTTTTTTAAATCGTGCATACTTCGCAACATCAGGTGGCGGTGATGATTGCTCATCAGTATCTACAGTATCCTGCTGTCCAGTCGGTGACACCGCTTCAGTATTTGTCTCTGTTATATCTGCTTGATCGGCATCAGAGGTAGGAGTAGGGGTGTCTGAAACGGTAGCGGACTTATCGTGCTCATCCGACTCATTGTCTGTTGGAGCAGCCTGCGTTGCGACATCATGCTCTTCGCGATGACTGGGGTCATGATCTCGCTCCTGGGTGTTCATGCCCTCCTCTGTGTCAGCGTCACTCTCGTTAGTATTGCTCACACCGAGGTCAATCGCCGACACTGGAAAAATCGTTCTGTCATTGTCGTTGTCGCACAGTCCCAACAACCTCACCCATCAGAGATGGCTTTCTTGAAAATAAGGGACCTCCAGGGACGGCTCGGTGACATTCTGATTGAATTGTATTGTACTGCGAGCTCAATCTGCGCTCAGACACACAAAGCGCAGCGGAGTGAGAGAACATAAGCCGGCGCATATAACTTATAGTTATTCTGTGGATAGTGGTTTATCAATAGATGTGTAGTAACATCGACACGCTGAGAACATCACCCGACGACTTTTCTACCCTGCCAACGACACCCGCGATATGAAGGTTCTCATTGGTGTGGACGGGACCGACAGTTCCCTCCATGCGCTTGAAGAAACGGTCACGCGGACTGCAAAGGCGGGTGATGAGTTAACAGTTGGAATCATCGCTGATAATTCTGATCGGTCTTTCACAGAGATACAATCAGATGTCACCGAGATTATCAACTCCTCAGAGGTTGATGCAATAATTCGACATCTTGACGGTGACCCTGGCAGTCAACTGGTTGAACTGGCTGAATCAGAGGATTTCGATAAACTCGTCATTGGGGGCGGCAAAAGAAGTCCCATGGGAAAAATCCAGATCGGAAACCTCGCTGAATTCATCTTATTGAACTCGCGAATAACCGTTTCACTCATCAGATGAGTTCAGATCATACCGATCCCGATGAGCCTGCCGGACCATTTCCAACGCCTCCATGTGCATTTGAGGACCGTGTTGGTCGTGATATTGAGATACGAGTATACGATGGAAGTGATGACGAATATGAGGCACTTGTTGAAATGTACCGCGGCTTCGACTCGAAAGATCGGGCACAGGGTATTCCACCGGGACGTGAAGAACGTATTCGAAACTGGCTTGATAATATCCTTTCATCTGATTGCCTGAACGTTATTGCATGGGATGGATTGGCTGTTGCCGGTCACGCGACACTCGTCCCTGATGAGGACTCATACGAGTTGGCGATTTTCGTTCTTCAAGTGTATCAGCAAGCTGGGATTGGAACCCATCTTATCGAAGCACTTCTTGGTCATGGGATTGACTCAGACATTACGCAGGTCTGGCTTACCGTTGAGCGATGGAACAACGCTGCGATTGCTTTATATAAAAAAGTTGGATTCGAAACGAGTGATTCAGAAAGTTTCGAACTAAAGATGGGCATTGACCTTGATAATTCTGAGACATATTAACTCATAACCGCGCTTTCTCACGGCGTTATCATGACTCTCGGTGTGATTGCAGTGTGAAGACGCTATATAAAAGCGGATACTTCGGGTCTTGTACTTGGCTCTGCCTCCAACTGTGGTGTCGACCACAGGGTTACAATCACACTCACACTCACACTCACACTGAAAGCACAGGTTGAGTCGCATACAATAATACGTATTCTGCTGCTCTTGAGAGTACTTCACCCGGGTCACCAGAAAGTGGTTCCCGTGGGACCACAAGAAAGTCTGCACCAACATCCTCGGCTGTGTCGAGAACGACCCGACCAGGATGTGTTGTTTTCACCTGCGTCGAAAATCCATAAACAACGGATGTTGAGACAGCGATGTCGTATTCGGCTGCAATTGTCTCTGCAGATTCAGTAATTGTTTGTCCATCAGTAGCGACTGCTGACTTATCGACAGCCCCGGTCTCGATTGCCTGCACAACGTCCTCATCGAGCACGTGGACCACGTGGACTGATGCATCGTACTTCGCAGCAATTGTACTTGCATACTCGACAGCGTCAAGAGACTCCTCGCTGGCGTCAATAGGAGCGAGAATGAGGTCTACAGACAGCAGTCGATTGTCGGTCATGCTGGGATTTCCACTGCCCGAGAGCAAAAATCCTCACATATTCGTCTGCGATCAACATCGGCATCTTAACTCACTGGTTTATCTCAGTTTACTCTTATTTCTACAAATAAGCAATGGCGAGTGCCTCGGGGCTTGAAGGTAATCTTGAGGGACTTCACGTCGACTTCTGTTTTGATTCGCTATCACTGATGCGTGATACTCCTTACTCACTGCTCTTATGACGTATTGGATAATCAATCTACATCTACACAGAGTTGGCTGGATTTATACTGATTAATACGGAACATCTAGGTATGTTTGCGACGATTGTCATCGCGACTGACGGTTCTGAAAGCGTTCGTCGGGCGGTTGATACCGGATTGGATATCGCTTCGCGATTTGATGCGACGGTTCATTGCCTCTATGTCGTTGATAACAGTGATGTCGACACCGAGGGAAGGATCACCGACTCAAGCTCAGATTGTGATCGAATGACGCATTATGAACGTGGCGAAAAGGCGGTCAATACTGTCGTCGAACAAGCCGACAGTGAGGTGATTACTGCGATTAAACACGGAAATCCACCAAGTGTAATCGAGTCATACGCACGCGATATCGATGCTGATGTCATCGCAATGGGCACTCGTGGTCGACATGGTGAAAACCGATTTCTTATCGGATCTGTCGCGGAAGAACTCGTCCGAACAGCTCCCATCCCTGTATTAACCGTTCGTCAACTCGCCGCAGATGAAACTGATGACCGTCTCAGCGGAACGCCAGAGCGAGTGTGACTCTCGTTTCCTCCACTAACGGATAAGGACTCTTTCTCTTTCTCTTTCTCACGCTCATGGGTCGATATCAGTTGTTGGGACTATGATTTTTGTATCCAAAGCGGAACGCGTGACCGGGTGTGTTCCAGTTGAAGTAAGTGTGGGTTCGGAGAGAAACAGTGGTCAGATTGCCACCGACTGATATAGAGACAGCTTCACATTTATTTGACAATCGCGAGAGAGCGGGTCCCGGGAGTGAGGGGTATAAACACGGATGGAGATATGCACACAGAGGTGCCCCGCAATAGTTCGCATGTACATTACTTGATAGTACTGAAATCAAGACAGTCACTGTCTTGAGTATCAATCACGTAAACTCGTTGTTGATTCAATAACTATGGACGACGAACTCATTAATAGCGCACATCTTTCGCTCTCGCGGAAGTCTCGACTTCCGGGGGCTGGATTCTTCTATCCGGACTCAGTCGATGATGAGGATGAAGACACCAATGAGGCAGTCGCGAGCGCGGATGCAGTCGTGATTGCAGACGCTGATGCTGATGGACTTGGCTGTGTTGCATTAATTCGTGAAATGTATGATGCGACGATTGCGTGGGATGCGTTTGAACCAGTCGTTGCAGACCGTGTCAGTCGGTGGGAACATGAGACTGATTCTACTTCCCGTCCTTCCTCAGCTGAGGCGGATGAGACGGATGAGACCGATGAGAGAACAGATGCATCTGCTGATGATCTCTCCTCCGGACTCACAGAGGTAAAATCAAAATCAAAACCAGAACCAGAACCACGAACAGACATCGAGAGTAACAATGCGGATACGGACGAAGACGAGGACGAAGACGAAGACACAATGTCCGCCCCGTCGACTGACTCGGCTGTTGCACTCATTACAGCGAGTCCGTACTCAATCGATGATGCACTGTCGACTGTTGCAACGGAAGCACCAATCGGCGTTGATGTTTATATCTGTGATTTGTGTCCTGACGAGTTCAACTGGATCGAAACAGAACTCACTGCGGTTGCTGATCGTGCTGAGACGGTGGCATGGTATGATCATCATCAATGGGACTCTTCGACTGCTGATGCAGTTCGTGAGTGTGACGTTGAATTGGTGGTTGGTGCGTCCGATGAGGAGTGCTCAACTGATGTTGCCCTTCGGTCGCTTCCATATGAGTTTGAACCCAAATGGGCTGAATTAGCGGCTGTCACCCGAGATCATGATCTCTGGATAAAAGAAGACACCCGAAGCGATGATCTTGCTGATTACGCATATTGGGCTCCTCCGGAGGAGTATGCAACGGTTGTTGGGACACACGGTGTTGACCTTCCGGCTCTCGCATCACGATATCTCGAACTCCGTCGCGTTGAAAAACATGCACTCATCGATGCTGCTGTTGACCGTGCAGAACTCACGACTGTCGGTCCATGGACAATTGGAATTACATACGGTCGCTGTTCGCAAAATGAGGTCGCAGAAACACTGCGCTCACAGGGTGCTGATGCGGCTGTTGTAATAAAACCCGCTGGCAGTGCGAGTATCCGTGGCTCCGAGACATTTGAACGTGCACATGAAGTCGCTGACCAACTCAACGGTGGTGGTCATCCTCGTGCGGCAGGGTGTAAGCCAGATATTTATGATGATATGCTCGATTACGCACATCACTGGACGACAGAGGGGTCACCGGCAAAACAGATCATCCTTCGAGCATTTGAGGATGTCGCTGCATCAATCGACACCAATCCCAATTCAGACGCATAATAAAGCCTCACCACGACCACTCTGTGTTATTTCGTGCCTAACGTGGCTTGGGCATTTTCCTCGAAACTCTGTTAATCGCTCAATGCAGTATTTGAAATTGTCGAGTGCAACCCGAACCCGTGTAGACGAAGATATCTCTCGTTGCAGAATATACTCAGCTCTCTTTAGTTGTTTCTTCGAGTGACGCATCCTCGCCAGGTTGAACACCAGTTTCAGTTTCCGACCCAATAACCCACTTATCAGCGTAGTTACAGCCACACGCACAGTGAGCATACGCGTGTACAACGTCACCACGCTCATAAAGGCCACCGACAGCACTATTCTGCGGCTCTGAAAAAGCAAATATGAACTCAGTCTCATGCGTACTAGGGTCAACACCACGTTCAGGACACTCACCACCTGTCAAGTCGCGAGCAATGTGACCGCGGGTCTCCATTGCTGTCTGTGCGAATGACATTGCCTCAATTCCAGTCGCTGCTTCAAAGGCTTGTCGTCCGTCCTCACCATTAATCACGAGTACGTCTCCGTTCTCGACTGGAGTGGTCAAACGAGAGAGGGTATCTGCATCAAGTGTCCCATCAGATAGAAATAACACAACATCGTCGTGACGATTACCACGGAGAAATGACTCACGTTTATCCATACCGCTGTGAGATGGTGAAAGGATAAAAACCGCCTGAACATTGTTGCAACCGAATGGATTTTTATCAAAACACACGATGAGCTACGATGGATGAGAGATATTAATTCATCTCGACTGCTAGATAATAGATTAATATCAATATAAATCCGTATTTAATGCTACAGTGTCGCATTATATCGAGCAATATTTTTATTCTTCACTCGCATATACTCAGATGCGTTCGGAGGTGAGATCAAATGGTCCCAAACACCCCAACAACATGGACAGGTGGTCTCGACCTACCAAGTCGACTCTTCGGTTCTCAGGCGAATCGCGCTAATGGAACTGAAAACAGTTATGAGCTGTATGAAGAGGACGACCAGTTTGTTCTCACTATTGATCTCCCTGGGTACGAACCCGAGGAGATCTCACTACGATGGTATGATGGTCGTCTGAATGTCTCTGCTGAACACGTTGATGATGAACGTGGTCGTAAGCAGCAGACACACCGGACGTTCCGAATGCCAAAGGATGTCATCGATGATGACATCGATGCGTCATATCGAAACGGCGTACTCGAAATCACACTCCCGATTGAGGGAGAACTAACCGCTGGAAAGAAAATCCCAATCGAGAGTTAATCCTCGACGGCGATTGGCAGCATAATCGGTACGCATATTTGAGTCCACACAATCCACGGAACGCTCATTCATATTCACGCGTTCTACTCGCAGTACCGGAACTTATGCTGCCAGCGACTGTGGAGCAGAACCCGAGTACACGCGATCGCTGTGAGAGCAGCGCATAAGACTCAATTGCGCTGCTTTGTCCTTTTTTACCATTCAATAGAGTACAGCCCCTGCTCCCGCCCTCAGGGAGCGAGACGAGTGAGTAGGGCGGGGAGGGGATGTAGCGCCGTCAGAACCCCGTCATGCAATTTAATCAATAGTATTCTTTATTGTGTGCTTTCGATGTACAGTCTGATGCTCGTCATATTCTCAGTGGTGTTTGAGTGCGATAGGGAGCACGCACTGATGAGTATATGAAAGTGTCTCTCAGCTAGCAGCTAGGAGCTAGGAGTGGGACACTCCGAACCACGTATCAAGGAAAATCGCCCGTGAAGTCTGGCATCTTTTTGCTCTTGTGGGTATAAATTCTGACGATGAAGCAGGAAGCCTTATCCTCAATAGGCGAGGGGCGAGCAGCCCCGAACGCGGGAGGGAAGGGTAGTTCACCGATGAACCACCATTTTTTGAGCGCCGACTGGATATGATAAACGAGGTCTTATCCTGTTGGTCATCATCGCAGTGACTCTCCTATATTAAGCAGTCATACGCTGATGGATCTCTCCCCACGAAATAGCCTTGCTCCACGCTTTGATTGAGAAGATGAGAGCAACTGGTCTGCCGTGTTGCTGTAAGCCCTCTTACCGTTCAGCGTTCATTGATTGATACCCTGCATCGGGCTTCCATCCGTGATTCGTTAGTGATTATCCCCGGTCATATTTGTTCGCGTAGAATCTCGCACATTATACGAAAATGACGATAAGTTGAACACTCAATACGATATGATCCGTCACCACGCTTGAACAATCGTTTCACTCGATATCGAATACCGTTTGATGACAGTGCACGTGTCTCCACTACACAGATCACATCATATAACCGATACTACATCGGCTGTCGGTTGTTATGCTGTTGGCTGCTGGCTGCTGGCTGTCGGATATTTGTTATTGAAAAGTAATTAACTCCGAGTGGACATCTGACACGTCTCTTGGTGGTATCGATCATTGCGCACGCTTTGATCTATGAAGCATGATAAACCAAACACGACACGCACCGATTCACGATCTGCGACGGCGGATCAGAGAGACATCGAGCAAATCACGCTCAAGACCGAGACTAAGATTGAGATTGAAAATTAAAATTAAAATTGAAATTGATGTTGACTCGGAAGGCGAGCCATGGAGAATCGACCATGTTTAAGACCGTATGCGGCGAGTTTCGACGTTCTTTTTATGACTGGTCGTTTGGTCAGAAATATGGCTGAATTCAAAGTCGTCGTCTCGGACAAGACAGGTCACACTCGACAGTTCGAGGTCGACGGGCAAGATGCAAACCGGTTCCTTGGTCGGGATCTGGGCGATGAGGTTGATGGGAGCGCGGTTGGACTTGATGGAGCAACGATTGAACTTACCGGTGGCTCGGATAATGCCGGTCGTCCAATGCGAGAGGATGTACCTGGGTCTGACCTCAAAGAACTGCTACTTGAGGGTGGAGTCGGATATGAACCAAGTCGTGATGGGGAACGAAAACGTGTCACTGTGCGTGGTCGACAGGTATCTGATGAGACAGCACAAATTAATGCAGCCGTCCTTGAGGAGACACCGATTGCCGTATTACTCGGTGAGGAGGAACCTGAGGACAGTAATGAAGCCGACGATGCTGACGTAGAGGCGGACGAAAATGATGACGAGACTGACGCTGAATAATCACTGTGGCGGGTCGTCTTCCAAGTGATCACGACCAGGTGCAATCGTATCGAGCATCGCTCATACGAAGCGGGCGCATCCGACGTCCCTGTTTAGAACTTCCGGCTGAGATAACGCTCACAGAGGGTGAGATTATTCGGATTCTACTCGGTGATCGACAAACACACGCTCGTGTCAGTTCGACTGCTGATGAACAGATAATTCGTGGCGCATTCAGAAACTCACGAGTCGCTCGGACGCCTGGTGAGGGCGAGAACCTTTTGAAACAGTGGTGTGAAACACATGATCTGCAAATTGGGAATGCAGTCGAGGTTGATGTCCTCGATGCGGGGTTCTGTTATGGCTTGCGGTCGCCGGGTGACCGTGTTGTATACTCTGTTCCATCTCGTCCGAATGAATCACTTCATGATATTGCGAGCAGTCTCAATCAAGATACCACTGAATGATTGCGTTTCTTCATCGTCTGTTGAAATATAATGATGACTCACTGAGGTCACCGGACATGATGTCTGTAATTGTGCAATCGTCTTTATACCGCGGAGTTACCTGAATCGGTGTCTCATACAACCTCTTCGAGTTGTCCTCCGATGTTGATGTTGTATTTTCACTTGAGCGACCGGTCATTGACGCCCGCCGAGAAAGGCGATCATAACACCCTCGGTTAGCTGAGATAAATTGTTTTTTACGCCATTCGATATACTTCGTTTGTCGATCCTCTGTAACTTCTCACATCGACGTTATCAATTACATCACACGCACCGAACTGCTTCCCGAGGCGAGAGCCGTATGAGGATTTTTTACACGATGAATTACTCCCTATTTGTATGCCAGAGAATGATATCTCAAAGGAAGGATTAATTAAAAAATACATTTTTTATACTGCGTTGGTGATTATTCTTGGCGGTATCATTGTATTCGCGCCCGAGCTTATCGGGTGATTCATATTTCCTTCTCGCACAGTTATCAGATAAAATGAGATGTCTTGTGAAGTAGCTCAGGGTAATGTCCACATCCCCGAGGCACCTGCCTTGCTCTTCTGTATATTTTATTCGATGATTGATTACCAGCGTGTTGAAATACTTGACTCGAACTCAACAATATCATATCCCTGTGTCTCAATCGCAGTCGGTCGATAATTATTCGCCATCAACTGTTGCGGGAGACGGCGCAGCCCGAATTGACGGTCTGCCTCCGAATCAATATTGACAGTGGTTCGCGTCGGGCCGTCGGCTCCGCTGGTTTCATCCACATTGACTTGATAACTGCCCCATGGGGAATCGGCTGCGGTGACCACCAACTGGAAATCGGCAGCATCGTCCGGCGTTGGCTGACAGTCAATCGTTAGTTCCACCGATTGCAATCCTCCTAAATAGTTGATTACGTAGCGACCGCCACCATCGGTCGACTCAATCTGATCGGCTAGCCCCCAGTAAAATGGAAGAATCGGTGGTGTCGAACTTTCGAACTCTGCACGTACTGTGTGAGGGGCTTTGTCCGTTTCAAGTGTCATTTGACCACCTGTGACAAATAGCGGGAATCGAAAAATGACAAAGATAATACCGGCAAATAGAATCCATCCAAAAAATGGGAGCAAAAAGAAGCTCAGACCGACAAATCCGACTACGACAATGGCAATGAGATATGTCAATATTCGGGAGCGACGATAATATTGTTTTGCAACCGAAACCGCTCCAGCGGGAGGATCAACGGATTGAGTCGCCGACATGAGAACATATCCTGACTGGACAGTCAAGACTCTAGCGTGCTATCTCTAAACGTGAAAATACGGTGTCAACGAACATGCCTGTGGAACTGAAAGAGAGTCTATTCACTGGGTCATCGAAAGCATTTGTTTCTATTTGGACGGATGACGGCATTGTTGACGGTGGTACGGTGAGGATTATCTCATCTAAAGAATCTGTGAGGCTGTCGGGCATCAATATCAGGCATCAAAAATACTTTTTTAGAGGGCTGGACGTGTTGACTCGCTCATTGATTGTTTGATTGGGTTATCCTGATTGTTTCTCCATGAGAGAATGTGGTATCTGTGTGATTTTCACCCTCTCCCGACAACTTTTTACTCTCGATTAATGCTGATATATTACAGTCATGCGATTGTGTTCCATGCGCCCCGGATCTCAACAACAGATTTTGGTTCTTCACGTTGATGACGACCCCTCGGTCATGGACCTAACGGGGACGTTTCTCGAACGCGAAGATGACCGATTCTCTGTTGAAACAGCAATCAGTGCTACAGAGGGATTAAAGAGAATAACCGACGATTCTCAACCCCCCGATTGCGTCGTCTCCGACTACGACATGCCTGGGATGGATGGAATCGATTTTTTACAAACAGTCCGGGAGGAATACCCTGAACTCCCGTTCATTCTCTTTACTGGCAAAGGAAGCGAGGAAGTCGCAAGTGATGCTATCTCCGCAGGGGTAACAGATTATCTCCAGAAACAACCCGGGACCGAGCAATACGAACTGTTGGCTAATCGAATTCAGAATGCCGTCCGAACACAACATCAAAGACACCGAGCCGATAGAACAGATGAGTTGATGCGGCTGACAGAGTTCGCCGGGGACACTGGTGGATTCGAAATCGACACCGACACCGGTGAAGTCCTGATGACCGATGGCTGCCGGCGACTTGCTGGGTTAGCTGATGACACAACCCTCTCACTTGATGAGGCGATTGAACTGTATCATCCAGACGACCAACCGGATGTGCGACAAACTGTCAACCAAGCGGCCAAGACGGGCGAGCAGACACATGGGACCTTTCGACTTCAAGCACTCGACGGCATCAAGCGTATTGTGGATGTGACACTTACGCCAGCAACACAGAGCACGAACAGCCCCAGCCCCAGCCTCAGCCACAACGAAAGCGAGACTGAGACTCATTCACAGACTGACATCGTCATACTCAGAGGCGCTATCAATGATGTGACCGACCGTCGCCAGCGTGAGCAACAACTCACTGAACTCAACAAAGTTTCAAAAGACCTCCTCACGGCGGAGACACAACAGGAGATTGTTGATATCGGTGTGAAGGCTGCCAAGGATGTTCTCGACTTTCAGGCGAATGCCCTTCATTTATCTGAGACCGAGGATACGCGGTTGGTGCCTGTTGCACAGACCAAGAAGCTTGTATCGCTTCTTGATGAGGTGCCGACTCTCTCTATAAGTGACAGTATTGCTGGGCGTGCGTACCGATGCGGAGAACCAACTGTCGTTGAAGACGCGCGTCAGCACTCAGATGCTCATAATCCAACGACCGATCTCAAGGGACATGTCTATCTTCCGCTCGCCGACCACGGTATCTTGATTGCTGGATCTACGGAGAAATCATCATTTGACTGTCAAGATCTCGCCTTCGGTGAGTTGCTCGCGGGAGATCTCGTGGCAGCGCTTGATCGCGTCGATCGCGAGCAGACCGCCCGACAACGAGCGAAAGAGCTGTCACTCTTCTTTGAAGAATCACCGCTGGGGGGTGTCCAGTGGGACGATAACTGCCAGTTCAAACGGGTGAACGAACGAGCGGAGGAAATTCTTGGATACAGTGAATCGGAGTTATGCGGGGAGTCATGGGAACTCATTGTCGCTGAGGACGATCGTGAGCGGGTGGGGAAGGCTGTTGACAGTTTCCTTGATGCCGACGGTGGAACCCACGTGATCAACGATAACGTTACAAAGGATGGCGAGGTCCTGACTTGTGAGTGGCATAATCGTGTGGTCACCGATGCTGACGGAACTGTTCAATCGGTTTTTTCACACTTTGAGGATATCACAGACCGGGAGCGACGCAGGACTGAATTACAAAAGTATAAACAGGAACTGGAAGCACAAAACGAGCGTTTAGACGAGTTCACCGGTATTGTTTCTCATGACCTACGCAGTCCGCTCGGAGTGGCCGAGGGGCATCTCGAATTGGCAATGAATGAGACTGATACTGGGGACGTGGGCAATCACGACAATGACAGTAATCGTAACCGTAACCACATTCTCAAGGCAAAACACGCAATCGGGCGGTGTCAGGAACTCATTGAGGATCTGCTGACGCTGGCGCGAGAGGGTGATCAAGTCGCTGAACTCAATCCAATTAAACTTGAGACTGTGGCTACAGACTGTTGGGAGACTGTGGAAACAGCAGCAGCGACACTCAGCATTGAAACCAAACACCCACACTCACAGACTCTCAAAGCTGACCGAGGTCGGCTCAAACAATTGCTCGAAAATCTCTATCGAAACGGCATTAAGCACGGCGGTGACGAGGTGACTATCTTTGCCGGAATAATCGAAGACGGATTCTATGTGGCGGATACCGGTCCTGGAATCCCTGCGTCTGCTCGTGAGGAAGTTTTTGAAGCTGGATATTCGACAAATCAAGAAGGCACTGGGTTCGGTTTGCGGATTGTCAAGCAGGTCGCTGACGCACACGGATGGGACATTAATGTGACTACTCGAAGTGAGGAAGGCGGAGCACAATTCGAATTTACCGATGTCACGTTCGTCGAAGAATGAATATATGGGACTGCATTTATTGAGCTGACAACAAAAATAAGAAAACATTGAGAGATCAACCTTCTCTTATCAGTTGAAAATAATTATCTGAATTCACGCGATTTGCTCACCGTGTAGAATAGGATAACAGTAATTGAAACGCGGCGATTCGACTCAGCAACCCCTGCCGAGAATCAGCGTGGGGTAGTCACCCCTCTGGATCGTCACATACGTCTCTTCTGGTAGTCCGGTCGGAATCTGGAGCTCGCGTGGGTCGCCTTTGATCTCGATGACCTGCATCAGCTCTCCAGCAGTCAGTTGATTTCCCTCACTCAGGGCTTTTCCCGTTCCCGTTCCCGTCCCTGTCCCCTCGGCACCGAGGATGGTTTCTACCGTTCAGATGTTGTAGGTCAGCCGCGAAGTGATCACCCGGAAGTCCGTCTTGATGCCAACCGTCGGTGGATGCAGTCCTGTCCTAGAGTCCGTCTCCAGTCCATTGAGGACTACGCTGAGCCCCCGGATGGCGATTCAGCACGTCCTGTGTGCGGATGGGGATGGACTACATACATTACATTACATCGGTCACCCGTACTACGTCTCGGAGAGCCCCATCCTGCACGCGCTCGGTCAGCACCTCGATTTCGAGACGGCTTCGGCTTCGGCTTTGGCTTCGGTAAACTACGGTTGAAGCCCCTCGGCGAACAGTCTCACAACTGAAAAAAGTGGTGACTCACTGATCAGCAATGCAATACCGAATCGAGCGAGAAAGAGACACCGGTGCGGCTGAATAAAGAAACCGTATTACCGACAACTGATAAACGCAAATTCGACTATCCGTCTTCCCGACGGATACCATCAATTATTAACTATCAACATTCAGCAGATTAACCTGGACCGCAAGACGGAGGGAATTTAGGACAAGTGATCGTATGATAAGTTATGTCACTTGAACGAACCCGTGCTGCCGCATACCTGTGTGGGGCACTTGCTGGCAGTCTAACCACAGTCGCAATCGTTGGTGTCCGTGACCAGTCACTCCGGGACGCAGCGGCGGCGCTTGTCGGTGCGCTGGCATTTGGCGCTGCCGCCGTCGGATTAGAGGAGTGGACACAGCGCTAGTTCGGAGTCGCCAGACCTCACAGTCACAGTCATAGTCTCAAACTGCGCTTGCTGATCTGTTGTCAGTGAATAATCGCTCATTGAGACTGAGCTTACCAAACCGACCGATTGTGAGGTCTGAAATCTGTTGTCTGCGGTGTCTTCACTCCTTTGGTGTCCGACTCATACGCTCGTCTTCATTCGAGAGAAAACAGGAGATTGCTCGAGTATCTCTCCTATCATAGATATGTCAAATAGACACTGCATTAATCCGCATACTCAATATATTGAGATTCATATATCAGTGGATATCCGTGGGAGAAACCCAGAAGACTCAGAAAGTCCCAAAATCTCCCACGGTGGCGGTCGCATTAGTGCAGTTTTGAGTCTGCACCGGTGGTGTGCAATAATTACTTAGTACCTGGAAACGCGTAGTTTGGCTTGGTTGTCAGGGCATCTCTCCGGATTCGCTGAGAGACAGGATATCTCTCTTGGATGAGTCAGTCTTGGATAGTCCTGAGAGAATGGGATCATCGGTCAATTCTCCCGATGCCCTTCAACCATTCAACAGACAATACACACATATAAAATCTGTTGATTTTACTCTCCACAGAGTAGCAACACTATTTTTTCAATATCAAAATTGATGTAATTATTTGCGTGTAATCCTCTCTATGATTGCCTGCAGATACTAATGCTCCCGGTGAAATCACGGCGATAACGCATAACTTACCCACGCGGTCGACGCGGACGCAGGTGTGGGCGCACGACAAGAGCCGTACGACATGATTTTGAGTATGATCCTGGAGGTACACAGAGGCGCCGACAGGAGTCTGGAACGACATATCATCTGGTGACAGGAGTCAGTATGCACAACCACGGGATACTGAAGACTGCGTAGCGAGCAGTATTATGAGACTGGATTCGACCGGCTAGGTAAGATAGTTTATTCGTCTCTTTGATTTATTCTGAGAGAGCCAGCCGACATTTGTGCTTTCTCCTGAATTCTGCGACAACAATTTTTTGATTACTTGATGATTGATTACGCTCATGCAGTCATCTAGCATACCGCCTGGCTCCCAACAACAGATCCAGGTTCTCCACGTTGATGACGACCCTTCAGTCATGGACCTGACAGGGACGTTCCTCGAACGCAAGGATGACCGACTCTCTGTTGAGACAGCAGCCAGCGCCACAGAGGGATTGAAGAGTATCGACGATCCTGACCGATCCCAATCGCCTGACTGCATTGTTTCTGACTACGACATGCCCGGGATGGATGGAATCGAATTTTTGCGAGCTGTTCGAGAAAGAGATCCTGATCTCCCATTTATCCTTTTTACCGGTAAAGGAAGCGAGGAGGTAGCAAGCGATGCTATCTCCGCAGGAGTCACCGATTATCTCCAGAAACGACCTGGAACTGAGCAACATGAACTATTGGCTAATCGGATTCAGAATGCTGTTCAGGCGCAACGTATGAAACAGCGAGCTGATAGAGCAGACGAGTTGATGCGACTGACGGAGTTCACTGGGGATACTGGTGGGTTCGAAATCGACGTTGACACCGGTGAGGTCTTGATGACCGATGGCTGCCGGCGGCTTGCTGGATTAGCTGATGACGCAACCCTCTCATTAGAGGAAATGATCGAACTGTACCACCCAGATGACCGACCAGAGGTACGGCAGACTATCGATCGGGCAACCGAAACAGATGAACAGGTACGTGGGAGTTGGCGGTTCCAAGCGTTGGACGGTACCGAGCGCATCGTGGATGTAACACTCACACCAGCAACGCAGAGCACAAACAGCACCAACACAGCAATCGGTACAGTCAGGAGCGAGACTCATATTGAGACAGATATCACCATACTGAGAGGCGCTATCCACGATGTGACCGATCGGCAAGAACGCAAGCGAGAACTGAGAACGGAACGAGAATTCATCGAACAATCGATTAATGCATTAGATGACCTGCTCTACGTGCTCGGGACGGACGGCAGTCTTCAGCGGTGGAATGACCAGGTTCCCAACATTACAGGCTACCCTGACGCAGAATTAACTAATATGCAGGCTCTCGAATTATTTCCTCATGATGAGCATCAAACAATCAACAACGCGATTCAAATGACGCTATCGGGGCAACCGGTCGTCGTTGAGGCTGACCTGCTCACCGCTGATGGTGAGCGTCTTCCATACGAATTCACCGGGACACGTCTGACCGACGCAGATGAGAACGTGACTGGCGTGGTCGGGATTGGTCGGGACTTGACTGACCGCAAAGAAATTGAAGCTGACATTGACTGGTACCAAACCATCATGGAGAATCTCGACCAGGGCGTTTACGTGCTTGACGCTGACTGTGAGTTCCAGTTCGTCAACTACCGAATTCAGGATATTAAGGGAATTTCTGAACAAAACTGGAATGGTCGTCACCTCTCGTCTCTCGCTGAGATGGGTATCCTCTCCACAGACGAAGTTGAACGGGTTCAACAGAAGGTTGATTGCCTCATTGCTGAGGAGACAGATCAAACCAGCATCGAAGTTGAGCCCGCACTCCCAAAATCGACAGGGGTTTGTGAGCTTAAACTCACATCGCTTGATCTTCAAACGCGGACTCACTCCGATGAGGAGCTCATACTTGTCACAACCCGTGACATCACAGAGCACAAACAGCGCGAACAGAATATCCGTCGAGTCAAACGTCAGTACGAGACGTTATTGGAGAACTTCCCTGGTGGCGCAGTATACCTGTTTAATAAAGATCTTGAGTACGTTCGCGCTCGTGGGACAGAACTATCTCGGGTCGGTCTGCCGCCCGGTGATGTTGAGGGCAAGACACCATACGATCTGTTTCCCGAAGACATCGCGGATGAACTTTGTAATCATCTTAAGCAGGCGCTAACAGGTGTTGCCACCACCCTCGAACAGGAGTACGGAGGGGAGCGATATCGGACTCAAACGGTCCCGATTCAGACCGACGGTGAGGAGATCACTCAGTTAATGGCAGTCACGCAGAATATTACAGAAGAAAGCGAGAACAGGCGTAAAATTCGACAAAAGAACGAGCAGTTAGAAGAGTTCGCCAGCATCGTCTCCCATGACTTACGTAATCCGCTCAGCGTGGCTGAAGGTCATCTCGAACTGGCAGTAACCCATACTCAAGATGCCCGTAACGGTGATGCTGATGTTAGCCATGACGATGATGATGACGACGATAGTAATTATCACATTCTCAAGGCAAAACGCGCAATTAAGCGATGTCAAAGGCTTATCGACGATCTGCTGACGCTGGCACGAGAGGGTGACCGAGTGGACGACATCGAACCGATCAGATTCGACGGTATAATTGAGGAATGTTGGGAGACCGTAGAGACGGCAGCAGCAACACTCACGATTGAGGATCAACATACACATCCGCGGACTCTCGAAGCCGACCGGAGTCGGCTCAAGCAGCTGCTGGAAAACCTGTATCGAAATGCGATCGAACATGGCGGTAAGGAACTAACAGTTTCGGCTGGTATCACAGATGATGGCTTCTACATAGCAGATACCGGTTCTGGAATCCCGCCCTCTGAGAGCGAGAAGATCTTCAATGCAGGTTACTCGACGGCTGAGAAGGGTACTGGATTCGGCTTGCGAATTGTCAAGCAGGTCGCTGACGCACATGGATGGGAGATCGATGTAACCAATACCACTGAGCAAGGCGGAGCACGATTCGAATTTATTGGTGTCCAATTCACGGATTGATTCGTATCCGCGTTTGATTTATATACCTGATATGATAATTTTATTATTTCTTACCTCTTGTTAAACCCAGAAAGACCACTGTTCTTCATCCAAAACGCAAGACGGATACGTCGAGGCTTTGATACTGATATGACCCCGAGGCAGTTGATCAGAAGGATTACACCTACAGGTTGCTCAATCAACGCGTTTAGACTCAGCAAATGTGGTATCTGCTAGCACGTTCCAGTCGCGATGATTGTCAGAACGCTCCAGCGGTTCGATGTTCGCTGGTGAGTTTTGATTCAGAGGTCTCACTCTTTTCTCAGCATGGAAGCTCAGATAGCGGGCGAGTATTGATTTTTCTCATGATGACGTGGTCAGTCGCACAAAGCAAAATCACTGAGATATGATCTCAAAATCACAAGCGCTGTCAGCTATATCCCTTCGGTCATTCTCTGTCGAATTGACAGACCCATCCACAACCCGCACACGGGCACTCGGTTGAGCCGAATCAGTCACACATCCTCAGCGTTGTCAGTTGAGAGAGTGGTATAGCAGTCACCCCGATTAGTTATGATACCTTTGAAGAGTCAAACTCAGGTTCCCACTGGAATCGTCCGTTCCGCTGGATAACCTCATTATCGATTTCAATCTGTGCACCGGAGCCAATGTCAGTAATTAAATCAACATGAACAGCTGAGTCATTCCCGGATTCGCCTGCAGGAAGACAGGCGTCATATGCACGCCCGACTGCGAAATGAACTGTATCACCCATTTTTTCATCGAATAATATATTATTCGTTATTTGATCGATTCCACGGTTCATTCCGATTCCAACCTCACCAAGTCGTCGGGCGCCCGGGTCGGTGTCGAGAATCTGAGCAAGCGTCTCGGCTCCTGCTGTGGCATCATACTCAACGACAGTCCCATCTTCGAATGTTACTACTGCATCACGAATCTGCGAATCATGAATCATCATCGGCACATCAAAGTGAACTGTTCCCGAAACCGTTGTTTCGACAGGTGCGGTGAATACCTCACCGGATGGCAGATTATGTGAGTCATACGCAACGGATGCTGCTGAATTCACTGCTGTTCGATTGTCGATTGACATCGTTAGATCAGTCTTGCCATCATCGCTCACCACTCGCAGTTCACTGCCATCATCGAGACGTTGCTTGAGACGTTCCATCTCTTCAGCTAATGTTTCCCAGTCACGAAGGATTGCGTCATAGACAAAGTCTTGATATCGTGCATATGACATTCCTGCTTGTTGAGCCAATGCCCGTGTTGGGTGCACTGTTGAGACCCAATCTGTTGACATCCGCGCCTCTCGAACCTGTTTCTGTGCTTGTGCAGCCGCTTGTTTGGTTTCCCCGCTCACATCGGCTGTTGCGGTCGTATTGCGGTCGCCACCAAGCATCAACACACTATCAGCATTGTCATATAATGCCTGTTCATGCGCTGGTGCTGGCTCGAAGCCTGTCTCATGTGCACGAAGGTATGCCCGTGATATCTCTGCTGAATTGTATGTTGTGACGATATTTGCCCCTCGCTCGCCGAGCACGTCAGCAACGGCAACTGCGAGGTCATGTGCACCCTCAGCCACACTGACAACAACATTATCACCAGCGGTAATGCGTGCACTCCAGTCGACAAGCACTGACGCATGCTGGTGAATCCGATCGTCCATACTAAGTTATTTGATTGTGGCGAATCAAAACAGCGACGGTCATCATCCGATGGCTCCTCGAATCAGTATCTGCGTTTCGCGTTGAATTCAGACTCCTGATTTATAGATAGTAAGGAGAATACTCGCGTCTCCAGGCGCGGGAGGATATTAATTTCTTCCTCGTTAGTTTTGTTTTGAGCTTATCATATCGTTCATCATCGAAGTCACAGCGATACTCATGAGCATAATGACAATCACAGCGACAACCATGACTACGATAATGAGTATGACTACAACGACAATCACAACCACTACTTAACCCGGGAGTTGACTCGACAGTATGCAACTTGGTGTTGTCGGACTTGGTCGAATGGGACAGATAGTGGTTGATCGATTAGTCACTGCAGGACACGATGTTGTTGCATTTGATCTTGATGCAGAAGCTGTTGCAACAGCTGCTGATATCGGTGCCACACCAACTGAGAGTCTTGAAACACTCCTTGACACCCTTGGAGAGACAAAGCGAAAGCGACTCTGGCTCATGGTTCCCGCAGGTGAGGCCGTCGATGCGACACTCACAGAATTGGAACCATCACTGACAAACACAGATATTATTGTTGATGGTGGAAATTCACACTTCGAGGCGTCAATTCGACGCGCAGAGGAGAGTAGTGCGACGTATCTCGACTGTGGAACCTCCGGTGGTCCTGCAGGCGCTGAACTTGGGTTCTCGTTGATGATTGGGGGGAAACAATGGGCATATGATGAGTTGACACCGGTATTTGATGCCATTGCGACTGGACCTGACGGTCATGAAAGAATGGGTCCTGTTGGTTCTGGTCACTATGTCAAAATGGTTCACAATGGTGTCGAGTACGCGTTGATGCAGGCCTACGGTGAAGGATTTGAACTTCTTGCAGACGGACGTTATGATCTCGATCTCGCAGCTGTCGCGCGCACATGGAATAACGGTGCTGTGATTCGGTCATGGCTCCTTGAACTTTGTGAGGAAGCATTCCGCGCGGAGGGTGTTGACCTCGGTAATGTTGCCGATTATATTGCTGGTGGGTCAACGGGAACATGGACGGTTCAGGAAGCACTTGAACAGGAAGTGCCCGTTCCACTCATCTATCAGGCACTGGCTGAGCGATTCGGGAGTCGTGCGACTGGGACGACGGGTGACCCAGATGGACGCTTCTCACGTCGTGTGGCGAACCGTCTACGATACGGATTTGGTCGTCATGACGTTGCCCGCCGCGAAGAATAATCATAATTTCCTTAACTCCCGGCTTCATACGGCGCTTCATGGTTGATATTAACTTCCTCGGAGTGGGTATCGGAGCGACCCTTACCCTCCTTGCGGTGTCGCTTCATTACGCCCGCGGCACCGGATGGACGCCGACCGCGGATATCTCTCAGGAGGTGCTTGAAAAACGTGCAAGCACTGTTCCAGAGACAGAATTCCCTGAGCCAATGAATCGGTCGATTGGTGGGGGGGCAATTCCCGCTGGCTCAGTCACTGGTGAGGGCGGCGAGCTTGAAGATACCGATACAGAGATTGATGAGGGCGAGCACACTCCAGCCGATATCCCTGATGAGGAGGCTGAGTACTTCGAGGTTGAGTTTGAAAAACAGGGATCGACAATTGACGTCGCAAGCAACCAAACGGTTCTTGCAGCTGGTGAAGACGAGGGCTGGGATCTGCCTTACGCCTGCCGGCAGGGACAATGTGTCTCTTGTGCTGGACAGATTACCTCCGGTGGGAACGCTGAAGATTACGTCGAACATGACAACCAGCAAATGCTCGATGATGCAGAACTTGACGACGGATATACACTGACCTGTGTTGCATACCCGAAAGACGACTTTACTATCGAGACTGGCGAAGCTCCGTGAACTACCCTACCTACTCGGTCGCCGACGACTTCCTCGTGGACGGGGACGGGGATTAAGAGCCTGCGAACCGCTGATCTGCGACCGCGGAATAAAACATATTATGATTTCTCGTCGTCCGAACTTGCGTTGTGGTCTTTGACTGCTTCAATGCCAGATTGTCGATTGATGTCTTGATGATATAAAACAAATAATTTAATTCGACAGATTAGGTCTGTCTCGATTGTCTCAGCACAGAGAGATTCAGTTTAGTTTTTGACACTCTACAGGCGGAGCAGGCCGAGTGCCTCGGGGCTTGAGAGGGTGAAGGCCGTAAGCCCCGCTAAACGTGTTCCGTTCGCTCGGTATACTGCTCAATCGTGTCCGTCGAAACATCACCCGCCGTCCCCACGTAGGACGATTCCTCCCAGAACCCACCACCCCACAGATACTCCTCCAAGTACGACTCGTGCTGTTCCCACATCTTCCGCGCCGTGATGGTCTTGACCGTTCGCACACTCCCGGTCGGCGCGTGCTTCGGATGGGCTGACAGGAACAGGTGTACGTGGTCGGGCGAGATATGCAGCGACAGTATCTCGTAGCCGTACTCGTCGCACACGGCACGGAAACTCGCTTCCAGCGAATCCTCGATTGGTTCGAGAATGCCGTGGCGGTACTTCGGACATTGCAAATCGGAGATTTGCAAGCAGTCAATCTCCGATTGACAACACCACACGAACTGGGAGTTGACGTTGTATACCGTGTGGTTCGACCGCTTCTCCCCCATACCTACCAATACAACGACCAATCAAAAGTATTCTTTGAAGTTACTTGTAGACTACCACTAGTAAACTTTAAGTGTGGAAGAACAAACGGAAGACGTGACGAAGCAACTCAAGATATCCGACGCAGTGTACGACGACCTTGACGAACTCAAGGACGAAGAGGGCCACACGAGTTTCGACAGCGTACTCCGCACGCTCCTCCTCCACTACCGTCACGTCCGACCCAACGAATCCGAAGAATGACCGACGCACAGACTCTCGTCAAGACACTGGACTTCCAACTCGACATCCAGAGTGACAACGAGAGCCTGCTGTACGACGCCACGCTCGAAGCCCGTCGAGTGTACAACGAAACCATCCGCCTCGCCAAAGAAGGCGTGGACTGGGATGCGATTCCCGACCGAGTAGCCGACGACGCCAACCTCGTGAAAAACACGACACAGCGCATCGTCGCTAAAGTACTCGGCGCGATGGAGAACTACTACGAGTACGACGACTTCGACCAACCGAGTCACACCAAGGACGGCGCGTACCCCCTCCGAGCGAACTACACCGAGGGGTACAACCTGTCGTTCACCGACGACGGTGACGTGGCGTTCCGTATCAGCGCGAAGCCGTACAAGCACGTCAAGGGCGTTCTCGAAGGGAGTGACGCTCACCTCGACATTCTCAAGACCGCACTCACAAGCGACGAGTGGAAGATTGGGACTGCGGAAGCCCTGTTCCACAACGACAACCCCGAGTTGCACGTCACCGTCACCAACACCGAACAGACTGTTCGAGACAAACAGGACTCGCGGACGGTCATCGGTGTGGACGTGAACGAGGATAACGTGGCTCTCACCGCACTTTCCGAGGATGGCGTCGAGGACACGCTGGTTATCGA
>KE356560.1:214806-220102 GCA_000415965.1 Haloquadratum walsbyi J07HQW1
CAGCGTTGGATTACACGAGATCGAGGAGAAAGCTCACGAGTTTAGTCGTGGGAGAAGTCACTCTCAGTGACAGCCTCCGGATGTACCGCTGATATGAACGGTGCGCTTGTCAATGTCGTACCTAGTGACACTGATGCCGCCGCCAATGCGGATGACACTGACACTGACACTGAAGAGACGAGTCCAATATTGTATGCTGATCTTCCACGGGCTGAGCAGGAAATTGTTCAGACAGCTCTTAATCATGATTTTTGACATGTGTGCTCGAATCCTCCAGATGCTGCTCGGTCGGGTAATAATCGGTTCGAGTTCGAGTTCGAGTTCGAGTTCGAGATTTCAGCCCGCTCATATTGTCCCACATATATCTAATGCTTCTTTTCCCAACTCCTGCTTTGAGAACAGCGAGACGACATCACCGGTTTGAATGAGTGTTTCGCCCTTCGGGGTTAGAGTGTCTCCGCCCCGTTCAATACCGACAACCAACATCTCATCAGCTAGAAAGCCCTCATTCACTGCTTGCTCGATTGTTAGTCCGGCAATCTCCGCGTTCTCAGAGACAGTGAACTCAATCACCTCGGCTCCGCCAGCAAGGCTCATAAAATCCGTCACAGATAGGCCTGTTCTCACATCTTCCGGGCCGAACGGCTCGTACGGTTGGTGATACTCGTTTTGCATCACGCTCTCGTCTTCAATCTCCAAACTGAGATTGGAGAGTTCGCCCGCGATACGGTTGATATCATTCGTATCCGACCCGACAGCAGTGATCGATAGATTCGATTTCCCGGTCATTAATTCTCGAATCGCGACAACCCCAGAGATCTCCAGAACCGACTGTGCGAGTCGACTTCGGTCTGGGATCGGGGCCGTACAAGTGAACTGATACGTGACGTGACCCTCAATGGCCTCGTAGTTGACATCTGTCGGGTATCCTTGGATGATCCCGTTCGCTTCGAGTTGGCGGATTCGGTTCCGAATCGTTGCCGCTGTTACGTCCATCTCTTCGGCAACATCGGGTGTCGTGGTATTCCGCGCATCCCGTCCCAAGTGGTAGAGAATCCGCTTGTCGATTTCGTCAATGCGGGCATCCATACGCTCCGAGTGGTTACGAGCCATATTCAGACCCACGATTGACGGATACTGATGGAGTGATACGCTCCACGTGTAATTTCATACGATACCACAAATTACCGCGATAAAAAATATTTCCGGGTTTATTTTTCGCTTTGATATTCAATCCGGAGCTCTTATTACGAAGAGATAGCTACAAGTCGTATACGATCGGCAAAGAAAATCCAGATAATGAACGCATCCAACCTCTCGGACGAGATCCCACAAGAGTGTGCTCAGATGAAAAAAGCAACGCCGCGCAGCTTAGAGAGATCGTCGGCTATGCACAAACGGCTCTTTGGTAACGAGCCCTCTCTCACGGACGCGATCGAGTCCCGAGAGGGTGAGGAACTCGTCCGTATCGAAGATCACGGGGCGTATACTCTTGTGGTTGCTGAACGGGCAAACAAAACAGGTACTGATCGGGGACCGTTCGCCTATCGAGTTCAGTGGGAGACTGAGACCGGCAACGAGGGCGGTCAATATAACTGGCACTACTTGAGGAGAGTGTACGATGAACCGTGAGGCGATGCGTATCGGCAGAACCGCGCTCGCGCTCTACCGGATCACCGCTTTCGCCCCGCAATCCATACTTACGTCGTTGAAACAGAATGTAAGCATTGTGCTTAAACCACTTCCTCTGGATGGTATGCTTGCCACTAGATGTATAGGATCGCAGGCGAACAAACCGATAGAAAGCACGTAACTGAACTAACATATGTATGTGATCATTGTCGGAGCGGGAGACATTGGAACGCCACTCATCGAGATTGCGACGGGGTCGGGGTACGAAGTTGTCGTAATCGAGAAGGATGCAACAAGAGCGGACGAGGTCGCCAGCACGAACGACTGTATGGTGCTTAACGCGGATGCAACTGTCAAGGAGACACTGGTCGACGCAGGAGCCGAGCGGGCTGACGCGATCATCTCGACCACCGATGAGGACGCGACGAACGTGATGATCTCGCTGCTCGCTCAAGAACTCGACATCCCGATGGTGGTTTCGGTTGTCCACAATCCCGAACATATGAATCTGTTTCGACAGATCGGCGTCAACACGATGGAGAACCCACAGCGACTCATCGCGGAGTCGCTCTTCCGATCCGTGAGACGACCGTCGATTGTGGACTATATGTCGGTCGGTGATGTCGCTGAAGTGTTTGAGATCACGGTCGATGAGGATGCACCGATAGCCGGAAAAACCCTTATTGAAGCCGATGAAGAAGGATTGCTCGGAGAAGAGGCGCTTATTGTCGCAATCGAACGTGAGGGTGAATCTCATCCCATTACTCCGCGCGGGACGGCACAAATAGAGGCGGGAGATATGCTGACTGTCTACTCCGGCGTGGGTGTAACCGAAGAGGTGACAGATATCTTCGGACACCACGAGCCAGAGACCACTGAGACGAACGGATTTGGTCTATAAAATATACGATTCAACCCAATGGCTCATACACTGCTCTACGCGTCCGCAGCAGACTCGTTGACACAACATGACGATCACGAACAGTTCAAGACGGTTCCGAGATGGTTGTAAATACACATACTGTTGGACGTGACGTCGGGCGAATCGTCCAGGCAGTGTCGCTGATGATGGTCCTCTCCATCCTGGTTGCGGCGGTCAACGGCGAGTTCTTCGCAATCCCCTCGTTCGTCATATCGGCAGTGGTTATGGCCGGCCTCGGAAGCGGGTTGGTATGGCGGTACCGGGGATCAGATCCGCCGGAGAAACGCGAGGCGATGGTCACCGCCGCGAGTGCGTGGGCGCTAGTCGGTATTCTCGGTAGTCTCCCGTTCTTACTCATCGCGTGGACGATCCAGGTCGACCCGTTTCCGACCTGGACAAACACACCACCTATGGATGCGACAACCGCCGTATTTCTCCACCCGCTTGATGCGATCTTTGAGAGCATGAGTGGATTCACCGGGACCGGACTTACCATGGCCGCTGTTGAGGAGAAGTTGCCGCGATCGCTTCACTGGTGGCGCTCGTTCATCGAATGGGTCGGCGGCGTGGGCGTGATCGTCCTCACTGTCGCTATTCTCCACCGTGGTGGGAGTAGTGGATCGTATACACTATATGAGAGTGAAGCCCGATCAGAAAAAATTCACCCAAGCATCGTCACAACCGTCCAAGAAATCTGGAAGATATTCGTCGGACTCACACTCGGTTCGATTATGCTGTTTCTTCTCGTCGGAATGCCGCTGTGGGACGCGATCAATCACGGGATGACTGGGATCGCAACCGGCGGATTCTCGGTTCACGCCGCCTCAATCGGTCACTATGACAGCCCGCTCATCGAGTACGCGACGGTGCCGATAATGACCGCTGGAAGTATCGCGTTCCCGATTCACTATCTTATTTTCAAGGGTGAGTTACGGAATTTCTACACTGATCTCCAGACGCGGTGGGTGTTTATTTGGTTCACTGTCGGATCGCTAGCGCTGACCGCGATCCTGTACTTCAACGGTCAGTACGCAACGCTAGAGGAGACGTTCCGGATCGCGCTGTTCCAGTTTGTTTCCGCAACATCGAATGCGGGGTTCGGGTCCGCGGCGATTGGGGGCGGGACGGAACAGGTGTGGAGCGCAGGGGCAACGCTCTTAGCCTGCGCAGGGATGCTCACTGGTGCTGCAGCTGGGTCGACTGTCAGCGGACTCAAGCTCATTCGTATGATCACGCTGATTAAGGGCACAGTATGGCAGATACAGAGTGTATTCAGACCGGACAGCGCAATACGGTATCTTCAGATCGGTGACCGTCGCCTCGGCGAGGACCAAGCACAACGCGAATACAGTGAGGCGACGGTCGTGTTTATTCTCTGGTTCACTTTCCTCGTGATTGGTGTGACCGTGCTGCTGCGCGTGCTTTCGCCGGGCTACCCACTTGAATACGTGATCTTTGACGTGATGAGCGCTCAGAGTAACGTGGGTCTCTCTTCTGGGATTACCAGCCCGGGTATGCCGGACATCGCAAAGGGGATGTTGATCGTGAATATGTGGGTCGGCAGACTGGAGATCATTCCGGTCGCGGTATTGGTGAATTCGATTCTACAGCGGCTCAACCTCTACCGTTGAACGCTCTGCTGTGCCCTCATTAGAAGATAACTCGAAAATTACCAGTCAGATCCCGTCTGTGATCGATCTGATTTGACTTAAGAAGAAAGTGAAGTTATTGAGGATTATCTTGAAATATTCTGCACTTCTGATCCTCGTTGAGCCTGCATGTCGCATCAGGACAATCACAGCCCCTCGCGAACATCGATCGTGTGTCCTCGCTATTCTATGAAACGACTGAGACAATTGAGGCGCTCCCGTCAATCAAGGGGGGCTATCAGTCGAACGTACTCATAGCGGCTGCCCCTATGATACGTCGCAGTCGGGCGTTACTCTCATAACCATTGAATTCGAACTCTAAGATGGGTTTTCTCTGGCTTAAGACAACCCACCCGCCTGATACTACAGGCGGTTTTCTAAATGAGTGTCGGAGGAATAACTTCTAGAAAGGTGTCCATATTCCGATATAGGTATCATTGACACTGTGCTCCGAGGGTGTGACTGAGCGAAATCTTCCTCCTCATGAGAGGGCTCTCCATATTACAACAAACGAACTGACTTTGAGAATCTGTAAAGATATCTACTGTCGCTCACAACATTGTTTAGTTGTGCGGCTACAGTTATAGCCCAATTGATAGATAGTTAGACCCCCCGCGTGCGATATAAAAATCTACGGGTAGAGCCGCTCAGACTGTACTAAGAAACACTTATTTATCTAACACGTCAATAATTATACATTGAATTGATTCAATTCCAGCAGCGCATGGATGATCTTCTTTCGGGCGACAAACCGAAAGACGACGTTGTCACCGACGTGATCAAGAACCTACACCCCGACGGTGACAACTTCGCCGGAGCTATCGCACTTCTTACACGAGAGCCCTTCGACAACATTGGTGTTGGCAAACAGTCTGTCCGGACTATCGGCTCGAAGTGTTTCGACATTTCATACGAAGCAATCCGCAAGCTCGAACGTGAGCACGGAGATCTTCCGAGTGCAATTGGTTACGCCGAATCAGCACAGACCACGGAACGTCTCACGCCAGCAGAGCAAATTTCGCTCGGTGAGCTCTACCGGCAAGTCGAAATGATACGCGACAAAAGTGGTCCTAAAAAGATCGAGCTATCACTA
>KE356560.1:220122-224488 GCA_000415965.1 Haloquadratum walsbyi J07HQW1
AGGTGCGCGCTGTGTATCTCGCATACAGTATGGATATCATTCCAATCTGGTGGATATCTTACTACTCACTCGACACGTCTGTCCTCAGTTGAGAATGATTCTCTGACACGCTGAACTCATACGCTAGCTCTTTATTACGACCTCAGATTCACTTCGCCGAGCGACCTCGGATAGCACTCTGCGGATCTTGTGCTCCGTGACCCAGAGAGTGTGGCAGCATCGAGCACTTTGATCGATTTTATGATGACTAACTAATCTGTAGTATCCCCCTTAGAAGTGCACCTTCCTTCCTCACGGCGCTGTTTTGTCTCCTTCTAATCACCCGTGTGTAGTGTTATACTAACATAGGTTGTCGGTGGTAGGTCTCAGGTAAGATTCTCAATAGTGATAGCCACACGATTCTTAGTTATGATAATTGAGATTGTAGACTGTCCTGGACAAACTATCTTGCCGAGACTGTCCAGACGTCTGTGTTACATACATTTTCGAATCTCCCCCGATTGTCGGATATGCAATTACAACGTACTCAAAAGGACCACTTCGCCAGTACTTGCTCGAAACTCACCACCTAATTTATTATCTGTACTTTCAACAAGGGATACGAACCAGCCGAATATGAGGACCTCTGCATTGACATGCCACCACAGACGGCGAGTATTCTGTCCTATTAGCAGAGAAATACCGCAATCGTGGGGCTAATCAAGCGGTTACTCTAAGATTAAGTACCGTACCATACCTTCTCATTGAACGACCATTGTCATCTTGAGTGCTCTCACTGCGTGTGATTCATCCATACAAGGCAGAGCCATGGATATCAAAATGATCGTACAGATGATTATCTACCTGCTCAACTACATACAGATATTAGGATAAACTTCCTACGGCATTATTTCCTGCAAATCTGCTCATGTATTCCAGTCAGTCTCCATAATTTATTCAACTGTCTGTCGGTCAATTTCTGCTGTGAAATCACGCATGAATGTTGAGACTGTATTTCCCATCAAATAAACAGGATAACCATCGGCGAGGCATACGTCAAGGATATCTTTGGGGTGTTCTGATTCAGTATGATGCACGAACTCACCATCGACACGCCGCTCTAGAAGGTTCGCATGCGAGCCCGCAACGTGAATTCGACCGATAAGATCACGCTTGGTGAGCCAATTGAGGTAATGGACAAAAGAAGTCGTCCGACCAGCGCGGTCACGACGTGTGTACATGAATGGCGTGATTTTGCTGTCGTCATCATTACCGGGACAGCGGTTCAGTAGAAATTGTCGCAGCAATTCTGTGGACTCAATATCGTTCATCATCGCCCCATTTGCAACAACTCCTCCACCACTGATGCGTTGCCATCCCCACTCAGAATGCAAGCGATCAACATAAGACTCGATTTCTGTCGGTGAAAGCGGATCAAGATCAAGTACACGAAGTGCTTCATCAACAATGAATGCCGATTGCGCCCCAAAGACACCCTTGCATTGAGAGTCTGATGGTTGCTTGACGGTAATAAACTCATTATTTGTCTTCGCAAACTCCTGTTCAAGATACTGATTGATTGCATCGTTACAATCGCCACTGATGACACAAGCACCAGACGGAATAGTCCGTGTAAACGCCCGCGCGATATCAGTGAGTTGAGTACCGAGTGTTGATTGATGATCCCGACGAATATTGACTATGAGGACAATCTGGGGTTCGAATAACTCATTACCTAATCGTGTTGTATACTCTCTGATACCCTGATTTTCGGCAATGATGGCATCAACAGGCGAGTACTTTCGAAGCTCACGTTCATTTTCATACAGCCGTGTTGATCCATTACGAGGAACCGTGTGTTCGGTGAGGTTTCGGTATGAAAGTGGGTGATTGCCGGTGACTTTTGCATAGGTTTCAAATCCACGTGAGACAAGTGCCTCGTTGAGCCAGCGAGTGACCGTTGATTTACCACGCACACCGGAGACAGTAACGCGACATGGCGTCTCCTCAACTCGTTCAAAATGTGAGTATCCACGCGTGGATGCGTGTCGAATTGAGTTCATATACCGAGAGACGGTCTGTCGAAATCGAGAGAGAATATTGTCGTGATCGCTCATGTGTCCTCGTCAGTGTCAGCAACTAACGGGGAATCAGTGGGGTCAATGTCACCACTTGAGGTGTAGGCAAAAATCGACTCCCCGGCGAACGTCTCTGGATCAGGGATTGATTGTTCAAGTCGGTACATCTCGATAGTTGCGAGTGCAATGATCAGCACTCCAACTATGAGATAAAAAATACGATTATCATAGAGCAACCCGGTGATCGGGACGTCAATGAGCGTGAACAAGAAAGCATAGAATACAACAAATAATCCGGCATCAATCCGGACATGTGAAACGCGGGTTTTCCGAGACACTCTGTTGAGATTATATGACCCAATTCCAATGAACAACCCCGTAAAAAAGAGGATGACCCCAGAAACAGAATTAGATACAATAATCCCAGCAATAAGACTGTACACGGTCCCGAGAAGAATCGAGATTGTGAGAAGCACTCGTCCGTATAAAAGTGTCATCCGGTGAATAAAACCAGTAATGTAGAATGTAATCGTTGCGCCAGTCACGTAGATAAGAATGGTCAGGGTAGACTGAACGCTAAACAAGCATAATGCAGGAAGAATAATGATCCCGACAAGTCGGTGGTCATATCGCTGTCGGAAGCCCTCATAGATCAAGACAGCAACGGGAAGAAACATGAGAACAATCCAACTGGGTATAACCTTGGGATATGCGCCACCACGTGGTTCGATTCTGATCCAATTGGTGATATCGCTTGTTGGAAGCCTAAGAAACGGGGGTGTCAGGGTATTAAACTCCGCAAATACCCATAGTGAGATGGCACCAATTGCTACCAGCATGAGGTAGTTATAACACATCATACGCAGATCTCCACGGCGATTCTCAGGATCCTCTCGCATGAAATTGTACGCCATAATTCCGGGAAAAATACTGGCAATTGCCTCCCCATGGGTAAATGAGAGCTGACTCGGGAGGGTCACCGAGAGTATATATCCCATTACTATTGTTGCGATCACACCCGCGATGATAGCCGATAAAAACAGTCGACGACCGTAACTTAGAGTGTGTTCTTGAAGTGCCCATAGAGAACACCAAGCAGCCACTGTGCCAAGAATGAAGATAATGATCGAAAGTGGCTCACGAAGTGTATATATCGCAAGGATTGGAAGAACCATCACACCACCTAGTCGATAACCTTTGACCTGTGAGATAACAGCGACTAGCGAGAGACCGATGATCATGATGATGCTAGCGAAGATCAATTTCGAATCACTTTCTTGTGCTGTGGTGTTGTATTCTGAATACCAGTGTTATTACATGATCTATAAACGAACGAAATGGATATCCTGGCGTTTTGTCTAACCTTGAGACTGAGTTACATCAGCGGGATTGAGTGTCTACCGTGCTCTAGAGTATACACTCATGCAATAACAGTGTGTGAAAATATAGATTTTTCTCTTTACCCATTGCATTGGTCGAATAGTCAGCGAGGGAATCATTGAGTGGTACTACTCCACTTCGACCGAGATATGAAATTACAAAAAAGTGACAGTGAATAGTGTCTCTGTTAATTGTCACTCCTCACACAGTGTATATCGAAGGAATAAACAGATTTTATTTATCTATACTATCCTAAGACAGTTGGAGGGTATGGGAAGATTGAGTAGTCAGAGGCACCAATCCCGTTTTCTGAGTCATTAAGACCTATTCGTTAGGGCATTATGTCTTGGATGATTCAGAGTACCCTCAACAACCGGAGCATAGTACATTCTCTAGATACTAATATCTTCGTCATTTAGTTCATATGAAGAATCATCTCTTGTAACTAGTCCATATGATAGATTTATATTATCAATGTATCCGTCAGTATGAAGATTCACAGTTCAAATCCTACGCTCTCATAAAGATTGACAGGTAGTGTCATATTCAATACTGAGGTGATTTTCGATATTCGTCGCCATTCTCTGTATACTTGCGATAGATTCATTATTTATGTAACAAATAACAGTGAGTTGTTACACAAAATGTTCTACTTTAGACGTGACCCTGATGCACATCCTTCCGATAGAATCCATATTAACGGTGATAGTCACAGTTCCAACGTTCAGATGAGCATAACCCTGATACTGAGTAGGAGTCTGACTGCACAACCCTCCCGGTGTATATTATGCCCTATCATCACGTGACTAACAGCTATGACCGTGGTTGAGATCACGGTCACGGTCACGGTCACTGCTGTCTTCTGGGGAGCAGTAGTCCTGTACGGCGGCTCGTCGCTCTGGTGGATAGTTGAGATAACTATTCTTGCA
>KE356560.1:224508-229419 GCA_000415965.1 Haloquadratum walsbyi J07HQW1
CAGATCCCGGTTTCTTTCGAAATCCCGTTCATATACCTCCTGCAGATCTGCCTCCCGGACCTGCCCCAGAAAACTCTCAATAGGACCATAGCGGGGATTGACCCTCTCAACCTGAACTTTGATACCGTGCTCACGATGCACCTTCTTCAGCAGATTAACGATCCGCATGTGATCGTCCTCGTCATGGTTGTCACCGTAATACCTGAGCAGCGCCTCAGCCATACCTGTTAACAAATCAAAGAGAAAAGAAAACTCTACTCCCGGAGCTGCGCCAACTCCTCCAACACCCCCTCCTCCTCAAGCTCCGACAAGCGTTCTAGAACCTCTCGTTTTTCCTTCTGCTTGGTTTTCGATTCGAGGTCCATTGGGCGACCGCAGTTCCGGCACTCCGAGTGCTGAACCTGGTTTTCCGCATCACAGAATGGGCAGCTCCTGGTCCTGCTCTCGTCTTCGCCGGAGCTCAAGCCGTACTGGTCGCGGATCGCCTTGTTGACATCGTCGTTGTTCAAGTGGACATACACCTTCGCACGGTCACTGCCCGGCGTCCAACCAGCAAACTTGTTCAACTGCTCGTAACCCATGAACGTCGCAACCTCCGTCAAACGGGTATGCCGCAGATTGTAGGGGCGAGTCTTGTTATCTGGAATATCTGCGTCCTTACAAGCCTGCTTGAAGCGGCGGTAGAAACTCTGATATGTCATCCTATCCCGCTCATCCGGATCGTACTCGTGAGCTGCGTCGTGGTTACGCGGGATCTCACCACACCGCTCGCATGCCTGCTGCTCAGACTCCAAAGTTGAGAAACCCGGGTCTATCGACTACTCCTCTCCGTGTGGCTCACGATTCGGTCGCTTGCTCATCGACGAGTTCGCGGAGATAGGAACGACTGGCGACGCCGACCTCGATCCCGCGGACGTAGTCTTCTTCGCCGAAGGCTTTGACGCCAGCGGAGCGTTGGGTGAGCCCCTCAACGAGGACGAGACGGATACACTCGGTAACTGCAGATTTGCTATGCGCTTCGACAGCGGTGCTGACGTATCGGTCGAAGTGGGCGTCTGGATCCTGTTCCGGTCGGGGATCAGCCGCTCGTTCCAAGGCGAGTTCGATAACGTCCTCGGTGGAGGGGTGGGACGAATTCCCCGTATGTTCCTCTACGCGATACGTCTCATCCATGGAATATCGACACGTTCTATTTCGAGTGACAAAAGCACAGTTGGCGATTAATCGAGACCCCCGTCATCGAAGGTTTTCTTCTCCCACGACCTATGGTGTGGCATGCGTTCAACTCACGTCGGATCTGACTGGACAGTCGAGTGGGCGACACCTACGCCTGATGGTGATGGGTACCTGGATAACTTGGTGTTGAGCCGTGATCAGGCGCATGCCTACGGCGACGAGCTTGTAATGTCCTTACGGGTGGATGAGGAGATGCTGCGAGAACGGGGGATCGATCCGACTGAGCCGTTTGCCTGGAAGATTGAAGACGGTGAGTTACTGACAAAGCAGATTTCGCGCCAGGCGTTCGAAACCGTTGCAGACAGCAATCGAGATGACGCCACGTATGCCAGTCACGTGCTGGAGGAGCGAGCGAGACGACGAATCAGAAACGGACAGTAGGGGCTGAGCTACTGATTGGTGGTGAGACAGCTCCATCGTCAAGGTTGCCAGTGGGGGAGAGTAACCGCTTCTTCTGTCACCGGCACTCGTCCAAGATACTATAGCCAAATAGCCAATTTTTAATTAGCCTATTCTGGATTAGTCTGTTCGGAGATTTTATTTGGCTGGCCACCAGTCACAGGGTATGGAGCGATTCGTGGATCGGACGGACGAACTCAGTCGGCTTCGAGGTTGCTATGCGTCGGATGATGCTGACATGGTCGTGATTTTCGGGCGTCGTCGGCTCGGGAAGACTGAACTCGTCCGAGAGTCGCTGGAAGGCCGCGATGACGCCGTCCTGTACCAAGCTACCGAAACAACCCGACAGGTGCAACTCGACGCATTCGTAGACGTGGCGGCAGAGTCGTTTCCGGGGATTGACCGGATCGAGGGTGAGTGGGAGTCACTGCTCGGATATCTTGCTGACCAGGATGCAGTTATTGTCCTGGACGAATTCCCGTACCTGATCGATGCCGACGAGAGTCTTCCGTCGGTGATCCAACGACTGTGGGATCAGGAATTACGTGAGACGGGTGTGACGCTCATACTCGTTGGATCTTCGATCAGTATGATGGAGGAGGCGACGCTCCTCGGGAACAGTCCACTGTACGGCCGGTTCACCGAGAAGATCGATCTGCGTCAGCTCGATTTTGCGGCCGTACGCACGTTCTTCCCTGAGAGTTACTCCCCTGAACAACTGCTGTTCGCGTGGGGTGTGTTTGGCGGGACGCCGTACTATCTGGACGGCGTCGATCTGGACAACGATCTCGGCACAGCCATCCAACAGTCGCTGCTGTCACGGCAGGGGTTCCTGCACGACGAGCCGGAGTACGTCCTTCGCACTGAACTGACGGAGCCGAACCGGTACTTTGCTATCTTGAAGGCGATCGCGGCCGGGAACACCACATCGAACGAGATTGCGCAAACGGTCGGGATCGATAGCAAACAGATTTCGACGTACACGCAGAAACTTGAGCGGCTTCGACTGGTCGAACGGGAAGTCCCGGTGACCGAGGACAAGACAAAATCACGCCGAGGCCGGTACCGGATCCTCGACCCGTTGTTCCGGTTTTGGTTCCGGTTCGTCTACGGGAACGAAGACCGGTACGAGCGGTTGGGGGCCGATGCGTACGAGACGGTTATTGAACCGGAACTAGCGGATTTCGTGAGTCCGGCGTTCGAAACCCGGTGTCAGGATATCCTGCCTGATCTGTATCCCGATACGATGTTCACCGACATCGGGCGCTGGTGGTACAACGAGTACGAAGTGGACGTCGTCGGGCTCGCCGCAGACGGGACGATGGTGACGGGCGAGTGTAAGTTCACGTCTGCACCACTCGATTATAGCGCGCTCGCCTCGCTTGAATCTCACACGGAGGAGATTCGACGGTCGCCCGATGGTACCGACGTCAAGCACGAGTATGCGCTGTTCGCTCGAAACGGGTTCACGCAGTCCGTTCGGGAGGCGGCGACTGATCGTGACGACCTGCAGTTGTTCGACATCAAACGGATCGTTGATCCAGCAAATTCTGCAGCGTAAGTGATTGACTAGCGGGCCACGATTGTTTCAGTACTGTCTGCGAGCTGTCAACCGCCGGTGTGCACTAGAACTCATCTAGTTCGGTCTGCGTATCTATGTACTGAGCTTGATCGAGGACAGTAGACATCACATCAGGCAATTCATCGAGTGAGAGTAAGTCATCGAAGTTACGTGTCGCCAAGGCGCGAATCATCTCTCGTTCCTCCTTGTCTGATCTGTAACTGGCTTCGACGTGCTTCTCGTTCTGCGTCCCGGCCTCGTCAGCGACCAGTTTCAACTGGACTTTGTTTTTCCGCAAGACCTTGTGGTACTGAGTGTGCCAGCACTGCCGGAGGTTCTGCATGGTAAGTGGACTCCCATCCTCACATCTGACTCCTGCTTCCACACAGAGAGCCTCCAGCCAGTTATTCAGGGTGTTTGCAGACCGCGATCCGGATTCGGGAACGGTTTTCCGTTCCAGTCATCCCGTGTCTCTTCCATGTAGTCACGGAACGCTGCCAGAAATTCGGGACGTGCGAGCACCGGAACTTCTCCGGGTAGGTTTTTGCGGACCGGGAATTCGATGTATGGATCATCATCTAAGATCCAGTCCTCTCGACACTCAGTACGAATGTATTCCCTGGACCGAGGTCCGACGCCGACACCAAGAGTCAGCAAGGTCATCATGAACACTTGCCATTCTCGAAGCCCGTGACGAGTGGCCAGATTTTCCACCCGTTCCGTGAGATTACGGCGGTCGGGGAGTTGTTTGAGCGTTTCCCATAGTGTCCGTATCTGGTCGTCAGTAGGGGGATCTGGATCCGTGTCGGATGTCGTGTCGAAGTCGTACTGTCCTTCTACTTCCATGACGGGGTTTTGATCGATCCGGGTTCGGTGTATGGATTAACAGCGGGTGAAGACGCTCCCGTTAATGTTGCCGACCGCTTAGAAAATAAAATCGACCACTTATCGACGCAACAAGACAAGGTAGAGGGCTACATTGAAGACATCGAGACCCTGGACAACGACGTGACCCGGCCAGAGGCAGCCGACGTCGGGACGTGGATCGATATCGAGGCGAACAGACTCACCCAGTACGAACTAAACCTCAAGCAAATCATCGAGGCGACAGAAGATCTCGTCGAAAAATGCCGGTCAGATCCAGCCGCCGGGTCAATTGGGTATCATTATTGGTTTCTCCTCAATATCTACATCGATGATATTCAAGACGAGATTGATAGTCTCCAAAGCGATGTGAGCCGGGCGACAGTCACGAAAATCAAGAACGCTGTTGAGTTGTTCGACGACCTCTATACGCGAATCCAGGACTCTGATGCGATACCGATGTACTTCGACTCCCGCGAGTCGCTTCTCGGGAAACTCGAAGAATTCGGCGATGAGGTGTTCGATCTGGAAGGCCAGCACGGCGCGACATCTTTGAGCATCCCAGAGGACTACGACGACCTCTCCGAGCTGAATAGCGAGTTCCAGTCTGTCGAATGGCAGTTGACCGAACTCAACCGTGATATGACGACTATCGAAGAGCAGTCCGAATCGGTTCGAAAGGAATTCCAAAAGACAAAATCAGCAGTGATGGACTTGTTGCGGCGAGAGAAGGTGGCCATGAATGAGTAACGACCAGCCGGCGATTGTCAAGGACTTCAGCAATACCGCGGAGTCCCTGGATGAACAGGCGAAGCAGCTCGAAACCTTCCAAGACAGCTGGACGAGTATGC
>KE356560.1:229439-249165 GCA_000415965.1 Haloquadratum walsbyi J07HQW1
TGGTCGAGTGTGTAAACGAGGTATACTGAGATTAAAATAGCAATAATACCAAGCAGGTCGTATATGGGCATAAAAAATTCTGCTATTACCCACATACCGAGCATTGTACTGATTAACGCAACAATAGCCCGTGGTCGGGGACTCTTGGGGACCAAATCGGACATCATATGTAATTCAATATAACCAATTAAACTATTTCTGAGTATCCGGTATAAATCAACACGCGCCCATTCACGGTGAGACACACTCTTTCCAGCACTGGTCACATCTGTCTTCGACTATCGATTAACGAGGTGGCTGACCAAGTGCGCCGCACTCATCATCCGTCGATTTATTACATCTATGAACTGATAGGTAGCCGAGTGCCCGATACAAAGCGTGAGTTCACCACAGCGGCTCCGTCTGTTTGAGGCAAGTTCTCTTGGATCAACTGCTCAGCGTCCGTCCAGAGTAGCTACTCAATTTCTAATTGACTACCTTCGCCACCCTCCTCACCATCGTTCTCGTCCCACTCAAGCTCAAACTCAACACTTCGTTCAGTCATGTTGCCAGCCGGTCCTTCGCGTTCAGCTTTGACTTCGAAGGTGGGTCGGGAAGGGGGAGTCAACGTTACAGACTCGGAGCCTGCTTTCAGGTTGATAGCAGCCTCACTGTCGAGATTATCTGCGACTTGCCGAAGATACGATGCAATCTCTTCTCGACTCTGCTTGCTCTCTGATTTGAACAGAACTTCTTCAGGCATACAAGAAATGCCACACAACCTACACACATAAATTCGCCCGCACAACTGACCGATCTGGTCGAATCGGTAGACATTCCGTGCGAGGTGCGCGCTGTGTACCTCGCATACCAGTATGGATATCATTCCAATCTGGTGGATATCTTACTACTCAATCGACACGTCTGTCCTCAGTTGAGAATGATTCTATGACACGCTGAACTAATACGCCAGCTCTTTATCACGACCTCAGATTCACTTCGCCGAGCGACCTCGGATAGCACTCTGCTGATCTTGTACTCCGCGACCCAGAGAGTGTGGCAGCATCGAGCACTTTGATTGATTTTATGATGACTAACTAATCTGTAGTATTCCTCTTAGAAGTGCACCTTCCTTCCTCACGGCGCTGTTTTGTCTCATTTTGATCACCCGTGTGTAGTATTATACTAACATAGGTGGTCGGTGGTAGGTCTCGGTTAAGATTCTCAATAGTGATAGGAGGGCTACGAGTTCGGGGACTGAGGTTTGGAAGCTGTGGCTCTAGGAGTTGAATCTGCGGTGGGCGATTGCTTCTGCGTAGTTGAAGATTTGCTGTTCTCGAAGTGGTTTGATGATGACTATATCGAGGTGTCTCAAGCGACACCCCGGACTTCGCTAATCAACGCTCACAGGACAGACGATGAACCGTGGTCAGGAATGTGATAGAACTACTCCTCGATGCGGCTATCCACGTCGGTTACGCAATGAGTGAGCCTCCGCCGAAACAGCTATTCGTAAGACCAGTGTATTACATCTATATGTCTGAAGCGGCCACAAACGACGACGATGGGAACGACATCGCCACGGTGAATTTCAAACTCACCGAGTCGTTCCTCGAACAGATAGACGATACGTGGCAAGGGCGCGGATTCAACAGTCGGAGCGAGTTCATCCGGTACACGCTTCGGGACGCCGTCGAGTTCCCGACGTTCGACCGCGACGAACTCGTTGCGCTCCTCGAAGCCGAGGAAGACATCCGCGAGGGACGAACGACGAGCGCCGAGGAGGCCCGCGAGCGGTTCGGCGCGAGCGATGAGTGACGACGGGTGGACGTGGGAACTCTCCTCAACGGCCGAAGACGACCTCGATGGACTGTCCCCCGCCGAGCAAGACCGGATACTCGACAAGCTCGATGAAATCGTCTCCTCGCCGTGGCGCGACCCGCCAGACTACGGCGAACCGCTCCAGAACAGCCCGTACAAGAAGATACGCGTCGGGGAGTTTCGGCTCTCGGTAAGCTTCCGACAGGACGACGGGCGGCTCGTCGTCGCACGTATCAAGCGTCGGGGCGGCGCGTACACCGCTGATGACGACTAAGTGATTGAAAATACGCCGGCAGATATTTTTCACTGCCTGACGGATATTCTTGATATGGTTCCCCGTATCGATGAGGTGAGAACGAGATAAGTCTCTTGACCGCGTGCAATGGTCTGCTGGTTTGCATCGGCCTGTATCTGCTCCTATTTTGGCTGACTGTCGGGTACTACGTGTATTCCGATTCGGAGAAACGGGAGTTCTCCAATCCGCAACTCCGTGGTGTCGTCTTGGGTTCTTGAGCATCCTCGGATTGCTCGTCAATTTGTGTATCGTCCAACGGCAGGACTGAGTTCTCTCGTCACGTTTGCCCGACTCGATGAAATGTGCCATTCAGCTGAACTACTCGAACCCCACATGATTCTGATGTGGCGGGTGCGGTAACGCTCACCCAAGCTTTTTTATCGATTTTCGATGCCCACAGACAGTATACGGGGTCGAACACCCGATTTTTTTAGTAGCGTTGCTAGTAGAGGGACAAGAAGCACGCAAAGTGGGTTTTTTGGCAAAAGTAGCCGCTTTCAGGGTGAAGACCTCCTCGGCAAACCAAGTCCTTGGTAAGGACAAGAGCGCGGCTCCGTCATTCGATTCTGGAGAACAGTCAGGCATGGTTCGTGTTCACATAAGCTGATGCCATGCGAACGCGAACGATCTGAGCCACTCGTTAGCAGTTTCTGCTTCAGCGTTGCTAAAACAGTTTGAGAAACTGGTAGTTCTTCGTTTTACTTCACGAAATACACGTTCGACGCTGTTCCGATTTCCATGTCGTTCGTATCTGAAATCGAGGTCATGTTTGCGACAGGCCCGCTGAAGTGACGCTGATCCATCAACGAGAACAGTTGCGTCATCGAGATCATGTTTGTCGCGGAGAGTAGCGAAGAACCGATCTCCGAGAGCATTATTTGTCGTTGGTTCAAGCTGTGTATGGAGTAAATCGTTTGATTTAGGATCGACACCAGCGTACAGCCAATACTGTTCACCGTCAAGCTGAATCACCGTTTCATCGACCGCTATGTGATTCGGGCACCGACCAGATTCCGGCTGTAGATCGGCCTTGTGAACCCAGTTATGAACGGTAGAGCGGACCCGATCAACACCGAATACCTCAAGAAACGAGACAGTATTCGAAAGAGATAAGCCAGCTAAATGAAATTGAATACTGAGCTTCATCAACAGCCGCGGTGTTGCCTCTCGCTCCACAAGGTCTAAGTTGATATCGTCTAAACAGCCGGTGAGGCGGTCGTTTTCGGGCATAGATACTTTGAAAACGCACCGCCTTTGGATGACGGCAACCTTTCTAAATGCCCTCAATTGTATACTTTGTATTGATTTGGTGTCGATTATGGGGACGAATTCGATAGAAAGTATAAACAGGGACTCTCGAAGCGGGAAGCCTTGCTCTGACACGGTTAGCGAGTCAGAACTGGACCATCATTACCATCGAGGACATCCAGGACGTGGTCGAGGTCTCGTACAACGAGGCGAAAAAGATCGCGAACAACCTGATTCATAAGAGGTGGCTAGACCGATTGACAACTGAGACGTACCTCATCGTTCCTTTAGCCGCTGGCGAGACGGGGGAGTATACGGAACACGAGTTCGTGATCGCGTCCCACCTCGCCGAGCCGATGTATATCCCATACTGGAGTGCGCTCAGCTACCATGTCTTGACTGAGCAGGTCCCGACGACGGACTAGGTCCCGAACCGTGAGATCCACGGGGTGACCTATACCTTCGTGACGGTGACGGACGCGAAGTTTTTTCGGTTCGAGTCGATGGCCATCGACGCCCGGACGGTGAACATCGTCACCGTCGAAAAGACCCTGGTCGACTATGCGGATCATCCCGAGTACTGTGATGGGATCCTCGAGTTGACGAAAGGACTGGCTAACGCCACCGACCTTGATGAGGAGACACTGTCCGAGCAGCTGCTGGACCTGGGGAACGGTGCTGGCATAAACGCATCGTCTATCTCACCGATATTCTCGATATCGATCTTGAAGGGCGGGAGAAACTGGTAGAGGCGTTCACCACCGGGTCCTCGAAACTCGATCCGACCCAGGGTGACGAGGGAACACATTCGAGCGAGTACCGACTTACCCTGAACGTCACCGAGGACACCATCCGCAAAGCGGTCAGTAGAGACATGTAGGTGGAATATATCATGCTCACTGCAACCAGAAGGCAGAATAGAGACCACCATGCCGTTGGTGTGTTTTGGTATGCCGGCTATGAGGCTGCTCCGCTCAATTTACGTTGTTGTGATATGGCTGGATCCTTCGAGTACGAGGCGGAGCACTATGATCTCTCAAGAGCTATTGGTCAGATCCTCTTTGATCAGGTCGGCGAAAGCAATGTCACACTCGTCACCGCGTACAGTGGGTCCTGTCGCTCGCAACTCGGCGACCGCCCTGGCGAATCAACGCCACCAGATCCAATGAAGAAAGTCGCTGAGACACTCATATACAAGAGTTAAATAAATACATATCTATCCTATCATTGTCGTGGTCGCATTAATTGAATTGAGAATAACAGTCAATATACCCCGAGAAAAGACTACTGCAGGGACACAGAAGATTGCATAGGTAGTTCAAAAGTACAATACAACCCCCCAGTGATGCTTAGGATCAAATTTGAAATGCCCCTTGCAGGGATCTCATCGACGGTGCTTGCCATTGACGATCAAATTCGGAATATCGAAATTGACAATGCACTGCCTGTGGCGGATAATGCTGTGATTCTCTCTTTGACGATTCAGTGTGATTCAGCTGTTTCTGCAGAGACTATCTTAAACAAGTTGTCGAATATACAGGTTATTGATATATCGCAGACAGAGACCGAAGGGTACACGTACCATCTTGGCGTGCTAACTGAGACTTCAAACGCACCAGTTCTCATATCGTTAACAACGAATGAGACAATCCCTCACAGAATTATCGGCAAACACTCACATATAGAGATCATTGCGTCGATGCGTGATTGGAATCATCTCAAGACAGTTGCTGGAACGATTGAAGAAAAATTCGGTGAAATTAAGTTAGTCGGGACAACACAGACTGACAGTATTGGATTTCCTCTCGGCGCGAACAAAGTCAAGCAAACTATGTCCGGCAAGTTGTCACAAAAGCAGCTAACGGTTTTAGAAACTGCTTATCGAATGGGGTATTTCACAATCCCACAGGAAGTGAATGCAAAGGAGATTGCAGACGAACTCGATATTAGCCGGTCGACGCTGAGTGAACGCCTCCGGGGAGCTGAACACGCCTTATGTGCGTTACTTTTTGGACCACGAACATGACAACTATCCTCCTGATCAAATCAGCTGACAATCAGCGGTTTATTACAGAAGTGTTTGAGTCGATTGTTGATACGGGTGAGGATGTTCATTTGCTGCAATTACCATCTGCTCCCGATTTTGACTCCTCGCTTCAGGAGACAATCTCTATGAGTGACTGCGATGTTTCCTACAAGATACACACACTGCCGAAGGAGGATACTGCCACAAATCTGATTGAGTTCGCGATAGAAATTAACGCTGATCGAATATGTCTCGGTATTCTCAATCGGACGAGTGCTGGTAAAGCCCAGGTTGACGAGTTGATGCAATCATTATTACTTCATCAGCAACTGTCGGGAAATCTCACCTTCGGTGAGCAGATTATGTCCCTTGAGGCGTTGGAGTACGAAACCCGTCCGTCCACTGTTTGAACCAATCCATTCGGTGTTGGTTCATGACTCTGTGAGTGATCAACAGTAGCCACCCGCGAAATGATGACAACAACATCATCATCATCATATTCTCGCCTCACTCATTCGTTTTTATCATAAAGAACACGGAGATTGCCTGTAACTTCAGTTGTCGACAGAAATCTATGATTGCTGGTGTGCGATTGAGACCAGCGGTCTCGGTACCGCAGGATGAATCCGACAATTCTCAACGAATCCACCCTGCAGGGGTGACTGGTGATTCCATAATCTGAAGCTGAAGCTGGAGCTTGAACTGATAAGCAGCCGTTGATGTAGCGAGGAATTGGCAGCGAACAAAGCGATTCGTGTCAGTCTGACGATGATAGGCAATCACGCCAACCATGATGACGCTTTCACGCGGAGAAGAATGTCAGTTCCTACGGAGAGATCCGGTGACTACGAATTATTATCTTTTGAGTAAACAATATAATCTGAGTATATACACTCAAGCATTTAAAGAAGAACATATATCACCACGATTTTTACCCTGACATATCGATTTGTTTGGTTTCGTCGTAATCACTAATGATTTAACAGGGTAACTCTCGGTGATGGCAACCTCAGGCAACGATCCCTCAGAGCACAAAGCAGAGACATTGTCGATTGACGCTGGAGGCACATTGACCGATACGTTTCTCATGGACGAAAATGGGAAATTTACAGTCGGCAAGGCAAAGACGACTCCTGAGGATGAATCCAGAGGATTCATCAAATCGTCGAAGGATGCACTCGGTTCTTGGGGGCTTGATGTAGACGATGCCTTTCCAGATCTTGTCTCAACCGTCTATTCGGGGACGGCGATGCTCAATCGACTTGTTGAGCGCGAAAGTGAAGTCGACGTTGGTATTCTCACCACCGCCGGGATGGAGGACACGCTCAGAATGGGACGTGGTCGGCAGTCATATACTGGATTCTCATACTCAGACCGCCTGCACGTGAACACGCACAAACACCCGGAACCGCTCATTCCACGAAAACGAATCAGAGGCGTTCGAGAGCGAATCGACGTCAAAGGCAATGAGTTGATTCCACTTGAACAGTATGAAGAAGACATCAGAGAGGGTGTGACTGACCTTCTTGACCAGGGTGTCGATGAAATCGCGGTTATGTTCCTCCACTCGTATCAGGAAGATGAACATGAGCAACGAGCAAAAGAAGTCGCCGAGGAGGTCATTGAGAAACGAGACGCAGACACGACGGTCATGCTCTCGAGTGAATATTACCCCACATTGAAAGAACTCCCCCGGTTGAATACGCTCGTCGCAGAAGCATTCGCCGCAGAGCCCTCACGACAACAATTGACAAAGGTGCAACAGTCCGTCAGTGAGCACGGAGGTGAGGTTGGCGTGCGAGTCATGGCGAGTCACGGTGGAACAATCGATATATACGCGAATGAGCTTGCACGGACGCTCATCTCCGGTCCGATTGGTGGCATGATCGGAGCGAATTACTTTGGAAGGGAACTCGGGTATGAAAATCTCGTTTGTACTGACATTGGTGGGACTAGCTTCGATATGGGGATTATCATCAACAACGATTGGAAGATCGATTATAGCCCAGAAATGGCTCGGCTCCTCCTCTCGTTGCCAATGGTCAACATGGATAGTGTCGGGTCGGGGACCGGTAGTTACGTCCGCGTCAATCCGACATTCGATAAGATTGAACTCGGTCCAGAAAGTGCAGGAGACAAAGTCGGTGTCTGCGCGACTGAAACCGATGTTGAAACGGTAACTGTGACAGATTGTCATGTTGCATTGGGTTGGATTGACCCAGAGAACTTCCTTGGCGGTGACATGCCAATTAGTCGTGAGGTCGCTGAGGAAGCCATCAAAGAACAAGTCGCAGACAAATTGGATATGGGCGTGTATGAAGCCGCAGAAGGAGTTATCAAGATCCTCGAAAACAAATTACAAAACGATCTTGAGGCTGTCGTGACTGGTGAGGGTTACGCCCCATCGAATTTCAAGTGTCTTTCCTATGGTGGAGGCGGACCAGTTCACACAGCTGGATACACGCAGAATCTCAACTTTGATGAGGTGCTAATCCCGGAGTGGGCTGCTGGGTTCTCCGCGTTTGGTTGTGGTGCAGCCGATTACGAATATCGGTACGATCAGACAACGAGTATCGACATCGACGCCGACTTATCAATGGACGATGCGGCTCGGACTGCCGGAGAAGAGCTGACCCACGTCTGGAAGAATCTCGAAGCGAAAGTCGAAAACGAGTTTGACAAAAGTGACATCGGAATGGATGAAGTTGAGTTCCAGTACAACATCCTCGGACAGTACCAAGGACAACTCAACAGTATCGATATTCGCTCGCCCGTCTCTCGCGTCGATGAACCGGAAAAACTAGCGGAGCTGATAAACACATTTGAAGAGGGCTACCGACGGCAGTACTCCGAGGAAGCACGCTCTCCAGAGCTTGGACATACGATTACGCAGGCGTCTGTCCGCGGCGTTCGTGATGTGGTCAAACCAGAGATTCCAACAGAAGAAGTAATAGGAGCTGAACCGCCTGCGGACGCGATGAAGGGATCACGTGAGGCGTACTGGGATGGTGAGTGGGACGAAACGGCTGTCTATGACCTCCACGCGCTTAACCCGGGTAACGAACTGAGCGGTCCTGCGGTTCTCGAAGGTGAGGCAACGACATACGTCGTTCCGCCAAACTACAAGACATCACTCGATAAGCACCGCGTCCACCATCTCATGCGCGAAGAGTAATCAGCAATCAGCGACCTCATATCACGTTACAGTACATATCAAATACCTGTTGTGTAGATATGCATCTATCACACTGCGGGGATATCGCGGAAATAAAATTCCATCCCGAAGTGAGGTAGGTGCACTGCACCAGCCTTCATCTGGCTGTAAACAGATGAAGATATCAGACGACATATATGAGTTCAGAAGAACATCCGTCAGACGGAACCGGAGACGAACAGCACAGCGAAGAGAACTTTCCCCTCATGCAAGAGGAACAGCGGAAAGTCAGGACAAAACTACAAAATAATGAAGGCATCGGCTGGGATGGACAGAGCCTTCGGGGGCAGTTTGAAGATATCGAGGAGAAAATCGATCAGACAGGTCATTATGCAGGATTCGAGAAACTCTCGTTGAAGGATGAGAACCCGATCGAGTACGAGCAGATGTTCGCACAACTGCGTGGCGAACTCGTCAACGCACGCGAGACCTCGAAAGAGGTCGCTGCGACCCCAATTGTCGAACAGGAGGGTGAACTCTGCTATGGATTATTCACACCAGAGGGAGACTCGATTGCTATCTCGACTGGCATCATCGTGCATATTCACACGATGAGTGAGGCAATCAAATACATGATCAATCACGATTATGAAGAAAGTCCTGGGATCGAGCCCGGCGATATCTTCGTTAATAACGACACACACGTAGGCAATGTCCACCCCTGTGATATTGCGACTCTCATCCCAATCTTCCACGATGGCGAATTGATTGCTTGGGCTGGTGGTGTCAACCACGTCATCGATACAGGAGCGGTCGGTCCTGGAAGTATGAATGTCTCTCAAGCCTCTCGATTCGGTGATGGGGCTCATTACACCGCTCGAAAGATTGGCGAAGATTTTGAAATATACAATTCCTGGAAAAATGACTTCCCAGATAAAACCAGAACACCAGACTTCCTGAAACTCGACGAGCGAACCCGGATGACCGGTTGTCTGATGATTCGCAATGCAGTAAATGACCTGATTGATGATTATGGGATTGAGAAATTCAAACAGCTCTCCCGTGAGGCAATTGAGGACGGTCGCCGAGGCTTCCGCAGTCGTATCCAGAAGACGATGTTACCAGGCACCTATCGAGGTGCTTCCTTCGTCGATGCGCTGTATGAGGGACAGGATAATCTTTCACGACCATACGCGAGCGAGAATCATCTTATGCACGCTCCATCTGAGCTACACGTTCGTGAGGATGGGTCCTTCCAGGTATCCTTCGAGGGAGCAAACAAGTGGGGCTGGCATCCATATAATTGTACGCCTGCTGCTATCCAGGGTGGAATTTGGGTGATGCTTACCCAGACGGTCATCCCGAATAAGTTAGTCAATGATGGTGCATACTACAGCTGTGACTTCCACCTCCCAGAGGGATCATGGGCAAATACACAGAATACAGAAACCGCACACGCGTACGCGTGGCACTTCCTCGTGTCTGCGTGGGCGCCACTTTGGCAACATCTCTCACGAGGATACTTCTCTCGTGGATTCCGCGAGGAAATTAACTCCGGGAATGCAAACACCTCAAATTGGCTTCAGGGTGGCGGCATCGATCAGTTCGGCAAACTCCACGCCGTGAATTCATTTGAAGCTGCCTGTGAGGGGACCGGAGCCCGTTACGTCGAAGATGGTGAGCCACACGCGGCGGCGATCTGGAATCCAGAGGGCGATAGCGGCGATGCCGAGGTTTGGGAGATGACCGAACCGCTGCCGTTCCTTGGGCGGAATGTCAAACCGAATACTGGCGGCGCAGGTCGACGAACCGGCGGCGCAGGCTTTGAGTCGATGCGGACAGTCAAAGATGTCAGCCGATGGTTGCTTTATGAGATGGGGAACGGTTATATGTCGAGTGATAGTGGTCTCTTCGGCGGATATCCGGCTGCCTCAGGTTACATTCTCAATGCCAAGGACACTGATCTGAAAGAACGCTTCGAAAATGGCGAGGACTATCCACAGTCCGATCTGGACCCCGAAAGTGGGGAGTTTGAGTCTAACGTTGAGGCCGATATCACCCGCCGTCCAGAGGGTATTAGCACACCGAAAGAATTCGATGAGTATGATATGTATCTGAATTATCTTCGCGGTGGCTCAGGGCTTGGTGACCCCCTCGAACGAGAGCCAGAAAAGGTCGTTGAGGACATCCACGATGGATACGTCCTGCCTCGACATGCTGAAGACGCATATGCCGTCGTTGTTAATCAGGTCGACACTGAAGCCAAACATAACTCTGCTGTTCAAGGCGAGTGGGAACTTGACGAGGAGGCAACTGAGAAACTCCGTGCGGAGCGAATGAAAGAACGCGCAGAAAAAGCCAAACCAGTCTCCGAGTGGTTAGAAAACGAGCGCGTGCGTATTCAAGAAGAGGATCTGATCGAGGATGTCAAAAAGACATACGAGAGTAGTATGCGAATGAGCAAGCAGTTCACTGACTTCTACCGTGCGTTCTGGGACCTATCGGATGACTTCCGATTCTCACTCAGTGAAGATGCTGAGAAGTCACTTGAAAACCGATTCAAGACTGGAATGAAAAAGAAGTGGAAGAACCCAACAAAGAGTCATGAAACGTGGCTTGGGGTCGGTCGAGACGATGAACCAGAGGTTCCTTACACATGGACCAGCGAACGGTCGATCCAGGATCTCTCCGGTCCAAGTTTATCCTTCGATCAAGCACCACGAGCACAAGCAACGGATGACGACTAATCAAGAGGTGAATATCAATGCCAGAAAGCTATCCTCGTGAAATAATCGAAGACCTCGTTGACGACAATCTTGAGTGGGACCAGTTGCACAATATGATGAGCGACTTCAAAGATGCAGACCGATTCCAACAGGTTCGCGATGTGCTTCAAGAGCGGGTCGATTGGGACGATCCGATTGTTATCCCGTATGCAGATCACCTGTACGTCGTCGCCAAGCCGGGAGATCAATGGATAATCAAATGCGATTGTGGTCACGAGTTTTGTGAGCATGACGAGAACTGGAAACATGACGCCCTGATTAACGTTCGAGATACCGAACAAGAATATCTCGAAATATATCCCGAGGACATGCATCCACACCCAGATTACATGGAACTTCGAGAGTATTTCTGTCCCGGTTGTAAGACACTGCTCGAAGTAAACAATGTCATGCCTGGATATCCGATTATCCACGAGTTCGAACCAGATATCGAGACATTCTATACGGACTGGATTGACGAACCAATTCCATCTCCGGACTCACAATCGGTCTGACGGGTCAATAGGTACTTTCTTTTCCTCACTCGATTGGTCCTTGTCAGTATAGGATAACCGATCTTGACGATGACACTTTGTAGGCCTAATCGCACGCCCGTTCACGGCGTGGATACGCGGCGTCACGGAGTGGAATAAACCACACGCAGTCTCGAATTTCCACAGCAAAATTTATTCGACAGGCAGTCTACCACGAAGAGAGAAATCAGGCGGGAAGCAGAGCGATTCCCGCCAGTCCGACGATGGCGGTCTGTCCGCCCCAAACAATGAGACAGGAATCAGAACCAGTTGGGTGAACGGTCGGTTCCTCTGACTATCATGAGCCGACGCGGTGGCTGACTGCTCAACTAAGCGAGTAACTCCAAGTGTGGTGACGTTGTGATGGCCTTGCCGTGGCACAAACAACACTGGGACGCCACACACAACCGACAATCGGAGTCCCGTTGGCACCGCCAGCAGTCCCGTCCTACCCGCGACAGACCGTCAGATTCGCACTGATTGCGCTGGACGTTCGGTGAGGTGAGACTGGGACTGGGACCGTAACTGTGACTGTGAAACCTGCAATTCCACACTGTGCCTGCTCAGGGTCGGCGTGATCGTTCGTCCGATTCAATTCTATTTCTTGCCGTCTGTGTCATCGTGAGCAGTAAATAGCAACCGAAAACAGCAGCTGCGGCTATCAGTATGGCACCACGTAGAGTACAATCGTAAGGAACGGAATAAGAAGAAGCAACATCGCAACGGCGTATCCGAACATCTCACGAGCCTTGATGCCGGTTATCGCAAGCAGTGGGAGTGCCCAAAACGGATTCAGTAGATTTGTGTGGGCATCACCGACAGCGTATGCAATCGTTGCCTTTCCTGCTGGAACGCCGAGGTCATTCGCCGCCTGGAGCACTGAGGGTCCGACAACAATCCACTCGCCTCCACCAGAGGGAACAAAGAGATTGATAATAGCACCTGTAAGCCAAGCAACAATCGGAAATGTCGCAGGACTTGCAACAGCGACAAGTTGAGTTGCGAGGAGCTCTGCGAGTCCCGAACCGCTCATGATTCCTTGGATCCCCGCAAAAAAGGGAAATAAGAGAATGATTCCAGCTGCGGAGGATGCGGCTTCAGCAAACTTGTCACGGTACGCAGACGGGTTGGTATAAATTAGCAGACCGGCAAAAAGGAATCCCCAGTTTACAACATTGAGCGAGAGGGCATCCAGCCCCCGCTGGGCAAACTGGAAAAGAAACAGTCCTACGCCAGTGACCGCGACGATGACGCCAAGAAGGCGGCTATTGTCGACCAATTCAGCAGGGACAGGGTCTGTTGTGGCGCCAGCATTGAGGGTGGCGCCCGACCCATCTGTTACAGCCTCATTTGCTCCCTTCTCGTCTAAGATTGTTGGATCAACAAACTCCTCGATTCCCTGTGCTTGTTCTGATGCGGGCTCAAGTAAATAAAGCATCGCCGCAGCGAAAGCAACTGAAAGCACAAACAGAATAATTGCGTAACTGCTGAAAATTGTCGCCGACGTTGGAACGACCCCATCAACAATCCCCATCTCAATGAACGCGTTCCCCTCTGTTGCAATCTGGAGCGGTGCAGAGGCTGAAAGTCCCCAATGCCAGGTCAGCCCGAGACCTAAGTAGCCGGCTGTTGCAAGTAGCGGGTAGTGGACGTCAATTCCTTTCTCGCGGGCAGTCACGCCCATTTCGCGTGCGAAAATACCACCGAGGATTAAACTAAATCCCCAGTGAATCCAGCCAAGCACCATCGCCACCACGCCGACGAGAACCGCAGCCTGCTTACCGTTTGACGGAATCTCAGTCAGTCGCGTGATTACGTCGTTGACTCGTGGATGGTACGCAATGGCGAATCCAGTCATGAGGATCAACACCATCTGCATCGCAAAAGTGAGGAATGCCCAGAACCCGTCGTACCAACTTTGAATGAGCTGTGCGGGACCAGAGCTAGTGAACGCCAGTCCGGCGAGAAAGACGAGATATGTTAGAATTACTGCGAATAGAAATGGACTCGGCATCCACCGTTCTACCTTATCAGAAAACCAATACCCAATCCGCTCAAGAAGTGTGCCATCTGCCGCTGACATCCGTCTGTATAAACACATGAAAGATGCTGATAGTCTTAATATTTTGGTACGAATAACATCGGATACTCATGATGCAACAGGAGGTGTCAACTGATGAGTGGCGTAGGATCGAAACGGCATTTCTCATGGTCGGCGACTGATCTCCACGGGTATGTCGTTTCATCATGAAGTGTAAGCTCAGGACAGCAACTTCCCTTATTATGCTTTATCAATATCGTGTCAACCGATTTATCAATCTGAGTGTCGATCATCGTGATATCCTGACATCGTTTCTGCACAAAGTATTTCGGTATTAATTATGAATAATAATGATATATGAGATTCAAAGAAGCAATCGACGAGGCATCTGATGCTGAATTCCCAGTTGCATGTGAGGAACTGATCGAATCATGCAGTGATATTACGTTTGAGACCCAACATGGCTCGGTCAAATCACTCGGTGACATTGCAAGTGTTTGCAAAGACATACCTGATGAGTTTCACTCTGAACTCGAGTTTCGAAATCATCTCTACAGTCTTGCTCCAGATGACTGCATCGGGAGAAAGAAGTATGATGACAGAGGAAGTCAACACCAATCAGATCATAACTCAATGTCAATTTAGTGCACTTTCATTACTCGCGGTGAACGACTCATCTCCGCTTGTCTCATTTATTCACAGTGCAGTTTGCCTTGTGCATCTACGGAGTCTTTGTGCTTTCTGTTTCCACGACAGTATCAGATGACATTCGACAGCCTGTGAAATAATCTCTCACATCTGTGCATTTGATGTCCATCTATAGATATATTCATCTTGCTCTTGAGCAATTTGCAGGCGCTCAGTCCCTGCCTCAAGAAACGAACGGCGAGAGCCGCGAGTGAGTAAGCAGGGGTAGTTCACAACTTGACATTTTCCCGCGCCTGATAGGATGTTCATGATCAGTGTGAGTGCGAGTGCAATGTTCATAGCAGTTGCTGGCAATATAGCCAATGTTGTTCAGAGTGAGACAGAGACATTGGGGTTGTGAATTGAGGGCAATCTTGATCTATGGATAACGCTACCCTCAGTATCAATTTTATTATCATAAATCACAAATCCGCCGTACGAGGAGCACGAACTGAAGCGCGTCTTCGACCGCGGGAAGGGCAACACGAACAAGATGCACAGTGGGCCAAAGAGTATCGCCTGGCGTTCGTGGAGGCACTGCAAGAGCGCATCGAGGAGGAGCCGTAGGTGGGCGAGAGCGCCTCCCTTAGCGACTTCCAGGGCGATGGCAGTCAGAACGTGATGATCGCGACCTATCGCCACGATGTCCACAAATTGAACGGCGAGGCGCACGATTACGCGCCAGATACCTTCCGCAGTGCCCCGGTGAACCAGACCGTCCCGCATGGCGCGGACGGCGACGCCTCGGCACTCTCGCATCCCAACGGAAACCCCGACAACCACGACACTCACTATCGGCTCTCGCTACCCACCGGGGAGGCTCACTACGACCCCGGGGAGTTCTCACGCCCGCGTCTCCCTGAGAGTGTCAGTGATCTGCTAACGGGTCCGGACCCTGAGACGACGTATCGTGGCTCATGTTGGACGTAGCGAGCGGGTTCAAGGAGAGCATCTACTCCCGTGCACGAGTTTGAAGTACCACACACTGCTTGTGGCGACGCTCTTGAGCAACTACCGTGCCGGTGATGAGTTCGTCGGTCTCCTCCCTGTCGTGGACGACGCCGAGGAGATCGTGCCCCACCAGACGGTCTACGCGGGCAACCGGTTCGCACTCCAAATCAACGAGAACGCCAACGGGCAACTGTGGGGGCCGCCTTGGAAGTCGCCCGGAGCGCTCGTGGACATTGGCATGGAAACGCCTCACCGCGCCATCCGTTCGATGTCAATCACGACAAGCACGACATGATGCTCAATGCGAACCTCCGACGTATCTGGAGTTGGAGCACTGCGTTGCAGTACATCAAGGATCTCGAAACCCGGAGGGAAAATGCGTGACCCGCATCCAGCAGATTCATTGGGAACTCGACATGGACTACCTCGAACACCCCTCCTACGTCTCGGGGAACATGATCTCACACGCCCTCGGGATGCAGCTGGACCACGATGTCCACCAGCACATCAACGCCAGTCACGGGATGTTCGTTCCCACCCAGTCTGGGACGTTCCCCGAGGAGCACTCCCAAAGCGGGATTCACCCGTACATGGGGTCGTCGCTCCCCGATGTGGAGAGCTACGACGACCTGTTCCTCTTCAGCATCCCGACCATCCGTGGTTACTCAGTACCCGACCCCGCGACGGGCTGAACACCCACGACATCCGGCTCCAGAGCAGGGTGCCAGCGCTGGCTCACGAGACAATCATGGACCAGTCCGACAGCGCTCGGAAACAGCAGCAGATCACACGCTGTTGCGTGAACGCCTACTTGCACGCCGATGACGGACGTTCTTCCCCTCCGCGAGGACGTGCCCGATAGCCTCCAGTTCGGCGACGAGCGGATCTACGACTACGATGGCGACCGTCCGGTGAGACCACAATCTCCAGGCTCACCCACGTCGGGAATCACTCGAATTACGGCTTCGGAGAGCTTCGAGTGAAGCCAGTCACTCCAGATGAACGTCAAAAAACAGATAGAAAAGCCGAATTTGGAGCACTGACAAACGAACAATGACCGGCAAGGATTCCGCAGTGTCTAGGTCAATCAGGCTGAATAACGTCGTTCACATTGCCAACAACTGATAGTGAAACTGACTCAGGAACTACCACGTGTATATATGTTAGCAGTGAGTTACCTCAGGATTAAATCAAAGTCCCGGGACATTCTAGTTGAATCCGTAAATAATAGGCTGACCGACATATTTAACTCATATCCGGATATCACGACGCATGCCGGCTTATCGGTTCTCATCTCTCAGTGATCATGACAAATCGCTGTGACGGTTGCCTTTGCAGGTTGAGTGCACCCAGTATCTGTCGTGGATATAACTATCAGATTAGGTTTATTTGCGCGGAGATAACAGTCTTTGAGCGCTTCAATCCACAACACGGCTTCGAGTCATCCGCGAAAATGATAGATATTATTAATCATATATTTTGTTATACTACACCGACTCTCGAAAGAATAGACAGAGTTTATTTGTCTGTATTATGTTAGGTTGAAAAGAGGGCATGGGAAAATTACGTAGTCAGAGGCACCACTCCCGTTCGCTGAATTATCTGAGAGCAGTTCATTCGGAGACGTTGAATCTGAGATAATTCAGAGATGCCCTCGATGACCGGACGAAACTAAATTCTCTAGGTACTAGTATCTTCGCCAGCTTTAATTCATATTATAAATTACCTCCTGAGTTGAGTTTCTATCGTGAAATCATATACGTAATGTATCCGTCAGTGTGAAAAACCATCTAATATCACAGATCTATGCCGCTCTCAGATGGTCTCTCAAAGAGAGATTATCCAATGAAATCATAATTATTCATCCGTCGATCTGAAAGTATGCGTGGCTGTATAAATAGAATAGTCGATATCGTAACGGGAGTGATTATGATCCTTGGAGGCGTTATAATAGCACTCATATTTCTCGCAATCGTACTCGGTTTCGCCATCGTGCTTGGAGTTGCGTGATTCTGTCTTGATACCCACAAATAAATGATCACTCAATTGATTAGACGCTATTGAGCACAGCAGTCAGAATCGGATATAATCGCTCGTAGTCGCTTCCGACACCGTATCCACTGGGCTCTCAGCAACTATCGTTTCCAATCGACTGGTGACAATCTTATATGTGCAGGTACGAATGCTGATATATTCGAAGGAATATCGTTTTTCGTCCCTGCACGCAGAATAAAACATAATACTCGTCTCCATGGATCGCACGTGTTCGATTGAGGATAGTCATCAGCTTCAATAACTAATTAACCAATTCGTCCGTTTAGCTCAGAACACACAGCACACTCGATCCAAGCCAAGTTCCAGATTACATATCAAGGAAGATTTGTGTGCTCTTGATACCGCTGTGATATGCAGTTCCGTCAGGTCCGCGCCGAGAGGATACCAATCGATCGATATATGGCTGAGCTCTGGATTCCGTATCATCGTGAACTTGGCGAGATTATCAACTCAGAAGGACTGTCAGCATCATTTGATCGCGAAGACGAAATCAAGTGGTAGGTCGAAAAATTTGAAACGCCAGACAACCGGCTCTGGCTCGCAGTTGATGATACCGCGGATCCAGCTGTGCCGATTGAAACGATTGAGGCAACCTTTGCGGGGTTCATCAGTATTGAAGTTGAACCGGTTTCGGACAATTCGCTCGCCCTGACAGATTAGCAATCAACGATTCTATGTCACTCCTGAGTACCGTGAGGGCGATCTTGCCGACCGACTCATGACGCGTGCGGTACAATATGCCCGTGAGGATGGCTGTCCAGAATTAGTTCTAACTGTTGACATTGACAACAGGCGAGCATTGAGATATATGACAGAACACGTTGCTGATTCCGCCCTCATGGTACTGAGTGCGTCGCCACCAGATGATCGTGTTGAACATCTGGTGACAGACACCGCTGAAGCATTGGCGTATAAACGTGCAGTCAATTACCGCGAGAAGTATGCCGATGGAGACAAAATGACTGAACTTCGCATTGCCAACACGGATACAGACAACCCACATCCACTGAGCCAACTTCTCACGACTGCCGATGTGGATGCTGACCTGGAGTCATCGCCGCTCAGATTCACTGGTGTGCGCACTGAGGATCACATGACGTGGTATCTTCTACGGGCGGATCAAGCGGTATGCGATGCGGTGACGACAGCAGCGACGACACACGAGTTAATCGAGGCAACAACACCGGTATCGGTTGATGATGAAAAACATCAATCTCGCTGTCAGGTCGGCGTTGAGACGGCTGATATTCATCGTTCTCTCAATACTGAGGGAGTCTCGGTAGTTACCGTCTCCGCTACTGCGCGCATGACAGAGTTTCTCCTACACCTGCCAACTGACATTAATGTCGGGGATATTATCGATATCTTCCGAACACGGTTTCCAGCGATGCACCTGCGGTCAAGACAAACGATCGAGCGTGAATCAATTGACGCACAGGTGTTCACCGAGTTAGATGAGTACCAGCGACAGGCCATTGAGACTGCAACGCGAATGGGATTTTTCTCTCGCCCACAAGGTGCAACAGCAGGAGATATTGCAAACGCTTTAGATATCGGTCGAACAACATTTACTCGTCGGTTGAAAAGTGCAGAGACAACAGTATTCACCCAATTGCTCAACTCCCAGACAGAGAGTGAATCGATAGATGATTAACACTCACCTCCAGCAGCCGATGGTTTTGAGCACACCCGTCACGACGATTATACTCTGCCAGTTGGTGAACAGACGCAAATGAATCCCTGCACCGGTGTGAGCAATATGCACAGACAACCACTCATATTTTATCACCCAATCTGTATTTTTCTTTTTAGTTCAAAACCGTATACCAATACAGGGAGCATGCTCTGAGACTTGTACATAATCCCGACATGATTCACCGCTGAATAACCCATTGAACTCTCAGAGGAGAAAGTCTCCAACAGAAATATACTCCGAATCAATCACAACATACCCAAGTCCTTCCTCGGAGCAATTCCCTCAGCTCGTTTCAATTGAGCAATCCAATATTATGCACATGCTCTTTGGCTGTCTCTGTTGAGTCAAACTGTTCGCCGCAGATGTCACAGACAACAGCTGACTCTGTATGATCTTTCGTTGTCTCATCCATCATATAAAAACACAGACAATGACCCTTATTTGTGTTTTCTCGATTGTGCGGTACAGACACACA
>KE356560.1:249185-285834 GCA_000415965.1 Haloquadratum walsbyi J07HQW1
GCGCCGAGAGGATACCAATCGATCGATATATGGCTGAGCTCTGGATTCCGTATCATCGTGAACTTGGCGAGATTATCAACTCAGAAGGACTGTCAGCATCATTTGATCGCGAAGACGAAATCAAGTGGTAGGTCGAAAAATTTGAAACGCCAGACAACCGGCTCTGGCTCGCAGTTGATGATACCGCGGATCCAGCTGTGCCGATTGAAACGATTGAGGCAACCTTTGCGGGGTTCATCAGTATTGAACTTGAACCGGTTTCGGACAATTCGCTCGCCCTGACAGATTAGCAATCAACGATTCTATGTCACTCCTGAGTACCGTGAGGGCGATCTTGCCGACCGACTCATGACGCGTGCGGTACAATATGCCCGTGAGGATGGCTGTCCAGAATTAGTTCTAACTGTTGACATTGACAACAGGCGAGCATTGAGATATATGACAGAACACGTTGCTGATTCCGCCCTCATGGTACTGAGTGCGTCGCCACCAGATGATCGTGTTGAACATCTGGTGACAGACACCGCTGAAGCATTGGCGTATAAACGTGCAGTCAATTACCGCGAGAAGTATGCCGATGGAGACAAAATGACTGAACTTCGCATTGCCAACACGGATACAGACAACCACTCATATTTTATCACCCAATCTGTATTTTTCTTTTTAGTTCAAAACCGTATACCAATACGGGGAGCATGCTCTGAGACTTGTTCATAATCCCGACATGATTCACCGCTGAATAACCCATTGAACTCTCAGAGGAGAAAGTCTCCAACAGGAATATACTCCGAATCAATCACAACATACCCAAGTCCTTCCTCGGAGCAATTCCCTCAGCTCGTTTCAATTGAGCAATCCAATATTATGCACATGCTCTTTGGCTGTCTCTGCTGAGTCAAACTGTTCGCCGCAGACGTCACAGACAACAGCTGACTCTGTATGATCTTTCGTTGTCTCATCCATCATATAAAAACAGAGACAATGACCCTTATTTGTGTTTTCTCGATTGTGCGGTACAGACACACAAGCAATGGCTACAGTGATTCGATCTTTTCTGTCGCCGAGCGGATAAGTCCATCAAGAATCTCAGGTGTTGTTGGGTGATATGCCCGATCTGGAAGTTCTCGAACATCGAGTCCTAACTCAACAGCGACTTGCATTGTTTTTGCCATCGGGTCAGCATGATAATGTAATCCTTGCCATCCAAGCACCGTACCATCAACATCAACAACTAACCGAGCAAGCCCATCTGGCACGTTCTTTGATTTAAATACTCCATCGCTTGCTGCCTCTCGGGTCACAGTAATAAAGTCATGATTGCTTGCTTCTGCGGATTCAACCGAGTGACCGACGCGAGCGTATGGCAGAACGCCAAGTCCGCTGAATACAACATGATGGTGAATATTCTGATACGATGTGAGTTCGTCGCCCGCAGCATGTGCACGAATATTTTCCGCAGCAGTGACACCTTGCTCCTTGGCAACATGGAGGATTGGCTCTCGTCCATTCGCGTCACCAGCAACGAAAATTCGGTCATTCCCTCGGGCTTGCATCGTCGCTGGAACCCATCCAGGTGCAGGATTCAATGAGGTCTGTTCGAGACCTAGATTGTCAACTGCAGGTCGACGTCCGGTAAATCCAAATAACTGGTCTGCCTCGATTGTCTCTTCGTGTCCATTTCGCCTAACCGACATTCTCACTCCGCCGTCTGCTGTCGGTTCAACGCGGCGCTCGTCAGTTTCAGTGAGTACTGTGATATCAAATGCATCACGATAATACGACAGCAGTGCATCACCAAAGGCTGGGTCAGCTTCATCAAGCGGTCGAGAATCATGCTCAATGACGGTGAGATCCATCTCCCCTGCCTCAGCAAGATATGGGACCATCTCCATACCAACGTATCCAAAGCCCATGACGATTCCCGAATCCTCGAATGCGGTCGCATCAAGCACATCCGCGCTTGTCATCATCGAGACATCCTCAATACCGGGAAGCGAGGGCTCATTTACTGTCGACCCAGTCGCGATGACAATATAATCTGGCTCAATAACCGTCTCACCGACTGAGAGTGTTCGATCATCGATGAACTCTGCTGTTTCGGTGCGAAATTGCACATTCTCCTTTTCAGCAAGCTTCTCGACACCTGCTCGTCTATGTGCTGCGAAATTTAATACACGCTCATTCTTCGTCTCCACGACTGCATCGAGATCAACATCCGGTATCGGTCCGTCTATGCGGCTGTCATGTCGAGCCGCAAAGCGATGTTCAGCGGCTGAAAGTACCTCCTTTGATGGCATACATCCTCGAAGAATACAGAGTCCACCCCCAGGTTCGCCGTCATCGATCATTGTTACTTCAATCTCTGGCATCTCGGCAAGTCGCTGTGCGGCAGCAATCCCAGCGCTACCGTAGGCACCGATAACGGCGACATGTGTAGACATAATTATACTACAGCGTCCATCTGATTAACAGTTCGGTGGCGTTGTTCAGTGGTCACACAGCCGAATTCATGTCTCTAGGTGACACAAAGTGAGTGTCTCAGAGCGTTCAGTTATTTCTGAGAAAATTCACTATCTGTTTCGCTAAAATAACTGATTCCATACGTGTGAACTACCCCGCCCTACTCAGCAACGCTTCGCGTTGCTTCCGTGAAAGCGGGGCTTCCTGCTTCTACGACGCGACTTGCATCCACGACGATAGACAATGAGTCGCCACCCTAACTGTCTGATCAGTTATTGAGACTTATTCTTGATCAACATACCATATGATACTAGCTACTCCAATAACGATTAGACTGGGCCAGATATCTGAGCTCAGATAGATATCTCCTGATGGGAGGCGTGCCCAGGTGAGTGGATATAGATATGACGGCGCAGTGCCATCAGTCCGGATGACGAGAAGGTCAAGAAACATATGTGTCACTACACCGAGGCTGAGACCTCCAACTATCGCCGGTCTCTCATTAGCCTGGAACAGCAATACTCCGGCAGATATGAATACTACTGCTGACCCGATCGTTTGGAGTGCATACCAGGACGCTCTAATTCCGAATACGACAAACTCTGGTCCCGTGAGCAACAATCCTTTAGCGGCATCTGGAATGACTGCCCCAAGCATTGTGATTCCAACATAACGGCGGTTGAAGCAGTCAATCCGCCACACTGCGAGCGTGCTCAAAATATACATACTGAGAACATGCGTCAGTAAGTCGCTCATGGGTCACGCGGGATGAGTGTCCAGTGCTCGGTATTTAGCTTCCAGTGACGGACGAACACGACTAATGCGAGTAGCACACCTCCTGCGGAGACGGCTATCATGTATAATCGATTTGATTGGGGGATTACCACGATACGCTCGACAACGAGTTTCTGCTCTGGTCTGAGCGTGCCGTATACCTGGATCCAGTCACCAGAGCGCACTGAGAGATCAGACGTTTGAATATACAGTGTTTGTCCATATGTGACACCGATTGTATCCTCTTGAACCATACTCACACGACCCCAGAAATTTACCTGATCGCCAACATATGCTTGATAATCAGCTTTGACATCTTCCGCTGCTGGATACGGTGATTGCCTCTCGGCATGATGGGCGTAATCAATCATCATCCCCCCATTGAGAGATAGAAGCAAACAAAATACAATAGCTCGAACCCAGAGAGTGGAACTCATGTATAATTGCATGATAGCGAAACGGTGTCAAAACTTCTGATTATCTACGGGATATGAGTGTCATCTATTACTCTGGCGTGTCCAATAATAACTCATATTTAACTGTTATGATGAGCCGTGATTCAATTACACGCTCCAGTCACGTTTTATCATATACATGAATGATGAGCATGGTGCATGACGACATCAGACTCGCTCACTCGACTCTCGCCGCAGGAGATTGAATCGACTATCAGTTCAGTCAAAAAAATGCTCGTTGTTGGTGCCGTCTTCGCAGGTGTCGGATTTCTGCTCATTGGGATGGCACTTTTCCTTGAGCTCACGCAGTTCCATCCAATGATAGAGACGTTTTTTATAGAACACACAACTCACAGTCTCGCTGGCGGTGGTCCCGACCGCGCAGCGGAGACAGCACTCAATTCACAACTCACCGCAATCCATCAGTTCCCCTCAACGCTGTTGTGGCTCAAACTCGGTGGGATTGGTCATATCCTCCTTGGCATCTTTATGACACTTGCTGCAATCGTCCGTGTATTGAGCCTCGTGCCACACCGCTTGAGTTATGAGATGGAGTGGACACAATCAACATCATCCGATGTCACCACGGGTGATCACTAACAGTCGTTGACAATATGACCAGCGTTTCTATCCGAACCCACACTGAATTCAGCTGGAACGCCCGGTGACGCGTTCCGCCGCAACTTCGGATACAAAAGTCAAATTACCAATAACTGTTAAATACGCAGTATAACACCCACGTCTGAGTGGACCTTCCGTTTGATTCTTTGCTATATTCATGCTGATAGCTTCCGACAGTGTTACACCCACAGACAACCCCGGTTCCTTATTCCTCGTTTTCGTTCTCGTTGTGCTCCTCTCTCGTGATATACTCATAATAGAACTTGGAGATACTGAGTTGCATTCTGTCACACTGAGTAGACAGCGGCTTTGATATTGTTTTCACACACATGCGTTTGGAATCTCCAATCTTTTTGCTCCGATTTCATGAATACGAAGTCTGAGCACTCGTGTCTATTGATTTTAGCTACGATGAGATACGATTGTCAGTCGCCCCTGCTGCCGTGTCTGCTCACGAGCATTTTTGTCGGATTCCCAAAAATATTCAATTTACTAAACGGGATCAAACTCAGATTCGATGGCATTCATATTCCATTGCTTTTGACCTCCTTCCACGGCTCAAGTTGTGGGCTTTCACTTCGAGCCTCTGTAATCCTCAGTCACTCCCACTCGCACGTCCATCATCAGTGGCATCGGGTGGGTTATACAATGATGCGGTATTAGTTTTTCATAGAGTATCCGTACCAATGTCTGACGCCTCCAATAGCCACTCACCCGATGACACTGATAAACAGGATGTTCAATACGATCCTGACGACGACTCATATCACATCTTACAATGCACAGACTGTGACACAACCGTCCTTGCTATCGGTCGTGATGATCCACCGATGTCCTGTCATGACGAACCGATGGAACATATTCACCAGGTTAATATGACAGTAAAAACTCCAGATATCCGAGAAGTCTTATTTGAAGCGTTTGGACTTCCAAAGTCAGGCCTTGATATCTGCTTGTGTGTAATCGGTGATGGTCCGCTGTCAGCCAGCGAGGTGGCAGCAAAACTTGATTATGACCGAACGACGGTCACTCGATATCTCAATAAACTCGTTGACCTCGGGTTATTACGCCGCTCTGAACTCAATCGAGAAGATGGTGGCATCATCAACGCCTATCACTCAGTTGACCTCGAACAGATGCGTCGGGAGACACTTACTGGATTTTATCTTTGGGCGGGCGAAGCAGCAACACTTATCGAGAACGCAAATACAACCAAACAGGAATATTTTGAGGAAAATCCTGATCACGACCTCCCAGAGGTGTTTTGGGAATCATTTTCTAAGAAATAGTTATTATCATCTTCACAGCAGTTATCCTCCCGTCGTATCTCCTGACTGAGTAACAGTTGTTGGGACTGTGATTTCTCTATTCGAGACAGAACGCGCATACAGGCGTTCCAGATGAACTAAGTCTGAGGAGTCTGAGTCTGACTTCGGATATAAACATTAGTCATAATGAAGAGATACCAGTAGCGTTTCTGATATTTACACACAGCTGTATCAATACCATATCCATCTCATCTGATACTCTTATTTCAGAGAGCGCATTTCACGCTGATCGGTATCGATGCAACTGAACTCAGTGCCGATCAGTCGTTGATGATGGGACCGGATTGTCACTGTCACCGCCCTGGTTGGTTGTATTGAGGACGTTGAGACGATTCTCGACAGTCTCTGAGATAATCTCCTCAGGCGGAAGCCTCTGTGTAGTTGCTTCTGTTTCTGTATATGACCGTGATAACTCTGAGGCGTACTCAAGTACTGGCTGTGTAACCGTCTCATCAACAGCAGATGCGCCAACCGCGACGGCAAGTGCAAATATATCGGCTTCGAGATTTCCATCAGGTGCAGCGTTTTCAGCATTTCCCGTTCGGTGGAGTGTTTGATCCCGACCAAAGGCACGAACAACATCCACGGCTCGACCTGCAGCGTCAGTTCGAGCAAGCAGCGCGAATCCACGCGAGACAAATACATCCGCGGCGAGAACCTCAAGATCGGCGTCAATATCGCCGGATGCCGCTATATTATTAATGTCTCCGTCTATTTCTGTTTCTGTTTCTGTCGCTGATGTAACCCATGGCTCCGTGTCGGCGAGTGACCGAGTCAAACGTAAGCCTTCGTAGATCAACTGCACACCTGCTGCGCGGTCAATGAGTGGTAGCCGACGTACACTTTCAGCCGCGTCCGTATATTCGGCGAACTGGTGACGATCGGATGCCTCATCTGTCGTTTCAGTGTTCAGATCACAGTTTGACTCTGTTTTTATCTTTTTCTTTGACTTTGAATCTGAATTTGAATTTTGAGAACACGCTTCGCCGTCATCAACCTCCGTTTCGGCAATCCGCCCATGAGTCCTTCCAGATGCATTCCCGGCTCCATCGCTGATTGGTGATCGGCTTCGGTCCTTATTCTGATCTTGATCAATTATATCGTCAGTGTCGCCACTATCATCAGAGCTACCGAGTGCACGAGCGCTCGCAAGTGCAAGCACGGCGGGTGTCATCACCGTGTCTGTCAGGCGAGTGTGAAGCGCCGTGCGGAGAGGACCAGGTTCAATATCCATAATTGCCTCCCGGGCGGCGTCACGGACCCGCACGGCATCGTCCATTAAATATCAATAACTGCGGCAGGGGCAAAGACCTTTGGAAAATCACCGCCATACAGCGACCGGGTATATCTATGCCCACTTCGCACAGGCGATTTTGATGAACTCAATTTTCTATCATTGTTAATCAACTCATCTTCTTGTATTAATTTCTCCGCCTCCTCGAATAATTGGCTGTTTTCTATTACTCCGATGCTCGTTAACAGTTGTTGGTAATTTGATTTCTGTATCCGAAGTGGAACGCGTCACCGGGCGTTCTAGTCGAAGTTAGTGTGGTTTCGGATAGAAACACTGATCATATTGCCAACGACTGTTAAGCAGGTGCAGGTTGTGGTGCACTCACAGAGACAGTGGTGATGGTGCAGGTGGCATCTGTCGTTTATGTTCACTCTTCTCATATAGCTCGACAACCCGAGTGACATCCTCAGCTGTCACATCAAGTTGTCGGACAGTTGCATCGATTGATAATGGCCCATCAACGTGTACTGCAAGAATCGCATCGACAGTATCATACCCTAATCCAAGTTCTTCCTCATCAGTCTGTCCAACCCACATACCCGCGGATGGTGTCTTCATGACTAATTCCTCAGGCACCCCGACCGATGCAGCCAACTGTCTTACCTGCTGTTTATACAGATTCCCGATAGGATTACAATCGACTGCTTGATCACCGTATTTTGTATAATATCCAGTCAATGCCTCCGACCGATTTCCGGTTCCGAGGACAATTTTGTTTTCATGATTTGCGATAAAGTAATTAAGAACTGCTCGAGTTCGGACGTAGACATTCCCAGCAGCCATTTGATCATCTGCAGCCTCTGGGACTGCCTCGAAAAATGATTCAGCGATTGGCTGGATCTCAATCACGTCATATGGAATGTCAAGTTCTTCTGCGACCCACTCAGCGTCACTCATGTTCGAATCATCACTGACCTCACTTGGCATCACAAGCCCATGTACGTTCTCTGCACCAAGTGCATCGACCGCCATGTACGCGACTGTTGTGCTATCGATTCCTCCTGATAATCCAAGAACAGCACCGTCAACACCTGCATCATCGACCATATCAGCAATGAACTGACTTACATGCGATTCAATCGCGTCGAGTTCCTCCGGTGATAATCGGAGATCAAGCGGTGCATCCGTCGAGAGAACTGACTGTTGTGCACTCATCAACGAATTATACACTACCAGAGGATTAATATCTATTTCCTGTTGCTCATGACTAAATCTTGAAAATCTGATATCGAGTGTTAACACCGGTTATTGAGTGTTACCATTGTGATCATGCTCGGGATCGGGAGTGTCTGGGTGTGATCTAACCGTCACAATTAACATTAATGTATGAATAACTTACATACAGCGTTATACTGCACCTCTCGCGCCGGTGGTCCAATGGTAGGACTCGGGCTTCCCAAGCCCGCGGTCCGGGTTCGATTCCCGGTCGGCGCAGTTTCAAACCCTCTCTCGGCGGACATATATCTTGTCACGGTTACAACGAATATTTCCGATAGCGACTTTGACTCAAGACAACTGCTAACACCGCTGTTATCATTTAACCTGGCGTATGTCAGACTACCTGAATGCTAAGTTAAGCCGTCTGCTGTCGAAGTTAGTAACCTCATTAGTTACCGATAGTCTAGTCTGGTTAGACATCGAATCCGTTTCGTCTCAGTGCGTCTGCTAAGTCGCTGTCAGGGGCAGCTGAAAACTCCGTAAACGATGATTCCGGACGTGTTGTCGTATAAAGGTCAGCATCGATATTGTCCGGGATTTCGTTTGCGTGCGTGTCTTCAACAACGGCGATTGTTAACGTCCGGTTCGCAGATGCATCGTTCGACTCACTCATTAACTGATGTATGAGAACGTGACGTTTGTCCCTTGGCATTTCTTCGACAACCATCTTCATTCATCTCAGAATGCGTTGATTATTGATTTCAACTTAACACCGTCTCCACATCTACACTATTGGGTCGAATAACGTATTCTTTACACCGAAGCGAGTATGCAATCGACATATCCGTGTGTCCGCTTGTGTGCGAACGATACAAGAATGGCTAAGTAAGTTGCATACATTGGTTTGATATGCACTATCGAACACTGGGCAATTCCGGTGTTGAAGTTAGCGAGGTCGGATTCGGTGCATGGGTCGTCGGAACCGACTGGTGGGGTGATCGCACCCGCAGCGACTCAATTGAACTTTTACACCATGCTGTTGATCAGGGCATCACATACTTTGACACGGGTGATGTCTATGGTCACGGTGATAGTGAATCGATTCTTGGTGAGGCGCTGACACCATATCGTGATGACGTCACTGTTGCAACAAAAGTCGGCTATGACTTTTATAATAATCCACAAGCAGGTCATGGCGAATTACCAAAAGAGATAACAGGTGAGTGGATACGGGACGCAACTCGTCGGAGCCTTGACCGGCTTGATATGGAGTATATCGACGTCTTACAACTACACAATGCAAATGTCGATGAGGTTGATGCAGATGTGCTCGAAACGCTTGATGAACTGCGTGAGGAAGGACTCGTTGATGCGATTGGCTGGGCACTTGGTCCCTCAATCGGGTGGCTTGCCGAGGGCGATCTAGCTATCACTGAAGAGTTTGATTCAGTACAACTTGTCTGGAATCTTTTCGAGCAAGATGTCGGTAATCACTTTCTTGACACGATCGAAGAAACGAACGCCACAACAAGTCTCATCCCACGTGTTCCTCACTCATCGGGGCTTCTCAACGAACAAGTAACACCTGAAACAGGGTACGATCTTGATGATCATCGTGGATTTCGACCGGATGCATGGTATGAGACTGGCTGGGACAAAATTGAGACACTTCGATTTCTCGAACGTGATGGTGACCGGACCATGGGTCAAGCTGCAATTGCATATCTCCTCAGCCATGATGCAGTTGCAACAGTGACACCAACCTTCCACACTCGCGAGGACATCACTGCGTGGGCGGCTGCTTCTGATGTTCCAAAACTCTCAGCCGAAGAACTCTCTCGGGTGTCATCACTGTACGCAGAGAACTTTGGTATCGATCGCGACGATGGAATGGATCAACTTCGTTCATCTGTTGATGGTGAGGATATCCGTGCCGCTGGAATTAATAAACGAGCGACGAGTGATTCAAGAAATACAGCGTCCTCAGATTGATTATTTAATCTGCTTAATAATGATAAACTGAAACTGGAACCGGAACCGGAGGTGAGACTTAGACTCAGACTCAGAGTAGGTGTGAGCTTTCTCAGGATCACGCCCAAGCCCCGAGTCACTCGCCTTGGTTATCTGTAGAGGTGCTATGTCACACACACGGCTGAGCCACTCAGGCTAAAAACACATGTCGTGGGCGCTCAGCAAGCACGTCACGTCCCCATTCGACGGTGTCACTGAACTCATCCGACCGGAAAAAGTTCATTGCATCCTCACGGGCATCCCATTGGCTGGAAATAAACATATCATTCTCGTTTTCAAGATTAATCATCAGGTCTGTCTGTTGATGCCCGTCCATCTCAGCGAGGATTCCCCCAACAGTATCAAAGGTCTCATTGAATTCGCCGCGATATTCTGGTTCGACTGTATAGAACATCCCCATCGTTCCAAAGCCTGATTCTTCGCCCGCCCGTGAGACAATGTCAGGTAACTCCGAAAGAAATCCGGCTGCTGTTTCTGCGGCCGATTGTGTCTCCCAAATACTGACAACAGCATTTCGGTGGCGATTGCGAGCCTCGTATACCGCCGTTTTGACATGTGTCTCATAATGGTCGAAATTCTTTCTCAGTCCGTCAACCTCTGAGAACAGCTCATCGGTGTCCGCCTGTGAGTATAGAACCGTCGCATAGACATCTTCGCCGTGTGGCTGTCCTGCATAAATATCATACTTCGCCAACTGTTCACGTATTTCGCCATCTTGAGCGTCACCGCGAGTGCTTGTGCTTGTGTCTGATTGTGCCGTCTCCGCGCTCGCGGGAGGTCCAGAGCTGCTGTGGTCTGCATCTTCTGTCCTGTGCGTCGACCCGCCGGCGCTGGCACCGCCAGGTGACTGTCCAGGAGAGCCATGACTTCCTCCGCCTCCGCCTCCGTGTGGAGAGTCCCCATGGGCATGTCCGTGTGCCTCACCATGTGCTGTTGGCGCGTCAACGTCCTGTTCGACTGTCGGGACCGCCTGTCCTTCGAGAAGTGCACCAAGGTCAGCTGGTGGGAAGCGTCGTCCAATATAAAATGTCCCAAATTCGCCATATTTTGCAGACACCTCATCAAACCGCATTTCATACACGATATCCTTGATATCCGTTGGATCATCGGCGAACAGCGTCACTCCCCACTCATAATCATCAAACCCAACCGAGGACGCGATGATTTGCTTGATTTTCCCTGCGTATTCCTTTCCAGTCTCAGCGTGAGCCTCCATCATTTCCGCTCGCTCATCCATCGGGAGATCATACCAGTTGTGTGTCTCACCCCGACGCTTCGACATCGGGTAGAACCCGGCATAATCCTTCTCAGGTATCTCGGGTGTCAACTTTCCTTGCATGTACTGCCGGAGTCCCTCATCTGCGGCATCTGGATTCTCAAAGTATTCGGGTGTTGTATATCCCGATATCTCTGCAACAGAAACATATGATGTTGGCTGCGTTGTAAAGCCAGCAAATGTTGTTTGCTCGAATTGACGTTCAGCCTGTGAGAGTGCATCAAGCGTTGGTCGGAGATGTGTGATAAGGATGTCAGCTTTATGTCCAATCACAGAGAACACGGCTGAGGAGCCCTCTTCAGCGTCGGCAATCGCCTCATATTTTCGAAGATATTCAACACCATCACCGATTGCAGCCTCTTGACGGTGTGTTGGTGCGTCGCGCCACGCATCCCAATCAATCGTACGAAAATCATGTAGGACGAACCAGCCCTCGTCAGTCGGCGGGACCTCTGGCATACTCATATGTTCAACCGCCATCTGTATGTGCGTTGCGAGTCATTAACTCATCCTCTTTGATTACACTCTTTTTCATTGGCTTCTGGTGAGAGTACACGGATAATGTCTCGTTATCCACAGTGGGGAGGATGTCAATAGAGTCTTCACTGACGATTTGAACGGAAAACAAGTAGTCGAATGATCGGAAGTTCATTCCTCGATGATACACTGTATTCCGAGGTATGCAACATTTACAACCACGAATGTGCAACGACTACCGACGTCATGTGCACCCATGGAGCAGAGAGCACTGTCCTAACTAAAAGAATACCAATATTTCAATACCACTGTGTAGTGTAGTGTAATGGAATCACTGTCTCAACGAGAGAGCGATTATCTATCCACTGAGCACTGTCGGACCGAACACCAACAGTAATAATGACAAAAGCATTATTATTCCAACGCTTGTCGTAATTGTTCGAACCAATCGACGCTTTCCGCTGGCTGGTAGTGGCAATCGCGACACAACCGCCTCAGCACTTGTTCGAAGAATGCGTCCTCCATCAAGTGGATGTCCGGGAATGAAATTAAATATCCCCAGTTGGAGATTGATCCATGCCGTCCAAAAGGCGATATTCGCTATGAGGAATACCCCACTCCCGATCGGCTCAAGCGGACCAGCAATTGTATAGAAATTATGCACCGCTCCGGTGAACCCTGGGAAGTTTGGAATGCCAAGAACAACAGATGCAAGAGGTAATACGAGCGAGACATATACCGCTCCAAGTGGGGAATCAGCAATCGTTCCACTCAGACCAATGGCGCCGGGACCACCCTCTCCGCCAAGCAACTCAAGATATGTTCCAGCAGGATATGATTGTGCACCAAAATCTGTTAGCAACAACCCGCTTGTCCCTGGGAAAATGTTCACACCCAAGAAGCCACTTCCATCCTGTGGATTCTCACCAAGACGAACAGTATACTCCTTTAGCTCCCCCGATACGACAGCCTCAACCATGACCTCCTCACCCGGTTGTGTTGTATCCAATACCTTCGTCAATTCACTCGAAGAGACAACACGCTGATTATCGATTGCGGTCACGATCACCCCGGCATCGCTTGGAACCCCAGCCTGAGCAAGCGGTCCATCAGACGCAACTCGTGTTAGATATGCCCCAGCTGGGATTGTTGTTGTTCCGCGTGTCGTCGTCAATTCAATAAACCGATTTGTTCCAACTGCATTCGCAAATCCTGCTTGCGTATAGACTGCAGTGCCATTTACAGCCTCAACGCCAATCGGGTCTCCCTCTGTGTCAACACTAATCCCCGCCGGATTTCCTCCGACTGACCCAGCAACAATCAATTCTCGTTCGACGGTGACTGTCTGCGGTTCCCGCTTTGCTGCACTCGCACCGTCGTTAATTTCGACGGTAACCTGGCGTTCGTCCGTTTCTGCTAAGACACCATTGAGCTCACTTTCATTACTAATCGGTGTTCCAGCAACAGTCGTGATCCGATCCCCTTGCTCGATTCCTGCTGTTGCTGCTGGTGATTCATCATATGCCCCAGAGACAGCCAATCCCGGTGCAACAGCAATACTCCCAATAATCGGACCGAATAAAAGGACAAACGCGATAATCGTGATCGCAAAATTATTTGTGACTCCTGCTGCAAACATCCGTGTCCGTCCCCCCCGACTCGCAAGCCGCTCACTCTCTTCATCCGGTTCGACAAATGCGCCAAGCGGTATGATTGTTAAGAGAAACACCCCCATTGACTCAATCTCAATCCCCTCAACTCGACAGAGTATTCCGTGACCACCCTCATGGACGACCAATCCAACGAGCAATCCAAAAATGATCTCTGGAGCAACCGAAAGTGGCAGGAAATCATTCACGCCTGGAATAACAAGAAAGTTTTCTGGCTGATTTACCGCCGATGGTGCCGGCGGATTTTGGAGGATTGAGATTCCCTGGATCAGTAAGAACGCGAACATTCCGACCATAATCACAAGTGCTGTGCCGACACCGAAGTTCGTCCATGCCCGCCAGAACCGCTTCGGTTGCGCAATCCACTCAATAAATTCTCGCCCACGCTGGGTATGAATTGTCGTGAATGGTCCTTGTACCTGAACGAACTTTGGTAGCAGTCCACGCTGAGAGAGAAAGAATGTGCCTGCTGAGTATGCAGCAAGACCAACAAGCACCCATAGAAGCGTGTTCATCACAGTAAAAAAGGCGTGCTGTGGGGAAATGCGTTCGGGTTAGTCATTCTACTTCAGTATCGTTTCTATCCACATAGGTGATATTATCGACTGACGAGGAGCTCGTATTAACCATATCTGGGGAGAAAATATCGATACTCAGCATCGACAGTCTTCATGTTGATAACATCAGTTATACGTTCGTCACATCATCACATAATCAATCCGCAATCGTTCACCACAGGAAATAGGAGACGAGAGACGAGAGACGACAGACGACAGATAATATAACTCTCGCACTGCCCGTGAGTGATAGACGAACGTCAAGATACTTGCTCTACTCAGCCTGTCGATGTAATCGGTGCGCACTGCGTGAGCATGATTTACACGAGAATGTTTATATTAACGAGAATCATCCCACCGTAATGTTTGAGAGTCGCTATTATGAGGTACACCGACGACTTGGCTTCAGGACAGAATACCGTGTGTATGAGAATGAGACTCCGATTCTCAAGACTGCGTCTAAGCAGTCCCCACGGAACGAGGAATTTCGATTCAGTAATCCACAAACAGGCACTGATCGGTTTGGTGTGCGAGAAACGCTGACGAAGACCGGTGATGATGTAAACACATACGATATCATCGATGCACAGACTGGCGAACGAGTTGGGACTGTTCGACGTCAAATAATCTCGTGTCTCCGTCATGAGTATACACTCTCCGACGATAATGGTCATATCGTTGCGACACTGCGAGAAGATAGACTTCCTGTGGCGGTTGCACGTCGTCTCCTCACCAGCATCCTGCCTTTCTCATGTGAGATTATTGCATCGAGTGGGACCCAGGCGGGAATAGTTACAGGCGCACTTTCGATTCGTGATCAATTTAGCATTGAGTTGTTTACTACTCAGATCGACCCCCAACTTGCTGTTGTTGGCACGATTATTGCCGATGCTATCGAGGATAATGAACTTTGAATGCTCAACTTCCGACTTTCATATATCGACGTGATCTCAATTGTATATGTGTTCAGTATCCTCTGTAAGTGAGTGCGATAATACAGTATGTTCATGAGAACAAGTATTGGATCTGTGATACTGTCTCGTCGAGCGAGTCAACCGTATATTCTAATTTCAGCTCTTATCAATAAATCAATTCATCCCTCGCGGCGAAGACGCTGCACGACAAACTCAGTATCGAGTTCTCCAAGAAACTCACCGAGGCGAGGACCTTCTGATTGATCGAAAAACAACTGATACCCAACCTCGAAGAACTCACTTACAGGGATATCATAATCCCGTGCGATGTCAAAGATTGCCGCTTGGATCTCTTCACCATCACTTCCTTCTGCAACGACTCCTGCAAGCGTATCAAGAGCCTTTGCTGTATCCGACGCTGGGTCGATGTCGATAGCTGGTCGGGTCTCCTGTAATTGATAATTATATGTATTGTCCATTCGTTCCGCCCATCTACGGGCTTTCTCCACACGGTTGAGTGCATCATCAATCGCCCACTCGGGCGTTTCCGCATCGATATGCCCTTCATTCCGTGCCATTTCAATCTGCAACGACCGGTCGTCTGTCATCCCGAGCACCGCCGCAAATGTATATGGAAGCCGTACACGGTCTGGATCAATTGTTTCGACAACATATGGATATGCCTGTTCAGCAAATGCATTAACCGACTCATCGTTCACCCCCTCGAAGTACGCACGCTCGAATCGATCAAAGTCATCAACGAGCTGATCAAGATTCGTTAAATCAAGATCGCGCGCCCGCCGTGGATCAAGTGCAAAGAAATATCGAATAACAGCTGGCTCAAGCAGCGTCAGGAGCTCAGTAATCGTGACTATGTGTCCCGTTGATGAAGATAATGACTCGTTATTGACTGTGAACCATTCATATACCATCGGGACAGGAGGGGTTGTTTCGAGAACAGTGTTCGCGATATCTTCCCCGGATGGCCATGACCCCTCAGCGTGGTCTTTCCCGAACGGCTCAAAGTCGACATCAAGAATTTGCCATTGTGCAGGCCATTCGAACCGCCACGGGAGCTTTCCCTCCCGGAACGTTGCTGTGCCCTCATGTCCACACCCTTCGATCGTTCTTTCACCAGCAGTCATATCGGTGCACCGATATGTGACCGTCTGCGTGTCAATATCAATATCAGTGACTGTTTCTGTTATTTTCCCACAATTTTGACACAATGGATTGAATGGAACATAATCCGCATCCACCTTTGATTGATACTGACTAAGCACTTCACGCGCGGTGTCAATATTCGCAAGGATACACGTAATTGCCTCTTCAAATTTTCCCTCTCGATAATATTCAGTATTTGAGACTATCTCGACCGGGATGTCTAGACGGTCAGCGTCAGCTGCTAACAATTTTGTAAAATGAGCGGCGTATGACTCTGACTCGCCAAACGGATCGGGAATGTCAGTGTACGGTCGCCCCAGGTTTCGACCGAGAGCGCCGGCATCGACATCGCCTAATCCGACAATCTCACCGCTAGCATCAGCAAGTCGTTGTGGAAGACTCCGCAGCGGGTCGCGATCATCACTGGTGAATACCTGTCTTACCTCATGACCACGTTCTCGGAGTACCTCGGCGATAAAGTACCCTCGAATGACCTCATTGAAGTTTCCGAGGTGTGCAACTCCGGATGGTGATACGCCACCTTTGATTACAATCGGGTCGGTCGGATTAGTTTCCTCAATTTCGTCGGCAGCAGCTGCAGCCCAAAATGTTTGTGTCTGTGTTTGTGTTCGTGATTTGTCTGTTCGCTCAACATCCTCCGTCGCAGTGGTCTGTGTGTCATCATTCATCGGTAGTTATCGTTCAGCACGAACCCATGTTGCTAAATCGTCCGTCGCGTCGGGAGGAATGATATCTGTTCCGTTATGCTCACCATCAAGAACGGCTGATTTAATATGCTGTGGGTCAGCCCCATCAAGAACAATTGTTCGCATCCCTGCTCGCTGAATAAGCTTTGCTGCAAGGAGATCAACGGGTGCAGACGCACCAGCATCTCGACTCATTGGCGCAACGACGTCGACTAACTCAGTCGGGAGCAACTGTGTATACTTTTGAGCCCCATCCTGTGAACTTGGGTCAGCATCATATACGCCGTCAACGCTTGTTGCATACACGAGCAAGTCAGCATCAACGTATTCAGCAAGCGCAGCAGCAACTGCGTCAGTCGTTTGTCCTGGCATAATACCTCCCATTATCGATACATCGCCGCGTCGCACAGCATCACCCGCATCCTCATAATCTCGTGCGACCTTCGGGTCAACACGCGGTCCGAGTGCGGCAATGAGTAACCGTGCATTAATTCGTGTGACGTCGATGCCAATCTGGTCAAGTTGTACCTCGTTCGCACCTAACTCCCGGGCAGTCCCAATGTAGTCACGGGCAACACCACCACCACCGACGACCGCTGCGATATCACATCCCGCCTCGGCAAGCGTCTCGACAACCGCCGCGTGGTCCTCAACGCGTCGTGCATCGAGATTAGGAGCAAGGACACTCCCGCCGATGGAGACGACAACTCTCATTGAATGTGGTTGCTTCGAATCGGGCTTAAGAGTTATCAACTGGACACTCCTGCCTACTCACTTGTCGTGCCCTGAACAGGCAGTTCAACGTAGTGGATGCTCTGTCTGTCACAGTGATGTTCGAGAATCTCGAGTTCGCGTTTGACTTCTCGACACGGTAATGTACCCCGTTTGTTATGTGTGGATATATGCGAAGTCGATTAGCTTCGAGTCTGACCCCGTGTGCACGACATCATGAGTCCACTGCAGGCTCTCTCACTGTCCGGTCGTCGTGAAGAGCTTGTGATTTGGACTGTGCCCTATGCAACTCGACAACTACGTGTAATCATAGACATCTTCTAACGTGAGTATTTGAGGCGTATGCGGACACACTCTATCTCTGCCCTACTCGGGTATTCCGATTGTCCGTGTACCTGTGGACGGAGGCTGAGTGCTCTCTTAGTTGAGTAATATTCATACCATGGTGGATGTTGCGCACGTCAGAAGTGTAATTTGAACGGATGCGCCGATAAGATGAAACCGATTGGTCACCGGAAAGAAGTTATGCAGGTGCTCGGGATTCTTGGGCGCGATGCAGAGACGCTCTGCGATGACGTTGCTGCTCAACTTGATGGCACGGTTGCCGTTATCCAGACAGAGAAAATACCAGAACGGACAGTCACTACTGCTCACGATGTATCGTCTAGTATAACGACGCGATATGACCTTGCAGATGATGGTCGCTGGCATGCGAGTGGAGAAAGCTATGATGTGGTCGATATCCTTGATGAACTTTCGACGACAGTCGATTATACACTCGTTATCGGTTCATCAAATGCACGTATACCCACGGTATTGCTCGATACCGCGGTAACAGATATTGACCCTAACTCGAGTCATGTCGTTCTCACTGCCGAAACAGCAGCAACGGTTGATACCGAGGAGGTCGTTACTGCGGTTGAGACTGCTGAACCGCATATAGCGTTGTCGACACTTATCGAACGAGTCAAAACGTCTTCGCATGCAGACCGTGCTGGTGCAATTGCCACCTTCACGGGACGTGTGCGAGCACGTGACACTGATGATGACCCAAAGACGGTTCGCCTTCGATTTGAGACGTATGATTCAGTCGCTGATGACCGAATGCGCAAAATTGAATCTGAATTAACTCAACGAGATGGTGTCTATGCGGTCGAGTTATTCCATCGGACGGGTGTAATCAACAATGGGGAAGACATCGTTTTTGTCGTCGTCTTAGCCGGGCATCGAGAGGAAGCGTTTGAGACAGTTTCGGATGGAATTGACCGATTGAAAGCCGAGGTCCCGATTTTTAAACATGAAACAACTATCGAGGAGGACTTCTGGGTTCATGAGCGAAATTAATATACCCTTTTATCGAACACCGCAGTGAGCGTTGATAGGGTGACCCATCGAGAACCTACAGACAGTAACAGTCGGTGGTAACATGACCAATGTTCATATCCGAACCCACACTCATCTGACTTGGAACGCACACGTGACTGTTTCGTCTGGAGTAAAAAACCACAGTCCCAACAGCTGTTAACTGAAATGGAATACTGAGACTGGCGATTCACATCTAAACAGTGTAGCTTCGTATCTAGACTGGTCACGGTGCCAACCGCTGATATGGATAACTCATCACTGTGATCGTCTGATGACAGTCGGACATGTTATTATTAGCATCGGATTAATTTTGTACACTGAGACCAGAAATAAACAGTCAAAAACAATAATAAAAAGTCAAACAGATAGAAAATCTCTCTTAAAGAGAGGTAAATCCTCTTTTCATATCGTAAATAAAACTGAATTTTATCGAACGGTCTTATCCATATATATTTCCAGGGGGGTAACATGAAGTTGTATTACCGATGAGCGCAACTGCAACACCCTCCACAGATGCGGACGAGGATCAATCGAAAGAAGAGCGTTTGAAGAACTATCTTGTCTCAAAGGCACAGGATGGCGAGATGTATTTCAAATCGAAATTTATCGCCGATGAGGTTGGGCTCTCGGCTAAGGAAATTGGTGCACTCATGGTGAAGCTTCGTGACTCCGCGACTGAATTGACCGTCGAGAAATGGTCATACACAAGTGCAACCACCTGGCGGGTCGAAACGACTGCTGAGACTGCTTAATCATCATTGAACGCCTACAGTCACGACCAGTGACTGCGTCTGTACTTGAATTGACATCACAATTATCCGGATGAGATTGAAACCACTGATCTCCGGCACATTATTGTTCTTACTGCGTGCACCGTGACTAACAGTGAGTGTATTGAGACAGAGTGCTGTTCACTTTAATAATCTTGAGTTTATTCATGCTACCGTCACGCGGACAACCTCACGCGTTGTAGCCGTTTCAATCACGGTGTAGTCAAGAGGTTTATTGGTCCCTGTATCATATTTGTCCATAATGGAATCACTCGATCCGGCAGTGGACCCGCCGGTCGACGCCCTCCAATCGGTCTTTCATCTCTATGAGACACAGCGGGACGGCGACCGTATTCTCTATTACGGCGAATCGCTCGTGCCTGAGCAGATGTTAATTCGTGAGGCATGGCCAGCATTCCGCGAGGCGGGCTATGAGATTGAACTGGCATCCACAGAGACTCGTGAAGATATTGTTGTTGCGCGTCCAATCGACACTGGTATCGATGGATTTCCGTGGAAGAATATGCTTCTGTTTCTCGCAACGATTGTTTCGACGCTTCTTGTCGGTGCAATCACATGGTATTATATTCCACCATCAGATCTCATCGCAAATCCACTGACAGTGCTGCGGGCGTGGCCATTTACTGCAGCTATCCTTGGTGTTCTCGCCACTCATGAGCTTGGTCACTATGTCATGGGGACGATATCATGGTGTTAACGTGTCACTCCCGTATGTTATTCCGTTCATATTTCCCTTTGGGACGCTCGGTGCGATTATTCGGATGCGTGGACAGATGCCGGATCGAAGGGCATTATTTGATATCGGTGTCGCAGGTCCACTTGCTGGATTAGCGGCGACAGTGATTGTGACTATCATTGGTCTTACTCAGTCACCCATTCAGATCCCGGCGCGAGCCATGGAGCAAAGTGGTCAGATGATTATATTCAATAATCCGCCACTGCTTGACATTGTCGCGACCGCAATCGGAGAACCAACGACATACAACGATCCCCGCATGTCTGTTTCTCCGATCATTATCGGGGGATGGGTTGGAATGTTCTTTACTGTACTCAACCTGCTTCCCGTCGGTCAACTTGATGGAGGACACATTCTCCGAGCAATGCTTGGAAGTGCACAGGAGCGTATCGCCGCTCTCGTCCCAGTCAGTCTCATTGCACTTGCAGCATACCTACATTACGGTCTTGGTTATGCGTTTAATGAGTCAGTCGGACTCTGGGCATTTTGGGGAGTCCTCTCGGCGTTTGTGGCGTTTAAAGGTCCAGCAAACCCTATCGACGATACACCACTTGATATCCCACGAGTTCTCCTTGGCGTCATTACGTTTGCTCTTGGAGCACTTTGCTTCTTACTTGTTCCAATCGAAGTAGCCACGGTTGGTTGATTGATACCGAGTACACGAATAGACTGACTTCCATGTCGCCACAGCTTGTAGGAATAGGTATGAGTCCTAACGATACCGCTTGACTCTCATTTAGCTGAATACAGGCGAGCCCCCTTCCCCGAGGAGCAACGCAGGACGAAGACCAAGTAGGCAGGGGCAGTTCACCGCACTGACAGAGCGGTATTTGTCGATACACATAACGGAACATTACAGCGATTACATACACTCACAAAACAATTTACTCTGTGGCGTGTGTATATCCCTCATCTGGAAGTGACTCACCATCCATTGTGATGCCGCTATTAGACTCGGTGACTTCGCCAATCACGTGTACAGGAACTATGCTGTTTCACGAGCGTCTGTAAGTTCTGTTGGTGGCAGTGTCAACACAAGTTCAAAATCCTCGCCGACTGTCGTCGTGAGCTCCTGTCGTGTCGATACGTCGTCAACGTATTCCTTCACAGCCGAATGTGTTGGAATTGCATCTCGATGCAATGACATTCCAACTTCAGAGGCGGATGCAAGTTGATGGACCGACCGTGCGAGTCCATCGGAAGAATCCATCATTGCTGTGGTGTGTTCTGCAAGTGCTGCTCCGGTGGTTACGCGGGGAGTAAACTGAAATAACTCATTTCCATAGCCCATATCTCCGGCATCGAACGCTTTCAGACCTGCTACTGTTCGCCCAAGGCTACCAGTCACGCATACACAATCACCCACCTGTGCGCCATGGCGATATGATGGATAATCAACAGTACCGAGTGCTGTTGTTGCGATGGTCAACTCTGATGTCGTATCAAGATCACCACCAACGTATCTAGCGCCGACGGCTTCACATACATCAATCGCACCGGCGATGAATGCGTCTAGCTCATCTGGGTCAAACCCTGGGGCACCATACACGGCAACTGCAGCAGTAGCCTGTCCACCCATCGCAGCGATATCTGAGAGTGACGCACCAACAGCACGCCACCCTGCAGTGTATCTGGTGATTCCATCTGGGAAATCTGTCGTCTCATGAAGCATATCGGTCGTGATGACGAGTGAGGTTGAGTCTAATGAGACCACTGCTGCGTCATCGCCTGCCTCTGACAGGGTCTTTGATATCTGTTCAAGAGCAGCACGTTCATCCATATACAACAGTACCACATCTGTAGTAATACGCGTTTGTCATCTCTGCATATAACCCTCACCAGGATAAGTGACACTGATCATAAATATACATATGTTGATACCCCCCCTTCGCGGGTTATTGAATTGGATTCGCGTCTTTATACTCCGCTTAAGTTGTCGAAGGCACACCACAGGATCTGTATGAGTCAGGTGTGCTACAACCACCACGACTCAAGACTCGACAGACACTGACAAAATCATACATATCATAACAGTCGCCAGAGCTTTCACCGACGCAACTAGAGTCATTGTCTATTGCATTAGCCCGAAAAATGTGTGTCTGATGCCCGTTATTTTGCCATTACCTGTCATTTTTTCGACAGCAACCCCCTGTTCATGACTGTTTGAACAGAGTGTTATAAATGTCGTTGACGGTGATTCGGCAGACTGTGAGTACTGATGTCGATACCAGCTATCTAGTTGCTGGGCAGCATCAAAGTACCATTGACACCAATAATATCACCGTGATTCTGATATTTACTGAATATGATATGTGCTCGGTGTTTCGATGGGTTGATAATCAAGACAGCCAAGTAAAGATATATGCATATTGATGACCTCCGAACCACCATCATCGGGTTCGGCAGCGTCATCATCATTTTCGCTGCGTTATTTGCCTTTGTTGGTGTTGATGAACTCATTGCAACGGTGCGTACAGCTAATCCACAATATGTTGCACTAGTTATCGGAGCAACGCTCACATGGCTCTTTGCATGGAGTATTTCACTCCATACGGTACTTCAAACACTCGACGTGCATCTCTCGTATGCTGCATCGTTTCTTGTGTTTGCCGGTGCGATGTTTTCGAATAATGTTACCCCATTTGGACAGGCTGGTGGGGAGCCAATTACTGCATACCTTATCTCACAAACTGCTGATGCAGAGTACGAGACAAGTCTTGCAGCAATCGCAAGTGTCGATACATTGAATCTGATCCCCTCAGTCACAATTGCGTTAATTGGTGCAGGGTACTTTACAACGGAAGTTGCAGTTGGTTCACGCTCAGATGTCCTTTTTGGAAGCTTGGTGGTCGTTGCTCTTGCAACGACCATCTTGACAATTGCATACGCCGCGTGGCGATATCGATATAAGATTGAAAATCATGTTGTACATGCGCTTGCACCCGTGATTCATTGGGCTGCGGATATCGTCCCTCATCTACCGGATATTGCTGAAGCAGAGATTAAAACACGTATTGAAGGGTTTTTTCGAGCAATTGAACGTGTCGCTGCGAATCCACAACAACTTGCCGTTGCTCTGAGTGCATCGACCATCGGATGGATCTGTCAAATGACTGCATTATGGCTTGCTTTCCGCGCTATTGGGGTCGAACTTCGAACTGCGTTTGTTTTGATTATCGTCCCGATTGCCACCATCGCCGGGATGACACCATTACCTGGTGGTGCTGGTGGGATTGAAACTGTACTTGTGTTTTTGTTATTAGCTGCTCCACTCCCGCACGTGAGTGAAGCAATTGCAGTCACGGCAGTGGTTATCTTCCGTGGTGCTATCTATTGGGTCCCAGTCATTCTTGGTGGTGGCGTCGTCGCTTGGATCAGCAGTGGCGCCAATATCGGTAGTCCTAATTAATGATTGGTCTGTGGTGATATGGATATGACTTTCCACGAAATAAAACAGACTCACAATCATACGTCGATACACACGTGTTCTTTGTCGGTCCAGGGTGATTCGTTCCGCACTGATATGATCTGATTATCATATGTATGATATAATATATTCTATCCGGACCCATGTCGCTGGATAATTACCGGTTTTGAGCCATAAAGCGGTGATACGATGGCTTTAAACAATATCGGTCGATATCAAAACACATGGTTAGCGTATATGACGTACCGGCGGATGCTCTGATCGAGGATGTCGCCGACCGGCTCACCGATCGGATTGAAGAGCCTGGGTGGATGGAATATGCAAAGTCTGGACAGAGCCGTGAACTCCCGCCTCAACAGGATGATTTCTGGTATGTTCGCGCTGCTTCGCTCCTGCGTAAAGTCGCAAAGAAAGGTCCGATTGGCGTCGACCACCTTGCAAGCGAATACGGTGGTCGTAAACGTGGGTCAAATCGATACCGAGTCGCGAGTGATCACTCAACGACGGGCAGTAAAAATATCATCCGAACTGCTCTCCAGCAACTTGAAGAAGAAGGACTTGTTTCGACAGCAAAAGGACAAGGTCGACGTATTTCACCTGAGGGTCAACAGTTTCTTGACAACGCCGCTTCTGATGTGCTTGAGGAACTAGACCGTCCCGAACTTGAGCGTTACGCGTAGACGGATTTATGTCTATCTCTTAGCAGGTATTGATGCTGTCGGTCGCTGTTTATATTCGAGACCGAGCACGCAAACGGGCGCTTCAAGTCGACTACTCCGGGGTGCGTTCACAGACCCCGTAATCGTTTTTAGCAATCAGTGAAAAGTATATGCTGATGAGTGGAACTCCTGATGATTTAGATGAGCTTCGCCAGCAGCGGATGGAGGAACTCCGTGATCAAGCGGAGGGTCAACAGAGTGAGACGTCTGATAATACTGCTGCCGCGCAGGAGGCCGCTCGCGAACAGGCTGAAGCGCAGCAGGAAGCTCTTTTGAAACAGCATTTAACCGATGGCGCCCGACAGCGATTGAATGCAATCGAAATGTCGAAACCTGACTTTGCAGAAAAGGTAAAAAAGCAGCTTGTCACCCTCGCACAGAGTGGTCGAATCCAAGACCGTATCGACGAGGATCAGATGCGTGAGTTGCTTCAAGAGCTAAAACCTGACTCAAAAAGTTACAATATTCGTCGGCGATGAGATAGCTGTGGATCTTGCAGTTCTTTACAGTGGCGGCAAAGATTCCTCGCTTGCGGCATTACTTCTTGAGAGATTCTATGATATTCGACTCGTTACTGGTTCCTTTGGCATAACGGACGACTGGCAGCATGCCGCTACGGCAGCCGAACGACTTGGATATTCATTCGAAGCAGTCAAACTTGACCGAGATGTCGCTGACACAGCGGTAACAACGATGATTGAGGATGGGTATCCTCGAAATGGAATTCAGCACGTCCATGAACATGCACTTGAGGTAGCTGCACAGTTGGATGTTGCCGCCATTGCGGATGGGACGCGCCGCGATGACCGTGTCCCGACTGTCTCACGAGCACAAGCACAAAGTCTTGAGGATCGTCATAACATCGATTACCTCTCACCGCTTAGTGGCTTTGGTCGTCATGCGATTGACCAATTGGCTGCGAGATGTCTCCACGTAGATACAGGATCTTCAGTTGACATCATAAAGAGTGATTATGAAACAGAACTTCGAACGCTAATTGCCGACCGTGTTGGATCCGAGGCTGTCGGGTCTATCTTCCCAGCACATACACAATCATATGTCCAACATCGACGCTCGAATAAGACCGAAGAAACTCAATAGGTAATTATTTTTACAACGCGTTGACAATCTTGCGGTTCAATCAGGTTTCATACTCCTAAGAGCAAGTCAAACTCCCTGATTATCCCTTTTCGAGAGGCATTCAATAGCCGCAGTCGCAATGGTAGGGTCTCATCCGAGAGTGGTGTCACTCGGCAGGTATATGATACACATATGTGCATCAACCCCCGATGTCGACAGCAGCCAAGTCAGTCGGTGTCAGAATCTATACGAGTGTCGGCTCAGTCGCAGATTTCGACTGTATTGATTTCCGATAAGGTCACTGTCCAATACGGTTCAACAACTTCAAGCGCGAGACTGCCGAAACGCGGCGTATGTATGACCGACTCAAGGGGTTTCGAGACTTCTATCCCCGCGAGATGACCGCTCGACGGCAAGTTATTGATACGCTTGAGGCGACCGCTGCTCGGTATGGATTCCGTGAAGTTGGAACCCCAACCCTCGAACAGACACAAATGTATATTGACAAGAGTGGTGAAGATATCGAAGAGGAGCTGTACGCATTTCGTGATGATGGTGGACGGGATGTGACGTTGATACCCGAATTGACGCCGACAGTTGCACGGATGGTTGTTGATCAACAGCAGGCACTTTCAAAGCCAATCAAATGGGTTTCCACGCGACCATTCTGGCGATATGAACAGGTTCAGCAGGGACGGTTTCGAGAATTTTATCAAACGAATGTCGACATCTTTGGCACTGCCGATCCAATCGCTGACGCCGAGATCCTTGCATTCGCTGCTGATGCGCTGACAGAGCTTGGGCTGACTGCGTCCGATTTCGAGTTTCGGGTTTCACACCGTGATATCTTAACTGGACTCTTAGAGTCTCTCACCGGTGACGATGCCAATGTTCACACCCGTGCTGCGATTCGTGCTGTCGATAAACGCGCAAAAATCGAACAAGCGGAATATCACGGACTGCTCACCGATGCTGGACTTAGTTACGACCAGGCACAATCATTTGATGATCTTCTGAGAAGGGCTGACCTTGATGAAATTGCAGCCGTTGGCAACGATACCGTCACGAGCGCAATCCAAAATCTGCAGTCGGTCCTCGCTGCTGTTGATGACCTCGGGGTTCGCGAGTTCTGTGATATATCATTGACGACTGCACGTGGGCTTGATTATTACACCGGAGTTGTTTTTGAATGCTTTGATGCGACCGGCGAAGTGTCTCGATCTGTTTTCGGTGGAGGACGATACGATGATTTAATTGAAAATTTCGGCGGGCAACCAACACCTGCTGTTGGAGTTGCTCCTGGTCTTGCACCATTGTCACTGTTGTGTCAGCGTGCCGGTGTCTGGCCGGCTGAGGAGTTGATGACGGATTATTATATTCTCACCGTCGGAGAGACCCGTTCGGTTGCCACTCGAATTGCTCGCGAGTTACGTGTAAGTGAAAACACCGTCGAGATTGATATTGCTGATCGAAGCTTTGGTGCACAAATGAGTTATGCGGACAGTATTAATGCTGAAACGGTCGTTATTGTCGGCGAACGAGATCTTGAGAATGATGAAGTCACAATTAAAGATATGAACTCTGGTGATCAAACGACAGTTCCGGTGGACGCATTCCCTGGTGATCTTGATGCACCGACATACGAAGACGTTGCTTGATTAATCATTTGCTCAGATTATATCATATATCAAGATAAGATAAATATAATACAGGATAATGATTTTCAACTGCCAACCGCTTACATCACTGTGCGTTTGAGATGTCGGTTCAGATGCGTGCATTTCGACTTGCGTACGATGGACGCCCGTTCTCTGGATTTCAGCGGCAACCGTCAGTACCAACCGTTGAGGATACGCTATTTGATGCACTTGATTCGCTTGATATATTTAATCGTGACACTGATTCGAAACCATCAGGATACGCGGCAGCGGGCAGGACGGATGCCGGTGTCTCAGCACTTAGACAGACAGTCGGATTTGAATGCCCATCATGGTGTACCCCCCGGGCATTGAATAGTGAACTTCCTGCAAGTGTCCGAGCATGGGCAAGCGCTGATGTTCGATCTGAGTTTCATGCTACTCACGATGCTATCCAGCGGACATACACCTATCATTTGTACGGACCAGAACTTGACATGAGCCGACTCAACACTGCTGCAGAGACACTCTCCGGTAAACATGATTTCCACAACTTCACGCCTGATGATGACGGCACGACGCGTGAGCTGTCAATAACACTCGAAGCTGATGATCCCTTTGTTAGTGTAATTATTACTGCTGATGGATTCTCGCGGTCGCTCGTTCGTCGGCTTGTGTCTGCGCTTCGGAGTGTTGGCTCAGAGTCGATGACAGTTGAAACACTGAGTGGACTCTTAACTACCGTGTCACACACTGGTCCAGACGGTATCCCAACAGCATCCCCGGAACCACTTATTCTAACGAGGGTGACATATCCAACTATTACCTTTCGAACGGATGATCGTGCAACCGACTCCCTGAGGACTGTCTTTACACACCGGTATCAACGCCACCGTACCCAGGCACGCGTTGCTGAACACATTGTATCAGGATCACAACCACAGGGAATAACAAATTTTGATGCTGACACAAGTGCGCATACTAACGCCGACTCACAGACCGAATGAAATCACTCAATTAGTTATCTCCGATATGACCGTGTCACACCCTGTGCCGGCAGCAGCAAGTATCCAACAATACATCGGCATATGAATATCATTGGTATACATATACGTATGCCATGTAGTATCAGGATTCACACTTTTGTCCCTAAATATTATGAGAGTTGGGCAAAGATGCGCAATTAATGCCGCACTGTGAGAACTGTGGTTCATTTGTTACCACCGAGTATGTGCGCGTGTTTGCCCCTGAAGAGATGGATCGTCCCCGTGTGTGCCCAAACTGTGAGGATAAAGTACGAGACGGTGCTGGCGTTCGTGAAGCACGCGCAACTCGACACTCTTGATCATACTGACGATGATGATCGTCTCTGTACTTTGATTAGACCACGCTTTCTAAATAGGAAGTTCTACAGGCGGAGCAGGCCGAGTGCCTCGGGGCTTGACCCCGAGGCGGTTCGCGCCTAATCAGCAGGTCTTAATTGGTGAGGAGGGCAGAAACCGTTCATGATAATAAATATCAGATTGATATGATTACAATCACAATAAGCCCGATCATCATATATCGCATAAGAGAACTGTCGTTGATACCGTAATTCCTGTTATGTGAAACAGAGCGCACAACAGAGCGCTCCGACTCGCCTCAAGTGAGTATAGTTTCGATTATATACAGCAATCAGATTGCGGAGTATCAATCAGAATATATACCAAAGAATCGTCTCATGGGGAAGCCCCCAGATAGACGTATGAGTTGATTGTCTAAATGCGGTAGTATCGAGTAACAAGGTTCACTTCTGTTGCCGATTATTTATCTATATGAGTTCGGTTCCCGAGCGAAGTGAGATTGAAACCGAGTACACCTGGGATCTTTCAGGCATCTATACCGACGCTGCAGAGTGGGAGTCAGCATATGAATCTGTTCAGGAGCAACTGACGGATCTTGAGGCGTATGAAGGACGCGTCACTGAGTCGCCGTCGACACTGTTAGAGCTGCTTGAGCGCCGTGAAGAGGTATTTCGAACACTTGCGACAGTGAGCACGTATGCGAACCTTCGCAGTGCAGAGGACACGCGTGATCAAGAATCACAGGCACGAAAATCGAAGGCTGAGTCGCTATCCTCTCGTGCGCGTTCAGCGGTGAGTTTCATTGAGCCTGAATTACAGGAACTCGATGAAGCGGAGCTCACGTCATTCTACGAGCGCGAGCCCGCACTCAAACAATATGAACATTTCTTCGATGATGTTCTCCGGGCAAAGCCACACACGCGATCTTCTGAGGTTGAATCTGTGCTTGCAGATCTCGGTGAAATCGCGAGTTCACCGTCAGATATCTATGGAATGTTATCGAACGCGGATATGACGTTTCCAACTGTCGATCACCCAGACTCTGATGAGGACGCAGTTGAGATCACCCTTGGAAACTTCACAAAACTACAGAAACATCCAAACCGTGCATTTCGACAGACTGTCCACGAGCAGTTCTACGATGAATGGGAAGACGTCCGTAATACAGTCGGGACCGCATTACAAAACAGCGTCAAGAAGGACGTCAAATATGCTCGTGCTCGACGGTATGAGTCTGCCCGTGCCGCTTCACTTGATGGTCCAAATGTTCCCCTCACAGTATATGATACCCTTTGTGAGACCGTTCGAGATAACATTGAACATCTTCACCGCCATGCCAAATTAAAACAGACAGCGCTTGATCTTGATGAACTTCGCCCATGGGATCTGTATGTCTCACTTACTGGTGATGAAAGTCCTGAGATTCCATACGACCGTGCGACAACATATATTACTGATGCTGTTGCCCCGCTCGGATCGGAATATCAACAGCGTGTCGCTGATGGACTTGAGTCTCGATGGGTCGATGTATATGAAAACCGCGGAAAACGATCTGGCGCATTCTCTTCTGGGGCTTATGACACGCAGCCATTCATCCTGATGAATTATCAGGACGACATCTCATCGATGTTTACGCTTGCACATGAACTCGGTCATTCGATGCATTCTGAACTTGCAAAGGACGCCCAACCGTGGCAGTATGCTGATTACACAATATTTGTCGCTGAGGTCGCTTCAACAGTCAATGAGACATTATTAACGAATCATCTGCTTGAGACGCTTGAGGATGACACACTTCGATTGCACATTCTTGATAAGTATCTTGAGCGCGTTCGGTCAACGCTTTACAGACAGACGATGTTTGCAGAGTTTGAATCGACGATTCATGAAATAATCGAAGAGGGCGGTGCACTCACGCCTGATCGATTTGATGAAATATATCTCGATTTGAAAGAAACATATTATGGACCAGCAGTGCTTGACGACCGAATCGCTCGCGAGTGGATGCGTATTCCACACTTCTATTATTCATTTTACGTGTATCAGTACGCGACCGGTATTTCAGCCGCGATTGCAATTGTTGAACAGATTGAGAAACATGGAGAGGACGCAGCTGCAGACTATCGCGATGCACTTGCGCTCGGCGGATCAGCGTATCCAATCGATATTCTCCAGACAGCTGGTGTCGATATGACAGATGCAGCACCGATTAAGTCTGCACTGACAGGATATGCTGATTATCTTGATCAGATGGAGATGCTTGTTGAGTAGGCTCTCACGTCTATGACCGTGTCAAGGTAAATTCAATTAATTGATAATTATTGGATTCACGCGCAGATCGCATGAGTACTGTACAAAATCGATGATAGACTGAATCGAATAATGCGTGGTCTGTCGTATTGAGCCCCAAGGGTAAACGCGACGAGACCGGGGATGAGGGAGCACTTTATTCTCGCAATACCACAATAGAGTGTATCTTTAGCGTCGATGCAAGGTGATCATGTAGCAACAGACAGTATAATATATATATCCAGTGTCGCTGCTGCTTTCTCAAATTATACCAGTTTTTATACTACGATTTCCCTTTTAAGATGGAACAACACAGAACGCATCGACGGTCACACTCTGATGAGTGCGATTCCGCAAAAAAACACCGGATAAAAACTATTGACACTGAATAAAATTACAACACGATGTAGTCAACAATAATTTTAAACAAAGATCATCACAGCAATCATCGTGTCATTCGGTTTCGAAGGCATCCTCAAGCGCGTTACTGACTATCTGACCTGGCGGACAGTTCTCGACAGATGCTCGTCGGCGCAGTTCACGATACAGTGGAATCGGTAAAGAGACCTCAATTGATCCAACAGTAATCCCTCGTTCGGCGAGTGCCTTGGCTGCGGTTGTCTCATCATCAACCTCACTGGCAATTCGTCGCACTTCACGAACAGTGAGATCAGCATCAATCACAGCCCATGCAAGGTCAAGTCGGTCAAGCCCTGAGACGCGTGCAATGTGCTTTGCGGCTGTCGGTGCGATATCACCCTGTGCAACATGGCGTCTAATCGCCTGTGGAAGGTCATGGACTCGTGCCCACTTTCGCACAAAAGAAATTGAGACGTCACCACCTGCACGCTCAACCGCTTGTTTATATGAACCAACGCCTCGCACAAGCGCGGCACATGCAGCGGCTCCGCGGAGAATATAGACATTATCATCAGCGCCGACGGTGTTTTCAGAAAATGCCCGAACCGTCTGTGCGGCTGACTCAATACTTGCCGGGTCTGTCGGGTCGAATTCAACCGCCTCGCGTGCCCGCTGCCCTGTGATGGCTGGGTCAGATCGAACAACTGGTTCGCCAACAGGTTCCTCACGATCCGCTGGTGGACGAATCGAGGGGTCCCCACCATCGCTACGGAGTCGGCGAAGACGAGGTTGATCAAAACAGTGTGCATTATTATCGTCGCTAGTGCTCTCACGCGCTACAGTGGGGGTAACATCAGTGCCAGTGATAACACCAGCATCAGCATCAGCGTTAGTGCCAGTATCTTGTGCTTTCACTTTCTCCGACTCAGACTCTCCATCGGTGTCGTTATTAGCATTCATACCAGGGGTAATGTCCATAACGAGATCTCGTTTCGAACGATATCTCAATACTGAATCGAACCGGTTGCTAAGTTTACCACCAGAATCGCGGTCATCCCCACTCATCTCATATATCGATAACCTACCACCGGCTAAAAGTTCCACCCCGTTTCTGGCTATGACTCTCGACTCTCTGAGAGGTGTTCCCAGATTTCCGTACATCCGGCACCATCAGCAAGATCATCGAGATGATCACTCCCATCGTTTGATGTAGATGTGGACTCCGATGCAGTAGCGTCAACGCTCGATTTCTCACTGTCAATTTCCTGTTCGTCGCTGTCGATGCATCGCTCCGGGTCAACAGTATCTATCTGGGGGTCACGGTCACTGTCACTGCTCACACCTGTCCCCGTCATTGTGATGACTCCTGCGTATCAGCATTAACATTGTACAGCTCAGGAGCGACATCCGCAGACGCATGCTGCCGGGTGGCGAGTTCAAGAGTATTCTTTGATTCTGATTTAACGTTATTCTTGCTTGTATCTTCATTGTGAGCTTCTTTTGTACCAGAGTCGACGATCGCCGCTCGCTTGATTGCTATTGCAGCGACCGGCTTGATCGTCGGCTGTGGATTCAAATCAGTCATCAACTCAAACAATTCCTGCACTCCCGTATAAGAGCCGCTGCACGAGTGAATTCGACCCCTACTCCCGAAAACCGGAACGTTATGCTGGTACTGGCGACACATGTTAGATGACATATACGCTCTCTGTCTGGCGATTATGATTGATTATGTGCGTCATCGGCATCGTCGCCGTTTGCATCCTCCGTCACACACTGTGGTGTCCGGCCTAAACTTCCAGTGTGACTGTGCGACTTCGAGTGCTTGATGATGGTGCATGGATATCAGTCAATGATCAGCGGGAAGTGAGCGTAAGCGAACTGTGGCGGGTGGCAGCGACTGATTTTTGCTCATGTGACCTCGTCGATTTCGTCGTTGAAAACTTCCAAACAGTCGGTGTTAATGGACAAACGGTTGAGGTTGTTGTCTATGGTCAATGCATCGCCTGTGGTGCGACTGGTGAGATCGAGTGGCTTCCAGTTGGTCGGGTCATAGAGGACGAATTCACTGTGTTTGACCAATCAGCTGTTCGCCGAACGTGGGAATCAAGAAAACCGGAAATAAATTCTGGTTAGCGGGAGCAGCGGGGAATGGTGACGAAACACTATCACCTATGTTATTGTTCCTCGTTATAATTTATATCATGCCGACGGATGTCGAACGCTGGAAGTCAGAGGTATATGGGCAGGAGATACGTGAGCATCTCTTCGAATTTGCCGAGGAAGGATATGACACAATTCCAGAGGATGAACGAGATGCGTGGTTTGAGCGGTTCAAGTGGTGGGGGCTTTATCATCAGCGAAATGGGCAAGAAGGCTACTTTATGATGCGGATTGGGACGCCGAATGGCGTCATGAAGCCTGGTCAGCTTCGAGTCGTCGGTGAAATCGCTTCTGAATACGCCACTGGTCCTGGCGTGAACCCAATATTCGGTGATGGATATGCTGACTTTACGACGCGACAGTCAATCCAACTCCACTGGATTGAATTATCAGATATCCCAGATATCTTCGAGAAGCTCGAAGAGAATGGGCTTTCGACCCAACAGGCCTGCGGTGACTCATGGCGAAACATTGTCGGAAACCCTGTTGCCGGTAAAGATGCACGCGAAGTTATTGATGCATGGCCAGTCATTCATGATCTCAATGAGACATTCAAGGGGAATGATGACCATTCTAATCTTCCGCGAAAATGGAAGGTTTCTGTCACCGGGACACCTGATGGTTCCGGTCAGGGAGACATCAATGACCTTGCGTTTGAGCCAGCATACAAGACAATCGATGGTGAGGAAACTGTTGGGTTCAACGTTCGTGTTGGAGGCGGTCTTGCCCGTAACGAGCCGCGATTCGCTCGTGATATTGATGTGTGGGTTCCTCCGGCAGATGTTTCAACGGTTGCAGGTGGGCTTTCAGCGCTGTTCCGGGACAATGGGGATCGTGAAGATCGGTATAACGCTCGTATCAAGTTCCTCGTTGATGAGTGGGGTGCAGACAAAGTTCGTGAGACGCTCCAATCGGAGTACGTTGACTTCGAGTTGCACACAGCCGGACGTGACGTTCGAGATGAATACACATACAATACCGGAGACGGTGACCGCAACGACCTGATTGGAATACATGAACAGCATGATGGGTCATATTTCATTGGATTGAATGTTCTTGTCGGACGAATGGGAGCATCAGATGTGCTTGAACTCGCTGATCTCGCCTCCGAGTATGGGTCTGGTGAGGTCCGACTCTCTCAACGACAGAATATCATCGTGACTGATATCCCAGCAGATGCTGTCGATGAGTTCACCAGTGAGGAGCTTCTCGAAAACTATTCACCGGATCCATCCCCATTCATGCGGGGTTCTGTTGCCTGTACAGGCACTGAATTCTGCTCGTTATCTATTGTCGAGACAAAGAATCGACAGGTTCGATACGCCCGATGGCTCAAAGACAATGTCACTCTTCCGGCTGATGTTGATGAATTCCATATTCATCTATCAGGGTGCACCGCTTCCTGTGCACAACCACAGATTGCAGATATCAGCCTTCGAGGGATGAAAACACGCAAGAACGGGGAACCTGTTGAGGCTCTTGATGTTGGTCTTGGCGGTGGACTTGGTGCAGACCCACAGTTCGCACGCTGGGTGACACAACGTGTCCCTGTTGATGAGATTCCCGGTGCAATCTCCAATCTGATTGAGACATTTGCTGATGAGCGTAACGATGATGAATCATTCCGTGCATTCGTTGACAGACACGATAATGATGAGCTTGATTCATTTGTTGCACCTGAGGAGACCGACTATGAGGATCCAATGATGCATAATACCAAGCGTACGTGGTATCCATACGCAGAAAACGATGGTCTTGATGCTGGACCATCTGCACCAGCGGACGACTAAGACGAATGAGTGACAGACTCCTCCGCGTGAACGCATACACAACACTTGACCTCGCCGATGTCCGTGCTCGTGGACATGATTTTGACGTAGATACCCTTGGCGTTGTTAATGTCACCGCACCGCGAAAAAACCCGGATCATGTGACCCTTCAGGTTGAAATTGACCACACGAACGTTGAAATGCTTCCTGCTCACGCTGATGAAGTTACACTGTCAGTCTCAGAAGCCCGCACAATCGCTGAGGACTTGCACTCATACGCTGATCGCGTTGAGAATGCACAGTCACCGGACTCAGATGACGCGTGAGCTAAACGATTGAACTGAGTGGATTATGTTGCGCCAGGGGTCTCGTGAATTTCTCATATCTCATCTTGAAAACTACTTTCTGTTCGACCCTGTAGTGCGTATTTTGAGAAATTACCGACGCGTATTCACACATCTAAGTGCTTGCTATTCCTTATCATGCAAGTAGAGATCAACTCCTGAGTAAGAGACACCTCAAACATACAGACAAGAGCTCAGTTCCTGTCTTTGCTCTTTCAGACAATGCATTTATGTTCATAACGAACCGGAGCAAGATACTGTTATCTGGGCTACTCGCACCTTTGGATTATTTGCTGTAGACAGTCATAAATTTATAATTAAAAGTAAATTTTCAAACACTCTTATTCTCGTCGGATGAACTATCAAATATGCTTGATGAGACTGATATCCAGATTCTTGAACTTCTTGTTGAGGATGCTCGCCGTTCATACACTGACATTGCCCAGGTAGTCAACCTCTCACCACCAGCGGTCTCAGACCGGATTGATCGTTTGAGTGAGTCCGGCGTTATCCGCCGATTTACTGTTGAGCTTGATCGATCACAACTTCGCGCTGGTGTCCCTCTCTTGGTGACTCTTCTGCCGTCAACATCTGCAGCTAACTCGGTCCACTCTGCCGTTCGTGAGGACCCACAGGTCGAACACAGCTTTATGACCGCAGATAATACCGTCATCTTCTCTGCTCACGTCCGCGGGGATCGTGTTCGCACTGCAATTGATGACATTGTTGATCTTTCACGTATTGATAGCTACGAAATCAGTATTATCGATACTGCTGAGTGGAGCCCGACTATCGGTGGGACAGAATTCGCTCTGTCATGTGCTGAATGTGGTAACACCGTCACCACTGAAGGTCATAGTGAACAGATCGGCGGTACCCAGCGACACTTCTGTTGTTCATCATGTTTACATCGTTTTCGAGAACGATATGATCGAATTGAGGCTGATACCGATACCCCTGAGAACACTAATACCAAGAGTAACGATCCCTCGTGATCACTTTAGAATC
>KE356560.1:285854-296702 GCA_000415965.1 Haloquadratum walsbyi J07HQW1
GGATCCAATGATGCATAATACCAAGCGTACGTGGTATCCATACGCAGAAAACGATGGTCTTGATGCTGGACCATCTGCACCAGCGGACGACTAAGACGAATGAGTGACAGACTCCTCCGCGTGAACGCATACACAACACTTGATCTCGCCGATGTTCGTGCTCGTGGACATGATTTTGACGTAGATACGCTTGGCGTTGTTAATGTCACCGCACCGCGAAAAAACCCGGATCATGTGACCCTTCAGGTTGAAATTGACCACACGAACGTTGAAATGCTTCCTGCTCACGCTGATGAAGTTACACTGTCAGTCTCAGAAGCCCGCACAATCGCTGAGGACTTGCACTCATACGCTGATCGCGTTGAGAATGCACAGTCACCGGACTCAGATGAAGCGTGAGCTAAACGATTGAACTGAGTGGGTTATGTTGCGCCAGGGGTCTCGTGAATTTCTCATATCTCATCTTGAAAACTTCTCTGTTCGACCCTGTAGTGCGTATTTTGAGAAATTACCGACGCGTATTCACACATCTAAGTGCTTGCTATTCCTCATCATGCAAGTAGAGATCAACTCCTGAGTAAGAGACGCCTCAAACATACAGACAAGAGCTCAGTTCCTGTCTTTGCTCTTTCAGACAATGCATTTATGCTCACAACGAACCGGAGTAAGATACTGTTATCTGGGCTACTCGCACCTTTGGATTATAAAATACGACGAGAATACCCGCGTCTTCAACCGCGGGATGAATCCGACAACTCCTCGGCAACCACCGCCGATGGCTGGACGGGATATTCCACCGTTCTCAAACACCAAACGTTCATACCGAAGCAAGTATAAGTAATTATACAGACGTTCAGAATGTTGGAAGTCCACCGAACCCATCAAGCGAAGATCTGCAACCACGCACAGGTAGCGGACTCGCTTGACAGCCACGGGTGGAGTGCATCGAAACTCTGGAACGTTCTCAGACTCCGTCTGAGAGCCCGTGAGACATAGTCTCACGATGTCGCCAACTACCACTCTCGACAACAGTGGGAAGCCACGGGCGAGATACCTGACCACGGCGATCTTAAAAACGAGCTGAAGACTCACAACAACTACAAGGGGTTGCACAGTCAATCCAGTCAGCGCGTTCTTGAGGAACTCGCTGAAGCCTTCAACTCGTGGGAAGAAACGAGGAAGTCTGACTCTCGTGCGAATCCGCCCGGCTACCGCAAACAAAACTACTCCGACCAACAGGGTCGCCGCGTCCACGAAGAACACCCACGCAGCACGGTGACGTGGAAGCAGAACGGCATCAAACACGACATCAAGAACAACCGTGTTCGACTCTCAAAAGGCGCGAATCACAAACAACACCCAAAAGTGGGAATACATCCTTGTCGAATACGAAACCCGGCCTGGCGTCACCGTCGAGAACCTCCAACAGGTCAGAGCAGTCTACGACAAGGCCAAACAGCGGTGGGAACTTCACCTCGTCTGCAAGCACGAAATCGAAACTCCCGACCCACCCGGCACCGAGACTGCTGGTATCGATCTCGGTTCGGTATCTGTAACTTCGCCGCTATCGCGTACAGCACCGAGGAAGCCGACCTCTACCCCGGCAATCGCCTGAAACAGGACGGCTACTACTTCCCGAAAGAAATCGCCAACTGCGACGATTCAGGTGGTGACAGGGCTACTCGACTCCATGCGAAGTGGTCGGAGCGCCGAACCCACTTTTTCCACTCCTTGGCGACACACATCGTTCAGCGATGCATCGAAAACGGTGTTGGGCGCATCAACATCGGGAATCTCGCTGGTGTCCGCGAAGATAATAATAACGGTGAGTCGAAAAACTGGGGTAAACACGGGAACCTCGACTTGCACGGGTGGGCGTTCGATAGGTTCTCGAACATCCTCGAATACAAAGCGAAAGTCGATGGCATTGAGATTGTCGAAGTGTCAGAGCGCGACACAAGCAAAACGTGTTGTGTGTGCGGGAGGACAGACGAGAGTCAGCGTGTTGAGCGTGGTCTGTACGTGTGTGAAGAACACGACGATGCGTTCAACGCTGACGTGAACGGAGCGGAGAACATCCGTCTCGACATCAACGACGAAAGTAACTCTGAGTCTGCACCCGATTTGGGTGGGGATAGGAGCACCGGCTGCGGTTAGTTGGCACAGCCCGGAGTCTACCTTCATGACCTCTCCCGAGGATTCCAACCTCGGATAGAGGTGGTAGACTGCAAACCGTAATATCCCAACCCAGCGGTGCGGCGCCGTGGGATTCCTCCGAGTTCACGCGGAGGAGGATGTCAATTGCTGTAGACAGTCATAAATTCATAATTAAAAGTAAATTTTCGAACACTCTTTATTCTCGTCGGATGAACTATCAAATATGCTTGATGAGACTGATATCCAGATTCTTGAACTTCTTGTTGAGGATGCTCGCCGTTCATACACTGACATTGCCCAGGTAGTCAACCTCTCACCACCAGCGGTCTCAGACCGGATTGATCGTTTGAGTGAGTCCGGCGTTATCCGCCGATTTACTGTTGAGCTTGATCGATCACAACTTCGCGCTGGTGTCCCTCTCTTGGTGACTCTTCTGCCGTCAACATCTGCAGCTAACTCGGTCCACGCTGCCGTTCGTGAGGACCCACAGGTCGAACACAGCTTTATGACCGCAGATAATACCGTCATCTTCTCTGCTCACGTCCGCGGGGATCGTGTTCGCACTGCAATTGATGACATTGTTGATCTTTCACGTATTGATAGCTACGAAATCAGCATTATCGATACTGCTGAGTGGAGTCCGACTATCGGTGGGACAGAATTTGCTCTGTCATGTGCTGAATGTGGTAACACTGTCACCACTGAAGGTCATAGTGAACAGATCGGCGGTACCCAGCGACACTTCTGTTGTTCATCATGTTTACATCGTTTTCGAGAACGATATGATCGAATTGAGGCTGATACCGATACCCCTGAGAACACTAATACCGAGAGTAACGATCCCTCGTGATCACTTTAGAATCAAAGGTAAAACACCATTGATACCCCGAATATAAAAAGGGAAATCGTGGTAAGTATGGGTATCATAGTTATTGGTATGTCGGCTCAAAATATTCATATTGACATTGTGGGAATGTCTTGTGCTACCTGTTCGCAATCAGTACAAGATGCACTGTCAGCGCTTGCCGGTGTCGAGGAAGTCTCAGTTAATGTTGCGACGGATGAAGCAGCGGTGACATATGACCCGGCTGTGACTTCTCTTGAGAATTATATAAAACCATCTCATCTGCTGGTTACGACCCGATTGATGAACGTGCCTCAATCAGTATCACGGATCTTTCCTGTTCATCCTGCGCACAGACCGTCGAGAGTGCACTTGAATCTACTCCTGGTGTCCTCACCGCAGATGTCAACGCGGCGATTGATGAAGCACACATTCGATATAATCCTACCATGATGACAGGCAGTGATCTTACAGATATTATCACCAACGCAGGATACACGCCAGTTGATGAGACATCAAACACTCCAGATAGTCGCGATGTAAGCGCAGAGAGCGACACCGGCACCGACACCGATAGCACTGACACTCGTGACACCGCTCGCACAGCAGAGATGCATCGCCACCGCCGGCTTACAGTCTTCGGTGCGATTCTCGCAACACCGCTTGTCGGGTTTCTTTTCACTCATCTTTTGATTCCAGATGCTATTCCCGCAACAATCCCATATCTTAATCTCCCTTTTGGGTGGGTTGGCTTTGCCCTTGCAACACCGATCCAGTTCATATTAGGTCGGGAGTTCTATGAGAATAGCTACACTGCAATCGTGCGTAATCGAACGGCGAATATGGATGTCCTAATTGCACTAGGGTCCTCAACCGCGTATTTATATTCCGTAATTGCTCTTCTCGATATTCTTCCTCAGGCAGGACTGTATTTCGACACTGCTGCGCTTATTCTCGTATTCATTACGCTCGGAAACTATCTTGAAGCTCGCTCGAAAGGGCAGGCATCATCGGCACTTCGGTCGCTCCTTGAGATGGAAGCCGATACTGCAACGATTATCGAAAATGATACTGAGCAGACTATCCCCGTTTCTGATATCACCGTTGGTGATCATCTGAAGGTTCGTCCAGGTGAGCAAATTCCCACCGATGGAACCGTCATTGAGGGAGCCTCCGCAGTTGATGAGTCGATGGTCACCGGTGAGTCCGTCCCGGTGTCAAAGAGTCCTGGGGATGCTGTTGTCGGTTCGACTGTTAATCAAAATGGTGCAATTACTATTGAAGCGACAAAGATTGGTTCTGATACTGCAATACAGCAAATTGTTCAGACAGTCAAAGAGGCACAATCACGTCAGCCAGAGATTCAACAATTCGCTGATCGCATCTCCGCATACTTCGTTCCTGCAGTGATCATCAACGCGGTTCTTTGGGCACTGTTGTGGTTTGCTTTCCCATCAGCATTAGCGAGTATCACTGAAGCTATTCCAGCAGTCGGCATTATCGCTGGGGGACCAGTTGTTGCTGGCGGTACCGTCTCAACAATCGAATTTGCTGTTCTTGTGTTTGCTTCTGCAGTTCTTATTGCCTGCCCCTGTGCGCTTGGTCTTGCAACCCCAGCGGCGACGATGGTTGGAACAACAATCGGTGCAAAAAACGGCGTCTTATTCGAAGGGGGTGACGTATTAGAGCGTGTCCGAGATGTTGATACTGTTGTGTTTGATAAAACGGGAACGCTAACGACAGGCGAAATGTCTGTCACGGATGTTATTGCCCTCAATCCACAGACAGATGGTGGACAACTACACGCAGGGAATGGTGAGTCAGCCGACTCAGATGCACCCTCCCCAGTTGTGTCTACAGAGGTAGACGCAGAGGCGGAGGAGGCGAAGACGGGACGGGCACGGGCACAGAGACAAATCTCGTGAGGACCCCTCGCCAGGCGACTGTTCTTCGTCTTGCGGCTGCGGCCGAACAAAACAGTGAACATCCATTAGGGGATGCAATCGTTGATGCAGCTTTTGAGTGTGATCTCGACATTCCTCCCGTCACAGAATTCAACGCGATTCCTGGACAGGGTGTCCGAGCGACTGTTGATCAGCAAACCGTGGTTGTTGGAAATAATCGGCTCCTGGAGAATGCAGGTATCGATGTTGATCCTGTCGAGTCGACACTTCGTGAACTCGAGTCCGATGGAAAAACGGTGATGCTTGTCGGGGTTATCGATAGACCGGATGTCTCGATTCTTGATAATACCCATACCGATATGACCGACACCCGACGTCTTATTGGTATTATTGCTGATGCAGACACAATCAAAGATTCTGCCACGAACGCGGTCGAAACTCTGCGCGCTCGCGGAACAGATGTTCATCTCATCACAGGAGATAATGAACGAACTGCAAAGGCAGTTGCACGTCAGGTCGGCATCGACGACGAGAATGTCCGCGCGGAGGTTCTCCCAGAAGCAAAGGCTGATGCTGTTGAGACAATCCAATCAAAGGAAAATCGACAGGTGATGATGGTCGGCGATGGTGTCAACGATGCACCGGCACTCGCAGCAGCGTTTGTCGGCACTGCGCTTGGGTCTGGGACTGATGTTGCTATTGAGGCAGCCGAGGTAACACTCATGCGTGATTCCCCTGTTGATGTTATTCACGCTATCCGGATCTCCGAGGGGACCCTTGCGAAGATCAAACAAAATCTGTTTTGGGCACTTGGATACAATACAGCAATGATCCCTCTTGCATCACTTGGTCTTTTACAGCCTGTCTTTGCTGCTGGGGCAATGGCACTCTCATCGGTCTCAGTTCTCACGAACAGTCTTTTATTTAGAGGATATGATCCAAGCAGCCGATACCGGCTTCTTGGGTCACTCCGTGGAAATAAATAATAGATTTACCGAGGGTTGATGCCCTCCTTCACCGGTAATCTGCGGGCTGTTCAGCAGACAGTATCAATAATATGAGATAACTGTAAGGATATACTATATTTGATATTCAATTTCGGAGTTTATCTGTGATTTTGAGCCACGTCGCTACAATTCACCATTAAGCACCTTTGCAGCGACAAGAACAGGATCCCAGACCGGACTAAATGGTGGTGCATATCCGAGGTCTTGGCGCTCAAGTTCGTCAACGCTCAATTCAGCACCAAGTGCCGTCGCGAGTGTATTAATACGAACAGCGGCACGATCAGCTCCAACAAGACTCCCACCGAGTAGCTGACCACTCTTTCGGTCAGCGGTGAGTGTAACTGTTGTTTCCTCAGCACCTGGATAGTACCCAGAACGTGACCCTGCGGTAATCGTCTTTGTGATGGGGTCAAATCCAACTTCCTCTGCTCTGTCATGATCAAGCATTCCTGTCCGTCCACAGCCGAGTTCGAATGCTTTCAACATCGCCGTTTCAGCGACACGACCAACCTGTGTCGGCGACCCACCAACTGTTGCTCCAATTGCCCGTCCTGCCCGATTTGCTGGAAGTCCAAGTGGACTCCATGTGGTTTCACCCGTGACCATGTGCTCAAGCTCAGCAACGTCACCAGCAGCATAGACATTCTCCACGTTTGTTTGCCCGTATTCATCTGTCGCGACTGCCCCCGTTGCTCCAAGCTCAACTGATGTCTCTGTGAGCAATTCGACGTTCGGGCGGATTCCGATCCCGATGAGTACGGCATCAACATTGAGCGTGTCTCCATCTCCATAGACAATGCTGTCCAGTTGTCCGTCCGTCTCACTGAGTTGATCAACCTCTTCATCAAGATGAAGCGTTACACCTGCTGAATTAAGTGTTGAGGCAACAGCATCACCCACTGCCGTCCCAAACGCAGGTAATAGACGCTCTGGTCGCTGAAAGAGATGTACTGCACAACCCCATGCACTGAATGCCTCAGCCATTTCGACACCGACATATCCGCCACCAACAATTGCAACTGTCTCAGGCGGTTGCATCGCTCCATACTGTTTAGCAATTGATACATCAAGCGCGGTCCCACCACCCAGATTGGTGCTATCGAACTCCGCTGGTGGTGTGAGGAACGACCGAAGTGCGGTTGCATCGGGTAATCCATGAAGTGTAAATACAGTATCAAGATCAGCTCCCTTGATTGGTGCTGAAACAGCGCGTGCTCCAGTTGCAATCAGCAACTCTCCATATGGATATTCAATGGATTCGCCATCGTTCACAACAGTTATGACATTGGATTCGGTATCGATTGCAGTTACTCTGTGGTTTCGTCGAAGGTCAATCCCCCGTTCCTCAATATCGCTAGGCGAGAGTGATTGCAAATCCTTGAGATGCTCAACGTCACCTTTGATAAAATACGGTGTTCCGCAGTGTGCATATGACACCCATGACCCTTGCTCAAAAACGACCACCTCTCGCGCTGGTGATTCCCGTCGACATTTACTTGCAGCTGACAATCCTGCGGCGTCACCACCAATTACGACGAACGGATCCGTCATGTGATATTGTCACTGTGCAATCAACAGATAGCTTTTGCGGGAGCGCAGTTCGTATGCACACACAAACCACCTGAGTGCTGTCGGATGAGATCATTAATCATGATCTCTCAGATTGATATCTCTTGTCCAAGCGTTGGTGCGGTTGCATTAAACTCATCGGCATTCAATTCATCAGCAAATCGCTGACAGCGATCACCATGGTTAATGAGTACTGTTGTGTCCCTATATTCGTCAAGAAGTTCCATGAGTCCATCCTTATCGGCATGTGCAGAGAAGTCATACCACTCAACTTGTGCGCTAATCGGCATTACACGGTCATTTATCTCAGCCCGTCCAGTCTCTAACAGCGATCGACCGGGCGTTCCTTCGACTTGATATCCTGTCAGCGTAATCTTATTGGTTGGATTTGACCGAATCTCGGGAATATATGTCATTGCTGGACCGCCAGAGAGCATTCCACTTGTTGTTACGATAACTGTATTTTGTTCAGCAATTCGTTTCCGCTGACCATCTCGACCGGTAACGAAACGAGCGTTTGACTTTGCATGTCCCAATGCCTCTTCACCTCGAACAAACTGCGGGTATTCTCGGAGCATTCTTGTAACCTGTTTTCCCATCCCATCGACATAGCAGTCAATATCATTTGCTGCACAAACAAGTAACAACTCTTGAGTTCGTCCAATTGCGAATGCAGGGACTATAACAGTGCCACCCTGCCACATGGTCGTTCGGACGCTTTCGACGAATCGATTTTCAATTTGCTTTCGCGGGTCATGTTGAACGTCTGAGTATGTGCTCTCGCAGATGACGACATCTGCTTCAGGACGTGCCGTGGAGGCTGAGACAAGCCGCTGATTTTCCGTATGGAAATCAGCGGTGTAGAATAACCGTGTGTCACCATCGTCGATAAGTACGTGTGCGCTCCCAGGAATATGACCAGCATTATAAAAGGTGACTGAATGATCAGCAGCCTCAAAGCGCTCTTGATATCCATGTGTTTCCGAAACTTGTGTGACGCGGTGAAGTTCCTCCTGTGTGAATGGACAGTCGTACGTCCCACCATGAAGTTTGAGCGTGTCACGAGCTAGGGTCAATGCCAATTCTTGTGTCGGAGCAGTCCAGTGAATCGGGGGTCGGCGGTCCCCAGAAAGTAATGATGGAATAGCACCAACATGGTCAAGATGACCATGGCTGACAATAACAGCATCTGGACGAGGTGTTTCAACTGGAAACTGTGGTGGATTCCCGGTCAACATCCCATAATCAAGAAGCAACCGATCATTGATCAAGATAGCACTTCGACCGACCTCCTGTGCACCACCTAGAAAACGAATATCCATTTATGATCTATAGTGACCCAATCCGTTTGGACGCATCGCTTCAATTTTTATCTGTGACTTCGAAACGATAACCGTTATACACCATGTCGCTAAATCCGAGAATATGCAACGACGTGCTGCGGCAGTGTATGCCGCACTATTCATTATCATTGGTGCGGGTGCTTACTCGCTCATTGCGACAGCGGAAACGCCGCATGTTACCTTTGAAGATCCAACATATGAGCTTGGTTCAGGCGACCAATTTGAGGTCAATGGACAAACATACACCGTCTCATCAATCTCAACATCAGAGCAGGGTGGCGGTCATGGGGGCACAGCAACAACGGTAACAAAGGGTGCCATTCAGTATACCAATGACTCTGCACAGTACACCGTCTCATTTGAGAACAACTCAACACAGACTGTTGATCAACAACAATGGCGAGTGCTCGTTGATCGCAGTGGTGATAACCCGACTCAGTTGACATTTCGTGAATCAATCAATGAGACAGCGATTCTTGCAGCAGATCCGAATGTAAGCACAGAGACAGTCACCCAAAACAATGACCGATATGTCGTCCGTAATAATAATCAACTTGTCCCGGTTGCTGAATATTTCCCTGAGCCAGAAACACGGTCGTACGCCGAGGGTGACACACTTGAGTATCAGGGCAACACAACGACCGTCGAGACAGTCACAAATGAAAGCGTTCAGTTAGTATGGACTGCTCCTCGAACAAACACGATTGAGGTCAGTCATAACGATAATATCACTATCGGTGATGACACATATCTTGCACATTTCCCTCATAATTCGACGCTACAACTCACCCAGAATTTCGAACGCTATCAACAACAGAAAGCAGCGATAGAACAGTATCAGACACAAAAGAACGGATTATGGGGTGTCTCTATTGCATCCGGGCTCACTGTGGTTTTCCTCATTGGATTCGCGTATCTCCCATCTCGATACTGAAATAAACGCTCATATTATTCTCTTTATATATCATTTTCGCTGGTACGTTGTCCATGTACTGTCAAAACTGAAACTGAAACTGTAACTGTAACTGCATTTATATTTTCTGACAGCGCCCGAGTGAGTAATCGGACAGAAACCAATAGGCTATTATATTACCTTCCCAATTAATCATGTATGTCAGCACAGAATGCTCAAGATATTGGGTCACACTGGTGTCCCGATTGCGGAAATGAAATGGATCTTACTGGCGTGCAACCAGCAGGGTACGCACAGTTCTTTTGTGAACATTGTCGATACCGCCGCGACCGTTTTGTAGGCGTTGTTGCAGACGACTGAGTGAATGCCACTCTAAGTCGCGACTGATAGCTATGCAGAATGAGTTTCATTTAGTACAATTACCCCCGATGAGTATGATTGATGGCGCATAGAAACATCTGATTCATTCGTCTGTTCACTCTGTTCTCTCTGAAATAGACTTGTTCTTCTGATATTGACATACATTACATTTGATGAGCAAGGGGTGTCGACTCCTCCGTTTATAAGATGCGAGGAGAATACCCGCGTCTTCAGCCGCGGGATGAATCCGACAACTCCTCGGCAACCACCGTCGATGGCTGGACGGGATATTCCACCGTTCTCAAACACCAAACGTTAATATTGAAGCGAGTATAAATAATTATACAGACGTTCAGAATGTTGGAAGCCCACCGAACCCATCAAGCGAAGATCTGCAACCACGCACAGGTAGCGGAACCGCTTGACAACCACGGGTGGAGTGCATCGAAACTCTGGAACGTTCTCAGACTCCGTCTGAGAGCCCGTGAGACATAGTCTCACGATGTCGCCAACTACCACTCCCGACAAGAGTGGGAAGCCACGGGCGAGATACCCGACCACAGCGACCTCAAAACCGAGTTGAAGACTCACAACAACTCCAAGGGATTGCACAGTCAATCCAATACAGTCAGCGCGTTCTTGAGGAACTCGCTGAAGCCTTCAACTCGTGGGAAGAAACGAGGAAGTCTGACACTCGAGCGAATCCGCCCGGCTACCGCAAGAAAAACTACTACGACCAACAGGGTCGCCG
>KE356560.1:296752-300382 GCA_000415965.1 Haloquadratum walsbyi J07HQW1
CCAATTCGTCCGTTTAGCTCAGAACACACAGCACACTCGATCCAAGCCAAGTTCCAGATTACATATCAAGGAAGATTTGTGTGCTCTTGATACCGCTGTGATATGCAGTTCCGTCAGGTCCGCGCCGAGAGGACACCAATCGATCGATATATGGCTGAGCTCTGGATTCCATATCATCGTGAACTTGGCGAGATTATCAACTCAGAAGGACTGTCAGCATCATTTGATCGCGAAGACGAAATCGAGTGGTAGGTCGAAAAATTTGAAACGCCAGACAACCGGCTCTGGCTCGCAGTTGATGATACCGCGGATCCAGCTGTGCCGATTGAAACGATTGAGGCAACCTTTGCGGGGTTCATCAGTGTTGAACTTGAACCAGCTTCAGACAATTCGCTCGCCTTGACAGATTAGCAATCAACGATTCTATGTCACTCCTGAGTACCGTGAGGGCAATCTTGCCGACCAACTCATGACGCGTGCGGTACAATATGCCCGTGAGGATGGCTGTCCAGGATTAGTTCTAACTGTTGACATTGACAACAGGAGAGCATTGAGATATTATAGTAAACTCGGATTTGACATCGCCCGACACCGAATGTGTACGTCTATCGACAATCTCCATCTTGAGTAACAGTCGACACGACATGTCAGAACAATAGTTCCCGCACAGAGACAAAGGGTGAGTCCCTGACAGGGACGATAAGAAAGTAATTAACTATTGATAACAAGTGCATTTGTCAAAAATAAAAAGTATACATATTTTTGATACGGGATCACTCATTGACATCCTCCTCCGGGTTCACGCGGAGGAATCCCGAGCGGTGGGAGTGTCAGGTTTCACACTCCCACCCCCACCGAACAACCAGACAGTGCGAATCTGAAGGGTTGCTCGCGGTCTGAGGTGGGTGGGACTGCTGGCGGTGCCAAGCCGCCGGGACTCCTACTCCTATTGTCGACCATCTACGGCGTCCAAGCGCAAGCGTTGTTTGTGCCGCAGGGACGCCGGCAGGCGTGAGTAAACTCGGAGTTACTTTCAATGTTGTTTGCAAGCAGTCGGGCACAGCATCTGCAACTGCATCGGTTCATTATAGGAACCGACCGTTCACCAGACTGGGTCCGATGATTGTGTGATTGCTTGGGGCGGACAGGCCGCCATCGTAGGATTGGCGGGAATCGCTCTGTTTCCAACCGATTCCTATTTTATTGCGTGATTGCCTGTCATTTAAACCTGTGGATTGTGAAGTTTGAATCGAGCGACGAGAGTCGGATTTTGGAGGGCGTGACGGCGCAATATCCACGGCCTGAAGACCGTGGGATTGGGCCTGCTCAGCATATAAGCCGTATATCATCCACCGTCGGAGGTGTAATTGTGAGTAAAAAAAGTGTATAATTGTTGAGGATGAGACTGCACTGAACTGTCCTCGGTCCTCGATTTTGGATCACTGAGGGATGTCGTGTGCAATTCCCCCTGCACTCCCCTGTTTTAGATGTGGCAAGTATTCATATGAGTCTGTATGTGACATATGTCTATTGTATCAGAATTCGTATGTAATGAGTAATATCACCGGCGATTGCAGCCAGTGACTGACTACTTGATGGCGAGTTCTCCCTATTGAGGAGTTGTCACAGCCGGGTTTCGACGGTAGTTGACCCATCGGCGAGGGTTGAGAGTGTCCCATTCAGCGTCTGGGTGCCGTTGGCGCCGGCTACTGTCTGGTTGGGTCCACCGTCGACGCTGTATGTCCAGTTGCCCGATCCGTCGGCGCTGGCGTTGAGCGCAACGTCGCTGGTGGTGAGCGTCGCACCCTCTACCGGTTTCGTCTTCTGTGTCGGCGTCGGACGCGCCGATCTAAGCCTCACTGGTAAACTGGTTCTGGATGTCGTCTTCTTGCTGGCTCGTGATCGTGGCGAGGTAACCTTCGAGCCAGAGGTGTGACCGGTCCTCGGCGGCGCCTTTGGGGGTTTTCCACGTCACGCTGTCTGAAACGACCTCATAATAGTGGCCAGTCGTCGTGTTGAACACCTCATTGCCGCCGGTTCCTAGCGCGAACAACACATACTCAGTAATGATTCAGAGGCTGGGTGGCCATATACCAATCCTATCATATGTTATAGTTTAATTGCATATATTTAATCAGAATCGGGTCTCAGTATCAATATCTGTTATTTGCACGAGTACTTGATCAATATGTATTTTAATACAGAATTTTGTGTGACGGCAGTTTCAGATAAATTAGCCTAATGATAGCACTCAATCGGAAACTGACTCAGCACTCTCCACATTACCGTCCTGCGCTCCGGTTATTGCGCTATAGGGCGTGCTCATAATATAGTCGGCAGTCAGCTCATCCTGTGGGCAACTCAGGTTCAACAATCTGTTATCACACAACTGTAGCAGCACCCCGGCGCGTTGTAATTCAACTGGCTGATTGACACTTTTACCTGACTCACTCAACCGTTCGCCGATTAATCTCCGCAATAAAATCACGCATAAACTCTGACACTGTATTTCCCATCACGTAGATAGGATACTCATCAGCGAGACACACATTAAGAACGTCTTCCGGATCTGCTGATTCGGAATGATGGACGAACTCGCAATCGACACGTCGCTCTAACAGTCTCGCATGCGAGCCCGCAGCATGAACCCGGTCGATAAACTCGTGCTCAGTGAGCCAATTAATATAATGCACAAAAGATGTCGTTCGACCAGCGCGGTCGCGACGCGTGTAGATGAATGGTGTGATTGTGTTAGTGCTACTGTCAGTATCGCCATAGCGTTCGACAAGAAACTGTCTCAATAGCTCTGTAGATTCGATATCATTCATCATTGCCCCATTTGCGATTATCCCCCCCCCTTTGAGTCGCTGCCACCCCCATTCGGCGTGCAGGCGATTGATATAAGACTCAATTTTCGCTGGTGGTAGCGGGTCGAGACCAAGTGCACGGAGCGTTTCATCAACAATAAATGCCGACCGTGCACCGAATACATCCTCAAGCGGGTACTCTGGGCGCGGCGTGGCAACAAGAAATTCATTATTTGTCTTCTTGAACTCCTCTCGCAGATACTGATTAATAGCCTTATTTCGATCACCGCTGATTACACAGGCGCCTGCGGGGACAGTCCGAGTAAACACCCGAGCAATATCAGTGAGGTTAGTGCCTAGTGTTGATTGATGATCGCGGCGGATATTAATTATCAGGACAACCTGGGGTTTGAATAACTCATTTGCCAACCGTGTTGTATATTCCCGAATTCCCTGATTTTCAGCAATAATAGCGTCAACAGGCGAATATTTTCGAAGTTCGCGCTCGTTTTCATATAGCCGTGTCGGTCCGCTTCGAGGAATCTCGTATTCAGTGAGATTTCGATACGAAAGCGGGTGGTTACCAGTTACTTTCGCATATGTCTCAAAGCCACGTGAGACGAGTGCCTCATTGAGCCAGCGAACAACCGTTGATTTCCCACGCACGCCAGAGACAGTCACGCGGTATGGTGTTTGCTCGACTCGCGCAAAGTGTGAACGCCCACGACCAGCGATGTGCCGCATAGTCTTTACAGAACGGGAGATTGTCTGTCGAAACCGAGAGAGAATACTATGCTGGTCGCTCATGTTTATTTACTCTCTT
>KE356560.1:300432-383574 GCA_000415965.1 Haloquadratum walsbyi J07HQW1
CACTTGCTGGAGCGGTATCCCGAGCTTCGAGAGTCGTATTGTATCTCTGGGGAGGCGGATCTAGAAGATTGAATCCCACGTGGAGACGACAGGAACAGCGTCGAAGGAAGTCGTTAAACGATATATCGGAGAGACAGAGCACACACCGGAGTGACATGTTTTACCCTTGCTCGCGGTGGGGCGGGGAACTCGTGCTGCCTTTCGATTAAATTTCTCGCTCACACGAACTGTTTTCATATTGATTGCTCTGAGAGTCTTCGCCGTGTCGAGTTATGACTGCAGAAATAAGATAATCAGTTGAATCCGATTTACACTGTAACCGTTTCGTATCAATTACACCTCAACGAGAACCTTGATTGCATTCCGCTCGTCCATCGCCTGATATCCCTCTGCGATTGAATCAAGATCGACGGTCTTCGTAAACACCGGTGCAGGATTAAGTGTCCCTTGCAGGACGTCAGCCAATAGTTCATCTGCATACGCGCGGACGGGAGCGACACCACCCTGTAGTGTGATGTTATCTCTGAAGAAAGAAAATAGATCAAGACCGTCATCAAGCCCATGTGGGACACCGACGTATCCGACTGTTCCTCCGGGTCGACACACCTCAACGGCAGTCTCCATCGCGCTTGTCGCACCAACGCACTCAAGCACATGTTCAGCGCCGCCATTAGTCAGCTCCCGAACAGTCTCGATTGCCTCTTGTCCGCGTGCAGCGACTGTATCGGTCGCGCCAAACTCATTTGCAAGCGATAATCGGTCCGTGTGATGTCCGACAGCGACAATTTGGGCAGCCCCTAATCGGCGAGCCGCAAGCACACCACAGAGTCCGACGGCTCCATCGCCAACGACAACACATGTTGACCCGGCATTTACACCTGCACTCACCGCTGCGTGGTGACCTGTTCCCATAACATCTGTCAATGGGAGTATCGATCGAAGGGTGCTGTCATCATCGGCGTAAGCATCTGGAACGCGGACAAGAGTCCCATCTGCATGTCGACATCGAATTATCTCACCCTGTGCACCGCCATTGTCATCGCCCCATCCATCACCATTCACACATGATGTATGCAATCCACGGCGGCAAAACTCGCAGACACCGCAGCTTATCTTAAATGGTGCAAAAACACGGTCACCGACATCAACAGACTGCACATCATCACCGACTTCTTGGATAATACCCATTGGTTCATGACCGACACGAGAGGGGACATCACGGTCTGTCTCTCCTCGATAAAACCACAAATCAGATCCACAGACGGCAGTATGTGTGACGCGGACGATTGCGTCTGTTGGTTCCTCTAATGTCGGTTCGACAACATTCTCAACACGGATATCACGGGGACCATGATACATAGCAGCACGCATGCTCATATGAATAATTTATATTATCATATCGAAGGTAAAAAATCCCGAGAAACGTCGTTATTCAGTAATACAGGGCGAAGTCTCATACTCGAGCCGTCAGATGAAGCCGATAATAGAGGATCAGCCCATACTCGCGGTCTCCCCGACTGAATACTGCTAGTAAGAAACCACCACATTATGATCTGAGCTATATACCTCTTGAGACGCTGAGTTGAATATACCCGCCAATTCAGTAATCCTGTTATCAATATTGAATCCTAAAAGTATTTGTGATATGAACGAGTGACACGGTATTCACCTGTGGCTGTTCGATGAACTTCAGTTCATCACCTATCGACCCGAAACACGAAGAGTTCATCTCGCACAGGTCACCCCCGAGAACGAGAACGACAGTTCAGCGGTGCAGTCAGTGTCGTGAACTCTGGGAGTCATCAATCGGCGAGTGATGATGTTGGCGCTTGCCATGCGAGTGTGCATCTGAGTTGGCAAAGAAATACGAACTCTTCATATCCTCTCTGGGGACCCTAGGTCTAAGGAGGTGGGGAGAAAGCCAACAGTGTTTAAGGGGTTATTTTCATAATGTATTATACGTCGATGAGCCAGGGAACCCGCAAGCCAACAGCCGAACTTGGATTGCTCGATGCCACGATGATTGGGATGGGTGCGATGATTGGTGCTGGGATCTTCGTCCTCACAGGACTTGCTGCGGAGATCTCCGGTCCCGCGGCGTTACTCGTATTTGTCCTGAATGGAATCGTAACAGCATTTACCGGACTCTCATACGCTGAACTCGCTGCCTCAATCCCAAAAAGTGGCGGCGGATATGCCTTTGTACGTGAGATTTTCGATGATCGCTCATCGTTCTTACTGGGATGGATGCTCTGGTTTGCGTATATGATTGCAGGAGCACTCTATGCGCTCGGATTCGCGCCAAATTTCATTGAGTTGCTTCATGTGTATGGATTCACACCGAAACCAGGCGCTGTCGGTGCAATTGCTCTTCCAGTCATTAGTATCGATATTCCCGTTCAATTGGGACTCGCTTTCGTTGCTGTTTCACTTCTTGTTGCTGTGAATGCGGTCTCAACAGCTGCCAGCGGGAGTGCAGAGACATTCTTTACAATAACAAAAGTACTCATTCTATTGATCTTCATCCTCTTTGGATATCTCTCAGTCGGTGGTGGTGAACCGACAAGTTTCACTCTGCAAAACTTCGACCCTCTGTTCCCCGATGATTCGTCTGCATTGAGCATCCTTCCAGCAATGGGGCTGACGTTCATTGCATTTGAGGGATATGATCTCATTACAACTGTTACCGAAGAGGTCGAAAACCCACGAGAGAATATTCCGAAGGCTATTTTCCTGAGTCTTGCTGCAACCGTGATTATCTATGCACTCGTTGTTTCTGTGGCTATTGGAACGCTTGGTGCATCCGGACTTGCACAGGCTGGTGAGGCAGGTATCGCAGCAGCAGCGACATCATTCATGCCGACAGGTCTTCCAATTATTAAGAACGGTGGTGCGGTCATTGTCTTTGGAGCGGTCTTTTCAACCTTAACAGCACTCAATGCCGTCGTCATTGCATCCTCACGTGTCGCTTTTGCGATGGGGCGGGAAGGTCAGCTGATCGGCTCAATCGGGAATCTTCATCACCGATTTGGAACACCATTTATTGCAATCATCGTCAGTGGTGCTGTCATGCTCTTCTCGGTCGCGCTTCCAACAGCGAGTGCCGGTAATATGTCGAGTTTATTCTTTTTATTATCATTCATTATCGTCAATTTCTCAGTGATCAAACTCAGGCGAGAACGCCCTGACATGACTCGTCCTTACACAATTCCGTATTATCCTGCACCTCCAATCATTGGAATTGTACTCAATGTCCTACTCACTGGAGTGTTAGTGTGGTATCTGACACAAACTGACCAACTCGCACTACTTCTTAGTGTGGGATGGATTGCCCTTGGATTACTTGCGTACTACGGATTGAACTGGCTTCGATCGCGGTCTAATCCTGCTCCAAGCAGTGGTGGCGGTGGTGGTGGCAGCACACCTGATGGACCAACTTCTGGTTCCGGTTCCGGTTCGGACCCAAATTCAGACCCAACTCCGACGTCTGACCCTGTTGACGCAGCTATGACAGACTCGGATTCGGATCCAACGCTATCCAGGGATACTGACACTCAAGACGGTCCCGCACATACAGGTGCCCAGGAGGAAGTCTAATCATGTCATCAAAACAGCCACGAACTATCATCGCCGGTGGGGGTCGCGTTGGTCGACGAACAGCAAATATACTCAGTGACCGCGGATATGATGTTGTCGTCATTGAGCCTAATCCAGACCGTGCACAGACAATCGCAGATGATTATGTTGCGACCGTTATCGAAGGCGATGCAACACGACCAGCGATTCTCGAACAGGTTGATCTCGAACGTGTTGATGTGATTGCTGCACTTACTGCAAAAACCGGCACAAATCTTGCAATCTGTCTTGCAGCGACTCGCATGGTGCCTGAGGTAAAAACGATCCTCCGAACCGATGTTGAGACCCGTGGTGAGTATGATGACTGGGTTGATGAGGTCGTCTTCCCTGAGAGTGCAGCCGCACGTGTGGCTGCTAACACTGTTGAATCAGACGTACGGGCTATTGAGGATACAACTGGTGATTTAGACTTACTTGAGGTGACTGTTGCACCCACTGCCCCAGTCGCGGAACGAACGCTTGAGGAAGTCGGACTCCCTCGAGGGTGTCTTGTTGTCGCCAGCACTGGCGGGAACCGGATTGCTGGTCCAGAGACAGAATTGATACCTGATGAAACATATACAATAGCTGTCGAACCGTCAGTAAGCGATGAGGTGCTTCAACTTTTCCGTGGATAAATAAAAAGCGGTGTTGTAACTGTTGAGATCATTCTGTTGTTCTGAATACGGTTTATTTACTCAGTGACGTCGGTAAATCAGCAGAACAAATTACAAGCGCGGTGACTATCAAGTTAACATCGTTTGGAAGTTTGGCTGGATTATGATTATTACAATATATTGATGAATATTTCATATCATTCAGTATTGTCTATGTTCACGCAAGCAGCTCTGTTGAAATACTTAAAACTGATAAGATTGCGTGCGAGACACAGAATGCATGCATTCAGCAGTCGGTCACCGATAGTTCCGCCACAGTCTGGATGGACCGGTCGGTCAGTAGAACTACGGACGCACCATCTCCTGAGTGAGAAGTCGATCAGACATACCCCCTGATATATATAGATACTTCCTCAGGAACTTCTCCGTCTTCGTCGATGACCCGAATGAGCAACGAGTGCGTCAGGAGATCGTCCGGACCACCTCGCGGAGAGTCAATTGAAACGTTGAGGTGAAGTCCATACTCTCGTTGAAAGATCCCATCTAATACAAGCTCCATTTCAGACTGCATTCCGTTTTGAACAACAATGAGATATGAATCCTCGAAGTCGATATCGTTGAGAAAGGGACTGATTGACTCCTCATCGATAATCTCCCGATTTACTTCTTCTCTCTTAGTTATCAGAGTCTGAGACTCCTCTTGCCATTCCAAGAACTTACTATCCCGTGAGGAATCTTCCACAAAAATATCCCCTTCAATATGCTGTGTTCCCACCTTCATTCCCTCAGGTATCGATGGTAAGTGGTACCGACGCCATCCGAAATACCCGCCAGCAGTTGCAATTCCAAGACCACAAAAGGTGAGGAATCTCCGGCGGTTCATGACAGATAGTGAGAGATTATTTATTAAGGAAGTTTCCTAACTTATATAATGATCTATTTTAGTTTTGATCATTTAGTTTGGTATCTGCACTGATCGATTGCTTTTGGCTGAATCTGACGCTTTCCTATGCAAGACTTGCGCTGTGTATCCAGCGTGGCTCCAACAAACTATCAGAAGTTGAGAATTTCAACAGAGCCACTTCTAGTTAATTATGTAACAGTAGCTCACGGCAGTCCGAATTCACACAGGGTACGGATGACTCATGATTCCTCTGGTGGGTCGTCCAGATCTAACGTCACTTCATCGTCCTCAAATGCACGGGTGAATCTGTTCGCTGTGAAGAGATTCTCTGAACTCAAGTCATGCTCCTGTTCTTCAGCACCCAGCACGTTCGCCACCGTCCACATATTATATGTTAAGATGACAAAATTAAAGTAGAACATCCGGGTCGCCAGCCGGGGTGATCCCGACTATGTTAAGAAATCGTGCTTGAGATTCCGATAACTCGTTTCGACGCCCTACCGGTTGCGGAAATCGGTAGACAACTCCAACGAATCGAGATTGTCGTCATCGAGCGGAATATTCGTGTCGAAGATGATACAGTCGTCGGGCTCGCCCTGCCAGAGCCGAGATTGCTTTTGAGACTTCACGGTGAATAACCAGTGTGTCTCGTCGCTGACCCCGCCGAGACCGTAGGGCACCGCTTTGACTTTTCTCTTTGTCAAGAGCGAGCCGCTGGAGCCCCTTGACCTTCCGACCCTCGTCCGGGGTCTGGATGATGAACTTCGTCTCGGTGGACTTGAGGGCACGGACGGCGTCAGTAGTGTGAAAGCCGCTGTCCAAGTACGCCCGGTTAATCGAGGTCACCTGTGTGGCGTCCTGGAGCAGCCAGCGCACGAGAGTTTCCTTATCGGTGTCCACCCGCGTCGAGACGGTCCGCAATCGTCATCGGCGTGCTTGTGCCGGCGAGAGCGAGCGTGGTGAACTGCAACGAGTAGTGAAGTACCTCGGGCAAGCCCCGAGGCTTCACCGTTTTGTCCATATCGTCCAGAAATGGACGGATGGACGCAGGCGAATTTCATTCCCCTCGAGCTCTTTCTTTCGAAGTCGGCTGGAATTCACACCCGAACACCTCGCTGGTGTCCGTGAGGATCGGTCGCTCCACCACGACCCGAGAGTACCCGTCTCACCACGCCACAGACGCGGGTGTTGAGAGGTACCACAGTTTCATAGTCATCGGTTTGCCCAGTCAGCGTTGGATGAAAGTCTTTCATCCGTACCCGTCTTTTGGGCTCTCTGACTGGACTCTCTTGGACGAAACGTGGTTACTTACCCATTCGTGTCGGCTTCATCCTCGCGGGGTCAAGCCTCGAGACACTCGCCTTGCTTACCCGTAGACGAGGAGAACAGCTTGAGGACGTGTCCCTGCGGGCAGATTCAAGATGCGAACTGCGCGTGGGCTGTATGTCTGTGAGACGACGATGAACGCAGACACGCGAAGACGGTGAATATCCGCAGTGAGATAACTCGAAGTCCCCGGCTAGTTGGTACAACCCGGAGTATTCCTGTTCGACCGCGAGAACGGTCGATTCACACCGAGACAGTCAAGAGTCTGCGAACCGTCATTTCCCGACGCTCGGGAATCGCACTCCTGAAGCGGTCGGAGGGAGTCAACTGCTATCTACTTCTCAATTAATCACCCGCTGCGGCTGCCGGTGCTGCTTGTGCGTCCTCAATATTGTTAATCCGCCATCGAAGTGCTCCTACAGTCAGGAGTCCAGCAATTAAGACGACATTGATAATGTACAATGCAGTCGTATAATCACCAGTTGACTCAAGAATGACCGATGCAAGCGTTGGTCCGGCAACACCCGCAAGTCCCCATGCCGTGAGACTGTATCCATGGATTGCTCCGACCTCAGCGGTCCCGAAGAGGTCACTTAGATACGCTGGTAAGCAGGCAAACCCGCCACCGTAACAGGTGATAATAAGGAATAGTAGTCCTGCAAGAATCCAAACGCCACTGACTTGTGGCATCAAAAAGAAGGCGACGATTTGAATGGCAAAGAACGCTCCATACACCGCTGTCCGACCAACATAATCTGAAAGGCTTGACCATGCGATCCGTCCAGCACCATTGAATATCCCAATGTACCCGACAATGAATGCGGCTGTTGTTGCACTGGCGCCACCAATCGACTGTAACATTGGGGACGCAAACGCTAAGAGCATAATCCCAGCAGAGACGTTGATGAATATAATCAGCCAAACCATCCAGAATCGAGGGGTTTTTCGAGCCTCCCGTGCGGTGAGTTCTTCAAGATCGCCCCAGATACCACCCTCATCATCTTCGGCTGCAAGGTCATCTTCGGTCATACCGGATGGCAGCCATCCCTCTGGTGGTTTCTTCAGATAGCTTGCTCCAAGCGTCATCAACAGGAAGTAGGTCGCTCCAAGCCCATAGAAAGCAGTAGAGATGCTATATTGCTGAATCAAGAAATTCCCAACAGGACCAGTCAATAATGCTCCGGCACCGAACCCCATAACTGCCATTCCGGTTGCCATCCCTCGCCTATCGGGGAACCACGCGACAAGTGTTGAAATCGGTGAAATATATCCAATTCCAAGCCCCATTCCCCCAATCACACCAAATGTTGCGAAAAATAATGGAAGGCTTTGAAGTTGTACACTTACTCCTGCTCCGATTGTCCCAATTCCATAGAGAACAGCGGCGGTGAGACCAGCTATCCGCGGTCCATACCGCTCAACGAATATTCCAAGGAACGCAGCCGTGAGCCCAAGAACAAAGATTGAAATAGTAAATGCCAATGTGACGTCCGACACAGCCCATCCAAGTGTCTCATTTAATGGGTTCTGATAGATGCTATACGCGTAGATGCCACCAATCGAGACGTGGATCAAGATTGCTGACACTGCAATAAGCCATCTGTTCTTGTCTGTGGTAGTTGTAGACACATTAAGTCATTAGATAATAATGATATAACTCATTGGCTATGGCTAGTGAATTTCCGCAACGATAACTTTAATAATTGTACGTGTAATTCACTTACTACGTTACATAATAACTTAAATGATACACCCAATCATTTATGCTATTGAAATACTTCTAGCTATTAGACGATAATTAATGACAATACTCACTCCGACCGGCGGTCTACAGCTTCGAGTTGCCGGCGTTGATACTCAGGATCATCCTGAGGTAGATCTTGACGCCACGATCGAGTCCCCCGTTGCTATGGTCGGTTCAACAGGTGCTACCGCAGCTGAACCACTTCTTATGGCGACTACTGACGGAACGACGGCGTTCTACCCTGCGTGTTCGTCTACTCGGCTTGAGACTGTCGCACATCGTATTGACGAAACTGGTGACATCACTGTCGAGGACCCAGCAACAGTCGTCGATCACGACCCTACATTACCCGAGATGCCCCACACTGGTCTCAACACTCTCCAGGATGGGACCCGTCGCGTGCTTGCTGGGTGCGGGTGGCGACGACCAGCTAATGTAGCTGACTATGATGCCGCTGGGGGGTTTCTTGATAATATTGACTCTGATACAGTCTTTGATGCTGGTGAGAATATCCATGGACGCGGGTGGGGAGATGCATGTCATGATACCCCACTCACAGAGACGTGGATAGACGCTTACGATGCTGAGGGGGAAGCCGCAGTCGTTGTCAATGTCCACAGTAATCCAGGAGATTCACTGTTGTTCTCCAGTACACCATTTACTGTGCTTGATGGTGCGGTATCGCTCGCACAGACTGTCGACGCGAGTGAAATCGTCGTATTTGCGTCTGTCGCAGATGAATCCGCTGTTGAGACCGCTCGTACCGCTGTCGAACGCTATCCGAATAAATCGTCAATCGCAATCGACGTTGTCACCGGTCCGGCTGAGTATCGTGCGGCTGAACCGACGATGGCACTTGAAGCGATTGAAGGAAATCACCGACTTGAGGCTCGACTCCGACCACCAGGTCCTGAGTCAGTCGGTCTCTACGGTCGCCCGACGCTTATTCACACTGCGCGGACGCTTGCACACCTTGCTGTGTCACTTCGCGAGGACGGGACTGATTCTCAACCACCGACCCGCGTTATGACTATTCAGGGCGATGTCACTGATCAGACAATTATTGAGGTCCCAGAAACAGCAACGCTTGAGAAAGCTTGCGCGGCGGCTGATACTACTGATGGGGTCAAAGCCGCCTGTGTTGGAGGGCGATTCGGTGGTCTTGCAGCAAATCTTGATGTTGCAGTTGATCCGGAAACGCTTACTGACGCGGATCTTGGAACCGAGGGAATCGTTCATATCCTTTCTGAGGATCGATGTGTCGTCGAGTTCGTCGGCGAACGGGCTCAATTCGCCGCAGAAGAAAACTGTGGACGATGTGTGCCCTGTCGCGAGGGGACGACACAACTTGCTGAGTTACTGCGGTCGCTATACGACGGTACATATCGCCCTGAGGCGATTGACGAGTTGATTCGAGTTATGACTACTACAAGCATCTGTGAGTTTGGTGTCAATGCAGGTCGACCAGCGCGAACTGCACTCAACACGTTTGAATCCGAATTTGAGGCTCACGCGAATGGTCGATGTCCAACTGGCAGTTGTCTTACAGCTATGGAGGCGAAATAAATGAGTTCAGAGCGCGACAATCACAATCACGCACACACGCAGTCTAATCACGGTCACGATCATCCTGACGCACCGCCATTAACAGAAGATATCGCTCCTGGGACAGCCACTGACCCAGATGTCGGCTCGGAAACATCATCAACACTGACGGTTGATGGACGAGCTGTGTCTGTTGCTGCAGGCGCAACGATACTTGATGCGCTCAATGCAGTCGACACCGAGGAATATGTCCCAGCGTTGTGTAGTTACGAACGCGAAGATCAAATCGGTCCTCGAAGCGAGTGTCGGACCTGTATGGTCGACACAGAGACACATGGAATCGTTCCTGCCTGTAGTTTCCCGGCTGAGGATGGACTCACTGTTCGGACGGATGCTGAGGCGGCAGCCGAGGCTCGTGATGTCAATCTCGATTTAGTCCTCTCAGATCATAATCTTCGGTGTACTGCATGTGGGAAAAACGGTCGCTGTGAACTCCAGGATGCAGCGATTGAGCAGGAGGTTGATGAACCTCGCTACGGTGTTCTTGAGGATCGTGATGAGTATGAGCCGATCGATGATTCATCACCATTTATCCAGATTGACCGGAATAAGTGTATCCTCTGTAATCGATGCGTTGAAGCATGTAATGACGTCCAAGTTGCAGGCGTGCTACAGATGGAAGGGTCCGGACAGGATACTCGGATTGGGTTCCAAAATGACTCTCCGACGATGGAAGATTCAACATGTGTTTCCTGCGGACATTGTGCCACAGTCTGTCCGACCGGCTCGCTCGTCGAGAAAGGAATTGAGGAGGCAACAACGATCCCACTTCCTGGGTTTAATCAGAAAAACAGTGTCGGCAAGACAATTGAAGGAACTGGTGAGGATAAAGAACCAATGACACAAAAGAAACGACAGCACTCGACAAACGCAAACGCACAAACCGATGGTGGAACAGCATCTGTCGAACATGCGAATTCGAATTCGAGCACTGAGGACAACGGTACTCCCGATCAGCTCGATGATACTGACTGGAAAGATATCTCAAGTGGTGAGTGGCCATGAGTAGCGATAATGATCTCGATGGTGTTGCAGGTTACATGCAACATGCCAAAGAGCAAGCACTCTCAAACGTCGAAAATATCGCCGAGGATATCGCCGCGGATACACTGCCGGAGGGCAAGCTCTTCGAAATCGCACAGGCAATCGGTGATAAACGACTTGAGGAGCTGAATGTCGCCGATACAACCTGTGGATACTGTGCGGTTGGATGTCGATTTGATCTGTACTCTGATGGTGAGGAAATTCTCGCTGCTCGACCGACCGAAGAAGAGGATGCCCCGATTAACGGGATTTCAACATGTGTGAAAGGGAAGTTCGGGTATGACTTCATCAATTCTGATGACCGACTGACCTCACCGCTCGTCCGTGATGACAGTGGGCAATTCCGTGAAGCGACATGGGATGAGGCGCTGTCACGTGTTGCCGATGGACTTGGTGATATTCGCGATACACACGGTGGTGAAGCGTTATCAGTCATTGCATCCTCGAAAGCAACAAACGAGGAGAATTATCTGATGGGCAAATTCGCCCGACAGGTACTTCAAACGAATAGTATTGATAACTGTAACCGTCTCTGTCACTCCTCGACGGTTGCTGCGCTTGGACAAACATACGGATACGGCGCAGCGTCAATCAGCACTGATGATCTCGAGATTGCTGATTGTATCCTTCTTACCGGGTCAAACACAACCGAAGCACACCCTGTTCTTGCAACACAGATTAAACAGAACGTTCGTGACGGGGCTGATTTACTCGTCTTTGACCCGCGTGAAATACAAATGGCTGAATACGCCTCTCAGTATACACAGGTCAAACCAGGGTATGATGCTGTCTGGATTAATGGTATCACCCGGTATATCATCGAACATGACCTCTATGATGAGACATTTGTTGCCGAGCAGACGACTGGCTTCGAAGAGGTTCGAGAGTCTGTCGAGGAGTTCACCCCTGACCGCGTTGAAGACATCACCGGTGTCTCACACGATGAAATTGCCTCTGCAGCAGAAATGATCGCTGACGCCGATGCCTGTGTTTTCGGCTGGACACTTGGACTGACAGAGCACTCACATGGAACTGAAAACGTTATTGCAATGGCGAATCTCGCGGCAATAACCGGTAATCTCGGTAAACCTGGTGCTGGGGTCTCCCCATTCCGCGGACAAAATAACGTACAGGGCGGCGGTGGCGATATGGGACCACTGCCAGATAATTTCCCTGGATATCAAGATATCGCTGATGATGATGTCCGCGCCAAGTTCGAAGATGCATGGGACTGTGAGATTGATCCTGAGTATGGCTATTATACAACGCAGATGTTCCTTGAAGCTGCAGAAGACAACATCCGTGGTATGTATATTATCGGTGAGAACTCAGCACTGTCAGAGCCTGGTGTGAATCATGCTGAGGATGTCCTTGAGAATCTTGACTTCCTTGTTGTTCAGGATCTCTTTGTGACCGAAACTGCGAAATACGCCGACGTTGTTCTTCCAGCCTCATCATTCGTTGAGAAAACCGGGACATTCACTAATACCGACCGAACAGTCCAGATGGTCAATAAGGTGATGGAGCCGAAAGGCAACTCCCGACCAGACTGGGTCATTCTCCAGGAGCTTGCGAACAGAATGGGTCGTTCATGGGACTATGATTCAACGGCTGAAGTCATGGATGAGATAAACTCATTAACACCAATATATGGTGGCATCACACATGAACGAGTCAAAGAACATGGTGGGCTCCAATGGCCGTGCTGGGACATGGACCACCCTGGCACTACCCGGCTGTATGAAGACGAGTTCAATACAGACAATGGAAAGGCAAATCTCAAAGGTGTCGGTTACAGCGAGCCCGCAGAGACGCCAACAGAGGAATACCCACTCACACTGACAACAGGTCGTGTGCTGTATCAGTACCACACCGGGACTATGACCCACCGTGAGGAGGGCATTATGCAGTATAACCCAAGTGACTTTGTTGAAATCAATCCTGCGACAGCAGCAGGAATGGGTATTTCAGGTGGTGACCCTGTCAGAATTGAGTCGCGACGTGGCGAGACGGTTGTTCCAGCACAGATAACCGATCGTGTCGGTCCTGAAAATGTCTTTGTTCCGATTCATTTCACCGAAAGTGCAATTAATAGACTGACCGATGAAGAACATCTCGACCCGACAGCAGCAACGCCAGAATACAAGGTATCAGCTGTACGCGTTGAACCAGCAGATGCAGATGCGCTTGACGTTGACATCGACACTGGGCAGGAAGCAATGAGTCAATCGGTCAGTGGTGATGACCGAACAAGTATGAGCACAGGAGACGACTGACGATGGCAAAGCCAGCCGACGAGTATCCCAATTCGGCAACGAATGGCACAGAAGAAGCTATCGGCAACGGCAGCGTTGATCTTCAGACAGATACAGATACAGGTACAGGTGCTGATACGAGTACACGCAGTCAGACAGATGGTACAGCAGCACTGACTGCAGCTATAGACGCACATGGTGAGGACCTCGCAGCCGCCGTTGAACGCACTGATGAACTGAACGATGCACTGACGACAGCAATAATCGTTCTTGCGACCGCTGATGAAGAAGAGCTCGATTATGTCACTAGCTCAGCGGCAAATCTTATTCAAGCGGCTGATGGACTCTCTACGGAGGGGTCTGCAGCACTTGCGACAGAACTTGGAAAGAATGCAGACGATCTTTCAGAATCACTCGATACTGTCGTTACGCTACAGCGTGATGGACATCTTGATGACCTCGCGACGATTGCGACTGCTTTCGCTGATTCATTATCATCAACTGAAGTTGAGGAGCTCTCGATGATGCTTGAGGAGAATGGGACTGAGGTCGTTGAAGCGCTTGATCTCGTTCTTGAACTGCAACGAGAGGGACAACTCGAGGAACTTCTTGACCTTGCAAAAACGCTCTCAGTGTTGGAAATTGATGAGGATACGGCACGTGGATTGAACCAGCTGCTACAAAGTGTGAGTGAAGCACAGCGAGAATCAGAACCAGTTGGGTTATTTGGCGTCCTTGGTCAACTCCGGGGGTCTAGCGCGCGGGCTGGAATCGGATACTTCATCAGCATTCTCAAATCGCAGGGACGCCGGCTTCGAGAGTAACACATATTTATTCTTTTGACGTTGCATTTCACTCCACGCACAGACTCAATCGATCACCTCGCGATCATCAGTCGTATATGACAATTAAGATTCATTACTATACGAATACAAATACGTCTATCACGCCGTGACCAATCATACATCAGATAACTCAGCGACTATTTGTCCACGCTGCGGTGTTGGTTGCCGACTTCGCCGCCGAGCAGACACATCGGTATCGGTGACACAATCTGAATCCGCTCGTGCAAAAGGAGTCGATGGTCCAGCGAATCCAAATGGTCGGCTTTGCCGCCGGGGTATCAATGCATTCGAGTTCAGTCTCGATGATCCACAAGCAGCAGCGGAAACGGGTGTTGACAACCCTGAGACCGGTCGATTAACACATCCTCGACGCGCAGTGACTGAGACAGAGCTAACCGACGCAGACTCAACGCATATGCGTCGTATCTCATGGGAGACTGCATATGAAATCGTCTGCGACCGATTGAGCACAATTCGTGAGATGCACGGTCCGGACGCGCTTGCATTTCTTGGCGCACCGCATTGTACCAATGAGGAGAACTATTTGCTTCAAAAGCTCGCACGAACGCTTGGAACGAATAATATCGACAATCGCGCACGACATTGTCATCGTGAGACAACACGAACACTTGCTGACCGACTTGGCTATCCAGCAACCTCAGCGAGTCTTGATGAGATACTCGACGCGGACGTGATTATTGCTGCCGGTGCGAACCCAGCAGATCGGCAACCGATTGCATTTAATAGTTTTATTCGACCGGCTGTCGAAGAGGGTTCGACTCTTATTCATATTGACCCTGTTGGGAACGAAACGACTCGACTTGCCGATATCCATCTTGCTCCTCGACCAGGCTATGATGCTGCTGTTTTCGATTTACTCAGCAAGATGATTGTCGAAAATAGCGGTGCTGATAAGACATTCCTCTCTGAGCGGACCCGAAATGCCGAGCGGTTTTATCAGTCCCTGTCAACACTTGATATTGATACCGCGCGGGTTGCTGCAGATATCGATGTCGAATCACTCCAACAGGTTGCACAGGCGATGATTAATGCAGACCATGTGATTGCGCTCACTGGCACCGGCGTTGACGAAAGTGGTCACACCGACAGTGATACTGACCGGTCGGACCCCAACGCGCCAGCAGCGTTATTGCACCTTCTTGGACTGACGGGGAATCTCGGCTGTTCTGGCTCTGGCGTAATTGTCCTCCGTGGTCTCATCAATGAACAGGGAGCAACAGATACTGGCTGTGTGCCAGATCGTCTTCCTGGGGATCAATCGATTCACAATGCCGAAGCTCGCGCTCGCGTTGGTGATGTCTGGGGTATTGACCCCCCAACAACCCCAGGAACGTCTGCAACAGCATTACTCGATAGGTTTGGTGATGATATTCACGCAGCGCTTGTCGTTGGCGAGAACCCGGCAGTGTCAAAACGCGACCCTCACTGGGTGACAAATCAGCTGAATGCACTGGACACGCTCGTCGTTATCGATCCACTATGGAGCACGACCGCTGAACATGCAGATGTTGTCCTGCCAGCAGCGACAGGTGTTGAAAAGCGTGGAACGGTCACAAATCTTGAACGCCGCGTTCAACGTCTCACACAGACGCAAACACCACCAGGACAGGCTCGCCCTGACCTTCGAATTCTTTCTGACCTCGGTCGTCGACTCATTGGTGAGACATTCAACTATCAAGATGTTGAGGACGTATTCAATGAGTTGACACAAGTAAGTCCACCACATGCAGGTATCTCGTATGCAGACATCGGTGCTGATGGACATCAATGGCCATTCCAGACAGATGATAATCTGTATGCCGAGGAATTTCTGACCGCGGATGGGAAGCTGTCATTCGGGACCATTCAGCCAATTCCTGCGGTCACAGATGGTTCCACGCAAACATTTCGACTCCTGACGAACGGTCGGGCAAGCGAGGTATACGGAGAAACTCAAAAGGAGAATCCTCAGGTTCAAATACATCCTGCGGACGCGAAAAAGCATGATCTTACTGATGGGATGATTGTCATCATCAAGAACAGTGATGCTGCAGTGAAAGCGAAGGTAACACTCGAGACGAATGTTCGTCAGGGAACGCTCTCACTCGCGGCTGTTGCTGCTGATCCGCTTGTCCGTGCTGACACGGATGACTCGACGGTCACAATTGTCCCATCATCATCGTGTTCAGATGATGTGGATAAAAATGCCGCCGATGAGACATCCTAGCTATCAGCAAAACTTCTGTCTGGTTAAACCGAAATGAATCAGTGATAACGAAGATACAAAGCACTCTTCGACTTATAGAAGCTTTTTTGATATTAGATGTCAGCCTGGATTAACAGTTGTTGGGACTGTGATTTCTGTCTCCGAAGTTGCAACCGAACGCGTCACCGGGCGTTCCAGGTGAACTCAGCCTGAGTGTGAGTCTGGGTTCAGAGAGACATAGTGGTCAGATTGCCACCGACTGTTATGCTACCGTTATTTCATCTCGCATGAATCTATATACGGTATTGCCAACTGTCGGCTCTTTATTCCACAGTAGCAGTGATTATCTATGACTGTTTCAGTGTATTTATATATTGAATGAAAAATGGACGTGACAGCGATAGTATCCTCGTCAATACAATTGTATTATTCGTTGGCGTTGAATCGTGAGGAAGCGCTGTTAGTATTACTGTCACCGTTGTTATCATCACTTCCGTTTTCGGTGCCAGTTGATGATTCCGATTCGACTGATGATGGTGAGCGATGACCGAATGGTCGTGGTCCCTCGTCGGTATCGCCCTCATAATCTGGTTCCTCGCTTAGCCACGCTTCGTGACACTCCGGACAGTAGTTACCGTGGTAGTTTCCTCCACGAACAAACTCTTCTCCGCAGTTCACACAGGTGACGTGCGTCCGAGTCATCATATGATATCATGTGGTGAACACTCATACGTTCGTCGCCGGTTCAAATCACATATTGTCGACAAGGTATTATTTTTCAATTACATATTGACACCGTGGATGAGACACTTCATGCTGCTGTCGTGTTATTTAATGCTGACGAGTACCGCCCTGCACAAACTGCATGTCATCTGATCCACGAGCAAGAGGATCTTTCATCAGATGACCAGATCATATGTGTCGGGCTTACAGAGTTAGCAACGGCGATTGACGATGCAAAAAACCACAGGTGGGTCTCAGCTGTCACAGCCGCCGATACTGCAGCCGCAAAACTCGCTTCGGGAGATGGTTCACACCCATCATTCAACAGTGATCAACTTCGTGGCTACATTTCGACGCTCAGCAACGATCCAGTGGTTATTGAACGACGTCGTGTTCCCTCATTGCGCATTGATGAGAAGCAACCGACGGTGGCAACCCTGCGATTTGATGCGATTGGGTATGCAGCCTCCGCAGTTGCAACTCATCTTGAAGATGTTGATACTGACATTATCGCTGATGCAATCCAGTATGGTCATGAAGAAATTGGCACCCACTCACAGACGAAAGCTAACTCACGTGGGTTCATTGGAACACTCTCTGTATTTGTTCGTGATCCTGACCATCGTCGGCTCATCTACCGCCGACTCCACAGCCGTGTTGAACGACGACGCCAGCGCGAACAGGATATAAACGGACTGTTCGATTGAAATTATGATTAACAGTGTAACTGCTATCGACAGTTCCGTTTTCTTCCGTGAGCCACCCTGTCTCGTTAGCGACCGTGGTCAATTTCTTGAGAGTGGGGATTCCTGTTTCCACGACGTGCTGTCCATCCGCAGCATCAAACGAACCCGATGAGATGAACAGACCGAACACGGTCTCCACGGGTGTTGTGTCTTCGAATTGCCCCAGTCTCTGTTGAGCGTTTCAAAACCGCGTGACAGGATATAATCGCAGCGTTTGCATCGCTTATCGCTTCCCTTCTCTATCCATCCCATCTCAAGCCCGCAGGCAGGACACTTTGCGCACCCACACCGGGTTTGATTTGACGCCACACGACGCACACTCCTTCGTCGTCTAGATTGGATATTCGAAATGATTTTGACATCCGCGTCACGCCAGTCCTTCGGGGCAAGAATGTGAATACCACTGCTAGTGACTTTATTTCGCCTTCGGTGACTTTGTCTTGTTTAGTTTCGTATCTATATATCAGTTGGATTAGACATAGCTCCAAACGAAACAGTGATGCGGTCCCCATTTGTTATCATAATAGAACAGCACATACAATCAGAGTCAAGATGTCTCAGCCGTGCTGAAGGTATCTACGCACAAAGAGGAACAAAAGAACGCGCAGCAGCGTGTTTGTTTATTACTGCAGCTATTCGCTCTGTGTCACTATTCGTTCTTTGCCCTGCCACTCCGCAGAATTATCTTGTGGGTCATATCCAAGTGTTTCCTTTGCGCGTGCAATTGAGTAGTACTTCCGGTCATTATCAGAGATTCCATAGATAATCTCAAAGTCATACTCTGCGGTAATACACTGCGAGAATAAATGCGCACAGTCTCGATATGAGAGCCACATTGCTTGACCTCGCTCATAATCGATAGGCGGATGACCCTCGGTCAAATTTCCAATGCGGACATTTGCGACTGCGATTCCATGGTTGTCGTGATAATACCGCCCAATCACCTCGCCAGTCGCCTTACTTACCCCATAGAGATTACTCGGTCGTGGAAGCTCGTTTCCATCAAGACGGTATGTATCATTTTTTCGGTACATTGCTGGTGTTCGGTCATTCGTTTCATATGAGCCGACAGCGTGATTTGATGAAGCAAAAATGAATCGATCAACATCAGCGTTGACCGCAGCTTCATACACAGCTTGTGTCCCATTAATATTATTCTCTAAGACGCTTTTCCATGGTGCCTCAGGGCGAGGGTCGCCTGCAAGATGAATAACTGCTTTGCATCCCTCAATTGCATCAGTCAGCGCATCCGTGTCTGTGACATCGGAGATAAACACATCCTCATCAGCAACTCTTGAGGGGCGGCGATCATGCGGGACGGGTTCGCGGTCAAACAACCGCCATGCGAAATCTTCACCAGCGTGACGTAAGATCGCCTCGCCGACCCGTCCGCTTGCTCCCGTCAACAAAACCGGCTCGTCCATTCACCTATTACTGAGATAGGCGTGGCTAAGAAATCCCCGGTTCGAATCAATCTCAGGATTTCTCTCAATAGCTATGACGATAGCGACAAACATCATCGTATCTTATGTGTTATCACGTTCATGCCCGCCGAGGACGAACCATTACAGACGACTGAGGCAACGACCGCTGAAGAAGCATGTTTTGAGGCTGGTATTAAGTTCGGCACACTCTATCATCAGTTTGCTGGAACGCCTGTGAGTCCAGCTAGCGCATCGACTCTTGAGGATGCAATCGCAGACGCAATCGAAAATCAACCACACTGTGAGGCTGTGACTGTCACTGTGAGGGCTGACCGGCTTGAAACTGCGCTTGCTGAGCAATCCGCTGAGTATACCGAGCTAACCGGGAAATTTCTTGATGTCACAATGCAGATTGAATACAACGGTTGTCAGGTACAAACGCAAATGGCAATGGATGGTGATTATCCACTCATGGAGATCATCGCCATCGAATCTCCGAAGACTGATCCAATTGAGTAGTGGTGCTGAGACTGTCGTCTCATGCATCGTGTAATCCACTTCTGCTCTCGGACGTGTCTTTATAACTCTTGGCGTCCAATCCACCGATATGAGTAGTCAGAGTACGCTTAGCGACGATGATTTATTTGGCGAAGCAGCCGAGGAGATGCGTGAGGAGGTCGAAACTCATCTTGATAACGCTCAAACAGCACTCCCAGATGCCACCTCAGTGTGGCAGACGAATGCTGACAATGTCTTAGGAGCACTCAATGGACTTCGTTCGGCACTTGACGCAGACGATGCCGAAGAGCATCTCCGGCAGGCAAAAAAGACATTTGTCGTTGGAACCCGTGCAGATGCATTCGACGACCCTGACGAACTCCGCTCAGAAGTTGAGTCTGTTGAGGAGTTGCTCACATCGATTAATACAGCAGATGAGCTTGCAAGTGAGCTGACAACAACGGTACCACAGCTGCACGATCAACTTCCGGAGGCTGATGAGGAAACCGAAGAATCGTGAGTGACGCTGACTCACTCAACTGATATAAACAGCGCTTAGTGGTTTGGGTCCTCGCCGAAGGATTGTGTAAGTTCCAATTCCGTCACAACCCATATCTAAGTATTATCCTCCGTGTGGTATTAGATCTCAATCACCATTCACTCATTTCAGACTTTGTTTCTCACACACCGAGGTTTTTGCATCGACAGTGAGCTTCCCTGTCTGACACATGTTGAAACGGTAAAATCAAATGTTCATATTGTCCACTCAGCAGCGTGAACGATGCGGTGCTATCTCACTCTGTCACAAATCTCATATCGCGGTAATGAGCAATTTTTAGCTCTGTGCCGCCGAGTTAGTCATCTGCGGTATCAGTCTCGATTGATGTTTGTGAAGCGCGCTGTGTTGCTCGTTGGATGAACGTTTCAGGCAGTTCCTCAATTTCGCCCGCCTGAACACCCCATAGATGTGCATACAGCCCATCAGCAGCGAGTAATTCGGTATGTGTTCCACGTTCAACAATCTCTCCATCATCAAGCACAAGAATTCTATCTGCATCTTTAATCGTTGATAGTCGATGTGCGATACTAAATGTCGTTCGATCAGCAGTTAGACGATCTATCGATCGCTTAATCAACATCTCTGTTTCAGTATCGACATCTGATGTCGCTTCATCGAGTATCAGAATCTCGGGATCTCTGAGGACGGCGCGTGCAATCGAAAGGCGTTGTCGCTGTCCACCAGAGAGCTTGACTCCTCGTTCACCGATTTCTGTATCGTATCCGTCTGGGAGATTCATAATGAACTCATGTGCTTCTGCTGTTTTCGCCGCATCAATAATCTCGTCGCGAGAGGCGTTGAATGTCCCATATCGAATGTTTTCTGCCACCGTTCCATAGAACATAAACGTATCTTGGCTTACGTATCCGATTGATTCCCGGAGACTTGGGATTGTTATTTCACGAACATCCGTTCCGTCAACTGTAATTGCCCCCTCATCAACGTCATACATCCGAAGGAGGAGTTTGAGTACCGTTGACTTTCCAGCTCCAGTTGGACCAACGAGTGCAAGCGTTTCACCGCCGGGAATCTCGAAGGAAATATCCTTGATTGTTGGCTCTTCATCAGTTTCATACCCGAATGTGACATCGTCATACTGCACCGTGCCCGTGTTGACATCAAGTGCTGGCGCGTCGGGATCGTTGACAATCCGTGCGGGCTCATCCATCAACCCGAAGATTCGCGCTGCGGAGGCATACGCCCGCTGATACATATTGATTATCTGCCCAAACTGCGACATCGGCCAGATAAATCGCTGCGTAAACAGGATGAATCCAACAAACTCTCCTGGGGTCAGCGACCCTGAGAAGAAAAGCGGTGCCTGACCGGTCTGTTGGTATGTTAACACCCATGCTCCGCCAATGAGGAATGTCAAGACGAATCCAACCCCAGAAAGAATGCGTAATGCAGGGAAGAATGTGATTCGCGTCTTGATGGCATCCCAGTTTGAGTCGAAATACTCCTGTGAGGTGTCATCGACTCGGTCTGACTCGAAGTTCTCTGTGTGTGCAGACTTAATCACTTGAATCCCACCGAGATTATTCTCAAGACGAGAGTTCAACTGCCCAACCGATGATCGGACATCGGCGTATTTCGGTTGAATTATTTTCACAAACCGATATGTGAAGTACCCAATAAGCGGAACGACGCTGAGAGTGACAAGCGCGAGTTGCCAATTCCAGTATAGTAAAATCGCAGCAATCCCAAGAACCATCACTCCAAGCCGAAATGCTGAGTTCATCCCGTCGTTGAGAAACCGTTCTAGTCTATTCACGTCATTTGAGAGAATCGACATCATCTCGCCGGTTTGCTTATCAGCGAAAAACGAGAGACTCAATCGCTGCATCTCATTATACGTGTCCGTTCGAACCGCATGCTGGACACGCTGTGCGAATGCATTCCATCCCCAATTTCGGGTCCAATGAAATGCCGCAGCACCAAAGAACGCTCCGGCAATGAGAAAAACGGAGACATAAAGTTGCCCGACCTGATCGGTCGGTATCCATGCTGCTGGAACAAACCATAATGAGAATGTCCGTTCATCGAGAAAGATTGCATCCACCGCGACCGCGAGTAATACCGGTGGAAGAAGATCGAGAACACGAGCAGCGATACTTGAGATAATTCCAATAGCTATCGCTGGTATATTTTCGCGACCGTATGTCGAGAAAAGCCGTCGCATCGGATTTGACACGCGTTCGCGCTGTGACTCGAACGGATCATCATCATCTGCAGGGACCGCATCCATCACTATAATTTAGGGTTCAGGCCGGATAACGGTTGCTGAGAGCGCGAGTCGCTCACGAGACGGTGTTTCGATACTCGTTTGATTTATGCTGGCGTGTTGGTGATTTAATATATTCAACTGTGTGTAATAGTCAATATTTCTCGGGTTTTCAGCTTATCAAAGCTCAAGACGGACACATCGGGGTTTTGATGCTGATATTGATGTGACCCCAAGGCAGTTGACGCTGCGAAATCACCCGAGCTCTTGGTTTATCCAACAACTCGCGGTATTCGTGGCAAACAACTCCGGTTCGAATCACATATACTCAGTGCGCTTTTCAAATGAGCGCTAAAAGATACACAGATCTGAAAACGCCAACGGTCGACTCTAACGCTGTTAGTTGTGCCGAGGGTTCGCTATCATCGAGATTTCGAGAAACAGAAACAGAGCTGAGGGTTCATCATTGAATTAGTAATTTTAGATGCCAATATGATGAAACCAATATAAAAAATCTTTCTCGTGTAGACAATCACAACGTTCTATCCTCCACCGTAGGGTCGATCCCTGCATCTGCTAGGTCGGATCGGATTCGTTTTCGAAGTGGCTCTGGAACGGTTGTCCGACCGACTGGGACTGCTGTCTCCCCATCGCCTTTGACTTTCCAATAAAGCACGCAACGTGAGGGCGCATAGAACTCAATACTATATCGATCATTTTCCCCCTGATAATGAACGCGAGCCGCATAGTCATCGACACTCCACCCTTCCAGTTCGTCAAGCCCAACCAGCGTGTTTGTATCAACTGTTGTGTCGTCATCATCGTGGGTATGAGTTTTCGATTTGGTCACTGATTGACTTTCCTCGGTGTGTGTCTCTGCGACTTCGTCTATTTGATCATTACTAACTTGGTCTTTATTTGAAATATCGTCCATGACGATACATCTGTGCGGAACCCATTGAGCCTGCTGTCTTCTTTTCACAGTCACGCAGAGGACTATCATCACGTAGTCACTGAGCATATCATACAGTATCACTGACTGAGTGATCAGTCTCACAGCAACTCTGAGCGAATGAGCTAAATACAGGCGTCCGTCCCGCTTTGCCTTTGGAAAAGAGCGACCGACGAGAACGAAAACGAGACCGAGTCCAAGTCCGAGTCGGGACGAACAGGGGAGATGGTGTGCCCAGAGCTTTAATATTGACTCGGACTCTGATTCCAGGTTCTGGTATGGTAAGATCGCGAAGCGACTCAGTAAATCAGTCATCGCTTTGTTTTGTTGTTACTGCATTGGACGGCATGGGCTTCCCCTCCTCGCCTCCGGTTGATGTTGGTGGTGGGGAGAGGGATGCTCACCACGCTTTTGTGATAGTGTTCGCACGCGCACCACCGGTCCCGGTTGTGGTTGAGTATCTATCCGGGAGGATCGGAACACTCCGACCCACTCCTGAAGTGAATTCGCTTGCAGACTGCGGAGTCTGAAATCGCTGTGCTCACGCCGGGGAGACATTCTGACACAGACATAGATACAGATGCAGGAAACCCTCACCAAGCGAGAGACCGTAGAGCAGCGTATCTCACCAGATGACTGTGTGCCTGCTGTCCGCAGGCTGCATTCAAGTTATTGAATTGACTATATCAACGATCGTCATCACTAACGAGTAAGTTCTTCGACGACCGGACTCGTGTGGGCTTCCGTGCTCCCGCTGTCAGGTAAATGAAATCCTTCCTGAGAAACAAGCGTTGATGATCACTCTGCATGTATTGAGTCAGAACCCCCGTCGGTTTCCTCTCATCCATACTCGCTCTCCTAGGCTCGCTCCTTGAGCAAGGGGACTCCACCTCGAAACTGTTGAATGACACTGACATGATATTCACTCGATTCACCCAAGATATTATCTATGAGGGGACTAACAAACTCAACTGTCCTCTCGGGAGCTATCTCGGGTAATATCCTGCGAAGACGCTGAAGCGAATTGAGTGATTTGTACATCATCACCAACCGTGATATTATGCTTTTCTGTATAATTATATGACACCTCAAGCACGTACTTTCCACGTCCTGGATACTGCTGAAGACTGTCAGTCGGTGTATTTCTCGGCACCTCTGCGTGATGGATTCGTGTAATCGTTCCTGTCATATCGATAAATATGATATCGATTGGAAATGACATATTACGCATCACGTATGCATAGCGATCTTCGCTATCATGGATAAACAACATCCCTTCATCTGCGGCAAGTGATTGTGTCTCACTCAATCCTGTATACCGTTTTTGTGGCGTATCAGCGATACGCACAGAGACGCGTTCTAACTGCTCGCCAGTTTTATTATCGGTAATTTCGATGGTTTCCCTGTCATATTCACCAGTTGGTCCGATCCCAGGAATCACTGTCACGAGTAACACCCCGACAAGAATCGCACCACTCGCCACCACGAGAGCCCGTGTCAATAACGGTCTGTCCATATACTCCGGTATCGACTTCTGCGCCTAACAGTGTCGGCATCTCGAATCTGATACATGGTACTTGTTTATGACCCGATTGAGGATCATCTGTGTAAAATTGAAAACGGTTATAACCGCGAATAAGCTGGTTATGAATAGAAGGGCTCTCATACAGCGAAAGAAGAGCGACGTGAGAGTATATTCATACAGTTTGATAGGGCTCGTGGTCTAGCGGTTATGACGCTTCCCTTACAAGGAAGAGGTCGGTGGTTCAAATCCGCCCGAGCCCACTATTATCGGATTCGATAGGAGCCTCATTGATGATCGTTCCCTGTGGAATTGATCATGGGTTACTCACGAAGTCGTGCGCCAGGTTTCCATGTATTACCATCTAGATGAACCAGCTCATACCGTTCGAGAACCTGGAGGAGCGTTACCACTGCGTCAGCATCGCCTGACAATGATGATTCATCTGTAACCTGCTCAGCAACGACACTTCGAGTGCCACCGTCGAGTTGTTCCACCGCTTCCAGCACGGCTTCGGCATCTGCGAGCAGTGGTTCAAGTATATCCGCACCCGTTGTGTCAATCCGAAGCTTGGACATGACTTCATTATACTCCCCAGAAAGACTCATCGATACCGACACACCATCGGATGGTTCGGAATCGTCGCTCATCAACCACATATATTCCACCAGTAGTATTTAATATTCCGCATTCAAATGTATATTTTCGATATTGATGAATGAATCTCGAATCGAAAACAGCAATTTTCCATATCAGTCTATCAACGACCGGCTGATAGCATTGAGCGCATATAATATATTTCTATATGGCTTCCACATGAGGTGATGTTTACTAATAGGCTAACAATTATCGGGAGATGAGTGATAGCAGAGATACGCCAGACCCAACATGAAAATAATAATCAATAGATAGTTGAAGCAAATATTAATGACAATGTCAGAACGCAGTGCCAAACTGCTGTGGGTAGCTCTCTTCGGTGTAGTGCTCTCTGTTGGTCTCTCTGCACTCACGCTTGTCTATTTGATAATCGCGATTACATCTGGAATCCTCGCTGCAACCCCACTCATTGAACTCGTTGTCGACGTCGCTGTCCCGGCTGTCATTGCACTCGCAGTCTTTGCGATGCTTTGGATTGTCTCAGTCATGAGCCTCGTTTGGGCATTATTTCGACGGGCTATGCAAATTGAAAATTATCAGCTTGCAACTGCATTTGCACGAGTTGAACAACAAGTCCCACCAATCAGTGTTCTTCACCTCTCTACAAGATTCACTCCGATGCCCGCGAGTGTTGAACGCGACCTCTCCACTGAGACAACGCGCGCGCTAGCTTCGTTACGTCGTCAATATGTGACCGGTGATATTTCCGATACAACGTTTGAACGGCGGATAGACCGTCTCTTGATGAAAGATCTTTGATCGACACAGAAGGATACTATTACATTTGACGTGTAGCAGGTGGTGACATCTTCAAATCTCTTACTCATCGCTGTTAACATGGTCACAAAGATCGCACATGCTCATTCTCTGTAGAAGTTGACTCATAGATGCCTGATTCATCAGATGAGACACCGATGGTTACCGACAGGACCGGCGGTTCCAACTCAGAGCACTCTGTAAGTCACGCAGCTTCATCCCACCCGTGATACTCTTATGTGGCTGTGTGGAGTGGTCATGAGCCAAAAAACATTGAGCAACGAAGGCTCACCTGACCTATGATCGTTTATACACAATCGCAGTCGATATCTCATATCAAATCCTGTTCGTTCCAGTGACTGATACAATAATCTGAGGAGCAAAACACAAGATATTTGATGATAGTGTTGCCAGATATTTTCGTTCCGATGGAGGAGCGCCCGCCTCTGGCTGGGCGGTGTGACGATCAACCAAGCCAAACTATGACACGCTGCGTTTCGCCACGGGTCGCTTTGCTGTCGGGTCACACTCTCCGACAATAGCGACAGCGCAGCGGATACACATAGATGACGCGTCAGTAAGTGCGTTGCGCCATCTAACTGTGACTGAGGGCACTCGTCTCTCTTCTTCGGCAAACATCGGAGATGCGAGCAGGGAGGGGACACAGCGCCCGCATGCGTCTATTAGATTTCTCCACCTGATGCTCCTTCAATCGAATGTGTGATACTCACAACGCCTCCGGCGGTGTTCGAGCGCAATAAGAATGTGCACCATCAGGTGTGGTCGAGTGTCCACCCGGGAGGTGTGGGACGTCCCAAACCACCGCTTAAACGAGGTTCGCCTGCGGAGTCTGGAACCGTCGTGTCCACGTTGGATACAAGCTCCGATACCGACACAGGAACCCCCACCCTCGATAAGTGAGAGGTAAGGACCCTTGAGTGCGGGAAGAGGGGTCGCTTACATTGGTCCAGCCCGTATATCTGTTCTGAGCCCAATTGAGTACTACTGCACCACATACACTCGCTGAGGGGGTTGTGTCTCAGCTATTGAGAATCTGTTGTTGATAACGCTGCTGTGTTGAATAGTGGTCTCTGAGACAAGGTGAAGTGACACCGATTTCGAGATTACTGGTATCAGTCCTCAATCATCCACTCAAAATCCCACTGTCCCAGCCAACACCACTACTCAACACAGCAGATAACGCACTCATTATAACTCAGCTGTACGGAACCGATAGAATCCGAGTACAACAGGAAGCGACATCCAGATAACTAGCACACCAACTGCAACCCACCACCCAATATATACTGGCGCGCTATCAGCGACATACTGACCGGCAACATCAATACCACCACCTAATCGCAAAAGGAGATTGTATGACGACTCAGGGCTGAGTAATCTCACTAACAGTGTCCAGTCGGGAGGCGAGGCTAATACACTAAAATCAAATCGATGAAGAACAAGCATTATCGCTGTTGTAAGTCCGTCCCACAGAATGATCAATACAAAGTAACTCCCGAATGTACTGAGTGTAATCCAACGCTCATTTGTAGTTACGATTGAAATTCCAACACCAATTCCAACGAATGCAGCGCTATATAACAGCGTCAGTAACACGACTAAGGGATATGTAGTAATTCCTTGTGTTCCATACAGTATCGCAGCAATCCCTCCACTAAGGCTCAATCCAGTAACCGTTGTAATAATGAGAAGTGTCCAACGACTGAGTAAGGTTCCAATGATCAATCCCGCCCGCGACTGTGGGAATGATAATGTGAGTAAGACACTGCCTGTCTCTCGTGCGTGAGCAATCGATTTGTATCCAAGCAGTAACCCAACGACTGGGATAACGAACGAGAGTAAATTGGTACTCCCATCAACAAACCCCATGAACGTCAACTGACTGGATTCAACGTATCTATATGCCAGACTGTATCCGACAGAAGTAATCATAACAATACTCAAAAGAAGCAATATTATTGGCGTCCGCCGGGCTCGCCGTACGTCAGTTTCAGCAACACTTCGCCATCCAGCGACATCGATATTCCAACTCGATTGACTCATTGTAAATCCCTCCGCTCGAACCGAAGCACACCAACTGCGAGCGGACCAATAATCCAGCCAAGTAACACAATGGCTGCGATCCACTCGCTTAGATACCACGCACCCGTGACCTCTTGTGTTGTATCAACAAATCCGATGATCAGTGTTGAGAACGCATTCCCTGGTGAGAGTCCAAACACGAACTGAATCGGCTCTGGAAGCCCTCCAGCCATTACATTCGCACTCAATACTACTCCGCGAAGGACATCTTCAATAATATCCCATACGACTGCAAATAAAAATACCATCGCAAACCCAAGTCCAAGTGCCCGACGAGTTGTTGCAACAAGCGTCGAGGCTGCGACACCAATACCGACCCAGGTGGCACTATATCCAGCAATGATCCCAATCAGCATTAACGCCCCGAGTAATTGAAATGACCCAAATGGGTATGCAACTAGCCCTGCCCCGACGATGATTGCAATGAATGTTGCTATAATCAGCAATCCTGCGCGGGCAATGTATCGAGCAACGACAATTGTCCGACGACGCTGTGGTAATGATATCATGAGTAACAACGATCCTGATTCAAAATCACCGACAATAGCATTGTATCCAAGTAACACCCCAACAACCGGTATAACCACGCGTAGTAGCCCACGAACAAAACTCCCAAATCGTCCGGTCGTAAATGGTGGTTGCGATACAACTGGATAGAGATATGCAGATAACAGGATTACAATGACCGGTAGCACAAGCAAAATTTTCACACTTCGTTGATTAACCGTCTGTGACCAATCCTGTCGAACGACCTGTTGCCACTGTGATGTCATTCTGATGGGACCTCTGATTCTGATTCTGGTTCTTAGCTCCGATTTCGACTTCGACCCTGCGATTGATTCCTGCGATGGATTTGATTGTCGTTCCGACTGTGAACTCCGAGTGTTCGCTTTTTGATTACTGGAATTATTGCTGGCTTCCTGATCTGTGCCGTTAAAATCAGTATTAGTATGAGTCTCGGTGTTATGACGTTGACCGGTTTCTGTATACTCGATAAACATATCTTCGAGCGATGCTTCCTGTGTCCGGAAATTAACAACATCAATGCCCGCATCTCGAAGTCCGACAAGAATATCCATTTTTGCATCATTCGTGCACGTTGCCTCAATTGTTGAATTATCTGGTGCAACCGCCGTTTCAACCCCCTCAATCCCCCGGATTGTCTCAAGCGCCCCGTTCTGCAGTGCATCAACCGTAATTTCGAGCTTTGTTCCGCCACCAAGGGAGCTTCTGAGTCCTCCGATTGTGTCGACAGCAATCAATGTTCCATCTTGGAGGATCCCAACCCGGTCACAAACCGCTTCGACCTGCTCAAGCACATGACTTGAAAAGAAGATTGTCGCACCGCGATTATTCTCTTCACGGATAATCGAACGCAGTTCTGCCACACCTGTTGGATCTAATCCTGCGGTTGGCTCATCAAGTAACAGAAGGTCCGGTTCGCCGGTCAGTGCCATTCCCAAGACGAGTCGCTGTTTCATACCTTTTGAGTACTCAGTTGCCATTCGCTCGGCGTCCTCGGTCAGACCAACCCGATCAAGCACACTCAACGGGTCAGCAGTATCATTAATTTGCTTTGCTTCAATCGCATATTCAATATGTTGTCGACCGGTAAGGTGGTCAATAACATCGTATCCCTCTGGTAGGACACCAATGCGTTCACGAGCCATCACACCCTCACGCTGACAATCATGATTGAAGACACTGATTGAGCCTGCTGATGGGTGTGTGAACCCCAGCATGAGATTCAGAAATGTCGATTTTCCTGCACCATTTGGTCCAAGGAATCCAAAGATCTCACCTGGTTCAACAGCGAGAGTGACGCGATCGAGTGCTGTTACTGTCCCATATCGTTTCGAGATATCTCTAGCGTCAATTGCTGACATATAATAGATTTGTTGTGCAACCTTTCTGAACACTATCCCTGACTTCTCAGACTGAAAGACTCACCCACAACACATTCACTGAGCTTACCCGGGTGTTCAAATCACGTGGATATCGTGTATCATCGTCCGAATGCGGTTTGCGTAAGCCCATACACTCTTCGCGATCGGAGTGAATAATTAGATATGAGTGACCTGACCGCTGGTTCATACGCACCACCACAGACATTATTCGTTGCCGGTGCAAGCGGTGATACCGGTCGTGCGGTTTTGCGGCTTGCTGAATCACGTATTCCGACTGTCCGGGCCCTTACCCGATCAGGAGAGAAGCGATCGATGCTTCATCAAGCAGGTGCCGATGAGGTGGTCGTTGATAACTTACTTGACCCAGATGATCTTGGGAGTGCACTCGCAGATGTTGATGCAATTATCAGCACAGTTGGGTCAACGCTTGGTGATATTCGCTCTGCTGATCGGTTTGTTGACGGTGCCGGTACCCGTGCGCTCGTTGATGCGGCTCTTTCTGCTGGTGTTGATACGTTTTGTATGGAGTCAGCAATCGGTGTTGGTGATGACTCATCAAATCCCCTTGCAACGGTATTTAATACTATTATTGGTCCGATCCAGGCTGCCAAAGCTGACGCCGAAGCTGCGATCCGGGACGCGTCATTCCGACATGTAATCCTCCGACCTGGTGTATTGACTGATGGACCGCGAACCGATATCGCCACGATTGCCGAAACAGAATCAGACATACATCTGTGGGGAACGATCTCGCGGGCTGACGTCGCCAGAGTACTCCTCGCAGCGCTCGTTACCCCTGCTGCGCAGAATAACACATTTGAAACTATTTCAGTACCACGACCGATGGCAGATGTCTCCAATACGACATGGGAGTTTCCGACCGGTGCTCACAACACAGAGAAGATCCCGATATCAGTTGCTCATAAATCATAATTTATCGATATTTCTCGCGTCAATTCATGATGACCCTTCGGATGGAGATTTTACTCGTGGTCAACGCTTGAATCCACTTGCCCCTGTGTTTGTGCTCGAGTCTAAAGAACACAGCGAGAGTTCCACGGGTCACCCGACCCGTGGGTGAATCGCAACATTTCCGGCACAAACCGTCGTTTCAAGCGTTTACACCCCGTCTGGTGAAGTGGAACTCACCGTTACCGACCTCGACCTCGCAAAATCCGACTGAGAGAAACTCGGTGAACCAGGTGGTGTCGAGCCGACCTCCACAGACACAGTTCCTCCGGTCCGATAGAAGACCTCTATCGGTATCGGGGGAGGATTCACGAGCGTGCTTGGGTTCGGGTGTAACTGGTTCCACACAAGCCTCACGACGAGTACGGAAGAAATTGAAGCTCGGTGCCGTCACACTCCACGATCATCGTGGACGTGACCAGAAACGAACGCCACAGCTTACCCGACCCGTGGTAGTTTCCGTCTGCTCATATCTTCTCAACGGTACCGAAAATCGGATTTGACAGAGGCTCTTATTAATTCATGATTGAGTATCGGTACTCTCAGTGAGTGCACACCCGCAGTGACGACAGTATTGATCAGCGATAACAACAATCTCATTACACCGTGGGCACTCAGTTCGTTCTGCTGCATTTATATTTCTATTCGGTGCTCGCAACGGACTTGCGAGCCAGGGAACCAGCACAAACCCAACGAGTACGGCAACCACCGTGACCCATCGACCTGCGACTGTCTGTGGGACGATATCACCAAAGCCGACCGTTGAGACAGCAATAACAGTATAGTAGAATGCATCACCGAAGTTCTCAATCGCTGGGTTCGTGGGAGCCTCAACAGCGTAAATGAATCCAGTTGCAACAACAAATATCAATAGAATCGTTGTCGACACTTCCAATCGCCGGACGGTCCGTATTTCAATTGACTTACCGAATATCTGTTGTTCATTCATAATCAATCGGAGAAATCGGAACACACGAAGGATATGAAACCCCCGGAGGAATCCAATATCAGGTCCGAAAATAACGAATACTGGAATCACTGCGACAAGATCGACAATCGTGTATGGATCCGTCATCTCTGCTTTTGGATCCGATGCGGAGGTTACTCTCACGATATACTCGATAAGAAACACAATCCCAAGACCAACCTCTATGACACGAATGAGTGTCGTATATGGCGTCGAAATGGCGTATGTTGAGATGATATACAGACCGATAAACACGATATTCAGCACGTATAATGACGCATTTGTTGCTCGTCCTGCTGTTGTCTCACGGTCTCGAAGAAGAAAGCCGACTTTGTTAAGTAGTCCAGATCTACTGAGTGGTGTCATGTCTGCTCATCTGGACAGGTAACCGCGACATTCACGGCATAACTATCGGTATTTCGGATATCTCGAGCATCATCGCTCACTTGATGTGTCACTGTCTCTCCTGCATTAAGCGTTCCTGAGACGGTGGATCGTCCAGTCCGAGCGTCAATCCCCAATGAGGTTCCCTGTTCAAAGATAACCTGCAATTCATACCTGAGTGGCTTCGAGCCCTGATTTTCCACGTGGAATTCAACAACCGGACGTGTCCCACCACCGACTGTCGCTGCTATTTCTCTAATCCGTAATCCGTCCGCACACGGCGGCTCATCGGGAACCGCAACCTGTCGCTCACTTGCCTCAGATGCCGTTGTCATGCATCCTGTGAGGACGCTTCCAGCACTGATCACGCACATCCGAAGCATATCCCGCTTCGTCAACTCACCTGTCATTACCTCACACTGTGAGTGACGACGGTATGAATCTGTATCAATTTACAGTCACAGAGTCAATGTATGCTCACTACCGCTCCGCAAGCGTGGCAAGTATGATTACGAACGATTGATAAGAAAATTCACCGATCAAACTACGTGTATGGGTATGTCTATGGATGACCGACACGTCTTAGCGTATCGCGTCAAGACTGGTTGTGAGTTGGTCACGCGTTGCGAGTCCAGTCTGAAATCGGTTGACAAGCTCTGATTGATGCTCGGAGCATGCAAGAATTGCAACCCCACCATTTCCAATCGGGATAACTGGATGATTGGGCGTGCGTGGGGCGAGTTGGCAACTTGGACAATTAACGCCTCCAGCAGGCAGATACTCAACGACCTGGGCAGCCTCATCACTCGTCAACCCGCAAATTGATGCGAACTCTTCGCGATGTTCTGAACAACCGACAATCGGAATCGTGAGCGCATCCAATAATAAAAATGCGGTTGTTTCACGCGTTGCCTCACGAAGCGCAGATTGACACTCGACACAGCCAATTGCAGGCTCACCGGTGGGATACCCATCCTCATCTGTCGGCTGTTGAGACTCAAATTCCGGTATTGGCGATTGAATCGGATCTGAGATATGAGATTTGTCCTTTTCCTCCTCACTGTTTCCGTCATCATCGCTCATTGTTTCCTCGTGAGTGCTAGTGCTTGTGTCAACGATGCGTTCATAATTACTCTGCTTGCTAGTTGTGTCATTTGTTAACAGTATTTTCGTTTTTGATGATTGCTGTTACACTCATTAGATTCGATATCGTCAAAACCACACCTTTCAGTGGTGGTAGTCATATCAGTGTCAGCACCACTATTATGCCACCCGATTAGCTGATTATTAGATCGTCTGATACTGGTGAGTTCAAGATATCTCTTCCCATCAATATGATTACTGACCGTGTCAGTGTTGATCACAGGTTTCGGTGGATATACTTGCTGTCCATTTTCGCTGTTTTCACTGAGATTGACACCGTCTTGACTTACTTTCACAGTTGATGATGGTGTCTCTCTTATATCCATTCGATACGTTTTCTTGTATCGCCATACACCTAAATAGTCCGGCACGGTCTACACGATACAATAACTATACTCACAACTAGTCGAGGCGTTATTTACCGTTGACTTCCATTCATTGATATAGCCATGAGTCTCGATATTGATATTCGCGAATTGCACCGTGATCTTGTCTCTCTGCATGAACGCCCAGACCCAACACATACCACAGATGGTGTTCGACAACTTCTCGGAACAATCCTTTCACAAAATGTCGCTGATACACAAACTGCCCGTGCGACACATGCACTCTTTGATGCGTATCCAGATTACCGAGCAATGGAGACCGCACCGCATGAAGAACTCGCAGATGTTATTGAGGTCGCGGGATTGAAAAATCAAAAAGCCGCTCGAATTCAGCGTGCGCTGACAGCGATTCGTGAGGAAACAGACGGTGAATATACACTTGGGTTTCTCGCTGATCAACCAACTGATACAGCCCAGTCGTGGCTTACTGATATCAAAGGTATTGGTCCAAAAACAGCAAGCGTCGTATTGAATTTTCACTTTGAGAAGCCGACGTTCGCCGTTGATACGCACGTTGAACGACTCGCCAAACGATTTGGGCTTCTTGATTCAACTGCATCAAATGAACGCGCACACGCTGAATTGAATGAGCATGTTCCTGATGATCTTAAATACTCCTTACACGTGTTGATGATTACTCATGGTCGTGAGTATTGTACCGCTCAGAGCCCCGACTGTGCAAACCCCGTGTGTGAAATCTATTGCTCGTGCCCAGCGTGTGATTCCCTAAATATATCTTGAATCTGTCTTTATGATCTTCGAAGAAATCGCTCGCAATAATAATCACATGTATATCATGGATTTGTAGCCTGTTGATTATCTATTTCACATATCACGATCTGACTGACAATACCGACTCAACGCTATCTCTTCTGTTGCTTCTACCAATAAAGCGTCACAGATGTCTGAGCAGGGAGTGAACCGAACCTGACCTGCCCTCGGGTCCAGCTCCGAGTCAAGCTCATGTCCAGGCGGTCAAGACGACTGCTGGGGGGCTCACTCGCTGAAAATGACGAGTTCACCCTGCTGAGTGTAATCGGTCGGCGAGTATTTCAATTCCCTCAAACAGTGCTGGACTTGGTTGATTTAACAGATCATCATCAAGAACATGAACCGATGCATCAACATCCCATCCTCTTTCATGAAATGTCTCCGCGTTCGTATGTGTTCCATGACCACAATGATGAAGTACGACATGATCAGGAGTCGCCGCCTCAACCTCTGTTCGTGTGACCTCACGAGAGCGTTCACCGGGATCGCAAAACGGGTGATGCCCACCAGCAGCAGCAATTGCCTCTGGTACCCAATTACCAGCTGCCATCGGTGGATCTGCCCATTCTTCGGCATAAACGGTCACTGTTGGATTCCCCGCGACACGGTGACGAACAGTTCTCAATCGCTCGCGTGCATCTGTTGCCAGTGTCGCCCCAGCTTTCGGTCGATCGACTGCCTCAGCGAGTATCTCAAACGAGTCGATGACTTCATCAAGGGTATGAGGATCAAGATGACAGACGGTGTAGCCACGATCACGAAGTTCATCACGGATCGATGCCTGAAGCGTATCAGCAGTGCATACAATGTCGGGGTTGAGCGTTTTGAGACGGTCATAATCAGGGGTTAGCCATCCACCAATCACAGGACGGTCAATAGAACAATGCGCAGTAACCCCGACAAGCGTGTCACCTGCTCCCATGCTCGAAAGAATTGCGCTCGCGCTGGGAGCAGCAGCAACAACGCGTGGTGTTGTCTCGGACAGTGAGGGCATGTACGATACTGTATATCGTCATATATGACTTGTATGGAATCGTATTCCGAACTATTTTTATCAGTTGACTCAATTACTTCGGTACGAACTGCTTTGGGTCTCTCGTCATTTTGGGTGTCTGCGGTCGTTCACTCAGTCATTCGCACGATAGTGTATCATTCGGATATCTGTCGATTCCAAACCGTGTACTCAGATTCAGACATCAAAATATAGATCATGCCACGAACTCAAAGCATTCGTCTCTATACCGATGAGCGAGAAAATTACGCACACTCGCGAAAATGCGAGCACGAGAGCCGAGTCGAACAATGAATCAAACGTAACTATGGGTACAAATACTGATACTGATACTATCCACGACCGCATCCGAACTGACGGTGGGACCGTTGGACAGCGATGGGTTCGCCCTGGAACCGAAGAGTCCGAAGAGGAGTCCGTGTCTGAGTCAGAAGAGGAAACAACGAGTGAAAGTCTCGTCTGCCCAGAATGTAGCGGCAATGTCATTGCTGATGATGAACATGGAGAGACCATTTGTGATGACTGTGGTCTCGTGATTACAGAGGATTCTGTTGATCGTGGTCCTGAATGGCGTGCGTTTGATGCAAAAGAAAAAGACCAGAAGTCCCGGGTCGGAGCTCCGACGACAAATACGATGCATGATAAAGGGCTTTCAACAAATATCGATTGGCGAGATCGTGACGCCTATGGTAACTCTTTATCATCGAACCAGCGACAGAAGATGCAACGACTCCGAAAATGGAACGAACGGTTCCGGACACGGGACTCAAAGGAGCGAAATCTCAAACAAGCACTTGGTGAGGTCGACCGGATGGCTTCTGCACTTGGGCTTCCTGAAAATGTTCGTGAAACAGCTTCTGTGATCTATCGTCGCGCGCTTGATGAAGATCTCTTGCCCGGACGATCAATTGAGGGTGTTTCGACATCATGTGTATATGCGGCCGCACGAATGGCTGGCGTGCCTCGATCGCTTGATGAGATCGCGGAAGTCTCACGAGTCCCTAAAAGTGAGGTCGCACGGACGTACCGATATATTGCTCGGGAACTCTCATTAGAGGTAAAACCCGCAGACCCAGAGCAGTACGTTCCTCGGTTTGCCTCTGAGCTTGGGCTTTCAGATGAATCAACACTTCGTGCGCGTCAACTCCTACAGAATGCAAAGGAAAAGGGCGTCCACTCTGGAAAGTCCCCGGTGGGACTTGCTGCTGCAGCAGTGTATGCGGCAGCGTTATTAACGAATGAAAAAACAACACAGGCAGCAGTGAGTGAAGTAGCAGACATCTCTGAAGTCACAATCCGAAACCGGTATCATGAGCTTCTTGAGGCAAAGGATGCGGTCGGAGCAACCTAAGTTACTTTCGCCATGCAGATCCAATTGAAATAAGATTCAATATATACGTTAGCCAAGCGCAGGCGCTCAACTCCCGTCAGGATCGACCATAGAAAGTAGCCACGAAGAGACGCGTTGTCCTCATCATGCACTGTGCACGCTTAGTGGATGGCTCACATAAGCGTTTTATTTGAAAATAGTTAGCGAAAATATTAGATATGCGTTTCGACCTGTGAGCTTCGGCTCATTTGCCGTTTCAATCGAAACGGCTTGTTCCCCGTGAAATTCTCAGTTACCAGTATGTCATTGAATCTATACTGTGTCGTACCAGTACCAATCTCTTATAGACACGAGTATACACATGTATAAGAGGCACGATGACATCAACACAAGCAGTCTCATTTGATACGTTTCAACTCGCCGCTGCAACAGCAGATCTCAGTGACGAACCTCCCGCCCGAGCATATGCTGATATCGTTGAATTTCGGCTCGATCTTGCACACGCAGACGCATCGCTTCCAGACCCGCTTACTGCCATCACAGCGTATGATCATACCAGTTCCCTTCCATTATTAGTCACGAATCGCCCGAAGTGGGAAGGTGGAGCCTACGGTGGTGATACCACAGATCGGCTCGAAATGCTCACAGCGGCGGCGGCACACGACGCTGTTGTTGCTGTCGATATTGAACTCAAAACATTGCAAACACAGTATGGACAGACGGTCGCTCGCAATCTTCGCGACGACGGTATAAGTATAATTGCATCGACGCATGATTTTACTGAAACACCTCCACAGTCTGTTCTTCATCAGCGTCTTCACACGGCCGCAGAAGTCGGTGATGTTGGAAAGCTTGCTGTGACAGCACAGACACATCGCGATGCTCTTCGTGTGCTTGCTGCGACTGAACAGGCATCTCAATGGGGCGATACCGTCGCCACGATGGCGATGGGAAAACCCGGTCGACATACTCGGGTGGTCGCTCCTATGTATGGATCACGAATCGGATATGCACCTGTTGATCCGACAGATGCAACCGCACCAGGACAATACGCGATTAAACCGCTTTCAGAAATGATTGATACCCTCACTCAAACGGAATAAAACAGCAAGAACGGGCCGGGAGGAATTTGAATCCTCGATCTTCTGGTTAAGAGCCAGACGCTTTAGACCAACCTAAGCTACCAGCCCATACATATGCATTGTCAGTCAATCATAAAAAGTCTTCAATTTACTTCCTCGACAATATGCATACCCACGACCACACATACTCACACCAACAAGTTAGGGCTGCGGTATCGTCAACTGTGGGTCAAACCCCGAAGTGTCCGCCTTGATTCTCAATGAAGTTACGTTATTTTTCGATGATACTTTCTTCAACTGCCTCGCCGAAGTGTCGGGCTGTCTTCTCATAGAATAGTCGGATTTCATCTCCAGGTTCAAGATCTGTGACTGCTGTTCGTCCTGACTGCGTGTTGACTTTAATCGTCTCAGCATTCTGTAGCAGCGTCTCAATGCGGTCATCATCATACTCAGCCTCAATTCGGAACATTGGTCGCTTTTCGATTTTAACCCGACCAACGATTCCCTCGCGTGTTTGTCCATCGGTATTGACAATCTGAACTTTATCGCCACTTTGTAATTCCGAGAGATATGCTGTCCCCCCGTCAGGTGTTCGAAGATATGCATGGACAGCGCCAGCGTTTACTCGGAATGGACGCGAAGCAACATATGGGGATTCGGCTGTCTCAGCATGGACAAATAAAAGCCCACGACTCATACTACCAATGAGCATCCCTTCATCGTGCTGCATGAGATTTGCCGTATCAACGCAGACACGATCAGCCATTCCGGCGCGCTCAATATCAACTATTGTTGCCCATTCAAGCTCAAGTGTCTCACGCTCAGTGGCGTCGCGGACGGCGACCGTTTTACGAATTTCATCCGGGTCATCAGTATCAAGCAAAACACCATCAGCACCAATCTCAAGCGTCTCAAAGGCGGTTTGTGCCTCCTCAGCTGATGTGACACCGGTGATGAGGGTCGTCTCAGACCCGATGCGTGCAATAAGATTCTCAAGAGGAATAATTGTCCAATCCTCCCCAACAACAATAGTGTATGATGCATCTGCTGCAGCAGTCTCAGCGAGCGTTTCATATTCTTCTGAAAGAATCCGCACGTATGCACCAGTCTCAGTGCCAGTATCGGTATCGACATGAGTCTCAATCGCGCTTAGATCGGCTGATTTCGAGAGTGTTTCTGGAAAATCACTTGTTCCATCGCCTTCACTTTCTTTTCCGATAACAACGGTATCGGCGTCCTCAGTTGTCCTCGTTTCGTCGGTGTCGATATGATTCGCCGCCGAGATGAATGCCGCCACTGACACATCACCAAGCGCTCGAACACGTGAGACGTCCTCTGGATCAACAAGCACACAATCAACACCCGCCTCAAGCCCTGTGGTGATACGACGCTTTCGTGTCTCCCAGTCACCGACATCACTATCGGCTTTTATCCATACCCGACGTGAACGTGATTCTGCCATTATCGGGTCGACTCGGCCAGCGCGCTTGAACGTGGCGACTCTGCGTTGTATCAGATGACCATACGACACAACTCACTCTCAGCCTGAAAGCGACTCCGCTTCAATGAAAATAGATATGTAGGGTGATGTTTCCAATCTTATGACTACGTTTTATATCTGGATTCGAATTTGGATTTGGATTTGGACCTAGATTTCAATCTCAAGCCCAGCAGTATCAAGTGCGGTTTCAACGCTTGCATCATCATGGATCACAGCGCTGACTGCTCGTGTAATCGATCCCGGATTATCATGTTGAAAAATTGATCTCCCCATTGAGACGCCTGCCGCACCGGCATCAATCGCACCACGAACCATCTCAACGGTTTGGCGGTCGGTTCCACGGCTTCCTCCGGCGATTACAACTGGGAGTGTGGTAGCCGCACAAACCTGCTCAAATGACTCAGGCTTCCCTGAATACGCCGTCTTGACGACATCAGCGCCGAGTTCTTCAGCAATCCGGACAGCATGAGCAAGACTTTCTGGGTCATGTTCATCGATCCCTGGTCCACGAGCGTAATTCATTGCGAGTACAGGGACGCCATAGCGGTGCGCTTCCTCGGTTAGATTACTCAGCTGTGTCAACTGATCAGGTTCGTGATCACTTCCAATATTTATATGAAATGAAACAACATCAGCACCGGCGCGAAGAGCCCCTTCAACGCTTCCAGTCGGTCGTTTATCTGTCGTATCAGGACCAATAACGGTCGACCCATTGAGATGGACAATATATCCTTTTGCATTTTTATTCGGGTGAACCCGAGAGGCAACGCCACGCTGCGTCAGAACAGCGTCTGCACCATTATCAGTGATTGCATCGACAGTTGATTCAAGATGAATCAGTCCTTTCACTGGACCGAGTGTGATACCGTGGTCCATTGGGACGATAAGATACTGTCCGTCTGTCGAGATACGATTAAGTCGTGCAGTAACTCCGGTTCCTGCTCCTGCTCCGCTCCGGTTCTTGTGTTCATTATATGTTAACCTGTATCAATCGGCGGTTATAGTCATTTCGAGGTGGTGGTACCGATACTAACACGGAGAGAGTTTTGTTGTAATACTGGTGCACAACACTGCAAGGGCATCAGATTCGACAGTGTGTTATCTTATAGTGAATCAAATATCTCTCCGTACAATTGATACGATGAATCAGACGATACAATTGTACCTGGTATATTCACGTATCCGGTTTTGGCATCCGTTTTTGATATCCTCGCTGAGCTCCCTCTGTAAGCTCACGAGCCTTTGTTTCGAGTCGGTCAGCAACCGTTGTCGGCGAATCGTCGGCTTCGGTCCCTGAGGCAACGATATCAACCAATGCACTTCCGACAATGATACCATCAGCACCCCCAGCAACAATCCGTTCAGCATGCTTTCCGGTTTTGATCCCAAATCCGACTGCCTTTGGGACGTCGTATGCATTAAGCCGAGCAAGGCTTGACTCGGTCTGTGTAGAGACATCGTCGCGAGCACCGGTCACACCAAGTCGCGCTTGCACGTAGACATATCCTGAGACCTGTGACATAATCGTCTCAAGTCGCTCACCCTGTGTCGTTGGAGCAACGATGAACACAAGATCAAGTCCAAACTCATCACAAGCCGCCCGGAGTGGGTCTGATTCCTCAGCAGGCAAATCCGGAACAACAAATCCTGAGAGTCCGACATCCGCTGCGCGCTCAACGAACGGTCGCGGACCCTCCTCGTCACCATATTGATATATGAGATTATAATATGTCATGCAGACGAGTGGAACCTCAGTCGGGTCAACATTGAGGTCGCTGACAAACTCAAAAAACCGATCCGGAGTCATGCCTGCTTCAAGCGACCGGACAACCGCACTCTGGATTGTCGGTCCTTCAGCAATCGGCTCTGAGAACGGGAGTCCAAGTTCAATGATATCAGCACCACCGCGTGCAAGTGCTTCCACATACTCAAGTGCAGATTCATAATCTGGGTCGCCCGCTGCAAGATATGGAATGAATGCTGGACCATCCCCGAACGCAGATGCAAGCGCTCGCTCCCGTGTGTTGCCGCTGCCGCCGTTGCTGTCGCGAGACATTCACAGCCCTCCAGTGAACTCAGACATCTCAGGGGCAATATCGATGTCGTGTTCCGCAGTCTCTTCGATTGCTATTTCAAGATCCTTATCACCTCGTCCAGACACGTTAATCAATACACTCTCACCAAGTGCGTTCCCATGTTCTTCAAGATATCCAAAGGCATGCGCGGTCTCAAGTGCCGGAATAATGCCCTCGAGTTGTGAAACGCGATGGAACGCAGCAAGTGTGGCTTCATCATCGACATTCACTGGATTCACGCGGTCCGTATCGACAAGATGTGCAAGCTCTGGACCAACACCAGCATAATCAAGTCCTGACGAAACGCTATGGCTTTCCATAATTTGACCATCGCTATCTTGCAGTAGCTTTGTTCGTGCACCATGGAGAACACCCTCATCGCCAGTTGAGAGTGATGCTGAATTCGGTGCAACACCAGCATCTTCATCGACTTCAAGACTTGATCCACCTGCTTCAACGGCGTAAAGATCGACATCTGTGTCGTCGATGAAATGTGCAAACGTTCCCATTGTGTTTGACCCTCCACCAGCACACGCCAGCACAGCATCGGGAACGTCGCCGGTCTGTTCGCGCACCTGTCGACGCGCCTCCTCAGAAATAACAGCGTGGAAGTCACGGACCATCGATGGGAACGGATGCGGACCGACAATGGAACCAATGATATAATGTGTGTCTTCAACATTTGTTGCCCAATCACGCATCGTCTCAGAGATAGCCTCTTTGAGCGTTCCACGACCAATTGTCACAGGTGTTACTTCTGACCCATTGAGTCGCATTCGGAAAACATTCGGTCGTTGTCGATTGATATCACGTTCACCCATGTAGACCTCACAGGGCATATCAAGATGAGCGGCTGCCATTGCAGTTGCTGTGCCATGCTGACCGGCACCAGTCTCAGCGATGATTCGCTCTTTCCCCATGTATTTCGCTAATAACGCCTGCCCAAGGGCATTATTGAGTTTGTGTGCGCCACCATGGAGTAGATCCTCGCGTTTTAGATAGACATCACAGCCATATCGCTCTGATAGACGTTCTGCGTACTGCGTCGGTGTTGGTCGACCACCAAAATCCCGAAGTCGTGCTCGGAATTCATCCATGAATCCATCTTCATTCTCTAAGACATAGCGTTCATACGCGTCAGCTAACTCCTCAATTGCAGGCATCAATGCCTCTGGAACGTACTGTCCGCCATATTCGCCGAATTTCCCGTCTGCGTATCGTTGTGTCATGATGTATGTGTCTCCGTTGTTGTATCGTTCGCGTCTGTTGCGGTTGTGAACCGCGACGTGTTCGTTTGTATGTCCCCATTCATAATAGCCGTCCCGATAAGAAGTGCATCAGCTCCAGCCGCACGCATTCGTTGAACATCCTCAGTTGTTTTGATACCACTCTCAGCAATGAGTGTGACATTATCAGGGACATGTGGTGCCAGTCGCTCGAAGGTCTGAAGATCAACTGCAAGACGACCGAGATCACGATTGTTGATTCCAATAATGCTGGCGTCAATTTCGATTGCGCGTTCAACTTCATCACGAGTATGAACCTCAACCAGCGGCTGGAATCCACGGCTCTGTGCTGCGTGATATAAACTTGCGAGTGAATCTGTCTCTGGTCTGTCGAGAAATCGTGCAATGAGTAGGACCATATCAGCCGCAATCGCATCAAGTTGCGACTCATGAGTGATGAAATCCTTCCGGAGAACTGGAACCTGAATGTCAGTCGCGTTCCGTATCCGAGCAAGGGTCTCAACTGATCCGCCAAAATGTTCTGGTTCTGTTAGGACTGATAATGCAGTTGCACCACCCTCGACCATCGCTGATGCGAGTGCAACCGGATCATCATTCCGCTTTCCGTCGGTTGTTGGACTGGTCGGTTTAATCTCTGCAATGACTGGAATCTGACCGGCTGCCTCGGTTGCTGAGATAGCTGACTGAAATGACGTGGCATCAACACTGCATCGAGACGTGCCCCCAGCACGCTGTTTTGCGGTCGTGAGAATTGATTGTACCGCAGGTGCAAGAGACTCTTCACTAGCGTCCATCTATGTTCATCAATGAACTGAATTGCACATAAGGCTTGCGTGTCTCACTCGGCTAACGTTCAAACGGCGGTAGCACAAATTACCCAGTATGAGTACAGAGGTTGGTGTTTTCGCTCGGTATTATACACAGATTGAGCAAGCTATCGCAGTCGGGCTTGCAAGTGGACGTGTCGTCAGTGTTGATTTCAAATCAACAGTTCCGAGTGATGCTGATGAAGATCATACATTACTTGATCGCATCGATACATATCTCAGCGGTGACACAGATCACCTTGCAGACGTTGATATTGCGCTTACTGTCCCCACAGATCAGCGACGTGTGCTTGAGGCAACGCGAAATATCCCTCATGGTGAAGCGGTGACGCTTGATCGTGTCCTCCGGATGGCGGGACTTGATGAAGACGATACGGATAATAGATCAACTGCCCGGCGTGCACTTGATGAGAACCCGATTCCACTGATTGTTCCTGATCATCGTGTCCGAGACACCCCAAGTGGAGCGCCATCAGAGATCGTCACACAACTTCGAAACATCGAGCACATTGATACAGTTTCATGAATTACTACGAGCGTAATATCGTGAATCCTCCGTTCAATTCTTGCCACCGTCCCCACTCTACGGCAAGATTCAATTTATTATCCCACTAAGAAGGGGGTCTCAACGTGAGCGAGAGTGGATGCAATCAAAAGAATAGGAATTATTGGGTCGACCCAGATGTAGATCCGACTTCAGCTTCAATACGAGTTCGAAGATTCTCAAGTGCTGTTTTAAGCTCACGTTCATTGTACCGCTCAGCGAATGGCTTCACTACCGAATCAAGAACCGGGACGGGGATGTCATACTGCGCAGTGTATGAGAATATTGTTGTGTCTTCTTCAGCCTCGAAGGTCCATTTGATCTCACCGGTAATATCACCGTCCATCTCCCAGTGGATGGCTGACTCAGGTTCATATTTTGTTGCTGTAATCTCACCGGTTAAATCGATTCCAGCCATCGAGTATGTGTATGCAACACGCTTTCCCCCATTTGAGAGTTCTTCGACCGGCTCAGAGCGTGTCAAACTCGGTGTAAACTCTGGCTGATTTCTTGGATCATCCAAATATTCGAACACCACTGTAACGGGGGCGTCGATACGCGTCGTTTCTGTGACATCGGTCTGTGTCATGATTCAATTATCGTCCCCTACTGTGAAGAATCACATGTCCGAAACAGGATACAATTCAATCTCGAAGGCCTCATGTATGATAAATTCGAGTGCATTCACAATATAATGTGCGATAATAACAATCAGAAGACTATCAGTCACAATAAAAATAGACGCAAGAACAAATCCAAACACTCCGGTCACGATGATTCCAATCCGTCCCTGCGCACCGTGTCCGAGAGCGAACGCAAGCGATGAAACAACTGCGAGGACCCACGGTGAGATACTGTACCCGCTCGCAATAACCCCGATGAGCGCACCACGGAACAGTAATTCTTCAAAACCTGCAATAATCGGTAACACAATGCATAAAAGCGCAGCCCACTCAAGCGATGTCTCAGGGGCAAGTGCAGACCGGAGTCCCTCGCCATCGCCAAGTCCAAACCGCGCGCCGAGTGCTGAACCAACTTCATTGCCGATATACAAAGCAACACCTGTGCCAATCCCAAAAGCGAGTATAAGAACTTCTGTCGGACCCGTTCCGACACTAAATGCCGAGACAGGGATACGCGCAATCCATGCGCCAACGATTAGTAACATCGCAAACAGTCCCTGTGAAATTGTAACATTAGCGAGTAATGCTGTCGTTGATAGGTCTATTTGTGTCTGCGTCTGCGTCTGTGATAGTTCTGAGTGTGTCTTTGTTGTCGGATTGAATGTCTGATGTTCCTCACGTGTATCATTGGTATATCCTGAGTCGCCAATTGAACTCTCGACTGAATGCATTATGTGATCAGTCGCGTCAGCAGATGACTGAGCCGAACTCATTACATCGGGAGAATCGACATTGTCGGCAGTCACACCGTCCTGATTATTCAACGACTGTGTGGCATCGGTATTACACTGTGAATCGGATCTTGCGTCTGTAGACGTTACTATCGGCTCGGATAGCTCTTCAGGTGCCTGATTGAGGGTCGAATCCGGACCCGAGTACAGTCTTAACTCTTCGGTGTGTTGATCGGAATCACCAGCTATTGGAGGAGTGTCTGTAACAGTATCGATTGCTCCGCGTGAAGCGTGTGAGAGAACCAGCAATCCAGCGGTGACAATGAACGCAAATCCAGCGAAGGTTGCCCATTGTGGCATTGATACTAATTCAGTGATAACAACAAATTAGTTTGAATGGTTCCTCTCAGTAAACCGTTGAAAAGTAATGATATGGTCGTCAAAATGTAAAGAAAAAGAAAGAGAAAGATCAGATAACGGGTACGTGACGTGGTGTTAGTGTGTTACTATTGCGGACTTGGGTTTGATGGTCCAGAGACCGTTTCGCCTTTGCTCTGTGAGAGAGCCGACCCAGTGATGCTTTTGAGTCGAGCAACGAGTGAATCCTTCTCGGCTTCACCTTCGAGTGCAATGTCAAGCACTTCACTGATATGTGAGACGGGAATGATTTCAACCATTTCCTCGTATTCTTCTTCAATCATCACATCCTGTGAGTTTGCCGCTGGGATGATAATTCGTTCACAACCGGACTTTGCGGCTGCCTCAATCTTATGAGTGACACCACCAACTGGCAGGACATCACCACGGACAGAGAGACTTCCTGTCATTGCGAGCGATTGATCGACACCAACGTCCTCAAGCGCTGAGATCACTGCTGTTGCGACAGTGATTGATGCGGAATCGCCGTCAACCCCCTGTTGTCCTGTCTGTACAAACTGAATGTGGATATCTTTCTCAGAGATGTTTTCATCGGAGAACTTCTTGATAATCGCAGAGACATTATCAACCGCCTCCTGTGCCATCTCCTTCAGTTGTCCAGTTGCAATGACTTCACCAGGACCCTGAGATGGCGTTACCTCTGCCATCACGGGAAGCATGATACCTGAGTCCTCGCCCATCACAGCAAGCCCGTTCACACGACCGGCTTGGTAGCCATCGGACACCTGAAGCTCGTAGTCCTTCCGGCGCTCAATGTAATCATCAGCGAGTTGCTGCTCGATGGAGCGGCTGCGTCCTTTTGCCTGAAGCACGTGATCTCGTCTGACGTAATCAGCATCCGAGGCACGGGCAATGTCGCCAGCGACTCGCACAAGACCACCAAGGTTTCTCAATTCAAGCGTGAGGTGCCCCTTTCGACCAGCGCGACGACGGGCCTCGAGAATGATTTCCTCGATTGCTTCAGCGTTGTAATCTGGAAGCCGCCCATCCTTGTTCACTTCCTGAGCGACAAATCGGGTGTACTTCCGTCGCATGTCTGGCGTATCTTCGATCGTGTCATCCATGTACACCTCATATCCGTATCCTTTGATTCGTGATCGAAGTGCAGGGTGCATGTTCTCCATCGCATCAAGATTCCCTGCAGCAATCATAATGAAGTCTGTCGGGACCGGCTCAGTCTGAACCATCGCACCTGAAGACCGTTCAGACTGTCCGGTAATCGAGAATTCACCCTCTTGAATCGCGGTCATCAGATGCTGTTGACTGCGAATATCGAGCGTATTGATCTCGTCGATGTACAGCACGCCTTTGTTTGCTTTATGAATTGATCCGGGCTCAACGCGGTCGTGGCTTGGTGTCTCCATACCACCCGATTGGAATGGGTCATGTCGAACATCGCCAAGGAGCGCACCAGCGTGAGCGCCCGTTGCATCCTCGAATGGTGCCGTTGCCGTGTCAGCGTTGTTCACGATGAGATTCGGAATCATCGCATCGCCACCGCGTGATCCATAGCGGAATGCGAGATAGATAACACCAGCAGCAAGAATCCCAAGTAGAATCTGCCCAGCGATAATGAGTGAGTATCCAAGGACGATTGCAATGATAATCCACATGAGGAACGAGCGCATCTGATTTCGCTTGCGTGCTTCCTCTTTGTGGGCATCGACAATCTGGTCACCCTTCCCAGCTGGAACTGTTCGAACCTTCGGATTATTGCCGTCATCTGGGTTATGATAGACAAGCACATCCTGAAGTTCCTCCTTTGGAAGCAGTTCTGACATTGCTTTTGCAAGCATCGACTTTCCTGTTCCAGGGGAACCAATCATCATCACGTGACGTCGCTGTTTTGCTGCTTTCATGACGACGTCGCGTGCGTGTTCTTGCCCAATGACTTGGTCGACAAGGCGATCTGGGACGTCAATTTCGGCTGTGGAGTCGATCTTTAATCCGCCAAGTAAATCGTCCTCATTAACGTCATCTTTCACCTCGGCGTCAACTTCAACCTCACTGCCGAGTTCTTCGATCGATCCATTCTCACGGTCTGTGGTGTCATTTGGATCAACCGTGTCAACAGAGTCATTATAACTATCATGGCCACGGTCGCGGTCGCCGTGGTCTTCGCGGCCGGAATCATCATCACGGCCATCGGCACCTGCATTGGCGCCAGTATCAGTATCAGTACCGGCTTCGACGTTGGCATGTTCCTCCGAGAGCCCATCGTTATCGCGTGGTGACGAATCGGGCGTCTCATCGGTAAAGCCGCTGCCCTCTGCCGGAGGGTTCTCGTCTGAGTCCGTATCGTTACTCATAGAATGCGTCGCTATGAAAAATGAAGGCTGGAGCACTGATATACTTTCTCCCCATTTTATTGGAACAAAACAGCGATAATCACCGGTGAGAGCGCTGATATTACCCAAATCGAGAAAACCGATAGACTCGGATTATTTATTGGTGACGGTCACAACAAAACAGATATGCGGGGGTTCTACATCGGTCGATTTCAGCCATATCATAATGGGCATCATAAGATGGTTGAAGCGATTACCGCTGAGGTTGATGAATTAGTGCTTGGAATCGGATCAGCCGGACACTCACACACACAGCGAAATCCATTCACTGCCGGTGAACGGGTAATGATGGTCACAAAGTCTGTTGCTGATTTTGATATTACAACATACGCAGTACCGATTGAGGATCTTGATCGAAACTCTGTGTGGGTCAGTCATGTTCAAAGTATGTCTCCGACGTTCGACGTTGCATACTCAAATAACCCTCTTGTGATTCAGTTATTCAGTGAGGCAGATGTCGAGGTCCGACAGTCGCCGATGTTTAATCGTGGCACTTTAAAAGGAACCACGCTCCGAGAGCGAATGGTGCATGATAATGATTGGAGATCACTTGTTCCCCCCCAGGTCGTTGATGTGATTGAGGAGATCGACGGCATTGAACGGATGCGTCGACTGGGAGCAACGGATACCTCAGAAGACACGAACGAGGTGAGCGATACCGTTGCACATACGCGCACCAATGAGATTGAGAATCACAACGCCGATATGGATGACAATTCGAATTCGAATTCGAATCCAAATCCAAACCCAAATCCGAATCCGGGGACGACTGAACAATGATTACCCTCGCATCTGATTTTGGCTCACCGTATCCTGCTGCGATGAAGGGCGTGATATTACAGAAGAGCGATGCCCGAATTGTCGATGTCACACATGAACTTCCACGACAGGATGTTCGAGCAGCGGCGTTTTGGTGTCGAAAGACACTCCCGCATTTTCCACCAGCGGTCCATGTTGTTGTGGTTGACCCTGGCGTTGGAACTGACCGTGACGCGATTGTGATACGAGTTGGTGAGCATGTCCTGATTGGTCCAGATAACGGTGTTCTCAGACCGGTGGCTCGTCAACTTACTGCCCAGTTTTCTGATAAAACAACAACAGACCGAGAGAATCATATTGAGTATTTTCGGTATAATTACACGGATCCACAGTCAGCAACGTTTCACGGACGCGATGTATTTGCCCCAGCAGCAGCCGTGATACACAACCGTGGGACTGCCTCATTAGAGACCCTTGAGGCAGTCACATCCGTTCCTGCCACAGCAGTCGTGCAATGTGAGCTTCCATCAGCGACAATCGATGCTGATAACACAACTGCAACAGGTGAAGTGCTTGTTGTCGACGATTTTGGTAACGCCATCACAAATATTCCAGGATCATTCCTTGCTGACCGGACCGGTGAGACGGTTTCGGTCGGGACGACAACCGCAGAAGTAACGTCAACATTTGCTGATGTTGATCCTGGTGAGCCATTGCTCACTGTCGGAAGTCATGGGTTTGTTGAATGCGATGTCAATCACGGTCGTGGAACAGAAGCATTTGGACTCGCGGTTGGAGATCCAGTTCGAATTGCGTTTTGATCATTATACAGAATCAAGGAGAATCCTTACGCCTTCGGGCGCAGGATGAATTCGACAACTCGGAGTCAATCTCCGCTACGAGAGCCACTCTAAGACTTGATAATCCGCAACTTAAACTGACAGGCGGTTCTGTATATACGGAGGAATTAGGATGGGAACGGAGCGATTCCCGCCAGTCCGACCGTGGCGGCCTGTCCGCCCCAAGCAATCAGACAATAATCGGAACCAGTCAGGTGAACGGTCGGTTCCTCTGACTATCATGAATCGATGCAGAGCCCGACTGCTTGAAACCAGCACAGAAAGTAACTCCGAGTCCGTTGAAGTCTGCCGGACTCCCCAAGGCAAAAACAACTGTGGGAGTCCGAACACGACGGAGGATAGGAGTACCGGGGGCTGAGATGTGGCATTCCCAGCAGTTCCACTCGACTCGCCACAGTCCGTGAACCCCACATGGATTCTCACCGTGCCGGGGTTCGGTGGAACTGCAGACCTGAAATTTCCAATGCTCACGCTCAGGATTCCTCCGTGTTTACGCGGAGGAGGATGTCAATGATTCTCCATATCCAATCCAATTGCAGATTACACCCACGTCCCGGTGCGATTAACCTTTCACCTGTATAGATACCTCGATACAGTGAAGAGTAGCATAATAGCGGCGATAGAGCACATCAACACTCGACATACTAGCGGATATGAGTGTCGTGGACACAGTCATAAAGAGTCTCCCCCATCGGTGGGTAAGAATATCGCAATTGGTAGCGTTCGACATTGCATGCACGCTAAGATGTGTGCCCGCCCCGAGTATAGCATGTCGTGTAACCAATAACTGACACGCAGCAAATGCAGACCGATAGATTCGGAGAGACAGACTACCGAAGATTTAGTTCCTGATGGGATTACTCAGAGGAGATAACATCGTCAATTCGGACAATCATCGTCGTTGCCTCTGTTGCAGCCGTAATTGCTTCATGTTTGACCGCTGCCGGATCAACGATTCCCGCTGTCAATGGATTTGCGATCTCACCGGTCTGCTCAGTTGCAACAAGACCAGCACAGTCTTCATTTTCAAACGTTGATCGAAGGTCAACGACAGCATCGATTGGATCCATGCCCGTATTTTGTGCGAGCGTCCGGGGAACAGCATCAACTGCGTCTGCAAACGATTCAACAGCGAGTTGCTGTCGACCCTCAATACCGGCTGCTGCGGAGCGAATCGCATCAGAAATAGCGATCTCAGTGCCACCAGCACCAGGAACCACTCCGCTATCGAGTGCAACGGTTGTTGCGTTTATTGCGTCGTCAATAGCACGAGAGAGCTCATCAAGGACATGCTCCGTGCCACCGCGAATCAGCAGGGTTGCTGCTGTGCTTTCGGCACCACCTTCGATAACAGTTAGCTCATCCTCACCGTACGTCTCGGTTGAGACGCTATCGACGGATCCAAGATCACTCGTTTCGAGCTCCTCAAGCCGACCAAGACGAGACGCCCCAGTCGCACGAGCAACAGTGCGGGCATCATCATCGTCGATATCCTCAAAGGCAACAATATCTTCACGAGCAAGATATGATGCGACACGATCACTAATTGAGTCCGTCGAGAATACGACATCGGCACCGGCGTCTGCGAGCGTTGATGCATACTCACGAAGTTCATCATCCTCAGCAGCAACGGCTGCCTCAAGTTGGTCGACAGATGAAATTGTATATTCTGCATCAACCTCACCCTCACGAAGATCAAGTTCAACATCCAATACTGCAACCGATGCGTCAGTCACTGTCGTAGGCATCCCATCAGCAGCGCGCTCGGCGTCAATCACGACACCTTCGAGCAGATCCGTCGCAGATGAAGATGCGCCAGTTTGGGTGTGTGTCTTGATATCGTCGGCGTCAAATTCATCATTGGCTGCTCGGACGCGCTGGACAGCATCGACAACCAGACTCGCTAAGCGATCAGCGGTCACATCACCGGTTCCCTTACCGGTCATCGATGACTCAGCAACAGACTGAAGTAGTTCATCATCAATCTCGACGCTATCAACCTGATCGTCAATAGCGTCGTGTGCGAGCTCTGCAGCCCTGCTATATCCCTCGGCGACGACGGTTGGGTGAAGTCCATCTTCGAACAATGACTCGGCCTCAGAGAGTAGCTCACCCGTCAGGACCGCTGCCGTCGTTGTTCCATCACCAACAGATTCCTCCTGTGACTCTGAAACCTCGACGATCATCTGTGCAGCAGGATGTTCGATATCCATCTCACCGAGGATTGTTGCCCCATCGTTTGTGATGACAACGTCACCACCGGAATCAACGAGCATTTTATCCATTCCACGTGGACCAAGCGTCGTCCGGACAGAACTCGCAACAGCCTTTCCGGCTTGGACGTTCGTGTCCTGTGCATCTTCGCCGCGAGTACGCTCACTCTCCTCTGTCAGTACCGCAAGCGGCTGCATTCGTGTCGACATTGTTATGAAACCTCATTTGAAAGATGCAAGCACTTCTATAAATAAGTTACGAATACAGAACAATTTGGCAATCAAAAACACACCAGTCGATCGCAATACTACGGCGGGATTTGTGCCCTGATATGTGAAAACGGGTATACCCTATTCAATTATGATTTGACCTTTTGATTCTCTTCCCAGCGTGTTCAGATCGGAAATTGCTATCATTATACGCTGAACGGGCCCAATCCCACTGAGGCTGCGGATACGCGCCGTCACAGTGGGGGATTTCTGAGTGTATCGTTGGACAATAGTGTACATACTATTGTTGGCACATCGGTTCTGACCCCGATGGAGCCGAGTGCCCGACAGGTGGTGGTTTGAGTGTAAGTATGAGCGTGGGTGTGAGTGTTCGCCCACGTTGGAACCAGGATGTGCCCCATGTGGGAATCACATAACAAGTATTAGGCTCTCGTCACCAATGCAAGTAACTCCGAGTCTGGTGAGCCCAACGACCGATCGAAGCTCTTGTGACACAACAAACACAAAATCCTCGCTTCAGTTGAAGAGAGGAGTCCCGGGGGGTTTGGCACTCCCTGGAAATTGCCCAGTGACCGGACACATACCGATTCGCACGGTGTGTGAGCTTGGCTTGGTATTGGGAGTCTACAAATTCAAACCCAAACCTCAATCCAAACCTGACACTCCCACTCCCAACCAAGCGAAACGGGGCGGAGCAGAGCGGTGCCGTGGGATTCCTTTCGTCTTGAGGCCGAGGAGGATGTCAACACAAGGAGTTTTATTTCTTTTTGCATGTGTTATTTGTCTTGATGACAGTTGGTGAGACTGTGAGTGTCGGGGATTCGAAGCGGGGGCGTGCAAATGTGCGTTCCAGATAAAGTGGGTGTGGCTTCGTATAACCTTTGGTCATATTGCAACCGACTAATGACCGATAACACATCGTAGCACGACCGAAATAAGAAACGGCACGGACAATAACATCAATTTAGCACGGATTATCGCCAATCGTGTCGAGAAACAACGCGGTTAGCACGCGCAGAGCAGCCGTGAGGATTTCGTGTTGTTGACCGATCAGCAAATCGTGCCCGTAACCCAGTTATGAAGCCAGCAACAGCACCAATGGCTGCATCACGTTCGACACTCAGACACGTCGAAAGGGTGCGTTTATCCGCAAGAATATCCCTGGCAGCCTTAGTCGCATCAGAGCCAATATGCGTGAGTGTCCGGCGAACGACAGTAGGACGTATCCCATAGTTCTTCACCAATCGATAAGCTAGCGATCGATATTTCCAGTCGGTATCCCGCTGTTCAATACCACCATCAGTTTCATACTCGGTCTGGACACACATCTCTGGTTCCCATGCAACGCGTTCACTCACCGCAGCTAACCGATGAGCAGCGTCGCGGGCGCCACCAGTCTCAAGATATTCATCAAATCCATCAATATTTTCGAGCGTTGCTGTAGTAAATGCAACATTTCCACCGTTGAAGTACGTCACCGTTCGTCCACCGATATCGGTCTGTTCACACGCAGTCGTTGTCATTCCAGCAGACAACATCTGATGGACAGGTCCGGTAACAACTGCTGCACGAGAGAGTCCTGCTGTAATTGCATCGACCCACGTCGACTCAATTGTGAGATCATGTTGTAAAATAGCAATTGCCTCTCCAGTTGCTTCGATAATACCCGCATTCCGAGCAACATTCAGTGTTCGTTCTGCGACCTCAACTAATACATCGACATCTGTGCGGTTTTGAACCATTCCACTTGTCCCATCAGCGGATGGACCATTGACTACGATAACTTCTGCTGTGGGAGCATGCTCAGCAAGGGCATCAAGACTATCTGCGAGTTGCTCACGACCATTTAATGTTGGAATAACAACAGACAGGTCAATGTCGGATGTATCAAGTGATAATGATGGCATCAGTTGGTGTTTTAATCATCTGCTGTAACCGCCTCATCGGGTGTGTTCTGCGGTGTTTCCAAGTCGGTCTCATCTGTTGTTGTTGTCGTCGAATCAGTGGTTACTGTTGCAGTCCAATATGAGACTGATGCAAGCGCATCACCAAAGTCACCATCCCCAAGGGATTTATCAACGTCGCGAAACCCACGAGCGAGGTCGTTTGGTATCTTACGGTAGAATCCATATGGGAATAAAAAGTCATGAGTATCATCAACCATTGAAAGGTTAGCATCTGAAAGGAGCTTCTTTACCTGTGACCGAGAGTATAGATGCGATCCCATCGGAAGAAGCCAATTATAGATAATACGCGTACTGCGGTGATTGAACGTATCGAAAAAGACAATATCATTTGAAACTCGTGCCATTTCTGTGAGAAATATTCCTGGCGTCTCTGCCAGGTGGAAAAACCGCATTGCAAAGACCGCATCAAAGTGATCATCAGGAAAAGGTAGTCGGGCAGCATCGCCACGGAGTAATTCAAGATTATCATCCACGCCATTATCACGTGCTTTTCTGCGACCCTGTGCGAGCATTGCATCAGAAATATCTATCCCAACGATATTCGCTCCTTTTTCAGCAAGCATCGCCGTGAATCGACCTGTCCCGCAGGCAATCTCAAGGATATTAGCATCAGCAACGGGATCAAGTGAGTCAAGAACAGCACGTTTTTCTCGACGGTCAATGAGCTGACCACCACGCGAGAACCGCTTTGACTCATATGCCTGCGCAACGTCGTCAGCTTGATACCACTCTTTTCCTTTCACACTAGGCGTATGTGCTCACTCAGATAGTAAAACCGTATTGGATGCATCTTGGGAGCCTATTCATGTCTAATTCGTTTATCCAATCTGAGAGCTACCGACGAAGCCAGTTTCTAAGATATATAAGGTATTAGTATTATACTGAGAGACTTTGAGGCAACCTTTACAATATGTACGATTGTTGCCAATCATATGAGCACCAGTACTGTCGACCCTGAGAATGCAGTTCAGCTTTCAGAATCAGAGTTTCGAAGTCGACTGCGAGAATTACCACCGAGTGCCAAACTTGTCGCCAAGATACTTGAAATTGATTCCCCCCTCTCGCAGGGACAGCTCGCAGAGGAGTCATTATTACCGGATCGAACTGTGCGGTATGCACTAAACCGATTGGAGGATAATGATCTCGTTGGCTCACGATATAGCTTCAAAGATGCTCGAAAGCAGGTGTACTTTCTTAACGATTATGCGTAATACCCACCCACGACTGAGTTCGTGAGGTTCGCTCTATCGAACGATAGCGTATCCCTGTGCCTTCGGAATCGACACTCCTTCCGCAGAGCGGTTAGACTCTCAGTTACTTGTATTCACACTTGCGTCTGCATCTGTATACATGACCACGCCGTGTCATAATGTGGAAAACAAACGCGATATCTGCTTGATAATCGTCAGTCGTGTCCTCACTATTTGAGTTATCTTCTGAGTGAATCTGGGGAAGATCGCTTTGATCTTTTGTGAGTCCACATCATAACGGTGATACTGCTGACGTGACTCACAAACATATGATGTCAATCAGCTCATGACACGTGTTCGTCGTATTCCAGTTGCTGTTGACTCACAGGTTCCGACAGGAAAGACAAACGCATACATCATTATTTCGACAAATACAGAAACACGGGCGAACACCGGATCGCATCCAGAGGCAGTCCTCGTTGACCCACCGGCGCAGGCACCTGAGATTGATGCGATGGCTGATCGTGTTGATATAACCCATATTCTTGTAACACATACGCACCCAGATCACGTTGGTGGCGTCAGCACATATGCCGATGCAACCGGGGCAACAGTGTGGTGTCGGCGTGGTCGAGTGCAGCGATTTCATAACTTAACAGGTGTCGAACCCGATCAGACATTCCACGAAGGGACAATGCTTCCTGTTGATGAGAGTGTTCGCATACTTGACCTCCCGGGGCATGCCCCGGATCATATTGGAATCGAAACTGAGGCTGGTATACTCTGTGGTGATATTGCTCGCGCAGAGGGCAGTGTTGCGATCACATCACCTGATGGTGCAATGCGGGCATACTTTGTTGCACTTCGACGCTTGCATGCGCGACAGCCGTCACGTCTTTATCCCGGGCACGGAGAGATTATCTCTCACCCAAGAGAAACCTGTCTGCGTCTCCTCATGCATCGACAGGAAAGAGAAAGCCAAGTACTCACCGCAATTGCTGATGGTGCAACATCTGTCGAGAGTATTCTTGAGCAGGCATATAATAAAGACATCACCGACGTGCGTGATCTCGCGCGAGCGACTGTTAGAGCACATCTTGAGAAACTAGATGCTGAAGGACACATTGTATTCAATCGAGAGGAAACCGAGATAATAGATACATGAAAGACACCGAAATGACCGATCTGAGTGATGGTGAGACAGGGGAGATGCAAACTCTTGAAGCAGAACTGGCGCGTGCAAAATCGCTTTCAGTAGAGTCACTTGCTGATGCAATTGAATCAATTGGATTTGAGTGTACACGATGTGGTGCCTGTTGTACAGCCCATCACGAAGAGGAAAGTAAGAATCAAACAACAGATGCTGATACCCATCATAAATCGGGGTCAGAGCCAGCACAGACGACCGACAACACTCCGATAGAGAGTAATGGATCAGAGACCGAGACTCATACCGCTACTGCCACAACAGAAAGCAGTCGTATCGGTCATGATGCTAAGATAGATGCACATGACCGAACACAGACCGCTCACAACCTCGATAAAGAGAACCGTGCTGATGCGGCCACGCAATCACCCACGACCGAACCACATACAGCAACCATCTTTCCTGATGAGGTTCGAGAGCTACAAACGGCAGTGGACGAGATGAAGAACGAGAGAACCGATACGAATACACAGTCATCAACTGAGTGGCGTGATGTTGCCCGCCCGATGCCATATGGGCTTGACAATGACAATACAACGGGAACAACATTCGAGTGGGCATTGCAGACTGATGCATGTGGAAACTGTGTGTTTTATGAGGAAACGGATGGTATCGGGTCATGTCAGGCACACGATAATCGTCCATTAATCTGTGCCACATATCCATTCAGCGTTGCGCTTGGCGGCACAAGCCAACCAATGGGTGAGGCTGTTGATGAGGCTGGTATGGTGCGTGCACATGAATGTGAGGGATTAGGTCGTGAGATAACTCGTGACAGAGCCGAAGAATTAGCAGCAACCCTTCGAACCCGCGCAATTCGCGAACTTGAGGAAGCAATCTCGCTTCGAGACACATACGAACCACCAGGGAGCACCGACGGTATCGTCGTCCATGACTCGGAGGGTGCAAAGCGACCTGATGGAACACCAATTGATGATCAGTAATGGGCTGTTGACTCCCAGATAAAATTAGCATCGAACCTGATGGCATTTACCTATTGATTCCTGGGAATACTCATGTGCATATATACGCCTCAACGGGAGGCTGTGGATGCAAAGTACGTCATCAAAACAGGAAGCCCGGGCTTTACCCGAGGTGAGTTCACACACGTGTCTTTATATCCAGTACCAGCAGACTGGAGCGTCATGAGTCGACAATAACATATGATATCAGACATAGTTGATGTGAGTAAACGAGAAGATATCTGAATATAGCATCGTCTGTTTAAGCGGTACTACTTTACCGATACGCCGTGAGTTACCATCGGAGGTCTATACTGTGGAAATCTCAGATAAACTCCTGTGTCTGTTCAACGCTGATATTCGAACGGAAGATGATCGATATATCGTCGAAGTGCCGAAACGTGAGATCGAAACTGGATCTCTCGACCCAGACGAGACGTATCGTGTTGCTCTTATCTCGCGGTCAGCAGCGTCCGAAGATGAATCAATCGAGCGCGAGCAGCCATCATCAGAACCACAACCACCGGTTGAACCGGGAGAACTCCGCTATGTCGAGATTGAGGATATTGGGAAGCAAGGTGATGGCATTGCTCGTGTCGAACGAGGATATGTCATTATTGTTCCTGACGCAGAGGTCGGAGACCGCGTCAAGATTGAGGTCAGTGAGGTCAAATCTAACTTTGCCGTTGGTGAAGTGATCGAAGAAGAAATATAAGATGGCTGATAGCCCCTGAGAATATTTGATGTGTGCGCATTAGCGATTGGTAGTCTGAGTAATGTTCCTTTGCGAACCTGCACTCATTAGACTCAGGGGGTAGTCTCTGCGTTCTGTTTCGGATAACAGCATCATATTATCGACAATCATTAGAGTCGCAGAATAGGCTACATCGCACCCCGACATCCTTTCAACATTTGTGATATCCGACTGATCGGTGGAATCTTGATGAATTATTCACTCATTGAAGATATTAATCTGCGCGTGGTTCATCATATCCGCTTGCGTGAGTGAACGTTGATAAATCAACATCTGAGACGGGAACTTCAGCAAGACCATCGTACGGTCGATTGATGACAATATCACCAGCAGTTCGCGATCCGATTCCAGGAATTGCTGTCAACTCATCCATCGAGGCTGCATTCGGGTCAAGTGGGTATGGAACAGCGGTGATCGAACGATATCCATGATCAACGACTGCAACATCGATTGTTTCTCCAAGTGGTCGTTCACCAGGAATTCCAACTAACAGTGGATACGTCCCGAGTTGTCGACCAAATGTCCGTCCGTCACGGTGATACTCCAGATGCACATCTGGAAGGACAGTTCCAGCAGGAACAAGTCGTCGGAGCATTGGCTGATCAATCTCTTCGCGAACTTCCTTTTTATATTGTTTGAATTGTTTTTTATGATCAATGGCGACATCTGCGCCTGTTTCTGCCATTTCGGTGCCCTCAAACGCCATTACCTGTCGAATATTGATCCGGCGGAGAAGAAGCCCAGCATCAAAAACGCGGTGAAGAAAGCGCTTATTATGAGCAAATGTTTCCTCACGCTCGCCCGTGAGTCCATGTAAAAGATTAATGCCCGGGAGTAACTTCGGAAGCCTATCCGGTGCTTCAACACCGTAGCTTGGGGCATCGGCGGGATCCTCACCCGGACGCCACCCAGCAGCCTCATTCACGATACGGACAGCCTCAAAGCACTCATCGGCAGTGACGTTCAGTTGGTTTTGATCCTGAACAACGGGGTCAGCTGACTCAAGTCCAAATGCAGCCGTATCGCCCGGTGTATTATACGTGGAGATAATATCAAGACATTCTCGGGAAGCTTCAGGCCAATTAACGATGGTGATTGGATTCATATTGTCGAGATGCAGTGTTTGAAGATCAGGTGCGACATCACGAATCCCACTGTATAATCGTCGAAGAGCATCGGGATTTGGTGCTTCACCATCGCCACCAAAAGCAAGGATATCGGCTTGTCGACCAACTCGGAAGTGATTTACCCCGCGATCGGCGAGAGATTCAACTTCACGAATAACAGAGTCGGCGGTCCGGAATGACGGATCACCATACATTGGTTCAGTACAGAATGAACAACGATAGGCACAACCACGAGAGGTCTCAATTTCACAAATGAGATATTCGGGATAGTTCGGATGTTGTGTCACAACAAATGCCCCTTTTGATGCCCAGCGGTCGAGTTCGTCAGTACTCCGGTATCGGTCATTAAACCCTTCAAGCCCGCTTTCGACAAGGTCATATGCGGCTGCTTCGACATCAGCCATCGCAAGATAATCATAATCAAGATTCTGGCGCTGCATCTCCTGTGCGCCGGCGTTTTCATCACCAACGCCAAACCGAACAGGTCCGCCCATCATCGAGACACCGTCAGCTGTCCAAGCAATCTCGCGAACCTCATCAGGCTCAGCTGGGGTCCCGCCGACGTACTTACCTGGGACTGTCATTCCACCGAGATATATCAATAAGTCTGCATCCGCAACATCGCTCCATCGCCCTCGGTCATCTCGGAGCGCATCGATTGTATGATATGTTATTTGCTCGTGAGGAACGCCAGCATCAACGAGCGCGCCAGCGGTAAACCGTGGATACGTCGAAATGTACGGCGGGACACCGAAATGTGCGGGCTCATCAACGTACCCATCGACAAGCGTCACTGACAGATCAGATGGATGAATATGTGTCATGAATGATGTGATGTCGTCGTATCGGGTAATATGGTATGATGTGGTGTGTATGTTCTGATTAGTCCACAGAGAAAACAGGTAGAGTTTCTCGGGGCTCAACTCCCGAGTTGCTCACTCAGTTATCTTATTGCATCTCATCGCGCATTGAGTTGATTATAACAGTCAACAGATAAAAACACGCGAGATATGATTGAACTCGCTACTGATAGGTAATACCTTATCAGCTACACTCTGCTATTATCTTCAAAGTGATCCTGCATGATCGTTCGACCGCGAAACGATTATTATAATATTTACAATTACTGTCGATAAACGCACCCAGACGACGACAGTAGCGATTGATGAATCACCCCTGCTTACTCACGTACTCGCTTGCTTCTTTAAGAAGGACGCTTTGACCTGTGATATGACTGAAAAGATGCGTGAAGTGCCTCGGGGTCACATCAACATCAACATCAACATCAACATCAGTATCAACATCAAAGCCCCGACCCCGACCCCGAGGCTTCCTGTTTCGACGACGTTGTCAGACTGCGTCTGACAGCCCACCAGACGGAGTCTGGTGAACGCGCTTTGCATTTGCAGAGACAGGTGTATCCACAGCGAGCGCAGTCTCCGCAGGTCGTTCGAAAATCGAAGATTTTCGTGATCACGAGAGACTTCGTCTCTCGGACGACGTGGATTCGGAGTCTCCCACTCCTAGTCCTACTCGTCGTTGGTGGCGACGGCGGGGCGCCTGACCCGGCTTGTTTTCGCCGAGTAAGCCAAACACGGATTGTACCATCACATCGTGTTTGTGTGCGATAGTTCGATTTAATGCTTTGTGTCACGAGCTGCCGGCTTCATCCATCGGGGTCACATCAATATCAAAGCCCCGTGGCATTCGCCTCGTACCGCTTATAAACTCATCTTGGTGTTAGGAATTTCACAGATTGATTGTCACGAGTGTCAGGGCACGATCCACCCCTCATACTGCCATTCGCCATTGACAGATGATGGAACCGTAATACCATCTCGGGCGGCATGAAATGTTGCAACAGCAGCAACAATCGCATCAAGTGCATCGCCATCAGAGTCTGTGAGTGCGGTTGTTTTTGCGTCTGCCGTAAGAGTAACCTCATCGCGAGTATCAATTGCTTCGATAATCAACTGTCGACGATTACGTGCATCATCAGTCGTCGATTTATATCCATCATCTGGAAGCCCGAGTCGATCAAGCGTTGCTGCGGGATACGCCTCAACGATCCAGGGAATATCCGACGCTGGAGACTGCATTGGTCGGACACGGACACGATCAGTTTTGACGAGTGGTGCGAGTACATCTCGGATTCCATAAAACGTCTGTGAGTGGATAAAAAAGTGATATGGTGAAAGCGCACCAACACGATTGTCTGTCAGTCGTCGTATGTATGTCTGTTCAGTCTCAGCAGCAGCAGCAACATCGCCTGCCCATGAAGCAAATGTTGACGGGTCCGTCATATCGCCTGGGAACCACTGGAGGAATGACTGCCAATCTGTCACCCCATCAGCAGCGGTTACATGCATCATTGGGAGACTGAACGGAAAATCACACCCAAATGCGACCGGATTCGCGTCCGATGTCGGACGAGTCGCAATGAACTCACGAAGACCAGACAAGACAGCATCACGATCAGCAGTCGTGTCTAGTAACGCCGGCGCAGGAGTGCATGTCTCAATGTGAAGGGTTTCATTATCCGATGTGGTCAAGACATGCCCACGCGCAACGTATATATTATCCCCAGCACGGGCAGCTCCAGAGAAATCGACACCATAGATGGTGTGTGCAGACATGCTATAGTACTATTTTGCAGATATCATACGCCCTTCGATACGATGAGCCAGTGATAGGTCAAACAGCAGTCTCGATACTCGGACGCCAACCTACATTCTTCGATAGTATTGATATCAGCCACTTACATTTCAATATGCTCGGTTTCATCGACTGTAAGTGCTCTTAGTGTGAGTTAGGACGGTCGCCTGGAGGAGTAGATGTGCTTGACGGACGCTGTGCAAGGATCACCCCAATCAGGACAAATCCACCCCCGATAATGATCGGAATTGTCAGGGCTTCATTTAGGAGCACGACACCAAGGATAACAGTCACGACTGGTTCGACCGTACTCACAATCCCGACGCGGCTCGCCTCAAGCCGAGACACACCCTGATAGAACAAGATATGCGGTAGAACTGTCGAGAAAATAACAATGCCACAGATAACTTCCCAGTGTGTCTGCTCGCGTGGGAGCGACAAGCCACCGTCTATGACGCCATATCCAATCATCGTGACTGTGGTTCCGATGAGGACACCAAGCGTTAATCCCCGTGGGGTAACCTGTGTGACGACGCTCCGACTCCCCATCGTGTATACCGCATAGCACAGAGCCGCACCAAGTGATAAGAGGACCCCACTCGGGTCAATGCCGAGGTTGTCGATACCGATGACGATTATGACACCCAAAATTGTGGTTGTGAGAGCGAGTAACTTCTGTGGTGTCATCGCTTCTGTTTGCAGCGCTACTGAAAATACAACAACGAATATCGGGTACGTATACAGAACGATTGTTGCAAGCCCAGCAGTTAGTGAACGAAGTGAGAAGAAAAATAACAGTGTCATTATGGTATAAATGCCCCCAAGCCCGAACGTCAAAAGCCAATCACGATGGGTTGATGGAAGCGACCAATCACGAACAACAGCAAGAACTGACACGATAATGGTCGCACATGCAAACCGGATTGGTAGGAGTGTTGCCAACTCAAGATTAACAAGCGCTGCGAGTTCACCAAAGATTCCGATTGTTCCGAATCCAGCAGCAGCAGCAAGCACAAAAATGGTTCCAAGGGTCGCCTCTCTCACAGGTATCTCACGCTCATACAGATATATCTGATACGGTCGGATGCTTTATGATTCGGTAGTAAGAATAGATACTTTCTTCAACGGTCGTGGTATTATTGCTGTTTTTATCGACCGGTGGAGTCGACTATCATAACAATAGCGCTTGAGTTGAGGCAATCTATCTGTATAAATATTCTCTCAACCTGATGCGCCCGCGATGTTTATGATGATGGCTAGTGAATTACCAGCTATGCCAGCAACGCTTGAAGTCGAATGTACTGATGGGAGCTGTACGCTAGATATGTTTGAGCTGCATTATACATATGATATGCCAGATGATGTTGGTGTGACCGACTTTTGCTGTCCGTACTGTGGTGAAACTGAGACGCTTGAGGCAATTGAGCTATGAGCAGGCTTACTGAACTTGGTGAGTCAGCAGCACAGACCGTTCTTGATCGAGTCGGACGAGGAGTCTCAGAGGTGCAGGAACGAACACCACTCCCGTATGATCTTCTTGAGAGTGATGAGGCATATCTGATTATCTTTGATGCACCTGGGATTGAGCAGACTGATGTCCAAGTACAGTTCCTCGACGGCAAGGTTGAGGTCCGACTTGACCGATTCCGTGATTTCTATGAGGACTTTGAGATGCGATTCCCTGGTCGTGGGCTTTCACTAGATGGGTCTGTTTCACTTCCTGATGACGCCGCTGTTGACCCCGAACGTGCGAATGCAACCCTCGGGCGAAATGGTACCCTCCAAATTCGACTTCCGAAGGATGGACGTCATCAAACGGTTGCGGTGAGTGAGGCTGATGAACATGATGATACCGATGCTGGTCCTGACCCTGACCCCGATACTGATAGCTAACATCGATTCTGCGGTGGTGAACTAGTCGTATTTACTTCACTCTTACTCTTGTTTTATTTTGATTTTATACCACTCTTCTATTCACCTGTCATACGAAGTGAATAACCGATGGATTCGACTGAGAGGATTATATTATCTCAGAAGGACATTCTAAGACTGATAGTATCGAAGACAACCTCCTACACTGGAAGGTCAGAATCAGGATCAATCACACGATCGACTTCCTCCGGCGCACTCCAGTCAGTCGTCAACTCGAGTAACTGAACGAGCATCCGACCGGTTGCGCCCCAGACGGTATATCCATTAACATAAAAAAAGTGCAGTTGAATCGCACCATGGACCGGGTGTTCACGCCGAGTCAGTTCATAATTACTCAGATCAGTGAGCGCAGAGACAGGAAGTGGAACAATCTCAGCCACCTCACGCTCATCAGGGTGATACTCACGATGAGGAATACGGACAACAAACGGTCGAACAGCGTAGTCCGTAACTGTGAGGATGTCATCAAGTCGTCCATGGAATTGCGCTTCTGTTGAATCAAGTCCAATCTCTTCATCTGCCTCACGCAGTGCAGTCTCTCGGAGGTCTGTATCACTTGGTTCGTGTGATCCGCCAGGGAAACTCATCTGACCAGGATGCTCACCAAGATGATCTGCACGTTTCGTAAATAACACATGTCGTTTAGCACCAATCCCCACGATTGGTGCAATGACGGCTGCGCGCTGACCAGCATCTATGACTGGTGTCGGAGTGTGAGTATTCACCGCCGAGAGGTTCATGTGTAACATCACAAACTAATTATGCAATCGGTATAGCCGTGATGGTTGCATACGATACGGTATGGCGGCTATCAAATTCAAAAAACCCAAGCGTAATCACCTAAGAGCGTTCTCGTGGCTATTCATAGCCGTACACATGATGACATGCGCGAATGTAACCTATCAATCTCGGACCTACAAGAAAAGCAAACGAATCTAACACTGGAAGTTGATTATCTATCTTAACGCTCAGGCAATGCCGAGTCAAGTCGACACCGCACCTCACCGATTGGATCATCATTCACTGCTGCTGCTCCAGCCCATGTTTCGATATCGTATGTGACATCAAGAAGATACTCCATCAACTCAGTATCGTCAGTTGTGATTGCTTGTGCGGTATCATCACGGAGTCGATTCATCACTGCATCGGTGGCTGCTTCGTGATTGATTTCTTGACCATCTGTCTCAAGAATCCGCGGGAGGTCCGCAGCATGCGCCGGAAGTGTTGGAAATGCAGTTGGACCGGGTGCAAGCCGATTCACTGTTGTCTCATCGATATTGGGGTCGGTATCACTTGCATCCTCAGTCGAGTTTTGTGCTGATCGTCTTTCATCGCTGGTGGATGGGTAAATAACAAGCCGATACTGATTGATCGCGGTTGTGATCATATCCTGTCGTGTCTTAGATTCAACCTCGATACCGTGTCGAAATGCCATCTCAACGATTGCAGTATCGACTGCGTCGCGAGTTAATGTCCCAAAGAGATCAACAATACCAGCCAACTCGTCGAGTGAAATAAACTCCTTAGTCATTAGCTGGGTGCTCAGTGTAAGTGTATTAGTCTATCTCTGTTTGATAATAGATACAATATCTAATGATTGATGAGATAAATCGCTGGAGCCATCACTCGATTAGACTGCTCTGGTTAATCTGTTTGCTGATCTTCACGCTCGTGTTCATATCTATCAGATCGGAATAAGATAATATTCAGATTAATCAAATATAGAATGTACTCTTCAGCGTCAGATCCGAGATGACGAGGTGTTTGTTTAACGTGAACATGCGAACTACACAGCTATTTAATCGACATCAATCTCATTTTCCGTTGTTTCAGTGTTGACAGCATCAGCATCTGCAACTGCAGCATCAACAACAGCAGACGGAGTTATATCAACATCACTCCACGCTGGAAGATAATCTGGATTCCCAGGTGGCTGAATATTCTTTGCGTATGTCTCAATCTGCTCGCGCTCACGAGAGCGAGGATAATCGAACCCATTGAATGTGGCATCAATTGCATACTGATCAAGCAGTTGTTGTGCTGTATTTCGATATCGCTGTGGGAGCGTTTCGAAATCAATCGAAATATTGTGGTGTGTGATTGTCCGAAATAGTGTTTCACCAACTGAACGACTCATCTCTGAGAGTCCAGTGGGTCCAGAAACAGCCCTATGATCATGCTCATATCGACCAAGATCAACCTGCGCTGTGTGTGCAAATCCAGCAGTATCAAATGCGTCAGCGAGCGTTCCGATCTCAAGTCCCCACGAGCGGGGAGCCCGAATTTGTGTAATCATATCGGCAGTGGCGGCGAACTCGCCTGCGAGCGCATATCGAAATGAATCTAAATACCGGAGATATGGTGTTGGATGTGCCGCACGAAGTGCACGAATAAGTGGGATGTAGAACAATCTGAACAATCGCCCGTACAACTGTCGATCCTCAACACGTGCGTAGTATCCTTTCGTGAATTCGAATCCATGCGCAAGCGGAAATAGCAATCGCGTGAGGAATGAGCTGTCATAACTCACGGTATCGGCATCGTGTACGACGACAAATTCTTCTTCGGCTGCACGACCAAGTGCAAGCCACACATCACGACCCTTGCCACTTCGTCCCTCAAGCCCAGCCTTCTCTAAGAGCGTAGCAACACGAGGACCATCACACCAAAGCACCTCAAGTGTAAGCTCATACGTTGCGAGCCACTGTCGAAACGAACTAACCCGGGCTGGTGGCGCCCGAAGCGGGACGATAACTCTGGCTGGATCAAGATCCTCAAGCGTGCTAAGCACACGGTCAGCCGCAAGTCCAGCGTACTCCCGCTCGGTCATTGGAACAACGACGGCGGCACGTTCGATTGGTGCTGATGGTCGAGGATCATCAAGTTCGTGCAGCGTCGCGATTGATGATTGCACATATTCCATTTAATTATCTCTACTTGGGATAGGTCAAAAGCATCTGGATTACAGAAAGCACGGAGACTCCCAACGGCTTGAGCCGTCGACAGAAATCTGTAAGTGTAAGTGCTTGCGTGGGACCGAGACCAGCGGCCTCAAGAACACAGAATGAATCCGACAGTTCTGAATTCATCTACACTACGAGAGCTACTCGGAGATTTCACAACCCGTCCGGTGAACTGACAGATGGTTCTCCTCACAGGAAGGAATCAGGTGCAAACGAAGCGATTCTGGTCAGTCCGACGATGGCACTCAATCCAAGTAATGAGATAGTAATCGAAACCAGTCGGTTCCTTTGATAAACCGATGCAGAGACAGATGTAGATGCAGTGCCCGACTGCTTGGAAGCATCAAACAAGTTACTCCAAGTCCGGCGATGTCTGCTGGACTCTCTGAAGCACACCCAACGCTGAGAATCCGTTCATCCTGGACGAGAGGAGTCCCGGGGGCTGAGGCGTCGCACCCCCAACACCAGCAGTCGCAGTCCTCCCGTCCTCCCGGTCGAGATCGCGAGTATCTGCCTCAGACTTGTACTGGTTGGATGCTCGGAAGGATGAGAACTGGGACTGGGACTATCATACCTGCAATCTCCACCGCTCCCGCTCACGCTTACGCTCAGGATTCCTCCGCGCTCACCTTGAGAAGCATCTCAATGACATAAGATGACCGAGAAGACCGGTGACGACAATGACAGCAACAACACTCATGATTGGTTACTCAAGTGACTGTACGTTCACATCACTTATCTGAACTGCGCGTCCTCGTGATGCAACATATACGGAAGAACATCTTCGCTCTTTGCTCAACAGAGAATATCGAAGATGACCGACTGATACCGCGATTAAAACCTCCAGGTATCTTTATTACTCAAAAACAGCATCAAATACTTGCGCACCGAGTGGGTCAAATGTTCCAGCGGTAACGTTCTCAGAGACATGTTCTGGGGATCCAGTGCCAACAAGCGCGGTGGTAACCCCTGGAGCACTGCGGGTGAAATTGATGGCTCGCTGTGCCGGCGTTTCTCCTGATAACTTACTGTCAACAGCTGGTGGGATTGCATCTTCACTCGTCAACTCACCCTGCGCCAGTGTTGCACTTGCGATGATGTTGATCCCACGCTCCTGTGCATACCGAAGCGCGCTTACCTGCGTGGTTGTGTTATCTGTGTTTACCTTGGTATCAGATATACTCTGATTCTGGTTCTGACTCTGATTCACACCGATGGTATCTTTCTGCATGGTCGCATCATCCACACGCTCTGGGTCAGGGTGTGCTGTTGTGGTGAATGCATCTGCCATTTGAATGTTGAACGGGAGTTGAACCGCCATGAATCCGCAATCATCGACTCCAACGGTATCAGCAGCTGTCTCGGCACATGCAATAACGCGTGGCAGTGACAAATATGAGTCGTGACTTGGAGGGACGCGGAAGGCGTTCCAACTTGCGACACCATAGCCACCAATATCTCCAGCCACACGACGGCGCTCAAGTTGCTCAAAGGCTGCAGTCAATTGATCATAGACAGCCGTCCGGGAACGAACAGTGAGTTGTGTTTCGGGATTGTGTATATAATAGCAGTCAATATAATCAACAGCAAGGTTCGTTTGCGACTGATCAAGCATCGAATCAATAAATGCTGGAGTCAGAGCGTGACATCCACGGGCGAGAGCAGCGGCATCCACCGCTCCATTCTGGATAAATTCCTCACTAATATAGCCACCTGGGTCTGCTGGCTTCTCTTCATCAAATGGAATGAACCCGCCTTTCGTCGCAAGGACAATCGCGTCGCGGTCAATAGCTGCATCAGCGATTGCGTCCCCGACGATACGTTCGCTTCGTTGGCATCGATAATTAATCGCCGTGTCGAGATGATTGACACCTGACTCAATTGCATCGACCAACGCGCGGTAGTATTGCTCATCTGCATTGTCTGTTGGTGCTCCAAGATATGTTCCAATCCCAATACTGGAAGTAACGCCCGGGTCAAACCGGCGGAAATATGTCCGCCCAAATTCCTCCCCAAATTGTTCTCGATAATCCCATGTGCCCCGCTTTGTCGCCATGTGATATTTATCAATCACGCGAATAAACGCCCATCGGTACTGAAAACACCACTTAGGCTATTATCCACGGCTCCCCAATCATTACAACGACATTCAGTGTCCTCGGGCATTGGATCGATACTCGTCGGTATTACTGAATTAAAGCGTCTCTGGATCCGCTCCATCGGCGACAGCCGCGGTTGGTTCAGCATATCCCTCACGATAGGTTGGATATGAGAGTGAATAGCCAAGTTCGTGGAGATAGTTATTTGAACATCGCTTACTCGTCCGGACGCGCCGTTGTGCTGTTTCAGAAAGATCTGACGTCGCAAGTCGCTCCTCGACAGTCTGTTTGGGTGGATCAGGACGACCACATGCGGCCGCGAGCCAGTCAGCGAATGCCCACTTCTCAGCCGGTTCGTCATCAACAACAAGCACACATTCCTCACGGGCGACATCTGCAGTGAGTATGTGTCTGATTGCACCGGCTGCATCATCGCGATGGATCATATTGAGATATCCCTCAGTTACTGGTCCCTCCAGATACCGCAGCAGCCGATAGCGGTGTGGACCATATAATCCAGCAAATCGAGCAACGGTTCCATCGATTCCAACATTACCTGCCTCTTCGATTGCGATTGACTCTGCTGTTTCGAGGACCTGGGTTTTCTCAGTCGTTGGATCAAGCGGTGTTGACTCATCGACAAATCTGCCGTCATGATCACCATAGACACCAGTTGAGGATGTGTATATGAGTCGGTCTGTCGAGTCACGTTCAGCGTATGCGGCGATTGTATTTCGAAGTCCCTCAACATAGACTCGTCGGGCTGATTCAGCGCCTCGCCCACCGGAACTCGCGGCGAAGATGACCCATTCAGCATCCGGGAGTGTTGTGAGCGTCTCCGGACGAGTCACATCAGCCTGTTGTGCATCAAATCCCGCCGCCGCAATCGAGTTCAGCCCACTTTCTGAGCGTCGAACACCCGTTACTGTGTGACCAGCTGCTTGGAGTTGTGTCCCAAGTTCAATGCCGACATATCCACACCCGATAATGACGACGCGAGTCATTACTGATCATTACGCGCAGCAAGGAATCGCTGGATTGCGGCAAGTTGTGCGAGCGTCATTGCTGCTCGCCCTTCGAGTGCCTGTTGCACTTCCTGACCAGAGAGATCAAGATCAACATTCGAGGCAATAATATCGACATCGACGACTGTTGTCGTCATTGACATCAGCAGATGGTCACGAAGTTCGAATATGATTGACTCCGCGTCAGGACGAGTCTGATGAGCCGCAAGAATTGCTGCAGCGTCTTCCGTTCGGAGGTCCGGCGTTACGGGCGTGTCTGTGTCAGGGTCGATATTCGCAAGCGTTTCAATCGTCTTTGTGTCAACGTCCGTTTCTTGGATTATCGTCTCAACCCCGACATCCGTAATAACATCGTGAAGCTGTTTTTCATATGCTGCACAAAGTGCATCAGGTGTCAATGAACCGGGATTATCTGCTGCGTCATAGAGCATATCGCCTGTCAATACCGCGGCGATAAAACAGTTGTCGACATATCGGTGCTCCTCTCCTCACAATATACGAGATACATCAGTGAGTCCAGTAAGATACAATGTATTATCCAGGCTAATATGATGGCGTCACTTGGAAGCACTGCGCTGTCGACAGCACATTATCTTGTGGCGACAACTCACTCACGCGGGCAGTACCCGGTTGGGGTCGTACATCGTGCATCAGCGCCTGCCCCTGTCCACCCAACAGAGCGCTCATCGGCGTTTCCATCGACATCTCCAACGCCGAATGGACCAGATGGGACGACCACGATTGCAGCGGTTCGAACAGTAAAATCAATTCGCTCATTCCGCCCCAGTGTCTCTGTGGTTCCATCGGCATCTATATCGAGCGACACTGTTGATCCATCACGGATATACCGCATTGACCCAGACGCAGTGCCAACGGCAAATCGACCATATCCCCCGCGAATATCGACTATCCAGAGGTTGACGGTCGCAATCCATGGACTAAATGTTGGGAGTACCGGGAGTCCAGCAGGAATTGTCGTTACCGTTCCCTTCGTCGCCCGTGTTACCGCACGCTCTGTTGCATTTGCCGCCGCAGCGGAGGCGACTGAGTGAGCACCCTGCTGGAGTGACGACATTGTGTCATCAACCGCTGGCTCAGGCACTCGAACCGACTTACTGGTCGCTACTTTTCGCAGGTCAACTCGTAATGCAGTCTCAAGTTGGTCACGTTCGTGCCCGTATGCTTGTGTCGAAGCTCCTCGGGCGAGTGCTCTTGTTGCAAGCGCCGTCGCGAGTGATCCGTTTGCAGCGGCTAATGCGACTGAGCCGCTATCCCACATTGCAATCGTCTCATCAATCGCTGCTGCCCGCGCTGAATTCGAGAGATCCGTTTCTGATCTGAGCGTGCGGTCGGCCTGTTGTTCAACATCCTCCATCGAGTCAGTAATTGCTGCTTCGAGTGTGTTACGTCGGGTGCGTAAGGTTGCATCTGGGGCAACAGCAAGACGATTATCTGCTGCAATCAGTGCTTGTCCGGCTGTCTGGAGTGAGACACGCCCTCCAGCGCCGAAAATCTGTGAGACGACTGTATCGGCTGCATCAGCATATGGAATTGCAAACACATTCTGATTGCGCGCTGCAAGTGGAATGTACGATGTCTCATCAGTTATTCCATCGACAAGCGTTGCGTTAACCGGGCTCACTCCAAGGTATGCGGGATCACCGTCGGGAATGACACTCAGCGGACCAGAAACGCCACCGGCAGTGCCAAGTGTTCGACGAGGTGGCGGAGCCATTGGAGTCAGCCCTGCAAGTTTGTTTATCCGGGATGCAGATATTCTCGGAACATCGAGCACATCTGTGATCCCGGCATTTTGCTTTGCTGTCTGTTCTGATCGTTTTTCAAGATGGGCAATGACAGTGTCAATATATGCCGCTCGCGTTGCGACGCGAACGCGGTCAGCAACGCCGTCATACCGCCGTGGTGGGTCAATAAGCGCATATCGCTGACGCTGGAGGCTGTTTGTGAGTCGTGCTGCAGGGTTTGTTTGTCCTGTTGCGATATCATCACCGCTGACTACCACTGAGATGGTGCGAACCTTCTCACGAAGAGAACTCACATCCTCATACACCCATGTCGAAAGTGACGGTGGTCGGCGACCGCTGACTGTTTGAATTGCGGTAACATCACCATTTACTGCCGCTCGTCGTGCGATATCGTCGTAGCCACCATTATCTCTCAAGAGCTTCTGCGCTGCCTCAGTCGTCTCAACGAGATTCGGACCGTTGATTGCTCCACCGGGTTCAAAACTGGGGAAAATCCCACGCGTCGGAACCGCGAGAGGTACGACTCTCCCCGTGAGGTGTATCTGGATATGCGAGCGCTGACGCCACGAATCCGTGGTTATTCGAGGTGATTTCTCTGGTGTCTGCCATGTCCATTTCACCGTTGAATCGACTGTTACCGACCGTGCAGCGATACTGATTGTCTGCCGTCCAATTCCATCGCGAAATCGAGGGCTCACCCGCGTAGGAGAGGCGGGCATCACAGTCACCTCGCGTGAGACATCTGTCTCAGCGAGCGTCCAGTTTGGTCCTGGCGAGTCAGGTGCTGTTGGACGCCCCTGCCACTGCACATCGACATCAGTCATAAGTTGCGCCCATGCCGTGTAGCCGGTTTGGCTTATCTGCTCATACGATGCTGTGGTATCTGTTCCTCGGAGAACGGCGAGAAATGCTGAATCAGCCGTCCCATTCACCCCGACCGTAATCGTCTGTTCTGCGGAGGGAACTGGGTCGGGGTACTTTGATTTCGTTTGGCGCACGCGTAATCGTTCAGGAGCATTTGCTCCTGGGACTGCACCGGTAACCGCAGCGGCGACACGCGGGGGTGTCAGCGGGGTAAGAACATCATTGATTCCCGTATTGAGTGTTGCTACTCGGAGTCCTGCAGCAGCATCGGGATCACTCCGCCCAAAAACCGCCCGCTGTGAGTCAACAAGCCCAGCGTTCGTTGAGAGTGTTACATGTGAATTCGATAAGACATTCCCAATTGGTGCACCAGCGTATTGCCCGAGTCCGCGAGCCTGTGTGATTGCATTTAATCCGATTGTTGTCCGTCGGGCAAGACCCGGACCTGTAAGTGCATCAGCATCGAGTCGACCTTGAAATTTCACTGTCTGATCATGTAGTGCAAGAACAGGGACCGCGACCGTCATCGTTCGATTAATGATACGCGTATCGATGATACGGTTATCGCGCATAACTGTTAGCTGTATTCCTCGGATTGTCGCTTGGAGTTCGGTGCCATCATCAACACCGGTGACAGAAACCTGTGTGAGTAATGTGTCAATATCATCATGCTGTGGGAGTGTAACGTGTGCAGCACTCCGACCACGTTGATGTTCGACGTTCATGAGCGCCTCGCGCGCTTGCAGATAGATTCTCAACTCAAGCGCCCGACGAAATGGGGCAGTCGTCCCAAGCGCCCGCCCAGCAGCACTCTCAGCAGGAATCGTCACAGGCTCGCGGGCTGCAGCATGGGCTGCACGACGAATCGCCCCACGGAGGGCAGCAGTTGTCTCAGCATCAACACGGTCGGCAACCGCATCGGCTGTCCGGTCAACCGGTGCTGCCCCGGGTGTCGCAAGTGAAAACGTAATCATCGAACTCCCAACGAGCAAAAGCACACCAACAAGCGCGAATGGAACCCGGGCACGATCATCAGAGCCAATTGAGCGACTCATCAGGATTCACCACCATGACCCCATGTTCGAATAATAATCTCAACCGTTGTCACCGATACCGCCTCAGTTGCTACTGCCGGTGTCTTATATCGACGTTGAAGATCACTCGTAATTTCCGGAGCAAGCGCCGCTGTCAGTCGGGCATTTGCCTCAGTGGTATTCTCTGTTGCTAACGGTTCAGCAAGCGATGCATTGGTGAGTGATTGTAGTCGGGCATAGCGATATCGAGTAAGGGTTATTCCTGGTTCATCATCACGCATCATGACTCGTGTTGATCCTGGTGGAACGACAACAGCAACCAGACGGGCAGCAACCGCAGTGCCAAGGGTTCGAAACTGGTCGTGCGTCTCGATTGAAACTGGTGCAACGCCGACAGGGATGTTCACCGTCGCGGTATGTACAGTATCAGACTGTGACAGTGGTCGTGGACCAACACTGAAATGAGCGAATAGAGGCGACCCTGGATATGGTACCCAGCGGGCATCAACACGGACACGCCCGCCTGTTCGAGCGCGGACAGCGTTGCGAACCCGAAGGCGAAAATCATCATCTATTCGCGTTAGCTGCGCTTTTTGTGTTCGAGTTCCACTAATCGTTGCACGGGCAATAAGTCCGGCAAGGGTGTCATGCGTCCGGCGAGTGAGACGATACTGCTCAGGAGAGACTAATCGACTGTCGAAGTCATCGATTTCGAGCGTCGGTGAGTACTCGATGGTCGTGGTGGTCGTCGTAAGTGTATTAGCGATGGTGTCAGCGCGGTCAATTCGCGTTGGTGGTGATTGGTCAACAGTGAGGACGCCTGCAATCGCAGCTGTAATGAGAGCCATGCAAACAAGCGCATCAACGGCTGCATTCATTGCCACACTCGGACGATGATGATCCCCCAATCAACACCGCTGTTGACAGCAACACCAATCGAACGGGTGACACTATCAGTATTAGTGCTATCAGTGTCATGACTTGGTGGGTGTGGTCCATACTGCCATTTCTGAGAGTCAGTGTGAATTGAAATATTCGTCTGATACCCGTGAGGAATAGACGTCGATCCTGACGTGGGGGTGACATTCACCTGAGTCGGGTCAAGCACACCACCAGGTGCGTGAATATCGATAATACGGTCTGCAGTCGGTCCAGCAAGTTCACGATCAGACGTCGATTGGAAGATGTCTGTGAGTGTCGTTGCATACAGCGATACACCCACACACACGACAAATAGTGCAATCAAAGCAACAATCGGTGATGTCTGTGCGCGACACTGATTGGAATCAGTATGAGAATCGAGATGGAACCTACTAATCGCAGTATCAATCGATAATACCGATCGAAAGAGCGACAACAGTGATCTTCGAGGACGCATATTACACTCCTACAAGCACCACAGATTCATTATTCCACGAAACGCGTCGAATGACAACCGGACCATCGACCGGACGCCATGCGACATCCGTCCCATTCGTTTGTGCAGTCGTGACTGCGTCGAGAAATGCCGTCTCTGAGTCAAAGACGTATGCCGGTGGTGAGCCATAGAGAATATCACAAAGGCGATTCTCACTCGAGTGATTCGAATTCGAACAAACGGGTGTAATCGGACCAAATGCGAGCGTTGCATGAGCAGTGCCAGCATCTGATTTTAGTCCAATCCGATATGTTCCAAGCCAAATTGCATCCGCACTGACTGGGTGTTCGGCTGTCGCGGGATACTCTGCTGCCCCAACGCGGTCAATTGTCGTCGCAACAGCCGCTGCATCTGGTGGCTTTGTCGTTGGAAGACCACTGACAGCACCAATCAGTGCAATACTCGCAATCGAAAGTCCAATCCAAGCATACCACGCGTCAATCGGGATGTTGAACATGCTGAGAGTGGTTGCGGTGTCATATATCAACCTGCACCTCAGAGTCCGATCCTTCATCATCTCACAACGACCTGTCCTATCGTCATCACTCAGCTATCTGATTATCCCCGTTTGAGCCATATCGATCCGGATAAACCCGACAAATCGCTGTGTCCGGGTTGATTAAAACACCGCTGTTGCGCCGATATATGCAGTAAAATACGCAACCGTTCCCGAAAGAACTGCGAGTCCAACGCGATATCCGACAAGCGAGCGTTCAAGCCCTCGTTCGAGTCCTGTTGCAAGAATCGTAAGGATAGCTGCTAAGAGCAGAATATAGATTCCGACGGCAATCCCAAGTATCTCTGGTGGAATTGCTGTTGCACCACTAACGGTGGATCCAACAGTTGGAGGCTGTGATGGTGACAGAGCCAGTCCTGTTGTTGCACCCATCGAATCGGCTGAACCGCTTGTCTCAGCCATTTTTGTCGCCATCGAAACTGTTGCTCCACCCACAAGCGGTCCAAACAGTGCTGCTGTGTGACTGAGTGTTCCGGTAATACTCGCAAGTTCACGTCGTGCGGCTGATTCTGTTTGTTGTACCGTCCGCAGATGATCGGCGAGTGTCTGAAGTGTTTTACCAGCAGGTCGCCCTTCTCGTGCTGCGACCCCGATAAGAACAGCCGTTGCACGCGCTCTATCACTGGGGACATCCGAAAGCGCACCGTATGGACCTAAGAACGCTTGCTGAATATCGACACGAAGGCGACGTTGGACACCGGCGGCTGTATTGAAAATAGCACTTGTTTCACCAATCGTTGCATCCGCAGCAGCGGTCAGTGATGTTTCGACCGCCTCACCGGCTCCGACACGCCGCCCAATCACCGCCGTTGCGTCTGCAAGCCCCGATTCAATATCTGCAACTCGCTTTCGAACTGCCGCGGCAGGGTGATATTGGACGGTGAGCCCGGCACCAACTCCAATTCCACAGGCAGCGATTGGACCACCCCATGGGACGATTGTCGAACCGACACCCCATCCAACAACAGCACCGATTGATGCAGCACCAATCCCACGGACACCGCCAGTCGGGAGCGCGGGATGTGAGCGTGGAATCTGTGTCGGGGCGAACGCAACCGGACGCTGAAGCAGTATCCACCCACTTGCGACGCATAGCCCGATGGGAAGCAGAAAATCATAGAATAAAACGAATGCACCCGTTGGGATGGAGACACCACCGGCTCGGGCGGCTGGGAGAACTCCAACGAGCGCAAGCGGAAGCAACACACCAAACGCATACAAACCACTTGCCGGTCCACGGACTGTCCCCGCAAACCCAGCCGTTGTTGAGCGGATCCCAGAGAGGACGGCATCAATTCCACTTTCAATCGCGTCAGTGCGATCTGCAGGCGGGGTATCGACCGCTGCCCGGAGTAAGGTGAGCGAACGCTCGAGTGGACGAAACCAAGGTTCCCACTCCGTCGCAAAGCTCATCAGCCCAGCTGTCGGACCCGGACTTGTTCGATTAACATGCGCCTGTAGACTTTCTGCAAGTGGTCCTGTTCCAGTCCGTGCAGCGAATGCAGATGCACGCTCTGGTGGATCATCAAGTTGGAGTCGAAGACCAATCCGACCAACAAGCCCCGGTGCCGCCCCGAGTGCACGAGTGCGACGCAGCGTTGCGAGTGCAATTGGAAGTGTGTGAGTGAGATGCGTTACGCCACCTCCAATGGCACCCGCCAGAAGTAATGCAATCACAACTGTTCTCAAAGAAAGAGTCGTGCCAACCAGAACCATCCCTGCACTCAACAGGAGAAAACTACTGATTGCAACGGGAACCGCAAGCAGGTATCCAGCGGCGATGATCGTCTCTGGGTGGAGAGATGCGTTTAGAAACGCGAGCGCCCGCACGAGCTCAGGTGTCGGTGTGACATCTCCTGGATAGTGACTGACAAGCACCTCTGTGAGGGTTTCAATTCGACTCACAGTGTCGTCGGAAATAACGTTTCGTCGCATCATTCACTCGGAGCTGGAACTCTGTCTGTCGTTTCCCTCGACCACGAGACAGCACCCTGCTTTGGGTCGATTAAATTAATCTCAGCACGCCGTTCGAGTGTTTCATGACGGTCAGCGAGCGCCGTCCGGAGATCAGCGTATGAATCCGTTGTCCCCCGACAGAGACGTTCGATCATACGGCTATCTCCACGTTCGATCACACCGGTTGAGGTGAGTTCCCCATCAACTCGGGTGAATAATGACACGAACTGAATATCCTCAGTTGTCTCACCGGTTCGAACCTCTTCGATCTGAGATACAAATCGGTCATCACCGCGACGAGCACAGGTTACAACGAGGTCTGTGGCACTGAATGCAGAGGCTGGTACTCCAAGATCTGAAACGACTCGCTCACGAACAGCGACGCCAGAATCACCATGGATTGTTCCAAGGACAGCATGACTGTGTGCGCCAACGCGCATCGCCTCATACAGTGCTGCTGCTTCTTTACCACGAACTTCACCAATTGCAAGCGCGCCATTCCCAAGTCGCAGTGCTGTTCGAAGTGCAGCAGTCGGAGTAAATGCCGCTGCAGTGATTCCAGTTGTGTCTGTCTCAGTGTACAGTGGTTGTACATCCCGACCATGATTACGTAGTGCTTCAACGGGAAGCTCAGGCGTATCTTCGACGCTAACAAGGCGAGTTATGTGTGGCAGCTCCCACAGGAGCGCCCCGAGTAGTGTTGTTTTGCCAGCACCGCGGGTTCCTGCAACGATTGTTGCGGCACCACGGGCGGTCACAACGGACAGGAATGCGGCTGCAGCGGGGGTAAGTGATCCAACAGTGAGCAATCGAGTGAGTGTCCATGGAGTGGTATCGCGAGCGCGGAATGCAAACCCAAGTCCATCACTCGCTGGGGCTGTAATTCCTGCAATCCTGATTTGTCGACCGGTCTCGGCAGTGACAGTTGCATCAAGCGTCGGTGAGCTTCGGGAGAACGCACGACCACTTTCACGGCGAAATCGCGAGGCAAGTGTGGCTGCACCGGATGGTCGTAGACGGATATTCGTCGTCATCCGCTCACCGTCACGAACGACTCGAAGCGGTGTTTCAGTGACCGGTGATGACGCAATCACATCCGAAATGCAATCATCCGCAAAAAGATGCTCAATTACCCCAAGTCCTCGAGTATGACGAGTCAAAATCGCAGTCAGCGTTTCGACAGGAACAGAATCTCCATGAGTGACAACATATCGGACGGCACGACCTGGTGCCCGAGCACCGTCATCAATCGCACCGGTTCCTAGACACTCATATGCCATTGCCAGTGTATGAATCGCGTTTGCGCTGAGGGTCTGACACGCCGGCTCAAGATGATAATACTGTTTTTGCTCAATATTGCTATTGACGTTCGCACCAATAGAATATATCCGGGCTGTTGCGTCAGTCGAGAGGTCGATAACGTCGAGAAGCGTTGCATCCGGTGGTGGCGAGCGTTCAAGATGTGATCGAGACAGTGTCGGAGCGACAAACGGGCTGAGTGCTGTCTCGACTGTTGTGTCCATGAGTGAATCAAACCCTGTCTCTGCGGCGATATCTGCAACAGCGCCTGCCCGTCCTGTTGCGTGGTATGCAGTTTTCACAGGGTCCTCTTGAGCGCGGGTGGCTATCTCTGGGTCATGAAATCGAACACGCTCGATAAACCGCCCAATTGCTCGGAGTGTGACCGCAGCATCATCTACGTATGCTCGCTCAATACCATCAGAAATCGTTCGGATAACGCTTACATCATTTTGTGTGAGTGCATCGATGACGGTCCCCCGACAGGCAGGTGCAGACGCGAGGTCACCATTCCCCGAACAGTCCGTTGCATCAACAATGAGTTCATTCCGATTCCGATTCAAATCAGCCATCCCGGTTCCAGTCGGTGTCTCAACAGCCACATGACAGTGACACCGAGTGTCTGCGTCATTTGAACTATTAGATGATGCATTCATTCCAATTGCCGACGCTGGAATGACGGATGACAGATACGCATACACTGACGATGGCAGTACCCGTCTCAGACGTGCATCGATAGCAGTTGCAACCGTAGCCGGTATGATCGACATAGGCTGCGTGGTGACGGGATATTATTTGAGTATCGGGCTGTGCTCCCATGCGTTTGTACATGTATGTGAGTCTGAAATATCGGTATAAGTGTAAGCACAATATAACATAGATGCAGATGTAGCCACGTAACTCGCAGTTCATAGACAGACGCGCTCGCCACTCAATTCCAGAGCGCTCGAAGCACTATCGTATCTGCTTCGGACTCAGTGAGATCCACTCTCAAACGTTTAACGAATACTCACCCGCGTGTAATGACAATCACCGTGCGTGATCGCTCACGAACGAGTGAAAGAGTAATACTGTGAGAACCTGCTGATCGAAATACGACAGGTCCCTGTGGCGTTCGAATCGGCACAGGAAGTGAAATCACACGCCGGATAGGCGGTGTTTTCGCCGACATTTCTGCGAGTGCGTATGTGACTATTGGCTGGTTTCCGGTTGTCTCGGGCGATCCACCGATAGCCACAAATTCAGTTTCCGGTGTGGTGAATGATTCTGCAGGAATTATTATCTCAACACGACGTGTCGCTGCATGGGCTTGTGTCCGCGTTACATCCTCGTTCATAACCAGTGTATGACCAGCGCGCTCGATTCGATTCACAGCAGCGTCATACTCGGTCGTTGTACGCGTTTGTGTTGCATCTGTAACCGCGGGGATTGCAATTGCCATCGTTGCAAGTAGTAACGCAACCGCAATGACCAGTCGGATCACTCAAACGCTGCACGAAGACGAGCAGCTAATGATGTCGTCTCCGTATCATCAGTGTAACTTTCTGTTAGCTCTTCTCGTTCTGATACAGTGTGGTCTTGATGAGACTGCGGTTCACTCCCGGTAGTACTTTTACTTCTCGTGGGTGTGTCTTCCGTCGCCGTCGACTGCGGTGTTGATCGTTGTTTGACCGCGTCACGACTTCCCGAATGACGTGGTGCGGTTGGTGTTGGCGTCTCTCCACAAACCGCACACGTTGACGTCTCGTGTGATAGTTGATCTGAATTGGTCGTCGATGACGGTTCAGCCGAGGTTTCATGCTTCCCGTATTGTCTTTTTGAGTGTACTGTCTCCGATTCTGTTGTTGTGTTCTGCGTTGTGTCTTCTCCACGTTCTGATTCAATTGCCTCAATTTTCGCAAGCGCGATATTTGCTCGCTGTTCGACCGCCTCATCAATCGCAGTTACACTCTCAATGAGTCCGCGGATAGCCGCCAGTTCACCGGTAATCGAGTTGAGACGTGATTCAATATCTCCAACTCGGGTTGTAATCTCTGCATCTGTGCTTGTGTCCGCGTCTGTGTCTGTGTCCGTCGCTGTGGCCGACGTCTGTTCATTTGACACCGATGAGGATGAAGATCTATTCCCGTTCGTCTCGGGAGCGGGCGGCGTGTCTTCGGGTCCAACAGTATTCTCACCGACGGCTGATTCTGAATTTGAATCATTATATTCGATGCCAGCAGGGGTGTCAATAGCATGGAGATCCGGCACCGATGAGAGCGTTACCCCACCGTTATGATTCGGTGACTCACCAACTGAATCGATTGGATCAGTCATCGTTGATTCACTGACAGCGCGTTCGACAGCATCAAGACGGGCAGCGAGTGCGTCATCTGCGGAATCCATGCGCGTCAGTGTTGCCCTTTTCCAATATGTACCTCCGGATTTACAGAACAACGCGAAGACTGTGAGCATGACCGCGCGAGGGTGAAAAACACCGTATACTCCGCTGTATCGCTTAATTTGAACCACGGATAGTGAGATTCGATACTCAATTCTGAGAACGAGGTTATGTTGATATTGTGATATTTGACCTTTCCATCACATTCATCTGAATTGAATATCGGATTGAGAACTTATTCGCATCGTAATCACACGTTTATTGAATTTTGTCACCCAGTCACAAACGGAAGGTATATATCACTGATTCGGAATCTGTACCTCACGCAGATACGCGGACGGCGGCGCTATTTCTCTGTGGCGCGCCAGTTGTACCAGAAACGCACTGAAGCTAAAGAGAGTCACAACTGAATTCATAAATGGTAGCTCATGAACACGGACGAACGATTGCATTGTTTATTATCCTCTGTCTCATCGCAGGAAATTGGTATGTAATTGGCAGCGGTTCTGCCTCAACGACAGATCAAAGCAGTATTACACTTGATAGAAATCTCTATTATGAGAATGATAATGTTCGTGTCACACTTGATGATGCTAACCTGTCGACGGATATGAATTATATTGTGAATATTATGTCTGACACTGAGCAATCTATATTTGAAGAAAAAGCTCTAAAAAGTGGAATTACGCAGTATACTACTAATCATCCAGTCTCGGACAGAAACAAGGATGCCATACTAAACAAGTCTGACTTGACTTTTGATTACAGTGGGTTTGGATCAAATTCCATTAAATCTGTCCAGAGAAACCAGAATAATACCATTACAATCTCGTTCGAGGGTGAGACAGATCTTTTCGATGACGTGAAATATAATAAAGGCGAAACTGTCACTCTATCACACACTAGCGGCACAACGTTCACTGGAACAATCGATATCAGTCAGACAGACGCGCTAGGAATACTCAATGCAGGGGATGGTGACACGGTCACTGTTCGGTATTACGACATGAACACACAGGAACATCGAACAGACACAGCATCATTTAGCGCGCAAAACTCTCCGACGGCGACACCAACGGCGACCCCAACCGCTACAGCCACACCGACAGCAACGTCGACGCCAACCCCAACTGCTACAGCCACACCAACACCGACTCCGACACCTACATTAATTCCAACTTCGACTCCAACGCCGTCGCCAACACCAACGCCGACTCCAACGCTTACGCCAATACCAACACCGATACCTACCTCCACTCCGACTCCGACACCAACACCCACTCCAACGCCAACGCCTACATCCACACCAACACCAATACCTTCCTCCACTCCAACTCCGATGCCGACTCCAACGC
>KE356560.1:383594-387007 GCA_000415965.1 Haloquadratum walsbyi J07HQW1
TGCTAATTTATCAACAAATGTGAATTATAGTGTAAATATTGCGTCTGATACTGAGAAATCTATATTTGAGGAAAAAGCTCTGGAAAGTGGAATAACGCAGTATACGACTGATCATCCAGTCTCGGAGAGAAATGAGGATACTATCATAAACAATGCTGATCTAACTTTTGAATACAACGGACTTGGATCAAATTCCATTAAATCTGTCCAAAAAAACCAGAACAATACCGTTACAGTCTCGTTTGAGGGCGAAACGAGTTTTTTGGATGATCTAAAATATAATAGAGGCGAGACTGTCAGCTTATCACACACTAGCGGCACAACATTCACCGGAACAATCGATATCAGTCAGACAGACGCGCTGGGAACACTCAACGCAGGAGATGGGGACACAGTCACTGTCCGGTATTATGATGCGAACGCACAGGAACATCGAACAGATACTGCATCGTTTAGTGCACAACATTCTCCGACACCAACCCCAACAGCGACAGCGACCTCAACACCTACATTAACTCCAACTCCAACTCCGACTGCGACCGCAACTGCAACTGCAAGTCCAACACCAACCGCCACAGTCACACCAACGTCGACGGCAACCCCGATCCCGACTGTAACTGCAACACCGACGCCAACCAGCACGCCGACACCATCACCAACGCCAACGCCGACTCCAACTCCAACCTCGACGGTCACACCGACACCAACGCCAACCGCGACACCGGTACCGACCACAACACCATCCGCAACGACAACACCGATGCCGACATCAACCTCAACGCCAATGTCGACTAGTACGTCGACACCGACGCCGACACCCACACCCACATCGACACCGCCTCCAGCAACATCAACTGGTGACGATGGGGGGAGCGGTGACACCGATACAGATGGCGATGCGACAGGTGGGGCAACGAGTGGGGGTACGGCAACACCTGCCCCAAAGACACCGCAAGCACCAGCCCCACGTCTCAATGCTGGAGTCGCAACAGGGATTCACGCAGATGATATTGACCAACTTCCGAGTGACATTAGGAGTATCATCGAACTGCCGATGAACGCACCGATTGTGAGTGCTCGGAACGGCGATCCTCTCGTGTTTGGGGTTGACCTTGCTGTCCGCATCAATGGACGAAATGTCACAGAAACCGCTCGTCTCTTGCAGAACGGGGCAGAAACTGGACAGATACTCCTCGCAACGTCAGCGCGATTAAAACCAACAGATGAGATTTTAGTTGAACTTGCTGCGGTGCAAACCACGACAACGGGTGAGACACTCGACGCAAGTGTTCATAACGTCCGTCTGATAGAGCAGACTATATCGACTGCGAATGAACGGACAGAGATACTCGAATCAGCAAAATCACAGCCAGTGGCTATCCTCACGGGAGTGCTTGGTTCGGGTGAGATAACACAGACAATCACCGTTGTTGGAGACACTGGAGTAACAATCGAAGAGGTCCAAACAGGGGAGGGAAGCCAACTTGCTGTGTTCGAGCCGAGTCGCTACGAATCGGGACAGTATACACTTCGATCCAATCGAGGCGATGAGACGACCCTCATTGTTCAATCACTAGAACTCGCTGTGACACTCAATGAGACAGAGACAGTAGCTATACTCACACAGGGGCTGAACGGACGTGTCACAGCTGCTGTTGACACACCACGAGAGATTACACTCACGCTCACTGATGAGTCTGAAACACCTCTCGTGAACATAACAACAGAAATCGATTCGAATGGCGTTGGGTCGTTTGCGTTTGAACCTACTGCACTGGTTGACCTCAGACCAGGAGCATACACAGTCGTCGGAAAAGATACCGAAACTGGGGTACAGACCAGCAGTAACGTGATCAATCTTCAGCGAAGTACAGAGACGACTGCAGCATTCACACAGTCGGTGTATACTGATACGCGCGGTAACATTGTCTCAATCCCGATCAGGGTTGGTGCAAACGAGACAGCCACGATTGAAGTCAGAAATACCATTGAGAGTGGTAGTGGCAGTGACGGTGATGCTGATACCACACGCGCGACCGCAGTTGTTCACGACCGGAACGGCGATGGCATCATCATACCCCGGATTAATACATACGCTGCGAATCAGCAGGCGCTTGGTGTTGATACCGCCGGATCAGTGTTTACCATCGACGATGGAATGGGAGTGAAAATTGGGGATACAAACGCGTCCAGATCGGATGATAGTATCGATGTCGTCCTGAATGAGGATACATCGATATCAGATACCGTCAATAAAACTGAGACGGACGCAGAGTCAAACGCAGTGTTCTCATCTGGACAGTATGAACTGACAGTCTGGAATCATACTCATGCGACAGGGAATCCGAGTGATCGCGCAACATTACAATTGAATCCACCGGCAATCGAGCGATTTCAACTGTATACTGTTCCTGCAGGCACACAGACTAGAACGCTCGCAGAGATATATAATGCAATTGAGACAAATCGAATGACATCTGTTGAAACCGTTGCTCACGGTGATACGATCGTATATGAACTTGTTGCTAGTGGACTGAGTGGACGTCTCGGGGGCACTGAGACATCACGGGCGAACGCGTTTCGTACGTTACTGAGTGATCCCGACGATGATGCGTTTCGACTCAGTGTTGTGATGCATACAGATGCAAAGCTCAGCCGTGAGAATTCGACACTCGATATTCGATCGGATGAACACACATGGGTGGTTACTGATATCGCAAATGAAACGTACTATCTCGGGATGCAGGTTCCATCCCCTATTGACCAACACCCTGTCTCAGTCAGGAATACAACGGAATCGAATGGATCAGTTCTTGCATCAGAGCATCCGAAAAAAGAGTTACTCGCGACATTTTCGCTGCGTCATCAAACAACTGCGTCGAATTCAACAGTACAACAGATACGCACCGAAGTTCTTCCAGGGCAGGTGCAGATTGATTCTGGATTCTCCGTCCTACCGGCGCCACAACAGCTAATTACTGGAACAGCGACTGTTGCACCGGGAACACAAATATCGATCCATCTTCGCTCCAATAATTCACGGTCTGCGTTCAACCAGACAGTCAGTGCAACTGTTGGGAGTACTCACACCTGGGAGACGCTTATCAACGCTTCTTCGATGACACTTGATACGTCATTTATCCTCCAGTCTGTTGACACACGTCCGGGGATTGAAACAATCGAAGGCTACGCGATTGGACGTGTTCGAAGCGATGCGCAGTCAGTAGAAACCCCGGATGAGACGATTATCAATACAGAAACTAGAACAGGCGGTGGTGGCGGTGGCGGCGGTCGAATCGCTCGTGTGATATCAAGACTGCTTGGTGACAACACAGATGCTACGAAAGAACAAGCGGAATCCGACGAGACAACTCACTCTCAGTCAGGAACAAACCGTACGACAAACGAGACTG
>KE356560.1:387057-389166 GCA_000415965.1 Haloquadratum walsbyi J07HQW1
CATGAGGCTGAAGATGGTGCCGAGGAGAATCGATATTGTGAGCAGGACCCGCCCATAGAAAAGTGTCATCTGTTGGATGTAGCTAACGACGTAGAAGACAGCAGTCGCGCCAATAGCGTAGATAATAACCGTCGAAGTGGACTGCACACTGAAGAAGCATAATGTTGGAATTATTATGATTCCAACAAGACGGTGGTCATATCGCCGCTGAAAACCCTCATATATAACAACAGTCACGAGGAGAAGGATGAGACTAACCCAACCGGGGATGACCGCTGGATACGCGCTGGCATGTGATTTGATTTCGATCCAGGTGGTGATATCACTGGCTGACAACGTGAGGAGAGGGGGCGTCGGGATTGCAAGACCTGCGAGCGCCAAGAGTAACAGCCCCCCGATAGCTATGAGCGCGAGGTAGCCACAACCCATGACGAGAAGTTCTGCACGACGGGTTTCAGGGTTCACTCGCATGAGATTGAACGCCGTGATTCCAGGAAAAATAGTGGCAATCGCTTCACTGTTCTCGAACGAGAGTTGATTTGGAAATGCCTCTGAGAACATATATCCGGTCATGATCGTCGTGACCACACCAACAATAATAGCAGATAAAAACAGCTGACGACCATAATTGAGGGTATATTCTTGAAGTACCCACAACGAGATCCAAGCGACTACCGTGCCGGAAAGAAAGATCACCGGAGTGAAAAATTCACGAAGCGTATATACCGCGAGTATCGGGAGAACCATCACGCCACCTAACCGATAGCCCTTGATCTGCGCAGCAAGAGCACCCAATGTCAACCCAACAATCATGATGATGCTGGCAACAATCAATACTCACTCACCTCTCCGTCCTCCGTGTTTCTCTATGATATAATAAAGTTATTCACAGAAACGTAATTACTGAAAGAGTCAATCGCGTTGCCGCTAAGTGTCTCTTGAGCGATACATGACGAATAGATTATACCAGCATCGAGGGTGAGAGGTCGTGCTAAGGGAGCCCCGCTTATCTGGGTAGACGTGACTGAAAAGAGGTCAGCCGGCGTGATACTATTGAGCGGAACACTGCAGTCCATTGCTTTGTATACGCAATCAAGTACCTAGTAATGACATACGGCTGGGTGAACATATACCCATCATATCATATATATTATAGTTCAATTGTAGAATTTCACATTAACAAGAAAATACACGATATAACAATGACACTAGCAGTGGCTATCCTGTTTTAAGCAATTGGTGTTGATGAGATACACTCAGTATTCAACCTGATCTCGTCTCACTCTTTAGAGAGTAAATTCCCCGTGGATGTGAAGATTGCGCGCCTACTCGGGACTCATGTATGTATATCCGTGTTCGTGTTCGTATTCGTATTCGTATTTGATCGCCGGTCAACTATCAGCAACTGCGTGCTCTCGGTGATATACAGTGGATAAATTAGCTTTTCTCCTCAGGTTATGAAGACCATAGAGCGTAGTGAAGCAAGCTCTATACCAATTATCTCTGTCAGTCATTATCTTTACCGACACCACATGGATCTCATATCCAGCGTATGAGTGTCTAACTTCTCCCCTTCGTCAGCGAAACGATTGATTTCGTGGGCGTTAGTATTATATCACATGATACACGTGCATACTAAGAGTGACACATATCAATAGAGGACAGCGGTGCTCACCATAGTGAGTATCGCGACAGCGGGTAATGGTATCAATAAAACCAATTGTTATGATAGTAACGTGTATGAGACTCGGTTGCAGGTCAACTAGACCCAACGGAGGTCAGATCTCATGAGCCTCCAATTTCCGACAGTAGTGTATTTCAGTCTTATACTGACTGCAGGGTTAATTTATGCAGGATATGCGCTTCTTCAAAGATGTCGTCGGTCAGGCGATTACCTGACGGGTCGATTCGCCGGTATAATCATTGGAGTATCGCTCTGGTGGTTGGTGATGTCGACAGTAAAGTTCACAGCGACAACTCTCCAAGTAAAGATCTTATTTTACCGACTCTCGATGGCAGCGTGGATTGGACTTCCAGTCTCAACATGTCTGTTTGCGTTTATTGGCATTTATCATCGTGATGCGTTGAGCACTCATCTCCACCGCGGCG
>KE356560.1:389216-392342 GCA_000415965.1 Haloquadratum walsbyi J07HQW1
CCGGTAGAGACAGAGACACGAGCTTAGCAGGCTGGGACCGGCTAGATAGCAATCTCAACGGTGTAATTTGGTACACTGCTCGAATTACTTCTGCAGGGTCATCTCCGCAGCTAGAAATTGAGGGGGAGGTGGTTGCTAACCCAAATCATCAATTAGGTCAAGAAAATTTTGACCTATGTAAGTCGTTGTCGGAGAGATTATTCGGAGAAGATTGAGAAGGTAAATTAGTATTAGTGCTCATGTTGACAGGACGCTTACTCGGTGTTTCAAGCATGTACAGGATAATACTATGTTGACGAAGAGACCGGCTAGCTACGGAGAATACAGCAGAGTGCAAGACGGCGGCGTGATCTGAAGTGATTCGGGGATATATGTTGGTAAAAAGACGGCGAAATTGCCGTTTTTAGACCACGTAATATATCAATGTCTTGGTAAGGACGAGAGCGCGGGTTCAAATCCCGCCTCAGGCTGTCTCCCCCTTCTCTGTCCTGTAGTTACCGGGCTCTTCGTCGGTGAAAGAAAAACCATGTTCAAAGAACGAGTGCCCGGGGTGCTCAGACACACCTCCTCGACGTCATGCGATTCTGTCGCAAAACGGTGGACAAGGCTCGATAATATTAATGTTCTTCATCTTACACATAGTATGATGAAGCCAGAGGTGGTCTCGCGTGGTAAATGAACAATACGAACCCGACAACAGACATCGAGGAATCCCTCTTGTCACCGAGAAAAGCAGGGAATACCTCAATCCACGTCAAGAAATCGACTACCGCGAGTTCCGTCGCAGCCTCGCAGAATGGCTCGACTACCAAGGAAAGAATCCAAGCAAGGCAGATGGATACAGCGACTCAGTCGTCAAAACCACTATGAACCGCCTCGACCTGTTCTTCCGATTCATCTGGGACCGACAACAAAGATACACCACCAGCATCGGAACTGACGAAGCAGACAACTGGATGAAAGCACTGGCGAAACGCGACGACATATCCGAACCCTCCGCCTGCCACTACCAGAAAGCCGCCCACAAGTACTTCAAATACCTCCGAAACGAGAAGAACCGCGACATCGAATGGAACCCCACCATCGAGTTCTCCGACCCCTCCACCAACTACCAGGTCCGCGAATACCTCACCCGCGAAGAACGCACACAACTCCGAGAAGCCGCGATGGACTACGAGACCATCCCCCACTACAACAGTCTCTCACCGGACGAATGCGAACGCTGGAAAAAGAAGCTAGCACAAAGACTCCAGAAACCCGCCTCCAAGATCACCAAGAGAGACTTCCTCGACGCCAACTCGTTCAAATACCCCTCAATGATCTACGTCGCGCTCGACATCGGTGCTCGCCCCTGCGAAATAAACCGGATGAACACAGACTGGCTCGACCTCAAGAACGGCGTCGTTAGAGTCCCAAAGGAGGACGCTGCCAAGAACCGGGAAGACTGGATCTGCCCACTGAAGGACGAAACAACGAGGATTCTAGACCGGTGGCTGCAGGAGCGCAGCGCACAACAGAAGTACGACGGACGGGATGCACTGTGGCTCACTAAATATGGAAACCGGTACGACAAGGACAGCTTCCGAACCGTCTTCCGAAGCATAGCCAAAGAAGCCGGATTCGACCTCGAAAACCGCGACCTCTCGCCATACAGCATCCGCCATTCGACTGGGAACTACGCTGAAGCCGAAGGTGGGCTTGCAACCGCCGCCAAACAACTCCGACACAAATCAAGGGAGACCACAAAAAAGTACAGCCACTCTGGAGTCGAGCAACAACGCGAAACCCTCAACAAACTGGAGTAGAAATCCAGCCCAGACTCAAGGCTGGTTGCGGAACTCGCCGTACTGCTCAGTTCCAATATCGTCCAAGCCGTTTCTGTCCGCCCACCTCCCAAGACTCAGCAGCCGACCCAGAGCCTTCCTGCAGTCACCGCTATCCGAAGCCACCTCCTCCGCGACCACCTCCACAACCTCGTCCTCAACAGCTCCAGGTCGGAATGCCTGCTCCACGCGCCGAGCGAGAATGTCGACGAGCTCCGACTCCGAATAAGGGTCAAACCCCAGTGTCAAACAGTCAAGACGGCTCTCGCTCCTCGGATCAAGACGGACCTGGCGTGGACCCCGGTTCGATACCATCACCAAACCCAAGTCCCTCTCAACACTGTTGCTCAGCATCTCTAGGTCATACACCACCTCGGTCTGGTCTCCCAGCCGATCAAACTCATCCAACGCAACAGCCACACCCCCACGGCTCTTCCCAACGAACTCCTGCAACCGAGACAGTATCTCGTCTACCGGACGACCCTTCCTCGGCGCCGGATAACCCATCTCAATCAACAGTTCCGTAAGGAGCGAAGACCGGGTGTCGTACTGCCAACAGTTGATGTATATCGCCATAGTCGATGTCTCATCCTCCAACCGATCAAACACATGCCGCACACAGGTCGTCTTCCCGACACCAGCCGGTCCATGAACCAGCAGATTCTCCGGTCTTTCCTGCCGCGTCAACGGCTTCACCGCCTCAACAATCCGGTTAGTCTCACCATCGCGACCCACCGGCTCCTGCGGCGTGAAGTTCTTCGTCAAATGGGTCTCAGAGCGCAATACCCCCGCTGTCGTGGAATTGTCAAACACAGTTCTCCCCCTCGTAGCCAGACACCGGAAGCCTGACCGATTTAAAACAGGAATACCGCCGCGTTTCGGATGAAAACAAATGTATCTGCACAGAGTAATTAAATAAACCGTGTAGTTGAAGCGTCGATCAGCATATTTCTCACATTCCGCGGTACGTGAAGGCGATTGATTACAGAAGCCAGGGCGTGGTCTCACAAGTTGCCCCAGTGAGCCGTGAGTCTGCACTCCCCGCTCCCTTACTCTCGGAACACATACGCGCGAACATAACACATAAAACTCAATCTCGACTGGGACATACTGATCAATTTACTCATTCAATATCAGTGGTTAAAGCTGACTGATATATAACAAAAAGTATAATATCACTGAGTTCGTCATGCCGATTCGTATTCAGATAGAGATAGCTGAATACTGCCCGATGAAATGATTGTGGGTTCGCTCATAAACAGGCAAGCATTGAGGGCGACACTGCACTGAGCCGTCATCAGTT
>KE356560.1:392392-508915 GCA_000415965.1 Haloquadratum walsbyi J07HQW1
ACTTTCACGATATATTATCCGATATGCGACCAACTGCTATATATGTCAACCACACAGCGAGATAGTTCCGCAACGTTTTCACTTCCCACAAACAGCGTGGGATATGTCGCAATCGGTGCTGCAGTTGTGACTGGTGTTTTGCATCTAGTTCTTGGAATCGCATTCCTTTCTCAGGGAGGAATCTCATCGATCACTGCCATCCTCACGCAAACACTTCCTGTGTTATTTATCCTCAATGGAATTGGGTTTCTGGGTGGGATTGGCGTGTATCTCTCTCAATACTGGCGACGTGAACTGCATCTTATTGCTGCTGGCTATGCCGGTGCGACAATCGTGGCATTCTTTATTTTCAACGGTGGATTCAGTCCTGTTGTTGCCATCTCAAAGATTGCAGAGGTCACATTCATTATCTCGGTTTTATATCTCTATACCACCGAATAGTGATTATACCCGATTAGACAGGGGATATATATGATCTGTCTACCAGTAAGTTCCACACTCAAGAGCGAATCAAATCCTCAAATGAGCTGACGAGTCGATACGTATAACGGGACAGGTTGATGTGCACGCATCCATTTTCAGAGAGCACAGTTGAAAGACGACACAACAATTCTGCCAAACGCGCCCGATGATACACATGCTGAGATCCTTCGGGCTACCTTTCGGGTTCTTTGCGAGCGTGGGTATACTGGCGTGACAATCTCACGGATCGCTACTCGGACAGATATCGCGAAATCAGTCGTCTATTATCATTATGAGGATAAAGACGATATTGTCCAGACATTGCTTGATCAGGTACTCGCCGAGTTACTTTCAGAGTACTTCCGTGATTCTGATGATAATCCTGCCCGTCGTCTTGAGAAATTCTTTGGATTTATTTTTGCCGTTGCTGATGGGAATATCACCGACACAAAATCGAATAGTGATATGGATGAGAACGCAGACCTGAACACAGACTCGTCACATACCGCTGAGAAAGGATTCAAACATTATGTTGGTGCGCACAGTCAGGCGTATGTCGAACTGCGGTCGCAAGCTGCCCATGATCAGGTCTTTCGGGAGACAATCCAGGCAAATGAAAGAAAACTTCGAGATGAATTATATGCGTGTCTTGACGCCGGTGTCGCCGCTGGAACGTTTGATATCGATAGCGTAAGTGATGCAACAGAACTGTTAGTAACACTCATTGAAGGGGCTATTTTTCGGGGGGCGACGACCGACGAGGTTGATACTGAGGCACTTGCAGATATTATTGAACGAAAACTTGGCATTATTATTCATGAAGCGAATTTATGAATATAATATTATATAACGACCGTTCGATAGGAACCTTCATACTCGAAGAGCCAATAATCATATGTACACAATAAACTAGTAGGCATAGACTACTGTCTACCCCGACGTGACACCTATTATACTCATAAAGAACGAATGCGACAGAAGATACTCACATCAATTCTTGTATTGTTTATGATTACCGCTGGATTTGCTGGACCGGTTGCTGCTGCCGAAGAGATTGTTGTTGGATCTCCGAATATTACTGCCAGTGCTGCTGATGTACAGTTCCGTGCTAGTGAATCAGCGACGCTGAGCGTGACGGTAAATAATGACGGACAACTGACCGATGGCGGTCGAGACGAATATGAGAATGAAGTGCAGACCGCACAAAGTGTCCAGATTGATATTGCTGAGGATCAAATTGATGCCCCCATCGAAGTTAATACAGGGACACAGACACTCGGCAGCCTGAGCGATGGCCAGAGCGAAACAGTTGATTTTGCATTAGAAATCGGACGCGTGACGCCAGGGACATATCAGATTCCTATTGAGATTACATATAGTCATTCGCGATCTATTGCTTATGGGCAATTTGAGGATACCGACAGACAAAATCGAGAGCAGACAGTCACAAAGGAGATTACAATTCGTATCGAAGATCGCCCTGAATTCGATATGCGTGCAGACGAAACGAATGCTGTGACTGCCGGTGATAACGGTCGGATTGCGTTCAATCTCCAGAATATCGGAACGGAGACTGCACGCGATGCAACAGTCCGCTTACAGACACAAACGCCAGGTGTCTTCTTTGGAAAGCAAACAAGCCAATCAGTCGACACATCAGTGTTTGTCTCAGCACTTGAGCCGGATTCACGCGAGCAGGTGACCGTGCAGATGGGTGCTGGTCCTGATGTCTCTGCTGGGACATATACAGTAACTGCGATTGTTGAATATGAGGATAAAAACGGGATTACACAACAATCAGATCCATTGCAGGCTGGTGTGACAGTGCGTGAAGAGAGAACATTCAATCTTGAAAATGTTGAGTTGACTGACTTCCGTGTTGATGAACCAGAGGCTCGAATCGAAGCAACGGTCGTCAATCGCGGACCAACACCTGCACAGAACGTTGTTGTCTCAGTGAGCGGGACAGAAACGATTGCTGTGACAAGTGGCGAATCCGCAGTTGGTGACCTCGCGGTCGGTGACAGCGCTCCTGTTTCATTCACACTGAATATTCCGGGTGAAGCCGAGCCTGGGTCGATCTCACTCCCATTCGCTGTTGAATACGAGAATGAGGATGGCGATGTCTTGCAGACGTCTACACCAATTCGACAGTCAGTAACGATTCAGCCAGAACAGGATCGATTTGAGGTTGTTGGAACTGAAACAGGTGTCACCCCAGGTGGGAGCGCAACGCTTGCTGTCACACTACGATACACAGGCAGTGAGCCGGTTTCAGATGCAAATGCAAAGTTATTCACCAGCGACCCAATATCGTCAGCCGATGATGGGGCGTTCCTTGGCACTGTCGAGCCAGGGACAACAACGACGGCGACATTCCGGGTGAGTGCATCAAGCGACGCTATTGCGAAGGAATACGCATCAAGTGTCGAAGTACGATACGACGAAGCCGACGGTGACACACGCTTCACTGGATCACTTCCGATTGGCGTCCCAGTCTCTGCCGGTGATTCCGGTGGGCTTCCATTGATGCCAATTGGTGTCGCCGCAGTGATTGCTGTTCTCGGTGGCGGCGTCGTGCTTTATCGACGGGTGTAAATCGATGAAACAATCTCGTCGATTCTTCTCTCGGATTGGACGGTTCGTCCAGGCACATCCAGTCATAACGCTGTTACTCGCTGTTGCGCTCATCGGCGTTGCCTTCGTCGGTGCCGGTCAGATTGAAAGTGTGACCGGTGACCGTGCATTTGTCGGGTCGAATCCAACGCTTGATACATTTGATGATGCGTTCGATTATGGCAGTATTGCGACACTTGTCCGCGGGGAGGTGACAGACCCAGCAACGATGCGGGCAATCGACCGGTATGATCAGCGGATGAGTTCGGTCGAAGATGTTCAAACGGTCAATAGCCCTGCTGATCGGGTGCGTGAAGAATACGGACGGATTCCTGACTCACAAACAAAAATTGAGCGCGTCATTGGAAGTCCTGATACCGCTGTTATCAGCATTGTTACCGATGCCGGAATGACCCAACAGCAGTCACGACCGATCTATACAAAAGCGGTTGACCGCAAGCAATGGGTGCAGTTCCCTGCTGGCGTTTCTGTGACTGTGACTGGGTCTGCTGCATTCTCAACGCAATTATCAGCGCTCATTCAACAGAGTACACAGCAATTGCTTGGACTCGCGGTTGGGCTGATGACGGTTGCATTGTTCTTTCTCTTCCGTGGCGTTCGACTTCGATTACTCCCGATTGTCGCTGTCTTCGTGGGTGTCATCTATACCTTTGGGGCAATCGGATATGCGGGCGTACCGAATTCAACGCTAACGAGCGCCGTCTTCCCCATCCTCATTGGACTCGGCATTGATTATTCGGTACAGTTCCACGAGCGATATGAGGAAGAATTAGAGACCCAGCCCCCGAAGCAGGCGCTTCCACTTGCACTTGGTGGGATTGGACCACCAGTGTCGATTGCTGCGATTGCAGCAACACTTGGATTTGGAGCGACGTGGATCTCCTCGAAAGGGACTCCTGCATTTGTCTGGTTCGCACAGACATCGATGTTCGGAATCGGGCTGACATTCCTCTCAGGCATTATTGTCCTTCTTCCGATATTGACGTTGTACGCACGCTGGCGTGGTGATGGAGAGAAAACAGACACAGACACAGACCGATACGGATACGAACACAGACCCACGACCGGATTCACAGACAGACACAGATCCTGGCGAGATTGGGATGTTGGGGCGCACACTGGGACAGACGACTCGGTTTGTCGCCTCACATCCGATTGCAGTCCTCTTGATTGCTGTTGTGCTTCTTGGCGGTGGATTAGCCGCTGGCGACAGCCTCGAAACCCTTGCAGACTCTGAAGAATTTATTCCACAGGACTTACCGGCATATGTTGATCTACAACAATTCCGGACGGTCACCGGTGGTGGAAGTTCGGTGCAGTATGACATGCTTGTCTCTGGGAGTAATATCCGTGATCCAACAGCGTTGCGATGGATGGAACAATATCGCCAAATCGCGACAGACAAGCCATTGATAGATGGCATGCAAACGCCGGCAACGCTGGTTAAACAACACAACGGTGGCGAAATCCCAGCAACAGAAGCCGGTGTCAAACGAGTGTTGAGTGATATTCCAGCATCCGAGCGAGCGAACTACTACAGTGATGGGTATGCTCATATCACGATTATCGGTGAACGGAATATGAACACAGATGAGTTACTTGATTTCCTTGCGATTGCAGAGTCTTCCTCAGAACTCACTCGACCACCGGCTGGACTGACTGCTGAACTCACTGGCCAAGCAGCAGTATCAACACCATCAATTGTTACCCAGATTGAAACCAGAAATGTGACGACGGGTCTTGGTGTCCTGTTTGTCTTTGGAGCTCTGTTACTCTATTACCGGAATCTGATCCGTGCGGTTGCACCGTTGGTTCCGATGTTGTTCGTCATTGGATGGCAGAATCTCTACATGTCAGCGCTTTCGATTCCAGTGTCTCCACTTGGTGCATCACTTGGTGCAATGAGTGTTGGTATCGGTGCGGAGTACACGATTATTGTCATGGAGCGATACTTCGAGGAACTTGGACAATCGGGTGTCTCACGGCTTGATGCCGTTGAAACAGCGGGAGCACGAGTTGGAAAGGCAATCACAGTGTCTGGATTAACGACTGTCTTTGGCTTCTCGGCGCTCACATTGTCGCCATTCCCGATTCTTGGAGATTTCGGCTTCCTCACTGTCGGGGTGATATTCTTGACACTTGTTGCGGCAATCCTGACGCTTCCGCCGACACTCATCATCCTTGGGCGACTCTCCGATCTTGTCGAAAGCATCCTTGCAAGCCGTCGTGATATTGCCGTGCAAGGTGACCCAGACGAGGTGAAAGCTGATGACTGAATCGAAGACCACCACCACTCCCTCAGTTGCGCATATACTTGTTCCAGTCGATGGCTCACCGCAATCAGAAAGTGCTGTTGAGTATGTGAGAGGTATCTTTCCGACAGCCGATGTCACACTTCTCACTGTTATTGACCCTGTGAATGGATTCGCAGCATACGACGGAACAACGGAGGGTAGTTGGAAAACACAAGCACAACAAGCAGCAGAATCACTGTTGGCTGAAAAGAAAACGATGCTGCAAACTGAGACAGACGAAGCGTCCGATATTGACGCAGATACGGACACAGAATCTGATTCACAGACAATCGAGACGATGGTTGAATTCGGGCAACCAGTCGAGACAATCCAAGACGCTGCAGACGCACGCGGTGTTGATCAGATTGTCATCGGCAGTCACGGTCGAGCAGGTCTTCAGCGAATTATCGTTGGAAGTGTTGCTGAAAACGTGATGCGTGGCGTTTCGATTCCAGTGACCATCGTTCGGTAGCCACTGATCTATCTATCTATTTCGATGAGTATGGAGATAATCTGAGTTTGTCTTTGTATCTACACTTAGATTTGCACTCATGTCTCTGACTACGTCTTCCAATCACATCCGAGTGAGTGACTCGTCGGTCACACTGATGGAAATAATAATCACAGTCGCATTAGACCCCGATCTGAAAGAAAATTATTGTCGAAGAAGGCTTGCGCCGTCAAATTCCGTCCGCGAGTATTCGATATCCATTAACTCAAGAATCGTCGGGGCAATATCATAGATATCTGCATCCTGAATATTGACTGCAGGGTCATCGACAAACAGTGTTGCATTGTCGAAGCTATGCATTCCATTCCGAGGACCGGTATCGAAGACGGATTCATGACCCGAGAATCCGGATTTGAGATCAAATCCATGATTTGGAATCACGACGAGATCAGGTGCAATATCATCATGATCACCACGGAATGCTTCTTCACGTTCAACAACGCGATCAGCAACAGGGTTGCCATCAGGTCCCTCGAGCGACTCTAACATTGTCTTCAATTCATCGCGTGTGTCCTCATATTCGGATTCCGGGACGCTGCCATGAGCCTCTCTATCTTCAAGATTGATGTAGAACCGACCAGGGATGAGTGAATACGCACGTGAGTCAGAGGAGATATCTGCAAGCTCATCGTGGTCTTCACTTGCATATGAGAGCCAGCCCTGTTCTTCAAGCCATGCATTGCAGTGAAGTTCATACTCAAGGGTGGTAAATCCATGATCAGAGGCGACAACGAGTGTCACATCATCAGGCAACTGCTCACGAATCCGACCCACATACTCATCGACGGTGCGATAAAACTCCATGAACAGATCGCGATTCTCACGCTTTTGTTCATAATCTTTAAATAAGAAGTGATTTACTCGGTCGGTTGTCATGAAGACGCCAAAGAAGAGATCCCAGTCGTCTTGCTGAATAATATCAGTAAATGAGTCAAACCGACGATCAATCGTTTCGTGAGCGTTCTCCATGAAAGCAGTTTTATCCTCATCGTGACCGAGTTTTGCATCAACGTCAATCCGATAATCTGCCGCAGCGAGATCATCGGCAAAGGACTCAGGATAAGTTGCTTTTTCAACACTTGGTGAAAGGAATCCAGACACCATTCGCTGGACGTTGCGCTGTGGAGGGAATGTGACAGGGACATTCATCACCGTTGCCATCCGATCAGCGTTGGTCACGCGATCCCACAGCCGGGTTGCTTGTACATCTCGCCCCATCGGCACATACGTGTCATCAGAGCCGACTTCACGATCTTGAAAGCCATAGACGCCCGTTTCACCAGGATTCACGCCAGTAGTCAATGACGGCCAACACGCTGAGGACTCTGGAGGCACAATACTATCGATTGCACCGCCTGCTCCCTCCTCAGCAAGTGCGGCAAAGGTGGGAAACTCCTCGGGATTATCAGCGAGTAGACTAAATGGCACGCCGTCGATACCGACGAACGCAACACGAGGGTGGTCTTCGCCTCGTAATCGGTCGAACAAACCCATATGATTCGTATTTCCCGGCTGGCGCATAAGAACTTTTATTTCGGGGGTCATACCGCCGTTGTCTCAGACGAGTTTTCTTATGTTCACCTGATAGTCCACCCAACGATTCACACCAGCAAGGATGCGACTGCGACCGCGACCGCGACACATCACTATATCCTCCACAACACATCACTCGAAAAATCCAACTTCGTCATCAAAGAATCCCATCTAATATGGATTCTCACACGCTTGTCTGACTCGACTCTCAGATAACTCAGAAATGGTACTGAGAGGCTCATCGCTATCATGTGAGTTTCGGTTATCGTACGCATGAACTCCCGGGAGTGTAGATAGACTACCTATCTGCTATATCCGAGAATTTTAGCCGTCGTCGTTGTATAATTCCTCTATGAATCAATCAGTCATCCAGCGTTTCGAATCACTGTCAGCTCAGCAAACCTTTGCCCTGACAGTCCTTGGTGGAGTCACCATCGGAGTAGTATTATTTGTCATCTCAATATTGTTTATCGAGCCGCTGATAGGGTTACTGCGCAGTGGAGGTCCGCCTGTCAGTGCTAGTGCTGGACCACCACCGGAGGCAAACGCGCCAGCAAATGCAGGTCCACACAGAGGGACACATCATGGTGGCTCTCTCAACGGCTTATTACTCACCGTCTTTGGGCTCATTAGCACCGTTGTCGTCATTTCTCTTGTCATGATCTATCAGACAGTGACGTTCGCCGATGATTCGAACTCAGACTCAGACTCAAATAAAGAGCAATCACAGGATGACCCCCTCATGACACTTCGCCAGCGGTATGCATCGGGTGAAATTGATCATGACGAATTTAAACAGCGCGTGAGTCGGATAACTGAGACAGAATTTGACTCAACACAGAAAGACTCAGAGCACGTATCAGCGAACCCCGACACACAGACATTGAATCACCATACCGACCACTGATGATTAATTAATCAAACACTGACTGCTTGAAGATCATCGTGGTGTGTGAACAAGGAGTTATAGATAGAGCAGGCGCAATACCACGTTCTTCAGGGCGTGGATACGCGCCGTCATTCCATATACCAATCCACCAGCTACGCCAGGGCTGGATATTCCATGATATTCAATCTGTGAGACAAGCGAGCGAAGGAGCGAAGTAGTCGCTCAACATTATACTAACTAATACGTGAGGGAGTTCGAACGAAAGCGGTTATTGGAGCGGGTCAACCGTGAGGCAGCGACCGTCGGCGTCGATATTCCTGACGTCGTCGAGGTACAAGATGAGGAGGTCGAACTCCGTGATTTCGTCTTTGAGATCAATCGACGAGAGACAATCCCATCTGGTGAGCGTGACCGCGTCAACCGCGCAAAGAAGAATCTCCGTCGCGAGCGCCGCGAGCGATTGGATACGATTGAGGCAGGCGAAATTCCATATGAGCGGGGTGAAGAACTTGCAGATAGTATCGTCGGTATCGATCGTGCATTGAATGCACTCGAGCAACTCCGTACCGTCGATCTCGAGTCAGAAACGGCAAAGCAGACTGCTGCTGATCGAAAACGCTGGATGAACTTTCTTCAACAGGCACTTGGACACGAGGATAGTGGTGTTGGAGCAGGTCGTGGTCGTGGCGGTGGTCGCGGACAAGGGAGTGGCAGTGGGACATACGGAGGACGATCCTAATGCGTCGAAATGATGAGATTGCACGTCGATTTGAGGAGTTCGCAGATCGGCTTGAGGCTGATGGAGTTGAATACAAACCAAGCGCATACCGCCGCGCTGCAGAAAATATTCGTGAGTGCGCCGACCCGATTGAGGACCTTGCGGCAGAAGGACAGGATGCAGTCAAATCGATCAATCGTGTCGGCGATGCAATTGCATCAAAAATAATCGAATATATTGAAACCGGATCGATTGATGAACTCGATGAGCTTCGTGATCGTCTGCCAGTCGAGATTGATGCACTCACCCGTGTCGATGGGGTCGGTCCAAAGACCGTTGGAACCCTCTATGAGGAATTAGGGATTACAACGCTTGATGAGCTTGCTGCAGCGGCTGAGGCTGAGGAAATTCGTGATGTTAGCGGATTTGGTGCGAAAACAGAGACAAATATCCGAGAAAATGTCGCGTTTGCCCGACAGGCTGGTGAGCGTGAACGACTTGGAGATGTTCGCCCACTCGCCGATGAGGTTCTGACGTTCCTTCGCCGCCGTGAAACGGTACAGAAGAGTGAGGTTGCTGGGTCGATTCGTCGGTGGCGCGATACAATCGGTGATGTCGATGTTCTTGCTGCATCAACCGAGGCGAAGCAGGTTGTTGAAGCATTTACCGACTGGTCGGCGGCAACAGATGTGATTGAAGCCGGTGATAATAAAGCAAGTCTTCGTGCTGAGGGTGTGCGGATTGACCTTCGAGTGGTCGACCCAGGCGAGTTTGGTGCTGCGCTGCAGTACTTTACCGGAAGTAAAGACCACAATGTCGCGTTACGAAACCGAGCAATCGAACGCGATCTGAAGATGAACGAATATGGTATCTTCGACGTGAGCGATGTTGATCTCGACACTCATGGCGATTCCGATGGTGATCCTACCACCGATGACATGAATACTCAGCGCATTGGTGACCGTATCGCCGGAGAAACAGAAACGTCGATGTATGAAGCTCTTGGATTGCCGTGGATCCCACCGGAACTAAGAGAGAATCGCGGTGAGATTGAAGCAGCAGCCGATGGAACGCTCTCAGAGCTACTGACAGTCAACGATATGTGTGGTGACCTGCATACACACACAACCCGCTCTGACGGTCGTGCGAGCCGTGAGCAGATGGTCGATGCCGCAGTCGGTCGGGGATATGAGTATTATGCCGTCACAGATCATGCAAGTGGTCCTGGAATGGTCGGTGGGATTGGGCTCAGTGATGATGAACTTCGTGAGCAACTCGAGACGATTGAGACCGCGAGAGAGACGCGAGGGGATGAGATTGAACTTCTCGCAGGGGTTGAGACAAACATCGACGCAGAGGGTGACCTCTCGACAGGAGATGAGATTCTCACAGAACTCGATGTTGTTGTTGCCTCACCACATACCGCACTCGGGCAGGAGCGTGAAGCAGCAACTGAACGTCTTATCCGGGCGGTGAATCACCAAAGCGTCGATGTACTTGGACACCCGACGGGTCGGCGAATCAACGAACGCCCTGGACTCGATATCGACATCGAGCGTGTTGCAAGCGCTGCTGCTGAGGCGGAGACTGCATTAGAAGTGAATGCAAATCCAACACGACTTGATCTGCATGGAACATTCATACAGGCGGCTCGTGATGCAGGCGCAACAATTGCGATTAACACTGATGCACATGCACCGGAATCACTGGCGTATGCCCGCTACGGCGTGCACACCGCTCGGCGTGGATGGTGTACCCCAACAGATGTCCTGAATAGCTTTGATCTCACGACTCTTCGGGCATTCTTACATTGACAGGATGTGAACTGTTTCCTCGGACTCACCAATTACCTATTTATGATCTACGTGAGCGCACACGAAAGCAGCAACTGTTAGAAGCGAGAACGGCGTATTAATGCGTGATGACAGACACTGAGGCGAAGTCTGAGTCTGAATCTGCGTCCTCGGTTGAGCGATTCCTTCTTGATGCAATGCTTGGCTCACTCTCGACATATCTCAGGATGTGCGGTCATGACGCTGTCTATGTTCTCGATACGAATGCAGATACGAACACAAACACGAATACGAACGCTGATTACCAAACTGAACAAGATGCAGATGCAGCTGTAAGTGTAGAGGATGCGAATGACGATTCGAATTTCCTCTCTCGTGATTGTGAGCCAACTGATGATGAAATCCTCACATACGCACGGAATAATGAACGGACTATTCTCACACGTGATACAGAACTTGCGAATCGAGCAGATGATGCGGTCTTATTGACTGCTCGAGACGTCGAAGATCAGCTTCGTGAACTTGCTGCTGTCGGATATGATTTAATTCTCACATCACGACCCAGCCGCTGTGGTGCATGTAATGGACGTGTTGAACGGCTCTCATCAGACGTGGTCGTCCCTGAATATGCACCTGACCCAAGCGAGAGAGACTGTTGGCAATGTCTGATATGTGAACAGATATTCTGGAAAGGAAGCCACTGGGATGATGTTGCAGCGACGCTTGAGCGTGTGCGATCACAGTAGCACAACAGCTGTCGGTACTGTGATTTCTGTATTCAAAGTTGCAGCGGAACGCGTCACCGGGTGTTCCAGGTGAACTCAGTCTGAGTGTGGGTTCGGAGAGACACAGTGGTCAAATTGCCACCGACTAATAATACGATATCAATACTCATCATACTCATAAGGATACTGATACTATACTATCGACCTGAGAGAACCGGTCATTCCATACGAGAAGCCCACTCCTCACACGGGACCATGTCATCCATCAGCTCATCATGTGCAGCACAGTATGGCTCGATACCAGAGTCGGTTTTGACATACTCAAAGTGTGCACAGTTCCCGCAATATTGGTCTCCGAGACTTGCATCGACATCCGCTGATTGCCATGTATTCTTCTCATTCTCTGGGTGTGCTCGTGTCGATGAGCTTCGTGGCGTCGGTGACGGGCGTCTTGATCTTTGTCCTGTCCGTGAGTTCGAATGCGGGTTTGTGTTTGTCTGTGGGGATTTCGAGGGTTCCGATGATGTGTTTGCAGTTGTCGGGTCAAACGGTGAAGTAATCGATTCAGCCTCGGTCCCTCCATCAGATGTCGGGGTTGTATCTGTCTCGTCATCAGAACGAGTAAATAATCCAAACCCCCCCGAGGCCGCATTTGGCTGCTCTCCGGTTGATGAACGCTGAGATGACTCAAATGGATCTGTCTTAGCGTCTGCCGAGCGCAGATTTGTCACCCCAATAAAAAGACATAAAAAAGTGATCAGTGTACCGAATGAAAACACAGCAACAGTAAGCAGTGTTAAATCTGGTTTGCCGGCTCCACAGACGGCACCGGACCATTGACACGGATATGCATGATCAAATAATAACACGCCCATGAGCGAAATCCCTGTTCCAACAGCAGCAGCAGCCTTCGTCAGTCGTGCGGACGGGAGCATCGTAAAAATCCCAACTAACACAGCAGGAACACCCACACCTGCAAGTACACCACCGAGTTGCCGCTTTGCTGTCAGCGCCGCTGGGTCGGTCCCATACAGAAGCTGTGTTGTCGTGACGCCAATTCCAGAGACGACGAGCATCGACCCCATGAGGAACAATGTAAGGCCAAATGTCAGTCGCCGGAGACTCGGACCCCCCTTACCGCTGTTGTAGGTCTCCGCGAGACTGGTCATGCTACTGTATTCGGATAACAGACACAAAACCCTATGTCAGACGATCGTCTGACGGTTAACTGTGTTCATCTCCGTTATCTCAGATATCGATTTGTCGTCAAATCCACACAGATTCTCTCGATATCACTCACTGTATGAGCCATGATGTGTCGAAGAGATTATTGCATCGGATAGCAAACCGGCGCGTATGGCAGACGAAGCGGAAGGCGACGGTGATAATGAACCCATCGTCGAGTTGGGAGAGAAAACACCCGTCGCAGGGCAACCGCTTGCGCGTGTCGCTGCCCGACTGACCTGGCCGCATGAACTCAGTCGGATCATCGATCAAGAGGGTGAGAGTGTGATTCGAACGCCAACAGGTCCACAACAACTTGAATTAGTCCTCACAGATGTCGATGAAACGTATATTGATTCACGACAGACATTTGTTTCTACCGTCGAGGATATTATTGGGACCGGTCCTGTTGCGACTGAAGCTGATGATGCGAACGATAATGATGATAATAAGGATCAAAACACGAAACACAAACACAACCGATGCAGAGGCTGAGGCGATTTGACGCCGTGAGCGGAGTGACCTCATAACGATAATCGATAATCGGTAATCGGTGGCTGACCGTCGGAAACAATACTCTCAGTAACTGAGAGGAGACGACATATTGAATTCGCTGTACTTCCATATGTATCAAAAAATCATATTATGATGTGTATCACTTGTACGCGAACCGGAGTCAGGATTCCATCAAGTAATGACGAAGAGACGCTGAGCGGGCTGTGTCGGTTCGTACTCACGTTTATGACCTCATTGATCGGATTAGTTGGCTTCAGCGAACACTTTTAATCGGCGCATTCTGTTCGGTGCTATGGACAGTGTGGACTGTCCCATCAACAGCATTGTCACAGCGGGTCTTTCGAGACGCGATTGTGTTCATCTGTATTCCACTGACGCTTGCGATTACGCATGGGCGAAGACTCGGGTATCATATTGATCGCACTGCGATTCGTGATACCGTCGTGCTCGCAGCATTTGTCCTTCCATTCTATCTTGTTGGGTCATCACTCCCTAGCATTCGAGCATATTACCCAATGTGGTCGACCACACTCGCACTCGGTGACTTTCTCCCACATGTGATTCAACAACTTATTATTGTCATCGCTGCAGAGACGTATTATCGCGGATTACTTTGCGTCGGCATTAGCAACGATATTGGTCCGGTGAGTATCTTCATCAGTCCTATTATCTATGCCTTTCATCACGTTGGAAAGCCACCAATTGAATTACTCCTGTCCGGACCAACTGACGTTCTCTTTGGAGCTGTTGATTATCATGCACAGTCACTGCTTCCCTCGATTGTTGCTCACGGGCTTGGATTGGTATTACTCGATTGGCTTGTGCTACATGAACCGGTATTTTCACCTGAGTTTGTGGTGAGACTGCTTCGGTGGATCCCTGTCCCACTTTGATATCCCTCGGACGCTGAAGCACGAAGGGCTCTCCTTGATCTTCTCATCACCGACATAAAGACGCAGAAACCATTGTTAGTGATACCCATATCAGTAGGGGTCGGCTTGATTCGACGGGCCTGTGCAGGAAATACAATAAAATAACACTGACACCCCGACACAGCATTGAGATATAACGTGTCGTAGATCAGGATAATTAAACCGACTCACAGACGTGATGATCACATATGACCTCTCACATCACACGAGATTATCGATGAAGCAATGAAAGGAACTCATGAGCGTGGACGTTACTCACGCTTACGTCACTCTGTGCTACCACGAAATCGACATTGAGAATTGAGAATTGAAGATCCAGCACTCAAATAGAGATGATACGATGCATATATTCATTAGACTCATAAATCTGAGAAGCCCTCGACGGTATTGAGTTACTCACACATCCATGGTGTGATGATCTCTCATGAGTAATTGCAGTGTTTTCTGTTATTTGTTTCATCGATTCGTGTACCAGCTTACACAAGTCGTGTCACCGCCTCACGAATACTGCTGTCATCTTGACGGATATCGCGGCGATAATGCATATATACGGCACCAAGTGGTGGTTGGATGACATACGCCAGCGCGATTGGAAGCACAGCCTCCGCCGGCGGGAACCCGGGGGCTGCAACGACTGCAACGGCAATCGAGAGATTGCGCATACTTGTTGCATACACGAGTGACACACCGCGTGCATCGTCTAGAACCGCTTGACCGAGGAATGCCCCGACAGCAAGGATAACAGCATAGAAAATAATGAGCGGAATGACCGTACTCATCGAAGCAAGTGGGTCTGCGAGAATACTCTGTGACCGCATTGCCATTGCAATAAACACGATAAGCATCACACCGAGTGAGCTAATCCCTCCAAAAATTGGCTTGAGACGTTTGAATCCGCTGGTGCCATACTGACGGAGAAGCCCACTGCGAGTAAGCACACCAGCGACCATCGGGACGACAACAATGAATGCGAGTTGTTGATACAGTGCCGAGGGATCAAACCCAACATTCCCTGGAATCAACGCAGAAAGATACAGCGGAAGGACCCCAACAGCCGCAAGGAGGTTTACTGACATCGCTACCAACGCTGCCTCAAGATCCCCATCAGCGAGTCCTGTCCATGCGGCTGTCATACCGGATGTTGGAATAAGCGCAATAAAGTATAGCCCAATTGTATATTCGATCTGTCCGGCGAAGAAAAGACGCGAAAGACCCACTGCAAGTATCGGAGCGATGCCAAAGTTTATCAGAAGACTCACAGCAATCACCGTTGCATGATGACGTATATTCACAATCTCACGAAGGTCAATATTGATCATCATTGGGTATATCATGACAAACAATACCGGAATAACAGCGGCTCGCAACACTGATTTTGTCTCAGTGCCGGCTATCTGCCCGAATGCGAGCCCAATGAACAATGACCCGAGCACAACATAGATTAAATTATCCTTCATCGCAGTGAGTAATTGCCGAATCATGCGAACTCACCGTCGGTGCTCGCTCGGAAAGCCGATATTGGGTTATTCTCGCTGCGATGTCGATAACGCCGGCATATTGTATCACTGAGAGCGAATTCAATGCCCGATTGTAAACGCCGATATAGACTGCGGGTGTAATCTGAATCCATTCTATGTATAGTATTGTACTGGACGTTCAAAACTATTGAGATACTCACCGCTAATCGGAAGCAGAGAGTTTATTTTTCTGCTTGCTGCGGGTAAGGATTGAGAGTGTTACAGAGACTTGAATCGGGACGGATAGTTCCTTGCTCTTGGTCAGAATTTCTACTCGCTTTGGACAGTTTCGCTTTACTCGCTTGCTCCGTTCAGCGTATCTTTATTGGCAGAAACCGAAAAGAAAAGTCATAGACGGAGACATTTTTATTATTGGTTATCTCAGAGTATCACACTCACCCGCAGCATCGACTGTCTCTGTGATTTATGAATCAATTGTATCTAAACCGTTGATACGCAGACGTTCTGATTCGTGGGGTGACACTGAATGTGAGCCCGCTTCAATATAACTACGGTGTGAATCAACTTAACTAAATTTATCAAAAGTTGCTTGCCGTCCGGCAGCAATCGTTGAAGCGCGATGCAAGCGTGCTGATGATACCGGAAGATGCTCACAAACGCCATCGATCGCCTCATGCATTGTTTCTGCGAGTGCCGGTGTGTCATCAAACGTGTCCCGGACCGTTTCACGAACCTGCCAGACGCCAACTGGTGCCCAATAATCTGCTGAGATGTGTCGCAGAATAAGCGCCTTTGCTTGGCGACCTCGCTGAGCGAGATGCTCAAGCACACCAAGACGAGCGGCATGATATGCGCCTGCAGTCTCAGAGACATACTGCGTTCGTCCATCCCGACCTTCCCAATCAGTCGTTATTGCAGTGCCCCCGTCTTGTTTGGGATTCCAAATACTACCGGGGGCTTTCATTTCAACGAGTTCATACTCCCACTTTCCAGGCGCAAGAATAACCCAGAATGCATTGCCAAGGAATGACTCACGATGGATTTCGACACTGTCGATAGCTCGATTCGTTCGGATTCGACCGCGCAGGTAGCGTCCGACGATATCATCAACAGCAGTGATTGACCACCGCGTCGGGACAAGTCGACGCTGATCAGCTCGCCCGAGCGCTCCCGCTGAGAGGATGGTATTAATATCATAAATATCGAAATCTCGGCGGTAAAGATAGGTAATTGCCCCCTCTGCGTTCCAATCATCATCTGATAATGTCTTTTCAACCGCCCGCGGAACATGTGGATTTTCAGCAAGAGCCGCAGATTCTGCTCGCGCTCGCGGTCCAACTGGTGTTGAAACGTCTGCTGGATTCACATCAAAGTCAATATCTGGACGATCAACCAGCCCGATTTCGACATTGACGGGATGGTCAGCGATTGCAATCTCACGTTGAGTCCCGAGAAATCCGTCTCCGTCCCATGTATCTGAGACGTTTGTGACTGGACGGGTTGTTGTTGAATTCAGCAATGAGGCTCGTCGTTCAAACACATCTGCGATTGAGATATTCTCGGCGTACCATGCTCCAGATGTAATAAACTGACTCACATCAGTCTCGTGACCAACTGGCGAAAGAACACCTGTTGAGACATGTGGATAATTTGATGTCCCAACAAAAATAGAGGGCGATACCCCACCATACAGCGAGTCTCCCTGCACGGTCGACTCAAATCGATTCTTGGAAATCATCGAGATATTCAACGATATCATATGACCGATCTTTCGCGAGTCGACGTCGCTCTGCTCGCTTATTCTGCTCAATATCCACATACTCGTCCAGTCGCATCGGTACTCACGGAAAATTGGATAGCAATCATTATCAACGGTCCGGCTACCGCCTTCGAGTATGCGAGTGCGAGTGCGTGAATGTGTGAGTGACATCAACCGCAACTTCTCAGTGTATCGCGAGACTGCTCTATCGGGGGGAAGATATCGAATAAAAATAGTCGTCAAACGACGGGAACGGGATCAGGTTGGAATGCCCATCGCTTCGATCTGCTCTTGATATCGATTGCGAATCGTCACCTCAGTCACCTGAGCAACGTCAGCAACCTCTCGTTGTGTCTTTTTCTCATTACAGAGTAGCGAAGCCGCATAAATAGCTGCTGCGGCGTATCCCGTCGGTGACTTGCCCGAGAGAAGACCCTGTTCGGCTGTTGTCTCGATGATTTCATCTGCTTTTGATTGGACTTCCTTTGAGAGGTCAAGCTCTGAGCAGAACCGAGGAACATATTTTTTCGGGTCAACTGGTTTCATCTCTAATCCAAGTTCTTGAGAAATGTAACGATACGTCCGTCCAATTTCCTTGCGTTCGACACGCGATACCTCTGAGATCTCCTCAAGTGACCGAGGAATCCCTTCTTTTCGACAAGCAGCGTACAACGCAGAGGTGGAAACACCCTCGATTGATCGTCCCCGGATCAAATCTTCACTAAGCGCTCGTCGATAAATGACAGATGCAACCTCACGAACTGACCGCGGAACACCAAGTGCAGATGCCATTCGATCGACCTCCGAAAGTGCGAACTGAAGATTACGCTCACCGGCATCTTTTGTCCGAATGCGCTCTTGCCACTTGCGTAATCGATGCATCTGTGAGCGCTTTTCAGATGAGAGCGACCGACCATATGCGTCTTTATCTTTCCAATCGATTGTCGTTGTCAGCCCCTTATCATGCATCGTTTTTGTCGTTGGTGCACCGACGCGGGACTTTGATTGCCGCTCAGAGTGGTTAAACGCCCGCCACTCAGGACCCCGATCGATCTGTTCTTCTTCAACGACGATACCCGTTGGCTCGTGTATGATCTCCCCATCCCCTGTACGGACGAGGTCTTTGTCGTCGACATTGTCAAGATCAATGTCGTCAACTGCTTCGTCCGTATCAGTATCCTCCTCCCGTTCGCCCTGCCATCGCGTTCGTTCACTATCTCGTTCCCGCTGGCGGGTGGACCGTGTCATCGCATTTTTATATTCGCTATCTTGAGTTACTTAAATCTTGGCTAAATGGTCGTATATACATATTCTGTCTCCTTACATGAAATAATCATGTAATTTATATTGCGTACAAGCGCTTGCGTGCTCAATTAAACATTATTAATCTTTCGAATGCTCACAGCTGTGTGATGGTTATGAGCACATTGGACCGAACGGTTCTTTTTTACGGTCGACCTACAGTTGCTATGCCGAGTGTGGACTGTGACCCAGATGAAGCCCGTGAGCGACTGCTCGAAGCCGGAATTACGGTCACAGCTGGGAATACTGAGTATGAGCGCTGGCGCGCTGAACATGGCGCAGCAACAGCTGTTGCATACGATGAAACAGTTGTCGTCCAGGGGTCGCGTCCTGATGACTTGCTCGGACTGCTTCAGGCTGACACCGGCGGTCGAGCACATGTTTACTTTGATGGGGCCTGTCGAGGGAACCCAGGACCGGCAGCAATTGGGTGGGTTCTTGTGAGCAATGATGGGATTATCGCTGACGGTGGTGAGACGATTGGCACCACAACTAACAATCAAGCGGAGTATGCTGCACTGGAACGTGCAGTCGAAATGGCTCGCACGTACGGATTCAACGAAATTGACATTCGCGGGGATTCACAGTTAATCATTCGACAGGTAACTGGCGAATATGACACAAATGAGCCAACGCTGCGCGAGTGTCGTGTTCGTGTTCGTGAGTTGCTGCAGACGTTCGATCGCTGGAGCATCGAACACGTTCCCCGGGATGTGAACAGTCGTGCTGACAAACTTGCAAATGAGGCGTTTGACAATGAATAACCGCGAACACGGAAACGGAAACGGAAACGACCACGAGCACAGAAAAAAAGATAATTTAGCCAATACAGATGAAATCGGGAGTGAGACAGAAAGTACATCACTTCCACAGCCCGTCATTGATGAGGCAGAACGCCTCACACGTCTTTGTATCAATGCAACAGTCGATGCCGAGGCGACTGCGTACCACGATGAGCGACAGTCACTCCTTGATGAGTATGGGTATGCCGCACGAGTCCGCGATGCAGACGACACACTCGTGTTGTACCCACAGTCATGGCTTGTAGATGGTATTGCACAGGTTGATCAGATTGATGACACCGACCAGGCAATCGAGATATCACTGTCAGGACCAGCGACTGGGGCAGACTGGGAGGATGTAGAAACGACCAATCAAGCAATTATTGATACGGTTCGAGAAGAACACGGAAGGATACATGCAAAGAATATCAGAGCATTTGCTGATTTTATGGGAAATCACTATCTCAAGCCTGTTACTGATGCAACTCGGGATGAGCGCCGAGAGTTTCTCGATGATTACTACACACGGAATGCATGGCCCTCCGAAGAAGAAGCAGCAGTCGTTTCTGAAAGTATTCGATTGCTCGAAACAATTGAGCGGTAGGTGCCCGAAGCCTACCACGGACTATCTTTAGCTTGCGCCCTGTCGGATGAACTTATAGCTCTTCTTCGACAAGGTCAAGGAGTCTATTTGCTCGAGATTCATCCGTCACAAACTTTGAGAAGACCCATCCAAGACGGTCGAGAACAGCGTCATACCCATCATCTGTAAGCTCATACTGATTTGTTCGCTTATCAAGTTCGCTCTTTGTGACAAGACCAGACTCAACGAGATCATCAAGATTGGGATAGAGTCGTCCGTGATTCACCTCAGTTCCATAGTATGATTCGAGATCCCGCTTAATCGCAAGCCCATACATTGGTTCTTCTGAAAGAATAACCAAGATGTTCTGTTGAAACGCTGTTAAGTCACGTACAGATGAGGAGACATCTGTAATTGATTGTGCCTCTGACATACAAGGACACGAAGTAGTGTAAGCATTTAATCTTTTATACATTCATATTATCAGAAAAGCTAAATACGAATTTCAAATAGGGAGAAAACAGTCCGCAGCGTGGATGCGAAAGGATTTTTTATCTAATCAATAAGGTCACTAGTATGTCGAATCTTTGGACAGACCTGGAGACAGGACCGGACGCCCCCGATGTTGTCTATGCTGTTATTGAGTGTTTGAAAGGTGAACGGAACAAATACGAATATGACAAAGACGTCCCAGGTGTCGTGCTCGACCGGGTATTACATTCAAACGTCCATTATCCCTCAGATTATGGATTTCTCCCACAGACATACTACGATGATGAGGATCCATTCGACATCATGGTGCTTGTCGAAGACCAGACATTCCCCGGTTGTATTATCGAGGCACGTCCAGTCGCACTGATGCGGATGGATGATGATGGCGAGAAGGATGATAAAGTCATTGCAGTCCCCGATGAGGACCCTCGATACGACCATGTTGAAGATCTTGATGACCTGACTGATCAAACAACGGCTGAAATTGCTGAGTTCTTTGAAACGTATAAGAATCTTGAGGCAGGCAAACAAACCGAAACACTCGGCTGGGAGGGTGTTGATGCGGCGAGAGATGCAATTGAACACGCTATGGATCTGTATGAAAAACAGATTAACTGAATCACCATAGCCTAACGATACCTCCCTCTCGCTTGCATAAACATGTGAGTAATATGTGGTGAAGTCGATATGCAATATGCGCATGGGTAATCTTTTGATTGTTGATGAGAAATGATATGATGATGAGTGTTGAGAAACCTGCATTCGGCGTTGCACATCCTACCGTTATTCCGGGAAGCTACGAAGAGCAAGAGATGGAAACGCCACATGCTGACTCAGATGTCAGCGATGTTAGCGAAGACATAGATGAGTGAGCATCTGAGTAAGGAAGATTGACCAATACATATTTTCGGGCGTAATATCTATCATTTTGTTCCTCAGCCGAGAGTCCATTGGGTTCTATCAGCAATAGCGTTGAGACAGCGTGATGATTATCCATCATAAAGACGAGGACGTGGACGTCGGCATCGGTACCGGTATCGACATCAGCTGTCGTTCCGGGAACCACACGCGAGTTGTCTTCCTAACTCCTCTTGTAGTGAAATCATGAGCGTCCTTCGACGTCTCGTCTCTCGGTATCATATGTCTAAGGGGAACTGCTTTTACTTCCGCCCCGAGTATTATTGATGATGGCTACCTGCGATGAGTGCGGGAAGCATGAAAACCTCCCGTACCAGTGTCAACGATGCGGGAGCACGTTTTGTGCGGAACATCGGCTCCCCGAAAACCATGATTGTCCAGGGCTTAACGGCTGGGATGATCCCGCTGGCGTCTTTGACAGCGGATTCGATGATTCAGTGAATAATCCTGGTGGACAATCAACTTCAAACAAGGTACTCAGCAAGCTTGATGAGATTGGTGGTCCACTTGGGTACTTCCGTAAGAACATGAGCTATGTGTTCCTTGGACTAATGTGGATTACATTTGGACTTCAGTTCTTCATTCTTCCATTACTCGGAGCACTCCCTGGAAGCTCACTGTGGGAGGCTCTTTTTGTGTTGTCTCCAGATCATGTTGGATACGTCTGGACATGGCTCACCTCAATCTTCGCACATGGTGGATTCGCGCACATCGCCTTCAACAGTATTGCATTGTACTTTTTCGGCCCGGTAGTCGAGCGATATCTTGATACAAAACGATTCACTGCATTATTCATTGGTGCTGGCGTTATTGCAGGACTCGCACAGATTGGGTCAACGCTTCTCACAATGGGACCAACAGGTGCAGGGGTTGTTGGTGCCTCTGGGGCGATTATGGGCGTCCTCGGGGTGCTCACAGTCTTAAATCCAAAATTAAAGGTCTATCTGTATTTCATCATTCCAATGCCACTGTGGGTTCTCACCTTCGGGTTTGCAGCGTTCAGTATTGTTGCTGGATTCGGTGCTGCAGGCGGTGGGATTGTTGGTGGAAACGTTGCTCACCTTGCACATCTTGCTGGACTCCTGATTGGGCTGGCATATGGGGTTCGCGTCCGTGATCGCGTTGGTGTCCCGAACTCATTACAACTCGGCGGCGGCGGTCGGGGTGGCGGTCCTGGTCGGCGATTCTGATTGTGTGATTGCTGTGCAGCCAACAGATTCAGCGTTCATACCTGACCCAGCAATGAGTCGAGATGAGATGAAACAACTTCAGCGACAAGTCGCTGATGCTGCGTGTTGGCAGGATGCACTGACGGTGAACCCCACGATGATTCGATGGGAACCCGCGGAAACGTCACACGATACAACACAGCAAACGACCGTTACATCAACGACTGCTGTGTCTGATCAAAACGCAGATGAGACACAACCGCTCGTCGCTGGAGTTGATCAGGCATTTCACACAGAGGAATCAGAAGCTATCAGTGCGATTGTCCTTACCCGGGGAGCGACTGTTGTCGACCGTGTTGCAGCGATAACTGATCTTTCGATTCCATATATCCCTGGATTGCTCTCCTTTCGTGAGGGAGGACCAATCCTCGCTGCATTCGAAGCAGTATCACAAAAACCCGATATTGTCATGTTTGACGGAAGCGGTCGGATGCATTACCGACAGGCAGGACTGGCAACACATCTTGGGGTCGTGCTTGATATCCCAACCATCGGCGTTGCCAAAAGCCTCCTCTGTGGGGCACCAGAGTCAGACACAGAACAACGACCCGCAGGATGGCAGACACCAATCTATGCTGATGAGACGGTTGTCAATGCCGATACAGAGACCATCATCGGGCATGCACTCCAGACGCGACAGTATGACTCACGACAAATCATTAATCCAGTCTATGTCAGCCCTGGTCATCGTGTTTCAGCCACAACAGCAGTCGAGATCACTCACGCACTCTGTGACGGATATAAACTCCCTGAACCAACCCGTCGAGCGGATGCATATGCCGATGAGGTCAAACGCAATCACTCCAATAACTAATCGATCACGTGATACTAGCCAGTCATGCCATCGTGTAAAGTGACTGACTCTGCATTTTTATATACCGTAGTGATTCCTGATTCTCTATCGAATCGGACTGGATGCACACTGGACATCACATGCGGATGCGGACATTCTGACTCGACTATTATCTGTCTGTGATCTGGCATCCGGATGTCTCACTCTCTTTGTGTCAGATGCACACCCGCACGCAAACGAAAGTTTACGGATGACTACCGTTAGAGATCCCTCGACGTATCGCACTCTCTTCGATCATAAAGAGAGCAGGGAGCAGAACATTACAGAATAAACATCATTCGATCTCACTCATATAGATACTGACCTCGTCAGCGTCTCTGTTTGTGTTCTTGATGCTCACCAGCACTGGGTGCTCTCAATCACAGTTACAATATCAGACACACGGTAGTTCCAATTGGAATATGTCACACCATTGTGACAAGAATAATTAATACAGTGGTCACCTCTGCGTGACGAACCGCGTACAATTAACATCTCGAATATTTACCTCTCTGCATGCAACAAACAGTTCTCATTACTGGGTGTTCGTCCGGAATTGGGCGAGCAGCGGCGAATGCGTTTCTTGAGGCAGACTGGCGTGTCTACGCAACGGCTCGAAATCCTGCTGATATCGAAACGCTTGGTGAACGCGGCTGTCAGATTGCAACGCTTGATGTTACCGACAGTGATGATATTGACCGCGTCACCGATCGGATTGCGGATGAGTCTGGGTCTGTTTCATGTCTCGTGAACAACGCTGGCTTTGGACAGTTTGGTGCGATTGAAGATATCCCAACATCACAGGTCCATCGGCAGTTTGATGTCAATGTGTATGGGCCACATCGACTCATGAGAGCAGTACTCCCGCAGATGCGTGAAAACGAATCGGGAACAATCATCAACGTCTCGAGTGTCGCTGGACAGATTTCATTCCCAACCGGGGGAGTTTATGCTGGGTCAAAAGCTGCTTTGGAGGCGATGAGCGATGCGCTCCGGAATGAGGTTGCGCCATACGATATCGACGTTGTAATCATCGAGCCTGGACCGGTTGAAACGGCGTTTGCTGATCGGGCTGCTCGTGAATTACAAGATGAAACGGAGGTAAGCGGAAGAGATGATGAAGATATGAATATCAACCGTTCTGGCGCGTATGAATCTCTGTATGAATTACTCACCGATACCAAGATTGTCGGTGGTGGGGGACTCGGTGCTGTCTCAGCCGAGCGTGTTGCTGAGGACATTCTTGATGCTGCATCATCAACAAGCCCACAACCACGGTATCAACCGGGAATCGCCGCCCGAGCTGGTGTGCTTTCGCGATTTGTGCCATCAACATGGCGAGATGCGCTGTATCAGAAGCTTCGGTCCCTATAAATACACCTCTCAGTAGGGGTCTCAAACGAGCGTGAGCAGACCTGAGGTCAGCTCCAATCCGATAGTTGAGTTGAATCGCACACATGACATCTCACCTCACTGTACATGGATTTTTTCTGCGACCGTTGAAGTGGACGGAGAAGGGGATATCAAACCAACCTAAGGAGACGGTCAGATTAGTCATCGACACCGTCAGTCGCATCATCCAAGATAGAATGTGGCGGAACGCAGCAACTGATATTTCACGTTCGATACCGACGATTTCGCAGATCGACGTTGATTATACTGTCACTCATGAATCTCCGACGACAACACAGAACCTCTTCGGTCTCTGTTTTTACTCTGTATGAAACGACAGTCAGTTAAGACAAGCAGCGACAACGCGAAGTGCATTCCATCCGCGGACTTCCTCAGCGAGCAATGGGACCCGTTTTACTTCTCGTCCACGGAAGAGATCAGTCGCACGCTGAATTGCTGTCTGTTGCACATCCCATCGTCGTTGACAGAACGCACAATCTGTTGGATTCGGAGACACGACCCACTCTGAGTCAACGTCCGTATCAAACTCAGTGACGTCGACGAGATCTTCCATCACTCGATTGATAATGAGCGTTTGAACGGGGATCTCATATCCTTCTAATCGGGTGATCAGTCGCTCGGACTCAACGACACTCATTTCCTCAGGAATCATTACGACCCGAAAGTCAGTTCGCGTTGGATCCCGCAGGACTGATCGAAGTCGCTCAATTCGTTCACGAAGTTCATCTAAGTCAATCTCTGCTTGGTTATCGGTCTCATCACCGAACCCAAACATCCCTTTGACGCTTCCCATCATCCCTGAAAATTGTTGTCGAAGCGACGCGATGCGACCAAGCATTGTATCCATCAACTCCGGGAGTTCAAGCAATCGAAGGGTGTGACCGGTTGGTGCAGTGTCAACAATGACGCGGTCGAAGCGAGGGTCATCAAGATATGCAAGAAGTTGCTGCATTGCTGCTGCTTCATCAGCACCGGGCATCGCCCCTGCCCCACTCCCTGGACCCATGAGTCCACCGAGTAGGTCATCCATTTCATCAAGATTCCCAAACGGCATTCCAGCCTCAGTACCCGAGTCGCCACCAATACCGGCTTCAAAGCCAGATTCTGGTCCCCCGACTCCTGCGGAGACGTTCTCCTCACCACCGATATCACCAGTACCGGAGACATCAGTTCCGCCAGCGAATGGACCAGCAGCAACCGCGTCTGGATCAATCTCAGCCGCGTATAATGGTATATCATCTCGGATTCGAGCAGGCTCAGGTGGGATATCAGTGTCAAATGTATCAGACAGTGAGTGTGCCGGGTCCGTTGAAACGACAAGAGTATCCGTCCCAGCGGTTGCAGAGGCTACTGCAGTCGCTGCTGCCATCGTCGTCTTTCCGACACCACCTTTTCCACCGTAAAGAACGTATTCGGGGGCGTCGACGCTTTCTGGAAGTGTCGTTGCATCATCAACAATCTCGACATCAACTGCGTGGTCATGAGTTGACTCACCCGCGTCAGTTTCGGTCTCATCATCTTCGACCGCATCAACTGCGTCAACGTCGATACTCGACATATAAATGCCGATGAGACCCATGTTTGTGTACTTCTCGGTCGACATAACGGGATGTCACATATCGAGTGTGAGTATATACGTCTCTCAACATCTTTGAGGCGGAGCCCCCTTCCTCAAGAGACGAACGAGCAAAGCAAAGCGAGTGAGTCGGGAGGGGAGAAACCCGACAACCACCTCAAAGAGAACACTCAGTACTCATACTGTTGTGTCAATACGCAGATCGGTTCACGTCGACACAGAGGACACTCTCATCTCGTTGATGTCTCACAAGGGGGAAGGACTGTGATAGACCATATACCACTGATTCAAGTATCCTGAAAGAACGTCCTCAGACGGTCACCAGCGGTTGGAATCCGATCAGTGCACAGTGAAAACCGAATCCAGTCATCATATGCATCGCCGAATGCCTCCCCAGGCATACCTGCCACGCCCGCTTCGTCGATTAGGTACTCAACGTTCTCCAGCGTACCGGGAAAGTCCTCAAATCGTGCCATGACGTAAAATGCACCTTCGGGTTCGGTATACGCAGCCCCGATTGCTTCAAGCGCGTCGGTAAATGTATCAATACGTTCGCGGATCATATCGCGGACAGATGCATAGTACGATGGCGGCGTTTTCGCCAGTGCATCACTCACAGCCCGCTGAGCCGGACGGCTTCCAGAGACGGTAACGAGCATATGCCGGGTTTGTGCAGCCTCAATAAGCTCTGTAGGAAAGACTGCATATCCAACTCGAAAGCCTGTGATTGCCATTGATTTTGAAAACCCAGAGGTAACGATGACCCGGTCGGTGTATGATGACAATGTGAGTGCGCTCTCAAAATTACCGGTGAAATCAAAGTGATCATACACTTCATCAACAATCACAAGCGCATCGACATTAGCAGCAATCGCTGCAACGTCATTGAGGGCTGCTTGATCATAGACGGCGCCAGTTGGGTTATTTGGCGTGTTCAACACGATTGCTGCAGTCTTAGCTGAGACCGCATCTCGGATTGCATCGATGTTGAGATGACCATCCGTCCGAACGGGAACACATGTTGCTGTCGCATCAAGCATCGTTGCCTTCCCTGGATAATACGGATACACCGGGTCTGTCAAGAGAAATTCAGGGGTAATAGCATCTGCACGCTCTACCGCTCGAGCCATCGCAAGGTAGTTTGCTTCACCAGCCCCGTGAGTGATAATGATATTATCAGGGTCAATCTCCCGGCGAGCACCGATCTGCTCTCGAAGGTCGGTAAGCCCTTCACTTGGTGCGTACTGGAACTGAGCCGCGTCTGAGTCGGCATACTCGCGAAGCCCATCACGAAGTGCATCCGGGGGTTCCCAATCAGGGTTCCCCGAGACCATATCTACGACATCTCGGGTAGCATTGCTCGCATACTGCATTACCTGGAAGAAAAGTGGTTCATCATATGCGTCCATGGTCTGCTCTGTATTACTCATATCTGCATCTATATTCGAGTTTGTCATGGAATCTGAATTAATTGCCGTCTTATATCTATGCAGACTCGATTTTGACCGAATGATTTCTGATCGAGCATTGCTCCCTCTTGTCACCCTTTCGCAATCTAATTTCAAATTCATAAGAATTGACACCTCTAAAGACGACACTCCTTGTCGATATCACCGCAGTATCTCGAGAGCGTGTCGAGAAACTGAGAAAACCCAATAGAAGCGATGGCTTCGTCAGCTTGCGGTGATCCATCATGAGTATTTTGGGTCCCCTTTCCGTATGTGGGGACAATGCGCGATTTTGCTACTGATCCACCGGTCGAAGCTCGTGTTGGTGAAGCGCTTGAAGACACAGAAGCAACGGTCGCCGTTGCGGAATCTTGCACCGGTGGATTAATTGGGTCGTTGCTCACAGACATTCCAGGCGCGTCTGCGTACTTTGATCGCTCTGTTGTCACCTACTCATATGATGCAAAACTGACTGCACTTGGTGTTTCTCGGGAAGCCCTCGATGACCATGGTGCAGTATCGGAGTCCGTTGCGAGTGAGATGGCTGCTGGGATTCGTGATACCGCTGATGTTGATTGGGGTGTTGCAACAACCGGGGTTGCTGGACCAACCGGAGGGACGGATGCTGAACCGGTCGGTGCTGCATACATTGGCATTGCATATCAGGGTGCATGGGGAAGTAATGAGTCATATCGGAGCGTCGAACGGACTGTCTTCGATGGTCAACGGACAGCAATCAAAGAACAAATCGCTCGACGAGCACTGACATTGCTGCTTGAGTCAATCCAAGAGCGCAGATGAGTTCTCACGCCGGACCGTCTGAGCATTCGAGCGTTCGAGCGTATGAGCGTATGAAACCAGCTATGAGAGTAATCCATCGAACTGCGCACTCGACACGACACGGTTTGAACATGCTCACGAAATGGAACTGATGATTTTGACTACACACGAGTGACAGCTATATTTCCAGAAGAGACCTGACAAACATACATCAATATTTGGAATCGACAACAGAATTGCTCGTCTCAGAAATTTCATCAGTAAGAGTAAGTCTATGATTTCTACCATAGACATACGCGAGCGGCATGAGTGTAATGATTATCGTGTAGCAGTCTTATCAGTTGTTGGGACTATGATTTCTGTATCCGAAGCGGAACGCATATTCAGGTGTTCCAGATGAACTGAGGCTGCGTGTGGATTCGGAGAGAAACAGTGGCCATATTAGTAACGACTGTTCTCACAGGAGTTCAATCGACACGCCTCAGTATCCAGAGGACTTGTACGAGTAGCCTGTAGATAAATAATCGATGAATAAAGACGGACATGTCCTCAACGCGGCGCTTCTGGCTATCGGTCTTGGTGTTATCTTGACAGTGGATACGGCAATCAGTGCCGAGCGCCTCTTTACGGCAGGCGTTACTGCTGAGACATCTTCCGGCGACGACATTCAGACACCCATTGATATTGCCGCACAACTCGGTAACTCAGTGCTTGCGTTCTCAGTCCCCGTTGTTCTTGGCGCATTGTTTCCTGATGTCGATACGGCATTTGGTCGTCACCGAAAGACGCTACACAATCTTCCCGTTTTGTTGTTGTTTATGTTGTTTCCACCGTTATTTGCCAATCTGCAATTCGTGTGGATTGGTGTTGCAACACATTATCTACTCGATGTCGTCGGGTCGAAACGCGGGATTGCATTATTTTATCCACTCTCAGCGACTGAATACAACCTGCCAACAGGTGTTGCAACGAGCAGCCAGTGGGCAACAACCGTCACACTCGCTGTGACTGCCGGTGAACTTGTTGTGTTATTTATTGTGCATACATACATTATCGCTCTGGATACCGCACCGACAATCATCAACGAGACAGTGATAACTGGAGTACTGCCCCGGGTGTTACCGATGTATCTGCATATCGCCTAAGGAGAAAACTATACGACGCTTTCAGATTCTTTCCAGAAGAACTCGAAGTTATCCCTTATTGATACCGTATGATCTTAATACTCTGCGACATCATCGTATTGTCCATTATAGGCGATATGCTGCGGATGAGTAGGCTCCATACCCGATAAAAACAGTCGGTCAAGCTTTTTCCAGGAATTCTCATATATGAGATGAGCAAACTCAGCGAGTTCATGAGCAGTGTACATCAACCCGCGTTCATGATACACACGACGGGAGACTCCTGATTTGAGCGCTTCGACAAGATCTGCTTCAGAGTTAATTGCACAATCAAAGGCTGTCCAGACGCGACCAACGCTTCCGGGAAGGTGAGCATATGAGGATCCAAATGAGTGATGATTTGTCTCGGCGATGAGAGAGATACCACGGGTGTTCGCCCATCCTGGAGACTTAAAATTATACACCTCGACTGCATCAATTGCGTCAGCGTGCGCTTGAATATCTGACTCGCTACAACTGACATTCATGAACTCTGGATGTGGAATCAGTGTGGCTGCGTCTTGTCGATCCAGGGCATCCAGCGCACCGGTAAGTGAAATAAAATCAGGAACGGGCTGATCAAGCCCAATTGCGAGTATGTGTCGACGAGTCTGCCAACTACCGGTGAAAATCTCTCGAGCGGGAATAACGAGAAGTTCCTCATCAGAGAACTGAGCTGCGCGCGAGCGAATCTCATCAAATCGTGTGAAATGTGGTGCATACACAATCACATCAATGCCGCGTGCTTTTGCACAGGCGACGACCTCGTCGGATAACACCTTGACATGGAGGTCAACCCGTGTCGATGCGGTCGTCTCAGTCACGTCACTGTCTCTGTGTGGTGTGAGGTTAGCAGTTACCATTTGAGACGATTCATCTCATATATCTTATACTCAGATTCGGCTGATGTGCCGTGTTGAGACACCAACATATCTGTACTCTGTTGACATATATTCCGCTCAATATCACATCCTAACCTCATCGGTGTCATGCGGACCGCATGTTCTCTGGCACACATCGGTTTCAGATTTGGTTATCGGTTGCAGCATAACGGTTTGAAAACGTATGACTAGTCTGTGAGACCTCAAGCAACATCGCTGCTTCACATACACATTGTAGACCGTTGAAAACAAGATATCGATAGTCTCAGTGAGTATGGTTAATCAGGGAATACGGTAATCGCGGACGTCAGCTGATGACACTTGATGTCATCGTTCGTCACTGTCAAGGACACGAATCTGATCTCCACGGACTGTGACCGGAATGGGGACAGTCGCCTCATACAATTCAACAGTTACTTGATCTTTTGTCTCATCAATTCGTTGCACTCGGGCTTTCTCACCTTTGAACGGTCCAGCAATCAACTCGACAATGTCACCTTCAGCAATCCCCTCGACATCTGGCGTTGGCGAGAGGAAGTGCTCAACTTCTGCGATTGTTGACTTCCCGGCTTGACCACCACTCTTGACTAATCCCCGTGCATGTGGGATTTCCTCAAGTACTCGTGAGATGGCTGCATTTGAGTCCGATTCAACCATTACATAACTTGTCAGTGAGTCTGGCGCTAATACGGCGTGTATGTCCGGATCCTCCCGGGTCGCAATCATATCAGCAACGGTTCGTTCTTGACTTGCAGTCGTTTTGACAGCGAAGATTGACATATTAGATCAAACACCTCCAGGGAGCAGCGTCATTATGGCGAAAATGAGAAATCCAAGAAACCCAACGAGCACAATTCCCGCACCAGCAATCAGTCCAATCTGAGAAAATTCATTCCATGATGGGGTGCTTGCGAGTTTCAACACCCGGACATAACTACTTAACTCAAGTTTGACATCCATTGTTAATAAATACGTATCTGACCGAGGGTCTTCTATCTTTCTACAGAAAAGAGATTACGTTACACTGAGACGTACATGTGGATCTGTGTATGACCGTGAGACCGCTCACAGCTAACTGAGTATAGCCGCTCAACGCACTGTGGTGTGTAAGCTACCTGATTTCTCTTTGATGCACTCATCTGCACCGGCAAGACATGCTCTGTCATTTGCGAGTCCATGTTTGTGGATCCTCAGTGAAACATGCACACCGTCACGTCTCGTTCTTTGAGCATCCTGAGTCAGTGGTTAGCCTTGGTCATAGTCCACTCGGTGTCCGTTTTATTCACAGTTGTAACCACAGCCATCGCCACCGCCACAGCAGAATCCATAGCGTATCCGATTCGTCCCGCTCATAACACTCAATACCGCCTCAGTTATGTTGAATCCTGATTCGAACGGTGGTTATTCGATCAAATCAGCGTCTTCATCTGGGAACGGCACGTCAGTCCGAGCAGTCGTGTCAGTTTCATCTGCATCGGCGCTTTCAGCGGTGCTCACACCACGACGACCATCACCATCAGTATCGACGCGTACCCCCTCAGTGCTATGTTGCGCATTTGATTGTTCGGCGGTGTCAGATGTGCCGTATATTTGCGGCGACTCAACGCCAGTCACAACAATCATTGTTCGCATTGTTCCATCAAGATCCTCATCGACCGATGTCCCCCAAATAATTCGTGCATCGGGATGAATCCGGTTGTATATTTCCTCAACAACGCCTTCAGCCTCTTCAATACTCATATCCGATCCACCAGTGACGTTTACGAGTGCTGAGTTTGCACTTGAAATATCGACATCAAGCAATGGTGACCGAAGGGCGCTTTTGACCGAGTCCTGTGCTTTCGCTTCTGAATCAGACTCACCAAGTCCGATCATCGCAACCCCACCACGCTGCATAATTGTTTTCACATCCGCAAAGTCGAGATTGACAAGCCCTGGCTTTGTAATGAGCTCTGTAATCCCTTTGACAGAACGCATAAGAACCTCATCAGAGACTTTGAACGCCTGTCTGACAGGGAGTTTCCCGACGGCATCCAAGAGCCGATCATTTGGGACGACAATCACGGTATCAGCGACATCGCGAAGTCGTTCGAGACCTGCCTCAGCGTTTGTCCGCCGTACTTCACCCTCAGCGGTAAACGGTGTTGTCACAATAGCGATTGTGAGAGCATTTGATTCACGAGCTGCTTTGGCAACGACCGGTGCTGAACCAGTACCGGTACCACCTCCAAGACCAGCAGTGACAAAGACCATATCTGATCCCTCAATCGCAGTGTAAATCTCCTCTTGTGATTCGATTGCTGCTTCTTCACCAACCTGCGGGAGTGAGCCTGCCCCACGACCCTGGGTTTTCTGCTCACCCATGAGGATTTTTGTATCCGATTCAATCTCAACAAGATGCTGAACATCAGTATTTGCAGCGACAAGTGTTGCTCCTTCAATCCCCTCCTGATGCATCCGGTCAACGGTATTTCCCCCGGCTCCACCGCAACCAACGACAGTAATGTCGGTCTGGAGATCCTCAAGAACATCTTTGAGTTCATCATCAGTCATTGTCCCGCTCTGTGAGAGCCCGTCGTCGGTCGCACCCGTGTCGGTAGTCGATTCAGACTCGGGCTCGGCCTCGACCGCGGCTCCGTCGACGGCGTCCCCACCTCCTGTTGTTTCAGCTTCGTCTATTGCGTCGTCGACGATGGAGTCCATAATATAACCGTTCGTATCAAACACAGCTTAATTATCTTTCCCCCTAGCGTCAGACAGACGGCTGACGCAAATAACTACACAAATGACATTTCATCCGTCCCCGGATATTGAATCATCATAATTGCATCTGTCTCCAGACGCGTAGCCGTCATGATGGGCGAATATACTATGATTCATTATCACAAACTCACAGCACTCACGCGCACTCGAACAGTCTGATAGTCTGATTAATCAATTGTTGTGTCTGTTATATTTCTGCGCCTGACCGGCGGAGAGTATCATAAGCAGAAGATACGGTAATTGTACGGAGCGTGGTTGTTCTCTTCACCTCGCTCGGTACATTTGACATCGTAGAGCAATCGGGTCTGTGGGATTATCTCTCATCGACTGTCCGATGATATCTGACAGTTCTATCGAAGTGCAGATGCGAATTTCCGCGGAATTCATCATTGGAGATATCGGCTATGTACCGGCTGAGGGGGCGACGTCGATAATACTGATGACTATGATGGAATCGAGAAAATGGGAAATGTTTCTGTCTCCGTCGTGTGGACTGCCTCTGGGTCAATAGTTCGTCCGGCGATTGTCACCGATTCACCAGCAGCAAGTCGACCGAATGCCGGACCCTCAGGAACATCCAGTGTCGTCGCCTTTTCTGGATCAAACGCCTGATGAGTCACGCGGAGCATCCCATCGGTCCGTTCAACTTGATTATATTTTGATTCAAGAATATCCATCAGCGCATGAATCATCGACTCAACCGAGAGAGGGTCAGCAACAATCATACGCCCAGTTGGTCTTGTTCCACCCTCAGTTGTCTCAAACGCGAGTGTGTGCTCAGAGAAAATCTCACTCGTCGTCTCAACATCAATTCCGGCAGTCGTCTCAATGAGTGGTGTCGGAAACGATAGGACCGCGGCATCAATATCCGAATCAATCCACGCTGTTACGTTTTGATCATCAGTGTTGTTCTTCGACTCCATTCTTTCTGCACTGACAGTGTCATCAGTTCCAGTATTGAATGCATCTTGCAACTGAGCCATTTCATCCGTGTCATCATCGATGCGTATCTCAGTGATAGTAAATTCATCAGATGTCGCAGGATCATATTCTGTTGCAGGAGTTCCAAGACGAAGCCCCGATGATATCGGAACGAGCGCATCCTCAAGCGCGTTGACCATCGCGCGAGAGACGCCGGTTGTCTCCCGAAGCCATGTCTCCTCGACAACGCGAATACCGGATTCTCGAATTATCTCCGTCAGTTCTGGGCGATTATCAGCGACCAGTGCGACATCTGCATCTGATGCGGTCACTGCGCGATTGATACTATCACGATTCGCTGCTGGTGCACCCATCGAATCCAGTGCCCAATCAGCACCGATATGACCAACAACCCAGTCTGTCTCTCGGATAATACGCTCAAATCGCGGCGCATAGTGTCCACCACCAAACCCAATCACGGTTCGGTTCGGATCGATGTCAGTCAGGTCTTGCTCATTGGAGAGTGTAAGAATAGCCTGTGCGACCGCATGTGCCCCAGCAGGGTCATTCCACTCTGTTTCACTGCTTCCAAGTTCAACAAAAAGCGATGGTGCACCGACAGTCGTTGGTCCGTGATGTGTACACTCAATGCCAACATCATATTGAGACGGAGCATATTGATCAAATGCCTCAAGCAGTGTCTGCTGTATCATCGGACAAGCCTGTGCAAATGAACCGGCTTCGCCACCATACTCTGCCGGACCAAAATTACCAGTAAAGTGTGTGGTCAAAAGCGGTCCTGTGTCGCCACTGTGTCGTGAGAGAAATGCAATAACTTGTGGTGATGTCGAGAATAATTCGGACGCATCCTCGATTTCGAGATGCCACTCATCAACAGTACGCATCTCAAATATATCATATTGTTCATATTTGTCGCCAGCAGCATCACAGTGAGACTCCCACGTAACGAGTTCATGAAGCTGATCACTAATTGCAACAGAGGCAGTATCAGCACTGCTCACGACAAGACCAATCACAGAGGATATTCGATGACAGGAAAGTAAAATTCATCGAATGAACTCACATGGCATGGGTCAGCGGAGAATCAATTCAGACGAGGTTTCATTCTCATCTATGAAAGCTATCAGGGCTACTTTGTGTGCTTCGATGACGTGGGAGTGAGGAAAGAGCCACAGTGAGTGGGCGATAGCGCTGAGACAACACAGAGCATCCAGAGATAGAGATAGAGACAGAGACAGAGACAGAAACTGTATTCATGCGAGCACAGAAGACCACATAGAAATGGATGTCTACGGATTACTTGGAAATCCAGTTGAGCACTCACTATCACCACCGATGCATGAGGCGGCATATGATGCACGGGAAATCGACGCTCGATATGTGACGTTTGAGCCAACAGAAGATGCGCTTAAGACTGCGATTGACGGTGCTGCTGCGCTTGATATTTCCGGTGTCAACGTCACGATTCCATTCAAACAGACTGCACTCGAACACACGAATCCCGATGACATTGCTCGCGAAGTTGGTGCGGTAAATACAATTGAGTTCCTCGACGGCGAGATGCCGCGCGGATACAACACTGATGTTGCAGGTGTTAAGCGGGCATTTCACCATCATAATATTACGATAGATGGATGCGATGCTGTCGTCGTTGGAGCGGGAGGTGCTGGGCGGGCTGCTGCCTTCGCACTTGCTGATGCCGGTGCAGATGTTCATATCGCGAATCGAACTGTCGAGCGTGCTGAGACAGTCGCTGCGGATATTGGCAAACGAGCAACTGCTGGCGGGCTTGAAACGCGTGATCTTATTTCTGATGCGGATATATTGCTCAATGCAACGAGCGTCGGGATGGAACCAGACAGTAACAAAACTCCGGTCCCACAGTCGTATTTACACGGTGGACTAGTCGTGCTTGATGCGGTATATACCCCCATTGAAACCCGATTGCTCCGTGAGGCTGCCGAGGTTGGCGCAACAACAATCGATGGAGCATGGATGCTTTTATATCAAGGTGTTGTTGCATTCGAGATCTGGACTGGACAGGACGCACCAATTCAGAGCATGAACACTGCGCTGAGAGCAGAGCTCGCGGAGATGTGACAACATATCTCCATGCTATAGCAACACTCTCCGACGGCTTCGTTATTGAAACCTTCTCGTGAGGACTGCTGCACATTCTTGATCGGGAGTATGATGCTTTCCAGACACAACTGCGCTCGCTATATCCGATTACCAGAGAGCGCAGCCTGTATTCGATGTCAGAGAACTATAAGTATCTCACTCGGCTGAGGATTTGTTTAAATACATACCAGACATACCAGACAGATATGAGCATATTCAACACGGTCATGTCCGCACTCCGATCATTAACTGGGCGGGGTGATCGTGATAGACAGTCAACAGAACCGCCATCACGCGGCACAGTCTCAGTCGAGTATGATCCAGCGAATGAAGAGTCTGATACCAATTCCAAAGTGGATTCACATGACGAGGCTGTCGCAACATCTGCATCTGGTGATGATATCATTCCAGAGCCGCGATATAAAACAGAACAAAACCCCGACCCATCAACAGAGGCAACTATCAAAGGGGCTGAAATCGACGCTGAGTCACAGACCAGCGATGATACCGACGATGTCGGAAAAAGCCCTACTGATCGTGGCGATAAACACCCTGCAGCGACTGATACCGATGCATCAGCATCAACAGCCTCACTTGTTGAGGAAGCAACTGGCAAAGAGCCTGCTGAGGCAGTAGAGACAACTCATAGTACTGCTGATACGGAAGTAACTGACTCCGATGCAAATGCAGGCGCAGAGACACCGACTGATGCGGTCGGAGCTGAAACTGATGCATCGGCATCAACAGCATCACTTATCAACGAGGCAACCGGGAAGGAACCCGCAGAGACAGTTGTAGCAACTGGCACAATTGAGCACGACGAAAAAGAAGGGAGCAAGAGCAATACTCCACAATCGATTCGAGATATCAATGGGATTGGCTCAGCGTATGAAGAAAGACTCTCAGCGGCTGGTGTTGACTCAGTCGCAGCCCTCGCTGATTCAGAACCGACAGTACTTGCTGACACGGTTGATATCGCTGAGACGCGTATCGAACGATGGATTGAGCAGGCACAACCGGACGGGGAAATGGAGTGAGTCGCGATCGCTCTGTCTCTGATTCTCCACCATATGCGCACGTTGATAATGAACTTGTCCCGATGGAAGATGCAACCGTAAGTATCCGTGATCGGGGATTTATGTATGGTGATGGCGTCTTTGAGACACTTCGAGCGTATGGTGGTGAGGTCTTCCGGTGGAAAGCACATGCTGACCGGCTTGCGGATTCTGCCGCAGCAATTAAACTTGAACATGGACTCTCACAACCGACACTCAAAAACCGGATTGATGAAACACTCGCTGCGAACGAGCTTGAGGAGGCCTATATTAAACTCTCTATTACCCGGGGAGTACAACCAGGGAAATTAAATCCTGATCCGGCTGTTGATCCAACAGTCGTCGTCCAAACGAGTCCACTGCCTCGTGGAGGAATTAATGCCGACCCAGTATGGGATGATCCAGCAACATTACAAACGGTGAAGACACGGCGGATCCCAGACCGTGCTCTTCCCTCACATGCGAAAACACATAATTATTTAAACGGAATCCTCGCGCGGACGGAGTTGCGCGTAAGTGATGCCGATGAAGCGGTGATGCTTGATACAAATGGACAGCTTGCAGAGGGTGCGACTGGTAATATCTTCTTTGTCGATGGGGATGCACTTTGCACGCCAACTCTTGATGGACCGGTGCTGCCGGGGATAACCCGATCAACTGTTCTAGATATTGCTGCTGATGAGGGTATCCCAGTCCGTGAGGACAGCTTCGATGTCAACGCTTTACGCGAGGCTGAGGAAGCATTTGTAACAAACACAACATGGGAGATTCGACCAGTCAACACAGTTGATGGGATTCATATCGGTCGTGGACCACTCACTACATTGCTTCAGCAAGCATTTCGAAACCGGATTGAACAACAATATTATGAGACAACCGGCGAGACGTCACACGAAAATTAATTACTCCTGACAACACGGATCATCCGGATTTTCTCTCAAATCGAGGGCAGGTTACTTTCACAGGGGTGACTCCGAGGAGATAGAGAAAACAGAGATAAATGGGTTATAGACATCTGACAGTGCTTGAGGATGTTGATCACTGATCTTCCCGTGTCTGAGGACACAGGGGTATGCCTCTCAGTCGTCATAAGCCTCAATAAACATAGCTTGTCATCCAGCAAGGACTCACCTGAATCCTCGCTGAGGATTTCTCCTCGATGGGACCGTCGCGACCGACTGAGAACAGAGTATGGTCGTTCACCGTCAGGCTTGAATCCAATCGTCCCCTCTATACAATATATGGATGATTCATGCCGGATTGCTGCGAGTGAGGATGTATCAAAGGATGAAACACTTGTCTTTACTGCCTCAGCGGGATTTGACACGACGGAAGGAATTCTCACCCGTCTGTCTGATGATACGATTGTTGCATACACGAACTACTGCCCACACTGGCGTGATGTCCGTCTTGATTCGGGATCAGGAGCCCTTGTCCGTGATGAGACGGTTGTCTGTCAGAAACATGGGGCAACATTTGAGAAGTCGACTGGGCACTGCGATTTCGGACCATGTGAAGGAGCTGTCTTAGATACCTTTGATATCACGGTCACAGATGATGCAGTGTATCTTACTGACGATGCATGGGAAGAAGCCGAGCAGGGGATCTCCGAAGAGCGTGATCTTTCTTCAGGAACTCAAATTGGATTCTGACTCAGAAATATTTACAGGCGGTATGGCGAGTGCCTCGGGGCGTGAACGTAAACACTGAGGGACGACGAAATTGAGGTATCTAACAATTCTCTCTATCCATCTATGAATATAAGTGATATGTTCGCGATTTGAAAAAGTAATAGCGGGAGGTAGATTTGAACTACCGATCTCCGGGTTATGAGCCCGGCGGAATCTCCTGGCTATCCCATCCCGCTAACTGAGGATTAATGAGCTGTCCTGTTAAGGATTGTGTTTCGACTGCTGTATGGTAATTCATTCTCATTCATGACTGCGTTACACGCCATGTAAGTAGACTCTCCGCAATGTAATTCAGTCCGAGTGAGCCTGCAATCGCGATTGGAATTGGAATAAGCTGCCAGATATCAAATCCAGCGATAATTATTGTTATTTCGAGTTGACGAAGTGTACGAACAATCAAAAACTGGACGGCTAATCCACCGCTTCTGACGAGATTTGAGCGAAGAAACCGACTTATTGTTGGAATAATTCCTGGGGCACCTATGTCTGCGAAGGTCCATCGCTCATTTACTGCAAACATGACGATGATTGCAATTTCCGCTCCAAAGAGCTTGGCGTACTCATCGAGCAGATCAAACATAATAATGAGCACTGATGTTGTCGTGATATCAAAGACAGCCCCAAGAGCGCCAACAGATACAAATTTCCCGAATCGAATCCGAGAACAAAGCGCATTGACAATACCACGGTTGCGATCACGCCCACCCTCACAACCTTGACCTCGACCCATGTTCACCCTGCCTCAATCGAGCTTTGATCAGTCGTGTCAATCTGAAGATTCACATCCGTATCAGCGTCCAACTCAATCTCAGTTGCTCTCTCACTCAGTGTCGGTGACTTCGATGTGGCAACTGAGTCAATAACGGGTCGTGATGATCCTCCAATTGATGCAAAAAGCCGGTGAACTGGGTCGTGGGCAAGGGCGCGTGCGCGATGACGTGCTGTCATAAGCACATGTCCAAGTCTGAGTGCTGTCCGGAAAGGCGAGACAGTTGATCCGGGCTGGTCTTTCCAGCGGACGGGTACCTCAGCGATTTGATATTCAAGTCCGCCACTGATGGCAAGTAGTTCAATATCCCAGGCAAACCCAGAAGCGTAAATATGTGATCGAACTGCCTGCCATGCATCCGTTGTAATCGCTTTTGCACCACATTGATAATCATATAATTGTTCATCAAGAAACCGACGGGCGAGCCATGCGAACCCATCGCCAAGGTATCTTCGTCCGAGTGTCTGATGTGCAGCAACGTCAGCCGATGGATGCCGTCGCGAACCTGCTGCGACATCGGCGTCATCATCAATCACAGCCCTGAGAACAGCCTCGAAAGATGATGCTGGCGTGCTACCATCTGCATCCACAAATGCAAGTATATCAATCGTTGATGCAGGTGGTGACGTTGTGAGATTGACAGTGACATTCGTCTGCTTGGTATGCTCTGAGTCAGCACTTGTCCTCTCAGTCATATCCGTATTGTTGGTGACTGTCGTTGTCGTTGAATTCGCGGTTGTGTCCGTGCATCCGCATAATCTCTCAAATCCAGCGGTAATGGCTGCCCCCTTTCCACGACGGCTATCAGCGATTGCGATTTCGATAGAGGCAGTAAATGTCATATCAGAGAGACGTGAGTACAGTTGATTAAGCAATGATGAAGAAGGGGCATCGAGCTCAATTCGAAGAACAGCCGGTGATGGTGTCACCTGCGAATCGAGTTGTCGAAGATATGAGGTGAGACGTTCGGGATCGGGCTGATAAGCCGGGATGACAACCCCGATAGAGCGAGTCATCATATGTAATATCCCCGGTGGTGTAAAAAAGAATCCGCTCTTTGCGTGATACGAAAACACAATACTGATACCGATACTGATACTGACTCAGATTAATCACTGAAAATCAAATTGTAAAGACGCTCGTTGATGAATGAGACTGTCTTGCTCGTATCCAGATCAAACAGAACCGAACAAAATAGAATAGAATAGCTAGATAGCATAGAAGTATGAATCCGGTGAAGAGATACAGATAGAACCGAGATACTGGTTGATATCTACTGGCTAATTAAACAGGGCGTTTGTGACTATGTTGGTCAAGATACCCACCCTCACACATGCTATCACCGACTGAAATAATCAATATGCGACCACAGCATTCCTTTCACAACTGATGGAGTACTTCATCATCGCGCGATGGCTGGTCATGTACGCGGCGTTGTTCCTATTTGGGCTCCCGATTGCCGCTCGATTGCTCCCAACGACAGACAGCCGCGGTGCTGGACTCGCCATTCCGATTGCATTGTTACTCATCAGCTTCCCAGCCTACTGGATTGGTCAACTCCCTGGTGGATGGGGACTCCCAGCATTACTCACCGGCATTGTGGTGCTTGTTGGGGGCGGTGGGCTTGCTGCAGTTGACTTTCGGAAACTCCGTCAGAAACACAACCAGATACAGCTTCAGCTTACCCAAACAGTCTATCCAAGCCGACAGGCTCTCTTCGATACGGTCATCGTTTTTATTATATCATTCGCGTTTATTATCGTTGTTCGGGCGTTTGACCCGGCTGTTATCCCTATTGGTGGGGAAAAATTCCTTGACTTTGGATTGTTAAAGACATTGTCGCGATCATCGTCACTGCCACCAACTGATTTTTGGTTTGCTGGAGAGCCGGTCAAATATTATTATGGTGGTCATCTCACAACAACACTTCTTGCATGGGTAACGGAGACACCACCCCGGTTCGCATACAATGTCGCACTTGCAGGCTACTACGCGACGCTTGTAACAGCCGCATTCGAAATTAGTGGTGCAATTGCAGAAACAAACGGACACGCGCGACGAGTCGGCGGAGCAGCAGGTGCTTTCTTCATTGGAGTCGCCGGAAACTTACTGACGACCGCCCGACTCGTCGTCGCTGCACTTCCAGCATCACTGGAGAATCGGGCTGCAGCGATTATCGCACAGCAAACAGATAACTCAGCACAAAATATCGATACTGCATTACATTCGTTTAGCTATTGGGACGCTTCTCGCGTCATCGATGGGACAATCAATGAATTTCCGCTGTTTGCGTGGTTAAACGGTGATTTACATGCCCACATGCTGAGTACACAGACGCTATTACTTGCGGTCGGGATTGGATACGCATATTATCTGACACCAGGATCCCAGCAACGACGGAGACAAGCACTCATGTTTGGAGCCTTGCCGCTGACTGCCGGGTGGCAGGCAATCCAGAATACATGGAGCTTTCCAAGTGTCATTGCACTTGGTGGTCTTGCTATCCTTGTTGCACCCACTCGACCGGTAACGCTGCTCCCATGGTTTCAGCACGCATCCAAAAGGACGACTGCACCGACAGCCACGACCGCTGATTCGTACGCAGACCGTGTCTATCAGGAGATGACTCGAATCGGATGGACTGTCGGCATTACAATTATCAGTGGCGTTATTGCAGTGGGATTTGCAGCCCCATTCCTTTTCGAGACAGCAACCGGAAGCGGACAGCGCACGATTGAATTTCTCGATCCAACGATGCGAAGCAGCACCGCGGGACTGTTTCTCGTCCATGGTGCATTTTTGATTGGGATTGGTGGCTACCTTTACACACAGTTGCGCAATCGATTACACACTCAGTTTCAGCGTCGAATATACATCGTAGCTGGTTCGATGCTGGCGATTGGAACACTTATTGGGCTTGCTTGGTGGGTGGATCTTCCTGTGATAGTTATGACGCTCCCAGTGCTCGTTGCGGCATGGATAGGCGCGCGGATAACGCAGACAGTTGGATATGAAGCAGTCCTGATAATCGGCGGCGCTGGGTTGATTACACTGGTCGAACTCATCTATCTCAACGAACAAGCCGGTCCAGGTCGTATGAACACGGTATTTAAAACATATGCACAGGTGTGGGTACTGTGGGCAACGGCGATGGGCGTTGCAATCTCAGGATTCTATCAGACACGGACGTCTTCGCACTCATCACCGTCAGCGACAGAACAATCATCGACAGCAGACACTACAACTCAGACAGATTCAGTCATACCAGTCGTGAGAATATCATACGCGAGCGGGCTCTTGGGGTCAATAAAACAGATTGGTATGACAGTTGTGATTGTCTGTCTCATCATCAGCACAAGTATGTATGGCGTGCTTGCGATTGGGGGACACCTCGCTGCAGGTCCACCGCCGGGTGGACCAACGCTTGATGCGACAGAATTCGTTGATCGGGCACACCCAGATGAGGCAGTTGCACTCGATTGGATTGATGACCGTCAGGGGCAACCAACGCTATTGGAATCGCCTGGAACAACGCGATATCATGATGACTCACGATCACGAGCAACCTATAGTTGGTATGGCAACCCAGCCGCAAGTCTCAGTGGTGTGCCAACTGTCGCTGGGTGGAATCATGAAGTTGGATACCGTGGACGGGCTGTCTACCGTGCTCGTGTTACTGACGTCGATTTGATGTATACGGCGAATACATCCACCCGTGCTGAATTGTTTGACAGATACAATATTACGTATATTTGGGTGGGACCGAGCGAACACGCTCGATATGACAATATTTCGTTCTCAATGAACGGCGTGTCTGTTGCACATCACTCGGGAAATGTCACTATTTATGCCGTTGACCAATCGGATATCCCCTCATCATAACCTATGTGCCCTGTTCAGAAACCACAGTAATCGCTTCTGCATCAACAGCAATCACATCGAGAAAGTGTGGGACATATTGTCGTTTCTCAAATGTTTCGCGTTCATCTTCGGTGCCGACAGTACACCATAACTGTGATCTACTGGGTCCATGATAATCTCCCTGTTTATCAATCGAGAAACAGATAACCTCCTCACCGTCAACTTTGAGTTTCGCCCCGCGGTGAATGCCCAGATTCCCCCGAATAATGAGTTTCTTCATATTCTCTCGTTAGCAAACTCAGGGCTTAATCGCTTCGGAGATAGTCTAACCCACATCGACGCAGAGCGAACCAAACGGGTTTTAACCGATGATGGCAAATCTCAGGTAAGGTAGATATTTATGGAGATGCCACGCCGATTCAATACATACTGTCCACATTGTGATACACATCATGAACATGAAGTTGAAAAGGTTCGAACAGGTCGTTCAACCGGAATGAAATGGAATGCACGACAGACGCGTCGTGGAAAATCAACAATTGGAAATGCCGGAAAGTTCTCAAAAGTGCCTGGTGGCGATAAGCCGACGAAAAAGACACACTTGAAATATATCTGTTCAGACTGTGGCAAGGCTCACATGAGAGAAGGATGGCGTGCTGGTCGTCTTCGATTTCAGGAGTAATTATGCCAGGAAATTTCTATCAACTGCAGTGTCCAGATTGCAACAATGAACAAGTTATCTTTGGAAAAGCATCAACCGTGGTCAACTGTGCTGTGTGTGGAACGACACTTGCAACACCGACAGGTGGCGACGCCGAATTCAACGGTGAAGTGATCGAAACTGTCGAGCGACGCTCGGCTGAAAACGCAATTGCACGCGTGGATGAGAGCTCCACTGACGCAGATTCATAATTTTCTTCTAAGAATATACCCTCTCATATTGGGGCATACACAGAGAGACGCGAAGACAAATACAAATAAACGCGTAGACCTAACAGATATATATGAAATATACTGGATGGCCTGAGCCAGGAGAACCCGTTGTTGGAGAAGTCGACGAAATTGCGGATTTTGGTGTGTTTGTTGATCTTGAGGAGTATGCAGACAAACGTGGACTTTGTCATATCAGCGAGGTCGCAAGTGGATGGATTAAGAATGTTCGCGACCACGTACGCGAGGGGCAGACAGTCGTTGCAAAGGTGCTTGATGTTGATGAGAGTGCACAGCAAATTGATCTCTCGATAAAAGACGTAAACGAACACCAACGAAAGGAAACAATCCAGGAGTGGAAAAACGAGCAAAAAGCCGACAACTGGATGGAAATTGCATTTGGTGAAGACATTGATGATGAACGTTACACGGCTGTTGCAAATGCACTACTTGCCGAGTTTGAAAGCTTATACACGAGCTTCGAGCAAGCGGCGATCCACGGCACTGAAGCATTAGACACCGTCGATCTTGACGATGAAGAGATTGCTGCGATTGTCGAGACTGCACGTCGAAATGTCTCCGTTCCATACGTGACGGTGACCGGCTACGTTGATATTGAGTGTCCGGTCGGCAATGGCGTTGATGAGGTACAATCAGCACTCCAGGCTGCAGAGGGTGATTCACAAACCGTCGGTGATGAGATTGACCTCGATGTTACCTACGTTGGTGCGCCAGAATACCGAATCCGCGTTGAAGCTCCGGATTATAAAACAGCGGAGGGTGCACTTGAGGCGGCTGCTGATCGTGCACAAACCGCACTCACCGATGGTGGAACCGCAGAGTATCACCGTGATCGACGCTCTGATGAGGAATAACAGATACCGGTGACATGTGTCCGAGTAACCAATTCACATGACCGTGGGTATCCTTTCGGATTGCACCGGACCGTCCCATCTCATGCAATCGCGAATAACAGATACACTGCAGGTCTTACAATACCGAAAAGAGCAGATAAGTTATGAAATCTGATATTAAAATCTGTGTGCGTTGGCAGGAGAATCACGAACAACCGGTATATACACTTGCTGATACCTGCCCAAAATGTCATGCAGAAACGGAAAATACTGCGCCAGCGCCGTTCGATCCGACAGACACCTATGGTGAGTACCGACGCGCTCTTAAACAGCGCGTCCGCGAGTGAGGACATGGAGGATATTGAGATTGAGACGGTCGGAGAGGCAATGCTTCGCGACCCAGTGCTTGTTGAGGGCTTACCAGGCGTGGGTCATGTCGGGAAGCTTGCTGTTGAGCATCTGATTGAAGAATTTGACTCAGAGGAACTCACCCGAGTGTATGCTGATGAATTTCCGCCGCAGGTGACCGTTGATGATGATGGCGTCACAGAATTGGCTCACGCATCATTTCATGCTGTCTCTGCTGATGGACAGGATCTTCTTGTCTTGACGGGGGATCACCAAGCGCAGTCACATGCTGGTCACTATCATCTTACTGATACTTTCTTGGACATTGCGGAGGACATGGGCGTTCAGTCGGTGTATGCACTTGGAGGTGTTCCGACAGGTGAACTCGTTGAAGAACCGGATGTGCTCGGAGCAGTCGCTACTGATAATGGGATTGACCCACTGACCGATGCTGGTGTCGAATTTCGCGAGGGTGAACCAGCAGGTGGCATCGTCGGCGTCAGTGGCCTGTTGCTCGGTTTGGGTGACCGACGTGGTCTTTCAGCAGCATGTCTGATGGGTGAAACAAGCGGATACTTAGTTGACCCGACAAGTGCACAAGCTGTCTTAGAAGTGCTCGAAACGGTCGTTGGGTTTGAGGTTGGATATGAATCCCTCGAAGAGCGTGCGGAAGAGATGAAGGAGGTTGTCGAAAAAATCCAACAGATGCAGGGACAACAACAAGGGATGCCGACTGACGATGATCTTCGCTATATCGGATGACTAACTCCGTTGTCTGGTGATCACATATCTTAACAATCAGGTGATTAGTTATGATACGTTTCGGGAGAAGCGGGTCCTGTCGTTTCACGAATTATAGAACACGCGAGGCGCAAATCCACACCCCTCAGACGTTGGGTCAAGCCCCGAGGTATCCGCCTTGTTCAGCCGATGAAGCCAACACCTCGTGCTACCATTAGTATCAGTCTCACGAATTGACCTTCCAACGATTTAATCTAGGCTCATCCAGGTATGCATATGATTCCACGTGAACCACACTGGATAATATGGATGGGTATAGCCGCCGAAAATAGCGGGGACATTTGAGCATGAAACGTGATAGAGTAATCGAAGGGACATTCTGAGCCAATGTTTTGACGCTGGATACAGTACAGTTGGTGCCGGTCACAATACATGATGTGAGAAATCCCCTGCTCACTCCCTGCAGTGCTTCACTGGGAGTCCCACGCTGAAGCCCGTCCGTTTATCTGTACAGGCGGTTTGAGGCGACTGCCTCGGGGCTTTGATGTGACCCTGAGGGTGAAGCCGACAGCATCATCCTGATTGATATTGTATGATACAGTATAATTCAGATGGAGTGGTACCCGAAAGTGAGACAACGTGGAGTTGTCACGATACCAGAAGAAGTCAGAGAGGGGCTTAATCTCGAAGAAGGCGACCAGTTGAAACTCACCGTCGAAAAACTCGACTAACACTGATGAAACACACGCTTCGTTTTCGTGCGTACCTGCCCGATGACGTGGCGGGCGAAGCGTGGGAACATATCGACATTCTCAGACAGATTCGTAATCACGCTGTCCGAGACTACTACAACGCAGACTACAACGACAAGCCATCTGACTCCGACCAACATAACAAACTCAAACAAGACCAGTGGTCGCCGTTTGCTGAACCCTCTCGACGAGCCGCACAACAAGCCATCAGCCAGATTCACGACGATCAAGAGACGCTGAAAGAGCGTCGGGACGAAGGCTCCGATGTTGGGCGGTTGCAATGGCAAGCCCGCGGTGAATGTCGGTCGGTGTCGGACAATCAGTCCAGTCGCTTCAACGTGGATCACAACACGGGTGACGACCGGTTCGTGCGACTCCGAGTTGAAAGATTGGCTGGTTCGAGATTCGAGCTGACCGCAACGTGCCACCAGCAGACGAGATTGATGAGGTTATCCTGAAACAAGAGACAACCGGCGAGTGGTACGTCTCGCTCGTCAGCACTGTCGAAGACACACCCGAGAAACCGCCACTCAGTGAGACTGACCCCGAAGACTGCGTTGGTGTTGACCTCAGCATCACGAGCTACATCCACACCTCGGAGAATCTGTCTGTGGATACGCTTGAGTCGTCCGATGAGTACGACCGCTGTGCACGCGAACAGCGAAAGCTCGACCGGAAAGAACACGCTTCAAGCAGTGGGAGAACCAACGCCGAAAGGTCGCCCAAGCGAAACGAACAATCAAGCACAAGCTGCGAGACTACTAACATAAATTGACGACGTGGCTAGTCACAAAGTATGATGTTGTGGCTGTTGAAGACTTAGATGTGAAGCCGATGTTAGAGGGCAGCCAAAACGCCAAGAACAACCAGTATACTGCGTGGTAACGATTTATCGAGTTGCTAGAGTACAAGGCTGAGTTGCACGGCACACACGTCGAAACAGTGAAACCGGAAGGAACGACCAAAGAGTGTGCTATGTGTGGCGTCAAAACAGCCAAGTCACTCTGGGTGTGTGAACACCCGTGTCCGGCGTGCGACCACTCAGAAGACCGTGACCTCAATGCGGCGAAGAATATTCTCTTTCGTGGGTTGAAGCAGTTAGAGGTGGGACGCTCTGAATCAACGTCCTCAGAACCGCACGGCGATTCTGATGTGCGAACGAGAGCTTTGCTCTCATTACCGCCTGTGGAGACTGCGATCCCTACGTTCACACCTCAGCGAGAGCGTATGGATGCAAAGCGCGTTCACCAGACTCCGTCTGGTGGGCTGTCAGACGCAGTCTGACAACGTCGTGGAAGCAGGAAGCCCCGAGGCTTGACATCGGGGTGAGTTCACAGCTGGCACATAGCGCTATTTAGCTGTGAGGGCAGGAGATTAACGGACAGTATATGTGTTCTGATATCATGTAATCGTGTGAGGATGGAGTCAAATCAGCTTCGCGAGGCGTTTATCCGGTCGGATACGTCACCGTCAGGTAAGTGGTGGATTGATATCCCAGTAGGACTCTCAATCGGCGACGATGATGAGTATGCAACTGCTGATGCTGTCTGTCTCACTTCACGACCGCAGGAGTTACCCGAGGTGTATCCAGATCACACTGGGACAGCATACGTGTTTAATCGTGATGATGAGCGCGTTGGTGTCGACAAGTCCGATATGTTCGATGGACTCCGTCAGCGCGATCATTTTACTGAGGAAACAGTCGTGCTTGTTGGCTTTGAATCAGGATCATCATCGGTTGGGAGTGTTGGCGAGTTGCTTGCTTGTCGTGAGTTACTCTCCGCGGATTGGGAGTGGACAATCGATGAAGTACTGCTGGTGAGCGACACGGATAGTGATCACGTGAGCTATGTGTGCGATGAACTGTCGATTCGAGCAATGCGAGTAGCTGAGTGATTATGGCTCGATAATCTCATCATCCTCAGTGCTCGGGAGTGCAATTGTCCCATCAAGCGTGATGACGGCGTGACCACCAACGCGGACACGACGATTCGTATGTGAGTTATCTGATTCATGATCTTGTTCTTCGGGCTGGATTAACTGCGTGCGAATATATCCTGGACGGTCACAGAAATGTCCCTGCTCATACCGCACGGTCGAGGGAAATACATCAAAGGCATCGAATGTATCAAGATATGCTGTACATGCCCCAGCAGCGGTTCCAGTCACAGGATCTTCAGGAATCCCAAGGCTCGGAACGAACGCACGAGCATGAAGCGTTGATGCTGACTCAAGCGTGTCGAAACTGAATATATACATTCCTGCAGCATCATACGATGTTACGAGCGTATCAATCGCTGCAACATTCGGATCCACATCACCAATATGCTCGAGAAAATTGACTGGGACGATAATAAATGGGAGACCAGTTGAAGCAACAGCGAGTGGAAGGTCATCTCCGATATCACGGAGCGCGGCATCATCAATTCCAACTGCAGCAGCAACATCATCATATGCAAGGTCAATCGAGCTAACTGTCGGCGATTGCTGTCTCATCCAGACAGTCCCGTCATCGTTGAGTGTCAGTTCAATCACCCCAGTATTTGTCTCAACGGTATGTGTCCCCGGATCAATCTCCCCAGACATATCAAGATATGCGTGCGCAGCAATTGTTGCGTGACCACAGAGATCCACCTCTGTTGTCGGTGAGAAATATCGAAATCGTCTATCAGCAACCGCTGAGTCGGTGATAAACACAGTCTCACTCGCACCGAGTTCGGCCGCAATCGCTCGTTGTTGCTCATCCGTCAATGCCTCAGCATCTGGAATGATCCCAGCAGGATTCCCGGCGAGTGGATCGGTACTAAACGCATCGACAAGCAGCGCGCGACATGAATCCATTCTATTTAGTAGTGAAATCGAACGGACAAAAAATTCAGTGTTCGAGACGAATCACTGTCTCGATGAGGCTCACAAATCCGTTATCAATATACACGAGACCGTCCACGTGCTGGTATGAGCGACCTGCCAGATCAATTTAATTGCACAATCACAAACTGGGAGTACATTTATGATCTGTGCCGTGAGGTGAGTACTCAAATCAGGGCTGACACCTTTGATCCTGATGTCGTTGTTGCACTTGCTCGTGGAGGCTGGTTTGCTGGTCGATGTATCTGTGATTTTGTTGGGCTTGATGATTTGACAAGTCTGAAAATGGAACACTACGTTGGAACAGCACAGACATCAGCTGAGCCACAGATTCGATATCCAATGCCCGAAGGGAGTGTTGCGGAAAAAGATGTACTCATTATCGATGACATAGCTGATACTGGTGGGTCGATTGAACGAGCATATGAGTATGTTACTGACCGAGACCCTAACAACGTCCGAACAGCAACGTTACAATTGCTTCAGACGAGTGCATTCGAGCCGGATTTTGTCGGCGAGCGACTTGATACATGGGCGTGGGTTGTATATCCGTGGAACTTTATCGAGGATATGACTGATCTTCTCGCTGGCATCATGCGGAAAGCCGACGCAGAGACATTTACGATTCCGGACCTTCGAGAGGGGCTCAAAGAGTATCACTCAGTCGAGCGAATCGAAATGGAGATTGCACAACCTGACCGAATGGAAGAAGTGCTTGATGAGATGCACCGTCGTGGGTACGTTGAACCGGTCGCGACGGATCACACCGGGACCGAAAAACCGATTGAGACGGAAACTGATATATCACAGTCGGCTTGGCGAATCCTTGAGACCGATGATGAGGTCGGAGTGTAACGACTCACTCACGTGGTTTCACTTCTCTCTGTCTTTGCGACAGCCATTTTACCGATTGTTGGCGTTGGCGGTGTCGGATATGTGCTTGGGCGATGGCGATCAATTGATACAGCCGCACTGAATACTGTTATCGTCTATGTTCTTGCCCCCGCGCTTGTGTTTTATAGCCTTGCAACAACGACGTTAGCGCAATCAACACTGCTTCGGGCAAGCGTTGCAGTCATTATTTATCATCTGCTTGCGATTGGCGTTGCTGCCGGGGTTGGACGCGTATTGAAACGGAGTCAGACAGCAGTCGCAGCACTGATGTTAGTGACTGCATTTCCAAACTCTGGGAATTACGGCATTCCAGTCTCAAATTTCGCGTTTGGTTCGACAGGACGAGCAACAGCGGTGATATATCTCTCTGTCCAAGGCGTCATCTTGTATACGCTTGGGATATATATCGCATCACGCGGAGGGACGAACAGTCGTCTTGCAGGGATTAAACGCGTGTTCACCGTTCCACTCGTGTATGCTGTTATTGCTGCGGTTATTGCACGAGTATTACAGATTGTGCCGTCAACAGATACGACTGCAATGGCAACGATAAAATTGGTTGGTGATGCGGCAATTCCGCTGATGTTGTTAGTCGTTGGAATTCGACTGGCACGGACAGATATCGGATCAACGTTGTCAGCCGTTGGACTTGGTGTTGGATTAAAAATGGTCGTTGCCCCACTTATCGGATTAGCTATTGCAGTGATGATTGGCTTTGATGACCCGACTGTGGCGCGGACATTCGTGCTTGAATCTGCGATGCCATCAGCGATTACACCAATGATTCTTGTTGCTGAATTTGGCTCCGGTGATGTCGCCGGGGTTCCGATAGCAGAGTTTGTCTCAGCGGCGGTATTCGTCTCAACAATTATTTCTATACCGGTGTTGACACTTGTTATTGCAATCTTGAAATCTGGTGTCGTTCTTTGATAATCGGTGGCACTCTGAGTACTATTTTCTTCTACAGCCGCTCAGCAGACGTGAAACGCCAGTCTCTGTGCTTCCCTCAGCTCTGTTCTGTCTCGAATTCAAAAGTTTACACCGTCAATGACTGCTACACAGCAGCTTCACAGTTGTTGTGACTGTGCGTTCAGTTATTTATTTGAATGGGAACGGAACGCGCACACAGGCGTTCCAAATAAAATGGGTGTGGTCTCAGAGAGAAACCTGCTTAAAGTGCCACCGATTGTTACATAATCCAATCTATCAGTACTCTGCTCGTTGAGTTCATATTCGTTGGCTCACTCGGTACTTTGATCATGTGTCATAATCGAGCGAAATAAATTTGGCTGAAATAGACGGTGGAGGCGGTATTCACACAGATATGCGGGTTCCAGCCGCAGGTCTCGTATCCTCCGCTAGAGGGACAAACAGGGTGAATCCCGCGGTCACCACTCTCATGATTCTTCAATCCTGTTCATGTGGTTTCGTCAATCCGTCGAGAGAGTACGTCTTGTGCTGCTTTCCTGTCTTCGTCTTCACATGTCAGCGCCACAATGTGTAAAGCTGAGTATCGTCGTTGCTTCAATCTGATTCGATTCAAATTTGCGTTGAGCTGATCGAATCATGCTGGTTTCTGAGATTCCATGACAGTCATAGTCTCATTGATATCACTGACTGATACCAATAATGGCTTGCTGTTAGCGGAGTGAATTGTATATATGACCACAATTGGATTTATTGGTGGCAGCGGAATTTATGAAGCGCTTGGACTGCAGAATACACAGACAGTCACGATTGAAACACCATTTGGCGACCCAGCAGCACCGTTGACTATTGGTGAAGTCGGTGAAACAGGTCGTGAGGTTGTGTTTCTCCCACGACATGGCACATCACATGAATACTCCCCAACGACAGTTCCATATCGTGCCAATATATTCGCACTGAAACAGGCGGGCGTTACTCACGTGATTGCTTCAAACGCTGTTGGGAGCCTTCGAGAAGAAATCTCGCCGCGGATGCTCGTCATCCCTGATCAAATCTATGATCGAACAAAACATCGGACGGCAACATTCTTTACTGATGGGATTGTCGCACATCAACAATTCGCCACTCCATACTGCAGCGAGCTTCGCTCGATTATCACCGACGTGGCGATGGAGAGTACTGCAGAACAGATCGATATTGTTCAAGATGGAACGTATGTATGTATTGAGGGACCACAGTTTTCGACACGTGCAGAAAGTGAGTTTTATCGATCACAAGGATGGGATATTATCGGTATGACAACTATCCCAGAGGCAAAACTCGCTCGTGAAGCCGAACTTCCATATGTGACAATCGCCGGTGTCACCGACTATGACGTCTGGAAGAAAGAAAGTGAAGTCACACTCGAGGAGGTGTTATCGAACGCTGAGCGAAATCAAACAGCGATTAAATCAGTGCTCACAGCAGCTATCGATGCTATTCCTGCTGAACACACATGCGCCTGTCATAGCTCGCTTGCAGGAACGATCAATACACCACAAGCAGCCATCCCTGACTCAACGCTTGAGGAGCTTGACCCGCTGATTGGTGAATATATGAGCAAAGACACCACAAACGACGAAGAAGCAGGTTAATCTATCACTGATTAAATCGCATACACATGAGTGAAGTCGTTTATACTCAATCATCGTCTGCGACGGCTTTTGGAGATGAGTCAGTGTTTGTTTCTGGCGTTTGTATCCAGAGGTCATCGAAGAGGTCAGTCTGCTCAAGTACGACCTTGTCCCGATGTGAAAGAAACAGCACCGCAAGATATGTTATCACGGGCGTTGACGCAACGTCAGCAACCTCAGTGAATAATACCTCAATCCGACCGTTCTCGTAGTGATCTGTCAGTGCTGCATACACTGTTTTGATTTCTGTTTCGATATCTTCACCATGAGCAGTGTCAGTGACATCAGCAGCTGTGGGTTCTGCTGCGGCGCGAAAGTCATCTGCTGTGTGATAATCGAGTGTTTGTGTTCCACGTTGATATCCTGATGGAGAGTCTGCGGTGTCATACTCTCGGCATTGTTTCCACCACGATTCTCGCTCAGCCTCACGGAGTTCCCGGACAAGTTCATCAAGTGTTTCTGGCGATCCACGAGCATGTTTCCGTTCTAGTCGCCGATCCATCTCAGCTTCAAGCGCGTCCACGGGATTGACATCAGAATCCGGATTCGAATGTGATCCATCTGTTGCGATGGGGATATTTGCATCTTCAAGTTCATCGATTGGTCTTGTTCCTGCCTCACGGGCAATGTCCCATGGTTCACGCTCACGCTCATCGCTCATGCTCAGAATCCGCTGTCGACTCATCACCATCAGAGTCAATGAGCGCTTCACTCTTCATGCGGAGGAGAACCGCGGCATAAAATAACGCTCGTCCAGATGTCCGAAGATCTGTTCTCTCAAGTCGATTGAGAAACGCGTCGGTTGCATCAACGATGTCAATTTCCCAGGGGTCGATTTTGCCCTCCTCAGCTAACTGGACGAGGACTTCAACAGGCTCAGTTACGTCTGAGTTAGTACCAGTCTTTTGATCAGAACAGTCATATGTGTCATCCGTGTCCATGTGTTCTGATTGCTCAGGATGTGGATTCGATCCCATTTCAGTCATCCGCAGGCGCCTCCGGTGACTCATCATCACCCTGTAATTGAATCCCGGTGACAGCACTGATATTATTCCCCTGCATCGTGACGCCAATAGCGCGCTCAGAGCGCTCAAGCAAGGCTGAGCGATGCGAGACAACGACAAACTGTGCGTCTGCCGCAAGGTCATCGACCATTTCCCCAACACGTTCAGCGTTTGCAGCATCGAGGAAAGCATCGATCTCATCAAGTGCATAAAACGGTGCTGGATTATGTCGTTGAATAGCGAAAATAAATGCGAGTGCCGTTAGTGACTTTTCACCGCCGGACATCGCATTGAGTCGTTGGATTGGCTTATCACCTGGTTGAGCTCTCATCGTTAATCCACCCTCAAAGGGGTCATCTTGATTCTCAAGATGTAATTCGCCGGTCCCGTCAGAAAGTCGCTCAAAGATATCAGTAAAGTTCGCATTAATCGCAGTAAATGAATTCATGAATGTTTCTTGCTTTTGTGACTCGAATCGAGTAATACGCTCCTCAATTGCTTCGCGTTCCTCAACAAGGATATCACGTCGTGAGCTTAATTCATCAAGCTGTGATTCAACATCATCGTATTCATCAATTGCGAGCATATTCACCGGCTCGAGTGAATCCATTCTCTCGGTGAGACGATCGATATTAGCCTCAACCGTCTCGTAATCAGGAATATCTGTGGCATCGTATGATCCGACTTCACTCTCAAGTTCGTCAATCTCCCACTCAAGCCGGTCGATTGTCTCACGAAGTGACGACAGCTTTGATTCTAGTTTATCAACAGTATCACGTGCTGACTCACGCCGGCTTTTTGCTGCATCTAACGCTGTCTGGAGATTGGAACGATCGGTCTTCAAGGAGACAAGTTCATCTTCGAGCTCATCAACGGCAGCACGCTTTGCTTCAAGCGCTGTCTTGTGCGTCTCGATATCCTCTTGAGCAGCCGTAATCGTCTGTTGTGCATCAGCCTTCTTTGTCTGTGCTGTCTCAATTTGCTCGTTGAGTTCATCGATTGCCTCGCTTGCGTACTGTCGTTCTAATTCAAGTTCGTTCTGACGGGCATCAAGATCATCAATCTGTGACTCTGTGTCATTGATAGCCGTGCGTAGCTCATCTGCCTCGGCGGTAAGTTCAGGAACTGGTGACTCCTCAAGTGCCTTCTCAATCGTTTCTATTTCTTGTTCTGTTGTTGTGATCTTATCACTAAGCGTCTCTATTTTCTCATCAACAGATTGCATCGTCTCATCAGCTTCCGCGCGTTCCTCGCGAAGATCGGCAATGTGAGTTTCCGTCTGCTCAATCGCTGTTTCTGCCTCCTCAATCTCTGTTTCAGTCGTGTCAATCTTGGATTCAAGTTCACGCACACGCTCACGGGCGTCCGCTGCTCGATCACGAGCGTCTGATATATCAGCATCGATAGTCCGAATATCTGATTGATACTCCTGACGACGGTCTTCGAGCGATTCGATCTTCTCTGCTAACCGCTCTAATCGACCACCACCAGACGTTGAAAATGAGTATCGTGACCCACTACCGGACCCACCCGTCATCGCCCCAGAACGCTCGATAAGATCGCCGTCGAGTGTCACCATTCGGTACTCACCCATGAGATCGCGGGCTGTCTCCATTGTTTCGACAATAACTGTCGTTCCAAGAACATATGAGAAAATAGGCTGATACATATCATCATAGCTGACCAGGTTTTGTGCAAAATCAATCACACCAGGACGGTCTGGTTGTCGTGGAAGTCCGCGGTCATCCATTTTTGAGATTGGGAGAAACGTCGCACGACCAGCATTCCGGGATTTTAGATATTCGATACAATCAGAGCCGGTCGTATCGGTATCAACAACAACATGTGCGAGTCGCCCACCTGCGGCTGTTTCACATGCGGTTGCATACTTTTCTGTGACGGATCCAAGTTGTCCAACGGTGCCGTAAACACCGGTTTGATCAGCATTTAGAATCGTCGTCACAGCACGGGGCCATGACGTATCAGTATCATTGTCTGCGCGCCCCTCAAGCGTTGCATACTCAGATTGTTTTGATTGGATTGTTGATCGAACTGTCTCAAGATCATCTTTCAGTTCTGATCTTTCCTCCTGTAGCTCCGCGAGAGCATCCTCAATTGTTGCTTCGTTTTTCTCAGCAATATCGAGTTCTGCATGAAGATCTGATTGCGTTGCCCGTAATGTCGAAAGCTCTTCACGGAGTGTCGTCAACTGCTCTTTTGCATCAGCGATGTCACTCGCTCGCCGTCGTGTCTTATCGAGCAGTCGATCCTTTTCACGCTGGGCATCATTGCGCTTTGTTTTGAGCTCATCGAGTCGCTCGGTTGTTGTTTTTAATTTATTCTTTCGCTCATCGTATGCCGCATCAACATCCTCGATTTCGGCTTCAACATCAGCAAGATCACTCTCAAGCGATTCAATGTCTGTGGTGAGTGATGCCTTTTCAACCTTGATGGAGCGTATCTCTGCATCCAACTCCTCAATCTGTTCTTGTTTGCGATCAAGCTGAACAAAAGCCTCCCGACGGGTGTTTTCTGCCTCTGTAATCCGCTCTTCTGCTGTTTCAATATCATTCTCGCGCCGTCTGATTGCACCTTTTATTTCTTCGATCTCAGATTTGAGTGCAAGTTGCTCATCTTCACCCTTACGTTCAATTTCTGTTTTTACTGCATCAACTTCAGCAGTGAGTCGAGAAACGTGTTGATTCCGTTGAGAGAGCGTCCTCTGTGCCTCTGTCAGATCAGCATCGACTGCTGTCGCTTCTTCAAGCTTTTCGGTTCGGTCTGCTCGTTTTGACTCAAGTTCTGCTGCTTTGAGATACTGCTTATACTGATCTCGCTCATCACGAAGAGACTGGTATTTGAGTGCGGTCTCACGTTCGTCTTTGAGCTGTGTGAGTCGTGTCTCTTTTTGCTCAATCCGGAGATCTGCTTCCTCGATTCGATTTTCGACAGCATCAAGTTCCTCAAATGCATCGTCGCGTTTTGCATCAAATTCAGCAACCCCAGCGATCTCATCGATAATACTCCGACGTTGTTGTGGTGTCATATTGATGATTTCAGTCACGTCACCTTGCATGACCACGTTATACCCCTCGGGGGTGATACCAGCCTGTGCGAGAAGATCCTGGATATCCGAAAGGTTACAGGAGCGACCGTTGAGATAATAATATGAATAATAATTTGTTTCTGTTTGTTTGACACGGCGCTTGACGCGGATTTCATTAACGTCTCCAATTGACTCGTTGCCAGCCGCATTGACAACCTGTGTACGATTGATTGTTCCCGCGCTGTTATCAAGAACAACGGTGACCGTTGCCTCATTCGGATTCTGACTCTTCGATGAATCAGGACCGTCTGTTTCCGCTTTGGTGTGTCCAGGATTATAAATAAGATCGGTTAGCTTCTCCGCGCGGATGCCGCGCGTACGAGCGAGTCCAAGTGCGAAGAGGACGCCGTCAATGATATTTGATTTTCCAGACCCATTTGGTCCAGTCACAACGGTGAAATCCTCATAAAACGGAATCTCTGTTCTCCGACCAAAGCTCTTGAAACCATCAAGAATGAGTGTTTTAATATGCATATAGTAAGAAGCCCCCGTATCCAATCATGGAAGAGATGACAGCGATGCGTATCTCATAGCCGTCTGTCACTCGACACCAAGCATACCTATACAATACGGTGTGTCTCGTGCTGACTCTTGCAGCGTCGTTATGCAATAATAATGTCTGAATCGTCCGAGGACTCATCATCGCTTCCGTCGCTATTGGATGCTGCGTTGGCCTCAGTTTTATTCTGAGACGTCTCTGCTGTTGACGCTGAGGTCATCTCCTGAGATGTTTCGTCTTCTACAGTCGCAGTGTCGGTGTGAGTCTTTCCGGAGTCCTGTGGCTGTGCGGACTCATTCGGTTGATTATCAGTGTCTGATTCATGACCAACTGAACGGCTTCCAGCCGAGAGATCGATCTCAATATTATTTTCAATCAGACGCAGTCGTTCTTTTGTCTCAACGAGTTCCTCGGTTAACCCGTTGACAGCCGCTTGTAGCTCTGTGACCTGTGACTCGAGCTCTTCCAGACGATTACTCATGATATTATCACTTGTATCAGGATATATAAACGTGTGTCAGACATTTCAATATTCTTTGATACATTCATAAATCATACAACTGCAAGAGGTGCAATCGATGTCGGTTCCTGAGGTTCATCCGCGCCGATAAAGCGAAAGAGACCAAATGCGAGCATCATCCTGTCGATTCTTGATCCGACCGTGGTGTGAACAATCAGTCCCGTCAGTCTTTAGCCATACTGTATCGAATGAGAGATAATGACTGCGACAGCGCTCGCTCAGCGCGATTTCACTGCCGTTATTGGATTAGAGGTTCACGTACAACTTGAGACTGAGACGAAAATTTTCTGTGGCTGTTCAACCCGCGGGAATGATGCTGAACCGAACACACGAACATGCCCTGTCTGTCTTGGATTACCAGGAGCATTACCGGTATTGAATAAGGCTGCTGTTGAGGCAGCAGTCAAGGTTGGCAAGGCTCTCAATGCGGATATTGCAGAGGAGACGCAGTTCCATCGAAAAAATTATTATTACCCTGATCTTCCAAAAAATTTCCAGATCTCACAATATGATGCCCCAATCTGCGCTGATGGACAGCTTTCAATCACGGTTGAGGATGACCGTCGGGAGGTTGCTATCCGACGGGCACATCTCGAAGAAGACCCGGGGAGCCTCACTCATCAAGGCGGGAGTATTGATACTGCTGAATATACGCTGATTGATTACAACCGAGCAGGAACACCTCTCATGGAAATTGTCACCGAGCCGGACTTTCGAAGTCCGGCAGAAACACGGGCATTTCTTAGTAAACTTGAGGAAGTCTTGGAGTATCTCGGCGTGTTTGATCCAACAGAGGATGGGTCCCTTCGTGTCGATGCAAATATCTCATTGATCCCTACCGAGGAAATTGACGATGGGTCAATTACTACCTCAGCACTTGAGTCAGCAAATCGAACCGAGGTAAAGAATATTTCAAGTCATAAAGGCGCTGAAAAGGCACTCGCATATGAAGTCACGCGACAACGAAATGCTGTCGAGCGAGGGCGAGCAGTTGAGCAGGAGACACGACACTGGGACGAGAGTCGTGGAATCACTGTCTCCATGCGCTCGAAAGAGGCAGAAAAGGACTATCGATACTTCCCAGAGGCTGATCTCCCGCCGCTAGCGGTTGCTGATTGGAAAGAAGAGATTTCAATTCCTGAACTCCCAGACGCTCGTCGTGAGCGGTTCCGTGATGAATACGGATTAGACTCTGAATCCGCTGCGAAGCTCACATCAACTAAGGCCGTTGCAGACTTCTTCGAGAATGTCGCTGAACAGTTTGATCCTGCCCTCGCAGCGACGTGGGTTGCTGATAACCTCCTTGGTGAACTCAATTATCGTGATATGACGATTGCAGATGTCACTGACCGGTTTGGAGAGTTTACACATCTTATCGAATTAGTCGATGCTGGAGATATTACGACAAAGAACGCAGAAGAGGTTGTTCTCCGACGAATGCTTGATGAGGAACTCACGCCTGAGGCGGTGATTGACTCGGAGGGGCTTGGCCGGGTGGATGAAGATGCGGTTGTCACTGCAGTCACTGATACGCTTGATGAAAACCCTGATGCGATTGCGGACTACCACGCTGGTGAGGATGGTGCAGTTAATTTCCTCGTTGGGCAAGTAATGCAGAAAACAGGCGGCAGTGCTGACCCAGGTGAGGTGAACACATTGCTTCGTGAACGACTTGAGGACTGAGGGCATCAGCAGTCGGTTGAGATTACCTCTTTTTCCTGATGTGGGCAATGATGGTGCAGTCTCCCGATTTATCCAATCGTTCTGTAGGAAACTTTTAGGCTCTGCTTCGGCCTATCCTTTTGTATTAGAATGAGCCAGGGACCAGAACTCATTATCACCGAGAAGGATAACGCCGCACGGCGGATTGCCGATATTCTGAGTGGTGGGTCGGCGACGGCAGACCGCGAGCAGGGCGTTAATGTTTATCAATGGGGTGGGAAACGCTGCATCGGTCTTTCTGGACATGTCGTTGCTGTTGATTTCCCAGAAGAATACAGCGACTGGCGCGATGTTGAACCAATTGAACTTGTTGATGCACCAATTGAAAAAAATCCAACAAAGCAAAATATTGTGACAACGCTCAAAAAGCTCGCTCGACGGGCACGTCGCGTTATTATTGCCACCGACTACGACCGAGAGGGTGAATTAATCGGAAAAGAAGCATATGAGCTTGTTCGTGGAGTGAATGAGTCGACTCCGATAGATCGTGTCCGGTTTTCATCGATTACCGAAGAATCAGTAAAGACAGCCTTTGCGGATCCGGACGAATTGGATTTCAATCTTGCAGCAGCAGGCGAGGCTCGACAGGTGATAGACCTCGTGTGGGGAGCTGCATTGACACGATATCTCTCTTTATCAGCGGGACAACTCGGCAATGATTTCATTTCTGTCGGTCGGGTCCAAGGACCAACACTGAAGTTGATTGTCGATCGTGAACGTGACATTGAGGCGTTTGATCCTGAGGACTACTGGGAATTGTTTGTCGATCTCACACCGACAGACGAACCCATTGAGGATGATACGGACGAGACGACACCAACGTTTGAGGCGCAGTATTTCTATCATGCGGATGACGGAACGGAGGCTGAACGAGTTACTGAAGAATCAACCGCAACGGCAGTATTTGACACACTCAATTCAGCGTCTGTTGCTCACGTTGACTCGGTGAAACGGCGGACACGAACTGATGAGCCGCCCGCACCGTTCAATACGACACAGTTCATCAGTGCAGCAGGATCAATTGGGTACGCTGCACAGCGGGCAATGGATATCGCAGAGGATCTTTACACGGCAGGGTACATCACATATCCGCGAACAGACAACACCGTTTATCCAGATGATCTTGACCCCCGGGAACTTGTCGAGGCACTCACACATGGAGCACAATTCGGATCGGACGCACGTGATGTTCTTGATCAAGAAACACTATCGCCGACCACCGGTGATGAGGAGACGACTGACCACCCACCAATCCATCCAACCGATGAATTGCCGACCGCTTCAGAGTTAGATGATGACAAATGGGAAGTCTATGAACTCATTGTCAGACATTTCCTGGCGACTGTTTCTCAGCCAGCAACATGGGAACACTTGCGTGTCGTTGCTACCGTGGATGATACCTGCTTAGTAAAATCCAATGGACGACGACTGCTGAACCCTGGATATCATGCGGTGTATCCATATTCGAATGCAACTGAATCAGTTGTTCCCGATGTTGAACAAGGAGAAACGCTCGCATTAATCGACGCGAGCATGGAGGCAAAACAAACCCAGCCACCGCGACGGTATGGGCAGTCTCGACTTATCGAAACAATGGAATCGATGGGGATTGGGACAAAATCGAGTCGACACAACGTCGTTCAGAAACTATACAACCGGGGATACATCGAAAGTAATCCACCACGACCAACACAATTAGCACGTGCGGTTGTTGAGGCTGCTGAGGAGTTTGCAGAGCTGATCGTGAGCGAGGAGATGACGGCGCAATTAGAGTCAGATATGCAGGCAATCGCAGAGGGCGAAGAAACACTTGAATCAGTCACCTCTGAGTCGCGTGCGATGCTCACGGCTGTCTTTGAAGAATTACTGAATACGGACGCCGACATTGGTGATCATCTCCGGCGGTCGATGAAAGCGGACAAAACAGTTGGACCGTGTCCTGAGTGTGGAGGCAATCTTGTTACCCGAAAGAGTCAGGCTGGATCACATTTCATTGGATGTGATAGTTACCCTGATTGTGAGTATACACTCCCGTTACCCTCCACGGGAAAGCCACACATCCTTGAGACGACATGCGAAGATCATGAACTCCAGCAGATAAAAATGCTCGCTGGAAAGCGGAGTTTTGTTCATGGCTGTCCGTTATGTGAGGCTGAAGCAGCGGATGAGCAAGCTGATCGTGTGATTGGTGCATGCCCAGAATGCCATGCACACGCTGATGGCGAACTTGCAATCAAACGTCTGCGGTCTGGCTCACGACTCGTTGGGTGTACCCGATATCCAGACTGTGAGTATTCATTACCTCTTCCACGACAAGGCGATATCGAGGTTGCAGATGAAATATGCGACGAACATACGTTACCAACACTCCGGATAATTGAAAGAAACGAGGAGACAGCAAAGCGCAATACAGAACAAGAGAATGATGATGATGTCTGGGAACTTGGCTGTCCAATCTGTAATTATCGGGAGTATCAATCCGAGCAGACCGATGGGTCAACACTCGAAAGCGTCCATGGGATTGGTGAGAAAACGGCTGAAAAATTGAAGAATGCTGGGGTTGATACCGTTGCGGCGCTGAAATCAGCGGAAGCAAATACCCTCGCTGACCGCGTTGACGGTGTCAGTGTCGACCGACTCCGAAAATGGCAATCAAGTGCAGACTGATCAGGTTTGATGGTTCGTCGATTATCTCAACTCCCAGATAGGACTCTTTTCACACAGAACGAACGCGAGTGAGCAACCAGGGGTCGCTCACTCTCACTACGCATATTTACTGACTTACTGGACCCACCGAGAGTGAAATCTAAAGGCGATATGATCAATGGATTTAGCAGTCCATCGGCGTTGAGCCCCCGTCCCCAGGAGCGACCGTAGTGAGCGAGTAGGGTAGGCTAGTTCACTGCGCACTGCTATCAGTGAATGATAAAAAAGACACACTAATACTACTGTATCAGTGTATTACAACAATTATAGATGAAGTCATCTATACTGAGTTATTCTGAGTTCGGTCGCTGGTGACCGATTAGTTGCGAATGAGATTCGCTGCGCGCGGTCCCTTTGGAGACTGTTCGATCTCAAATTCAACTTCCTGTCCTTCTTCGAGGTCCGGACCGCCGACATCTTCCATGTGAAAGAAAACATCATCATCCGCATCATCAGTCGAAATAAAACCGTAGCCGCCTGTATCGTTGAAAAAATCAACCTTACCTTCTGCCATTGTAAACAAATGTACGGTCATGTCAGGTATAACACTTCCGAGAGTCGCGATACCATGGGGGTAGGATAAACTCACATTATCTCACAATCGATTAACACTAGTCCCGAACAGCTGTCTTTGACCCTCAGTCCGACAAGCTGACAGACCGATTGGTCTGTCCGTTGAGGTTCTTTGAGCTAGAGCTATCAAGAACACAACAGTAGGGACGGTTAGATGGCGGAAATGAAGTGGCGATAGTTCACTGCTATCTTCCGCGTTATTTTTATCCATGCTCCGGGAGAGATATCTGCAATGAATGGGCCTTGGACAGACTGGGATCATGTACTCAAAGTGGACCCAGATAAACCTCTTGTCGACGGTGAAACATTTGAAGACGTGTGTCAGACAGGCACCGATGCGATCGAAATTGGTGGCACACTCGACATCACAACTGAAAAAATGCAGGAAGTAGTTGATGCTTGTTCACGATATGAGATGCCGCTGTATCAAGAACCATCAAATCCGGCAGTTGTTGTTGAGTCGGATGCACTTGATGGGTATCTCGTCCCGACAGTGTTTAATGCTGAGTCAGCATTCTGGATAGCCGGAGCACATAAAGAATGGGTCCGAATCGACGGTCCAGTCAATTGGGAGCAAACAGCGACCGAGGCGTATATTGTATTGAACCCTGACGCGTCTGTTGCTGAAGTAACGGAGGCGAACACTGATCAGACCGCAGAGGATGTTGCTGCATTTGCAACCGTCGCTGAACGACTGTTTGGTCAGGAGATTATCTATATCGAATACTCCGGGACATTTGGTGATCCAGAAAAGGTTGCAGCAGCAGCAGCAGCACTTGATGAGTCGACGCTGTTTTATGGTGGCGGGATTGGGGGGTATGACGCAGCATATGAGATGGGCGTCCATGCTGATACGATTGTTGTCGGAGATTTACTCCATGACGAAGGAGTCGATGCTGTCAGTGAGACCGTTGCTGGTGTTAAAGATGCACACGCGGACAATGACGGCTAAGTTAAGCTAATCTAAACGAGTCTAATCCATGCTATTTCTACTGCCGCCGGTTACAACCGAAAAGCAAAGTTGCAGCGGAACACACATATAAGGGTTCCAGATGAACCTAAAATGAGTGTAGATTCAGATATAACCGGTGCTCAAAGTGCCACCGACTGATAAGAGCATATACGAATGGATACTCAAAGCCTCCCTCTGATATCTTCCGTTGTTGTCATTCCTCCGTGGGCGGGAGACGCTGAGATCAGATTGAGAGTGGACCAATCGCACCAATTGCCCAGCAGTCACGAATCGACTATTTTTAAGAATAGAACCGAGAACGACAATGTATGCAGGAGAGAACGCTCACAGCTGAGGTTGCCCCCAGTGATGAGGTTACGATTGCTGGGTGGGTCCATGAAATCCGCGATCTTGGGGGGATTGCCTTTTTGATCCTCCGTGATCGGAGCGGGAAGATTCAGGTTAAATTTGAAAAGGATGAAATGGATGATGAGATTGTCCAGACCGGACTTGATGTCCCTCGTGAAAGTGTCATTAGTATCACTGGTGTTGCCGATGAAGAACCACGGGCACCGACTGATGTTGAGATTGTGCCGACAGCAATTGAGGTGGTTAGCTCTGCTGACACCGAACTACCGCTTGACCCATCAGGAAAGGTAAGTGCTGATCTCTCAACACGGCTTGATAACCGAACCCTCGATTTACGAAAAAACGAGGTAAAGGCAGTCTTTCAGATACGCTCTGAGATACTTCGTGCGACCCGCAATGCATTCCGTGAACTCGATTGCACGGAAATCAATACGCCAAAGATTGTTGCAACAGGGACCGAGGGTGGGACTGAATTATTCCCGATTACTTACTTTGGCGAGGAGGCATTTATGAATCAGTCACCGCAGTTGTTCAAGCAATTAATGATTGGGTCAGGACTCGAGCGCGTATTCGAGATTGGACCAATCTTCCGTGCTGAGGAACACAACACGCCTCGACATCTCAATGAGGCGACATCAATTGACTTCGAATCAGCATTTATCGACCACACAGAGGCAATGGATGCGTGTGAATATGTTGTTACGGCTGCTTATGAAGGAGTCGCACAAAACTGCATAGCTGAATTGGAGACGCTTGGACTCAGCGATGAGTTTAGTGTTCCCGATGAGACATTCCCGCGCATTACCTATCAAGAGGCGATTGAACGAATCAATGCAACAGGTGAAGTTGATGAGCAATTACTCTGGGGTGATGATCTTCCGACCGATGGTGAGCGCGCACTTGGCGCGGACGTTGGGTCACATTATTTCATCACTGACTGGCCATCTGCGATCAAGCCATTTTATATCAAAGATCATGACGACGATGAGACACTCTCAACAGGATTTGATATGATGCATCCACAGATGGAACTTGTCTCTGGTGGACAGCGTGAGCACCGATATGAGCACCTTGTTGATGGGTTTGAGCAGCAGGGTCTTGATCCCGAGCAGTTCGAGTATTATACAAAAATGTTCAGATATGGAATGCCACCGCATGCAGGATGGGGACTTGGTGGTGAGCGACTCGTGATGACGATGCTCGGACTTGAGAATATCCGTGAGGCAGTCATCTTTCCGCGGGATCGACAGCGACTGAGCCCGTAAATGACAGCGACAGCGACTCGCGAAGCGACAGTGTTCGTCCCAGGGCATATCACTGGGTTCTTTAGTGCACACCATACGGATGACCCCACGACGACGGGATCGCGTGGAGCTGGTCTCACAATAACGACTGGGGTCGAACTGCATGTGCGTCGTGGACCAACTGTTACGCCGGAGATTAAACTCAATGGCAAGTCAATCTCCATTGAGGCTGTTGACAACGTGATCGATATTCTTGAGATAGGTGACATCAATGTCACTGCCCAAACAGCATTACCACTTGGTGCTGGATTTGGTGTCTCAGGTGCAATGACACTCGGTGTTGCATTCGGGAGCAATGCTGTTGCGGCTGAAACAAACACACGAGCGGAGAGCGCACTCATTACGGCTGCCCACTGCGCAGAGGTGCGCGCAGGAACTGGGCTTGGGGACGTTGTCGCGCAAGCTCGGGGTGGATTTCCAATCCGGGTAGAGCCGGGAGCACCGCATGTCGGACAGCTCGATGGAATAACCGCCACACCACGGGTCGAGTACTGCTCATTTGGGGCAGTCTCAACAGAATCTGTCCTCAATGCAAACACAGATGTACTCACGACCGCGGGTGAACAGGCACTCAAAACACTTCAGGCAACTCCGACGGCAACTCAGTTTATGACGCTTGCATATCAATTTGGTGTCGAAACGGGGTTGTTGACGTCCGAGGTACAAGAGGTGATTGCTGATGTTCACACAACAGGTGGCACTGCTGCAATGGCTATGCTCGGAAATACTGTGTTTGCTCTTGGTGATGATCTCTCCGCTGCGGGCTATGATCCAGTCGTTTGTCAGATTCACAACGGTGGTGTGACAATCCAACAACAAGGAAGTAATCGAGTTGGTGATCAGTGTAACCCTCAAACAATCGAACACTCATCATAGTGTCTTTGTCTTTATTTTCGCTTTTGGCTTCGTCTATCTCTAACCGAGCGCATCGACTCTCAGAACCGACACAGGGGTCGTGACAAACCAATCTGTTTTTATTCCAGGTCAGTAACGAATGCCATATGACAAACGCAATAACAATGAATCAACAATATCGTGCACTCGTCAGTGATACTCAGGTGACGAGACGATAATCATGACTGATTCTTCATCGACGCACACGGAAACGCAGATGCAGGATTCAGAAAAAGAGGATGAACCTGAGACTGATATACCATCAGATCACCCGCGATATCAGTCACTTATTACGCGCCATCGAATTGAGGAGGGCGTTGATGCGGGGATTACGAGTCCACAGGGTCTCATCGCGGAGGGTCGTGGTGAGGCGTTTGATTATTTACTTGGTGAGAAAACAACCTCGTCTGCAGACGATGCTGCGCGAGCGGCGGCGGCGTTGCTGCTTAATGCAGATCATCCAGTTATTTCAGTGAATGGTAATGTCGCTGCGCTCGTTCCGGAAGCGATTGTTGAACTTGCTGAGGTGGTTGATGCAGATATTGAGGTGAATCTATTCAATCGAACAGAAAAACGCATGACTGCAATTGCCAACCATCTCCACGACCACGGTGCTCAGACGGTCAAAGGCTTGAAAGCTGATGGTCAAATCCCTGGTCTTGATCATGAACGTGGGACTGTTGATGCGGATGGCATTGGTGCTGCAGACGTTGTGTTAGTACCGCTTGAGGATGGTGATCGGGCTGCTGCGCTTGATTCGGTTGGAAAGCGTGAAATTGTCATTGATCTCAACCCACTCTCTCGATCAGCACTTGCTGCAACAGTCCCGATTATTGATAATATCCTTCGAGCAGTGCCAAATATTACCGCACACGCATCAGATCTCAAGCAGGCTGATACTGCTGTCCTCACGACGGTTATTGAGAAGTTTGATGCAAATGAAGCCCGCAAGCATGCGGAACAGGAGATACGCCGTGGTGAGCTAACCTCGGCATGACTGTTAATCAGGATAATGAATTATCCTCATCCATACGATAGATTGAGAGTATTATCAATACTCCATATTTTACTCGACAAACAAAAGAGTCATTATAGGTACTGACATCAGCATACCGACAGTGCAAATTGCACCGCCGGATGTATTCTTTCTCCAGACGAATTCAATCGTCGGCAACGGCAGCAGTTGCATCGTTCTGCAGCGCATCTGGGAGGTCTGCTGGCAGACGATCACGGTTGTGTGGAGCACTGAAGTCGATATCAGGACCTGTTGGGACAAGTCGTTTCGGATTCACATCATCGTGACTGACATAATAATGTCGCATAATGTGGTCGATATTTACTGTCGACTCAATCCCAGGGAGTTGATATATCTCCTTCGTATAGTTCCATAGGTTCGGATACTCATGGATGGCACGACGATTACATTTGAAGTGTGTATGATACACGTGATCAAACCGAATTAGCGTCACAAACATCGCGAGATCAGCCTCAGTAAGCACGTCGCCGGCAAGGAATCGCTGCTCGTCGAGAACATCCTCCCAGTGATCAAGTGCGTCAAACACTTCTTCGACAGCAGCATCATATGCTTCCTGTGTATCTGCGAATCCAGCGCGATAAACACCGTTGTTGATTGGGTCATATATCTCATCAATAACGCGATCGACCTCCTCGCGATAGCCTTCCGGCCATAACTCGACATCATTCGACCCATCAAAGGCTGTATTGAGCATCCGCATAATCTCACGAGACTCGTTGTTCACGATTGTTTCCGTTTGGCGATCCCACAACACAGGGACAGTCACACGACCCGTGAACTCGGAGTCTGCACGGGTGTAGATTTCGCGGAGATAATCCGCATCATAGAGTGGATCCGGGTATTCCGCAGAGAATTCCCATCCGTCTTCATACCGTTCAGGCTCAACGATTGAGAGAGAAATATCATCCTCAAGCCCACATAATTTACGCGTCATTGCAACACGATGAGCCCACGGGCATGCCCGAGAGATATACACATGATATCGTCCTGACTCAGCAGGGAATTCGGCATCCGAGTCGGATGTTATCTCATCGCGGAATGACGTCTCCTGTCTATCAAATTCGCCGTCGTCGTTTGTCGTTTGATATGCATCGGTTCGCCATTCGCCATCAACGAGCATATTCATCGGTTATCACCCATAGATACTGAGAATGTCATTGTATACATATACGTCTCGATGCGTGTAAATCGTTCGTCTTGGCGTGTATACGTCGGTGATTTCTGTCTGAAACCAACCGTACAGTATCGCGCTAATACGTTTTTCGAATGATTTTAGTAGTTGGTAATAACACCAAGTAATATGTCGTTTGATGAATTCGCAGATGTCAGTGAGGCACAGGTCACCAGAGCAATTGCAAAGGAATGGGGTAATGAGTTTATTGAGCGCGTTGACACCGAGGTTATTATTGTTGGAGGCGGACCATCAGGACTTGTCACAGCAAAGGAACTTGCCGAACGCGGCGTTGATGTCACCATTGTTGAGAAAAATAATTATCTCGGTGGTGGATTCTGGCTTGGTGGATTCTTGATGAACAAAGTCACCGTTCGAGATCCTGCCCAGTCGGTCCTTGATGAGCTTGGCGTTCCATATGAAGAATCAGATGAGGCGTCTGGATTGTACGTTGCTGATGGTCCACATGCTGTTTCATCACTGATTAAATCAGCCTGTGATGCCGGTGCAGAGGTACAAAATATGACTGAGTTTACGGATGTTGTCACGCGTGAGAACAATCGCGTTGGCGGGATTGTGCTTAACTGGACACCTGTGCACGCTTTGCCGCGCGAACTCACATGTGTTGACCCCGTTGCTGTTGAGTCCGATCTTGTTGTTGATTCAACTGGTCACGATGCTGTTGTGATTTCGAAACTCTCAGAGCGTGGTGTGTTGAATGCACCAGGTATCGAACATGCAAATGAGAATAATACCGGGATGGACAACACTGCCGAGGATGAATATGGTGCACCTGGACATGACTCACCAGGACATGACTCAATGTGGGTCAGTCGATCTGAGGATCAAGTTGTTGACCACACCGGCGTTGTACATCCTGGCGTTGTTGCAACCGGGATGGCTGTTGCAACCGTCGAGGGACTTCCACGGATGGGACCAACGTTTGGTGCAATGTTACTCTCAGGGAAACGCGGTGCACAAGCATGTCTCAACGAACTTGGTCGTGAGGCGACACCCATCGACTTTACCTCCGCAGCACCTGCAGACGACTAATCACTGTTGTAACGTGTGACCGCCGAGTGAGCCCCGGGCACGGACACGGACACCTACTTGCGCTTACACCTTTGACATCCTCCTCCGCGTAAACACAGAGGAATCCTGAGCGTGAGCGTAAGCGGGAGCAGTGGAGATTGCAGGTTTGCAGTTCCATCGAACCCCAATACGGTGAGAATCCGTGTGGGGTTCATGGACTGTCGCGGGTAGAGTGAAGTGGGACTGCTGGGAGTGCCACATCTCAGCCCCCGGTACTCCTCTCCTCGGTCATGTTCGGACTCACAACGTTGTTTTTGCCCTGGGGAGTCCGGCAGACTTCGGTGGACTCGGAGTTACTTTGTGTTGGTTTCAAGCAGTCGGGTACTGCATCTGCAACTGCATCGATTCATGATACTGAGAGGAACCGACTGTTCACCTGAGTGGGTTCGATTATTGTCTGATTGCTTGGGGCGGACAGACCGCCATCGTCGGACTGGCGGGAATCGCTCAGTTCCCAACCTGATTCCTACCCATATGTCGGACTACCTGGCGCTTTAAATGATGGATTGTCAAATATCAGAGTGGCTCTCACAGCGTAGGCGTAGATCGACTCCGAGTTGTCGGATTCATCCTGCGGCTGAAGCCGCAGGGATTCTCCTTGATTCTGTATAACCGGGGTAATCAGCATTCTCTCATGCGGAGGAGAGTATCAGCATTTATTATCGAGAGAACGTGAAAAGAGCAGTATCAAGACGACATATAAGATTTAATTTATTTTTCCTTCAAATATAGGAGCTTCCGTTTTCACCCGCGCGTCTTTGGCGTAAGAAGTTCCTGAACAATCTCTACAACTGTGTCAACATCACCTGCAAGAATGTATATAATGGGCTCAATGCCGTATCCCCCTGTTTGATAACAGACAGTCGGATCCATATCTGAGTGAGAATCACCAGTATCTGCTATCGATAAAAAAGCAGCCTGGATTGGGTCCGCACCGGCACCCACATCGGAATCGGAATCAGAATCGGTGCTGGCATCGGGATCAAATTCAATTGTGTCATATCCTGCGGTGGAGAGCTGCTCGATTAGCTCTGTGTCATAACAAATATTGATTGCGCTGTTAAATTCAAATCCATTTTCTCGAGCAGTAAGCAGCACCGATGCGACGTGCTCGCTCACGCCAAACTCTGGATCTCCTGGGACGGTTGCATTCCCCTTAACATCAAATATCCGTCCGGGGACGCCTGCAACATCATCGACAGTGGTTGCATCTGGAAGGCATGCAACGAGATTTGAACCCACATTTGGAATTAGTTCGGCAAACCCGGTAATATTCGTCAGCCGACGAAGCGCACGTCGAAGTGATGAACGAACTTGTTCACTTGTCCGAAGGTCACCCTCTGGATCGTGGATTCGAGAGTATCCATCATATTCTGCGAGCTCAGGCATAGATTCCTCATGTAATCTGGCGATAACCCCACCAGCCTCAAGTCGTCGAATGAGAACCTCTGATTCGACAAGTGCTTGTACGCGTGAGATGTCTCCTGTTGTGAGTCCCGATCCAATCTGATCGACAAGTGATTTGACATCCTCATCGGTGACAACGACATCGCGACGGGTGACATCGCCATGAGCATACTTTGAGACTGCACTCTGACTGATTCCAAGTGCTTCAGCCACCTCATGCTGGGTAAGTCCGCGGTTACGAAGGTCCTCCGCAAGCATTGACCGAAATGTCGGAAGGAATTCTTCAACGACTACCTCCTCAATGAATTTCATCTTAGATTGGTTCCTCCGGTTGTCTCCTCTGTATGATCGTGTGCTGTATCATCTGTTTGGTCGAATTCTGGATCCTCACCAAGTCGTGATGCTTGCGGTCCAGCTTGATTTTGATACTTTGAGTCACGTGCGGCGCCATATGGACGAGCTGATGGCTGTGTGAGTTCTGTAAACACGAGTTGTGAGACGCGCATGCCGGGAGTGAGCGCAACGGGTGCTGTTCCAAGATTCGATAACTCAAGTGTAATCTGTCCGCAGTATCCTGGATCAACGACACCAGCCGTTGCGTGAATCACAACCGCAAGTCGACCAAGAGATGATCGCCCCTCAACAGTTGCAAGAAGATCTGGGGGAATCTCGACCCGTTCTTTTGTTGTCCCCAGGACAAAATCACCTGGGTGAAGAATAAATTCATCACCCTCTGGGATGATGGTCTCTGAGACATAATCGGATACTTCGTCCTTGCGGTTTGGGTGGATACATGAGATGTTTGTCCGCTGAAACTCGAGAAATTCCTCACCAAGGCGAAGGTCAATACTTGCAGGCTGGATTTGCATGTCAAGATCATCGATTGGCTCTACAACGAGCTCTTCTGTTTCAAGTCGAGCAAGAATGTCATCATCAGAAAGAATCATACCGGATCCATCAATACTGAATTATCAAGATTCACTCCAGAGACAGCCGAAAAGTCGATATCGGAGGGACGCAGCATAGGTATTCTGATAGCCATAAGAGAACGTCCTGATATCGCTCCAGTCGTTAAGACAGTGTTCTGTTGTTTCGCATGCGTATGCGAATGAGTATGAGTATAGTATGAGTACGATTGTCATAAGGGCGTGTCTGAGTATCCGCATCCTCAACGCCTCCACCAGCGGTGAACTGCAGTATCATACCTCTCTGTTTAAGAGAACCTGATTTAATGCTTTATGTCCGACGATTGACTTCCTCCCACGGGTGCACTCGTGGGATTCTCCGGTGGGATATGAAGGTTGCGCGTTTCCTCGGTCGCTCACAGACGCTTTCGATGGCGAGCCTCACGGGTCGCCGCACACTTATAACCGAGGGCATGCGTTCCAGCGCGTATAGCTCGCTCAAACGAGCCTTCCCACCTGCACATAGCAGGCGATTGCAAAAGTCGAAATATTCTTCAGCGTGCTTGACCGCACGGTTTGCGTTACTCTCCGTTGAGTTATGTTCTCCGCCGGGTTGTTCGCCCGTGTACTCAATGGGTTCATCGTCGTAGTCGCTTTTCGCGTTACGGATGGTTTGGTTTGGTTTTGGAGTGCTGAGTAGAATGGGTTGTCGATATCGCCAGTCGTCACGGACGAGATGAGCGACCTGTCTTCCCAGCCCTCTGCGAGCCATTGTTTGCACTCGCGGAGGATGTGGGTGGCGCGTTGGCACTCTCGACGGTAGGAGCAACTGGGATTGCAGAACATAGTCCCCACGCTCACCTCAACCATTACGCACGTGACATATCGTCACAGATTTGGAAAAGTTGGTGGTTCAAAAATATGGAATATCCAGCAGAGCATCCGGGCATGAATAGATTCCCCGTTTTCGGCCTCATCCCACGGCTCAAGATAGGCTTTCGTCTCGAAATTTCTGTAATCGAAGATATCTCATTATAATAAATTGTCTGTCGACACTTGCTTGTTCAACTATTGATACCTTCTCGGAGGAGATTATATTGAGATATCCCTGCGTTCACACAGTGGAGGAGTCTAGCCTCAGCCTCAGTCTTATTCGATAGTAGTCTGTCTGTATACTCAATCGATCAATACAGTTCAGCAAAATTGAGTATTCATCTTCTGATATCGATTCGCGAAGCCGATAACTGGCGTCTCCTCTCCGATTCAATGACAAACTCCGCGCCACCGCGCGTGGGGTGGTCGACGCAGAACCGATATGTGGACGTGGGGTTGATGCGTAAATATGAAACAAGCGATTGTCGCCCGTGCTGATTTGGGAATGGGAAAAGGGAAACTCGCTGCACAGGTCGCACATGCATCCCTATCTGCTGTTGAGGACACCGATTCACGATCAAAAACGCAGTGGAAAGGCGGTGGTCAAAAGAAGGTCGTTCTTCAAGTTGACACTGAAAAAAAACTGTTTCAACTAGCAGACAATGCTGAACGCGATGGAATTCCGAACGCTGTGGTGCGCGACGCTGGGCATACACAACTTGACCCAGGGACAGTTACCTGCATTGCTGTCGGACCGGATACTGACGAGAATATTGACCGTATAACAGGTCATCTCAGCCTGTATTAGGATCAATACAGCGTTTTCTCCCGTAGTGACTATCCCAGGAGTGACGACAGTGACACCTCATCACGCGAGCAACCGCCCGTGAGAGAGAAATTCTATTACAGCGGGTTCGCTCAATCTGGCCGAACGACTTACACCATATCCGGTCACAACAAGACATGATGCGAGAGCTGCCGAATGAGTCGGTGGGTGATATATTCCGACAATTGCTGGATGAGCTTGATGATGTCGTGATTGTTAGAGCGGCTGAGACTGGTGAGACTCTTGCAGTGAATGATGCTGTTGAAGATGTTTTCGGATATACCGCCGCTGAGTTTCGCAATCTCGACATTGCCGACTATACTGCAGGTCCGAATTCACCGGATGAAGCGCGTGCGCAGGAAGCATATGAGACAGCCCGTGAGGCTGGTAGTGCAACATTTTTATGGCGCGCGGAGCGACATAATGGGGAACCATTCTGGGCAGAGGTCAACGTATCACGAACAGTCATCGATGATACTGAATATTTAGTCAGTATTATTCGCGATATTACAGAGCGAAAGGATCGCGAAATTGAACTCAAGCGTCTTGCCAGCGTTGTCAGTCATGATTTACGGAATCCACTTAATGCTGCGAAGGCACAGACAACGCATCTGAGAGAGCAAGCAGGATGTACAAACGAGTTTGTTGACCGACTTGAGCATCTTCATGATCGGATGTTGAACATTGTTAATGATGTATTGACCGCTGTAACTGAAGAGCAACAGCTAACAGATCCGGAGCCTGTTGAGCTTGATGCAATCATCATCGATGCATGGCAAATGGTTGACGGAGATGGGACATTGGAACTCACAGACGAACTGGGGGTAATCAAAGCTGACAGACACCGACTCCGGCGGCTCTTCGAGAACCTCTTCGAAAATGCAATTGTCCATAGCGATGAGACCGTGACCGTGACCATCTCACACATTGATGGAGGAATTACAATTACTGATGATGGACCAGGTATTCCACAGGAAGAACGTACGAAGGTACTTGAGTATGGATATACAACAGCCGAGAGCGGCACAGGGCTTGGATTAAATATCGTCTCCACGATTGCGGACGCACACGGCTGGGAAATTGCTGTTGGAGAAAGCGCTACTGGGGGAGCACAATTTAGACTCACGGGAATGTCGGCTGATTGTATAGATACGACTGAGACAACTGATACTCGCTCCGCATCGGATTGAATTGAAACGGTCAGTGATTGTGCATATGAGGATGAATAGCTGAGTTGTCTCTGTTACCTCAATCGAAGTCTGATGTGCACCTGAACGATGAGATTTTTTTGCGCGTATGGTTTGTACCTGTGTCAATGCCGGCGCCGGCACAATCACAGATTCAGTTCAGCTCAGTTCAGTTCAGTTCAGATTCAGATTTAGGTTTGATCACATCGTCAAGAAGTATTCCGCATTTGCACAACAGCAATCGGAGCGACCTTGCTAGTTGAGAAATAATTACCTGATACTTGCGATGCGCACCGCTCCCTCTCGCGAACAGACCGTTGGCATTGAGTACTATTATAGTGACACTGACGGAACAGATGGACAACTCCGTGTTCGACCGGCAGATTTCCAAGTCCAAGAGATTGAAACGATAGAACCAGAGCCGATTGATAGCCCCGCTGGTGATTATCCACACGTAGTACTTCGAGCAACACTTTCTAACTGGGATACAAACGACTTTGCACAACAGTTATCAGATACTCTTGAGATCAGCCGGGAACGCGTCTCGTGGGCAGGCACAAAAGATAAACATGCAATTACTACTCAGTTGTTTTCCGTCGCTCGAATCAACCCACCTGCCGAATCACTGCAGACGATTCCAAATGCCGATATAGAGGTTCTTGGACGGATCGGACGACCACTTCGATTCGGAGACCTCGGGGGAAATAAGTTCAAAATCCGTGTACGGGACGCAACAGACACTGTAGTTCTCGATGCGATAACCGCTGAACTACACACACAAAGCGTCAGCGACAATTACAACCGGGGTGATAGCAATCAAACTCAAACTCAGACTCAAGATCAAGATACCTTGTTCGAAGACACCGATGAGGTGAGTATCATAATCCCGAATTACTTCGGTCATCAGCGATTCGGTAGTCGTCGACCAATTACACATCGCGTTGGTCGAGCGATTATTCGTGACGCATGGCGAGAGGCAGTATTGCAGTATATTGCTAACTCTTTTAGCAGTGAGCCCGCAGCGACACAGCGTGCTCGTGAATTTGTGACTGAGCAAGCTGGGAGTCCGAATCCAGACTGGGAGGAAGCAATCGAGCGAATGCCGAGTGCACTTCGGTTTGAGCGATCGATGTTGCATCGATTACACGCAGCCAGTGCGAGCATAAAAAGCGATGTTGCAACATGGCGTCACGCACTCATGGCAGTCCCAGAAAATCTTCAGCAACTCTTCGTCAATGCAGCGCAGTCAGATCTGTTTAATCGGATTATTAGCGAGCGGCTTCGACAAGATATCCCGATTCATCGCCCTGTCGTCGGTGATATCGTCTGTTTTCAGGATCAAAACTCACCATCAGAATTACCACGACCGGACCCAACGCGAACGCAACTCACGACAGAGCGTCGTGTTGATATTATGCAACGACATTGCGAGCGTGGGCGGGCATTTGTCACTGCACCGTTAGTTGGCACTCAAAGCAATCTCGCGAATTCGAAACCAGGAGAGATTGAAGAAAAGGTGCTTGCACAATACAACATCAGTCCAGAAGACTTTGATCTCCCCGGAGCATTCAATTCGACCGGGACACGGCGTGCTATGGCTCTTCAGACAGACATATCTACGAAGCTTGAAATAAATGACGAGAATAACAGTAATACCGAGCACAATTACATACTGGAGTTTGCACTTCCGCCTGGTGCGTACGCGACTGCTGTGCTCCGGGAGTACCTAAAGGTCGACCCAGCAAAATTATGACCATCACCGTGTGAGCAATCTCATAAAATAACTCTGTAAGTATAGAGTCATCAAAGCGAACATAATTAAGACCTGAGCGCTGGTTTCGGTTCATCCTCGCCTGCGGTGGAGCGGGAAATTCGTCTCGCTATCTCGTTTCGATACATATAACAGAGACAACATGATGAACGACCGTACTTTTATCCACGCATCAGTTTGGATATATATGGACTGTCGGCGGTGTGGAACCCCCTTAGAACGACCAGGTGATTACTGTCTAGTTTGTAACACCGCCAACTGTGACACAGTCGTCATTGAGTTTGAACGTGACCGAGCAGACGTGACCATGCTCGATGAGGAAACAGTTATTGCAACGACAACTGTGACGACGGTCCCTGAGGATAACCCAGAGACACATGTTGTCGAATTACGAAACTTTGCCGGAAAAGTTGCAGACGAAATTCGTCGAAAACGACCTGAGACGGTCTTTGCAACTGGTAACCGTGATGTCCTCCGTGAAACACGTGCGCAGGTTCATTATGAGTTTTATCGCGTTGCTGGTGAACATCCCGTTGAGCGCGTTCTTGATAAGCGGGGTGAACGGTCACTTGAGGTCGTTGACACACCACCCCGTGAGAAAATCGGTGGGACACACTCAACACTTATTGGCGGTCGACCTGGCAGACAGGCTATTAGCGTCATTGCTGATCATCCACATGTCAAGAAAATAATTCCTGGTCCGATTGATGCGGGGGGAACAGGGTCACAGAGTGGTCTTCGCGCGAAGGTTACCCGAGCTGATAATAATGGAAACGTTCGATTGTTACTTCGGGACGGCTCAAGTGTTCAAGAAAACCGTGTGGTCACAACAGCGATGGATGTTGAAACGGGTGAGTATGTCCGTGATGATCTTAATGATGCACTCACAGCCGCAGAGTTACGTGAGTGATTTGAGGAGAGAGCTATGGAGTCCGGTCTGCGTCTCTCGTCTGCCATTTGGTGAAGAGTCAAAGCCGATAGCTAAACACTCTCAGAGTATATGAACGCCCCTTCCCGATCCCCATACAACTCAAATAAATCGGTGAATAAACTGATGAAGCTTGCCGCAATAATAATCCTGGTCTATCATATGCATGTACTGTCAAGATGGATATTCTAAGCGGAGACCTGGTCTCAGGACTCAAAAGAACAGTCCATAGCCTCTATCTCGTAGGCTTTATACTGACGCCTCGGATATAATATCACACTATGGCTGAAGAGAAGGCACGGACAACTGGGAGTGCTGGCCGATTCGGAGCACGATATGGACGCGTTGCACGACGGCGAGTCAAAGAGATTGAATCAGAGATGCGTAATGCAAGTGTTGATGGCGATGATGTTACTCGCGTTGGCACAGGAATATGGCGAAATGAGGAGACAGGTGAACTTTTCACCGGCGGAACATACAATCCAGAAACACCTGGAGGAAAGCAGGTGCAGCGTTCAATCCGTGCTGCACTGTCAGGTGACGGTGATGAAGATAATTAAATATATTTAACATATAATGAGTTATAAATGTTCTCGCTGCAAGCGCGATGTTGAACTTGAAGAGTACGGTGGCGTTCGATGTCCGTTCTGCGGACACCGTGTTTTGCTGAAAGAGCGTGCCCCAGAGATTAAAGAAGTTCCCGTCGAGTAATCATATCGGCTATCACAGTCGAAAAGACGGTTTTGTACAATTCAGGCGCGTGAGAGCTACCTATACATATTTCCCAACGAGCAATTTCGACCCACCAAGGTGGAGTGACATATTGCGGTTCATCGAAGAGTGATGAACTCTGATTCGGGGAGAGACGATAATAACGAGAAGAACCATATGAATGACACCGATCAGAGTGACACATCTGCTGTCTCATCAAATGACAATATGTCAGACACTAACTCATCACCCACAGCAAACAAAACAAGTGACAGTGTCACCCACCAGCGTCATACACTCGAATTAACGTGGCACTACAGCGATGTGCAACATGCACAGATTGTGAGCTCAGCCATTAACCAAGAGGTCGGAGAAATTAATGATACACGGTCTCACGCGCAGGTCGAAACAGATGACACGACAGTCACAGTGAGCATTACTGCAACAGATCTGATTGCGCTCCGAGCAGGTGCGAACACGTGGGCACGGTTTGTCGCAGTCGCAGAACAGGTGCGCAACAGCGTTGACAATACACTCTCTGATGCCGACTAGTGACTGAGGTGGCAATTGCTTCGCCTATTGTATCTCCATCATGAAGAGGGGCACTCCCGACGACTCCAGACCGTGTGTGGCAGCGTGTCTACAAAGAAAGCAAGGCGAGTGCCTCGAGGCTTGACACCGAGGTGGTTCACTTTGTCTGTGGAGAATACGGGTCTTTTTCAGTCCGCATCTCACACTAACTAATATGCAGGGCAATCTGCCACCAGAAGCACAAGAGAAACTCGAAGAGCTGCAGGACCTTCAAGAAACGGCACAGAAGGTGGCAGCCCAAAAAGATCAGGCTGAATCGACACTAAATGAGTCTGAAGCGGCGCTTGATGCGCTTGAAGATGTTACTGAAGAAACAACGATGTATCGAGAAGTTGGAGAATTGCTTGTCGAAACAGAGTATGAAACCGCTCACGACGAACTCTCAGACAAAGTTGATAGTCTTGAGATTCGCGTCGAGCAACTGACAAAGCAAGAAGAGCGGGTTCGCGATCAGTTCGAAAGTCTTCAAGAAGAACTTCAACAGATGCTTCAGGGCGGCGCTGGTGGCGGTCCGATGGGTCCTGGCGGCGCTGGTGCATAACCGCGACGTTATCGCAATGTCAAATCAGACACCGAGTGATGAAACCGTTGTGAAAACAGCCGCAGACGCAGCGGAGGGAGTTATTTTTGCTGAATATCGACAGTCTACGGTGACCGACGTTGATATCACCGTGAGCTTCGAATCTGGTGTTCTCGAAGTTGATATATATCTCAATGTGCCTGATGACGTTTCACCACCAGCCGATGAGGTGGCTGATGAGGCTGCACGAACCGCACAGACGGCTGTTGATGAACTCTTTGATGAGACGTAGGAACCACTGAGTTCTCGGATTACGTCTCAGATCCCAACTCTCAGTATGTGAGTACTGAACCCGACTACAGATCCAGCTAATAGACGGGATTGTGTCCATCGTGGGTCGATACATCATATCGATCTACACCGCATCAGTAGCAATATACCGGATGAGTATGATCTACGCAAACAGAAAAATAACGACACTGACGGCAATCGCAGCGAGAGCTACTGTCACGGCAAACGCTCCGCCAATTGAGACAACAGCATTTGCATGGCTTGCGAGTGTCTCTGTCCGGTCGTTGCCGAAAACAGTAACAGACACTCGTTCAACCGCCATCCCGCCTGTCACAGTCTCATAATCACGACGTGCCTCCACAATGAGATCTGAGAGCGTATCGATAAACATCTCATTGTCGATTGCTGACCCAACCTGATTATCTGCCTCGATGGTGTTCACAATATGTGTATCTGTTGTCATTATCTCTGCGGCATCGACTGGTCCCTCATCGACAATTGTTTCGATTATCTGACCACGGAGACCAGGTTCCATATTATTCCCATCGACAAGGACATATGCCGTCTCGTTACCGGCGACGTTGAGGACAGCTACGCGGACACCCAGTGGTCCAATACCGTCTGTCGGATCCCATGGCGTCTCTGTCCATGCAGTCCCGAGTTCCATCGGATACTGCTCAGCTGTTGTGAGGCGATCTCCACATTGTCGAGCCGCACTCATCATATCAAACGCGCGAGCGGAACCGGGAGTGACATGACCGAGGGTAGGACCGCTGAGACCGTTATTAGAGTTGTGTGCGTCAACAAGCAATACATTATCGAGCCCGGTCGTTCGAGCTTCAGCTGACGCCGACAGACCGACACCATACGCGATATCATCGGCGAATCCTGGCGCATACGTTGAGATCAACAACCCATTATTTCCGATACACTGCCCAAGCATCGACGCTTCCCCAGCGTGCGTACGAACACTCTGTGTCGCTTCAGCTGTGTATTCGATGCGACTGGCTGCGGTCTCAACGGCATCGATAATTGTGTCGACCTCACGTTCAGTCACGAGATTAAAATCGTGACCGGCGGTTGCATGTGGAGGAAATGCAAGTCCATCAGCAGCAGTGGCTACTCGCTCGGGAAGATTTCCCCCACCAATCTCACCCATCGGTCCGGGATGTATCATTGGAAGGACGAATCGAGCTTTCTCAACGTCATCGACCGTTTTGAACGAAAGCACTGACACAGGAATTAATGCTTCCTCACCAAGTTGTTGAAAGAACTCCTCAAGTTCACGCGAACCCTCCGCGATATGACCGATGAACCCACGAAGAAAATCAAGCATTGAAACATTAAGACTACGACGCCATGGGCGATCGACGACAATAATAAACCCGTACACAGCAAGTGCATAGAGCGCGGATGTAATTCCGAGAAGCGCAAAGTGTTCCATCGATATCGCAGATAACTCCGCTGGGGCTCTTTCGGGACGTGCCAGATATGGCATCATATATGCATCAAGCAGCGGTCCGCCAAATGAGATATAGCGTAAGGTGCCACTGTAGACGAATAAGAGAACCGCAGCGACAAGTGTCTGGATACTTGCTGGAAGTGCTGCGACGAGCAAGGATGAACGCGAGACAGCCATCACGATAAGTAGACGAAAAGCGAAAACGGAGGCTAGCGCAACGACAAGAGCATCAAAGATGAATCGCTGACCAAGTCCCGTGACAACTGAGATTACCGCAGCAGTCACAACAATAGTCACGACAATCAATTCAGAAACTAACGCAAGAAGCGATGACCGGTTTGCTGTGAGCTTCCCTCCCACAAACCGATCGACGCCGGTCGTCGCGAAGGCAGCAACGACTGTCGGGATTCCAATAAAAAATACACCCTCCCATGCGTCACGACCGAAAATGAATAGTCCACGCCACGTTGTAGCATACGCACCAGAATCAAAAGCAGCAACGCCAACAGTCGCTGCGATGACGATTGCGAATGTAAGACTCACATACCACCGCGGTGCACGGAATATGAATCGTGATAGATCCGCGAGTTCGCTTTGTGTTGTAGTCATATAAAAAATATTTGAGATGACTACGCGCTATTGACACCGAGCGATGAAGTTTTTGAAGACCTCTTCACCACGCTCAGTATGTGCGACCTCAGGATGCCACTGGACACCATACCGCTCTTGATCACGATTACTCATTGCTTCGATACGGCACACGTCCGATGTCGCCGTTCGTTTGAACCCCTCAGGAACGGATTTAACCTCATCGGCGTGGCTCGCCCACACACGCGTTTCTGGGGCGAGTGATCCAATGAGTGGGTCAGTATCATCAAGAATCTCGACATCTACATCGGCATAGCCACCGTAATCACCAGCAGCGACTGATCCACCAAGCTCGCTCGCGAGTAGTTGCATACCAAGGCAGATACCTAATATTGGAATATCCAATTCAAGATACTTTGGGCAGTTTCCAACTTGATCGATATCAGGACCACCAGAGAGGACAAGCCCATCAGCAGTCTGAATTAGTTGCTCGGGCGATGTCGTATTATCAACGAGCTCGACATCAACCCCAAGATCACGGAGTGCCCGCTGTTCGAGATGCGTAAACTGACCGTGATTATCGATGACAGCGATATGAGTCATTCGGTACTCAGAGATACAACAAAGAAGGGCAAAAAGCGCCCGGTCTCGAAACCAGACAGACACACTCTGATCAACGCCAAAATTGCAATCATAGTCCTGGATACACAGACATTTTAGACATACCCCCTCAGGCTGCAATTAACTAAGAGAAGACACGTGACCGACTGATTGAGGTGATTGAACGAGCATAACATCGATCAAGAATAAATAGAGGAGTTTCCTCAGTGCGCAGATGAGGGGTTCTCATATGAGGACATCACCTATCACAAGGGCAATGACAGACTGGTGATCTCAGTTCAATCAGATCGCCCTGCAGTCACGATCAATAGTCGATACGTCCTTTCTCGTGTTCTGCGACAGAGACCGAGTTGGATTTACAATGCGGGGAGGAAACGGGCAGGTCCAAAAATACAGAGCGGAATCATACTTTTAGACCCCTTCAAACCGAACAGGAAGATGCGTGTGAGTCGCCAGCGTGGGTTGGATTCAGCGATGTACCGGAGTGTTTGACGAGAGTTCGATCCGGCAAGGCTGGTTGACCACATCTCGCATCGAGTTTGACAGGTGGAGCGTATCCCCTCACAAGAGTTCTCACGAGCCACTTGTCCGGCGAAGAGTGACCGACGAGGATACAGAAGCGATGTGCTGACTGAGGCGTTTAGAGTTTGAGCTTGAATTTGAGTTTGAGTTTGAGTTGATGGAGAGATTGTTCCGCACAATCACTCATATCAGAATGTCTCATTCCAGAGATAGGTTCCGTAGGTATCAGACTCTCATAAAAAGAGTTCTTGACTGTTAAACCACGATGAAGAGGTAATCTCAAAACAGTCCTCAAGCTTATTGACTGAGATAGTCAACACAGAAATCAAGATGAGAGTCACCTTTCTCATACTCGGAGTTATTTCGACACAGCAGTTCACAATCGTCTCATACGCAAACAGAATCGCTCTCATACGAGGAGAAACACAGCACGCTTCTGTTCTCATATGAATGATGCTGAATCCTGAGGCGGAATTGACACACTGATGATCGATAGCGGTGGGTACCCACTCGTGAGCACAGACCGCATCCCACCGAGTACGAAGTCTCCGACAACGAGTATCTTCAGTGTCTCGACATACACGACACAGACTACGCGATAGTTCGGAATTGTTCTCTCAACTCAGCCCCTGATGCTATTATATCCGAGTTACAAAAACAGACGACCAATTATAATTATCAGAAAAACTACTGAACGAGTGGGGGGAGACTCGCAGCCGCTATAGCGATTGTCCAAGCTGGGTGCTTATGAGAGTATTGCAACTACGTTCGATAGCTTAGACCAACTGGGGCACTCACAGACACTAACCGGTTCGCTATCGCGTCGTTCATCGACTGAGAGTCCATTGAAAATACTACACCGTGACTATCATAGCTGATACTCTCCGGTTACATCCGGGTGCACACGGGTCAGGCGTGCGAGTACCGGGATTGCGTATCCAATCAAAATTACTATTCCTCCTCTCAACGAGGGATGTTGACGCTCGGAACTACACGACAGGTGAGATTGAGACGTGACGAGAGAAAGCGACTTGTATCCTGAACTGCTCTCACTCATACTCGGTCTTTGCCAGCCCGAGAGCGATTATTGGAGCGTCTAAATTTCTCTCTGTGCTATCGTCGGTATTTCCATTGATGGGTAAAAACAGTCATACCACAGTAGTGTATCCGAAATCAATGACGATGCATAGATTTATTCACATTGTATCTGATGAGAAATCATGCATCTCGAACATATTTCTCGCACCGACGGCTCTGTGAAGACACTCGCAACAGATGTTGAAATTGCAACAACACTATGTGCACGTGTTCGAGGATTGATGTTCCGTCGGGATTTCTCTATTGGATCTGCGCTCGTATTTCGATTCAATCGTGTCAGTTATCGAAGGATACACATGCTATTCGTCTATACCGATCTCGATGTACTGTGGCTCAAGGACAACACCGTGAGCGAATGTGCACAACTCTCCGCATGGTACGGGATTGGGACCGCAAACGCGGATACCGTAATTGAGCTTCCGGCTGGAGTTGCTGATGCTGTTACGGTCGGCGATACTGTTCAAATTAATATAGATATTTGACAATACAAACATAAGCGATTATATAATCATATTGATATTCTCTGTCGGGAGAGTCCCCGAGAGTTCCTCTGGGGGTTTTAGCTACTGACACCCGGAGACAGCTCCTGCAGTTGTGTGCACCTATCTGGGACTATCGATTGTGTATTATCGAAAAACAGATAATTTAAGTATGTTCAAAAATACCACACACGTGAGTATATGACTCGTGGTCGATTTATTCGGGGGTAACCCCGACACACCCCTTGCATCCACTTTGGATTCCGACGATACGGTACAGCTCCTCGATACAACACTTCGAGACGGTGAACAAGCACCTGGTATTTCACTTGATCCCGGTGAGAAAGCGACAATCGCACGTGAGCTTGATCAAGCCGGTATTGAGTTCATCGAGGCTGGCAGCGCCTGTACTGGTGAAGGTGAACGAGAAACAATCAGGCAGGTAACAGCCCTCGATCTCGACGCAACCGTCACGAGTTTCGCTCGTGGTGTCAAATCCGATATCGATCTTGCGCTTGACTGTGGCGTTGATGGAGTAACCATTGTTGTTCCTGCAAGCGACCAGCATATCGAAACAAAAGTTGGATCAACACGATCAGAAGTGGTTACAACGACCGCTGAGCTGGTCGAATACGCCACGGATCATGACCTTTGGGTTGAAGTCATTGGTGAGGATGGCTCACGTGCTGACATCGAGTTTCTTGAGAGACTGATGCGAGAAGCGCTTGATGCTGGTGCCAATCGGTCTTGTTATGCGGACACCGTTGGGCACGCCAATCCTGAGACCACATATGAGTATGTGTCTCGACTTGCAGCGCTTGGTCCTGTCTCAACGCACACGCACGATGACCTTGGGCTTGCAATGACAAATGTATGGACCAGTCTTGCCGCTGGGGCTGATCTTGTCCATGGCACTGTCAATGGGATTGGTGAACGGGCTGGAAACGTTGCACTCGAAGAGGTCGCAATTGCACTCGCACATGGTTACGATATCGAGACAGCAACGCTTGAGCAACTGTACTCTCTTGCACAAACCGTCTCACAGGCGACTGATATTCCTCTTCCGCCGAATAAAGCGGTCATTGGTGAAAATGCATTCACACATGAAAGTGGTATCCATACAGATGGAACACTAAAAGATAAAACGATGTATGAGCCGTACTCACCGTCATCTGTCGGGCGTGAGCGGCGGCTTGTTCTTGGGAAACACGCTGGACGCGCGGGTGTTCAAGCAGCACTGGATGAACACTGCATCGATGTCTCTGATGATGAAATTACAGCCATTGTCAACCGTGTCAAAGAACTCGGAGATCGCGATAAACGTGTGACTGATGCCGACCTGTTGACGATTGCTGAGGAAGTACAAGGACGCGAGCGGGACCGCCATGTTGAACTCCTTGATCTAACAGCAGCATCAGGTGGGGGAACACCAACAGCATCAGTTCGCCTTCGTGTTGGTGAAAGTGAACGTGTTGCGTCTGGGACTGGCAGTGGACCGGTTGATGCTGCTGTTGAGGCAGTTCGAGCAGCGCTCGGAACAGATGCAGATGCACAGTTAGACTCCTATCATGTCGATGCGATTACCGGTGGAACAGACGCTGTTGTGACAGTTGAGGTTGAAATGTCGCGCGGCGATCGAACTGTGTCCGTTGCAACATCTGACTCTGATATTACACGGTGTAGCGTTGAAGCGATGGTTGAAGCGCTTGATCGGCTTCTCTCAGTTGATATCAGCGATGCATCGTCGAATCATAAACACGGTGTCGACGCTGACGCTGCTGATACCGGTCCCGATCCTGATGATATGAGTTTTGCTGATGATTGAATAAATACAACTACTATAGACTATTTTATTACATCTCTCTCAACAAAGAGGATAATAATCGTCTGATACCAGATTAGCGGTCATCATAAGCGACTAGTTATTCACTTACATACAGATGTGTGTCTACCGTGAGTGAGTTCCTCGTTGATATCAAGCCATCTGCACGGCGAACGAATGGCTCTGTTGGAGAGATCATTCGTGATCAGGGAAGTCGTCATCAGTTCAATAATCGAGCAGATGCAGAAGAGTGGGCTGCGGAACTGGCAGCGTGTGGCAGTGCGACAGTCTGGATTCGGACAGCAAACCCATCAGATACGTCTGATATTGACGCATATCTACTTGGACGATACAGACCATCACCGCTCTCGTCACAAACACGAACTCAGTCTGAGATGCGTGTCGAATCAGGGACACAAACGCTGTCTGAGAGCAGTACCGACAGCGCGAATACAAAAACTGAGCAATACACACTCTTGATGAAACAATCTGAGTAAGTTTCACGCCGAGGGTGAGATTTGAACTCACGTGTCCGAACGGACAGCAGATTTCGAATCTGCCGCCTTGACCAAGCTAGGCTACCTCGGCTTAATATACATTACTCAATATGATAATTAATTGGTTTCGATTTCGTTGAGTTCGATGAGTTCGCTATGTGTCTGCCCGAGCAGAGAGTGCAGATAACGTCGCCGCCTCTCGAAGATCACGGAGTGAGCAATACCATGCACCTCGAACGCCATGTCCATCATTTTCAACGGGGGATTCAAGTGGAATAAGTTCATCCCAGGTGAATACAATCACAGTACGCTCCGTGGAAAACGGGTCAATGAGTGTTTCCCAATCTTCAGCTGTCATTGGACCATCACTCCCACGATGTTGTTCGACCCGGTCTGTTATGCGTGCATAATGTGTGATTGCAGAGATTGGTGCTGTCCGGTAGAACGCAAGATACTCGAATGATCGACGCGTCCTCTCATACGACTTTGGCGATGGATACAATCCATCGCGACAACGCTCAAATGTGTCCGGTTGTGTCGCCACAACACAGACGCTCCCATCGCCGGGGGCGTCATCGGATGGTGTGTCCGCAGCAAACCGATCAAGATCCATATACATCATCTGTCTCCGAAATAAAAATACCCCATTATTATACGCTGAACAGACCCAATCCCACTGAGGCTGTGGATACGCGCCGTCACAGTAGGATTCGGAACGTTTGTGTTGGACAGCGGTGTATCTGTGAGTGTTAGTGTTGGCACTTCGGTTCTGACCCCGATGGAGCCGAGTGCCCGACAGGTGGTGATTCGAGTGTAAGTATGAGTGTAACTGTGAGTGTCCGCCCACTTTAGAAACAGAGTGTGCCCTTCGGGGAATCAAACAACAAACATCGGGCTCTCCTCACCAATGCAAGTAACTCTGAGTCTGGTGAGACTGACCGAAGCTCTTGTTGCACAACCAACACAAGGTCCTCGCTTTAGTTGAAGAGCGGACTCCCGGAGCGCGGGGATTTGGCACTCCCTGGAGACTGCACAGTGACCGACTACATACCGAGTCCAACGGTATACTGGCTTGGTATTGGGATTGGGAGTTGGGAGTCTGCAAACCCAAACCTGAACCTGACACTCCCGCTCCCAACCAAGCGGAGCGGCGCCGTGGGATTCCTTCCGCCTTAGCCGGAGGAGGGTATCAATCAGAAAATCCTCCGCTTTCCTAGAGGGACCGCGCCGTTTATCGGTCCGACGAATATAATAATTGTAATGGGACGCAGTGCGGTTGCACCACAAGAAGCGACGAGTGAGAGAGGTCAGGATATTGATGACTCACCGGCGCTCGTCGTCAATGGTGTGAGTAAGCAATTTGGCAGTGGAAGTAATGCTGTCACTGCGGTCAACGATGTAAGCTTTAGTGTCGAACGGGGCTCAATCGTCGGACTACTTGGACCAAATGGAGCAGGAAAAACGACATTAATCAAATCTATTCTTGGAACGGTTCTTCCAGACACGGGGGCAATTCGAGTACTCGGCACTGATGTTGAGAATGAACGGCGAACGGCGTATGCGAATGTCGATGCGATGCTTGAGGGTGCTCGAAACGATTACTGGCGACTCACTGTACGGGAAAATCTTCGATATTTTGCGACAATCAGTGGTATTAATCCAGATTCAGTTGCTCCTCGACATGCGGAACTACTTGAGCGATTGAATCTCACTGCATGGGCGGACACACCAGTGCGAGACCTATCACGCGGGATGAAACAGAAGGTATCGCTTGCGAGTGTACTCGCCGGAGGAGCCGAACTCCTGTTTCTTGATGAACCAACACTTGGATTAGATGTTGAGGGATCCCACACACTTCGGAGCGAACTTCGACGACTTGCGATTGAAGATGGATTGACAGTTATCCTCAGTAGTCATGATATGGCAGTTATCGAGGATGTCTGTGATCGTGTTATTGTGATGGCTGATGGGCGGGTTGTTGCTGATGGTGATGTTGAGACGCTTGCAGAAACAGTTGGAGGTGAGCGACTTCAGATCAAAAGCAGTGACCTGACGCCAACCGTCGTATCACGACTTCGTGAGTGTATCGACAAGACAGCACTGACAGCGACCATTGATAATGACCCTCGCATCGAGATTGAGATCTCAGATGTCTCTTTATACAAGTTATTTGATGTACTAAAGAAGGCGGACGTAGAAATCGATCAGATTCAAACAATTGAAGTCGGACTTGAGGAGGCCTTAATCGAGTTGACGAGTGCTCAATCACCCGATGACACTCAAACACAGGGCGATATTGATGAGCCAGATAACAAAGTGAGTGATTCATCTGCCGGTGAAGAGCAACAAGAAGGGAAATCAGCAGCAAATACTAAAATGCGTACTGACAACGCTCAGGATAGTAGTCGCTTTGAGACTGATGTCGCCCGATCACAACAACATGAATTATGAGTGATCATCAACCCTTTTCGACAGTGAAAAAAGACGATGTGGAACAATCAGATCCACAACCAGCCACATATTATCATCTTGCGCGAGCAGTTCTTCTCCGTGAATTCCTGTTGTTTGTGCGGTATCCGGCAAACGCAATCGGTGGAGTTGTGGTTGCTTTATTCTTTTTTATTGTGTTATTCTATGGCGGACAGCTGCTCGCCGGACGGGCATTAGCCGATTCAATTGAGGGCATTGTCGTTGGATACTTCTTATGGACACTTTCCTCAGGTGCATACTCATCGATATCGAATGACATCGGAAGTGAAGTCCAATGGGGAACACTTGAGAGACATGTCACCACACCATTCGGATTCGCACCTGTTGCACTACTCAAGGGTGTTGCAAAACTTGTTCGAACATTCCTTACCTCAGCAGTGATTCTCGTTGGGATGTTGCTGGTGACAGGAACGAAACTCGCATTCCCTCCGGTCACAGTCGTAATCGTTGCAGGAGCGAGTGTTGCGTCGGTGCTTGGGCTTGGATTCGCTGCTGGAGGAATCACGGTCTTATATAAGCGGGTCGGAACATGGCTTGGACTTCTCCAGTTTGGATTCGTGATTCTTGTCTCAGCACCTGTGTTCTCAATTCCATGGCTTCGGGCACTTCCATTAGCACACGGAAGTGCGCTTCTCCAGCGAGTAATGGTTGACGGGACACACCTCTGGGAATTTGGTATTATCGACCTCGGTATCTTATTTGCGATTGCAGCAGTCTATCTACTTGGTGGCTATATTGTTTTCCACTACGCAACGCGGCGAGCACGACGGCTTGGTGTGCTTGGTGATTATTAGCTGAGTCTGAGTTGGAGTTGGAGTTGCTTTACACACAGATTTTCGAACGAGATGTCGACCCGGACGTGGTGCGATATGAGTATTTGATGCCCATGGGATGAAAAAAACATAATTATCAATCTCTCGTATCTGTCCTAAAGAACTACACCGCTTCGGTGGTGAGAGGAATCACACTGAGTTCAAATTAGTGTGCTCTCAATTGAAGAAATATCCTTTTGTGCTCACGGCTATGCTTACATCCTCACCACTGTAATCAGCGACTCGGAGCAATACGTGCGAGCGTTAGATATAATCCAAACGCAGCGAGGAGTAACCCAGCAAACTGTGTGCCAGCCGTTGCAATAAATCCAACATCATACAACAGTGGCGCAGCCATGAACCATCCTCCAAAGATTGTCGTCAGGACTGCTGGCGCAAGAGCAACAACACCATCTCGGCGGAGTAATCGAAGATTCTGAACCGCAAACACAAGTCCAAGAAGGCTGCTTGAGACAATACTTCCGGTAAATGCTGTTGATGAGCCACCAATCAATGGGGTGACACCGGCGAGTAAACATCCGATGACTCCAATCACGGCGCTGGTGAGTAAGAATGGCTCATCCCGCTGTTCGGCACTCCGTGCATCTGATGTGAATGACATCCTATCTGAAAGTACGTGCGATGGTCTAAAAACTAGTGGGGACTCCCGACTATCGTGGAGCGCGCTTCGAACACACCTCTCGGTAACTGTATCCAAATCGGCAGCCGAAGGCTACTATCCGTTCCAGCACATAGATATAGTATGCGTTTATTCTGGCATCGACGTGATCCTCGGCTTCGAGATAACGCTGGGTTAGCTGCTGCGGCACGGGCTGACTCTGGGTCGGTTCTGCCGATATATGTATATGACTCAGACTTCTTTGGCGCTATTGGAACGCGACAACAGGCATTTTGGATGCGTGCTGTCCGTCAACTCAAAGAAGCATATCGTGAGCGTGGAAGCGATCTCGTTGTCCGCGCTGGCGACCCAGGCGACATTATTCCAACACTGGCTGAGGAGTACGATGTTGATGGCGTACACTGTAATCAGCATTACCGACCGGGACGACAGTCTCGACGCGAGCGTGTTGCGAGCAAGCTTGATGAGTCTGGCATTGAGTTTGATGTCCGAACGGATCACGTACTTGTCGACCCTGGTCGGCTTGATGCATCATATCCAAATCATAGTCAATTTCACAACGATTGGGAAAATGTCCCAAAGCGGTCAGCATATGACCCACCAGCGGCTGAGACGCTTGTTGATATTACCGATAACAAGACCGTCCCTGTTCCAACAGTCGAGATTGACCTCCCACCTGCGGGATATGAGGCTGCGCGAGACCGTCTCGATCAGTTCTGTGATCGAGGTATTTATGATTATAATGACACGCGCGATGACCTTGCGGAGGCTGCTGAGGAACCAACAACAGCAGTGTCACGAATGTCGCCGTATCTCTCTGGCGGGATGATTGGTATTCGAGAAGTATGGGACGCTGCAAGTTCAGTATATGAGGCTGTGCACGGGAATGAACGACGCAATGTCGATAAATATCGATACGAACTCTCCTGGCGCGAGCAGAATTATCATCTATTATATTATAACCCTGATCTCGCAGTTTCGAATTATAAATCGATTCCACATGAAATCCAATGGCGGGATGATGATGAGGCATTTAAATCATGGGCTCTGGGACAAACTGGCTACCCGCTTGTTGATGCTGGCATGCGACAACTCAATCGCGAAGGCTATATTCACAACCGTCCTCGACAGGTGGTAGCGAGCTTCCTGACGAAACATCTCCTCGTCGACTGGCGCCGTGGCGCACGATACTTCACCAAACAACTCATCGATCATGATTATGCTTCGAATCATGGGAGTTGGCAGTGGATTGCATCAACTGGCACCGACTCTGTTGATGTCCGAATCTTCGATCCTATAAGCCAGTTGTCAAAATACGATAATGGTGCAAACTTTGTCCGTGAGTATGTTCCCGAATTGAGTGATGCACCAACGGAGAAGATCATCGAGTGGCCAACATTGTCGCCTGGTGACCGCGCACAGTTTGCCCCAGAGTATCCCGACCCAATTGTCGGAAGAAATGAAGGGTACGAACGCGCACAACAGACATTCGAGAAAGCGCTCGGAAAGCGATAAACCACACAGTCCAGAGACCAGTGACGAGATCCAGCCTCGGGTGATGCTCATCTAAAACTGAGGTTACTTATATCATTGTCATTGTTTTGATCTCGGTGACCTTCGACAGCGGCAGTCCTCCCCGGTCACACAATGGTTTTCAGAGTTCCGACCGCAGGATGAGTATGCGTATTGCACTACTTGGCGGAACCGGTGATATCGGTGAGGGTCTTGCACTCCGTTTTGGCTTTCATACAGATCATGATGTCGTGATTGGTTCTCGTGATCCCGATAAGGCACATAACGCAGCAGAGACATACACTGACGTCTTGAATGCACGAGGTACTGATACGAAAATTACTGGATTTGAGAATAAAATGGCGGCTGATCGCGGAGAGATTGTCTTCTTATGCGTTCCCCCATATCATGTTGCAGATACGGTTTCCGTTGCCGCAGATGGGTTATCATCAGATGATATCATTGTCACCCCAGCAGCAGGAGTAAAGCGCGACGAGGATGGGTTTCATTATCATCCACCGAGTGCGGGAAGTGTCACAGCACTTGTTGTTGATGCTGCACCCGATTCAGTCCCTGTTGTCGGTGCGTTTCACAATCTTGCAGCGGGACGACTTGCAGATCTCGATGCAGATCTTGGTATCGATACGCTATTGATAGGTGATGATACGACAGCAAAAGAAACGATCGGTGACCTTGCTGAAGATATTGATGGTCTTCGGGCGCTTGATGCCGGAGGTGTTGCGAACGCCGCCGAGGTTGAATCGTTGACACCGCTTTTGATTACGGTCGCACAGCAAAATGAAGGTCTCCATGATCTTGGTGTGACATTCGACTGATACTGTTGTGACATGTCGATTCGCAAGCACATACCCGGACATCTATCTTGATCAGCAATACCATAGCGATAGTCTCAGATCCTTTGACTGCGGTTCTTCATCACGAATCAAGACAGATATCTCGGGGCTTGACCCCGAGGCAGCTGACCGGTTGCATATTACAGAAGTGCGGACTGTTGTCTAATTTCTGTTGTATTTTTGACCGACTGAGGTCGTGTGTCTCTTGGAACGTCCTGATTGAACGTGATTGGTGGGTTTTCTCTTTCGCTCATCATTGAGGGAGTAAGAATCCTCAAGAAGGATGCAACATTGTGCATTTACCTGAATTACAAGCATAAGCGAAGTCGATACGATTAGCTGTAACTGCTACTGACTACTATTTGGGGGAGGAGAAATCCCCATCGCGTCGGCTTCATCATCTGTCTGAGTGGGATTTCGCCCCGCCAATACTGTGATATTGAGTATATTTTACTCATGACGGAACAATCGGAGAGAAGAGGATTTGAGTTACCTATTCAAACCGTCCGCGAAGTTCCTCGCGAAGGTCATCGAGTGTTATCTCTTCCATTGCGAGCACAACAAAAAGATGATACATGAGATCTGCACTTTCAGCCTGGATTGCTGCTGAGTCACCGTCTTTCGCTGCAAGGATTGTTTCGGTTGCCTCCTCACCTAATTTCTCAAGTACAGCATTTTCTCCTTTTTCATGTGTCAAAAGTGATGTGGTATATGAGTCATCTGGTAATGTTTCCCGTCGAGATTCGATTGTCGAAAAGAGATCATCAAATACTGTGTCCGATGGGTCATCATCACTCATAGATTATCATCTGTGTCCGGTAAAAAGAATCGTCCGATACGCAGCGCAGATGCTGTATACATATGTATGAGCCCTTGATAGACCATTGTCTCATAACATACACTCATTCACTAAGAAATCGGTATCACGTGAGGAGATTCTCGCTCAGAGGGTCGATCACATTACGTGAAGACTGACAGGTGGAGTATTAAATGAGTTGACGTTCATGTGTCGATACTGTCGTTTTGATTAGCGAAAAATGCGAGATCATGGATTCGATTGTCTGGTGTCAACTCTGGGTGAAATGCAGTTGCAACGACCGCACCATCTTGGACAGCAACCGGATGATCGTCCCATCGCGCGAGCACTGTCGCATCTTCGCCGACCGCATCAATCACCGGCGCGCGGATAAATACTGCTGGGAATGGGTCATCAAGACCGTCGACACTGAGTGGTGCTTCAAAGCTATCGACCTGCCGACCGAAGGCGTTTCGATCAACTGTCACATCAATGATATTAAGAGTATCGACGCGGTCATCTTTCGCATCGCGAGCAGCAACAATTAATCCAGCGCACGTCGCGAGGACAGGCTTTCCAGCCTCAACATGGGATTGAATTTCAGTATCAATTCCCTCTCGATTTAGTAATCGTGAAATCGCTGTTGACTCGCCACCAGGCAGCAAAAGAACATCGCAGTCGGGAACAACACCGGACTGTCTAATCTCGACAATCTCAACCGACACATTATGAGATTCCCCAGCGCGGCGGATACCCGCTGCGTGTTCAGAGACATCGCCCTGTACTGCGACGACACCAGCTTGGATCATATCTATACGATAGCTATACACTAACAAAAGGTGTCCGTTCACACGAATCTGCAAACACCTCAGTGTCAAGCCCTGAAGGACTCTCTTATTATTTACCGAACGTTCAAACCAGAGTCTCTAGCTTTTATTATCAGATGAATTTCTCTGATGTGTAACGATTGAGAACAGACCGACTCTTTACATCGACCCAAGCGTCAATCGGATCCCCATCACCAGCATGATCCGATTTTTGACTGCTGGCGGATTTGATCACTATCGATACAGGTCCAAGATAATCCCACAGAGACCTATCGAAAACGAGAACATGATCAATCCATCTCAGCACTCAAGAGTTGAGTGGACGTGAGGAAATACGGCAATCATGTGTTGCATTCTGCGACGAGTGAGATTGTCGGAATAGCAATCGAACATGATTGCGTCGGTATCGCAGTGAGAGGCTTGAATTCATTCAGGACAACTATCTACACTCAATTGGTACTCTCTGCATACTGAGTGAGAGTAGACAATCCTCGCCCACTGCAGGTGAGAGAAAATGACCACTAACAGATGTGTTATTCCCACTCTCAACGGTCGACCCCGTTCTCTGTGAACAAAGTGGGTGGGGCTGTCGACATCCGAGACCTCAATATTTAGATCGCGAGCGCATTCAGTACAAGCACACCGACACCAAAGAGCACGCCAAATGCAACAACTGTCTTCGGATCGATCCGTATTGCATTCCGGTCTTCAGCGTCAAAATACCGTACAAGACCTGCACTGGACATCAATCCACCAGAATTCTGTCCACTACTCATACAACTACCTATATGTCTTCATCGTCTAAATGTTTCGGCTTGTGAGGCATTTTACAAGCTGTTCACGGCGAATACCACGGGGTTTGATGTGATCCCGAGGCGGTTCACTCCTCATTTGTACTGTTCTGTCTTAATGACCGGCATAAAGAAGACCCACGTCCTCAGCTAACAGCCGTTGGTAATTTGATTTGCTATGTGAAGCGGAACACGCACACAGACGTTCCAGATAACCTGACTGTGGGCTTAGATCTAATCGTTGCTCAGAGTGTCACCGACTGGTCAAGACGGACATCAAGATGGATCTTTAATCGTTGACGGGTGGTGTCACGGTGAAATATATCTCATATCTGGCTTGCGTAACAACTTTGTAACTCAATCTCTTAATTCTCTTGCTACATCCTGTGAGGGCATTGAGGTCTAGCCATTGCTGTCGAACCACAGTCAAATTGTTGGAGTCAGTTATGGCAAAAAAGCCCTCTCGGGGATGTAGCAGTGTCGTGTCATAGTTTGTGCTGGTTGACGCGTCTGCCTGACATTTGGCTTGAGGTGTCGCGTCAACCAGCTCTCATTCCGTCTCATCGATGGAGACAGACGCCTACTCCCCACCGGGCGTTTGTTTCTCGGACAGAGCAGTGGCAAGTGCTTTGTGTTCTCCTGTTCCCCTCAGAATATCAGCTATCTCTGGATACCACCAGTCGGTGGTAATGTGACCACCATTTCTTTTCGAAATCGTGTTCGTTTCATTTGGAACGCTTGATAGCGCGTTCCGATTCACATTCGAGTATCGAAAGCTCACAGTCCCAACATCTGTTAATGGAGCAATAAAATCGGCTTTGAGACTATCCCGCAGTTCTACGTATGGATACGCAGACACCCGCCATAGTGTTTATACTCGCTGATAAGTTTGGACACTACTCACGAACGGAGTTGGACTCGAGTCACATTAGACACTTTCTGTTGTGTTACTGAAAGAGGATACGTATCAAGATACAATCGAATGCCCCAGACTTGGATATGGATATGGATATGATGTCAAGATGATTCATTGGCACCGATGGCACGCAATTTATATTGGTCATTCATTATATATAGAGTATGAGTACGACGGAAGACGTGCTAGAGCATCATCTCGAAGTATTCGCCGCGAGAGATGTTGAGGCAACGATGTCAGATTATGCGGATGACGCAACTGTGATCACTCATGATGGGATGTATCACGGGACTGCGGAGATCAGAGAATTATTTGAGACGTTGTATGATGAGTTTGAAACAGCAGTCGAATTCAACTTACAAAGACAGGTTGTTGATGACGACTGCGCATATATCGTTTGGAATGCTGAAACTGACGAAAACGTCTATGAGTATGCAACAGACACATTCGTGATCAATGATGGTAACATCGTCACACAGACCCTTGCTGCAAAAATTGACCCGAAATAGCTGATGCTATCCGATGTATAGATACAGTATTTCAACGGTAGCGGTGGCCACGGCACAATACCTAATTCGACCTGCCCAAGATGACGAGATAATATCTTAGCTGTGTGGATACATACTTCGGTTACTATATTCCCTGTGAGATACATAGCCGAATGTTCACCACGTCGTCTTTGTGAATCAACAGCCAGCTCACGCCGTCACTCTCAAATAACTCATATAAAAGCCAATCCGTGGTTTGAGTAACGAAGTCATCGACTTCAAGATAACTTACCATCTGATAATTATTGCTCGGTTGGTGATCCAGAGTGGACAGTGTCGGCGAATAATCTCCGTAAAAACGAGTCTGGATGCTCTCTATATTGGCGGTGAAATGCAAATCTGTTATGCACCATTCACAGGAGAGTTGAATTGAGGTCCTGCTTCAATTCTTCTGCGTACTCCTCACGAAGATTAAACATCTCCTCATATTCTGACACCGACAGCTCACGCAGATCTTCTTCTGACATATCGAGTTTATTTATAGCCGCCTCAATAGTAGTAATCTTCAGCGTCTTCGCTGTTTGTTCGCCAAATCCGTCTACCTCTGCTATCTCATTGATTGAGGCATCAAGGATGTCGTTCAGTGTGACAAGCCGCTCCATCTCGAGTTTCCGAAGTCGTTTTTCACCAACACCTGTGAACATATCTGTATTGGCTTCGAGCGTTGCACCACTGCTAAATATATTCTCAGAGGATATATCATCCTCAAAGCCGGGTTCAGGCGGTGTTGGACGAATATCTAGTGGGTGGTATACCGTTACGTCCTGTTTTGTGCTTGTGCTAGTGTTAGTGTTAGTACTATTGATACTGGACGAACCCTGTTCGACCTTTCTGTACTGTGTTTTTTGCTTGAGAAAGCGATAATCCACCATTGTTTTCAGTACGTCATGCACAGTCCGACTGCTTGCATCGACCTGATCTTCGATATACTGCTTTGTGAAACCATCTGTCGTCAGTGCAATGCGCCAAATACGGTCACGCCGGGTGTCTTTTGCCACAGAGCTTAGTTACTGTCTCGACAAGAATGAACATTATGCAGTTATTTGCATGGCTCGAAGAGTGACATATCATCCACAGTCGCCGCTACAGTTATCTCAGTGTCAGTCTAGTCCATCTAAGCTGAGCTACACTGCAGTAAGAGAGTGTTTGAGGCTGGCATCGTAATAACATATATGACCGACAAGGTGAATCAATCGCCTGGCGTGGATGCCCCCTCTCAAGATTTCGGTGATCACTGGGACAGTATTCTTACAGATATTGAAACAACAGCGACTCGGTATGATAATGACGGATGGAAATCACTGGCGCTTCATCCGGGGCATGTCACCCCGCTCGCCGGGAAGCCAGATAATCTCTGGGGATTCGATGTGCTTCTGCCTGACGACGAGTTCGCCATACTTGAGAACACGGTCGCTGACGTCACTATCACCGATTATGAACTATTCTCAACAGAGGCATCTGGCGGGGTCTTCTTAATGAGCGTAACGCGTGCAGAGTCTGAAACTGTGGCGATCATATTCCCACTGTACTACCGCCTCGGAGATGATTCTATCTCAGCACTCAAAACACATACTGCAGAAACGGGTAGCGTAAGAACGTATCTCCGTCGGCTTGAAAATGACAGACGTATCGAATTCCAATATGACAAGCCGGGGTTGTTTTTTCCTTCACAGCTTTGATGCGCTTATCCCTCTCCGATTCCTCACAGAGCGACCAGAGTGAGTGAGTATGACGGAGAGAAACGGTTTGTCACCCCAACTAGACTGAGAATAGACACAGTATGTGTCTCAACATCACCGTGGCAGAGACAAGCAGTCACTCAGTGACGAAGATGACACGCAGCAGAGTGATGTGTCTCATCTGAGTGTTCTGGACGATCATGCTCGCATATCGTTTCAAATCGATCACGAAGTGTTTCAATTGCTGCTTGTCGATTACCGTCATGAAGTTCAGCACGGGCGGTCTTGACCGCAGCTGCATTGTCTCCATGTAATGATGAGCTAATCTCATCAGGCCAGACTGAGTTAGCTGTCATACTCTGTTGGCTCGGCGTGCCCGCATCTGCTGTGTTTGATGTTGTGCTATCGACATCGGTAGCTGTGAGGGTTCCAGCTTCAATCCGCTCTCGAAGATCCATTACCTCGCGATAGGCAGTTTGATCGATGTCAATATCGGTCGGTGGAATCACCACGGGACAGCGAGTCCGAAATCGACAGCCCGACGGTGGATTACGAGGCGAAGGAACATCATCTTCGAGTGTCGTTATCTCACGATCAGACTCACTGAGACGTGCACGCGGGACACTTTCTAACAGTGCCTTCGTATATGGATGCTGTGGACGCTCAAAAATAGCCTCAGTTGGACCAATCTCCGCAATATTGCCAAGATACATCACCGCAACACGATCAGATACATAACGTACGACGGAAAGGTCATGTGCGATAAACAAATATGTCAGTCCGAAATCAGTCTGGAGATCAGCTAAGAGATTCAGTATTTGCGCCTGCACCGACACATCAAGCGCTGAGACCGGCTCATCAAGTACGAGAAAATCCGGTTCGACCGCGAGTGCGCGTGCAATCGCGATACGTTGTTGCTGACCACCCGAGAACTCATGTGGATATCTGTCATACTGGTCTGCTGAGAGCCCGACTCGTTTCAACAGACTTTTTGACCGATCACGCTGTTCATCCCGAGTGCCGACATCGTGTACACTGAGTGGTTCTCTGATAATCTGACCGGCAGTCATCCGAGGATTTAGACTTGCGAATGGGTCCTGAAAGACCATTCCTGTTCGTCGTCGGAAGCTTTTGACCTCTGCATCAGAGAGGTCACCGATCTTTTGTCCATCGAATTTTACCGTTCCACCGGTCGGACTACGAAGTGCCAGGATCGTTTCGCCAGTGGTCGATTTCCCACATCCAGACTCACCGACTAACCCAAGTGTCTTACCTGCTGTAATCTCAAAACTGACCCCATCGACAGCTTTGATTGGTGGTGATGCACGACGAAATAATCTATCAGAGAGTGTCTTTGTGCTCGTATAATGCTTTTTGAGATTCTCGACACTCACCAACGTGTCCTCACTCACGGTTCACCCTCTCCGCTTGGGGTGTTCGAACTCGGATCCGGATTCGCGTCCGCGTCTGCGTCTGTGTTTGTCTCCGAACTTATCGTCTTAATTGTATTTTTGATTGAATTGAATGTATCTCTCGTATTATCTGCGCTCGTGTTTTTGGAATCGTCGCCGTCGCGTCGCTGTCGCTGTTAGAGTTGGCGTTGGATATCGATACCGATGCGTCGGGATCATATCCTCGCTGCGCTAAGACACACTTCACGCCATGTCGATTTTCGGTATCATCTTCAAGTACTGTCCCTGTGTCAGCGTCAAACTCTGGAGGGGGATCAAGACAGGCTTCCATCGCTTTGGGACATCGATCCGCAAAGTAACATCGCTCATCCATCTCTTCATCAACGAGACTTGGGACGCTGCCTGCAATGGGTTCAAGCCGTGCGTCTGGAGTATCAATATCCGGCACACTGCCGAGCAGTCCCTCCGTATATGGATGGACTGCGTCTTCAAAGATATCCGCAAGTGACCCCCGTTCAACAATCTCTCCAGCGTACATGACACCCACTCGGTCACACATTCGCGCTATGACTCCAAGATTGTGTGTAATGAGAATAACACTCATATCTGTCTCCGCCTGTATCTCTGATAATAACGAAAGAATCTGTGCCTGAATAGTCACATCAAGTGCAGTCGTCGGCTCATCCGCGACGAGAAGATCCGGCTCACCAGCCAGTGCTTGAGCAATCATTGCCCGTTGAAGCATTCCACCAGAGAACTCATGTGGATAAGCCTCAGCCCGCTCAGCCGGGTTAGGGATGCCAGCCGTGTCGAGTAATTCGATTGCACGCTGCTTACTTTCGGTGCTTACATACCCACGATGTGGAATCAGACTGTCAACTACAAACCGCATAAGACCATACTGTTGAGTCCGCGTCGAGACCGACCGTGGGTTTGTCGAAGCCCGGCGTTGTGCCTCGACAGCTTGTGCAATCTGTTCACCGACGGTCACAGAGGGATCCATACTCGACATTGGGTCCTGGAAGATCATGCCAAAAGATGGCCCTCGAAGGGCTCGTCGCGTCTCTGCATCGAGCTCAACGAGGTTGACAAACGCACCATCGCTCTCATCAACCCCAACCGCGTCAGCTAATGCAGGATCACGGTACCAAATTTCACCACTTGTGATTCGTCCGGAAGACTCGATTAATCCCATGATTGTATGAGCTGTCACTGACTTACCTGAGCCTGATTCACCAACAAGCCCGAATGTCTCGCCATCACGAACACTGAAAGAAATATCTTCGACAGCATTGATCTGTCCTGTCTCGGTTAAAAATCGTGTTGAGACATTACGAACACGAAGGAGATCATGAGCACTCATGAAATCAAAGCCCTCCCTCGCTTTCACCCTCAATGCCTGGGTCAAGTGCATCCCGGAGCCAGTCACCAATGAGATTCACACCCATCACAGCAATGACAATACCAACACCAGGAAGCGTCGTGATCCACCATGAGGTTGCCAGATATTGTTGACCCTGCGAGATATCGAATCCCCACGACAGCGTGGTGCCGGAGAACCCAAGATACGCAAGTGAACTTTCAAGAAGAATATTTGCGGCGACAAGAATCGTCGCGAGAATTAAAATTGGGGTCAACGCATTCGGAAGCACGTGCCGGGTCATAATGCGGATATCACTTGTTCCATAACTGCGTGCAGCTTTGATATACTCCGCTTCAACAATCGAGAGCGCTTCGCCCCGAGCAACACGCGCAATCCACACCCAGTTGACCAGTCCAACAACCAGAATTACCATCCCAGGAAGTGTGAATGTCGCTGGCATTGTCGCTGGTGCGATATTGAAAACGACCCATGGATCAGGAACCGTGACAGCAATCCGACCGAATAGTCCAACAAGTGATATTGCAAGCACGAGGGAAGGAAATGCGAGCATAATATCTGCAAAACGCATGAGTGTATCATCAACAAGACCACCATAGTATCCTGCTATGAGACCAATTGGTGCTCCAATCAATGTAGCTAGTGCTGTGCCAAGAACGCCAACAAGCATCGAAGTCCGTGCGCCGTAGAGTACTCGTGAGAGCATATCGCGTCCCAGTGGGTCTGTCCCCAGTGGATACGTCCACGTTGCATTGATTTGTGTTCGTTCAGTTATCGTCGTGACTGACCCATTCACCATCTGTGTTGTTGTTGTTGTCGTCACCCGACTGAGTCCAACTGGGGGTAACAGTTTCTGATCAAGATGCTGCACATTTGGATTGTGCGGCGCGAGAAATGGTGCAAAAATAGCCATTCCAAGAATGACAGTAAATAGACTGACACCAAGCTTGGCAAGTGGGCTCTGGCGCAATTCTCCGACCAGATTCTGCCATGTCCGCGGTGAAAGCATTACACTGTTACCTCCGGATTCAAGTATGCATATATCGCATCAACGACTGTATTAACGATCACAAAACCAGCCCCGACGACGACCAGACATCCTTGGAGGATGACCCATTGTCGAGCATTGATAGCATCGATCAAGAGACTTCCAAGTCCAGGCCATGCAAATACACGCTCGGTTATGACTGCCCCACCAATGAGCGTCCCGAGTTGGAGACCAAGGACGGTCACAATTGGCACAAGTGTATTTTTTAATGCATGCCTGAAACGCACCAACGTCTCCGGCGTTCCCTTTGCTCGAAGTGCTGTAATGTATTGCTTGCCGAGTTCATCTAACATGCCACTTCGAGTGAGTCGAGTGACAAGCGCTGTAAAATACGTCCCGAGCGTTACAGCTGGGAGGGTGATATGAGATAGCCACCTAAGCATAACCTGTGGGCGTCCGCCCAAAAGGTGTCTTAGCGCGTCAACAAACAATAATGGAGTACCGTTCACCCGAGCCATTCCCCCTGTTGGGAAGATATCAAATTGTACTGCCAACAAAAGCGTCAACATCAGTCCGAGCCAGAAATTCGGCGTTGAAATACCAACTAACGAGAATGTTGTCGCTGCGTAGTCAGTTGGCTCGTGACGGTTCGTTGCACTGATCACCCCGAGTGGAATCGACAAAGCAACTGCAACAAGGGTAGCTGCAACGGCTAACTCAAGTGAACGCGGGAGTGCAGCAAACACCTGACTACTCACACTCGTTCCAGCAGCAAACGACTGCCCCATATCGATATTCGGGGGGAGTAGTCCAACTACATACTCAATATACTGCACGTATATCGGCCTGTTGAGCCCGTATTCCATCGCAATCTCCTCTCTGAGCGCTTGTGATGCGTCAAGTGGGGCAATGAATGTCACTGGGCTCCCAGGTGTAATATATCGTAATGTGAACACGACAGTCACAATTCCCCAGATGACGACGACACCCTGGCTCGCGCGCTTTAGGAGAAAGCGTGAGTACCCCATTTATTCGGATGAACTGATTGAGTATGCATCAATCCGCTCATCATTCCTCGGTTGCCAGTCAATCCGATTCGTTGAGCCGTAAACACCAAATTGTCGATTCAGGAAAATCCAAGGCGCCTGTTCGTGGCTGAATGCATTCGCTTGTTGAAGGAGTTGCTCACGTTGTTCGCTCTCGGCTGTTTGGTTTGCCTCAGTAATAAGACTATCAAGCTGATCATTTTTAAATGAAGTCAATACTCCATCGCTCGTGAGTGTCGGATTAATTGTTTGTGAGGCATCAAATGTTGCATTCCCCCATCCGATGAGATAGAACTTCGGTCCGGTGGTGATATCACCATCAGTAAGTTCCGAAGCAAGAGTATTGAAATCCCGCTGTTTGACGTCACAGGAGACGTTCGAGAGATCATCAATCATTCCAGCAACAGCCTGTGCAATCTGGATGTCTTTGAGATATCGTCCTACTGGTGTATGTAAGGTCAGACTCGCTCCTGCATGTCCACTTTCCTCAACAAGTCGTTCAGCCTCAGCAGGATCATGTGCATACGACTCAATGTCGTCGTTGTATCCAAAGAATGGTTGTAGGGTTGGTTGACCAGTCTGCTCACCAAATTCCTGGAGTACATCCGTGATGATACTCTCCAGATCGACTGCAAAATTCATTGCCCGGCGGAACGAGAGCGAGGAAAATGGCTCAGCATTGCTTCGCATCCCATTGTAAATGATTCGCGTGCTGCCGACTGCATTCACACTTACGCTCTCACTGCTGTCAACTCGGTTGACTGATTGGGGTGGTACATTGACAATAATATCAGTCTCACCAGCAATGAGTTGATTCACTCGTGCACTTGCTTGCTGTGCAGATGTGAACGTGAGTTGAGTCACTTCTGCAGGCTCGCGCCAGTATTCATTATATCGGTCAAATGTCACCTGCACATTCTGCTCATACTCAGCAAGTTCGAACGGTCCTGTCCCATTCATATTCTGTGCGACATATGATGACTCGTTTTCCTCTGTCCACGCTTGCTCGACAACATCACAATAAATTGCAAACTCAGCGAACACGATTGGATTGAGACCGTCCGAGAGGACATCGACAGCCCGTTCGTCATCAACGACCTCTGCACCAGTAACGCCACCGAGCTGTCCGGCTTGTGGACTGGTGAATCCAACATCATCATCAACCATCCGATTTACTGTATATGCAATGTCCGCGGGCGTTAGTTGATTATCCGTCTGTTGGAATGTCGGACCTTCTCGGATGCTGAATCGAGCCCGACCCGGCTCCACGCGTCGCCATTCTGTTGCAAGCATCGAGACGATTTGTCCCTGCCGGTTTCGGGATATGACACCTTCATAACACTGTCGCATCACGATGTCCGCTGGAATGTTTCGGTGGTCATGCGGATCCAGTGTGTCGGGCATCTGACCCTGTGTGATTGTCACAGGAAACTCGTTGCTCCCTGTCGTTGATTCGTTGGTGTCTGCTGCTGTCTCGCCTGATTGAGACGTATCAGCCGTCTGATCTTCCTCTTCAGCTTCTCCGCCTCCGCCACTGCTGCCGCATCCGGCGAGAGCAGCAGTTGCTGTGGCTGTACCCGCAAGCTTTACGAATGATCGTCGATCTATATCCCTCTCACGACTCTCGTCTGACACAGTACCGAAATTATCTTGATAAGAGTAAAAAAGCTACGTACGCCGTCTGTTGACTGCGTGAAATGAGTCGTCTATGGACTGTGTCATGCAATTAAGCCCGGAAGGATCTCGCCGCTGTGGTTCACATTCAGAATACCACTCCTCGAAATCCCTCCTGTGAATAGATCAGGTAAGCTTCTTAAACACACACAAACCTCACAGCCAGAAGACGTCACCGCATGGTGTCACACAGCATCAGCATCAGCATCAGCAGACAAAGTTCATCCCTCAGTCTTCGATATCACAGTCATTGCCAGTGTAAGTCTCGTCACTCAAAACCGACTGGAGCAGAACAGAGCATATACTTCCGTTTTCAACTCTGGTAAGTACGGTCTTGCAGACAAGCACACATCGCATGGTCATATTGCCAACCACTGTTGAACACTTGGGAACTTACACCGACATACTCAATCATCCGTTATCTTCTGAAGAGTCACGATCTCCACTACATCGAAATCCTCGGCTCTTGGATCCCATCTCCTATCGCATGTTCACTGATTAATTGTGAACGGACCAACGACTCCGACTACATTCAAGTTTAATCGACATCATGGAGAGATGCGGTATATCGTCTGAATTAATTCATCAACTAGATGGAATTCGCACTAAGCGCTGAGCGCTGAGCGCTGAGCGCTGTCAGTCCCCGCGATTCTTCCTAAGAAAGAATTCGACGGCTCAATACTTCGGTGCAGTGTATTCAGGAGATTATTATACCAGCGTTAGCGTTGATAACCGGCTATCTCCACTGACTGTCGAATTGATATGCGAAAATATTATTTTAATTACCTTTCTGTCGGTGTGTGTCCTAACGATCATAATATTACTATGTTTTATGAGTAGAGATAATGTTAGTACATCGATTTGTTTTGACCACCGACTATATTTTTTAATCATAAATACAATACCAATAGATACATCTTACGAATAATATATACCCATAGTATTTTTGATTCCAGAAAATCATGTACAAATGAAATCATCATGACGAAAAGAAACCCGCAATCGATTGCTGTTGACCAGCGGAGACGGGAGTCCAACTCAAAACAACGAATCACAATCGACCCCCTTTCCTTCTGGATGAATGAAACATCGACTTTCCACCATTTTAACCGGACGAGCAGGCATAATCATGAGTTATAAAGTTCTTATTACATTCGATCTGCCCGACGCTGACGCATTCCCATCGGTGCTCATTGAGGCGCTCACAGCGACAGAGGTAGTCGCACTCGGACATTATAAACTGCCAGAGCAGACTCCGCCGGGGGCAGCACGCGATCAGCTCGAAACAGATACTCGTAAGACGCTCACTGACCTCATTCGCCCATTTCACAACGCAGATATCCCTGTTCAGACACGACTCGTGTTCAGCAGCGCTCGGGAGAAGGCAATTGACCGTGTCGCTCGTCAGGACGACTGTGACGCGATTCTGAGCACAGGTGAAGTGAATTCGCTTGACCGACTATTCGTCGCGCTCGGAGACGGACCGGAGTTTGACCGAATCCTTTCATTTGTTGCTGATCTATTGGCTGCAGTCGACGCGTCGGTCATACTATTCCATACCCGTGAGGAGACGCTCACGAATGCCACGGACCAACTTGTCAAAAGAGGCGTTGATTCTAATCGGATCTACCAGCAAGTATCAGGAGGCGACAATGTCAGACAGCGTGTCGTTGAATTGGAGGACAAATGTGATCTTCTCGTCATAGGTGAAGAGACCCCAGATCCCCTCAATAAGACTCCAGTTCTTGAAACCGCCTCGACTAAGATGCCCCTCAATACGAACGACCCTGCATTCATTGTCCGGAGTCCTACCCAATCATGATCTCGGCTGGCACAGGCACATTCGATACATATCCTGGACATTCTGAGCTCTGTGGTCCTATTATACATCTCACTGCAGTCCTCAAAAATAATATTTGGACTGACATGTTGCATCAACGAGGCATATAATGGGATCGGAACAAGACACTCGATCACCAGCCGCAAGCCTTGGACTGCTGGATGCGACAATGGTTGGTATTGGTGCGATGATCGGTGCGGGGATTTTCGTTCTGACCGGGCTCGCAGCCAGAATTGCCGGTCCTGCAGCGCTTCTTGTGTTCGTTCTGAACGGCGGCGTTACCCTCTTTACCGCGTTATCGTACGCCGAGTTGGCGAGCGCAATCCCAAAAAATGGTGGCGGATATGCGTACATTCGTGAGACGTTTTCCGCACCCATTGCGTTTGTGATGGGCTGGACCCGATGGTTCACGTATATGGCTGCCGGCGCACTGTACGCACTTGGATTCTCCTCAAACTTTATCGAGTTTATCCATCTTTACTGGGGCGGTCTGCCGGCAGGACCAATCTGGCAGGTCGGTTACGCATTGCTCGCGGTTGTTTCATTCGTGATGCTGAACGCACTCTCGACGGAAGCCAGCGGTGGCGCAGAGACGCTTGTGACGCTGGTCAAAATCGGGATTCTCATCGTGTTCATCTTCTTCGGTATCAGTGCTGTCTCGTCAGCGACGTTTTTCGGAATTGATCCGGGGGCTGCTCCGACAGTGTCTGATTTCTTCTCGAAGGGCGCCACAAAAGTTCTCCCGGCAATGGGATTGACGTTTATTGCGTTTCAGGGATATGATCTTATTGCGACGGTCACCGAAGAGGTCGAGAACCCAAAGAAGAACATTCCACGAGCGATCTTCATCAGTCTCGGCGTCACGGTGTTGATATATCTCTTAGTCGTCGGCGTTGCAGTCGGGACACTAGGGGCTCCTCGACTCGGCAGCGCAAAGGAAAAGGCCGTCGTTGAAGCGGCGATTAGCTTCATGCCTGATGTTGCATTCTTTGGAGCCTCAATCGGGGCTGCGCTTATTGCATTCGGTGCTGTCTTCTCAACAATCAGTGCGCTCAATGCTGTTGTCATCGGTTCAAGTCGTGTGGCGTACGCAATGGGGCGAGAAGGTCAATTGCCCGAACGGCTCGGAAATATCCATCATAAATACGGAACGCCATATTCGGCGTTAATGGCGAGCGCGGCAATCATGCTTGTTGCGACTATCGTTGCTCCAATTAGTCTTGTCGGCAATCTTGCGAGTTTATTCTCACTACTTGGATTTATTGTAGTGAATCTCGCGGTAATTAAGCTTCGACGAGATCAGCCGAATCTGAATCGACCATTCGAGATTCCGTTCTATCCCGCACCGCCGATTCTCGGTTGTGTGCTCAATTTAGTCCTTGCTATATTCATTTCATGGGTAACATGGGCTGTCGCAGTCGGATGGTTACTGGTTGGGGCAGTTATCTACGTTGGGCTTAACTCAGAGCGGATTCGCACTGTGTTTTCGAATACTCAATCGACAGATGCAGAGACTGCCCCTATCGAGGACTCAACGATGAGCGAGACAGTCGAAGAGGATTGAATAATTAGCATAATGATACAAATACATACTATCAGCACATACGGACTTCAGACTCATTCATGAGCAAAGATCTTCAGATCGTTATTGTCGGTGGCGGCCGCGTCGGGTACCATACAGCACAGCGATTGAGCAACCGCGGTCATGACCTTGTCATCATTGAGCAGGACAGTGACCGCGTCCAGTTTCTGAGCGATCAGTACATCGCCTCCGTAATCCATGGAGACGGTGGTCGTCCAAGTGTACTCAGAGAGGCGCAATTGGAGCGGAGCGACGTCATTGCAGCACTAACGAGTCACGGTGCAATGACGAACGTCGGAATCTGTATGACCGCACAACGAATCGCCGCCGATATCAAAACAGTCGCCCGAATCGACCATGGCGAGCATGAGGAGTTCGAACAGATCGTCGATGCTGTTGTTTATCCTGAAGAACTGGCTGCTCACACAGCTGCCAACGATATCATCGATGTCAGCGGCGGTGGGGTTCGAACAATCGAGGAGGTCACAGACCGGCTGGAGCTTATCGAGATAGAGGTCGCCGAACGAGCACCAGCAGCCGGGAAGTCACTGGATGCTGTCTCCTTCCCGCAAGGAGCAGTTATTGTAGCCGAGCAGCATACAGGCGCGTTCCCAGGACCGGAGATGATACTCGAACCCGGTATCCAATACATCTTGGCAGTCCAACCGGACGTGACTGATGAGGTCGTTCGACTCCTCCGAGGCTAGAGTAGCCTGCTCGCGATTCACCCACTCATCAGACTCACTGTCGCTGTCAGCGTTGTCTCCGGTGACTCTCTCAGATTGAATACACACTCTCAAATCAACTGTAAGTCGAGCAAGCACAGTATCACAACGTCTTTGCCCAAATAACCGATAACCGGGAGTGTGACCTATCGACCCGACGAGATCGATCGGCGCATCCTCTATTATCTTGGGGCGAACGCAAGAGATACGTCCGCGCCAATGATTGCCGAAGAGGTAGATGTCACTCCAGCAACAGTCCGGAACCGTATCAATCAGCTGGAAGAAAGTGGAATTATTCGTGGATATCATACCGATATTAATTATGAGCAGTCAAACGGAAAGGTAACCACACAGTTCACCTGCACCGCTCCCGTCGGAAAGCGATCGGCGCTTGCCGACAAAGCAGCGGCAACCCCAGGAATCATTCATGTGCGGGAACTCCTCGCTGGACAGGATAATCTTGTGATCACTGCCGTCGGCGAGGATACAAACGATATCAATCGTATCGCTCATCAGTTATCGGCTGCCGGATTGAGTATCCAGCGTGAGGATATCGTTATTGATGAGACATTTCAACCGTATCATCGATTCGCTCCTGAGGAGGACCGTGCTCCATCTGCGGTTACTGATTTCCAGGCTGTCGCAGGTGGCGGCGAGCTTGTTGAATTCACCGTTTCAGAAACGGCTGGCATTGCTGGAATGACTCTCGCAGACGCTCACCGCGAAGGACTACTACCAGAGAAAGTCCTCGTCGTGGGGATTGAGCGTGATGGATCTCATATCACGCCGAATGGTGATGCAGAGATTGAGCCGGGGGACTTAGTCTCAGTGTTTTCACCTGAGGCGCTTCCGGAACAACTTGTCACTGCTTTCGACAGCGATACACGATCCGCTTCCGAGCAGGTCTAAAGGAAACAGCGAGAGTTCCACGGGTCACCTCACCTGACCCGTGGGTGAATCGCGTACACTCGCCTAATGGTCCGTCTCCGTCTCCTCAATGTATCGACGAACCACGTCCTCGGAAACTCCACCCGTCGTCCCGACATCGTAGCCATCCTTCCACAGCCCACACAAATACCGCTGTTTGATTTCCGGGTGACCTTTCAGAATCGTTCTGCCCGAGTAGCCTGTGAACTGCTTGGCAATCTCGGCAGGACTCCATTTCGAGTCAGCCTCCACGAACAACTGAACGTGGTCAGGAGCAATCTCCACTTCTACTTCCACTTCCACTGACACAGTCTCGTGACCGAACCGTTCAGCAATCCCTTTGAACAACTCCGCAAGTTCGTCTCGAACTCACTCCAGCATCCCGTGGCGGTACTTCCGACACCACACGAAGTGATACTTACACAAACTAATCGAATCTGCATGACTTCTGTACTCTTCTATCCTAATCTTTACTTTTATTATCACTGAAGAAGTCACGAAGACCGCACGTACCCGACTCTGCATAGAGTCTGGTGAGCGGTCGTGGCTCAAAGATGCCCGTTACACCGCACGAGACATCGCCAACGATACACTCCGACTCAAACAACAAGGCTACAACAAGACCGAGATTCAACGCGAGGTTGACCGTGATGGATTTCTTCGGAACAACAAGTGTGCAGTCGTCGGGAAAGCCCTGCAAGCGTGGGACTCTTACAAAGAACTCCTCGAGTGGTGGGACGACCAAGACGATACCCACGTCGGGAAACCGTCGCCACCAGCCACAGACAAGAAAGGAGCATACCCGCTCGTCATGGCACACACCGAAGGCTACCGACTCACCTACACCGACACCGACACCAACGAAGACGAAGACGACCGCGTTCAGTTCCGTGTGAGTCCGAAACCATACAAGAAGGTGAAAGGACATCTTCGAGGACGACCGGAAGACCTCAACCTCATAGAGTCCGCCTTCACAGAAGATGAGTGGTCGTTGGGACAGGCCGAACTTCTGTACCGAGATGGCGTGTACTACCTACACGTCACGGTTAAAACAGAGGTAGAAGTGCCTGAACCCGAAGACGCTGACACAGTTGTCGGCGTCGATATTAACGAGCGCAACATCGCTTTCACCGCTGTTAATCGCGAGACGATGGATACGCTCGGAACACTCGTGGTGGACTACGGTTCTGTGAAAGCCGAACGCCAACGCTACCACACCATCACGAAACGCTGTCAAGAACACGGTCAACACTCCATCCACGATCAACTCGGTGTGAAAGAAGAACGCTACACCGAGTGGATTCTTCACCGAATGTCCCGAGTCGTGGTGGAGTTCGCCAAACAGTTTTTGAACCCAGTCATCGTGTTCGAGGACCTGAGCGAGATTCGAGACGCCATCAACTACGGCACGTACATGAATCGTCGGTTGCACAAACTGCCGTTCAACAAGTTCGAGCAACAGGTTCGCTACAAAGCGACGTGGAACCAGATTCCGTGTGAGATGGTTGAGTCGCCGTACAATTCGAAGTCGTGCTCGAGTTGTGGTCATCGGGGATATCGTCAGGGTCGGCGGTTCCGGTGTACGAATGATTCGTGTGAAGTTCAGCAAGACCATGCTGACCGGAACGCAAGTGTGAATGTGGCGTGGAGAGCGTGGGCGAAACACGCTGGCGTGGATGTTGACTCGGGTAATTACCGGACTCGCAAAACCCAACCGTTTGTTCGGAAGGTGAGCCTGTCTGGGTCGGGGCGTTCTGTAAACCGCCCAGCCTCATCCCGTGAAATCGCTTCGCGTGGAGTGCTTACGACGTAGGCTGAGGGAATGAGAAAAGCCAGGGGTCACCCGACCCGTGGTCGTTTACACGATGACTGTCTCTCCCAGACGAGTGTCATACTGGAGAGAAGCCCCACTCTGGCAGAAAATTATCCATGTAGGGTCCGCTGACTGTTCGAATACTCATAAAACGTCAATCAACACTCATCAGTATCCTGTTTGCTGTCGTAGACTGAATTGTCAGTAATGACGAATTGAGGAATATTTCGAATGAAACCGAGAATTGATCCGTCCATATCAGGTAAAATACTTTTAAATGGGACGTATGTTTCCGATCATCAGAGGATTGTCACTACTCCACTCATAATGGGTATTGCTATCGTTTTCGCTACAGTTTATATCAATGAATTCGCGTCGCCAATCAACACCTCAGCAGGGGACAGTCTCGACAAGATGCTCACCACGGTCAGTTTGCGGGACGATCGATGGGAGCGCAACCGAGTCATTGTCATCCTCGTTCTCGTTAACTGCGACCATTGTAAAACAGGCTGATGTCGCTGGCATGGCTTCTGTATCGCGTGGGTTACGACTCTCAACGGTGACTCGAACCCCGAGACTTCTTGTACCGGTCTCATAGACGTATGCTGACAGTTTCGCAACGTGACCGACGGGAATTGGACGTTGGAAGTCAACACTCCCGATGTGAGCCGTGACGCAAGTCGTTCCCGCAATAGTCATCGCCGCAATTGCTGCCAATTCGTCCATCAACCGAACCGTTTCTCCACCATGTATGTTTCCATCGTTGTTCGCTTGGTCCGGTTGGATCCGTTCTGTCGATTCTACGTATGAATCAAGCACTGAAACTGCCACATGTTACCAAACGGACTGAGAATAATGAATTCAGGGATGCTATCAGCCAATACAGATACCAGTGGGACTAATCATCCGTACCGAAGCGTGTCAATAGCAGTTGTTGGTACTGTAAGTTTCGTTATCCAAACCAGAACGGAACGCGCAAATGAACGTTTCAATTCAGGGTAACTCAGCCGAGTGTGGCTTCGCAAAGAAACACTGGCTAGCGTATCAATGATTATTCACCACGAAGGTTCGCGAGATATCTCAGTCAAACCTGGGTCAGCAATTGTGTGAGTTCGCAGGTGCGTTATGATTGAAGTTGTTCGTATGAGTCACTTCCAACGATTATAGCATGCCATATCATAGCTCCCATGTCATACAGTATCCTACGCCTCGTAATCGCCTCTTACGAGACAATAATTTGTTATGTCTAGGGTCTTGACACCGCCCATTTCTTTCATTTCGGTCTTATGATCAACCATGAGGACTGTCTCATTGTCCGTGGGACTGTTATCATCTATCCGCTTTACTTGAAGTATTTGTTCGTTTCCACATTTCGGGCATGAGTCCATCTGACTCACTCGAGGGTGATTGTTACTCCGTGTGACATGGGCTGTGAGTGCGTCTTTCGTCTCAAATCCATCACCACACACGTTGCAGACATATGTGCTAGTGCTATTGCTCTCACTATCGATATTGCTATGATTATCGTGATTATCCGAACTGGACTCGATGGTATTACCTGTCTTAGTCGTCCGCACATTGGTGTGTTCGTCCTCTGAGTTGGGTTGTTCGGATGACTCAGCACTGTAAATCACCGTCCCATGAATGGCAGTACCACTGTCACCTTTCGGCACTTTCACGCGCTGATTGGTTTCAGTCAGGATACCATATTGAACCATTGTTTTCAATACGTCATGGACGGTCCGAGTTGACGCATCAACGGCGTTGTCTACCTCGCGTTTCGTGAATCCATTGATGCTTTCGCCACGTACCGGCTCAACAACGCGCTCAATCTCACCATTTGTGAATTGATGGACTGTTTTCCATACGCGGTCTCGCATCGTGTCTTTGCCCATGTAACATATACAGGAGGTCAGATGACTTCAGGTCTATGCAAGATACACAGTGGATTGACCAATGCGAAGTGACCCCCCACATGGATGCAGAACGTCATATATACCTCATTTACAATTCCCGTATCACTTCTCGGAGGCGGGTCATCGGTCGAACGCCTCCTGGAAGTCCTCGCTTGTATACACTGAAGCATACAGTAGCATATCATACTTATTATAACCAGTATCAAGCAGGTGTGCGGTTACCCGCTTTCAGTCGAAACCCATGACTGCCACAGACGACTCCTGGGTTAGGACGATACTCGCCCACCCACGCGCTTGTCGATGTGGGACGCACAGTCACTGTCGACATAGACGGTATGATGTGAGTTGAGGGACATGTAAGGGTAGCTTACACCGACCGTGATCACTGCTCTCGTTGAAATCAAACAGTGTTATTTTCAGAATACAATGGAGGGGCTGCTCCAAGCCGTATTCATCAGGGATGATAAACGGCTGGTCCCCCTTCTCCCCGCCTTACTCATAACGACCGCTGATTGCTCGAGGGGTGGAGTGTGTCTGTGTCTGTGTCTGTGTCCGTGTCTGTATCGAGAACAGGTCGTCCGATAATCGATGCGAGTACCATACAAAGAGATGTGAGTGAGGTTGCTGTGAGCTCCCCCGCCCTGCTCGCGCTGACGCGCTCGCTGAGGGCGGGGCTTGGGCTTCCTGCTTCCACGACGCTGTCAGACTGCGTCCGACAGCCCCCAGACGGAGCCTGGTGAACGCGCTTTGCAGATGCAAGTGAAGTGACAGCGAGCGCAGTCTCCACAGGCGGTGACGAAAGCTTCGCTCTCGGTCGCAATCAGAATCGAATCGAATTGATCCGCGATTCTGAGGACGTTCCTTTGGAGTGTCCCACTCCTACTCTTCCTCCTCCTCCTCGCCTCATTGCTCGAGGGGCGACGGGCGACGGGCAACGGGGAAGTTCCGTGGGACAGCGCACGCTTTGTGTCGTGGTTGAACGCTGTCGGTGTTTGTGTCCGTCACCTTCGCACGGAGCGAGTCGCTCTGAATGGACCGACGAGTGAGTCGAAGCCGACAGCTCGGAACGCACATCTTGACAGTTCGTCCGGCGTTCATCTGGATATGAATAACTGCTTGCGTGGGCCTGTGAGTCAGCAACAGCAACAGGACGTGCAAGCCAACATAATGACGGCGACGGCGCTGTATCCCCACCCCACCCCAACCCTACTCTCCTTCGTCGCTTGTCCGCTGGCGCGGACTGCGGGA
>KE356560.1:508935-685303 GCA_000415965.1 Haloquadratum walsbyi J07HQW1
TCTCTGTAGACATGTATCCTGCAATGTCTGTTTCATATCTCCAGAGCATTGGGATCAGTTCAACTATCTATCTATAAGAGAAACCAGCACGAGTAGTATGGATCATCGTGCCCGTGAGTAATACGCCACAGTCTGAGCCGTTATATATAATAAACAGTCCAAAAATATGGTGCAGTCGTGTGAACTTCCCCGCCCTGCTCGCGCTGACGCGCTCGCTGAGGGCGGGGATCGTGCTTCCTGCTTCCACGACGTTGTCAGGCTGCGTCTGACAGCCCACTAGACGGAGTCTGGTGAACGCGCTTTACAGATGCAAGTGAAGTGTCTCCACAGCGAGCGCAGTCTCCACAGGCGGTGACGAGAGCTTCGCTCTCAGTCGCACATCAGAATCAAATCGAGTCGAATCGGTCCGCGATTCTGAGGACGTTCCTTCGGAGTGTCCCACTACTCCTCCTCCTCGCCTCGTTGCTCGAAGGGCGACGGGCGACGGGGAAGTTCCGTGGGACAGCGCACGCTTTGTGTCGTGTTTGAACGCTATCGGTGTTCGTGTCCGTCACCTTCGCACGGAGCGAGTCGTTCTGAATGGACCGACGAGTGAGTCGAAGCCGACAGCCCAGAACGCCCATCTTGACGGTCTACTCGGCGTTCATCTGGATATGAATAACTGCTTGCGTGGGCCTGTGAGTCAGCATCAGCATCAGCAACAGCAACAGCAACAGGACGTGCAAGCCAACATGAAACATGATGACGGCGACGGCGGCGGTGCTGTATCCCCACTCCCACCCCAACCCTACCCTACTCTCCTTCGTCGCACGTCCGCTGGCGCGGACTGCGAGACTCGTTGAGGGAGGGAAGGGGGCCGAGCGCCTGTATCAAGCTAAGATCACTGCCTGTTCAACACTGACCAGAATCAAGCCCGTATGCTGAAACACAAGCAGTGTATATGATTGATAAGTAGTATATTATCTACAATCATACATGATTATCACGAAATCATCTCGCGGATATCGATGTATTACCCAGGACGAACACGCCAAGATAGCTGGGATGTGTGCCATGCACTGGGGTAATGGGGATTTTGAGTCAATACGCCCAGAGGGCTCACTAGTGACAGCGACATTTCTGCATGATATTGGATGGCAGGAGTTCGATCAGCGACCACGTCTCAAAACTGATGAGAAAACAGGGAATCCCACGCCAGTCAATTTTCATGAGCTATCACCACAGACATGGGTTGAGATGTACGAGCAAGGAATTGAGACGGTTGCTCGTATTGACCCCTACGCGGGGTTAGTGGTGTCATTGCATGGGGTCGGATTGCAGAACAGACGATATGGGCTTACCCCAGAGTGGAGTGAGCCTACTTCAGAATTTGATGGATTTATTCAAAGAGAACAGAAACGCCAACGCCAGTTGATAGAGCAGATATCAGAGCAGGACGACCTCAGCATGAGCGCCGAAGAGAGAACAACGCTCGAACGACTTCAGGAGGACAATTATAATCCAGAACAATATGAGGGACAACTTTGGTGTAATTATAAATTGCTCCAGATATGGGATACGCTATCCCACATACTGTGTGCGACGACTAATCCAACGGGAGAGACATCAATTGAGAACGTTCCAGTCTCAGCGAGCGTTGACATCACCGTTTCGATCCACTCAGAAACGGCGAACACATATCGAATCGATCCTTACCCGTTTCAGACCGACCCACTAGTTGTCTCAGTGGCCGGACGAACAGTCTCTGAGCAAACTCTCAAATCAGGGGATACGTCAGCAATTGCACGTGAATACTTTTTGAATACGGACGAAATCGAGTTTCGAATCCACTCTTGATACCTCGATATGATCAAGATACGCGTCGAGCACGCCTGGAAAACGACATCGTCTCAGCGTTCACTGAAACCATTACGTATCAATATCCGAGTCTGAAATATCATATCCTGCTCGTGGCAACTGTACTCAGTAACTACCGTGACGGTCGCAGCTTTGTTGATCCACTTTTGATCACTGATACTGGTCTTTGTCTTTGATAAAGGCGGAACTGAATACGTATCGATAATAGGTAATTAAATCTTCAGTATTGGCAATGTGAAAACGTTTATGAGATACACAGGATTACTGATATTCGGATAAGATGACTGTGAAGCTACTTGATTTCTATGCTGACTGGTGTGGTCCCTGTAAAACGCAGGATCCGATTCTCGATGAACTTGAGGCTGATTACAATGAAGTCGCATTTGAAAAAATAGATGTTGATGATGAGCAAGACATTGCCAATCAGTATGAGGTCCGTTCACTCCCGACCGTTGTGATAGAAAACGATGATGGAGTTGTCGACCGATTCATCGGAGTCACTCAACGTGAAGACATTGAGGCGGCGATTCAACAAGCACTCTGAGGGAAATAAACGTACTCTTAGGTGAGAGACTTTGATTATTATTTCAGTTATCGTCGTTGGTTAACTAAAGAAGATTGAATTGGAATTGTGGACGAATTCTGAGAACCTGTCAATCGTCGATTCGCGCCGATATAATGTCTTCCCTGCCGGCTACCGTCGCCATCTGCAAGCGCGGCGAGTAACTATTCTATGCCAACTCAGTCCGAGAAAGACATTATCAGATAACAGTATTGATAGTACGATTTTCTTATTCACCGTTCAGATTTGATAAACGGATTATATTTTTCTGTCCTCTTAGCAGTCGGTGGTAATACGACCACTGCTTCCATCCGAACCCACACGCAGACTGATTTCAGCCGGAACGCCTGGTTGCGCGCTCCATCTCGAATACAGCAATCACAGTACCAACGACTGTTGGTAAGTTGAATATCTGATATGGCTGTGCATAGACTGGATGTTGTCCGATGGATTTCTCCGATACTCCTATTGCACATCTTCCAAGACATCTGAACGTCACTGTCAGTCGTCAGGCTCAACCCAGCCTGGGCACCCCCCAGACACCTCCCAAAATTAATCCCATAAACAGTACCGATTTTGCCAGCACGATGATACGCTCACGCTCTGATTTCGGCGGTGAGGGATCTCTGATACGTGAGAGTCCGTCCAACGCCAGCCCAATTGCGCCGAGCACGACTAGAACGGTCTGAATCGATAGAGCCGTCGAAGTATCCGATACAAATGCCCGTGCTACCCATGTCATCCCAACAATCACGCCAATACCAGCGGTGACGTACCCTCCATACTGGATACCACGGTGTGCTTGCTGGTCCTCTCTGTGCATATCGGTCTATCTGTCTACAGTGGTTCAAAAAGTATAGCCTCTCGTTAATCAACACCTGGGCTATACTAATCGGTCCAAACTCTCACCGAGAGATTGTATCTATGCACTCGCTTGTAACCCACTCCTCAGGGACTAAACCGTGACTCACAACCACTGATTACCGGATTTGCAGGGCGAGAAAACCAACGAGTTTACTCGTGAGAGAATGCCACCTGTCATACAGTCGTACATACCTGCAGGTTACAGCGAGACAGCAAAGCCCGAACGGGATACCTCGCAACTGTTATACAGATGTGTAAGATAATAATGGTATGGCAAGAAATGAGGCTGCAATAACACGGACGCTCGAAAAGCAAATTTGTATGCGCTGTAATGCACGGAATCCACAGCGTGCGAGCGAGTGTCGTAAATGTGGGTACAGCAATCTCCGTCCAAAGTCGAAAGAGCGAAGAGCTGCGTAATACGTTTCGACGATATCGACGTAACGCCAAATAATGTCAATTTCTTATATTTACTAGACGCAGTGAGCCACTTGCTCATTACCTCCAAACTGCTCACTGTGAGAAATATTATTTATTCGCTCTTGTAAAGCAGATTGTTGGTCGGGTAGAGCTAGCGCTGTGAAAGCGTAGCGGGTAGGTGACGCGGACACGTCACCCGAATGTAATGTTCACATTTGAATTGCTGAGTTCGGAGGCGAGCGCCGCGAAGCTGCTGGAACAGGTTCGCTGTCGCGAGGGTCTCTGTTTGCCCCCGCTACCAGTCTGAATCAGTGATCAAACACGGTAGCTACCGAGAGCATCAACAGTATCTCTGTAACAGTTATTGGTACTGTGATTTCTGTCTCCGAAGTTGCAACCGAACGCGTCACCGGGCGTTCCAGGTGAACTTAGTGTAGGTTCGGAGAAACGCAGTGGTCAGATTGCCACCGACTGGTAAGGATTGCAATCAGACGTTCGACAATAATACCGGCACAATCTTTGAACACTCTACAATCTTGCTCAGGAAGTGGTATCTCGCCGTCTGCATGTATATCCGGCAGAGCACGAGCATTCAACAACTCGACGCTGAACTCGCCGTTTCGTACAAGACGGCCTACCAGCGCGTCCAGCGCTTCCTGTGGGCGCTGGACACATCGTAATTGGGTACAGAAACCGATCTCCAACCGGTCAGCGACGAGAGCCCGAATCACGCTGCCGTCGACGAGACTGTGATTCAACTCCACGATCATCGGTTTGGCCGTAGGTCGCAGTCGATCCTGACTCGAACGAATTCTCGCACGTGAGGCTGCTTCCGACCAGAACAGTCGTCCTGACAAAGCAATTCCTGCAGGAACTCGATGTCGCCGACCGCGGATACGTGCCCACCGTGCACGTGTCCACCGAGAATCTGCGTAGCGTATCGAGAGGATTCTGAGTATCTGTTCCAACCGCTCGCTCGCATCTAGAATACTCCAGAGCTCGGGTCATACAGTCCGATGCTGAGGTATAGTGTGTCGTATTGAACAGGAGCGCCACCGACTTTTTCGGACATACGACAGGATGACAGCGAGCGGTACGGCTCTTTGTTGTTACTATGAGGGACATACTTCTCTAGCAAATCGGCTACCGGAGGTGCGGTGCGTTCGTCAGTCACATGAAGAAGACACCAATCACGCCGGTTAGCCCGAATGACGGGGTCTCGGCTACCCGCGGATCATAATCTACCGACTACCGTTCTCGCTGTCGTTCGTTGTGTCGACCATCGATCCCGCGTTCGCCTCAGATCCAGGCTCGAAGCGACTGCTCGCGCGAGCGGCGGGGAGCCACGCAGGCGGTGCGACCCTGCTCGCCGACCGGGATGTGACGCTGTATTGGAACCGCTTGGGTTCGCCCGCCTGACCGTACAGGAGTTGAGCCTCTCGGACGACTCCGTCCTCGTCGACGGTCAGGTACCCTCGAACGTCGGTCGCGTTCTGGACGGTGACATCGGTGATCGTGTATCGGATGCGGCGTCCGCTGGTGTTCTCGGTGACCCGGACCACTCGAAACTCGCCGATCGTCAGAACCCTGGAGACCACCGCCCACATCGAGTTGGCCGCGCGAAACCGGGTCTCGTCGACCGAGCCGTTCGTCGCCTCGAAAGCGGTCTGCCCGTTCCGCCCGCTACGGCTGTGTCGAACGTTCGACTCGACATAAACGTCGCTCTGACTGATATCGGCGTACCCGTTGTGCACATCGAGACGGAATCGGGTCCGCGTCGCGCTCGCTTCGTATTGGTAGTCGGCGTACGCGCCGGGACGGAACCGTTCGAGAGCAACCCCGGACACCGGCTCCGTCCGGAGGAACGTGATCGACAGCCTGCGAGCCGTCGCGATATCGATTTCCGACCGGGAGAAGCCCTCCGGGAACTCGGCGTCGGCGAGCGTCTCATCGGAGACGGCTGTCGAGTTCGACGCCGAACCCGTCGTCGGAGCGGGGTCATCGGAGGCGACGCCCCCACACCCCGCGAGAGCGAGGAGAAATGCGACTGCGATCGCGAGGAAAAACGCGACCGCAATCGCGGCGGAGACCCTCCGAGACACGTCGTTCTCTCGTGGTCACCGGGTAATGAAGCTGTTGACGACCTGCGCTGCGATCGCTACCACCGATGCTTCATTGATCCGTCTCCCGATGGGGGACCGGATCTGAGACGGAGTCATCGAGGCGACAATCCGACCGACCCATCTTCAGTCCCCGTTCGATCCGTCGGTCGCAATCCCCTCGCGTGCCTTCTGAATTTCCTCGTTGACGCGGTCCCAGGCGACCGGCGGTTCGACGGTCGAGATCTTCAAACCGCTCGTCGAATCGATCGTCCGGGAACGACTTATCCCCGCGCTCCGCCCATTCGTGGAGGCTGGATGCCTCTGTCCGGGGATCGGCGACGACGTTGAGGACGCGCGCTCGTACGACCGCTCCGGATTGGGATTGTCCGCATTTCGAATCGACTCGACGGTCTCTTCGAGGGACTTGGCGAACTCCTCGGCGGCCTCAACGTTGTCGACGAGCGCGTCGCGCCGCCGGTTGACCGACCCGAGCAACGGCTTGAACGCCTCCCCGGTCTCGAGGTCGTGGGCAACGCGGATGATCTACTGCGCGTCTGTCGTTATCTCGTGGAGGTTGACGGCGGCTTCGTAGATGTCGACTGGCGAGTCGAGGTTGTTCGCCGCGCTGTAACCGACCTCTTTGTTTATACGATGATTTATCGTAATTATCATTTGAATATCCACTAAAACCGTCGGTTCACACTCGTTATTTGCTTTTTTGCTCTCGCGCTCGGTGTCATGCTGTTCACATGCAGATAGTGCGCAGAGCTAGTTCGATTCCGATGAGGGTACTGCAAGTCAGTATCCCGGGCGATGATCTGATCGATGTGGGATTTGGAACCATATTTGAGATAGTTGAACTCTTCGCGGTCGGACCCGTCTGCGTCTGTGACCTTACGGTGTGAAGATTGCCCGGATATATCCCACAGGTTGATTAGTGTCATATCATATCATATTATATCGTGTATATGATCTCTCGGCTCAATTGAAATCCTCTTTTACTAAGAGGGTTTGTGCGTCGTGCTGAGCAGAAAGCGTACGTCAGACAACAGCCCAGCAGCCGGATCACTACTGGAATTGCATCCCCCCATTAATATTGATGATTTCGCCCTGAACGTACTCGTTTTCTAACAGATACTCGATTGTATGAGCAATCTCTTCCGGTTGACAGGCATACTCAGGCAGATATGTATCGACGTTCTCGTGTCCCTGAAACTCAATTGTTTCCAGATAGCTGATAATTTCGTCGTTCATGTCCGTCTTGGCAGGACCGGGAGCAACGGCGTTGACCTGGAGTCCCTCGTTACCATATTCTCGGGCTAACGAACGAGTAAGCCCATGGAGACCAGCTTTACTCGCCGCGTAACTGGCGTCTACTGTTCCGCTGGTCCCGCCAATACTAGAGACGAATACCACGTCACCATCCGGTTTCAAATGCGGGATGGCTTCTCGTGTGACATAAAATGCCCCGGTGAGGTTTGTATTGAGCACTCGGCTCCATTGATCATCGTCGATATTGGTTACGAGGCTTGGATCAACAATACCCGCATTATTAACAACCGCGTCAAGTTCGCCGAAGGTATCAACAACCTCTTCAATCATTGATTTGACAGCCTCAGAATCACGGACATCAGCACCCACAGCAACCGCAGTGCTACCTTGCTTTCCGACCGCCTCAACCACCTCGGCAGCAGCTTCCTCTGACATTCGATAATTGACTGCGATGTCATGATCGCCTGCGAGAGTCAACGCGGTTGAACGTCCGACCCCTCTACTTGCGCCCGTGATTAATATCTTCATGTTATAACGCAGTGATATAATCGGATAATACGTAAGCGTTTGTATCGTCCACTGCGGTTATGCACGGGGATACAGGTAGATTCTTCAGAAACTGCTCGGGATTGACCCTACTGTCTGTAGGCTCTGTATACAGTACGCAGTTCGTATCAGATCTGAGCTGAAGGATTTCAACAGAGCCTCTCGGTCACCGCAACTTGAGCTCCGTTTGTCTCTGGCGGTAGTGTTGCTGTCCGCGGGGATTATGATCGCTGTTGTCATTGGGGTTTCTCTGCCAGGTATTTGTTCTTGTGCGCGTGAGGTTGTTGCCGTGTGTCTCTCTCGGGAGAGATGTGTGGTTGTTGTCCTTCATCTCTGGGGAACATAGAGCAACTCTAAGATAATCTTTGCTATGATACCCATATTCTGACATTCTCCCATTCATCTTGAGAGAAACGTAACTATCTCAGCCACATGGAGTCGGACTCTCAGATAGAACTCGCAAAAATACGTCCGTTGAGCAAAACGTATATGATGAGCAATTGCTACATATCAGTGTGAATCTTGAGGGAAAACAGCAATTACTCAGAATTGCGGATATTCAGATTACGCGCCAGCTGCCTCAAGATTCACCATTGAATATTCTCACGCCTCAGTATTAATAGAACCGATATCATCAGGTCAATGACTGATCCCGAGAAAACAGCAGGGTGTCACTCCCTGCGGGTGACGAGACGATTCTAGACGTACCTGAACCCAGACAGTCTCATGGACCGTCGTTTTGAGAATACTGAGGAGTAGCAATTGACATCCTCTGGCGTGTAAACACGCGGGGATTCTCATTGCAGTTTATACCGAATTAGCTGAATGTGACCGAAAGAAACGTCGACACAGTCATGAACATGAACAGATCAACGCACACGCTGAATTCACTCAGATCAAATCATCAGATGAGGATGCATGCTTTTTATCTCAATTGGCAGTATCAAAATTGACGCTGGCGCACACAAGTATATGTAGTATCATTCGACATACAGCGGCATGGACAGATCTGACCGAGCTGTCGTCGCGCATTATCATAGATATCACTCTCATATGAGTCATGGAGTGTAAGTATCTCAATGACTCATCCAAGAGCCGATACGACAGATACTAATCTCTGTGCTGTGCCAGCACCACTTCCGCCAGACAATCCCGAGGCGTGGTACGCACCACAGGTGCGGTCGCAGCGTGAGGTAACTCCAGGTGTCGTTGTAACAATCGTTGATCGAACAGATGGTGTCGGATTTACTTATCAGATTCGAGAGCCATCATTAGATGCTGATGCTGAGGATGCACTCACTAAGATCCATGCGTATTTTGCTGGCGCAAATCTCGAATCTGGGCGCCCACTCACACGCGAAGGAACAGCAGAACGCGCCACTCAAGGACTCACAAGTAAGTACCAACGGGTGATTGGTCGACTTCTTGATCAATCACTCACTGGTGGTCGTCGTCGACGAATCGCGTATTATGTGCTTCGTGATTTCCAGTTACTCGGCTCAGTGACCCCGGTCGCACTCGATGATCAAATTGAGATTGTTGATCTTGATGATGGAATTGACGATGTGCTTGTCGTTCATACCAAGGATTACGCACCCGCGGTGACATCACTCTCTGCGAGTGTGCCATTTGCAGCGCGCGTTGCAAGCGAACGTCTCAAAAGTTACGTTGTGACGTTTGCAGGATTCGATGTTGATGTTGTTATCCACCGCGATCACTTACTCGGTGACGATCGGTTCTATGCAAAATACGCTGTGGTTGAACCCGCGTTGCTTCCAGGCGATGAGACCCTTATTCGTGAGTGTAAAAAACATATTTGGGGGGCAAACGTCGACGAACTCGTTGCAGACCGAACAGCATTCGTGCAAAATACAGCCCGGAAATTCTTGTCGCGACGACTGACAGTAAAAAATACACAAACATGGATAGCGAAAACCGCATATCGGTCACGTCAGGTACTTGCTCGAGTCGGCGTCGCTGCACCACCAGTCGGTCGCCGGTATGCGAAAGGTCGTCTTGACGATCTGATATATTATATTCTTCGTGATCTTATTGGCGAGGGAGTACTCACCATCCCGATTCGGGATTCACATCTTGAGGATATTGAGGCGAACCGTGTCGGTGAGCGAATCAAGGTTGTCCCTCGAGCAGATGTTGTTGATGCCGGTGAACGTGTTCCGACAAATCTCAGCTTCGAGAATGAGACGACCTTTGTGAATGTCGTCACACAGCTGGCAGCTGCTGATGGTGTCGAATTAAGTTCCAGCCGTCCATCAGCCAAGGTGAATCTTGAACCGGACGGGATTGATGCTACAGCTCACGAGCATAGTGAGACCATTCGATGTGCAGTTGCGCTTCCGGTGATCAGTGAGTCAGGACCACATATCTCTATCCGAAAACAGGCTGCAAAGCCGCTGACACCCGTTGATCTGATCCACTCTGGCTCAATCCCCACCGAACTTGTTGCACTGTTGTGGCTGTTGTATGAACACCACCGTGTTGTGCTCTTTTCTGGACCAACCGGGGCTGGGAAGACGACATTACTGAATTCTTTGATGCCATTTATCCCCTACGATCATCGTCCCATATCAATTGATGAGGGGTCTCGTGAGGTGTACCTCCCGCATGAAACAGGGGTTTCATTAACCACCCGTGAACACGAGGATGAGTTCAAGCGAGTTTCGATGGCTGATCTGATGACAGAGGCGAACTATCTCAACCCAGACATCGAGGTTATCGCTGAGGTGAATACACCAGCATCATTTCAAACTTACGCAGAAATTTTGAACACTGGTCATGGTGTCATCGGAACGACACATGCAGAAGACATCCATACGCTTGTCAACCGTGTTGTTGAGCAAGGATTGCCAGTATACTTACTTCGAGAGTTGGATCTTGTTGTCTTTCCACGACGTGTTAATGGTGAGCGATATGTTGGCTCAGTCGTTGAATTGCTCTCTGCTGCAGATTATGAGACGCTTCCATCATCTGCTCGGACCGGTGTTATTGAAAAAGCAGGAACAACATTATATTATAACACGATTCTTTGGCGTGACACTGATGGGTCCTTCGCGATGGCTTATGACCATCCTAGCCTCGGCGGTCCGAATGCAGCGACGGAGGGAATTCAAGATAGACTCACACACCGCGTATTTCACCGGATTGCGACTGCAACAGATCAAGATGTTGATGATATTGCGGAGTCATTTCGGAATCGACATCGATATGTCCAGTATCTTGTCCGAGAGGACATCACCGATGCAGACCGCCTATTCGGCTTTCTTGCTGATCTTCGAACAGATGAAGCAGCAACCATTGAGCGTGTCAGGCGGAGACAAGCAGCCCCGGATGATGCTCGCCCACAAGAAAATATCAATCAGAATATAATAACCGAAGAACAGCCAAATCAAGAGGAAACAAAAGACAACGACCAGAGGACGACAGAACGGACAATCAAGACCTCGACGTCATCGGAATCAATTGACGCTGAACGGGAGGCCTGATGGGCACATCTTTTCGATCCTGGTATACATTGCCTGACCGGATTGCATATGCACTATTCGCTGATCGTGCAGACGGTCATGCTCACGACCAGCATCGTCGAGTGTACAGGGGGACTGATTTTACTGTTGCATTCGATGTCTATCTCGCCCGAGTATACGCCCTTGCATGGGCATTATCGCTCGCTACCGGGGGGACAATCGGGATTATGCTGCTTACTGCTCCGGCGTCACTGTTTGCCGCTGTGATAGTTCAGGGCGCTTCGGTTATCTCTCGTCTTGGCTTCATCGAAGTCTCAGACAATCTCATTGGTATAACTGGCGCATATACAGACACAAGCGTATATCAGATACATGGACAGTTTGTCGTTGCACTCATACTCTCACTCAGTGCCGTTGGCACAATCCGGTGGGGTGTAATATACATGGGTGGGCGGTATCTTCGCTGGGTGACGGCCGTCCGCCGCGCTGCGATTGACCGAACACTACCAAGCGCTGTTCGATATCTCAACGTCCTTTCTTCGGGTAGTGATGACCGGCGTGCTATGCTTCGTCGTGTTGCAGATACCGACGCATATGGTGAAACAGCGGTATCAATACGAACGGTATTGAACACGGCTGCACTGACAGGAAATATTAATGAGGGACTTCGCCGCGTCGCCCGCGACACCCCTGCACAGGAAACGCTCGGACCATTCTTATTGAAATTTCGTGAACATGCTGATCAAGGCGAGGACGCCCTTGGAAATTATCTTTCGATGGAGAGTCGAATGCTTCGATACCGACAGGATAGTGAGCGCCAGCGTGCACAAGGATTCCTTGAGCTTCTTGCAGAATTGTTCGTGGTCTTACTCGTCCTCCCAGCACTTGTTGTTATTATCATCACAGTAATGAGTCTCCTTTCCCCTGGGCTGGCAGCACCAATACAGACTCTCGTTGGTGTTGTAACCCTCCAAGAGATGATTGTGTATGGGAGTGCTGGATTCATTCTTATTGTTGGTGTTGGTGTTGCATCACTCGTTGAGTCCCTCCGTCCTGCGGATCAAAAACAGCAATATGTCCGTCCGCCATCCATCAGTAAGACACTCACAACAGCACCGCGAAATCCTGCAAGTGCGATGATCGTTTTTGTGCTGATTGGAGTCATCGGCACTGGAATATCACTCACGGCTAACGTGGACCCGCTTGTGGCTGGTCTCGTCGGATATGTAAGCTATTCTCTCCCAGTTGGGGTCGTTGCAGTTCGGCGTGCACGCTCAGACGATGCGAAAGATCATGAACTCAAAGACTTTGTTCATGCAATCTCAGGGCATATCAATCTCGGACGTCCATTTGTTGATGCAGTGACACATGTTGCGAGCGATGTTGATCTGGGACCACTTAGTGAGGATGTGACAGATTTAGCCTCAAATCTTCAATTGACAACGACACACAACGATGTGGGCACTGACCTTCGAACAGCAGCCTTGGATCGATTCGTTACCCGCGTTGGAACACCCTTGGCAGAACAAACAGTCGGACTTGTCATAGGAGCAATGGATGCAGGAAGTGATACTGGAGTCGTTTTTGAAACATTACAAGCGGAAGTCGGTCGGTTGTATCATGAAAAGCGGTCTCTCCGATCAGGGATGTTAGTGTATGTCGCCGTTGGATGGACGACTGCACTCTTAATCATCGGGATTACAGTGGCAACGAGCACGCAGGTATTTGCGGGATTTGCCAGGCTCGCAATCACATCAGATGTCGCTGGTGGTGAGGCGATTGATATTGTGCGAGATCAGTACCGACTGTACGTCGTCACACAGTCAACGATGCTTGCTGCAGGATGGTTTGCTGGTGTTGCCAGTCGCGGTCGATATGAAGCACTGTTACACTCTGGATGTCTTGTTGCAATCTGTCATCTTGTCTTTGTCGGGACAGGAGTAATTTAATGTCATCAGACCGCGATCCTGATACTTCGGTCCGAAGCAGTATTATAAGACAGCTACGATATCGACTTCATTTCAGCAATCGGAACGTGGCACGCGGGCAATCAAGTGTCATTGGCGTTGCTCTTTTATTGGGGATTACTGTCGTTGCAATCAGCGCATTGACTGCCTCAACAGGCGCACTTGTCGCCGACGGGGTCGCTGCGGCTGACACGACACGCGTGAGTGCTGATCTTCATCAGGTATTTGAGCCTCACAATGATCGACGCACGACGAAAACGCGACTTTCCCGAGGAACAGTTAGTGTTCGAAATCGTTCAATTCGACTTCTTGCTGAGGGTGATGATATCGTGTGGAGTGGGCATGCTGGAGCGCTCGTTTATCGCGGAGGCTCACGGACCCTGACTGCCTTCGCTGGAGCCATAATCCGTCAGGACCGACAGACGGCGACGATGCCAGGAGAGAGTCGAATTACCGTTTCGCCAGATGCATTATATCTTGGCGTCCCAGTATTGAATGCGAGTGGCGCGGATGCGGTCTCAACAAGTGGTCACCGTCTTGTCGTCTCATTTCGAACAGCAGCGCGGAGCAATCGAATTATATTCCCTACCGCAGTGTACAAACTCGCCATTGAGACCGCAACACCGGAGATATGGGAACAGCATCTACACGAGCGTGGCGCAGAGACAATAACACGACGTGATATCGATCATGATGGAACTGTAAGTCTGATTGCAGCGTTCGACGACGCACGACGTGTGTATATCGTCGTTCATGATGTCCAACTCACTGTGGCGGTGGGACAATGAGTAATGATCGTCGATGGGAAATTATCTCTAATGATCGGGCGATTTCACCGGTCGCAGGAAAAACACTTGAGTTAGGGATTGGCATTATCCTGATTGCGTTACTGACTACGTCACTGCTTGGAGGTGTGGCTCCCGGATATCAATCTGCTGTCGGTCTTGAACTTGCTGACAGGGTGGTGATTAGCGCTGCTGATCGAATTGAGTCAACAGCAGAGGGGACAGAGGATGCATCTGCTGTTGACCGACGCATCAAGATAACACTCCCACAGCACATCCGTCAAAATCCATATCGAATCATTGCGAACACCACGGCAGACGGAACGTACATTCAACTCCAGCATCCTGACCCAGCGATCAGCGCATCAACACGTGTCATATCACAGAATCTCATTACGGTTACCGGATCAGTACGGAGTGAGACACCGTCATGGATCCGGCTTCAAGCACATACTGACATCTTCAGTAATCGCTCACGAAGTAACACCGATACCGTTCAAGATGTCGGCAGGAGTAGTCCACTCGGTTTCACAGTTATGAAACACGATGTGATGCGCATACGCAATGGTCCGGATATGTCTGATCGTCGGATTATAGAGACAGATACTGGGAAGATACCACCGGGTGACTCTTTGCACATCACGATTGTTCTGACCGATGAGACCGAGTTCATCGGGACCAATACAACAGCCCAGTATATGGAGATCCACGCATGAATGCCCGTGGTCAGGCAAATCTCATCAGCTTTGCAGCGGCGGTTGTTCTTATTTCTGCGGTGACGGTTGCTGGTGTTATTGTCGCTGAAGAGGCATTATCCGATGTTGTTGATCAGTCACAGGAGGAGCGTGTGGCATCACTTATCGCTGCGCATCTCGTCGCCGACGCTGCATCACACACACGTCGTCATGGCGTACTTCAGGCGTCGGCTAGTAAATCACTCACCGCTGCGGACCTCACGACGGCAGTTCCATCATTCGCTGGTCGATCAGCCCGAGTCGTTGTTCATGATACCACGATTGTTGATCGCGGGACGCCGACAAAGTCACTCGTTCGTCAACGCGTTCTCATTGAGTCATATACACAACGTTCTCGGCGTCTTACACTTGCCAATGTACCTCAGAGCCAGTCATCCAATATCTCCCTCGCAGGACACGCCGGAAATGTGACTGTATCTATCCTCCCGACGACAAACCGGACAGTACACACCATCCGGGCAGATGGTCGGGTGCTCAGACACAATCCAGGAGGACTCAGTACACGACAGCATCATCTCTCACTACCGAGGCGTCCACTCAATCTTTCGATTGTCTCGACCGGTAATAATTCAGGACAACTGATGATTACGTGGCAGACAGCGAATACAACGCTCGCGTGGGTGGAGGTGCATGTCGGTGAGTAACCAACGGCAATCGATACATTATACGCAGGATAGTATTGACACCTCCTATCCACATAGTGAAAACACAGTCTCGACAGATCACAGACACCCAGATGACCGTGCACAGTTGGCAACATCACTGATTGAATCAGGTGTCGGGGCACTGCTGATCCTTGCTGTCGTCTCTGGATTTTTGTGGGCTCCAGGTGAGACGACAGGCTCAACAGCTGAACTTGATCAACTTGCGGCGGATACACTTCATATTCTTGAGGGAGAGATCCCCTCCAGTTCAGAGCAAAGTTACCTCATGGCTATGTGTGACACATCATCGACAATAATGACCGAGCAGACACTGCTTCGTGATAGGGTAGCGGCGATTTTGCCACCGACTGTTTTCGCACAGATAAAAACACCACATGGAACTATCGGACCAGCCGTACCTGTAGGTGGACATACCGGGCAAGCAGTCTCCATCGGGAGTCGCTGCACTGTTGCTATTGAGGTATGGTATGTATGAATCTCATTGGACCATCGGATGACAATCGAGCACAGGTCGTTCTTGTCGCGGCAACAGTTGTTGCCATTGCGCTTCTCACGATGGTCTTTGCGTATGCGCAACTTAGCTCAATTACTTTCGACATCGCTGATGACACAGCGTCACGCATCAACACTGGAGGAACGGTCGCGAACCCGGACTCATCCGTGATTGCACTTACTGCAGTTCACAATCAACTCACAGCGTCCGTCCAGACAGCGGTATTTGATGATGTGAAACGATCTGAGTGGAGTGAGCGTCAACATGTAATTAAACACGCCCGAGCGACCATTACTGAAGATCTTCATCGAATTGAGTCATATCATATCAAACAGGGACGATCACTCACACTCAATTTTGCCACAGTCAGTGCTGATGAGTGGGCGCGCATGCGATGTCCAAGTGGTCCCGACCGTGTGTTCGGTCGCTGTCAATCAACAAATGGGGTCATCGTACAATCACGTGCTGGAGAAGCAACCATTGTTGCTGTGGCTATTGAGGTTCAGGTACTCTCACCAACGGAAACAACAAACGCGATATTCATAATCACTGTCGAGGAGAAAAACAAAACAGAAAGATAATTCATCTATCCACTCGATAATCCCGCCAAATCTTGTCGTGCTGAAATGACTCTTAGCGAGGTCTAAGCCTACTCACTACTAGATAAAGAGACGTGACAAATAAATCCACATGGAAATAATGCTGATGCTGATCCTAATCCTGACCATGATATTTGACTCTAAAAATTTATGTATCGTGAGACACTCACAGCCCGTTCACACCCTTTGAGTCAACTGGATTGCAATGAGACTCACCTGTCGCTTTCCGAGTATTACCGTCTCGATCACACTCTCATCGCCCTGAACACGGTCCTGTATTTCAATAATCCACACGCGACTCGCCCATCAACGCACGCCTCATGATATCACCACGAAAGCGGGGAAGTTTCTGCTACACTCAGCATAAGTTAGTGGTTCTGCTGAGCAAAAACATTCATGAAGAAACACTCTGTTCTCAGGGCAGTGTTGTTGCATTTCGAGGTGAGAACAGCAAGTTTATCTGTCGCTCAGGGTGAATTGATTCCAAGATTACTCTCAGGAGGTCAATAGTGACACAACAAATACAACAACCGGAGGTGAATATCGGACTTGTCGGTCATGTTGATCACGGAAAAACAACGCTCGTCCAGGCGTTGTCCGGGTCATGGACGGATCAGCACTCAGAGGAGATGAAGCGAGGTATTTCGATCCGACTTGGATATGCCGACGCGACATTCCGTGTGATTCCTGATGGCGAACCGCCAGAGGCATACACCGTTGAAGAAACCGGTCCTGACGGCGACCCGACTGAACCGCTTCGAACAGTTTCATTCGTTGACGCACCAGGACATGAGACGTTGATGGCTACGATGCTCTCTGGAGCAGCAATTATGGATGGTGCTGTTCTTGTTGTCTCAGCAACAGAGGATGTGCCACAGGCGCAGACCGAAGAGCATCTGATGGCTCTTGATATTATTGGGATTGAAAACGTCGTTATTGCGCAAAATAAAATTGACCTTGTCGACCGTGAGCGTGCGATTGAATCATACGATCAGATTCAGTCATTTGTTGAGGGGACAGTTGCTGAGGATGCTCCAATTGTTCCTGTCAGCGCTCAACAAGCGGTCAATATTGACCTCCTCATTGATGCGATAGAACGTGAGATCCCAACGCCTGACCGCGATGCAGAGACCTCTGCTCGGCTTTATGCGGCTCGATCATTCGATATCAACCGCCCAGGAACGACTTGGAAGAATCTTTCCGGTGGCGTCATTGGCGGTTCTGTCTCCCGAGGACGACTTGAAACCGGAGCAGAGATCGAATTGCGTCCAGGGCGTGAAGTCGACCAGGGAGGGCAGACCGAGTGGCAACCGATTACAACAGATGTTCGGTCCTTACAGGCGGGTGGTGAAACCGTCTCCGAAGTAACCCCTGGAGGCTTGTGTGGGGTTGGCACCGGTCTCGACCCAAGTCTCACCAAAGGGGACTCACTTGCCGGACAGATTGTCGGCGAGCCGGGAACACTGCCACCAACGCGTGAATCGTTTACTATGACGGTTGAGTTACTCGATCGAGTCGTCGGTGATGAGGCGGGCGATGTTGAGACGATTTCAACGGGGGAACCACTGATGCTGACAGTCGGCACAGCAACGACTGTCGGAGCAGTCACAAGTGCGCGGAGCGGTGAGGCTGAAGTCTCACTTAAACGACCGGTCTGCGCTGAAGAAGGATCAAAGATTGCAATCAATCGTCGTGTCGGCGCCCGGTGGCGACTGATTGGGATTGGGACACTTGAGTGAGTATTCATGATATCTCAGTACGGCGATTGCATCTTGAATTGATCTTAATCCTCATCTCAGTCACGATCCAGAGATATCAGACACCAACCCGAAGAGCACAGGGCAGTCGTAAGAATCGATGTGACATGATCACAGCGTAATCTCATTGTCACAGATACGACTCAATACCGGATATATAAATAAATACAATGATTACTGTTGTCCTCGATACAAACGCATTGATGCTTCCTGTTGAGCGAGATGTCCGTCTGTTCGAGGAACTTGATCGGGTTCTTTCAGAGTCGTATGTATCGCTCGTCCCGCGTCCTGTTGTTGCTGAACTCAATCGTCTCAGTGACGGTGCTGGAGTTGAGGCGACAGCAGCAAGCGTCGGCAGCGACCTGCTTGACCGCTGTTGTATTGTCGACACTGAGGCTGATTTCGCTGATGATGCCATTGTTGAGTTGGCAACCACTGAAATAATACTGCGTCACACTGCGATACGCGCCGATACTGATACTGACGCTGCGACAGTCGACAACAGCCTCACAAATCGAACCGACGAGAAGGATATCGGTACACATACGAATGTCCATAATAATACAGACACAAGCGGGCAGATTACCGTCGAAGCCAACGCTCACGCTCAAGCTCAAGTTGCGGACACAGACACAGATATGAACGTGGACGTGATCGTAATTGAAACGTCTGACGCAGAGTCAACAGCGGAGGCGACGACACAGACAGCTACGGACGAACACTCAACGACAGAGCACTATGTCGTCACAGAAGACAGACCGCTCCGTAACCGATTATATAACTACGATGTTCGCGTAATCGGTATAAGGGGGCGAAACACATTGGAGATAACAGAGCCATAACGTATGTATAAACGGGTACAACTCACAGATACAGTCGAAGTGCCTCCGCGGCACCTTGCAGATGTCACACCGCAGCGTGTTAAACGACTTCTACAAGACAAACTAGAGGGACGGATGGATGAAGACATTGGAAGTGTTGTCAGCGTTATTAGCGTCCTTGATATTGGTGAAGGGACAGTCCTTCCAGGGCGTGCTGGTGTATACTACGAGGCTAAATTCGATGCGATTACATTTGATCCGGCGATGCAGGAGGTTGTCGATGGAGAAGTCGTTGAAGTCGTCGAGTTTGGAGCGTTTGTTGGAATTGGTCCTGTTGATGGACTTTTGCATGTCTCACAAATTTCTGATGAGTACCTTGCATACGACGGCGAGAATCAGCAACTTGCATCCACAGAGTCGAATCGGACACTCGGAGTAGGTGACTCTGTTCGTGTTCGTGTTGTGACAAAAAGCATTGATGAGCGAAACCCTCGCGATTCAAAGATTGGGCTTACCGCAAAGCAACCTGGTCTTGGTAAGCATGGCTGGTTACAAGCGGATCGACAGGCCAACCCTGCCACGACGGAGGCCGGCGCGGAGGGGAAGTAGATGGCACAGACCCGCCTTTCATGTCGCGAGTGTCATTATATCAATCACGCCGATTCACAAACCTGTGAGAACTGCGGATCAAGTAGTCTCACTGAGGATTGGGCGGGATATGTCGTTGTAACGCACCCAGATGACTCAGCAATTGCCGAGGAGATGAACGTCACAGAACCCGGTGGATACGCACTCAAGGTGCGCTAAGATAAGAGTACTATTCATGACCGAGTTGCCCCTTAAACTCCCACCATCACTTCGGCAGGAATTCAAATCACCGTTTGGACCGGTATATACTGATGTTACGCAATTTCTCGCTGATGCTGGGCGACCAATCATCGCTGTCGGCGATATTGTCACGTATCACCTCCAGACGGCCGATTACACCCCTGCGGTGGCTATTATCGACGGGCAGACAAAACGCGAGACTGTTGATAAAACAGTCGAAGCAGCGTTGTCAGAGCACAACAAACGGGTTGATGTCGAGAACCCACCGGGAGTGATATCTGCAGCATTACTGGATGCGCTACAGACTGCAGTGGCAGCATCTGGATCTATTACAATTGTTGTTGACGGCGAAGAAGACCTTGCAACACTTCCGGCTGTTCTTGTAGCACAAACAGGGGCAACCGTCGTATATGGACAACCCGATCAAGGGATGGTACGTGTTGCTGTGACTCCTGACACACAAACGACAATGACGAAACTACTTAATCGCATGGATGGGGATGTTGCTGCGGCATTTGATCGGCTTGGCATGGACCCCGATAGTAATCCAAGATGAGTTGAATACGCTCATGACGAGATGCGAAATTGACTTTGACTTTGACTTGGATTTGGATTTGGATTTGGATCCAAAAATTGAATTTAAATTTGAATTTGAAGATCATCTGGTGATTGATTAGACTATCCTGTGTTTGAGCATCATAACAGTTTCATTGGTTTTGAAACTTAGCGATATGCCTCACTACTCTGAACATCTATAATTCATGCATACTCCGCGTGAAGTAATCGCAATTCATCGCTTCGAAATCCTTTTAGTCGTTTCAAAATGAGTATGGATTAACTAAACAATGGAAGTTGATATTCTCTCTGAAGATGAAAACTCAATGTTGCATCGAACCGACGTTCAATTTGAAGTCGCCCACGAAGATGCAACACCGTCACGATTATCTGTTCGTGACAGTCTCGCAGCAAAAATAAATAAAGACTCTGATGAGGTCGTTGTGCACAAACTTGATACCAAATTTGGAATGCGAAAAACGATTGGATACGCCAAGGTATATCAATCGCCACAGTCTGCTCGTCAGGTTGAACAAGATTACATGCTTGAGCGAAACAAAATCGAAATCGAACCAGATGATGACGACGGTGCAGCAGAAGAAGCCTGAGGGGGTAAATCACGAATCATACTGTCATCAATGATTGATTATTAGTGTTTCACTACACAGTAACCACTCGTATCAAGTGTTGTTTGTTCATCCTGTCAGTGGTCTCTACTGACGATCAATAGATGATCGTCCTCTCAAGGGGTGTCCCGCGTGCGTTACCCAGTAGAGTAAAAGATTATATGTATTATGAGAATTCTTGGAATTGAAGGAACAGCATGGGCAGCAAGTGCAGCGTTATATGATAGCTGTGATGAAACGATAGTGATTGAGTCGGATCCATATCAGCCTGACAGCGGTGGCTTACATCCGCGGGAGGCAGCCGAACATATGAGTACGGCACTTCCAGAGGTGATTTCAACTATTCTTGAGCATGCGGTGAGCTCTGGGAACACGAACGCAATTGGAGTCGATGCTGTGGCATTTTCACGTGGTCCCGGACTTGGTCCGTGTCTTCGAGTTGTTGGAACCGCTGCTCGAACGCTCACGCAGGCGCTCTCCGTCCCTCTTGTTGGTGTAAATCATATGATTGCACATCTTGAGATTGGTCGTCATCAGTCTGGATTCGCCACCCCAGTCTGTCTCAATGCCTCAGGAGCGAATGCACACCTCCTTGGGTATCACCGGAGTCAGTATCAAGTACTTGGTGAGACGATGGATACCGGTGTTGGGAACGCCATTGATAAATTCACCCGTCATCTCGGGTGGAATCACCCTGGCGGACCAAAAGTCGAAGCAACCGCACCCGATGGGAGCTATTATGACCTTCCATATGTTGTCAAGGGAATGGACTTTTCATTTTCAGGTATCATGTCGGCTGCCAAAGATGCCGTTGATGATGAGGTTCCCGTCGCCGATGTCTGTACAGGATTACAAGAAACAATCTTTGCAATGCTGACTGAAGTCGCGGAGCGGGCACTCTCACTGACTGGAACCGATGAACTTGTCCTCGGCGGGGGAGTCGGACAGAACGAACGCCTTCGTGAGATGCTCTCAACGATGTGTACTGCTCGTGGTGCCTCGTTTTACGCGCCTGAACCGCGATTTCTTCGGGATAATGCAGGAATGATTGCTGTATTGGGTGCAACGATGTATCAGGCTGGACAGACAATCTCAGTCGAAAATTCTGCTGTTGACCCAAACTTTCGTCCGGACGCGGTTACGGTCACATGGCGCGATAATGAAACATCGGTGACTCGCACCCCGGCAACGCTCGATGAAACCCCAGTGCGAGGGGCAGAGGCGACAGTCAGACGCATCGATGATCATGTCATAAAGCGGCGTGTCGAAAAGTCATACCGACATCCGACACTTGATAGACAACTTCGTGCTGAGCGGACGCGGGCGGAAGCGCGATTGACGAGTGCCGCACGCCGTCTTGGTGTCCCAACTCCTGTTATTTATGACGTTGACCCCGAGACAGGAACATTGGTGTTTGAGTATGTCGGTAATGCCGATCTTGCAGCAGAACTCACCGCCAGTCGGTGCCACGCGGTGGGACAGCATCTTGGGCGGATACATAATGCGGGGTTTGTCCATGGTGACCCCACAACCCGAAATGTTCGTGTTGACTCAACGCAAAATTATCTTATCGACTTTGGATTGGGTTATTATACTGATCATATTGAAGACCACGCGATGGATCTGCATGTGTTTATCCAGAGTATAACTGGAACTGCATCAGATCCTGACCCCCTTATTGCCGCCTTTGAATCTGGATACGCTGAGACGGGAATGTCGACCGTCCAATCACGACTCTGTGAAATTGAATCTCGCGGGCGATATCAATGATCTCAGCACACAGTTATGATATGAATAATTATACGAATGATTATACAGAATCAAGGAGAATTCCTGCGGCTTCAGCCGCAGGATGAATCCGACAACTCGGAGTCGATCTACGTTTACGCTGCAATAGCCATTCTCATATTTGACAATCCATCATTAAACTGACAGGTAGTTCGACATATGGGTAGGAATCAGGCTGGGAACCGAGCGATTCCCGCCAGTCCGACGATGGCGGCCTGTCCGCCCTAAGCAATGAGACAATAATCGGAACCAGTCAGGTAAACAGTCGGTTCCTCTCAGTATCATGAGTCGATGCAGTTGCAGATGCAGTGCCCGACTACTTGCAAACAGCAGAAAAAGTAATTCCGAGTCCACCGAAGTCTGCCTGACTCCCCAAGGCAAAAACAACTGTGGGAGTCCAAACATGACCGAGGAGAGGAGTCCCGGGGGCGGGGGCTGAGACGTGGCACTCTCGGCACCAGCAGTCCCACTTCACTCGACCCGCGACAGTCCATGAACCCCACACGGATTCTCACCATGCCGGGGTTCGGTGGAACTGCAAACCTGAAATATCCACCGCTTACACTCACCGCTCACGCTCAGGATTCCTCCGCGGTTACGCGGAGGAGGATGTCAAGACTAACCCTGCGTTCTGACTTGCTGATAGAAAAACGATTTATGACCGACTGGCGTAGCTACAGATATGGATGAAGAAACAAAACAGGGAGACATATTCGGTGTCCCGTATAATTTCGAACGACCATCTCTCGGACGATTAATCGCCGCCCGCTGGCAACCCGGTGCGGGGATGATTGTGAAAAAGCCGTTTGGAATCGGGTACACACTCAATCTCGCGAACTGGCGGTCATGGGTTGCACTTCTTGTTGTTGGGGGGTTGCTCTTCCAAGAAGAGCGAAGTGATAGTGATTCTGAGGATGATAGCCCTGTCGAGGTAATCGTTGATTAATCCCTCTATGTCTCAACGCTCACGAATCCACTCAGTTGGGAAGTTTCTTTCACCAGCGTATTGGGCGAAATCACAGCAGTTGGGCGCTCACACACGGTGGCAGCATTCGTGAGTGTTGAGACGCTCCGATACGTCACGACAAATACGGGGAAAGTCCGTGAGGCTCGGGAATATCTTGACTCAGACGTCATCAAAGCGCTCTCATACGATTACGCGGAGATCCAGGCGACATCACTCCGTCCAATCGCAGCGACTGGGGCTCAGGAGGCATATCGCTATGTTGGCTCACCAGTGCTTGTTGATGATGCCGGATTATTCATCGATGGGTTCGATGGATTCCCCGGTCCATACTCTGCATTCATTGAGGACACACTTGGTATTGAAACAGTCCAGCGCATTGCTGAAAGTGAGCTTGAAACACCGAGAAAAGCCACGTTTCGATGTGTTCTTGCGTACTGTGACGGGGAGGCGATTAAGTCTGCATTTTCACCTGATGAATACGCAAACACGAACCCAAACCCAAACCCAAACCCGAACCCGGAGCAAGATACATCGGCATTACCGGTAAAACTGTTCACTGGGGAAGTAAGTGGTCGTATCGTTCCCTCTCGGGGTGATGGTGGGTTTGGATATGATCCAATCTTCGAACACGATGGGGTGACATTTGCTGAACGTGACGCTACTGAGAAAAACAAAATCTCACACCGCGGTCGTGCACTGACAGCGTTCGCCGAGTGGTTTCAGACGCGGTGACACCCTTTCAGTTTGAATCTGCAGGTGTTTCTCCTGTCGTTTCATCGCATGTGTAATTCATGAGTACATGATTACTTGACTCGCGGCGCACGATCAGGACCAGGATACGTGTCAGTCTCACTAACGGTAGCGGAATATAATCGCTCAGGTGAGAATATTGCTGCATACGCCGCTGGATCGCGAACGCTAACTGGGAACTGTCCACGGAGCGACGCACCTGCTTGTGCTGACTGCAGTCGGTCGTCAAACGAGAGGATGTGCATAGCACCACCTCTGTATGCTGTCGATAGTGCTGGATGATCAGCAGATGGATGTGTCACGATTGAGCACCAATCTGTCATATGTGATCGCCACTCACGAGCCAGTTGGTCTGTGGTTACTGTTGCAATAACCGCTTCTGCATCAGTGAGCAATGGGTCGCTCGCAAAGAGTGTCATCCACGAGTGCGTCCAAAGAATCTCAACTGCTTGTCGAGCATTACTCTCACTCCCACAAAGAAAATCAGCAACAAGAACATCCGCATCAACGACAATAGATGTCGGCATTGGATCGGTAGCTGGCTCAGTGATGCTCGATTCAGATTCCGCTTGTGACTCGCGTGTGGATGCTGACTCAGCCGACGTTGATCCCTCATGATCGGGAGTTTCAGATTCAGTGTTTGTCTGATGATCACTCTCCTGAGAGCGCTCTAGTCGTTTCTTTCGTCGGTCATCAAGGATCCGTGTGATTCGTGTCTGAGTGATATCATTTCGCCCGTCCGTTGCGTCAGCTGCCCGTTCGAAAAGCGTGCTCCAAGCGTCCGTCTTCATGCTCCTAACTAGACTTTACATGAATAGAAGTATACCGACCACATCAGATTTTGACGATACAGATCAGTTGGGAGCATCTCGTTGATGGGTATGTATCTGATCTACCCCATTTGGAAACGAGTGCTGTTTACGAGTATATGCCAAGAAGGTCACATTATTTGTTACTCACGGAGGGTCAGTTATCTCCCATGAGAGTATGTCTGACTTCTATCAAGTTATTTTGCTCAACGACAATTGCGAGTCTATCGCCGGTTTTGACCGTTGTGGCTGGGAGTGGAATCGTCATTGGCTCGTTTGCCCGCCCATGTGCGTATATACGTCCATGATCACCGAGCTCAATCTCATTCACCGTTTGTCCGATAATCGGTGCATCAGTCGGGACTGACAGACTTGTTAAACTAAGCCCTTCTGTAAGTTCATCAAGCACATTGAAGTTACCACCGAGAAGTGCAGTTTTGGCACCCGCGGCACCAAGCCGCTCTGGGTCGATGACCTCATCAACATCAGACTCATATCGCTCGTATACATTCGAGTTAAAATCCTCACTGATGCGCATTGCGACCCGACAACCATGCTGCTTTCCAGTCAGACAGGCAGCGAAATTAACTGTCGGGTCGCCAGTGAGTCCGCCAAGTGCAACAGCCTGATTAACACCCGCTCGCTTCAACACTGAGTCATTACTCCCATCGCCTTCGATGACGTCAAACCCGGCGTTGTCAGCACGTGTGATTTTGTTTGAATCGGTATCAACAACAACAACATCGTATCCCTCCGTATCAAGAATCCGTGCGGTTCGTGCGCCGACGCGCCCATACCCAACAATAACAAATGACATATCAAATGATGATGGTCTGGGGGTACAAAATACTATATCGTTTTTTATTCGTGTAATTGTCAGTATATCGCCCTTCGATGGTATGACACCCTATTTATTCTCTCTGCGTACTTATGACGAAACCAGTTGAGATAAGATGACAGATGCGTAATTCAACCGTCCTTAGACATGGCGAATGTTCCTCTTGAGACAGATAGTCTGATCAAATTACAGTGATAACAGTGCCCACCATCTTTCTCCGTAATAGTTAGCTACCAGAGATATCTTCTTCCAGAAGCGTCCAGCAAACACCGATAGACCCAGAGTCATATTCTCTGTTACAGACACTCATTAACGCTGAATCGACTCTGTAAGGGCTGAGCGGTTCACATTCGTTTTTCGAAATCCAAAGCGTGTGGGCGTTATCAAAGGATAAGAGAAAATTATTCTTGATAACCCTGATGTGTCCTTCGATGAGGATTATCCGTAATATCAGATAAATGAGAACCATTCGAAAAGAAGCTTGATAAACTGCCTCAGACCAACTCAAACGTTTGAGACACTTGCTTTGTCTCTCTGCTGATTATCAGTTATATTACCAGCGACGATTAACCCGTGTGTCATATTGGCGGATTCTTCTGGGTTCGCACGCGTAACTGATCTGATTCGTCAAGTAGAAACGTTAAGATTCTGGTGGCGGCGACAACCGCAGGTGATGAGTTTACTGATTTCCTCGAATTATCTCTTATATAATCGCATACCCGCAGCAATTACAACGACTCCCACCGCTATAACCGCAGTGACAATATTAAATCCAGGCGTTTCTGCCGTCTGTGTCGGTGATGGTGTCGCTGTGATGGTCTGTGTTGCCGTCGGGGTTTGTGACACCGGCGTTGGCGTTGGCGTCGCCGTCGGCGTCGGGTTGGTGTTGGTGTTGGTGTTGGTGTCATATCTGGTGTAACCGTCGGAGTGGGCGTCGCCGCAACGACGGTCAACTCTCTGATATCTGTTTCATCACCCGTCGATGCTTCAATTACGTATGAACCGGCTTCGACGTCACCTAATTCGATCGTCACGCGCCACTCACCGGATTCATCCCACTGCTCGTCAGTCGCGACCCTAACAACCTCACCGTTGTTACGACGCAACTCAACGATAATGACAGTATTATCTGGATCTCGGTTTGTCACCCCACTAACGGTGAACTCAGAGCCAACTGTAACTGTCTGTGTGCTTTGATTTTCGTTAACGCTCTCAATTTCGACATTTGCCTGTGTGAGTTCGATTCCTGTCACAGCAGTTGTCGAGCCAATGAACCCAACAGATGCAGATAAAATAATGAGTGTTAACAGAAGTATCGACTTTATCTGACACATATCGATAATAGCGATTATGAGTCCTTTCAGTGACATCACTTGATCATCTCACGTCATACAATTCACTCCCTCAATACTCGAATGTGTTGTATCAGATATTGATCTGTAGATTACCCTCAGTATCAATCTCGTAGCGATATCGGAGAGCAACACGGGAGCGGATTTAATTCCGCTGCTTTTGACCAGGTTCAGCTACCCTCGCGCGGGCTACGCACGTCGTGAGTTTCACGAACGTCTCGGTGCCCGTCATATACTTCTGTGACAACGGATCTTCTGATTGTCGGTCGTGCCCAGCCACGTCACACACCTCCCCCAACCGATCAACCCGATAGGTCGGCGTTCGCTCGGACGCTGTCTCCTTGACCGGGAGCCACGCGCTGTCCAACCCAGTCGCAGCCACGCCCGCCACGTCCACCTCGATTGAGTTGCCGACGAACACCGTCCCGGCCGCGACACCGAACGACTCAACAACTCGCTTGAACGGCTCCGGATCCGGCTTGCGCGGCACGTCCGTCACTACGCTACAGTATACTCGCGCGTCGAACATGTCCGGCAACCCTGCCCGTTTGTACCGCCGGGCGATTCCCAGTGACGCGTTCCGCTGCAGCTTCGGAGACAGAAATCAAATTACCAACAACTGCTAGTCGCTTCGCGTGTATCCCCTCACCACCCGCGATCCGGGCAACCCGCTCGTAGATCGCGGTCCACAACTCCTCGTCCGATTTGACCGCCGGTAACTCCGTGTAATCCACACGATTCACGTCCGCCGGTTCGAACGATGGCTCGACGCCCGCACGGTCGAACACCGCCCCGTGGAGCGCTGCCGGGTCGCGGTCGTCGACCCACAGGGTTCCGTCTAATTCGAAACAAGATTGTCTTGTACTCGCTCATTGGTTCGAATCGAGCACAGTCCATCTGTGGAAAAAACTCAGTTGTCGCGACCGATCAGTGGAACTCGCGTACCAGGTCTGTCACGTTCTCGGACGCGCCCTCGGGAACCTCAATCATGTTCCCCTCAATACCGTGCGGTTCGCTGTACAAATGAACAAACTCAATCAATATGAATAACTAAGCAAACACAAGAAGACGCCGGAACAGGGATTTGAACCCTGGATCCCAGAGGGAACACGCTTTCCAGGCGTGCGCCTTACCACTCGGCCATTCCGGCTCTGGTGAAAGCTACTGTATCGCGCTGATTAAACTCTTCTATTCAATATTGACATCCTCCCGGCGCCGAAGCGCGAGGATTCCCGACCGCCGCTGGGATATTACGATCCGCGGATCACGATCTGTTCTTGTGGGGCGAAACAGCCCTCACGACGGTCAAACAGGTGAGCCGCTGGCTGTGCCACCCAGCCTATTCCTCTTGCCGCCATTTATGTCGAGACCCGGGAGAATCTTGTGCTGAATACTCTCCGGACCACTTGCGTCCGCGGTCGCAACTGTCTCGTTCCAGAGTTTTGAGGCGGTCCACCTGAGTTGGTTGAGGTCGTGACGAACCTGTTGCTGGTTTAGTATCATAGCCTCGAATGTTCGAACGGTTCGACTCATTTCTGTATTCATAACTCGCCATGAATACCGTTTTACTTGGAACAAAGTCGGACTCGAGTGAAACTTCGTTGGAAGCCACACCCTCAAGGAAGCCGTCTCTGACGGCTGAGTCGGGTGGGGTAATTCACCAATAGTGTCGGTTGGGGGTAAACATCCAACAGTGCCATCAAGCGTGGTTAGTGAGGTGTCGGCTGTATCCCCGTCGTGAAGCGACGCGATGGTTAGGCTTGAAACTTTGATAATCGGAGTTCAATCACGTATGCAATGCCCGCAACGACGACACCGATCAGCACTCCGATAATTCCGAGTATTCCGAGACTGATACTCATTGGTCCAATAAGTAAATAATATCCCTGGATTAAGACACCAAATGAAAGAACGCCGAGGAGACCCCAAAGCAGTGCGGATATAGCTCGTTTCATTCTTGAATCAGCAGAAAACTCCATTACTCATAACAGGTAATGGTCGTACAGAGAGTATAAATCGTAATCGTGATCATGGCTGATGTATCCCTCAATACGACGTACACACGTTATCTGACCATCTCTCGTTGCGCACACTCTCATTTACTGAGAAAAACAGAAATCGCGTATATGTTACACGAGCACCTCAACCGTATATCCGGACTCTCGAAGGGCGGATAATATCGTGTCAATATGCTCGTTCCCACGTGTCTCAAGATCTATTTCAACATCTGCTTCGTTCATTTCAACAGTTCGAGATGTTCTATCGTGTTGAATCGCGTATATATTCGCCTGGTAATCAGCAAGGATTGCAACAAGTTCCTCAAGCGCCCCTGGGTAGTCCTCAAGCACCGTTCGAATACGCAGATACCGTCCAGTTTCGACAAGACCTCGAATAAGAACAGTCGTGAGGCGATTCATATCGATATTTCCACCACATAGAGCTGGAACAATCGTTTCTCCCGCGCTGTAATCAAATGCATCAGCAAGGATGGCAGCCATTGCAACAGCGCCAGCCCCCTCAACCAGCGTTTTCGAGCGCTCAAGAATATATGTCACAGCGACAGCAATCTCATCATCAGTTACCGTCACGACATCATCAACACGGTCCTCAATGACTGCAAATGGACGATCACCGATTCGACGCGTTGCGATTCCATCTGCGATTGTATTCACTGTCTCGAGTTTATGAATTGAGCCAGTCGCGAGTGATTTTGGGGCAGATGCAGCACCCTCTGCCTGCACACCAATTACCCGGATATCTGAATCATATGCGGTCACAGCTGTTGCGATTCCAGCAATCAACCCGCCACCGCCGACGGGGACCACGACCGTCTCAACGTCAGGGCAGTCTTCGATGATCTCAAGTCCGATTGTGCCCTGTCCCGCCATGACAGCGGCATCATCGAATGCATGCACATATGTTTGTCCAGATTCCTCAGCGAGTTGATGTGCATACGCCTGTGCTTCATCATAATCCGTCCCCTGAAGTACGGTGTCACCCCCATATCTTTCTGTGGCTTCGACTTTCGAAACAGGTGCTTGCTCGGGCATGACAATTGTTGCATCAACATCGGCGCGTGATGCTGCCAGTGCGACTCCCTGTGCATGATTCCCAGCACTTGCTGTGACGACACCAGCGGCTTGTTCATCCGTCGAGAGCGTTGCAATACGATTCGTCGCGCCTCGAATTTTGAACGCACCAGTTCGTTGTGTATTCTCAAGTTTAAGATGGATATCAGCACCTGTCATCGAACTAAATGTTGGTGAGTGTTGCATTGGAGTGTGTCTTACAACGGACATAATCCGGTCACGCGCGGCTTCGATGTCGGCAACGTCAAGCATTCAGGTATATGCGATGTGATAGTACTGCCTAACGCTGTCGTTACAGAAAATGTAACTCGAAAACCCGCGGCTCTCGCCGTGAAGCCGACAACTGGAGACTCACTGCGCTCGAACGCTCGGCTGGATATTCCACTCACATGGACTGTAATCCAATTCGAGACATAAGTTGTGATGTACTGCAGAACGATACTGGAGACAACTCGCCTCTACGTCGACGCATTTGGAACCACTCACAGATTCGTGACGACTTCAATCACTGCGGATTCTCCACATCCAAACTGTGGAACGTCGGACGCTACCACATCCAGCAACAGTGGGATGAAGACAACAAGATTCCCGACGAAGCCAAGTCGAAGTAAAACCCGAATGAAAATACCACGAGCGCTATAGTAATCTTTATTCCACCCTCAGTCAACTTAACGAGTTCTCGAAGGGTTTACTGAGGGATTCAACGGTTTGTAACTCCGACGACAGCAACAACCGCCGGGGTACCAGAAACGTGGTGACGGCTATTCACGCTCTACCGTGACGTGGAAACAGAAAATCATCAAACACAGTCAACCCTATGTCTCAAAAGGCTGGTCGAAAGATGGACAGGTGGACTTCATGTTCTGTGAGTACATGAGACGCTCCGACGTGGAAGGTGAGAACATCCAGCAGGTGCGTGTCGTTTGAAACGGTGACCGCTGGGAACTCTCCCGTCTGTCAGACAGAGGCTTCCGTCGAAGACGCGGTGGGCGACAAAACGGCAGGCATTGACTTCAGTAGTAGCAACTACCTCGCCATCGACGACGAGGATGGGTCGAGCGAACCATATCCGGGAAACGTGGCTGTGTAAGATGACGATGAACATGGATGTGAACAGGGTGCAGGTGCAGGTGCAGTGAGCATCCAATGAATAATAATTCAGAGTTCCCCATCTGGGGATCTGAGTAACGACTGGTTAGCCCAGTTTGGTGTCTTCCTGTTCGACCGCAAGGGTGCACGATTCAGACCGACAGTTATCGGTACTGTGATTTTTATATCCAAAGCGGAACGCGCACACAGGTGTTCCAGATGAACTGAGTCTGCGTGTGGGTTCAGAGAGAAATGCTGCTCAAGGTGGCACCGACTGATAGAGAGACTGCAAACCGTCATCTTCACGCTCAAGAATCCCGCCTCATTAGCGCTGCGAGCAAATTAATAGTGATCATACTGATAGCCGGAATCTGACCCTGAATCCGACTCTGTCCACTCAGGTAAATAATGCAAATGGGGGAAAAGGGGGAATGCACGCGTGTGACGTGCAACTGTACTCATAATCCGCAGATATATAAATATCCGCCATGTGGAGTGAAACTGAAAACCAGTAGACGAAGGGCAGTCTGAATAACACTTTCACCCTGGTTTATTTCAATGTATCTGAGTTATCGTTCCTCAAGAGGCTCGAATGTCGCATTCTCGACACCAGAATACCGGGCTCGCGGTCGGATAAGCCGGTTCTCGTCATACTGCTCGAACGTGTGTGCGATCCATCCAGCAGTGCGTGCCATCGCAAAGATTGGCGTATAAATATCGATGGGAATGCCCATCTGATAATATGTTGATGCAGAATAAAAGTCAACATTCGGCGCGAGTCCTTTATGTTCACTGACATAGTCTTCAATTGTAACTGAATAATTATACCAGCACATTTCACCAGCAGCCTCTGCAAGCTTCTTTGAGCGTTCACCGAGGATTCTTGCACGGGGATCTTTGACATTATACACTCGATGACCAAAGCCTGGAACTCGCCGTCCAGATGCAAGTGCGTCCTCAATCCACGTCACTGCGTCAGCATCACTCGCGTGAACCTCTTTGAGCATCCGCATTACATTCGCATTTGCACCGCCGTGTAATGATCCTGAGAGGGTACCAACCGCGGTGGTGATTGCACAATGCAGATCAGACAGCGTCGAGGCTGTCACTTTTGCTGAGAATGTGGACGCATTGAGTCCATGGTCTGCATGGAGCACAAGTGCCATATCAAACGTTTCTGCAAGAACCGGGTCAGGCTCAGACCCATTCAGCATATAGAGGAAGTTCGCAGCATGATCTAAATCAGATCGTGGTGTGATTGGGTCATCACCTTCCCGACAGCGCTGCAGTGCTGCGAGGGCTGTTGGAAGTTTCGCGGCAATCCGTCTTGCTTTTCGCGCATTTGCCTCGTGATCTGTCACATCGGCATCAGCATCAGGATCATATGCTGAGAGTGTCGAGACGATCGTCCGCAACGCAGCCATCGGAGTTTCATCAGCAGCCGCCAGCCGCTCGATTTGTTCATATACTCCCGTATCAATTGCTCGCTCCTTGATCATCGCATCAGTGAATGAATGGAGCTCATCAGCAGTCGGAAGTCGACCATGCCACAGTAAGTAGACGACTTCTTCATATGACGCTTTTTGAGCGAGGTCTTCGATGCTATATCCTCGATAGACGAGTTCTCCAGCATCACCGTCAATACGGCTGAGTTTTGACTCAGCAACGAGAACATCTTCCAGCCCACGTTTAACCTCGTCTGACATACCATTCGGTTTTTATCCGTCTGAGAAAAGCGTTACCGTTTCGAGACCGCGTTGCGCACAAACAATCAGCATCAAGTTTGTAGCCTGCTGAGTGACCACTGAGATGGTACTCCGATATCACCAACACAGCTGTCACTGTGGTTGACGGTGGCATCCTCAAATATGCTCACGACACGGATTGGCGAGCTGTTGGATCACTCCAAAGATGAGCGAGACCGCCTCACACGCGAACAACGGTCGGAAACAGCATAGGTGAAGCAACTGAGAGAACCGACAGCTAAGAGTGTTTGAGTGCCACTAGCAACTCAGAAGAAAACGGCGCGACTTCTCTATGAGTTCTCGAATTACTACTTCAAATACAACTTGGTAGCTGTTGAGGACTAGGACTCGGATGTAAAGTCGATACCGGAGTTGGCGGGCAAGCCAGAAGATTGCATCGTCAGCATGCAATATGCTCACGAGGACGCCCGAATACAACTACAAACGCGAAGGTACAATTTCATTGGAAATTGAACCAGTGAGGACGAGCAAAGAGTGCGCTTCATGTGGCGTCGAATGGGCAGCTAAGAGAGCACTCGTGTCTTGCCTGCAAGTTCGAAATGAAAAGAGATGCAAACGCTGCGCTGAATATCCTATCTCGCGATTTTGAAAAATACAAAAAAGACTGGGACAGTCTAACGGAACGTCCTCAGAGTTATACAGCGACTCTGATATGCGAACGAGAGCTTCACTCTGGTGAACGCCCGCGGAGACTGTGCTCGGTCTGTTCACCTCCTCGGATTCGTTCAATGCCGTGGGTGGAAAGCGCGTCATTGAAAGAAGAAACCCTACCTGATCGGTACCGCATCAACGGCTGAGTAGAGTGGGGTAGTTCGCACGCAGATATGATATCAGAAAAAATCGAGTAGCACATGCTGAGTATGGAATTGACTGAGAGCCATCGAGAATATCAGTAAACTCAGTGATACAATCAGTCATCAACTATTTGTATCACCGCATTAGCAATGAATCTACATGGATCGTGATGTGGAGTACGAACCGGTTAGTGTCAAGACTGTCCTTGCGGAAATGAAAGATACCGCTGAGTTACTGATTGATCTTTCGTACTCCGCTGTGCTGCATGAGAGTGATGAAATCGCTGAAGAAGTTCTTGATCTTGAAGCACGAATGGACCGACTTCAGCTACAGGGACGAATGAGTCTCTTGATGGCGGCACGCCGCCCAGAGGACGCAGAACAACTCGCTCCTGTTCTCGGAGTAATGGCAGCTGCAGAAAAGATTTCGAACGCTGCTGGTGATATCGCGAAGGTCGTCGTCGAAGATATTGGTCTTCCGCATGCTATTCGGGGCTCCCTTCCCGGTGCTGTTGAAGTGCTCATTCGGGCGACAGTTGAGTCTGGCTCGCAGTACGCTGAGAACACTCTTGCTGAGATAAACATGGAGACAGAAACAGGTGTTCGGATAATTGCTATCCGCCGTGATGCAGTCACGGGAAAACAGCAGTGGTTATTGAATCCTGGGGCTGAGACGCATCTTCGTGAGGGAGATTCGATTCTTCTTCGTGGACCACAAGATGGAGTTGCAACGGTGTATACAGCTGCCACGGGAGAATCATATGAACCGCCTGCTGTGACAAAACAACCGATTGATGATCTTGAGCGTGCTGTCAATTCAATTACGCTTATGAAAGACATGAGTGAGCTTGCTGTCGATCTCGCGTATGGAGCAGTATTGTTCGAGAGCACAGGAGTTGCAGAGGAAGTAAAAGAACTCGAAGCAGAGGTTGATGCACTCAAATCACGATTTGAGGCATGGACGTTACGTGCGGCTAACAGACTCGCAGATCCAGTTCGCCTCCGAGGACTCGTTCACATTGCCTCAGCGACTGAGGTTATTTCTGATGCTGCATTAGAAATCAGTGAAGGCGTGCTTCGAGGGATTGATGCACATCCAGTCGTCGCTGCAGCGGTTGAGGAATCTGATGAAGTCATCGTACGGCTGTCAGTCGGCGGTGAAAGTCAATTAGCTGGTCGAACCCTTGGAGCAGAACAGGTCAAGACCGAAACTGGGATGCGTGTGATAGCTGTCCGACGTGGTGACGACGATGGTGGATGGGTTGTACAGCCAGGACCAGAGACCGAACTCCACGGAGGTGATAGCATCATTGCGAAAGGGACGCGCGCTGGCGCCCAACTGCTCGGTGATGCAGTCGACGATCCCCAATCATTTGAGGCATAATATCTCTGGCTATTAGCGCTGTTGTAGATACAGTATCTGTATTCAACTCAAAAGAAAGAAACGCTCCGATCGAATCATAATAGTAATCCAAAATATAATCATAGATTATATTCGAATCCATACCAAATTGAGTTGGGACGCTCGTTTGCGTGTCCTGTCCCGGTTCAATATCAACAAAGAGACTCACAGTCCCAACAGTTGATGAGTTCTCTCATAATTCCCGTATTAACCGGATTGCGCTCACGACCGTTAGGATAGTTGTTACAAGGAGCGCTGTTGATGTCGCAAGGACGAATGCAAGCACAACGAACCAGCCCTCTGGTCCAATGATTGGATACTGCCGAGTTCCTGCAAATGGACCAAGGATTTCGAATACACGGGCAATATACACAATTATTGCTAACACAATGCCAACAGCAACACCGATGATTGCATTTCGAGGCACCTGCAGCGCGGCAACCAACCCTGATTGTTGTGGTCGATCGGGTCTTTCGTTGCTCATTGTATTCGTATGGTGTCAGTATCGGTATAACCCTGCGTGGGGCGCGTACCGGCTGATACTACTTCATCACAGTGCATCATAAAAACACACACGGCTTTGATTGACTCGAGTCGAATTGAGTTACTCGAATCCTCTCAACAGTCAAGATAGAATCCTCTCTTACGGGCATAAATATCAAATTGATATAATTTTTATCCCCATATGAAGATAATGACATGATCATCATAGTGACACATAGAGAATATATCATGGACAGCCCTCTCAATTATTGAAACGGAGCTACATCATCTGCATTCGAGTAATCACTGCTCAGTGCGGATAATAATAGATTGAAAAATCAGTCTTTGTCTTGAGGTCGACTTAGATCGATGACGAACAGCGAGTACTCTTTATTGGAGAATTTCACACCGAATCCATAAAGGGAACTGCCACCGAATATTCAGTAATGACCACACTCGGTACGGCGAGTGCGGCCCCGGGTGAGATTGACACGGGCCGACTTGAGATTGGGGAGACACGTGATGGGACAACCGTTGGGCTCCCCTGCGCGGTCGTTGAAGGAGCTTCTGACGGACAAACACTCTATGTGCAGGCTGCTTCTGACGGTGATGAACTGAACGGGATTGGTGTTTTAAACCGTGTGATTCCTCAAGTTGACCCGGCTGTTCTCTCTGGGACTGTCCTTGCTGTCGGTATTGTGAATTATCATGGATTTCAGATTGCAGAACATCGAAATCCAATCGACGACACGAAGATGAATCGGGCGTATCCTGGTGATGAATCTGGAACATCATCAGAACGGATTGCTGCGGTGACATTTGGGGCTGCGAAGCGAGCAGATCTTATTTTAGATCTTCATCAAGGCTCAACCTCACAGATGATTGATGAAGTGCGAGTTCGATGTGGTCGCCGCCATCGACTCCACGATGAGTGTCTGGGGCTTGCAAAAACATTTGGATGCGGCTATGTGTTTGATCAGAAGGGTCCAAACGGTCAACTTGCCCGCGTTGCTCCTGATGAGGGGATCCCAACTGTTGATCCTGAACTCGGTGGATGTATTGGATGGGACGGTGAAAGTATCGACATCGGTGTTCGAGGGGTATTCAATGTTCTTCGTGAATACGGATTCATCGAGGGAACGGTATCAAAATCCCGCCAGACACGTGCGCGAGGGTTCGACCAATATGGATCACCAGCGGGTGGACTTATCCAATTTAAAGCTGAACTCGGTGAGCGAATCAAGACCGGTGATGTACTCTTTGAGGTAACAGATATCTTTGGCGAACTGAAAGCGCGTATCACTGCTGATAATGATGGGGTGTTTTGGCGATCACGGCGACTTCCCCAGGTTGCGACCGGAGAGTACGTTTGCTCGGTTGGGACGAGTGTTGATTCATACTGAGAGATTCTCATGTCAACACTTCCGATATCACTTCAATTATGCTGTCATGCATGTGGTCGACGATATAACGATAGTTGGGTATGGCGGTGTAATTGTGATGCACCCTTGGATTTCGCTGTCTCACAGACCCCGGACGACAACCCGCCTCAATCACTGACGTGGACAGATACCACCGCTGGTCTGTGGGCATTTCAGGATCTGCTTCCGGTTGAGCCGACGGTGTCCCTTGGTGAAGGATTCACCCCACTTGTCGAGTCTGATCATTGGGATGCTGAATTCAAACTTGAGTATGTCTTTCCGACCGGGTCGTTCAAAGATCGTGGCGCAACAGTAATGATTTCGACTGCAACAAGAGTTGAGGCTGACCGCGTCGTTGAGGATTCCTCTGGGAATGCTGGAACAGCCGTTGCGACGTATGCTGCACGAGCAGGGATTGATGCTGAGATATACGTCCCGGCGTCGATTAAGCCGGCAAAGCAACGGGCAATCGAACGTACCGGGGCAACGCCGGTTAGTATCGAGGGCTCTCGTGAGCAAGTCACAAACGCTTGTATTGAGACGGTACAATCCGATGAGGCATGGTATGCCTCACATGCGTGGAATCCAGCCTTCTTTGAGGGGACAGCAACATTCGCATATGAGGTATGTGCACAGCGTGGATGGAATGCACCAGACGCGGTTGTTATGCCACTTGGGCATGGCACGCTGTTCCTTGGTGCATATCGTGGCTTTGTTCGTCTGCTGAACGCGGGATGGATTGATTCGCTCCCACAACTCCTCGCCGCACAAGCAACTGGATATGCACCAATCGCGAGTGAACTTCATGACACCTCAACAGCATCGACAGAGACAAATAACCGCGCTGATGGAATCCAGATTACAGCACCTGTCCGCCGTGGACAAATTCTTGCAGCAATCGATGCTACTGATGGGGATGCAATCGCACTTTCTGCTGATGCGATTGATGTGACAGTCGATGCACTTCACGCTCGAGGTTTCTATACTGAGCCTACCTGTGCCATCGCACCAGCTGCACTCGAGGTCTACCGGGATCAGGGAGTGCTTACACCCGATGACGATGTTGTTGTTCCACTCACTGGAAGTGGGCTGAAGACGACTGCATAGTCAACTGCCTCGGGGTCAAGCCCCGAGGTATCCGGATTGATTCTTGATGAATATTGAGACGTCACTTCTGCTGATAGTAATTATGGGTGTGATGATGATATGTACATGTGTTATGATATCCAATATCTCACTGAAATATTCAAGAGGGGCGTAATCATCACACAGAAATCAATCACGTCCTCATGGAGCAAAGAGTCAGCAGTGGGCTGAAGATGTGAACGATTTTTTTTCAATCGTACCCAGTGGATTCTCACCTGCAGTACTGTTATATCATGATAAAAACCACGGCTCTAGCCGTTGGATTCAGCGTGTATTCTCGTTCTAACCGAAACTTCGGCAGGAGAATAGCCTCCGTTCATGGGTGGGTAGCTCAATGTTTCCTTTCATCCCAATCGATCCATTCTTGTTCCCACCCAGTTGGTGCAAAGTATCCGCTCTCGGCAAACTCAGCGTCCTCACGGACTGTTCGGTTCCGTGCTGGACCGTCATCGCTTTCACCCTCAACTAATAGTGGGTCAAGCGCAACTGCACCCTGTTCAGCACGTACCGTTCCATCTGCATCAAGAGTGCTCAGCGTCTGTGATGGTCCTCCAAGCGGAATAACCAATCGTCCATTGGGTGTAAGTTGATTGAGAAGTGCCTGTGGTGGTTCAAGTGACGCGGCTTCAACGAGAATCCGATCAAACGGCGCATACTCAGGTAATCCATGTGCACCATCGCGTGCATCAACAAGAACACCCTCATACCCAGCCGTTTCAAGATTTGACCGTGCTGTATAGACAACGCGACGATTAATGTCGATTGCATGTACATGCCGTTCACCGACAAGTTCAGCAAGCACTGCTGCTGTATACCCAACGCCGGCACCAACAACAAGCACATCATCTGAGGATGTCTCATGATCCTGATCACTCTCAAGTCTCTCTGTTGACTTCGATGAACCTATCTGGGTGTTGACATCCTGCTGTGTCGAAATATGCAATGCAGTAAGTAATCGCGCAACAACGCTTGGAGCGAGAATAGTCGTTCCAATATGCTCGGAAGGACTGTTCTGATAGGGCGCATTTTCGACAAATGGTTCCCGCGGAACAGTCCGCATTGCTTGAGAGACAGACTCAGCGACGTTGATATCAACTTGTGTTTCGACGCTGTTGACCATATCTTCACGGAGTACCGCGGGGTCCATATGAATACAATGACAGGTGCGTCCTAATCAACTATACGCTCCGGCAATCGGTGAGAGTACACTCACCACGCTGACCATGCAGATGTCGTCTGATCAGTTCCATAAACTCGTTTGATATCTTTCGCATATACCATATCCCCATCGTGATCAAGTTTCCCATGTCTATACTCCGGTGCATCACTTCGGACTTGGATTGCCTTGATCACAAACTCCTCATCACCGACTGATACTGTTTCACCGACTGTGAACTCATGATCTCCCGGTAGTTGCATCTCAAAACTCCGTGTTGATTCATGTGATCCTGTTCCTTCCTTTGGATTGATCGTCGCACTCACGGTGACATTGTCGATTGCACGAGTCCAGATTGTTCTGATATCCGTCACAGACGCATTCTCAGCCCGTTGTTCAGGACCCGTTTCGATTCCAGTGACTCGGACCAACATAATTGCAGCATCACTATCAACGATAAACTCGTCACCAACGGCAATCCGCTCTTCGGGTGGTATCTCTGTTGTTGTTGCAAACGAATCACCATCCTGTGAGATAATTACATCCTGCTCAATTGCCTTGTCAGTCTCAACTGAGACTTTATGTACATGACCACACGCAGTGCAGCGGACGGTATGTCGTCCACCACCCTCGCTTAAGACCTCGTGTACAATCGGTTCCGAAGGCGAACAGGAAGGACATCCAACACCACGTCGAGTTTGTGACACGCTCATGTTTACTGCTATTCTATGGATGGGTAAAAATCCGCCTTTCTGTGCAGTCAACTCACTCTCTGTTGCTATAAAGAAGGATAGAGGACACGGATTGATATCCTCCCCGGGGTGAACGCAGAAGGAATCCTGAGTGTGAGCGGTGGAGATTGCGGGGTTGTCGCTTCACCGAACCTCACTACGGGAAGAATCCGAACAGGGTTCACCGAGTCTGACGGGGTGGGGTGGGACTGCTGGTGCTGGGAGTGTGACGCCTCAGTCGTGTGTGGACCTGGAGAGTCCAGTAAATGTCACCGGAGTTGACGTGATTATTTATTTGCGGACAGCCATCGGGCACCGCATCTACATCGATTCATTCTCGGAATCGATCGTTCACCTGAGTGGGTCCGATGATTGTCTGATTGCTTGAGGTGGAAGACCGTCATCGTCAAACCGGCGGGAATCGCTTTGTTCTCAGCCTGATTCGTATTTATATATGATTGGCTGTCAGTTCAACCAGAGGATTGTCACATCTCGGAGTGGCTCTCCCAGCGTGGAGTGCTTCAAGAGTGTCGGATCTGTGATTTTTATCGACGGCTGAAGTCGCAGGGATTCTCCGCGTTCTACGTAACGACGAGGAGGAACGGATCGGATGCAACCACACGAAGATTTGTGATACGTTTAAACTGAACGATGTTCGTCACCAGTTACAGTCGATTTAAATTAAACTGACCTAACAATAGAGGAGTAATACCCACAATTACGATTACAATCGCAGTCACGGTCACGGGAATCGTTCTGTTCTCAGCCTGATTCCTCCCTATATGTAGAACCGCCTGTCAGTTTAAATGATGGACTGTCAAGTCTCAGAGTGGCTGTCGTAGCGGAGATTGACTCCGAGTTGTCGGATTCATCCTGCGGCTGAACCCGCAGTGATTCTCCTTGATTCTGTATAATCGATAAATTTCGATTAACGGACAGCGAGATTACCGAATCTCAGGAGGGAAGTGATACTTTTTTACCATCAGCGTAGACGGTTGGATTTTGAATAATCCCATCAAGATGCAATGGTGCGTTAGTCTCACCACCAATACCGGCATTATCACCAATTGCAACGTGCACTGTTCCTGCGGCCTTCTCGTCAAGAAGGACTGATCCAACGAGTGTATTGACACCAATATTTGTTCCAATCCCTAGTTCGGCAAGATTGTATGCTGCATCACCGACAGCCTCTGCTGCAGTTTCAACCTGATTACGAATTGCATCATCGCTAATGCTGCTGACAGTCCCATCCTCTACCTCAAATTCGAGTGGACTGTCTGGGTCAACCCGACCATGGGGACGCATCGTGCCATCGACAACGTACTTGCCTGTCGCTGTTACCGGTGCGACAAATACCTCTCCAGCAGGAAGGTTCGAAAATGCTCCAGCAGTATCGATGGATCCTGTATCCTGATACCACTCTCGTTCACCGGGAGTCACCCTGAAATCTGTTCCTGTGGGTGAGGTAATGCGTATCTCATTTGCGTCTGCGACCTGCTCATAAATATCACGACTATGTTCGCTGATCGTTTGATAATCAGCGTCTAATCCTGTGGTAAAGACATCTTCTGTGATACCAGGAAGCGTTGCTCCTCTTGCCCCTGCATCGCAGGCTTCTCCTCGGGCTCGGGTGTGACTGATGCTTTTTGTTGTCGGTGCAAAAAACACATCTGCGTCTGACATTGCTCTTGCCACGAACGCTGGTGGTTCTTCGCCATGTTGTGACCCTGGCGGATACTGAATCAATGAGACAGTATCACTGACTGTCTGTGCTGCATCAAAGAGCGCATCAGCGATTGGACGACGATTATGATCCGTAACAATCACACATGATTCCGTCGGCTTGAGCGATGCACATTTCTCAACGGCTGTTGTCGCCGCAGCAGCAAGTTTGGGTTCAAGCGTAGACATATTATACATTGAGGGTGCCGTCGGGTTATGAATTCGGGTCATCGCAGCTATCACTCTTGCTGGTAACACGGTACTCGTCCAGTAGTTAATTTCTATCCAAATATCTTCGAAATAATTATAGACGTGGTGACTCGATTGTGTGATAATGATACGAGTGGGTGTCAACGGCTATGGGACCATCGGCAAACGCGTCGCCGACGCTGTTTCGTTGCAACCCGACATGGAAGTCGTCGGTGTCGCAAAGACAAAGCCGAATTTTGAGGCCCACACCGCTGACCAGCGCGGGTATGAGATGTATGCTGCAATCCCAGATCGCGCGCCGTTATTCGGGGACGCTGGCGTTGAACTTGCCGGTGCGGTTGATGAACTGGTTGCGGCTGCTGATATCATGGTTGATTGCACACCATCGGGAATCGGTGCGGAGAATAAATCACTGTATGAATCATACGACACTCCAGCCATTTTTCAGGGCGGCGAAGATGCAGACATTGCTGAGGTAAGTTTTAATGCTCGCTCGAACTACGGTGCTGCTCGTGGGGCCGATAGCGTTCGGGTCGTCTCATGTAACACGACCGGGTTGTCACGGGTTATTGCTCCGCTTCAGGAGGCTTATGGAATCGAACAGGTCCGAACTACACTTGTCCGACGCGGTGGTGATCCCAGTCAAAATACCCGTGGTCCAATCAATGATATTCTTCCGAATCCAATCTCCATTCCCTCACATCACGGTCCAGATGTCAAGACGATTTTTCCTGATCTTGCAATCGATACACTTGGATTGAAAGTTCCAGTAACGCTCATGCATGTGCATGCGCTCAATGTTACACTTGAATCCGATGTAACCGCAGCACACGTTCGACAGTTGCTCGAGGGGGAATCCCGCATATATGTGATTGGTGAGGGGATGGGCATTGACGGCGCTGGAAAGCTCAAGGATTTCGCACATGATGCTGGGCGCCCACGGGGAGATATCTGGGAAAACTGTGTTTGGGGTGAATCAATTGCTATCTCAGGTCGTGATCTGTATCTGTTTCAAGCAATTCACCAGGAATCAGATGTTATCCCAGAGAACATTGATGCGATTCGTGCAATGACCGAATCAGCAACAGCTGCTGAAAGTATCGAATTAACAAATCGGACGCTCGGCGTTGGAATTACAGAGTCACCGGTAGGGGTCACTGATACTGACCACTCTGGAGTTGAGGCTGCGGATGATTGATTCTCTAAGACAGACAGAGACCCCGAGGAGACATATATAAGGACAGTTCGATTGATCGAGTCACTTCGCTATTAGAAGATTCTATTAATTATCATCAGTACTAATGTCATGAACTGTCACTGCATCTGGTGAGACCGCAAGATCCGTCTCAATGATTGCAACATGATATGCATCATCAGCACCTGAAATTGGAAGTCCACCTGGATTGACATGGACTGAGCCATCAGACAGTTCAACTGTTTGCTCATGAGTGTGCCCCCGGAGGACATAATCATACTGTCCACATCCAAGCAATGCATCAACGAGACGCTCACTCGTCCCATGATACACAGCGATGTCAACCGGTGAATGTGAGGATTCATTCGCATGAGTTTCGATTGATAGGTGAGCACTTTCCCCATGGTACGTCCCGGAGCCGTTTTCAAATCCCTCAATGGTTGATGCAAGTGCCCACTCTCCGTCATTGTTCCCGCGAACAGCATGCAGGGGGACCCCTGTCTCAAATACCGAAGCAGTGAACGGTGAGACGATATCGCCGCAGTGAATAATCATATCAACATCAGCACTCATGAACGTCTCGACGGCTTGTTGAGCAAGATTGAGATTATCGTGTGTATCTGAACAACATCCAATACGCATGATGTGTCGGTAAATTAATTCTTAGCTAACTTGACAGTTGCTACTGATACTCACCATGACCTCTCAATTAATTTCTCCAGCAAACCAAGACGAATGTTTCGGGAGTTGAATCTGATCCTGAGCTACTTCACCCAATCCACTGACGGTGCCGAGAGGTATCCAACTTATGATTATGTCTATAGGCGGAGCAGGGCGAGAACCTCCACTTGAGGTCGGGGTGAAGCCTCTCGAAGGACTACACATGCTCACTGCGATTGATCTACTGTTCAATCGTTCCTCGACTCACCTCACCTCACCTGCCGTCCCCACGTAGAACGAACGCTCCCAACACCCTCCTCCCCAGTACAACGACCGCATCACTTCGGGATCGTCTGACCACAATCTCCGGATCGTCACGGTCTTCAACCGCGACGCAATCTCACTCTGTGAGTGCTTCGGATGCGCTCCCAAGAACACATGAACGTGGTCGGCAGAGATATGCAACGACCACGACCGCAACTCCTAGTCGTTCCGCTCGATAATAGCATGGAACTCAGATTCCACTGTCTCTGCAACGTGGTCGAGAAACCGGGGAAGTCATCGTCCAAGAATGTGGTTCGTGACCGGGAGTATCGGTTCGTCCACGACAGGCTCCACAAACTGTCTCGGGTCGGAGTCGAGTTTGCGAAGCGGTTTCCTGACCCGTGCATTGCTCTTGAAGACCTCACGGATATGCGCGAGTCAATCGAGTATGGCACTCGGATGAATCGTCGGCTCCATGCGATGCCGTTTCGTGCAACGCAAGTGTTCATCGCGTACAAAGCAGCGTTTGAAGGGATTCCGATTGCTTCGGTTGACGCGGGCGTGGAGTACACGAGTCAGGGCTGTGCGTTGACGGCGTGTGAACACGCCGAGCGAGCGAATCGACGGCGAAACCGATTCAATTGCAAGTCGTGTGGTCATCAAGACCATGCGGATAGGAATGCATCGGTGAACGTTGGGAAGCGTGGGTTGGAGAAGTGTTTGTGAGATGTGCCTGCTCTCAAGAACCTTCCTCAAGTTCGGAAGGTGCGACGGTGGGCATCGGGGCGTGTGAACCGCCCGACCTCATCCCTCGTAACCGTTTGAGACGGTCTTGCTTTTAACCGGGTAGGCGTCGAGGTTGCAGGGAGTGTGAGCGTTAATCTGAGGGAACCATGAAGAAGCCCCGTTGTGGTCGGGGTTGTTCACACAATTAAGCAGATGCTGTGTGATGTATAGGCCCTCCAGACATCCCATAGAAAATATAATATAAAATAATTAATATATACAGTAAATACACCTCAAGACGGTCCATTACAGCAGTCAGTTGAATCGAGTAATATTATATTGACAACGTCCAATAGTAGATACGGGGATTACATTTTCAATGTCTCTCGGTATATTAGATATGATTGGGATCGCAGGAACGCTCATTTTTGCTCTTCCCGTTGGTATCTTTGGCGTAGAGCAGATAGCGGCTGGTCAGGTCAGTCTTGGGAGTACGCTTATTATGGTTGCAGCGTTAATGATTCTACTTCCACAACGTCTGCTTACGCCAAAGGATATTCCTCTCGCGATGAGTAAACGGCTCATCGATACAGTCGTGACCTCCTCTAAGGAACAGTCCGTAGATCATACTGACACCACGAACGAGTCTGATGTAACCGTAGAGAAATCTAAATAACCGGATATCAGTTAGGACTGTCGAGAGTGCAAAGTAAGATTCTTATTCACGGCTTATGCTGCGTGGTGAAGACAACAGAAATAAACGATTAACAGTAACATCTGTTGGGACTGTGTGTTTCTTCATCAGTATGTAAAAAACGGAACGCGCAAACGAGCGTTTTCACTCAGTAACTGAGTGTCGTCTCGGAAAGAACCAGTTGTCAGAGTGCAACCAACTGCTAAAAGTGTGATGATACATTATCGAAGACATGGAACTTTTATTTATTCTATTCATTTACGTAGCTCGTAATCACGCTTACAATAACAGTAATTGAAAACACGCCTATTCTATTCAGTAGTGCTTCCAAGCTTCGGTTGATGTTAGAAGGGGCTCAGAGCAAGAGGAATACTGTCGTCCACACATATAAAAAGACAATCAATTTAACATTCAGACTCAGATATGAGGCTCTGTTGAAGCCCTTAGCAGTAGGTCGCTTATCAATATCTCATCTGACTCCGTCAACGCTGTAGAGATCGGTCAAGGTCAATACGAACAAGATGATCAGGAACGCGCCAAAGAAGGCTTCGATACTCGGTATAAGACTCAGAACGGAGGAAATATCGGCTTGCGGTGTCCCGGCAATAAACGCCACAAACGACTGAAAGCTGAACTTGAGACTCTCAGCGACGCCAATCTCTCGGATAAACGGATACAGCCCCGAAAACAGAAGGATCGTCAGAAAGGAGACTCCGAACGTCCGAAGCAGGCGCTCACCATATCCACACGAGATGTTGTACAACCAATTAGAGATCCACTTGATTGTCGAGAGGGTTTTCCACAAGGCTATTTCCGGCGAACTCATCTTGTACAAGTGTTTCTGTCTTCTGTAGTACATCTCTTTCAGGAAAAATTCGGACGCTGCATCACTATCACCGATGACCTTGGCACCGTTTTTAGCTTGCAAGTATGTCGTCTCCAACTCACTTGGATCATCATTCGTTTTTTCCACGCTGCTGTTCGTTCGGTGGATACGTCGGAGAGAGTTCGCGTTTGTAGTCTGTAAAATCGAAACCATCGAATTCTGTCTGAGGGAAAGAACTAATCACGCTCGTGAGTGGATTGATGAACGACGATGAATTGCCCGACAAAAATTCGCGGTGCAGACTGAATAAAGAAATCGTATTACCAACACATAATAAGCTTCGCACTGTGAACGACCCGCCCTATTCACCCTTTGAGGACAGTCAAGAGGGCTGTGGAATATCCAGATTTGCCATCGAATGGTGGACCGTGGAATGTGTTTGTGCTATCGGATTCACTCGGCGTTCCCGAGATTGCTAGTTTCGGTCGCACACCAGCACTCACAGATTTCTGGGGGACATCTGAAGACGCGGGTATTCTCCGTGCTCTCTGTACCCAATAGAATATTTCTGTTAGTATGCTGAGTCTGAGGTCGATTCCGAGTCCAAGTCCACGTCTACGTCTACTATCATGACGAATATGAGTCTGCTGTGGGTGTCAATGACCGATTTATACTATCTGATGAATCAGTTTGATTCCCAGCAATCGAGATTCCGTCTTCATGAATACTAATCACATCACAGAGTCGAACGCCCCCATCTTCCACATTAAATATTCCTGGTGCGATTGCAAGGACGACCCCGGGTTTCAGTGTCATCTCAGAGTCAATGTAGGGACGCTCTCGTCGTGATAATCCAACCCCGTGTATCATGGTATCAACAGTCTCGGAATGGTCGGTTGAGTTATCAGACGCGCTTGGATTAAACCCAAAGGCTGCAAGCTCCGCAAGAGCTTCGTTATAGATAGTCGCAAGTGATATTCCTGGCTCGGCTCTGTTGATTGCTGTCTCAAGTGCAGCCTCAACAGCAATGTGGGCTCGTCGTTCCCACCCACCCTCACTTTCGATAACAATGGTCCGCCAAACGAGTCCATGATATCCGCTTGGACCGCGTGGGCAGATCCCAATTTGTATCGGGACGCCAGGCTGTATCGGAGTTGAGGTTGAGGACAAGGTGCCCGCCGAGATATGTCTTGAGAGCTGTGACACTGTTGATTCGGTCGTTATCACACATACACAGTCCGCACCGCCGACTCCGCGACGAGCAAGTTCAACAGCTACAATCCGTTCAAGTTGTTGTGTGGTAACCGATTTCCCTCCTAACATTAATCGCTCATCGGTCACAGTCATATCTGTGAGTTGAGATTCAATGCGATTGACTGCTGCGAGCCCTGCAGACTGCGCAATCCTAATCGCTTGACGTTCGGTAGCATCTTTCTCAATACGAGCGCTTGTCACCGCTGATGTTGATTGAAGCGTGTATCCTGCCTGTTCAACATGAATCGCAGTGTCGTGTGGGATTGTCGCTGGGACAAGAACTGTTCGTGTGTCTGCACACTCCGTCTCTGTCTCCGTCTTCCGCGCCGAATCAAGAACGGCCGCTGCCTGGATGCCAATTGGATTAGAGTCCTGAGACACTGGAATCGTGATGTCTGAATCGGCATGATCAGTCTGCGTATCACCAGCAGTGGTTGTGTCATCATGACCTGTCAGGGAGTTGCTACAGTCAGTGTCAATTTGTTCATTGAGTGCACGATATTTCGTCCGCATTGCTTGTTCAGCTGTTTCGGACTGGACACAGAGTGTCGGTCCTGAATTTGTATACACGTAGGCACTATTGAATGGGGATGATATCGCAGTGAGGTATCGAAACGAAGCTGTGGAGTGCTCACCGGTGGTGGTGTTGACAGCCACAAACCCAACTGCATCATGAGATTCAATTGCAGTCATAACAGGTCCCCGAGCTGGCGGGACAACAGCCGCTGGGTCGTTGATATCAAACTTGGTATCACCGAGACTACTAAACGGTATATGATCGCTCACGCGTCCGGTTCAGGGGCTGGGACTGACTCCTCCTGCGTTGCTGCAAGCAGGTTATCGACTGGTTCATCGCGAGTCTCATTATGAAGAAGAACACTAATCGGCAGGGTCGGTGCACCCCCGACAAGATTTTCGAGTAATACAAGCCGTTCACGGGCACGTGACATCCCAACATAAAATACCCGCCGTTCGTTATCCGTAAGGATAGGGACTGGATCGGTCCGTGATGTAAACTCATCGACACCAGGGACTGTATCCTCATCGACGGATGCAGCCATCTGTTCGACGACCTTTTCTGTCAGATCAGTCGCCACGAACACATGATCTGCTTCCCGACCTTTTGCAGAATGGATTGTTCCAACACGAATACGGCTTGGGTCCATACCACGGTAGTCACCGTTGAAATATGCCTCAACAGATTTTCGCTGGAACGAAGTCACCTTTCTGAGCATATCGCCGGCTGCAGCCATATTTGGAGCGAACGGTGCGTATTCAGAGATTATGTCGGGCTCAATAGATAGCTCTGTTAAATCATCACCGTCAGCGGCTTCCTGTTGGTCATCGATATAATCAAACAATGCATCACGCTCTTTCGTGCCGAACGCAGACGCCTGAAGCATATCAGCAAGTCGCCGTGCTTGAAGTCCAGTCAGAGTTTCATCGCGGTCAAATCGCTCAATTCCGCGAACATATTGGGTGAGTCGGTCCGTCCACATCCGCTGGTCAGTGAGTGCTGAAAACGGCATTCCCAATGGGAGGAATTCATCGATAAACTGGAACATTTGGTATCGAGCACGAAATAAGATCATCAATGTCTCTTTCCCGTCGCTTCGCTCGATAGTGTGACGAACGTTGCGTGCGAGATCAAGCATCGATGGAGACTCGATTCCTTCAACAGTGCCTCCCTCTTTTCGGGGATGGAGGTCTTTTTCCTGTCGCTTATCAATATGTCGGATCTCTTGATTCACAACACTCAGAACGTTCGATGGGAGACGGTACGAATTCGGAAGTACAACATCTTCATCACGATTCGCATCAAGTAACAGATTTGGATCAGCCCCCTGCCACGCATATACGACCTGATCATCGTCACCAGCGATCAGTACGCGATCAACGGTTGGTTTCCACTCTTCATAGACATCATACTGCAATGTGGTGATATCCTGGAATTCATCGATGACAAGATAATCTATCTGCGGGACGAGTGAGCGCTGTTTCACCCGTTCGAGCATATCGGCGAATCCAACCAGCCCATGATCACCTTTATATGACCGCCATGCCTGAATGACCTCTGGGACATGGATCCGATCGTCATCGGAGGGCCATGTTGGTGTATATTTGTTTCCCTCCTGTGCGTTTGGGTCAACGTCAGGTGGGAGTCGAACTTCCTCAACATTCCATTGAAATGGGACCTCATACCAATCAGCTACATCACGTCGCGTTCGCTGAAGCCACTGGCTGGTGGCAATGATTTTATTCCCAAGTGTTGTTGACCGCGCTGTTCGACGACCTGCACCACCGTATTTGTCCTCGAATTCAACACCATATTCCTCACAGAACTCCTGTTTATCATTGTCACCGACGACATCACTCCGTGACAGATTTAATAACTCATAGGCCTTCGCGTGCATCGTCGCGACATTGCCCTGAAGCGCGCGTGGAGAAATGTTAAGCCGCTCAGCAAGCCGTTCGCGCACCTCTGCCGCTGCGGCCCGTGTATATGACACAACGAGGATATCACGAATAGTGACATCATCGGCATCAAGAATCTCATCAACCTGATCAAGTAACGCAGTGGTTTTCCCACTGCCGGGACCACCGAACAACCGGGTCACTTCGGTGTTAGCATCGCTCATTGTACGTATACACACTCTTAGTGGTGATAAACCGTGTGCTTCTGCACTCAGTGTTAAATATCGGTGGTCACTCAATTACATACAGTACAATCGAACAAAAAATCACTACGCACAGAGACTGCACTAACTCGACTCTGGATTCCACTCACAGACAGAACATACCATTGCAGACATGTCATGCAGTGCACCGCAGTCAGGGCACTGTTTTTTATTATACGATTCCTCCCAGCTGGCGGGTTCTACCTCATGCCCACGGTCACTGAGGAACTGATCGAACAGTGCGTCATCAGAGGACGGTGCTGATTTCATACACGCTGTGATACTCGTTACCATCACTTATGTTTACCGCCAACATGAATCAACATATTCGGCTTAATCACAGAGACAAACTCAATCGAGTGACTCTCCTGTTGCATCATTTCTCACTGTGGTCGTCTCATATACTCACACAAAACGGTCTTGACAACTGGAGACATAGAATCAATAATGAAGTCCACTCCGTCACGCAATCCAGATACATATGAAACCGACCGCGCTCCTCCCTCTTCGGGAGACACGAACATCGGTTCTGGTCACAACTCAAGACGTGACCCTGACCCAGACCCAGACCCAGGTCCAGATCCGGACCCGGATACGAGTGGTATCTGGCATGCGTTTGTTCCACTCGGTCTTGTCACCGCAGAAATTGGCGTTCTCTTTGACTTGACACCGATAGCCGTAGGGGGACTTGTTCTTTTTGCACGAAGCATTGCCGGTGTTCTCGTTGAGATGCGTTTCGCTCGTGGGCCGGTGTATTTACTCACTGGTATCGGCTTACTTTACGCGCTTGCTGGGAGCGGGCTCGTCTATGCGTTTGGCGGGTCAACCGGGACATTCGAGTTAGGATTCCGTGGGATTGCGCTTGCTGTCGCGGGTGGAGTGACGACCGCACTTGCTGCATGGCGCTGGTTTGAGACCGAAACGAGTGCAGGTCCCGGTGTTGGATCCTAACATCAGCTACTGTATGTCTGTAATCACTTCCGGCAATCATTATGTGACCGATTGCTTCTATTTTTATTTCGCTACGTGGAAATCTTGATCAAGATTGTATAATGATCCGTATTTCTCAGTTACATACGAGACGAATGCGTCTGCAGTAAATGATGAGCCGGTTGCCTGTTTAATGAGCTCATTTGTCTCATATCGCGCCCCGTGCTGGTGAATATTTGTTTGCAGCCACTCCCGTATCTTATCAAATGATCCAGCGGCAATCTGTGAATCAAGATCAGCAATCGATTCCTCAGCAGCAGCATACAACTGTGCAGCCATTGCTGATCCGAGTGAATATGTCGGGAAATATCCAATATTTCCGTGACTCCAATGAATATCCTGTAAACAGCCCTCAGCATCTGTCTCGGGTCTGATTCCGAGATACTCCTCGTATTTCTCATTCCAGACAGCTGGGACCTCTGCAACGTCGATGTCCCCAGCAATCAATGCACGCTCAATCTCGTATCGAATCAGAATATGCAAATGATATGTAAGTTCATCTGCATTAACACGAATGAGATTGTCCTCATATACCTGATTTGCGGCTTCATATGCTTCATTAACGCTCAGGGTATCTGTTTGTGGAAAGTGTTTGTTCATCTGTGGTAGTAACACATCCCAGAACGCACGCGAGCGTCCAATATGATTCTCCCACAATCGTGATTGTGATTCATGAACTGAGAGATCTCGATCCTCGCCAAGCGGCGTTGCATATGCATCATCCGATAGTCCCAGAGTATACATTGCGTGACCGAATTCATGAATTGTTGAAAATAACGACCCAAGCGGATCAGTCTCGTTAAATCGCGTCGTGACTCGGGCATCGAAGCTTGTTCCCATCGAAAATGGATGTGGTGCTGTGTCAAGACGACCTCGCTCCCATGGGTATCCAAGTGTTGTGAGCACATCTCGACAAAGCGCTTCCTGATCGGCAGGCGAATATGTTCCCTGTGCTGTGAATGCGTCTGTCGCCAGTGTGGTCTCTGATGCACGGATGGCATCGATCATCGGAATAAGCGTTTCACGGATTGTTCGAAGAACCGATTCCACGTGATCGAGTGACAGACACGGTTCAAACTCCTCAAGCAAGACCGCATACGGATCGCGAGTTGGGTCAATATGATCAGCGTACTCGCGGTTGAGTTCAACATGCCGTTGTAAATACGGGGCAAATGCATCGAAGTCATCGTCCGCCCTGGCAGATTCCCAAACTGAAAGCGCCTCTGAGGAGGTCTCAGACATCTCTGCGACGAGTGATTCCGGGACCGCTGTCGCTCGTTTGTGTTTTCGACGAATCTCTCGTACGGTCGCCTTTTCATCAGCTGAAAGTGACTCACCATTGGCACGTAGTGTTTCCAGCGCGTCTGCAATCACATCATCAGTGAGTGCATCGTGTGCGACAGTCGAGAGTGCTGAAAGCTGTGCTGTTCGAGCTGGGGTCCCATCCTCTGGCATTGTCACCTGCTGATCCCATGAAAGCACACTTTGCGCATGCTGAATATTTGCTATCTGTTCATACTGTTCACAAAGTGTTGTATATGCGTCTCCCGACATTATCATCACAAACCACGGTAGCGCAATTAACCCACCGCTCGTCAGGTGACGGGATAAATATCATCGTTCTTTTTGATGAAACCAAACAATACGTATAGATAACTTTGCTCACGCACGCAGACAACGTCCGTTTTGATGACAGAATAATCCCGTAATATTAATTATCTAACCAGTATTCACCGTCGTTGATGTGATGTTGTGATGGAACCGCACGATATATGTGATAACATCGCTCGATGGCATCAATCGAAACACTCTCTTGAGCAGTGTGTGCTTCTCCTGGCTCAGCAGCGCCGACGACAATACAGGTTGCCCCGGCGTCTGAGAGCCATCCAGCGTCGGTTGCATGTGGTTTCGTCACCTGTGTCGGCGTTGCTGCTGTTGCTGAGTGTACATCTGTTGCTACGTCTGTCACAAGGTTCAGAAAAGTCGAGTCATTACACGCCATCGGTGGGAGGTCCTGATCGATACTCCAGGTCACGCCCTCGATGGCTGCCTGCTCAATTGGAACACGCTTGCCGGGGACAGTCCGTTCATCAACAGTGACCCGACAGACATCGGGAATACTATTCCATGCAGTCCCCCCATCAATCTCAGTGACAGCTATACTCCCTTTGATCTCTGTTTCCATGACAGTCGCAACCGGTGGATCAACAGCAAGTTCTCGAAGGATGTCAATTGCATCCGAGGCACGGTAAATAGCATTGATTCCACAACCAATTTCACTCGCGTGAGCAGTTTCCCCGTGTGCCGTGAGCGTCGACCCCCGCCGTCCCTTGTGCGCAATGACAACATCTGTTTGTTCTGTCCCAGCATAATTCGTTGAGCCTTCACCAACGATAGCGTACTCTGGGCAAAAACCATCATCAATCGCCGCCTGTGCACCAATGCCGCCATTTTCCTCACCGGTGAACGAGGCAAATACGACCTCAAGACCGTCAGCAGGAGTCATATCACGAAATGCAAGAAGCGCAGCGGCAAGTGACCCCTTCATATCTGCTGTACCGCGTCCGTACAGCCGTCCATTCTGCTTTGTCACTCGATACTCGCCATCACGCCTCACCTGTTGTTCATCAGGGGCAACAACATCATGATGTCCGATAAGCGCGAGCGATATTGGACCTCCGCCGCGTCGAGCGATAATATTCCCGTGTGAGTCCTGTTGTACCGTTGCATTGGTGTTGCTTTCAATCCAATTTTGAATTTTGTTACCGACAGCAACCGCGTCGTTATGACTTGGGGTTGAAACGAGCGTCTGTGTGAGTGAAACCAACTCATTACGAATATTCGTGCACTCGATAGACATACTACCATGTGCTATCGCCAGTGACAAATGTCTCAGGGTAATGAATCAAGTAATTTCGATACTGTATGAACTGCTGAGTATCGTCTCTCCAGAATTTATGATTCGGAAGCGATTGTGATTATTGACAAGCAGAATATCGCTTCGACTCTTGCCTCCCGATGAGTGTCATTGGCAACACTCACTGGGATATGACAGTCAAAACCCGATGTGATGTCACATCCTTATCCCGCTGCCACACTAACCAATAGATATGAAAGTAGTTCCGGACACGAGCGCGGTCGTTGACGGTCGCGTGTCCGAACGCGTTGAGTCGGCAAAGGCGACGACAGTCGTTGTTCCAGAGGTCGTCGTCAGTGAGCTTGAATCGCAGGCAAATGATGGACGTGAGACTGGATGGGATGGACTTGAGGAACTGCAGCAACTCGCATCCCTCGCCGATGACGGAAACGTTGATGTGCAGTACGTCAGCGGTGAAGACGCTCAGAATGAAATGACAAATGGAAGTGTTGCATCGGTTCGTGATGGTGACGCTGATATTGATGCGATTATTCGTGATGTCGCTGATGTAAATAACGCAACACTTCTTACAAGTGATGTTGTTCAATCAGAGGTCGCAAAGGCAAAGGGGATAGCTGTTGAGTATGTCGAGCCTCGCCCCCGAGGAGCCGCGTCAACATCCACTGATCTTGCTATTGAAGATTTCTTCGATGAACAGACAATGTCAGTTCATCTGAAAACTGGCACTGTCCCGAAGGCTAAACGTGGGGCGATTGGTGATATGCACTATCAACAGATTGCTGATTTCCCGACTGATGAACCAACGATGAAAGAATGGGCAGATGATATCGAAGCCACAGCACGGAGCAGTTCTGCTGGATTCGTTGAACTCAGCGAGCCAGGGATGAAAATCGTCCAATTCCGCGATTATCGTATTGCTGTTGCTCGACCCCCATTTTCCGATGGCATCGAAATCACTGCAGTCCGTCCGATTGTAAAGACTGATCTTGATGATTATGAGTTTGCAGATGACCTTCGAGAACGGCTTGAAGCCCGCCAACGCGGCGTTCTTATTTCTGGGTCACCAGGGGCTGGAAAGTCAACATTCGCACAGGCAGTCGCAGAGTTTCTGACAGACAATGATTACGCTGTGAAGACAATGGAAAAGCCTCGTGATCTTCAAGTCGGGAGTGATGTGACCCAATACACCGCACTCGGTGGTGATATGGCAAAAACAGCCGACTCATTGCTGCTTGTTCGACCGGATTATACGATTTATGATGAAGTCCGGAAAACAAAGGATTTCAGTGTCTTTGCTGACATGCGATTGGCTGGCGTTGGAATGGTCGGTGTTGTCCATGCAACGGAGGCAATCGATGCGCTTCAGCGACTTGTCGGTCGTGTTGAACTTGGGATGATCCCACAAGTTGTTGATACAGTAGTATATATTGAAGATGGACATGTTGAGACCGTCTATGATGTCACAACAGAGGTCAAAGTTCCAGAGGGGCTCGCGGCTGAGGATCTCGCACGACCGGTTATTCAAATTTCAGACTTTGAGACAAACATCCCGGCGTATGAGATATATACATTCAATCGACAGGTCATTACTGTTCCACTCGATGATGAATCAACTGGTGAAGAAACCGGAGTTGGACGACTTGCACGACAGGAGATTGAGCGGGAAATCCGTTCGATCGCGCGTGGGCATGTCGACGTTGAACTCAAAGGACAGAATGATGCCATTGTGTATGTTGAGGAAGATGACATTTCATACGTGATTGGTAAAGGTGGGGGACGTATCGCTGATGTCGAAGATCGGCTTGGAATCGATATCGACGTCCGAACCCACGAAGAAAATCCAGCAAATCATCGAGGTGATGGGGGAAGCTCTCAAAAATCCGCTTCGAGCGGTAATACTCCCCGCGACGTCACAGATGACATGATGACAGTCACGCCTGAGGTTACATCCAGACATGTGGTCGTTCGACTCGATGAACACGTTGGTGAGACCGTTGAAATTCGCGCGGATAATGAGTATCTGTTCACAGCAACCGTTGGTCGCGGAGGGGACATTCAAGTCTCACGTGGGAGCGCCATTGCTGATGATCTTGAGGCAGCTATCGACCGTCGAGCAGAAATTACCGTTCACCCGACGTGACACGGACGAACTCTGAGTTCAATTTGAGTTCTCTTGCTACATGAATAAAGAAAGTACAGTCCTTACAGATACCGAGAAGTCACAGTCTTCATGATCTCTCCTCGCCTTTGGATCGCAGCATGTTCGAATGGAGTTCTCGCTCTCAAAGGCTCAACTTTGCTCACGAGTCGGGCAGAGAAAACCCGAAGCCACGAGATATGTATAAACTACTTGTTATATTGATTTTACTTCTGTCTCTCTCAGAGCTCTTTTGTTGCAATTTGATCTGAGATCACTTTACTCAGCATGACGGGGTTCGACTTCCGAGTCCGGCTCTGAGTCTGATTCACCACCATCAGTGCTAGTTGCTGCCTTTGGGACTGCCTCTGTAAGTTGATATAAGTTCTGTCGTGCGTCCGCAAAGTAGACATCCTCATCTACAATATCAATGTCTTCGAGTCGTTCGAGTGCATAACGAACTGTCCGCGCTGAAAGCATCGATTCCTCGACAATCCCCTTCTGCGTGAGGGGACCACTGTATTCGAGCACTTTAAACACTAACTTTGCACTCGGTGGGAGGTCATCAAGCCTCTCCTCCTCTCCCTGAGCCATTATACGATAACGAGGTAATGAATCGTCATAAACCTTCGCGAGTCGTGCGCGAGAAATTCAGCAGTGCTGTTGGCATCAGCGGAACGAACGGCTTTTGATGCCCGATAGTGGATGTTATTGTATGGCTACGGAAACGGGTCGTAACCTGTCTGGTCACCTTCGGGGGATCACAGTAACGACGCTCGCCTGCCTTGCTGGCGTCGCCGCTGCGATCATGTCTGGACAGGTTATTGGTACCAGCGTTGCTGCTGCTGGGAGTCAACAAACGCTATTCTTAGTGGGTGCGTTTGTGTTGCTTCAGTTCCCGGTGTTGAAACTCGTTGGTATTGATGTGAGCGAGTTCGGCGCGAAAGATCATCTTTATGTGGTGTTTATGACATTTACGTTGTGGTTCATCACGTTCAGCATTCTGTTGACCGAAGGAGTCACACTATAGACCGATGGCGGACGATAGCATTGCTGTTGTCGATCTTGACCGATGTCAGCCGGATCGTTGCAACTACGAGTGTGCAAACTACTGTCCGCCGAATCGAACGGGGAAAGAATGCATTGTCACCCGCAGCGACTATTATGACGACGACGAGCCATTTGAGGGAGATCCAGATCAGATTCGCATTTCAGAGGATGTTTGTCTTGGTGAAAGCTGTGGGATCTGCGTCGAGAAGTGCCCTTTTGACGCCATCGAGATAATCAATCTTCCAGTTGAACTTGAGGATGAGCCCGTTCATCGATACGGTGAAAACGCGTTTGCGCTCTATGGATTACCGATCCCTGACTCCGGCACGGTAACAGGTATCCTTGGACCGAATGGGATCGGAAAGACGACTGCTGTCCGCGCACTTGCAGGTGAGTTAGTTCCAAATCTTGGTGAGCATACCGCAGAGACAACTGAAACAGCAACATGGGAGGCCGTTCTTGATCGATACCGTGGAACGGAGTTACAGACGTACATCGAGCGGATACGCTCGGATGATATTTCGATCGCGCAGAAGCCACAGTATGTCGACCAAATCCCTGGACAGTTCGACGGAACGACTGGTGAACTGCTTGAATCGACAGATGAACGAGGGGCGCTTGATTCATATATTGATCGTCTGGGCATTCGACCAGTCATTGATCAGCCATTATCCACACTCTCTGGTGGTGAGCTACAACGCGTTGCACTTGCGGCAACGCTTGCTCGTGATCGTGATTTTTATTTCCTTGATGAGGTCTCACCGTATCTTGACATCGGTCAGCGTGTGACTGCTGCTCGATTGATTCGTGAGCTTGCAGAGGATGGTGACCGTGCTGTCTTAGTTGTTGAACATGATCTTGCAATCCTTGATTTACTCGCAGACTCATTGCATGTTGCTTACGGTGAGCCTGGTGCTTTCGGTGTTATTACCGACCCAAAGTCTGTTCGCAATGGAATCAACGAGTATCTTAAGGGATTCCTTTCGAACGAGAATATGCGGATTCGCCCGGATAAAATTGAATTTCAGGAACACGCCCCACGCAAAACGGCGAAATCAACACCACTTATTGAGTACCCGGCAATCTCAAAGTCATATGGTGCTGATGAATTTTCACTTGAGGTTGAACCTGGCACAATCTATGAGTCGGAGGTCCTTGGTGTGGTCGGACCAAACGGTATTGGAAAATCAACGCTTGCGAAATTGTTTACTGGTGCGCTTGAATCCGATCCAGACAGCCAATCACTCTCATTCCAACTTGATATCGCATATAAACCGCAGTATATCGAGATAGACCAACCGATGCGCGTTGATGCATTCCTCTCATCGATTACAAATGACTTCGGTAACTCATACTGGAAAACAGAGATTTCACAACCGCTGCAGTTGGAACAAATCATGGAGCGCAATCTTGATGACCTCTCTGGTGGTGAGAGACAGCGTGTCGCGATTGCAGCATGTCTGTCTGACGATGCTGACCTGTATGTCATGGATGAACCATCCGCACATCTTGACGTTGAACAACGAGTTCAAGCAACATCAGCAATCCGGCGCTACGCTGAGAATAATGATGAGACGGTTCTGGTTATTGATCACGATATTTATATGATTGACCTCCTCGCTGACCGGCTGATGGTGTTTGATGGTCAGCCCTCGGAGTATGGGCATGCAAGTGCTCCACAGGAGATGCGTGCAGGAATGAACGACTTCCTTTCAGATCTTGATATTACATTCCGTCGTGACGAGCGGACACAGCGCCCCCGTATTAACAAACCAGGATCACAATTGGATCGCACACAAAAACAACAGGGTGAGTACTACTACGCCCCATAACAGCTGTTTTGTTTTGAAGATATCTTCATGTTCATTGTGATTGTCTTTAATCTGCAGCTCGTCATGACACTCGCAGTGAGCCCATTACGCATTCTGAATGACAACTACCAGTCATAATCGATAATAACTATAACTATCAGATACGTAAATTAAGCTTGTTTTATCGAAGATCAAGGAAGACCCTCGCTCACGCAACGAATGAAGCGAGTCAGCCGAGATAAACGGGAGATATGTTCGACAACCAGATAAACATAATATTATCCACCGCTCACGCTCAGGATTCCTCCGCGGTTACGCGGAGGAGGATGTCAATTCTATGCTGATATCTTTATATTGTAATTTATTTGTTGTTTCGCGACATAAACATATTAGACTGAAACGAATATACAGTATAGATATGATGGATTATCTTGTCGCCGTTGACGGCTCTGAGTCTAGCATGGATGCAATTGAACATGCTGTGAGTCTTATTACGCAGACTGGCGGCTCATTACTGATTGCACACGCTGTTGAGGCACGAGTGCTCGTTGATGATGCTGAGAGTGTGGGAGCAGCCCCAACGAATACTGAAGTTGGCGAACGAATATACACAGAGGATATTACCGACGCCGAATCGCGTGGGAAATCAGTGTTAGCAGATGCAGAAGAGAAAATTAATGTTGACGATGACATTGACATTGAGACCACGTTACTGTACGGTGACCCCGTTGAGTGTATCAGTAGCCATGCAACGGAGGTCGCTGTCGATGGAATTATTGTTGGTCATCGATCCCTTTCAGGACGTGTCGAAGGACTCGTTGGAAGTGTTGCAAAGGGACTTGTTGAACGTGCCTCCGTGCCTGTAACCGTTGTGAAATGACACCCTCTCGACCAGAAGCGGCGGAGCATCGCATAAGCGTCCGCTTACTGGGTTGGGAGATTGACAAGTACATATTCCGGGATGGAATGCTGGCAGTACCATGCTCCCGTTCCCGTTCCCGTTCTCGTTCCCTACCTTATCCACCGTCGAGAGACCGGACGAGGTTCCGGGGGTATTTTGTGCTTCCTGCAGTCCGTTCGCTTCATAACTGGATTCCACGGTCAAAAGAGCAATCCCGGGACTATCTCAGTGAAACAGGACGAAGAGACCGCCTCGGTGAGCATTCGGTATGACACCCCTGAAAATCACGTGCACTCATGGGCATTGTCTCCCCGCGCTGAAGCACGAGGAGTGAGCGCCCTTATCTGCTGATCACTCCTTGATGTGATTCAACTCATTATTAGTCGTTGATATGTGATTTCTGCCTCCGAGGTGGAACGCGCAACCAGGCGTTCCAGGTGAAATCAGTCTGAGCGTGGGTTCGGATATACACAATGGTCATATTACCACCGACTGTCATGACGTACAGATAAAAACAGCACAATGAAGACAACTGCAAGCGACCTTCCCCTCAGCTGTCACCGACGGACTTCCCGCAGGTGGGGCTTCCAGTAGAGTTTCAATAGCAGTCTGATTATACTACAGCTGAGATTCGGATTCGGGTCAAGGTCAACTTAGTTACAATCCGCTGTGGGATATGGAACGTGTACGCTCTCCTCTCTACGATCGCTCGTTGACATGGAAATAGCGGAACACCCGCTTTTTCAGGGGCGGGAGGAAGTCAAAAGGGCTCTCATTCCTGGGGCATCAATTGAAGAGACGGGCCTCTCAGCCGAGAGATGTCGTCAACCCACGCTAATAAATGGCTGAAATTTCACTTGATAGTCAGTACAACAGTCGATTGCAGCTTCCGCAGAGATTCTCCTCCTTTACATCAACCTCACGCACAGTTGGTGAGAATGACATTACACATTTGCTGTTATCACAGTGTTCTAATCCGAATGTATGACCAATTTCATGTACAACCTCCTTTCGAATACGGTCTGCGAACACTGCATCCGGTGATTTCGATTTGAGTCCACCATCAGATGATGTTTGAAGTCGATATGTTGAGATAACCGACCCGTTCCCGTTAAGATACGCAAGTCCAAATACGTAATTTCGCCGCCGATAATATAGATCTTCAGCAGTAATTCCAATATTCTTCTCACCACTTCCAGTGCGACTCGCTAATTCAATGAATTGTTCGGCACGGTATTGGCTCCGACTATGGTCGAACGCGCCGTCAGGGATTGATTGCTCTTCATGAACTGTCACATCACACTCATAGACACCTCGCAGCGCCGCGGATGCTTCCCGCTTCACCTGCGCCGGAAGGTCCCCGATCGGCACGATATCGACGAGCATAGACATGATTAAGTACGGTGGTATGATAAATATCCCGCCGTGTGTTCACTGGCACAAGACGCTCTCGTTGAGCGATTTTCACAATATACCTCTGCTGTTGAGGTCGGTATTGGGAACCGACCAGCTGTTGCTGGCGCACTTGCCTCACGTGGGGTTGATATCGCAGCTACTGATATTGTTTCGTGCTCGGTCCCCCACGCAGTGACATTCGTTCATGATGATATTGTCACCACGAGCAAACAGCATACTACAAAGCCGGTCTACGATGTTGAGCTATTATATGCGCTAAATCTCCCACCAGAACTTCACCGACCGTTTCGGGATGTTGCTGTGACTGTTGGAGCAGACTGCCGGCTCACGACACTCGGATATGATGTTCCTGTTGTTCCCTCTCGTCCGGTTTCGCTTCCTGGTGGCGACACACTATATATCGTTGAACCGACATGTAACCACCGCTCTGATACCCTACAGACCGATACGGATATTCGGTAGATACTGGTACCTTCGGATATAACTATTTAAATCAATATATTGTGTTGCACTCTCTGATAAACAACGCTAAGTCTGCCACTCATGCGAATTAAGATATGAATACAGACGCAGTTATACTCGATATCGATGGCGTTCTTATTGACGTCTCGCAGTCATATCGGCGAGCAGTCGTTGATACCGTCGATCAGTGTTACAATCAGACAATCAAGCCGACAGATATAGACGAATTCAAAAATGCTGGCGGGTTTAATAACGATTGGGACGTGACTGATGCCGTTGCGTTGTATATTCTCACAGCCCGTCATGAGTCGGTCAGTCTTGATGAGTTTACGACGCAAGTTGCTGCTCATGGTGGTGGTCTTGAGGCAGCGCGGACAGTGGTTAGCCATTATCTGAGCGCTGCTGATTACGACATGGTGCTTGATGCCTGGAACAGGAAGTATCTTCGCGATATATTTCAAGCACTCTATCTGGGAAGCGACCGATATCGTGAACTCGAAGGTGGCGACCCACCGATTGACACAGAGGGATACATTACCGATGAGCCTGTTCTCATTGACGATGAAACAATAGATATCCTCCAAGAAACTGCCAACATTGGGATTCTAACCGGTCGCCCAGCGGCTGAAGCCTCGATTGCTCTCGATCGCATGCGGTTTTCGATCCCAACAGCACACCGATTTACAATGGACGATTGGGACGAAGGAAAACCGCATCCGTGGGCGTTGCAAACGCTCGCAGACCGACTTGAAGCAGAGACAATCGTCTTTGCCGGTGATACCCTTGATGACGTGCGGACAGCTGTCAACGCCGATACGGCTGATGAGAGTCGAACATATCATGGGGTTGGAGTCCTCACCGGCGGGCTTAACGGTGATGCTGGGCAAGACGCATTTGAATCTGTTGGCGCGTATGCTGTCATCGATTCAGTGAATGATCTGACCGATCTTATTCGGTGAAAGTCAATAGAGACTGTCTCTGATCAAGTCTTAGAGAGTGCTCTGTTGAATAGCGGTGCTGACCGATGGGGTCGGAATTTGAGTCGGCTTGCTGGCGATTGTTGTGAGTGATCTCAGGTTGGTATCGTCTCACCGTGGCTCAAAGACCGCTGTTCAACACGGCATTAGAGAGACATGCTCACTGAAACCACGGCGGATGACATTATAGCGACAGCCAGAATTTCTCCCGGAGACACACCCGAATTAAAATCAATTATTTGAATATTTTGGTTCTCGACGTTCAGCACGCATGAGTGCACGCTCAATAATCGTCTTAACACTATCCGTGGTATCATCTTCGGGCGATCCTCGATAGATATCACCGTGTCCTGCATACAGTTCCTCGACGGTTTGTGGGAGTCGTTCAAGCAGTCGTTGTAAACTTTTGATGAGTTGCTCACGTGATTGACCAGTCATGTCCGTCCGTCCAAAACTCCCGTCGTCAAAGGCACCATCGTTGTATACGACGACATCACCACTAAAGACACGCGTGTCACCGACGAACGCAACGTGATCTGATGCATGACCAGGTGTGTATACTATCTCGAATAGCTCATCCCCAATTTCAACAGTATCACCATCTACAAGAGTGCCATCTCGACGCGGATGGTCATTATACGCATACAGCTCCGCGTCAAACTGATCAAGGACTGCATCGAGTTGAGCCACATGGTCGGTATGTTGATGTGTCAGATAGACCGCTTCAAGATTATCCACGGTGTTATTGATGATATCGGCGACTCCCGGCATTGCACCAGCATCAATGAGAACTGGTCGATCACCGGACACAAGATACGCATTGCATGTGAATACCTCAGCATCTGCTGTCACTGCGTGTATGTCCATCGTATACGATTGCTTAGATGGATATACTGTTCAGTCTTCGCCTTCATCATACCCCTCGGATATCGTGAGCTGTCTTTGCAAAGTCACACCGCCCAGTATAACAACTGATGAAATCATATTCTATCTATCTATATCCACAGATGAGCAAGGCGAGTGCCTCGGGGCTTGAACGGAGATGTGACCCGAGGCAGTTTACACAACCGCGAGGAAGTGCGTGTGAAATTATGTTCCAGGGTCATCATACATTGTGACTGTAATGACTGTGACAGAGACAAACACCAGAGTTCATCTATGTAGTGACCCTATGCACCGGATAGAGAACATCATTGAATTTATCACAATACTGTGATATAAATCGCAGTAATACATCTCTGACCGATATATCAGTGTATAATTGGATTATGTCCGCAGAGAATTATTCACTAAACTCTGCGGTCCATTTTTATAGCTTCATATTATATTATTTAATGTATGGGATTCGGGAGCTACGACGAGTCCGAGCAAGAAAATCAAGACTTCGAGACTGATCTCGAGGACGATGACGGTGTCTCGACCTCCCAGTCAGATCATAGCGGCGAGGTCGAATATGAAATTGGTGCATCGAATGACGAGTTGCTCAATCGGCTGAAGGACATCAAAGATAACTAGCTGGTAGCCGGGAGTATAGACATACTAATTACATTAGGGGAATACTCTGTGCAATCCACCCTCTTTTATCTATTATTTGTACCTATGTGTGAGAATATCAGTAGTTGATAGTACGACCACTGTTTTGAGCTGAAGCCACACTCAGTTGAGTTAAACTGCTCCCGTGTGTGTTCCATCTCGATTTAATTAATTGAACGAGAAAATCACAGTATTAACGACTAATAAAGGAGGTAGAATCTGGTCCTTGCGACTGTATCACGTTCATCGAGTTCACAAATGCATACCGTTCTCACTGCTACTGGTCTTATTTTATTAGTTATCTGATTCACCTCGAAGACACCTTCCTTATTTTTGTGTGAATAAGAACGCATATGCCGACGATTAAATCTGGGACGCGCGCACTTGGTATTGCCGAATCGACTGCCGAACATACCGGTGAGTGCATTTTTTGTGGTGCAGTTGTTCGTCAGGACCGAGTGACAGATGGATTTGCATTTGCAACAGCCACTGTTGGAGGCGTTGATGCGACACCAGCGATACGGACGATAATTGATGAGCTCTGTCGTCCGGATATCCAGTATGTATTCGTTTCTGGGGTCGCTCCAGCGTGGTTCAATCTCATTGATGTTTCTTCACTCGCACACACAGCAGAGTGTCCAGTGATTGCAGTCTCCTATGAGCGAAGCACTGGGCTCGAATCAGCCTTACGAGAGCATTTTGAGGGTGATGCACTTGAGCAGCGATTAACGCAATATCGGAAGCTCCCGGATCGTGAACGGCTGGTGATATCAGTGGATAGCTCTGAGAGTGATATGAACGATCATCATACACTGTTCTTCAGAGCAGTTGAGATCGATACGCAAGCTGCGAAGACAATCATTCGAGCGTACACACCAGTTGGAGGTCGTCCTGAACCGGTTCGTGTTGCTCGACAGGCTGCTCGAGGCGCTCGTCAATGGAACCGTTGAGGTGAATTATGATGCGTTTCGGTAATCAATCACCGACTGACCGTTATGCGTAAGTTCCTACCGTTCAGGTCTGTAGTATGCCTACTGATGATACCAACGGTCAAGATGCCAGCGAGGATCATACTGATGCGACTGATCCATCCAGGTCGACAGCGACAACTGATGGAGTTGATGTCACCGCATGCAAACGCTGTCGAGGTCTTGTGGAATCACGCTCACAAATTGTCAATGGAGTCGGTCCTACTGACGCTGAGCTAGTGTTCATTGGCGAGGCACCAGGTGCGAACGAGGATGAACATGGCGAGCCGTTTGTCGGGCGTTCAGGGGATGTCCTTGATGACGCTCTGAGCGAAGCCGGCGTCAGTCGTGATTCAGTTCGCATTACGAATTGTGTGCGGTGTCGGCCACCTGATAATCGGAATCCGTCGGCTGAGGAACTCTCGAATTGCCGCAGATATCTTGAACATGAACTCTCGACTCTCAATCCAGCGGTCATTGTCACGCTTGGAAAGGTCCCCTCGGAGCATTTACTCGATCGTCAGGTCGCAGTCACAACAGCTGCTGGTGATGTTGCCGATATCAGAGTTGGTAATCAGTCATATCGGGTTGTTATCTCTGTTCACCCCGCAGCAACACTGTATGACCAGAGCCAGTCAACAACGTTTGTGAATGCTATCAAGAGTGCAGCCTCGCTTGCTGGTATACAGAGTGCGGCCGACGACACGGTCGATGCAACGTCAGGTGGTCAGTCACGACTCGGGGAGTATAAAGACTAGCTCACTCAGTCGTCCGTCCGAGCCACCGATCAGGATCACCGAGCTCGCGAAGTGACTCGAATAATCCTTTGGCGTCATGCTCGGATGGACGGAGTCGGGCGCGGAGTCGTGATGATAGCAGCTCAATTGAGAGCACGAGCGCAAGAAGTGTTACAAGCCCGGCCCCAGCACGGAAAGAATTGAACAGATTAAGATTTTGTTGTATATACTGCCCGAGTCCGCCAGCCCCAACAACACCCAGTGAGATTGCAATTCGAGTGTTAATCTCAAGAATGTACAGCGTCCAGGCAACAAATGATGATGACACCTGTGATAACATTCCAAAGTTTATAACTTGCACTCGGGATGCACCAGTCGAGCGAATTGCCTCGATTGGTCCGTCATCGATTTCTTCAAGCTCGTCTGTGAAAAGTCGACCAAGGTTACCGACAGTGTCCGTTGCGACTGCAAGCATCGCTGTCAATGGTGAGAGTGGAACAAGAGCTGCATATATAAATACCCAAACGAGCGCTGGAATCGCTCGAATTGCTGACATTACCCCGCGAAAGATGAAATTGAATGGGAACGGAGTGACGCGTTCGGCCCCGAGGACACCGAAGAAGAGCGCAAATGGAAATCCAAGGATTGTTCCGACCGCACCAATCGTGAGTGTCATCACGACTGCAGAGATAATCAGGCTACTCCGGAGTGAAATAATCGTTGAGACAATCGACCCGGGGTGTGTAATACTTGCAATAATTGCGGCAAGACCTGTGATATTATTCTCTTGGGTATAAAATATCAGATCAACAAAATTTGGCTGTGCATATTTGATAAGCTCAGCAGCAAAGAACTCGAACTGTGCAAAGCGGATAAGCTCGGGCACCGGACGAGCGCCAAGAAATCCGGTCCCAAAGTAGACAGCACCGACAGCGAGTGTAATTACGATAATCCAGAATATACGTCGAATAAGAACTGCACGTTCAATTCGAGAGAGAATCTCATCGACTGTATCTGTGCTCATAATTGTGCTTCTCCTGTGTCAATATCGGTATCAGTATCAGCATCAGTCTCAGTCTCAGCGTTAGTGTTGGCACTCGTGTGATGATTACGACTAGCGGTGTTCTCACTGTCGGCGGTTACGCCAGTGTCACTTGCTGTGGTTGAGTCATGAGCGAAACTTTCTGTCTCTCCACGGCTGATGGGAGTGCTTTCAGAATCGGTGTAATATATATCATCGATAATATCCATCGACAACTCTGCCCGGGAGCCGTCAAAAACAACTGTTCCATCACGAACACCGATAAATCGATCTCCGAACTCACGGGCAATATTGACCTGATGAAGACTTGCAATCGTTGTGAGTTCGCGCTCACGCGCGGCTTGCCTCATATATCTCATCACGTCTCGGGCTGCTTTTGGGTCGAGACTTGAGACAGGCTCATCAGCCAAGAGTAATGATGGGTTCTGCACAAGTGCCCGAGCAATCCCAACACGTTGTTTCTGTCCACCAGACATTGTTCCTGCGCGCTGTTCTGCGTCGGAAAGAAGCCCAACCGTCTCAAGCGCATGAAGCGCAGCACGCTTATCATCTGTTCGATTCAGCGTGAGAACACTCTTTAAATTGCTTGTCCGAGCGAGTGCACCTGTGAGTGCATTCCGATATGCCGATAATGACTCAATGAGGTAATGCATCTGAAACACCATCCCGACATCACTACCAGACTCTGAGACGGGGGACCCACCAATCTGTGTGGTCCCTGTCGTTGGCTCCGTTAATCCATTTAAAATCCGAAGTAACGTTGACTTTCCAGCGCCGGAAGGACCAAGAATGACAACAAACTCACCTGCGGTAATTTCAATCGAAACATCATCAAGTGCAACAGTATCTTCACCAAACACTTTCGTGACGTTCTGCAGCGAGACATGTGGCATAGTGGATAATTGAAGATATCGACTGGTGGACAGTTATGAGTCGAGAAGGTCAGTCGTGACACCGAGTTCGTCCGCCACTTCAACGACTGGTTGGTATGTCTCATCATCTGCTTCACGAACATCACTGAACCACAGGTCATCTTCGGTGCCTGATTCTCCATCTTCACCGAGATAAATCGATTCACTGGCGGTGACTAATGCATCTTTGACAGCTGTTTGCTCATCTGCTGAGAGCCTTGGGCTCACAACGATTGGTGCTCGAGGGATGCTGGTTGTTGTTTCAATATATCGGAACCCATCTTTTAGTTCACGGTTATCATCAAGTGTAATGAACTTCCCAACGCCAGCAGCTGCAACCTGTCCTCGCTCGAGCGCAGCAAACGCTTCAGCGTGACTAGAGAATTGCGGAGTGAACGATGCATCCCCAGTGTCGGTCGGAAGATCTCCAATAGTCAATCCAGCTTGCTTCAACATGAATAATGGATACAATGCACCAGACGCCGATAGCCGATCTGCGAATGCAACTCGTTCGCCTTCGAGATCAGAGAGTGATTCTATCGAGGAATCTTCCTGCGTTGCAATGACTGATGCGTACGTCCATGATCCATATCCATATCGCTGTAAGATGATGTTACATCGATCATTATCGACGCCAAGTGCCGCGGCAAATGGACCGGTTTCAGCGATGTCTCCGGTTCCGCCAGCGAGGCTCTGCAGAACAGCACTGTACCCCGCTGCATACCGAAGTGTTGCGGTCTCAACTGGAAGTTCACGCTGGAGGGTTGTTCTCACTGGAGCGTACTGTGCTTCCATCAGTTCTTGTGGTTCACTCGGTGACATATAGAACGTCGCCCGGTTGTCACCGAAGGGGACTGAATCTGACGTTGCTGTTGTTTGGTCTCCACTTCCGGCGTTATTACTGGAAGTCGATCCAGTACATCCGGCTACGATACTGGCTGTGCTGACTGCAGCAATACTCTGAAGAAACCTGCGTCGGGACGACATCAGTATATATCATTCCACAGTCAATGTGGGTAAATATGTCGGGTTAATTACGAGAGTACCCGCTTTGATTACTGAAATCAAATATTCTCATCTCAATATTATTGTTCAGTTTCCTCCGCCGTCAGAAACAATTTTAGCGATGTGTGTGAATATTTTGCTATGAGCGTCCAAACGGCTACAGATATTATACTCGTTGATTATGGGCTTGGAAACCTCCGGTCAGTGACGCGAGGTTTAGAGCGTGCTGGAGCATCAGTAACGCTTTCGACCGATCCAGAGGATTTTGCTGCTGCGGATGGGATTGTTCTTCCAGGTGTCGGAGCATTCAGTGAAGGAATGGAAAATGCAGGTCCATTTCGGGATGCACTCGCTGCTGCTGTCGATCGCGGTCAGCCGGTTTTCGGAATTTGTCTCGGGATGCAGATGCTTTTGACAAGCAGTGAAGAAGCCGACCACGTTGGTGAAGGAGAGGTAAAAGGACTTGATTTTATCTCAGGACGGAATCGTCGTTTCGATGGTGATCAGAAGGTTCCTCACATGGGATGGAACGAGCTTTCGATTACCCGCGAACACCCGCTTGTTGATGATGTTGATGGACAATATGCATACTTTGTGCACTCATATTACGCTGATCCTGATGACTCAAACGCGATTGTCGCAACAGCCGATTATGAAGGCGCATTTCCTGCAGTCGTGGCTGATGAGTCAGGGTCCGTCTTTGGGACACAGTTTCATCCCGAGAAATCCGGAGAGACGGGTCTCCAAATCCTCCAAAATTTCGTCGAATTCTGTCAGACTGCGTGAGCCCGAGAATTTTTCTGACCCCCTCAAGTAGAGATTGCTATGCAGATAGTCACGCTCGGACCAGCAGGGACATATTCACACCGGGCTGCCCGCGCTATTAATGATAATGTTGTCTTCCAGGAATCGGTCTCTGCAATCGTTTCTGCTGTCGATACTGAGGACTATCAACGGGGTGTCGTCCCAATCGAAAATAGCATTGAAGGAAGTGTCACTGAGACGCTTGATTCGATTGCTGATAGTAACGTAGCAGTCACACAGGAGATTGTCACCCCAATCCGGCATGCGCTTCTTGCACAGTCCTCAGAGTTCGAAGTAATCGCCTCACACTCACAGGCACTTGCACAGTGTCGGTCATATCTTGAAGATAACTATCCTGATGTGCGCGTTGAGGCAGTTGCAAGCACAGCCCGTGGCGTTGAACGCGCACGAGAAGATCCAACTATCGCCGGAATTGGTCATCCAGCAAATGCGGGTGATACATTAACTGTCATTGCAGAGGATATTCAAGATCGGTCATCAAATGCGACGCGATTCTTTGTCGTTGCTCCTGAGACTGAGCGTATGACAGCCGGTGGACGTTCAACAGTCGTTGTCTATCCAAATGCCAACTATCCTGGGTTATTACTGGAACTATTGGAAGCGTTCGCTGATCGTGATATCAATCTCTCACGTATTGAATCCCGACCGAGCGGCAATCGATTAGGCGATTATTTATTTCATATCGACTTTGAGGCTGGATTGTATGAATCGCGGGCTCAAGAAGCATTAACCACGATTGAATCAATTGCGACTGACGGATGGGTCAAACGGCTTGGCTCGTACGATCGTCGACATGTTGTTGAATGATAACTCGACTGTGTTATCACTGAATTGCACTACTGACATGTGAGCACACAGTTCGGATTTCGGCTTCAAACGATAATCAAGGCGGATTCCCCGCCCCACCGTGGGCGGGGTTGAAGCCGACACTTGGACCTGAATTTCATAACTGAATAATACTTAGTTGAATGTATAGCGTCGGACGAGTACCACCGTCGAACGCTTATCACTTACCTCACGCTCCGCAGTGACGAGGATGAGCAACTGCTCTCCAATACCATCGAAGAGTGGCTCAACGGGTGTCACCTCGCTAGTTGTCTCGCGTGGAACGAGTGCCACACCAACTCGCTAAACACAAAATCAAGCCCTCGGCCTCACCCAGATTGCCGTGACTGGCACGGCGCGGTTCTTCGACACTACGGAACTCAACCACTCCCGCCGTGAGTTCGAGAAAACACGTGGTAATCTCCAGCAGACCGGGACACAATCCGCCCACCGCACCATCGGGTCGCTCTCGGGACGCGAGCAACGGCACATGAAACATGTCCTCCACAGCGTAGCGAACGGCACCATGGAGGAAGCCCTCGAACACGATTGTGATGGAATCCATCTTCGAGGAATTGGACGAGATTCGGGAGGATTTGCCCGAAGCAGACTGGCACTCAGAGTGGATGTCTCGGAAACTGAAGTACTTCGCGGAGTACAAAGCCGAGTACGAGGGATTGTTTGTGGATGTGACAAACCCACGAAACACGTCTAACAGCAGTTGAAAACATAGATATTTTATTCAGCAATAAGAGCGCAAGAAACCGCTCAACATCTTTCTCTCATGATTATGACTGAACAAAATCACTGTGGTACGAACTACTGCTAAGCGGTGTAACAAGTGTGGGTTCACCCACGATGCTAACCGGCACGCTTACCAGTTCGAGTGCCAGTCGTGTGGAAAGCAGAATCATGCGGATTGCAACGCGGTCTCCGGACTACGTCCGGCGGGCAGCGAAGTCCGTCGCAAACCTGTATCTCCGGCGGGGCCATCAGCCGTCTGGGCGGAGGAGTGTCAGTCAATACGCTCTGAAGTCAGGAGCAAGGACGCCGAGTTGACTGGATACACCAGTCCACCCAATTGGGTCAGAGGTCGAGTTCACTGATGAGCCCGGCGCCACCGTGCGCGGGGCAGTTGATCTATTGGCGAACGTGACTGCTGATTATTTCAGACAAAAAACGAAACACGAAAAACGAAAGCGTCCTCAGGTAGAAGAATTTGAACAGACGCACAAGCCCGTGTTCTCTATCAGAGCGTCTCGTTGGTTGGATATCAAAGAAATTAATTTGTTTCTGCAAAGCCCAGAAGGTCAAAATTATATCCGTTATCATTTGCACGTGCGTGCTCATAGACAATGTGCGCAGCCGCGACATCTTGAATTGCAAGACCGGTCGAATCAAACACTGAAATGCCAGTCTTCTCATCTCTTCCTGGGTGTTGATCGATGACCACCTCGCCAATTGAGGCGTTAATATCACTCTCATCTAACTGATTTGTCCGCCATGGAACGTTAATTTCGCCCGAATGTGTTGTCTGCTCATAATCATCGATAATAATCATTGCATCGAATAGAATCTCATCTGCAAGTTCATGTTTGCCTGGTGCGTCTGCTCCCATTGCATTGATATGCGTCTGCTCACCAACCGCTTCTCGGGGAATAATCGGGTCTTCAACGGGCGTTACGGTTGAGAGTACATCACACCCGGCTGCGTCGTTGATTGATCCCGCATGAACATCGAACTCGGTGTCAAATGCGTTAACAAATTCTGTCACACGCTTTTCATCACGATCGGCGACAATAACAGTCTCAATCGGACGAACCTGTGAAATAGCCTCTAACTGCGTGTATGATTGGACACCAGCACCCACAATCCCAAGTGAGGATGCATCAGGGATGGCAAGATGATCAGTTGCAACAGCCGCAGCAGCACCAGTCCGTTGCATTGTCAGTTCTCGTCCATCAAGTATCGCAAGCGGGAATGCAGTCTCAGGGTCGGAGTATATCATTGTTCCCAGGACTGTCGGCAAGTCGAAGCGGTCGCGATTGTCCGTGTGGACATTTACCCACTTGATCCCTGCTGCATCCCATGTTCCGGCATCGAGATACGCTGGCATGGAGCGGAAATCACCATTATACTGTGGCAACTCGATATAGGACTTCGCTGGCATCTGTGCATCGCCACGTTGGAAGGCAGCGAACGCGTCCTCAACAGCGGGAACAACCTCAGACATCGGAGCGTTTTGATCGACATCCGTGGCGTTCAACAAGAGAGTCTCACGTTGCATACTGCATAATTCGCCGCTCAGGCGTATATACTGCCTGCTCGTTGTCTCTTTGCTTCCAGCAGGCTCACTCAACTACTGTCGCCAGTTCTGAATCTTATCATCTATTGCTCTGTGTTATCTAATATCAACATAATATCGGTCGATATTGACATCCTCCTCCGCGTTCACGCGGAGGAATCCCACGGCACCGCACCGCTGCGTTGAGTTGAGTTGGGAATGTCAGGTTTGGGTTGACAGACTCCCAATACCAAGCCAACACACCGTTCGAATCGGTATGGGGCCGGTCGAGGGCAGTCTCTTGGGAGTGCCACATCTCAGCCCCAGCTTCCGCCCCCGCTCCCGGGACTCCTATCCATTATCATGTTCGGGCTCCCGAAGTTGTTTGTGCCTCGGGGAGTCCGGCAGATTTCGACGGACACGGACACGGACTCGGACTCGGAGTTACTTTGTGTGGTGTTTGCCCGGTGGTTGTTGTTTGCACAGAGGGCACCCTGTTTCCAGAGTGGGCGGACACTCACACTCGAACCGCCAGTTTTCGGGCGCTCGACCACACTGGGTTCGTAACCACTGGGCCGACACTGGTATATGTGCCATTTTGGAACAAAAAGGTGTGGGAATTGCCGCTGTGACGGTGCGTATCCACAGCCTCAGTGGGATTGCACCTGCTCCACATATAAACAACGAATCTCCCTCTCTTCGTGAGTGGGCTCAGTTGTGAGTTTCGGGAACTTGACCGAACTGCATCAGTATCAGTATCAGTATCAGGATTCGTTTCTGTATCTATCTTCTTACTGATCAATCGGCTGCATTATGACGGATAATTACGAGCGGTATGAATAGTTATCCCGGTTTTTGATTACTGTCGGTGAGATTTTCCGAATAACTATCGGAACAATCAGCTATCAAAAAGTGTTAGATACTTGATTGAATCCGATTATGGATTACATCGCACCGCCCATGCCACCCATGCCGCCCATGCCGCCCATACCACCAGCACCGCCTGGAGCACCACCTTCTTCATCGTCGCCACTGGTGCTCAGTTCATCAGCGGCAATAATATCGTCAATCTTGAGCACAAGATTTGCAGCTTCAGCGGCTGAGGCGATTGCCTGCTCCTTTGAGTGTGCTGGCTCGACGACACCAGCGTCAAATGAATCCTCAACATCGCTACTATATACATTTAGACCAGCATTTGCGTCGCCGTTTTCGTGGGCTTTCCGCAGGTCAACAAGTGTGTCTATCGAATCAAGCCCAGCGTTTTCTGCGAGGACTCGAGGAACAAGTTCAACTGCGTCTGCAAATGCCTCAACAGCCAACTGTTCACGTCCGCTCACAGAGTCAGCGTAATCGCGGAGACGACGGGCGATCTCAACCTCGATAGCCCCACCACCAGCGACAACGCGACCATCTGAGACCGTTGTTGAAACAACATCAATGGCATCATTGATACCGCGCTCAAGCTCATCGACAACATGATCAGTCGATCCACGGAGTAACAGAGTCACACCGTGAGTCTCTGAGCCCAACCCTTCAACATAGAATAACTCATCTTCACCATCGCGTCGAACTGATCCATATCCAAGATCATCCTCGGTAACACTATCGAGATCAGAGACGACACTGGCTTCGAGGACGTTCTTTAAGAAGCCAATATCTGATTTCTTTGCCCGACGGACCGCAAGGATGTCCTCTTTCGCAAGATAATGCTGTGCAAGGTCGTCGATGCCCTTCTGACAGAAAACAACGTCAGCACCAGCATCTGCGATCTTGTCGACCTTCTCTTTGAGCTGCTTTTCTTCTTGATCGAGGAACTGCTGTAACTGATCTGGTGATTCGATATTCACCTGCGTATCGACATCTGTTTCTTCAACCTCGATTGGCTCATTCAACAGAAGGATATTTGCCTCCGCAGCGGCGGTCGGCATATCGTCATGGACTGGGTCCTTATCGATTGCCGCTCCGTTGAGTAACTCAGATTCGGCTGCTGCTCGTCCAGTTTGGGTCTCGATATTGAGATTTTCGAGGTCAACGACGTAAGAACCGTCATTGGCTTCGACAGTGATTGCCTCAACAGTCTCAACAACCAACTCAGCCAGAATTTCCTTATCGAGCTCAGAGCTCTTTCCTGTCATTGATGTTTCAGCGACCTTCTGGAGAAGCTCTGTTTCTCCAGGTTCGACAGCCTGCGTTATCTCATCAATTTCTGATCGAGCCTCTTCACTCGCAAGGTTGAATCCACGAATCGCAGCTGTTGGGTGGATATCCTGTTCGAGAAGTTCCTCAGCATTCTTCAGGAGTTCACCAGCAATCGCAACCGCGGTTGTCGTTCCGTCGCCAGCCTCGTCTTCTTGTGTCTCGGCGACTTCAACAATCATCTCTGCTGTTGGGTTGTCGATATCCATCTCCTGAAGGATAGTAACACCGTCGTTCGTGATTGTGACATCACCCATCGAGTCGACGAGCATCTTATCCATCCCCTTTGGTCCAAGTGTCGATTGTACAGCCTCGGATACGGCTCGAGCCGCCTGAATATTGTACTCTTGGGCGTCTTGATCCTTGACGCGCTGTGCGTCTTCGCCCATGATGATCATCGGCTGACCCTGCTGCATTCGTTGACTCATATTCACTCGCTGATTGTTTGCGATTCTATATAAATATTTTGTTGCCGTTACACAGTGGCGTGTGATGTCTTATCACATAATTCGGGTGAGAGTGGGTCAATCTCTCGATTTCGACAGAGTGGATTCACAACCATATTGGTCTGTTAGTTATGAATTTTTCCATCAGCATCTGGGGTTTATATGATATTTCGCTTCTCCAGCACGTCAGAGCTAGAGGTCGCGGATGCCAATGGCGCCATCGAGACGGGAAGCCCGCCCTCAAGTGACGAATGGCGAAAGCCGTGAGCGAGCAGGGTCAAGTAGTTCACGCGAGGATCATACTCAGACACAGCTTTTACATCAAAGATGTCTCGCCGTGGTATCACACATCGCACAACAGTTATCAGTAGCCAGGGGATTAATATACTTGCAATGGCGCAAGGTACTGTCGACTTCTTTAACGACACAGGCGGTTACGGATTCATCTCCACCGAGGATGCAGACGAGGACGTTTTCTTCCACATGGAAGATATTGGCGGTCCAGACCTCGAAGAAGGTCAAGATCTCGAGTTTGAAATTGTGCAAGCGGACAAAGGTCCGCGCGCGAAGAACGTCGAACGCCTGTAATCCGGCATCGGAGTCGACACACACGTAGCGGACGGAGGCTGGCGGTCCGGCGGGCGGCGGAGTCCACTTCGGTTGCGACAGTTCTCTGAACTACTTTCTTCAATCAATATCCACGAATAGCTATGCGACTGCCTATCCGGGTGTTACAACAGGGTCCTTACAAACGGTGGATACCCTCTTTTTGCTGTGCTTTCAGTATCCTCGTTTCATCAATCATTCCTATTCCACAGGGTGAGGGTCATATGATGGTGGATGTCGCATTCAATGTCCGTGTGGATATTTTCCTCCATATGCTTGGGTATGCCACGCTGGCGTGGACAGTTGTCAGTGCACGAAGACTTGGTCTCACAGACTATCGTGACACAGTCGTTGTGGTCATTTCTGTGAGTGTATTTGGAGCTGGAATTGAGGGACTCCAGACAATTGTTCCGACACGAGGATTCTCATCGGCTGACATGCTTGCAAACACCATTGGTGCCACAACCATACTCATACGTGCCGTTTTTGATGATGTAAGACGGCAATACCAATAGGCGGGTAATGACCACGACGAGACTTCATCGACCCACACACCGAGATGCATTCGAGCTAGTAGGGTCTGCATTCGAGAATGGACGTCTGCTGACAATGTTTGGTCGGTGTGAAGTTCATTATGACGGACGAGCAGCCTCAACGTTGGGACCAGGGCAGCGTCTCGTCATATACAAACCTGATGGGACTGCGCTTGTTCACACGGCTGAAAACCGTGAGCCGGTCAACTGGCAGCCACCTGGGTCAACACATAATGCGAGCGTTCGTGATGGACAACTTCAGATTCGAAGCACGCGAAGCAATCCCACAGAACAGCTTGATGTGTTATTTGAGCGCGTCGAAACAGTCTCTGCGTACGCAGTCACTGATCGAAGTGATCTCAAATTGACTGGAAGCGAGGAGGACCTTCGACAATGGATTCTAAATCAACCGGAGGTTATCGAAAAGGGGTTTCATCCAATCGCGACTGAGCGACAAACGAAAGCAGGTCCGATTGATATCTTCGGCGAGGATACTGCTGGTCAGCCTGTCGTTATTGAACTCAAACGGCGTCGAGTGGGACCATCAGCTGCAAGTCAACTTCAACGATACGTTGAGGCAATCACAACAGAGCTTTCGAATCCCGCTACGCGCGGAATACTTGTTGCCCCTTCGATCACCGATCGGGCAGCCTCACTCCTTGATAAATGGGAGTTTGAGTACCGCTCGGTCGAGATTGAATGACATGGGTATCGCTCCTTGCTTCGAAGCGTTTTTAGCCTGTATAGACATTGAATCCTACAAGAGCGTATATTATGTCTGATAAGCCCGCTTCTATGTACCGGAAGCTCTCAAAGCCGTCTTACACACGGCGTGATTATGTTACTGGGATCCCCGGTTCGAAAATCGCACAGCACAATATGGGAAACCTCCAGACAGGACCACAGGATTATCCTGTTCAAATTAGCCTTCGAATTGAAGAGGAGTGTCAAATCCGCCATGGCTCACTTGAGTCCGCTCGGCTCTCAGCAAACCGAACGATGCTCAAACAGGTTGGACAAGATAATTATAAGATGGTTCTTCGAAAGTTCCCACACCAGATTCTTCGTGAAAACAAACAAGCAACTGGTGCCGGCGCAGATCGAGTTTCAGACGGGATGCGACAAGCCTTCGGAAAGCCCGTTGGAACGGCTGCCCGTGTTCAACAGAATGAGCGAGTATTTACTATTTACTGTGAGGTCGATGATGCGCCTGTTGCGAAGGATGGTCTCCGCCGTGCGTATAACAAGATATCACCGCCATGCCGAATCGACGTCGAGAAAGGACAAAAGCTCCTCATCTCCTAATTGGACGTTACCAGCACTCGTTGTGAGTGGATTAAGAACACCACAAACCACGAACAGTGTAATTTTCTGTCCTGTCTTACATTCTCTCGTGCATTTCACCGCTTGACATCTTCCCACGCCTGAAGAAGCCCCCAGAAATCTCCGCTTTCTGGGGTGCGAACGAGACTTTCGGTCTCGTCAACGCGGGAATCTAATGGTACCGCACCGCTGGGTTGGGATCTGAGGGTTTGCAGTTTACCACTTGTGCCTGCGGTTGGAATCCGCTGGACGAGTCATGAAGGGAGACCGAAGGCTGTACCAACTAACCGGAACCGGTACTCCTATTCCCACCCAAATCGGGTGCAAACTCGGAGTTACTTTCTTCGTTGATATTGAGACGGATGTTCTCCGCCCCATTCGCGTCTGCGTTGAACGCATCGTCGTGCTCCTCACAGACATACAACTCACGTTCAACACGCTGACTCTCGTCTTCTGTCTCGCAGACGCAACACGTTTTGCTCGTGTTGCGCTCTGACACTTCTCCGACTTCGATGACCTCGACATTGGCTTTGTATTCGAGGATGGTTGAAAACCGGTCGAAAGCCAGCCGTGAAGGTCGAGGTTGAGGTTCCCGTGCCGACCTCAGTTTTTTGAATTGCTATTTTTGTCCTCACGGATACCATCGAGTTCACCGATGTTAATGCGGTCCACACCACGTTCGGTACATATCACCAACAAAATCATGAGTTATGTTGCTAGCTGATTGAGCCTGAGTCAGTGATCGAGTGTCTGAATCGTGTTCATATATAATGGATGTCGAGTATGGACTATCCCACAGCAAGAGCCATTGCTTAACCCACTGTACTTACGCTCCAGCAGGGAGAGAAGTCCTTGAGAGACGTTCAGTCAGTATGTCTGAACTGACGGCTTGATTGTAAGTATTATTGACAGTTGTTAGGAGCGTGAGTTTTATTATCTGAAATGGAGTGGACCCCAGAAACTGGCATCCCGGATCTGATATGTGTAGTGCAGTCTCGCAGAGAGACACTAGGCATAGTGCTAATCAGTGTTACAGTGCCGACGGGGTTGTGCCGGCACAAGGAGAGTCCGTCGACAGATCTATGAGTAAAAACGCGATTTCATATAGCTCATAGTGTGAGATAATAGGTCGAACCTGACCGCTTTAGGAGTGCGTGACCAACTCATTTTGTGGTGACTCACGCGATGCTTACACTTGCTGTCACGACTGCCTCAACCACATTTGATCGGATGCAGGAACCACTTGCTGATCGTGATATTACTGTTGAACACCTACAGGCAACTCAGCGGACTGTCGACCTTACACAGTCACCAACAACTGAGTATGATGTCGGATTTGTGTATCCAGGGCGAATGATGGAAGGCGGTGTTGTCTCAGCACGTCATAATATTCCATGGGTCAACAATCGGGATGCAGTCCTCACCTCACGAAACAAGGCCGGTGTGCTTGCGATGCTTGAGCGGGCAGAGATTCCGGTTCCTGAAACGCGTGTTATTTCAAACCCAGTTGATCGTGACGCGATTGTTGCAGCCGTTGACACGCTCTCATTTCCAGTTGTAATCAAACCTAACTCGGCGACACGTGGCATTGGAGTCACAAAGGTGAATGAGCTTGACTCATTGCTTGGCGTTATTGATTATCTTGATCTTGTTCATGACTATCAAGCAACGGGTGATAAGTCATATTTAATTCAGGAGTTCCTCCCAAATGCACGCGACTACCGAGTGATGGTTGTTGATGAGACTGTTGTTGGCGGGGTTGAACGCCGGATATCACGTTCTCAGTCCGAGTCCGAATCCGAATCCGTTGGTCTCAGTCCGAACACAGATCATGGACAGTGGAAACATAATGTTCATCGTGGGGCAACAGCTCACGGTGTTCAACTCCCGGATCAATATCAAGAATTGGCAGTAAAAACGGCAGCAGCACTTGATATTAATTATCTTGGCGTTGATATCCTTGTCACCGATCAGCGAGCAGTTGTTTCTGAGACGAATGCACGACCGACGATTGACGATACTGAAAAATACGATGCCGACTTCTGGGATCAACTTGCTGCGTTGATTCGCCAGACTGCGCGAAAATAACGTAATCAAACCAATCGTCACTGCTCAACATCAACCCTATCTTCAAAGAAGTGTAAGATAACCCTGATATATACATTTCAGTCGTTGGTAATTCGACTTTCTTTATTCGAAGCGGAGCGCGCATGCGGGCGTTCCAGTTGAACTGAATTCGTATGGTCTCAGAGAAAAACAGTGTTCATATTATCAACGACTGATACTGACGCTGAGGATAGCGGACAACCGATAGTGCATTAAATCAAACCGAAAATTCAGCCCTCTGATACGCTATACGTTTTGCTGATGGGATATTATTCGACGTCAATCGCCGCTGAGTCGTCTGATGTCTGAAATGTCACTTGAAGAATCCCATTATTGAACGATGCATCTGCGCTGTGCTCATCAACGCGTGTTGGTAACTGCACTCGTTCATCGTACTCGCGACGATCACCCGCGGCTGAGATTGTCAGCACAGTTCCATCGCACTGAAGCGTAATCGCGTCTTTCGTGACACCTGGAAGGTCAGCAATAAGTCGAAGCTGTCCATCATTAGTGTACACGTCGACATGTGTTTCGGACGCAAACCCAGTAGCATCATCACTCGTCATCTCATTCATCATCCGTTCGATCCCATCAAAGAAATCATCAAACGGATCGTCGGGGTCGTCTCTCATTCAATTAAATGAAGGGTATGTTGGATAAAAAGACTTCTCCCCACAGACATATATTGCATGACGAGTCAGGATATTATTTCTCAGCGTGTAAAATCACCGTGGTGAATTCCTCACGACACACAGTGGAGAATCCCGGCGGCTCGATCTCTAAGATGAATCCGACAACTCAGAGCTGACCTGCGCGATAATAACCACGTCAATTCAATCCGACGATGATTGGCTCCCGATTTCCGCTGACAGGCAATCGTATATACAGACAGGAATTAACAGAGAATGAGGCGATTCCTGCCAGTTCGACGACAACGATGGCGGCTTATCTGCTCAAACAATCAGACAATCATCGGACCCACTCAGGTGAACGGTCAGTTCCTCTATTGAACCGATGTGGTGCCCGGTTGCTGTACACGAATCGAAACGCACTCCAACTCCGGCGATGTCTGCCAGACTCTCCAAGCACAAACAACCCGAGGAGTCCGAATATGATAGAGGAGAAGAGTCCTTCAGGGCTGAAGCGTGACACTCCCAGCAGTCCCACTCCACTCCACTCACCACAGTCCGTGAACCCCAGACGGATTCTCACCGTGCCGGGGTTCAGTGAGACTGCAAACCTGTAATCTCTACTTCTCGGGATACCTTCGTCGCCAGACACACTCTGGCGGACAGTCACGCCCAGCGCGCCGACGCCTTCACGCGGAGAAGAATATCAATAAGACATCTCTCTAATCGCTATGTATCCCTATGTCGTCAGCGGTACGACTGCGTTTCTTAATAAATGATAGTCATCGACTCGTGTCTCTAGGTATTAGACATATCGATAAGGTATCTTTGTCTTTTGACCCGCTCTTGTTGGCTTTCTTGAGGGGGTAACCCTGTTTCGATGAGTGCTGTCGGAACATATGGATTCAAGTATGTGTACGAAGTGTACTCGCATATGAGTGAAAAATCAAATCTGTCAGCTGATTCCAGTCATGATGCTATTCGAGTCGGTTTAAACGGCTTTGGTCGAATTGGACGAAGCGTTCTCCGAGCAATTATCGATAACCCATCAATTGAACTCGTCGGAATTAATGATGTCATGGAGTTTGATGATATGGGTTATTTGGCGAAATACGACACAGTCATGGGTCGTGCCGATGGCATCTCACAAGATGGAAATGTACTCACTGTTGGTGAGACAACCGTCCCACTGTACAATATTCAAGACCCGACAGAATTACCGTGGGATCAACTTAACGTCGATGTGACACTCGAATGTACTGGCATCTTTCGAACCCGGTCAGACGCCGCTGCACATCTAGAAGCAGGGGCAGACAAAGTGATTATTTCTGCACCACCAAAAGGTGATGAACCAGTCAAACAGATTGTATACGGTGTTAATCATCACGAATATGCTGGCGAGGACATCCTCTCGAATGCCTCCTGTACGACGAATTCTGTGAGTCCAGTCGCAAAAGTCCTTGATGATGAATTTGGCATCGAGAGTGGTCTCTTGACGACTGTTCACGCATACACTGGAAGTCAAGCACTTATCGATAGTCCCATGACAAAGACGCGACGGGGTCGAGCAGCCGCAGAGAACATTGTTCCGACCTCGACAGGAGCTGCACAAGCAACCACTGAGATACTTCCACAACTTGAAGGAAAACTCGATGGAATGGCAATGCGTGTCCCCGTACCGAATGGATCGATTACAGAGTTAGTGGTCAATCTGTCGACTGGACCAAGTATCAAAAATGTAAATGATGCATTCCGCGATGCTGCTGATGATGGTCCACTCGCTGGTGTCTTAGGCTATACTGATGATGAAGTCGTTTCTTCAGATATTATCGGACTTCCATTCTCCTCAATGGTCGATCTTCACTCGACCAATCAGGTGAATGCAGGAGGACTCTATAAGATTCTGACATGGTATGATAATGAATTTGGATTCTCAAATCGGATGCTTGATCTTGCACAATTCATCATGGGTTCAGACACGGATACGACTACAACCGCGTAGTCGCGTGCGCATCTGTGAGTTCTGACTCAAATCATTATATGATATCGTTACATTGTCTCTCACGTAGCAACCGACAATCAACAATAACCACTAAAACACTCTCCTATGTCCTCATTTGATACTATCGATACCCTCAACGCTGACACAGACACAGACACGGGCACGACCGCAGCCGCTGAGAAGCGAGTCCTTCTTCGAGTTGATTTAAATTCACCTATCAGTGATGGCACGGTTCAGGATAATCGTCGCTTTGAGCGTCATGCACAGACAATCCAGGAACTATCAGACGCTGGATATCATATTGTTCTTCTTGCACACCAGGGTCGTCCCGGAGGTGATGAATTCATTTCACTTGAGGGACATGCGGCGGTACTCGAAAAGCATCTTGATTGTAGCATTGAGTTTATTGATGATACCCACGGCAGGCGAGTTGCTGAGTCAATCAACGCAACTGAACCTGGGGATGTATTACTGTTAGAGAATACGCGTATGTGTGAGGATGAACTTCCTGAGGCGGACCCAGAAATAAAAGCCAATACAGCATTTGTACAGTCACTCTCTGATCACGTGGATGCGTATGTCAATGATGCATATTCGGCCGCACATCGCTCGCATGCATCCCTCGTTGGATTCCCTTGTGTACTTCCATCATACGCTGGTCGTGTGATGGAAGCTGAATATAACGCGAATACCGCTATTGCAAACAAATCGTTTGATGGCCCTGTCATTATGGCTGTTGGTGGGACAAAAGCAACCGACGTTATTGACGTCATCAATAATCTCGGTGAGAGCGTTGACGAATTTTTATTCGGTGGTGTCGTTGGTGAGCTATTCCTCCGTGCCACAGGCGTTCCAGTCGGCTTTGATCTTGGTTCCGAGACTGACCGATATGACACACAGTGGGAGCGCAATAGGGAGGTAATCAAATCAATCCTGACAAAGCGCTCTGATCAAATAACACTCGCCAGCGATCTTGCATACCACGATGCAGGCGAACGTGCAGAGGTCGCCGTTGATTCAATCAATCAAAAGACTGTCTCGTTTATGGACATTGGAACCGCAACGGCAGAAGTATATGCTGAGATGGTTCGTGATGCTGATGCAGTCTTCCTAAAAGGTGCCCTTGGTGCATTTGAGAATGAAGATTTTGCTGTTGGAACGGTTCGAATTCTTGAAGCGATTGCGGAGAGCGAGTGCTTTTCGGTCGTCGGTGGGGGCGATACCTCTCGGGCAATTGAAATGTACGGAATGGATAAAGCGGACTTTGATCACGTCTCAATTGCCGGCGGAGCGTATATCCGTGCGCTCACTGGAGAACCTCTTGCTGGTGTCGAAGCATTGAAATCTGAAAATATATAAAATTTTATATATTTCACTCACACTTTCCCCTTCGTTCGCTCAACGGGATTTGTCCGTGGAATCCGATATTGTCTCCTGCTGAGAGAACATACACCGATATATCGACATCTCAGGAGTTGAATTAAAATTTCTTGTGAGATAATATCCTTCGTTGGGCGGAAAACCCGATAATTAGGTGATACACCCGGTAATTCGGGAGGTTTTTTCACGTCCATCATAAGTGTATAGATATAGTATGTTCACTGGTATTGTCGAGGGAACTGGAATAGTGACCGCAGCAACAGCAGATGAGGGTGGTCGACGACTTCGCATTGAACCACCTACAGCGATCGATGCAAGAGAACTTACACATGGGCAATCAATTGCTGTGAGTGGTGCATGTCTCACCGTCGAGTCATCCGAGGGACCGACAGCGGATACAAACGGTTGGTTTGAGGTGTTTCTTGCGGCTGAAACTATTGATAAAACATATCTCGGTGAGATTGATGTCAGTGACCACGTAAACATCGAACGCGCACTCGCAGCTGATGATCGATTCGATGGGCACCTTGTCCAAGGTCACGTTGATATGACCGCCCAGATAACCTCAATTGATCGTATTGGCGATGATTGGACCTTTGGATTTGACTTGCCCACGTCGATTGCTCCATACGTCGTGCAAAAAGGATCAATTACTGTCGATGGAATTAGTCTGACAGTCGCTGAGCGCAATTCAGAAGAATTCAGTGTCGCGATTATTCCAACGACGTATGAGGTCACAACGCTCTCAGAGAAGGCTGTCGGTGACCCTGTTCATCTTGAGGTTGATGTTGTTGCAAAGTATGTTGAGCAACTCACCAGCGGCTATCGTGAGTCACTTGAATAACGATCAGTTATTCTTCAATTGCGAACACAGTCATCTTTCTTCCGGAACATAAAGAAATCGCGTGAGCCGCCTACAGCACAGCAAGCATCAGCATCAGCCAGCATCAGCATCAGCATCAGCATCACATCAAACCCCGAGGTGCTCACCTTGCTTATCTGCAGCTGAGCTGGGATTTCACACTTACGTCGATTTGCTGTGTACGAAGCCACAATCCACAGGAAGTGAATAACACGAGCACATACACCTGAGAAAACGCAATGATTAATTCACATCGCTTTCATCTGAGGTCATTTCAATGTCATTCCCTCTGGAGTGCACACGGTGGTAGCTGCTACGATATCGCTGTATCTTAATGAATAACATGAGACCAAAGAGACTGTCATAGAAAACAACGTATATGAGATAGGGAAGAATCCCAGTTAGTCCGGTAATCGACGCAATAACTCCCGACCCGATACCAACAGTCGCATTATATGTTGCATGGATCACCGCCGCAAGTAATATTCCTTTCATCACGATTGGTCCCCGTTGACCAGGATTGAACTTTGCAAGACCAAGATAGTAACCAGCAATTGCTGAATAAATAACATGACCGGGACCAGCAAGTGCTCTAATAGCCGTTATGCCACCACCAGCACCAATAAGCCCTAATCCGAGATCAAGTCCACTATTTGGTAGCTGTCGAGCAATATACAGCGCATTCTCGATGACCGCAAACCCTAAGCCAGCCATTGCGCCGTAGACAGCGCCATCAAGAACAGAATTAAATCGATCATCACTGTATGCATAGAGTCTGACAGCTAATAACTTGACAGACTCCTCAATTGGACCAACGACGAGGAAGAAAAACACAATCGAACTAATAAATCCAAGTCCAATGAAGTATGGTCGAAGAATCGTGTTGAGCACAGCCGCAAAGTTCGCCGTCAGAACCCCGAGTAAAAATGTCGCGACAAGCAATAATATCGGCTCGGTCTCGGTGACATCTGTCAATGAAACATACACAGCAAGCCCGACGGCTGGGATTGCTGACAAAGCGGTCAATATTCCTGTTTGTGGATCTGTAAGCGCAGCAAGTCCACCAACAGCAAGCAACAATGTCAGCGCGATAAAAATAATAATAGCACGTGCGGACCCCGCAAGAAGCCACCAGAGCACAGACGCAATTCTGTCGGTGCGACTGCGAACCTCCCATGTTGCAATGTCATAGAGGTCAAGTGAGTCATCAGCCGCCTCCTCTATGGGGTCTTGAGGTCTGACCATTGTATACGCACCGATTATTACTGACCAAACATATCAGTTGTCGTGAACAGCTTTTTATGAGTCGTTTGTGCCTGAGCATTGCTTCTTTCTGAACCCACACTCAGTTACGTTGAGTTGGAACGCTCATCTGCGTGTTCCGATCTGTTTCGAATAATAACAAGGAAATTATAGCCCCAACAAGTGTGAGGAAAACAATAGAAATCTGATCTGTCAATTGACCGTGGTCGCTGCGTTCTATTAGAATCAGCATTTATCAAAAGCTATCTCAGAAGCCACCATCGTATGAAAATATATGATAATTTTATTTCTGTCATGATTCGCCACCACCTATTCAGTAACAATATCATATTGTGAATTTATCAGCTCAAATCGTTCCGTCCTATATGCATGCATCATTAATCATGATTATCCTCTGATCAAATCAAAACACGAAATCGGGGGAGGACCGATAGCATTCAAAATCGTCCATGCATATGGACTGTTATGGAGACTGACGATCATACCGTTCGTGTCACTGTGCGTGGGATATACGCCACAGCAGTGACAAAGCGTCTTCTTGACGCTAATTATGACGTAGTGCAGGCCTCGCCAGTGATTCGCGAGCGGTTCGATGCTGACTTCGATGCTGTATATAACAATGTCACAGTCAGTACAACAGACGACCACCAGGGAGTCGGCATACACGGGACAGAATCTGCAGTTAGATCAATTGCAGATGTGCTCACCTCATGTGGGCGGGACACACTTGCATGGGATGACACAACGCCACCAGGGGTTATCTTCACTGCACAGATTACAGACACAAAGGGATCAGGCGCACTTTGCGCGCTCATCCCAGCGGCAAAGACCGATATTGAGACTGAGACTGAGACTGAATCCGAACTCAGCGATGTAGATATCACAGACGAAAGTGTCGCTGAGGGATATCTCCCATATGACGATACTGATGAGTACATTGAGCAAGGTGATATAATGACCGTCCAAAGTCACCGCAGCATCCCTCCATGGAATGATACCACCCAGCAGGCAGATTCGGTAGTCGGAACGACATTTCGGGCAGACGGTGGCCTTGCTACACTGATACAGGGTCGTGAGGATATCACGGTCGATACATACGATGATGAAGCAGCACGGGAGCTCGCTGGGATGGTCGAACTGATTGATACTGACTTGCCGACAGGATGGGGGATTGAGTGGAATCATGCAGCAACCCAGGCGTCGCTCACAGCGTTAGAATCGGGACTTGATCGAGCTATCGAGCGTGCTGAGATGATCTCCGATGGGACAGCGACTAAAGAATCCATATCGACGGGACGATGGCTCTGGTTTGGTCGTGAATCGCGATTTGCACTGGATGACATCAGACGAAACGTCGTAACGACAATACATGGTCATCACCGAATCAAAGCCGCCGGGGAGACCGCAAGCGCTGGCGTTGATTTAGCTGAGGCATTGTGTGGGGACGCTGGAAACGTTAGTATAACAGAGACCAACGAATTCCCGTTTGAGGTAGTGACACAGCAGTTTGGACCAACAGAAGGGGACCGAGTCGAACTTTACCACGGAAAGCCTGAGGGTCATGCATTTTCGCTGGGTCAAGGAGAAGTCACCGATTGGGACGCTGATGGGAGTATCGAAGTGACACGAAGAATCTCTGGACATGGAAGTGGAACATACGATGCACTCGGAACTCCTCGGGAATCTGGTGATACAGCCGTCACAAAAGTCAGAGAAGGACGATGGTGGTATCCAACGGTATATCGGAGTCGTGACGGTGATCACAAGGGAACGTACGTGAATATATGTACCCCTGTTGAGTGCTTCCCCGACTCAGTTCGATATGTCGATCTTCACGTTGATGTAATTAAATATCCAGATGGAACAGTAGAGCGTGTTGACGATGATGAACTTAACACGGCAGTTACTGCTGGACATATTCCGTCAGCACTTGCAAAAAAAGCTAAGAGTGTCGCCAGCAGTCTGGAGCGAGCACTTGAGAAATAATCAGTCAAATGTACGACAGAATAGGGAGGACAATCACAGAGTGATTACAGACGAGCTCATGAACTCCATCGGGTGCTAACTGCAACGGCTTGAAAATATACTCTCCTCAATTCTGGTATTGATGATACATCACGACTTAACAGTCGTAGGAATGTAGTTTTCACCATTCGAAGCTCAAGCGGAACACGCACACAGACGTTCCAGATCCATACAATGAGTATGAGACTGTGGGTTCAGAGCGGAGAACCATGCATAGCGTAACACCTTAGCTGACGCGAACCATGCGGACCAGCCGGTTGAAAAACCGACCACCCACATCGTGGGTGTCTGTGATGTGCAGATAGGAAGGCATCCGCTTGACCGGGCTACATGCGCTGAAACATACGCCCTCAGTCATAGTTGGGCGGCAACCTGTGAGGCTGACCACGCGAAAGCGTCTGTGAGCCGCCGAGAAGACGCGCAATCCTCATTTCCTCATCTCCTTATCCGGGAATCCCCAGCTTTACTCGTGTGGAGGAAATCAATCCTGTGGATTCATATCGCGTTCACCCTCAAGTGCTTCTGTGCGAAGTCTCCGACAGCGTTCTGATTCCACAGAGAGATCTGCAACTGCTGTTGGATTCATCTCTTCATCGACAGCGACGAATACGAAGTATGATTCAGTGGTTCGTTCGCGCGTGCCAGTCTGTGGGTTTTCACGGTATGCCCGAAGTCGAACGCGAACTGACGTCTCCCCAGTCGCATATGCATATGACTCGATAATACAGGTATCGCCCTGCGGAATTGGGCGTTCAAAATCTAATCGGTCAATACGAGCGGTGACACACGTATGATTGGCATGACGCATTGCTGACATCGCACCGATTTCGTCCATCCACTTAGCAACATTTCCTCCGTGTGCGGTACCATAGTTATTTACATCATCCGGCTGAACCCGCTCGCGATTTTCGATATAGGTCGCGGTAACAGTACTCATACGCATAATAATCCGTCACGACAATTGAGGGTTCTGACGATTTTACCTCCGATGATAAGTAACTGACGTATCATCCAGTTTGAAATTCGTCTCACAGCACCGCAACCACGATTGATATTCTATTTTACCATACATGTCTGTGTGCATTGTTCGGATACTCCTCGCTTAGTGGTGTTATTCTCCTCAAAAAAGTGGTAGCCCTATGCGACGCGTGTCGCGTGCGACAGTCAGCAGTATCCAGCTACTCGTCGTCGTCGCCGCCGTCAGTCACAATACGGACGTCTTCAGCTTCGTCCATATCGGCAAATGGTGACTCAGGTTCGTCTATCTCGTCTTCTGCTTCCTCATCCTCACGTGCTGACTCATACGCCCAATCGTCCGTGTAATCACCAAAGTGGCACATTGTTATAATCCAATTAATTGAAAGAAATCCAGACGGTTAATAGTTAATAATGTCAGAACTCGTATATTATGTCCACCGACTAAAAAGACCGCATCAGTTGCCGGGGCATACAAGTATAGCAAGGACGTACTGATTTCTGTATGAAAAATCCAATATGCTCATCTGAGGACAATGGCTCGGAAGACAAAAACGCAAAGCGTGGGGCAAAATTCGGGAGTCAGGTCGGTGCTGCTGCGGGCGCTCGTGTTGGTCCATTTGTGACTGGACTTTCATCTGGACTTGGAGGTGCTGTTGGTTATCTCGTCGGTAGTGTTGTTGACGATGTTGCTGATACTGCAAAACCAATGACTGATGGTGGACAACAGCAATCGGACGATTATCCTCGCGAGGAGACGCACGCTGGTGATGAAGTCGATATTCCAGTCCAGATAGAGACAATGGAATCAGCAGATCATAAAGATCAATAATAAATATTCAGTGCGATTACTACACGATGGAATCGTCGATATTAATCTCAATCTCAATCGGTTAATTCCGATTTTCGTCTACTGTAATACGCAGTAAAAGTAAAATTTCACTGATAATTTCAACATTTTAATTCGATCCCGAGGCAAGTTGACGCGCTTGTGACTGGCTTATTTGTCCTGCTGATTCGGGCTTCAGACATGGAGTTGAATTCGTAGTCTGTCCATTACATCATATTAAATTGTGTTTCACAGAGCGAGACGCCTCCGCGCATTTGCATCTGTGCGCACAGTGCCAGTCTCCACACACGCGGATGTGAACTTCAGACGGATTCTCACCGTGTTGTGGGTTCGGTGCGACTGTCAACCTGAAATCTCCCACGCTCAGGATTCCTCCACGTTTATTTGGATGCGAATATCAAACATCTGAGATAGCGATGCGATGACGGCAGCAGTACTCCTGCTCTATTCTTGCTTTCCAGAAGTGTCTCCTCAAAGCTGAGAACTAATGACTGAGAACTGAGTGGTAATAAACGGCTCAATATCGTCTTGGGGAAGAGAGAATTGAGTTATATTTACAACAGAAAACTGGAGGAGATGATGACAACGATGATATGTTATTGACTCGATGACCCATCTATATTCTTCGTGGGGTCATCATAGCTTGTTTCATCATTAACAGCCCCTGTATCAGGTTCACTGTCATGTGGATCGTTCGTCTGTTGTTGCATCGAGTGGACGACTGTCTGATCCTTAGACGGATGGTTCTCGTTTTGGGTGACCTTGGTCTCAGTCTCGGTTGATTCAAGTTGGTCAGTAAATCCCCACTCAGCCGCGCGTGCTGCTGCCTCTGCACGTGCTTCCTGCTTGATTGACTCGATTTGGTCAGTGTCCGCGAGAAACGCCTCAACTGCGGTTTGTGTGTCTGTGCCAGTGACGCGTGTTTGCGGGGCAGCGTTGCGAGTCCGCTCAACGAGTGTGGCGTTATCAGTGAGACGACGAGCCGGCGCAGTTGGGGCTATGGCGAATGTGTCGGTAACATCACGGTGTATGCTCATGAGAGTTGTCGCCGGGAGGGTATATACATCAACATGAGGAGTGCCACTGTCTGACAGGGCATCAATTGCCTGAGAACCAACAACATCATTATCAGTGTGGTATGCAGCCATTGGGACTCCCTGCTCAAACGTGATCACCGCACGGTCATCATCACCGGCGAGGATTGACTGCTGTGGCTCAAACACGATGTATCCAGTCAGCGACCGGTCAAGTGCAGAGACAAGTGTTTCAGCGATATCCGCATCAGTCCGAGACCGGCAGAGGTCGCCGGTTGGGATCTGTCCATCAAAACTCATCTTTAGAAGCGCTCGGGGACCACGGCATTTCGAAATCGGTCAGCAACACCGATTGCATCACCATCGTGAATATCAAGTGTGGCTGCCGCACTTCGGAACGCACCTGCGGCTGTTGTTTCTGGGGCATGTGCAAGAAGCGGTTTTCCAGCCCGTCGAGCCATACGAACAGCATCGCTTTCGGGGACTGTGGCGAGTGTTTTACCGTTGAAGTATCGTGTCGCTTGTTCGGCAATCGTCGTGACATCCTCATCTGGTCGCACCCGATTAAAGATGATACCGCCAGTTGCTGTTCCATACGCCCGTGCGTACTCTTGAACTTTCAGACCATCTGAGAGTGACGGCACGGTTGGTTGGAGAATGATTACAACACGATCTGCGAGGACAATCGGGAGCACAGCACTCTTTGAGCCTAATGCTGCTGGTGAGTCAAGTAAAAGAACATCCGTATCAGTCGCAAGATCAGCAACGATATCTCGGAGCAGTGTCGGATCAGCAGCCTCGAAGTCTGCTAAACTCGTCCCACAGGGCACAACTGACATTCCAAAGCGTTCATACACGGCTGCTGAAGCCGGAAGGTCACAATCCGTCAACAACAGATCGTGAAGCGTGATATCAACATCGTCAAGCCCAGCATGAAACAGCAGATTCGCCATCCCGGTGTCGGCGTCAATAACGGTGACATCATAATCAGTCGCAAGTGCCATGCCAAGCGCGAGCGTGCTTGTTGTCTTTCCTGTGCCGCCTTTTCCACTCGCGACGGCAAACGCTTCAACCATATCTCTCGCTCACAGTCAGAGATAAAAAGTGTTTGAATCTAATACAGTGTCAAACTGATGGCAAATCATAAAATTCTTTGAGATCTGTCCGACGATACTGCAATTATCTAAGCTCTGCAAGCGGATATCCAAGGATAGATTCGAACGAAATCGAAGAGACAAGATGTGCCGCACGCTCATAGGGGTCACTGCGCGGTGTTGTATCGATATCAGGACGCTCAACATCAGCAGCAGTGAAGACCGACTCAACAAATGCCTCACAGACAGCTCCATTATCAAATAATCCATGTAAATAAGTTCCAATGACAGAATCGGTTGCCGCTCCAAGTCCAACTGGACTGCGCGGACGCTGATTGGTTATATTCTGAGATGTCTTTGTGTTATTATTTGCTGAGGTGTCTCCTGATTCCCCACACTCACTCGCAGTCAGTGATTCAAATGGAGTCTGCACCGGACCACAAGCTGTTGTCCGTCCCGCATGGATTTCGTATCCGGTCACCAAACCGGTCGCATCTGCAAGGGGTCCAAAGCCATCGATACTCCACGTAACTGGTGCAACGCGTTTTTTGGGTGAAAACTGCGTTTCAATCGGGAGCATTCCAAGCCCTGCAAGTATCTGAGAATCATCAGTATCGTCACTATCGCTGGTAGAGACTGCTTTTGTCTCACCTTTTTTATTTGAGTTGGTTTCCTCAATATCGATAGCAGTGAGCCGTTCACCAAGAAGTTGATAGCCGCCGCAAAGTCCGACAATTGGACCCTCAAATGCCCGGAGTTCATCATCAAACCCAGCCGCGCGAAGCGCTCGCAAGTCATCGACTGTATTTTTTGTCCCAGTTATCACAACAGCATCAATATCAGCCTGCGAAAGCGATGTATCAAGCGGAATAAAAGCAACACGAACACCCGGAACAGCAGCGAGTGGGTCAAGATCGGCGGTGTTCGACGCACGGGGAAGTCGTGGAACAGCGACTGTTACGGTGTGATCCACTGGAACGTTATCATCTGCCCCACGCACTGAGCGCTCACCGACAGCAGGAAGAGATACGCTATCTTCTGCCGGAAGACCAGGGTCATCGTACGGTATGACCGAAAGAACTGGAATTCCAGTTCGATTCTCGATTGTCTCAATGCCCGGGGCAAGTAATGACTCATCACCGCGGAATTTAGTAATGACAATACCAACAACCTGATTCCGGACATCATCCGGGAGTAATTCAAGTGTTCCAATAATTGATGCAAAAACACCGCCGCGTTCGATATCGGCGACAATGATGATGCGAGCATCTGTGAAGCGAGCTGTCTCGATATTCGCAAGATCATGATCATGAAAATTGATCTCTGCGATTGATCCTGCTCCCTCAGCAATAATAACGTCATGAGTAGTCGCAAGCCGGCTGTGTGCGGTCACAGCAGTTGAACGTGCCTGTTCCCAGTATTCGGTATAAAATGATTCAGCGGTATAATGCCCAACAGCAACACCATCAATAATTAATTGTGACTCCGCATCACCACGAGGTTTCAATAAGACGGGATTATGATCAGTTACTGATCGGATGCCTGCAGCCTGCGCTTGGACTGATTGTGACACGCCAATCTCACCGTATGGTGGGTTTCCCTCAAAGTCTATTTGTGCTCTTGAATCGGTTCCATTATTCGTTTCTGATTTCGCGCTGGTATCGGCTGCTGGTCGGACAACCGCTCGTGCCTCATTACTCATATTTTGAGCTTTAAATGGAGTAACAGAGATTCCAGCGTTCGCAAATCGTCGACATAATCCAGTAACAACAGTACTTTTTCCCACGTGGCTTGCTGTGCCGGCAACGAGAATTGTTGGTGTCGTTTTCTTACACATGAGTTATTCAATTGTCAATTTCGGTATCTGCACGTCTATGAGCGAGACGACTGACCGATATCCTGTTCGCGTGTCATGATACTGTTTGAATAGGGTGATATTATAGAATGCTCCACGTATCACATCGAGTCTGAGCCGCGGCGTCTTCTTTAACAAGTACTCACACCTCTAGTACTCAGTTCCCTTGCGCGCACGTACGCCCTCATCAAACAGATGCTTTTGTTTTTTCACATTGGTTATCAGATCAACATCATCGAATAAATATGTCGGCTCAGTATGACTCCCGGTGAGAACAAGTTCGAGATTATCCGGCTTTTGCTCAATCAGCGAGAGAACATCATCCTGTGTAATAAGTTCCTGTTCAACCGCATAGAGGACCTCATCGAGGATCAATAAATGTATACCATCCTCAGGATCTCCGCTGAGGTCAATTGGGGTGTCCAATGACATATCAGATATAGCGTCAAGAAGCGTCCGCGTCCGCCGCATCGCCCCTTCAGCTTTAGCGTGATGTTCATCATCATCGGATCCATCAAGCAGACCATGCCATCCGTAGTGACCAGTGTTCTCATATGAGATTCCAGGAACGCTCGCGATTGTATTATACTCTCCCCGGTCTCCCTCGACTGAGTCGGCACCGCCTTTCATAAACTGAAGCATATGAACGCGAAAGCCATGTCCAACGGCACGAAATGCCATTCCAAGTGCAGCAGTTGTCTTTCCCTTTCCATCGCCCCACCACACTTGTATTCGACCAAACTCCTCAGGCGCGGTCGGTGTAATCTCCTCTGCAGCAGGGCGCTCACCACCGCCAGGTGTTCCCTGGCGGGTTTCTGCAGGGGTCATTGCTGTTGATTCATCTGTCTCATCTGGCATAACATAATCCAGCATACCGAAGATAAAGAAGGCGACGCGTCAGTACCTCTATTTACCATTCAAAACGAGGGACAAGGCCACCTCCCCAACCGCCGAACGAGGTAAGCGGGTAGCGAAGGGAATAACGATTGGTACTCACATGCTGAGAGATGAGAACTCACGATTAATCTACCCTCTCACGTTCAATCCAATCTGGATATAATGTATCCATAGATCAACGAAGTGAACTCAAGAATGCCCGTAGAAATGAAGTGATCCCTCTTTGTAGCGTCTCTGTGGTCAGTTGTTGGGACTGTGAGCGTCGGCATTTCGAATGTGACCTGAAGCCGCGCATACAGGCGTTCCAAATAAAATGAGTGTGAGTGTGAGTTCAGAGAGAAACGGTGGTCACATGCTAATGACTGATATAGCCGACCCCTCCAGAGACGAAATCCGTCTCATCCTCATCTCCGGCTGTATGTCAATTTTGATTCCAAGATAAACCTCAGTAGGTCCAGACAAAATTTGATTAGAATTGCTGACCTCCTCATAGTCGTCTATGATACAGAGATCTGAGTCTACACGCGAGCAGAACTGATTGCACAGGAACACTCCCGTGTCCATGTTGTGGATATCAAATAGAGGGTTCTACCGTCGAGGCTCTTTGTGGATGTCTCAAATCACTTTCACTTGCTATTTGAAGCAGTATTATGATGACTCTGTTGTTGTTGTTTCTGTCTCGTCAGACAACTGGATAGGACTGACAGACGCACGATCATTCGTCATAACCCCGTGTGAAGCCGTTTCGACGGATTTCGGAGGAGAATCAGTTCCATATCGAGATGTGAGCGCAGCGCAGAGAGCGTCACGAACACACACTCGCGCAGCGTTGCCGACAGCAGTAGCGCTCCCAGAAAACTGTTTTACACTGCCTGTTGTGTCTGATGCGATGAGAACTGCATCAGATGTCGTCCCAGTGAATCCAGTCTGAGTCATGAGTGTTGCCGTCTTTGCTTCACTCACCACAGCAACAAGATTAGAGAGCGCTCCTGGGGTAAGTGAGTGTGTCGTCCCGAGGATGATATTTACCGTCCCAAAATTATCCCTAGCAGCTTTGTTATTTGGAGAGTCATCTAGTCCACCAGATGTACTCGTATCAGTCTTTGCTGTTATATCCTCTGTTGAACGATCATTATCTATCATCTCCGGCATTGGGAGTGTTGCTGGATTACTAATCCCAGCGGTGACAATCGCCTCAACGGGGTCAAGACGCGCTCGTCGGGCATGCTGGAGGTCAACGCCAGTGAGTAATGCTGGTGTGTGTGTCTCTGCCTTTGCCTTTGTTTCAGTACTCATCCACGTAGTGTCAGTGTTACTTGCGTGTGGATTGTTATGTGGCGGTTCTGTCTGTGTATCGGTCAATGATCGGTCATCAATAGCGGTTGAGACATATTCAAATCCAGCAGTTGCACATCGCTCGGCGATGTATGCAGAAACGGCAGTTTCGGTCCATCCATTGGGGACCGAAAGAAGGTATGCCGTATCGCATCGAGAGATTCCGCCATCGTATCCTGTTGAGAGCCACCGAGTATTAGGATGAGAGAGACGACACACTCCGTCGCGAACGGTTACATCAAACAACGTTGCATCGTTAGTGTTAGTGTCGGTGTCGGACGAGAGACCACAGTCAGTGCAATCGGTGACGTCTGAGGCAGCATCGGAATGAGTATCTTCATCGGTCATTATCGGATCACTCAACGCTCAAGTAGGACAGAGAGGAGTTGGTCATTCTCATGTGGACGACGAATCGCAACGCGAACGTGTGCATCTAGTGTTTCAAATGTCCGCGCATCCCGAATTTCAAGACCGTTGTCACGAACATGAGCGAGAAGAGCATCAACAGCAGCAGTCTTTGTCGCTGGGCTTCGATCAGCAATGGCTGAGACGGTTGTATCAACCCCGAGTAACAAAAATGGGGCATCTGAAGGAAAGACAGTATACTCTGTCTCAAGCGCTGTTCGCAGTCGCTCACGCTCTGTGCTCACACGCTCACGAGTTGCACGGACAAATTCATCCTGTGTGAGAGAATATCGTCCAACAGCAGCCGCTGGCGTCGAGAGTGACCATGTTGGTCGTGCTGACTCAAGTCGGTCTCCGAGCGTCCCATCCGCGACCGCGAAGCCTGCCCGAAGCCCCGGCAGACCAAACATCTTCGTCAGTGACCGGACAACGATTGCCCCGCGTGCGCCAGCCATACTCGCTGCATCAGTGAAGTCTATGAATGCTTCATCGATGATGACCGTCGTGTCAGTCTCGACGCAGCGTTGTCGAAATGTGTCAATTATCTCTGGATCAATGAGATCTCCCGTTGGATTATTAGGTGTGCAGATAATCACTGCAGCAACATCATCTGGTGTTGTGTCAGCAGTAACGACTGCATCGTGTGCAATCCCAACTGGTGTGCCTCCTTGGAGTTTGACCTCTCGAGCATACTCACTGAATCCTGGTTCAGGGATGAATACGCGGTCACCTGCTGAAACAGTGACAGCAATCGCAAGTCGAAGAGCAGCGATCCCTCCTGGCATTGGCGTCACCATCGAAGGGTCACAGTTCACATATGAAGCCGCCGCCTGAGCAAATGCAGAGAAGTCATCGGTATACTGTGTTGCATCCGAAAGTGCTGATTCATATACCTCAGCGACACCTGGAGGGCGATTAGGATTAGTATTAGCGCTAAAATCAAGACGAGAAGTGTCCTCACTTCCACCATGGGGGACATGATCAACGTTGGTCACAGCGTCAGGGTTCATCGGCCTTGATAGTATAATTCATTATCTCTCAGAAAAGTTTGAATACACCTCAGACTTGATGTTAGTAGTTGTGCTATGTTGGTCGTCATCATGAATGGTCGCATATGAGTATATATCAAGTGTTTGTTTCAGGATCGGTTTTCATCTCCTCCTGATTAGTTGTTAGGAACATGGTTTCTTTATTCAGTTCTTGATCCGAAACTGAGTAGCCGCCTCAGCAGGGTGCGAGGGGATTAAAACAATCGATCGAACACATTCCGGATTTCTGGTGGCTCCGTCGAGATGACCAGATCGTGCGGGTCGTCATAGAATATTAAGGAGAATACCTGCGGCTTCAACTGCAGGATGAATTCGACAATTCTGAACTCGTCCACGTAGTGATAGCCGATTGGAGATTTGATAATCCGTGAATTAAATCGACAGGCAGCCCTGTATATGATCAGGAATCATACTGGGAATAGAGCGATTCCCACCAGTCATACGATGGCGGTCTGTCCGTCCCAAGCAATCAGACAGGAATCGGAACCACTCAGGTGAACAGTCGGTTCCTATACTGAACTGATACAGATGCAGATGCAGATGCTGTGCCCGACTGCTGGACTCCCCACAGGAAGTAACTCCAACTCTCTCGAAGTCTACCGGACTCTCCGAGGCACAACCAACTCTGGGAGTCCCGGGGGCGGGAGCTGAGATGTGACACTCTCGGAACCAGCAGTCCCACTTCACTCTACCCGCGTCAGTCCGCGAACCCCACGCGGATTCTCACCGCACTGGGGTTCGGGGGGGGCTGGAAATCTGCAATCTCTACCGCTCCCGCCCTCTCGCGACCGCAGCAGAGGCAGAGGCAGGAGCAGACCGTTCTGACCCACGACGACCACTACCAATTCTCGCTGCTGATCGACGAGACCGCCTATGACTTTGGTGAGTTCTCTCAGGCAACCATCGAGATTGAGGTAGTGAACCCTGTCGGCGTTGAGGATGCACACACGGTCTACGAGCACTGGCTGGCGTCCGACGTGACCGCTGCGTTCAACGAGCCGGTTATCACCCCTACACCTCCCTGAAGTTCCACACGCTGCCCGTGACGGCGCTGCTGGACAATTACCGCGTCGGGCACGACTTCGACAATCTCCGGCTCATCGTCAATAAAGCGGGTAAGGTCGTCCCGTTCTGCACGGTCTCCGAGGAGCGCTTCGTGTTCCACATCGACATCGAGATCAATAGAGAATCTTCAGCTTGTTGTCCATAGTGATTATTGGCATGGAACCGCCTGAGAGCGCATCCGCTCGATGCCGACCACACCGAGCACGACATGACTCTTGATGCGAACCTGCGACAGACGTAATCCTAGAGCACGGCGCTTCAGTATATCGAAAACTACCACAAGTGGAGGTCCCCCGATGACGGCGATTCAGCACGTCCTGTAGGAACCACGGATGAACTACATCAATCACCCGTACTACGTCTCGGAGAACCCCATCCTGCCCGCCCTAGGTCAGCACCTCGATCACAAGGCGCACGCGGCGATGTCGATTAGTCACGGCGTCTTCGTCCCTGGTTGGCTTGGAACGTTCCCCAAAGAGTACACGCGGACATTCGCCCGTACCTCGGGAGCGGTCTGCCCGATGTTGAGGCCTCTGAGGACCCTTTCGTCCAGTGGGAGGCGATGCACCCGTGGCTACTGGATACCCGCGCTCAGGAAGCGCTGAACACGTACGATTTCCGTGTCCACCGACCACCGGGCGTTCGCTCACAAGACAACCATGGACTGCGGAGAAGACCAGCGAAAACAGCAAACGACGAAATAGTGCGTTCACGCCCCCTCCACGCCGACGACCTGACGATGCTCCTGATCGACAAGAATGTGCTGGGGACCCGCAGTTCGGTGGGAAGCGCAACTACGGAACAGCATTACACGGCTGAGAGACACGCAGGTCGTAGACCTCGATGAGCTCGAACTGGACTACTCGCGGCTCGAAGACGCACAGACGTGCCTCATCGAGTTGGTAACCCCGTCTGTGGTGGCGTCGGAGTATCCAGGGTCGGACGGTCGTGCCGCGTTGAACAGCGGTCTCTGAGCCACGGTGAGACGAGACCAATCTTGAGATCACTCACAACAATTGCCAGCAAGTCGACTCAAATTCCGACCCCCTCTCCCTCCCCATCGGTCAGCACCGCTATTCAACAGAGCAGACGACCGGTCTGTGCTGTGGCCGCGGTGGTGGGGCGAGGACCGCGGCGACCTCCAACTCTATGCGGGGAAAATCCTTGACCAGCGTGAGGCATTCACTGGAAATGATCGACACGGACAGATCTTAAACTACCTCCGGAGACTGCCCGTTGGAGAGTGTAAAGAACGTCTCGCGCGGGTCGATTCGTACCCCTGAGATGGCTTCGGAGAACTGTGGGTGAAGCCTCTTGACGAACAGTATCACGAATCAAAGAAGTGACGACTAATTGATCATTGATAGAGCAATAAAATCGGCATAAATCGGGCGAAAAAATACACCAATGTGGCTGAGTGACGGAATCGGACTGCTACCGACTATTATACGCGGAGCAGTCGAAATACCACGAGGCGTGGATACGCGCCGTCACAGTGGGAATTCCACACAGTTTTCTCCACAAACAGCGCATATGTATATGTGAATGTCACTGTCGGCCCAGTGGTTACGACCCCAGTGTAGCCGAGCGCCCGAAAACTGGCGGTTCGAGTATGAGTATGAGTGTAACTGTGAGTGTCCGCCCACTTTGGAAACAGGGTGTGCCCTCTGTGCAAACAACAACCACCGGGCACCGGGCGAAGCTCGCAGTGAAAGTAACTCCGAGTCCGTGTCCGCTGAAGTCTGAGTCTGTCGGTGTCGGACGCCCCGAGGCAAAACCAACTCGTGGGCGTGGGCGTGGGCGTCCGACTCTGACAAACGAGAGGAGTACCGGGGGCTGAGATGTGGCACTCCCAAGAGACTACCCGTCGACCGGCCCCACACCGATTCGAACGGTGTGGTGGCTTGCTAGTCTGTCAACCCAAACCTGAAATTCCCAACCCAGCGGTTCGGTGCCGTGGGATTCCTCCCGCCTCCCGCCTTCAGGCCGAGGAGGATGTCAACTGTATGCGTGGCAGTATTTGAGTAAGACTGTTTTTATGATTCAATTCGATTCAGAACGTGTTGCACTGCCGGAAGCACCTCATCCAATCGATTTGCCTCAGCAGCAAGTGCAAGTGCACCACCCATCCCTGCTCCCTCTTTAGCAACCCCATTGGTGTATTCAGCAACCGGTCCGGCGTCGACACCACAGGCGTCAAATCCAGGGTCAGTAATAATCAATTCGAGATTGAGAATCGTTGCAATCTCATTCAATCCCGTGACATCTGCGTCAAGATATGATGTTGTCGCAAGCGTCGCTCGATCAGAAACACCAGCATGACGGACAAGGGCTGCGACCGTCAGCAGTTGCGTTCCGCCGCCAAGAATGACATCTGTACCAGATTCGACTGCACCAGCGGTCACCCCTGCCGCGACAGCTAATACCGGATCGCCGACAGTCCGAACCGCTTGTTTCGGATTGTGTGCGGCTTGACCAGGATTAATATCTGCTGTCGAGAGGGCTTTTTGAGCTACCTCCTGTTTAAGCCCGAGTGGGTTTGTCGGTAATGATGACGATATTGGGGCATCAACACCGAGTGCACGACAAACAGCAAGTGCTGTCGTCGTTCCACCTGGGATGGTCTCTCCAATGATGATCCGATCATCGGGCAGTGATTGCCCGAATTCCCGTGCTTTGATAAAGGCTTCTGGGGCAGTCGGCACAGGATCTTGCTCACGAATATCGCGACCAGGATGGGCACCGACGGAGACTGTCGGCGCACCAGTTGGACGGGCGAGCCCAGCATCGACAACAGTCAGATCAAATCCTATTCGTTCTCGAATCGCCCGGGTTATGACTGCGGGTGTTGGACAACCGCTTGGACTTACTGGGGTGACGGGCGCCTGGATAGGGAGACCATAGCTGATGATTTCTGCGTCTGCACTCGGCGTGTGCATGAGTAGACGCGACGTAGCACCAGCAGCACTGATCCCATCTATCGCAGCTGTCTTGGTCGTTCCTGCAATGAGTATTACTCGCATAATTTTTCTGCAATATGTCTGTCTGTCGGTCGATTCACGTTAACCGCCAGTCGAGCATCATAACTCACGCATACAGTGTCAGTATCTTCGCCAACGACATTCACACCACTCGGAGTAACTGTCAAATCCTTATGTTCAAATACCGTATCAATAGAAACACCAAGCTGTTGTTTCAGCGCCGCTGGAACACATAGCATTGTTGAACTCAGAGTTTGAGTTGCCCTAGCATCACCAGGCATACGAGCGGCAGTAATAATTTCAGTAATGTGATCACTTGAGAGAAGTGGGAGATCGGCTGGAGTGGTTACAACTGGCGTATCGACGACAGAAAGTGCATGCTGGAGGTCAGGAACGTATCCATCACCTGCGGTTTCAATTGGTGAGATTGACTCGAAAGATGAGGATTCACGAACTGTGGTTGCAGTTCGTGGTGCATTCGGTGATGTCACCGCCCAGACTGTCTCAACCGGGCTTGCTGTCAGTGCATCAACCACATGAGACAGCATGGTAGTGCCATCAATTTCGACAAGCGGCTTTTCACGCTCAATTACTGACCGATTTGATGCGGGAGTTGACTGCTGCGTGACGGAGCTATCTGCGCATGATCTATTCTTATCGGTTTCAATATGCTGGAGCTCATCCGGCGAGTGGATCTCATCATCCGTGGTAGTATTCTGTTGATTACGAAGACGTGACCCATGCCCACCGCACATTATCAGAGCGTCCATACAACCACCCCCGCATGAATCGCGACAGCGCGGCTGATTTCGTTTACACTGCCAAGAATATCACCACTGATACCGCCAAGTGTGTTGTCAGCCCACCGCTTCATCGCCCATGCAACAGCAAGTGGGGTTGACACCACTGCTGCGGTCGGACCAATGCCGAGTTGTGGAACAATAAAAAACAACGGTGTCAGTGATAGTGCAACCGGAAGAAGCGACAATGGTGTCGATTCATCGATTAGTGCGGCACCAAGACCGTCGTGTGCAGCATCACCTATGCAAACAAGTAGTGCCATTGCAGACTTTGCCCCTATTTCTGCAGTGAAGACAAACATAAATGTAACCTGCGGGGTGGTGTTGGCAGCACTGAGCACCCCAAGTGTAAGTAACACCGTGATGACCGTCACAGCGAGTGCCCCGCCAACACCGACTTGTGAATCATGCAATACCGAGCGCCGGCGATTGGGGTCGTCACCATCATCATGAACAACTGCGGCATCTCCAACATCCGCTATCCCGTCGAGATGTGTAATGCCTGTCATACTGATAAGAATCAAAAGATATAGCCCAATGACTGTCGGCGTAGGAACAACCGGAAGAAGAGTAAATGGAAGCGCGACGACTGCGCCGAGTGGATATCCAACAAGTGTAAAGCTCACAGGTGTCTGCCGAAACGCATCCCAGGCTTCCTCATCATGTCCAACCGGGACGCGGGTAAGAAACCCGATTCCCCCACGAATAGCGCTTAAGATCATTGGACTACCTCTAAAGCAATGACTGTAATCACAATCGCTATGATTCCTGCCCGTCGTGTGACCTGGACCGCAGCGGTAGCCATAGATTTATTTGGAAGTGAAGCAGACGCTTGAAGCTCATATGTATCCAACTTATGAAGACGGGCTGGCAGAAGCGCTGCCATTGTCGCCATCGGCCATCCAGCATTCGGTGATGTTGTTTGTGCTGCGTCTGCACGAACCTGCTGTTGCAACGGAAGAAATGGCTGCCCGACAGCAATTGATAATAGCGCTGCTGTTAGACGGGCAGGTACCCACATGACGATATCATCAACCCGCGCCGGAGCAGTCCCGAGAGGATTTGAGTGATATCCAAGCATTGAATCTAATGTATTGATTGCTTTGACCCATGCCGCACCAGCAACACCACCCGATATCGACACTGGTGCACACATCGTAAACGCGAGCAATGGTCCAATAAATCCATCAGCAAGGTTTTCAGCAGCACTCTCAACGGCCGCTGAGCGAATATGTGCTGCATCTAATTCGCTGGCGTCACGACCAGCAAGGGCACGGAGGTCATGACGAGCGGCTGAGAGATCAACAGTACTCATTACTACGACATCATGAACAGTTGTAAGCAGTAATCGAAGACTCACTAGCGTGAATAAAACACATCCAGCTGTGACCGCGCCGAGTCGGGAGTTCACACTGAGTGCTACACTCACAATCGCTGCTGTGGTAGCTGCGAATCCAACTGGGAAGGTCGCTGTAATTAATATCCCAACTACAGTAGGGTTGGCGTACGACTGGTCAATCAGATCAATTACCCGTCCGAAGAGAGCCACTGGATGAGCGAATGCAGGTGGTTCACGGATAATTGTGTCGAGACCAATCGCAGTAATAACTGCAATACTGCCGAGTGTAATCATCTGCGCGTTTCCCCAGCCGCGCCGGTTTTACAATTACCTATGTTGGAATCTGCGTTCATGCGTTAGTTTATATTGTTACCAGTATCATTGAGATCATTGTCAATTGATGTGATGATCTGGTCAAATGAGCACTCAGTAACATCATAAAAATCGCCACCGACATCAGTGATACCACCATCGGTATCTGTGTCGTCACCAATATGAACAACATTAACCGGATCAACGCCAAGGGCTTTTGCTATCGCTTGAAACGCATGTGGATGTGGCTTTCTCCATCCACAATCAACGCTCGTGACGACAGCATCAACTAATGAGCAATCAATATCCGAGCGGTTCAATGTTCGATGAACCAGTTGAGTTACTGAACAGTTCGAGAGAATACCAACTGGACCCTGAGCCATTGCGGTTTCCACAGCAGCAACCGCGTTGGGACGCGTTTGAACAGTCGGATCAAAAGCAGCGGTCACAGCACGTCTAATACGATTTGTTGAAGCCGAAACATTACGCGATTGGAGCGCCGCAGCGACGTGAGCTGATAATGGGACTTCTGAACCAGGCTGTGTCTCAATGTGCATTGTCCTGTATGCGGTTTTCCAGTCAGAGGGAACAGTCACTCCGCGCGCTTGAAGTTCAGATGCGACCGCGGCAGCAGGATCTGTAGGACGACTGACGGTGACGAGGGTATCAAATAAGTCGAAGGTAACTGCCACGACAATTGTATTGATAAATATAGACTTGAATATGCCGACGTGAAATAAAGTGCATGACTCGGTAGTTACTAAAAATCGCATGACATGCGTCAGACAGAAAGGAAGTATTAATTCATTTCGAAAGAAATTAGACAACAATGAGCAAAATCACCTTTCGTGCCGATGATGACCTTATCGAACAACTCGAAGGGTTCGATGGATCAAAAAGTGAGGTGATGCGCGAAGCACTCCGTACATATCTTGAGCATAAAACAGCTGAGCGCGAGGGCAGAAATGGAAGTGTTAACAACGATGTCAATGCAGATACCGGTCACCACTCGGCAGACGACCAAAACCACACTAGAACGTCCGTCGCTCGAAAGGTAACTGTAAACATTGTACTTGATGATGAGTCAGGAGCTGTTTACGCTAATAAACAAGAGGCAACGACTGCGAGCACGAGCAACGAGTCAGACACTGCAGTTAGCGCTGAAATAAGTCGTAAGACATCGGATAACGACCAGACACCGGAGTGTAATAATTGCGGAAAAGCGCTCACAGATGGTCACGCGTACTGTCCAAATTGTGGTGAGAAAACGACACATCGGGCATTCTGTGAGTGTGGCGATGAGATTCAATCGGACTGGGCGTTCTGTCCTGGGTGTGGTCGCCGAACCCCTACTGCGGATGTGCTTGAAACCTCATAGCGATTCATTTCGAAAAAGTAACACTTTAATTGAATTTGTCTTACTTTTGTCGATAGATTTATGTGCTATCACTTAATGTGTATGACTGCGTAAGACGGTGTATGACATATCACACGTCAAAGTGTGAGATCGGCTCAATACCCGATTAAAATTGTCTCTAAAAGCATTCAACCGAGTGCGCGAGCCGTCTTACCGGGGGAATGCAACTATGGAGCGTGTGACACTACGAATTCCGAAGCAGCAGATAGAGGAAGTCGAACAAATGGTTGAAACGGGCGAATTCCCGAATCGATCGGAAGCCATTCGTTCGGCGGTACGTGAAATGATCAACGAACAAGACGACGACCATCACGAGTCGTCGGGCGAACATACGTGGGCAAAGGTGTAAGACGATGCAGGATATTGTTGAGGAAGCGATGCAGCGCGATGAAGAAGAGCGTGATGTCGCTGCTGAAACCGGGGGAGATCCTGAAGGCTTTGGTAGCCCACGAATTGTGATCGTTGGTGCTGGTGGTGCCGGCAATAACACAGTCAACCGATTATACAATATTGGTGTTGATGGCGCTGACACAGTCGCAATTAATACTGATAAACAGCACCTGAAAATGATCGAAGCCAACACCAAGATTCTCGTTGGAAAGTCGCTAACACAGGGACTTGGTGCCGGTGGCGACCCATCAATGGGTGAACGCGCCACAGAAATGGCACAGGGCACAATCAAAGAGGTCCTTGGTGAGGCTGACCTTGTTTTCGTCACCGCTGGAATGGGCGGTGGGACCGGAACAGGGGCTGCGCCTGTTATCTCAAAGATTGCAAAAGAACAGGGGGCAATCGTCGTTGGAATGGTCTCAACGCCATTCAACGTTGAGCGCGCACGAACGGTCAAAGCCGAAGAAGGGCTTGAGAAACTTCGGAATGAAGCCGACTCAATTATTGTTCTTGATAATAATCGCCTTCTTGATTACGTCCCTAACTTACCTATTGGCAAGGCGTTTTCAGTGATGGATCAGATTATTGCTGAGACGGTAAAAGGAATCTCAGAGACAATCACGCAACCGTCATTGATCAATCTCGACTATGCAGATATGTCGACAATTATGGACCAAGGTGGCGTTGCGGTCATGCTCGTCGGTGAGACACAAGATAAAAACAAGACACAGGAGGTTGTTAACGACGCGATGAACCATCCACTATTGGATGTTGATTATCGCGGCGCCTCAGGTGGACTTGTTCATATCACCGGTGGTCCCGATCTTACCCTCAAAGAGGCAGAGGGCATTGCCGATAGCATCACCGAACGACTCGAGGCGAGTGCAAACGTGATCTGGGGGGCACGAATTCAAGAGGAGTATAAAGGAAAGGTTCGTGTCATGGCTATCATGACGGGTGTCCAGTCCGCGCAGGTATTAGGACCGTCTACTCAAAAACAGGCTGATGCGTCGCGTCGTAGTCTCGAAGGCTCAGACTCTGAGTTTACCCCGACACAGGGCAATACCGCAGGCGGGTCCACATCGGAACCTGAGTCGACCGGCTGGCAGTCTGATGGGGGTCGTGCACCGCGAGAAAAACAGCACGGGCTTGATGTCATTCGATAACTGCGCACAGACTGGGATTCCGAGTACGGCTATACCGAGTCAATCACCGAGCACCCGTGAGTTCTGAGTCACCCATCGGTGAATCGTATTAGACTGAACTAATGATTCCCGACTGTTATCATTTATCTGATTCGATAGTTTTGATCATGCAATTTCTTTATTCAATCATACCGACGTATACTATCTAAACGCACGGGTGAATAATCATTATAGAAACTCGAGGAGAATCCCTGCGACTTTAGCCGCGGAATGAATCCGACAATCCGAAATCATTCTACCCGATATTTCAATCGGTCATTTTGATCCACAGGCGCCTCAACAGTCGGAATCAGGCAAGAACAGAGCGACTCCCGACAGTCCTGCGATGGCAATCTGCCCGCCACAAACAATGAGACAGTAATCGGAACCAGTTAGCTGAACAGTCAGTTTCTCTGATAAATCGATGCAGATGCAGTGTCTGACTACTTGAAAATATCATAGAAGCTAATTCCAGGTCTATTGAATTCTTCTGGACTCTCCGGGGCACAACCAACTCTGAGAGTCTGAATACGACAGATGAGAGAAGTCCCGGGGGCTGAGATGTGGCACTCTCGGCACCAGCAGCCCACTTCACCCGCAAGAGTACTGTAGCATTACGTCCAACCAGTCCGGCTTCGACGTGGATGGTAACACAGACCGGACTGACCGTGCTACCGTCGAGTTCTTGAGAATCGGCACGTTCCGCTTGACGTTTCACCAACCACCCCCAGACAGTGCTGACATAATGGAAGTCATCCTGAAAAGCAGAAAACAGGCGACTGGACGGTCGGCATTACGGCCGAATATGACGTTGACCATCCAGAAAACCCGCTGGAGACGAGATTAATACCGAGCGTGGGCATCGACCTCGACATCACGAAGTTCATTCGCGACTCAGACGAGCGAGCGTTCCGACCGATAGACGAGAAAGAAGATCGTGAACACATCGAGACACGTCATCAATCCATGTCTTGCAAGGAACACGAGTCGAACAACTGTCAGGAGGCGCGACGACGCTCAGCAAGAGCGTACGAGCGGTTATCGAACAAGCGCGACGCGTACCACGAAGCCCTCCACCGCTCATATAAATCAATACGATGCCGTGTTTCTCGAAGCCCTGAACGTGAACAGCATGATACAGCAGAACGGGAACAGTCGGAACATCGCGGCGATGTCGTGGTACGAGACGCCTCAAGCGTTCAAACCCACGGCAAGAAGAACGGCTGTCACGTGGCTTTTGCTCCGCCTGTGGAACGACGAAGAGATGTGTGCAGTGTGGTGTCGAGTCGGAGAAGCCGTTGTGGGTGCACGAGCACTCGTGCACATCGTGCAGGTTTGAGGTGGATCCTGACCAGAACGCTGCATTGGAGATACAGCGTCTTGGGTTACTCGAACTGGGGGTGGGAGTGGGAGTGGTTGAGGATGAATCAGGATTAGTCAGAAACTGACCGAATCAACGCCTGCTAAGACTGGCACCGCTGCGGGGTCATGCCCCTGCTTGTCGAGAGATGCAATTCCTGCAAGTGCCGTCGTTGACACAGGAAGCCACCGCAGGTGGCTGAGTAGGGTAGGGTAGGGTAAGGTAATTCATTGAGACAACGAGAGACCTACTGTTGAGGCGACGACACACGACCAACAACAACATCAAATGGGATAATTTCCGCACGGCGATACGTTCCGTTACGTATCTGATCGATGACTGCCCGTCCCATTGCACGCCAATCGCGCCGAAGAGTGTCGTACGCATCAGGTGACAGCTCTCGACGGAGTTCGGTGTGGTGGTCGCGTAATGCTGTCCCATGTGCTTTCCGGGCTGCTGCTTTTAATACGGTATCATCATAGGGCGGTTCGGTCGTTCTGCGGTGGTAATGCCGTCGACGGACGACATCATCTAATCCCGCTTTATCAAATGCTGTCGGAAGTCGATCACCAAGTGCAATATCAGTCCGCACACCGGCGATATATGCCTCGCGTGCCCGACGTTCTACCTCAGCTTCTGTTTCAACTGTCGATGTAACGCTGACAGCAGCATTATCCGGCTCAACCGCCGCAACAAGCTCAGATGACACACGCGCAAACCTCCGAAGTATAGTGACCGGATTCGGGAGGTTACTCAATAGCGCCTGACACGTCACAAGATCGACAACATCAGACTTGAGTGGAAGTTGCGTTGCGTCACCAATAATCGGCGTGAGACCAGCATTCGAACGTGCAATAGTGAGTAATTCGGGGTCGATATCAAGACAAATAATCTCACCAGGTGATTCTGTTTCAAGAACCTGTGCAAACTCACCCGTTCCTGTCCCAACATCAAGAATGCGAGTTCTATCCTCAAGTGAGAGCGGTGTCAATGCAGCACGTGAGTCAGCCCACAATCCACGGCGGGTGTGTGTAAGATACTCAGGCGAAAATTCTCGCACGGATGATTAGGCGGGATTATCCGCAAGGTCGCGAACGCGATTAATATTCCATTCGAATCCTCTATTATTCTCGTTTGGAGTCTCCAATACGAGCGGGACTGGGTCAACCGCAGGATGATTGATGAATGCTTCCATCCCAGATTCGCCAATTTTACCCTTACCGATATGTGCGTGTTCGTCCTTGTTCGTCCCACAGGCATGTTTCGAATCGTTTAGATGGATACATGCAAGCTTATCTACTCCAACGGTTGTGTCGAACTCTGTCATCGTTGCATGGACAGCGGCTGGGGTTGAAAGATCATATCCAGCCGCAAAGAGGTGAGCGGTGTCAAGACACACCTCAAGTTCGTGAGTGCTTTCTTCAAGCACGTATGAAAGATGGTCGAATTTATCACCAAGTTTTGTTCCTGAGCCAGCATCAGACTCAAGTAAGACTGTCACACTATCTGGGATAGTCAACTCATCGAGTGCAGAGACTGCATTATCAAGCCCCTGTTGTTCGCCTGCTCCGGTATGTGCACCAAGATGCACATTCACATATGGAATTGATAGCTGCGCCGCAGCATCAATCTCCTGTTGCATCGAATCGATTGACTTTGCCCGAAGATCATCTTTTGGCGTACAAAGATTTACGAGATACGATGAATGGATGACCCATGGACCGATATCATGGGTCTGAGAGCGATCACGAAATGCCTCCGCATCTGCCTCGTCAATTGATGGATCCTGCCAGACTTGTGGAGAATGAGTGAATATCTGTCCACAATTACCACCGTTTTCAAGCTGTCTCTCAACGGCATTCGCAACTCCACCAGCAATGGACTCATGTGCGCCAACAAGCATACAATTGGTATTATCTATGGTAGTAAAGCCACTTCGAAGTGAGGTATGTATACACAACTGAGTGTATATCGACCCACTCCTCAGAGGCGAGTATCACCCGAAGTAAACACAGCGTCAACTTTCATTTAGATGCAACGATTGACTAACGTCTTCATGAAGAACCATGTGTAACTGATAGAAATTACTCGACCCACAGCGTTTTTCGATTAGTAAATTCTGTAATCCCAGCCTTCGCAAGTTCACGACCGTATCCGGATTTTCCAATCCCGCCGAATGGAATGCGAGGATCAGACTTCACAAGTTGGTTGATATACACACACCCAGCATCAATACGCTGACCGACCGTCCGTCCGCGGTCTCTATCAGCCGTCCAAACGCTTGCGCCGAGACCAAATTCGGTGTCATTTGCGGTTTTAATCGCTTCATTTTCATCTTCAACCTCAAACACTGCAGCAACAGGACCGAATAGTTCTTCAGTTGCGGCTGGAGATGATTCTGGAATATCAGTGAGAATTGTTGGTGGATAATACGCCCCGTCACGATCAAGTGGCTCACCACCAATCTCGACTGTTGCTCCTGCTTCAACAGAGCGTTCAACTTGTGAATGAAGATTTGCACACAGGTCATTTCGGGCCTGTGGACCGACATCTGTCGTGTCATCGAGTGGGTCACCAATTGTATATGATGTCATTTCATCACGTAGTCGGTCAAGAAACGTATCATAGATATCTGAATGAATAATAAATCGTTTGGCAGCAATACACGATTGTCCGTTATTGAGCGTGCGAGCCCACGCACCTGCCTCAGCCGCAGCACTAATGTCCGCATCATCAAGCACGACAAACGGATCGCTTCCGCCGAGTTCAAGAACGGTCTTTTTAAGATTCTCACCGGCTGTTGATGCAACGGCACGCCCAGCTGGACCACTACCGGTGAGAGTCACTGCTTGGATGCGGTCATCTGCAATCACGTCACTGACTTGATCTACCTCAATGAGGAGCGTTTCAAAAACACCATCGGGATATCCGGCGTCGTCAAATACCTCAGCAATTGCCTCCGCGCAGCCAGGGACATTTTCAGCATGTTTTAACACTCCGACATTACCGGCGGTCAGGTACGGTGCCGCGAACCGAAACACCTGCCAGAAGGGGAAATTCCAAGGCATAACTGCAAGAACAGGACCAAGTGGTTCATAGACGGTTTGCACAGAGCTGCCAGGGGGGCTTGGATGACCATCCGATTGGAGATGTGCACTCGCGTGAGTTGCATAATACTCGCACACCCGTGCACATTTTTCAATCTCAGCGCGAGCCTGTGTGATTGGCTTGCCCATCTCTGTTGTCATTAATTGGGCGTACTCTTCGATGCGATCCGCAAGAATATCACCTGCAGTTGCAAGGAGTTGCTCACGATCACGAAGTGAACGATCACGCCACGTCTGAAATGTTGTCTGTGCCCGACTCAATATTGCTTCTACATCATCACTTGTGTCGGGTTCATACCGGTCGATCTGCTCGTTGGTTGCAGGATTGATCACATCCATACATATGCGATAGTATGCTACGGTCATATACATCAGGGCGATCGGCGATCATATGCGACATATTGTTCGAGAGATATCGATCAACGTGCTGAGTTGCTCTCAGACCAGATTATGAGATAAGAACGGGACATGAATATGATACGGATACTAGCGTCTAAGAACTTATTTGACCCCCAACGGTGCTGAGAGCAACGGTCTCACCATCATGCGCAGTGGGTTATCTGAGGATGGTGGCTGGTTGGAGAGTCATCTGAAACGGTAGTTGTCTGTTGGTTCAGTCGGAATCACACACTACAGGCCAGGTGAACCTCTCCGGGGTCAAGCCCCGAGGTCGTCGCCTCGTACAGTGATATACACTCATTGTGGTTTCAGATTCTAAGTTATTCTGTCGTTGCGAATGGCAGTATCTGTGTCCGCGTCCATTGTGTAGTGCCGAATTGGTCGGCTGACGAATAGAATACAAGCAGTAGTGTACAAGCTACAAAGCGACTTTCCCATGGCTTTGATATTGATGTGACCCCGGTGAGTTCACAAGCTACAACAGAGAGACCGGACAGAACCACGTCATGGGACATCATTTCGACGACGACACGTTCACACCTCAGACAACTGGTCATCGGGGACCTTTTCATACACTCAGTAGGTACACACACGCACACAATTCAGTATGGGAGCTTTCTCACAGCGGTTCCCGGAGATCGAGTTCTCCCGGCGAAATCGACTCATTATCTATTATCTCGTTGGTCTCGTACTGCTCGCCCTTCTGTATGCTGTGATCTACAATATTGCGCTGGCACGCCTGGAAGGCGTCAATCAGTCTATCTTTGCCTCGTTCGAATTCGTCGTCCAGACGATGACGACGACCGGGTATGGACAGGATTCCGACCTTTGGAGCCATCCGTTAATGTATCTGTTCGTATCACTTACGCAGATCTCTGGTATCGGCATCGGATTTTTTACCCTCCGTCTGATTATCATCCCGCTGTTCACCGGCGCCGAGGTCAACTTAGATGATCGATTAACACCGAAAACGGACCATATTATTATCTGTGAATACCGACGAGACTCTGTCGTTCTTCTTGACGAGCTTGAAGAACTTGGGATCGAATACATCCTGATTGCATCGAATGAAGAAAACGCCAAGGATCTCTCCGACGCCGGATATTCGGTTATTCATGGCTCTCCGCAGGACCGGGATGCGTTCAAGCGAGCCAGTATCGATGCTGCACGAGCGGTCATAACGGACGCCGGGGATGCGAACGTCAACACTATTCTGACGGTTCGGTCAATCGATCCGAATATTGAGACCATCACCCTCACCGACGATAGCGACATGCGGAGCGCTCTGCTTGATGCAGGCGCAGATACTGTGTTGTCCCCACACGGAGTGCTCGGGCGTCGGCTCGCCGAGAAGGCAGTTTCCTCGTTCAGTTCTGAGCTGACGGACACAATCGAACTGGGGGCGAAATGGAAATTACGGAGATCCCGATTCAGCCGGGAAACCGATTAGTTGGGATGCGGATCCGCAACTCACAGATCAGAGAGCAGACGGGTGCCAATATTATCGGCGCATGGATCGACGGCGAGTTGCAACTTCCGCCCGACCCGGACGCGGTTATTCGTTCGAACACGGTGTTACTCGTTTCAGGCGCTCACGATGAACTTGAGGCGTTCGGTGAGTTCACGCAGCCATACCCATACCGCACGTTTCGGCGACACGAGCGTATTATCATTGCCGGTCAGGGCGAGGTCGGGCAAGCCGCACGGGGGGTTATCGCCCAAGAGGGACTTGATGTCACGACGATCGACATCGAGGATCACGACGGTGTCGACATCGTTGGCGATGCAGATTCGGATGAAAACCTGCAGGCAGCCGACATTGGGGCTGCGGGTGCAATCATCGTCGGTCTTCCGGATGACTCCGCGTCGCTCCTGACAACGGTGTTGGCACGCTCATTGAACTCAAACATAGAGATCCTCGCACGTGTGAGCGATATTAATGCAACGCGAAAAGCACGGAGCGCCGGTGCGGACTACGTCCTCCCAGTCCCCCGAGTGAGCGCCTGGATGGTGGTCAGCGAACTCCACGATGAAGATATCCTTGCTCCCGCGAGCCAGATTCGACTGCTCCGCGTGCCGGCAGACCCCCTGGCTGGGTCGACGCTCGCGGAGTCGGACATATACGAGAGGGCCGGCTGTCGTGTCATCGCCGTCGAAGACGATTCCGGATTGACTAGTACGGTTGACCCCCAGCGACGGTTCACGGGGGAAGAGCGAATCGTGCTTGTCGGATCCGACGAAGCAGTCCAGCAGTTCAGAAAACAGTTCGATGTCTCACCAATTGAGCCGGAGGCTTGAATACTCGTTCGAAATGAACTCTAGCAATTACGAACGCTTCCATGGACCGGGAGACTACATAAGCGACGAGCCGGGCATCCTCATCGCCAGCACGCACCGTGAACGCGTCAACTGTCTGTGCTTTTTCAATATGGTCTGATCGTCCGATTCTTACTCATCAGACACAGTCTCGTAGTCCCGGATCTTCTGAGACGGCTCACGCGGGACTGAGGGATCTGCATTCTGGAGTTTGGTGATCGAGTAGCTGTCTCTCGGAGATCAACACGAAACTACTCACATCAGTTTAATCATACTATTTGCTGCTCCGAAATCGCCTCGAAACCCAGTTATAGAATCTAGGACGGTCCTTTGGCTAGTCGCTGAAGACTATTTCATGCCCTCATCCGCGCGGTTCCCTCAGTGCGAACACCAGAAAGAGGGCGTCCATCCCATATCGTGTAAGTCCAACGTAGCGATCCGCAGCGTTGAATATTAGATGGATCAACAGGAGCGAGCAGACGAACTATCCAACGAACGTGTGATTATCGTGTTTAAATCACGTTACGAAGATGATGTGAACGTCCGATTCCAGATCATCAAACGATGTTCGATTGCACAGCGGTATCGAATCGTGCGCCGGGCATAAGTATACGAACAACTTGTTATTTATCTGAGAATCATCCGGCGAGACTCCGGGGTTGCCGTCATATTCACTACCGCAGTATCCCGTATCAATGACTTTTTCCGAAGCTATTGATGCGTTATGTTGACGAACCAGTCAGGCATATGTTTGATACGTAATAAAGAGCGCGATAGCGAGACATACGACACCGAGTCCACGAATAAGTAGTGTCCACTGGTCAGAGAGCAAATCATGATTGTCTGTACCGTAATCACCACGGCGTCGACGGTTCGGACCAACGAACACGGACAGTCGGAGTGCTGTCTGTGGTACGGTAATCAACACAACGCCAAGCAGGATGCCGAGAACGACTGCAAGGAGTTCGCGGACTCCAGGCATCTATGATCGGAGTCGCTGGATGCGCTTTTCCATCGGAGGGTGGGTGGAAACGATCTGCTGGAGGAACCCACGATCAGAACTGGAGATGCAGAGTGCACTCACCTGCTGATCAACATCTGCGTCGCGAGGGCGCTGACTCCTCCGCCCGCGGTTCCGGCGATTAGCCGACCCACGGTCGTGCTGGGCACGCCCAGCCAACTGTTGTGTCTGCTGGTTGCCCTGATGAATCTTCTCAAGCGCGCGAGCAAGTGGTTCACCCTGCCCGATGACATCTTCGGCATCGGCGTCGGCAACGTATTCGTGGTATCGGGAGATTGCGAGCACGAATATTATCACGAAGAACTGGACGATGTTCCCGACGATAATCGCGAGGAAGAAATCCGTGAGATCGTTCTCACCAGTGAACAACACGATATACTGCGCAACGATAGCGATGATGGATGCAATCCCTTGACCGAGTTGCATCGTAATCACATCGCGATTGTCGATGTGTGCGAGTTCATGGGCGACGACGTCTTCAAGCTCGCTGCGATCAAGCAACTGGATGAGTTCTCGGGAGATGACGACAGTCCCGTTACCACGGCGACCGACTGCGAACGCATTCGGCACACCCATGTCAGCGATCTTTAACGACGGCTTCTTCATGTCCTTTTTCTCACAGATGCGTTCAACGAATTGGTGTATCTGCGAGTACTGGGTCTCGGGCAAGTCTTCGGCTCCGACGCTCCGTAACGCGGCCCACTTACCGATTTTATACTGGACTCCGATTAGGAGGATGCTACCAACAATGGCAACCGGGAGGATACTCTCGCCAAACGCTACCATCGCTGCGACGACAGCTATGAGGTAAAACCCCACGAGAAGCGCACCAACAACTGCCATCGGTAACTTAACTCCAAAATGTCGCATAGTAGTTATGTTGGAGAGAAGGTCCCGTCAGTGTATTCAGTTTCGACGCTAGCTGTTTCGTTGATCTGAATCAGTCTCTGATTGATAACCGATCGACTGAGTCCAGTCGTCAATTCTGTACTGGGTCTGTCGGTCGAGGCGAGTCTCTGCATATGTATGTGATCAATCAATCGCGTTACGTTCACCATCAGCGGTGCTGACCAAGACCGCCCGTCGCTGTAAACCAAGACGATACATCTGGAGACGGCTCGTTGAGGGTGTTGACGACTTCCATCGGAAGGTTCGCCGGTGGAGTCGAAAGTTTATACGACATCGATCACTCTTATATTAACTATCACTGTCCGCGAATGAATATATTTTTCACTAAAATGATAAAACGGCTTCCGTGATTACCGAGTATAACATCACCCGAAGCTTCGTGATATGCAAGTTTCGTACTGCATTGCGTCGTGCTCTGTCGCTTCGAAGTTGAGGTCCTCGCCACGACTAACCGCGGTAATCTTTGAACTCACGACAGTCGCCGCAAACGAGTCGTCCCATTGGATGCTCGTGCCCTTGAACTCTGCCATGACCTCGTCCGACGGCGCCCCTACATCGACTTCTCTGAACGACTGACCAGCAAGGCTCCTGAGGCGCTGTACTATCTCGATCAGCCACGAACTGTCTCTGAGATTATCCACGGGAGCGACAACTATCGAAACACGGCTGACCGCGCTCTCAGCCGATTTCGTGACCGCGGGCTCGCAGAGGCGGGTGATGATTACAACGAGTTCAACGCCTACGTTGAGGTGAATCCACCCCGGGGTCAAGCCCCGAGGCAGTCGCCTTGACCGCCTGTACAATATCATATGAACAGGCGGATCATTGCACACTGGCAGGAGACTCACCTGTCCGGTTTGTCATTTGATATAGCGATATACAGTGTATTAGATTCAAACGGTCGAACTCACGATATTTTTAGGCGTTGCTGCCATCAAATAACTATGGTGCGGAATGTCGCCGGCGTGATGACCGAATTAGAGCCTGAGGATTTCTATTTACTTTCAGGTGTCGAGCAGGGAATGCGGTTCTCTGAGTGGGTTAATCGCGGAAAGTTGCCACAGCTATCAGGACTTTCACCTGAGGAGGTTAATTACCGTCTTGATCGATGTGCGACTCGGGAATTAATTGAGCGAAAAACAATTCAATATGAAGGATACACACTCACGGCTGAGGGATATGATGCCCTTGCTCTTCGCACATTCAGTAAGCGTGAGACAGTTGATGGAGTTGGTGCACCGCTTGGGGTCGGAAAAGAGAGTGATGTTCTAGAAGTAAAATCGTATAAACCACTTGCATTAAAATTCCACAGAGAAGGATATACTAACTTTCGTGAGGTAATGCGCGAGCGTGATTATACAGCCGAGAATGATCACGTCTCGTGGCTTTATACTGCTCGAAAAGCAGCCGAACGCGAGTATGAAGCGCTTGAGGCGCTGTATCCCGATGTCTCGGTCCCACAACCGATTGATCAGAATCGTCATGGAATTGTGATGAGTAAGTTTGAGGCAGTTGAGCTTAATCGCGCGCAATTGCCACAACAGCAGGCTATTGGTGTACTTGAGTTGATCCTCACGGAAATGCAGCGTGCGTACGACAATGGATACGTCCATGCCGATATGAGTGAGTATAATGTTGCGGTGAGTGAAAATGGAGTAACAGTCTTTGATTGGCCACAGGCTGTCTCAACAGATCATGAAAACGCTCACGAACGTCTTTGTCGTGATATTTCAAACTTATTAATGTATTTTGAACGCAAATATCCAAATGCGACCGATAGGATTGACGCTGAATCAGATGCTGTCCGTATCGCTAACTCGATTGCCGCAGGGCAGTTTGAGTCAGTTGATAACATATCATAATTATTGAAAAATCCGCTCACAAACTGCTAACAAAGAGATCTAAGCATAATTAATTGCTGTATATAAACTGTATGTCGCGATATCAAACTCCACTATCTGGAAGATGTGACTACATCCGGTACAGCAGACCTGTAAGAAGCCCACTCTTTCGATTCGTCATGAACACCGAATACTACCAGTGATCGTCGTGTTTGGAGTTCTCTTTCTGCCGGTAATTAATTTCGTTGAGTCCCGCTCATCGTTGCCGAGATGCAGTTTTCGATCAGTCTCGTCGGTTCGTCCCCTTCTTGAGGAGCCGTTTCGCCTGGTCTTTCTCACTCGTCTGCATTCGCTTGGGCACGACGTAGGAGAGGTCACGCTGGTTTAGCATCTCCAGGATGTGTTGACTATCGAACTCCCGATCCATCAGCACATTATTGACGTGAACGAGAGGTTCTCTGCCGAGTCCAAGAGGTCCTTGACGGTCTCCGTCGTGTTGTCCCCTTCCCGGACTGGACGCGCATCTAAGACGATTGGGACGGCATTCCCGACCAGCTGAACCGTTGCCCACTGGGAAGCATACTTGTCGGCTTTCTCCTTCGTCCCGATAATCCCGTCTTCATGACCGGTCGATTGCCAGTGAACGGGTTGGACTCGATAATATCTATGGTCACGATTCCGGCCCCGAAGAACTGTTCTGTCTCTGCGACCCGGTCCAGCAGTCGACTCACCGCCTATCGGTACATCTCCCGAATCTCTTTGATAAAGAGGTCTCGGATGTGGTCGCGATGAGCGTGCCCGAGAGGTGTCCGCTCTCGTGTTGACTCGTGAGTGAAACTGCGAGCACCCTCGTTGGCGGCTAGATTCTCACGTAGTCCCAGGTAGGTCTGTAAGCCCCAGTAAGCGTTCTCGTGAATCTCACAACCGTCTCCACAATCTAACGAGAACGCTGAACGCTGGGAAGACAGTTCGACTGACGTGCTCAGTAATCGTCACAGCGTTGTTGAGGATAGCCTGACTGTCTGGATCTGATTCGTCTGCGTTGTTGCTTCGAGGCGGGAGGCTTCGTTCTGGCTCGCGCGGGACAGCGACACCTGCATTCTCCGCTTTGACGAGAATCATTCGAGCCGCTTTCCAGACCGTCTCACGCAGGTCTTGTGTGAGACGGTTATTCCAGCTACGCCAGAGTGTCGGCTGGTTGGGGACTGTCCCCAACTCTAAGCGCTCACAGAGTGCCGGGTGGCTATCGAGGTATTCAACGAGTGCTGTTTCGTGCTCCGTGGAGTTCTTTCAGCAAGAACATGCGAAAGAGGGTATCCATCTCGTAGCCTGTCGAACCCCCGTAGCAGTCGTGGGCTTCGAGTCTGAAGTAGGTCATCGGAAGCTCGCAGACGAACCTCTCAACTGAGCTGTGATTAGGGTGCGTGAACCAGAGTCCCGACACAACTCGAACGTCCGATTCTAATCCGGCGAGCGCGGTTCGATCGTACAGCGGCGTCGAGTCATATACTGACTACTCAGCGTGTGGCTGTCGTGCGATCCGTCAGAAGACAGCATATCGAGAGTCGCGAGTCGCAACCACTACGAGAGGGTGACCACGACACACTCAAGAATTCGTCTAACTGCTCAATATATCCTCTGTATCTCACACGCCCCCTCGATCAGTCATGAAGCAGTTAATTGGCGCCACACGTTCTTATTTAGCCACGTGAACAACCGATGACCCTGAGCGACACCGAGACGAATATCGACATGGAACATTTTCAGTCATACCTCTCTACGCACTTTGACGTACACGTCGTCGAGACTGAAATCCTCAACGTAGGTCTCAATCGGATTATCCGCATCGGAACTCCGGAGAATCCCAACGAGTACGTGGTGCGACACCCCACCAGCGCCCGTACTGATTCGGGGTTCATCGACGCGGCGACCGAATTCAAAGTCATGGAGCGGCTTGAGTCGACCGATGTCCCCGCTCCGAACGCGATCCACTTCTGTGCGGATGAGTCAGTCCTCGGCACGCCCTTCTCAGTGATCGAGTTCGTCGAAGGTGCTGGAATTCACCAGGGGGAGTCACTTCCGCCCGGTCAACAAACTCCACGAGCACGCGAACGGCTCGGAACGCTGCTCGTTGATACGCTTACACATCTTCACACTGTCGATGTCGACCAGTTCGACGATATCTGTGAACGCGTTCGTCCCACAGAACAGGTCGCTCAGACACTCGCCCAGCTGGAGGACGCGACGAACGCCACCGAACACGACTGTGAATCACTGTGGTGGGTCGCCGACTGGTTAGAACACGCCAGAGCGCTCAGCGACTGCCCTCGTTCACGGTGACTACAAACTAGACAACGTCTTCTGGACGTGGCCGGATGGCCCCCGGGTAGGTGCGGTCGTTGATTGGGAAACGGCGATGATACGAGATCCACGAACAGAGCTGGGGAATTTGCTGTTCTACTGGTGTGCGGCGACCGACCCCTCACCATCGATAGACGAGTTTGCCGACCGGCATTCAGATGCAGTGATAGCCGAGCTACGAAAGCGAGACCAACGCGGGTTCTGGTCGTTCACAAGCGAGCCGGGAAGCGTAGGTCGCCACGATCTGGTCTCCCAGTGGGAGCGTACTACTGGACTCGAGTACGACAACGATCGCTTCTACCGCAGCTTCAGCGCGTTCATGTTGGCGACCGTGTGGGAGGGTCTGTACGCCGATGCGCTCGAACACGGCGAGGATAGCAGCGACTGGGAGGCCCACATCGAGTACGTGGCACGACTTGCCCGGATGATCGCTACTGGTGAGGTGCCACTGTAAAATTCGCTTCGACCAGCCTTCAGGTACGTATCCCTACCTAACGGCGGTTTCGGTAGAAAAGAGTCGAATCAACGAGATTTCAACGGACCTCCGCTAATGTAGCTCTTCGACGAGCCCAGCAACCGCCTCGTTGACGAGATTGTTGTCAAGGCGACCTCGCCAGAGGTCGATATCTCGTGGTCGATCGATTGGACGCCCCAAGGGACGATTCGACTCTCGTCGGGCGTCCCACCACGCAGCCATCTCTCTTCGGGAATATCGATGAGGTCGTCCATCCAGGATTTCGTCGTTAACGTCAACTTAATATACTGCTCGCCGCGGGACGGACGACCTTCGTGATTCAAGAGAATGAGCCACGGTCAGGCATCGTCCTCCCTTTGAAACGGGTCGTCACCGTGAACTATGTCGCCCCGCTCAAAATCGGGGTTGCGGTCTCGTCAGTCACTGCTCGTTCTCCACGCTCGGATGTTCGCTGGGTGCGTCTTCGCGCCACGACTGCTTATCTTCGTCACCGAGTTGCTCGTTGAACAGAGCGGTCGCCCGTTCGTAGCCACTATACCCGTCAAGTCACTGGGTGTCATCAGTTACGGTCTAGTAGGTTGCCCTGTGTTCGACCAAGCCACGGTTCTTCAGTCGCGAGAGCGCAGTGCTGACCGCGCCCTCGTCGAGGGCGACTTGAGAGGCAATCTCGCGTCTTGAACGGACGATCGTCGTGAGCAGCGAGAAACCCGATACCTGATTCGGGACCGATAGGTCTTTGAGTTCGTCCTCAGTTGTGTTCTCGAAGGTGTCTCGGTCGATGGACATCTTAAACGAAGGTACGCCACCCACTATGAAGAGTGTCAGAACTGAGATTATTGAAAATACCGAAGGAGATAATACTACGCTGTTCAGCGAGTAGAAATCACCCCAAGCAAGAAATCTGAGAATCATATGCGTTCAGAAAGTCAGCCTCAACTCATGCCACTATCACCGAATGTGGGGGTTTGCCCTTTATTCAGATCCGATCAAACGGTAATTAGAGTACTGATATCAGCTGTATTGTATGGATAAGTTGACTCTTTTCAGAATCACTGAGTCACCGCGGATAAGAATCTGTGCCCGATTAATTCACTCGTATGAGTAGTGCATACTATCGTAATCAATCCTGTTGAAAAAGGTGGATTGCAGTCAGAGGAAACGTAACTTCGATCGTCTCATCCGGCACAAGTGATAGTCGATGTGTCATTGGCGGATGGACAGTCGCCGTCAGCGTAATATCTGCTGTCTGGATAGCAACAGTCACTCGAGTCATCGATCCTTCAGTCAATTGTTGAATAATCGTCCCAATGAATGAATGACACTGACTTTGGAGGTCACGCATTGATTGCGGACCAACCTGTATGCGGGCGGGGTGAACAGAGGCAGTAACGTAATTATCGCCCGTCCAAGTGACTGTAGTCTGAAGTGTCTGCTCACCGGTGTTGATAATCGCACCGTGCTCATTATGATCAGTTACGGTGACATCGAACAGATTCTCATTTCCGGTAAACTGGGCAACGAATGCAGTGGTGGGGGCATCGCGAATTACCTGTGGGGTTCCAATCTGTTCGATCATCCCTGCTTTGACAATTGCAAGACGGTCACCAAGTGCAGTTGCTGTTCGTTGATCATGGGTGACGTATATGACCGGAATATCGAGTGTCTGGAATAACGTCCGGAGATCACCTCGAAGTCGGCGACGAATTGGCGCATCAAGACTTGAGAGCGGTTCATCAAGAAGCAATACAGCTGGATCAGCAGCGAGTGTTCGGGCAAGCGCAACACGCTGGCGCTCACCACCAGACAGCGCTCCTGGCTTTCGGTCAAGAATGTGATCAATATCCAACAGCCTGGTATATCTGTCGATATGCTCAGTCGTGGGAGCCGCATAGGCAATATTTTCATACGCTGTCATATGTGGAAACAACGCTCCATCCTGGAACACAACGCCAACATCCCGACGCTCAATTGGGCAATCGACCAGTGAACGTCCATTGAGCCGGATTGAGCCAGCATCTGGTTGAACGATCCCAGCGACTGATGAAAGGATAGTTGTTTTTCCACTCCCGGATGGACCAAGGACCGCAAGAACCTCATTATCGATTGCAAACGAAAGTGGTCCGAGCGTGAAATTCTCATACGTCGTCGTGACATCAGTCAGTGTGAGGGTCATGTCCATGGATTGTGCGCAACGGTATGCAAAACAATGAGTGAAACCAAAGCAACAGCAAGAAGAATAATCGCAACCGGATATGCCCGCTCAATTCCGGCAGCGACAAACGATACCCATATTTGAACCGGCATAGTCCGCGGGTAATATGCGAGCATCATCGTCGCACCGAACTCACCCATTGCGCGAGCAAATGCAAGTGTCACACCAGCAAGAATACCTGGACCTGCGAGTGGAACGGTTATATGACGGGCTGTCTGGAGACGACTTTTGCCAAGTGCACGAGATGCGTACTCAAGTGTCTCATCAACTCGTTCAATGGCTGCTTTCGCCGTGACAACAACAAAGGGTGACGCGACAAACGTCTGTGCAAGCACAACACCGGCGAGTGACCGGGTCAAGTTGATCCCACTAGCACCCGCGATGTCTCCAAGCGATGTCGTTGGACCGATGACAGTTAATAATACAACGCCACTGACCGTGGGGGGAAGAACAAGTGGTAAAACAACAAACCCAAGACCTACCTGCTGCCAGACTGTCTCTGTGCGCGCAAGCCAATATGCCAATGGAAGACCAAGTCCAGTTGCAAGAAGTGTGCTGAGTGATGCACCGAGTACTGATGTCATGATTGCCCGTTGAACTGCCGGGTCAGTGAGTTCAGCAAAGACCGTGATTGGTCGGACCGACAGAAGGAGTGAAATAACTGGGATCGAATAATAAAAGAGCAATAAGCCACCGAGAAGAAAAACGATACTCAACCAATCACGGTGAATTGAAATCAACTTGAAAGTAGTATCTGTCTGAGATGAGGACATGCTTGTGAACTTATATATCAGACAGACGTCACTACTGAGTACCCTTCTTTGTTCGTATAACTGAATAACAGTAATATCATATCAAACCACAAATACTTGTGCTCGGTCCAGATGGTAATACTCATGAGTTATTCTCGACGGTGTATAAGTTCATGATGATTCTCAAGCGACTGCACTCACAAATCGAATTTAGCAATAAACTCCGAGGAACGTCTGGATATGCTCGCATCATAACTTGACCATTCATGTCAATGGAGGATTGTCAGAGAATCAATTTCAGTGTCCGTCGGCGAAACCGAAGATGGATATGATTCCATACGGGATTTATCCTTTGTGGATGTCGTATCGGACGGCATTACCTCTTTAACCGCGGTGGGAACATCGCCCACATGCTGTGGGAACTGATTACGCTGGATGAACCCAGCGTCAGTAAGATACTGTCCGGTCGTGTGTACATTGAAAACCGCTATTGCGGCTTTGCTCATGTGTCTGATTGTTGACCCATAGTTGATAATATTACCCTCGATCGTTTGCTCACTTGGGAGTGTGTACGAGACAGTCGAATACCATGAATCAACGTATCGAGGATTGCTCAAATTGATTTGATCTGGTAGATCAATATATGCGTAATCACGCTCTATCGCCATATTTCTGTATGTGACTGCAGCGTCAATTGATCCTGTCTCAAATCGGCTAACTAGTCCGGTTTCTGGGTAGATATTGTTTCGATTCTTGAATGCCGGCATGAGCTGTGATACATCATCATAATATCGCGAGGCGAGTTCCAGCATAAATAGCGTTCGGTACCCGAGAGGGTCTTGATCTGGGTCTGTGCGACCAAATCTCACAGTCTCGTTTAATAATGATTTATACCACGCATCTGTCGTTGCAAGGCGACGACCACCTGCTGTCTCAGGATTGTAGGCAAGAACAATTGCGTTGCTTGTGAATACAGAATACCACTTGGGAGACAGAGGTTGCTCAAAGAGTGCGGTATCAGCCACGGTGACAATATCTGGGTCTCGTTGTCCATCAGCAATAAGCCGGGCAACTGTCGCAGACCCGTGTGACTCAACGTGGACAGGAACCTCAAGTGATGATCTCAGCCCATTCTCAATTGCGTATTGGAGACTGCCAGCTGCAAGGATTGCAATCGTCGGTGAAGTCGTCGGCGTGGTCGCATCTGATGTGATTGATGTCGATGTTGATGCAGCAGACGGGGTATTTTGCGCATCACCCGTTAATGCAGTATCACCAGACGCAGCGCACCCAGCTGTAGCGGTTGTCAACCCGCCAGCGATCATCTCGAGAAATCTCCGTCGAGATGCTTGTGGGTCCTGAGACATTGTATAATGGGGAGCGATTCGTGAATAAAAATACTTACGTTTTATCTTAATTGTTGATAAATGTGGTTTCAATATATGCAACATGTTAGATAGCGATTAATACATTATTACCGATGGTACCACTCAGAAATATGAGTGAGTTATTTCTATGCATATAAGTAATATGACTCGTCGGGCGACTTTTCATACACCTGCTCTATGTCAGAAAAATCAGAATCACACGCCAGTGGGGAATCCATAATCGCGTCCGTGGATAGCTCGTGTTCAGCTGATTGAGGGTGGCGAACCCAATATCGAAGTAATTAAACACAGACGTTTGGTAGCTATGATAGCTCGCCGGTCAGACGGGACACCAGCGGGCACCCGAGTACTCGGGATGATATGTGGGAATGCGTCATTGACGTCCCCGAATCGCAAGCGCCCGTGGTGAAAATACATGGCACGAAGTTTTTACTCGCATATTAAAGAGGCATGGAAACAACCCGGCGATGGTAAGCTCGCCGAGTTGCAATGGCAGCGAAAGCAGGAATGGCGAGACCAAGGTGCAATCGTCCGCATTGACCGTCCGACCAGACTTGACAAAGCACGCGAACTTGGATATAAGGCCAAACAAGGTGTCATCGTTACGCGTGTTGCTGTTCGAAAGGGTGGCGCACGGAAGAAACGATTCACCGGCGGTCGACGAAGTAAACGACAGGGAGTTAATCGACTGGGTCGACGAACGAGTATTCAGCGCATCGCTGAAGAGCGTGCGGCACGGAAATATCCAAACCTTCGGACACTAGCATCATACTGGGTTGGTGAGGATGGATCACAAAAATGGCACGAGATTATTCTCATCGATCCTGAGCATCCAGCGATTGAGAACGATGACGATCTAAACTGGATCTGCGATGATACCCACCGAGGTCGCGCCTTCAGAGGATTAACGAACGCCGGTCGGTCAAACCGGGGACTGCAAAACCGTGGTAAAGGTGCTGAGCACACTCGCCCCAGTGCCGGATCCGATAGTCGACGTGGAAAGTAACACACACGAAGACAACCTTATTCTTACACTGACGCTCTGGTTTTTTGTTGATTGACTCATACAATTATGTATGTCACCGCCGTCAGCACCTCGACCAAATGATGGGGCTGAATCACCATCGAGTTCAGATGAACATACGGAGGCAGCAGGTGGTCTTTCGCTCGATTCGACACAGCTTGATCGATACTCACGACACATAATCATGGATGAGGTCGGACCGGACGGACAGGCGCGGTTACTAAATGCAGATGTTCTTATCGTCGGAGCCGGCGGATTAGGCTCGCCAGTTATTCAGTATCTCGCAGCTGCTGGTGTTGGTACCATTGGAATCGTCGATGATGATGTTGTCGAACGAAGTAATCTTCAGCGTCAGGTCGTTCACCGCGATGAGGATGTGGGTAATTCAAAGGTTGAAAGCGCAGCTCAATTTATTACCAATCTCAATCCTGATAGCACAGTCATGACGTATCAGAATCGAATTGATAAACAGTCCATTCGAGACATTGTTCCCGGCTATGATATTGTCGTTGATGCCTCAGATAATTTTCCGACGCGATATTTGTTGAACGATTTTTGTCGACTTCAGGGAATACCAATCGCACATGGGGCGATCTATAAATTTGAAGGACAGGTGACAACGCTCGTCCCTGATGGACCCTGCTATCGATGCCTATTCCCAGAGGCGCCTGAGCCAGGTACGGTTCCTGATTGTGCAGCAACCGGTGTTTTGGGGGTTCTTCCTGGAACAGTCGGATGCCTGCAGGCAACAGAGGTAATCAAGATTATTCTCGATACCGGTGATCCGCTTACCGGTAAATTAGGGTTTTATGATGCATTAGAGGCAAGTTTCGAGCACATATCATATCAGTCGGATCCCACATGTCCTGTCTGCGGTGAGACACCAATCCAATCGATTGAGACAGTCGAATACGCTGAGGGGTGTGGGGTCAGTGAGTGAACCAGTATGAGCTTCTTCGATTTACTCTGCTCAATTTCGGTTGGCTTTTTGATATAATCCACAGGCAGTTCACTATTATTTTGACACTGAATTACTGAAAGCGCGCGAGACAGTCGCTTAAACGATATACAGCTAGACAATTGGCAGTATTAATCCAGTGGCGAGAAGGATATTCGTAGATAAGATGAATATAACATTGTTGCGAAGCACGACCGTTGGGGGACGCTCCTCAGGCGTCTGTACCGACCACATTACGGGGCGGAATGCAGCGACAGCCCCAAAAAGCGCAACTAAGGCTGTGCGTGGGAATATATTTGACACGACACCAAAAGCGATAATCACTGGAACGGATACTGTTGTGACTGCATAGAGACGACCACTCCACGCGTGTCCAAAGCGATGGATGAGATTTGCCCGACCACCGTATTGATCAGGTACTACATCAGGAAATTCATTGAGCAAAAGCAGATTGAATGTTAAGATAAACGCCGGCACTGCAGCAAACAATTCAACGGATGAGATTTCTCCTGACTGGATGAGTGCTGCTCCAATGACAGGAAGTCCACCGAGTCCGAGCCCAGCAGCAATCTCGCCAAGTCCGAATTTCGTCAGGTACTCTGTGTATGCAAGAACGCTGATAGCACCTATTACATAAATCGGAATCAGTATCGGTCCAATAACCAGCAGAAACCATATCCCAATGATCCCACCGATAGCCGCGGTAAGATATCCAAATCGATAGACGGTCGTTGTGTCGATATCGCTCGTTGGAAGTGTTTTACTTCCCCCTGAGAAGGGTGTGGCGTCTGTACGTTTATCGATTCCCGACTCATAATCAGCCGCCTCATTTAATGCATTTACTGAGATATGTAACGCAATCAGCCCGATGAGTGCAACTCCAGTCCGAATAACGCTGATGGATCCAGTATGAGCGGCCGACGCAGCAGCACCAAGTGCAATAAGAGTGATTGGAAGCGCTAAAAACGGCGGTCGAGAGACACTGATGAGTGGCCGTAATTGACCAATATATTGAGTAATGGCGGCCATGTCATTTATTCAACGAGCAGTGAATAAGAGCTACTCGACACATCCACACTAGACACGCCCACATATCATCTATCATTTATATACAGAAATCGTCTTCTTAATTATAGCTGAAGGGTTGAAGGGTACTGTCATATGGTGTCCGACTTGGGTGTGCAGGATGCCCGTCAGTGGTTGTTGTAATCGCATGCCAGTCAACGTCAAGAGCCGCTGTGATTTCACGTCCTCGTCCATTTATCGTCCCGTTGACTCCCCACCCAGCAACAATCCGGCTTGCCTCATGACAGATATCTCGAAGATACTGATCATTTCGTGGTCCAACTGGGGCTGGATGTGATTTAATCGCAGCTGGGTCTGTGCTCCGCAGGGCGAATAAATTTCCAATAACCACACAGCCAAATCCCATCCCATTCGCATACGTCATACACCGTGTCGTTGTCCGATCGTCTGTTTCTGCATCAGCCCGACTGGGGTTCAACAGCACAAACGCTATTGTTGGTGCCGCCGGATCCCATGTACGATCAAGTCGATACCGATAATCGTCATTCTCACTTATGATTGCTTCACGCGTGACATCCGTCGGTGCTGTTGGGTCTGATCCTGGAGTGTCGTACACACAGTATAGATTATCAGGTGGGTATAACAGTCCATCCATTTCAGTAATTTTAATTGATACAGGCTTTGTCCTCTTCGCCGTGGAGCGAGTAAAACGAACGAGTAATGAAGAGATGGAGGTACGACCGTATACTATCTTCGGAAAATATACTCATCACGAATTCTTATATCTGGATTAGTCTTGACATCCTCCTCGGTCTCAAGGCGGAAGGAATCCTACGGCACTGCACCGCTTCGCTTAGTTGGGACCGGGAGTGGGAGTATCACGTTTGGGTTGAGGTTTGGGTTTGGGTTTGCAGACTCCCACTCCCACTCCCAATACTAAGCCAGGATACCGTTGGAATCGGTGTGTGGTCGGTCACTGGGCAGTCTCCAAGGAGTGCCAAATCCCGCCACCGGTACTCCCCTCCTCAACCGAGGCGAAGTCCCTGCGTTGGTTGTGCCACAGGAGCTCCGGTCGGTCTCATTAGACTCGGAGTTACTTGCATTGGTGATGAGAGCCCGATGCTTGTTATGTGATTCCTACACGGACCCTGTTTCCAACGTGGGCGGACACTCACAGTTACACTCATACTTACACTCGAACCGCCACCTGTCGGACACCCGGCTACATTGGGGTCAGAACCGATGTGCCGACACTAACACTCACAGACACACCGCTGTCCAACACAAACGTTCGGAATCCCACTGTGACGGCGCGTATCTACAGCCTCAGTGGGATTCGCCTGTTCAGCGTATAACACAAGCGCATAGGCTCGTTTTCATATTTCGAAACGTCAGATCGTATCACCGCCTGACGCGTCTCTGTCGTGGCGAGAAGATCGCTTTGACATCGCCATACGCGCTGGAATACCGCCCTGGTCATGTGCAGGACAACACAGGCGGCAACCGGTCATGAGGGCTGAAAACTCGTGTTTCTCACAGCCGGATAAAAAGACACCCCTGAACTTGCCTTCGAGAGATCCTCACCGATAGGTAGGGAGCCTAATTACCGACGAATCGCTTGTATTCCTTTCTTAGCACCGTAATATGCCCATTCCGCACTGTAACAGAATATACACCCTTTGAATTGTGGCTTCCTTTCTGCCTCTGTGTCTCTCTCTGTCGACGTATCATCATACGCGCTCATATATATGATGATGTTATGATACGCACGATAATGAAGGGTTTGACGCATCACAGTACTGAACTGCATTATTATTTCAATTCAGTATTAATATTGATTATCTCTGTGCACACGCTGTGAATGTACAGTCATTCTGAGAATATTCCGGATGTGAGTGTGTGTGTCTGTGCGATTTTTCGGATCTCAACCACTATTTGAGCGGAGTTGGGTAATTAAGTTAATGTAACACCTATATTAGCATACATGGACGGTTCGGGTGGAAATATTGCACTATCAGAACGACAAAAAGAGGCTTGGAAACTCGTCAAACACGAGAATATGTCATACCAAGTCGCAGCAGAAATGATGGGGATCACCCAAGATACACTTGAAAAACACTTAATCGCATGTCATCAAAAAAGACAGAACTGGCAGTACACGATTGATTGGATGAAGGGTAATTCATCCAAGACTGAAAGTAAAACTGAAACTGAGTGACACAGGATAATATATCATTGTGTATATGTCTGAAGACCGCTCATCTTCTTGCCATCGAAAATGAAAATATCGACAAATTTGAAAAGTAACTCTCCATTCTGAAGCAGACGACCACGGACAGCAACCTCATTATCATTGGTATATACACTCTCGACGACGTGAGTCGTCTCAGTCATTGGGCGCTCATCGCGCATGAACTGAACGAAGCGCTCCCGCCCAGCGAGTGTTTGATCAGAACGATAATGGGTAAACTCCGGCGTGAGAAGCGATGTGAGCTTATGATAATTGTCCGTATCAATACTTTGATAGTAGGCACGAGCAGCTTCTGTCCGTCTTGAACTTACCGTCATTGTGGGTATGTAGGTCCTCTCTTCATAATATTATCAGACATCTGTATTGACTCCGAAAAACAGCATTGTCTCCATTCGCCGTCAGTTGACTGCACTATTCGATCATATCTAATATGTTACTGCGTGGAATAAATGCATGTATGTTCAATGTCAATCGCAGCTGATGTCAATCGTTGACTGCTGTCACAGGATTATCGATTGTCGGATCAGAGACGATTTCAGCAAGATCAGTTTTTGTTAGGATTCCAACTCCATCACCGTCAGCATCAGTCACCGGAAGATGACTGTATCCACCATCATGCATCTGCTCGGCGGCTGCAGCCAGTGCTGCATCCGGCGAGACGGTCTCGACACTCGTCGTCATATACTCTCGAACAGCTGTTTCGTCCGTTGGAACACCGTCCGCTATCACTGATAACGCATCTGTCGACGTAAAAATACCCGCTGGCTGACAGCCCTCACCGACAACAACAACAGACTTGATTGTCGCCTTGCGCATCGCGTCGGCAGCTTCACTTACTGATGTCTCTGCTTCTAGAGTCAACATTGGTGTTGTCATCGCATCCTTGACGCGTAAGTTGGTCATAGCCAGAGACTCGTCGCGATATATATATTACTTTCTACAGACAGAGCAGGCCGAGCCACGCAGAACCGCTCAGGAATCAATGATTTCATTAATCACTCTGAATTCGTCTCTCGAAGTACTTGCAGTTGAGAGAAGTCTGTTCGTTCAATGAAGCAGTGATTGCCGTCAATTTTCGTCATCCAAAACGAGACAAAATAAGATAGAGCGGAATGCGGAAACTACTGTTCCAAATTTAATATACGGTTCAATCGTGTAGATCAATTATTATTCCGTCTCACTCCTCGCACACTGTGGTTCGCTCCTCAAGAGGGGATAGAGTATATAATATCAGTGAAGATCCGTTCTGGTCTACTGTTCAATTTGTGTGCCGATGAGGTCAGTCGGTAAAGATAATGTAATCGTCGATTGTATGTCTATGGAGGACAATACTAAATCAGATACCACATACATTGATACAATTAGTCTTTTTCCCAACTGTTATGTTGATAAAACGCTCGACATCCCTGTGAATACCTAATGGATGCACAAACCGTCGTGGAATTATCGGGGCTCACTAAGCGGTATGGAGATGTCACTGCAGTCCATGATCTTTCGTTTGCTGTCCGGCGAGGCGAATTCTTCTCGATCTTGGGTCCGAGTGGTTGTGGGAAGTCAACAACCTTACGAACGATTGCTGGTTTCGAAAGCGCCAGCGAGGGCATGATCAAACTTGATGGGACAGATATCACAGACACCCCTGCACATCAACGCGAGACCGGTATGGTGTTTCAAAGTTATGCGTTGTTTCCACACAAAACCGTCGGCGAGAATGTTGGTTTTGGACTTAAAATGGAAGGCGTCCCGCAGTCGGAGCGTAAAAAACGCATAACAGAGATGCTTGCCACTGTTGATCTTGATGGATTCGAACAGCGAATGCCAAGTGAGCTCTCTGGTGGGCAACAACAGCGGGTCGCATTAGCTCGCGCTTTGATTATTGAGCCTTCGGTACTCCTATTGGATGAACCACTCGCAGCACTTGATTTACAACTTCGACAGGATATGCGGTTTGAGCTACAACAAATTCAAGATCGACTTGATATCACAACGATTTATGTCACACATGATCAGCAAGAGGCACTTTCAATGAGTGATCGCATCTTAGTGTTAGATGGTGGAAGAGCTCAACAGATAGACACACCCAGAGAGTTATATAATAATCCGCGCAATCAGTTTGTCGCTGACTTCATTGGGGAGGCAAATATTTTGCAGACACGATTTAAATCTGCTACAGAGGACACAATCGAAGTTGAGCCAGAATTTGCCTCGATGAATACGGTTTCTGTCATGGAACACGGGTTTGATGCAGACGCACTTTCTAAAGGTGAGCGGATTTATCTGAATATCCGCCCGGAGGATATCACGATTCATCCACCGGAAGATGATGTCGCAGATGGACTTACCGCGGAGATAACAAATAAAACATTCATCGGCAAAACGACACAGTTTGTCGCGACAGTCGGCAATAATCAAGAGATACTTGCAGAGGCCTCCGGTCTAGCTGCTCAACAATCGATTGCCACTGGTGATATGGTCTCACTTACATGGTCACGAGATGACTGCACTATTATTGGTGACCATCGCGTATGAGTTCTGTTGAACCACGCCAGTGGGTAACTGATTTGTATGTGCTCATCAGTACCCCAATCGAAACCTGGTTTGAACGACAACAGTCATATATTCCGCTTTTACAACTTGCTCCTGGGCTCCTCTGGGTGCTCGGATTACTCGGCGGGTCACTGGGGATTATCCTGATATATAGTTTTCTTGAATCAGCACCGCTTTCGACAGGGACACCAGTGGTCACTACTGCGAATTATCAAACAATCCTTGCGACCACATACTATCTGACAGTCCTTCTCAAATCATTTTTGATTGCTGTGGCTGTCACAGTCATCTCATTGCTGATTGCATATCCAGCGGCATACCATATTGCATTTATGAACAGCCGATTTCGAAATCTCTATTTATTAATGCTCATTCTCCCATTCTGGATTAATCTGATAATCCGCACATTCGCTTGGCAACTCATTCTCGGACAGAGTGGACTCATCAATTATCTGCTCGTGAGTCTCATGGGCATTATCGAGACACCACTGCAAATGCTTTATTCTCCGTGGGCGGTCATTGTCGGGCTTGTACATGTATTCATGCCGTTCGCGGTGATTCCGCTCTATACCTCGATTCAGCGCGTTGATCGGTCACATACGGAAGCGGCGCGTAATCTTGGGGCAAATCGGTTCCAGACATTCTATGAGGTAACGTTTCCACAAACGCTTCCGGGAATCGCAGCGTCCTCAATAATCGTGTTTGTCCTCTCATTTGGCTCATTTGTCATTCCGAATATGCTCGGTGGGCAGGGGAATCTCATGATTGGGAATATCATTGCCCAACTCTTCGGAGAAAGCTTCGATTGGGCACTTGGAAGTGCAATGGCAACATTATTTGTCATTATTGTTATCATGCTGGTATATCTATTCAATCGCGTAATCGGTCTGCGGAGCCTCTATGGTAGTGATACCGCATGAGCCGAATAACGCAACTCCTTGGGCGAGTTTCGCTCTCTTCTGAGACTGGTTCCAAGCTACTCAGATTTGAGACGCTCATACTGTTTTTATTTCTGTATGCACCAATCTTGGTCGTAATTCTGCTCTCTTTTAGCGCTGATTCAGTGCCGAGCTTTCCAATCTCTGGGCTTTCAATTGAGTGGTATCTTGCACTTATTCCAATTGGTGAAACGTTCGATGCACAACTCATCCGTGCGTTCTTGATGAGTGTTCAGATAGGCGTTATCGCCGCAATTGGCTCAGCGATCATTGGCACCGCAGCTGCAATCGGCATGGTAAGAAACGAGTATGCACGCTGGCTCTTCGACGTCGACACACTCAATACACTATTTATTACACCGATGATGGTGCCGTGGGTCGTGACGGGGATTGCTGTTCTCTCATTGTACTCTCTGTTAAATATTGCTGGTTCGTTCATTTCGCTCATCTTGGGACATATCCTGATTACACTCCCGTTTATGACTGTTGTCGTTGCTGGACAATTATATGGATTTGATCGGTCACTAGAAGAGGCAGCACGAAATCTTGGTGCTGGTCCACTCCGGACTTTCTATGAAGTAACACTTCCTATTATTTCACCAGGCGTCATTGCCGGCATGATGTTTGCTTTTACTATCTCATTCGATAATTTCACTCAGACATTTTTCTGGACGTCCAGCACACTTAATACATTGCCAGTTGTCATCTTTTCTCGGATCAATTTCAGTTTGACTCCGGTAGTCAATGCAATGGGAACAGTCATTGTCGGGGTTTCATTGACAATGGCTTTCCTTGCTGAGCGACTCTCAAGCCGCGTAATCACCGATTAGAAGCCGCTATCAGTACGTTTTTTGCTATCGTTCCATAATAGTCAGTGTGAGCAACGATCAGTCTCAGTCTCGGTCTCAAATTCGAACTCAGTTATCGTCTCCATCTCGTCGCCGATTCCTACAGAGTACTGCTGCTGCGTCGACTATTACTGGGCTTGCCGGCTGTATCACAGGAAGTTCCAGTGGAAGCCGAGCAAATAGCCTCACATTTATGCAGTGGTCTGGCGAGTTCGGCGAAACCGCAGAGCGTGTTTTGAAAGAGCCATTTGAAGAGGAATTTGACGTAACAATTAATCAAGTCCCACTTCCGAGCCCATCAGATATGCTCTCAAAGCTCCAGGCTGGCAGTGCCGATTTCGATCTGGTATCACATTGGGACTATACTCTCTATCGAGGCGTTCAAAACGATCTCTTTCAGGAGATCCCGCTCGGTGAAGTCCCGAACGTTCGCGATCGGGTTCGAGATCAGTTCAATCCGACGTCGGTGCAGTATGATCCAGGAAGCGAACCGCATCATGCTCCATACTCAGTCAGTGGATGGGGGATGACGTATAATACGGATGAAATGGATGAACCATCAAGTTGGGAAGCCCTACTGACGGATGACATGCAGGATAGCGTGAGTTTGGCAAGTTGGATGAGTTGTTGGCTTGGTGTCGCAGCAAAGCGTGCAGGCGTTCCGTTTGCTGAAATTCCAAACCGAATGGATGACATATGGGCCGCGATCGGTGAATTTGACACTGCTGCACAGACATGGTGGGGAACAGGTCAGGAGATGGAACGACTATTGACGAATGAGTCTGTCCTTGCTGGGTCGTTCTGGTTTGCACGAACATATCGACTTCGTGTCGACAATGATGTCCCTGTCCGATACACAGTTCCCGAAGAGGGTGCCCCAGCATGGATCGAGACATACACAATCCCAAATGGTGTCGACGAGTCAAAGAAACAACTCGCACTTGAGTTCATTGATTATATCAACCGTGAAGAGGTCCAAGAGCGGTTCGGTCGTGAACTCCGATATGCCGTACCATATGACTTCGATGACATCCCAAGTGATCATATCTACGATGATCATCCAGAGCTTCCACTTTTGAATACCGAACGTCTTGAACCGATGCTACAGGATATCTATAATTCAAATTATAACGATTATACAAACGAGTTCCAGCAACGAACGGGCTAACGATCAGAAAGATACATCGCTTGTTTGAGGGCTTCAACGATCAGTATCCAATATTAATGTTAGCAGTAATACTAATAACCGCTTTATTCTGCTCTCTTCGGAGTGTAAGAGCACGGAGTTGTGAGTGATCCGTGTTTGTCAGGACTCATAGCAGTTGTTAGTAACGTGATTTTCGTTATTCGAAGTTGAAGCGGAATACGCCAACAAACACTCCAGATGAGGCGAGTGTGGTGTTGAATATAATCACTGGTTATAGTACCACCGACTGATAGGGAAACAAGATAGCTCAGAACCCTTTCTCTTTGTGATGAATTATTAGCGATATGATTATTTACATAAGCGGGACGCGCACATCGGTGTCCCAAATCTGATTGGTGTAGCTTCGAAGATAGATATAAACAGTGACATTGGTTATACTGTCAATGATTGCTATGAGAAACCGGACGGGAAAAAGCACATACACGTCCTGACGGAGATTTGAACTCCGGTCCCTGGCTCCGCAAGCCAAGAGGATAGTCCACTACCCTACCAGGACCGCATCTAGAGGAATTGTACATTCACTTATGAGAGTTACGATGTATGACATACAACAGTGGCAATCACAGATGGATTGAGTCTCAACATGCTAGGACGAAGCGATGTCTGATAACACTACGAATAATTGTCATCGCTGAGCGTCCGTATGTATGACAGTGGACCATATTTGATAACCGCTCGAGTGAACGGAGAGGAATCGTGGGTGTAAGTGTTGTAAATTACAGATGCGGGGTCTCACCGACACATCCAGTCAGTGAGAGTCTAACAGGATATTCATGAACTGTTGCGGATGAGACAACTGGAAGTACCACGCCTCCCTCGGTTGTCCCCGTTTTCTCTTCTCCTTTCTTCTCTCTCATATCACGGCTCCCAACGTTGTCGATGCCTCGGGGAGTACAGTAGATATCGGCGGATTCGGAGTGACTCCCAATGGTTATCTCTCAGTAGTCGAACAGTATATTGGTTCACATGAGGAACCGACCGTTTTCATGAGTGGATCAACTTCCCATTTCGTTGCTCTGGGGGGTGTATCGCCATCGTCGGGCTGAGAGGAATTACTCTATTCCTGACTGATTCTGCTACAATCGTCGGATCTGTCCTGCGACTCAATCCGCAGGGATTCTCGCTGTATCCTCTAATTTTTAAGACCAAGCGAATCCCACCGTTCACCGATAGGAGGATTTCATAACCGGTATCGACGCGTGAAGTCGTACCCGACACATTTGAAATGTCAGTTTGTGCGTTCCGCTCGATTTCATTTTACACCGCGAAATATACAGTGTAACAACTGATAATGCATCGTCGCAGTATTGCTATTTGAACGTTTCTTTCACTCACTGGACGCTGAGGGATCATAGCTGTGAGTGCTGCTACACTGTCATCATCGATGCAGCTAACGACACGATAATTCTTAACCCATGGTCTACCCTGATACAAACATGACTATGAATACGCTCACACCCCTTGCGGGCACTGTGTCCCTCAGACGCTCCAGGGCGCATATTGGCACCGATCTAACAGCAGACACAATGGACACAAGCCAGCGCCGTATCCATCGGTTTTCCCTGTCGAGTGGGAATCATCAAGACGGTGTTGGTATTTATTCTATCATGATGACAGCATACACAATTTTACCCTTGACTACAGACATGGAGGTGTCACTGTCATGAGTTCAATGGCTGATATTTACGATGAACTTGATACCGATGTTTCACGTGAGGAGTTTGAATCGGCTGTTGAAGAAAAAGTCGAACAGATGGGTGGACTCGCTGATGAGGAAACAGCAGCAAAATTGATTGCACATAAACTCCGCGATGAGGAGGTTAAGGGGGTTGCGGATATCGAACCAGGAATGGATGAAGCCAAATTCCTTGCAAAGGTACTCCAGATTGGTGATCGTCGCACATTCGAACGCGATGGTGATGCAGAGGATGGTCGTGTAGTCAATATTGAAGTCGCTGATGCGTCCGGACGAATTCGCGTTGCAATGTGGGATGATATGGCTGATGATGCCATTGAACGACTCGAAGTTGGAGACATCCTCCGTATCGGTGGGCGACCAAAGGATGGATATGACGGTGTCGAGATTGATGTCGATACTGTCGAGTCTGCACCCGATGCTGAGGTTGATGTCGATGTCCATACGGTAGACACACACCGTGTTGAGGACCTTTCATTAGGACTCTCAGATGTGAATCTCCGTGGGCGCGTCCTCAGTACTGATGAAATTCGGACATTTGACCGTGATGATGGCTCTGAGGGTCGCGTTGCCAATCTCAGCGTTGGTGATCCTACCGGTCGCATCCGAGTTACGCTTTGGGACGACAGTGCGAGTCTTGTTGAGTCGGTTGATATCGATGATAGCATTGAAATTGTTGATGGGTATGTGCGTGAACGAGATGGAACACTTGAACTACATGTTGGTGACCGAGGCACAATCGAATCAATTGATGAGGATATCCAATACGTCCCAGATACAGACCCAATTGAGACAGTCGCAATTGATGAGACAGCTGATATCGCTGGTGTGGTGATTGAAACGGACACAAAACGAACGTTTGACCGTGATGATGGTTCACAAGGACAGGTTCGAAACATCCGGATTCGTGATGACACCGGTGATATCCGCGTCGCGCTATGGGGTGATAAAGCTGATCTTGATATCGATCCTGCTGATTATGCTGTCTGTACCGATGTTGAAATTCAAGACGGATGGCAGGATGATCATGAGGCCTCAGCCGGATGGCGGTCAGCAGTTTATACGCTTGATGAGCATCCTGAGGAGCCAACAACTACCACAGCAGGATCGTCGAATGAGCAGCATCAACAGACAGAGACAAGCGACGCGTCTGGACTCGATGATTTCACGGCAGGGACGAACAACGATAAGACACCAACAACATCATCGACCTCTCAGGATCCGAATATGACATCTGCTGACTCTACGGACAACAGCGCTGATCATGGATATGAGCAAACCGCATCTGACGGCGGTGCCTCAGCTATTGACTCCACTCATAGCTCTGACGGTGATAACACAACGCAGACTGATACCGAATCATTCACCGGCACAGTCGTCCAAGCCGGCAGTCCAGTTGTTCTTGATAATGGGACGGATACCCGTCGTGTTGAGACAGACGAATCATTACGACTTGGTGAAGTTATTACTGTCACTGGACCGACGGATGGGCAGACGATCACAGCCACCGACATTGATCATTCCTCATAACAATCATACTGACCCTGTTGATACCCTGTGAGTGATAGCTGAGCTCCGTAGTTGCTGACTCACTTGAGCCTCCCTTGGTCCCGGCTCCGGTTCCGATCCCGGTCCTGATCCTGACCCTAACTCTAACTTCGAGTACGATGGTTACATCAGACTCAATAAGCAGGTACTGTCAGATACTCCTATGATGATGTATTGATAGCACATGACTGTATTACCCGCATACTGGGGATACTCATGATGATAGTACGGAAAGGATTATACCCTGGTCGTACCCGATGTATGTGTATGAGTGTCGAGTTACCGTTCGCCCCTGTGGACACTATTATCCGTGGGAAGGCCGGTGAACTTCGTGTCAGTGCGGGTGCAGCTGAGGAGTTGGCTCGTCGCATCCAAGCGCACGGGGCTACCCTCGCGGTCACCGCTGCAGAAAAGGCGGCTGCTGATGACCGAAAAACGCTGATGGCGGCTGACTTTGGTGTCCAACAGGTCGTCTCGCGTCGGGAACTCGAACTCCCAATTGCACCAATCGACCGCATTGCTCGTCTCCGTATTGACAACCGATATCGCGTATCAATGGACGCTCGAATTGCGCTTGCGGATATTCTTGAGGACTACGCGAATAACGTTGCAAATGCGGCTGCAATCCTCGCCCGACACGCCGACCGACGGACGATACAGGCTGAGGATATTGAAACATACTTTCAGTTGTTTGAATAATACGATGCAGTTTGGGTACAGCGAGATCTGTCTCGCACACGATACTGGTAATCGACACCCCGAAACCGCAGACCGACTTCGAGCTATCCGCCGTGCTCTCGCAAAGCGACATGGGGCATCATATATTGACCCAGAGCCGGCGACTGATGCTGACATCGCAGCTGTTCATGACCGTGAATATATTGCAGAGATTCGCGATTTCTGCGAGTGCGGTGGCGGCAACTGGGATCCAGACACAGTCGCCTCCACAGATACCTGGAATGCAGCACTCGCCTCTGCTGGACTTGCACAGTGGGCTGCCCGTGTCGCTGTTGATGGAGCCACCGGTCGTCAGACACCATTCTCTATTGGTCGTCCACCCGGTCACCACGCAGTCGTGGATGATGCTATGGGATTTTGTTTTGTTAATAACGCCGCTGTTGCCGCTCAGACTCTCATCGATGACCCGGATTCGGATGTTGATACGGCAGCCATCTTTGATTGGGATGTCCACCATGGGAATGGCACCCAGGATATCTTTTATAACAGTAGTGACGTTCTCTATGCATCGACACATGAAGACGGTCTTTACCCCGGGACCGGAGACATCGAAGAAACCGGTAGGGGTGATGGTGAGGGTACAACGCTGAATATTCCCCTCTCGGCTGGTGCTGGTGATGCGGAGTATATCCATGTCATTGATACTCTCATTCGACCTGCTATCGAGGCATTCAATCCTGATCTGGTTATCATTAGTGCAGGTTTCGATGCACATCGGCATGATCCAATCTCACGGATGCGTGTCTCAACAGAAGGATATGCTCTCCTTACCGACCGTGTCCGCTCACTCGCGAATGATGTCGACGCTGGTCTTGCATTCGTTCTTGAAGGTGGATATGGGCTCGATACTCTTGCTGATGGTGTTTCAATCGTCCACGAGACGTTTGATGGTCGGACACCGCTGACACACGATGCTGAGCCGGACGAAGCGGTCAAGACTCTTGCTGATAATATCCGAACGATACACGATTTTGAGTGACGTACCCTCGAATGTGGATCTCTCCGCTTGACTGAACAGCAACCCTTCTTCAGGGTCGCCTGGTCAATAACTGAACTGCAGACATTTCCTCATTAACAATGACAGCATGATCTGTGTGTACGTAAACCCGCATTTATCAAATATAAAACGCCAGTTCCTGCGTTCGGTCTCACTCCGGATAGCAAAAACCACACTGTCAGCGATTGATAATCCACCGTTTCACCGGATCAAAACCACATTTTTTACACTAAACTGACCATCGATACTGTCATCACCCTCCGACTGTGGTAAACTCGATGCGTCAGGCGGTGTCGAGTCGTTCTCAAGCGGTCGATCTCTACACAGACAGTTCTTCGGACTCAGTAACTCCCAATCTGGTGAGCTCACGAACGCGCTCGGATTTGGGGTCGGACTCAACTATGTATTGGATTAGTCCTATCCAGTCGAGAGGGAATGAGGATTCGACGCCGTTGTGCTTTGTGACTCCCGTGGGCGTGACCAGACCGAATGTCATGCACCCCCCGGATTGTGGTACGGGAGGCTCTGTTAAAATCCTCAATCAGTGAGATATTCTTTGAGGTCTCCTGGAGACAGGGCGTGAATTGGTCACAATGACATCCTCCGCGTCGTGAGCGACGGGATTCTCTCGCTATTAAAGATAGGGTATGGCTGAATATTTATCTCTCAGTTGTCTGGACATGCAAACAGATTGTATGTCCGGGATTACCATTCGACCTATTGGGTAGGTTGAAGACGAGCCCGAAATCCGGCGGATTGGGACGCGGGACCTGTTTCACGGGAACAAGCATGCGGCGGATTCCGGGCAACATGGTCAGTCATTCCGACATGTGGTGTCTGTCTCGTCGGAAAGCCATCCGACGACACACCACCATCCACTGGACGATGGACCGGGAAACGACTGGACAGTATTTGAACAGGCTGTCAATACGGCTCGCACGCTCTCTCAGCGGGACGGCTCAGCCCTCATTCACTGTACAGCAGGGATTTCTCGGAGTAGTGCGATTATCGCCACGGTGCTTGCTGCCGAGGAATCCTGACGATTCAATCACGCACTCTCGATCGTTCGGCACGCCTGGTTAGACGCAACGCCTTATCCTGCAATCCGGGAGTTGCGGTAGCTCGAAGGTAACTCTAACCTGCTGTAGAAACCTCTGTATCTCGCATACCGATCCTCTCAGTTCTGAAGGATTTTACTAGTACTAGAACCGTACAGGAGGTTATCTCCGAATTACGGTGAACTCAGGGGGACGAGACTCAAACTCGACTGTCTGTTCAGACTCAAGATGACACTGAGACGTGAATGAGCTACGCCGTCGGTTCAAAATACCGGGTTAGCGACTCGCCAAATTCAGGGGTCAATGCTGTGATATCATCCTCAATAAGCACAGTGTATGTGTCCGCAAGCGCCTCCTCAATTTGCGCCCCAAGACCGACATCGAAAATTGCCTCCGACCGAAGAAACGCTGCTGCGTCCGTCCATGTTCGCTCACGTTCGACAACATATCGATCATCATCAATAAACGGCCCATACGTGTGTGTATCGCTTTCGTATGCTGTATAAAACTCACTTGCGTGCTCACGAACAGCAATTGGCGGCCCGGTGTGACGTTCAATCGCTGGGCAGTGCCGATGCATGAGCTCAATAAAAAGCACTGCTTGATCATCTGCGAACGTTGCCGTCCGAATAACATCGAATCCCTCTGCTTCAAGCGCCGTTCGTATTCCCTGTATTGATTTTCGCAATTGTGGATACAATTGATCATCAACGATATCAGGCGAATCAAACACAACCGCTACCGGGGACGTTCCGCGACGTTGGAGATGTGTTCGAACTACCTCGGAATCCATCTTTGCGGTCGTCTCAGTCGGCGAAGTAAAATATGTCTGCGCCGGCTCTTCGAGAAACTGTCGCGCATAATGCTGGAGCCGGGAGATATTTGTAGCCGAGCAGACAGCAGCAACATTCCGGGTTGGATCTGTTGGGTCAACAACGACGAGCGGATCATCATGCGCAGCACTTCCATGTGCTTTTGGATCAATCTCAATTGGTGGCTCCCACTTCGCTGCAGTCTTAAGCACCCCTTCGAAATCACCGTACTCAACAACGAGTAATTCTGTGAGATATCCTGAGAATCCACGTGTTCGGAGGTCACTTCCATATGCCCCAATTCCCTTGAGAAACTGCTTCAGTACTCGAACTGCCGCAGCAGTTGATTCGCCTATCCGTGTTTGGAGATAGCGATTATGATGTGGCGTTCGGTCAACTGCTGATTGGAGTTCGCTCCCAGCATCAACATCATAGCACGGAACAAGATCAACTTCAAACCCTTCGAATGTGCCAGTAACGTATGGATGTTCAGCGTACTCCTCATCCCCTGATGGCAGAACGGCATTCCCTATTGTTAGCCCATATTCTTCGAGAACCTCCCGATCGAGATCAGCTGGAAACCGAACAAACATATCGATATCACGGTCGCCTGCGAGCCACGTGCCCCGAGCTGTTGATCCAACCTGAATTATATCTGCGTCAACTGGTAGTGACTCAATCTCAGTAGTAATGCGACTACGCAACTGAGCAGTGACTTGCCGCATTGCCTTGCGTTCGGCAGCACCTGGGTCAATCTGGTCACGGACCTGCTCGATGATCATACGATGCTCAGATCCAAATCCGTCTCCAGTATCATCTTCAGTCATACTCTTTTGCCATCTTTCCTCAGCATACGGCTGCTATTGGCGAAAGGGTATCGATACCGCACATGATGTCATCATCCATCGGCTCTCTCGCTTTTTGACTCCGAAGCGAAAGCCATATTATATTACCTCGGTTTATTCTTGAATACATTCAGCCGTCGTAGCTCAGTTGGTAGAGCACCTCGCTGTTAACGAGGTGGTCCCAGGTTCGAGCCCTGGCGACGGCGTCTGAATCGTATTCTCTAGTCTTCATGATTACGCGATGTATATTATCTGTCATGGATTAATTTGGACAGCGTCACAACCCGGATGGAAATCATAAGATTGATACATAGCTAAATGGAGTGAAAGCTCGTATGACACGATACAATAATACTAAAACTTCGTGTCTCTGCCTCTATCTGCGTTTGTGTTTATCTCTTATCATAGAACTCGGGGTACGTGATATTGCGGAGCAGCGATACGACACGCATATCTTGGCTGTCGAAGATAACACATAAGAAGCTCACTCCAAATCTACACATGAGGGCCCTTAGCTCAGCCTGGTGAGAGCGCTCGGCTCATAACCGAGTGGTCGTTGGTTCGAATCCGACAGGGCCCATCTTCCTTCATCCCCTTTGCGCAACTGGACGACAGTAAGACCCAGTGGTGGAGTTTATAATTTCACTTGAGACATATCCTGAGTGGTGAAACCAGCAATAGATACTGTGGCAGTTCACAGTCCAACCAGAGCAGGCAACACCGAATAATACAATTCGTGTAACAGAGCCGCGGTAAATGCCGTCGCCCCGCTTGTCAAAAGTGCTATATTCCAGCGCTCATCATCAGCAGTACAGAGACCCAAAGCAGGAGCCCACGAACTGAGCGGCCAAAGCGGCTTAATTCTGAATCCTCCTCCCTTCGTCAGAGCATCTGTGATGATGTGTGTAAGCAGAGATATTGTCACAATTCCAGCGAAAAACGCCCAGACGGTGGATGGCAGTATCACTGCTGTTGAAATAAGATTGTGCTCAACAGCGAATTGTTGTCCAAAATGAAATGGATATGCGACTGTGCTCGCTGAAATAAACGCGAGTGCCAATGCGAATAATACACTATGTGTCGGTCCTCGATGACTAATGATATTTTCAGGAATATATTGATCCTGATCAGGGACGCGAGCGTAAATCATCATCACTGTTGTTGCAATTATCCCAGTAGCAATGCCCAATCCAAGCACACAGATTGCCCCTGCAAGCAATGTAGTTCCGTAATGTCCCTCTCGGTGCATACTCTGTTTTCTCTCACATACTGTTGGTCCGCAGTGTCACATACATATTATCACTTACTGTCTCTGTTTCTGAGACTTCACGAGCGGTTTGTCTCTTCATCCGGCTCTCAGAAGTCTTTCTGATGCAAACTGAGAGAAGACAGCTATCCGGTCATACAGCCGATAATCGGAGCTGTAGCGGAGAATGTGAGTATCGTGTATCAGTAGAATTCCTACATCGGGACGCACTCCCGTTCCCAGACCGGGATGGATGGACATCAGAACCGCCAGCTTTCGGGTACGGCTCTATCGGAGTCATAACCGATGGACCGACACTGCGCAATACACGGGGACACAAAAATATAAAATATGCAGAGTGTAGCTGGTGACAGCGCGTATCCATGCCGTGAGTGTGATTGCGCCCGTTCAGCCGACAATAGCATTATATTCCGGTTACCGAAAATATCTCTCACAATAGTCACTGATATGACCATATGTTATATTCGAAGCACTCAGTTGAGTTGGGATGTCGTCTGTGCGTTCCGTATTGAATAAGACAATCACAGTAGCTATAACTGAACTGATAACGAACGATCGAGAGTGTCTTAAGCGATTAACTGTGGCGCCGAGGTCTTCATCTTGATAAAAATAGCCAGCCTGAGACTACGCTTTGGGTGGAAATATTGAAGTATCAGGCGTTTAATATAATCACACAATTTATGGGTGGTACCGATGGATACTGATGTGTGGCCAGATAACATCAAAGAGGCAGCGGTAATGATCGGTCTGGCTGTCTTCGCTGTCAGTGTAATCGGATTATGGCATACAAATCCAGGACTCATATTTCGCGCTGAGGCTCTTCTCGAACAGCTAACAATCGGGGTGATACCAGGAATTGGATATTCAACATCCACTGCAGATGTCACTCTACAGATCGAGACCCGAGAGGTTAAACAGTTGAATGTGAACAGTCGTGAGACAACCCATGAATACGCTTATTGTGGTGTCATGTCTGATCCGACAACAATTTCTAACGCTTGGCTAACAGATACTATTGAAGCGTCACAGACGAAAACGACATTCAGCGTTGATAACTGTCCGTTTTCAGCAGTAACGAGTTATAAATCGCTCATTCACTACCAGCCCACCTCAGTGAGGTTGTCAGAGACGGACCGGAAAACAGCGCTTCGGTACGGCTATGACTATACATGCGTCATGGTTGATCAGGTATCAGAAAATCCTGGAACGGTGGCGACAAATCTAAAATGCTACTCTGTCCCAACATCTACAGACGGTGAATTTACCCAAGTTGATGTAATGATCAGCTCAGAATAGACTGCAACCGTTGTTTCAATGGACTTCCCTGTCAGTTTTATGTCTCAACATCGTGACATATCTCAGGACAGATTGGACGGGGGAATGAGATAAGAGGTATCCGTGTTCTCACCGGTATACAGATTGTCAAGGCGACTACCTTGGGGCTTGAGAGGGTGAAGCCGACACCCCTTAGTGACCCGTCATATTTAATAATTGGTGGCTAAATGGTGACTATGATGATCAGCGTGTCTGGCTGAAAGTCGACTCACATGGGCGGTCAGACACCACGCACTGTCCAACTCAGAGAGGGACGTTCCAAATCACCGTCGTCCGAGAGACGAAGTCTCTCGTGATCACGAAAATATTCGATTTTCGAACGACCTGTGGAGACCAGAACCGCTCTGAAACGGCTCTCTCAGTGAGAGTGGGTTTGGAAGTTCTGTCGAAGAACGAAGAAGCAAGAAGCCCCCGGGGCTTTGATATTGATGTGGTCCCAGAGTGAGTTCACAATTAATTTATGAGTGATATACTCGGTGCAATTACTGGTACAGCAATATATGAGAGGGTGCAGATTGAAGTTCAGAACTCACAATATAAGATAACTGGTGAGTATCAGGGTAGTGAAGTTGTATATAAGCTGCCGCATGAATGTCTGCAGATAGAGAGTATGGATGTGGTGTTGAAAGAAGACTCAGTAGTCATACTCAAAGCTACAGATGAGACCTCAATCTGGATTGATCGAATCGAGGATACTCTAGTTATTACCCAAGAGAATCCAGCGTGAGCAACCCCGTCTCAAGCGGTTACGAGGGATGAGCTCGGGCGGTTCACAGCGGTAACAGCGCGGAAGCCCACTCGTGGGAGGAAGCGCGGAAGCTTTCGTTGACTTCGGTTTTTATTGGAAAATACGTTTCACAGGCCCAGAAGTGGTCGGTGAGACGGGCAGTCTGTCAGCCTGCCCCGAAGTCGGGGACGCTGAACGAGTCCCTCTGACTCCCAGTGTGAGAGCCGTGGGGCTTTCCGCTGGAGAGCGCGAAACTCGGGAGTCCACTGACAAGCCCACCGCTTCAGCGGTGGGTTGCTGACAAACGCTTCACCAGTCCACTTCCCAACGTTTACTGACGCATTCTCATCCGCATGGTCCTATGCCCACACGACTTGCAGTTGAATCGCTTTCGCCGTCGATTCGCTCGCTCAGCCTGTTCACACCCAGTCACCGCACACCCTGACTCGTGTACTCCACGCCCGCGTCAGCCGACTTATGATACTTCACAGATGACGTATCAATGTTCAACAAATTCAACATCAGCAATCTCAATCCGCATATCGCCGCGATCACTCTCAACGCGTTGAGCGGTCCACCCATGGACCTCAATTGTCTCTTCAACAATCCGTAACCCAGGCTCTACCAGTGTATCTGTGGTGTGACAACCTGTCTCAGACACCTCACCGTACTCACTGGAGGGAATCTCAGATTCAGATCATTCAGATTTAGATCCAGATTCAGACCCAGTATCAGCGATATAAAACCCATCGTCTGTCTCTCCAATATGTATATTCACCCTCTCATCATTTTGTTCAACAATACATTGTATGAGATTCTCTATTAGTTGTTTTAATCGCGTTTGGTTTGCGCGAATTAACGCGTTGGTATCAATATCCACGCTTGCTTTCGACGATTGTGTCTGTTTCTGACATTCCTTGGCTATCTTTGATAATGCAACTGCGTCAATGTTCTGTGTCTGCGTTTCCTCCTGTGTAAGTGTGGTCAAATTCGTCACGAGCGTATCCATCCACTCGAGCGCTGTTTCCACTCCATCGAGCTGACTTATATTGGATTTTGTTTGTGCCCGCTCAACCCGCCTTTCAGCAATTTCAAGCGGATAGCGAAGGTCCTGAGAGACAACACCAGCAAATCGTTCAAGACGCTCTTTCTGCTGTTTAATCTCCTCTCGTTGCTCTCGGATCTGTTGTTCACGATTGGCACGGTCTAATGCCGTTTCAACTGTGTTGGCAAAGATCTGTGCCATCGAGACATCACGGGTCTCAAAATCCGCAGGCTCTGTTGATCCCATGTTCATAACCCCATAATCACCCAATGCAAGGATAATTTCACTCCGGATTGGGGTATCTTCATTTACCCGTGTTGACTCACTTTGAATATCGTCATATATCTCGATGCTCCCCTGCTGAAACACTTTCCATGAGAGACTTTCAGCTCCGGTGTATACCGGCGGGTCTCCAACAACCTCCTTTCCCCTATCACTGATAGCCGCAGGCTGAAGTACGTCGTCGTCAGGATCGTACAGCCATAGCGCATTGATATCTTGATCCAATGCTGTCTCTGCGATACTCACTGCTTTTTTCGGCGACAGCCTGTTTATGACGCGATTGCATTAGCGTCCGCGTTGCGTCGTGTAGTGCATTCAATTGCTTTTCTCGACGTTTTCGCTCACTGATGTCCTCCATTACACATACGTGACCGTCATCAAGTGATGAGAGCGAGAGATGTTGCTCAAATGTACTTCCGTCCTTCCGCAACCCGAGTGACTCCCCTTCCCATTGGTCTTGTTGTTGAAGAGTTGAAAGAATCTCCTCATGATATCGTGTTATCTCTTTTTTTGGAGACCACTCCTGCCAGTTTGTCCCGATGAGTGTCGTCGGAGATTCGTTGTATGCAGCAGCATACGCTTCGTTTACCTGGAGATATTCGCCATCTTCACCGACGATTGCAATCCCTTCTGCTGCAGTTTCGATTGCTTCTTTCCACTGTTGACGTTTCTTTTCAGCATGATACCCAGTGACAGCGTTCGAGATTCGGTTGGCAAGGAGTTCATACTGTTCATTTGAGAAACTCTTCTGAATATAATCGGTTACTCCCGCCGAGATTGCCTCACTGGCGATTTCTTCGCTTCCCTTACTTGTGAATAAAATAAACGGAAGATCTGGATAATCCTCTCGAATAGTGGTGAGAAAATTAATACCGTTTTGAGTAGGCATATCATAATCTGATACAATACAATCGACCTGGGTACTCTCGACCAGGGTAACGCCCTCACTGACAGTATTTGCTGAGATAACGCTGATATCACTGTCCTGAGATGTGAGCATCTCAGCCGTCAACTCAGTAAATTGGATATTATCATCAACATGAAGAACAGTGACCTCAGACTGTTCTGTCATATTATATGATATTTTTTCAGACTAATAAATACTGTACGTTTTTTCACAGTACTGAACAGTGAGTATCATCTTTTCTCTCTTAGCGATTGATACGCGTGAGATTTCATTGCCTGATTAAGACTGAGAGATCCCTGAAGAGTGGTATCGATTATCCAATATACAAATAACAAACACAAATACATATTAGCAATGAGAAACACAGCAGTATGAAACCGGCATGAAATGCACAATCATTGGCGGCGGGATACAAGCGGTTTCAACTGGCATTCTTCTTGAGTACGTAGGTCACGATACGACCCTACTAAGCGATGTGTTTGCATATCTTGATGGAGCAAATATGCGTTCAGTCGCATCAAATTACGCCGCTGCGTCTGTCTATCCTGTTGACATTGAGTCCGAATACTCTGATGATGAACTCATTCACTATGCAGAATCGACATTTGAGCCATTCTACAAGACGGCTGGCGTGCCGGTGCGAAAACAGACTCGATTCCATCTCTCTGAGGAGGCTTACGATGATGTAATTCCGACTCGAATGGCAGCTCACGATATTTCACGGTATAACCATTATCTGCCCTCACGAGGGGGTGAGTCTGTCCGTGACGGATACATCTGCAAGGAATATTTTGTTGAGATGCCTGAATATATGCCTCTCTTGTTTCAGACATATACTCGACTTGGCGGGACACTCAAGCGGCGGCGAGTTGCCTCCGATGAAATATCTGCCCTTGCTGGCACTGTATTTAATTGTTCAGGTTATGGCAGTCGCACGCTCTTTGAGGATGACTCAATGCGGGCTATCAAAGGACACCTTCTCATGATACCATCTGATGATGTCTCTCCATTCCCGTTTTCGTATAATTACACATCAGCAGATCATGACTCAAGTGTGTATATGTACTCACGACGTGACGCGGTCCTCTTTGGCGGGTCACATCTTATGGGCGCAATCACTGACGGTGAGTGGACCGGAGACTCACCGATATCTCCGATGTGCATCGATGATGAGACATTTCCTGCCCGCGTTTACAACGTCAATGCAGATATTATGTCCTCACATATAACTGTCAATAAGAAATCACTAACTGCAACCCACGGATATCGACCATATCGGGAAGCAGGACTTCGTCTTCAAATGGACACCAATGGAGTAATACATAATTATGGTCACGGCGGGGCTGGTGTTTCATTATCCTGGTGGTCTGCACTGCAGGCAGTCGGGCACATCGATACAATCAATACATCAGTATTATCATCAGTTGCGACAGCAATTGGAAAAACAGCACAACACCAACAGACGAGTATCAACCAGTTATAGGCGATACAGGCGAAATCCCACTGAGGCTGTGGATACGCGCCGCCGCGGGGGTTTCGAACACTTTTTGTAAAATGACGTATATATGACGCCGGCGAACTGAATATGACCACAGTGTCGCCGAGTGCCCGACAGGTGGCAGTTCAACTTCGAGTGTAAGTGTCCGCCCACACTGGAAACAGGGTTGGCCCACGTGGAAATCACATAACAAACAACGGGCAGTCATCAAGATAAGTAACTCTGAGTCTGTTGACGCTGACCACCGCTTCTGTGGTCCACAGAACACAGGAATGCGCTTTCGGTTGGAGAGGACTCCGAGTGTTTGGCACTCCCAATCGACAGAGGTTGTCCGTTGCCCGGATCCGGCTGCAGACCGATTCGCACGGTGTGTTCGCTTGGCAGTCTGTGAACCTGCACCTGCACCTGACACTCCCAACTCACCTCAGCGCTGCGGTGCCGTGGGATCCCTCCGCGTGAACGCCGAAGAGGATGTCAAGAAACAGTGCCATCCTACTGGGAGAGACAGTATCCTCCCGATGTATATCTGTTAGCCGATTTGTAAACACTTAATCGTCATTATCAATGGTTAGTAACATGACCACTGTTTCTCTCCGAACTCATACTCATTTTATCGAGAACGTCTACGTGCGCGCTCTACTTCGGGAAAAGTCACATTACCAACAACCGTTATCCTCGATAGTACATTTCAACCCAAAATATGTGCTCAATATAAAAACCGCTAACCGTGGCTGACGGAACAAATAAATAGATACATATATACCTACATATAATCTGATAATACAATGCAATCAGATCAGACGCGACGACGTTTTCTCGGGGTAATTGGCACAGCAGGTATTGTAGGTCTCGCTGGTTGTAGTGGCGGCGGCGACACTGGTGGTGAAGGGACTGAAACAGACACTGACGGAGAGACGACAGCGACCGCTGAATCGATGGAGACAGAAAGCGGAAGTGAGACAACACGTCTGAGCTGGCACGCTGGCGGAACTGGTGGAACATATTTCCCTCTTTCAAATGAGTTCAAAACGGTTGTTGAGGAAAACACCGAGTTCTCTTTGAATGTTCAATCAACCGGTGCAAGCGTCGAAAATGTCGGCAGTCTCGCCGATGGATCCGCAGACTTCGCACTTATTCAGAACGACATTGCATTTTTTGCAAAAAATGGAACCGGGATTGATGCATTTGATGGAAACCCAATAAACAATCTCCGTGGCGTTGCTACACTTTATCCGGAGACAATCACAGTTGTCACACTCGCCGATAGCGACATCAGCACACTCTCAGATTTGAGTGGAAAAACGATTAATACAGGTGATCTTGGGTCAGGCACCCAAGTGAATGCAAATCAGATTCTCGAAGCAGTCGGGATTACAGATTTCACCGAGCAGAATGCTGGCTTCTCACAAGCTTCAGAGCAGTTAGCAAACGGTGATATTGACGCTGCTTTTGTTGTCGGTGGATGGCCAGTCGGTGCAATTGAAGATCTCGCAACAACAAATGATGTTGAGATTGTCCCGATTGAGGGTGAAAACCGTCAGACGGTCAAGGATGCGGCCTCATGGTTTGCTGACGATACTATTCCTGCAGGAACATATAGCGGCGTTGATGAGGCAACCGAGACGATTGCTGTTCAAGCGATGATTGCAACACGCACTGGAGTTGACGCAGGTACTGTCGAAACCGTCACAGCAGCATTATTCGAGAATGTTGATGCACTCACAATTAAAACTGAGTTTATTTCGACCGGCAGCGCACAAGATGGGATGTCAATTGAACTTCATGAGGGAGCAACGGCATTCTTCGAAAATTAATATCGTATCTCTGACGGAGACAGTTTCACCGACTAGTTGATTGCCCATACGATCAGCTATCTACATGTGAATTTCTTTTTGCGTATTAATATCATGATTTGGTTGATGAACACAGTTTCACGATACAAGCGTGGGATCAGGGCATTATCGATTTTAGAGGCATTTATATGGTCCTTTCTTCGAAGTCATGAATTCAAAAGCGAGTTTGAACCAGCGACGAACCGATGAGCAAAGACACAGAATAAATGCAGTATACAACAACCATCCGAGTCATCACTGGATTACTCATCATTGCTCTTGTTGCGTCTGCAGTCGGAACATCAATACCACCAGGATTCGTCCTCATTATCGAAGATATTGAAACAGAAGAAACATACATTCGTCAACCACTTGCCAATGGGACGACGGTTGGCATTGAGTATACTCATAGTGTCGAGAAAACGCGTGTCTACGACGAGTACCGAGTGTCTGGTCAACAACTTATCAATACGCGGATGGAGTTCGAATCATATGGCTGGGGACTTCCGGCGACCGTCAATGTAACAAATCGCAATGGAACGTTTGTATATGATCCTTCAGATCCAATCATGACAATGTCTGAACTATTTTTATCACCCGGTCGAATTGCGAATCACACGCTTATCGTTAACAACGAGCGATACAATCTTGTTATGCAGACCAACGCAAATGATGTCCGGATTCACATTGAGCGACAATCACCAATGGAACGAGTTATATGAGCAGTCATAGCCCTTCTGATGATTCTCTCTCCTCTGCTGAAACTGACAATGACGGGACAACACAGTCTGTTTCAGATGCCGAGGATACAACAGAACTCATTGATGAAATTGAGCGACGGCGCTCGCTCACCGGTATTGCAGCTGTCATAACGGCAGTAATTGGCGTTCTTTTCTCAATATTTCAACTATTATTAGCCGCACAAAGTTTCACAATAACACTCTGGGCACCAATTATCGGGACTTTTAATATTTCATTACAGTTGCTACAGGCAAATGCCGTTCATGTTGCATTTGCGCTTGTGCTTACCTTTCTGTTGTTTCCAGCAACGATGGGAGAAGGTTTCATCTCACAAACGTTCAGTCGCGCACACACTACCGCTGTTGAGACGCTGGATGAGTCAAATCCACTTTCGAAGGTAATTACTCGTGTTGCGACCGTTCTCCGGTGGGCATTTCTCGATCCAAATCGCCGTCGCATCACCCCATTCGATGTCATCAACATCACTGCGGCTATTCTTACGGCGATGTATTTCATCACCGATTTTGAGGAAATCCAGCGGATGCGTGTGTTTGGTCTTGAGTCGGGACGTCCGGTCGTTGAAATCTACCCAATACTTGATCCATTACTCGGTGGGATTCCCATCGTCGGCAACGTCTCTTATGCACTCTTATTAGGTGTTATCGGTATCCTCCTCGTTCTTGAGGCGACACGACGAACCCTCGGACTCCCGTTGATGCTGATTGTTGCGACATTCATCATTTATGCCCGATGGGGATATCTTATCAGCACAACAACGCCACTGTTAGGATTACTTGCTATCCCTGAGTTGACGTGGCCAGATATTATCCAAAATCTCTGGTATAATACCGAAAATGGGGTCTTTGGGATTCCAGTCACTGTTTCGGTGAGTTTCATTTATATCTTCATTTTATTCGGTGCATTCTTAGAGATGAGCGGTGCTGGTCAGTGGTTTATTGACCTCGCATATGCGCTCACCGGTCGTCGAAAAGGTGGTCCAGCGAAAGCGAGCATCCTTGCCAGTGGATTCATGGGAACGATTTCAGGATCCTCAATCGCTAACACAGTCACAACGGGTGCATTCACAATCCCATTGATGAAACAATCGGGATACTCCGCTGAGTTCTCTGGAGCCGTTGAGTCATCATCATCATCAGGCGGGCAAATCCTCCCACCAGTGATGGGTGCTGCTGCATTTTTGATGGTACAGTATACTGCCACCCCATTTGCAGACATTATCATTCTTGCGACAATCCCTGCGATTGTGTTTTTCTTTGGGGTGTGGGTAATGGTCCATCTCAAAGCTGTTGAACAGGGGATTGGTGGTGTCGATACAGCAGAACTTGTTTCACTCCGTGAGCATTTGCTCGATGGATGGTATTATATCATTCCAATCGTGCTGCTGTTATTTTATTTGATCGTTGAACGACTCTCAGTCTCTCGTTCAGCATGGTTTACCCTCATTTCACTTGTAGCACTTATTACACTCGTCGGTGCGTATAATACAGACACTCGTGGCATACTTGCACTGTCACTCACAATTATCGTCAGTACAGAGTTACTTTCACACATTTTTGTTGGAGTCCCTGTTGTCGAGTTTATGACTGGCACACGTGGAAATGCAATGACAGTGAGTGCCGCACTAGATACTGTTCTTCCCCGGATCGGCTGGTATATAATGACAGCCAGTATACTCACGCTTTTATACAAGCCGACAGCGACATCTGCACATCTCGAATTAAATCCATCAGTCCTGAACACAATCGAAGACGTTACATCACGAACGAACACTAATATCGGTGATTATCAACTGTTCCGACTGGGTGCATTCGTTTTCGAGTCGCTGGAAGATGGTGCCCGAACTGCTGTCCCAGTCGTTATCGCCGTTGCTGCGGCGGGAATCATTCCAGGTGTTATCAGCGTATCTGGATTGGGACCCAATCTTACCTCATTGCTACTTGTTCTTTCCGGTGGATCCGTGGTCATTATGTTGGTCGTCACTGCATTTGCGAGTATTATCCTTGGCATGGGAATGCCGACAACAGTCACATACATTATCCTTATTTCAATGCTCGCAAGTCCACTTGTTGAGTTTGGAATCCCGTTACTGGCAGCACACTTATTCATTCTGTACTTTGGGGTAATCGCTGATATTACCCCTCCGGTCGCTGTTGCTGCTTATGCTGCTAGTGGCGTTGCAAAATCAGATCCATTTGAGACAGGCATCAAGGCGTTTTCACTGTCATTGAATAAGGCGATTGTCCCTTTTGCATTTGTGCTGGCGCCCGGTATTGTTTTGTTGCGTCGAAAGTCAAACGCCGCAGAACTCCCGCTCCGTGAACGGTATCGCGTTATCGAGGTTGCAGACCTTCTCAATGTATCATATGCTATTCCAGAGATTGCTATTCCGGTTGTTGGTGTGTTTATTGGTGTCGTCGCTTTGGGTATCACTGTTATTGGAACCCTATACACGCAGGCATCACGGATTGCACGCGTTGGATTTGCAACGAGTTCACTACTCCTCATGTCTCCACAACTCCTCTGGACGCTTGTGTTCGATATTTCTGACTTTCTTGGAGCAACCGTTATGATTGATGGGTCAACGATTGGACTCATCCTCCGCGGAATTGGACTTGTCATATTTATGATTCTGGCTGCGCGGAACCGAAGAGATGCAGCGATGTAACCTGAAAATCAGTGTTACTCAATTGGTGTGGACACGGTCTCAGGTGTGAGCTGAGACTGATATACTCTGAGAGTGTATCCCCCAACTTCTCCTCTCGGTTTCTCCCGACGGATTCATACCGATTACTAGCCTTCGATTACATGTATTGATGAGCGATAACGCCGGGAATGATACCGGAATCAGATCGGTTCCAGTATTTGCTGATATCCCTGCCCCGACTGAAACACTCACTACCGGCACCAGCAGTAAAACCGAAACGCCATCCGATGTAAACGGCTGCGTCGTTTGGCATCGCAAACATCTTCGAACCGCTGACCATCGAGCACTCGCGCGCGCCGTTGCCGATGCAGACATCATCTGTCCGCTGTTTGTGTTCGATCCAACATTCTATGATGGCGATGGATTAGCATGTGATGCTCGTATCAAATTCTTACATGAGGCTATTGACAGTCTTCGTCAGTTATACGCAACTGCACCTACACAGTTAATTACACATGCAGCGTCTACATCGCATGATTATCTTATTGAAAAGACGCCGGTCGAACCACAGCAAATTCCATCATCAACCGATAATCCCGAATTGAATTCAGATTCAGCTTCGGATAAATCACTGAACACGGGGAGGAATGATACCGATGTCTCACATTCATCACCGGCAGAATCTGCGTCTGCATCAGGATTGACAATTGGTTACGGCGACCCGGTCGATATCCTCTCACACTTCGCTGATCGTGGATGGTCGATACTGACGATGGCAACGCCGACGAGTCGGTATGGAGAACGTCGTGATAATCGTGTTCAATCAGCTTGTGGCGATGCTCTGAGATTCATTTCTGGCGATGGACTCATCCGTGATGCAGAGTGGTCACGAGTCAACTGGCAGGAACATATTACTGAATGGCTGGCGAGCGAACAGCACACTCCTGGGTGGACTGAGGACACTCCACAATTCACAATCTCAACAGGTGTGACACCATCGGTCATTGAAAGGGCACACGATATTAATCCGACAAAAACAATGGTTCCAACCGGTACACACCGCGCCGCAACGACGCAACTCCGGGCATTTGTTGACCGGATTGGATCGTATCCACGCAATATTTCCGCACCACAGGATGCCCGAACGGGAACGAGCGGGCTTTCGCCGTATCTCAATTTTGGACTACTCTCAATCCGCCAAGTGTACCAATATGTGAACGATGCTGCGCCTGAGTGTCGTGGTCGGCGAATGTTTACGAGTCGGTTAATCTGGAACTGTCACTACAATCAGAAACTTGCTGACTGGGCAGGATGGACCGACCGTGCAGTGAATCCTGTATTTGAAGAATTCAATGCAGATAATCACAATCCAGCGCTGGTGGATGCGTGGAAATACGGACAGACTGGATTTCCGATGGTTGATGCCTCCATGCGGTGTCTGCGTGAGACTGGCTGGTTGAACTTCAGAATGCGTGCAATGTGTGTTTCTGTTTTCACACATATTCTTCAACAGCCATGGTGGATTGGTGCTGACTGGTTTCATCATCATCTGATTGACAGTGATGTTGGGATCAACTACACACAATGGCAGAGTCAGGCTGGTCTTATCGGGAAGCCATCTCAACGAGTGTACAATCCACGGAAACAGGTCCGTGATCATGACCCTGATGGAGAGTGGATTACGAAATGGGTCCCTGAATTATCTGCCCTCCCTGCGCAGTATCTTCCTCGACCTGAGCGGACACCACTTGCAGTTCAATCTGAATGTGATGTGATTATTGGTGACGATTATCCACAGCCGGTCGTTGACTTTGATGCCTGTCGTGAAACATTCTGGTCGCGATATGAGCGCTGTCGCTCAGAGGCAGCACGTGAACTCGCCCGCCCAGAGATTGCCAAGCGGGCTTCCTTTTCTGGGGGGTATGATGCTGCACAGGCAATTGCACAGCGTTATGACGTGGACGAGTCTGATGATAACTCTGAGAATATACAGCTTTCATTCTCTGAAATTACGACTCCTGATGTAGACAACAATCCCACGGATAAAACTACCCCTGGGACCACTGAGCTAGCTGAGACAACGCATAACAGTTCTGACTCACCGGTGACACCCGAAGAGTCAATCATATCGGTTCCAACGGGCACTGGTGATCATGCTGGTGATCCCTCCCCAGACGATCGTGAGGCTGTTTCAGACGCGGCTCATCTATCACCGACTGACATGGCTGAGTCCTCGGTAAATGATAATACAGATACTTCGTCCGAGACTGATGAACAAACAACGATTGAAACGTTTAATTGATGATTGATTGATGTTTCGACAGTTCATCACCAATATGAATTCTCCATACCAGTTGTTGGTAATTTGATTTCTGTCTCCGAAGCGGAACGCGTGACCGGACGCTCCAGCTGGACTGAGTGTGGTTTCGCATAGAAACAGTGGTTATATTGCCAACGACTGATACAGAGATGAAATATTTGACATCCTCCTCCGCGTAACCGCGGAGGAATCCTGAGCGTGAGCGGTAGTGTGAGCGGAAGCGGTGGAGATTGCAGGTTTGCAGTTCCACCGAACCCCAATACGGTGAGAATCCGTGTGGGGTTCACGGGCTGTCACGAGTCGAGTGAAGTAGGACTGCTGGTGCCCGGGAGTACCACATCTCAGCCCCCGGTACTCCTCTCGTCCGTCGCGTTCGGACTCCCGACGTTGTTTGTGCCTTGGGGAGTCCGGCAGACTTCGGTGGACTCGGAATTACTTTCTGTGGTGGTTTCAAGCAGTCGGGTACTGCATCGATTCATGAGACTGAGAGGAACCGACCGTTCACCTGAGTGGGTCCGATTATCATCTGATTGTTTGGGGCCGACAGACCGCCATCGTCGGACCGGCGGGAATCGCTCCGTTCTCAGCCTGATTCCTAATTACACGTAGAGCCGGCTGTCACTTTCAGTGACGGATTGTCAAGTCTCAGAGTGGCTCTCGTAGCGGAGATTGACTCAGAGTTGTCGGATTCATCCCGCGCCCAAAGGCGCAGGGATTCTCCTTGATTCTGTATAATAACCATGACCGACAGTTAGACTAAGATTCTCTTTGATCTGACACTCGATACCTAAGACCGCACTGCTGTATCAACATTGCTCTGATTGTGAACGATAACATACTCTGGGGTTTTATACCACTAGTTGTATATATTATATATCCGATAATGCTTAGACTCCGATTTTTCGCCTGCAATGCTTGTGAAACTGTAATGGCTGTTCCAGCGGAACCATCTCAGTGTCATGAGTGTCATGATGAGGATATTGCTGAGATTTCTGAGACACTCCAATCAGATTCTTATTTTATGAAAGCTGAAAACCATTGAATACCATCCACATTGTGAGAGCTGTATCTCCACTGCAATACATACGATATAATCCGATTATATACCTATGTCAGAGAGCTTCATCATGATAACCCAGTCCCGGTCCCGGGATATTTTGTGCCAGCATCCTCCATTACCAATAATTAATTCTCGTGGACAGTAAATATCGAGACGGAGCACTTGCGATATTAGCTGGCGGGGGTCTCATTGTGGTTACAATGATACTCAAGACCGAGTTCAACATAAATACTGGATTGACTGCAACTGTTTTCACTCTCTGGCCTGCTATCATCGGTCTATGCGGTATGATTGCTATCGAGTTGATATGCCTGTATAATCCAGAACTGACAAAAGCAATCTGGAATCGTCGCTCTGTTCAATTTGGTAGTCTGATGACTGTCGTCATAGCAGGCGGACTCACACTTTTAAGTGGTATACAATGGATAATTGCAACACTTCTCTGGGGGCTCCTTGGATATCTGCTATTATTGATTGCCGTCATTGTGCTGGGTACGAATCCGCTTTCACAGTTGAGTTTCTCTCAAGACTGAACCCGAGACCGACCGAAGCTCTAAGTGGACGCGATTCGATAATTTCGGCGTGTGAACATCCTGATTCACACCATGTGATACAACTACTGAAAACTGATGGGCCACTCAGCCTCTCATGTCGTATATAATGTTATGACGTATTAAGATGTTGAGCTCACGTCATCGACGAGCTTTGATCATTCGCAACAGGGGTAATCGTCACACTCACTGTTCGTGTTCGAGGACCATCACACTCAATTAGCAGGACCGACTGCCATGTCCCTGTCGCAAGCTCGCCACTATCTATCGGAATCGTTTCGCTTGCTCCGATAAGCATCGCACGGATGTGCGAATCAGCGTTTCCATCGAGTTCATCATGTTGCCAGCCAGTATTATTAATAACTCCATCAAGCGCCGTCTCAAAATCACTCTGTAGTCGCTTCTCACATTCATTTACTGTTACCGCAGCAGTTGTGTGTTCAACAAACACCGTTGCCATACCCGTCATGTTCTCTGGCACGGCCGCATGGACCTGTGATGTGATATCTCTGACCGACAGTCGACTCTTTGTTGATATCTTGAATCGCGTCTGCGCTCGTGAACGTTGCATTGTCAGTTTTGTTATATTATGTTAATCAGCTCTGTTGCGGCTTCATCGACGTCGCCCTCATTCTCGATGAGATGGATTGGAACATTCACTGCACTCGCATACTGCATTCCAGCTGTCCGATTGAGATCCTGCTCAAATTCGACTGTTACATCGCTCGTGGACCCATATGCGCGATTGCTTTGTTCACGACGAGTCTGTATTGTGTTTAATTGCGCTTCAACCAATACAAACTGATTTGGAGCTAACTCGCGGAGAACATCATCGGGAAGCCCTGGAAGATATCCGGCATCAGTTCGGACAGCTAGGTGCGTTGTCAATAACACAGCCATTTCCCGTGCTGCATCAGCAACATACTCACTTGCACGACGCTGCAATCGAAGTGTCTCTCGACGTTCAAGCGCCCCGAGTTCAGCCCGATTTGTCGCTTGATCATCCATAGCAGCCTGCTCAAGCATTACATCACCAAAGTTGATTACCTGATATTCATCGGTAAGCTGGCGACGTGCTGTTCGCACAAGCGTTGACAGTCCGACCCCGGGGACACCTGCAATAATTGTTATAGACATGATTGACTCTGAGTTTAATTTTGGTTAAAAGTGAACGATCTCATCATCATCCGTATTTGAGGAGATACCGCTTCGGTCATCGTAGTACTTCCGTCCGATGAAGGCATCACCAACACAAGTTAATAATGTATCGTACAGCTCATCTGCATGAGTAAACTGTTCAACCCCGGATCGTCCGAGGATGGCTTCAATACTTTCATCATCACCGTTCGGTGCCTCAAGTTCCTGCTCACCAATTGATTCAATAACTGTCTCACAGGAGGTCGGAAACTCTAATTCACGGACAAAAAGGTCCCGAGTCTCTGGTAATCGCATCGTATACGCGATTCACTCTCACCCAATTGTAAAGCATTACCGGGTTATTCTTATTCAATGTTATTATAAGTATATATGATCTGCCGGATGTTGGTACATAGCGTATATCTATGTGATTATATGTTTATATTATTTTTCTGCAGCCCGTCAGATTGCATGAGAGGTGTCTTGGACACTCGCGACTCACAATCTATCTATCCATCCAAAATATGTTTAGCGCGTCTATCGGCGCTTTTCAATCCGTCATTGCCACATCTTTGACTTTCTTGAACTTCTCGCTGCTCTTGGAGTACAGTTTAGCTCACTTCCCAGGTATCTGCAGATGTATTTCACTATCAATCGGCATACACCACTTACCAAATCCAAGTTTCACGTCCGCGATGAGACCGGAACGGTGGTGGTTAATCCCACAGGAGCGAATATCCACGCCGAGGCAGACGAGTGGAAAAATCAAGAGGGGATACAAGAGAACAGCGCATCGAGTCCGATGACCGAGTTCATGTTTACGGTCATAAACAAGCTCTCGTCGAGCGACAGGAGGGTTTCGGAACTGAGTCCACCTACGTCGGGAGTAACATAAGTGGAATGGAAAAACTCGAGAAGATACGGACCCGCCCACACATGACTGTGAGGCATATACTGGGGATCAGTTCCGGCCTACACATCACCGTCGGAGACGAGTCAGACTTGACTTCCTCCCACGACTGAAGTCATGGGATTCCTCTGTGGGCAATCCCAATCAGACACGACTAATTTGATTACCCCAACTGTGAACTTGCGTGTTCACTGATACTAGTTTGGTTATCGTTATTTTTAATCACAAACGTAGAGCTTGACCGTTCCTCAAAACTTCCGAGTCTCCAGTCATGCTCATCCCACTCCCAGTACACTCCCTCAGTAAGATTAGCAGTTTGGGATGCGTTCCTACGGCGTCCAGCACGCAGGACAACGGGTTGAGCCATCGACCCAACTTCCTTATCTTGTAGCATATTCCACGCACCAGCCACATCAGAATGTGCCTCTAAACTACAATCCTGACAACCAAACTCATCGCCACTTCGATGCACGTTCTCAAAACCACATTCAGGACATTTACTAGTTGAATCCTGTTCACTAACCTCTTCGACGTCAATGCCGACATCGTCCATCGTGAGCTTAACCCTATCTATGAGTTGCCCATGACTCCAGAACGAATGTGTCTTCTCGTTTACCGTGGAAGACCAGTGAGATTCCAGCACGTCCGACAAGTCTCCAACATGCACTGTTTCCACGTTCTTTTCGAACAACCAGTCTGTTGCGTGCTTCACAGCCGCATCTCGACTATGGTCACGCTTCTCAGACTGTTCCGAGTACGACCGTCGAATCCGCTCATTTGAATACTCGTCCTCGGGCAACTTTGATTGCAATATAGCAATAAGTCGTGAGTAGAATTGAAACCGCTTGAACTCTAGACGAGCGTGGTATACGGCTGTCTCGCCCTCGCTAGTGACGATAGCCAACGTGTTGTTCACACCTACGTCGGTAGCGGCGGAATTCATCGTGTTCCCGGTGTCGAATGTATGAGTGAATGCATTCTCTCGTTTTCCTGTAGTCTGTCTGATTGGATTTGGACAGGATGGTTGACGCGAATCGTATCCGCTACCTCGTCGTAGATGAGTTCCAGCCTGCTATCGTCGCCAGTCCACTGTGGGTTGCCACGTACTTCGAGTGTGAGTTGCTCCTGATACTCGAAATCGTACTTTTCTTCGAGAGCCACCCCAACGCCAAATTCAACTACACTCTTGTCCTTGTCCCAGTCGAATGTGTATAGATCGTTGCGGACGAGATCATGAACTTCGTACCCGTCGTCCTTGTTACCACAGTAGTCTGGTGGACTGGGTTTTTTTGAAACAGACGGGTCATCCTTCTTGTATTTTTCAAGTAATGTGAAGAAGGAACGCCACGCTTCAGCGTTCTTCCGAGCGACCTGTTGACAATTGGCTTTGCCGAGTATGGGTGCGTACTCGTCGTATAGGTCAGAGTACTCTGCGTTCCACACGTCTTTATTATCGTCAAAATAGGCTTGTCGGCGTTGATAGTTGATTTGATTTTATAGTGGTGCGTGGACGGTCAACCAGTCGAACAGACACTTCCAATATCTTTGGCTGCTGGGTTCGGTGTTATAGTTATTGGTTCGTTGTGGTCGGTCGCTCACCATATTTATTAATTAGAGGGGATTAAAAATTAAACTTTATCGATTGCCAAGCTTGCTGCTGTTAGTTTTTCACATCAATTGGACGGCTTCATCCACACGATCAAAGTCGTGGGCTTTCGCCTCGTACAACTGTAAAACTGTAATCAAGCGGTTTGGTGTCATTGGCGCGTTTTTCTCCGCTCTCGGTCTGATTCAGTTCGCCGCCGCGGGATTGGTCATATTTTTGTCTTTCTAACAGGTGGGTGCGATAAGTGTCGCTGCCCATGATTCAACGGTGCGTCGTTGTATCTTAGTTTTATTCCATACAGGCTTGAACTGCTCGTCATGGCCGTATCGACACGAACCGAACACCGGGACGGTCCGCTGGTGTCCCGCCTGCAGATCCTGTTCGGTCGTAACAATCGAATTTACTCCACATCTGGTCAGAAACGCAGTCTAAACTCATGACTGAAAGAGTCATCAACCTCCAAAGACAATATAATAGACACAACGGCAACGATACTGACTGACATCCGGTGGGCACATGCTCACTCTCGTGGAGATAGTGAATACACATGAATTCAAAAAATAAATATCTAGACCCAGACCCACAAATATACAGGCATTCGAACGAATTTATTATACCAAGTATGAATGCTTAGGGTTTACGCTACGCTCATACAAAAAACCTCCAAGTTCACTCTTGGGTGGATATCACCTCTAGGAATATGAGTCAATATACATCACAATCACTCATCGGATGATTCGCTGATATATAACACAGACTCAGACTCAGACCCACACTCATATATCGGAGTCAAAAATAAACACATACGCTGTGCACCGACAATCTTGTCGTGTCCGTATCATTGAATTTTGAGTATCGCTTGAACACTGCTTTACCAATTATGAACATATACCATGGCTGACTCACGTCCCACCGCGCAATCACAAGTTGATAATGAGACCGATGACGGTATTCCAAAGCAGGGTGAGGTGGTGCCCGAGCGTTTCTCCTCAGATGAAGTATTTCAACGCATTGTCGCTGATGCTGATCATGAGGTTACCTCAAGCGTTCGTGAGTTGTTTTTCAGTGCTCTGGCGGCTGGATTCGCCATTACAATCACCTTCTTAGTGTATGCATCAATGTCGACAACGACTGAGGCGCCACTCGTTGCTGCGTTATTATACCCGCTCGGATTCATTTACATCATTATTGGTGGGTATCAACTGTACACCGAAAATACGCTTCCGCCTGTTGCGCTGACTCTTGAAAGGCTCTCATCAGTTCCAACATTGCTTCGACACTGGAGTATTGTGTTGACTGGGAACTTCCTTGGTGGCGGAATTGGGGCGCTTGCATTGGCTTACGGTGGCGTCTTTAGCCCTGAAGCGACTGCAGTTGCTGTTGACATCGCACAAAAAGGTATTTCGACACCGCCAGAGCAGCTCTTTTTCAAAGCGGCGTTTGCAGGATTCATCGTGGCTGGTGTTGTCTGGCTTGATTTTGCCGCTCAAGAGACCATTTCTCGATTGTTTGTCGTTTACATCGCGTTCTTAGCCATCCCGCTGGGTGACCTCTTCCATGTTGTCGTTTCATTTACCGAAGCTGTATTTCTCATTGCACACGGAGGTGTCGGGATCATGGCTGGCTTTGGCGGATTTGTTATCCCTGTTCTCCTTGGCAATACCATCGGTGGGGTTCTTCTTGTCACTGTCGTCAATTACTATCAGACGAGTGAGCGTCGACTTGAGATTGATCAATTTACCAATGTTCGGCGACTGTCCTCTCGGGAAATGCTACTCGGGAATGTTGCCGGGAGATCATACGTCCCAGTCATTGATACGCTTGAGAACTTTGCCCGCGATCCTGATTCATTTCGTGTGCTTGTCCCGATTGCAAATCCGCGAACAGAGACTGAGCTCGTTGAACTTGCTGCTCGGCTCGCATCAGCACACGATAACGGTCGTGTTCATGTCGTTCATGTGATTCAAGCGGACAAAAACCTCGTTCTTGATCACGAACATGACCGTCGAGATGCAATTACAGCACAATCTGAGCGACTGCTTGATGATATTGCATCTGTTGTCGATGAGCGCGATGCTGCGTTTGAATCGTCAACAATTGTCTCACCACGATCATTCGAGGAGATCTTTGATTTCGCAGCGCGAACCCGTCCAGATAAGGTAGTTATGGGATGGGGTGAAGAAAAACTATGGAACAGTGCGCGAGCGGAACGACCCATTGATGAACTGACCAATCGACTGCCCTGTGACTTTTTGATTGCAAATGACCGCGGGCTTGATTGCTCTGATGTTCTTCTCCCGACTGTTGGTGGTCCTGACGCGGCACTCGCCGCAGAAACAGCGCGTGCACTTCAGGAAACCGGTAATTCAACACTTTCGCTCCTCACTGTTGTTGATAGTCCAGATGAACGGACCGCAGGCGAGCAGTTCCTTGATAACTGGGCTGAGACACATGATCTTAGCGATGCAGAACGGATTGTTGATGTCACGGGCGACGTTGAGGCGGCAATCGAGCGTGAAGCAGAAACGAGCACAATGGTGATGCTTGGGGCAACTGAGCAGGGACTTCTCTCTCGGTTGTTATCGAATTCACTGCATATGCAAGTTGTAAACACGGTTGATGCCAGTGTTGTGCTTGCTGAACGCCCACACGAGCGCTCACTCACACAGCGACTCATTGGTAGTGGACGACGGAATCAATAACTCAATTGCACTCAGTAATTGAGATAAGCTAACGGTAACGGTCTGAGTCATGAAATGATCGTGAGCATATAACCGATGGATGACTGATGTCGTCGTCTGCAAACGACTGCGCGAATGATTGATCGACATATGAGCTATATTTGAAATATCGTTAGCATAGTTATCTCCCCGCTTGAACTCATAAGAGCTAATGAGCTGTATCAATTGATAAACGATATGGCACGGAGACGTCCAAGACGACCCTGGGTTGTGCTCCTCCTTGGTATACTTGCTACTGGGCTTGGGCATATCTATCTCCGGCGGTGGGTTCGCGGAATTGGGTGGTTTGCAGCGACTATCACCGTTTCAGCGCTTCTTATTCCACCAGAGGCGATTCAGACAATCTGGAGTGCTAACAGCGATATCAGCACATTCGCCCCTGCCATCGGTGTTGCACTCGCAAGTGTGGCTGATGCATACGTGCTTGCTCGAAACGACCAACGCTCATGGGATGATCCATCCACAGCTGGATCTATGACCGATTCAGATGACAGCACTGGACCACCGTCATGTCCGAACTGCAGTCGTGATCTTGATACTGATATTGACTTTTGTCCATGGTGTACCACAAAAATTCCATCGGACATCGGAACAGATATGAAATCGAATACCGATTGACATATCTTTATCTCTCAATAGCTGGCGATATGACCACTATTTCCATCCAAAGCCACACTCAGTTCAGTTGAGTTGTGCTTCTGCCCTCCATCTCGAATAGTGACAACAGAGGATCACAGCACCAACAACTGTTGTCAATTAAATTGAAGTGGACCAGAGGGAACGCTCCCGGATTCATTACCGGTGTTACTCTCATCGTGATTATTTGTCCCGCCGTTGGGATTTTTTCCATATGTTGAACGGAGGGTGCCAGCAAGCATACCATCACGACGGAACACCACATACACGATGACGAACGGTTCGGTTGCCGGTTCAAGCAAAAAAACAGCGCGTGGCTGTGTTGACTCAGGCGATACAGACGTGGACGCGGTTTCCTCCTCATCGATTCGGCGAATAAGCGGCTCAAGCGGTGTTATTCCGGTTTGAAATTCCCTGATAAGATTCCGAGCACCGTGTTGTTTCGCAAACACGTATAGCGCTCCGTTTGGCTTTGCATCGGTTCCGCGCGTTAATCGACTCCCCATTCCTTCGCCCTCAGCAACCGCATCGTTCCATGTTGCTGTCGCCGCTTCAAAAACCCCAGTTACATTCTGATAAAAAGTAAAATCAGTCTCAGCAATCACATTAACCCCAGTGAGTTGCGGACCATCGACCGTCCATTTGAGTGTTGCCTCAATGAGATATCCAGCCTCGAGTGTCTCAATCTTCGATTGAATCGATGGATCATGCTTCGTCATATCGATATATACTGGTTCGAACTGATTGATTGATGGCGAGTTATCTTGAGGTTGTGGTGTGTCTTCGACGTTACAGTCATCTCCATCACTGACTACAGTGCTATGAGTATGAGTATTAATGTCAGTATCTACTGCATGTATATTTTCATCTGAGTCTGCATCCTGTAAGCTTTCATCTGGCTCATCACACGCAACAAGGACGAGTTGAGTCGGCTCATGTGGATACCCAAGAACTCGATATCGCGCTGTCGTCGTCAAATCCATGCGGATATGTATATGATGAATTATCTTGAGGTCATGGGTTGGTGACGACGGTTTAATTCATCGGGTGCGTCTGATGCCGTGGATGGAAAGCACGTCGTCGAAACAGGAAGCCCCAGCTTCAAAGAGCGAACGGTAAAAGCCTGAGTGAGTAGAGTAAGGTAGTTCACCTGCGATCATACTATATCATATTATATCTATCTGCCCCCTGTCGTGTACTCTCGTCTCTTAGACACTGTTTATACGTGGAGTAGGCGCAATCCCACTGAGGCTGTGGATACGCGCCGTCGCGGGGGGTTCCGACCGTTGCTGTTGCAGCATGACGTACATATAACTGCCGGTGCACTGGCTCTGATCATAGTGTCCTCAAGCGCCCAACAAGTGGCGGTTCGAGTGTCCGCCTACGTTGGAAACAGGGTCTATCCCATGTGGGAAGCAAATAACAACCACGGGGCGAAATGTAAGTAACTCCGGGTCTGGTGAACCCAACGACCGACCGAAGCTCCTGTGGCACAACTCACACAGGAACGCGTTTTCGGCTAAAGAGAGTAGTCCCGGGGGACAGGCGTTGGGGGTTTGGATTTGGTACTCCCAATCAAAAGAGGCTGTCCGTTGCCCGGCTGTATACCGATTCCCACGATGTGTTCGCTTGGCAGTCTGTGAACCTGCACCGACAATTCCCGACTCAGCGGTATGTGGGATTCTTCCGCGTTCACGCGGAGGAGGATGTCAAAACTAGATGATGCCACTCAATCCTTCGCTACTGGTCGTATGCGTCTGTGCTATACTTATACTTCTTGGCTGACAGTAATGCCGAAATGACTACATATCGGCCGCCCGATTGTGTTGACGTGTCAGTTGACGCCTGGGCAAGTCGATCAGAACGAGTAATGCAGTGGCTTGAACTCGGCGCGGCATATTTTCTTGTCGTGCTATTTGCGATTGGCGTGTTTGATCTTGGGATTTCACTGTACGAACTCGTTAATTCAGGTACATTCACCGACCCAAACAGCGTTATTGATCTTATTGATACCGTTTTATTGCTGCTGATCATTGTTGAGGTGTTTGAGACTATTGTTGCGTCTAGTCGACGTGAACCGGTTGTCCGGATTGTGATTAACGCCGCACTCATTGCCATCGCACGAAAAGTAATCAGCTATCGACCGTCAGAATATGAATCTGTGCAGCAAGCGTTCATTGCTGCGTCGTCATTCACGCTGTTACTTGTTGCGCTTATTGGTGCGTTTTATGCTGTCCGCCGGATAGCCGATCTCGGTATTGGGAGATCTGACTCAGATATGGAAACTCCTCAGGCCTCAAAATATCGAAGTGAAGAGTGACGACCGTCGCAGCAAAGCATACTTATCGACCCACCGAAAATACAATATTCAATCATCCTCCCTCGTCTCATTTCATCTTCTTATCTCGCATGTCGGACACGATGCACTCGGATTCCTTTGACAACACACAATATCACCGCGAGATATCCCCTGTGTCTGTGCTGTCTGTGTCACGGACGGCTGCCACCTCCGCGGGTGTGATTGCGGCTACATCTCCCTTCATCGTCCGCTTTAACGCTGCGGTTGCAGCACCGGTAGCAAGCGCACTTGCTATGTCCTCAGAGGTCTTATCGGGACCAGGATGACTGTCATTGAGCTTCTGAGTGAGGAACCCTCCGACAAAGGCATCACCCGTTCCGACCGCATCGATTGTCTCAGCATCATATACTGGTTGTTCAAAAATAGTATTATCATGGAATGCAACCGCACCATTGTCTCCTCTTGTCAGAACAACCGTCTCAAGATTAAATGTTGATGCGAGATCTCGGACAATCGACTCTGGGTCAGCATTCCGCTCTAAACATGCATTGACATCACGCTCTGCTCCAATGAGAATATCAACATACGGGAGCAGTGATTGATAGGCCTTTTTTGCTGTGGCAGTATCCCACAACTTTGAGCGGTAATTGAGATCAAATGCAGTCTGTGTCCCAACCGATTGCGCTGTCTGTAGAACTGTCTCGACTGTTGTTCGGAGTGTTCCAGAGAGAGCTGGTGTAATCCCGCTGATATAACATATTGACGCTGAGTTGACTGTTTCAAGAGGTAGTTCTGTCGCAGTTAGTGTCGTCACTGACGACCCTGCTCGATCGTAATGCACTGTGTCACCCCGAGGTGTCCCTCCAGGCTCAAAATAATAGGTTCCGACTCGGGCATCATCATCATGATCCCATACAATATCAAGCTCAACATCATACCCTCGGAGTGCTGTAGTGATGCGACGTCCCAGTGGTGATGCAGGGAGCTTCGATATCCACCTGGTCTGGCATCCAAGCTGTGAGGCTATCACAGCGACATTACTCTCTGCACCACCCACATGAACTTCAAACTCATTCGCTTGAGTAATCCGAACACCGGTCGGTGGTGACAACCGAAGCATGGTTTCACCAATTGTGACTATATCAGGAGTGGTTTCTGCGTCTGTGTCTGCGTCTGCGTTTGCGTTATTATCTCCATTTGTTGTCTTATGCACGTGAGACTCCTCCATCGCTTCCGCTTACAGTGAGCAATTCTGTAATGATATACCCTTGCGAAATCATCTGTTAATGATTACTCCAACCGGCGACTTTGATGTCCTGGATAATCACGTTCAAATCGCGCATCAAGTTCGTCACGATCAAACTCAATAAGAATCGGTCGACCGTGTGGACAGGCATACGGATTTTCGCATGTATCAAGCTGTTCGAGTAGATCAACCGCTGACCCTTCTGTAAGTGCTGTGTTTCCAGTCAATGATGGATAGCATGCAAGGTCAGCGAGGATTTCATCAGTTAATGTCTTAATCGTCTCACTTCCATCGTGACTGTCGAAGGAGTCAGTTGTCTCAGCGAGCACATCACGAACGCGTGTTGGATCAAGAGTCGATGCAAAGGCCGCAGGGACTGCGGTAACTGTTATACTCTGCTCATTCGTACCCATAACGCGGAACCCGACGCTTTCGAGTGCATCAGCGTATCCCTCAACTTGAGCGGATTCACCAGCAGTCAGTTCAATTGTGACCGGTTCGGCGAGTGTTTGCGTTGTTACCGTCTCAGCAAGTGTTGTTTGAAGTTGCTCATAATTGATCCGCTCATCAGCGGCATGCTGGTCAATGAGCACGAGCCCATCGTCTGACTCCGCAATAATATATGTCGCATCGATCTGTCCGAGAATTCGCAGTGATGGAAGCGACTCAACAGTTGGTTCGAACGTTGCTACATCTCCTGTGAGGTCATGCTGCAGCGATTGCTTATTGATGCTGTTACGTGAGTTCTCTCTTTGTGATTGCATCTGAGTATCATCATCACTCGGGTCAGCGGTATTATCTCCCTCGTCAGTGCTCACATGACTCTTTTCGACATCCTCAGATGGTGTTGATTGGTCCTGACTGGTCGCATCAGCAGTTTCACTGGGAGCTTCCGCTTCGATAGTCTCAGATGAGTGTGGGGTCTGTTGATCTGCCGATGAATTGAGATTGGTGTTTGTGCCCCGGTGATTATCGTCAACAGCCCATGCAGCATCGCTCGTTGGATCGACATGGCGTGCTGTTTCAGTCTCTGTATGATCCGCACCCTCCACTGTCTCAGCCGGCGAATGAATCGATGCCGAGTTTTGATGATTCCCATCACCAATATCACTCTCTGGTATATCCGTCTCATCACCTGTAATCTCTGATTGTGGATTAGAGTTGATATGGTCGGTTGACTCCGACTCCTTCGTACTTTGTTGCACTGACCGTTCGGTTGTTTCATTATTATCGACGTGAGTATCACTCTCAGTATTCTCTGTTGTCACATCAGGCGATGATTGGGTGATTGTCGTCTCTGCGGGTGCACTCTGTCCACGAGGGGCTCGTGAGCGGATAAGCCCAGCCGATAATAGCGCCTCACGTATGCTACCAGTGATAGCATCTCGAACAACGGTCTCAGTATCAAATCGTACTTCCATTTTGCGTGGGTGGACATTGATGTCAATCGATCCCGGATCAATGTCAAGAAATAATACAGCGAACGGATACCGATCAGCAGCCAACTGCTCACCATATGCATCAATAATCGCCTTTCGCAGTACACGCGCCTCCACGTATCGTCCATTGATAAATGTTGAGAGGTACTGTCGCGTGCTCCGTGTTGTCTCTGGATGTGAAATCAACCCTTCAACCGCTTTGATATTTCCATTGTCGATATCCCTCGCCTCAATTGACATCATCGACTCTGCGACCTCTCGACCGTACACTGATAATACCGCTGATTCAAGACTTCCTCGCCCAGTCGTGGCAAATACCTCACGGTCATTATGTTCGAGAGTAATAGCGACATCTGGATTCGCAAGCGCATAGTGAGTAACAACTGTATTAATATGATCAAACTCCGTTGCGGTCGTCTTGAGGAACTTTCGCCGTGCGGGCGTATTGAAGAATAATTCGCTTACTTCGACTACTGTCCCCTCTGGACACCCTGCAGATTCAACGTCGACGACACTCCCACCTTCGACACGGAGTTCGGTGCCTCGATTGCCATCGCGTGGCTTTGTCCGAATTGTCATCTTTGAGACTGCACTGATTGTGTACAGTGCTTCACCTCGGAAACCCAGTGTTCCAACACCAGAAGTAAGATCATCAATATCGCTGATCTTACTCGTTGTATGCTCCTTGATGGCGCGCTGAACGGCGTCCTCACTCATGCCAAAACCGTCATCTCGAACGCGAATTCCGGCCGTCCCTCCCGCCTCAACAGCGACTGAAATACGTGTTGCGTCGGCATCAAGACTGTTCTCGACAAGTTCTTTAACAACTGATGCTGGACGCTCAACAACCTCACCGGCAGCAATCTGTCGAACCGTTTCCGTATCAAGCGCAGTGATTGTTTGTCCGGTATTGCTCATGATGAACGTTCAGGTTCCGGACCGATGTCTACATCGGGGTCTGATTCAACATGTGTTCCAGTTTCTGTCGTTGAATCAACACCTTCAGTATCAACCGCTGTGCACTGATTTTGTCCAGTGGTGACGATGCTGATAGCTGTGCGTTGGGCTTCACTCACTCGAGTCTTCGCAGCAGTCGGCGAGAGCCACGTCGCATCGGTGTGTTCATCACTCAACTGAACCGTCTTTGAATCAACCGTGCAATCATAATATACAGCAAACCGACCACAATTGGCATCATTTCGCCATGCAACGGCATGGACGGGCTGTCCGATTGCTGCATCAAGCCCAGTTTCTTCGACGATCTCACGATGAACACCATCGACAGCATCCTCATGCTTTCCTAATCGTCCACCTGGTAGTTCCCACTCACCATCACTCGAACGAGCCACGATGAGCACTTCATTATCGGGGGCAACAATGACACCGCGGAGGCTCACCGTCGCTTCTAAATGATTCTCGGTCATATATCAATCATCATTGAAAACATGTCATCACGTCTCATCATCTACTCATAACCCAATGAACAATGTCTCTGCATTCGGGTTCTTTACTTCGCAGGGTCTCTTGTAATATTCCCGTTCTCATTGCTTTCCACTGGGTTTGCTCAGTGACGGGTGAAAACATCTCGTCACCTCGCCGTTCATAGCCATCCTCAGTGCTGAACCTGTGCAAACGATGACGCTCAATGGCAGACTATACCGCAAAGAGGGATATAAGCTCATCAGATACAATAGTTCGAGTTTTGATATGCTTAATTATTATTGGTTTAGACCGTTAATTGACACATCATCTGATCATCAATTCAGTATAGCATATCATCTCCTTATTCACTCGCATGTCGTTTCCCATCTATATTACAGTAAAGTGAACGTGAGTCTCAAGCACAATTTACATTGTCAACACTTCAGTGTCAGGCGTTGCTCGGATAACAAATACATCAGCCTCAGTCGCTAATGATGGGATATAGACATTCGTGTCGAGATCCTTTCGTCCCTCAGGAACGAGATTGCCAACGGGTAAGTATGCTGTTTTCACCGGTACACCATCTGTATTTTTAAACTGGACAGCAACTTCAGCTTTTGCTCCTTCTCCCTGATTATGAACCGTCGCTCTGATGCGCGCCTTTTGAGCCTGCAATGTCTCGACCGATTTTTGATTCCCGTCTTGATAGAACGCATATTCGCTGACAACGATATTGTCAACTGGGTCAGATTTAATATATCGAAACAGCCGATCTCCCATGTCGTCAACGAGTTCTTCCATCTCAGTATCATCAACAATTGTTTGCACTGGATTCAACGCTGCTCGAAGACTTCCTGCAGTTACCTTTCGATTACTTGTTGACTTTTTCAATTGTTCATACTCGGTGAGAAATGAATTCATCTGGGACGGTAACTCCCCATCAAAGTGCTCTTGAAGCGTCTTGATTTCGCTATCAAAGTTAATCTGTTTCGGTAGGGGCTTATTTGGCTTTCGCGAAACGCTGTCTGGGACACCGTTTGCTGTTTGCTCTTCTTCTGAGTCCACAAGGATACTCGCCCGTGATCCAAAGTAACCGAGAAGGTCCAATACCATCCCTAACATCAGGGTGATGATCGTGACAGTGACGACGGCTGCTGCAAAGAATCGACCGATTGTTCCAGGAAATGCAAAGATGAATACCGCAATAAAAACGACAGTAACGCCACCGACAGTCAAAAGAAAGGCTGCAAAATTGGGTCCAGCACCGTCGTCCATGAGCTGCTGTGCTGGTCCCTGCTGCTCACTACTCATGCGTTTGAACCTGCTCCTTGTCTAAGCGTTTGTGTCGCAGTATATGTCATTGTCAACAGATGTGAAAGCCACAATCCGACCGTGACACCGAATAAGGTTCCAGCCCCCATAATTCGTAGCTCCATTCCAAGCGGTGCAAATGAGACCGCAGCTGTGAGTGTCCCAAACACGACCATGAGCCCATATTGTATCTTTGTTAGCGGGTCGACATTCGTAAGCATCGATTTCATATGTGTCTGAGAGGCACGCCGACCACTTATACTATCGGTCATCAACCAGAAACGACAGAGGTCGACAGTGTATCATTGGATATCATCTGATAATACGGACAGTGTTGATTATAAAATCAGACAACTAATCCAATCAGCGGAATCGTGGTGGCTGTCGTCTCAAACAGCGCGACCGTTGCCTGCACGAAGGATGCGAGAATTGGCAACCCAGCGACAGCCCAACACCCTGCCGAAACTCGCCGCCTATTCTGCAACATCTATATATAAACACGTTGACCGGGGACAAAATACTTCATGCATATAACTCACACACATCATACATGACAGGATCTGATATATATGCCACCTCAGAACAGGTAAACGACGGATAATCAACGACTACAATTATTTTATATTATCGTATCACTCTTCAGCATTTGCGTTTGTTAGTTTTTCCTGCCACTGCTCGACGGTTTGCAGTAGTGTCACCGGCGCTGTCGATTCGATGTCAAGTGATTGAAGATCATTAATTACTTCTTTTGTGTCTGCATCGACCGTTGTCTGCTCGGACTCTTTGTTATCATTGATAGGGGCTGTCTGACTCTCTGTGTCCGCGTCGGTGTCTGTGTCTGTCCCAGCAACGCGAATATCACCGGTATTGACGTCAAACACAACCT
>KE356560.1:685323-753713 GCA_000415965.1 Haloquadratum walsbyi J07HQW1
CCCCATCAAAGTGCTCTTGAAGCGTCTTGATTTCGCTATCAAAGTTAATCTGTTTCGGTAGGGGCTTATTTGGCTTTCGCGAAACGCTGTCTGGGACACCGTTTGCTGTTTGCTCTTCTTCTGAGTCCACAAGGATACTCGCCCGTGATCCAAAGTAACCGAGAAGGTCCAATACCATCCCTAACATCAGGGTGATGATCGTGACAGTGACGACGGCTGCTGCAAAGAATCGACCGATTGTTCCAGGAAATGCAAAGATGAATACCGCAATAAAAACGACAGTAACGCCACCGACAGTCAAAAGAAAGGCTGCAAAATTGGGTCCAGCACCGTCGTCCATGAGCTGCTGTGCTGGTCCCTGCTGCTCACTACTCATGCGTTTGAACCTGCTCCTTGTCTAAGCGTTTGTGTCGCAGTATATGTCATTGTCAACAGATGTGAAAGCCACAATCCGACCGTGACACCAAATAACGTTCCAGCCCCCATAATTCGTAGCTCCATTCCAAGCGGTGCAAATGAGACCGCAGCTGTGAGTGTTCCAAACACGACCATGAGCCCATATTGTATCTTTGTTAGCGGGTCGACATTCGTAAGCATCGATTTCATATGTGTCTGAGAGGCACGCCGACCACTTATACTATCGGTCATTAACCAGAAACGACAGAGATCAATGAATGAACGAGACAAGTACCTCGAGGATCGTGGGCAACCCGCTCGTGACCCACTCCACCGTTCGAGACAATGGAATGATGCGACTGGGAGTGTTAGTAGTTAATCTGCGGGAGGTCAGAGTCTGACCAGAAACATACCCTCTTGTGATAATAAGAGGGCTTCGTTCTCTCGAATCAATTGATCTTGAGGCGGCTCGCAGCGGATTAATGTATTTTAGGACAACATTTAGTAATACGGACAATAAGACACCTATATGATCCGTCCCGTTGACGCAGAGACAATACAGGATATTTGCCGGGACGTGGCCTTGGACAACTACGGCTTCCTGTATGTCAACGATCACAAAGACTACATTCAAACCGAGTACGAAAGCGCCGAGACAGGTCTGAGAACCGCGGGTACCGTATCGTTATCCGATATTAAACAGACATTACAGGATGCGACCGGCGGGAATGGATTTGAGCGCCGACGAAACGGTGTATATTATTTTAATTCGTTCAATTCACGTGAGGGCTATCGAGTGAGCGATGAGCTCAAGAGTATTTTTACATATGATTTTGTGGTAAATAAACAAACAATTGAATCGCGATTTGACATTGCTCCCGCTGATGTTGATTTTTTTGCATCAGAGCTTGCGAATGAGGATTATATCCGTCGAATTGCCGCAGGTGAGCGTGCTTATTACGTTAGTGGACCCCGATTGAAAGATGAAACCTCGGGTGATGCGAGCGTTGACTCACGTCTAAATGAGGAGGCAGAACATGGTACGATATCTCATACGGACTTAGAGCGCGTTATCGATGTTGCTGCAACAAATGATGTCATTCGGTTTTTCGAAAAGAATGACTTCATCGCTGATATTGATGATGAATATGTTGTCAAAAGTGCATTTGATGATTATGCTGCTCACCTCGCGAATGCAGTCAGTGAGGATGCGATTGAAGAATTCGGCGATATTGGAATTCTTCCACTATCTGAATTCCAACAAGTGATTGAGAATGAAATCAATGACCGCTTTGATGTTCTCAAACACCTCTCACATAGCGATACATCGGAATTACTTGAATTAGTTCGTGAACAGATAGCAGAGAATAATGGACTCACTGTCAACCGGCGATTAGCAATCGATTCTGAGCAATTCGAGACTTATGTCACCCGCCGGGCGACGCAGATACGTGATGACATCGAGAATGAAAAACACCCACCAAGTCCAAGTGCATATCGTGACCACGGCTATCCACAGATTGAATCGATCGAGATAACAGACTCACAACCCGTTAATCAGCATTTGCGCGAGCAAATTAAAGAACAATTTGATGCACTCGTTGAAGAGCGATTCTCCGTTGAGAGCGATGCATAAGAGACAAACAATTAAACATATGCGTCGAATTACATTTAGCAAACAAAGAAACATGGACTGCGTCCGTCGATTTGCGTAGCCATCCAAATGAAGATAATATGAAATTGAATTTCAGAATATCATTTAATCATTTTCTTTTTTGGAGCAGCCATATTAACCAATAGCTACGTAATCAACGTCATCCATTCCATTCCATCCATTACCATGCCACAAACATACAGCGACTTCACAACAACAGAACAGGGCGGTCATCAATATATCATTGCACAACCGAAGGCGGAGCATAAAGAGCCTGTCCGGTTTTCTGGCGAGCTTGAGGAAACGGACGATATCGACGCGACATTCCGAGATGTAATCAAAAGCCTCATTCAGCAGGACCTTTCCGAAGCACTAAATCTTGAATCTGGTTCCGGCGGATCCATCGGTCGAGATGACGTTGTTGAAACGCTGATGAATGCCGATGCTCCGGTTCCAATTAACTCTGAACAGCAAGCAGAGGCCATTATTGATTATTTCCTTGTGAATGGAGTCCTCCAAGAGGCTGATAATGGTTCAGAGGTAGTCGTCCTCTCAGATCCCGAGTCACTAGCAGAAATTGCGACCGAGAGCAGCGACGATGATGACACGGCGATGTTACTTAATTGGATGTCCGCTATCGAAGGATGTACGACAAAAATCCAAGAGACGAACGACACGATTGAGGAAGTTGAGGCTGAGCTCCGCGACCAGATGGGCAATGTGGATGTCTCCGGGAAACTCCGCGAGTATCGACAAAACCGAAAGGAGGTTGCACAACGGCTGATGAATGTCACGAATGGAGGCGAGCTCAATCGCTCGGATCTGAGCCCTGATGAACAAGCAGAATATGACCGGCTTGAACACCGAATGTTCCATCTTGAGTCGATGATCGATGCAGTTGGTGCCGGGGGAGATCTTGATCAGGAAATCCAAGAGATGACGAATAAGCTTTCAATGCATATGAGTAATCTCTCTGATACGCAGGACGCACTCGAGGTGCAACTCAGTCGACTTGAGCGGGTCTATCGCGTTAATGATGAAATCAACTACGAACAGGCGAAGAAAATGGCTGAAAACCTCTCAAGTGTTGCATCAGCAGTCGCCGGTGTTGCCGACGCTGACACACTCGCAGAGGAAACAGATACAATGAGTCGCGCCTCGGCGATTCTTGAAGAGACTGGCTCAACTGAGGAGATGGCACAGACAGCAAGCACCGATACTGGAGCGGTCAGTCGTGAACAAGGAAATTAATCCCAAGCAATGTACGCTCAGTCGTTTCTCGGCAGTATACGCCGACTCAGGCTCCGCAGTGAATATCTGCTCAATCAGCGACAATTAGATACGGATCTCCTCACTGCGGTCGGGCGTCAGTATCTCACAACACTTAGTGCAGTTGATGCACTCATAGTTGAGGCAACTCCATTTCCAGTGCTTGTTTCAGAGGATAATGACACCGTGTCATCTGACAGCGAGAAGAGCGGTATCACAACGAGCGTGTCTGGACCTATCGAATCGAATCAAAGCCGTTTAGTCACGACCAATGACCCTGAAAATCATCCAGATCACGAGAGTGCCAACGATCGTGAGAAAACAAAGCAAGAAAACTCTCAGTATAAACAACGAAACATGATGATTACAAATCATATTGATAATACGGAGACAGTCGTTTCATCTCATCACAACCCTCGTGACGACGCCGCTGCAACTACTGATTCTGGAAGGTCAATTCCCTCCTCAGGACGCAATCGGGGATTGATTGCTACCCTTGCTTTTCATCTCTCAATGAACGGATTCATTCGGATTCAATCACTGAATGAAACGATAAAGCAGCGCGCGCGTCAGTCACGCCGTGTGCATACTTCGCCACTGAACTCACAATTTCAGATTCCACTCACCGACGATGGTCCAGGTGCGCACAACTGGCGACCAGTCATTCGAACCGTTATTGATCGCTTTGAGACACTCATTCCACTGTGTGAACAGGTTCTCAGCCGACTCTGTGACGGTTCACCAGAATCGGTCGCTACTCAACTGTGGAAAAGTGCCGTCGATACACTCTCCGAGATGCGAACTGTTCTGAAAATACACCTCGCCAAACAGGAGCGACTCCGACGGTTATATAACCGTCCATCGCTGGAACCGGTTGAGTTCGCCGCACAGGCAGTCACCCAACTTACAGGTACAAATGTGAGGACTGACCAATGAGTAGTACACTCAATCTTGACCCATTGACAAAGACTGATCGACCGACCTCGCATATTACTGTTCAAAAGCGGAAGATTGGACCAACGGATCTGATTGCGGTTGAACACGGTACGACAAAGGCATATTTTCGCGTTGACCGCGAGCAGGAGGTAATGAGCAATGACCTTCGAAATGCAGTCTATTTACATGAGAACGCTGCCGCTGTCTTTGGCGGGATTGATCATAGCCTCCCATTTCGAATCCATACTGACGTTCGAACCAGCGAGGTACCGACATGCGATGAAGCGGTAATCGCTACCGATAATAGTGATTCTGATCGATTATCCGCACATCTTGCTTCTGAGCGATTTCTCCTCCATCATGGTATTGAGGAAGTAACGCGGCTTGATGGACAACTCGTTTCCTTTGATGTCGTTGAGACGGTCCCACAGGGATATACAACAGTCATGGTGACAGACGAAACGGAGATCTCGGTTATTGATGAAAGCGAGGCAGCAACGCGAAAATCACAACCAGGTGGTACAAGAGATACTCCTGGAAGAGCTACTCCCGCTGGTCCCGGTGATAACCCTCCTCCGGGAGCATCTGATGCAGGCGAGATGGACGTTGATATTGATATTTCCCCCGAAAAACCAACAGTCAGCTTTGAAGAGGATGTCGCTGGTCTTGAGGAAGTCAAACAAACAGCCCGGATGCTTCTTGCGTTGTTCGACCCAGAAACACGAGAAAGCGTCATTAAACGATACGGTGAGAACTTCGGTGCTCGGGGTGGGCAGTTACTCCTCTATGGTCCTCCCGGTTGTGGAAAGACCCTTGTCTCAGAGGCTATTGCATATGAAGCAGCGAATAACACTAATATTGAGTCTGAATACGGTGAAGTACAGTTCCTTCCTGTCAAAGGTGGTGATATTCTCTCGCGGTATCCTGGTGAGGCAGAGCGCCGGGTTGAAGCAGTCTTCGAAGAAGCCCATCGTGCTGCACAAAATGGGTTTGCTGTCTTGTTTTTTGATGAGGTCGAAACGCTCGTAGCCGACAGAAGTGATGATAATTTACAACGACACGAGCGCTCGCTCACAAATGCGTTTCTCCAAGAGATGGGCACGGACAAGATTGAAGACAATCTGTTAGTCATTGGTGCAACAAACATGCCATTCAGTATTGATCCTGCTGCAGCACGCCGATTCCCACTCCAACAGTTCATTCCACAGCCCGGTCCAGAGGTGATGGGCGAAGTGTGGGAAGCAGAACTATCTGATTTACAAGCAGCAAATGATGCTGTTGAACTTGATTATGATCGTCTTGGGGAAGCATCTGTTGGGTACACACCAGCTGAGATTGCTGACCGTGTTCTTGGAACCGATCTCCAGCGTGAATTGATACAGAGTGTCGTTGACACCGACGCTAATGCGATTGTCCCAGACACAAAATACTTTCTTGAACGCCTTCGTGAACACCGTCCAAAAACAATTCGTCAGTTTGTCACGAGTGTTCGGAATGAGGCTGATGCACTTGAGGGATACCCTGAGATGCGAGATTATGTCGCTGATCAAGCTGATCGACTTGGGCTCTCGATGCAACACGGTAGTACCGCTGGAATGAGCGACGCGGCGACTGACTCTTCTGCACTCTTTGAGCAACTGGTTGCCGCGGGCGAGCAATCAACCGGAGACACCGACAATAGTTCTGAATCGCCATCTGACACAGAGAGGTAGTTACTCAATGTCTGAATATTCCTCGGGCTCACCGACTCGCACCGACACCGACACCGACACTGACCAGACCCAGACCCAGACCCAGATCAGTTCACAAAGTCAACGACACTGTCCCTCGGGACGGACGCAATGATAGCTGCTGATGCGTCGACAATCGTCATTACTGCACCAAGCGGTCACAGTGCCCTCGTCGAGACTCCCACGCAGAACGCTGGACAGGATATCCAGTCTCGTTCGAATGAACCTAGTGAAAATATTTCGATTGCTGACAGCACTACCGCTCCTATTACTGACATTGCTCTTGATGGGTATGTGTTCGCATTATCTGGAACGACCGTCCAGGCATCCACGTCAAGTGGCGTTGAGCTTTGGTCAACAACCGTCCCAGCGGCGCAATCACTTACCACGCTCAACGCCGATGGTGTTCTTGTCTGTCTTACTGAAACCGGGATGATAATCGGGCTCGATGCTGAAACCGGAACGGAACTATTCAGTGCTGATCGACCACACGCGGAGGTTTCAGAGCCTCAGGCAATCAGAGGCGGTGAAGGATATCTCGCTATCGGTGCCTGGTCATTTCTCACCGTGTTTGATTCATCAGGTAATTGCATCCTTACGAAGAATCTCGATGGCGCGATTAGCGACCTCGCAGTGCTCTCTGATGCTATCGTCGTTACTCTTCAACACGGCAATATGCTGCGTGTGAGTTACTCGGATGGCGATATCGAGTGGTCACAGCAGACAACAGTTAATGATATCGCTGGGACCGCAACAGCAAGTGCGTATGCAATCACCGACAATTATGTCACTCATATTGATGATGTTGGACGCACCGACCCAATTATTGATGCTGGTGGGGACCGACTCACAGCGACAGCAGACGCGACAATACTGCTCAGAAGCGACGAGGGGACACAATCAGTGTATCAGCAACAAATTACGGGAGAGCCAGAGGTCACAGCGACGCTACTGAATGATACTCTTTCCTCTGATGACTCAGTCCGATTTCAGATTCAGAACACAGGAACAACAGAAATATCAGGAAATATAAAAATACAGTCACCTGCGGCAGCACTTACATTTGAGTCGCCGACACCAGCAACGGTAGCACTCGCACCCACGGAAACAACGACTGTCACCGCTCCAGTCCGCGAACTCTCTTCAGACTCAATGGCTCAGTCAATGACGGTTGATCTATTTATTGATAAATTAAACGCCGTGAGTGAGGCTGTTACAATCACTAGATCATCATCACCTGCTGAGTCAACTGAAAACAATTCTGGGACAAATAACACAGCGAGCAGTTCGGATCACAGACACGACACTGACACCGATACTGCTGTTGATGATGTTGAGAAGAGTATCGAGGGATCACAATCTCAGGATGCTCAAATAGATACCACAGAGACGGACACGGCTGGAGACACGGATGTCACATCAATGGATATGACCGCGGCTAGTACGGTCTCAGCAGACGCGATTGACTGTGAGTCAACTCAAAATTCACTGGCATCATCACGTACTGAATCATCGTCAGAGTCGTCAACGAATACCGATACTCAGACTGAATCCTTCTCAGCAAACGCTCGTTCATCCGCTGAGAGAGTCAATGAAGAGGAAAATACAGCGCCAACGGGCACAGACCACACAACTGAAAGTTCTTCTTCATCACAGACGGGGTCCGGGTCTGGGTCTGTGTCTGGGTCGACGGAAGCTATCGACAGTGCAACAACGGACACACGAGACACAAAGACTCAATCTCGGTTATTTGATAATATTGAGACGTCAATAGCTATTGAGATGATCAAAGCCGATTGCATCAGCATTTGTCTCACGGCGACGAATCACATGGACGCTGAGACAACGATTAGTATCGAGACGGCACAGACTGTTATTGACCCTGATGAGACCTCAACACTGCAGACTTCAATTGCATATCCCTTCAGTGATGAAATGAATAATAAAACGGGTCAACCATCATTATCATCTCCGGTAACGCCGACACTTACCGCGACGGTTGCGAATAAAACCGAGGAACGATCACTCTTGCCAGATCTTCCGCTTGAGCGGCCTTCAATTGACATCACCCCAACCGGCAGCGTGACGACCCCATTCATCGATATTATTCTCTCGATTCCTTTTGATGCGAGATTCACTGATACATTTTCAGTGATGATCGGTGACACCGAGTTTCACCGGGAAATTACCACTGAGAGTGCAATGGAGTTCCGATTTGCTCTTCCAATCTCCACAGCGGCGGTGACAGCAGGGACAATGATCGAGATTACTGCGACCCTTGGTTCAGAATCAGATACCTCTATCAGTCATAACACAAAAATCGATGCGACTGAATGGGACGATGTCGACTCCGACAGCGAACATGCTGCAGAGTTAGATGCCACCTCATCATCTGTGTCTGCCAATCAGGAGATAGTACGTCCACTTTCTCCTCTCAATGATGAGTCGGAGGCACAGACTGTTTCTGACAGCGATGAGATGGCAAATACAGATTCAAGCGATTCTTTGATACCCGAGACGACCACCAGCGATGATCACCTGCAGGGAATACCAACAACCACCGCAGATGAGTCGAATAAAGAGCCGGAATCATCTTCTCATCGGCAATCCAATGTTACCGCCGGGGAGCAGGAAGTCGCTGATGCGGAACAATCCGCCAGCACGGATATTGAAGAAAACGAAAACGAATCAAAATAACGATAATCAAAGCGATAGAGATGACAGAGACAGCGGTACGACGCATTTAGACCTTTCAAACGCTCACAACGCTGGCACGGATGACCTGACTAGCGAAGATACGCAGTCGCAGATTACCGCAAACTCTGCCGATAAGAGCGGGAGCGGAAACGAACACAGTAGAAAAACAAATGACGTTACCGACTCAGGCGATACGATAGACTCAGATTCTCAAATAACATCTGAACAGAGCACCCACCACTCGACAATGTCGGAATCCCCACTCGAGTGCACTCGAGTTGTCCCTGATACAGTTCCGTATGGTCACCGTTTTGAAGAGTCGATTGTTATCACTAACACTGGTAATCAGACGATTGAAACTGCCAGTATTTCACTTGCAGAGACATCTCTGAATTTGGACGCGATTGACCCAGGCGAACAGTCCACGGTAACTCGAACACACGCCGGATTTGACCCTGGCAGTTGGGAACTTGAGTCAGGGCAGGTTATCACTCCGGATGTAACGGTTGACATTCCGCCGAAGTCGGTTGATATCCATCCGAGTCCGAAAAGTGATATCAATACTGACACAAATCAGGCTGCCCCGTCTCCTGCTGACGTTGACTCATTTGTCTCGTATGTCACACTTAATAATAATATTGTACAATTTGAATGTCGTAACCTTGGCTCAGACCCCTGTGATCTCATATCGTTAGCTGTCGACCCTTCCAGTGAGACTGTCGATGCCATTCAGTGGCCATTTGATGATCCTCCAGTCCTTGATGCAGGAGAAACAACACAATTCGAGTGCGGGGGTGGAGCAGATACTGAGAGCCTCACGCCACCGTTCACTGCTCGCATTCGGTATCGACGTGTCATGCCCGCGGATGATAATGAATCGACGCTCGAACACACGACCCTCGCGATTCCTCAGACAGCAGCGGCGACCGGCGGTGATACTCCGCTTTCGCTGTCAGTCCAACCACAGTCTCAGCCGATTATCGATGAGCACAACACAATCGCCTGTACACTCACGACAGATGCATCAGTAACCGATGTAGTTGTCGAGGCAACTGGTGATATTGTCGCGCCGCTGTCTGTTGGTGAGCGAAGTCTTGGAAGGCTCAAAGATGGACGAACAAATAGACAGTTATTCGACATAACCCCGCAGCAGGGTCCGACAGCATCGTTTCATGTTCGTGTCAGTGCAACGCTTGATGGAAGTTCGTTTTCACAGCATTACCGCGTTACCGGTCCAGTTGAGCGCTCTGACTCATCAAATCTAGACGAATCAGCGTGGCAGGTGGTCCCAGTAGCTGACACAGAGACAGCAGCAGCGGAAGCGGAAGCAGAACAGCAATGAAAACGGATTCGACGCCTCCAAACGTCCGAGTTACGACGACGCCTCAGGTTCAATCAAGAAGTCACCGCTAATCGCTTCTTCCGACTCTTGTGCATATCGATAGATTGCTCGGAGTTCAAGACTGACAATAACGAGGAATCCAAACCCAACAATACCGGCAAGGCCATATGAGAGCAGCCGACCGCGTGATAATCGCTGATCGAACGCTGATCGTTCCTCTCGTGCTGTTGTTGCTTGTGCCGTTGCTCCAGCCGCGTCAAATTTCTGTGCGGCTTCAGCATACGCTTGTGTGACCGTTTGCTGGCGCGCGTTAACCCGGTCAAGTGCTCCAATCCAGAAAACCGGCTGCCCACCAATGGAGGTGAGTGTCACTGCTGAAAGATTCGCTCGCGCCTGTCGTGCACGCTGGAGATTATCATTCCCTTCACTAACAAGCGTGCTATATCTCTCGAATGCTGTTTGTGACTGCTGTTGGAACTTATTCGCATCCTCCGTATTTCCGGTAAGTGCTGCTAATCGTGCTAGTTGGCGCTGTGTTTGTGCTGTGGTGAGCACAGCGGTCTCGTTATTCTGTGCACGGTTCTGATAGTATGCCCGTTGTTCATCAATTGCGGTTACAAGCGATTCATCGGCAGCCGATGCTGCCGTCTCAATTCGAGTTTTGACTGGCGTTGTCTCAATTCGGGTTGATGCTGTTTCGAGTGTTCTATACGCTGCTGCTGCCCGAGTAAGTGACCGCTGTGCAGCAGTATAGTTACCAGCAGCCTGCTGTTCACGCGCGATTGTGATTTGCTCAACGATTAATACTGAACTTCGCCCGGCTGCGCTGACTGTTGTTATATCTCCTCTCGCCGTATCTGATCTTTCATTACTTCCCTCACGAAGTCTGTCTGCTAACGCTTCCATTGCTTCCGCTGATTCTGTTGCAACGACTGCACGGTCACTTTCTTCAGGGATATCAGATTCTTGAAGTGATTCGACTGTTGCGGTGAAGTCAATCGGTCGGGGAGTCGCTGTAATTGTGATCGTCTCAGTGTCGACATTTGCCCCTGTAATTTCATATCTCCATGTATACGTGGTGAAGAACTCCGCTCGTGTATCAAATTGTAATGTAGTCACAAACGGTGCTGAGTCACCAGCCTCAAGTGATGATGGTCGTTCTTCGACGCGAAGCCACCCACTATCCGGTCCAGATACCTGTTCGATATCGAACCGACGGACATCTTGATACCCCAATCGCTCGCTGATATCGGTACTTCGCGTGACACGCTGGGTTGCAACAACCTGCCCGTATGTCACATCGCTTTGCCCGGCTTCTATGTCCGTCTCGTGGTCGACAGTCACCGTTGAGGATGTTGTTGTCTGTCCTGGCTCGGCAGCATCGATACTGACGTCAAGCTGCCGATCTCCTTCATCTGCAGTTGCATCAGCTGCCACCGAGACCTCGACACTCTGTGTTGATTGTGCTGAGACTGTGTCTGGTGCTGAGACAATATTTGCACGCACACCACTCCCGCTCACTGACGCATCGACATCCTGAATATCCATTGGGAGATCACCACCATTTTCGACAGCGACACGAACAGTCTCACTGAATGACTCACGCTGTGTCTGTGGTTCATCAAATGAAATAACCTGATTACTTGCCCCAACAGCACCGTAATATGCTGGATAGATAACCCGTGCATCAAATCTGAGATTCGCACTCACACCGTCCGGATCTGCGGGTCGGAACGTAGCAATCCACTCAAGTTGCTCATATTGTTCAGCATCATCACTTGCCTGAATTGACACACTTCCATCGTCAGACCCTCCTGCAGAGATTCGATTTGGCGGGGATAAAGAAAGTGATCCACCCCCACTCCGGCTTGTGTAGTCGACATCAATATCTTCGACCGATTCATCACCACCCTCCTCTCTGAGTGTGAATGATCCTTCTGTCGAATCGCCTATGAGAACATCACCAAGATCAATCGTTCGCTCCGACGCCGAAAGAACTGGTGCCTTGATAATCTCAGTATTAATATCAAATGACTCTGAGTTACCAGTTGAGTCAGAAACTGTCACATCAATCGTGTATGTTCCCTCTGAGACCGAGTCTGAGGCGGTGATTTGCGCATTCACCGACCCACGAGAGCCCGCTCGAATCTCTCCAGGTGAAGTGAGATCAACACGAATCCCTGATGGGCTATTATCGACTGAAGCTGAAATCCTTGTCATAACGCCATCACCCACATTTGCTACCTCAACGTCAACCGTGGCTGACTCAGTTGATCTACCCTTGAATTTGATTTCGGTACGCTGTCCACCCACTGAGCCAAAACGTGGTTCTAACACATCGACATCAACTGAGAGACTCTCAGAGTATGACCCGCCACCACTGACATCAACCGTCGGTCTAAGCGAGTATGTTCTTTCGTCTGCACCACTCCGCGCGGTTGCTCTATATTCAACTGTGTACCGCTGTCCATTCCGAACAGTAAATGAGCTAGCACTCTGTAACTCAAATGTCACGTCACCACCTGCTTGGTCCTCACTCCGTGGTGTGACACTTGCCGTTCCATTTGCATTCGCGGTGAATGTATAGCTCAATCTCGTTGAATCGCTATCATTGTCTTCAGCTGATTGAATCTGTACCGTGCCACTTTCTGCAGCGGTTGCAACACCTCCCGCAGCAATCATCGATATAATGAGAAGAGCAATTACAGTTATCTGCAAAACGGCACTCTGACATCGGCTCAACTCACCCACGGAGCATCGCCCCCAGAAGTAATGAATCGCCGCGTGTGGCAGCTGTCATATCACGCTGCCACAAGGCTACCCGCCAGCCGATGATTCCGATGATAATCCCAGTGATAGTGCTATATCCAATAATCAGTGTCGTACTCGCGACTGCCAGTGTATCACGCCGTTGGGCAGCAGCTGATCGTGTTGACTGCACTGTTTCAAGACGCTCTGTCATCTCATGTTTTTCAGCGATTTCGGTTGCTTGGTTCGCGCCATCAACAGCTTCCGTGGCGGATCGATACTGCTCAAAAACTCCGGCACCGTACGCACTGATCGCGGTTCCTGCTCCACCGCAGTTTGAGCATGCCGAAATAAATGTCTGCGCTGAAGCGACAGATGCGTTTAATTCGTCGCGATCGCGCTGAAATGTCTGTTTGAGTCGGTCAACCCGAATAAGTATCTGTGCATATCGTTCTGTCGAACCTGCTCGTTGGTATGCTCGTGCAGCGTCTTCAAGGGCTTTAATCCGGGTCTCTGTTGCACTGACCGTCTCAGCTCGCGATTGCAATTCTTGTCCAGTATCTGCATAAAACCGATCAATTGCAACACCAGCTAAGGCAGCGTACTGTCCACCCCCAGCTGTTGAACGTAGTTTTTCACCGACAACTGTGGTATTTTCTGCAGCGCGTATCGCCGCCTCGTATTCACCTGCCTGTTGTCGGTCATATGCGGTTGCGAATGTCTGTAACAGATCTAAAACAAGTCGCATCCGTGCTTGCTCAGCGGCGGTGAAATCACCAATCTGTACGGCAAACACAGCCTGTGATCGAATTACTTCGAACTCGCTATAACTGGTGTACGCATCATTTTCTTCAAGTTCGCGGAATGCAGCAAGGTAAGCACCAGCCGATTGTGGATTATCGCTGGATACAGTTACATTTTCATCTGTCTGTGTTATTGGTGTTTGATCAAACGTGTTTTGCGTGACTTCATCTGATTGTTCATCTCCAGACAGCGCTGTTTCTCCTACTGTCTCTACCGGTATCCTCGTTTGGGTCATCGCTGTTCTCGGTTCGGCAGTAGGTGCCGTCTTTACAATATCTGATTGTGTTGTATTGGTGCTCGCTGCCGTTCCAACTCCTGGAACAATCCCGGTAAAGGCAAACGCAATGATAACCAGAATGATCGCATAGTTTCTCCAGCATAGTGTCATGCCCACACCTCGACGCGTTCATCGAACTCCGATGTCGTCCGCAGTCTCTCCGGTGCACACATACATTGATTCGAATTATAGCGTTGTACGTAATCGAAGTTAATATTCGTTTTTCTGCTCATGCTAGTATACCGTCCGTTCCATTCGTTCTCGTAGGGGGTCGTGTTCAAATAGCTCTCCAACAGCGTTCAGTAATGCCTCTGCAACAACAACAAACGCTGCTGATTCTACCTGATCAGCCGTATTTTGATCTCGAATCATTGTTGTTACTGATCCAACCATCTCCCGAGCAGGTGCAACCTCGGCGACCTCACCAACCGCCGATGAAACTGTTTCATCAACCTCTTCAATTTGCTCGTTCACCACACTTCGCTGCTGTCCGATATCCTCACGAGCGAGCGATGTGATTCGACTGATATCAACAGATCCACGCCATGTAATCGATACCTCAGCCATATTTGAGCATGCTGAGAATAAATCGACATTTCGCTTTGAGGTCATGACTGATTCGACAGTGTCAGCACTCATCTCGATAGCATCAAGCAACGATTCCGCAACCGCGTCAGGGCGGACATCACCACCAGCCATCAAGAGTTGATACCCACTCGATGGGAGACGCTCAACTGCACGGAGTGCCTCCATGAGAACACTTGCATAATACAGCGGAATCGCACTGTCACGCCGCTCAATTGATCCTATCTCATCGATACGTCGTTCGAGTTGACGCCGACGGTTGCTCAGCCCAGATGGAAGTCGATAATCGAACGAAATTGGTAATTCGATTCGCTCTGTGTCACCATCTGTAACTCTAATTTCTCGTTTACTCTCAGTAAACGCCTCATCGTATGCTGAGAGATCTGGTTTGACAGTATATGACCCGATTGGGGCATTCTTGAATACGGCCGAGCCACTTGCATCTGGGTCAAGGACTGCTTTATCTCCCGTCTCCTCTCGGATAGCTATAATAGGCACAGCCGAGACCGACTCATCACCAATTGTGACTGTCGCGTGAATTTCCCCGACGAGTTGCCGCATCTGGATAGTGGTCTGTGCTCGTCCGTTCCCAATTGCTATTGTTCGTGTTGTTTTTTCATACCGATTATGATCAGCTGTTATTTCGATTTCTGATGCCGATAATGGTACTTGTTGTCGCCACTGACCGCGCTGATCTGTCTGTCCACGATATGATTGTTTTTGAGAGTCATCAATGACTTCAGCTGTTATGTCAACGCCTGCAATTGGGTTCGGGTCCTGAGAACTTGACTGATCAATCGTCTTCACTGCAACCTGTTGTCCGTCAAATTCGAGTGTGAGACGACTTTCAGTACTGCCCACAGACGTTTTGACCCGTTTTTGCTGCCCATTGATGATTGCTGTTGCTTGAACACGTCCCTGCCGCATCGAGAGTGTCTCAGATCCACCAGACACAGAGATTGACTGCGAGTTTGATGCTGTGGAGGATTGGTGCTCGATTGTGACATCGACCTCTCGCTCAATCGGAGTACCTGTCGCATCACGCAACTGAATCCGTAATGTGCCTGTCTGGTAGGAGGGAGTAGCCATCTGTTCTGCTGGTTCTACTCCAGTTTCAATTGCGAGGTACGTAATAACCATACTAGATGTAATAAGCCCATATACAAGCCCATACAATGGATTTCGAATCTCACCCACACCAATGAGTATCGCTGCGAGTGATATTATCAGCACAACGAGACAGCCTCCAATGATACTGAGCATTGCAGCACCGATATCATCCTTCGCAATCGATGTTGTCCTGAGTCTACTCCATCCGGCACCAACGACGACACTGACCAGCAACGTTGTCAACACCGTCAGGGGTAAAGAACCAACGTTGCGCGCCCACCAACTGAATAGTAAAACAAATACCACCGCGCTCATACCCACACCAACATTCGTCGCACGCGGGAGTGACTGCGTTCGACGCACCACGCTCGCCCCACCGAGCACGGCGACCCCGAGAATACCACTCATCATAAGTAATAGCGGACTGTCGCCACTGAGAATCGTTGCAGTCAGACCTCCCGAGCTGTCGTTGGGTGATTGACCACCTGAGGTCTGTGATGCTCCTTCGGCATTTGATGCCGAGGTAATATTCACATTCCAGATTCTTCCGTCACTCCCAACGAGTAGAACGGACCCATTCTCCGGGACTGGATACGCGCTCGCATTGATACCCGATGATACATCAGACACTGAATATTGAGTATATGAATCGTTTTGCGCTATCCAAAGTGTTGCTCGTCCAGACGCTACAGATCCGCTATCTGCTGTAATCTGATCTGTGCTCGTATTCCAGGTTACCGTCTGTCTTTGTGACTGAATATTAATTACGTCGTTCGGGGCTCCTCGTCTGTCATATATGATATTTCTGTCTGATCCATGTTTCTGCTCAATTGTAACATTGAGTGTGTTTGCGAATCGAACTTGCACAGGGACCGTGAGCGGTTGCGTGTCGGTAACTTCTTGTGTCTGTGTGTATACCCCGTCTGGATTCCGTGTTTGGACAGTCAATGTATACTCTTTACCAGGTGTAATGAGTGGATGCAATATGCTCTGCTGTTGAGCGCTCTTACTACCGGTGATTTCCAGACGAGGATTCTGTTCTGTGGTAAGCGTGTATTGTTGCGTTGAACCATCCGGCAGAACACGGATGTTAACATCGCTTGTGAGTGCAACACCGGTGTCAAGAAACGCTTCAGATGAGATTACAATTGCACGTTCATTTGAACGATACTCGCCGATAATGGTTTGACTAAGACCGTTTTGAGAAATCTGAATCGGGACCTCTGTTTCTGGAACTCCAATCACTGTCGATGAGGGAAGTTTGATACCATCAGACGTGATCTGTGGGGTATCATCCCCCTTTTCAACGTAACGGAGATCTGCGTTTGTCGATCCAGTCTTGTTCTGATTTACCACAGTCAATGTAATCTCAGCAGATTTGAGATTGAGATTCCGAGCATCGCCGATATCTCGTACGTTGAATGTAATTGGTTGATTTTCAGTGAATGAAGTTGACTTGTTATTAACGACAGTCTGCCCAGCGACCGTGACACTGACTGGCTCTGTCCCATTGATCTCAAATCCTGAGGGCGTGATAGTGACCTCTCCGCTGTTATTATTTACACTCACATCAATCGAGGCAGCCGAGGCAGTTCCGACCCCATTAAAACCAACTCCGCCAACAGCAAACACACACACAGCAACAATAACTAAAATGCAGACCCGGCGAGCAATCATCCATACTTGAATATCAGTATCATCCTCACGCTGTCTCGGGGGACCCGTCTGCATCTGCTGACCTGATTGTGATTGTGACTGTGGGCATGCTTGAGACGTTTCAGACGATTCGATTGATGCGTGTGGTTGTGTGTGTGAATGCGATGTATTCATAAACTCACCCAGAATTATCTGAAAGATAATCCTCAAGATTCTGTTTGATCTGTCGGAATCGCCGCGGCGGAAACGTCTCTCCTTCGAGACTATCGACCCCACTTGAGAGACCGCTGTCTGTCGCCTCATCCATCATTCGTTCGAATTTTGACCATGAGACATCCAATAGCGGATCAAGGTCGAATCCACCGAATAATAACAGTACATCGATGCTATCTCGACGAGATTGATGTGGCGTGAGCGTCGGCATCTGATGAACAACATTATCCATTCCATTGTTTGCAAGCCACTGTTGGAGGCGTCGCTCAAGACCAGCCTCTGAGTACTCACCATCATCGATTGCGTGTTGTGGGACCCGAACAATCGCGTACACGACTTTTGCGGTAGCCGGGTCCATCGGCACGAAGAGGTTATCTGCAGCTTTGTCAAAAAGCAATTCTAATTCAAATATCGATGGTTGCTCCATTGCAGTCCCGGCGGTAAAGTGGTACTCATCGAGACGCCGTGGCCACGCAATGAGATCTCGAACGTCGACCACGCTGTATGTCTCTCGACCAGCACTAATCATCATATCAACTGCTTCAATCGCATTCCTGTTAACTGTCTCATGACGACTTTCATGATCCTCCCCGAGCTCGTCATCATTTGAGACATGTGAATTTGAGATTAATAATACCATCTCGGCGTTTTGACTTCCATCATACCACCGAAGTAATCGCGAAAGTCCAGAAACAGCATTGAAATGACGCTGCCCTCCCTCAAAATTATATGGCCATGCGGCGAGGGCAACATGCGTGACATCGCGCATCGCGTTTGTCGGTGGATTGTTCTTCAACGTATCGATAACATATGGCACCGAACCATTCCCTGTTCCACCACCAAGAGTGGTCATATAGAGAAATGCATCCGCTTCATCGACTCCACCAGTGGTAATTGCCTCTGTGATTCGCGTCTCATCAACCGCAGCACACTGCTCACCACCAGGGAAGTAATTTCCAACACCATCAAGCGGACCGAACTCAAGTGTGTGATCGGCTCTGATGTCTTGAATATCAATTGTATTCTGTTCAATACGATCAATCGTGTTTGCAATGTCTGCGCGATTCGTGTTCATGACTAAGACCCGGTCATCGATTCCGGGATTCTCAGTGCGACTGAACAGTGTCGATGCCATCCGGCCACCACCCTCGCCCGATGCGAGAACGGCCCAGCGCGTGTATGTGTCTGATTGCGACATATATGTCGGTATACGTCCAGTGTGTAGTTGCGTTTGTATGTGTGCTCAGTATCAACTGTGATTGTGTATTGGTCCTGATCTTGATCTTAGTATTAATTTGATTACGTGTCTGATTCTGTCTGTGTTTTTACTGCAAATGGATATCATAAAATGTGGTTCAATATCTCACGTGGCATTCGATTATGTGAATATATCAATACCTGGTATGGCTTTTTGAAGTAATCTGATGGGACCGTCGTCTGGATTGACACCGTGTCGACTGATTCCCTCATAACTGCCATTTATGTGTCCGATGATGAATTGATCTTGAATGGGATTCGCTATCATGTCTATTGATAACTGGTATCATATATGGTTAGTTCAAGTCAGTATTCACTCATTGGTACATATAGTTACATGTGAAGGTGCATATGTAAATGTAGTTGTAATAGTTGGAATCATAGACGTGTCTTGATACAATTTTCAACGATATTCATCACATACTCATGATTCGTTTTTTTGTAGTTCCCCGTCACTGATTATACCATTCTCAATATCTGTGTTGACAACTGACTGTATCTCATTATTTGGGACTGGGGCTGAGAGAAATCGCTCTCTTAATTCATCAAGCGAAATCGTCTCACTCTCGTCAAGATTATATCTAAGCACGTTTGTTAACTCCTGTTGTAGACGGTCACTATCATACACGATGATTGTGCCATCAGAGTTTTCGGTTGCAGTGTTGTCAGTGCGCTCAGCCCACAACACGAGCAAACACGGAACGTATGATTCATCAATCTGATATGACATCTCCGAGCTCAGGTATGTCGCTTCATCAAACCGCGTAGAAAATCGCGATGCAAGATCATCAAGATACGCTGAGGCTTCCTCAGCTATCCCATCACAAACCCGATCTCGGAGGGTTATTGATGGAATTGATAGCGATACGTCAGTATCACCACTCACGGAAATTTCCGTCTCAGCTGACCCAAAGCCATCAACAGCAGCCACTGCTGTGACTGTATATTCGCCGAATGGGACGTCGTTGAATGTCGCTGTTCCAACGAGTGGTGTCTCAACGGTCGTTTCGTCGTCATAGTCCGCACCGTTCAAGACAATGCGAATTTGACGGTCAGGACCACCATGTTCGAATCGGGCAGCCACCGTCACGGTGTATGTTTCAGTCCCGCCGACTCGTTTGAGACTTGGCACATCCATATTTAATGTTACTTGATCAGGATGTGACCGATAATACAAGCCTAAAAACTGAGTTTCATGATTCCGGACAGGCAGTGCGTCGCCTGTGATCTGTCCATCACTCTGGAGCGCCGATTCAATCACCGGCTCGACCTGGTCATATCCACTGATGACAGCGACTTTCGGCTTGACCTCATCAATCGCAGCCGTCAGTGCATCGACCGCAGTAGCCCATCGCTGTTCAAACATTCGAAGATTATCACTCTCCTGTACTTGCTTAAGATAATCCGTCTCAATCGCTCCAGGTTGTGTGTAGAACCCGTTTGGGATATCCGCAGTGGCAAGCTCTTCATCCATTGAATTGAGCTTTGTCATCAATGCGTCAATTATCTCAGTGCACTGTGCTCGTGTTTTCTTTCGATGCATCGCAAGTGTTGAAAGATCGACAGCATCATCCAGTTCAGCGACTGCTTGTTTCCGTTGAGTGACATCCGGTGTTGAGTCAGGGAGATACTGCTCAATATCGTATTCATCAACTGTCTGTAAAAGCGACTGGAGTTGCTCTCGATTCGTTCTGAACGTGTTTTCACCTTCGGTTTTAATCGCATCACGTGCACGAAGGAGTGCAGTCACCGCATTAGTCATCTGGTGATTGCTGGCTGCTTCCCGTGCTGTCTCAACCTCTTTTTCGATCGTTGTTATTTCGACATCATCAGTCGTTCGTGCAATAGACTGGATTGTCTCTGCAGCTGTATCGATTGTCTCTATTGCTTGTCCTCGGGCAGCTTCGAGTGATTCGCCCGCTGCAGTGGTCTCTGCACCTGCGTTGGTTGTTGTGACATTAATCGCACGCACAGCCTCCCCACCATCCTCGACGAGTGTATCTAGTCGATCAAGTGAATCAGCGATTGTCTCGAGACGGTCTTCAACAGTCTTGGCGAACGCCGCTGGTAGTTCATCCGCGGTATCATCAACTCGTCCTGACAATGAGTTAATTGTCTCAAGATCTGAAACATCTCCAAGTGAAAATGCACCAGTCTCAGTGTCGACATTGATTCCCGCTGTTTGAAGATCACGCTGCAGTGAGTCAATTCCAAGTCCGAGCCCATTATCAATGACAGTTGGATATGTCTGCTTCAACTGCTGGCGCGTCTGCCAGATATCATTGAACGTCTCACCAACTTCTCGCGCACGCCGTCGAGTATATTTTGTTTGGTCTGTTCCTTTTGAATCGACCCGTTGTTGAATCCAGACGCCACCGCTGATGAGCAACAATGGTACCATCCCAACTGCTGCATACACTGCCCATTGTGACCCAACAGCAACGAAAACGCCTGCACTCACCGCCCCAGCGAACACAACGAGTCCAATAAGTCCAGCCGCTGTCCGAGTTGCTGATTTCATAAAATCACCCCTATTGTTCCACTGAGGACGGCGATAATAATACCGACGAGAACCAACGCGCCGCCGCCGACAAGTTGAACGAAAATTGAAGACCACTCCAATTGCCGACCAAAGTCGGCAAAGTCTCTGGCTTTTCGTCCGAGTATATGCGTTCGATATCCAGCAATGACAGCTCCGAGTGCAATCCCTGGAACGGCGCCAATTGCAAGATCAGTTAAAACGCTGATTTGCGCACGCTGCTCAACAGCTGCAAGCTTTGTTGCGTACTGTTTCATACTTTTGTTCACCTCCTGTGATCGCTTATGTTGTTCTGTTGTGATATTCTCAAGTGCTGTTAAATGTGCGTTTGACCCATTGCGCGCACGAGTGAATAGTTGACTGCGAAGTGTCGTCGTAGCTGCGCGGGCAGCCGCCCGTTCACGTCTCAGTGTGTTGAGCGTCTGGTTGGCTTCTCGAAGTCTGCTTACAGTAATAGTCATGTTAACACGTTGCCCATCGGCTGTGAGTTCCTCAGCAGTCGCATTAAGTGACCCAAGTGACTCTGTTATCGATTCTGTGGCGTTACGGTAGTCTTGCTCATTTTGCCGGTATGTAGTGTCATTCAGAAATACAAGTGGCTCCTGAGCTAACTCTGATTTGACAGTCCCCTCACGCTGTGTCCGTATTCGCACTGTGTTTTCAACAGGCGCGCTCACAGTGGTTTCATTAAGTGTCACCACTGCACTATTGGAGGCGACTGTCGCTTGATATGTTCGCCCGTTGGCACTCGGTGAGATTCCAACCAGATTTTTTGTATTGATTTCCCACACTGTTTCTCCGCCTGGCTGAGGTCGCTCCGCACCGTTTGCTGTACAGTATCCAATATACAATTCAGTTCCTGGATACACCAGCGTGTTGGTCTCATACTCTTGATTATTCAGAAAGACAACAACTGTGTTATCATCCTTCTCATTACACGCATTCTCGACGGTATCCTCAGTAGGTTGAACAGCAGCAACTCCGCCGGTCGCCACCGTGAGCACTCCCCCGATAACAATGGTAGATATCAAACATGCGAGAGCTCCATACCACAGCCACTGTCGCAACGGGATCACTGAGTTACTCTCTGGTAACCAGTCTGTGTTCCTCATAGTTGATTATCCCAGTACAGAAACACACCGATACTTCCAAGAATGCTTCCGATGCCCGCTCCAAAGAATATACCAGCCCCAATGTGCGATAATGACCGTTGGCTCGTCTTCACCGCTGTAATCACTGACTCTGTTCGCGCTTGCAAGGTTGATACACTCGGTGGTGTTGCACCAGCAACGGGATCTGGTGTAAGAGAAATCATCACCACTATACAAGCAATCATACCGATGCAGGTGATTATTCCAGCAACAATTGGATTACCTCTCATCAGGCGATCACCGCATCTGATTCTGTCTCATACTCTTCTGCGAGCGTCTCTAATTCAGCAAGCCGCTCGAGGTCCTCTCGTCGATAGGTAAACAACGTTGTGAATGAAACCAGACTTCGATTTGTTAATGTCGCGCCGAGATTCACTTCATCACATCGAGCGTGGAGAAACGACCGCAACGTTGATGTCTGAATCTGGTAATCCGTATCGGCAATGTATGTCGAAGGTGCACGCAACAGTCCAACCGCCTTTCGCGCCTCTCGTGTATCAACGTCTGCAACAGTCTGTTTTAGTTCCGCGACCTGTGAGAGTGCCGTTGCATCGATTTTATTTTGTCCAATAAAGGGCAATAGATATCCAGCAAGCGACTTCGTCATCTCCACTGACCGACCCATTGACGCGTACCCAGTTTCGGTATCCTCCCCCAGACCGAACGAAAGGCTCGTCACAATATCCTGAATATCAATAATTGGCGGATCAACATCATATTCGCTCCGATCAATCCGCTCAAGAACTGTCCCCGAAATAAGACTCACAATCGCAGAGGCAACATATTCATTGAGATCCGTGAACTGTCCTTCTGCGGCTTCGTGGTATGAAAGCCGCTCATTATCAACGAGGATAATCCCATCTGCAACCTGCTCGATCTGATTGAGTCCATAGCGAGCATTCCAGGCTTGCCGACTCGGTGAAGCACCCTCATCGGATTCATCATCGACTGTCCCAACCGGACCCTGAGTGTTTGGAAGCACACAGACCGCGATTGTTTTGCATGTTCCGTTGGTATACTCATCAATTGCATCAATGAGATGTGCGGTAATTCCACATCCTGTCCCACCACCAAGTCCACAGAACACAAACGCGAATGGCACGTTCGTCTCTTCAGTTTCAACCACTGACTCGGTCGCTGTTGTTTCGGCACCTGCTTCAGCATTATCACTAGCGGTGCTCGCGGTCCCCTCATCGATTTCAACCCGCTCTGTCAATTCATCGTACAGTGTATTATCAAGTGCTGCCCGGTTGTCCGCAAGTACCTCATCAGCCCGAACAGGATTACGCCCAAATCCGCCAGTTACCTGCTCTTCGAATCCGTCTGTCGTCCCAGGAACCAATCCTGTGCCCTCAGCAATTCCGTACCAGCTATTGCGATCGATATTTGTGAGTTTCCGCAGGTCTCTGACTGTCGAATTGAAAACAAGATGTGTCGCAATCTCGTCCATATTCTTATGAGCGAATATCTCGTCTACAATAGAACTGCCAGCCTGTCCTGCACCCACAAAAAGGTATGGCATTATTGTATCTATGTTTAATCCACTCTGATAAACATGTCTGCTCGCTCAGGATTATATCTGTGAGCTCAGTGTATAATTGACTGTCCCACGCTATAACTCTCTCAGTCATCCGCGTAACTGCTCAAGTAACACGCTATATGCTTGTCGCTCATATAATTCTCTCACCCAATCAAGTGTCTCATCAGCGGCTTGTAAATACCCAATAGCTCGGTCGGTATTCCCTGCTGCTCGTGCATCGCTGGCTGCCTCTTGGAGTGAACTCACGAGTTCAAGAAAGTGAATCGGAATACTATGATCGTGTGCTGGATACTCAGAAGGATACTCTGTGCGAAGGGTTGACCGTCGCGACTCAATCTCCTCAGCGAGTGTCTGAACACTGAGTCCACTGGATTCTCCGGTCGGTGACTGTAGTTCTGGGCATAATGTTCGATCATAAAATCGTAACTCCTGCCGCGCTGCATACACACTTACACGATCTGCGGGTCCTGCTTGTGAGACAGTTGATTCAAGCTCAGCAGCACGATCAGCTAAGACTTTCCCAACTGCTGCATCGGTTTTTTGAAACTCAGTCACGAGTGACCCCGCTAATTCAGCGACAGAATCAGTCTCAACCCCCTCGAGCCGATCTGCGGTAACAGCGGCTTCATCAATTGCTGTCACAGCTGATTGTAACGCCTCAGCGTACCTCGAAGTAGCAACATCATCTGCTCGGAGCACATCAATCAAACTCTGACTTCGACTACTTTGTGGAGAAACTGCCGCCCGCTCAATGACAGTCTCAATATCGGTCACTGCTGTGGTAAATGCAATTTCTTCATTTATCAGTGCAGTAGTGATTTCATCAAGCGCCAAATCGGGTTTCATATTTGGATCAGCACTGATTGACTTACCAGCCTGTTCGCGGACAGTATCGCATATTTCCTCGACGCTTGCACCGATTGATTCGTGTGTACTGCGACACTCATCTCTGTCGGTGATGACATCTGCAAGTCGCTCACCAATAGTGGTGACTGCTGATCCAGTCTCTCCACCGATTTCTGCTCCTTTTTGCTGCAGTGTTTGCGATAGTTGCTCCGCTTCGACATGGGGTTGCACCGTTGATAATGCACGGTGTGTCTCAGCGTCGCGCTCGATGCGTTCGATTGCTGTGGTGAGTGTCTCAGTAAGTCGCCGTTCAGCGGTATTATTTGGTGCCTCAAGATACCGAAGAAGTCGATTTGCGGTGTCTGTCTGTGGGTCCGTCCGTGCTGACGCTGTTTCAACTGCATTCGTCAATAACGCTGAGATTGTCTCATTCGTTGTTTTTGTCGTTTCAGTGGTCCCCGCGTGGTTGTCTTGACCTCTTGATGTGCTCTCATCACTCATCACAACGCTTAGATTATTGTAATCTCCTGCTGCATTCTGTTCTCCAGACGATGCGTCATCAACCGAAGCGACTGGTGGAATGAGCTTATTTTGATCTGCAGCGCGAAGGATTGCAGTCGCCTGTGTCGATGGATCTGCATTTCGGTCAACGATTTCTCGTTCAATGAGTTTGGCTTCAGTGACAATCTGATTGATAGCATCGATGAAGACAGCGGGGTCGTGATTTGTGTGATTAATTCCCTCTGTTGTTTCTGCTGTTGAATCAACCTGCTTACGAGTCCCAGCGACAAATCCCACGACTCCACCAACGAATAATGAAAGTACAACTGAACCGGCAAATAATGGTATATTCTCAATACCGAGATTGCCGAGTACATTGACAACAACTACCACACTCTCACCGACAATCATTCCTCCACTAGCGAGTATGTTTATCATTATACATCACCCCATATTTTCTCGACCAAGACAATCAAATAGTGGCTCAATTGTTTCCCATGCCTCGCGTAACTCCTGTGCCTCCTTATTTTCGCTTTGCTCGACAAGTTCTCGTGCGTGCTTGTACATCCGCTCCAGTGTCGGGAGATTCGGATTCCATATGAGCCCCCATAGATAGACATTGTCTACATGAGGTACAACGAGTTGATTGACATAGATGTCAATCGAACTCGGTCCATCATATTGCTCGCGTGCGAGAAAATCTTGACCGCTTAGAATCGATGTTAATTCACCATCTTGTAGCAGTGGCTCAAGCTCTTCCATCTTTTCTGCCGGACCATATGCCATGAACGTGCCACCCCATGCACTCTTTGGGTCAAAATCAACAAGTTGTCCCTGTAGAAGCGTCGACCGTGCGAGTGTATCTAAACGCGCTCTATCAAATCGACTGGCACTTGTCGTTCCGATAACCGGCGCCATCACTACAGCAGGAGTGTACGCTCGGTCACTCGCGATGCCATATTTTCGTTGGACTGGGCGAAAACTATCCGGGACATCAAATACCTCACCACTAATTCGTTCTGTCCCCGTGGTGTCCGCTGACTGTGGCGTCGATGACATCGTAAATGCCTCAAGAAACGTTACCAGTAGGCGGTTGACATCGGTATACATTGGCGGGTTATAATGTTCAAGCGCCGCCTGATCGATATCGACGGCAAAATCGGTTCGCTGTGCATCGAGCTTGCTATTATCGAACGGAATAATACCGTCAACGTGCTTTGAGAGGTATGCCATTCCAACAACCCCACGGACCATCTCTGATGCACCAAACTCAGTCTCTGATGGGAGGACCACGGAACTCAAAATTGGCTTTGAAAGTGTCGTTGCATCCGCAACACCCGTTCCTTCACTCACGAGATTGCGGATGTTCTTCGCGAGGACTGGCGTTGATCCACATCCAGTACCCTTTGTGACGCTGTGGATCAACATCACAGCCTGTGACGCCTCTAGGTCACGCTGATTGACATCAAGTCGGTCTCTAATTGCATTTTTCTCTCCCTCGAAGTCTTTCTGCATGAGGGTTCGACCAACCTTCCAATTACGCCCTGCTCCGCTGTAATTATGATGACGGTAACCGATCATCCCATTCGTAATGAGTGATTCTTTTGAAAATTCTCGATCTTGCTGTGCATAAAACGTATCCCCCAACTCCGCAATATTGGTGTTTAATCCCGCGTAATCTGCGAGTCCACCATCCCACACCTGTGCAAGTGGACTGTTCTGTTCACGAAGTGTCTCTCGACGGAGTAAAATCGCATCAAGAATATGATTCCCAGCCCCCCCAATCCCAATCATCTGCCATTTGTTTCCTGTTGCACCACTCAGCGGCGTCGATCCAGGAATATTCACATTGGTATCAATACCCCCGTCGCCGGTGTTTAGATGTGTATTATCACTCTGCGAGTGCCTCTGTCCGGAGAGTTGGTCTTCGTCGACGTCGGGTGTCGACTCCGGTGATGTTTGAGCACTCGATGTCGATTGTGCTGGATTTTGACCTGCTTGGGTGTTCAGATTACTATGACTGCCCGTATTGCCATTCGACTGCGATTCACCTTTATTTCGATTTTTCTCATCTGACGTCGTAATATGCAGTGACGACCCACTGTTATCGTCATCTGAGTTATCATTGTGATACTGTGGTCGCAGTTCGCCATCACTGTCAAAGATTGTGCTATATCGGTCTGCGTACACCTCCTGGACGGATGCCGGCGTTCCTGCATGGTTGGCTGCGATGTGTTCTTCGATACTTTGCTCATCAATTTCGCGCAGGCAGATTTTGCAATTGTTTGTCATTGTCTGTTATGCGTATGCTGATTGTAATTGCTTCATCACTCGTCGTGGACTCACTCCATCTGCAACTTCAATAGAAAGGAATCCTGGTGGTGGATTCGATGGAATCGTTACTTGTACTACATCACCTTGTCGCTCAGCGAATGATTTAATCTCAGTAAGAACGGCTGGTTTGATAAATTTCGCTGGAAGTCGCTCAGTTTGGAGTTCGACAGTGTTTTTACCACGCTGAGATGCAGCGCTCGCTTGCAGTTCACCAAGTACATACAGAACATCATCCTGTGGTACCTCCGTATCGCGAGGGGTCCCTCCAGTTAATGCTGCATGCTCGCCTGTACCGTCTGCTGTCCTGCTGCGTTCTGCCCCAGTAACACCACTGGTGGCATTACCTGCACCCGATTCCATCTCTGAATCGCTCCTTTCTGTTAGATTCAATACATCATCTACGACCTGATACTCGATTTGATAACTCCGCTCGAATGGCACCCGTAGCTTCTCGATAAGATCAGTATCGATTGATGATGGTACAGGAATTGAACCGGACCCATACTCAATCGTCGCTGTGACGCTTTGTCCAAAGAATTCAGCAATCTGAACAATCTCTTTTGCTTCTGTCTCTGCTGTGTCAGCCGACTGTGTTGCTGCGTCGAATCGACACTCATGCAACGCCTCCAGTGCCTCCTTACGGTGGTCATCAACGATTGGCTTTGTTGGAAGCGATTCATTAGCTGATAACTCTGGTGTCCGCCCTTCGAGTAGATACGCCTCAAGTCGCTCTTGAGCCGGTCCCTCTAATTTATTAAGATTTGTTGCAGTGGTTTCAATTGCGTTTTCTGCCGTATCTAAGGATTCAGCAATCGGTTCTTCATGAGTTTGAAGTGTTTCTTCAACTGCTTCAAGATGCGTATCAATTGCATCAACTGCCCCAGCGACAGCAGCAAGTCCATCTGGATTCGTTTCGATTGTCTCAATAAGTCGGGTAGCTATTTCATGCTGTGCTCCGCCAATTTGAATAGCCGGTCCATCGATTGTCGGTGGTGAGACCGAATTATGGGTCCGCAAATTTCGGATCTTATACTCACGATTGAATCGCGACACATAGTGTACGTCACTATATTGTTCTTTAATCTCGTCTCTCAGTCGTCGCTTCAACGTAGATATTAACCGAACAGCAGTCTCTTCTGCAACTTCATTGAGTTTCGCCGCATCAGCCTGTAGTTGCGCAGCTGTATCATGGCGCTCACGGCTTGATATCGATCCATCAACAACCGCATCCGCTTTATCCTGAACTGTTTGACAACGCTCTCGAAACTCGCTGCACTCTGATTCGAATGCTGCGACTGCCTCTGGTGCGACTGCTCTCAGCGACGACCGTACCTGTTCGTCCACAACTCGCTCGACTTGATCATCGAATGTGGTGAGCGCCTGCTGTGTACTTTCACGAGCGGTAGATAACGCTTCTGCAGCCTCTGAATCAAGTGTCACATTCCAATCAAAGACAAGCGATGCCGCCCAACTCATTGCTGCGGTCCCGATTGGAACAAATAAGAATCCAGCAGTTTGAACCGCTGGAATTCCTGCAGAAGCAATTGGAAGATACACAAGCTCGAATAACACAAGAAACAGTGTCACAAATCCTGTGGCACCAAGGGTCATAACGCGGTGTTGAAGAGCAAATAATCCAATCCCCTGGGCAATCCACGCAAGCGCGATGAGAACAAATAATATAAACACGATAGTTGAACTTGACCGGAAAATATTACCTGCAGTCCGAAAGACAGATACCGACCAGAGAAATTGCGTGAGTGATCCAATCAGCGGAATCGTGGTAGCTGTCGTCTCAAACAGCGCGACCGTTGCCTGCACGAAGGATGCAAGAATTGGCAACCCAGCGACAGCCCAACACCCTGCCGCAACTCGCCGCCTATTCTGCAACATCTATATATAAATACGTTGACCGGGGATAAAATACTTCGTGCATATGACTCACACACATCATACATGACAGGATCTGATATATATGCCACCTCAGAACAGGTAAACGACGGATAATCAACGACTACAATTAATTTATATTATCGTATCACTCTTCAGCATTTGTGTTTGTTAGTTTTTCCTGCCACTGCTCGACGGTTTGCAGTAGTGTCACCGGCGCTGTCGATTCGATGTCAAGTGATTGAAGATCATTAATTACTTCTTTTGTGTCTGCATCGACCGTTGTCTGCTCGGACCCTTTGTTATCATTGATAGGGGCTGTCTGACTCTCTGTGTCCGCGTCCGCGTCCGTGTCTGTGTCTGTGTCTGTCCCAGCAACGCGAATATCACCGGTATTGACGTCAAACACAACCTGTTGGGTTGTCTCTTCGCTGTTAGCACCTCCAGTCGTCCTCTTTTGTTGATCGCGGTTTGATGTATCAGCGCGATTTTGTGTTTCAACCTCGATTGCCTCATCAGCACGAAGTGTTGATAATACGTCCCTTGCTCGTGTCACAACCGGGTCCGGGACACCAGCGAGTTCTGCCACGTGAATTCCATACGAACGATCTGCTGGTCCTGGTTCAACAGTTCGAAGAAATGTCACATCGCCATGACGCTCCTCTGCGGCGACATGGACATTTGAAACACCTGTAATTCGGTCTGCTAATGTTGTGAGTTCATGATAATGTGTTGCAAAAAGAACTCGCGGTGATGGTGCTGTTGGGCGCGCTGCTGAGAGATACTCCGTTGCAGCCCATGCAATCGAAATTCCATCATATGTTGCTGTCCCTCGACCAACCTCATCAAGAATGACCAGTGATTCCGAGGATGCCGAGTGAAGAATCTTCGAAAGTTCCTGCATCTCAACCATGAATGTCGAGCGACCCTGTGCGAGTTCATCTAATGCGCCAACGCGTGTATAAATTCCATCAACAGATCCGATGGTGGCGGCTGCTGCTGGAATGAAACTTCCAGCATGTGCAAGCAGGGTAATAAGTGCTACCTGTCGGAGATATGTGGATTTCCCACTCATGTTTGGTCCTGTGACGAGTAAGAAGTTCCGTTCATCTCCTAACCGGAGATCATTTGGCACAAACTCTGTTGTCTGCTCAACAACCGGATGTCGACCAGCCTCAATATCAACCGTGTGATCGCTACACAGCGTCGGACGTGTCCAGTCATTTTCGACGGCATGCGTCGCAAGTGAATAAAGTGCGTCTATTTCTGCAATAACTTGTCCGACTGTCTGTAACATCGTGGCGTAGTCAGCGATCTGCTCACGGAGTTCACAAAATAGCTCATACTCTATTTCACCACGGGATTCTTCTAATCGGAGAATTTCTCGTTCGCGCTCGACGAGTTCATCGGTTTTGAATCGTTTTGAATTTTTGAGAGTTTTAATCTCCCGATAGTGTTCTGGGACCTGATCGGCGACAGATTTCCCAACTTGGATATAATGACCATCGGTTTTGTTTCGATCGACACTGAGATGATTTAGATCATGTGTCTCTGTTTCTCGCTTGGCGAGTGTATCCATCCATTCTTGAGCGGTTTCATGACGCTCTCGAAGAGAGTCAAGCTCATCATCATACCCATATTGAAACAATCCACCGTCTCGAATTGTTTTTGGAGGGTCATCAACGAGTGCTGCTATGAGTTCATCTCGAACAGCTCTCACAGTATCTTCGGTCGGTCGAGTGACCACTTGTGTCAAAGGCGAGTCGGACAATGTTGACTCTGTGATGACTTCATTGAGCGTCGGAAGCACATCAAGGGTCTCTCGGATTCGCAGTAGATCAGTGGCGTCAGCGCGTTCAGAAATACATCGCGCAGCTAGTCGCTCAAGATCATAGCTTCCATTGAGTGCTTCATTGATTCGCTCACGAGCCAATGGTGCGTCGACAAGCGCTTCGACACAATTGAGTCGACGAGTTATTTCTGTTTGCTCGCGCTGTGGTCGCATTATCCACTCTCGGAGCTGTCGTTGTCCTGCGCTCGTCGCGGTATGATCGATCGTTCCAAGGAGTGTCCCATCGCCACCGCGGTCACCATGCATTGTCTCGGTCAATTCAAGATTACGCCGTGTCGTCGTGTCCAATGCAAGGTGAGTCTCTGAATCAAGCGGTTGGAGTCTCGTGATTGCAGCACGAACACCTGTGTCTGTTTCGTCGATATATGCGAGTATCGCACCAGCAGCCTGGATTGCAACGTCAGTCTCAATATTGACACTGTCAATCGCAGTTGTACCAAACTGCTCGCTGAGAATATGACGCGCACGTCCAAGAGCGAAGGCTGCTGTTTCAAATGATGCTACCGTCGCATCAGTATCCTCACGAAGTCGCCGAATGAACTCATCAGCATTCCGGACGGTTGGACCAGGAAGGATTTCAACCGGATCAAACCGGGTGAGTTCTGCATATGCAGTCTCAACATCCTCAACATCGCCAATAAAGAATGACCCAGTCGTTACCTCCGCAAATGCAATTCCAATAGATGTTTCAGTCGTCTCAGTCGTTTCAGTTGTTGTGAGATCCCCAACGACGGCTGCGATATACCGTGCATCAGCATCGTCCGTCGCGAGTAATGTACCTGGTGTGACAACTCGGCTGATACGACGGTAATGATCTCCATCGTCGGATTCATGTTGATCTGCGACAGCAACCCGATATCCGCGTTCAACGAGCGATTTTAGATATGGTGTGAGATCATCAACCGGGACCCCAGCCATTGGATATGAAGACCCATGTGCGGATTTTTGTGAAATTGTGAGATCAAGCTCTGTGGACACTAACTCAGCGTCTTCAGCAAAGAATTCATAAAAATCACCACATTGCATCGTCAGTAAATCCGCGTCTGTCTCAGCGCGGAGTGAGAGGAACTCCTCAACGATTCCCTGCGAGGCCATATCGCCTTGTCCGATGCCGATGCGATAAAACGCTATGGTGTATTTGTCTCATCGGGACTACTGTAGTTATAGACACTCCGAGGCGAAAACCCATATCTCGAGCCGTGGTAGCTCAAGAATGCCATGTGATCAGCTGATGTGGTATCTGTATACGTTATCAAGGCGACTACCTCGGGGCTTTACCCCGAGGTGAAGCCGACAACAGTAACACATAAATAACACTCCAGAACATTTCTTAAGTTCTAACACGCCCCAAAACGTGTGACGAAACGATATACCGTAACAGTCCCAGACGAAGATGGAGAGTGGCTTGATAGCCAACCGCATATCTCTCCAAGTGGATTGCTACAGAGAGCAATTCAAGAACAGAGACAAAAAGAACAACCTGAGTAACACCGATGAAACATACACTTCGCTTCCGCGCATACTTACCCGATGACGTGGCTAGCGAAGCGTGGCATCAGATTGATATTCTCCGACAGATTCGCAATCACGCTGTCCGAGACTACTACAACTCGGACTACAACAACAGACCATCTGACTCCGACCAACTCAGTAAACTCAAACACTGGGGAGACAACTGGGATATCTTCGCAGAACCCTCACAACACGCTGCACAACAAGCCATTCGCCAGATTCACAGCGATCTTGTGACCCTCCAAGAACGGCGAAATAACGGCTATAACGTCGGGCGATTGCAGTGGCAAGGTCGTGGTGAGTTTCGGTCTGTGTCGGACAATCAGTCCAGTCGCTTCAACGTGGATCACAACACGGGCGACGACCGATATGTACGATTCCGGCTCGAAAAGATTGGCTGGTTCAAAGTCCGTGCAAACTGCGACGTCCCACCAGCAGACGAGATTAACCAGGTGATCCTGAAAACAGAGACGACTGGTGAATGGTACGTCTCACTCGTGACCACAGTAGAAGACACTCCTAAGAAACCACCACTTAGCGAGATGAAACCACAAAACTGTGTGGGTATTGACCTTGGTATCACCAGCTACATCCACACCTCTGAAAACATGTCCGTGGATACATTTGAGTTGTCGGATGAGTACGACCGCTGTGCACGCGAACAGCGGAAACTCGACCGGAAAGAACACGGTTCCGATAACTGGGAGAAACAACGCCGGAAGGTGGCACAAGCAAAACGCAAAATCAAGCGGAAGGTGTGTGACTACCAGCACAAACTCACGACGTGGCTGGTGCAAGAGTACGACGTTGTGGCTGTCGAAGACCTAGACGTAGACGTGAAACCAATGTTGGAAACGAGCCAGAACGCGAAAAACAAGCAAGATGCTGCGTGGTCACGATTTATCGAGTTGCTGGAGTACAAGGCTGACCTACATGGCACCCATGTTGAGAAGGTGGAACCGAAAGGCACGACCAAAGAGTGCGCTGTGTGTGGTGTTGAGACGGAGAAACCGATCTGGGTACGCGAACACTCCTGTCCAGCGTGTGGTCATACTGAAGACCGTGAGTTGAACGCAGCAAAGAATATTCTCAATCGTGGTTTGAAGCAGTTAGGGGCGGGACGCTCCGAATCACCGTCGTCCGAGAGACGAAGTCTCTCGTGATCACAAAAATCTTCGATTTTCGAACGACCTGTGCAGACTGCGCTCCCTACGTTCACACCTCACAGAGAGGCTGTGGATGCAAAGTGCGTTCACCAGACTCCGTCTGGTGGGCTGTCAGACGCAGTCTGACAACGTCATTGAAGCAGGAAGCCTCGGGGCTTTGATGTGACCCCGAGGCAGGTTCACGAGGAGCTGTCCGTGCCTCTCTTGATGAGTGCAATGAGTCTTTTTTTTGCTCGTCGGAAGAGTTCACATATACTCATCGGAGCCACAGTCAGCACTTCTTCCATACAGAGTCATGCTCTCACCCGAACCCGGTCCGGTCCATCGTGCGTTTCAGACTGAGTCTACAGGCGGTCAAGGCGAGTGCCTCGGGGCTTTGATATTGATATTGATGTTGATGTGACCCCGAGGCACTTCACAAGCCGTCTGCAGAACAACTGATTGAACAGACACACGATTCGTATGAGTGATTCATGCTTCCTGCAGGCGACCACCATCGATTGCAATATTCTGCCCGGAAATATATGAGGCTGCATCAGTGCAGAAAAACAATATCGGTGCGATCACATCACTAAATCGGGCTGGGCGACCGCGCGGATAGCCACTAACATCAACGACTGTATTCTCAACCGCGAAAGGTGAAACAGCATTGACTGTGATTCCATCATCCTGTGTGTCATACGCAACTGTCCGTGTAAACAACAAGACAGCTTTTTTCGCTGCGAAATATGGGAAATTCATCGGAACAGCGCGATCATCACGGGCATCAGCAACACCGAAATTAACGATCCGACCCCACTGATTATCACGCATTGCTGGGAGAGCCGCTTGCGTACAGAGATGTGTTCCATACAGACACCCCTCGATTGTACGACGCCACTCTGCCAGTGAAAGTTCATCCCATCGTCCCTGTGGTAGTGGTCCAACAGCATTCACCAGTATATCGATTGTATCAAGTTCTGTCTCACACCTCGCAATCATCTTATCTACCTCATCGGGGACGGTGACATCCGCCTGCACAGTCGTTACTGCAACATTATATTCACGCGCGGTCTTGGCGGTTGCTGCTGCCGCATCCTCACTATGTCGATAATGAACGGCAACATCAGCGCCTGCGTCTGCGAGTGCAAGCAGTACCTCGCGCCCGACACGTTTTGCTGAGCCAGTCACCAATGCGGTTCGTCCATCAAGTGTTGGTGTGAGATCAATATCAACCATAGTGACTTTATTTGAGCTATGAATATCAGTTATCTGGCAGCGGCACTTGAGACGAGTGTCGATATGAGGATGTTAAAAATACGAATCAGTCTGCCATTTTTATCACGCTGACTTTCATTTATCACTGGTTCTGATTCCGAACCTGTCGGCTACCGCCTCGCCCTGGTATAATAACGCCGAAATCAGTCGATGAGCACCCAGAGTTAAAGAGATACTGAACACCGAGAGCACATGCGCTCTGTGTCATAATATATTATTGAGCGCTCGGTGCACTATGTCGTTTTGTGTGCTGACCTCATTATGAGTATCTATGCGAACTGAGATAGTCGGTCCTGCGGGTGCAAATGACACGCCTGAGGTCGCTGTAATCGGTGGGATTCACGGTGATGAGCCCTGTGGCGTGCGAGCGATTGAGCGATTTCGCTCAGGAGCACGAATCGACACTGTTCAGCGACCGGTGAAACTCATTATTGCGAACGAACGCGCACTTGAGGCAAATGTGCGGTATATCGAGGGCGATCTTAATCGATCATTCCCCGGTAACCCGGAGAGTGAACTGTATGAAGAACGTCTGGCGTTTGATCTTTATCAGGAAATTAAAGACTGCATTACACTTGGATTCCACTCAACAGTTTCATTTGATGAGCCGTTTGGAACGCTCGCAAACTTGACACCACAGAAAGCAACAATCATGCAATCATTGCCGCTCGAGCATGTCGCCGATTTCTCTGGACATGTCACTGGACGAGGCGTAAATCTTTCAGACTTTGTGAATGTTGAAGCTGGCTATCAGGGCTCTAAGGCTGCGGTTGAGAACGCCCACGCATGTCTGATTGCATATCTGCGTGTGATGAACGTTCTTCCAGAGAAAGCTGATATAACGCCAACAACACATTATCAAATTCAACACACGATAGAAAAAACCACAGAGGAGACATATCATGTGCATGTTGAAAACTTTGAGCGGGTGGATTCAGGAATGGAATATGCAACGACCGAGATGGGAAAATCACTTCGAGCTGACGCAGCGTTTTGGCCGGTACTCATGTCCTCGGATGGGCACGATACACTTCTTGGATATGCAGCCAAACGAACAGGCGAGATTAGTGCTGCAGTGAGCAAATGACAGTTATTAGCATTGTGAGTGTCGGTACTCGAATGTGCAGTGGAACGCGTAGACGGGCGTTCCAGATGCACTGAGTCTGCGTGTGGGTTTAGAGAGAAGTGCTGCTCAAAGTGCCACCGACTGATAAGCGATTCTGATCCGTTCTGCTCCGCTGAGGAGAGGGGTCCGGACGAAGAGCGAAGGGCGAAACGCAAAACGCAAAACGCGAAACGCGAAACAGGTGATTTTATAGATTGGAGTATGTCTCCCGTTTCCAACGGTGTTTGTAGGGACAAACAGCACGTCACGATGATGCTTGTTCACAATAATTTTCGTTTCTACAGAGCTCAAAGATTATGACTCGGAACTTCAAGCCCTATCAGTGGTAATGAAGATGATACAATCTAAACGTGGGTATCATTCTCTTGACATTAACGTGTTGAATTGTATTCGTCACGATAGTGCTCAAGGACTGTATCTAGCTGTGTCAGATATAATGTACATTCACATCCGCTTGCTACTTTGCTTATTTTGCAGACTCGTTCATGCGGAAGTTGAGTATGAGTACTCCGAGTTGTACCAGCCACTCATTACTCGTATCTCCTGTTGGAGGACTCTGAGTTATGATCTGTCAGGTATCCACTGCCACTGTGCTATGTATACCCGTAGTCATGTTGTTCTGCATGACTCACACATATCAATGTCAATATCAATATCGATATCGATAAGCTGCCATTCAATTCGCTGTAGTCCAATTTATATATAGCTACGAGTGGCGCTCGCGGTGCCGTTGCCACATCGTATTGATTTATATTCATGATCTCGATTCCTCTGTGGATTCTAACCGGTGTCGTCGCTGTTTGCGCTCGGGCAGTCATGAGTCCATATCAGAAGCGGTTGCTTGCTGACGCTTCGGAGTCCGAGGTATTGTTTGTTCGAGATACCGTCGCGCTCGGATTGTTTCTACCGGTGGTTGGATGGACCGCGTTGAGATATGGATTCTCAGGGACGCCACGGAGTGCTGTTGCGATGGTGCTGACAGGAGTATTGAATATCATCGGTGCATTCATGATATTTGCAGCACTGTCACGGGAAGATGCATCTGTTGTGATTCCACTCACATCTTTATCTCCAGTCATCACCTCACTGGTCGAACCGCTCTTACGTGATACAACTATCACGCCATTTGTGATTGCTGGCGCTATTTTGAGCGCCTGCGGGGCTGCAATCGTGAATTCTGAGCAGAACACGCTGCAAAGCGTTTTGTATGGCTCAGACACGACAGCGGTCGCGTTGGCAGTATCGGTTAATTTCATTTTTGGCGTGACGTCCACGCTTGATGGCATCGCTACTGCGAGTATCAATCCACTGTATGTCTCAGCAATTATTGTTTTCTTTGTTGGAATCGGGAGTGCAGGTCGATTATGGCGTGCTGGTGTTGTTCATGAGCCGTCTCAGCGGAGGCAGCTTTTGTCGCTTTATCAGAGTGACAAAGGCGTTCTTGGTATCTTACAATTTGGTGGGCTTGCAGCAACCTTATTTACATTTGGTGCAGCCCCGAGTGCAACGCAAGCCTCAATTTTATTCCGGGCAAGCATCATTCTAGTTGTCATCATAAGTAGTGTTGGGCTCAAAGAGGGTCATCTCCGACGACGCACTATTGGAGCAGTACTCATTGCTCTTGGAGTAGGGTTTGGTGTCAGTGGTTGAATGCGCAGTTGATCATATATCGAGTCAATCTCTCAGGCGATACTGTGAATATTTTATCTGAACGAGCCTTGACGCCCAGGGCACTTTTATCACTGCTGTCCGAGTCATTGGGTATGTCATCTGCTCACGGAGACCGTCTGGGGACACCAGAGAGTCCAAACGCGACGACACTGCTACTGCTTGGAAGTGGGGAACTTGGAAAGGAAGTTGTCCTTACAGCCCAACGGCTCGGGGTAGAAACGGTTGCCGTCGACCGATATGAGCACGCACCAGCGATGCAAGCTGCACATCGGAACTACACGATTGATATGACCGACGCAGCCGCAGTCCGAGAGATCGTCCAAGAGGAAGACCCTGCAGTGATTATTCCGGAAATCGAGGCTATTGCGACCGAGGAGCTGAAACGATTAGAAACACAGGGCTACGATGTCGTACCAACGGCTCAAGCGACTCGGTTGACGATGGATCGCGAGTGGATCCGTGAGTTTGCTGCTGAGGAAGTCGGTGTCACAACAAGTGAGTATGCCTTCGCTGATACTCATGACACATACCGCAAAGCGGTCGAAGATATTGGGATCCCAGTCGTTGTCAAGCCCACAATGTCATCGTCAGGGAAAGGACAATCAATCGTGCGTGAACATACAGAAATCAGTGACGCCTGGGAGACCGCCAGGGAGGGATCGCGGTCAGATACAGGTCGTGTGATCATCGAGGAGTTTGTTGAGTTTGATTCTGAGTTCACGCTTCTTACAGTGCGCCATACTGACGGAACGACATTCTGTCCCCCAATCGGACATACACAACAAGACGGTGACTATCGAACAAGTTGGCAGCCACACTCATTAACAACTGAGCAACGAACAACCGCACAGCGAATGGCTCAGGAGGTGACCGATGGGCTTGGTGGATACGGCATTTTCGGGGTTGAATTCTTTGTGCGGGATGGAACAGTAATCTTCAGTGAACTTTCACCACGACCACACGACACCGGACTGGTAACATTGAGCTCTCAGCGATTAAGCCAGTTTGACCTCCATCTGCGCGCTATTCTCGGTCTCCCGATACCCGATATTGATGTTGCGCGCCCAGGTGCAACTAAAGCACTAGTCGTTGATGAACCACTTACCCAACCTGCGTTCACTGGAGTTGATGAGGCGTTATCCGTATCTGACGTTGATATACGATTATTCGGTAAGCCTGAGGCATATGCTGGTCGACGAATGGGTGTTGCTGTCGCGACAGCTGCTGACATTGATACAGCACAACAGCGGGCTTCAGAAGCCGTTGACTGTATTACTGTGAGTGATGACGAGACATGAATGACTTGCAATTACTGTTTATTTGATAGTGATTAGTGCAAGTCTTTATCGCCGTGATTATCCGTATCGGTGATGGGAGCCGCTGAACTCGCGTTATTCGACACTGTCGATAAAACTATTCGAATTAATCAGTATGAATGCAGGCGCTTAGCCGCCTTCCATGATGAGTCTTCGCAAATCAACGATTCTGGTGATTCCGCCGACTATGCAGGTACATCTATGAGTCAGTGTTCCGATAGACTCTGCGGATATCGAATCATCTCAGCGATGAAAACCTGCTTTGGCGTTGTCTTAGTCAATGAGGAATATCATTGTAATAATCTCGACGCACCAATTCCAAACAGACAGCACGCTCACGTCCGTCTCAATTCATACGTGACGCTTACGCACGATCAAAACCATGATGCGAATTAGACAGTGAGTCTCAAAACTCAGCAGTTTCGAGGCGGAGCCCCCGATCTCAAGCAGCGAGAGCTTCCGACTGGTCGGAAGCACGACGCGAGTAGACCGGGACCGGGGAGGAAGCCGACACTGAGTGATGCAAACCACGAGACAGTAGCCGTCTGACTCCCAAACTGTGGAAAACCATCAGAACAACATCTGAAATATGGAGGTCAGGCGAACCGCACCGGTCAAACTTGTCGTTCCCGACGAGTACCACAACGACCTCCACGAAACCGCCGACCAATTCCTCTACTGCGCGAACGAAGCCAGTGACTACTGTTGGTGTTGGGACGACACCGACTACGAGGATTGTATCACGTCAAAACGCGAAAAGTAGAGACAGACGGTGAGGGTGTCGAAGGTGAGGATTCGGACGATACCGAGTACAGTACAGTCCTCGGGATCGATCTCGGTGTGAACAGCCTTGCCGTTTCGTCAACGGGTACGTTCTGGAGTGGCGACGAGTTCGACCACTGGATTCAAGAGTTCGAGAAGCGCCGGGCGGAGCTGCAACAGTGTGGCACACAAGCCGCTCATAACGCTTTGTCCCAGTTGAGAAGCGAGAGCGAGTATGGCGGAAACAGTACCAGTACATCCATCCGGTCGCTAACGACATCGTCACCGAAGCCATTGAATATGGCTGCGATGTGATCGTGTTCGAGGAGTTGACCGACATTCGAGAACGGTTTCCCCACGCTGAGTGGCATCATATCTGGGCATTTCGCCGTCTTGTCGAGTACGTCGAATACAAGTCCAAGTCCCTACAACGGGGTGTCTCGGTTGAACAGGTTGCCCCCGGTCACACCAGCCAGCGGTGTTCTCATACCGACTGTGGGTTTCCCCACGAAGACAACCGCGATGGCGAGCAGTTCCGATGTCTGAAGTGTAGGCACGAAATCAACGCAGACTACAACGGAGGGAAAAACATCGGTCTGGGGTATCTGCGGAAGCGACAATACAGCCTGCGTTTCCCGCCCACGTCGGGGAGCGCAGACGCACCAGTAGACGTGCGTGTAAATGGTGGGACGTTGAGCAACGACGGCTATCAACCGCCGACAGTTGATCGCTGGGAGTCCAGATCAAAGCCCCACCCTCACCGAGCGAACCCGTCAGGGTGAGCGAAGTAGGGTGGGGTAGTTTACACGCTGGCTTGCGTCTGCAGCTTTGTGTCTCAGAACATATGATTAACCATCACTCAGACATTAAATTCGAGTCTTCGATGTGTGAAATCAGTTGCTCGTGAACCGAGCCGTTGCTCGCAAGTAGTGGTGTCCGCTTGTCAGTCGTATTGAAGCTTAATTCATAAGATGACCCGTATTGATCTGTTGTTTTCCCGCCAACTTCTCGAAGCAGACAAAGTCCAGCTGCAACATCCCATGGATGTGTGTCATGTTCCCACACGGCATCAGCGCTCCCCGAAGCAACATATGCAAGATTGAGCGCAGCACTGCCTAATCGACGAACGCCTTGTGTCTCGTGATAAAACGCCTGGAGAAACTCACCACTTGGGTCATAGCCAGAAAGCAACATACTTTCATCAAGTTGATTTCTTGATGTTGGCTTTATTTTATGCCCATTTTGATATGCCCCCCTTCCATCAATCGCGTAGAACATATCCGCAGGTTCTGGCGCGTAAACAACACCGACAACTGGATTTCGATCCTTCAATAGCGCGATTGAAACCGAGTAATTTGGGTTTCCATGAGCGAAGTTTCCGGTCCCATCAAGCGGGTCAATAATCCATGCATAGCCCTCTGTGGGAGCGGTTTGATCGTTTTCCTCAGATTGCACAACGTGATCGGGAAACTCACTGTTAATTGCTGTTTCGATGATATCATTCGCCTGATAATCTGCCTCAGTGACGATATCTGATTTGTCGGTTTTATACTGAACATCCTCGACTTGTCCATGAAGTTCCTGAAGCGGTTCACCGGCAGATCGAGCAGCCTCTCTTGCAACGCGCGCAGCACGCTCTTTGAAATCAGATGATCCAATATTATCCTCAAGTGCTGATCGAGGACCGTCGTTATCGACGGTTCGGAGTCCCCAATCAAGTTTATCAACCATCGCAGTAATGAATGCATCATCATACGGCGTACGAACGGTTTGAACCGGCTGATTTGCACCAGAGATATGAACGACAGTGTCTGATTCGAGTCGTTCAAACTGCCGTCCACCATCAATGTCTATATCGAAGTCAGCGTCAAGAACGATATCAATCTCCGATTCCTGACTAACGACTATTGGGTCAACTGCCGCGCTGATTGTTTCATGCGGAATGATCTGTAGCGTTCGGTTGTTCTGTGGATAATGCACTGGACCACCATTCGAATACGCTCGTCCGGTACTCCCCGTTGGGGTCGAGACAATCAACCCGCTGCCAAAGTACTCACCAACGTATTCTTGATCGACAAATACGTGTAGTGATCCAACTTTCGTTCCATAACGGTCCTCTGGTGGGTGTTTTTGTAAAAACATCTCATTGATACCTGTTGTATTGATATCCCCAGCAGTGACCTCATACTGCTGTCTTGCGTTAATTGAACCCCGTCCACGGTAGACGGCTGTTAGTGCATCCTCTACATCAAGTGGTTCAACACGAGCTAAAAATGCTAACGTGCCAGAGTTGATTCCCATCAGTGGAATCTGGAATGGAGCAAACGAACGGGCGGCTTCTAAGAACGTTCCGTCACCCCCGATAGAAAGTCCGAGTGTTGTCTTCTCTCGTTCAATATGCTCATCAGTTATCTCTGTCCCAACATCAAGAATGGTTAATCCGATATCATTCGATTTCGCCCATGATTCGACAATATCTATAATCTTCGTGCTTTCTGGTGCTGCCAGTCCGACGATCTCATCGAGCGTAGCAAGGCGTCTACCGTGCATAAAAATAATGACGATTTATGTGCCATTAACTTCATTGGATATCTTCTGTGAGTGTTCGCAGTGATAACAGAATGCTAATATCGTGTAGTGTCAGTTTATTCTGCTGCATGTACACAAATCACTCTCGTCATCATATATGTGTCATAACACCTTATCGGTTCACAGGCATCATTCTTAGATACTGACTCTCACTCTCATAAACGTGATATATTAGTTATGTATCAGGAATACTCTCTTAGTAATCGCGCGCTCGATTATAATATAGAGCGTCAACACGCCTCGACTAGCACAGAATGGGAAGCGCAGAATAGTTACTCACAAGCGATTCGGACGGGAAACATCGTATATATTGCTGGGACAACAGCAGTCGATACCGAAGGGAACATTGCTGGCGAAGACGACCCACATCGGTCGGTGGCAATCTGACCACCGTGTCTATCCGAACCCACAGTTGGTTCAGCTGGAACGCCCGGTAACGCGTTCCGCTGCAACTTTGAAGACAGAAATCAAATTACCAACACCTGCTAAGCTCCAAACACTAGTGAACGAACCTACAACACGTGTATTTGGAAATATTGCACATCCCCATCAAGTGCATCGCTCGAAATATCGGTTTGAGCTGAGACATACTGCAGTTGATGACGAATGAACCCACCGGAGAGATTGTCGAACACGATTGCTCACACACCGTGTGCGAGGACGTGACCGACGTGTGAAAGCATATCTCGGGGGGACGTGAAACCACTACGTATTCTGACGGCTTTTCAAGCATGGCAAATACGCCCTCGAGGGGTCTGTCATGAAAATCGCTCACGTCGTGACCCCCAGGACGCGTCCATATTGAGCATTCGCCTTGCCCTTTCACAGCACTATTCTCGGCGAGAGCGGGCATCTACGCGAAAGCCGTAGGGCTTCTCTGCGGTTCCGAGGACGTTTACGGTGATGTCAAAGCGATTCCAGACTCAGACATTTGCCATGCGGAGAGCCCTCCTGCGACACCAAGACTACCCACAAACCAGAGTATCACTACATATCCTCCAGTAATTGCAACAAGCTCACCGGCGATAACGGGCGCAATAAATGATCCCAGCCAACCAGCAACGCTCGCAATTGAGACGGCTGTCCCAGCAGCCCTTGCATCAACGAACTCCTGTGCGGACTGGTACAGCAGTCCAATCTGAAGCTGAATAATTACTCCTGCAAGCACAAGCATCAGTATCAAAATAGTGATTTTCACTGTATAAAAAAGAGCAACTGCGACTGCAATCGCCCCGATGAACGAGGCGGCGAAGATAGGTCGTCGACGCTGGTCTAATACCACATCAGAGACCCATCCACCCACCGGTCGGGCAATAATGCCGACGGCTGGAAATAATGCGACAAACGTCCCACTTTCTGCTACTGAAATATCAAACTGCTGAACGATGTATGTTGGCATCCATGAGTTGAATACCATATATAGTGAGTACGCGAGGACAGTGACAACGACAATCGACCAGATGTTTCGGTTAACAAACACCTGTTTAAACTCAGCAAACGTGGGTGATTCAGCCGGCGTCTCAAATCGAGTGACATGTCCAACCGCAAAGTAAAATATAACCGATGATAATACTACTGCCGCACCAAAGAGTGGGAATACTCCCGGCCATCCGACAATCTCGGCAATGCGAGGGGCGCTAAATTGCCCGAGCGCGTATCCCGCTGGGTACCCAGAAATAATCACTGATGTTGCTGTTGCTCGTCGGGTTGGTGGAACAGTACTTGATGCGACATTGATACAGACGACCCATAGGACAAACATCCCAGCGCCAGCGAACAGCCGCGACACAATGAGTAATGAGATGTTCCCTGCGCCGCCGGCAAACCAGTCACCGACACTCCCGATAAGAAGTACAACAGCAGCGGCAGGGACGACGCCACGAGTTTGGACACGGTCGAGATATACCCCAACTGGTATACCAACAACCGTTGCTGTAACCTGTGGCATTGAGACAAGAGCCGCAGCTGTTGCCTCGGTGATATTGAGGTCGTTCATAACTACTGTGAGAATACTCGCTGGGGTAATGAGATATGAGCCGACGAATAAAAGCACCAACCACCCGGTTGCAATGGTAATGACACGCCAGAGTATGATACTTCTCTTATCAGTCGACTCAAAAATCTCCATATCACTACTGGATTGAGGTCCGAGGAAATTCTATCGATTTGACGAACTTATGTGACACCCCGATGGTCAGGAAGTCAATTACCCCCACATACTTTGATCACCCCTGACAGATTCGCCTGTTGAGGGTGAGGCTTGTCAGTGGTCTCTGCCTCTGACCCGTGACGGTTATTATGGGTGAGAGCTGTGTGCTCTGGGTCGGTGTCCGTAGCCCTGAGTTCAGAGCATATTGGCTGATGATCTCCCCGCAAGACGGTTGATGCTCTCTTAGGACATGTACAGTTCGGCGATGTTCTTTGCCGTCGCAAAGTCACGCCGTGACTTTGCTACCCGCCAGACGTAATCCGCAGACAGCGTTATAATCAGCGTGGTTCTATTTCCCGTGCTGCTGACATTCAAGCTCATCCTGATGACGATTGTCGTCATGGACGCACCCGCGTTTGTTGCACCGCTTCGACGTGTTCTCTGCATTCATCGTCTTCACAGACACGCCTCGCTTTTCTGGGTTGTATTCAACGAGTTACTTGAATTTGCGGAGTGGCTACTGTGGGTACCAGTCAGCGTCCGGGAAGCGATCTCGAATCTCATCAAGCGTCTTGAAGATGATGCCGTCGCCGTCACACTCGTGCTCAAGTGCTTCCTCGACGATTCCGTTTTCGACCGAGTCAAAGACATGCTTGACGTACTCGTCTTCTCGAACACTCACTTCTTGAAGCGTGGGTGTGCTGACTGCGTGCCACAGTCCTAGAGGTTGCCACGAGTGTTCTCGAATTCCCTGCGAGCATAATTGAATACGCCTACACCGAAGAAGCGAGCCGTGCTTGTGATGACGATTTGGTTGCCGCCGAGGTCAGCACCCAGAGCCGAACCGTGTTGTACCGGTCCGTTTTGCGTCGTTGCCTCTGGCTCACGCTCAGGCTTGTTATTTCTGTATCCGACGGTAGTGCAGTGTGCCTTCGGTATACTCTCAATCCTCGGCGCCCAAGTATTGGTATTGATACCAATCGTCGTCGCTTGGGAGTGCGAGGTTAGATCTGACGGATGAATGGTCGCCTAGCACCGTTGGCAACACCTGCCTTCTTATCGAACACTGTTGACCTATTATGCGTGATTGATTCAATCACGAGGTTATCAATCTCTTCAACATCAGAGCGTAACAGAATATCCAATCTTTTTCAACGGCACGGTGAACCCACCTCGGGGTTAACCCTCAGAGCAGTCGCCCTGGTCGTCTATACAGCACAGGCATAAACTCAGACTCAGACTCAGACTCAGACTCGGAGTTGAACTCGGCATCCACTACCCAAATTTCCCTGTAATATAATCCTCGACCCGTTCGCTCTGTGGGCTTTCGAAGACCTGGTCAGTGTCACCGTACTCGACAAGTTCGCCGCCGGTCAAGAACACTGCTGTCTGTTCTGATATTCGTGCGGCTTGCTGCATATTATGGGTAACGATAACAACCGTGTACTCTTTGCTAAGTTCGGCAATAAGATCCTCAATCTTCGCAGTTGCAATCGGGTCCAGCGCCGACGCGGGCTCGTCCATCAAAATCACTTCCGGATCGACTGATAAACACCGAGCAATACAGAGCCGCTGTTGTTGACCGCCCGAAAGACCGAGAGCGTTGTCATCAAGACGATCATGAACCTCATCCCACAGCGCGGCGTCCCGAAGACACCGCTCGACTAGCTCCTCGCGTTGCTCTTCGTCACTGCGACCAAGTAGCCTCGCGAGCACGCCAGTGTCAATATCGCCGTGTTTCTCCGGACCATATGCGATGTTTTCGCGGATTGATTTCGGAAACGGGTTCGGTGACTGAAACACCATTCCAACCCGCTTTCGAAGTTCAACCAGATTCACACCATCTTGATAAATCTCCTGATCATCAAGAGTAACCGACCCCTCAATCCGCGCGCTTGACACGCGGTCGTTCATCCGATTGAGACATCGGAGGAACGTCGATTTTCCACAACCTGAGGGACCGATGAGTGCGGTTACACTCTTTTCAGGAATTTCCATCGACACACCTTCTAGCGCCTGGTCATTGCCGTAGTACACATCAAGATCGCTGACCCCAAGCTTTGTCGGGGCATCAAAGGAGTACTCACGCCACTCTTCACGGACGCGCTCATCGGTCTCGCCGGTCGTCGTTCCGACCATGCTGTCAGTACTGTTGGTATCGTCGGTATCCTCGGTCGTCGTGTATGTAGTCTCACTCATGTTGGAGCTTCCTCCGGAAGTAGTATCGCGCTCCGATTCCGACTGCGTAGAACGAGAGCACAATAAAGAGTAGGACGAACGCAGTCGCCCACTGGAACTGCTCGGGTGAACTGACGGTGTCGCCCAGTCCAACCCCTGCAGTAATAAGCGCATATAGCTGGAAAGGTAGAGCGGTTGTTGCCTGGAGCAACTCGGGGTTGGCAACGAACGGTGGCGTTGCGGTGAACTGGAATCCGCCGATGACATCGGCTGTCTGACCACCTGGTACGAATGTCCCACCAGTCATCGTTAGGAGGATAGGCGCAGTCTCGCCTGCGATCCGACCCACACCAAGGATGACACCGGTCACGACGCCAGGTAACGCCGCCGGCACAACCACACTCCGAATCGTCTGCCATTTCGAGACTCCCAGTGCCGCGCTTGCGTCGCGGTACTCGTCGGGGACGGCGAGTATCGCCTCGCGACTCGTGATCAGCACGAGCGGGAGCAGCATGAATCCGAGCGTCAGCATCCCCGAGATCAGCGACTTGTTGCCGCCGAACCGTGGCACTAAGAATGCAAACCCAAAGAGTCCGAAAACAATGCTCGGCGTGCTCCACAAACCATTCGTGGCCACCTCAACCACTTGAGTAAACCGACCGCGCTCGGCGTATTCGGTCAGGAAAACCGCCGCTCCAACGCCAAGGGGAACCGCAAACATGACCGCGCCAATTACGAGCCAGATTGTCCCGACAATCGCAGGCAGCACACCCTGAAACTCGTTGAGCAGTGACGCACCGTTCATCACGAACGGTAGCGAGATTGGGAGTGTCATCCCAAACACTGTTGGACCGACTCCAGGACCGACTGCCGCGCCGGTGAATAAGCCCGGAACTCCCTTCAGGGTGGTAAACGCAATGAGAATAAACAGCACGCCGACAATGGAGGAGGCGTTCAGATAAATTAACAGATATGCTCCCATCCGCCGACCGCGCGCGCCGAAGCCTCCATATGCTTTCGCCGCAGCCCACCCGGTGAGAAGCGCACAGAGTAAAGTCCCGACTGGGATTACAAACTCCGCAGTCAGCGACGCCTGCTGTTCCCAACTCAGCTCCCAGATCCACGCAGGACCGATTGTACCGGTGAGGTATACAGCACCCACAAGCAGGGTTACCGCGCCCGCTGGGAGCGTCGAGCCGATGTCCTCCCGCAGAACGGCTGTCACCGCGAATGCCGCCCCGCCGACAGCGAGCGCGATGGGCAACCATGCAATTCCGTCGAGCCCGATTACCTGCGCCATGATTCCGCCCAGGGCGAACCATACGAGCGAGAATGTCGCAGACGCAACGAGACCAGCGCTCGAACTGGGTTGTGTCTCAACAACGCCCACGTATGACCCGACGCCGAAACCAATCACGACACCGCCGAGTAGAACCAATATCCCACCCAGCAGTGTCACAATCGGGATCCCAGCGACAGGGTCACTGATCGTGATAACCTCGAACAGTGCAGCTAGCGACAGTGCGAACAACAGCGCCGATAGTCCGATTGTGACCGCTGCGACCGCGTCCACCCCTGAGGTGTCGCGGCTGATAAGTCGAGTTTCTGTCGCACCCGCCATCAATTCTCACCCCCGAGTTTCCGTTGCATCTGCCACTCGATATACTGTGAGCCGATCGAAATGATGATCACGGTAATAAACAGGATGACGCCCGCCGCGAATAGCGCGTCCATCTGAAGCCCGTCAGCCTCGCCATAGTTATTCGCAATCAATGAAGTAAGAGTAGCCTGACCGTAAAAGGCGTTGTATAGTGGTTTCGTCAACTGCGGGACACCCCGGAGCATAACCGTTGCCGCCATTGTTTCACCGATTGCTCGCCCAACTCCGAGCAAAACCGCCGCCGAAACCCCAGAAAAGGCAGCAGGCAGCGTGATCGAGGTCATCGTCTGCCAGTCAGTGGTCCCCATCGCCAAAGACCCACTTTTCATCGACTCGGGGACACTACTGAGGGCATCCTCAGCGACCGAGACAACCGTCGGCAGCGCCATCAACCCAACGACAATTCCAACGAACAAGTACGACCCCTGACCGGTGATCCGGAACTGTTCGGCCGCCCATGGGCTCAGGATAGTGAACCCAATGAATCCATAAACAATCGAGGGAATGCCGGCGAGGATTTCGACGCCCGGCTTGACGAGTTCACGGACGGTTGTGGGCGCAATCTCCGAGAGGAAAAGCGCTGCTGAGACACCAAGCGGTGCGGCTACCACCGTCGCGATCGTTGTCACCATAACCGTGCCGTGGATCATCGGGACCATTGAGTATCGGATTGGCGGTGACACCGCATCCCACTGCACTTGAGTGAACATCCGGAGTCCTGGCACAGTGATACCGAGGATGCTTTGACTCTCGTATTGGATCACGGGGATTGACTTCATGAAAATAAACAGCGTAATCAAAAGCAGGATCAAGATGGTTGAGACCGTCATCGAGAGTGTCAGCATCCGCGCAGTTAGCCCCTGATAGTTCAACCACCCATAGCTAGCTGCGATGAGAAATATGCCGAAGGGAATGATGGTATATGGCGACACAAGTAAGAAGCCTGCCAGCGCTGACACCAGCGCGATCGTCATAATGCTGACCGTCGCAACAGCCAGCGGCTCCTGATCCCCGACGAAACTGGATAATCGCTGCCACCGGTGCGTGAGCGCGTTACGCGCGGCAACAACCTGTGTTCCTATCATAATGTGTTACGTGTGTTTATTATCAAAAAACGGGCGGAATGTTGTCGGCGGACGGTACTTACACCTGATCCGGCAACTTCTCGGCCTCAGCTTGGATATCCTTCGTAGGCAACGGAATATAGTTATTCTGTTCAACAAACACCTGCTGACCGAATGAGGTCAGGAACATATTCAGGAATGCGCCTTCCTGCATATCGGTCCCACTCGGGGTCTCCTCAGTAATCAGTGTGTACATGTGGAGGTCACGGTTAAGCGGATATGCACTGTCGAAAATAGTGTTCTCGGCGTCTTTATCCGGCTTGTAGACCGTGTCGTCGAAATCGATTGAGACTGGTGGAACCTGGTCGCTAGTGAATGCTAGCGCCATGTATGCGATTGCGCCATCATTATTCGCGACCGCTTCGGCAACCTGCTGATTCTGCCCGAATCGCGAGCTAACGCCCGACATTGACGCATCTGCGGAGCCCAGCATATTCAGCCGGAATGAGGTGTCAGTACCGGAACCTTCGGCACGACCGATGACAAAGATTTCCTGGTCGGGACCACCAATCTCCGACCAGTTGGTAATTTCACCCTGGTAGATCCCTCGGATTTGCTCGCCGGTGAGCTGGGTCACGCCGGCGTCAAAGACTTCCTTGCTCACGACGACTGGCTGACCGTCGCGGCCAACAACATGGTCGACGTATTTCTCTGATGCTTCCTCATCGCTGATTCCGAGTTCAGCGGTGATTGGTCCCGAGGAGTTCCCGATGTCAACGAGTCCGTCACGAACCGCTTTACACCCGGTTCCTGAGTGACTCAGGCTCACTGTCGTCGGGTACGGTGGGTCAGAGCGCGTTTCGGTCGGCTCAAAGCCGTATAAGCTCGCGAAGTAGTCTGCGAGATTCATATCGGTATTGTCGAACTCGCTCCATCCTGGGACCGTGCTCTCGTCGTTGGAGCCCCAGTACTCGCCGTCACTTGGCGGCGCGTTTGCATTCCAGTAGGAACTGCCCTTATTTGAGATTGGATAGACGGTCGATGATCCCTCTGCGTTAAGAAGGCTGACTTCGCTACCGCTGGAGCTGTCACTACTATCGGAGCTGTCGCCACCATCGGAGTCGTCGCCACCGTCGCCTTCACTTGACGAGCAACCGGCAAGACCGGCTGCGCCGATTGCCCCTGAAGTGAGGAGGAACTTTCGCCGCGATACTCGTGTGTCGTCCGCGTTGACCTTTGACATCGACTAATAATCCATCAACTCCGAGTAAAACGATTTATAATACCCCTACCGAGGACTCAATAGACGTGAGGCTTAAAGTGAGTGCTATATATTCCATTATAGCTCTCTATGCGAGTCATGTTTTCAGGGAACAACACTTATCAAGAGTTACCCATCGAAAACGTAGATTGCAAGTATGCACACCGAGGAGTCCAGTCGGATCACCGTTAGCGACGTGGTGGCAGCAGTCGACGATGCCGACATCGACACCGACACTGACACTGTCCGCGACGCGCTCGAACCAGTGACTAATGACGGAATAGTCACCCAGGCGGCGATAGAAACTACCGTATCCGATGTCTCAAAGCTTCTTGCAACAGCAGAGACCCGAATCGAACTCGCCGGGGATGCTTACGATGATATAGCCAGAGCGGCCGAACCCGTTGAGGATGTCCCAGCGGTGCAGGCGCGCCTTGATGGATTCAGTGAGCGACTATCAGCAATCGAATCACGGATTCCGGAGCTTCGTCCTGAGCTGTCAATCCCAGAGGACGTCGAAACCCGACCCGTTGCAATCTACGAGTTCGCGGTCCATGTCCGAGAGATTGTTGTGACTGCACAGGAGGCAATTGAGGCGGCCGAAGACTTCTCCTTCGACGCCGAGCAGTTTGAGTCGTGGCTGACTCGTCCGGATCGCCGCTACGACGAGTTCGCTGAGGACCTGGAGGTAGTGGTTGACGCAACCGACGAACTCGCTGTCACAGTTGATGCGCTGGCGGGCGACCCCATGAGCATGACCGCGATTGTGGATCCGGCAGTCCAGTGGGCGGACGCCACAATGCGGACACAGGTGCTTTTACTTCTACTCACCGACCTCCGTGCGGAGCTTGCTGACCTCCGCACACTCGCCGACCGCACAGACGCCCATGTCCGAACCGGACTCGCCGATCGAATAAACCGGGCGGAGGAACAGGTCACTGATCTCAACTCAGCGCTCGGTACGCACGCCACTCCAGCATGGCGCGACCGGTTCGGGGACGACATCGCAGCGTTTGATTCGACGCTTAATAGGTTCGATCCACCAGTTGACTGGGGCGCCGTTGACCGGACACTGGCGGAACATCAACCGGATGGTTCCGATAAGGAGTAATGTAATCGCATGATGTGTTTGTCTTAGCTAAGCTATGATGACACTCTGTCGAGCAGCATGCGCTATCTGTCCAAAGACATCCCTGAGGAAGTTGTGAGTGATCGGATAAACGTCGGACAGGACACCCTGGACAAGCACTACGACAAGCGAACTCAGGAACAGAGAGTGAAACAACGACGCGGCTATCTTGAGGACGTCTAAACCCGCCAATCGGAGTATAAAAACTATTTAAACACGCGTACCGGATTGAGGTCAAAATCATGGTTTGGGATAGCCTTCAGATGGAGAGGGAGAGTGATAGCTGAAATCGCTCAGTACGAATCAAACCACGCTTCCGTATCTTCATAGAAGGTCTGAAGGGTGTTCTTATGGAACTGTCCAAGGAAACACAGGGGATACTGCTGTTCGCTTGTGTTGGTGTGTCGTAGGAAGCGGTTAGGGTCAGACCGCTGTCGTCCATGGGTGCCTCTCTTTCAAAAACGATGTGATATCCGGCGAAATCTCCAAGTTCTCCCGCTTTATTGAAGCTAAAACTAAAACAAGAGAACCCGCCGTGTTGGAAGTCAGTCCTCAACCCGCGAAGGAAAGTCAATTTTCTGCTATGGTGGAGTTGGTCTGTTCCCCCTAAACCGGGAGTTGAAGTCACGGTCTTCTAAGGGATTCTACCGGGGGAATGCTGACTGAAGAGTACGCGAATCGTCCCATTGAACGAATAGATCGATGCAAGGTAATTGTGGAGAACTCGGAGTTCTTCAAACCCTTCCTCTTCCCGATCCTCATTGTGGCAGATAAATATTGTATTCGTCTCAAGATTCCCGTCAATATACTCATCTATCTCAAAGTAATTCTGATCAAGGGTACGCTTGGCTACGCTCAGACGCGTTCTGTTGCCACCGCTGATCCCTCTATCCGGACTTACGGCTTGTCCGGCGATCTCCTGTATTTGAAATTCACACTCAGATAAAAAAGAATCAGAAGACACAGAAGCCGCTATTCGTCCGCGTCGTCGTTGAACTTGACAGCACGGAGCGCACGCTGAGCAGTCACTACGTCATCATCAACTGCTGTAGCGACCTTCTCAGCCGTGGGGATGTCGCGTTTCTCAGCCATCTCATTCGTGAGTGCCGGTTGAGGGCTGTTAACTGTTGAGCACAGGTTGAGGCGACTATAGGTATCGGTATCAGGCAGGATCTAAGCGACCTTTGCCACCCTAATCACGCTCAATCTGATTCCTCAATCGCTTCCTTCGCCTCTTGTGGCGCTTCCGACCCTGCTGCCCTTCCCACAGTAGGACGGTACAGAGTCGGATCATCGGCCCACTCGCAATGCATCATGGCGCTCTCACGCTTTATGTTTCGGACGCTGTATGCAATACTGTTAGCTAGCTACCTCTATTCAATTTCCGTGATGATTTACAGGGGATGGCTCCGTTATTCCGATAGAGATTTTCAGTATGGCAAAAGCTGCTGGGAGATAAATCTGATTGCTTCAAGCCATCTCACACCCCAAATCTGGTAGTATTGTCGCAAATAGATATCCGGTGGAAGGAAAAGGTGCAGAAAAGTTTGAATTAGAGTTGGGGTTGGGTGACGCCTTCGGAAGAATCCACCGTGCGCTGAAAAAGGACAGAGTACTCATACTCAGTCAAAGACATATCTTCACCTTCAAGATGCACTCCGGGAAGTAGAATAAAACTCACTGGCATCGGGATCGAATCAGGATAGCCTCTCGTCTCTTATCGGAGTATAGTCCAAAATAAAGTTCGAACTCATTCCGCAACTCCCACCACGCACCGGCAGAGCTTGGAGTATCTGCCGTCTTCAAATGAAGACGGAACGCTTGATGACGTCGGGGCGCGTCCAGCTCCCGGCTGAAATCACAACGCGGTTTCGGACGTCAAACCGTCTGAAGACTACGCTGTCCAGCAGATAAACCCGTGTAGAATCGGGATGCCGCCTCCCAGCATTGAACTGAGGATTCAAATGCCCGGAAGTCTACACGTTTCAGTCGTCGGAACACATCTGGATGTACTAATAGAAGAGACCGATAGGGAAGTGAGCAAATTGTAATTCGACCGGTAGAGCGAACAAGGCTTGTAAAATTAGACCGACGTATCGGAAACTGTAGATCCTACTGAACCCTGAGATGTGGATTTGAAGCGGGGAAGGATTTTTGAACGCAACCACTATGTCGACAATATGCTTCGACGTTCCTTCCTCGCTGCTCTCTCAACGGCCTCGGCACTTCCAGTAATTCCCGACCGATTCGATCCAGACCATCCGTCAACTCTCCCGTCAGAGGGTAACCTCATGTTCTGGTTTCATTTCTATTCCGCAATAGAACGCGACCGGCCGATGAGTACCGAACGAGCGCGCAAAAAGACCGTTGAGGAATTGAATCTTTGGAAGCTTAAGAAAGATGAAGCCGTCCGGCTCCTGAAGCTGGCGAACGAGGGAGTGTACGACACCGACGATATGCCTGAACGATGGCACAGCGTTTTCGGGGAGACAGAACAGTGAATTTGACGGATTTTCGTTCGGCACGCGATTAGCGTCCGGGCACCTGTAGAAACTAATGGAGACGCTTGTGGTCGATTCAGCGACCCTGATTGAACTATTCTGCATTAGAAGCTGCTACTAATTCAGAGAGTGATTACCTCGTCAGCAAACCAAAATCAGTAGTCGCAGGTCGTGTGAATTTTGAATATTTGACTAGAGTCAAATTATTTGAACCAGGCAGTACAACACCTAGCAGAATGGCTGAGTCGAATCCTGGGTCGTGGACGGATAGTATGAGCGGGCGTGAGCGTGTCCGGCACGTCGTTGAGTTGCTGGACGAGCCAACGCCGGTGCAGAAGATTGCGGACCGAGCAGATGTCTCGCGCGCGACAGCCGACGACGAGCTCAAGCGACTGCAGAGCGACGACTGGGTCACGGAAACTACCGTCGACGGGACGAAAGCCTACGATCTGAATCCCGTACGGATGCTCTTTGATGAATTGACAGACCTGATCGAGGGCCACTCGCGTGAAGAACTGGAGAGTCAGCTCACAGAGCTGAAGGAAGAACAGGAAGAGTTGGCTACGGAGTACGGGGTCAGTTCGCTAGAGAAGTTTCGGGAACAACTTGCGGATGAGGAGTTCTCGGCTGAGGAACTCCGTGAGCGTCGTAACGTGATCACAACGTGGGAGGCAATCAACACGGAGCTCAGGCTCGTGAGGCACGCCCTCCAGCTGTACGATGACGTCGTGGAACTCTCGTCACCGCGGACTGACCCTCCGTCGAAACTCGTCTAATGGTAGTTTTCCTCGCTAACCGGACGAACTTGCAGAGCAAGCGGCTCCACGACCGTATCCAGAACCGGCTCAGCGGTGAGTTCGAGAGCGTTCGGCGGCGACGTGCTGAACCGCGTGAAGCCGGCCCATACCGAGTCGTCGCAGAGGTAGACCCACGCCAGTACCTCGATGACGATGAGTATCCAGTGACGACTGCGCGGGTCGAGATCGGGTTTCAACTGCAGACCGGGGAGCCCCACGAATACTACTGGTTCAACTGGATCGAGCCAGACCGAAGTCTGCTGGTCGGCTGGCATAACGACGACACGCACGACGACCTCGGACCAGTTCACCTGCAGGTGAACGACGGCGCGACGCCCGTCTTGCACGAATCTGCGGAGTTCATCGACTCACATCCGCTGGACGTCGTCGAGCGCAGACTCCACTTGCTTCGAGACGCCGTCCTCGCTGTCGAGTGGGGACAGGAACGACCCGTCGGAGTTGATTCCACTGCTATAGGACGTGAGTAGGCCCGCATTTTGGTGAGTTCTGAGCGATACGAGAAGTCTGATGATCACTCGTGTACCTGGGTCACAGGTACGCACGTGAGTACGTATTCGAAATTCTCTGTACAGTAACAACTGAGTGGATCGTAGTGCGACCGCAGTCGTAGCTCGCGGTTGGTAAATCGGTTCAAGAAACGCTGGGAAATCGCCCGCGCAGCACCGCAAGCATTTGAACTCTGAGTCTAATGCCGCCTCCCGGATTTGAACCAGGGACAGCTCGATCTTCAGTCGAGTGCTCTCCCAGTCTGAGCTAAGGCGGCGCGTTTCAGGTGAAGCTGACTATATAAAAAAGGGTTTCGAATCGGGAAACCACCTGACTGCGTTGCCACAAATGAATAGGGATACAACAGTACCTGTAGGTACAGTATCAATCTATCTCCTTGACACCCTCCCACGGCTGAAGCGTAGGCTTCCGCTAGCTTTTTGTCATCCAATACAGACGCGTCCCTACCGATTTAACGCGTCAGTCCTCTTTAATACTAAAAAATCGCTGTGGCACCAGCGGTCAGAACTCAGTCACTGATTAAGCCAATTTCGTTCTGTGAGAATGAACGATTATTCATGCTAAGTATGACATTGCTTCTGTATCAGAGACCTGTTCGAATGTCTCATAAAACTGTCCAACACCACGAAATTGCTGTGGTGATTTCAAACACATGACTGAGTCGGCACTTTGCTCAAGCATCTTGATAGTGTCAGGTGGTACAACAGGAAGTGCAACCGTCACAGATGCTGTATTGATTTTCTTCATTCGGTTGAGACAGGCTCGGATGGTCGCCCCTGTTGCTGCACCATCGTCAACGATAATGACATCACTATCGGTGAGATCTGGAAAATCATCACTCTCACGATAGCGGATTGCCTTCTGCTCAGCCTGTTCTGCAATCGCTTCCCGCTCCCGTTCGAAATACGTCTCACTCGCGCTGGTCTGTCGGATTGCTGTGTCATTTCGCCAGACTGACCCATCACTGGCAACAGCACCGATGGCATATTCAGCATTCTTTGGTGCAGCAATTTTCTTCGCCACGATAATATCAACTGGCGTTGAAAGAGTATCTGCGACTGTCCGTCCCAACGGAAGTCCTCCACGTGGAATAGCAAGTGTCATATCAGCATCCATGTCATGCGTGCGAAGCATCGCGCCTAGTTGCTTTCCTGCGTCGACCCTATTATCAAATTGGTCTAACTCAACCATCAATCGAATATATATGAAATATCGACAAGAATTTATGTGTGGTATTGCCTCACTAGTATCAATTTATTTATGTCATTTTTAAGATGTGAGTATCAATCACCGTCTCTGCGTGTAAATAGCATCACTATATGTCATTGTATCGTCTATCGAATTCGGATTTATGGCAAGTCTCATCATATAGATATCCATCTATCAGCTATGATACCACAACCAGCATACTCTCACCATAGCAAAATACATGTAATTAATATACGCAATCAGTCTCGGTTATTTGATTGAAACTTCCGAACGGTCGATATCGTCGGAATTCCTTTTTGCGCGCCAGCATGCTGTGTCGATATTGATCCAGCAATAATCGCTTTCTCAACAGCCTCTAACAGTGACTCTTCGAGGGGAACCCGAGCAGCAAGGTAGCCGCTCAAAACATCACCAGCACCTGTCGTGTCGACTGGTTCAACCGCTGGCGGTGTAATTGACAATTGGGTTGACTCCGGCGGCTTCGTCGTTGACTGACCCTCATGTTCCGCGTCCGCGTCCATTATTATGCGTGCACGATCGGAGTCAACATCAACAGGAGTTATCCGGGGGACAGAGAGGGTGAGACAGTCTGGGATTTCGACAATGACGTCATCATCACCTGCTTTACGAATAAGGACACCATCGTACTCACTGAGTGCTGATTTGAGTGCTGCGTATTCAGTCTCATTTGGTGTCACATAGTCGATAGCATCCGAGCGAAGTAGTTGATCAGCGCCACTGGCAGGAGCAGGGTCACAAAAGACGATGGGTGAGTTATCACTCATAAAAAGTCGATTAAGTAAGTGAGTGACCGGGTCTGGCGGAATCTCATTTTGAATCAAAAGACAATCACTCGCAACAATTCTCTCGAAGTGTGTGTCAATATAATCGATATCAATTGCTTTGTTGGCGCCGGGACGAACAATAATGCGATTATCACCTTCAGGGTCGATAAAAATATCCGCGGTCCCAGTCGGCATTGCTGTCGATTGCACATTATCGACATTGACATCAGATTCATTGAGATGTTCACAAACGTCCGTACCTTCCTTGTCGGACCCAACAGCACCAAGAAGCGTTGTCTGGGCCCCCGCATTTGTTGCGGCTATCGCCTGATTTGCTCCTTTGCCACCATATTGTGTCATATCTGGTGGTGTCGGGAGTGATGATGAGAGCGATTCGACATCATGAATGACCGTCTCGCCGCGGTCCGGAAACCATCTGTGCGTTGATGTAAGATTCTTGAGCGCGTCGGCTGAGACGTGATGAATCCGGTCAACGTTGATGCTACCAAGACTGATTACACTAGGCATGGATGGGAGAGATTGCTGTGACATAATAATTAAACTATTGCGCATTCGTGGCACATAAAATCGGTGAGAGAAATTACGGGCCGAAAACACGGCTTTAGGCGTCTGATGGAGGCGCACTTTCAGGTATGTACTCAAAAAGCGGGACGTTGAATCTGAAAAGGGGTTATTCTCCTGTGGAGGAATCGGCTCGAAGTGGCGTCTACGCCACCCGTTCTAGAGGCGGACGCCTCAATTCGAATGTTTTCATCGCTTGAGTTTCCGTTTGAGTGTGAGTGTGAGTGCGAGTGCGAGTGCGTAGTGATTGTCTAATATACTCTCGCGTCTGTTCACCTTATTTCAGCAGTGTATACCGGACCAACAGAACAGCAGATCATCAGAGTCGATTATACGCGGAGCAGGCGCAATCCCACTGAGGCTGTGGATACGCGCCGTCACAGTGGTAATTCCACACATTTGTCTCCGAAAACAACGCATACGTGAATGTCGGCACACTGGTTACGACCCCAGTGTAGCCGAGCGCCCGAAACTGGCGGTTCGAGTGTAATGAGTGTCCGCCCACTTTGGAAACAGGGCGTGCCCTCTGTGAATCAAACAACAAGCACCGGGCGAAGTTCGCAGTGAAAGTAACTCCGAGTCCGTGTCCGCTGAAGTCTGTCGGTGTCGGACGCCCCGAGGCAAAAACAACTCTGAGCGTGGGCGTCCGACTCTGACAGACGAGAGGAGTCCCGGGGAAGCTGAGATGTGGCACTCCCAGGAGACTACCCATCAACCGGCCCCCACACCGATTCGAACGGTGTGGTGGCCTGGTAGTCTGCAAACCCAAACCTGACATTCCCAACTCCAAGCGGTGCGGTGCCGTGGGATTCCTCCCGCCTTCAGGCCGAGGAGGATGTCAATCTCCGGATAATCCAACATCAAGAAATCGTTCGGGATTTGGAAAGAATGCAGTGGGGTCATCGTGTGAGAGCGTCGCAATATGTGTCCCATCAAGATAGCGAAGATGTGAAACCATTCGATTGCAGTTCGTTGCGACCCTCACTAATGAGGTGGCGTGGGTAATCGAATACGCGCCAGCAATGAATAATGACCGCGGTGGAGACATCTCCTCAATGCAGATACACTCAGTGACAATGAATACCGTTCCCTCGACCACTCGTTGATACACGAGCGTTTCATCAACAGTGAAAGGGGGTTCAATCAACTCAATCGTTTCTGCTGCATTACGTGGGACAATATGTGTGAGTCCCCAATTCGGCGCAGTTGAACACTCAGGGGGAGCGGTCATAACGGAGTCGGTGAGATCGATATCATCACTCATATTCTTGTTATCTATTTCCTCAACATCACCATCAGGTCCGCGAGGCGCTGTCTCAGCGGTAACCACAAGAGCTGTCTGATATCCGTCGGTCTCACGATCATCAACCATTCGATAGGTATCCTCAATCGTTGCCTTCCATCCATCGCGGACAGCATCAGAGCCAGCAGCAATATGCGCTGGGTTAGCCCTCATGTCGTGCTCACGGGATTGTTCACCAGGAATCCCAGAGTCCGGACCAATCCGCATTATATTAATATATGATTGTCCATCTGCCTGAATGTTCCCCCGCTCAAGACGGCACGGTCTCTATTTATATCTTCAATTTCAATTTCGTTCTCCTTTTTATTCTCGTCAGTAGATACGATATGATTGAGTAACTCGGTCTATATATGAATATCAAGTCCAATTTCAAAATAAAGTGACGTTGCAAGAACAAGAAGACTCGTCGCGAAGAGCTTCCAATCACGACTGATCCGTTCGCTGAGCGCAAGGGTGTTATCACGTAGTGGTGGGATTGTTTGAATCCGCTGTTCGAATCCATATTCAGTGTTCGTCTCAACTGAAAATCGACCAATCGATATTTTTCTCCCTGACCGAGTATCAATCGCACGGTGACGGATGCGTTCTGGTTGAATCCCAACACTTCCAATTCCAAAAAGCACCGTTCCAACCACGAACAAGGTGTTTTTGACAGCAACAAGATTTGTCCAAATAACAAGTGCAGTCACACCGCTTGTCACGACTGTCACTGTTGATGCAATCAACACCCAAAGCAGAAACTCAGTAAGTTGTAATCCAAGTTTAGATATCCGTGTCATGAGTGCTGTCTGTATGACCGAGTAGTCTAATTAACCGATGAATGCGTTCCAGCATCAGGGTCATCAAGCCGTCGGTCGAATATTGTTGAGACATCATCATGCTCAGTCTTATGACAGTGACAATAGCTTCGTTGTGTTGTCGCTGTTGTGGATCCTCCTGATTCGCGAGTGTGACCGGTGTCGTTGACAGCCTGTAATGTCGGCTCTTCACGATCACAAATGCTGCCAAACGTGTCTCGCAGTAACTCACGTGCCTTCTCAGGATATCCTGATTTGATATACTCAACAGCTGACTCAATTGGGTTGACGACCGCCGGGGGAAACTCCTGTAAGTCGCCGAAGAGATCTCTCACAGCCGAATCAATATCATCATGTGCTGAGAACACGCCAAGTTGCCGGGCAACCCGTCCACGAACACCAAGATCAACCCGGGAACGCTCGCGAACGACTTCCCGAAAGCGCTCAATCCGTTCCCATGTCGTTGCGTCGAGATGATCAAGTTCACTTGGACGAAGTTTTGCTGGGCATCGTGTCGCGAATTGACATCCTGTTGGAGGATCACGAGGACTTGGTGGTGTTCCTGGGAGTGTGATACGTGTCGTCTCATCTTGTGGATCAGGATTTGGAATCGCTGAGAGCAACGCCCGTGTGTATGGATTCTGTGGATTTTGATATAATTGCTCTGTCTTTCCAATCTCCATTATCTTTCCAAGATATAATACTGCAACCCGATCACAGATATGTCTCACAACTGAGAGATCATGGGCAATGAAGAGATATGTTAATCCAAATTTTGCCTGTAGGTCATCAAGCAGTGAGATAATTTTTGCTTGGACACTCACATCAAGCGCACTCACTGGTTCATCAAGTACGATGAATTCCGGTTCAAGCGCAAGCGCACGTGCGATACCCACGCGTTGGCGCTGACCACCGGAGAACTGATGTGGGTATCGAACATAGTGTTCTGGTTGAAGTCCGACATCAGCAAGCAGTGTTTGAACGCGGTCACGACGTTCACTTTTCGTCCCCCACTCATGCGCATCAAGTGGCTCACGAATAATCTCACCAACCGTCATGCGATCATTCAGACTCGACTCAGGATCCTGAAAGACAATCTGTGCACGCTGGCGCCACTCAGTGAGTGAATCACCAGCTAAAGCCGTGATATCAGTACCGTCGAATGTAATCTCTCCTGCCGTTGCTGTCTCTAATTGGACGAGTGTCCGCCCTAATGTGGTTTTTCCAGAGCCAGACTCACCAACCAATCCAAGTGTCTCACCGCGATTAATTTGGAAACTAACCCCATCAACCGCCTTTACCGGTGGATCTGCGAATGCACCATCACCACCGTAGTATGTTTTCAAATCTTCAACGGTCACGAGTGGGTCTGTGTTTCCATCAGACGCTGACTGTGGGGACCGTGGTGACTCATCAAATCGAGAATCAATTGTTTTACTCATCAGACTCACCATCATCAATATTTGTCTCTGCGTCTATCCGCTGACGGTGTTTCGCCACGCGTGCCGATTCTTCCATTTCCTCCGGATAAAGAAGACAAGCTGCAGTATGTGTCGAGTCGTCATCAACACTGATATGTTGTGGCGGCACAGCCTCACACTCATCGAAAGCTTTCGGACACCGCGGCGCAAATCGACAACTACTCGCGGGCGCATGTGGTGTCGGAACGTCACCTTCGATTGTCCGTAATCCGTCATCACCAGACCGTCGTCCCGGGATAGCCTCTAACAATCCGCGTGTGTATGGATGTTGTGGTGACTGAAAAAGCCGCTCGACAGGAGCCCGCTCAACGATCTCACCCGCATACACGACATTTACGCGGTCTGCAATTTGGGCAATAACACCCATGTCATGTGTAATAAATAAAATTGATAGATCACGCTCTTGTTGTATCTCAGAGAGCAGGTCGAGAATCTGTGCTTGGATCGTCACATCGAGCGCGGTCGTCGGTTCATCACAAATAAGAAATTCCGGGTCACAGGCAAGCATCATCGCAATGACCGCTCGCTGCCGCATCCCCCCAGAAAACTCGTGTGGGTACTCCGAAAGTCGGCGAGCAGGGTCTGGAATCGCAACAGCTTCGAGCAACTCAATCGCCTGTTCACGTGCTTCCTCACCACGGATGTTCTGATTGACAGCAAGCGCCTCTCGGATCTGATTACCGATTGTATACACTGGATTCAGTGACTGTTGTGGATCCTGAAATACCATTCCAATTCCATCACCACGGATTGCTCGGTATTCATCATCGCCGTAATCGGTAAGCTCTTGATTATTGAATCTAATTGAGGACGCCGGAAGTATTTCACCTGGTGCATCAATAAGACCCATAATTGAGCGGGCGGTCACACTCTTTCCAGAGCCAGACTCACCGACGATACCGACTGTTTCGCCGCGACGAACATCAAAATTAATTCCATCGACAGCATGAATTGTCTCACGGTCAGTGCGAAAGACGGTCGTGAGATTACGGACGGACAGGACGACATCATCGCCAGGTTGATCCAGTGGCTTGTTCTCTTGGTGGGTGTCCCTGTCTGATGTCGTTGCATTCGAAGGAGATCTTGAAGTTGAAGTTGAAGATTCCATCAGGCACCACCCCCAGTCGCTCCCTCGGTGCGATCACTGCCATTGCTTTCTGGATCAATTGCATCTCGCAACCCATCACCGAATGCGTTTAATCCAGTCACAAGAAGGACAATCATCAATCCAGGAAGTAATGAGATATGCCAGGATGAACTAGAAACATAACTTTGTCCAAGTGAAACCGCCCGTCCCCATGCTGGTGTTGGTGGTGTGATTCCAAGACCATTACCAAGGAATGACAAGGCGGCAAGTCCAACAATAATTCCTCCAGTTGAGAGAGAAGCATACACTAACAGATATCCAGTCACATATGGAAGCATATGCTTTCGCATAATTGTCTGTGGAGCCTGTCCAAAGCTGCGGGCGGCGTCAACCCATGACTCACGGGCGACCTGTAATGCCGGTCCACGAACAGCTCGCCAAAGGAATGGCCAACCAGTGAATGCAAAGATCAATGCAAGAAGGAAGCCACCATCCAATACTGTTGCAAGCCAATGATCAGCAAAGACAGCGCTAATCATGATCAATAACAGCAGTTGCGGGACGGAGACAACACCATCGGCTGTCGTAAGGATGCCAAGGTCAATGCGACCGCCATAAAATGCAGACATCATCGCGAGTGTCGCAGCAATCAGACTACTTAGTCCAATTGCAAGACCAGCAACAATGAGTGTAATCCGTGCACCACCCATCATGAATGTGAATAGATCGCGACCATTTGGAAGGGTTCCAAACGGATGGAACCGATTGAATTCATCATAGCTCATTGGACCAACATTCTGTTCGCTCGAACCTTTTGATTTCGAGTCGAAATTGGCATCACCAGCGGTGATCGTTTCAACACTTTGACTATCTGTATTGAAATATGTGATCTCATGACTGTACGGTGAGATGATATTCTGCTCAACAGTGGTTGGTCCAAGGGCGGGTCCAAACAGTGCCATCGTGAGGAAGAGCGCGATAATAATAATACCAAATTGTCCCCAGCGGTGCTCAGAGAGCCGATCAACGATATCATCGGTCGGAGTCCATGCAGCATGTCGGTAGTGATCACGGAACACCGTCCATCCCCGAAAAATCCAATAGAAGACAAATAATGAGTATCCAATGATTAACACCGCACGAATCGCCCATGCAAGAGCCGGTTCAACGCCAAATATCGGACCAGCCCACGGACCATCGGGACCCATGAGATGACCCTGGTTTGGAATCGTTTCGCGGCTTAGAAGAGTCGGAATTCCCTCAGCGGCATCGCGAGCAGTCGTGATTGTATTTGAAGCCGCTGTCTGTATGTCAACAACAGTGGTTGCAAACTGCGGGTTAATGAGGCCAACAGCAATATCGATAAACGCGGTCAGACCAATGACGACGCCATCAAGAATCGTCAATAACCCACCAAGAAAGGCGCCAAACTCAACTGCAAGCAATCCAGCAGCGACAACTGCCCATCTGATTGCTGGTGTTGGTTTAGCGGTAATACGAGCGCGAATTGATTGCCCATCGCGCTGAAACGGATCATCAGCGGTCGTCTCAACGGTCGAGGTTGTGTGAGAGCGTGCGCACATGTGAACGAAATTGTGAATTGAATTCAGGACACTTGCGAGTGAGAGTGAGGCTGAGGCTGAGAGTGAAACTCACATCTGAGCTGAACCATCTTAGAGCCGTATAGATAGCCAGATAACGCAGTCGTATCGATATTATTGATAGTGGGAGTGAGGTATTCGGTATGATTCATTGTTCAGTATCCTCGAGTGTGATTCTTGGATCAACAACTGTGTAAAGAAGATCCTGTGTGATATTGAATAATACCTGGATAATGATAAAGACAAACACTAGTGTCATTACGACAGGAATATCAGGACCAAGAACCGCCCGGAAGAATAGATTACCAAGTCCATTGATACTGAATACTTGCTCAACTAATACTGACCCTCCAATAAGCAAATAAAACTCGCCCATAATCACTGGTAACAATGGCACAACTGCATTGCGACCGACGTGTTTGATAATTATTCGCTGTGCGGAGAGTCCTTTTGCTTTTGCCGTTTCAATATACTTTGAGTTCAGACTCTCGAGAACTGCTGTCCGACCAATCCGGATTTCATTTCCCATCGACGCGGATCCCAGCACAAGTGCTGCAGGGAGGATCCACTTGAACGCGATGATGAAATTCTCAACATTTGGAATGGGAATAATCACCAACCCAATGATTGGTGCTGCTCCAAAGGGGTCAATAACGGTGAAGAGCTGTCGCACTGCAGCCGGTGTTCCAATGACATCAGTGTTCACACCAAATGCTCGATACCATGAAAGAACACCACCAGCCGAGAGACTTCCAGCAATCATCACTGCAAGCCAAAAGTTAGGCATTGCTCGCCAGATAATACCGCCACCAGAGGCAACGTAATCTCCCCATGTATTCGCTTTGAGTCCGGCATATAATCCAACCGGAATACCAATCAATAATGCAATGACAACCGACCACCATCCAAGCCACAGTGTCGGGGCCATTCGTCCAAGAATAACACTTTGCACGGATGCTCCGCGCTGAATAATCCAGGACTGACCAAACTGAAAGGTGACAAGATCTCGTAACACCATCCCATATTGTTCCCACAACGGAATCGGTGTTCCATTTGGACGAATGATCCCAAGGGAAATCCGGAGTTGACGAGCAGCCTCAGGGTTTGCATCCCGACCAAGAATAGATAATACCGGGTCGATAGGACCTTTATACATAATCAAAAACGACATTGTCAGTCCAAACAGGAGAACTGGAACGGCTAATGCAAGTCGTTTCAGTAAGTATATGAATCGGTTCATGTGAACAGTCGAATTGATATTGATATTGATATTGGTATTATCACTGATGTCGACGTCAGTACTGATGTCGATATATGATGTTTCATCGATTGCATCTTGAAAGTAGCGTCTCTTTGGTAGTGGGATTCACATTTTAGCAGTATAACTATCGGATAAACGAATATTGTACTCTTGTTGTTATCCCTGCCAGTGTGAGTTGTACGCTGAAACTCCACCGGGGTATACCTGTGGTGGCGTGAGATGATATGCAGGAACCCCTCGACCTTTGAACACATCATTCACGAATTGTTCACGATTAGTCACATATGCCATCGCCTGTCGGACCGCTTTTGGAACTTTTTCCATATGGAATCCAACATAGAAGGTATCAATTGTCGGGGTACGAGCCATGTTTACACTTTTATCATTTTCGAGTGGACCGTACGTTCCAAATTCCTGTGACCCTTCTGTTGACTCGATTGAAACTTTCTCAGGGTCGTACTTTGCAGTCGGAATTCCTGCAACATCGGCATTTTCGTTCAAGAAGTAATTGTACGATGCAGTCGTATCAGTAATAATTGCACTATCGATACCCTCTATGGCTGCTTGTTGTCCATGATACTCATCAAATCGATCAACAGCAAATGAGCCACCATTCCCAGAGTTCCATTCAACGAAAGTGAACGGACCAGTCCCGATTGGGTTTGAGGTGGAGAATTCTGTCTGTGACATCTCGCCATCGTATCCCTCAATATCACCGACAATTCCTTCGGGAATCACAGAGAACGCTGAGTATGCAAGTACCTCAAGTGTATAACTAAACGGTTGTTGAAGTGTGATTCGGAACGAATATTCGCCAGTTGCCTCAACCCCTGTCGAATCGGGAATGACATTGCCATCTGCGTCAGTCTCACGCTCAATATTTAAGACGCTATTTGGAAAGTATGTATTTGTTGAATTGTTTGACTCAACGAGCCGACGAATCGAGTACACAACGTCGTCAGCGGTTACTTCACCATAGTCGCCGTGGAACTGGATCCCCTCTTTCAGCGTGAACTCATACTCAGTAAGATCATCATTTACCTCATAATCACTGATGAGGAGTGGTTCGACTTCCGTATCCCCATTCGGATAGTTCATCGGCGCATCGAACATATTCATAATCTTTCCCCCAGAGGCGGTATTTCCTGATGCGATTGGGTCAAGCGCACTAAACGTTGCTGAGGTTCCACTCAATCTCTCTTTCCCTGTAATCCCATCAACCGATATATTCTCTTTTGACCGCGATCCCCCCATGCCGCCAGGTGGATTATATGAAACACGGTCATACCAAAACTGCTCAGAGACACTATGATAGATTGGAAGTAATGCTGCAGACTCCCACAGCCCAGCTTCGATATTCCCAACAGCATCGTTTCGGGTCTGAACAGCACTCTCGTCTAACCCAGGGTTATCTTGGATTCGATTAAACTGCGAAGCGATATATTCTCTGACAGGTTTGTCAGTATTTGCGTCCTCTGACCAGAATAATCGCGCCCCATTTGGGGTATATCCATCCGCATCATAAATCGTATTCTCAGGATCAACAAGCTGAAGGAAATTCTGTGGGGCAGGATAATCGGCGATCCAACCGAGTGTGAACGCTTCATGGCTTCCTTTTTCAGTTGTCTCGAGAAGGGCACCAAAGTCCGCCTCACTGATGCTCATATCGATATATGCGGATTCAAGCCGAGCACGAACCGTATTGGCAATCTCCTTCCATGTTGGACTCGTATATTGAGTCCAGCTGAGTTCATATCGGTTATCGGGACCAAACCCAGCATCCTCCATGACAGACCGTGCGCTCTGAACGTCTGTCTCACCGGGAGAATATGGGTACGATGACGGTCGAGAAAATTCTGTGGAGCTTGGACCCCCGCTGTCATCAGGTGCTTGTGTCTCAGTCTCAGTCTCCCCGTCACTCCCCTGTGAACATCCAGCGACGCCAACCGTTGCCGCAACAGCACCAGTCGCACGCAAGAACCGACGTCGGTTCACCTCAGAATCATCAACCATTTGCTATCGAATAACACATTAACCGGTTTAAGCGTGCTGACCGGACAAAAGAATCACATCTCAGGGCTGATGATTATCGATCATCAATAACTCGTTTCTCAGGTCATGACACAGTAATTTCATTGTGAGTAATCATGATTGTCACTCCTGAGTGGCTCGCGATCTTCAATGACGGCTCGCGTCGTTGGATCGGCTCTTGACGGTATGGTGATGATGATAGCTGAGGCTTATTCCTATTTATTCACTCTACTGAGAGCCGACAGCACAGACATTATTAT
>KE356560.1:753733-756467 GCA_000415965.1 Haloquadratum walsbyi J07HQW1
ATTTTCTGAGGTCTGAGTCATCACTCACTCAATTTCTTGTGTCTCTTGATACTTACTCGATACGTCTTCTGTACGGTCGCGTGTATAATCATGACAGCGTATAATATGTTCTCCGGTAATACTATGTGTTGGGAGTGGCTCGCTACACGCGTCAAATGCAATTGGACAACGGTCACGAAATGGGCATCCATCAGGGCGGTCTCTAGGATCAGGCGCAGACCCGGGTGTTGTCTGTAACTCACCATCATTTGATATCAAACTGTATTCGGGAATACTCTGTAGCAATCCCTCAGTGTATGGATGGGATGGACGTCCGAAGATACTATCAGTTAGACCTTTTTCCATTACAGACCCAGAGTACATAACTGTGACACGATCGCACGTTTCAGCAACAACGCCGAGATCATGTGTAATGAGTAGGACGGAAACGTCGAAATCATCACACAAGCCCCGTAACTCAGCGAGAATATCTGCTTCAACTGTCACATCTAGCGCTGTTGTTGGTTCATCCGCGATGATAATTGAGGGATCGCCGGCAAGTGCCTGTGCAATCATCACGCGCTGTCGTTGACCGCCACTTAGTTGATGTGGATATTCATTCGCTCGCGTACTAGCATCAGGGATGCCAACCGTGTCAAGAAGCTCAACTGAACGCTCCCACGACGCTGATGTCTTATCGGTTCCAGTGATATACTTTCGTCTTAGCTCACTCAGAGTCCCAGTTGATTCCCCAGTATTGGTATGATGCCTGACTACCTCGGCGATCTGTTCGCCGACAGTCATCACAGGATTTAGTGCCGATAGTGAATCCTGAAAAATCATCCCAATCTCAGCACCACGGACCGACCGCATTTCTTTTTCAGACTGTGTAAGTAGGTCGACTGACTCGAAGGTGAGTTCGCTCGCAGTTACCTGTGCATCATCAAGCAACTGAAGAATGGCTCGTGCAGTAACACTTTTTCCAGAGCCAGATTCACCGACGAGACCGTGAACCTCGCCCTTGTGGAGGGTGAGATCAACACTCTCAACGGCGCGCACGTCCGGATCGTTGTCAACAGGGAACGTGACCGCGAGGTTTCGCATCTCGAGCAATGGATCGGGGTTGGTCATTATGATCCACCCCGCTGACGGACATCGAATGTGTCACGCAAAGCATCACCGAAAAGATTGATCCCAAGAACAGTAATAACGATTGCGATGCCAGGGATGATTGATATCCACCATGCCTGACCGATTAAGCTCCTCCCTTGTCCAAGAAGTGCTCCCCAAGTCGGAGTGGTCGGTTTCACACCGATGCCGAGAAACGACAATGTACTCTCAGCAAGCATTGCACGGGCAACCAACACAGTAAATTGAACGATAAGCGGTGCAACAGCGTTTGGGAGCACCTCATCGATCATAATATGTACATCATCAACCCCGATGCTCTTCGCTGCCATGACGAACTCTTCTTCACGGATAGATAGCACCTCTCCACGGATGATGCGGGCGAAGTCATCAATATAAGCAAATGCAATTGCAATAATTACATTCCAGACACTTTGCCCAAAGATTGCAACAAGCATGATAGCGACGAGTAGCCATGGAAATGCCCAGAGGACATCAATGAACCGCATTATTGTATCATCAATCAAACCACCATAGTACCCGGCGACAAGACCAAGCGTCACACCGATGACAGCCGCAATAGAGACGGCTCCAAGACTAACACCGAGACTAACCCGGGCACCGAACATGATCCGAGAGAGAAGATCACGACCAAATGAATCAGTTCCAAGTGGATGTGCACTTGTGAGTGATGGTGGCTGCATGATCGTGTATTCTTGCGCCATTGGGTCAAACGGCGCAAGCTCAGGTGCCAAAACCGCCGCGAGAGTGAACCCAATAACAGTTATTAATCCGAAAAGCGCCTTTTGATCGGCTGAGATTGTCTCACGGAGACGGTCGAACCGATCCAATCGAACACCAAAGAAGGTATTCTCGGTGTCAGGGCTGTAATTATCATACTCGGTTCCCATTCAGGTGTCACTCCCATATCGTATTTTTGGATTAATTGACATGTATACTAAGTCGATAAAGAGATTCATGAATACAAAAATAATCGAGATAATAATGACAGATCCCTGTACAAGTGGGAAGTCTTGACGCTCAATTGAGCGAATAAGTAATCGACCGAAACCTTGTATTCCAAAGACGATTTCAACGGCGACTATCCCAGCGAGAAGGAGCGCGAATAGAATCCCAGCGATAGTCACGACCGGGAGAAGGGCATTCTGGAGTCCATGCTTCAACAAAACCAACCGTGGTGATAGCCCTTTAGCGCGGGCCGTTTGCATATAATCCTGGTTTAGTACTTCGAGCATTGATGACCGAGTCATCCGAGTCAGAATCCCGGCGTATGGGAGCCCAACAGCAAGACCAGGAAGGATAATATGACTCAGCCACGATAGCAGTCCTTCATCGATTGGTGCATAGCCATATGATGGGATTGACGGAATCGCAGTGCCGACTGTGAGCAGGAGTACTATACCAATCCAAAACGAGGGCATACTGATGCCGAGAAACGCAATCCCTGTCGCCACATGATCTTCCCACTGGCTGCGGCGAGTTGCGCTAATGATACCGGCTGGAATCGAAATGAAAAGCGCGATTGTGATACCAATGAGACCGATGGCTAATGTTGGTTCAGCCGCGCCAAGGATGCGTGAAAGCACAGCCTCACCCGTGTATATCG
>KE356560.1:756487-790737 GCA_000415965.1 Haloquadratum walsbyi J07HQW1
AATGAGCGGAAACGTTGTCATTGCCCATGGTGCGTCTTCAATAAAGATCTCCTCTGCTTGACGAAGTAGTTCCGTTCTTGTATCGGGGTCTGATGTCCGAGCATCCTCCTCAAGTAAAGTATTAAATTCAGGATTGTTGTAGAGATTTGCTTGCCACTTGCCAGCAGATCCAGATTCAACTGGCGTTTTTAGTTGCTTCCATAATGACATCCAAGGGTCAATGTCGACATAGCCATCATACATGACAAGCTCATTTGAGTATTGATAGAGATTATCCCAGTATGCAGAGGATGGTTGAATATTGAGTTCAACTTCAATGCCGACCTCTGATAGCATACTCTGAATGACCGTCATCCGACGCTCATCCCCTGGCGTCCCAAGCAGCGAGAGAGACATTCGTGGCTCGCCCGTATATCCAGCATCATCGAGCAATTGTTTCGCGGTCTCTGGGTCGTAGTACTGACCTGGATCTGGTTCCTCATCGTGTAGCCATGCAATCGCAGGATTGTACACAGAATGAGCAGGTTTTGCGTATCCGAAGAATGCACGCTCAACTAATGCTTCGCGGTCGATAGCCATTGAAATTGCTTGCCGAACTTCCTTACTTGTCGTCGGGAGGTCCTCACTCGACCACTTGTCACTCGATTGTGCCTCACCACTTGCGTATTGGTCCCATTCAACCTCGGCTGGATTAGTGCATAACGGTGCAACACAGAACCATGCACCAGGATTCGAACCGGTGACGCTGAGGTCACTCATTGATTCTGCTTGACCAGCGTTCTGTGGGGGAATACTGATTGAGTAATCAAGCTCACTCCCACGAATCGCCGTCCACATTGTCGATGGCTCAGGGATTAAATCAATCCGAATTGAGTCGAGATACGGGAGAGCATTCCCGTCACTATCAGTTTCGAAGTATCCATCATGTGCCTCAAGTTGCAGATATTCTCCAGATTCCCGATTGGTTAATTCGAATGCTCCACTCCCAACGGGCATACGATTGTATTCTTCTGGATTGTCTGTTGCAGTTGGCGCATGGACAATGGTTCCTGCCCGTCCCGGACCGCGTGTTAAAAATGAAATGAACGGTCCAACGGTCTCCGATAGGCTAATTCGAAGCGTTGTCGAGTCTTCGGCGGTGATCTCCTCAACAGAAGAAACCTTTCCAAGGTGAGGAGAGTCATCAAGACTCATGAGTCGCTCAAACGAGGCCTTGACTGCCTCTGCATCGAGAGGATCCCCATTGTGAAACGTTGCTCCCTCTTTGAGATCAAACACGTACGTAGAACTGTCGGGAAGTGTCCAGTTCTTCGCTAGATCACCGGTGATTGACCCATCAGAACCGATCTTCACTAACCCACTGTAGATGTTTGACGAAAGATATATTTCTTGACCTTTGTCGATATAGTGCGGATCGAGATATTCGATTTGGTCAATATTCCATCCTGCGGTAATCGAACCACCAGCCGACCCACCTTCGCTCTCTGCACCACCTGCGGCATTTTCAGCGTCGCCTTCACCTGGGTCACCAGATTCACCAGTACACCCAGCGAGTGAGGAAACACCACCGGCGGCGAGGAGTTTAACGGCTGTGCGTCGATCAATCTCTGGACCCTCAAGATCAGATTTATCGAATTTATTAAACATATTAGAACAAAGTTTATTTTATTTTGTTATTCTGCTACTCGATTCAGGATATTATTCTCGGCTAAAAATTCCAACTTGTCACAATACACGCCCATAATCGCAGTTATCATCGTATATATCTCGATTGGGTGAAACAATATAAAACTTAATGCGGATATATGTATACGAATACTGTAATGTATTGACGATAATAATTATCTGTACGTAAATTCCTTGTACATATACCTATAAGGATTAAATTGAGGGATCACCTATGATGGATTGGCTAACTCTCAGATTTATAAACAGTAATTCATCGGATGTTTATCATATTATGAGTAAACCAGATACGCGACATTGATCTCAATCATGAATGTTGATTAACGCACAGTGATGATCAATTACTCCATCAATGCTTGCGCCGATGTATTACCTGTAACATATAGGGGCTCAACCCACACAAATTAAACAACAATCACAGTAATAAGAGAGCCAGATCATCAAATTTCTGATGTGGATTTATATATCGATAGTCCCATGTCCGGTAGAATATCATATCTACTTTTGCATATAACGTATTAATACAGCAGTATTATTCGTAGTTGTATCAGAATAGGAACTAACGATAGACGTGTTAGTTATGATTGAACCAGCGTTATCTCGACATATCGACACCAATCAGCCGCATCATCGTTGTGATTGGTATCAGTATCAATATCAAGAGAGCGGAGGGTCATTTCCTTCTCAACTACCAATCACAATCACCAGATGAGCCACGATACTGAGCAAATCGACTATGCATCCCGTGCTCACGACCAACTTGGATTTTCGCGATGGTGGTTGCTCCTCGCTGCTGCGGTAAGTATGGCGCTTGTCAGTCCGTATCAGTATGTATGGTCATCAATCGAGGGGCCATTAGCTGCTCAATTCAGCGTTCGACCTCCAGCACTCGGTGCTGTTTTTACACTGTTCGTAATTTTTCAAGCGGGGTCGCAATTTCCCGTCGGATGGTGGCGAGATAAACGCGGACCGAAAGCTCTCTCATTCATCGCAGCAGTGTTAGCCGGGGGCGGATATATCGGACTTGCATATGCAACAGCAATCTGGCAGGTATACATTCTCTACTCATTGGGTGCAATCGGAGTTGGAGTTGTCTACACTGTTTCGGTCAACACGGCTTTGAAATGGTTTCCAGATCGTCCAGGATTGACCACCGGTGTTGGAACAATGGCATTTGCGGCTGGAAGCGCGCTTGTGGTTCCATTTGTCCGAGCGAATGCAACAGCGACATCATATCCGTTTGTTCTTCAGACACTTGGTGTGATCATCGGGCTTGGTATTTTTCTTGGAGCCCTGATTCTCCGTGATCCACCAGAGGGGTGGACGGATGCTCAGACAAAAAGCACTGAGAAAACCCGGGTCGACAAGGCTGACGGTGATATCACAAACGCCGCTACAAATGAAACGCAGTACACATGGCAGGACGTGCTTCGGACGTGGCAGTTTTGGGTAATGTATGGCATGTTCATTGCCGTCAGTGGTGCAGGGCTGATGCTCACCGCAAAGGTCGTCTCATTCGCAGATGCTCTTGGATTAACAGCAGTGACAGCAACTGCTTCTGCAACGCTCTTACCTATTGCCGGCGGTGCGGGGCGGCTTATTCTTGGCGACCTTTCTGATCGGGTTCCACGAGAGCGAGCAATGGCGGTATCGTTTACACTGTGTGGGATTGGTCTTGCCGCGGTCGTCTACTTCGCTCAAAATGAGTCGACACTTGGATTCCTGGCAGCCGTGATTATAACAACGTTCTTTTGGAGCCCACAATACACACTCTTTCCCAGCGTTGTCGGAACATACTATGGAAGTGCGAATTCATCAGCTAACTATGCACTATTATACTCAGGAAAGATGTGGGGTGGTGTTTTTGGAGGGGCTGCTGCTGGGTGGCTGATCAATCAGGTCGGGTGGTCAGTTGCTTTCTTGATTGGAGCGGGGTTAGCGATTGTCGCTGGTATCGCAGCACTTGCGCTTCGACCACCGGAAGCACCGACGACAGAACGCATTGATACTGATGTTGACGCTGGTGACTGACGAAGACCCTCCTATTCAGTACCGATGAGCATAATCATAGTGGGGGAACCTCTCACAGGCAGTCGGGTAATAGCACGTATCTCATATGTCGCAGCAATCGAGAATACTGGTTATCGTCCATCAGATACACCACTCAATAGACTCATATTCAACGCGGTCAGCACTCGGAATTTAGAATCCGATTGCTGCCCCATCTTTTCTAGGGTCTGTCGCACCGGAGAGCACATCGCCACGACGGCGCGTGAATTGAGCTCCGCCAAATGCACTCGGTGGGTGAACAGTCACCTCATGACCGCGACGAGCGAGTTTTCCGAGAACACCGTCTTCGAACCGTTCTTCAACAGCGAGAGAGCCATCGTTACGATAGCGCCATCGTGGTGCATTAAGCGCAGCTTGTGGATCAAATCCATAATCAATCAGATTCGCGAGCACCTGCAGGTGTCCCTGTGGTTGCATGTACCCACCCATCACGCCGAATGCAGCCCAATCATCTGAATCGAACTGAATCAGTCCCGGAATGAGTGTATGGAATGGACGCTTTTTCGGCTCAAGCGTGTTTGGGTGTGAGGGGTCAAGACTAAACGATGCTCCACGGTTCTGAAGGACGATTCCTGTATCAGGCACAACAACACCGCTCCCGAATGGCTCAAAAATTGAATTAATCAATGAGACAACATTACCTGCCTCATCAGCGACTGTTAACAACACTGTATCACCATCCTCTGGGGGTGTCCCTGGTCCCCCGACGCTCACATCGCTTGCGTATGGACCAATATGTTCTGCTCGCCTTGCCGCGTACGAGGACGCAGCGAGATCAGGCACTGACTCAAATGTCGGGTCAGTTATGTAATAATGTCCATCGTGGAATGCTCGTTTCAATGACTCTGCATAATAATGAATCCGATCCGCAGAATCATATGTATATGACCCAGCATCAATCTCAGATGCAATATTGAGCGCTTCGAGTGCAATCAATCCTTGATTATTTGGAGGGAGTTCATACACTGTTGCGCCACGGTACGTCGTTGAAACCGGGTCAACATACTCAGCCTCAAAGTCTGCAAGATCAGACGATTCAAGTAAGCCACCACGGTCACGGACAGCACTCGCAATTTGTGTTGCAAGTGAGTCCTCATAAAAGGCGTCGGCACCACCCTGAGCAATCGCTTCGAACGTTTCAGCAAGATGCGGAAGTCGAATAACGTCACCAACGGATGGAACGCCGTCCGATACATGAAACGTTTCTTTCCCGACAGCATCAACAAAGGCATCAGCATTACGCGCCCACGCATCGGCAATAATCTCTGAGACAGGATATCCCTCACTTGCATACGTAATTGCTGATTCAAGTGCTGTTTCAAACCCATACTGACCATGATCTGTGAGAAGCTGTTCCCATCCACGGACAGTCCCAGGGACGGTAACAGCAAGCGGACCGGAGCTAGGCATTGTCGGGGATGTGGCGTTAACACGATCACGAATAGCCTCACGAGTCGCGGCCGCAGGAGCACCACCACAACTTCGCATTGCGCCAACATCGCCCTCTGCAGTTCGATACATCGCAAAGACGTCACCGCCAATCCCCGTGCTCATCGGCTCAACAACGTTCAACGTCGCAGCAGTCGCAACAGCAGCGTCAAAGGCATTACCTCCGCTTTGGAGTAATTGAATCCCAGCTTGTGCGGCTAACGGTTGACTTGTTGCAACAACACCAGTACGTGCATACACGGTCGAACGACGTGAGTCAAAAGCGTCTAAATCGGGACTCATCGATAATTTACCTGGTGAAAATCTGTCTCTAGATTGGTGGTTCGAATCATAAATAGACAGTCTAACTCTCGATATAAAATTGTATGTACAGGCGGTTTGAGGCGACTGCCTCAGGGCTTGATGTGACCCGGGGTGAGTTCGCATCTCTGTCTTTGCGAATCTGTGTTTTTCTTAATCCATGAGGGTACAGAACTACGTCTGTCAGTGTTGCATTGATTGTTGAGATTACTTTCAGTGCGGAAGATATGATACGACATTCACTGACTGTGCTTACACTATGCACTCCTCTGACCGACTTAACTGGAAAAACGGATTCGAGACGGACCCTCTAGGGATATATTCTTCAAATAAACCTATCAAGGACGGACTGAACTGACGATTCCTGCAAACAACCGCAGTGATGTCATTTCACCGTCGATCCGGTTAGATTTATTATGAGATGTATGGCTGTAAACGAACAGTCAGTACATATGATCAACAGATCTCGTGATTATTGATTACGCGTCTGTGTTTGTGTTTGTGTCTGCGTCACTCCTTCAGTCGATATATCTGTCTCACGATTGCGCACATCGCGTGTTTCCTCAACAGCAGTCATCAATGAAACATTCAATCCGAGCATCGATCCATATCCACCGATGATTGTGATAAGATTCTTCACAGCGTGATCAACAACTGCAGCGCCAATAGCAACGCTTGGAGTAATTGGCGTGAGTCCAACAACAAGCAATGTAAATGCGCCTTCATACAGTCCAACGCCACCAGGTGATAATGGAAGAACCTTTGCAAGATTTCCGACGCTGACAGCAAAGAAACTCACCGCGAGTAGCTGTATCGCATCCAATCCAGGTGTAAACGCCAGTAAGACAACAAGTGCGGTCACGACATCGATTGACCAAATAAGAATGCTTGTTGCTCCAATCCGAACAAATCCACGACGTGTCCCCGCGACTGTCTGTAAATCCTCAATGAACCGATCAATCACACCGACAACCATCTCAGCATAACTGTCAGTGCTCACTCGGTACACAACAGCTGACGGGATATCGATATCACTTCGTGCGCTCAGTATAATCCCACAGACAGCTGCAACAGCGACTAGACCAACACCTAGTGAGACAACAACAGCCACGCGACCAGCACCCTCAGCATCAGTAATTGTCTGCGCGAGTATCGCTGTTTGACCGCTCACCGTGTATCCTAATAGAACGAATCCAGCTAATGATGCAATCGTTAATAAATCAAATACACGTTCTGCTGCAAGCGACGCGAATCCTGATGGGTAGGCAATTCCTCGCCGTGCTTTGATCACATATGCACGAACAAGATCACCCGCTCGAGCAGGGAAGACAAGGTTCCCTGTCTGACTAATAAAGACCGCGCCAGTGAGGAATCGAATGCGTTCGTAATATCCAAGTTCAGACAGAATATCACGATATCGTAGTCCACGAATTGGCCATGAGAGCGCATACACAATCGTCGCAGCACCGACCAACCATGGATCAGCAGCACGAACTTCAGTAATTACGGTATTAAAGTCAATGTACTGCGTCATTAGCGCCAGTGCAACAACTGCCAGCACAGCGCCCGCTCCGAGACTCACCCGTGCAGAGAGTCGTGGCTGTACTGATATCTGCCACCATGTCCGCAGAATCTGACTACCCATCCCGAAGACATCCCGAACAAGATCAACCTTTGTATCGCCCTTCGATGTCCACTCAACAGGAAACTCAACAACTGTTAGTTCTGCCCGCTGCGCCCGAACGAGCATTTCGGTATCCCAAAACCAGTGGCTATCCTCAACCAGAGGTCGGAGTACCTCAAACGCCTCCCGGCTGAATGCTTTAAACCCGCACTGATGATCACGAAGATCTGACCGAAGGAACAGGCGAACAAGTGTGTTATAAATCCGACTTGGAATCCCGCGTTTTGCTGGACGATCAGCAATGTTTTCAGGCAACCATCGTGACCCGGTTGCAACATCAGCCTCACCGGTTTGTATGCGAGTAATGAGTTCCTCAAGATGACGTATATCAGTCGCAAGATCCGTATCGAAATACGCGAGGACATCCCCATTCGCGAACTCAAATGCTTGCTCAAGTGCACCTCCTCGTCCCAATCGCGTGTCGCTGTGCATGTGTCGGATGCGATCATCCGCAGCAGCGAGTTGATCCGCAATCTCCGGTGTGTTATCCGTACACCCATCTTCAGCAATTATTATTTCAATCGAAGTTGGGTCGCAAAAAGATTCGAGTGCATGAATTGTCTTTTCGACCGTTGATTCGAGTGTTGACTCCTCATTATATGCTGGAAGAACGACGCTTACATTCACATCATCTCCAATTGCTGGCGGTTCATTACTATCGGATACTTGATCGTCTGCCCTTGTGGCGACGGTGTCATCGCTTTCAATTATATTTGACTTCGTTGACCCAGCAGACGGAAATTCCATTGCCAGTGACTGGCGGTGCACGATGTATGAACTTTCTGTCTTATGACGCAGAATCCAAACAACTTAGCCTGAAATAATTAACCGATTGTACCTCTGATCGCTCTGTAGCCGTCACAAAGCCGCTTATGGGGAATCAACTCGGTACTTAATCGACAGACGGCGGTGGATTAAACGTCTGTACCAAACTGCTCATACAGCATCCAACGTATTATCATATATATGAATACAATAACGAAAACAGAAACTGAAACTGAAACTGAAACACAGTCAGAATCGAACTCAGAGCCAGGGATAGACGCGGATGTGCATGCGGCGACGACTAAGTGTCACAGTGAGTCAACGACCTTGAGCAAGAAGCAGCAACAAATCCTTGAGTATCTTATAGAACAGGCTGATCAGCAAACATATTTCAAATCTCGACTGATTGCTGCTGAGCTTGGTCTCTCAGCAAAAGAAGTGGGCGCGAATATGCCTGCGATTATTGATGAGACTACTATCATAACTATTGAAAAGTGGGGGTATTCGTCGGGAACGACATGGAAAGTCATCCTTGAACCCGATCGTCGCTGAAAACACATTAACAACGCACAAATCGGTATCTCACGAATCACGAATCACGCGTCATGCGTTATGAGTACAACTATGGACTGTACTGAATCAATTCGTCCGCCTCATCGGCGAGTGTGACTGCATCTGCTCCGAGCGAATCTGCATATCTGAGTATCAATCTAAGGATTATTTCAGGTTGTCTGACAGTATCCCCGTCACTGCGAGAGATGAGTCCAGCATCGACAAGCTTTGAGCTATATGTACTTATTGTCGCTTGTGAGACATCAAGAACTGCGGCAAGGTCAGCACCAGTTGCTGTCGGGTCTTTTAGAAGCTCGATCAGTATTCCTCGTGGGGTCGCCCGGCGAAGAAATCCAAGTGCCACCTGCTCAAATGTGCTAAATTGCCCGTTGAGAAAGAATCGCTTATAATCGCCATCGCGATGAACGGTGAGTTTCTCACCGTCGACAAGTCGGCGGAGGTGATATTGCGTCTCACCGGTCCCAAGTTGTAGTTCATCACGGACCTTCGAGAAGTGCACTCCGGGCGCTGAACCAACATAGCCAACGATTGCCTCACGGACCTCACTACGTTTCTCTGTCCCCACAGAAGTCTCTGTCTGTTCGTGTTCTCCTTTCCGGCTCTGTGCACCTTCTTCATCTGTCGTGTCCGCTCTTGATTTTAATTTTCCTCCACCGAGTGCTGCAAGTGGTGACGCGGCACCAATCGTCGCGAACCGTCGCAGTGTCGCCCGTTTATCTTCGTCGATATCGCGATTTCCCATTGGTATAAATTTCAATTAGTCTGCAGGTCATTGATACATTGAGTCACAATGCCATTCATTCTGGTACTAAAAATGTAATCAGGCATAAAGAAAGCTGCTGTGTCCTCACTGTCCGTTCTAAGCCATCATGGACTCAATTGCAATGATCGATGTAACCGATATCTTGCTCACCTACTCGCGCTCGGTCTCAACGGCGCGCTCTGTCTCGCCATCCTGCATCTCTTCAGTTTTTTCAGCAGTAATCTGATCTGCATCCTTGATATTCCCCGGTTCGCCGGCTTTGATTGCTTCGGCTTCCTGTTCTAATTCCTCTAGGTCCATCTCTGCAGCCTCGTCAATCTGCCCGAGAATCTTCTCGATGTCATCAAGTCCAAGCAACTCACGTGTCTCATCATCGAAATCAAGACTCTCAAGTCCAGCTTCTTCTTGAACGTCTGAGTTAGTCAACTGTCGACCATACCGACCAAGCAGACTGGTCAATTCTTGCGGGAGGACGAACGTCGTCGATTCACCCTCACCAATTGATTCGAGCGTCTCCATCCCACGTTCGATAACAGCACGTTCACCCATCGATTCTGAGGACTTTGCCCGCAGCACCGTCGATATCGCATCTCCCTGCGCTTCAAGAATCTGACTTTGCTTTTCACCCTGTGCACGGACAATATTCGATTGCTTTTCACCCTCTGCCTGTTCAACCGCTGATCGACGTTCTCCTTGTGCTTCCAGAATCATTGCACGACGTCGGCGCTCTGCAGAGGTCTGTTGCTCCATTGCTTGTTGAACCTCTTTTGACGGATTGACTTCTCTTACTTCGACGGATTCAACCCGAATTCCCCACTCATCTGTTGGCTCATCAAGCTCCTCACGGATTTTCGCATTGATTTCCTGCCGCTTATTCAGCGTATCATCAAGCTCCATGTCGCCAAGCACTGCTCGGAGAGTTGTTTGCGCGAGATTTGAAACGGCTTTTTTATAATCATCAACTTCAAGAAAAGCCTTCTTTGCATCCATGACCTTGATATATACAACAGCGTCAGCAGTGACCGGCGAATTGTCCCGCGTGATAGCTTCTTGTCGCGGAACGTCCAGTGTCTGTGTTCGCATATCAAATGCATACGTCCGTGAGACGAACGGTGGAATAAAGCTAATTCCCGGTTCAAGTAGGTGACGGAACTCACCAAAGACAGTCAATGCTTCCTTTTCGTATGCATCAACAATCTCAACCATCTGATAAACAGTGACGATTGCAAGGAACAACCCAAGCAACCCGACAAGGGACGTGCCAAGACCAATCCCAGCCTGGATCGGGAGTTGTGCTCCCTGACCCGCCACAATATTGATATCCATACATAATAATAGGGTGGACTTCGGATAAGCTTGGCTCTCCAATTACTCCTGTTGTCAGTGTGATTCTGATAGAGATATCACAGGCTTGTCGACTGTCTTGTCGGAATCAATTCTCAATCTGAGACAACGGCAAAGCTACGCTGTGTTGAGCCGAGTTGAGCTGGTATTGTTATCCGGCGACTCATGTGATTCGAACTGTTTACCATATCATCTTGTGAATAAAGATATATGACAGCGGCACTCGCCGCCGAGAATGTGTATAAATCATACGGCGACGTAACAGCACTCGATGGTGTTTCACTTTCAGTTGATCAAGGGGAGATGTTTGGACTGGTCGGACCAAATGGCGCTGGGAAGACAACACTTGTTCGTGCACTGACTGGAACGACAACGGTGAGGGGACAGTTGTCAATTCTTGGAGTCACTCCCAGTGAGCTCGATAAGTCACAAATCGGTGTTCTCCCTCAGTCATTTACACCTCCAGGTCGGCTGACAGCGCACGAACTCATCGAGTATTATGCAGGACTATATGATAATCCCCGTGACCCTGCGAGCGTCCTTGCTGATGTCGGTCTCAGCGATGACCCAACAACACAATGGTATGAAACACTCTCAGGTGGACAACAACGACGTGTTTGTGTCGCCATCGCATTAATCAATGATCCTGCAGTTCTGTTTTTGGATGAACCAACGACTGGTATCGATCCCGCAGGTCGTCGCTCCCTGTGGACGCTTCTTGAAACACTCGCCGCCGGTGGGACAACTGTCTTTCTAACAAGCCATTCAATGACGGAAGTCGAACGACTCGCCGACCGTGTGGGATTTCTAAACGATGGAAAATTACTGACGGTTGGTAACCCTCAGTCGCTGATTGAGAGTCATGCCGGGGATAATAAGCTCATAATCGAAACTGAGACTGCGCTTGACTCAGCAGCATTTTCATCACTTCCATTCGATGTGCAGACGAAAGCATCTGGTACTCGCACGGTCGTTGAGGCTGTTGGTCCACGCGATATCGGTGAGGTGATTGATGCGGTTGATATGACCACCGTAACTGTTGAATCACTCACGTGGAAACAACCCAATCTTGAGGATGTGTATCTCGAATTGTCCGGTGAGATGTTCGGTGCTGACGAAATTATCGAGAAGCCAGACTCACAGAGAGATGTTGGTCCCCTTGGTGGTGATATTCATACTGATGACGATGATCTATCAGAGACCGTCACGACAGCAACCACAAAGGGGTCTAATCAATGACTCGCCGGAGCCGGATTCGTGCTGAATTTACCGCAGCATGGCATGCGTTCCTCCGCCGACGAACAGCGGTGTTTTTTACGTTCTTTTTTCCAGCAATCATCGTGGTTATCTTCGGTGCACTGGTGCAAACACAACCAACAGGTGGTGGTCTTTTTGCTGAACCTCAGGCGTATTATACTGCTGGATATCTCTCTGTCGTAGTGTTATTTACCCCATTATCGCGCGTCGGGAGTACTGTCGCCCGATACCGCAGTGGAAGCCGTTTTGAAAAGCTTGCAACGACACCATTATCTCGTGGTGAATGGCTCCTTGCACAATCACTTGTCAATGTGGTCGTTATCGGCATCGCTGCTGGATTGTTATTGATCTTATCGGTGTTTGTAACCAACACGACACTTCCATTGAATATGACAATATTGTTTATCATCCCATTCATTATTCTTGGCGTTATCTTATTCTGTGGGGTCGGGGCGATTATTGGTCGTGTTGCAGATTCTCAGGATGGGGTCATTGCTGCGTCAAACGCGATTGCACTTCCATTGTTATTCCTCTCTGAGACATTTGTGACCCCGTCGCTCCTCCCGGTCTGGTTCCGCCCTGTCTTAGAGTTGTCACCACTCACATATGTTGCCCGAGGGATTCGAGCAGTGACATATCTAGAAGCAACAACAACCCCACTGTTTAATCTCGGTGTTGTGGCGGCTGTTGCGATTGTCGCATTCCTTGCCGGTACGAGAGCCGTCCCACAGACTGATTGACACTGGCCTGTCCCCACTACTCGACTCGACTCGAAGTCGATATGACTCAACTGGGGCAACATTCAGTACAACTCCGAAATCAATATTGATTGAACGAGATGACTCATAATATATCAAGCGCGTTTGATCGACTGAGAGACAGCGGTGTTGTTGCTGTTATGCGAGGTGCTGATGCGGATACGATTATTGACGTTGCAACAGCGCTTCATGACGGTGGTGTGACTGCATATGAGATAACCGCTGACAATGCTAATGCAGCCACCTTTATCAGTGAGGTCCGTGCATCGTTCCGCGATTCAGAGGCGATTGTCGGGGCTGGCACTGTGCTTGACGTGCCGACAGCCAACGATATGATAACAAGCGGTGCTGAATTCGTTGTTGGACCGACCTTTGATCCTGATATTGTAGCAACATGTAATCGAAGAGGAACGTTCGTTGCACCAGGTATCCTCACCCCGACAGAGGCACTGAATGCATACGAGGCTGGTGCGGATCTTCTCAAGATATTTCCAGCAGCAACAGTTGGACCAACGCATCTTTCAAGTATTGCTGGACCACTCCCACAGCTGCCATTGATGCCGACGGGAGGAATCGATGTGAATAACGTTGCAGACTATATTGATGCTGGTGCGGCAGTCGTCGGTGCTGGAAGTGCACTGATGGATACGGATGCGATTGCCGCCGGTGATTTTGAGTCAATCACAGAAACAGCAGAACTGTTTAAACAGGAAATTGAAACCGCTCGCATGCGCAACCCCTCTTCGTCTTCCTCATCATAACAGTAACTGGGAAGATGACTACTGTTCCTCTCCGAAATTACACCTATCTGAGTTGAAATGCCATCTTCGGCGTTCTGCTTCAATTTCGAATCACGACAATCACAGCACAAACAATTGATAACCATGCTTCACGGCAGACAGAGGAATACTTCCTGCACCACGCAGATGACCAATCATACATTGAGTGAGCTGTTTTCTATATTCGTCTCAATCAACAGAAAAACTAAACGAAGTATCTTTGAGCTTCGATTTAGATCCAAATTTGGATTTGGATTCTGAGGTCGTCCACCACACGGCTTGCCTTCCCACTCGAGATATTCGCAGTTTCGTGGTCTGGTGAGTGCTTATACGCGGAGCAGGCGCAATCCCACTGAGGCTGTGGATACGCGCCGTCACAGTGGTAATTCCACACATTTGTGTCCGAAAACAGCGCATATGTGAATGTTAATGTTGGCGCAGTGGTTACGACCCCAGTGTCGCCGAGCGCCCGAAACTGGCGGTTCGAGTATGAGTGTCCGCCCACGCTGGAACCAGGGTGTGCCCTCTGTGCAAACAACAAACACCGGGCGAAGCTCGCAATGAAAGTAACTCCGAGTCCGTGTCCGCTGAAGTCTGTCGGTGTCGGAGGCCCCGAGGCAAAAACAACTCTGGGCGTGGGCGTCCGACTCTGACAAACGAGAGGAGTACCGGGGGTTTGGCACTCCCAAGAGACTACCCATCGACCGGCCCCACACCGATTCGAACGGTGTGGTGGCTTGGGAGTCTGTCAACCTGAAATTCCCCAACTCAACGCAGCGGTGCGGTGCCGTGGGATTCCTCCCGCCTTCAGGCCGAGGAGGATGTCAAGTCCTCAGCTTCATCTTCCGTTCCATCTTTTTTATCTGAGAGACTGATCCGGCTGATGCGTTCATCGCTCTTTTCGATGAACTGGCACACTGAGAGTCAATTTAGACAAGTGGAATTTAGTTAGTTTCCTCAGTCGACATGCTCTCGGATTCAACGGCGTCGTCGGTTTCATCCTCACCCCTCTGTGTCTCTTCGGTGTCATCATTATTGCCATCATCGTCACCATTGTCATCACGATTATGATCCTTTTCTAGATGACCAGCATCGCCCGCAGTCGTGTCATTCTTTGTCTCCACCTGATTTGTCGATATCTCAGTGTTATCCTCAGTTGTGACCATCTCAGGTTCATTGCTCGCAGTTGTCTCTGACCCTGACTCTGAGTTTGAGTTTGAGTCTGAGTTTGATCCTGATGATGACATGCCACCGATAGAGAGTGTTTCTATCCGATCCTGTCGGCTGTGGATTGCTCGCTGAAGACGTGTTTCGAGTTCTGTCCGAAGTGTCGTTGCACGTTGCGCACTGATATCGACCGCCTGCGCATCACTCCCACCAAGTGATCGTGACCCAGCAGTATCAGCTGTAATAGTTGCGAGTCCGAGTCGTCGCTGAAAGATGGTCCGTGTATCGATGACAGTCTGAATCCGGTATAATGGCACAATCCGAGTCTCTCGTGTAAACACGCCATTTCGCGTCACAAAGTGGTCCTCACTGATCCAGTGTCCCCGATGACGCCACAGTGCAATGGCGATGACCCCTCCAACCGGGAGCAAGCCAACCGCAACCCACCATGGGAACGCAATTGATGTAAGAGTACTAATTACAAACAATCCAGTAATCACTGCGCCGACGATGAGTCCAGCCCGAACGAGATATCGTCGTCGTGCGCGCTTCGGTGGGCGCTGTAACTCAATTGTGTCAACGGGTTCGATGCGTGTAATCAGTTCATCTATCCGATCCCGCTGAGCAAGCGGGACTGCGACCTCTGAGCCGCGACCTCCACTGCCACTTTGCCCAGGTGCATACCCTGCTGTCTCTACATATAGCGTTGCGTATCCAAAGTACCGCTTGAGTGGGTCATCCTCAATTGTCAATGTCTGGATTTTCTCAAACGGAATCGAACCATCATACCGCTGGAAAAGTCCTCGTTCATACCGCAATTCTCCCCTCGTTTCAGTGAGCCGGAATCCATAATATGATGTCACGGCTGAGGCTGCACCCACGAGCCACGAAAGAAGAACAACCCCAAGAAGGACCGGCAGAAGTGCCAACAGAGCACTCACACCACCAGTTAGCACTGACGGTCCGCCAATGAGTGTCAGCAGTGACCTGAGTGGACTCGCGGCTGGGACGAGATTTGTCACGATGGGACCAAATGTTGAAAGCCCAGCAACAAGCAATCCGGGAACCCGAAGATCAATTGAAAAGAACCCAACAAGTGCTAATTCATTGTCGTCGAGCACGAATAATTTCTCAACTGTATAATCTGTTGAAGCACCGCTCGGTTTATTCTCGACGTCAGTTGGTTCGCTCTCTTCTGTGTCCGTTGCATTTGTCGTGCGTCTGTCACTCTCATCATGCTTTCGCCGTCCGACCTCACGCTGTAGCCGTTTTGCCTCTTCGGCCGAGACAAACCGCAGGGTCGCCTCTGTAGACTCACCACCTGCTGTTTCAAATGAAACAACAGCAATATTGAGACCTCGTTGAATAATATTTCGAGAAATATCAACGTTCTGAATCCGACGAAGCGGTATCTCACGATTTCGCCGAGAAAGAACCCCTGAGTCGATATCAAGACTATCAGTAGTCAACTTATATTGAAATCGCCTGACATACGCAGTCTCATATCCGACAAGGATAAGCGCAATTGTGATTGCAATCGCACCAATGACAGTTGAATCGACAACTCCAATCACAGGAAGTTCAGGGAGGTCTCCTTGACCAGTTAGCACGAACACAAGTGCAAACGCTATACTCCCACTGCGCTGGAGGACACGATACGGAATTGATAGTGGTGAGAGTGTCCGTATCTGGGTCATCACTACACCGCGTCCTCGCTTTCTGATTGGATTGCTAATTCTCGAAGACGTTCGCGAAGTTCATTTGCGTTCGTCTGACTGAGACCAGGAACAGCAACGTCAGCCCCTCGTGATCCAGCGGTATACACAACAGTACTTGCTAACCCACTAAAACGTTCAATCGGTGATCGCGCAGTATCGACGTGTTGAATCCGAACGAATGGGACAACCGTTCGAACACGTGTGAGAACACCTCGTTCGAGATAAATCGAATCCGCCCTGATTTCATATCGCCAAATTCGATATCGAGCAACCGCAAGTATGATCCCAAGACCACCAACGACAACGAATGTCACTCCTGGTGCCCAAATAGGTATCACAGAGAGATTCAATAACCATCGTGCGCCAGCAGTAATCCCACTGAGTAACGCTGCAATTGCGATAGCACGACCAATCCACAAAAACCGAATCCGGGGGTTAAGTTGGTTCATTGAGAAAAAAGATAGTGATGCCAATCAACGGTCGGTACACACGCATGGATGTTTCCTGCATATAAGAGATGACAGCATAAATATCGTCCCGTCTGAGTTGTTACTCTAGACGCATATCATCAATTGCGCATCGCTATAATTATAAAGAATATTACGACCGTGCTGTCTGCTCAGTCTTCGCTATCTTTGTTCGTGTTCGTTGAAGCATTTGCTTGGTTGTTGCCAGCGCTTGAAACACCGGTCGCGTATGTGAGCAGTCTCGATACAATGTCTCTGATACCATGCCATGTGTTGATCCAAGTATACGACAGTGTTGTTCAATAACCACCTGTCTACTCGTAATAGCATCATCAACCTGGGACATCAAAAAGTTGATATGCTGACATGTCTGTCGACAACCAGCAGATGACCGAGTCCCTGGGACCGTCTCACGGATACGAATAAGAATTGCAAGAATTTCATCGACGATTGCACCTGCTGAGTCGATGGCTTTGATTTCGGCGTCAAGACGGCTTTTCCATGCCTGCCGATTAGCAATCGAGACCATTGAGGCAGCGATAACTCGACTGCGGATAGTTGAAGTGAGCGAAGCGTTAAGTAATAGTGACTGTGCCACTGCTGGACCAAATTCTGCGGTGAGATGCATCGGAACCGACATCGCGGTCATGTCCGCATGCGGAGTCGAAAGGACCGTATTATCATATAAATCACAAACATCATCCACTGTTTCGATTGATTGCGCCTGCGATTGAGTAATCACCCCTGGAGAGAAAAACTCCGTCTGTTGATCGACCTCATCAGATAAACTAGGGGTATCCCGACAGAAATGTTCTGATCGAGAGTACCTACTATCATGAATAATGTCAATCTGGGCTGTGTCTGCGTCTGTGTCTGTATCGTTTAAACACTGATTTGCACCGCCTGCCTGTAGAGTGAACCGAAACGTGGAAAATGCATCACCCTCGTCTGTGATCCGACGACGAGTTTGTTTTGTAGTCTGTCTTGCCATTTCAAGCATTGATGGTGTCACAGACATCCTCAACTGCTGATTTATCTTATTATGATAATAAAATATCGAAAATATTATATTTTTGCCAACATATCTCTTCATGTAGATATATACTTCTCACTGTTTACCTCTTCATCATCTAATGTTGGGTGATTCATTTCATCACGGCGATACTTAGTCTCTTCTCGTATTCTGTGGATACTTAGAGATCATCATATAACCGTATTCGCTGTAAGCAGTCCAATGTTCACGAGCAATAGCATACTCACTCCGGTGGCTATCTGAAAGCTTCGACGAGACGCAGCAACGGGTGCGCGAACACGTTTTGCTCGAAGTCCACTCACAAGCCTTCGACGACCAATTTCAACGGACACAGCAAGTATGAGCCACATCAGTAGTGCTGTGAGTACAAGATTACCATCAACAGTATTGATCAATGTTTCAGTTGTATATGTTGTCCCAGCGAGATAGCCACCGGTGAGAATCGTCAGGACTGTCCCGCTCCGAGAGAGCGTCATCAACCGTCCAACAATCCGTTCCAGTGGAGTCGCATCGATGTCACCCGTCGCGGCAGTGGGAAGCACAGCGACGGTCATAAATGCGACACTTCCAATCCACACTGTCCCTGCCACAGTATGAATGATTATCAGTATTAGATCAACTACCATGCTGACAACTCATGCGCGATGAACGGTATTTTTCTTATCGATGCAGTCGTGATATTCCCTTGTGAGCCTAGTCAATCACTGTAAGTCAAATTATTGATAACTTGTATATGCTGTTTATTGACTCATATTCATCGCCGACACGCAAAGACTGACGCAGACGCGGGAGAGAGTGAGTAAATCAGAAGTCCTGGCTATTTCCGGAGAGACTTCCCGTTATATTTACACTGAAGAGATAGCGTGAGAATACGACGAATATAACTCTGGAAGTATTCACTCTGTTGATTGATCACCGACTGATTGGATCCACCCTGCTGTTACGTCAATATCTGATGCATAATGAACAATTGGACCTTCACTCGGTGGTTCAAATCCATTTGCGGTGAATAATGTATTCTCTTTAATTGTGAGATGACCCTCTGCTACCTTCCAAGACGAGTGACGGATTGTTCCGCGATAGAGTGTTCGCCCATCCGTGTAGAACTGATAGTTTTCTGTGAGAAATGCAGTCAATGATCCTGGAGTTGGTTCGATGTAATTTGCCCCCTCAACCGGTCCATACGTTGCCTCGAAGTGTGCTGGTGCTGCATTATCTTGGGTCCGTTTGCTTGTAATATGAATCGTGTCATGCTCACTTTTATCGACAGAATCACGCGTTAGTTCCATCGTGGCATGATAATACGGTAATTTGAACCCTCGCCGCGCAATCTCAACGCCGATTGTGTCATCAGCATCAAGATTAAAAAAGTACACACCGCGTGTTTGTGAACCTGGTTGGCGGACGTACGTCCGTAAATTCAACTCAGGAAATGACCGACCGATGGGCGATCCACGAGGTCTGATATCAGCCATCTCAAATGGGACGATACCAAGGAACGCGTCGCCGTTGTGGGTTGCAACAGTGACTCCTGGTGGCAGTTGTTGCTCAACAATCCCAGGGTCAACACGCCAGTGCGCGAACAAGACATCGCGCCATTGCATTGTGAGTAAATCAGTCGCACCGTCGAATCCTTGACCAACTGCTGATACGCGGTCACGGACGCGGTCTGCAAGGGACATATTTCTGATACTGTCTGAGTATACTTGGTGGCACTGGATATACTTGCTATCCAGTTGGTGAACTCGCCAGGTTATCCATTATTCATATTGGTTGTTTGAAGACTTCTGCGCTATCAGACTGTGCCAACTGTCAGACATCAATGGGAATGATTGAATAGATAGAGTTTTTATCTCTGTTTTGCCTGCCTTTCAATTATTCTGCGCTCCGAATTTATCCAACCATTATATTTTAAGCGACTGAAACAAGTCTATGAGATCGCATGCCCGCAAGACGGCAGCGTCCGGAGGCAACGATTCAATAATATTGCGTGCACGAGCCCCACGTATTCGGGGTTGTGTTTTTGCTTCTTTGGTTACGTCACCGCCCTGGTTATTCTCAAGGAAGAAACTTAGCCGATGATAGATGCAATCCAGTATTTTCAACGCATGTGAGCGCACACAAGATATATATTCATCATCATATTTCCTCCTGACGGGCGGAACGCGCCAGCTGAGCCCTGTTCGTCGCCATACCCACCGACGACAGGGACCCGCCCAGTTCCGATTGCTGATCTATTAATCTGATGTCGGAAGAATCATCTGTCTGTCCCAATTATATCGGATAATTTATTATTGTCTGACGAGAGTTTATTAGGACACGCACGAAATCCGCCAGATATGGACTCAAATCACAGTGCCGCATCACCCGATGACAGCGAGCGCACAAACCGTGATCAGGTAAATAATATTGTTGACACAAGCGCCTCGACGGCAGAGCCACTGTCGATTCGACTTCCAGATGGGAGTGAAAGTGTCTCTGAGGCTATCCTCTCTCATCGACAGATGCTTACAAACCCCGGTGAATATGACCTTGCTTCAGCAGAGACCGTGGCTGATATGCGCGAGACGATTGCCCGACTCACAGAGGATGTTCCACCAGGACTTCGCTCAGATCTTCAAACTCTTGAATCATCATTAGAGGAGGTTATCTCACAGTTAGAACAGCAGCAACAACAAATTGATGAACTAAGACAAGCAACGACATCTCTTGCTGAAATACTTGGTGCATCTGTTGAGTTCTCGACCGATGGTGATACTACAAGTGATGCCGCAGACACAGCTTCTCGATCGGAATCTGAAGCACGAACAAACATGCAGTCTGATGCCGATCAGGCTCCTGAAGTCGATGTCAATCGCTGACAACGGCTGCTCATCAGTGTGTCTGTTATTTGTTCCCTCCACACTTCCCGCTGACACATCGGTACACCGCTAATCCAGTCCTCCATGCTTTCACAGCGATAATAGCGCGTCAGCCTGATTTGACTCCGGGTTGTCACTTAACTGGAAACACGTCCCACAGGCCCCAGAAGTGGTCGGTGGGACGGGCTGTCTGTCAACCAGCCCCGGAGTCAGGCGACACCGAACGAGTCCCTCCGACTCCCGTGTTGAAGACTCCTGAGAAAGCCCCTGATGAGAAACTCTGGGGCGTGGGGTTTTCGTGTGGGAGCGCGAAACTCGGGAGTCCTACTCACAAGCCCACGACTTCACTCGTGGGTAGCTGACAAATGACAATTCTCCTGTTAGGTTATCAGCCGGTGGTAATATAATCAGTGTTTATATTCGAACCCACGCGCAGACTGATTTCACCTGGAATACCCGGTCGCGCATTCCGCTGCAACTTCGGAGACAGAAATCACAGTCACAACAGCTGTTAATTAAAGACGCGATGATTCTATCTAGGAACGATTATCGAGAATCAGCCGGCGTCTAAGCTGCTCAACCCAATGTTTATTCTTCCGCGCGAAGGGTACTCGGAATCGTCCAGATGCCTAAGAAATGTGCTGCAACGTCGATCTGAGACGTTCGACGTTCGACATCCTGATCGTTTGACCCTGAGTTGAATCAAGAACTCATATTTAATCTTCCGACAGTTCACTATCAACTGCCTATCCGGATATTCCATCTTTCGAGACCCGTGTAGGCAGAGATGTCTGAGCGCGACACCAACAACACATGTTCGACGTACAGCACAGAAAATAAAAATTAGTACATCAAACGCGGTTTGTTCGTGTGTCACGAGTGCAACGCTCCATTTAACGTGGATATCAATGGACGGAACGTATCCGTCTCAATATGACCCACAGCATCTTCGAATCTATGTCCAGTTCGAACAAAGAGAGGGTTCCCGGTTGGCATAGTCAAAACTCTCTGTTCATGATTCGCCCAACGGATTCCAACCGTATGCGCGACTTCGAGTGTAAACATCGTATCCCAATCCAGCGGAGCGATGCGGTGCGTGGGGTTCCAGCGTCCTCAGATGGGCGGATGTCCAATTACACTTGAACGTATTACTGATAGATGCTGATGATATCGAAATCACGCTGGGTCTGAACTCCATACTCGGGGTCGTGATTCACGCTTGAACCGACTCAGGTCGAATGACATAACTACGTGAATACTAATGTGAAGGTAAATGATGTGCGTCCCAGACGACGCTCCAAACCGGTGTCCAGTCTGTGATGACGCATATGATTCCGTCTCAGCACATGATGCTGGACTCATGGTGAATCTTATTGAGAATGACCGCTACCAACGCGTCTGCTTTGACCCGGTTGAATCTGATTCGGGGGATGCGCTTGTGTATTTTTATCACCACACTCATCACGAAACCGAGACGAACGCTCATACCGGCGCGGTTGACACCGAATGTAACTAGTTATACTGGATTCGAACCTGAATAATATCCTCTATCTGCTTTCACTCTATGTGTCTGAAGACGTGAAGTACCTCGGGGGCAAGCCCCGAGGCACTCGCCCTGCTTGCCGTTGTAGATGCCACGCAGTCCGGTCCTGAAACTAGAACAGAGAGCACTCGCGGTCTACTGCCAGTGGATCTTTTCTGATACGAGAATCTCCGGGAGAGAGCCAGTGAGATGATCCCGGGGTTATGAATTGACCGGACCCTCTCTGTTGATTCGACTCGTGGATCATCTCGGATACTTTCCATTCTGCTCACAGCACGGTGACTGTGATTGCTGTATCAGCCCTCTTGAGGCGCGCACAGATTATATGTATGGTTGAAATCAATATCATAGTGGCTTTATCGATACTCGTCAGTCGACAGTATATTATAGCCACACCGTAGTCCTTCGTTCATGACTGTTGAGAACGTTATCTGGCCACGCTATCTTGACGCGTCACTCACTCGATCTGATGGTCGTCGAGTCTCACTTCGGGATGCTATCGAGGATCCAGAGGTTGATGAGATTGCAGAGGCTGTCCAACAGATTGGTTATGATGCCGTTATCGAACATGATGTTGCACATCCTCGTGAATGGGGAGCAAACGGACGTGTTATCGTCAAAGGTGCTGATGATTCAAGTAAAAATGACCTTGTCCAAGCAGTCGCTGCTTACATCCATCTTCTTCGAGAGTGACATACCTATGCAACGTCTTGGCACAATAACACAGCATGTCCAGCATTTGTTAATTGCCCGGTGTGAGGATAACATGCACGAGCCCCCCTCAATCGGTGCAGAAGCAATTGATGAATCGCTTTCGACTGTTGGTCGAGTTGTTGATGTGTTCGGTCCGACCTCCCAGCCATATATCGCGATTACCCCGGCCGAAACCCACTCGCCTGCAGCTCTGCTCGGAGAAAAAATATACGCCAGATGACACCGTAATCGTATCATTTCTTGCCGATCAAACCACGAAACACAACTCCGATACATTATGACCGAAAAGTAACCACATGCATAGACGCGTTGCCTTCGGTGTTGGCTTTACTGCGGTACTTTTTTTCTTTGTTCAACTTGGTGCACTTGCACTCGTCCCGACATTTTATGAACAGGGGTATCAGACGGTTGAAGACCCGACAAATCCAACAAACAGTCTTGTATACATCGGGGCAATTCTTGTCGCAACAGCGGTAATGCTTGCTGCGTTCAAATATGAATTGCAGTGGCTTGTCAAAGCATTTGTCACTCTTGCAGCCGGGTCACTCGCATGGTATGTGTTTTCAGTTTTCTTCTCGCCGCTGCTGGCAGTTATCCCTGCTGTCGGACTGGCGGTGCTTCTGATTGTGTATCCTGAGTGGTATGTTATTGATGCTGCAGGTGTGTTGATGGGTGCAGGTGCAGCCGGATTGTTTGGAATTAGCTTTGGACTTCTTCCAGCGCTTGTTTTATTGAGCATTCTTGCGATATATGATGCAATTAGTGTCTATGGAACTGAACATATGCTTGATCTCGCGGCTGGTGTAATGGATCTGAACCTCCCTGTTGTCCTTGTTGTCCCGACAACGCTCTCATATTCACTTCGCGAGGACACTCCACCAGTCACAACAGATGACACAACCACAGATGGTTCCTCAAGCGATACTGAAACGCGCGAACACACTGCCGATGAATCGGCTGAACGCGGTGTTGACACAACCAACAGCGCTGATGAGACTTCCACAGAAGAACAGCACGTTCGAGATGCATTCTTCATTGGACTCGGTGACGCTGTAATGCCGACCGTTCTTGTTGCGAGTGCAGCGTTTTTTCTTCCGACTGAACTGACCCCCTCGCTTGGGATCTCCGGTATCCCGGCATTGACGCTTCCAGCACTCACGGCAATGATTGGGACATTTATCGGATTATTCATTCTTATGTGGCTCGTGACGAAAGACCGAGCACATGCCGGACTCCCACTTTTGAATGGAGGGGCAATCGGCGGATATCTCATTGGAGCCCTTCTAAGTGGTGTCCCATTTATCCGGGCACTTGGTCTCTGAGTTACTTTTGATTGAATTGAGTTCGGAATTATAACGACACCGAAGACGTCACGCCACAGGGTTCGATTTCGCTCCTTTAGTATATTAGAGACTGTGGATACATAGGCTCTCGAGGCGACTGAGAGAATGAATCATACTGCGTAATAAAACAGCCTCACCCTCAAAAAAGTCGCGCCAGTGGGAGAGGAGAGTATGATGAGCTGTAAGAACTCCAACCGCTTAGCCGAGCCGTATCAACCCATCGTACGTATATCTGCACAGGTATCACTCGTTGGCACTGTGAGCCTCGTTACTTGAAGCGGAACGCGCGACCGAGCGTTCCAAGTCAACTCAGCGCGAGCGAGCGTGATTAAAAACAGTGGTCATATTGCCAATTACTGGTATGACCGACGTTTCGCTGAAACGCCAACTCCAGTCCCACCTTCTACTCTCAAGAAAGCCTGTTACTGTTGATGAGTATATGACGATCATTCGGTGGGACTCTCCTTTGGTTGCTCATCAACCTCCTCGCCCACACTATCGCGGATCGAAACAGCCATTCCAGTCTCAAAGTCGCGCATTCCTTCTGCTGATAATTTTGCTTTTCCGACGCCTAAGACGGTGTCATCTGATCGAACGACAACGAGGTCATCCTTCGGTCTGATAGCCGGGTCGACAGTACGAACAAATTTTGCGAACACGTTTCTTCCGGCGCGAATAAACCGATCACTTTCCTCACCGACGATGACGCGGGCAGTCGGCGATGAGAGAGTATGTACCAATCGTCGACCACCAACGAGTCCAAGTGTAAACCGACCATCAGTGCCAAATGAGACAAGCCGTCCAGTTGATACAAGAACCTGCCGGGGTCGCCCTCCTGTCGACCAGCGAATCGTCACCGTATCTGCACTTCCGGGGGGAAAAAGTGCCATCCCAGCACCGGCACCAAACTGGTAGTTAGCAATAGTTCGTAACTCCGAGATGGTCTCGGTCACTAATTCGTCACTCATACTCACAGCAGAAATGTCTCCTGTCGTGCTGAAAGGTCAATAAAGGTATCAGCAGCAGCAATCAGTTCATCAGCGGTCGATTCACGAAACGACATCACCTCAACCCGAACCCCTTCATGTCTTAGATGTGAGCAAAGCCGTGAGAAATCACCGTCTCCGGTGCAAAGAACAACTGTATCAACATGGTTGGCAAGTGTTACTGCATCAAGACTCATTCCAACGTCCCAATCAGCCTTTTTTGAACCATCACCGAAGGTCTTGATCTGTTTGATCTTCGGTTCAAACCCGATATCGACAAGTGCTTCAAAAAATGTCTCTTCCTCAGGTGCGTCTGCTTGGATGACATATGCAATTGCACGTGTGAGCTCCCGTCCTGACACGCCTTTCTTCAGTAATGATCCATAGTCAATCTTCTGTGAATACAAACTCTGGGCGGTATGATAGAGGTTTTGTGCGTCTGCGAGCACTGCAACCCGTTGGCCGGAATGAATCTCGGTCATACACACTTTGGATGCGGCTCATAGATTAATCTACGGTCGAACGTGTGTCAATATTTTGTCTATATGATGTCTGCGGACTGGATGCTCTCACAATCGCTGCCCAACGGATACTTCCGATGAGTGAGTTGGAGATCTGCCTCAGGTAATCCAGCTATGACAAGTTATCGTAATCAAGGAGAATACCTGACCCTTGAGCGTCAGGATGAATCCGACACTCCCTGCGCGGTTAGCTGTACAGGCGGGGCAAGGCGACTGCCTCAGGGCTTTGATGTGACCCCGGGGTGGGTTCACAAACGCTCAGTAGGATATTCCACGCTCAAATCCAATCTTTTAGATAAATCACATGAACAGTTATGACGAAGCTCCACGATATATATCCACGCACCTACCGAGCGAAAGTCCTCACCTACTCACAGATAGAGGAGTCGCTCGACCACCGCGGACGAAGTGCATCGAAACTGTGGAACGTAGCTATCTCTCACCCCCGCCAAGTGTCGGACGAACTAGGCGAAATTCCCGACGACTTGGAATTGAAGGGTGAGTCAAAGACTCACATCAACTACAAACGGCTTCACAGTCCAGTCAGCGCGTTCTGGAGAAACTCACTGAAGGCTTTAATTTGATATCAAAAGAGGAGATCCGATTCTCGTGGGAATCTGCCCGGCTACCGGAAAACGACTGCGACCAACAGGGTCGTCGCGTCCACGAATAACATCCACGCAGTACGGTGATGCGGAAACAAAACGGCATTCGTCACGAGAGTGTGATGCGGCGCTCAACGCTGATCTGAATAGGGCGGAAATTATCCGTCTCGACATGAATCAACGTGACCCCGAGTTTGCACCTGTTTTGTGTGGACAGAGGATTCCCGATTAGTTGGCACAGTCCAGGGTCTTTTTGTGTGAGTTCTCCAGCGGATTCCAACCGCAGGCACAGCTGGGAGAGTGCAACCCGTCATATCACAATCCAGCGGAGCGATGCAGTGCCGTGGGATTCCGGCGCTTTGGGACGCTGGCGGATGTCAATGATCACGGAGAGCTCCGACACTGAATCCTGAGATCGTTCGCGCATCGAATCGCACTCATACGATGACGAAATGTATTTAATAGTGTGTAGTTGTCTAATTAATTGTGATAGACATCACGGCATCACCACTGACAACTCATCGTCAAAAAGTGATCCGTGGCAGTATCTGTAATCCACGACATCGGTGCGTTCATCAGAACAGCACTGAAAAGTGGAGAGTAGATTTATTCTGTGTAATCCTCATCCGAAATATACGCACAGTAAGGACTCTTCTCAAGCGCAAGCGTAAGCGTTTCATACATATTTTCTAGTCTTGGGCAGACGTAGCACCTCTGTCCTTGGCGGAGTTACTCACACATCTTTCCGATGTGTGTCTCACGTTGGGCATGCTAATATGACACTGTACATCAGCGCCATCGCCACAATCATGCTACTGAGATCATATCGTATAACACAGTATCGTCTTCAACAACTAATTAACAGACACATACCGAGAAATATCATATGACAGATATTAATTTAACTGGCGTGTTCCCTGCGATGACAACGCCATTCACACCAGACGGACGTATCGACCACGACATACTCGCCGCAAATGCACAACGACTCGAAACAGCAGGTGTCTCCGGGCTCGTTCCGGCTGGGTCGACAGGTGAAAGTGCAACCATGACCCATGATGAGCATATTGAGGTGATTGAAACAGTCATCAATGCCGTTGATGATGTGCCTGTGATTGCTGGATCAGGGTCAAATTCGACGCGGGAAGCACTCAATCTTTCAGAGCGTGCCGCTGACGCCGGTGCTGATGCGTTGTTGTTAATCTCGCCATATTATAACATTCCAGAACAAGCCGGACTTGAGGATCATTATCGAACTATCGCCGATACAGTCGATATTCCACAAATTGTTTACAATGTCCCTGGACGGACAGGGACGAACATTGAGCCTGAGACCGTCGCTGCGCTTGCCTCACATCGGAATATTATCGGCTACAAAGCTGCGAGCGGAGATGTTGGACAGATATCCGCTGTGATTGAACAAACCCGATCTGAGTCTTTTTCTATCCTCTCCGGCGACGATGTCCTCACGCTTCCAATCTGTGGACTTGGTGGAAGTGGTGTCATCTCTGTTGGAGCGAATATTGAACCTGCTCAAACAACTGCGATGGTCGGTGCAGCGGTTAGTGGCGATTACGAGCGTGCACGAACGCTTCATTATCATCTAGCTCCACTCTTTGAGCATCTGTTTATCGAAACAAACCCAATTCCAGTGAAAGCTGCAATGGAATATCGTGAGTACGGTCCGGGGACACTTCGGCCTCCATTGACTGACCTATCAGACAAACATCGCATGAAACTTGAATCGATCCTTGACGATCTTAATGCTGATCGTGAGATGGCACTCGCCGGGCAGACGGAGGTCATCTAATTATATCGATGTCTGAGCAAGAGACAGACACACACGAGGACCCTGTCGATACAACTGTTTCAAATTCGCCCGCACAACCCGAATCCGGACCTGAGCCCGGACCCGGCGTTCGACTCGCTATCACTGGTGCGAGCGGTCGGATGGGCACCGAACTTCGGTCGATGGCGAATGAGCACTCTGAGATTGCGTTCGTACTTGCAATCACACAAACTCCTGATGCAGTGGTCAATCCAGCGGCTGACTCACCTGCTGCACCAGATGCAATTACTCCTGTGGACGATGACATATCCATATCTGAGACAGCACTCAAAGATGCGCTTGAGACACACAGCATTGATGTCTTAGTTGACTTCACTACGCCAGACGCGAGTATGAAGTATCTCGATGCTGTTAGGACGGCGAGTGTCGATACTGCAGCCGTCATTGGAACAACCGGGTATGATGATGCCCAACGCTCAGTGATCTCCTCACTTGCTGATACGACCGCTATCCTCAAGGCTTCAAACTTTTCACGCGGCATCGCAGCACTCCGTCGAGCCGTTAGCGAGGTTGTGTCAACGCTTCCATCATACGATGTCGAAGTGACTGAAACGCATCACAACGGAAAGCGCGACGCACCGTCAGGTACAGCAGTGACGCTACTCGATGAGATCGAAGCCGCACAAAATAAATCTGAGTCTCCCCCACGCGTTCACGGTCGTGTCGGCGACGCGCCACGTCACGAATCGGAAATTGGCGTTCATGCACGTCGTGCTGGTGATATCGCTGGTAAACATGAGGTACTCATGGCTGGCGGCGATGAGGTTCTCGAACTCACACACCGGGCGGGGTCGCGAGGTATCTTTGCAGCCGGCGCCTTAGATGCAGCAGTGTGGATTGCTGAACGCTCCCCGGGGCGGTATGACTTCGATGCTGTCTTAGATGCTGGTACTGATAGTGATACGCATAACGGAGATTCATAATGAGCATCGAATCTGATATTCATAATCTTTGGCAGCAATACAGTGCTGATGAACTCACCGCCGAAACAGCTGACGCAGCAATATATACTATCCTTGATGAATTCCTAGCAGCGATTGAGTCTGGTGATATCCGGGCAGCCGAGCCAACAGGTGAGACGACTGGTCCTGCGGGGTGGGTGGTAAACGAATGGGTCAAACAGGGAATCCTATTGAACTTCAGTTTACGAGAAACACGTCCACGAGAGTATGGCGATGTTACATACCATGATGTCCTCCCACTCCGTGAGAGTCACGACCTCGGTGACCGGGGAACACGAAATACACCTGATGGAACTGTTATCCGTCGTGGTGCACATCTCGGCTCAGATTGTATCATGATGTCACCGTCGTTCGTCAACATTGGTGCATATGTTGGGAACGGAACGTTGGTTGATTCATGTGACACTGTTGGGTCGTGTGCACAGATTGGCTCAAATGTTAAACTCGGCGCAAATACCCTCATTGGTGGAGTTCTCGAACCAGTTGAGGACTCCCCAGTAATTATTGAATCCGGCGCTGCGCTTGGTGCTGGCTGTCGTGTGACGTCTGGCTTCCATGTCGGTCAAAACACCGTTATCGGCGAGAATACGTTGTTATCGCCTCGAATCCCTGTATATGATCTTGTCGATGAGACAGTCTACTATGGAAAACTTCCCGCAAACCGACGTGCTTTCACTCGATATGTTGAGTCCTCACTCGGTGATCATGATCTGTTTGAATCAGGAGCATACAAACCAGCCGTTGTTGCAGTCGATATTGAAGCCGATACACGTGATCAAACACGTCGTGAGGAGGCATTACGCGAATGAGTACCACTGAGACTGACTGAGACTGAGACTGAAGCTGAAACTGAAACTGGTGTCCCCATCAGGCGACTTGCTGCGTGGGATAATGATGCCTTGTGTAATCTTGCTTCCGAGTTCGAAACTCCGCTGTATATCATTGATGCTCACAGGGTCCGTCAAAACTGCGCTCGCCTTCTTGATGCATTTCCCGCAGCAACAATCCGGTATGCAATCAAAGCACACAGTGGGCAAGCGGTCTTGAAAGTGATTCGTGATGCCGGGATTGATGTCGAATGCGCCTCTGCTGGTGAGGTCAAAGCAGCACTCACCGCCGGATTCGATGGCAATCGAATTCAATATACTGCTGTCAACCCTCCAGCCCGTGATCTTGATGCGATCAGTAAGTGGTGGCAGGAACACGAAGAACTGACGATTACTGTTGGTGCAGTCGACACAGTCGAGCGACTCAGAGAACGTGGCTTCGATGGTCGCCTATGCATTCGCGTGAATCCGAATGTCGGTGCCGGTCATCATGAGAAGGTGACTACCGGTGCGAATGCGAAATTTGGCATTCCGTATGAACGTGTGCCTGAACTGGCTACACAGTGGGCGGCAGAATTTGACCTTGTTGGAATCCACGCGCACGCTGGAAGTGGAATCAGCGGCGAGGACCTTTCCGCACATGAGGAACTTGTTCGCCGGATGGGAACTCTTACTCGAACAATCACTGAACGCGCTGGAGCCCTCGAATTTGTTGATGTCGGTGGGGGATTCGGCGTCCCGTATCGACCGGATGACCCACCGCTTGATATTTACACTGTTGCTGAGAAGACACGAGATGCACTTGGGACGGTTGATGCTACCCTGGTGATTGAACCAGGCCGGTATGTCGTTGCTGATGCGGGTGTCCTTTTGACACGTGCGAACACGATTAAGTCCGCCCGCGAAACAACTGTTGTTGGCGTTGATGCTGGAATGACAACACTGCTCCGTCCAGCAATGTATGATGCTTATCACGAAGTCAAAAATATCTCAGCATCACCACCGACAGATTCGATGCTGGTGACTATCGCTGGACCAATATGTGAATCATCTGATATATTTGCCAAAGATAGATCAATCGCAGCGCCAACGCGTGGTGATATTATCGCAATCGGGACTGCAGGAGCATATGGATATGAGATGGCAAGCACATACAATGCCCGACCGCGACCAGCAGAGGTTATCTATGACAATAACACAGTCACAATCGCGCGTCGTCGTGAGACGCGTGATGAGTTGGATATACTCGAAACATCGTCAGAAAAGAACTCACTAACACTGTCATCAATCGTCTCTCATTCTTCAGCCGCATCTGAGCCAACTGTGTCTTCGTCCTCACCAACAGATGCGCCTCACGGTGGTGAATCACAGTGAGCAATAACTCAGCACTGATCGGCGTCACGAAGTATCACGGAACTGGAAACGATTTTATTATTGTCGACGCCACAAACCGAATTCCGAATCGTCGAGCATTCGCAAAAGTCCACTGCAATCGAGACACAGGCGTTTCTCATGATACGACTGACCGACGCGGCGCTGACGGCGTCCTGTTTCTTACACTTAAACAACAGCGCACACCGATACGGGTAGAGATGAAACTCATTCAGCCAGACGGGTCAACCGCAGCAATGTGTGGTAATGGTGCCCGGGTTGCTGCTGCATGGGCGGCTGAACGGGAAGAAGCGACAAAGGTGATAGTTGAAACCCCTGCTGGCGCCCGACGTGCAACACTTTCAGACACTACTGTTACGATTGAAATGGGAACGCCGGCATTTACCCCAAGCCAGGTCCCACTCGCTACTGACCGTGATACCGCTCTTATTAATGAGCAGGTTGGCTCACTTTCAGTCACTGCGGTGAACACAGGAGTTCCGCACGCTGTTGCGATGGTTGATGATATTGACTCCATCTCATTGAATGATATTGCGCCTCCAATCAGACATGCCAGCATGTTTCCAGCCGGTGTGAATGTTACACTTGGAGAACTGACCGGTGCCGCTCAGTTTCGACAACGGACGTATGAACGCGGTGTTGAGAGTGAAACACGCTCCTGTGGGACAGGTGCAGTGGCTGTTGGTGCTGTTGCCCGTCGACTTGGAATTGTTGAAACAGACACTCCAATAACGGTTAGACCGCCAGGTGGTGAACTTCGTGTCAGTGTTGTCTCCGACCAATCAGCAACACTCACTGGTTCGGTAGAGCGTGAGTTCCAGACAGAACTTAGCGTCGTTACTGAATCACCAACACATTCGAAAACATCCTCAACAACACAGCCGGGATCGTCTGACTCAGATCCAGACTCAGACTCATCATCGGGACCTGGGTCTGAACAGAACCCGAAGTCAGTATCAGACTCACTACAAGACAATGTCACACGATAGCGACCACTCTTTTGACCCAATTGAGTTTCTCGTGGAAGCAGTCGCTTGCCCATCAAATGACGGTGTTGAGAAAATGCGACAGCTGCTCGTCGCGACGCTTGAAAATCATAATATCGATGTACATGTTGATTCGGCTGGAAATACGATTGCGACCCGCGGAAATAAGCGTGATATAGCTGAGCCTACCCGCGCCAACTCAAACAATTCGGAGTCGGCCCTCGGAACGCACCTTGTACTTAATACTCATATCGACACTGTTTCACCACATATCCCACTCAACCGAGATCAGAGCCAATCACATCAGTCTCCGCCCAAGACAGATACTGGAACCGACACAACATTGCATTCGGATACGTCGATAGCAGCCGACGTATCAACTGAGGACATGACTGAATCCGACCGAATCTATGGTCGAGGTGCATGTGATGCAAAGGGTCCGCTGGCAGCGATGCTCACTGCATTTTTGAGCGCTCACTTACCCGCAAATGCAACCCTCACGCTGGCTGTGACACCAGATGAAGAGGTTCTCTCGACTGGTGCTGCTGCACTTGATTTTGACGCTGACATGTACATTGTTGGTGAACCAACCGGACTTGACGTGTGCACAGCAGCAAAGGGACGGTTTCAGGGAACACTGACACTCACAGGAACCGCTGCACACGCTGCAGCGCCAACGACCGGTGTGAATGCTATTGCAGCAGTTGAAGATGCGCTCAAAGCAATCCGGACATACGACGCAGGTCGACCCAACGCCACACATCCCCAATTAGGGAGACCAACGTTAACTCCAACAACAATCGATGGTGGAACGGCGACCAATCAAGTCCCGGCGACCTGTCGTGTTGTGCTTGACCGCAGAAGTGTCCCTCCTGAGACTGCTGACGCATTTCGAGAGAAGCTGACGACCGCTGTTATGACAGCAGTCTCTGAGGAGATTGGAATTAACTTTACACTGACAGACCGTCCGACGCCGTTCTTAGAGGCATTCGCGACCGATCCAAATCATGAACTTGTCACAACACTCATTGATACAATAAAACAGACAGGAGAGTCAACTCAACAACGATGTTTCACCGCGGCAACAGAGGCATCGTATTTTGCTCCCGCACCTGTTGTTGTATTCGGTCCTGGTGTTCTTGCTGATGACACTGGAGCAGTCGCACATGCCGACCGAGAATATGTCACTGCGAGTTCGGTCATGAAGGCATCACGTGTCCTTACGGATGCAATCCAACGACTCATAGATACCAACGACACCCAGAGTTAGATTGTCGGGTGCGTCCGATGTTGTGGATGGAAAGCATGTCGTCAAAACGGAAATCCCACTCCCACCCTCATCAGAGCTACGTCAGCGACTGAGTAGGGTAGAGGGCAGTTCACATGTCAATCGCGGATCGTACAACAGGTATTCACTTAAGCGATACTGACACTAACTCTGACTCTGATATTATATAATATTGTCTACTACTTTTGAATCGTATCTGAATATCACTTTCTACAACGGCAAGCAGGGCGAGTGCCTCGGGGCTTTGATACTGATACTGATGTGACCCCGAGGGTGAAGCCCGTCGAAGGATTTCTGAAACCTCACGGTTTATCAAAAAATTACGATCACAAAAAATATTGAAGACCTCAATCTGAAGTGGTCGTTCGGAAGTGTGGAAATGCGACTCCTCTCCCTCTCAAAACCCGCGATTGGCGGTGCGACGGGAGTTGTCGAGTCGTGGTGGAGCGACCGACCCTCACGGACACCAGCGAGGTGTTCGGGTGTGAATTCCAGCCGACTTCGAAAAAAAGTCGAGGGGAATGAAATTCGCCTGCGTCCACCCGTCCATTTCTGGACGA
>KE356560.1:790757-1015973 GCA_000415965.1 Haloquadratum walsbyi J07HQW1
GAATTAACTTTACACTGACAGACCGTCCGACGCCGTTCTTAGAGGCATTCGCGACCGATCCAAATCATGAACTTGTCACAACACTCATTGATACAATAAAACAGACAGGAGAGTCAACTCAACGACGATGTTTCACCGCGGCAACAGAGGCATCGTATTTTGCTCCCGCACCTGTTGTTGTATTCGGTCCTGGTGTTCTTGCTGATGACACTGGAGCAGTCGCACATGCCGACCGAGAATATGTCACTGCGAGTTCGGTCATGAAGGCATCACGTGTCCTTACGGATGCAATCCAACGACTCATAGATACCAACAACACCCAGAGTTAGATCGTCGGGTGCGTCCGATGTTGTGGATGGAAAGCATGTCGTCAAAACGGAAATCCCCACTCCCACCCTCATCAGAGCTACGTCAGCGACTGAGTAGGGTAGGGTAGGGCAGGGCAGGGCAGTTCACATGTCAATCGCGGATCGTACAACAGGTATTCATTTAAGCGATACTGACGCTAACCCTGATTCTGACTCTGACTCTGATATTAATATTGTCTACTACTTTCGAATCGTATCTGAATATCATTTTCTACATCATATCAGTCGGTGACACTCTGAGCAGCGTTTCTCTCTACCCACACTCAGAGTTATTACATCTGGAGCATTCGGTTGCGGGTTCCGCTGCAAGTTCGAAAAGTGGAAATCAAATTACTACCAACCGACAACCACGAAATATAAAAACGCAATTACCATATCCACGCAGTCCCTTCATCGCACTATGTATGAAGCGGTTTATGTGTATCCTGATGGGGATAGTACAGTCACTCGGTGTGCACATACCGCTGATCAATACGGTTATGACGGAATCGTCGTCCGTACTGTCGATGCTGATCCAGATTTTGATCAAATCCGCACGGCTTTGAATAACGAATTCAACACCGGCTCATATACATGCACGCAGACAAATTCGACCTCTGGCGCAGAATCACAGCCTGAGTCAGATAATCAGCCACACACAGATACAACCGCTTCAGCGCTGCAATCTGCCGGTCCTTACTCAACAGTATCGGAGCCTGACATCGTCAATGGGGTCGAAATCGTCAGCGCTGACCCACAGCATGCAAGTGGCGTTCTCGGGGATGAGCGTTCCAAACGAACAATCGTGGCTATCCGTGGCGGGACAAATAAATTAAATCGGTTCGCTGTTGAGCAACCACGCGTCGACGTGCTCACTCAGCCATTTGTTGGATCAGACAAATCTCGCATGGGAGATATTAATCATGTCTTAGTCAAGGCTGCTGTGCGAAATGAAGTTGCTGTTGAATTAAATCTTGGACCTGCCATCCGAGCGGACGGTGGACACCGAATCAAACATCTCAAGCGTCTCAATAAGCTTAAACGTCTCATTACTCATTACGATGCACCATATGTTATGAGTGCGACCCCACGGTCACATCTTGAATTTCGCACGCCACGAGAACTTGCTGCGGTTGGTGCTGAAATCGGTCTCGGCGAAACATGGGTCTATAATGGATTTGCAATGTGGGATGAGATCATCACACGGAACCGACATCGACGCTCCGAGTCGTTCATAGCCCCTGGAGTTGAACATGGTCGATATGAAGAAGACACTTGATGAGCATGCCGAACGATTTTCCGAGGCGGCATCGACGTACGATGATGAGCAGGATTCAGCAGCATATTGTATGTGTGTACGAGATGTTGTCACTCACGCTGCACCGACATCGCGCGACACTGTCCTTGATCTTGGCACTGGTACAGGGGCAATTGCATTTGAACTCACATCAACAGCAGATCGTGTTATTGGTCGCGATATCAGCACCGGGATGCTTGAGCAGGCACAAACAAAAGCAAATGTAGAACATGTTGAAAATATCAGCTTTGCTGAGGGACGGTTTCGTGAACCAAATATTGATTCTGACACTGATATAGACATTATCACCTCAAACTTCGCGATGCACCACCTCTCAGATGATGAAAAACGTGATGCGATTGCGGTCATCTCAGCGCTTGAGCCTCGTCGGTTTGTTCTCGGTGACGTGATGTTCTTTGGATCGCCAAATCCCGAGGAGCCATTTTATGACCCATCTGTTGACGACCCAGCGACTGTCGGTACACTCGTTGATGCATTGACCGATGCTGGCTTTGCAATTACCGATGTCGAATTTGTCCATGAGCAAGCTGGTGTTCTCGTTGCCGAACAGTAATCATAACTCACTCATCAATTTGTGTTATCCAGACTGATCGATGAGCTTCAATCAGTGATATTGAGATGATACTAACACTGAGAATAATACTTATATTTATGCTCATGCCCATACCCGCATTCAGATGAAACACCTTCCAAAACATCTGCGTCCGCGATGGCGATATCTTGCTGTTGCGATTGAGTCCTGGCCACACGCGAGTATCGACCGAGAGACATTCCAGCGTGAGCTGTGGTATGCAGCGCAGAATCTCTACGGTGATACACAAAGTGCACAGACTGATCTTGCGGTATTTAATTTTGAGTTCGCAGGTGGTCGCGGGGAGACAATTATTCGAACGCGTCGTGGTGCTGAGTCTCATGCACGCACAGCAATTGCATGCATCGATGAGATTGATAATCATGCTGTCGGGATTCGCGTTTTGGGCATCTCAGGGACTGTTCGAGCCTGTGAGGAAAGGTATTTTAACGGGCGGACCGGATATAAAGAAGAGAGCGACGTCGTGTTCGAGAACAAGTCGCGACCTGCTGTCATTTGTGGGTTATGCGTTGATGTTGCACAAAGCAATAGAAACGCCACTGGTAACACTAACACTGATACTGACACAGACACAGACAAAAACACAGGCGCTGACAGCAATCGCGACACAGATACGTTCACGGGGGCGACGAGACTCGATTTCGAGTGATACTATGCAGGGACAAGCCCAACAGCAGGCATACGACCGTGGAATCACAATCTTCTCACCTGATGGTCGTCTCTACCAAGTCGAATACGCACGTGAGGCGGTTAAACGTGGAACAGCAAGCGTTGGCATTCGAACACCTGACGGCATCGTGCTCGCCGCTGATAAGCGTTCACGCTCGCCGCTTATGGAACCGACGAGTGTCGAGAAAATACATAAAACCGATGATCATGTAGGGATTGCATCTGCCGGTCATGTTGCTGATGCTCGTCAACTTATTGATTTTGCCCGTCGGCAGGCACAGGTTAATCGTCTTCGATATGGCGAACCAGTTGGTATTGAAACACTGACAAAAAACGTTACGGATAATATTCAACAATACACACAGGTTGGTGGGGCACGTCCGTTTGGAGTTGCACTACTTATTGGTGGTATTGAGGATGGGTCTCCACGACTTTATGAAACAGATCCGTCCGGGACCCCATATGAGTGGAAGGCTGTCTCAATTGGTGCCGACCGTAGTGATCTTCAAGAACATCTTGAGGAAAATTACACCGATGAATTGAGCCTTGATGAGGGGGTCGGTCTTGCACTACGCACGATTGCAATCTCGAATGATGATGAACTTACGGCTGCTGGTGTTGACGTTGCAACCGTTGCAACTGACACCGAAGAATTTAGTGAGTTAACGAATGATGAGATCTCAGCTTATATCGCTGACAATGATCTTGAACCGGCTGAGGATACGGACAGCGAGTAAGCGCGACTATCAACATCACGAGTCATACCGTTAGTTCTGTGACGCTCAAATAAAGATGCGCAGTGATTATATTAAACCGATGATCGCAGATTCCGTCGTTTGAAACCGTGATAGGGATAATACGTTATTCTGGCTGACTGATAGCACACACCAGTGCTGACGTGCGCTTGTGAGTGACCTCCTTGATCATTATCTGCGATATCGGATGTCACTCACCACACTGCATCAAGCGATCATTCATCATACGCTAAATTCATGAGCCACTGTGAAAAGGCATCGCTGTTTGCGTTGACCTCTTCTTCGCCAATAAATGGTGAGAGCATATCGCCTGCCATCAGCATTGAAAAATCAAGTTCCCGAGCGGCTGGCTCGAGATGATATGTGTTATGTCCGTTGTACACCGTCTCTTCACGTTCGATAAATCCTAACGTCGCGAGTCGGTCTGCAATGCGACTTCCTTTCCGTGATGAAATATCAAGTTCTTTCCAGAAATCACTTTGATGAATGCCGTTTGTCTCTCGAATAAGTTCGAGACCTTTGAGTTCATCCTCTGAAAGATCCGCCTCAGCGGGCTCAGCGCTCATATTTTATATATTTATTGCAAGTCTGTTAAACCTGACGAGCGCAGATACGGTCCTGATACCTGACGGACAAATCAAGAGATATCGACCGAAGCCCTCACATTGACTGCGCACAAACATCAAATATGAGTGATATTATACGGTGTCAATCTTGTGATAGTGTAGTCGAATACGACTCGGATACTTATTGGGCGAGTTGCTCAGAGTGTGGATGGCGAACGCCAATTAATGCTGGCGCGTGCTAACATCAGATGATCCTCTATGGTCGCGTCAATATGTCAGTTATTACCACTGACCGACAGTCTCGATAATACATAGAGCCCAAATACTGTAATTACCGGTGGTTTTGCGACATCTTCTCTGGTTCTGTCGATATTCACCTGACTTGACATCAAGTTATTCGTCTCGGTAGAATCAATCCTGGAGTAACACCGAGTTTCCCGTTTCGGATAACAGCAATTGAAACACGGCTATTTTATTAGTAGTTGCACACGCGGCGATTCGATTCAGCAACCCCTGCCGAGAATTAGCCGCGAGGTGATTCACCCCTCTGGGTCGTCTTCAATGTCAATGATCTGCATCAGCTCTCCAGCAGTCAGTTGGTTCTCCTCACTCAGGGCTTCACCCGTCCCCGTCCGGCTTCCTCGGCACCGAGGATGGTTGTCACCGTCCAGATAGTGAACAGCTGAGCCGCGACGGCGCCGGTCAGTTCGGGACGTTCCTCAAAGAACACAGTTACTCAGGCATCCGCTCGTCCCTCGGAAGCGGTCTGCCCGACGTTGAGGTATCTGAGGACTTCTTGGTCCAGCGGGTCAGTTCACACTTCCGAAACGGCTTCGGTGAACTGCGGCTGGAGCCCCTCGACGAACAGTCTCACAACTCAGAGAAGGACCGACTCACCGACCACCAATGCAACATCAAAATCAGAATCAGGACGAATCGGGCGAGAAAAACACAGTGCTGTGGCTGAATAAAAAATCGGATTACCAACAACTGTTATTCACTGACGGCTGTGTGAGCAACTGTTCGACGCTTTTTTATTCACGATTTGTCGTAAGTAAATCTTGAACGACGGATCAAGAGATTACAGCATCAGCAACTGTGAAAACAGTGCAACAGTGAAAGCGTTCATGCGAGGGCGTCAATGCTGACGCATCACCCAAGCACATGTGTGTTTTATTCTTCGAGTTTTTCTCCAGTCGTTCGGTTACTTCTGACATCATACTGTCGGCGAATCGTTTTCGCTTTGGAGGGTCGCTTCAATATGTTCGAACATCGTCGTGCATGGAGGACCATCAGCGTAGTAGTAACTACCCTTTTGATCGGTATGTAGTGTGATCAACGACCCAGAGACGGTCCCGAATGACTGTGATTCATTATGTACACAAACTCCGAACTCGTGATCACGAAGAGTATCTGCAGCCTGAGAACGCCATTCACCAGCAGTGACTGCTGTGTGAGCGTGCTCACTCAATTGATTGCGGATTCGCCGGGCATTTTCTGTTTGTGCTGTTACAGCGGCTGCATCACGGTCCGTATCTTCAGGATTCATATGTGTGTCATCCATGCCGACGTTGACGATGACGTGGACCCCTGGGTCAATCTGCGTTGTCTGCAATGTGCCGTCCCACTCAAACATAATTGCCATTGGATTACGGTCATCGCTCCATCCAACATCAGCAATGAGCAAATTAAATCCATTGTACGTGTATCTATCAACAGCATTCTCGACAGCTGTTTTCGGGTTAGTTGGACCACGCTCAGTGAGTAAATCGACAACGAGTTGTCCCCGAGACCGACGCTCATCATCAGTCGTGTCATCATCAGCGTTTGCGTGCGATGATACCGATGCCCACCGATTTGTCAGTCCAACAAAACGACCGGCAGCGTTATATCCCATCCATGTTCCACCAGCACGACGGTCTTGAGGTGCTAATACTGCTGGATGGTGAGTATCGTCCATGACAGACGGGGGATCTGATGGTCGATCATATGACTCATCACGATTGGCAGCAACAACCAGTGGCACGTCCGTAAATAAGCGCCATGCGAACGTCAGCGTACACACATCTATTAGTATCATCCCCTCAGTGATAATGCTCGCGCTCTGTTATTATCGTTCTAAACACGATGATATCTCGAGTATCTCGTTTGTGTTCGTTTCTGTCTGTGTTGGTGTTGGTGTCGGTGTCTCGATATCAAAGAATTGAGTGTGTGCTACGGGGGGCTATCAAACATCACGCCACCAGATATCATTGATATTTCAGGGTCTGACTGAATATCTGATATATGATAGTTATGTGATTCTCAAGACGAAACTTGCTCGTCAGTGTGGAGAGGATGTCAAATCAAGATAACAAGTTTATTGATTCCTGTCCGGAAGAAATCCATACAATTAAGATATATACGGCGCATATAGAATATATTGTTCATATAACCACCGAGAGGACAACACTTAAATCTCGCCCAGACGAGTTAACAGGTGACATGATAGATAGACTTGAGAAAGAGGTAGATATGTTGGAACGTCACTTACAGGTTCTCAGGATGGTTATCGACAGCGAGCCTATCGGTATCGTCAAGATGTCGAATGAGACTGGCTATCCACATCATAAGGTTCGATACTCTCTCCGTGTTCTTGAAGAGGAAAACCTCATTGAACCATCCAGTCAGGGTGCGATTACGACCGAGCAAACACATGAATTCGTTGATGAACTTGATGAGAAACTCAACGACATCGTCGGCAAGCTTGATGAGATGAAAATTGAGGAGACGGTTGAGGTCGAAGGGTAATCTTCTGTCGAAGTTATCTGATAATTTTAACTTTCTGTGAGTGATCCGGAGTCAGCTATCAATCTTGATACAGACAAAATGGCTGGATTAATCCTCCGTGATCGTGAGATACTATACAGACAACACAAGGCGACTGCCATAGGACTTTGATTTGACCCCCAGTGTTGCGACTGGACTGGAGCAAATTGCTTGATGCTCTGAGAACCCCATCGGTAATTCAGTATTTTACGTCTGCTCCTGTCACGTCGTATATCTGATCCATGATATCATCACGTGCGGACTTCCAACCATCAAGTGCTTCTGGCCGACTTGGATACCGTTCATACTGTCCCATGAGATCATCCGCAAGATTCTTTGTTCGATAAAAATTCAGGATTTGCCCCCAGTGACCGTATGAGTTCTTGATTGTCTTCAGAATCAATAGCGGACTGAACGAGGTTGTTCCTGAGTATAGCGCTTCAGCTAATTTCTCACCGGGAAGTGATGCTAACAGTCCCATGAGGTCATCAACGTCGATGGCGGTTGAAAGCACGTTATACACATCTAGTCCGGCAAATCGGGTTCCGAAGTCTCCCATCACACGCTCGTTATATTCCCATAGTGATTCCTCGCTTACATCACCCTCAGAAATAGCCGTAACTGCCTGTTGTCCGGCATACATCCCAGCAAAAGCTGCCCCAGCAATGCCACCCCCTGTTGTCGGATTTACATGTCCGGCAGCGTCACCAGCAGCGATAAACCCAGGAGCAACAGCAGAATCATAAGGACGTCGGGTTGGAAGAGAGGCACCGAGTTTATCCTTGACAGTCGCATTATCGAATTCTGAGCGTTTTCTGAGGTCGCGTGCAAGATCATCAACTAGATTCATTGGTTCCTCGCTCATCTGAAACCCAAGTCCAGCATTAATTGTGGTTTCAGTCCGTGGGAAATACCATAGATAACCAGCCGCTCGTTCAGTCGGTTTAAACACTAATGCATCGTCCCACTCAACAGGTTCTTCGACCTCAACAATCTCGCGATATGCTGAACAGAACTGTGAGTATGAGACATTCGTATCGAATGTTGTGTCACTGAAATCAGCCTTATCCTGCAGAATCGATAATGCACCCGCTCCATCAATCACAATATCAGCGTTGTACTCGACAACACCGCTGTCAGTTGTTGCTTTCACGCCGACAACAGTCCCACTATCGTTCTGTATCACATCCTGAACGACAGTATTATATTGAAACGTCGTTCCAGTTGTCTCTGCGCCTTCGATCAGTCGCTTCCCGTACTCAAGACGGTCAATCACAGCAAGTTCACCCGGAACGGGGATTTCAAGAACCGTCTCCTCTTGTGGGATTTCAAACCGACCGTGATCGACACCCGTATTGGTAAATGCCGAGTCGAGTTGTGATTTTGGAATCGCTTCAGGGAACTTATCTGCACCTTTTAATGCGTCACCACAGGCAATATGACCTGCCTCTGCAGCAGTCTTTCGCTCAAGAATAATAACATCAAGTCCAGCATCAGCAGCCGTCGCTGCAGCATAACATCCGGCTGTCCCTGCCCCAACAATGACGATATCATGCTCCTGGGAAGCACTCATACCTGTTGGTCTCATGCCCGCGGTCAAAACTCTTTGTTGTTATAATCAAATACCCAATATCGTGTGAAGTCCCTTGGGGTCACATCAGCATCAACATCAACATCAAAGCCCCGGAGGCACTCGCCTTGATATCTATAGATTACTGATACCGACAATGACAGTGACTATTTATGACATTTATGCATATCTCAAGATATCACACGGACGAAACCCGAAAGCTAATGTATTCGAATCTCGGGCGTCCGTCCGATAGTCCATCCATGTATTTAGATGGTTACTTTTAGTCATATGAATACAGTGGATATGATAATTTGTGTTTTCAACTGTGATGGTGTTTCTCGATAACAGCTGTTGGGACTATGAGTATCGGTACTCGAAACAAAAGGGAACGTGCGATCGGGCGTTTCAGATGAAATAGGTGTGAATGTGAGTGTAAGTCTGGGTGTGGATTTAGAGAGAAACGCTGCTCAAAGTACCACCGACTGATATGAGCCAGTCTGTCTGAGCACCAATGTGATACTATTCGTTCAGTTAGCGAGCGATCTGAAGATCATCTTGATCAAGCGGATCCTCAAGATCACCAATAACTGCCTCAAAGATATCGGTGACAGTCACGAGTCCAATAACGTCACCACTCTCAATAATGAGTGCGAGCTCCTGTCGTTCGGCTTGGAATTGATCAACCGCATCACTCATATCGGTGTCAGGAGATAGTGTCATGGTCGGTGCTGCTAATTCAGCGAATGTGGTCTCACCATCCATTAATTGTTCATAATGGGCAATCAGCGATGGGGTATAAACGACTCCGCGAAAATCAATCAGGTCAGCATCAACCAATGGGTATCGTGTGTGTGGGTGCTGTATTATCTTCTCAAAATTCGATTGTGGGTCGGCTTCACTCGATAATGCAACAATTTCATCTGAGGGGATCATCACCTCCTTTACCGACTTTTCACCAATCGTCAATGCATTCATGACCTCTTTTTGACGCTCATCTGCGATATCGCCCTCCTCAAGTATTGATCCCATCTGCTTCCGCATGTCTTCGCGGGTTTCAATAATCTCATTCTCAGTTTCCGTCCATGACTGTGACATCGTGATTCCAAATAGACCGAGTGTTCCCTTTGCAATTGAGTCACCAACCCAGATTGCTGGGGCGAGTATCTTCGCAAACCAGTACAGTGGTCGGGCTCCATACTGCGCCACCTTTTTCGAGCTTTCAACACCGAGATATGTCGGCGTTTGCTCTCCGTGTGTCAAATGAATTAAATTGATGAGGAGGAAGCCAACCAATGAACCAGCTCCGATTGACGCAAGTGTTGTATTTTCGAACAGTGGCTCGAATAACGCTGCTAACCCAGGTTCAGCAATGATTCCCAGCGCAATACTCGTTGCTGATATCCACACCTGACAGGTGGTGAGATAAAATTCGAGGTCATTAGTCATCTCCCATGCAAGTTCAAGTCCTGGTGTGTCGAATTCAGACTTAGGGTATTGTCTCGCTCGCGTCAGCGCAAACTCGATTGCAACAAAGTACGCGTTTACACCAATCAGAATAATACCACCGAGAATCCGCAGTCCAATCTCGACTGGATCCATCAATCAGTACCACTGACACCGGACATAAAGAAGTGTCCATAAATTAATAATATTGATATAACAGCAGGTGGACTCAAAATGTCTCAGCTCATTTTATGATCACGCAGATTGATCATCAATCGAATCAACCGCAGCCGATACAGTTGTGATCACTTCGTCAACGAGTGAATCGATTGCTTCTGGTGTCGCCTCAGCATACACACGAATGTATGGCTCTGTTCCTGATGGTCGAATAAGCGTCCATGCATTGTCTGGAAATGTCGCGCGGACACCATGCTTTGTCGTGATTTCTGCGTCAGGGAACTCTTCGGTCGCTGTTTGTTTTAGATGCTCCATCACGGCTGTTTTGTTCTCGTCGGGACATTCGACGCTCTTTTTTCGATATGGACGTTCACGAATTGGCTCTCGGAGTGTTGGCAGTCCTTTCTCTGCGATCAATCGCGTCAATACCGCTGCGGACGCGACAGCATCAATCCATCCGCCGAGTGCCGGGTGTGAATGCTTCCATGGCTCACCCGCAAACACGACATCTCCGCCTGCTATCTCAGCATCTGTGATTCCTTCATGTAATGACCCCAGTTGGACGCGCTCAACCCGACCGCCCGCTGTTTGTACCTGTTCGTCAATTCGACCTGAAGCGTTCGGGGTTGTGACAATTACTGGGTCTGAGACATCACTTACAGAAACAAGATGTGCTGCAAGGATTGCAAGGATAGTGTCTTCATGTACAACCGCTCCATCTTGATCAATGACAACGAGACGATCAGCATCACCATCGTGTCCGATTCCGAAATCAAACGATCCATTCTTGACAATCGCTCGTATGTCTGTGAGCGATGCCGCCGTTGGCTTTGACTCTCGCCCCGGGAAATGTCCATCAATATTACCATTGAGCGTTATCACCTCCGCGCCCATTCGGTCAAGAACCGGGGGTGTCGCAAGTGCTCCAACGCCATTTCCACAGTCGACAGCTATTGTGAGTTCTGATGGCCTTTCTCCATACCTGCTTGCGTATGTCTGCACTGCATCCCGATATGCTGAGATAATCTCCTCATGAGTGGTTGTTCCCCATGTCTGCCATGAAGTTGGCGTGCTCTCAGCAGCGACCCGTGACTCGATTGTATCCTCACGAGTTTGTGTATACTCAGTCCCTCCGTCGAAAAGTTTGATTCCGTTATCGGCTGGTGGGTTATGTGATGCGGTGAGCATTGCCCCGTATTGTCCTTTTGAGGCGTATGCTAACGCTGGCGTTGGAACAACACCCACACGGGTAACATCGACGCCAGCTGCGAGCACTCCGGACTCAACAGCAGCAGCAAGTCCTGGTCCAGTTGTCCGCCCATCACGCCCAATAACGACATCAGCATCATCCGCTGCAGCATCCGCTCCAAGCGCACGCCCAATCTCCAGTGCTAGTGATGGTGTGACTGTCGTTGTGACATCACCACGAATCCCGGCGGTTCCAAACAAATCCATGTTAATCACTCATTATTGCATCAGTTATTCAAACCACGCTTCCGGTGGTCATTATCGTGATTATATATCAGCAAAAATATATTTATTCAACGATCAACACCCCAGTTGAGCGACAGAATAATCTGATTGCGAGAGAAATAATCCTTCTATGAGTGAGACTCGAACACGGGCACACGTTTTCATCTCCGGAACCGTTCAGGGAGTCTACTATCGTGCATCGACTCGTGATGCAGCTCGTGAACGCGGCGTCAGGGGGTGGGTACGGAATCTTGATGATGGTCGTGTTGAAGCAGTCTTTGAGGGACCTGAGTCTGCGGTTGATTCACTTATCGAATGGTGTCATACCGGAAGCCCTGATGCGAGCGTTTCTGATGTTTCTGTGTCATATACTGACCCCGAAGGAATTGATGGGTTTCGTATCCGCCGATGAGCCACAGTATGAAAGAAAACCGCTATCGGATCATCGACGCTATCACCGACTCGAATGCAGTTGACATCCTCCTCCGCGTAACCGCGGAGGAATCCCACGGCGCCGCACCGCTGGGTTGGGATCTGAGGGTTTGCAGCCTTCCAGCTGTGCCTGCGGTTGGAATCCGCTGGACAACTCATATAGGGAGACTCCGGACTGTGCCAACTAGCCGGTACTCCTATGCTCGTCCAAACTGGCCGAAGACTCGGAGTTACTTTCTGTGTTGTTGATGTCGAGACGGATCTTCTCGGCCCCATTTACATCAGCGTTGAACGCATCGTTGCGTTCCTCACACGGGTATAGACCGCGCTCGACACGCTGATTGTCGTCTTTCCTACCGCAGACGCAACACGTTTTGCTCGTGTTGCTCTCCGACACTTCCATGATCCCGGTGCCCTCGACCTTCGCGTTGTATTCGAGGATGTTCGAGAACCTGTCGAACGCCCACCCGTGCAGGTCAAGGTTGCCGTGCTTGCCCCAGTTCTTCGAGTTACCGTTGTCGTCTTTGCGGACACCAGCGAGTTTCCCACTGTTGATTCGACCTACTTCTTCCTCGGCACATCGCTGGACGATGTGTTTCGCGAGGTTATGGAAGAAGTGAGTGCGGCGCTCTGACCACTTCGCATGGAGTCGAGTGGCTTCTTCCCCATCGGAGTGATCACAGTTGGCGATTTCCTTCGGGAAGTAGTAGCCATCCTGATTCAAGCGATTTCCAGGGTACAGGTCGGCCTGTTTGGTACTGTACGCGACTGCCGCAAAGTGACAGATACCGAGGTCAACACCCGCCGTCTCTTTACCGGGAGCGTCGGGTGTCTCCACTTCATGCTTACACACAAGGTAGAGTTCCCATCGCCCCTTTGCCTTGTCGTAGACGGCTCTGACCTGTTGTAAGTTTTCGACGGTGACGCCGGGACGAGTCTCGTAGTCAACAAGGATGTATTCCCACGCTCTCAGATCTTCCTTGTGGTTCGCGCCTTTCGACAGGCGGACTCGCCCGTTTTCGGTGTGTAGAGGTTGTCGGATTCATCCCGCGGCTCAAGACGCGGGTATTCTCCTTGCTATTTATAATTGAGGCAGATTCCTCTTATGACTCGGTGACATTCTGAACCCTGTCTCTCTGAAATCACACCCGGCGGAATTGAGTTGGACGCTCGTTTGTGCGTTCCGTTTTGTTTCGAATATCGACACAGAAACGCACAGTGCTTACAACCGCCATGATGAATCAATGATATCAAGCTCACTCAGCGTATCGAGAGTTATCCATGCCTCGACGTAATCTCGTGTTTCGACCATTGGGTCACGCTCATACGCATCGAGAGTCTCACGTGCTTCCGTAATCAGCCGTGATTCGAGGGCTGTCTGATCCGGTTCCTCTTTCGTATCAGCAAGAAGTGCTTCGAAATCCTCCCGAATATTAAATGATGCACGGGCGACATTGCATCGACCAAGCGGATTCATCTTCATTTCAGTCACAAGTTCAACGATAAGCTTCCAGTCATCCCCGCAGAAATGAACCGAGACAGTTCCAACAATATCACGCCAAGCGACAGATCCCGCATTCTCCATCAACATAATTGAACGTGGCGGGATATCGACGCGCGCGGCTGTATCGGGGTCATCACACAAACAACATGGTTGTGTTGTCCGACCGGTATACATACATTATCTCTGCGGTTGAATCGTATCTGTTCCTCGGTATATAATTGTTATCGGGATGTTTAACCTCACGTCTCTCCGCCCTGTTGGTATGAAAGCAACTGCACGTGCCCATCCAATACAGGGGCTGATTAAATATCACGGAATGCGGGACAGCGATAAACGCTATCCATATCATGACAGTATTAGCGTTTGCACAGCACCGAGTGCAACAACAACGACTGTCGAATTCCAATCTGATGCGTCTACGGACGTGTATATAATCGATGACGAGCGCGTTGAAGGGCGAGCAGCAGAACGAATTGATGCCGTTGTTGACTATGTCCGTGAGCGAGCCGGGATTCGTGATTCCGTCCGATTAGTCTCGCAGAATTCATTTCCATCAAATATTGGGTTTGGATCCTCTTCATCCGGGTTTGCAGCGGCAGCCATGGCACTCGTGACCGCTGCTGGAGAGGAACTTACCCGCCCAGAAATCTCAACAATCGCTCGGCGAGGATCATCATCTGCGGCTCGTGCTGTGACGGGCGCGTTTTCACAATTGCACTCCGGAATGAATGATACCGATTGCCACGCTGAGCGTATTGAGACCGATCTTGATACAACAGTCCGAACGGTCGCAGCGCACGTTCCAGCGTACAAGGAGACTGAAGAAGCACATCGCGAGGCTGCACAGAGTCATATGTTCGAAGCACGCTTGGCACACGTCCATCATCAAATCGATGCGATGCGTGATGCATTATACGACGGTGATTTTGACCGAATATTCGAGTTAGCTGAACATGACTCGCTCTCACTCACAGCAGCGACGATGACCGGTCCCGCTGGATGGGTCTATTGGCAGCCACAGACAATTGCGGTGTTTAATACTGTTCGCGAACTCCGTGAACGTGAGTCAATCCCAGTTTATTTCTCAACCGATACCGGTGCGAGTGTCTATGTAAATACAACCGCTACGCACGTAGATACCGTTGAGTCTGCAATTGCCGATATTGGTGTTGATACTGATGTCTGGACTGTCGGTGGACCAGCAACGGTGCTCTCTGCGGGTGATTCGTTATTTTGATTATTGTATGATGTGCATGTGCGATTCTCTTGAGTGAGACATATGATAGCAGTGAATACTGACAATTGGATATACATACATTCACACAATATTCACTCTATCGGTCGGTCTATGACGCTTGAGGACGTCACATCAGTATGAACGTCACTGTTTTCGGCGCTGGATACGCTGGTGTGACGCTTGCTCAACGGCTTGAGTCATCACTCGATTCAGACATCGACTTGGTCGTTATCGATAAATCTGACACACATCTGCTTAAACATGAGATCCACCGTGTTATCCGCCGTCCGCAGGTTGCAGATATTATTGAAGTTCCATTGAGTGATCTGTTTGATCGTGCGACTGTCCGAACAGCTCACATTCATGATATTGATATTGAAACGCAAACAGCACGCCTCAATACAGGGACGACACATCAATATGATTATGCTGGGATTTGTCTCGGCTCGGTTACTGCCGATTATGATATTCCGGGCGTCGCAGAGTATGGACTCCCATTAAATACAACCGCAGATGCATTAACAATCCGCACTGCGCTGTTTGAGGCTGCAGGTGTCACGACCACTGATGATTCCTCAACGGATCTGTCAGAGCAACGCCAGGGACCAACCCCTGATGTCCAGATTCATTCGGACCAACATGATTCGATCTCCGCAGAGAATAGAGGCTCTGTCGATATTGTTGTTGGTGGAGCAGGGCTATCAGGCATCCAAGTTGCTGGTGAGCTTGCAGCATTAACCCGCGAAACAGGCATTCAAGCCGATATTACGCTTGTTGAACAACAACCAACTGTCGCATCAAACTTTCCTGAGAACTTTCAGCATGCTGTCCGTGATGCACTCAATAATAACGGTGTGAGTATCTCAACAGCGACAACGATCGAGCGTGCACGCGAGGATGCCGTCGAGACAAATACTGGTACATTTGCCGCTGATGTATTTGTATGGACCGGTGGTATTCGCGGAACTGATGCGATGGACAAGAGTCGACCAATGGTCAAAAGTGACCTTCGCGCTGGGACACGAACATTCATTGTCGGCGATGCTGGTCGTGGGATCGATGCTGATGGTGAGCCAATCCCAGCCTCAGCCGCGGCAGCTCTTCGGGAGGCTCGCACCGTCGCGGACAACATTTCTCAACTCGTTGCGTATGATACGAACGGTGCTGACGGATTTGAACCACGTCTGGAGCCGTATCGATTTGAGGTACCCGGATGGATTGTAACCGTCGGTGATGATACAATCGCACAGTTAGGTCCTGAAGTACTCACTGGCTCTGCGGCGACAGCAATGAAGGCGTCTGTTGGCGCAGGTCATCTTAGCTCAGTTGGTGCTCTGAGCCAAGCCGCAGAGCTTGTTGATGCCGAAATTCGGTCCTCAACGTAAATAACCCTGCTCTCCCGTCGTTGTGTTTCCATCACCCGATAAATCATCGCGCATGCTGCCCTCACAGTGTGTTTGAAATTTGTTATTACATGTTATCTGATATAATACGTGTCGAAAAACAATCTCTGTATATATTATATGAGCAGGCGCAATCCCACGGTTTTGAGGCCGTGGATACGCGCCGTCAGTTGGGAAGCTATCTACTTGATGCAGCCACACTGAAATGTGAATGCTAGTGAAGTAGATAAGCAACATATTGACACAGTAGGAATCAGGTTGAGAACAGAGCGATTCCCGCTCAGTCCGACGATGACAGCCTGCCCGCCTAAAGCAACCAAGCAATCATCGAAACCAGTCGATAGCCAGCGTATTCTCACAGAATCCGATTGGAGTGGACTGCTGTGAGTAGACAGAAAGTAACTCCGAGTCCGCTGACGCTGACTCGACCCTTGATGGGCAACACCAACTCCGAGAGTTAGTGGATTTCGAGGGGAGGGGTCCCAGAGGCTGAGATGTGGTACTCTCGGCACCAGCAGTCCCACTCCACTCCACCCGCCACAGTCTGTGAACCCCACAGGAATTCTTCCCGTGTCAGGATTTGGTGAGACTGCAAACCTGCAATCTCCACCGCTCATACTCACACTCACGCTCACTCGCACGCGCAGGATTCCTCCATGTTTACACCGAGGAGGATGTCAAGCCGGGAAGTGAGCTATTTCTTGTTGCTTACGAGTAGATCAATCCTTGACAATCCACCACATATTTGATTGTGTCCTGTTAGTGTCATTGACGAGTTACAAACGCATGCGTGTACACAGGCGGTCGAGGCGAGTTCACCAGTATGAAATAATTCTTACTGTTTCAAACCGCGAACATTCTTACTCCCCCGTGGTACAATATCGGTATGCGTCTGGCATTGATTGCTCATGATGAAAAGAAGCCTGATATAATTAAGTTCGCTCGCAACCGCCGAGATGATCTTGAGCGATTTGAATTAATGGCGACCGGAACAACCGGAAAACGACTCAAAGAGGCGACGGGGCTCGCAATTGAACGAAAACAGTCAGGACCGATTGGTGGTGATATGCAGATTGGCTCCGAGATTGCAAGTGGCACCTGTAGTGGCGTTATCTTCCTTAGAGACCCACTGACTGCACAACCGCATGAGCCAGACATTACTGCACTCCTTCGACTCTGTGATGTTCATGATGTCCCGCTTGCGACAAATCTTGCAAGCGCAGATGCTGTTCTTGATGAGCTCTGTGCTGTCCTCAGCGGTGATACTGAAATTGAACAAACCGATACTGATAATATTAGTTTTGATGTTGAATCTGAGGCTGATGACAATCCCTGAGTTCGATTTTCAGACACTCTGCGACATATGATTTTGAGTTATGATTTATAAATTATAATTATTGATCTCCTCAGACAAACAATTGCAGGCTACATTGGCGTTCTGTACAGGTGCTATGAGACGACTATCTCAAGATTTTGATATGACCATGGGGTGGGTTCATATAATTGCTTGCGCTTGCTGTCTGGAATAAAAAGTAGGAATACTCAGTTGGAGAGGTCAAACGCACCGAAGCGCATACAATATACATCAGTCGTTGATTGTCGATATTCAATGCGAGGATGTGTTTGAGAGGATCAGAGAAACGCACAAGTTGAAATCCACATCAATTCATGCACTCTTCACCGTCAGGAAAAGTTACTCTGCTTGGACGACGACTGATAGTTGGAGTGTGAGGTCAGCACCCGCTGATAACGCATCGACCATATCACGGTCAATATCTGCAGCGGCGATATCACTGTTAATAAGCACCGTTCGGTCGTCGGTATACGTGCTTGTGCGAGCGACGTGACTCCGATCATTCTCGAAACTCAACTGTGGGCTCCCCGAGCCAGTTATTCTCTCAGTATATGTTCCGGCTGTCTCAGATTCGACGGTAATGGTTGCGGTTATCTTTGCATCCGGATGTTGACAGGCTTGGATAAATTCGGTGTCGAAATCAGCAGGGACTCGATCTGCGTCAACAGCAAGAATGCAGTCACCAGCGGGTGTGAGCCAATCATCACTCGTTACCTCAAGTGTGGTCGTATGACTCGCAGAAACATTTGTGTGACCGCGTGCATGAATAATCTCTGAGAGTTCTCTTGTCCCGCCTGCGTGGTCTTCATTCTCTGATTCGCTGGACATCACATACATTGTGTCACTGGGTATATTTAGCTTGTCTGACCGGGTGTGACACCAGCTTCATTTATATATGATATGATCTTCCCTGTGTGAACCGATACCACGGTTTTGATGCCCTGAGACGGACAGATTCGCAACCCTGCAGTATCAAAGCAATTAAATATTGATAGAGCGAATATGTAGTTACCAGAACGCCTCCGGCGTTCCGGCGGCACAGCACGCAGGATGATCGGAAATTCTTACAGCAGTGTTTGCAGACCCACAGAGGGACGACTTTCTTTTATTACTCAATTAGGGCTGCACAATTCAATGAATACAGTATCAGCACTGACAATCGTATTCAATACGTGGCCGCCACGGTCCGGAGCGGTGATGGTATCGAGGTTTAATTACGCATGGTAATGAAAAATAGCGTTCTTGAAACACACGACGTAGAGCCACTCAGAGAATCAGATAATATTTCTCTTAGTGAGAGTAAACTGGATAACGGATCGAAAGGACAACTGATTAAAGTTGCCGGACAGCTCCGTGATCGACGAAATGACCTGAATCAAATGGCCTCCGAACGGGCTTCACTACGCGATGAACTCAATGCAAAAACGCGTGAGAAAGTCGATGAGGCTCAGAAACATCGCGAAAAGCGTGATGAGTTGAACGAACAGGTCCAAGAGCACAAAGATAAACGCAATGAACTCAATGCAGAAGCCAATGAGTTATTTAATCAAGTCGAGGAAATGAAGGCTGATCTTGAACTTGATGATGGCAAAAACATTGAGGAGCTCGAAGATGAGATTGAACAACTTGAGTTCCGTCAGCAGACTGAGGTACTTTCTTCAGAAGATGAGCGTGAACTCATTGAAAAGATCGAAGACAAACGCGAGCAACTTCAACAGAAAAAACAAAAAGTCGAGGATAGTGGCGAACTTGACTCACTGAAAGAGCAAGCTGAGGAGGTCCGCTCAGAAGCGTCTCAGCATCACCAGAAAGTCACTGAACTCGCTGATAAAGCACAGGAACATCATAATCAAATGATTGAGGCATACCGTGAGGCTGATGATATTCGTGATGAAGCTGATGCTATGCATGAGCTTTTCGTTGAGGCACAAGAGACAGCGGACGAACATCATGAGGACTTTGTTCGCGTTCAAAAACGTCTTCGTGAACTCGACAAGCAAGAAGAGCAAGAACGCGAGGACGAGCGTACCGAAGAGCGCGAAGCCGCGAAAGAGGAAGCCGAAGAAATCTATCAGAAGTTCAAAGAGGGCGAAACCCTCGATACCGAAGATCTGATGAAACTGCAGAAAACGGGCCTACTCTAAGAATTGATGAACTCATCGGGGACTGGCGGCAGGTATTGATTATTACTCATTAGCCACTGACCGTTTCGTGGTTCCAGTTTCCGCAGACGAACCGCTCTTATATAAATCAGCGTGTATTCTCACATGTCAAGCGTCACCGAAGAGGTCATGAAACAGAAACGCTCATCAAGACAAAACCGAGTCGTCGAGTTCTGTGATCCAAGCTCAATTCAGCACACCTTGAAAGAACGGACTAAATCTCTCACTGCGTCCTCTGGCTTCGATCATAACAGATCACTCACTCGATAACTGATATCCTGGGTTTGTACTATCCGCCCAAGCAGACTGTATCTCACACATCCGCATCAGTTGGCTTTGGGTGGTGGGTTTCCGTGATAGCATTTCGATTAACTATGGGTATGAACTGTCATTACGAGGAGGGTCATATTTCGAGGAAAGATAGATACGATGGTGCATCAAAACAGACATGTGAACACGCTGGTCCTCTGTGTTGACCGGTCAGATGATGTCGGTCGTGTTTCAGGGTTTGAGACTCCTATCGTCGGGTGGGAGGCTGTTCAGTCACTGGCAATAGAACTTGGACTTGCCGATCCGGAGGATTCAAGCATTAACTGCATTCTTGAGGCACTCCGTGTCACCCAGACACTACAGGAGAATAATGCTGATCCAACAGTCGCGGTTGTCTCTGGGGGAGGTGGGTCACTTGTTGGTGCTGATCGCTCGCTTGCGACACAGTTAGACACACTCGTTGATGCGCATGATGCAGACTCAGCGATTGTTGTTATTGATTCCGCGAATGATGAGCAGGTCATACCGGTCATTGAGAGTCGTATTCGCGTTGATTCAGTTGATCGCGTTGTCGTCAGACAGGCCCATGATATCCAATCGACGTATTATCTCATTAAACAATTTCTCGCGGATGAGGAACTTCGCACAACAGTGCTCGTTCCGCTTGGAGCGACACTACTATTTCTGCCGATTCTCCTGACGCGGTTTTCGCCGACGATTGCACTTGCCGGATTAACGGCACTCCTTGGCGCTGTGTTATTATATAAAGGGCTTGCAATTGACCAGTATCTTGAACAAGCACCAGAGCGTATTCAAACAGCACTTTACTCTGGTCGTGTTTCAGTTGTGACATATGCAGTTGGTGCTGGACTTGCGCTCGTCGGTATCTTTCTTGGTGCACTTGCTATTTCAACACCAGTCAGTGCTGACTCGATCATTGTCCAATCGGTACAGTTCGTTTACAGTGCGATTCCGTGGCTTGCGCTCGCTGCGCTCACAATTAGCGCTGGCCGTCTGCTTGATGAATTCATTGAGAGCGAGCGAATCACAGCACCATATTTGAATCTGCCGTTCGGGGTTATCGCACTCGGATTTGTTGTCCGTGGCTTTGCTGGATGGTTTCTTCAACGTGAGGCTATTCTTGCCACTCCAGAGTTGTTCGATTATACCATCACGCCACAACAGCGGCTTGCGACATTCATTATTATTGGTATTATTATCAGTATTGTTGGTGTGCGCGTTGCAGCGAGTGTTAATAATCAATCAGATGATGATCTTACACAGCACTGATGCTAATAATAACATTAGATTGAAACCCGAAAGTGAACCACCCCACCCTACCCGACCGCTGACGCGATTGCAGTGAGGGTGGAGTCTCCTGTTTCGACGACGCGGTTTTGATCCACAACATCGGAAGCACCCGACGATGTGCACAGACCGAGCGCAGTCTCCACAGCTACTGTGTTTTCGGACTGTCCCAGTCCTCGCTTGTTGAAACCGCGGATGAACTGTTGTGCGGCATTTGTATTTCTCTTCATATCATAGTCACACCTCGGGGGTATGAGTGTTCACCCATCCACAGCGAGCTCACTCTTCAGTCGGTTCTGTTATGTCAACTTCCAGGAATGCGCTTCCTGCTCGCGCTGCACGCTGTGTTGCTCCTTGGGAAAGAGAGCTTACCACCTCTATACAGCAAAATTGATATTGCAGTTTCCTCCGGCAGACAAATGACACGTAGCGAGCGAAATCTGACGGCTTCAACCGTGGCAGGAGGCCAAAGTCACCGTCTTCCCACAGATAATTGGAATATGTGCGTCAAATATGAGAGTATTGTGAAATACGCATATATGCATCACACCTGGAAGGATACCGTATCTATCGGCATATCAAAAAGAGTATATGAATCTGCGAGCACTGACATATGGGATATATGTGTCTGTATTGATATTATATTGAACTGGGAGTCTGTGTGTGTGTGTCAGGCGAATTCAAGCACGATCATGAACACCGTCCACTGAGTGAGTCTGTAAGAGCCTCCTCAGACATTGATAGATAATGACCCTCCAGAGTGAGATGACTGACAGGTCTATGAAGATACATCATAAATCGATGCCTCTATTGAAACCCATCCTGCCGATTATGACGTTTTGTCTCTTATCACTCCAGTGATACAGTCATACGCGGAGTCGAGCAGTGGTGACAAATAGCTGTTTTGATTCCTCTTCTGATTTCTCGGCGAGATTCCACCTGTGGCGAAAAAGTGAGTATTTATGATTTATTACTACCGATGACTGAGTCTGTCATCGTGCGGTTGTCCGATACTCGCCATGTTTAATTCCGATTACTAAACACAGAAGCCCGAACACGAGCATCGAGGGAGTCACCATCATCAATACGATCTGTGCGGGCATCATCTCGGTTAGAATTAATGCTGCTGTCCCAAGTGCAACAATTCCGAGTAGAGCACCACCTGTTGTACCACGGTTAAATTCCATACCTCAATATTGCACCTGCGACGACAAATCGGTTTCTGATTATCGAATCAGAATATAACGATAATAATAGTATTCCGTATAATGATTTGATATGCTCTCTATCCTGAACGACGAGGGGACTCACAGTACATCATTTCTGCATCTTTCTTCACACCAGTCAGTAGCACTCTGAGCAGCGTTTCTCTCTGAACCTACACTCAGACTCAGACTCAGACTCAGACTCAGACTCATTTCATCCGGAACGCCCACGTGCACGTTCCGCTTCAATTCCGAACAAACGAAACTGAAATCACCAATAACTGATAGGGCATCCTCAGTCATGACATTCCGATTATGATCCTGGTTACACTTTGGATCTAAAAACGACATGAACGTGGCCGTCAGGATTGCATGTCTTATCTTGTCTTGTCTCGTCTCGTCTCATCTTATATTTACATCTGGGAGTTGATATTCCTATGTGAGCTTATTTACCACGGTGCGAAACGTGGGTCGACACGTCGGTTAGTTCGTTCGATGGAGTCAATCTGCGCAATCTCTGCTGTGGTAAGTTCCAGATCGAGTGACGCCCAGTTATCATGGAGATGATCATGTCCAACGGCTTTTGGAATCGCTGTAATCCCTTTCTGGCGGAGCCATGCTAATGCAATCTGTGCCTCACTCACATCGCGATTATTCGCGATTGCGGTAATCTCTGGAATATCAAATACCGCACCACGAGCGAGTGGTGAATATGCAACGAGCTCAATATCACGGTCACTGCAGTGATTTCGCAACTGTTCTTGTGGCAGGAGTGGATGAATTTCAATCTGATTTGCAAATATCGGCGTGTCTGCGTGCTCGATCGCGGTGTCAACCTGATTTGGCTCAAAGTTACTGATTCCGATCCGGTCAACTTTCTGGTCCGCGACAAGCTTATCGAGTGCCCGAAATGTCTCAACTGGATCGTATGTATCAACCGGCCAATGCACATATAATAGATCAACAGCGTCAATTCCGAGTTTCTCAAGACTTCGTTGTGTCGATGTCAATACATCATCATATCCAAGCTTATCGATCCATACCTTTGTCGCGATGAATATTTCATCTCGGGGAACATCGGCAGCAGCAATTCCTTGCCCAACAGCTGCCTCGTTACCATACACCTGTGCAGTATCTATATGCTGATATCCCATTTCAAGCGCTGTCTTGACAGTGTTCGCACATTCTGATGGATTATCATTTTCCCATGTCCCAAGCCCAAGAAGCGGCATTCCATCAGCTGTCGGAGTAATTGAACTCAGCGGTGACTGCTGTGCCATTATATCTAATCTACTCTAATAGAAGATGCATTCAAAAGCCATGGGATATCTGCACGACTCATCTTATCCAGAGAGAACGACTCCTGAGGTCCGCTCGTTGCGGAGAGAATCTTAGATTATCAGTCGCTGGAAAGACAATTTTTCTCTTCAGTCTACATCATGAATATCTGTCGGGCGATTCATCATAATCATTCATATATTCACTCACGAGCGTAATCAGCCCTTCCTCTCTGAGTTGTGATACTGTTCGCCGAGGCGCTTCAACCGCAGTTCACCGAAGCCGAAGCCGTTTCGGAAGTGTGACCCGACCCCGCTGGAGACCATCTTCACGGTCTCCACCGGACGGTCGTCGAGATACTTACAACCTCGCCGTGATCGACCGTCTCCAGCCGAAACACCTCGCGTTGCTCCAGTATCCTTTCCTCGTGGAACCGGGGATCGTGCGTGTTCAGCGCGTCCTGGGCACGGGTGTCGAGCGACATCGGGCAGACCATTCCCGAGGGACGGGCGGATGCCCGACTGCGTATGTTCTTCGGGGAACGTCCCGAACTGGTCGGATGGGAAGACGTCGTGACTGGTCGACACCGCCGCGTGTGTCTCAGGATCGAGGTGCTTGCACATGCAGGATGGCGTTCGCGCTCACGTAGTGCGGGCGACGAATGTAGTCCATCCGCATCTCCCACAGGACGTGCTGAATCACTGTCATCGGTCGGGCCTCCACTCGTGGTAGTACGTACTGGAGCACCGCACTCCAAGACAGGACTGCACCCGCCGACGATTGGCATCGAGGGTCATGTCGTACTTGTCGCGGTCAGGCAATCCCATGCCGACGCCCGCGACCGCCACAGACGACTCCCGAGGCGAGCGGTGAGCCGTCCATCAGCCTCGACGTTCAAGACAGTGTGGAACGAGACGACCTCGCGCGCTTTATCCACGATGAGCCGGAGATTGGAGAACTCGTTCCCGGTTCGGTAGTTGTCCAGCAGCACCGCCACGTGTAGCGTGTGGTGCTTGAGGCTCGTGTACGGGTGCTAACCCGACTCATTGAACGCGGCGGTGATGCTATTGCTGTGCGCAAATGTTATGCTGTACGTGGTAGATAGCATGTCAGCACCTAATTTTATACACCAGGGATAGAGCGCGTGATTGAGCAGTTCAACCACGAGCATGACAGTTGTTGGTTATATGCACTGATCGTTATGATTAAACGTCACAGTGGAATACACAATCTATCACTCCAAATCTAGTTAGTGCGACCCCGTAGGCAAGTACTGATAATATTGTCATCGAATGATCAGATAAATCGTCTCACCAGCACCAGCACCAATATGAATGCCAAAATAAGTACCAATACTAACTCCTGTACTACTATCGGAGGATAGACCAGCACATCTTAATCCTTCCTAGTGGCTGAGGGGTCCAATCTCAGAGACCGTCTGTGTCTTCGGCGATGATCAATATTTCCGCGTTGCTCCGGTAAGTTCGTAGAACTCTTCCATTAATTCATCGCGATCTATCCGCCACTCTTCAAATGCTGATGATGACTCTGGATATGCATCATAGATTTGTGTGATTTCTGTTGCACGGCGACTCACCTTATACAATTCATATAATGCATCCCAATGACCAAACGTATCGACAAGTGTCTTTAATTTCAATTTGAGACTCATACTCGATGTTCCCTTGCTCAGCGCATCAGCAAGCTGTTGTCCAGGAACAGCAGAAACAATCTCGACAAGCTCATCGACATTCCGTGCGGTTCCCCAGAGATTATACAGGTCCACCGCCGCGAAACGTTTTCCAAAGCTTGTCATCACGTCACTGTTGTATTCCCATAACCGCGACTCAGAGACGTCTCCCTCAGTAATTGCGTCAACAGCATGCGATGCTGCCCAGTGTGCGGACTTTGCAGCACCCGGAATCCCACCTCCAGTCGTTGGGTTCACATGTCCAGCAGCATCACCGACCGCGAGGAATCCATCAGCGACCGCAGAATCATACGGGCGTCGGGTTGGAAGAGAAGCACCGAGTTTATCTTTGACAGTCGCGTTCTTGAACTCTGATCGGGTCGTGATATCTTGTTTGAGCGTCTCGACGAGTTGCATCGGATCCTCTGTCATCTGAAACCCTAATCCAACATTAATCTCTGTTGCTGTTCGAGGAAAGTACCAGAGATAGCCGAGTTCATCTGTTGGTTTGAATACAATCGCATCATCATACTCAACCGGATCTGGAACCTCAAGCACTTCTCTGTATGCTGAGCAAAACTGTGAATAGGAGACATTCGTATCAAAATATGTCCCGGTGAAATCAGTTTTCTCTTGAAGAATCGACAGTGCGCCAGCGGCGTCAATGGTAATGTCTGCATTATATGTATGAACTGTTCCCTCTCGTGTTGCACGAACTCCAGTAACAGTTCCATCATCAGCCTGACAGACATCTTGGACAACCGTATCATACTGAATATCCGCACCGCTTCGTCTGGCTCTTCAATAAGTACCTCTCCGTATCGTTTTCGATCAAGGACAGCTCCGTTATCAGCAAAGTCAATATCGACACTTCCTCCACGAGGGTTTTCAAACACAGCCCGCTGGATTCGTTGGTTAGTGAATGACTCTGACTTGAGATACTTTCGGTCAATAACATCTGGGAACGTACTTGTTCCCTTGATGGCGTCACCGCACGCGATGTGACCTGCTTCATCGGCAGACTTTCGCTCAAGAATAATAACGTCAAGCCCTTCCGACGCTGCCGTCGCCGCAGCAAATGTTCCTGCGGTCCCCGCACCAACGACGACAATATCGTAGGCTTCAGTTGGCATAAGAGCAATTGTGCTTTCCGGATGTTAAAAGCAATCGGAAACAGGAGCTCCAATCAGAAGATTGTCAATAGTTCTCGAATACTAGTAGAATTCACGAACGAGGTCCATCGCACCATCAGGGGCACCTGAATCAACCGCTGACATGTCTTGGTCTATATTATGTTTTTGATCATATGCAACCGCTGATTCATTCTGCCACAGCACCCCTTGGTATTCCTTGTCAGCATCAAGGATCTTGCTCTTTGCAGCATCATAATCAGTTGGGTCATGTCCTGATTCCGCAACATCGACAAGACTGTCACGGAAGTAATCATACGTATCAACGTCATTGAACGTGACACATGGACTAAATACATTGACGAATCCGAACCCGTCATGTTCGATTGCTTTTTGAACAATCTCTGCATGCCGTTGTGCATCTGTCGAGAATGACTGGGCGATGAATGTCCCTCCTGAGGCGAGTGCAAGCGCGAGTGGATTCACCGGCGGTTGTTGTGGACCCTCTGGTGTTGTTGATGTCTCAAAGTCTTCACGCGACGTCGGCGATGCTTGACCTTTGGTCAGTCCATAAATTCGATTATCCATAACGATGTAGGACATGTCGACATTTCGACGAACTGCATGAACAAAGTGACCGGCACCAATTGAGTATCCATCTCCATCACCACCGGCGACCATTACTTCTAATTCAGGATTTGCGAGTTTCACACCTGTTCCGACAGGCAGTGCCCGACCATGAACACCGTGAAGGGCATATGAGTGCATATACGTCCCAATCTTCCCCGAGCAGCCAATCCCAGCAACAATAAAGGTATTATCTGGGGTGTTCCCAGTGTTCGCTAATGCCTTCATCATACCATTCATCGTCCCGAAATCACCACAGCCAGGACACCATGTCGGTTGCTTGTCCGATTTAAAATCAGTGAAACGAACGTCTGAGCTCATTGAGTTATCTCCGTTGTCTCTGTTTCTTCATTTGTTCCTGCCCTGTTCGCAGTATCAATTGTCTGTTCGATCTTATTCGCAAGTTCGTCCGCCTTGAATCGTACGCCATCGTATTTATTCACACGATTGACACGTGAGAGTGTATCGTGTTCAATCACGTTAGCGAACTGTCCGGTTGCATTGCACTCCACAGCAATCACTGTCTCAGCGTCCTCAATAGCTTCTGTCAGATTATACCGTGGGAACAGATATGGAACCGAAAGAAAGTGGATATCGATACCCCGCTCATCCAGAATACTCATTGCTTCAATCATTGCACCCTCATTGGATCCCCATGAAATCACGAGATTCGACGCATCTTCACTGCCAAATGATCGAGGCGTCAGATCCTCCTCACGACGCGCTGTTTCAACTTTCCGTGTCCGTTTATCCACTTGCTCAACCCGCATATCCGTGTCCTCAGTCCGACGACCAAGTTCATCGTGCTCAAGTCCTGTCGACATATGCGCGCCGCCTGTCGTTCCAGGGAACGCCCGCGGTGACACTCCATCGTCAGTGAGCGCATGTGGTTGGAATTGTGATTTTTCATTCTGCCATTGATCAATTGTCGACTCATCGACAACCTTTCCGCGCTCAATCTCGACAGCATCCATATCAAATGTCTCCGGTGAGAATGTTCGCTCCGTCACTGCCATTGCAAGGTCGGCTGCGAGGTACACCGGTGTCTGATACTTTTCGGCGAGATTGAATGCTTCGACCGTCTTCCAGAAACACTCAGCAATCGTTGTTGGCGCAAGAACAAATCGAGGAATCTCGCCATGTCCACCGTACAGTAGCATATTTAGATCCCCTTGCTCTTGCTTGGTTGGCATCCCAGTTGATGGACCTGACCGCATTACATCGGCAATCACAAGTGGCGTCTCAGAGGTTCCAATCAGCCCAAATGTCTCTGTCATGAGATCAATCCCTGGTCCTGATGTCGCTGTCATTGCTCGCGCACCAGCACGTGCAGCGCCTAATGCGATATTGATAGCCGAAAGTTCATCTTCCGCTTGGAGAACGTGTCCCCCATACTCTTCGATTCGACCCGTCAAATATTCCATGACATTGGTCGCTGGCGTAATTGGATACCCAGCATAAAATTTACATCCTGCAGCAATGGCTCCCATGCCGATGGCTTCATCACCGTTTAACAGAACGTAGTCAGCATCGGTTGTCTCAAGACTGTAGTTGAACTCAGTGTCATACTCCGCACCGACGTAGTCACGCCCGCTTCGTGCAGCCTCCTTATTATTCTCGACGAGTGATTGCCCCTTCGATCCAAAGCGCTTCTCAAGTGCGCTATCGAGGTTCTCAATTGGAAAGTCTGCAACTGCACACGCAGCACCCAATGCAACAACGTTGCGCATAATCGCACCGCCAGCTTCCTCGGCTAACCGTTTTAGTGGGACATCAAGACCGACCATTCCATCTGGAATTTCAACGTCCTCCATTGTCGTCCGCTCACCATCATAGATGATGACGGAGCCTTCGTGAAGTTCATCATGATTTTCCTCGATAGTGCGTGGTGTTAATGCAATCAACACATCAAGCCTATCTACGACGCTTTGCACTGAATCGACGGCTGTCCGTACCTTATAGGCCGTATAGCCCCCACGGATACGGGAGGCGAAGTCCTTCGAGGTGAACACGTGTCGTCCCGCACGTGAGAGTGCCTGAGCGAAGATCTTCCCCGTCGAGTCGATGCCATCGCCGGCTTCGCCGCCAATGGCCCAGTTGAAGTCCGCGGGCATATAGATAAAATGTAGGTGAGACCGAGAGAAAAGCCTTCTGAAAAATCCATGAATTACTTCCTCCCCGTTACTCATCAAATTACACAAACCGAAGATTATCTCAGATTTAAGTTCGTATTTATCTGATAAGTCAAATTATACTCGATAAAGTATGACAAGTGTTGGTTATCCGGATACTTCAGGCGACAGCTCAGTGAATCGAATCGATATCAATTGAGAAGGTAAGACCCTTTTTATCAGGGACGGATAAATTCGTATGGACACAACAGTCACTGTCGAGGAAACTCAATCCGTCGGTCCACAGACAGTCGCAATCACTATGGAGTCACCACCGGGATTCACTGCAAAACCAGGGCAATTTCTTCGGGTTACAGCGAGTATTGATGATGAAGAGTACGCGCGATTTTATACAATCTCATCGCCTGACGTCGACGATACTATCGAAATTACCGTTGGTATTGACCCATCGGATGCAGGACCGTTCAGTCAGTATCTCGCTGACATCGATTCTGGGTCAACACTCTCTATTGCCGGACCATTTGGACAGCATTACTATGAGAACTCGGATCGCGCTGTTATACTTGCTGGGGGTCCTGGTATTGGTCCTGCGGTCGGCATTGGGGATGCAGCAGATGCTGCTGGACATGAGGTTGCGATTGTCTATGTATCTGAGACAGCCACTCCAGCACACCGGACGCGATTGACTGCCCTCGCAGATGCAGGAAATGATATTACCATCTTCACTACTGCGTCTGATAGCCAATCGGGAGTTGTCCCACCGGAATTCAATGATGCGGTTGCTGATAATATCACGGGAACACCGGCAGAACAGACGTTTGTGTATGGGTTTGAGGACTTTATTACAGCAGCAACCGATGCGCTTGAGGCCGCTGGGAGTGACACCGAGGCAGCAAAAATCGAGAACTTCGGATAATATCGATCGACAACGAAGACTAAATCGAAATTAACAGGACATGATTATCACTCGAACAACTCTCGTCTCAAAATAATATCATCGCATATCCTTTCACAGCATCATTGCCTGCCTGTGAACTTTCTCAATAACTGTGCGAGATATGCGTTTACAGATTATGACAGAATAATAAATATCAAATAATCAGGAGAATTCCTTCAGATTTATACCTGATGCATCGAATAGTTAGAATAGATTATGACAGATGACGATGTCGAACTTGAGGCGCGCCTTGCTGAGCAGGAAAGCTTTGATCCGCCGGCGTCGTTTGTCGATCAGGCAAACGTCACAGACGAGGCTATTTACGATGAGTTCTCCGAGAACTGGCCTGATTGTTGGACCCGCGCAGCTGATCTTCTCTCGTGGGATACGGAGTATTCGACCATTCTCGATGACTCAAATGAACCGTTTTATGAATGGTTTGCTGACGGTGATCTGAACGCCGCATACAATTGTGTGGATCGTCATGTAGAAGACGGTAATAAGAACCGAGTTGCGATCAAGTGGGAGGGTGAACATGGCAATACGCGCACATATACATATCAGGACCTCTATCGTGAGGTAAATGAATTCGCTGCTACATTGCAGGAACTTGGGGTAAAAGAAGACGATGTTGTCACGATGTATATGCCTATGATCCCCGAGCTTCCGATTGCCATGCTTGCGTGTGCACGCATTGGTGCTCCACATTCGGTTGTGTTTGCTGGATTTTCCGCAGACGCTCTCGCAACACGGATGAATTCCGCCGATTCTGAGTATCTCATCACCGCCGATGGGTATTATCGACGTGGTGATGCACTTGATCACTTCCAGAAAGCACAGGAGGGACTTGATGGTGTCGAGCATGATGTCGCCGCAAGTGTCGTTGTTGATCGTCTTGGCGATGATGGATTCGGTCATGAATTGAGTGAAACGCAGTATGACTGGGACTCACTCATGGATGCACACCGTGGTGACCGGGTTGCACCCGTTGAGCGCAACGCCGAGGATATGCTGTTTTTGATGTACACCTCCGGGACAACTGGCGAACCAAAAGGTGTCAAACACACAACCGGTGGTTATCTCGCGTACACCGCTTGGACAGCACAATCAGTGTTGGATCTTGAACCCGGCGACACCTACTGGTGTTCGGCTGATATCGGTTGGATTACCGGTCATTCATACATTGTCTATGGTCCACTTGCATTAGGGACAACAACCGTCATGTATGAGGGAACGCCGGATTATCCCGAGCGAGATCGACTCTGGGATATTATCGAAAAGTACGCTGTTGATGTATTCTACACAGCCCCAACAGCAATTCGAGCGTTCATGAAGTGGGGCACGGAGTATCCAGACTCACATGATTTATCAAGTCTTCGGCTGCTCGGAACCGTCGGTGAGCCGATTAATCCGCGCGCATGGAAGTGGTATTATACCCATATCGGCAATGAGTCTTGCCCAATTGTCGATACATGGTGGCAGACAGAAACAGGCGGCATGATGGTGACGACTTTACCAGGTATTGGGACGATGAAACCAGGATCTGCCGGTCCACCCGCTCCAGGGGTTGATGCGACGATTGTCGATACCGCTGGTGAGGAAGTTGATGCGGGTCGGGCAGGGTACCTCACAGTCAATAAACCATGGCCAGGTATGTTGCGAACGCTGTATCAGAATGATGAACGGTTTATTAATGAATACTGGGAAGAGTACTCCGACCCAGATACCGATGACTGGGTATACTTCCCAGAAGACGGGGCAAAAATCGATGATGACGGCTATATAACTATCTTGGGACGAGTCGATGATGTGCTCAATGTGTCAGGACATCGACTCGGAACAATGGAGATTGAGTCAGCGATTGTCGGTGTTGATGGTGTCGCAGAAGCAGCAGTTGTCGGCGGTGATCATGACCTGAAAGGTGAGGCTGTGTATGCATACGTTATCACCGAGGATGGATACACCGAAAATGAAGCACTCAGAGAGTCGATTGTCGAGGGTGTCGAAGATGGAATTGGTCCGATTGCACGACCGGAGCAAGTTATTTTCACTGAGGAGTTACCAAAAACGCGATCAGGCAAAATTATGCGACGATTACTTGAAGAAATCGCAAATGGCGAGGAACTCGGAGACACAACGACGCTTCGGAATCCAGAAATTGTCGATGAAATCGAAGCAAAAGTCAGTGGCGATTAATCACTGCGCCCTCACGAATTAACAATACCGACTCTGTTATCTGTCTTTGACATAGCATTGAAACGGGCTTTCGCCTCGCCCCTGCTGTGAGCAGCGAATTAAAATCAATCCTCTCGCCATTCTCGTCAATATAACATTCTGCTCCATACCGTTATCAGTCGCTTGTTGTTGGATCATTTGCTGACGGCGTGTCAGTATCAGTACCAGTACCAGTACCAGTATCGGTATCAGCGTCTGCGTGCTGTCCGATGTCTGCATCAATTGGACCTGGAGTTGGCGGTGACCCAAGGATAGGGGCGACGGTCAACACCGCCGGAAGGATCGTGAACGCTGTCAAGAGGGCAAACGAAATCGCAAGGACGGTCGTGCGCCCAAAGTTTGCAAGAACTGGGAACCGTGAGATCATTAACACACCAAAGCCAAATATTGTTGTAAAGCTTGACCCGATGATCGGACGCGATAACTTCGCAACAGCAGTTGCAGCAGCCTCACGCTGGGTTTGACCCCGTGTTTTGACCTCATACTCAAATCGTTCGAAAAGATGAATCCCATAATCAACACCAATTCCAAGAGTCAGTGATGACATCGTTATTGTCAATGGATTCCATGGAATTCCGAGCACATACATTGCCCCTGTCACGAGTACCGCAGCGCTTGCAGCGACACTAAGAACAAGCGCAGCAGCAATCCGTATCGAGAGGAACGCAAACGCAAGGAATGACAGCCCAAGCCCGAATGAAAGGAGTGTCATCGGTGTGAGACCAGCGGTTACATTCTCAATGACATTCCGATTTAAGACTGGCTTGCCCGTAATTCGGACATCCTCGGCAGTCGTTAATGATAATGCTGCATTATTTTCAAAGGCAGTGATGAGTGAACGGACACTCTCGCCCTCAATATCATCGATATAGAACGAGAGCACGATTGTTGATGGTGTCTCATCTGGGTCTCGCACGTCGGCTATCCCATCGGTGTTGTGCAGACGCTCAATCGTCTGGGTCAGTTCTGTCTGTGTTGGTGGAATTGATCCGTGTGTTGCCATCTGAACGCTTGTCACGGGTGATTGGACCGCATTCACCTGCTCATTCGCAATCATAAGCCGTTGATATGTGGCAACATCACGGAACGTCTCTGGGGTATATGCCTGATCTGTTTCGATCATGACATACACTATCTTCGGACTTTCAACTGTCTCAGAGAGTTCTTCCATATCATTCTTCTCAGTGAGATCCTGCGGCCAGAAATCCATCATCTCCTGTTTTGGCTCGACTTGGGGGTATGCATAGACACCACCAGAGACGAGTAAGACCGCAATTCCAAGCGTAATGAGTGGATGCCCACCGGTAATACTCGACGTAAATCGATGGAGGGCTGCTTGCAGCCAATCGGTACTCGGTTCATTGGTCGTTTCGGTCACCACATGTCCATCACGGTCAAATCGAACGAGCAATGCCGGAAGCATCGTAACCGCGAGAATCATCGCTGCAAGCACGGCAACAGCGCTCGTGACACCGAATTGCCGGACTGGTGGAACCGCTGAGACGAGCAGTGAGCCTAACCCAACGACAGTTGTCCCCATTGCAATCAGCAATGCTCGACCAGTCGTTCGTGTTGCGGTCCCAACCGCATCAAGTGAGCTATGACCTGCTCGTCGTTCCTCAACATATCGTGAGTGAATCTGGAGGCTATAATCAATTCCTAACCCGAGTGCGATTGGCATCACACCGAGCATGATCGCATTAAAATCATACCCCAAGACGCCCATTGCTCCCATCATATACAGCAATGCAGTCATCGCTGTTCCAAGCGGGAGTATAACATGCCACCCTCTCTCGACAGTCTCACGCATTACGAGGTATACAACGATGAAAATCAGCGTGAATGCACCTCCAAAGAGCGCAATCATCTCCGGGAGCATCAACCCAAAGGCTGCATTTTCGAACACAGGTTGTCCCGTGATTGTCGTTGACATCCCTGGCGGCATCGCCACAAACGCCGTTTCAGATTTAACCGATGAGTATACGACATCGGCGCCACGCTCGGGTAAAAATGCCCCACGGTCGTATCGATCGACATCGCCGTAGCTCGCGAGGATGATTGTTGTCCCTGCCTCTGGAGTAAGTCGATCAACCATCTCATCAGCTGCTGGTCCGCGCTGTTCAACCCGCGTAACAGCAGCACGAACACCCGCTTTTGTTTCGGGTATTTCACCATCAGCGCCCTGCCTGACAATATCTGCGAGTGAGGTAACGCTTTGAACTGAGTCGACATTCGACCCATATCGCCGATCGAGTGTATCAATCGCCCGGATGGTCTCAGGGTCGTATAACTGATCTGACTCGACAATAACGAAGATATTATTTCCTGTATTGTATGTCTCCTTCAGTGACTCCCAGTTATTGGCTGTTTGAGAGTCATCATTAATATACAGGGTCATCCCCATACTCATTTGTACCGCACTAAATCCAACACCAAGCGATATGATTGCAGTGACAGCGACAATAGCGAATACCTGTCGCTGATTCCTAGCAGCATACCGCCCTGTCGCCTCAAGTCCATCACGGACTCGTTCACCAAAGCGTGTTGTCATTGCAGTTACCGAAGCCGTGAGAGTGGTTTTGTTTGATACACGACACCGGCAACAAGTGCAATCGGAATAACAACGCCCGCAATGACGATACCTGGAACTGGTAGCCCTCCATCACTAGCAGTAATCGTGATTGGTGCGGACTGAATGTCACTTACGACCGTTTCGCCGAATGCATTATCATATTTGACACTTGTATCGAGTGAGTATGTCTTTGCTGCGGCAGATCCATCAGCGCTGACTGTATAACTCACAGTTGTTGTTTCGCCAGATTTGAGCGTCCCAATGTATGCTGTGTCATCATCAGTTTCAAACGGTGAGTTGGCATTTATACGGACAACAGCATCTCGGAATTTCCCTTCGCCAGTATTTTTAATTGTGAACTGAATCGTTTCTGTTTGTCCAGCTGTCACTGCTGCGGTATTTGTGACTGCGAAAGACTTCTCAGGACCGACAGGCACATCAACTGACAGTGGGTCACTCGTTACATCGTTTCCGTATGTATCATCATGGATGACGCGAAGTGTCAATGGATACTCCTGTGGAATCGCACGATCTGATACTTCGAGTTTGAATTCTGCGGTTGCTGACTCGCCGGGATCAAGTGTTCCAAGACTTGCGCTCGTTGAGACAAGAGTGAACGGTTCGATTGGACTCAGTTTCGCTCGTGCATTCGGTGCTGTTCGTTCACCTGTATTTGTCACTGTGACAGCCACAGAGCCGATCGAATCAACGTACATCGCCCTCGCGTCAGTTGAGAGTTCATACTGTGGTCCATTTGAGACCGCGACACTGCCAGTTCGAGTAAGCGACTGCTCGGGATTCCCATTTTCATCCTCATATCGTAACTGGAAATTCACACCGTATGTCCCGGCAGCATCAACATTTTCCACACCAACCTGGAATTCCGCCGTCGTCACCTCATCAGGCTCTAACTCGCCGACCGAGACGGAGTTACTCTTTGGATTAAAGTACTCTGACTGTACAATTGAGAGTTCAGCATTTCGGGCAACTTCACTTCCTGTATTCTGTACTTTCACAGTCATCGTCCCGTCAGCGTCTTTATACAGATTTGCCCCCGTGACATCACGCACGTCAAGTCGGACAGACTCCTCAACACGGACAGTAATGTGCTTTTTCACCGTCTGTGTATTCCGATTGATGAAATAATCGTTTTTATCAACATTAATACTATTTATGTATCCATAGGTAATCTCGACTGGGAGTTGATACACTCCGGGTTGTGCGTGCTGGTCCACTTCGATTGTTAGTCCCATCTTTCGGGCATCACCAGCAGTAATCGTTCCAAGACTTTGTTGTGCTGTTCGGATGTCAAGCGGCGCGTCACTAGCGTCAACACTGGCTGTGACTGCTGTTGCGGACCCGACCTGGATCCGATGTGTTTGAACAACCTGTGCAATATCACCAATTTGGCGATCCATACTGGTGATCCCGGTATGTCGGTTCTGTATCAGTAAACCGAAGCTCCTCATCTCGCCCGCTGCGACAACGTTTTGCTGTTGAATCGTCGGCGTCAGCTCTGGTTCGGAGAAATCGTTGTATTGCTCGGCTGCGACACCGCCTGAACCGGCGGCGAACCCAGCTGTACTGATAATCGTGATTATAAAAATCGTCCGCCATATATGACCCGAGTACTCTTGCATGATATACACATTATTGTGCACTCCAAATTTAATAGCTGTTGCTGTTGTTCACAGTGAATGCACAAACACGATTATACAATCAGTGTCCCCGTCTTCGCGTTTCGCCCGGTATTAGCTTTTAAATTGCGAGTGTATACAGCCGCTTTCGAGCGTCTGTGAATGAAATCCGTGCTTCAACAACGTCTGCATCCTCAAGTCGCGATAATGCATAGCGAACCGTCCGCGGTGGTAAGAGTGTCTCCTCGGCTAGCTGACTTTGTGTCAGCCGTTCGTTATAATCAAGCACCTTTGCGACCAACTTTGCACTCGGGGGCATCTCACGAACCGGGTCCCAGCGATCACCTGATGTCTCCTCACCCGCGAGTGCCTCTGTTGTACTCATCGTATGTACGATTAAACATGTGGAGTGATAATATTTACTGTATCAATATATTACCAGGAAAAATTATTTTAGCGACAATATTATTCATCAATCCCTACACGCCGACGTGTATCACTCCATCCAATCAGTGCAGCAGGAAGCACAAATATCGATGCAATAAACGAATAGAGCACGCTGAGGGCAATGAGTAATCCAAACTGTCCGAGGATTGGAGTAATTGCAAGTATAAGCACACCAGTTCCAGTGGTTGTTGTCAACATACTCCCCGCAAGCGCACCGCCGGTTCCTCTCACGCTGACGCTCAGTGCTTCAAACCGATCAACTTCTTCACGATATTCCTCCGTGAATCGATGGACAAGGTGAGCGGAGTAATCGATTCCCAATCCAATTCCGACCGAAAGTGTTGTTCCAGTAAGGACATTGAACGGAATATCAAGATATCGCATTGTGCTCGCCAGTCCTGCAATCGTCAATAAGACTGGCAATATGTTTGCAATCCCCAATCCTGGTCGATTTTCGAGGAGCCAATAAATTACCACAAGAAATACTGCAGCTGTGAGTACAGCGATGATAAGGCTCGTATATGCGGATTCTGCAATTACATCTGAGACTGCTTTCCGTACGACAACACTCCCTGTTGCGGTTGACTCCATCCGTATTTCGGCAGCGAGTTGACGCGTATCGGCTGTAATAGCAGCCTGTGACTTCTCAGCTTTGACTGAATAAACAAGGCGAGTAGCGGTATAATCATCAGTAAGATATAATCGTGCTTGATCACCGTATGGTGACGCAAATAATCGATCATACACGACACCAAGATCGTGATCTGGAATTCCATTTCCATTCTGGTCCTTCGCGGAGATAAGACGGCGAAATGACGCTGATTCCTGTTCGTATCGGTCAATGACGGTGAGAATGCTCTGTGGCTGTGATTCCCGTTCTGCTGTCACGAACGAATCAGGCGGATCCTGGCTTGTCTTATGTAGGATTTCAAGTGTTGATCCCTGTCGCATCGATCCCTCAATATACACTGTCACTGTGTCATCCTCACTGCTTTCGAACGTACTCTCAAGATAATTTGTTGTTTTCGTCACCGTGTACTCACCAGGCGCAAACGGCTCTGGTAGTTTTTCAAGATATCCAGGCGTCTCCTCTGGTGGAAGAAAGTCCTCTGTCGTGAATCGTGTTTCGACCCCTGTGCCATATCCGCCGAGTGCTGCTGTTAATATCAATATCACTGCAAGGAAAATGTATGGACCCCGTCTTGCAATAACGACACCAACCTCAAGCGCCCGACCACCGATTGATCCTGCCCTTCCGATTGGTGTTGTCCCGAACGATGGAATCGAATATTCTATTCGCTTTCGGTCGAGAAGATGTTTGAGTGCCGGAAGGAATATTCCAAAAATAAGAAGCGTGAAAATAATGCCAACAGCAGCAACCAGACCAAACTCGCGAACAGGAGCAAGGTCACTGACACCATTCGCTGCAAAACCAAGCACTGTTGTTCCAGTGACGATACTAAATGCAGGAAGTAACTGACCTGTTGTTGTCCGCATTGACGATGAGATATCTTCACCAACCACTCGTTCTTCGCGATATCGATTTACTGCATGAATCCCAAAATCAATCCCAACAGCCAACAGAAGTGGTGGAATTGCAATCAGTATCTGTGTGAATTCGATTCGTGCCCATCCCATGAACCCGAATGTCCATGCTATTGTCATTGCAAGAGATACTAATCCAATGATCAAATCGATCGGATCGCGATACGCGATAATCAAGAATATAAAGATAAGACTCACCGCCGCTGGAACGACAATGATCAATGAATCAGTTATTACGCCTCCTAACTCCCCAGAAATAATCCCACTTCCAAAGACCGTGATATCACCACCAGTTGACCCAACGATAAATTTTGCTTCACGTTGCAGTGATGTCAACGGTGACCCACTCTGCGTCCCAGCGTCATCACTCGTCCCTGCAACTTGATGCGTGATAGTCGCGATTGTCGCTGATGCAGATGGGTCACGTTCGTTCAGGTCGTCACTGAGACGTGACCGAACGCTTGGTTGTGTCCGCACGAGCGTCCGTGTAACGGCTCGTACGCCTGACTGTGGTGTTCGCTCAACAACATCAATCTGTGTTGAAAGTGTTGTCGCTGTTGGGTCAATCTCTGTGGCGACCGTTTGTGCGACACTGTTTGTACTCACGACATTCTGTGAGGTATCACGCTGTATTCGGTGCTGTGCGCGTAACATCGCAAGAATTGCTGGTTTTGTGAGAACATTTCGATCCCGCTGAATCAACGTTGTTGTCCCTGTTCCGGTTCCAAATGGCTCACGTTCGAAGTTGTCATTAACATCCTCAAATGCCTCTTGCGCAGGAACACCCTCACTAAACTGTGAGGTGCCTGAATCTGTTGCTGTCATTCCAAATCCAACAGCAAGCACAGCAGTAACAAGAAGAAAAATGAGAATAACTGCTTTATCTCGATTAATAATCCACTCATCAACTTGTTCGATAACTGACTGATGATCAATCATTCAGCTGATTCCATCGATTCTGCACTTGAAGTTGATTCGTGTATGCGCTTTTCTGTTCGTTATGTCCGTCCCTATGTGTACACTCTCTTCGCAGTGATAATTGACAAAATGACACACTATCGAGTCACCGTCGTCGATACCACACAGCACTACCAATAATAATCAAAATGCTCCCGCCAATGATTGGCGCTGACAGTGGCAATGATAACCCGCTTTGATCTGTTGGCTGTTGAATATCAACCGGTACTTTGTATGTTTTCGAAACCTTCGTGTCTCCGTTTGGGAGGTCATACTGAAAGTCAACCGCAAATGGATATGTCTTCGATTCTAAAGCACCACTGTCAGCACTCAATGGAATCACAATTGTCGTTGTTTCACCTGGGTCAAGTGCAGCGATAAATGCCTCATCATTACTGCTTGCTAATGGTGCATCTAAGAACGCTTTCGCTTCAATACTCTCAAGCGGTTGCTCACCGTTATTGGTCACTTGTAGTTTAAACTCAGTCTGCCCCCCGGCGGTGACTATTTCTGCAGCCGCTTGGATAATAAATCGATCACGCTGTTCACGTATCGCTGCTGTTGTCTGTAGCGCATCACTTGTCCGACGACTCCCACGCTCTGTACTATACTGAACAGTCAATGAAAATTGCTGAGGGGTTGCTGTTGCTGCTTCGCTTATATCGATATTGTACTGCACTTGCGCTGTATCGCCTGGGCGGAGTGTCGAAAGCGCATATTCGCTGGTCGTAATATCAATATTCTGATTATTGACCGAGATAACTGATACCGGATTAAACACTGGCTGTGGACCGGTATTCTCAATCATCGCTGTCAATGTTCCCTCAGTCCCAACCCGGAGTGCTGTATCGACTGAATTAACGGCGAACGTTTGCTCTGGCATCGTTGCAACACCAGCACTGAGTGCTGTTGTTGTCTGCTCAATCCCGTTTCGGTCGGTGTATCCAACATCGAGATCAAGCGTGTAATTTCGTAATGCGGCCGTATCAGCAATATGCGTCCGATAGGTGATTGTTCGCCGTTCGCCTGGCTTCCACTCCTGTCCAGCGTATGCAGTTGATGATTCAGAATCGCTTCCAAAGGTGAGTTCGTCACTTTTCGATGTTGCTGTGACACTTGCATCGAAAGCTGTGCGGGTCCCGGTGTTCATCAGAGTAAGCTGAATCGTTCGGTCATCACCAATTTGCCCGACTGCGTTTTGTCTGGTTACCTCGAATTGCGCTTCCTCACGAACGGTGATTTCGACACTTGCTGATGCTCGCTCAGTAAAGTCATTGTATTCGACATTTTCTGTATTGTACGAAGCTACCCGCGTGTACGTGTACTCATACTCAAGCGGTATCTCATAGTCACCCGGCGGAATCCCCTCTGGAATTGTCACTGTAATTGGTGGCGTCTGAGTTGTTCCTGTCTCCACGTTTCCAACAGAAATTGTTCCAGCATCAATTTCAATCGGCGTTTCCTCATCCGCAAACTCAACTGTCAGTGCCCGCGCAGTAGTCACACGCGTCTCATATTCATCCGGTCCCCCCTTGTCGATTCGCCCACGATTAGTTAGTGTGAATTGCACCTCCGTCTCCGTTCCAGAACTCACCGTCTGTTGAACAGCACTTACAGAAATACTCGGGCGACCAAGAACCTGCCCTGTCGGATCAATTTGTGCAACGGCGACTGCCGGTCCAGCCGCTGAGATGAATATCAGACCAACAAGAAAACCCACAGCGAATGACCGATTCATACGTCCGACCACAATCGTCTAAATATGCCAATGTCCGTAGATAACACCCGTCGATACCGATCACGAATACCCCCGGCTAAACATAATTGGCAGTCTTTTAGATTCCTCATAGATGAGAGCCATTCCTGCTGATTACACTGATTGGCTCCCTCCCAACCCTCCCAAGTGAGATGAGAAACAATTGATTGCATATATCAATCGCCGGTCACGCCAATGAATATAGTTTATGACCACATTCAGACGATGACACATATTCACTGATCGCCCGTAATAGGTTTGAGACGTCCGAAAACACGGAGTATAGATAGCAGGAACGTTCGCATCGACCCGAAGTCTCTTATGAGGTCCCACCTTACATCATACAATGAGTGATACTGTGAACGACGTCGACCTCCCGTATGATGAGGAGACGGCGTCGCAGCAGGAAAAGATCCAGGCGCTTCGTGAGCGCCTCGACATCCTCGAGTCACAAAATGAGGAGATGCGGGATAAACTGCTGGACGCGAACGCAGAGAATAACAAATACCAACAGAAACTTGAACGGTTGACCCATGAAAATAAGAAACTCAAACAGTCACCGCTGTTTGTTGCGACGGTGCAGGAAATAACCAGTAACGGTGTGGTAATCAAACAGCACGGCAATAATCAGGAGGCTCTTACCGAGGTAACCGATGAAATGCGAATGGAATTAGAGCCAGATACCCGTGTTGCTGTCAACAACTCGCTTTCCGTCGTGAAGCGGCTTGATGACGAGACAGATGTTCGTGCACGCGTCATGCAGGTTGAACATAGTCCGTCTATCAGATACGACGACATTGGTGGGCTGGAAACGCAAATGCAGGAAGTCCGCGAAACTGTTGAAATGCCGCTTAAATCACCGGAAATGTTCGAGACCGTTGGTATTCAGCCACCATCTGGCGTGCTCCTGTATGGACCACCAGGAACCGGTAAGACTATGCTTGCAAAGGCGGTTGCGAACCAAACGGATGCCAGTTTTATCAAAATGGCTGGTTCAGAGTTGGTTCATAAGTTCATCGGTGAAGGAGCAAAGCTTGTCCGTGATCTCTTCGAGGTTGCTCGTGAGAGTGAACCAGCAGTTATCTTTATTGATGAAATTGATGCAATTGCCTCAAAGCGGACAGACTCGAAGACATCCGGAGATGCTGAGGTTCAGCGAACAATGATGCAGTTGCTCTCAGAAATGGATGGATTTGATGAACGGGGCGATGTTCGCATTATTGCAGCGACGAACAGATTTGATATGCTTGATGAAGCGATTCTCCGTCCAGGTCGATTTGACCGACTTATTGAGGTTCCAAAGCCTGGAATTGAGGGTCGCGAAATTATCTTCCAGATTCATACCCGCGAGATGAACGTCGCCGATGACGTTGACTTTGAACAATTGGCGAAGATGGCTGATGATGCTTCCGGGGCAGACATCAAAGCAATCTGTACAGAAGCTGGTATGTTTGCGATCCGTGAAGATCGAACAGAGATCACAATGGGCGATTTCATTGAGGCATGGGAGAAAATTCAGTCTGAATCAAACGCCGACGGCGATACTGCACGCGCATTCGCATAAGCGTCAGATAGATTAACACTCGATCCGACAGCGATGACGATAATTAATGGGAACACCGCATACTGACCATACACAACAGGTGGAGACGGTTTTAGCTCGACTTGAGGAGAGATATCCTGATTCAGCAATCTCACTTCAGTTCTCAAATCGGCTTGAACTTCTTGTCGCCGTTGTCCTCTCAGCGCAGTGCACCGACGAGCGGGTAAACAGTATTACTTCCGATTTGTTTGACAAATACGAAACAGCCGCTGATTATGCTGCTGCTGATACTGATGAACTCGCTGAGGATATCTATGGGATTACATTTCATAATAACAAAGCAGGTTATCTTAAATCGATTGGTGAGACACTTACTGCAGATTATGATGGTGATGTGCCTGATACGATGGATGAACTCACTGCTTTGTCAGGTGTCGGGCGGAAAACAGCAAATGTCGTATTACAACATGGACACGATGTCGTTGAAGGCATCGTCGTTGATACGCATGTTCAGCGGATAACCCGTCGACTTGGACTAACAGAAGAACAAACGCCAAAACAGATTGAAACTGATCTGATGGAATCTATCCCGGAGTCCAAATGGCAGCAATTCACACATTTATGTATCAGTCATGGGCGAGAAACTTGCACAGCACAAAATCCTGACTGTGCAGACTGTGTTTTTGAGAGTATCTGCCCATCCTCGAAGTGTGATAATGAGATTGATCTTGCCTCGAATACACAATGGAAGTAATCTCTGGTGATATACTCTCGTTTGAGTAATCAATGCGTAACTTACAGTCTTGATATCCTCCTCCACCTGAAGACGCCCCCAGAAATCGAAGATTTCTGGTGTGCGAACGAGATCTTCAGTCTCGTCAACGCAGGAATCCCACGGCACCGCTAATTTGGGAATTTCAGGTTTGGGTTTGCAGACTACCAAGCCACCACACCGTTCGAATCGGTGAGTGACCTGGCCCGGTCACTGGGCAGTCTCTTGGAAGTGCCAAGCCTCCGGCACTGCTATTCTCTGTCGTGTTCGGATTCCAAGTGTTGGTTTTGCCACAGGGAATCTGATAGACTTCGACGAACTCGGAGTTACGTTCTCTGCAAGTGTTCGCCCGGTGGTTGTTGTTTGATTCGCCAAAGGGCACCCTGTTTCCAGCGTGGGCGAACACTCATACTTACACTCGAACCGCCACCTGTCGGGCGCTCGAGGACACTGGGGTCGTAATCAGTGTGTCGACACTCATATCAAGGGCATCCTGGAGCAACAATGTTTCAAAATTGGCGCTGTGACGGCGCGTATCCACGCCGTGAACAGGCGTGGGGTTGCGCCTGTTCTACCTATAATTGACAACGCTCGTGCGTGTCGATTGCTCGATTTATTATTGACCCTCTCTGATCTCACAGGTCGGGTACCCGCTGTGAGAGTCAATGAGCCAATCTCTCGGTGAGAAAATACTGATTGAGTCTTGTCCTTCTATATTAGAGGACATATTTTGTCAGATAAAGATAAAGACCAAGTGACCATGCAAGGAACCACAACCCGACATAACCGAATACACCAACTCGAAGTCGCCCACGCCAGGCACTCATATTCGGATGAAGATCATTTAGGTCGGTTTCGTCATCAGGATCCTCATAAAATCCGGCGTTTCGTTTGACCTGAAGAATACGGACGATCCCAGTGAGTGCAAAGGCTAACAATGCATATGCCTGAAGTCCCAATACCGCATGGAGTGCTACGGCACCACCTAACTGTTGGAGCAGACGCGGAACCATCCACGTGACAACAGGGATTGTATTGAGTGTTAGACCCGGGATAATGAATTTTAAATGGTACGTGAGAACACTCCAGGTGACGGTCTCAGCATCAATCATAATCCATGCCCCATATAAATAAAACGGAAGACTTGCAGTGACCATCGATGCAGCAACAAGTGCGATGGTCGACTCTGATACCATTGTATGCACTATTCCACGAGCGCAGAGCGCCTAAAATAACCGACTTCGATTTCGATGCTGCTCGTGGCAATCGCAACAGGAACAATTGATACTGCATTGAGAGATTGTTCTGCGGTGTTACACTCGACACTATGATTGAACCGTCACGCTCACTATGGGGCCGGTCTAAATTCATACAATGACACGGTCCTCGAATGATGAGACAGCAATCAGTGATGATACTGATGTAGCAACGACCGAGGACGCTGACGACAGTCATTCTGATCAGACAGAGATTGCACATCAATATACAAACAAGAATACCGATAGTTCGCAGGATACGGATATACAAAACGGTGCGGACGTGGATGCGGATGACGATGGGCAAGCGCTTGCAGAACTTCGTGCGCAAGTTGAGGACACCTATGACTTCGGGGACTTTGGTCCAGAGGACATGGCTGAAATGACACTCGAAGAATGGGAAGCCGCATTCGACCCAGACACATGGATTGTTGGTAAAGAGCTTCTGGATCGCGTCGAGACCGAGCTCAAAGCTCGTGTCGCAATCCGTGAAATATTCGGAATCGTTGAACGGACGAACGAAGGCGGACAAGACCGTGTTGTTGCATATTCAGATAAGGGATATGCGACCGTATACGCTGATGGATCCGTTGAGGGAGAAGGGACAATTCGTCGCGATGTCGAACCAACAGTCGCGCTTTGTTCGATGGATAGTTATGAAACAATGGATCCACCGGCAGATGCATCATTACCAGAGCCTCGGGAGGTAGTCAAAGGAAGTGGTGAATTCGGCAATTTGATGTTGCAGATTGTCGCAGCCGCACAGATGATTGTTGGAGTTGGACTGTTTGGTGCATGGCTTTTCATTCCAACGTTGGAAACAATTGCAGCACCAGTCACAGCAGTCATTTTCGTGCTTATTGGATTCTTTTTGTTCATTGTCGTCGCGAATGCTCGACTTTCAGATCGATTCCGTGTAGAGGAGTATCGTAATCGACTCCAGGCACTTGAAACAACGTCTGAACCTGCGGTCACATCAGACGAGACAACGGCAACGGCGACGGCGATAGAGACGGATCACCCCGACTCTGACTCTGACCCTGACCCTGAATCCAACAAGGAAACAAGTGGTACTGATGCGAATACTTCTGGAAGTCCTCATACCGCTGTTACCGACGCTGATGTAGATATAAACACAAACGAAAACACGAACACGAACATGAATACGAACATGAGCGCAGATTCAAACTCACATAACAGTAGCGACGAATCCACAGACTCCGTATAGATCATATCAGTAAATCAATAGATCAGTGATTCTGCTGGAAGCTTTCTTTGGACTTTGAGCATTACCATTGGTATATCTAATTAACCGATGTTGCTACGCATGCCAGCTATCTCTTCACCCGTCCCGGCTGCATTTATCAGCAGGCTCAAGAGGAAGCCTTCACCCTCAAAGAGCGAACGGCGAAAGCCGTGAGCGAGTAGCATCTGGTGGGAATAAATCGCTTGAGAAGATTTCAAACACAGTCAATCGCACCAGTTCAAAAACCACAGATACAGCGTGAGTCCAAGTGTGATGGGGGATAGTCCTCGCTACCGTCTGTTCCCCACAGCAGAACAGCAAGATGACGACTGTACTGTCCAATCACGCTCTCACAGAATTCAATTCAACGATATTCCAGAAGACACTGACACGCTTCGTCACCGTGTCTTGGTACTTCGGGATACCATCATAGATCCAAAGACCACTGGAGTGACCTCACCACAGTTGACGTCGACTCGACAGTGTGACAGAAAGCGACCGAGCGTATTCAACAGAACATCGCCAATCTCCGGGGAACTCACAGACGCTAGGTGCACTGTCAGGTCGTTGAATTGGAAAGTCCCACGAGAGTGTCGGTCATTCACGTACCGCCGATCGGGCTTCGAACTCGACGAGAAGAGTGGTCCAAATGAGAATTGACGTGGACTCCATACTCTTCGAGGACTCAACGGTAACCCACAAGAGTTTAATTAGGCTTCATTATGAGTTGCCACCCAACAAGACGGTTATAGAACTCACAGGCAAAGCCACACAGAAACCGAATGACCGCGCTTCAGCGCGGGAAGGAAGTCAAGCATGGGACGTACTGTTCTGCATCGAAACGGAACAACCTGCAACACACGATAGAGACATTATCGAGAGAGGGACCGCTGTGGTACTCTTGAACTGTCTGTAACTTGGGTCGTGTCGTGCCGTGTCATGGACACAGAAAGCACAATCCCCTACTGCAAGAAACGAACGGCAATAACCGTGAGTGGGTAGGCAGTAGTAATTCACTTGCCTGATTCAGTGTCCGTCATTACTGACCATTTGATAGGATTTTTTTCTGATTGGATTGCTCTCTCGTGGGTCGCATCGCTGGAAACTGTCGATTCGGTGGTTTTAAACAGACACCTCCCCGACCCCCGGATGTATGAAGAGGCGGGATTTTATGCGAGCCGCGAGCGTCCCTGCTGCTGCTGCGACAGCCTCTGCGACCGCTGGAGTTGGGTCAGCCCAGGAAACGGGCACGGCGACCGAGACACCAAGTGGCACAGGCACCGCTAGTACGCCAGGGACTGGGACAGACATGGGAACGGAAACGGGGATGGGAACCGGGACTGAGACCGGGGAAGCGAATGCAAATGCCGCGGAGGGTGGTCCAACGAAGACAGTAACTGTCGGTCCAGGCGGGTCATTGGTGTATGAACCGGGAACAAACGATCCATTAAAAATCGCACCAGGGACGACTGTCGAGTTCGTTTGGGACTCCGATAATCATAATATCGTTGTCGGGAGTCAGCCTGATGGTGCAAACTGGGAGGGTCATGAGACGCTTGAAAATGCTGGATTCACGTACAGTCATACATTTGAGACCCTCGGGACATATGAGTACTTCTGTCAGCCACATAAGACAGCAGGAATGCTCGCAAGTATCGAGGTCGTTGAAAACCCGAATGCCGGCAGTGGTGGTGGCGGTGAAAAAGAACTTCACTCACTTGGTGTTCCAATCCAAGCCCATTGGGTCGGTGCGGCAACAATCTTAGCAATTGTTGTCACGGTCATCTTTACATTCTATATATTGAAGTATGGTGAGTCCGCACATACCGGCACTGGGAGGAATTAACAATGTCATCAAGTGGAAGTACATACGGTGATATCCATCGATATGAACCGGCGCGTGAAAGTACCGCAGCAGCGATTGCAATCGTCCTCTTGACGATTGTTGAGGTTATTTTTGTCTTCTTATTTACCTATGGGCTTGTTTCTGGATGGGGATTAACCGATACTGGAAACATGTTTCTTGGTGCTGTCCTTGCTGTCATCTTTATTGATCTTGCATTTATCCTTGCGCTGTATCGTAAGGAATTCCTGCCGGACGTCGTTATTGTAAAGAAGCGACGCCGGAAGTGGGAAGATCTCTACATTCGTGAGGATGATGTTGATGGGACAGGCTTCGCCGACGGTGCATGGGACCAAATCAAACACGCCATTTACCCATATTATAAGCGATAATCAATGAGTTTAGAAAAAAAAGACGAATACGACCACAAAAGTTGGATGCAAAAGAAAGACCTGACACCAATCGAGTCGGTCTTTCTGACGAGCCTCATCTGGCTTGACAAGCGGCTTCGCATTGTCGATTATCTAGAATTAATGGAGACGCTCTACTATCGAGTCAATCTCCAGATGCCAAAGAGCCATACTGAGCAGTATAATCTCGATAATAAATTTTGGTATTGGTACCCACTGTATACATTGGGGTTCTTTTCGACACTTGCATATGTTGTTGCTGCCATCTCCGGCGCATTATTAGGATTCTATTACAGTCCGTCCGCGGCTGCTGGTGGTGAGGCAGCCGGAACCGTTGCATATCAGAGCATTGCGATTATCATGCAGGATCTTCAGTTCGGATTCATGCTTCGATCAATTCATCGCTGGTCTGCGCAGGTCATGGTCGCGGCTGTGTTCCTCCACATGCTCCGGGTGTACTTCACTGGTGCATACAAAGAGCCTCGTGAGCTAAACTGGCTCATTGGCATTGTGCTGATTAGTCTGACGATGGTGTTTGGATACACTGGATACTTACTCCCATGGGATCAACTCGCATACTGGGCAGGACAGATCGGTGTTGAAATGTCGCTTTCAATTCCGTTAGCGGGTGAATGGATTGCGCAGTTACTATTCGGCGGATTCTCACTAGGTCAGGCGACTCTTCAGCGGATGTATATCATCCACGTATTCTTACTTCCATTCGTGGTGACAACGTTAATTGCAATTCATATCGGTATCGTCTGGGTGCAAGGCATCGCAGAACCACACTAAAATAATGAGTGACAATACTACCACATCAAATACGAATACAGGAACAGACACGGACACGGACGCGCAACAGCAGGATATCCGGACAGATGGGACCGGTATCGTTGCGCCGGATGATGAAACGCCAACGTGGAGTGAAAGAAAAAACCGTAGCACGGGGCTCTCTCGGCTCACATATGAATACTTTGAGCGTGCTCGTCGCGAGGACCAGGACCTTCGACAGGAATCCGACTACGTTGAGCGTGATGTACTCGCGTTTCCAACGTGGCCTCATGAGATTATTCGCAACCTTGCCATTGCGAGTTTTTTCACTGGGATGATCCTGTTTTTATCAGCGACTCTCCCGCCCCATATCGGAGCTCCTGCGAACCCATCAAGCACCCCAGCGATTATTCTCCCTGATTGGTATCTCTACTGGTCATTTGGATTGTTGAAACTCGGTCCATTGAATCCTGAGCTTGCAATCTTGGGTGGAGAGAAGCTGATGAGCGATCGAACGTACGGCGTGTTAGCGAACGTCGTCGTTGTCGGCGTTGTTGCAATTGTTCCCTTCCTGAATAAGGGAAGTGCTCGTCGTCCCGTTGAACAGCCCTTCTGGGCTGCTGTTGGTGTTGGTGGCGTTATCTTTGCATTCACTATTAGCGTCTACTCTGCGAAGAACCTCATTCCAATGAACGTTCACTTACTGTTCGATCTGACGTTCATTCTTCCAGTCGTCGCTGGCTTCGTGACATGGGCTGTCTTGAAAACAATGCGTGAAGGGTACTCATACGATCTTAATCGCCGATATTACCGCCTTCGTCCGCCAAAGTAGCATCAGATATCACATCACGCTGCTCGCTGATTTCTCATTGTCATCTGCCATTTGCTGTTTCGTATTTGCCGTCCGTCGATTATGTTTCATTATGATCGATGCTCACCGATTACACATGCAAATAAGTATGATTGTAATTACAACTATAACCACGAGTGTGAGTATAAATAGAGATCAATGACTATCTAGAGGATTCTCTCTCACATTGCCACATTTAATCTTCTCCGAGGTGATGATACGATGGCACAGATCGATTGAAACCTTCTTAGGGTGAATATCGATGTTGATGAAGAGACATCGCGATTGAGATAAAATAACAAGCGATTTTATCTCACTACCCAATCAATCATACAATGATAGATGACCTGCGATGGGAGAAGAGACGACAGTATCAGGAAAGTGTCGCAGGATATACTGACGACGATAGAAACAGACACGGGGAGTCTCATGGATACGAAATGAATACCCTTACTCTCAGTCTCGTCTGTTGGACACACGTGAGAAATATGCTGTCTACGAGACAACCCAAAGCAGCTCTCTTCAGAGCGATGACGATGAGGACACAATGACAGACAGCGATCCTCAGACAGCACATACAGAGCAGCATAACACTGCTGAGGACACGACTGCAGAATCAGCGTCTGGAAGGCGTGATGTCGTTGTTCCAATGCGGATTTACAAGACTGTGACAGTGTTTTCGACACTCCTCGCAGTAGTGAGTGTTGTTATTGGGTTTTTATTCTTAGATGCAGCAACACTGAACGTCAGTCTCGTTGGTGATATCGTTCGATTAGTGCTTGCCGGGCTTAATATATCAGTCTCGGAATCTTTGCTTAGTAGCCTGTTTGCGGTGATTGGACTGGGAAGTATCGGATTAGGCGCAGGTGTATATGTAATTGGGACCCGATTTCGCGCTCAAGGAATGGGAAAGTCTCAAGAGGACGCCAGCGAATCTTCGGATACAAATGGCTGATGAGTTCATCAAAGGGCTTGGAATCTTTACTGCGGGTGGACTCGGATGGATGGTACTCGCAGGGTGGTACCGAACCGAGAGTTTTGAGAGCAGCGATCAACTCGTTGCGCCTGTGTCACTCAGTGATTCAGCATCAATGTTCGATACAATGGGTGTGCTGTTAATGGATACTTTCTTCTGGTTCACGATTATTGGTGCGTTGACATTCTGGGTGATAATCCCGATCGTCAGACAAGCTCGTGAAGCAATCGGAGATGGTACCTGAACACTCTCGGGAATATCGAAGCAAGTGGCATTACAATTAGAGTCAGAATCAGAATCAGAATCAGAATCAGAATTAGAAACGCTGAGTTTACTCAGTGATATAGATACGCACCTACAGAGACACCGTTCACCACTTACTGGTTAACGCCCACTATTTGCCAGTTCAGATCATAGTCAACCTAATTTCCTACACCCAATCGAGCATCATAGGTGAATCCCGCTGGATTCTGGTGACATTACATATATGAGCACTACCCAGATCAGCAGATTGTGATCGGGACCTGCATCGACAACAGTTATTGATACTGTGATTTCTGTCTCCGAAGCGGAACGCGCAACCGAGAGTTCCAGGTCAACTGAGTTTGCGTGTGGATTCGGATATAAGCGGTGGTCATATTTCCCACCGACTGACAACTACAACTGAAACTGAAACTGAACAGGTGTCGTGTAACTCCAGACAGGGAAGCTTCGGGGGTTGCCCGAAGCATCTTGCATCCACGCTTGGGGTCGTGACATAGTTTCATCTTTATTATATGCTCAGTTATTGTACTGACACATGCATATCACACTCAACAGACAGATAGTCAGTTACTCAGATCATTATACCGATTAGAAAAACTCTAAATCCCCCTCCGCATACGCTCTGAATATGCATCCGCTCCAGTTTATCATCCCTCTCGATGCGTTAGCAGTGGTTGCCCCGATTCTCGCATACGTTACACTGGGGCTTGCTCTTCTCAATCTTGTCACGCGCATCGTCCAGCACAGATTTCATCTTCAACAGGCAAAAGCAAGCACTGATGATGAAGGACTCAATCGATGGCTCCCACATACGGCAACGACGGTCGGACTGGTTCTTGTATCCTTCTTATATATGATTCCACACCCTCACGCTGGAATGGTAATGTCGGTGCTTGCGCTCGGGGTCCTCTTTGCAGATTTCTTTGAGTATGAATCTCGACTTGTCGAGGCCCGCTCAAAAAGTAAACAGCTCAGTCGTCCGATTGCGGCTGTTGGCGCGTCTGCGTTCATGTTTCTGTATGCGGCATATCAAAGTGTCTTCTTTGTAATCGAGCCAGTATGGAACTCAATCGTTTGAGCAGGCTGTCACTGGACGTGTATGCCAACGCTAGTCTGTGAAGAGAACACACCCGTTTGTGGATTTCTCCCCTCATCGAACGTATCTCACCGGCTTCTTCGATATTTTCTTTTCATATTCGCATATCAGACTCCGACACAGTCGATAGTCGGTGCTTCCTATCTGATGAGCCCACACCGCAGAAATAGCGGGGGTTATGTCCACGCTTAACGATGACGATGATGAGTGTGTCAGCAAAACCCGAACGTCAATAATCTCAGTTCAGTGGAATCATGTTCATCTTCGATTGACAGCCGATTGAATCGTCTTCAAACATTGATCTGGGAATTCGACATGTGGGAGCAACTTGGAGTCATCAACGACGACTAATCGACAGCCTGCATCCGTTGCAAGTTCACGCCCTCGCTGCAGTGGTGTTATATCAGCCTCACGTCCCCACAGCAGCGTCACCGGGATATCAATATCTGAAAGTGTCGTCTCTAACTCGTCTGATTCATTGAGAAAACCACTAATGAATGATGCTGGGGCATACCGAGCGTTTGGCTGATGAGCGGTCTGCCATTCGTACTCCATCCATGACTCAGAGACGTTGTCAATATCATAGTATCCATGATCAGCATTGAAATATCGGATGAATGGTTTCGAAGTGAGCAGATTGAAGAGCGCCGTTCCAATGACTGGTGCTCGAAGTATCTCTCGAAGCGCAACAATGCGGTTTGGATTGCTGCGCTCGGTGGGACAAATAAGCACGACGCTTTCGATATCAGTCTCAACATCCTCATATATGCTGGCGAGATATGCTCCTGTTAGTGAGGACGCGACGACTGAGACCGAATTAAAACGGTCCTCGCTGAGAAACGCCTGTATAAATTCTTCATACAATGTGGCTGAGTATCGAAGTGGAGGGCGGTCAGACGTGCCAAATCCTGGGAGGTCCGGAGCAACGACGTGATATGAGTCTGACAGCTCTGTGAATATCCTTCGAAATTCACCGCTTGACCCTGCAGCGTTAATGCCGTGAAGTAACACGAGTGTATGATCTGTCGGGTCACCTGCCTCAGTGTATGATATCTCGATTCCACCCCAGGTCAAACTGTTGTGATCACCACTCAGTGGTGGATCAATCGGATCAACGCGTCGGTTGAGGACGGCATTTATTCCGGAGAGTCCTCCGACACCTGCAGCAAGCGCACCCAATGCTGATCGAACTCGCATACTCTGTTATTTGTCATCAGCGATATTCAACCGTGCGACTCCCGGTGCTCACTCGCCGTCATAATCATACTTTGCTCTGTGAGGAAAACTTAGGAGTTGTCCTGAAGAGAACCTCACGTTCAGATCATCTCTTCAGCCTTGAGTCCTTCAATAATATCATCAACGAGTGAATCAACGTTGCTATATGGAAAGTCTTGATGTGTGCCAAGTTTAGCCGCCATCTCAATCGCAGTGAGCGTCACCTCATCAGCATGGAATTTTGTTCTTGGTCCATCCGGGAGCGTTGGGACAAGGTCCATTTGACTATCGACAGGAAACTCAGCACCACTGAATGCGTCATAAAACTGCTGTCTCAGTTCACTCTCAGCATCTGTCATAGCCGGAAATATGAGACAATCCCGAAAAGAGTTCCGAAATGGTACATGAAACTGCTGAACAAGACGAATCAAAGTATTCACTACACCCGATTGCTAACGGAATCGTATGACCGAGGAGAACATGGAGTTGTCCCGACGGATGCTGCTTACGACTGCGGCTGGAAGTGCAGCTGCCGGAGGAGCAGTTGGGACTGCCACTGCACAAGAGGACGGAGGTAGCACGACGGTGACCGTCGGTCCAGGTGGTTCATTGGTGTTTGAGCCAGGAACAGCTGAGTCCTTACAGATTACGCCAGAGACGACTGTCGAGTTTGTGTGGGACTCTGATAATCATAATATTGTTGTCGAAAGCCAGCCCGATGGCGCAAACTGGGAAGGGCATGAGACAATCGAAAATTCTGGATTCAGTTATACACACACATTCGAAACGCTTGGGACGTACGAATATTTCTGCCAGCCACACAAAACTGCAGGGATGGGTGCAACCATCGAGGTTGTCGAGAGCATCTCAACACCTGCGCCGTCCAACGTCCCAACGGTTCCAAATTCGGCAAAGACACTTGGTGTCGCCACCACATTTGCGATGATTGCAACTCTTGGGCTCGGGTTTTTCTTTTTGAAATATGGCGGCGATTACGACATTGAAGAATAATTACAGCTAGCAATATAGTTGAAGATTATATTCGAAATCACGCTCATTTGAACTGGAATGCTCATTTACCCGCTCCGGTCCGTTTTGCTTTGTTTCGAATATCGACACGGCACGGTCCCAACAACTGACACCGGGACAACCACTCCATGCATGTCATCCGGTTTCTGTGGAGATGAGAAAATTTCCGACATTCGACTATATGGACCTCAATGCTCATTGGGATCAAATCAAAACCAATATTTGCTCAACAGTATTGATGAGGGTGAGCTGACGAAAGATTGTAACCCTCCGATCAGGAAACGCCTGAAACTATTGGACTTCCCTACTGGAGATATTATAGCTAGTCTAGTAATCTAGTAAATTGCAGACGCGCTCGCGTGGGCACCCCTCCAATTTACAGTCCAACTCAGGTATAATCATTCAATATAGCATTTTTTCCACTGCCTATAAAAATTAGATACTCTGTATGAACTAAATTGAGCCCAGGAGTATCGTCAGTACCGTTGCAGCCCCTGACTCAATGTATTCCCACCCGAATGTGTGATTCAAAAGCACATATGCAACGACACCAAGCGTCAGTGAAAGTACCCATGCGCTAGCAGCGATACGTCCAACACGACGATGCGGTGTCTGTTCGCGAAGTTCCTGTGGCGTGTGTGTAATGCCGAGTACAATCGCATACAGAACAACTGGAACAGAGATGATCGAGAGTAGAATATGAATCGCCAGCATTCCAAGATACGGATAGTACGCAATTGCTGGTCCAACAAACTCTTTTGTGCCACCTCCGCCGATTTTCGTGAGATAGAGAATTAAAAAGACGAGGATCAATCCAAACGATGTAAGCATCGCTGCTGCATGCTTTCGAACTTCATTACGACGAATCCACCGCCATCCCGCAAGAATTACAATGACATTTATTACATTCACCACTGCAATCGCATCGGAAATGAGATTCACTTCTGTGAGTGAGAGATCAGGATAAATCTGTGCAGGAACAATCCCGATGAAAGTACCAATAACGACTGCATATCCAACGATTGAAAGGATAATAGTGGCCGCAAGCGGGTGGCGCTTCAATGACATTTCAGCGCTCGCAGTAGCCATATCAGCTATTATATTGGAGGGATATTCCCTCTTCGGATTCGGAGTCGGAGTCGGAGTTGTTATTTAATTCTCACTCTCACTGTCCCTGTCCCCGTCCCCGTCATGCATTCTCTCTCGCCCTCATGGATAACGACTGACGGCTGAGAGACATATCTGAGACAGTCCACACGGTCAGTTAGATATCTTTGACCCCAGTTCCAGTTCCAGTTTCCAGTTTCAGTTTCGCTCATGCGAGACAATACTATACTGTCTACGTAGGATCCGATTACTGAGACCTCCTTGTTTCTATCAGTATTAACACACGCCGGTGAATACTGCTGCTTCACGAGCGGCTGCCTCGCTCACCCCGTTACCAAGGATTGTGTGTCGGTCCCGAATGGCATGTGCAGTTGTGATTGCCTGAATAAATACCTCCCCAGCTATCTCAAGCTCTGCTGCTGTTGTTGGTGCACCGACATCTGCAAGGGCAGCACGGATATCTCGCCATTCACCGTTTTCGCCGCCGTGCAAATACGCTGTAATAATTGAGGCGACTCCAACCTGATGACCATGTAATGCTGCATCAGGAACAAGTCGGTCAAGTTGATGTGAGATGAGATGCTCAGCACCCGATGCCGGTCGTGAGGAGCCAGCGATTGACATAGCAACACCAGAGGAGACAAGCGCCTTCGCGACAAGCCATGCAGACTCCTCAAATCCCTGTTTTATTGCATCTGAATTATCCACGAGCATCTCCGCGGTCATCTGTGAAAGCGCACCGGCGTACTCACTGTACTCAACATCTTGTAGTCGATGTGCGAGTTGCCAATCTTCGACGGCGGTATAATTTGAGATAATATCAGCACAACCAGCTGTGGTGAGTTCCCATGGTGCTTCTGCGAGTACAGCGGTATCAGCAATAACCGCGAGTGGCGGGTCTGCAGCAACAGAATGCCGAGTGTCACCCTCCGGGATTGATGATCGTCCAGAGACAATCCCATCGTGACTTGCTGCTGTTGGGACAGAGACAAATCCACAGCCAAGTCTGTCTGAAGCCATTTTGGCGGTATCAATTGGTTTTCCACCACCAAGTCCGATGAGGTATCCAGCGTCTGCAGCCTCAGCAGTGTCAATCACAGCCTCAACAGCATCAAAACTTGCATGATCGACTGACACTGTTTGTGGATCTGTGAACTGTGCACGAACGCGGTCACCGATGAGCTGATTCGGCGTTGGACTCGTGACAATGAGCGGACGTCCATCAAGATATAAATCTTCAATTGCTGCGGCGAGATTGCTGATCACATCGTGACCGACGAGGACATTCCGGGGAAGTTTAATCCACGTCGTCTTCTCGAACATAGTTATTTCTGTAGGGGACACCTGAAAGACTTTCCCGATTATCGACTGAAAAATCCTTATCAAACGTGGATCATTGCCGAGAGCATCCGACCCTGAAACGAGGAGCCAGAAACAAAGAAACCAGGAGCACCGGAACTCCCGATAAAAATGTGAGTAGTACTACCAATAACTGAATATATAGAGTGTGTTCATACATGAGTAGTTTCAATCGATTTGATCACACGACATGGTATGATCTCTCGGTTTGAGTAACGAATTATATGTGGAGCAGGTGCAATCCCACTGAGGCTGTGGATACGCACCGTCACAGCGGCATTTCCCACACCTTTTGATTCCAAAATGGTACATGTATTAGTGTTGGCGCACTGGTTACGAACCCAGTGTGGTCGAGCGCCCGAAAACTGGCGGTTCGAATGTAAGTATGAGTGTGAGTGTGAGTGTCCGCCCACTCTGGAAACAGAGTGCCCTCTGTGCAAACAACAACCACCGGGCAAACACCACACAAAGTAACTCCGAGTCCGTGTCCGTCGAAACCTGCCGGACTCCCCGAGGCAAAAACAACTCTGGGAGTCCGAACATGATAATGGATAGGAGTCCCGGCGGAAGCTGAAGCTGAAGCTGAAGCTGAGATGTGGCACTCCCAAGAGACTGCCCACGACCGGCCCCATACCGATTCGAACGGTGTGGTGGCTTGGTATTGGCAGTCTGTCAACCCAAACCTGACATTCCCAACTCAACTCAACGCAACGCAACGCAGCGGTGCCGTGGGATTCCTCCCGCCTCTCGCCTTCAGGCGGAGGAGGATGTCAAACTATGATGAGTGCCTTTCGAACACCTCTCAGAATAAAAACTATCCCGAAGCCCGCAAGAACAACTGCACTTCCGACAGCAACGACGGGAGCTAATTTGTTGATTCGGCGTCCGATTTGAATGAGCGTCGCTGGAAATCCGGTAATCCACACCGTAATCCCAACAAAAAATCCGATAATAAGCGCCGGTGACCCTGTTTCAACGATAATTACCCCGGTGAGTAGTGACCCAATGTACGGTGTCTGTGCAAGAATATCGAGTGTCCCTGACTGCAGGAGTCCAACTCCGATGGTGAGCCAAAACAGAATTTGATATGGGTTTGTGAGTGCCAAGATGAACGCTTTGCGGAACCCAGTCCCGACGTGTGAGTTTATTTCGGTGTGTTTGTCGGAGCTTTTATTTCCAGCTTCACTGTCATCGTCATCATCATTTTCACTTTCATCTACCATGTGTCCCCCTGTACCGGTATCATCGATACCAAACACTGAGTGAGTCTCTGCGGCTGCCCCATATGCGAAATACAACATCAAGACACCACCAAGGGCAATCATCCCCGCGCGAAGTAGTGGTGCACGCTCAACAATGGTAATCACACCGAATGCTGCGAGAATGAAGAAAATAATATCAGCTGTCATTGCCCCCAATCCGGCAAGGAACCCTGCGGTCCATCCACGAACAACACTTTCCTCAGCGATGATAGCATTCATCGGTCCTGGTGGTGCTGCAAGCGCAAGTCCAAACACAACACCGGTCAGTGCTGTCATACCAATTGCAGCCATTGTTATCGTCTTGAATGGGACCGCGAAAAAACAATCGTCACAGTATCAATCGGTTCATCACATCATTGAATAAATTCCTCCATGTTACCCAAAGAGCGAACGAGGATGGTGATACTCACACCCATTGTCGAATTGGCTGAATTAATGAATACAGACTAACTCACCATCGCCCTCTGTAAGGGGTAAGTAGAGTTCACTGCGGCTGAGGTCGGCGGTTTGGAGACGACGCCTCAATCCCTGTCCACGAAGAGTCTGCGCCAGTGGGTGAATCGAATAATTCGTCTCAACACTACACCATCACAAACTATGGAGAACATCACTAGGTGGTAATCAACACTAGATAGCTGCAGAGACGACTGTCGTTATTTCGGCGATGATCATCTCCCAGACGGAGAAATCAAATGCAATCGACATGATAGCATCAACGCCAAAGAAGCCAAACAGGAGTGCTGATCCAAGATATGCTGTTCGCATATTGACACGTCCCGAGAATGAGTGAAATACATATGCGTTCGCTAAGCTAATCGGGATAATCGCGAGCATCTCACCAATCCAAATTGCAGATGTTGCTCCGTATTGAACCGCTAATCCAATCGTTACTAATTGTGTCTTATCACCAAATTCACCAGTCACCATCAGAATAAATATCGGAAGAAACCCACCAAATGAACCGCTCACACGGTCGAGTGGTCCAGGCAGGGTAACCATCTCCAGTGCTGCAAGTCCCCCATCTGTCTCAGCTGTCACCGTTTCTGAGGCATCTGCATCAACATGTGTGCTGGTATCAGCTGATGGTGCTGATCGATACAGTAGTATCGCAAATAAAAGAAATAGTGATGCAGTGACAGCATTCAATGCAACTGGTGGAAGAACTGTCTGTAGTGCTTGTCCAAAAAGAATCTCAAGTGCTGTCCAGCCTGCGAATGCTGACCCAGCGGCAGTAACAACGACAATCGGGTTGTACCTCGTGGACAACCCAGCGATGATGAACTGCACCTTTTCGCCAGGAAGCACAGCGAGTTGTGCAATGAAAGCAACGGTCAGAATCTCAAGATATGTGCTCATGCGTTACTCACCTCATCAGACTCAATATCATTCCTCTGATCATGTGTCTCTGTGCGTGAGTGCGTCTCAGTTGTTTCGGTTGTGCTGGTGCTGGTGCTGTCAACAGGACGAATGCGAACTGACTCAGCAACATCATCCGGGAGACTCTGTGTCTGTGTCCGCGTCTGCGTCTGTGTGTGTGGCGGTGCTTCTGCTCTGTCGTTGGGTTTGTGATCTGATTCAGAGTTCGCAGTTGATCTCAACGACTCCGGCTTCACCCCTGAGTTCGACTGTGACTTCGAATTCATGTCTGGTGTGCGTTGTTTTGTGGGCGATATCTCAGCGTTTGATGAATGATCGGGTGAGTCTGCAGTCGTAGAGCCATTAGATGATGAGATAGTTTGGACTGATGATTGTCCACAGTCCACATTATTCGGTTCCAGATTCTGGTCTGTAATTGCGACAGTTATCATCCCAAATGGAGCGACATCAACGATCGTTAATTTTGTTCCAGGTCTGATACCAGCCCGGTCAAGATACTCCAATTCTGCGGGATCGCGATCTCGAACACGTACAACGACAACATGTTCACCCTCTTCACAGGCGGATAACGGACCACTTGCAGCATCACTCAGCGGTGTCAGATCAGCAGTTGGAATCGGGTCACCATGTGGGTCAACCTGTGGGTCATCAAGTGCCTCTGCGACACGACGTTCGAATACCTCACTAATATGATGCTCTAACGCATCTGCTTCGCCATGGACCTCACTCCATTCATAGCCGAGTCGATCAGCAAGATATGCTTCCAACAATCGATGACGCCGAATAACCGCGAGTGCGACAGTTTCACCTTCAGTCGTTAATTCTACCCCATTGTACTTTTCATAACTCAATAGCCCGCGATCTGTGAGTGTTTCAAACATACTTGTGACAGTCGCCGGGGTTTTCTCAAGTGTGTCTGCGACTGCTGATGTCGACACTGGTGGTCCTTTCTGAACCTCCAGTCGATAGATACTTTTTAGATAATCCTCCATCGCATCACTCAACATAGATTATTTAGACCCATCAAAACTAAAACTGTGACGGCAAACATCGATAGTCGTGACCTGTATAATCGAATCACATCAAGTCAGGTTAGGTCAGATCAGATTAGATCAGATAATCATCATAACTCACCCCGTGCTGAGGTATGACCGTAATAAAGTTGACAAGCCGATTACCTCGGGGCTTGACCCTGGGGTAAGTTTACGGAAGTTCAAGGAGAAAGCCCCGCACTTCAGGTCGGGGATGAATCCGACAGTCGATGACACAAACTACCGACGATAGCATGACCTGATATTCCAACAGATACTCTAAATAGCGCATCTAATTACAAATGTAATGGTCACGGTAACTGTCACCGCGAAGTTCCACAATCCATCCCTTTCACGGCGGAAAGAGTGGCAACAGGGCACTCGTCTCTACCGTGATACCAAACAATTCTGTATCAAAGGATGGGAGAATGGTAACTTTGGTAAGTCCGTGACCACATCCAGCATTGACAACGCGCTTTACTCGGCTATTCAGAACCAAGCCATTCGAGAAGCGAAATCTGACCACAGCAAAAATGGGGAAGTCGAATACCGAGAGAGCCAGCCGTTCGCAGTCAACAACCAGAATTGGGAGATCGACACAACCGATAACGGTACAGTCGTCATCGGATTCCCGTGTGTTTCTCAGTGGTGGTACACACCTATTGAACTGTACGACGATATTGCCGATTCCGTAAACCAACTGCTCGTAGGTGACGCCGACAAGTCCCGTCTACAGGTCTACCGTCGTGGCGACGACTGGTACTGTACATTCAACGCCGAGTACGATACAGACACGTCGAATGGGACATCCATCGGTGTCGATATTGGCGAACGACATATTCTCGCTGCAACGGCTTATGATGAAGATGAGTCAATGCTGGTGTCAGGTGATGAGGCAAAATACGTTCGGCGCAAATATCGTTCCCTACGCGATTCGCTCCAACAAGCGGGTGCGCTTCGCGCACGCAACCGTGTGGGTGACAAAGAACAGCGTCGAATCAAGGACTTAAATCACAAACTCTCACGTCGCCTCATCACGTTCGCGGAGCAGTTCGAGAATCCAGTCATCAAACTGGAAGACCTCGAAGATATCCGCAAGAATAGCTCGTGGTCAGGCATCCACTCGTGGCACTTCTATCAACTCCAACAGTTCATCACGTACAAAGCCGAACGTGCTGGTATCCGCGTCGAGAAGATTGACCCGTACCGTACCAGCAAACTCTGTTCGGAATGTGGTTCAATTGGAACTCGTGATGAAGATCACTTTTCATGTTCGGAGTGTGACCGTGGACGACATGCCGACTTGAACGCTTCAGAGAATATTGCACAACGTGAGGGAGAACCATGCACGGCGTAGCAGTTCGGCTGACGCGAACCGTGCTCCCTGGCTGGTTGAATAGCCAGCCGTCTGTGACGCCCGCTGTATGCGGGAAGGAAGGTCCCATTGACAGGACTACACGCGCTGGAACGCACACCGTTGGTCACAACTCGGTGGCAACCTTCGACGGGTCACGCGAAAGCGTATTTGAACCCCAAGGAAACGCGCAACCTGAATATCCCCTTCGGGGAATCCTCGCGCTTTCGCGCGGGGAGGATGTCAAACGCTAGATGCCCTTTCCCATCAGATGACTTCGCAACACATCGGCAGTTTTCGTCCCGGACTCGGTGTTGACAGCAATGACGGTGTCTGTCGAATCGAAGACATCACGATCAGCGAGTTTATCAACAGCGGCGATTGCAGCCCCGCCAGCGGTTCCAATTTCGAGTCCGGCATGCTGAGCGGCAACGACTGCCGCCTCTAGAATCGCATCGTCATCAACCGTGATGATCTCTCCATTACATTCTTCGATAGCCTCAAGCGCCGCGGTTCCACCGTTTGGATCCGGGATTTCTAATTCCCCAACGATTGTATCTGGATTCTCCCATGGTTCGACTGTCCCAGCGTTGTCGGCTGCAGCATCAGCGATTGGTGCACATCCAGACGGTTGAGCAGCGTATAACTGTGGCATCGCAGTGAGTATGTTTGCATCGTTCAGTTCGCGAAATCCCTTTGCAACGCCAGCGACAATCTCGCCAGTCCCGGCTGGGACAACAACAGCATCGGGCACACTCCACTCATGTGCCTCCGCAAGTTCAAATGCAACCGTTTTGATTCCATCATGTCGGTATGGGTTATCGAATTCTTGTAGCGTATACCAATCGGACTGAAGCTGTTCAGTGAGGGCGTCCTCTGCGTCTGGATATCTCCCTCCAGCGACTCGCATCTCACTTCCATGGACGTTCACCATCGCCTTATTTGAAAATGGAGTTCGCGACGGCACAAATGCATATGAACGAAGTCCAGCCATCCCGGCATACGCAGCTGCTGACTGTCCAGCGTTTCCGGGTGTTGCGAGCGCGAGCAGCTCAGCATCTGTCTCTCGGGCGGCGGTGACAGCTGATGAGAGCCCGCGGTCAAGTATCGTCCCAGTTGGATTTCGACTTTCATCTTTGATTGCAAGCGTCTCAACACCTACCTCTGCGGCAAGTTGTGGCGCTGTGACAAGTGGAGTGTCACCCTCACCGGCGGTGATCGGATCGACAAATGGAAGTAATTCCTCATACCGCCACATTGAGCGCGTCGTGATATTGCGTTCAGTATCGGTATCAGTGTCGGTATCAGTATTACTCCCACGCTCGAACGCGTTTGGGTCCGTTCCCCACCCAATGCTGCTTGTCTCATACATTGGTTCTAACCGACCACCAGCGTCGGTTGGACCCGTTGCTGTCAAGTCATGTTGGTCGTCACTTGCGGTACAATAGAGTCCGCGAAACGACTCAGTGGTCCTCATAGCGAATCACAACACTCCAATAAACAAATTGTTATCCTCTTATGTTGACGATGCGGAGGGTGCGGCATGAGCCCAGATAAGATACGTTCTACTGGTATCATGTCAGAGGCGACGATTGCTCTGAAGCAGAGAGGATTATCGAAGCCACTCTTTGTGAAGCCCACGCGAGACTGACGTGGAACACCAGCGATTGAGGAGCCTCTGTCGTGAATTTGTCCGTGACAAGCGCGATCTGTTTCATCAACATATCCCAGTCCACTCACGAAAGCACTCGGTCTCGACACCCTCTTTATGTATCCACCCACGAGTCACGAGTATGAACACGGACTCCGTCGTGGTCGTCGGTGCCGGACTTGCTGGTCTTGTCGCGGCGCGACATCTTGCACAGGCTGGTGCAAGCGTCACCGTCTATGAACAGCGAGCCGAAGTCGGCGGACGCGTGCGAACTCGTCAGCAAGATGGATTCATTATTGACCGTGGATTCCAGGTGCTTTTTACATCATACCCCGCTGTTACGCGCGAACTTGATCTTGATGCGCTCTCGCTTCGTCGATTTACGCCTGGGGCTGTCATTGCCCGTCCGGGGTCACGGTCGGTTCTTTCAGACCCCCTTCGTGATCCACGCGCGGCAGTCTCATCAGTGCGAACCGATGAGGTAACACAGACAGACAAAATCCGGACGTTACTGCTTCGACAGCATGTCGGGACCCGAACGGAACGAGAGATATTTGATAGCCCTGATCAGTCGATTCGCTCATATCTTCGGGAGTGGGGGTTCTCAGACGATTATCTTGATCACTTTATTGCTCCGTTCTATGGTGGCATCACACTCGATCGCTCATTATCGACATCGAAACGCGTCTTTGAGTATACATTCAAATCACTCTCAACCGGCGATATTGCTCTTCCAGCCGATGGTATGCAGGCTGTTCCACAGCAACTTGCGATGCATGCCCGCGATGCCGGTGCGAATATCGTCTGTGAGGAGGGTGTCACCGATATTATCGATCACACAGATAGTGTCACCATTGAGACGGAGACGACGACAGTTGACGCTGACGCTGTGGTTATTGCCACTGATCCTGCAGATGCCAGACGGCTCAGTGGTGTTGAGTCAATCCCAACGGACACACGGGGGTGTGTGACTCAGTACTATGGACTTCCAATCGCAGACGCTCCCAAGACTCGGAAAAAAATCATCCTGAATGCTGCCAATTCAGCGCCGAACACGGTTGTTCCGCTCTCCAATGTTGCCTCTGAATACGCTCCTGATAATCAAGCACTGTTGAATGCGACATTCCTCTCATCTGCCGCCTTTGAACGGGATTCTGATACCCTCGCTGAGCAGACCCGATCAGCACTCTCATCATGGTACCCAGATCGCGATTTTGATTCGTTGAAACCGATTGTAACCGACCGAATTGAGTTTGCACAGTTTGATCAACCACCAGGTGTACACGACACCCTCCCACAGACGCGTGCCCCTGGCGGTCGGACCTATCTTGCCGGTGATTACACGGCGTGGTCAGGCATTCAGGGCGCGATGCGAAGTGGTCGTGAAGCTGCTATTGCGATTAATGCCGATTGACGGGTAGTGGGATTCGGATCCAACATACGGAAGTTGAGTACCCCTTGTGGTCCTTTGGGTTTTGTCTCATCATCATCACTATTACCGGACAGATTGGTGAGCAGTGAGTCGATTTCATACATCTCAAGATATAATCATCACATTCTGGATAGATAACAGATAGCATCTTTGCCGTGGTGTCCTAGCCGGTGTGATGTCAATCATCGTCGCCTCATGTGTAGTCAGCTTTGTCTTCAGGATACACACTCGCTTCTCCAGCACACAGTCAGAGGATCATAATTACAATTACACTCCCAAGTATCATCGATGGTTAACGAACCCAGATAGTATTACAACATCGCTCGGAGTGACTGAAGCGGGGGAAATGAGAGAGATTTAGCGGCTTGGTCATCATAAATGGTCGGTTGTGCATGTTCAAGTTGTGTAATGAGTGGTGATTGAAGATCGCTTCCACTCGCAGTATTGATACTGACACCGGCAGCAAGTCGAGAGAATGCCGGGAGCATAATAATATCTGCATCCTGATAGCCATCAGGAACTGAAAGAAAACACGGATGTCGTTGCCCTTCGATAGTAATTGCCGGGTGGTCATGACCGATGATATATCGTTCAGCAGTTGTTGCTGGTTCAACATGTCCATGACAAATAACGGTCTTTGGGCTCTCTTCGGGGAGTCCATTGAGTGTGTATGAATCAACAACAGTGGTGTGGTGTGTCGAATCAAGCCCCGTATCGTGATTGCCACGGACAAAGACACATCTCGCTCCGACATCCGTACACGCATCAATCAACGCTGCGAGCGTTGTTCGACTCTCCGATGTTGCTCCCTCAAACCGATGAAAAATATCACCTGCAACAACAACCGTCTCAGGAGTTAATGCATTCAGATGAGTCTGTATCCGCTCAAGTAAATCATCACGCTCACCGAGTGGGAGTTGCACATTCGATGCCTCATCACGACCAATGTGAAGATCAGAGATCACGAGCGTTGCTGCATCAGGTACCCACAGTGCGCGTGAACGATATACGACATCGGTGTCAATCACATAGACTGTATAACGAGCATCTAAAAGTACATAACGGAGACATATTATCGCGTGAGATACCTGCAAGTTCAATTGGCTATTGGGAGGAACTGTCACAGCCATTGACACTGTGATTTTCTGCTCAACCAACACCGAAACGAGCACTCTATATCTTGAGACTGTGGCTTCGCAGAGAAACGCCGAGGAGATTGTCAACACTCCGCAGAATTTGATTGTGTCTAACTCAGTGTCTGAGTTATTATCTGACCTGTGTAATATACAGTCGATTGGGTATCCTTCAGGGACTCACAGCAATACAGCGCGAAGAATACTCACCAAAGCGATGAAAGAACCGACAACCCGAGGTGGCTCCGCGCAGTAATGGTGAAAATACGCATTGATATCGGGTGAATCCCCACATATGACAGGGTGGGTTTTTACCTCTCAATATTTATGATATGATATGAGCGGCGCGCTTGAGGATAAACGGACCGCAACACGGTTTCGTATCCTCGTTGAAATTGCCGATCGACAGCCAGCAGTGAATCAGGGTGAGATTGCTGAGGCTGTTGGTGTGACAAGTCAGGCTGTCAGCGAGTATATCCGTGATCTCGTTGCTGATGGATATGTCGAGAAAGAGGCTCGATCACGGTATAGTGTCACGAAAGAGGGCGTCGACTGGTTATTTCAAGAAGCAAAGGGGCTCCGGCGATTTGCCAATCATGTCACCGATGACGTTCTTGAAAGCGTCAAGGAAGACGCCGCGATTGCGACTGATACTATTGAACTAGGTGAAACAGTGACGCTTTCGATCACCGATGGACTTCTTCATGCAACACCGGGAGACGTTGGTCCTGCAACTGGTGTTGCAACAACCGCTGCAAGTCCCGGTGATGAGGTGAGCGTGACCGGATTTGAGGGAGTCATACAGATGGACCCCGGTCATGTAACCGTTGTGCAACTCCCCCCAGCACGCTCTGGTGGGAGTCAGGTTGTCTCAATCGATGAATTAGCGACAATTTGCGCCGGTGGTGATATTGTTGTTGCAACGGGGGTTGAGGCGGTCGTTGCGCTTCGACGAGCCGATATCACGCCAACAACGTCTCTCGCGGCAGGACCCGTCGCAGCAGATGGAGCCACGCGAGGACTCGACGCTGTTGTCGTTGCGACTGCTGATCTTGTCGGACAGGTCACCGATACACTTCGTGATGATAATGTGCTGTATGAAGTGACAGAACTCGCAGATGCAGATACGGATGCCGATCCAGATCCAGACCAGGGTCCAGATCTAGGTATCGAGATGGATACAGAGATCACACAGAGAGATAGTAGCTAACAGAAGCCCGACGGGAAAGTGCTATCTGTTCTCTGACTCTCAGTCACTTTGGGAAACCGTCTCACGATTCGTCTGCTCAGTCTGCTCGGCGTGATTACGAGCGGTTGTGTATGCTTGTTGTAACTGATTGAACTCCGCTTGCGTCCCGCCGTGATCAGGATGAGCCGTTTTTACCTGCTCGCGATATGCATCTCTCACCGCTTCTGCATCCGCCGTTGTCTTGAGTCCCAGTTGCGCATATGCTGCTGTTATTGTGGCGATCTGTGAGTGATTATTCGTTTCTGGCGAAGAACCGAAATTGGAATCGAAATTGGGATTGCGATTTCGATTTGGATTTGGATTTGGCACCTCAAACGGCAGTCGTCGTCCAAGTGCACGGACCGGCATCTCATGCTCGCAAAGAATTGTCTCAACGCTTGTGTGGTCAAGATGAAAATACACCTGCGCATCAAAGGTGAGTGCTATGTTGCGGTCACTGAGATAGAATGCGATTGTCTCTCCAGCAAGTTCATGTTCTTCAACGAATGGCTCATCAATTGCTCTGAGATATGACCGAAACTCGCCCCGTCGTCGATTGAATCTCCCAGCCGTCGTCTTCGATCCATCTGTGTCATCTGGGAATAACCGTCCACCGATAATGAACACACCAGCAATAAGAACTGTTGCACACCCGCCAGCGAGGACACCAAACACGAGCCACGAAGGAAATGATGAGAGCCACTCTGGGTGCACAATCGCGATATAGATATGCCACCTAAAGAACCCCTCGCACTGTCCGTCTGGTCTGATTCAATCTATATATTACATACTCGTTTTTGAGTACATTTTTTCACCCGTGATAGGTTCGGAAAGTACTTTAGTCTCATCTGAGGAAAATACACATACTGATGGCAGTATCTTGGCTGGATGAGGTACGATCCACCGACGTGGGGACAGTCGGTGGGAAGGCAGCTTCGCTCGGCGAACTAACCGATGCGGGGCTCCCGGTTCCGTCTGGATTCGTTGTAACTGCAGCAACTTACCGCGAATTCATCGAGACTGCAGGTATCGATGAGGAACTATTTGATGTCGTTGATGTTGATCATGAGGACTCGACGGCGCTTCGAGAGGCGCATGAGCGGGCACATCAACTCATTGTCGAGACTCCAATGCCGGATGAGGTCAAAAGGGATATTCTTGATTCGTATTATTCGATCGATACGAGTGGATCAAGAACCGATGGAGACACGAGTGATGACCCTGACTCTGATCCGTTTGTTGCTGTTCGCTCATCTGCAACAGCAGAAGACCTCCCGGATGCATCCTTTGCCGGTCAACAAGAGACGTTTTTGAATGTACGCTCGGAGAATCTCGTAGACCGAGTCAAAGAATGTTGGGCATCATTATTCTCTCAACGCGCGATTTATTACCGGAATCGACAGGGATTCTCTCATTCTGATGTCGATATCGCAGTTGTTGTCCAGCAGATGGTTGATGCCAACAAATCAGGTGTCATGTTCACATCACATCCATCAAGCGGTGACCCAGAGATCATCATTGAAGCAGCTTGGGGACTTGGTGAGGCGGTTGTCTCTGGCGCTGTGTCACCGGATAATTATACCGTCGAACGGGAAACCGCAGAGACCACAGCAGTCTCAGTCGCTGAAAAGAAAGTAATGATGATCAAGGATGAAAACACGGGTGAGACTATCGAGAAAGACGTCCCAGCCGATAAGCGCGATGCCCGAGTGCTCTCAGATGATGAGATCGCCGAGCTTGTTGCCCTCGGCGAAAAGGTCGAATCACATTACGGCGAACCACAGGATGTCGAATGGGCTATGTATGATGATTCAGTGTATATGCTCCAATCGCGTCCAATTACGACAATAAGTGATGACGCCCGCTCTGAATCAAAGAGTACCCAAGAGACTGAGACTGACGCGAATGTCAGTGCTAACGGTAGTACTGATACCGGTAGTGACACCAATGCAACGACTGATTCAGCAGACGACGCAGAGGTTCTTGTTCGTGGGCTTGGTGCAAGCCCGGGTGTTGCTGCTGGTGAAGCACGCGTCGTCACAAAACTCGATCATCTTGATCAGGTGAGTGATGGGGATATTATCGTCACCGAAATGACAATGCCGGATATGGTGCCGGCAATGAAACGTGCTTCAGGTATCATCACCGATGAGGGTGGAATGACGTCTCACGCATCAATTGTGTCTCGGGAGTTGGGTGTCCCAGCGGTTGTCGGAGCGGGCTCAGCAACGACGACACTCGATGATGGTCACTTAGTCACACTTGATGGGGATAAGGGGACGGTTCGTGAGGGTGAACCAGTCGAAGCGGAACCTGCCGAACCAGTTGAGGATGCACGACCAACAACACCTGTGAAGCCGATGACAGCCACTGAGGTGAAAGTAAATGTCTCAATTCCAGAAGCAGCCGACCGGGCAGCAGCGACAGGCGCAGACGGTGTTGGACTCCTGCGTATGGAACATATGGTGCTTTCACTCGGGAAAACCCCAGAACAGTATATTGCTGATAACGGCGAGCGGGCGTATGTCGATGAACTAGTCGATGATATCCGGACAGCCGCCGAGGAGTTTTACCCACGTCCGGTTCGTGTCCGCACGCTTGATGCCCCAACAGATGAATTTCGACAGCTTGAGGGTGGCGAGGATGAACCACACGAGCATAACCCAATGCTTGGATATCGGGGCATTCGGCGATCACTTGATGCTCCGGAGATTTTTCAATATGAACTCGATGCGTTCCGCCGTATTTATGAGATGGGTTATGACAACGTCGAGTTGATGTTGCCACTCGTGAACGACGCTGAGGAAGTTATCCAGGCTCGGGAATTGATGGAAAGTGCTGGTATCAATCCATCGACACAGGAGTGGGGTATCATGATTGAAACGCCAGCAGCAGCCCTTGGAATCGAGGAAATCGCTGAGGCGGGCGTCGATTTCGTCTCATTCGGGACAAACGACCTCACACAATATACTCTTGCTGTCGACCGTAACAATGAGCATGTTGCTGATCAGTTCGATGAGCTTCACCCGGCGGTGCTCTCACTGATTGAGAACACGATTGAGACTTGTCGTGAGCTTGATGTGAGAACAAGCATCTGTGGACAGGCAGGATCAAAACCGAAGATGGTGCAGTTCCTCGTTGAGGCGGGTATCTCGTCAATCTCAGCGAATATTGATGCTGTCCGAGATGTTCAACACGAAGTGAAACGAGTCGAACAACAACTCATTCTCGACTCTGTTCGCTCATCATAGTATGCGTACCGTCCTGACGGATTCATCAGAATGAGCTCATTCTAATAAGCTTTACATCTACTGACACGATATTGATTCTGTGATTCAAATCCTGCCGGCGCTCCCGCTTTCCAATATATACGGACTTTCCTTGTTCCCAATTTCACCAGTCGCCTCGATTATTATGTCACTCACCCCTGTGCATTTGATATGGAACATAATCGGGTTTGCCGGTGAACTCTCTATTGTTTCACCCCTGTTGATGACTCTTGCTTCGTCGCCTCCATCCGAGCTTATTCTTTCGATATTTTCACTCGACGGTGGCTTATTCCTTCCTGGATCTCTCTTTGGCGACATTTGGCCAGAGTTTGGATGGCTTTCAAGTGCCGTTGAGCGCGCCACTGGGTGGGGTGGACTCATTATTATCTTTATTTACTCATTTTTAATCGCGTTTGCACTTCCAGGAGTAAGTGAAATCGTGCTTTTAGCGCCGCTTGATCTGGGTCTGTCACAAACCGGTCGGCTTGGGGTTATTATGTTGGTGAGTGGTGTTGGAAAGGCAGCTGGGAGCGTTTTTGCGTTTCATCTCGGACAGGAAGTCAAACAATCAGGTCCAGTGATCCGGTTTTTTCGGAACTCATGGTTTGATATCGTCAGCTGGTCTGAGCGCCGAACAGTCGCGCTTGCACAGCAGTGGGGATATGCCGGACTTGCAGCAGCACTCAGTGTTCCCGGGTTTCCGGACACAATCTCGATTTATGCGTTTTCGGTTCTTGAAGAGGATTATCTAAAATTTGCACTTGCAACGTTCATTGGAAGTATCGGTCGACTTGTGGTGACGGTACTTGGTGCTGGCGCTGTCTCTGCTCTCATTTCAATCTAGCCCAGCCCAGTCGAGTCGAATCGAAGCTATCCGAGCCGAGCAGTGCGCACTCGAACGGGTATTCACACAACATGCCCATTCATTTCTATGAACTGTAGCCCCGACACAGCCCTTGCACTCTCAGCAAATCAGCGGGATTTTGCCCTTCCCTATATGAATATGAAACAGTATACAATGAGTAAGATGAATACGCAATCAGAATCAGAACCAGAACCAGAACCGGGGACACAAACGCAGACGCAGACGCGGACGCGCAAGTCCTTTCCGACTGACAATCCAGCGGTAGTAACCTGTGGACTCCCCTATGCGAACGGTGACCTCCACATTGGACATCTTCGGACGTATGTTGGCGGCGACATTTTTAGTCGGGCACTCAAACGCCTCGGTCAGAACACAGCGTTCGTCTCAGGGTCTGATATGCATGGAACACCAGTCGCGGTGAATGCAGCTGAGGAGGGGGTTACCCCAGAGTCGTTCGCACTTCGACATCACGAACAATATGAGACGACGTTCCCTCAGTTTGGGATTGAGTTCGATAATTACGGACATACACACGACGAGACGAATGTCGAGATGACGCGTGAAATTGTCGACGCGTTAATTGAGGCTGGATACGTCTACGAACGAGAGATTCCGGTCGCATATGACCCAGCAGCCGACCAGTGGCTCCCCGATCGGTTTGTGAATGGGACCTGTCCATACTGCGGTGCTCAAGCACGGGGTGATGAGTGCGACGAAGGCTGTGGGCGACATCTTGAGCCTGGTGAGATTGAAACCCCCGTTTCAACAATCACCGGAAATGATGCAGAGTATCGGCGTCGTGAACATCAGTTCTTTGCAGTCTCAGAACTTCAATCGTATCTTTCGTCATTCCTCGATAGACTCGAAGGAACTGCAAACGCACAGAACCAACCACGAGAGTGGGTTGAGGGTGAACTGCAGGATTGGTGTATTACGCGTGATATGGACTGGGGAGTCGATTATCCCGATGATAACGATCTTGTCCTATATGTCTGGGTTGATGCCCCGATTGAGTATATCTCCTCAACGAAGCAATACGCGGAGACGGTCGGTGCTGACACGTTCGATTGGGAGACTGCATGGCGTGACACCTCAGATGTGCACTCTCATTCTCCGTCTTCCGCTGGAGACTCCGATGACGGTGAGGGGAGTTCGACACCTACTGTCGACGATGGAGGAGAAATTATCCATATCATCGGTCGAGACATCATTCAACATCATACAGTATTCTGGCCAGCGATGTTACATGCGGCCGGATACACAGAACCTCGGGCTGTAATGGCTTCAGGATTTATTACACTCGAAGGAAAGGGATTTTCAACCTCGCGTAATCGCGCGGTGTGGGCTGATGAATATCTCGATGAAGGATTCCATCCAGATCTCCTTCGATATTATCTTGCGACGAACGGCGGATTCCAACAGGACGTTGATTTCTCCTGGGGTCGCTTCCGTGAGCGAGTGAATAATGAACTTGTCGGAACTGTTGGAAACTTTATTTATCGATCACTTCTCTTCGCGGCGCGTGAATTTGATGGAACGCCCGATGCTGAGCTTTCTGACTCCGTTGAGGAGCGAATCGAAACAGCGATTGATGCATTCACCGCAGGTGTGAATGAGTACTCTGTTCGAGCTATTGGTGATGCAGCAGTCAAACTCGCTCAGTTCGGTAATGAGTATATCCAGCGACACGAACCTTGGAAGTTGAGCAATGATGACCCTCAGAAACAACAGGTCATGCGCGATTGCATTCAAATTGCAAAGGCTGTCGCCGTATTGTTTGAACCGGTGACCCCTGCTGCTGCCGAGCGGGTGTGGGCTGACCTCGGAGAATCAGGGGATGTTCACACGGTCGGTGTCGAATCTGCGCTTGCCGCCCCACCGCAAACGTTTGCAGAGCCAACTGAACTCTTTGAGAAAATCCCCGAAGAGCGCGTTGATGAACTCACAGCAAAGCTCGCTGATCGGGTTACCGAACCAACCGATGATAGCGATGATGCAGATGCAGACGCGACCTGAAACTGAAACCGAGGCTGAAGTAGCTGACACAACAAACGAATCACACTCTGAGTCCGAGATGACTGATATTGACCCACTCACTGATGAGCGAATTGACTTCGAGGAATTCGAGAAACTCGATCTGCGGGTAGCCGAGATTATCGAAACAGAGCCAATTGAGGATGCAGACAAGCTTGCCCGCGTTGTTGTTGATCTTGGGATTGAACAACGACAACTCGTTGCGGGAATTCGCCAACTACATGATCTCGATGATATCGTCGGTGAGACAGTCGTTGTCGTTGCAAATCTTGAGAAGGCTGAGATATTCGGTGTTGAATCAAACGGAATGTTACTTGCAGCAGGAGCAGATGCAGACCTTCTTACGACGCGTGAGGACGCTGAGCCGGGAACATCAATTCAATAGGAGCATTGTGTGAGGAGCGAATCCCATCAGCGGTCTTTTTATTCGTTCCCGAGTACACGTTCGCATGCGAAACGCGAAAATCGTCTGTACGCTTGGACCGGCGTCCGACGAGCAATCGACAATTCGGGCTCTCGTTGATGCAGGTATGAGTGTCGCCCGACTCAACGCCAGTCATGGTACACCTGATCATCGACGGTCAGTCATCAATCGAATCAGAAATGTTGATAGGGTGACTGAGAAGCCTGTCGCTGCGATGGTCGATCTACAGGGACCAGAGGTGCGGACAGCCCCCGTCTCTGAGTCAGTATCTATTGAGTCAGAGAGTGAGATTCGATTTACCACCGATGATGAAATAACCTCTGAGGTCATCGGGTTATCATACTCAATCGATACTGTTGATCCTGGTGACACTGTGTTGCTTGATGATGGTCGAATCGAAACGACAGTCCAACGTGTCGACTCCAATGACGTCATTGCACATGTCGACTCGGGCGGCGAACTCGGTGGTCGAAAAGGGGTTAATGTTCCAGGCGTTGACCTCGATATTGATCTGCTCACCGAGAGTGACCACGAAGACCTCCGTGTTGCTGCTGAGACAAATGCTGACTTTGTTGCTGCGTCGTTTGTTCGGTCAGCAGCTGATGTATACACGATCAGCGATGCGCTTGATGCTCTCGGTGGTGACATCCCCGTTGTTGCGAAGATAGAACGTGCTGGTGCTGTTGAGAATCTTGATGAGATTATCGATGCAGCCTATGGGGTCATGGTTGCACGTGGTGATTTGGGTGTCGAGATGCCACTTGAGGAGGTGCCGGTCATTCAAAAGCGCATCATCACTCGATGTCACGACACTGGCACTCCAGTCATCACCGCGACCGAAATGCTTGATTCAATGGTTCAAGCACGCCGACCAACACGGGCAGAGGCTTCAGACGTCGCGAATGCAGTTCTCGATGGAACCGATGCGGTGATGCTTTCTGGTGAAACAGCAATCGGTGATAACCCTGTCCGTGTTGTTGAGACAATGGACCGGATTGTCCGACAGATCGAGTCAAGCGCTGAATATAGCGCCACTGAGCGAAAGCATGTTCCGACTGCTGCGGAGGACTCACGCACCGAAGCACTTGCGCGGTCAGCGCGGTATCTTGCTCGTGATGTCGGTGCAAGTGCTATCGTCGCGGTATCTGAATCTGGGTACACCGCCCGAAAAACAGCAAAGTTTCGTCCTGGAGTGCCGGTTGTTGCAATCACGCCAAATGACCGTGTTCGTCGACAACTGACACTCTCATGGGGGGTTACGTCGACATATTCTGGTTCGCACGAGGATATTGAGGGATTGATGGAGGATGCTGTTGATGCGGCACTTGATGCGAACGTTGCCAGTTCAGGAGATACGATTGTCGTACTCTCAGGGATGATGACGGAACTTGAAGGGACAAATACAACGAATATGCTCAAAGTCCACGTCGCGGCTGAAACCATCGCAACGGGGCGGAAAGTAGTTGGGGGTCGCGCTGCTGGACCACTGGCAACAACGACCAACGGGAGACTTGATGAAATCCCAGATGGGGCAATCCTTGCACTCCCTGCTGATTTTGATGATGAATTCGAGTGTGATGCAACGATGCTTCGTGGAATCATCGATGCCCGTCCGGGTATGACCGGTTATCCTGCCGTGATTGCTCGTGAACTCGATATCCCGATGATCTCGGGGGCACCGCTACCGCCTGAAATTTCCGATGGTACTGCACTGACGATTCATGCTGAGCGAGGCATTGTATATGAAGGCGATCTCACCCGCCCACATGATCAGGATCGAAACTCATAGCAGTCCAACATGGGACTGTAACAACTACGAGTTGAACTGCCGACACTTGCAGAAGCAGATAGAGACAATCGCGAAGACGACTGAATTGGACTCTGATTCTTTCTGATGTTCTTCTCTGTGGCAATTGCCCTCTCGGTCATCGCTCACAGTTCGGATATGAATCGTGACATCAACACCACGGCGCAGAAAAAACAATCATGATATATCAACAAATCACCCGGTAAATGTTTTTGTGATGACCACCTCTCTAATACCAATGACAGATGCCAATCAGCCTGATACTGCTTCTCGGTCTCATTCGGAATCAGTGAGCACACATCCCACGGAGGATGCTGACACTGACTCCACCGATGACACCATGTTTGAATCCGATCCTGAGTTTGATCCCGACCCCAAGCCGATTGAACCTGAGCGCCCGGTCCCTGAACACATTCTCTTTGTCGCCCTTGGTGTGCTTGGAACTCTTGGCTTGCTTGTTTCGACACTCGTCCCGAACCTTATCTAATATACTGGACAGTTCTAGTTCTCACCTCCCGTACAGTCCAATCTCTTCTTAGCAGTCGGTGGCACTCTGTGCACTGTTTCTCTCTGAACCCACACACACATTTACACTCAGTTCAGCTGGAACACCTGTGTGCGCGCGTTTCGATTTAGATTCAAATAACAAACATTGAATGGCAACAACTATTGGATGGTCAATATTTATTATCATCTTCCCGACCTCTCGCCTGTAGGCGGCATCACACATGTTTGGGTTGTGGTGTGACTCTCGAGTCCTGAATCCTCGATTTTTGATTTTGAGTTTCATTATCAAGAGTCAGTCGATGCAATATACGCGACCCTGTGCGCAACCGTTTAACACTCGCACACCCAAGAACTGATATGGTAGCTCAGGCGATCTCCGTTATCGCACAACTGTCGCTGCCGGCGGAGACGCTGTCATTACTGCTCATTACGGCAGGTCTTGGATTAAGTATCCTCGAGGCATTTGCTCCTGGTGCGCACTTTGTTGTCCTTGGGGTGTCACTGCTAGCGACTGGACTCGCCGGGTTGTTTCTTGGAACGGCTTCGCCGCTTGTACTTAGTGGTCTTGTCGTGTTATTCGGTGCCGCTGCCCTTCTTGGCTACCGAGAACTCGACATATACGGGACAACTGGGTCTGAGAAAACGAGCGACTCAAATAGTCTGACAGGAACACATGGTCGTGTGACTGAACGCGTGACACCAACTCAAGGGCAAGTCAAACTCGATGCTGGCGGCTTTGACCCATACTACAGTGCTCGCTCGGTTGATGACGAACTTACTGCTGGAACTGAGGTGGTCGTTGTTGACCCTGGCGGAGGCAATGTCCTCACCGTTGAGCCCCTCGTCGGTGGTGTTGATGAGATTGACCGTGCACTCGCCGCAGAACGAGCAAAGAACAATATGACAAGCAGTGACGACAATGACAGTAACAGTGACGGTAACAATAACTCCGATTTAGATTCAAATCTGGATTCGAATCCGACTCATGACAATATACGCTCTGATGAGCAGCAAGACTCCGAATCTAAATCTGAACCTGAACCTGAGGCTAAAGCTAAATCGGGCTTTGATTCTGATTCAGAACCCGAATCTGGACGCGAGCGCGAACGCGAACGCGAACCTGATGTGTCTTAACTTACGATAGCAACAGAATCAAAATCAATCGGTCAGTGCTCTGCTCTGCTCTGCTTTTCTCTACACTACGTTATATTGTATCTTTCATCAACGGTCATTATTCGATTACGTAGAGCCGACATCCACACAGCACTGTGTATCGTGTATTGTGTATCAACGGTCATCACACCGGCATAAAGGCGAATGCAATCGTTACTGGTTTTATGACGAGGAATCAGTATAATTTCCAACCCGACCGACCGTTGGTCGCCAGTATAACAGAACGATCGTCAATAAAAACACAGCAGTCGAGACGTCATATGAAAAATCGAGTGCAACCGCAGCAACGGCTGAGCCTCCACCAAGAACACCAGAGAGGACCGACGCAATAATCGGCCATGAGCAAGAGACACATGAGAGTAATCCAACAACGCCTGAAACGGCTGCCCTGGAAGCATCAATCATGGTTGCATACACGAGATATGCCAATGCAAGATATCCAACAATACGCGCAGGCATCAACACCATCGCTCCCAATGGAGTTGTGATAATCGGCGCAGGACCCCACCCAGGGAGCAATGTCGCAACACGAATCCCAAATGATTGAGTAAGCGCATTTGCTGCATTCCCACCGGTTGTGATAACCACACCACCAACGGTTACGAGAATACTCAGATAGACTATTGCGACGACAGTCGCTCGTCGACGTGTCTGTGTATCGGTTGGTGCGGGGTTTGTCTTCCAGATGACAATCGCCCCAATGAATACCCAAAGAAGCCCATATATCGTGTATCGCGGCTGTGTGATTATAATATCAGCAATAAGGAGATATCCAAAGGCAAGACCAATTAATGAGTTCCCGAGCAGTGTTGCATAGACAAGGTCTTGTGTTCGCTGTGGCGTTCGGAATATCTTCTTAACAGACACGTTAGATCACCAGTGTGTCGAAGACAATCGCAATCAGGACCGCTCCCAAATATGCGTTTGAAGCATGGAATGAATGGAATGCAGCGGTTTCTGTCTGCTCATAATGCAGTCTGATAGCAAAGTATAGAAACACCGCTCCAAAGACAATACTCGCAAGGGCGTACACGATACCAAGTGCCTCAATTGTTGCAAGCCCTCCAGCAGCAACGAGCGTCAGTGCAAGCCACCAGATAACGTGCTTTCGTGTCTCTGTTTCTCCACGAACAACCGGCATCATCGGGAATCCTCCGCGCTCGTAATCCTCTTTGTACGCTAATGCAAGATTGTAGAAGTGTGCGGGGGTCCACAGGAAAATGACTGTCGCGAGTGCAAGACCGCCAAATCCAATCGTTCCGGTCACAGCAACCCATCCAATAAGTGCCGGAAGCGCTCCTGCGGCACCACCAATAACGGTATTTTGGACAGTATTTGGCTTCAATACGAGCGTATATACAACACTATAAAAGACGATTGCAACCCCTCCAAGGATGGCTGCAAGGGTATTCACCCACGCAAATAACGCAATTGAGACAACTGTGAGGAGTATTCCAAATGCAATTGCATTCCAGACTGGAACAAGATCAGTTGCCAGTGGTCTGTCGCTTGTTCGCTGCATTCGGCGATCAACATCGCGCTCAAGCACGTGATTAAACGTTCCGGAGGCTCCAATCGAGAGGACACCACCACCAAGCGTTGCAAGAACAATCTCCGGTGTCAACTGAGCCGCTGTTGTCGCCCCGAGGGTCATCCCAGCAGAGGCAACAAGACAGAGAAGCCACATTAATCGTGGCTTTGTCAATCGAATATATGCACGCACAGTCGCAAGCAGTCGTTCCCGGGGGTCTGTTGGAAGATTCGGATCATATTCGGACGCCGGTGGAAGGTCCTGATCCGGCTCTGGTTTCGATGTTGCTGTGTGAGTCTCTGTCGGATCGCCGGTTTCGGTCTCAAGTGACCACGCAAGTGCGACTGATAGTGTGAGGAAGATACTCAATCCACCAATGAGGTGAACAATCGAAAGTGTCACGTCTGGACCCTGCACTGCGACAACCGCCCCAACGGCTGCTTGGATTGGATATAAGATGCTCCCGACTGCAACGGCTATGAGAACGCGTCGTTCTACCCGTTCAGACACACCAACACCGAGTGTGACAACAGCGCAGATCCCAATAATTACTGCAGCAACTCGATGTCCAACCGCAAGCCATCCAATAGCTGACTCCGGTGTTGCCCAACCATTTCCGCATACCGGCCATGCAGCACACGCCGCAGCGGCATCGGTCACAGCCGTCGTTACACCAACTAAGACAAGCAGGTACACACCCATTGCCGTCCCTGCGAGTAACCCATGAAATCGTTTTGTATGTATCGCAGACGTCGTGGTCGCCGTTTTTTCAGCCACCAATGTCACCGATGGAGATTTGCATATGACGATACTTATCATCCCCGTTTCGATAAGACACTCTCGAAAGACAGCAACTATTTATGCACCTCACCCCAAGCTCTCTGCGATGCGATATACGCGTTTGGCACTCGTTTCCGTACTCTCGACACTGGCGCTTGGGACGGTCGCCATGCCGGTCGCTGCGCAGTCATCAGCCAGTGCCGAATTAATCAATGGATTGAACGGAAAGCTACTGTATGTCGGAATCCCGATCACGATTCTTGTCGAGGCGATCCTCATTTACACCGTCATGAAGTTCCGGAATAATGACGATCCAACACCAACTCAAGAGAACCGTCGACTTGAGATCACATGGACTGTTGCAACAGCACTTATTCTATTATTCGTCGGTGTTGCCTCATATGGTGTCCTCGCAAATGAGAACATCACATACCAACCACAAGCCGAAAACGCTGCAGGCGAGGCTGTAAACGGACAACAGCAACAAGAACCGGTTGTCGTTCGTGCAGAAGCATATCAGTGGGGTTGGGAAATGTCATATCCCGAAGCTGGCAACTTCACTAATGGAAACACAATGGTCGTTCCCGAAGATCGCCCACTCGTCATCCGAACCACCTCTCGTGATGTCATCCATGGTTTCCATGTGCCAAAGATGGCATTAAAACAGGACTCGATGCCAGGACAGGTCGATTCTATCAAGACCGTTCCATATGAAACCGGTAGTTACCAGGGATACTGTACACAGTTTTGTGGCGTTGCACACTCACAAATGTACTTTACCGTTGATGTCGTCTCACAGGATGAATATCAACAGTGGCTTGACAAACAACAAAACGCTGATGCCTGATGAGTAACGCTTGATGTTCAACACCTACTGTTAGCTCCCCCGACTTCTGACTTCACTCAGTCTGTTTGTGTCTGTGTCTGTGTCTGTGTTTGGGTTTGCGTATTTGTGTCTGCGTCAGTGTGTGTCTCTCTTTGCGTTCTTGATCCGCGTTGTGTGAGGATCTGATCAACGATTGTCCCAGTTGAGAGAATTTCATCTTCATACTGTGGCTCACGTGCACTCGCCCTGACAACATCACACATAATTCCACGACTGGCAAGAGCATCGCGAACGGCATCGATATCATGATGTTGATCATGTCCAAGAACGATGACATCCGGTTGCAACCGTTCGATTGGAATAAAAATATCTTCAGGATGCCCGAGATGAGCAGCTGTGACAATTTCGAGTGCATCAACAACATCACGTCGTTGACGATCTGGCAGAACTGGTTTGGGTTTATGCGTCACGTTTGCACGACGGGCAATGATGACATGTAATTCGGTGCCAAATGTTGCCGCCTCGGTCAGATAATGGATATGCCCGGGGTGAAGAATATCAAACGTTCCCTGTGCAACAACACACTCAGACTCCTCTGTCATCGTTATCGCCATCCCCGGTCGTCGTTCGTGTGCATTCCCGTTCCTGTTCCCGTTTCCGTGTCGGTATTCTCAGTAGACTGTTGGTTCGACTGTGTCGGAGCACTCATTTCGATATCCCAGTGGCTATTCTCTTCATCACTAGAGTGCTGGGGCTGGTCGATATCGAGATCCGATTCATCAAAATCAAAGAATGCCTCTGGGTCGGGCAGATCAACATCTAACACCTCAAGTGACCGTCGGTTGCCCTGCTGGTCAAATGCCGCCCAGTCGGTTACTCCATATGGATGACCGATAATAATGTGGACACGTCCCTTTCCGAACGCATTCCGGTCAGTATCGCTTGGTTTGAGCACACCGTTTGGATGTGAATGAATCGAGCCGACCGCATGGCGGTCATTTGGAACCATATTCGAATCAATCGTCGCACTGGTGGGTGTTGATTGAGTTCCGGGAACGATGAGCACCTCTGTGATGACCGTTCCAGAGCGGTCAAGCCCAACACGACGTGCGTCCTCGCCGCGAAGTAAGCCCATATACTCGTTCGGATGCGCCTCTTCTGAGGCCTCACGTGCGAACTCCAATGCGTCGGACGCGATTCCCAACACTGCACTCGACCGGAAAAGTCGCATATTGAATTCAAGGGCAGCCTCTTCTATACACCTTTCGAGGGAATGGTGAGTATTTCCTCACTCTGTTATATAAATTATAATACCTATGATATGATTGCAGTCAATCTCCACTGACCCTGCGGCGATATCATCTGAGTATCCTGGTGAGGATATCATCTGAGATCGCTGTACAATGGCGTTTTTGACTACGAGGATTCGACGCAGTACAAACTAAAGTCTTAACCACAACGCACCACTCAGATAGAGTATGACTACTGATAGCGCCGGGGATTCCGGCGGCGACTCGCGTCCGAATTCGGGCGCCGATTCACGACCTATCGTTTATGATCTTGCCCCTGACTGTACACGTGAGGATATTGAAGATAATGCGAATTATCACGCAGTCGTCAATGGGGTTGTTGAGTACGGCATTTTCATCGATATTGCAGACGATATTTCAGGACTTGTTCATGATTCAAATCTCAATCGCTCCTATGAAGTCGGTGACCGGCTGACGGTCACACTTGAGTCTATCCGCGATAACGGTGATCTTGCATTTGACGTCTTCAATGAATCAAGCTATCAGACCGTCGTTGTTGAGCACGATCCTGAACTCACTGCAATTGACGAGCTTGAACCTGGGATGGAGACGTACGTCGCAGGAAAGGTCACAAAAATCAAACAGACCGGCGGTCCAACGATCTTCCGGATTGCTGATGAAACCGGCATTGTCGCCACAGCAGCCTTCCAAGAGGCGGGCGTTCGTGCATTCCCTACTGTCGAACTCGATGATATTGTTCGCGTTGGTGGGACTGTTGAACCACATGAAGGCTCGCTTCAAATTGAAGTTGAATCATTGACACGGCTCGATGGCGCTGATGCCGAGGAGACACGAGCACGCCTCGACAGTGCCTTCGCGGAACGCGCCGCTCCACCAGACGTTTTACCACTCATTGAGTGGGATGCACTTGAGCCGCTGATCGATGATCTTCGTGATGTTGCACAGTTGCTTCGCCGGACAGTACTTGAGGGGCGACCGATTCGTATTCGTCATCATGCTGATGGTGATGGCATGTGTGCATCGGTTCCCGTCCAACTTGCGCTTGAACGATACATTCGTGATGTGTACGACGATGATGATGCCGCACGGCATCTCGTGAAACGACTTCCTTCGAAGGCGCCATTCTATGAGATGGAAGATGTCACTCGCGATCTCAACTTTGCACTTGAAGGACGATCACGACACGGACAGCGGCTACCTCTTTTATTGATGCTTGATAATGGCTCGACAGAAGAAGACGTGCCTGCATATGAGAATCTCGCACACTATGACGTGCCAACTGCAGTGATTGACCATCATCATCCTGACCCCTCAGCCGTTGATCCATTATTAGATGCTCATGTGAATCCGTATCTAAACGATGAAGATTATCGCATCACTACCGGGATGTTGTGTGTTGAACTTGCACGGATGATTGATCCATCGGTGACTGATGAGATTCAGCATGTCCCCGCAGTTGCCGGACTTGCAGATCGATCAAAAGCAGATGCAATGACGTCATATATTGAGTTGGCATCGACCGTTGGGTATGACCGTGATCGATTACTTGAGCTTGGTGAAGCACTCGATTATGCTGCTCACTGGCTTCGATACAGCGACGGGCAATCAATCGTCAATGACGTCTTAAACGTCGGATGTAACGATGAATCACGACATACCGAGCTTGTTGATTTCCTCTCAAGCCGTGCTAAGCGGGATGTCGAACGACAACTCGATGCGACTGTTCCACATCTTACACATGAACGGCTTGATTCCGGTGCACATCTTTATCAGATCAATCTTGATGAGTGGGCTCACCGATTTACCTATCCAGCACCTGGAAAGACAACAGGAAAACTTCATGACCGGCAGGTCGAAGCACACGGTGAACCAGTAATTACGATTGGATATGGTCCTGACTTTGCGGTATTGCGGTCAGACGGCGTTCGACTCGATATTCCACGGATGGTGACTGAACTTAACGAGGAAGTTGTCGGGGGTGGCGTCTCTGGTGGTGGACATCTCGTTGTTGGATCGATCAAATTTGTCGAAGGAATGCGTGAGGCAGTCCTTGACAGTCTTGTCACGAAGATGGGTGATGCAGAACTTGATGCAACGCTTTCATCACACGCTGTTGCGGATGGTGCATCTGAAATCGACGACTGAGTTACCACCACCGATCATCACTGCGTTTAGACTTTCTCGTTTCTAATTCGATTCGAGTTCCGAACGTTGAATTTTGATTCTCAATTATTAAATATCAATTATCGAGTTCCACGTTTCAGATCCAGACTTCGATTATTCAGTGTCCATACAGCGTCGTGACAACACGATGTCCTCGATCACACACGAATAGTGAGCACAATTGCAGTACTGGGAGTCATTAAAATTATCAGGATATCTAGCATTTTGAGCCTCAAACCGTCAATCTATTCAGTAGGTAAGAATCCAAAAATTACAATAAAAAAGAAAATGCTTGCGGCGCTCGGTTTCTATTAAATTACTAATGCTATCGGGCGAGTGAACAACCCAAACTCAGAGAGTCACTTAGTCGTCGAATCCGCCGTGGTGGAGTATTTCATCAACCGGCTTTCGATCACTCGGGAACTCTCGTTCTTGTAGCTCATCAGAGAGCGTTTCTGCGGGCGCGCGCTCACCAATCGCAATCATACATTCAACACTGAATCCGTCCGGGACATCAAGTTGCTCTGCTGCAGCCTCATAATCAAGCCCTTGCATCGCGTGTGTGACCAGTTCGCGACGAGTCGCCTCTAGTGCAAGGTTCTGCCATGCTGCGCCCGTATCGAAGGAATGGGTACGGGCAGGCTCTCCATTATGATCAAAGGTTTCCTTCGATACGAGAGTGACAAGCACAGCAGCATCCTCAGCCCACTCTCGATTGCCTGCAGTGAGCAAATTAGCAAACAGCTCGAATTCTTCATCCTCCTGAGTGGCGTATAGGAACCGCCAGTGTTGGTTATTATACGAAGACGGCGCCCATCGTGCCGCCTCGAATAGAGGCAGATACTGTTCTTCATCGAGCGATTCGCCTGTCATCGCTCTGGGTGACCATCGATTAACGAGAAGCGGCTCAATATCTTCTTCTGGAGCTCTATGCTCTGCGACTTCCTTTCGGAGTTCTTCCATATCACTCCTACATGACGAACACACAAATCTACCCCGAAATCATCCCGTGAAAATAACATTATTAATCAAATAGATTTGAATTGACTCTGAGGCTGATGATGGGGAGTATGCGACAATCATAGTGAAAACAGATCGATAATTGGATTTCTTCGAAAACCCTCACGAGATAATAATCTCACCGCTTCAGTTATGATTGGTATTTTGAACTGGCGTTCTTCCATCTCCACCTGCATCTGCATCTATATTCACTAGCCTCTTGGGTGGTCCAATGACAACCCGCCGTGATATTGTGTGTATCAACTAACAGTCTTGCCACGGCACATTCTATCTGTCGTGAGGGACAACAGTAGTGTCAGTCTCAGTGTTTGTCCCATGGCATATGTCGATGTCCGTCGTCCCTGACGACTGTCTGTCTAGTCACGTATCGTGTTCGACTCATCGTTTGAGTCAGGATTAGAATCAAAAGCTCACACCACAGCCTCCTTCGACGCGCCCGTAACCGGACACAGGATAAAAGAAATCTCGAAGTTCTGAGGGACAAACACATGTCCGCGTTATGGGTCTTTTCTCAGATGATCAATTAGGCTTAGAGACAGTCACCCCGATTATATCAGATGCTCGTAGACGCTAATGTATGAGATACCCCCGCTTGCGAGTCGTATCTCAATGTTGTCCTCAATGTTAATCGTCGCCAGGACCTCGATTCCGATTTTAACCCAGATCCAAATTAAGTAATACTCCACAGTCAGCGTCTGCACTACTGAGTTGACTGAGATCAACGAGGATGAGTAATGCGTCGTGTTTATATAGAATTTGACGCTCCTGGTGTCAACGACTGGTGAGCCCAACGTCTCTGGAACCTGTGACCGGAGTCCCAGTAGCGTTTACCACAGGTCGCACTTGATTTGCGCCTCCAACGTCGTCTACATATTTGATATTGGAGTTACTAGAGTCAAGAAAGAGGATCTCCTGTGCGCCATCGCCATCAGTATCAGCCGTCGTGATCGGTGATTTTGCTGCCGATCCGCTTTGTGTCAGTGCAGTAGCGCCTCCATCATTGGCATCGATTGCTTTGATATTGTTCGAGTTGACAAACAGTGCCTCATCTGCTGAGTCCCCATCCACGTTAAACAGTTGCCCGACGCCGATTCCGATTCCATTGTTCGAGTCCGCTGTCGGACCAAGAGACTTGACGCCTCCGTTAGGACCAGGTTCAAGATATTTGAGGTTCTGGCTCGAATCCGCAAACACGAGTTCGTTCGTCCCATCGCCGTCGATATCGCCGATTGCGGAGAGAGCATCAGCCCCAGTTTGTGCGACTGTCGTCACGTCTCCCGATGAATCCACACGGAACAGTTTATTCGAGTTTGAGTTCGTGAAGAATACCGATGACTCGCTTCCATTAAATTGACCTGTGACCATTGCTGACTTACTGGTACTCGGATTGACACTTGCACCGGCGGGAACCAGGGTCGTCTCATTTCGTTTCTGTGCGCCCGTGCTCGTGTTAATCGCCTCAACTGTCTTGATTACCCCCGATGAATTGGTAAACGGTTGTTCAGACCGACCATCACCGTCGATATCGGCAGCGGTGCCGAGCACATCCACATCAGAGCGACTGATCAGTATAAGATTGTCCGGATCCGTTCCATTCTCATTGACCAATTTGAGTCCACCCGTCACAACCGTTTGTGACCCAGGTGCGAATGGGTCATTGCTGGCACCGTTTGTTCCACCCCCACCATCACTCCCACCGCTACTACCGCCATCGCTTCCACCACTGCCGCTGCCGTTGATTTGACTTCCCGGTTGGACATTGACACGACTATCTGTCGAGGTGAGTCCGAACGTTGCTGTGAGTGGTGAGGCTGGTGTTGTGTCATATGTAAGTGTGACATTGATTGCTCGTGGCTCATCCCCGACTGTTGACGATAACTCAATAAGCGCGTCCGTATCGCTGATGACTGTGTGGTTCACTGTTCGGGCGAATGTTGAGTTATTGGCGAACGACTCAGAGATTGTTTCCGTATCGATGCTAAACGGTGTCGTTGATGAGTCAGTCGAAAGACGAGCCGTTCCCCGGTCCGTCCCGACGTTTTCAACTGGGACGGTCACCGTGAGCGAGTCAGCTGTCACGTTTTCTTCGATAACCCGGAGCGTCGTGCCGTTTTGCGTCCGAAACACACTCCGACGACCCGGCGACGATGTCTGAATGTCGCTTTGATTGATATTACCAAGTTGTGGCACGATGAATTGATCGTCGATTTGCACGTCGACCTCTGAGGAGACTGAACTCTCGCTGAGTGTTGCCGTGACGGCGAGACCACCCCCGACGACACTCAGAACAACCGTCCCGATCACCAACATCTCAAATGCCCCATGGGAGCTCATAAGAGTAACTGCTCCTGTTTGTTCAACTCTTGTACTGGTTCTTGTAAATATCCTGTTCGATGCCAAATTGATATGAGAGGGGTGTTACTGCTATCTGTCCCGGTTGAACCTTGGTGGCGGCACGCCTGCACGTAGCTCATGATGACTTCCTCCCGATTCGAGTATATTCGAGTATCATACCAACCTGAAGTGACGCGACTGTGGGCGTGGGGACCAATATGTTCGGAGCTGACTGCTCTGTGTCATCCTCGATTGTACTATCAGGAATGTATAATTCCTCCCATACAGCGTCACCCGTCGGTCTCTGCATATATTATAGTGGAATGTGAGGAATATGGCTTGTCATCCCAATCGTAAATGCGAAGACTACTGAACGGCACGACACAGCCTGCTGAGAGTCATAGCGTGTCTCTATCGTTTGACTCATCTACGCGAATTGTCTGCAGGGTTGCACTTTGTGCCTGCTAATAATGAGAACTCCCTGAGGGTAGATTTCGTTAATATCGCTGTCGGTATGAATCATAACCAGACCCGGATCACGGTCATACTGATGATGTCACGGTGAGCTTACTGATCCTCAGCAAAATCATGAGTGCGGGTGATAGAGTCCCAAATCACAATGTATTATCTCTGTTCTGGATTCGGGAGGCATGTCATATTCATCATTTCGTTCCAACTCAAACATCCATAAGTATATTTTACACTCTCCAGGATTATGTCTGAAGAAATTATCACAGAGAATCCACCGAATATGGATCTCTGAGTTGATGTCATATTTGAGAGGTAATTTCCATCTCAGTTCACGGGGTCGCACGCTGAGAATATTCCATCCCTCCTTTTACACACTAAGAATCCAGTTTGATGTGCAATTTGCGCCGATCTCGGTAAATTATATGTTGTGATTGCTGCGGAATTACACATCTGTTTATAACTCACAGCCTGAGAACCGATGCTAAGTACCCGTAGAAATACCCAAATCGAAGTGGTTGTGGAAAAGATGAGAATTGAAACAACCGAAGACCGCAATCGACTGTGGGAGAATCTGTGTGAAGCCACCGGGGAAAATGCCCGCTCGAAGGCACTGGATCAAGCAGCCCGATACTATCTGCGGATGTGCGGTGGGGTTGCTGCATACAGGCGTGTGAATATACAGACACTGCTTGATGAAGCCGAAGCACAAGGGAGTCTCACGGCGCCCGAGATCGCAGCCATTCTCGACGAGTGTGAGTTGCCAGTGACGTATGAAACGATATCGTCAGTCGGTCCAGAGTGAGCGATGTGTGCCTAAGGGCACAACATCAAAATACACCATGCCCTCTCATTCTCATATAAGTGTCGTATATCGACACACTCGGGGTATAATTTTCGACAGACGCAGCTATGGTTGGTTGAGCTCAGAGTTATAGATAACTAAAGTCGAAAGAGAAGCATTTACCCTGTGGTGTCAGGCGCCTGAGTCGGTAATTAGGCCGAATGACGATTAGCCGTCAGTACTCAGTGGGTTGATCGCAACGCCGATGTCGTATGACCCTGGATCTGCAGTGTCGTCAAGTTCAGCAATGATGCCGATATCTTGAGTACCAGAAATCTCCGCAATGTAGGTTCCTTCACCGGTCTGGACAGCATTACCATCGCCATTGCCCCCATCAGGGTCAAGATCATCTGGGGTTTGGCCTGAAACATTGTCTTCTCCAGTATTCACGACATCGACATCAATAGCATCAGGCGAGTCGACAGTGACTTGTACATCTAGGTTGTCTGCTGCACTGTTTTCAATTGAAGCCGCAAATGCAGCGAGGTCACCGTTATTCAGTTCGACCGCTGCCTGAAACTCCGTGTTGTCGTCGCTCGTCCGTACAAAGCTTGCATCTACATCTGAAGAGCCGCCGGAGTTAACGACTGAGACGTCAGTCACTGTCAGTGCCTGTTCAGCTTGGACGTCGGCTTGTCCTTCGACACTTCCAGAGAGTCCTGATGCGGCGGCTGTGACTCCTGCACCTGCGGCGGCTACTCCTGCTGTTCCGAGTATGATCGACCGTCTACTAAAGTCCGGCATGTGTACAATATATATTATTGAGCGGCATTCATATCAATATTTTGTAACGTTTTCGAAACAGACTACTTTCAATATTGAAACTCGGGGACTCTTTATCGATAATACGTGATATCCATGTACCGTCTGCTAAAGTCTGGCAACGAATCAGACGGTCCGTCGTCTCTTCCAGCGACGGTCTTTTATTGTTTGACGATTGCACAGCAAAGCCGAGAGTCAGAGAGTCAAACAGAGCGAGTGTCGCGTCAGCAATAACGTCGCCTTCTTGTATCGAGTGAGTGCTCTGTCGTATCAATTTCCGAGGGAATAATTAACCCGAGCTTGCATTAGTTAGTGCTCAGTGGGATTGCAGCGCCGATGTCGTACGACCCAGGCGAAGCGGTATCGTCAAGCTCGGCAAATACCCCACTCTGCTCAGTCACAGATCCTGCAGTACTGTTAGAACCAGCATCACTAATCTTGTGACAAATGTTCCATCGCCGGTCTGGACAGCGTTCCTGTTCGCCCTGCCGTCACCAGGGTCAAGATCCTCCGTTCTGTCGTCATCAACTGATTCGTTATTCCTGACGTCAACATCGATGACATCAGGCGCATCGACAGTGACTTTGCCAGTCAATTCACCCACTGCGCTGTTTTCGAGCGTCGCATCAAACAGAACGCCGTCACCATCGCTCAATTCGACAGCCACCTGGAAGCTAGTATCGTCGTCGCTCGTCCACGCGAACCTCGCGTCTTGATCGCCAGACACACTCACATCAGTGACGGTCAATGCCTGCTCGGCTCGCACATCGGCTTGTCCTTCGACACTTCCAGAGAGTCCTGACGCAGCGGTCGTCACTCCAGCACCCGCAGCGGCAACCCCTGCCGTCCTGAGTATGAGCGACCTCTAGTAACGTCTGGGATGGACATCAGAAATTATTGGTCGCATTCGTATCAAAATTGGATACCGGTATCGAAGTAGATTATTTTCAACACTGACACACGAGCATCTTCCGTTGGTGATATGTGCTATTCGTCTTCATGTCGTATAATCTATCAATCAAAACAACATGGTTCGTTGTTTTTTCCTATGGTAGTTTCTCTAACTAGCTTGAGAATAATCCAGTAGAGCCGAAAGCCAAAGGTGTGGATTACAGTCTCACGATTAACGACGGTTACCTACGTATCTCACTGTGCTCTCTTTCTCAGAAAGATATGATATCTGTCCGAGAGTAGTACAGAAAGCTCAAACCCCGGTGTAATCAACTCTTGTGTCGCCCATAGTCTCCGAATCGCTATACCCTTTCGATGTTTGTATATCTTGGACGACCCGCAACTGAGACGCTCCCGCCGCCGCTGATGGAGTCGAACTCACTCTGGGTAATCATACATCAAATCGACAATGTAACATCAAGATGCTTCGTCCTCACACTGTTTTATATTAGTTACTTGGGACTGTCAGAACGGCCGCATCTTGGGCGGTCTGGACTGCGCGAGCGGCAGGTGTAATGGCTTCTGTCACTTCCGTTGCAATCTCTGTTTCGAGTGTCTTCGCGTCGAATTCACTGATAGGAGAGTGAACTCCATTTGAGATCCGCTGTGCCTGTGTTTTCGGCTCTCCACCGGCTGAAATCGCAATGAATTTTGCTGCTTGCTTTTCTACTTCGTTCATTACGTCATTGGGGTTCACTTTTGTTGAATCATCGGAGCTCTCATCAGTTAACATAATTTGAATCTGGTCGGCATCATTTCGTTGATCGGGCTTGACAGCGGAATCGATAGCCTTCTCAACAGCAAAGAATCCCTCCTCAAAACCACCAGAGGCACCGAGATTATCGACCTCGTCCTTTACCTCCTTAATATCACCAGTTAAGTTTTCTACGACCGGAGCATCCGCAACCCCATTACCCTCACCGAACTGTGTCACAGACATCTTGATATCCCCAGTGTCCGAATCTGACCTGATCGTGTCGGCAAATCCTGTGACTCCGTTTTTCACACTATTTATTTCATTTCTCATACTCCCTGAGGTGTCGATCAAAAAGTGAATGTCAGCATTGCGTTGTTATGCTTCCGATTTCGCCTCTCTGTCGTTTGAGAGAGGCTTAAACTGGATTGTTGCGTCATATTGTCCCGGGCTGGCAGTATCTGGAAGTGTCAGGTCAATGTTCACGACAGTTTTCTCAGAAGTTTGTTTCTTGACGGAGATATTAGAATTGAGAGGCTCAGGTGTCATCACGACAATCCGAGTTGTCGCAGGGTCTGATGAGTGATTTCTGACGACGACATCGGTTGCAGCTGTGTCTCCATTATTTAAGCTGGCAGCGAACTGAAATTTTTGGTTGTCATCCGAGATGCGGGTGATTGAAGCATCCGCCGTTGATTCAGGCGCCGGAGAGATGTCCGAGATACGGAGGTTTTGCTCAACGGTAATTATTGCATCGCTACTCCTCTGTTGGGGTGTCGATATTTTTCTCGCTCCAGCAGCGGTCACACCAGTCCCCGCTATCGCAAGTCCTCCAGAGAGTGCTAATAAATCCCGTCTACTGAACATACTCTTGGACTGAATGAAACAGGCGGGGAGTATCGAAGAACACTACCTGGAGAGACATTGTTAAATTGACGATACATATCATGTGAGAGTTCGTTACGTGAGGCGTCACGAAAACCATTATTGGAAGTCTATATTTATCAGTGAGACTGAATTCTGTATATTGAGAGGTTGTTGTCTCGTCGATACTCGGTTTGACTCTCGGTTATGCGAATTCCGAAATACAATTAATACTGATACTAGCTACCGGGGCTTGACATCGTTGATAACTCTATTCAATAAAGAATCTTTATTAACCGAATATTGGTCCTCAGCGTGACGAGAAACATGTATTCTCGTTCAGTCATGCTACTGGATAGAGGTTAGATCAAACTTATGTAACGTTATCGAAATGGACTACTTTCAATATTGAAACTTGAGTAGTCTTCTGTCGGTCATAAAGTATACTACTGCGTAATCTCGCGAATTTTACAAATAAAACCAGATGATTCGTTGTCTCTTTATCATCATTCTCAGTTATCTGAAACCATTCCTGAGCAAGTCTCAATCGGTAGCGACGCCGGGTGAACATCCAGTAATAACTGCTGATGCTGGTTCAACCGATATCATCGCGCCCAATACGTGTAGTCAAAATTAGAGTTACCTGGGAGTATTACCATCAAGAAGCCAAATTCTGAGAGATCATACTATAATTTGTTTCGAGACTTATTTAAGATCTCTCAGCAGACGCCTCCGTTATGAGTTGTAATATACAGCTCATGATTGACAATCAATATTGACGGCTCATCGACCAGAGAGATTACATCTAAGAATCTCTTTAATTAATCCCGCGGTTGAAACGACAGCTTCTGATGTCGAGCGAATAGTTATGCTGAAATAATAACAAAAATTTACTATCACGATGTCATCACTCTCTCGTTCAGAATTTCAGCGGCAAATCCAGCGATTAGACCCGATATCATTTGAACAATTCATTGCAGATATCTGGGCACATCGAGGATGGAACGTGAGAGTTACATCAGCGTCGCATGACCGGGGAATAGATATTATTGCTGAATGGAATGGGGTTATCTCTCGCACAGAAGCAATCCATGTGACGAGATATCAATCTGAGGTGAGTTCACATGAAGTGCAGCGGTATGGAAGAATCCCAAATCAAGATCCAGCGATTGAGACTATGATCATCGTGACACGAAGTTCCTTTTCACAACCAGCACAGGAGCTTGCGGCTGATTTGAATGTCAAGACTGTCGACTGTCATGATCTCCACACTCTCGTTCGTGAAAGCGAGCTCGTTCCGTTATTATTTGAGTATGTCGAGAGCAACGAGACTGAGACACAAAGTCGTCTCTCCCGGGTTGACATGGAGAGATCAAAGCTACATACAGCTACGGGCGTGGATGCATCTGCATCTAGTTCAACTTCGAGATCAATCGTATCCTCTAGCTCACGGAGCCGATCAACCACCGCTCATTCGTCAATAGCAGACGACAGGAATACTACTCTTACCCATTCCGAGTCTAGTGGGTCTTTCAAAATCGGTCTTTATGCTCTCATAGCCATATCAATACTCCTGTCGGTCGGGTTTTTATTGACTCTCCTGTAGCGATATCATACCATGGCTGAAATTCCAAATCCGAAAGAGAGTGTCTGATGTAGGAAAGGGAGGGTTTCAACTCGTATCGTAACTGCCAGAGTTGGTATTCTTCGGCAAACATCGAAAACCCCGACCCTGGATCCGGATCCGGACAGTATCAATGCATTGTCCCTGAGACGCCACTACCTCACTGAAGAAGACTGTCGAGAATAACTCGGAATATTGAGTAAATAATTGACACACTTAGACGGACAGATACGGATACGGATACAAATACAAATACGAATACAGACACCACCCCTTATTTCCTGGCACGCACGCTGAGAAGGGAACCAGTTTCTGGACTATGATTAGAACTGTCATTATCGCTGAGACACTCCTGTCCGGTTGCGGTTGTGGTTACATCACGATCATTATTGATGAGGAACCCAGTAGCAATTCATTATATTGATGGATTAGGTCGGACATCCGTGGGATTAACAGGGGATATGAGAAAGATACAATAGATAAACATAGTGAGCTCTCGCGGAGCGTTTGAGATATTGGTGATTGGGACGGTCATTTTAAGCGTAGTTGGAGGTGGTCTTGCCGTCACAGCAACACTCAGCGATAGCTCAGTCTCTTCAGAGGTTAACGTCCAGATTGCCCGTCAGTTCGTTGTGCCACAACTTGGTAACATCAATCAAAGCGACATTCAGACATCGTCGCCAGGTCGTCGGAGTGTCTTTCGGACACAAAACGGCACAACGCTCCGAGTGATTGAAGAAAGCACCGAAGCCAACTCGCTCACGGTGACGGTCCCAATCGAAAACAATGGAACGGACCGAGGGACGACTCGTCTTTCGACTGACTCATCGACAACACCGTTTACAATCGATACAAAAACCATCTCCGAATCGTTTGCCAATAACTCAACATTCGCCCGAACGGTGAACCACACAGTCATCAGTGATACGGACGCGCTCGTTGAGTTACCATCGACAGTTGGAAGCGAACCACGAGCAGTCAATGTGACACTCACGTACGACACAACACCAGCCTCACCACTCACAGCAACGTTCAAACTCACATCAACGGATAGCCGTGTCAACGTCCAGCCAGGCGACTCATTTGATGGTGCGGCGGTGGTGGTGGTGACAGCGGCGGAAGCGGCGGTGGTAGTGGAACCAGCAGCACTGATCCATTCTCGCCTGCGGCGTCGGCAGTCGTGACCGACGGGCTCAAAATTATCAATCCAAACGGGACTGATCCAGATGACCCAATACTGGTCTCTCGGGGAGATGTCGAAGCCGTCGGGACTTCCATCGATCTCGATGGTGATGGGAGATTCGAACAGCCGTTTGTTAACTCGTCTGGGGCGCTCAAAACGGTCGAAGCCAAAAACACGAGCACAGGCGTGCAGATACGAAATGAGACGACACTAGTCCCTGCGAGTTCCCCAAATTCGCCACGGAGCTCAAAAACAATCATGACCGCCGGTCGATTCGACGGCAGCGAAACATCGATATTCTACGCCTCAACGAACGAGGAGATAGTGCGTGTCGACGCGTCTGGATCCACAAAAACCGTTACGACTGCGCAAAGCAAAGCCGTCTCTGAGATTGGCGATGTCGACGGTGATGGAGTTGATGAGCTTGCATTTACCGATGGCAGTGCGAATCTCAAATATCTCGAGCCAGGTGGGTCAGTCGAGACATTCGGCACAGGCGCCGGGTCAAACAATGGAATCGGAGTGGATGGACTCCTCGACGTGGACGGCGACACAGCACAGGAGCAACTGTTCGTTGGTGGTTCGAACAATATCAATGCTATCGACCCGAACGACGGCGGCAGTCCAACCAAACTAACCTCAAATGGACAGGCGACGAAGTCACCGCTCACGGCGGCTGACACCGACCGTGATGGACAACAAGAGGTGCTCTTTGTTAGCACAAGCTCACAGGAGTTGAAGTACGTGGACAATGTCGGCAGCGGGAACGACATCAAGCCGGTCGTGAACGCTAGCGGGCAGCCCGTGACTGGGTTCACCGAAACTGGACTGGCCTCAGCCGCCGCGGTAAGCAGTGGCGGATCCGGTGGAAGCGGAGGAAGCGGAACGGAGGCTGCAGTAAGCCCTGTGGAGGCACAGACAGTCGTCTTTAATGAGAAGAATCAAGCCAAACTTCGATCCGTTCGTCCGAATACGAACCAAGAATTCGGCACGAATATACAAACGAAGTCACTCGGACCACAGACACAGTTGTTTGGCGACTCACAAACAGAGATTCCGTTTATCGGCAATAATAAGCGACTCAAGGCTGTCAATCAGTCTGGGAACGTTCGGACGCTTCTTACCAAATCCGAAAATGGCGGAGTGGATCTCCGGGAGGGTGTCCGCCTTGGCGTTGCGGACATAGATAGTGACGGTCGCACTGCGGTAATCTTCTCCGATAATAATGGTCGGATCCGGCGATACGAGCCTGAGACCGGTGAAGTGAAGACAGTGTTGTCAACGAGCGGTGTAGACGCTCATAGTATTGGTGGGCTAGCCGACTTCGATAGTGATGGCTCACGCGATGAGTTGATCTTTACTGATGCAAACAAGAATGTCCGTATTCTTCAAACAGACACTGGGACTATCGAAACGACAGGGTTTGCAACAAAGAATAAGATCAAAATTGGCTCACCAATTGTCGATAGCGGGAGCGTCAAACTTCCGGCTGTGAACGCGAATGAGGCGGTAGTCCTTGTCAATCGAACCGGAGGCACGCGGACGCTAACCACAAAGGGTCAACCAACCGGGGGATTAGCAACAGTTGATATTGACGATGATAACACCACTGAGATATTATTCGCTAACGGAAATAATAATAATCGTATCAATGTCGTCGAACTCAATGGAGATACAAGAGAATTGACCCCCACTCCGAACAAAGCCGACGGTAATACCGGTGTCAGCTGACGACTGCTGTGCATACTAAACACTCCTCTGCTACAGAAGCAATTTAATTATGTTCTCTCAGCGTCTCCTGTTGGTTATGAACTTGACCAACGTCGTTGATTCAATAATCGGAATTGGATCAGCTAATAAATAACAGGTCGTCTCGTCTAGAGCAGCCTGTTACATGCACTTTTGATGTGAAGCCTCTCAGTCCGGTTCGACACGGATTCCGTGAGGAGCTTTCTGAGGATATAACCAACCGGCAACTAAAATTGTTGACTGCGTTATTGACACTCGAAAAACAGCGGACCTCAGAGTAATGTTGCAACGCAGAGTGCAGGCACATTAGCAGCCAATATCCAGTCTATGATGATTACAACTGATTCAACGTGTTCATACGTGCTACATGACACTATGTATCGGCACGATTGACATGACTATCCGCACGATATTCAATTCTATTGGTATGTTGTTAGTCCTCGTAAATTCGGCTATCGGAGGTGGTGCTGGGGTCATGCTCGGGACTCCTGGTCCAACAATAACTGAACCCGGTGTCTCTCACATTGATCACTCACCCATTCTGGGACAAACGTCGTCCATCAGCAGTGATGAAGCTCATATAGAACAGCTGGCGGTTACTGTTGATGGAAAACATGTTGATTCAGGGGGAACGATCACAACCGCAGACGATCCACGGTTAGTCTTTAATATCACTTCTCAATCTCAACTCTCTCTGATCTCGCTTCGCATCGATGGTGGTGTCTATCGGTCGTATACACCGAACACAACCAGCTATTCACAATCACTCACACTTGAGTTACAACCTGGGTCACATCAGGTTGTACTCGTCACGAAGACACCGACGGATGTGAGTGAATACGACCTGCGGATAATTGAGGACAGTTTCCCCCCGACAATGGAGTTCAGCAAACCGATTTCGGTTTCTGGAGCGTCGCTTGAAAAATCATATGAGATCGATCGCTCTCGAGTCCGAATCGCAGGAACGGTCCATGATCGGTCGGACGTGACAAAAATAACGATCAGACATACTTACCGATATACCAACGCCGAGGAGAGAAAAAGCGGGCACTCACAAACAATCATCCGAAATCCTAACGAGTCGATATCATGGCCGGTTCACCTCATTCCACCACAACAAACATCGACTGCAACGAATCGAATTACTATCATGCTATATGATAAATTCGATCAAATTCGACAATACGAATTCCGTCTGGACGTGAGTGATGAGGCTCAACCTGAAATTAATATCACCGATGTTGAACCGCTCTATCCGATGTCTGAGGTGCGAGTCGAGTTCTCTGTGAAAGACGTTGTTGGTATTCGGTCTGTTCGAACTACCCGAACCGAAGACTCAGATCAGGGGCGTAATCTATTGCTTGCGCTTAATCCTACGAAACAGCCAATCACAGCTGAATTTACTCACAGGTTCGAACTGAGCGAAAACGCATCGCCGGCTACGCTTGTTGCCGAAGATGCAAGTGGACAAGAGGAGGTAGTCACTCGCAAATTCAATTATTCTGCGTTACTATCACCAGAAATACGCATCAACTCACAACGAACCCAATTCGATACTGAGCGTCAACTGAGAGCGGTCGGAACTATTTCAGACGGAAAGATTGAGCGTGTGCGCGTGGAGACTGTCGCCGCAAATGGAACGGTGCTCGACATTCAGACGGTTCACGACAATACCGTCGTCTCACGTGTGACGATGAACGAGACTTTGCGTACCGGGACAGATGTCTATCCTATCCGCGTCCGTGTGCGTGCACTTGATGCGACTGGAACAGAGCATATTAATTCAACCACACTCTCACAGCCAGCGATTCAGACGCAAGCAGAGACAGCCTCCCCGCAGTCACCGACTGAACAGCGCACAGATCAAACACCTCCTCAAAACAGTTCACGGACCACTAATGGGACACAGAGTGTTTTTGAGGAGATCTCTGAACTACTCACACCGTCTTTCAATTCTGACACAGACTCAGCTAGCAATAGCAGCCCTATTGGACTTGTACTGCTTATAGGAACGGTTGCTGTGTGTCTCTTTCTTATTATCCGACTGTGAGGTCAACTCCCAGACTGCGTTATCGCCCACAGTATTGAGGGAAAACACGCCTCAGAGTAGCAGGCATATAGCTCGCATGCCTGAAGTTACTTATCGTGGTGTTTCAGTCGAATGTGAGTCTGGAGAGATACTTCGAACAGTCCTGCGCAATAATGCAATGTCACCGCACAGTGGGATGACAGAAGTTGTCAACTGTGGAGGAAACTCGACATGTGGAACCTGTGCTGTTCGCATTGTGGATGGACCAATTGGCGAACGAACAACGAAGGAACAAGCTCGACTTGCTGTCTCAACATACGATGACGCTGATGATATTCGTCTTGCATGCAGATATCGAGTGACTGATGATGTGACCGTTGAGCGGGCTTGAGATGATTATGTTTTCCTCGCCGTATTCTGTGACGAGTCATTCGCTACGCGCTCCTCTCAGACGTGATGAGGAAGTCAGCACAAACTTTTGATACATATGTAATTCCCCCATGCTGATGTCAGTGTCACTCTCTGCGTTGTCACGCTGAGTGATACACGTCGTGATCCCCGGAATAGATACAGACTATATTAATTCTCGGATTATATGCACACCTCAAAATGAGTCTCATGCAGTTTGATTATCGAGTGTCTCCGTCTCAGCGGTCTAGCGACGGTCTGAAAGAATAGCCGAGTACAGTGCGTACCCTGCGATAATGACTGCTGCGAGGGCACCTAATGCGAGTAATAACGGCACATATTCCGGCTCTGATTCTGATTCAGTATTTACACCCCTACGAGATACTGTGTCAGTTCCTTCATATCCCTGCCAATCAGCCGTAAATACACGGCTATAGTATGTTGCTGGCTCATCTCCGACAAGCTCGAGCACGACCTCTCGGTTTTCGGTTCCCGCATGTTCATTCCAATTGAGACTTCCGACGAGAGCGATGCGGTCATCAATAATTGCACCTTTTGCATGAATCTTCCCGAATTGATCACCAGAGGTGACAATCTGTGCACGGATCGGAAGCCCGCTTGCATTCAGTTCAGACGCGCGACCGACGACAGCGCGATTCCTATCGGTATCATACCATGCGTCTGAGAGCAATAATCGAACCTGGATCCCGCGTTTTGCGGCATCAACAAGTGCATAAAAGTAGGGTCCTGATGGGTTCATTCGCGGACTGACGACATCGATACGCTTCTCAGCGGTGTCAATACGGCTCCGAACAGCCTCACCCGCATTTCCTGGAGCCGTGAGAACACGAATTTCATCAACGCTAATCAGTTCTGCATCGAACTGGGTTGGATACTGCCCGGTCGCTGGAAGCACCTCATTGAATACGATATCTGTCCGCGCTTGAGACCATGGAACGACATCATAGCCGGTACTATCGTGTGCAAACACAGACGCTAATTCGCCTGCAGTGGCACGTGAGTGTGCGTGCACTCCCCATCCACGACTATTGTGACCGCCCGTCCCTGCTGGCTTCCAGTTTTCTGACAGTACAATAGCGGTATCATCGATAACGGCATACTTCGGATGATGATATGCAAATCGTGCAGGCGTCCCAGCGAGTAACTGAACAGCTATTCCGTTGTTACTCAGCCGATTGAGCTGCGTTCGCTGTGCGGTCGAGAGTCCACCAACTGGTGACCCCTCTAATAACACTCGAACCCGTACTCCACGGTCGAACGCCGCAAGAAGCGCATCTGTCACCCGTGGTGATGCATAGGTGTATCCTGCCAGTAGAATTCGTTTATTCGCTGATTGAATGGCAGTCACTGGGACGGCTGGTGTGTCCGGCAGAACGAACGCTGTTACATCAGCCGGTCCCGTTGGCGTGACTGATCGAAGCTCAACACCACGCGGGATCCACTCCATACTTGTCGTATTGAGCCGTTCACCCTCTGGTGCGTCAGAGTATGTCACCTCATGAACGCGCCCAGTCTGGTGCTGGAGAATCAGCTCTTCACCGCTGTTCGAGAGCCCGACTGCGGCCTGTCGAACGGGTATCTCAAGACGTTGGCGTGTTTGATTCGGTGCTGCACTGAGTGCAACAGTCCCTCCTGGGACAACAGGGACAGTAATCACTGACTCACCATCAGTGAGTGTCAGGTTTTCGACGCCGTCGGTATCGACGACAACGAATTCGCCGACATCATTCTCAACAACTGGATTCGGGACAACTGTGACGATTGTTGGGGTTTTGTGATCGGGTATTGATGACGTTGCTGCGGTTGCCCCGCTTGCAACGCCAAGCATGACACAGAATATGAATATGATGAGTATGAACAAGCGAACACGTGAATTGAGGAGAGAGCCAGCACAAGAGAGTCTCCGAGTGATCACAGTCACCGTGCCGACAGACAATGACCGATAAGCACGAGTTGGTGATGAGGTATTCGTTGACACTTCAGCGATATGCATACACGCGCTGGTCCCACTTCCACAGATAAACACGAGGTTTCAGCTATCGTCTTTGTGAAACTGAGACTGAGACTTGATTATGGGCTCCTGTGTGCTGAGTCCGGAGTAGACCTCTTTAGGTGAGCACATGATACCATCCAGGAGCGGAGATTACACACGAATCGTATCCCTGTTGTCTCCGATACGACCCATCACATCACATTGCATTACCTTACGCTGATCTTAATCAGTATCAGGCTTTATTCACCGATCGGTGACGCTGACGGTGACGGTTATGCAGGTGCGTTCTCAAGCGCATCTGCTGCTCGCTCCGCTTCATGCTGGATGAGATATGATCGCTCATCAACATGCTCGGCGGCTGTTTCGAGCGCATGTCGTGTTCCAATCTGTCGAAGTGCCCACGCAGCAGCGGCACGGACATCATCGCTTTCATCCGTGCGAAGTGTTTCCCCAAGTGGCTGAATCGCTCGTGTGTCTCCAATGAGTCCAAGTGCCCGTGCAGCGTATGGTCGGACATTATCATTTTCCATGGTAAGCTTATTCGCCAGTGGCTGTGTTACCGCCGGTGAACCAATCTCGCCAAGCGCCCGAAAGGTTACCTTTTGGAGTCCTGGATCAGAGTCTTCATCGATATACTCACTCAGAGTCTCAACGGCGTCGATTGCTCCGGACCCCATTCGACCAAGCGCTTTAATCGCTGTTTTGTCACGTCGCTGTGCGAGTTCGTGCATCTCATCGAATGCAGCGGGGTCAGCCATTCGAACAAGCGCATTCATACAGTGATCTTGCATGAATTCAGACTGAAGACTCTCCTTGGCGAGTAAAACCATATCAACGCGCCCCCGCTTTTCCCACTCTTTGAGTGCTGACCACTCTGGTGGAAAGTCCTTGTAATGTCCAAGAACATCATAGTAACCCTCAGCCATTAGCTGCTCATTCACCTCGAGATCATCCCACTCCTCGGCATTCTCAAGACTCTCTGTAAGCGTCTCTGCGGTTTCAATCAGTGTTGCAATCGTCGCTGCATCCTCATCAGCATCAAGACCCTCCTCAGCGATTGCACTCGTGCAGCTGTTGAGCTGTATAATCAGTTGTGTCTCCTCATCACTGTCGTGCTCATCTTCATGATCATCAACACCCACACCCGTCTCCGCTGGTGATGCATCAGCACTCACTGACCCCGAGATTGTCTCAGTGATATCCGCACGTGTTTCATCAACAGCATCAGTAATCGTGCTCAATCCAGTTGCAGTCCAGCGAGTCTCCTCGATTGTCGCTGTGGCTTCCTCGAGAATGTCAATCGCATCGCTTGCATATGGACCGCGTTGGGCATCGAGTTCTGATTCGAGATCCTCAATCCGAGTTTCAATTTCATCTGTCGGATCTTCCTCGTCATCGTCAGCAGGCTCTGGAAGTGTTGATGCTTCGAGATCGTTTGTGAGTGTCGTAAGTGTCGTCTCAACCTCATCAAGTGCTGATTCGGTCTCAGCAGCCTCAAGGGTGGACTCGACATCATCGAGACGACTCATGACATTTTCAGGTGTCACAGCAATCGACGTCTCGGATTCGAGAGTATCATCAGCAGTCGCCTCGTCGTCCTCATCACTCATATATCGGATTATCTATTTGTACTCAAAAAGAGCGTTTCCCTTCTCTTCGCGGTCCTCATACATCACTCAATGGTTGTGCAATCGAGGAATCAGGGGTATCAAACGCTGTTGGATGGCACAATCCAGCGATAATTTCGAGCGTATCGACAAGTCGCGGTCCTGGTCGATTGAGGTATCCATTGCCGTCAATAGCGGCGACAACGCCTGTCTCGACAGCCGGGAGTGTCTGCCATGCATCACCGGCAGTTGATTTGACCGCTTCGACCGCCTCGACTGCACGTGAGAGCTCAAACCCACAGGGCGCAACAAGAAGCACCTCAGGGGCGAATGCTTCGATATCTGCCCATCGCTGTGGTGTCGATGAACCACCACTTATAAGTCCTGGTTCAGCACCTGCTCGTTCAATAAGCTCAGGTACCCAGTGTCCGCCTGCAATGAGTGGGTCTGTCCAATCAAGGGCAACTGTCCGTGGTCGAGTCGACTCCGCAGCGACTCGCGCAGCACGCTCACTGAGAGTCTCAACTCGTGTGGTTAATTGATGTCGATAGTCTGCCGCAAGATCAGGAACCCCAACGGCAGTACCGACACGTTCGATATCAGCAAGCACGTCCGTGAGTGAGTGTGGGTGAAGTGTCATGATGTCAGCGTCGATATCATGGGAAGCGACAGCTTCATGCACAGCAGTCGAATCAACAGCACATACCTCACATGTATCTTGTGTGATAATTAAATCTGGATCAAGTGTCGCAAGCGTATCGATATCGAGATCATATGCACTTCCCTCAATTGATTGCATTTGTGAATCGATATCACTGGCAGACTGATCGGGACCATAATCAACCGGCGTGCTCGTGAGCGTTGGCAATTCACGCACCGATGATGGGTAATCACAGCTATGAGAAACACCGACAGGATCAACATCAAGTGCAGTAAGGATCTCCGTCGCCGATGGAAGGAGTGAGACAACGCGCATATCTAAATAATATATATCTGTCGGAAAATACCTACGGGATAATATAAGTAATCACATACTTTTTTCGGTAAAAGAAAATGATTTTATCGATGCCAAAAACATTAAGTCGGTCGCAGTATAATATAGAATTACAATGAGCACGCAACAAACAGTTCGACTCCAAGCTGACGAGGTCGAGGGTAGTGATGCACTTCGAATCGATTCTGAGCGCGCATCACAATTAGTCGATGCACTGAACACGGATCTTGCGGCAACGCAGACACTCTATCATCAACTCAAGAAACACCACTGGAACGTCGAGGGTGCAGAGTTCCGTGATCTGCATATATTCCTTGGCGAAGCCGCTGATGAGGCTGAGGAGTTCGCTGATGAACTCGCAGAGCGTGCACAAGCACTTGGTGGTGCACCAGTCTCAAGCCCATCAGCCATCTCAGAGCGGTCACCAGTCGAACCTGAGGATGAAGATGTCTATGACATCCGGACATCACTCAGAAACGACATGGAAATGTACGGCGACATCATTGAGACGCTCCGCGATCACATCGAACTCGCAGAGCGACTCAACGACCCAACAACAGCGCATCTGCTGCGAGAGAATCTTATCGAAGTTGAAGACGCTGCCCACCATATCGAACATTACCTCGAAGACGATACACTTGTTGTCGAATCAGCGATGCAGTAAGCTGGTTTCATTTCGATACCTCCGTAATCCTCTTCAGCAATTGTTGGACTGACCGTCTCCAAACTCAAACCCGAATCGGATTTACTTTCTCTGTTTTATTATTCAAAGAGTGACAAGCCTGCGGTAAAAAAGAGTAGATACCCGAGTATCTATCCCGACGGTGAATTATCGTTCAGGTGACTCTGTCAGTGTTGCATCGCACGCGATCCATGCGTCGGCATGTCCATCTTCAGCAAATACGAATCGATCAGGCGAGGGCTGATGTGCTGACACACGATCAGTTGCTGACTCAGTATCTTCATTCCTGCTTCGGTCTTTACTCCCGTCCGGTGACTCCGGATAACTCATGTACCAACGTATGATATTCGGGAAGATTAAACGCTTTTGGTCAGCCTAAAACACTGCAGTCGGAACGCTCACCCAATCCGGAGTCGTCTCTCATCTTTCCCCTCTGAATACAACAGATAAATTACCAGTGGTTATATTCATAACTAAACAGCACGTTGTTGTGGACAGTCCATGTGCTGATATGCTGATAGTATCTTCTCACCATCATCAGAACGTGTTGACACGATTAAGACGGCGCAGGCTTTTGCCGCTTGGCACGCTAATATAGGTATATGTCGGATCGTAAGCCCGAGAATCGAGATGACACAGATGACCTCGCTGTGCTTCTTGATGATCTCAATACAACCCTTTCAGCACTTGAAGAGGCAGTCGACGATGAGCGACGGTCATCATCACGTCGTTCATCACAAACGAGCCGTAATCAAAAAAGCCCGTCTCGTGATTCCGAGGTCCAACGGAGGGACGTTGCGCAGACAGACAACAATCGGGGTGACGATGATGGACGCTCATCAGTTGGTAACGTGTTCAGATTCACCGAGGAATACACGCTTCCAGCGCTCATTTCGGTTCTTGAGACGACAATTGAATCACTTGAGTTGTTACGTGGCGTGCTTCGATTCGTTGATCCTGAACAATCGGCGTTTAGTGAACGAAATCGGACTCGTAGACAACGACGAGACTCTCCTCGTCGCGACCCAGTCTCGACAGTCGGTCGGGAAGCGCTCTCGGGGCTTGATCGCGCGCTCTCGGAAATAGAGGAGACGCTTGCGGCTGACAATGATCAATCACTCCCGGCTGATCGCGTCCCGCGTGATCTTCTTGCTGATGCACGTGATCTGTCCGCAGAGGTCGCAGATCGAATTGGTGATGTGCAAAATGGGTCTGAACGCCGCCGTCAGGGCGAGGTTCGTGAGACCTCCCGTGATCGCCCGGATGATACAACCAGACAGGACCCCCGACAAAGTCGCAACTCAGATGATCAAGACAAACAACAGCGCAGTGAGGGTGCTGTGACGATCAATGTCGACAGTCCGCGTGAGAATGAACGCGGTGCTGACGGGGAACATGGATCTTCTACAGACACTCATTCGGATACAACAACACACGATGATGCTTCATCTTCCTCCGAGTCAGTCAATGTTGATGTCGAATCAGAACTCGCATCGATCAAGGATACCGTCGACCCGGATGAGCGATTTATCGATACTGATAATGACGCTGATGCCGCAGATGATGACACTGAGAACGACGATACATACTCCGAGTGAATGCTAAACACGAGATAACTCAACCCTTCGGTTCTACTTTGTTTTTATTTTCGTCTTCGTCTTTGTATTTCTCTTCGCTTCTGTGTCCGTATTTTACAGAGTGAATTGAGATATACTATGCAGTCATATACCGAAGCCATCTCTTGATCTCTGTTTGTTTTCTTCACACACTCGTGATACCCGAGATTGTCACATGCCATGTTTCATTGCTCGATAGACCGGTTGTTTGCTCCGGAGAACAGAGAGGCTCGTATCGTCTAACATACATTATCTTACCCTGAGATACTCTCTTATCGGTTAGACTGGTTTGAATCGATATCCGTCCCATGTTTGTGAGTCTGGCTCACGGATCCCAGCAGCCGGGTCACGTAATTCTGAGACATAGACCGGTTCCACACGATCACCAATCGTTATGTCTGTTGTTGTCACCTGTCCGATTGCTCGCACTGACTCAGTATCAATCTCGAATTCAACAATCGCGAGAGTATTTGGCTCACGAACACCAGGTGGTGTTGCCGTTGCTGTTGTCCACGTGATTACCTCCGCAGTATACTCACGGAGGTCAATCGTTTCTACCGGTGGATTCCCATTGGGTCCAAGCGTGTGCGCAGGATACCCGATACTGCCATCAGCGTATTTGACGGCTGTTAACTCCGATTGATCTTCCTCACCAGTGTGTGGATTCGCTGTGTCCGAATCGGTAGGATTCTCATCAGTCATTGTGCACTCTCCAGAATTGTCGTTGTCACGCAGTTCCCGAATCCACCGACATTACATGCAAGTCCAGTTTCAGCCTCGACCTGTCGTGGACCGGCGTTATCAGTCACCTGTTGATAAATCTCATAGACTTGTGCAACACCGGAGGCACCGAGTGGATGCCCCTTTGATTTCAATCCACCAGACGTGTTGATTGGTAATGCGCCATCACGTGCGGTTATTCCCTCCTCGACTGCTTTCCACCCTGCTCCCTTCTCAAAGAAGCCAAGATCCTCTAATTGGAGAAATTCAAGAATCGTGAACATATCATGCAGTTCGGCTACATCGATGTCATCAGAGGTAATCTCAGCCATCTCATACGCATCATCTGCTGAGTCGACGACACCACCCATCGTCGTTGGATCAGCGCGTTCATGAACGACATGAGTGTCTGTTGCACCTCCAATCCCACTCACAACAGCATATGTGTCGGTGTACGTTTCCGCAAGTGACTCTGGGCAGAATAACAAGGCTGCGGATCCGTCAGTAATCGGACAAAAGTCATATAATCGGAGTGGATCAGCAACAATCGGCGATTCAAGCACCGTCTCAAGATCGACTTCTTTCCGAAACTGCGCGTGTGGGTTATCGACACCGTTGCGGTGATTCTTGACCGCTACCTTTCCAAGCGCTTCCCGTGGTGCATCGTACGTCTCAAGATATAATCGAGCCGTCAGCCCTGCGAACGATGGCAGTGTGACTCCATGTTTGTATTCCACGGGATGTGTTAATGATGCAATAATGTCCGTTGCTTTAGTAGTCGTCCGGTGTGTCATTTTCTCACCACCAACAAGCAATGTTAATTCTGATGCACCAGAGGCAACAGATTGCCATGCAGCATACACACCTGCCCCACCTGATGAGGAGGTTTGATCGATTCGGGCGGTATATGCGGGAACTGCTCCCAGGTCATGTGCAAGTGCATTTGACACGCCTGTTTGCCCTTCAAACTCCCCACTTGCCATATTCGAGACATACAAATGCTCTACTGCATCGGGACTCACCCCAGCAGTGTCAAGACACATTTGTCCGGCTTCTGCGAGTAACTCACGAATCCATCCCTCTCGCTGTCCAAACTGTGTCATTGATGCGTCGATAATTGCTACGCGTTCCATGCTACAACGGGAACCGGCGGTCCTATATTCGTTTTCCTCTATAGAACGTCTTGTAAGAATTCAACTACTGTTATCGCTTTGAGAGTTCCGTCTTTTCTCTTCTTGCCGTGTTGTTATCCTGTCCTGTCGACTCAATCTCTCGCAGTCCATCCTGGAGTGATATTGCTGCTTTCTCTAAGATGATTCTGGTATTGGTATGATGACTGCGGCTGTTTTTACATCTCGAAGCGTTTACACGCGTGTCGGTCAGACAGCCGATATGCGTCTTGATTCCATCGCGCCAACGATCGGCGCATTTACCTGTCTCATTCTCGCCGGAGTAGTCTTTGTGCCAGCAGTGATTATCACCACTCCAGGGGTTAGTGTTGCAGATTACTATGCCGCTGGTCCGTTCGGTATTTCTGTCGTTGGCTTTCTCGCAATATTGAATATTGTTGTGTTTCTCGCCGGAAAGCAGGGTCGCACCGACCCGGTAACTGTTGCTGGCATCGCGCTGGTATCTGGGATTGCAATGATCGGTTTTGCCGCCGTCTGGGCAGTTTCGATTACATCAACACTGCTGTATGGGTTCCCGAGTCAATATGCGTGGATTGTGAATCATCGCTGGGTTATTGTTGGGCTTGCAAGCGTGACAGCTCTCGCCGGAAGTGGCTATACGACTGCTGTGCTTCGGTAATCACTCCAGAAAGAAGTCGTGTTTCGGCTTGATAGAGCATGATATTTTATTTGCCCCCACGTCTGTGTCTGCGTCTGCGCTTGTGCTTGTGTATGTGTTTGCGTTTGTGTTCATCTATCTTATCACGCTGAGTTCACCTGTACAGACCCATTACTCAGATTCGTGTTATCTGCGGTGATATCTCAGCGCCTGAGTGAGCATCCTCGGGACACTGAAGCGGTAAGACTGCACGCGAATGGGTATAATGTCGCTGCTGTCTGTCGATATGTCGATATCCGAGTCGAAAGCGCCTTATATCCGCCTTGTGTATGTTTGTGTGGACTAGGTCGGGCAGTTAGGCCCTGCTCTGTAACCCACGATTTCGGTCTTGAGTGGGGGCCAAACCCGGGTGCGTTCGGTCAGACCGATGCAGGCCTCGGAAGCCAACTAAGAAACCTCGTCCTTCGGGGACGGCGGTCCGTCGACGCTGGCCGCAGGGTCAGTCCGAGGCGGTTCGTCGCCGGCAACCCGTCAGGCGCGGAAGCGAGCAGCGAACCGGTGAACGTTCGTCGCTCGAAGGGCCGCGGGGTGGAGGAGGCGACTGGGACTCCCTGTATCGGAACGCCGAGCAACCCTGTCGTCCGCTATTCATACCTCTCATTCATTACTTACCTTTCGTTAGGTTACGTTATCGATGTATCAGAGTTGGGACTGGAGTTTGAGTTGTGGGTATCGATATCACTGTTGTAACTTATCATCATAATCATTCGTGTACTGATATTTTCATACGGATCAGCCAGCAGTTACTCAGTGCTTTCCATCCCGATTCAGATCAAGCATAAGCTACGGCTAAGACTAACTCTGAGACTGGTCCGTCTCCGTTTTTGTCTATGTCGCGGTGATGATACTGAGGAGACCAATATGAACTCAAAGAGGACAAAGAGAAATACGAAACTCAACTGTCGTATGCGCTGGCCGGGATTTGAACCCGGGTCATGAGCTTGGAAGGCTCAGGTCATACCACTAGACCACCAGCGCATGCTTCTGTGTCACGCCACACTCATGACGTCACAATCTTATGAATTGGTGCCTGGAATAAGGATGTTTCTGTTTGAGTCTCCTTTCTCGCCACTGTGTGTCACATTCGGACGGTCACTCAAGCACGCTTTGGCTATCATATAATCTCGATTCCTTGATTTCCCGATTTCTCAGATAGACTCTAGTCGCCATCGCCACCACCCACAATATCTGTCGTGATGACTGACTCACACCGGTGTCATCTTCAGATAAAAAAGAAGAATACGACGAAAGCACTGCGCTGTGACAGAGAGCCGACGAATTTAATTAGTCGTCGCTTGGTGGTTCGATTGCGTCTGCTTCAGCGTCCACGTCAGCGGTAGTGTTTGGTGCTGGTGTTTCAATCGGCGGTGCCTGTGCCTCCTCAAATGACGCGGCTGCATCTCGAAGACGATCACTCACACCTGGGACCTCTGTTTCTGTGACCGGACCCTCGGCACGGATTTCTTCAAGATCACGGGGGAACTCACGGAGTTGATAATGAATATCAATTCCTGCTTGCGCGCCCTTGCCCATCGCAACAGGAATCTGGTTGTGCCCATCGGTAATATCACCGACTGCATACACACCATCAACGGTTGTTTCCATGCTTTCATCGACAATGACCGTTCCATCATCATCGAGTTCACACCCAAGCGTTTCGAATAAGGCGGTATTATAATTCGAGCCATACATCGCGAATCCACCGCGATACTGACGAACACTCCCATCCTCGAATTCGAATGACTCTAACCATCCATTATCGCTTTTATTCATCCCGTCAATATCGGATTCAACAATATCGATTGGGTGTGCTCGCAGTTGCTCGTCGGTTTCATCACTCCACTCTGGCTCATCACCGCGGAGCAACACGTCCACATCATCGGTGAAATTCAGCATAATCATTGCAACATGTGCAGTTGCCTCGCCCGTGCCCATCACATAGACCGGTCGATCAACAAACATGTATGCATCACAGTGCAGACAGTAATGCAGCCCTTTGCCTGTACGCGGCACGGGTGGGTCTGGGTGTTTATCACTGAATCCAACACCAAGGACAACGCGGTCAGCACGGAATGCATTCGAGTTCCCCTCAAGATAGAATCGACCATCATCGGTCTGTTCAATATCAGTAATGAGATCACGAATCACATCCCCACCATATGATTCGACTTGTTCAGTCCCAGTCGCAAGGAATTCATTACCCGAGGTATCCTCGGTGACACCGATGACATTGTGAGTATCGAGCATCATTGCCGCACGACCACCACCACGGTCAACAAGTGCGGTGTCATGCCCTAATCGCGTCGTGTACAGTGCTGATTGGAGGCCTGCGGGTCCGCCTCCGACGACGACAACCTCATAATCGGCTACGGTATCAGTGTTGCTCATTCATTTTATTGTATGAACCGGACAAACTTAAACGCAGAGCATATGTGTATCATCCATACAATGACGAATCATCTTATCTACTGAACTCTTGCTCACAAATCACGACTAGACCATTTGAAACATATAATCGGCGTGTTGTCTTACACGATACTCATCACGTTCAGCGTCAGGAGGATATTAATCAGTCGTGACCACTGCATAGCAGTTCCCACTTGATATCTCAGTCTCAACAATCGATAGTGCACTCGACTCAAGATCAGAGCGAAATTCAACTGGATCATAGATATGATAATATCGAGGAATCGACGTCCCGTCAGGAAGTGTCCACTCGATAGTCGTATCAAATCCATTACTACGTTCAAACTGATCGTGTTCAGTTGACCATACACTGATTAGTGCCCGCCCATCGGATTCAAGCACCCGGGCGACCGCTGAGAGACTTGCGACCCGGCGATGCCGCGATTGGAGATGATGAAGTGTGGCGACATAGACCGCAATCGAAACACTCCCTGATTCCAACGGAAGTGACCCAGCGTCAGCCTGAATAAGCGCAAGATCGTCAATAAATCCTCGATTTGTCGCTCGTGTCTGTGCTGTGTGGAGTAGTTCACGACTCACATCAACTCCAATTATCTTATCGACTGATGTCTGCTCGAAGAGCGTTTCTGCATGGCGTCCATTCCCACATCCAATATCAACGCCGATACTCTCGGTGTCGGGAGGACTCTGTATTTGCTGTGAGGCGCAGAATGACTCTACTTCCGGCCATGCATACTCACGCGTCGCCGCAAAGTGCTCGGCAATTGTATCGTATGTTGCTTTGACCGAGTCTTGAGGTGTGTCTGTCATCTCTCTGTATCGCTCTTTCTATCAATGTATTTGCTATTTGGAATTAGTGTTGCTGATTTTGCTCTCATCATTACCCGTGTGAATCCTTCTTAATCACAAATGTCGCCACCAACGGTACACTCTTCGAAGGATTGCTGATTGTTTGTGTATATATCGATTGACCCCGCGTTCATTTCTACATACGCAATCACTGGCGTACCCTTTTGTTGCGTCGCTCGGTAATGTAGTGATACCAATGGATGAGCGTCGTTGCCCGGACTGTGATGTCCAAATGAAAAAGACGCGCGTCACTGCAGAAGGAATCGGTGATCTATACGTTGAGACGGATAGAGACGGTGGCGTACTCAGTCATCTTGGGATTGGCTATCAAAATCCACTTCATGCATTTCTCTGCCCGGAATGTGGCATTACCACACTCTATGCTGATATCGACGCGACAGAGTCTGATTGACATCCTCCTCCGCCTTCACGCGGAGGAATCCCACGGCACCGCAGCGTTGAGTTGGGAATTTCAGGTTTGGGTTGACAGACTCCCAAGCCACCACACCGTTCGAATCGGTGTGGGGCCGGTCGATGGGTAGTCTCCTGGGAGTGCCAAGCCCCCAGTACTCCTATCCATTATCATGTTCGGGCTCCCGAAGTTGTTTGTGCCTCGGGGAGTCCGGCAGATTTTGACGGACACGGACACGGACTCGGAGTTACTTTGGCTGCGAGTGTTTGCCCGGTGGTTGTTGTTTGCGCATTGGGGCGCACTCTGTTTCCAGAGTGGGCGGACACTCGAACCGCCAGTTTTCGGGCGCTCGACCACACTGGGGTCGTAACCAGTGCGCCAACATTAACATATGCGCTGTTTTTGGAAAAAAATGTGTGGAATTACCACTGTGACGGCGCGTATCCACAGCCTCAGTGGGATTGCGCCTGCTCCACATATAATAATACCATTATTACATGAGTTATTGACACACATAATTCACAGCGATACACAAAGGGTATGAGCTACATCAAACCGCGTCCATTTTATCTATCTGTACCGATTGTCGGCGTATGAGCGATGATGACCCAACCGTTCCGGTGGTCTGTGAGGACTGCGGCACAGACACTCGTGTTTCACTGTCAGACCTTCGTGAGACACTTGACCGTCATAATGAAAATCAACACGACGGTGATGATGTCGCCCAGGTAGCCCCACGCATTGCAAATGAACTTGCAAATGTTGTTGCTGAGGACCTCGATCTTGATCTTGACTCGGATGAGGATGGATAGCAGCGCATTCGTGCGTGAGTGACCTGACGATACAAGGATTTCCAGATTATGCTTACATTCATTGGGCTTGGATTATATGACGAGCGCTCTATCAGTATTGCCGGTCGTGATGCACTCCAAGCCGCTGACTATGTTGCTGCTGAATTCTATACAAGCTATCTTGTTGATGCGACTGTTTCGGATCTTGAGACAGCCCATGATATCGACATCGACGTGCGTGATCGCGAGGGTGTTGAACAGCATCCAGAAGACATTCTCAGGAAGGCTCAATCCGAGGATGTGGCGTTCCTGACAGCGGGTGATACGATGATCTCAACGACACATACGGATCTTCGACTGCGAGCAATTGATCGTGGCATCGACACTCGTGTTATTCACGGTGTGACTGCACAAACAGCGGCAAGTGGGCTCACGGGACTTCAGAACTACCGCTTTGGGAAGTCTGTCACACTTCCATTCCCGTATGCACATGGGGCAGAAGGCGTCCCGACAAGTGTCACTGATTCGATTACGGCAAACCGCGAGCGTGGACTCCATACTGTCGTGTATCTTGATATCAAAGCCGATCGAGACGAATACTTGCGCGCAAGCGATGCCGCCGAGATGTTAGCTACGGATTTTGAGGATATGCTTGCTGTTGTTGTTGCTCGCGCCGGGAGTCCAGACCCAACTGTACGTGCTGATCGACTTTCCGCGCTTGCTGAGAAAGACTTCGGTGACCCACTTCATCTGCTTGTACTCCCTGGTGAGTTACATCATCTCGAAGAAGAAGCACTCGCCGCATTAGCTGACGCACCAGCAGACATGCTCAATGCTGTTGACTCTCAATGAATCAAGTAATCTCATTTCTATTATCCCCTCAGGAGTACAGTTCACATCAGCATGCGACATCTGTATCAGAGATCACATAGTGTATACTGTCATCATACACTCTCTCGTTGGAGTCCAAGTTCCCGCGCAAGGTCGTATTCGTCGCCAGTGATCATATACAGCACATCCTCGATCACGGTGAGTAGCTCTGGAAGTTCACGAACAACAAGATATGTGATCCCGACGAGGACGACAACCGCAAGCAGTTGGCTGATAATCCGATCAGAGATAAAGAACGAAACCATGTATGGGTCTGATGAGCCGAATAAGAACAATATCTCCTGAACAAACCACTGCATGTACTGTTTACCGAAGGCAATCGTGATGAACGTCGTTCGAAGTATATTTAGCCCGTAGATAATCGGCACGGCAACAGCCATTGCTTTGAGCTTCCGTTTGAGTGGTGCTTCAACCGCCGCAATTAATCCAGCAAAGATTGAGATACTTCCCAATCCAGTGCAGGCAAGGACAACTGAGACTGTCAACTCGTGATTTCCATCGAAGAACTGGAATGTATTCAAATAGCCTTGATTCCCGACAATCATCGCTGGCTCATATCCGAATGCACTCACCAACATCCCGGTCTGGGCGGCGACTATCTCCATCAATACGCCGCGAGGGGCAGGAAGTGAAATCCCAAACGCCATGATTGCTGGAATTGTCTCAAATGGGAGATAGATCAGTCCCATCGCAGCAACTGCCCGTGAAAGCACAAAGAGCGAACTGCGTCCTCGCCACAGGAGTAATCCAGTGTAAAGTGACGCTGGCACAGCCGCAATCGAGAGGATCCCCTCGACATAGCTTTTATGAACAAACGCGAAATGCGGGACAAGTTGCAGCCAAAACAGTGCAAATCCGCCCCAAGCAGCAACAGTCACTATTCTGCCAACGCGGTCGTTGCGTCCTCTAAGTAGCGTTCCAGCCGCGAACGCTACAATGACGACCCACGCGAGCACGTCAGAGAGCACGCCAGGCATACCGATGAAAATGAGAGTAATCAATAAATCGCTTGTCCTTGAGCGCGGACTGACGTCTCTGCGTTCAGTTTAAGTTGCTTCGAGAATCTCGATTTCGTGACCGTCCTGATCTGTGGTGAATGCATATTGATACTCACACGACTCAGGATCACGATAATCCGTCGCATCACGTTCCATGAGCGTCGCCCAGTAGTCTTCAAGATCGTCAGCGCGGACACAGAGATGTCCCCATGCATCACCGAGGTCATACGTGCGTCCATCATAATTGTACGTGAGTTCGACAGCCATCGCAGCGTCGGATGCTCCCTCGGGTTTCATGAAGTAATTTGCAAAGCTGTCAGACTCCCAGCGCCCGGTATGTTCATATTCGAACTTCCGTGTCCAGAATCCAAGTGCCTCATCAGCATCCTCAACACGGATCATCGTGTGATCAATACTCCACATCGTCCCCTCATCAGGATCACGCTGGACAATTTCGACTTCATGACCATCTGGGTCTTTGACGAATGCATATCGACCACCACAGGACTCTGGATCCCGGTAGTCCTCGACACCTTCATCTAGTAACTGCTGATATGCAGCTTCGAGTTTGCCATTTGGGACGCGAACAGCAATATGACCCCAGCCGTCACCCATCTCATAACTTCGGTCATCATGATTATATGTGAGCTCAAGCATCGCCCCTTCATCGTGCATTTCAGTGGGTCCAAGATAGACATTCGTAAATGTATCTGCCTCCCAGCGACCCTTCTCTTCATAATCGAGATGGGTCTGATACCACTCAAGTGATGCTTCAAGATCTTCGACGCGAATCATTACATGGTCAAATATGCCAGCCATATCTGGTTTGTTGACCGGAGTATCGAAAAGAGTACCGACCGTCACTCGCAGTATGTCTCAATTATCGAATAGAGACACACCCAGACGACCGATCGGACAGATACTATAGGATTGTTAATTGCTTCTCTCCACCAGACATGAATATGCTCTCACCCTCATACCAGCGATAAATCTGATCGAAAATGACATTCTGTCAGTCTCGACAGTTGACTCGACAACAGCGAGAAGTCATTCATCAGACGCAAACAAAGACTCGCCCTGATGCGTGCGTACACGCGGCCAGTAAAACCACCATGCAATGAGCACACAGAGTCCACTCGCGACTGGCCATGCTGTCCGGTATGGCTGAAAGGAAAACCCCCATGCAAGTCGGAGTTGCGCGATAGCCATAATTATGAGTAATCCACCGGTAATACGTGGGTCCTCTCGGTCAAAGATTACACCACTCACTGCACTACCGAGGGTGCCGATATATGCAAGTACCGAAAGTGGCCACGCAAGGATATACTCGGGTAATCCCTGTGTGTAAATAAATAAGAAATCTACTAACGGTGTTATCATTGGTGGATTTGTATTCAGAAGCCCCCATGCGAATAGAAACGTTGCATCACGAGCATCAAATATCTGAATTGACCATGGGAGTGCCACCAACACAAGTATGACTACTGGTCCACGCCAGCGTCGCTCACGCATAGTCTTCATGATTGAAATATCAAACATGATAGTCGCGACAAATCATTCTTTTTTATATTTTGTTTGTTATTTTCGCGCAACAACTCGCAAGATATCCTCATCAGCGAGTTCATGATCACGTCCGACCTGTTGTTCATCGTGTTGTGCACTCGCCCCTGTGACCCGCGCGAACCGGAAACGCTCATCGAGTGTTCCACCAAGTTTTCCGAGTGCGTCCTCGACGGTATTTTCGCCTTCACGAAGGACAAGTGGTTCTTCATAGTCGACACCACGACCAGGCTTGTCCATATAGACACGAATCAATCCAAGCGCATCCCACATTCTCGATTTAAGTGCATCAAGCCCTTTCTCAGCCTCGGCACTGATGAAAATCGCTTCCTCGGGATCGACACCGACATCGCGAAGATCTGATTTCACTGTTGGTAGGTACTCACGATCGATTAAATCCGCTTTATTAACGGTGACAATCGAAGGAAGATACACCCGATTATCCATGATCGCATCAATGAGTTCATCAATCGAGACATTACCCCGGACGGTGACAGTTGCATTGGTATATCCATGTTCGCGAAGCACAGATGCAATTGTATCCTCATCAATTGAGACATCATCTGCACTGGTCACCTGGATTCCACCTTTTCCTCGTCGACCGATTGAGACGTTCGGCGGTGTTGTGTCGAGTCGGATTTTGTTATTGTATAACTCCTCGCTGAGCCGCTCATATCGTTCAATCTCGAAGACTGATAACATGAACACGACAAGATCTGCTGTGCGCACGACTGAGAGAACTTCTTTGCCGCCACCTCGCCCACCAGCGGCACCCTCGATCAGCCCCGGGACATCGAGTATCTGAATGTTCGCACCATTATACTGCAACATCCCTGGATTGACATCGAGTGTCGTAAACTCATACGCGCCCACTTCGCTCTCGGCATTTGTCATCGAATTTATGAGCGTCGACTTTCCAACGCTGGGGAACCCGACGAGGGCAACGGTTGCATCTCCCGTTTTTTCGACTGCGTATCCATACCCGCCACCACTCGAGGACTGTTGTTCGAGCTTCTCTTTTTTCTCTGCGAGTTTCGCTTTTAATCGACCAATGTGCTCTTCGGTCGATTTATTATACGGTGTATTAGCGATCTCCTCGCGGAGGTCCTCGATCTCGTCCTCCAGTCCCATCAAATCTATGTCGATTGTGGGTATCGAAAAATCTGTGCTTTCCGAACTCGGCTCTGAGTGATATCATTTCGATAACGTTATATTTCACACATCTAATTATGACATACAGGTTTTGAGGATGAGCACGCCAGCCACCTATCGAGACAGCACTCAGTTGCGTCTTCCATGTGAAACTGTTGCCGAATTTCGAGAGTCACTAAATGAGCAGTTTGTCATCACTGTTGTCACAGGTGATGATGGCTGTCGGATTATTGGAAGTCCAGTCGAGATTGAGTCTGTTAATCGATTTCTGACCCGTCGCGGTGTACTCACACAATAGTATCCGCTCGGTAGTTGCTGATTCGGATTTTGAATTAATCAATCTCACTATCATTCTTTTCATCACCAGCACCCACACTACTCTCAATTGAATAAGACGGATTGTCAAATCCCCGTGGTTTGACACCGAGGTATCCATTACTGAGATGAATAGATACCTCTTCGTACCCAATCTTGACAGTGTGCTCTGTGTGTACCCTCAGTCAGGTTATCCACGATCAGCCATCTTAAGATACCACATACTCAACACATAACTGTCGAATGTATCATCCGACTCAACACGAGTTCGGGATGTCTGCTCAATCCGGGGTGAGTTCACCGAGGAGATGAATATTGAGCAGCGAACACTGAGCAGTATCAGTGAATATCAAATAAGTACTCAAAGACACTCTCCGATCATTCCGAAGGGAAGCACTTTGTACTCTGCCGTCTCTACGTAGGATTATGGAAGACACACCGGGACTCTCCGAACAGTACCGGAAAGCAAGCCCATGGCCGTTATTCGTTGCCCTGGGGGTTCCTCTTTCTGAACTTGGAATTTTATTTGGGCTATTCCCTGTTGCTGTCGGTGGACTCTTATTATTTGGTGGGAGTGCAGCTGGAATGGCAGCTGAGTCGGGATATGCACAGACAGCATGGCGTGGGATGGCTGGGGTTGCAGTCGTTCTTCTTGTACTTGGTCTTGCATTCGTGTTTACGGCACTTGACCTTCCAGACCGAGGAACAGCAATTCTTGTCGCTGCAATCATTCTTGTCGCCGCCGGTGCCACTGGAGAGTTTTTTGCCCGCGATGTTGACCCAACATATTGAGTGTGAGAATGAGTGTATGTTTGCATATCACATGAGAAGTAAGCTCTAAGATCCAAGCTTCTTGCTAATTACCCGATTCGCCCATTAAATTGGGTGTCAAACCGATCAATAATTGAAATAATTGAAATAATTGATATTGATGGTCAACATCTAACTTTGACTCTTGATCATTCTCGGAGAATCCGCTTAGTCTCGGGATTTGCCGGTCAGAAATCGATAAACTATTTCATGCTCTCGCCATAGGGAGTAGGTATGGTCGCGAAGTTATTTGACCGGGAAACATTGTTGGATCTCACGGTTAATATCATTCCCCTGGTAATCATTGCGTTCTTTGTCGTCGCTTATGTCTTCATGAGCCCATTTGAGACGAACCCATTGACCACCGCTGTTCAATTTGGATTATTGGTTGTGCCGTTCGTTTTGCTTGCAGTATTGACCTACATCTCTGGGCGAGCAATTGCTGGAAGCGAACAACATGTTGATCAATACCTCCCCGGACAAGCGAGTATGGCGGATGCCGAGCCAATCGAAAAAGCTCCACAAAACACATCGGAAGACGACACGGACGCCGAACTCGAATCCCCATCATCAGACCAAGCGGTTGAGACAGAGCCAGAGCCAGAGTCAGAGCTTCATACAGATCGAAATACATCATAACACAGGAGATATAACACTGTCTTCACCCCTCAATATCCTGGTATCTATTCTATCTTATTCTACAGATGAGCAAGGCGAGTGCCTCGGAGCTTTGATGTTGATGTGACCCCGAGGTACTTCACTTGATCATCTCTGAGGTTCATCTTATACAGGGTCACACTACTCACGCGTGATTATCTTATTAGGGTGTTATTGAAGTCTAGCGGCAAATACATATGTGAGATTACATTCATCTGCAGTTTCACGACATTATTTCTCGCTATCCCGAATCTTTCATTATGCCTGGCTTCTTGGGGTCCTCTATGGAGGTTAACGGACAACTGGTGTTGACGGCTCTGATGGGGGTTTTCCTCATTGGCGTTACCGCGTGGCTTGCGCGGATCGAGAACTGGCGTTCATATACGCCTATTGCAGGTGGCGGTGGCTATGGGCAAGGTGATAGTTACGTTTCAGAGGAAAAACCCGCTGGAATTATCCGATGGCTGACAACCGTTGATCATAAAGACATTGGATTGCTTTATGGCGCGTTTGGATTAATCGCATTTGCTGTTGGTGGGTTGATGGTCGTCTTGATGCGAATCGAGCTTGCAGACCCTGGCATGACGATCCTCTCAAACACCTTCTATAATTCGCTGTTGACCAGTCATGGAATCACGATGTTGTTCCTCTTTGGAACACCAATTATTGCAGCGTTCTCTAATTATCTTATTCCACTGCTTATTGGTGCAGACGATATGGCGTTCCCGCGGATTAACGCCATTGCATTCTGGCTGTTACCCCCTGCTGCATTACTGATTTGGGCAGGATTTTTCCCAATTCCTGAGGTTATTCCGGCGCAGACAGGCTGGACTATGTACACGCCTCTATCAGTCGGTGAAGGAATGGGTAATCAAGCAAATGCTGGTGTTGATCTGATGTTACTTGGATTGCACCTCTCAGGTGTGTCCGCAACAATGGGAGCGATTAATTTCATTGCGACAATCTTCACCGAACGTGGCGAAAACGTATCATGGGCAAATCTCGATATATTCTCATGGACGATCCTCACGCAATCAGGACTGATCCTCTTTGCCTTCCCGCTTCTCGGCAGTGCAATCATGATGCTGCTCTTTGATCGAAACTTCGGGACTACATTCTTTGCTGGTGAGGGTGGAGCGATTCTCTGGCAGCATCTATTCTGGTTCTTTGGACACCCCGAAGTGTACATTCTCGTCCTTCCGCCGATGGGAATTATCAGCTATATCCTTCCGCGATTCTCGGGGCGACGCCTCTTTGGATTCAAATTTGTCGTGTACTCAACACTGGCAATCGGAGTCCTCTCATTCGGCGTGTGGGCACATCATATGTTTGCCACAGGTCTTGACCCTCGTCTTCGCGCATCATTCATGGCCGTCTCACTCGCGATTGCCGTCCCAAGTGCAGTGAAAACGTTCAATTGGATCACGACAATGTGGAATGGAAGTATCAGACTGACAACACCGATGTTGTTCTCAGTCGGATTCGTTTCGAACTTCATTCTTGGCGGTGTGACTGGTGTATTCCTCGCCTCGATTCCGGTTGATCTTGTGTTACATGCAACATACTATGTCGTTGGACATTTCCACTATATTGTCATGGGTGCAATCGCCTTTGCTGGCTTTGCAGGTATCTATTATTGGTTCCCACTGTATACTGGTCGAATGTATCAGCGAACACTCGGAAAGATGCACTTTTGGCTCTCAATGATTGGCACGAATATCACGTTCTTCGCTATGATTCTGCTTGGATACGGTGGTATGCCACGTCGATATGCGACGTATCTCCCGCAGTTCGCGACTTTACATCAGGTCGCTACACTTGGTGCGCTCATCCTCCTGGCTGGACAGGTAATCTTTGTCTGGAACTTTGCCCAATCATGGCTCGAAGGTCCAAAAGTCGAAGACGGAGATCCATGGGATCTTGATGATAAAGGACTCTACACTGCTGAGTGGGATTGGTACGATCGGAAGCTCACGACCGCTATTGCTGATGGTGGCGACGAGGAAACAGAAGAAACGGTATTGACGGACGGCGGCGATGTCGATGACGACGATGAAAATACCAATACCGCAAATACGCATTCAGAATCATAACACGTCTGTTAACTCCTCATAACTATTGAGCGATCTTGTCTTGATTTTCGTAAGCTGACGCCGCTTCATCACAAAGCAAGCGGAGTAAACGGAACAAGCGGAACAAGCGGAACGAATAGAGTGAGCATAGGACAGCTCAGATTCCGATTTCCAGTTCGATCTATAGTGACCGTCGAACGGACCGACGAGTGCTTGACGGTGCTGTATGCGTTGAGCAGACTTATTATGAAAATAATGTATACACTCTGAGAGCCTTCCAGTCAACTTGAGATTGCAGAATTGACGCACGATATTATTCAGCTTATCCGGAAATAGACCTTCTTGCCCAACGCAATCTTTCATCATAAATCCTAATTGCTTATATCAGTTTTTTGAACTGTGATTTCCGTCTCCGAAGCGGAACGCACAATCGAGCGTTCTAGCTGAACTGAGTGTGGGTTCGAATAGAAATACTGGTCATATTAGCAACGACTGATATGTTTAGGATATGGTATCAGTGTGTATCTTACATTTAGTGCTCAGCTCTATGTTCAAAGAGCCGATAATCGGGGAGTAAAGCTATTCTTATTTTCACAGGCTTCATCTGACGACGAATGGAAGCCCAGAGGATGTAGACTCGGATGATCTACATTCACGCGTTGACAGTCAGTATTGTTGCAAGGTGAAGGTCCTGGGATCAAGCACTGAAATCGGTGATCTGCTTTCTCCAGATTCCATCACTCAACAGAAGCCGCGAGCTCGGTGATGGACTCACATTGCAAGAAGAAGTCCTGTTGCGAACATCAACATTGCAATCGCCCCAAGTACGACACCTAGGAGGTCTCCATCACTCATAGCATGTTATATCTCATGTATCCTCAAAGGTGCATCGGCTCTCACTCACCTGGACGAGTTATTCGAGTTTCACATTGCACTTCTCTCAACTGCTCGTCTTCTCTCCCTCTCATTCTGTCTGTTATCTGTTGGCTCTCACAGCCTCTTTTTTCGTATCGATGGAATCACGATGGTGCCAATCAAATTGCCTTTGTGAGCGAATCAGACGCCACAGAGACCACAACAGATCATACTGGCTCACAGAATGGTGAGAAGACTGAAACAGGGTCATCGGAGGATATTGATAACCAGAATCAAACCCAAAAGCACTCACAACACATCGAGCAGTCTCACACGCATGGACGAAGCGGTCGACAGTTTGTCATTATACTGTACTTTGCACTTACTGGTGCTGCGGGCATGGCAGGGTATCTCACCGGCTATTTTGTTGATGGTCTCTCCGCGCCTGCGTTTTTATTCATTATTCCGTTTCCCCCAACTCCGGTTGGGTTTGCTGCATACGGTGGATTGACGATTGCGATTGTTATTGGGATTCCACTTGGGCTCGTTATTTATGTCTCAGAATACGCAGATTCGATTGAAACCTGATTTGACACCGCAAACTCCATACCAGTCGGTGGTACTCTGAGCACTGTTTCGCTCTGAAGCCACACTCAGTTATACTAACTTGGAACGCTCAAACCACGTGTTCCGTTTGGAATGAAGAACTCACAGTGCCAACAACTGATAGCAGGCGACCTCAGAGGAATTCATTCTTAGATAACAAAAGCCGAGAGATAAGTACAGAGCGGGTGACGCCTGGTATAATCACCCTGAGAGATATTTCTTCGGTATAAAATAAATGTCGTATCCTCTAAGGGACTTCTGAAAAATATTAAGCCGTGGGGCTGCCCAATTGTGAGTATGTACCATATTGTGGCTGGTATTGATGATGAGGAAGCGCATGCAACGCGATGTGCGGAAGCAGCGATTGAACTCCCTGGTGGGTCTACAGAAAAGCGAGTCACACTGATTCACAGTTTTGACGATAATCCAAGTGGTGCCTCAGCATCGCAGGTGCAATCGGTCCGGACGGCAGCAGAATTACTTGAAGAACACGATATTGATGTAAATATTCAAGAATCGAGCGGTGACCCTGCAGATGCGATTATGGACACCGCAGTCGAGAGTGAGGCTGATCTTATCCTTGTTGGTGGCCGCAAGCGATCACCTGCTGGAAAAGCATTGTTCGGAAGCGTCACACAGTCGGTGATCCTTGGCTCAAGTCGACCTGTAATGGTCACCGGCGTCGATGATTGATCGTTGATAGACGGTAACTGTTAATTTCCGACAGCGAAATTATGAGCAGGTCTCTGAGGACTTGCTTTCGCATGAGTGTCAGTATTGTATGTGCAATCTGCAATCTGCCAGTACAAGAATAACGGATAGTGAAATCTCTCTGTGTTATCCAAATCAAGATCCAAATCCAAATCTAAGTCCAGATATAAGCCAAACTCAAATCTGCCCTAAGACAGGTGTTCTGTTGTCGTTATAAATCAACGCTACGACCCCTCACACCTCATACATCACACGTCGTCGAACATGTTAGCGACTGCATCAGGTGACTGCCGACCGGTCTTGACACTGCACTGTTCACCATTTTTATACTGAATAAACGCTGGTGCAGTTGATACCTCACTCTTGTGGCGGAACGACGGTGCGTTCTCACCATCGATCCCAGCGACAGCGACATCTGATGGAATAGCTTCAAGCATCGTATCAAGATCGGACTTAACGGCTCGACATGGATCGCAGCGTCGTTTCCAGACAGTTACCAATGCATCTGAGTGCTCTGTAATGAATGAGTCATATGACTCGTCTGTGAGCTCAGTAATCGCGTCTGGAACTGGTGACTCAGGATCGATCCTCTTCACTACCTCAACCATCATTGCATGTGTCGCTGGGTCAAGCGCCCTATCAGTATAAGAGTCGATTGCAAGATAGCTAACAATATCTGCCCGTGATACGATATCTTCCTCAAGTCGAGTGATGGCATCTGACTCCTCAACGTCAAAGATATCTGTTATGGTCGTGACAATCCGTTCACGCGGGGCATCCATGTACGTGTCATGATAGATCCGACGAATATCCTCGTATTCAGTCGTCGTCGCGAGTGTCCCATCATCATTCTCGACGAGTATATCAAGTTGGATGAGCCGATTGAGTGCCGCTTCAGGCTCTGCTAATTCGGCAGTTCCTGTCGCGTCTGTGTCTATATGATCATGATCAGTATCAGTATCTACACTGTGGGTATCGTTTGACTCTGCGGTCATTCTCTTTCCTCACTCATCCCGCGCACACCATGTGCATGTGCGTGTATGTAGATCTGCGTGTGTATCCATCTCTCGTTGTCTCACGAGCTACACTCCGAGATACCGTTCACGTGTTTCCTCGTCTGATCGAAGTTCGGCTGCAGTTCCATCGAACACTATCTGTCCATGATCAATCACATATGCGCGATCGGCGAGATTAATCGCCGCAGCCGCATTTTGCTCGACGAGGAGAATCGTCGTCCCAGTATCATTAATCCGCTCAATTGCATCCTCAACGTCCTCAATGATCTGTGGTGCGAGTCCCTCATATGGCTCGTCTAACAACATCAAATCAGTATTCTGTTTCAGCGCCCGTGCAATAGCAAGCATCTGCTGTTCACCACCTGAAAGCGTTCCTGCTTGTTGACTGCGCCGTTCATCGAGTCGCGGGAACTGATTATAAACTTCATCAGTCGTCATTCCCTCACCACCAGCTTCGACATCCCGACCCCATGTGTTTGATGCGTTATTTACGACCTCAGCCAAGTGTAAATTCTCTGCAACTGAGAGATTTGGAAAGATACGCCGTTCTTCAGGCACCAGTGAGATTCCACGAATCGAGATATCTTCGGCAGTGACGCCTGTTACGTCATTCCCGTCGAAGCGAATCGAGCCTGAGCGAACAGTTGGTGGTGTTGCGCCAGCGATTGATCGAAGTGTCGTTGTTTTTCCAGCACCGTTCCGCCCGAGAAGAGCACAGATTTCACCCTCCTTTACCATCATCGAAAGATCCCGGAGGATATGACTCTCATCATAGTACGCATCAACGCTATTTAATCGAAGGAGTTCACGACCGCTTTCACTCTCACGGGCAGTGGTAGTTGATTCTCCTGTCTTTGCCGTCTTTGTCTCATCATCTTCAAGTGTACTCATAGGTCAGCACCACCGAGATATGCCTCTTGAACATCTGGATTTCCACGAATCTCCTCTGGTGCGCCCTCCGCGATTACCCGTCCGCGATTGAGGACGATAATCCGATCTGAAATATTAAATACAATTTCCATGTCGTGTTCGACAAGCACGAATGTCAGATCGAGTGCTTGTTTTACCTCCTCGATTAGTTCGACTGTTGCGTTTGTCTCCTCAGGCGACATTCCAGCCGTCGGCTCGTCCATCAACAGTAGATCTGGCTCCGCAGCCAGTGCAATTCCAATCTCAAGACGCCGTTTATCTCCATATGGGAGGTCAGCCGCCGTCTCATCAGCGCTATCGAGCAATCCAACCGCCTCAAGGGTATCACGTGCCCGCTGATGCACGTCAGTCAGACTATCTCGATGCGTAAGCAACTGGAAATCAAAAGCCCCGTTTTCAGCGGCAAGCCCGGCAATTTCAGCGTTCTCACGAACGGTTAAATCCGGGAAAATAGATGCCGTCTGGAACGACTTCGAGACACCACGCTGAACGACTTCATGTGGGTCGAGATTAACAATTGAGCTGTTTTTGAATCGAATATCACCATCTGTCGGATCAAGACGTCGGGTGATCAGGTTGATTAATGTTGATTTGCCAGCGCCGTTCGGTCCAATAAGTGACACTTGCTCGCCACGCTCAACACGAATGTTGACATCATCGGTTGCGACAAGTCCACCAAACTCCTTCGTAAGACCTCTTGTTTCGAGTAGTACATCGCCACTTGTGGTTGTTGCTGCGTGTGTCCCCGATACGTCTGTGTCTGTGTTTGTATTTGAGTCAGTATCGATACTCATCGGTCCTCACCTCGAAGTCGAGATTCGATTGCCATGCGGAGATCTGAAAGTCCACCCCATAATCCGCGTGGGGCTGTCCAAATAACGATAACAAAGATCAATCCTAACAGAAGATGCCAGTATGTTCCAAAGTCATTAACCAGCACAATGTCAGTGAATGGGATCTGTAACTGCTGGATTCCGCTGACGATATTCTCAACGTACAGATATAATCCAGCACCAAGGATTGGACCGAAGAGCGAGGCGGTCCCGCCGAGAACGACCATGATCACGATCTCACCGGATTCTGTCCAAAACAACGACTGTAATGGAACATATGACCCATGGATTGTGAACAGACTGCCGGCGATGCCTGCAAATCCTGCAGAGACGATGAACGCCATCAGCTTGTATCGCCAGACGTTCAATCCAACAAACTTTGCCCGCTGTTCATTTTCACGGATTGCCCGGAATACCATTCCATACGGCGAATTCAAGATACGATAAGCAATTCCGACGGCAGCAACTGTAATAACACCGACAAAGGCGTACATCCACGTTCCAAGTAACTCGCCAGCGAGCATCGGTAGCTCTGATTCAAGATGGAAGCTTCCGAATAGCGGACTCACATCAATGCCAGTGAGACCGTTCTCACCACCAGTTAATGATGCAAGGGGTGCAGCCGACATATAATACAGCATCTGTGCGAACGCGAGTGTGAGGATGCTGAAATAGATTCCACCACGACGAAGTGAGAGATATCCAAGTACCCACGCAAATAGAACCGCGAATATCGTTCCCGAAGCAACCATCACAATTGGATCACTTGATACACGAAGTGAGACGATACCAGCGACATAGGCGCTGCCACCCCAGAACGCGGCATGTCCAAATGAGAGTAACCCAGTGTATCCCAACAGGAGATCAAACCCGATGGCGAAGATTGCCCAAATGAGCATCAACGCGGCAAGATTTTGATATCCAAGAAGCAGGTCACTGATAATGGGTGCTCGCGCGAATATCCACGGAAAGAGCGCAACTCCGATTGCAGTCAACCCAATGACCGTTGCTTCCCGTTCACGAAACTGCTGGAGACGCTCGACCAGCGATGGGGCTTGTGGGTCATCAACAACTGTTGCTCCTTCACTGCTTGTCGCATCAGGGTCACTCATGGTGCCACCTCCTCACTACCGAAGATTCCCTGTGGACGCAACAGCAACACAAGTGCTGCAATCGCATACAACCCAACCTGTGACCATGGAGAGAAGTTGAGTGTAAACGCCCCAAGCGTCACTGATGGAAGTCCAATGAGCGTTACCTGAACGAGTCCAATAAGGAGTCCGCCGGCAACAGCACCAGTAATACTCCCAATACCCCCAATAACAACGGTGAGAAACGCTGGAACAAGAATATTTGTCCCTACCGTCGGATTGACGACGCTGAGCGGTCCGCCGACCACACCAGCGACACCCGCAAGGGCAGCTCCAATTCCAAACACGACGAGATATGGTCGATCAATTCGAACACCAAGAAGTCTGACCATTTCTGCATCACGTGTTCCGGCTCGAACGATAAGTCCGAAATCAGTGTATTCGACAAGCGCATAGACAATCCCGACGAGCACAGCAGTAATTGCAATCACCCATAGTCGCCACTTGGGAAAGTTCCCGACTATCGGAAGTGCAATCGGACCTGAAACTGGAATCCCTCCAAACCCACCAACTGCAAGCAGATTCTTTGGCTGATTGAACGGGAGGCTGTTGCTGCCGAAGAGAACACGAAACAGTTCTTGAACAACGATTGCAATGCCGAATGTTACAAGAATTTGATCGGTCTCAGGGCGATCATAAAATGACTGTGCAAGAAATCGCTCCATCGCAAGTCCGATAATGAAGACAACAAGTGGAACGAAAACCAATGCAGCAAAAAACCCGAGATCTAATCCAATCGTACTAAATCCCCACTCACGGAGCTTTCCGGACGTCAGTGACACATCAAGCGCGATCAGCAATCCAGCATAAGTTCCGATAACGTATAATGCGCCATGAGCAAAATTAACGAATTTGAGCGTTCCGAGAATAATCGAGAGACCAACTGCAAGAAGGACATATATTGCTCCTTGTTGAAGCCCATTGAGCAGTATGGTCATGACGTTTGCGAGAAGACTCACAAGCCCCTCCCGTGATGCCACCGCATAGTAATACTGGTATATGTTACTCTTTGTCTAGTCATATCTGTATCAATTATTGATTAAGACTTAAAGACTATGATGAATTGTGTGAGTACCGCAGGAACCGATTATTCGTAGGAACCGAGTTCGACCTCTGCTGCAGGACCAGCATCACAAGCATAGCCGACATCGTCCCGACTTGTGATTGTGACGACCTCGTAGTAACTTCCCTCAGATTGCTCACTTTCAGGCAGACCACGGACGACTGGTACATCCCGTTGTGCCTGATGATCGCATGCACGCATCATCTCTTGACCCATACCGATATTGTCATACTCATATCCTTCGAGTTGCTTGATTACCTCTGGCGGATAGAACGTCCCAGCACGTTCAACTGCGGCAGCGTACTGTAGCGTTTGTGCGTATGCTAATTGAGCTGGTCCTGATGGAATTCGGTCATATTCGTCTTGGAAGACCTGTGTGAATTCATTTGATGGGGTATTATCAATCTGTGCTGTCCATGCAACTGTCCCGAAGACATCCTCAATTGCACCGCCTGCGGCTTGTGCCATTGGGCGATTGTACAACGGAACCATAATCTCCATGTCCTGATCAAGCCCAGCCTCAACAGCTTGCTGAACCGAATTTGCACCATCAAGTCCATAATGATTTAGAATAAGGACGTCAGGATTTTCATTTGCGGCTTCTGAGAGATAACTTGAAAAGTCAGTTGTTCCCAGTGGTGTCGCCACAGTATCAATCTGTGACCATCCAGCGACATCCGTCATGAACTGCTCCATCGATGCTTGCTGGGTTTGCCCCCAACTGTAATCAGCATACAATTGATAGAAGCTGAGATCTGATCCGTATTCTTCCCTGACGACTGGTGCAAGTGCCTGACCAGTCATGTACGCGTTGAACACCTCACGGAAGCCATATCGAACGGCATCCTTTCCAGTCGTATCGTTCGAGTGGGTGAGACACGCCATGAACGGCACATTCTGATTTTGACAGAGTCCCTGGACAGCAATAGCCACTGCTGAGGATGATCCACCACTGATCATCACAGCATTATCACGCTGAATCATTCGCGAGGCTGATTGTCGAGCCGTATCGGCGTCCGTTGCGGTATCACCGTCGACGTAATCGATTGTGAAGTCAAGAACTCCATCACCAGAGAGGTCATCGAACTGTGAGTCAACCCATCCTCCGCCGTTATTCAGATGTTTGACCGCAAGTTCATATGCTCGAAGCTCATCCTGTCCCTCTGAGGCGTATGGTCCTGACTGTGGGACGTTGAACCCGAATGTCGCGGTATCACCGTCAATCGGGAAGTTTCCAAGTGCGGGGTACTCCTCACTACTGCTGTCACTCGAAGCGTCATCGGATCCTGACTCACCACCACCGTCGCCGCTGTCATCGCCACCACCGCCACCAGCACACCCAGCAAGTCCAGCGATTCCAACAGTACTTGCACCTGCTGCTTTCAGTACATCACGCCGATGGAGAGAATCATTATCTCGCACCATAGAATCTATGGGAGGCTCTGTCTTTAATAATTGTTTTGGCTAAATATCCTAACGGTGTGTTATGATTGGTAATAACTAATTATAATAAATTAGTGTGTAATAATACCATTTTAGGACATGTGCATCTCACGTGATAACATACTCATGTATAAACGCTGAAATATACTATCACAACTGATCAGAGGTATTCGTCCATTGCACTGAAGTACCGACCCATCGAAGGACTCTGTATGGATATTCGCGACGCAACTATTGAAGATATCGAGGAGATTCGCGATGTCGCACGTGAGTCACTCGCCGCTTCATACGGACACGCAATCGACGATACCGTCATTGATGCCGCAATTGAAGAGTGGTATAGCGAAGATGCGCTTCAAGAAACGCTCACCGACGACGAGGCGGTCTTTGTGCTTGCCGTTGACGATGGCGGACCAATCGGGTTCGCACAGAGTGATCTTGTTACCGGTCGCGAAACAATTGGATATATCGACTGGCTTCATGTTGAACCGGATCATCGCGGTATGGGTATCGGTTCGCAACTTCTCTCTCGACTTCGGCAGGCGCTGATGAACGCCGGTGCAGATCGACTTGAGGGTCGTGTTCTCACAGAAAATGAAACCGGTCTTGGTTTCTATGAGGATCAAGAATTCAGTGTTGCCGGGAAGCGGACGGTTACCATCTACGATGAAACATTCACCGAACGCGTATACTCGCTATTTATCGACTCCACTGAGAAATCCGCGGCGAATAAACAGCAAACAGAAGCGGGTGAAACAGTGTATATTGCATACGATGAAACCGTCCGTGGATCAGAAGCCCCATTCTTTGCTGTGTATCTTGATGAAGATCATGAAGAACGATACGGGTGGTTCTGTGGTGCTGATGAAAGTCTAGACGTTGCGATGGATACAATGGAACGTATCGAGTGTACCGCTTGCGGGAATCAACGGAGACCAGTCCGATGGGATGCTGCATATCTGTGACATCCTGACCCATTCTCGTTCAGCCATTGATGCAGAAAGATTCCATATCGAGATGAGAATCGATTCTATTGCATGTCCTTATGATGCGGAAAACGTCTCAACAAAACGCACGAATGACACTTCGATGATAGACTATTCGTACATCCAAAATCAAGAATCTATCACAAGAGTGTCTCTTCGAGCTGTGATGGCTCTCGGTGCTCATACACAATAGTTGAATACCACTTTGTAAACTACGAGGTCACATCCTAATGTATTATACACGCATTGTCGCTCACTGTGTTCGATATGTCGTCAATATTTAATTTTCTCGTAACCGCGCCAACTACCGGTCAGTGTTACAATAGTTCTCAAATATTGATCGATAAATATTATTCACAGTTGGTGTCAGTATTCATTTTTCGCTGGGCTCTCTCAGTATCGATATGACAACTAATCTCGCATTCGAGCACACACCAGATGGTCGAAAGATTGTGGTAGGTCGTGAATTATCCGTCGGAAGAGATATTGCATGGAATCTATTGAGAAATACCCAGCAGTGGACTGAGTGGGGTCCCTCTGTACGTGCCGTTGAGTGCAATCAGCAATTTATTGATATAGATACAACCGGTCGTGTTCAGACAGTTGGTGGCCTGTGGCTCCCATTTGAGATCACCAGCTGTATGTCATATCGCTGGCATTGGCGTGTTATGAGACTCCCCGCCACCGGGCATCGTGTCGATCAACCATCGACTGGGTCACCTCGTGAAGGCTGTCGAGTAATGTTTGAATTACCGATCCTCGCAGCGTGGTATATACCGGTCTGTTCCCGAGCACTTGACCGAATTGAGTCAATATTACTGTAATAATCGGACACGATATCACGAATATCTCTCAACAAGAGGTGTATTCGATTGCAATGTGTTGAGAGTCAACTGCAACACTATCGTTGTGGCGGTACTGTTTGTATCGAGAGTATGACTCATGGTAAGTATGTACTCCAATACCGCAAGGAGCATTCAAACGCGGTGTGCCCGGAACCAACGACATAGATTCTATTCTTAATGATCAAGAAAGCATCTCAGCGAGCTTTTATATGTTTAGATGCTGTGCAGCAACTTCACACACGAGGACAACGGACATCATACCACAGACCCTCACGAGCATATGGACAGACGAACATTCCTTGCAAGCACCGGTGCGACGACAATGGTACTGACTGGTTGTCTTGGTGGAAACAACGAGACAAATTCATCGAGCGATACCGCAAGCTCAAGCTCAAGCGGTGGGCAATCGATTAACTCACATCCAGCAGCGAGTAATCTCGCTGCACAACCACGATTAGGCGACCTCGATAAATCTCAACATACAATCATTGCGTTTAAAGATCCATCCTGTCCACGATGTCGAGCATTCAAAGAATCAACTGTTCCAGAAATCAAACGCCAACTGATCAATCCAAATAAAGGGGCATACATACTCCGTAATTATCCAGTTGTCTATCCATGGGGAGAGCCTGCATCACAAGCATTAGAAGCAACCCTTGAACGTTCGGAAACTGCTCATTGGAAATTACAGAACTACTATTACGACATGCAGAGGGACCTCTCAACTGAGAACGTCCATGCGAAAACGCGGACATTTCTCGAATCAAACACGGAAATCACTGCAAGTGCTGTGATTGATGATGTCGACTCAGATGCATACAGCGATGCTGTCACAGCAGATATCAATGCCGCCGAAGAGGCTGACCTCGACGGGACGACGCCCTCGATTCTACTCTTCAGCGATGGACAGTATGTAACAACAGCAACAGGAAGTATCAGTTACGATGTGATTGCAACAGCACTTGGGGAGAACTGACGGTGAGTATAAAAACACTCCACTCTGTTCAGAGACGCCTTCCGACAACTCGAAGAGACTGGCATCTTATGGGACGGATTATCAAACTTGTACTCACAATTCCGCGATACGCAATTATTGCAGTTATTGCAGCAGTTGCAGCACTTACCCTATTTGTCCTGTCGCTCAATATTCAGTTAGTTACTGATCTCATCATCAGTGGAGCGCTTCCATTGACTGACCGAATAATGATACTCATCGAATTATATCCGTTTATCGGAACGTCCTTTGGATTACTGAGCGGCGCACTCTTGAGTACCGTCTCAGCACTGACAGGTGTCAATGTCGCAATGGCAGGATATCACATTCGCGAACATGAACTCACAGTTGCCGGGAGCGGTGCAAGCATGCTCGGGATCGTGTTTGGGACGCTTGGTGCCGGGTGTGCTGCATGCGGATCTGCGGTATTGCTCGGCATCCTTGGATTATTCGGCATTTCAACATCACTGTTATTCTTACCACTTGATGGATTGGAATTCGCAATACTCGCACTCGTTGTGATTACATTATCGATCTATTGGCTTGCAGATGGAATGCGCGGTGGAATGGTCAATGGGTGTCCAATCGACCGCTGATCACGTGATTCTTATATTTCGACCGATATATAATACAATTGTCAAACGGTTCATCAGATACGCGTCATCTAGTTCGGTAGCGACGGAAATCAATATTATTCAATTCCCTGGAGTGCAATGTGTGTGATAGACAAGTAGTCTCAATGATAGATGTCGAAAGCGGCGAGAAGGTACACCGCTTTATAATGATAGCGTAGTAGTAGCGGGGGTTCCCCTATGACCAAGGGGAAAGGTCGAGCGGGAATCGAACCCACAGTACCAGTATTCGCCGGTTGGCATCACTTCTCTAATCGACCCTACGATATTCGTTTATACAGAAACCTTCCTGATAATTAAGCGTACGCCAGAGCATGTCGGGTCTGGTTTCGCTTGATTCGACTCGATGTTTCTATGCTCAGAAGGGAAATTCTGCACTTACTTTACTCTCATCAGTCCCAATCAAAAATCAAAGCCTTCATGAGCAATTCCCTGTCCAATCGGATCCCAGTTTTAGAGTCAAAAAGCAACTGCATATCGGCAACCAACCTGCGTCGTGGTAACTGAAACGAAATGGAAAATTAAATTACGTTCGCGAATCGGATGTCACGATTCATTACTAATAATATATTTATGACCCACCACAATAGTCGACTACGGTCGAAGCGGGCATAGATTACTCGTGAGTCGGTAAGCCGGTGGAGAGACTTGAACTCTCGACCTATTCCTTACGAAGGAATCGCTCTTCCAGCTGAGCTACACCGGCATCACTCATATACATTTATATACCGATATAATACTCAAAAAACTTCCGAATCAACGCTTCTGTAATCGGACATCAAGACAGATGTTGTACTCATGAGGGGCATATGATCGAACCGCGTGACGTGTCTCAACAGTTATCTGATAATTTGGCTCTGCGGCTGACCGAATCGCTTCAATCCCGGGCTTATAGAGTGTATCTTCATGTTGGATATCGTAATAATGAATGACACACTCATCACCAGCGAGTCTCACAGCCGTATTCAAAAATTTATGAGCGCTGTGAGGGAGATTCATTATTAATCGATCGGCCCAATCCGTGTATGTATCAGATAATGTTTGTACGTCGCCAGAAATAACGTGCAGATCGTTTACAACATCATTTTGCTCCGCATTTAGGGATAAATACTCGACTGCACTGTCATTCAGTTCTGCGGCAACAACGTCAGCGCCACGGGCAGCCATTGGCACTGCAAACGGACCGACGCCGGCGAACATATCGATTACACGCTCATGAGCGTCAACCTGGGTAATCACGCGATGGCGCTCAGTCGCAAGTCGTGGTGAGAAGTATACTGATTCGATATCTAATCTGAACGCATATCCATACTCCCGATGACATGTCTCTGTCTCCTCGCCAGCAAGAACCTCCCATTCACGGGTCCGATGAGGTCCAGACACCTTCGAGGCCCGATTGAGAACCGTTTTGACTGGAATGTCGGATTCAATAATTGCATCAGCAATCTCACGCGCTTTGTGATTATCGGCTTCATCAATAATGATAATCTCACCGAGTCGCTCGTATGATGGGTCAAAGCCAAGAATATCCGCAGGGGTCGTTGGCGTGTCACGAGAAGTTACCCCATGTGTCACAATCTCAAATCGATCAGGCACGGCTGATGAATCAACGACGGGTATGTACAGATAGTCCTCTGTTGTATCAATTTCGTGAACCGTATCAATAAGCCCCTGTTCGGCAAGTATTGTTCGCGTCCGCTCACCTGCGGTCGTTGGCACACGAACACAGGGAATCTCCTCAGACATTATATTAAATTGATTATTCAGCTCAATTTGATTTACGCATTTCGAGAGCAAATCGGACACAACCATTCTCAACGCATCAACTAGTAATCAAGAATCAGGAATCAGGAATGAGGAACTATTGCTCAGTACTCCTCTGTGGTTCAATTATGTATACAAACACGGACACGTCTCAAAACTCAAAACTATATGAATTGTACCACACCGGGTGTTTGTCGTGGCGGCGACAAGTGAGAATATCACTATTCGCTCAATCAAGTATCCAGTCGATTCCGGGAGGAGACCCCAAATCGTGGATTTCCTGAAAATACATCATAACGCAAGTACGTGCACGGTGTGCACACGCGATAGTGGAGAAGAGACAGTCTGACTGCCAGAGAGTGTCAGCTATAAAGAAATATTACGCACTTGCCGCGTCGGCACCAGATCCATTTGACCGGTTATCCCATGCTTCGAGCAACTCTTGATAGCGGTTTCGAATGGTGACCTCCGAGATATCCGTTACTTCACTCACATCAGCTTGCGTGAGTTCATCATTCGTCAATTGTGCGGAGGCATACAGAGCCGCTGCGGCAAGTCCGACCGGAGACTTCCCTGAGTGCACATTCTGACGCTTTGCGCTCTCGAGTAATTCTCGAGCCGTCCGTTCGGTCTCCTTTGGCACCTCAAGATCAGAGGCAAACCGTGGGACATATTCGGCGGGATCAGCCGGTTGAATCTCTAGTGAGAGTTCACGGACGATATATCGATATGCTCGCTCAAATTCATCTTCATCGACCCGAGAGACGCGAGCGACTTCATCGATACTTCGTGGGACCTGTGCCATCCGTGCTGCGGCGTGCAATGCCGCTGTGGAAATGCCCTCAATCGAGCGACCAGGCAGAAGATCCTCATCAAGGGCTCGACGGTAAATGACAGATGCAGTTTCACGAACGCTTTCTGGAAGTCCAAGCGCAGAGGCCATTCGGTCAATCTCACCGAGTGCTTGCTTGAGGTTCCGTTCTTTCGAGTCACGAGTTCGGAACCGCTCATTCCATGTTCGAAGCCGTTGCATCTTCTGTCGTTGTGTTGATGACAGGGAGTTCCCGTACGCGTCTTTGTCCTGCCAGCCAATATTCGTCGAGAGCCCCTTGTCGTGCATCAATTTCGTCGTTGGGGCACCAACACGAGATTTCTGGTCTCGCTCGGCACTATCGAAAGCGCGCCACTCCGGTCCACGATCGATTGAGTCCTCATCAACCACAAGTCCACAGTCTGCACAGACCGTCTCACCACGCTCATCATCGGTGATAAGATCTGTCGACTCACATTCTGGACAGTGGACTGTCTCCTCAACCTCCGAAGACTCATCAGTTGTTTCCTCTGTTGTCGATTCTACTGATTTGGCAGCTTGTGAGTTATTCCGCGTACCTCGGCGTTCAGATGTCGTACTGTGATCTCGCCAGGTACGACCATCACTTTGCTCATCGTCCTCAGTCTCGCGCGTGCGCGCGTGAAGGGAGTCACTCATGTTAGTTATTGAAGAGTGCGACGAGAACGTCCGTCGCCTCGTTCTATTGTATAATAGATTTGTATAAGACAAAAAAGTGTCGGCTATGTGCAAAAGTAATACCAGAGCGATAGCTCCAGAAACGGGTTCATCGCTAATTGTCCTGTTTCGCCCTGCCGGTGAATGCTCTTAATCGTCCTCACAGTATTAGATTAACTGGCTGCAGTTGACTCGTCCGATGGATACCTATTGATCCTCTGAGGCGGGTTTGAGGAGTGTTTTAATCATAGAAGCGACTGAGGTACAATCAGTGGTCTTCCTGATCACGGTATCGTGACAGTGGGGCAACTTGTCGATGGCTGTCTCTATGGGATCGCTGTCGATATGGGTCGTATGTCGGTGCTGGTTTTGATGCTGTTGTTGTGATAATATAATAATATTTTCAGCACGACCCACTGTCGTCGCGATTGAGTTCATGTGCTTTTTGAGACCGATCTGAGTGACAATGACAACTGCCGCTTTGTTGACCATCGACTGTAGCTCTGTGCGTGCTGCTTCGGTAACACCTTCGTATGCTGGGACGGTGATGACCGATGTGGCAATCCGGTGTGCAGTTGTTGCGGTGACACTCCCTGCTGGAACAGGACCAATAGTAACCGCATAGCCAGCAGCTACGAGCTCGCTCATGGCTGTGATGACCGGTTGTCCGTGTCCGATGATGTGAATTACCGGCTGTGTAACTGTTTGGTTTCTGTGTTCGGAACGATTCGTGACTGTTTCATCCTCGCCGTGCTGCGTCTCAGTCGATTGATCGTTTCCTGTGGTGTCACTGCGGTCTGAGTGGTTCTCTGGGAGAGTCGTCACACTCGCTGCTCCGGTAATGAGATCGGTCGTAACTACTGGATATCCACCAAAGGTATCCGCAAGTGCAGACGTAGTAAACACCTCCGCTGGCGGACCAATGGCAGTCACTGATCCATCTGTCAGAAGACAGACCACATCACAGTATCGTGCTGCGAGATTGAGATCGTGGATCGCTGCCATAGCAGTTTTTCCCATCTCAACGAGACGCGCGACCGATTCGAGAGTCTGTATTTGTCGATGGATATCAAGACTTGCTGTTGGTTCATCAAGCAACAACACAGGTGTCTGTTGTGCAAGTGCTCGTGCAAGGAGTATTCGCTGTCGTTCACCACCTGAGAGCGTTGTGACCGACTGATCAACGAATTCACCGGCATCAACCTGCTCAATTGCCTCTTCGACAGCTTTGTCGTCTGTTGCGGTCCATGAGCCAAGTCGCGATTGATGGGGCGTTCGTCCCATCTCAACGATTGTTCGAGCATCAAAATTGAATGCAATTGAGGTATTCTGTGGCACCGATGCAACTTGCTGACTAATTGTGGTTGCATCTGCTGACTCAACAGCGATATCACCAACGCGGACTGATCCAGTTGTCATTGAAATTGACCCATCGATTGCCCGCAATAACGTTGTTTTCCCGGCGCCGTTCGGACCGACAACTCCGAGCAATGTTCCCTCCTCGACGGTGAGATCGACCCCATCAAGAATCGTCGTTGATTCACGCGTAATTGATAGGTTTTCAATTGTAATGAGTGGCGAACTCACAACTGCGTCACCTCATTTGTTCGGAGAAGATACAAAAAGAACGGAGCGCCAAGAGCCGCGGTAATAATCCCGACTGGAATTGCTGTTGTGCCGGAGCGAGCAAGCGTATCAGTAATCACAAGAAATGATGCCCCAGCAAGCGCGCTTGTCGGTAATAAAATTCGGTGATCTGGTCCAACAACCAAACGCATCGCATGTGGGACAATAAGCCCGACAAATCCAATAACGCCAGTTACAGCGACAGCAGCAGCAGTCACGATGCTTGCAGCAGCCAATAAGATACGCTTTGTGCGTGTGACATTGATGCCAAGAGCATGCGCATCGCGCTCGCCAAGCAATAATACATTCAAATCCTGGGCATACGCAACAAGCAACACAAACACTGGTGGTACCACAACCGCAGCGACCCGAACATCACCCCATGTTGTTCCTCCGAGGTTTCCCATAAGCCAATAGACAACGCGCTGGATGCTTTCCCCACTGTAGAGCAGTAAAAACGAAATGACCGCACCAAGAAACGCCTGAACGGCAACACCAGCAAGCAATAGCGTGCTTGTCGGCGTCCGCCCACCACGGGTTGCAATTACATAGACACTGAATGCGGTGATAATTGCAGTGGTGAATGCTGCTGCTTGTAGTTCGAGCCCAAATGGAATCTGCAGCGGAATAACAATTGTCGCAACAGCCCCAACTGCTGCACCTGAGGAGACTCCGATTATCGATGGGTCAGCCATTGGATTTCGAAAAAACCCCTGCATGACAGTTCCGGCACTCGCAAGCGCAAATCCAACGAGTGCTGCAAGGATTATCCGTGGCAGACGAACGCTTAATACAATCGTCTGTTGGACTGATGATGGTATTTCTGTGACGGTCACCCCAAGCCCAATGAGAGAATCAATAGCCCCGAGTAAGACGTACGTTACTGTCATCGGTGCGATATTAACTGGACCAATGCCGGCACTCACAGTAATAGCGAGTAGAAGAACACCACTCAATCCAGCCGACCATACTGTTGCGCGAAGTTGTACACGCACGATTCGTATACGTCTACAAACGCAGTTGCAGTAGACAAGTACTTGTTGTCCTGACATCGAAATTGAGTCGCTTGATATGTTTCTTCGATCGCACCTATCGTTCATTAGTCATATTCTGACCATTACCCTCGTATGTACTGCTGTGTTTGGAAGCCTGCTGTTGCTCCCGACTCCAGTGGATGCGACTGACTCTCAGTTGAGTACTCATCTACACAGCCACGAGTATCACTCAAGCTCACACGCATCCGCGACAATCACTCATGACAGGACGTCAGTTCCAACTTCAAGCTCATTCTCAGCACACAATACTGTTGAGGGGAATACAACCTCTCGTGGAACAACAGCCTGCACATACCCACTAACGGTTACCGATGCCACAGGCACAACAGTAACAATTGCAAGTGATCCAGACCGAGTGGTGACACTCAATCCGAGTGCTGCACAAACAATGTGGGAAATCGGTGCTCAAGCCGAGGTTGTCGGTGTCTCTCAGTATGCATCATATCTTGATGGGGCTGCAAGGAAACAAAATGTCTCAGGTGCGGGTGGACCAAGTGTTGAACGCGTTCTCACAACAACACCTGATCTCGTATTAGTCCCAAACAGTACTCATAGTGCATCAACCGACCGTATTGCACAACTTCGTGCACAGGGAGTGCCGATGGTTGTATTCTCGCAGGCAAACTCACTCACAGCCGTCGTTGATAAGACGAAACGAATCGGGCGATTGACCGGTAACTGTGCGGCCGGTGATGCAAGGGCAACTGAACTACAACAATCGCTCAATCGGATCCAGCGTGTGACCGCAGATATCAAACGCCCCGTTGGAGTAAACGTCTTCTATGGCTACACCGCAGGTAATAATACATTTATTAATGATATAATCGAGACAGGTGGGCTTGAAAACGGTGCTGCGAATGCCGGATTATCTGGATTCGTCCCAATTACTGATGAATCCGTTGTTGCAATCGACCCAACTTGGGTTGTCGTGCCTACAAGTGCACCACTCCCACAAACACCAGCATACAACAGCACGACAGCATATCAGAATAACAATATTATCCGTGTCAAAACGGAGCACATACAACAACCTGCCCCCCGCGCAATATACGCAGTTGAGACAATACTCCAGGCGACGCATCCGACAGCGTATAATGAATACCGACAACGAGAGACGACAGCATCGTTGAGTGATCCGTCATTCAATGAATCGTCAAATCCGAATGCATCTCAAACAACTGCTGGACACACACGCTCACCGCCCGCTTCGACAACAACAACAACAACTGTGACCCGAGCAAACTCTCCCGGGTTTGCGATTGTGCACGCGTTATTTACTATGGGGATTGCACTCGGTGCACGTATTATCCTCTCACGTCATTGATTTTCGCCCTGTCCTGAATGGCTAAAATTCCCGGGTATTGAGACATTCTAAGTATCACGAATACACTGCTCTGCCGTGTTTACTCATAGGCTGTGTTATTTCTTCGAGGATGGAACTTCCTCACGTGAGCCAAATCTCACCGTTCCAAAATCGATCGCACAGTTGAGTCCTCTTTCGCGAGCAGCATCGACTTTTGACAGTGCTATATCATGTGTGTACTGGGCAAAACTCAACTTTAGCTGAACCCATGTAATGAGTCGCATAACACTGCCAGGGTTTCTCTAGTGCAGCACCGTGACTGCTGTAATCTATCTTTGAGAGAAATATTGAGTGAATGGGTATGCAGTATTGGAACATACGCACAAAACTATTTTATTAACTCAGATCCTACATTAGGATGATGAGTGATTCACAATCCGATGGCGACCTCGCTGAAATCCGTGCACAAAAGCGCTCAGAATTAAAGCAGAAACTAACCGAAGACGAGACACCAGATGAGACGACCATCGCTGGAACCCCAACCGAACCGATTCATATCGGCAGTGCCGACGATTTTGATGCTGCGGTGACAGAACATGATGTTGTTCTCGTTGATTTCTATGCTGATTGGTGTGGTCCATGTCAGATGCTCGAACCGACGGTCAAGTCTCTCGCGGCCGAAACTGATGCTACTGTGCTGAAGGTTGATATTGATCAGCACCAATCACTCGCCCAGCGGTATCAAGTCCGTGGTGTTCCGACACTGCTCGTATTCAACAATGGTGAGACTGTCGAAGAAATCGTTGGTGTCCGTGATGAGTCAACTCTCCGGTCACTCATTGGGCAATACACATAATACCCGTCGAACACACGGAAATCCTTACTCAGTTTGAGACACAAGCTCGGTTTTGAATTGGAGTGAGTAACTGCATTGGGTTGCATACAGCAACTGTGTCATCAAACGAGTAGTCTCATCCTCCGTGAGTAATCCCAGAGATGAAACGCTCTGATTATTTGTCGAGTTATCAGTTGTTGATAATCTGATTTTCTATCTTCGAAGTTGAAGCAGAACACGTACATAGGTGTGGTTTCGGAGCGAAACAGCAATCAGATTGCCAATGATTGTTATGCAATCTCTGAGGAGAGTGCATCGCTGTGGTTTTTCTCGTGTATTGATAATAACTGATATATTAACAAGAAGATACTTATCATCATACTATCGAAGCGTACGCAATGACTGCCCTCCAGTCACAGCATCTCTCTTCACGAGCTCTCATCGGAATCGGTTCAGTTGTTCTCACACTCATTGCGATTCAGCTCACTCGCCAGACATCTGGATACCCGGCGCACGCTCATATTCGTTCATGGCCACGTCTTCTAATTACACAACTTCGACGCGACATCAATAAGAATAATCCAATTCGATATGGTTGGATGGTCATTGGACTGTGGTCGGTTAGTGTTTCAGGACTGCACTTTGGAGGGCTTTATTATGACATTTACACCACCGTGTCGTGGTGGGATCTTTTGACACACTCACTCAGTGGTTTTGGTGTCGCAGCAATCCTTGGATTGACATTCCGGTCATCGGGTAGTACAACCCCATATTGGGTCATCCCAGCCGTGCTTGCGATTGGTAGTGGCTTTGAGGTATATGAATTCTTATTCAAGAGATTCTGGTATACGTGGAGTTTTCAGTTTTATTTACTCGACACCGTCGTTGATCTTATCATTAATACTGCTGGCGCGACTGTCTTTGTGATTGGTGTCAGTCTTCTCAAAGAAACCACTCTCTTAGAAGATTCAGCGGACGATACTTCGGTGACCGCTGAGTTATCCTCGCGCCGGGATTCCTGATATTGGATTGTCGATGTTTCTGTTTAGAGTTGTGCATGCCCCTCAGCGAATATATCAATCTCAACTCCGAGCGTCTCCGTGAGTGCATCTGCGGCTCCAAGCAACCATCGCGCTCGCTCGACATGTGATTCAATATCCCCGGGACCAACGCGGTATGTCTCAACAATCTCATCAATTGGCACACCCTTGCTCCATGCAGTGAGTATCTGTGCGAGTTTAATCGTACAAAGCCATGATTCAAAATCATCAATCTCGCTGAGATTCGTGACAAATGTGTCCATATTGCTTGTTGCAAAGCGATATAGATCAGCCCGTTCACGATTCCCTAAATATGTATCATGCATGTCAGGCGTTCCGCATACAACTTCGAGTGCGGTCAACACTGATATCTGTTCTGGCGGGAATGACGTAATCGACCGGATTCCATCAATGAGCTCTGCGCCTGTTGTTGGTTGAATATATTGTTGTGAGACGGTTTTACCCACTGCTGTCGCAGCAAGTGTTGTCTCGGGTGTCTCGGTTGTGAGCAGTCCCATCTCGATGAGTTCAGCGACAACATCATCAACCACAGCGGTGAGGTCTGCCGTCGACGACTGATATGCGAAAAACGTTGAATCAAATACGTCAAGAACCTGATCTTTCGAATCGGCAAATCCAGCAACAATGAGTGCAAGAACGTGTGTTCTAACCGCGTCGGGGGCTGTCAACTGTGATTCGATGGATTCGGGACCAGTATCGACATATCGACGCCATCTTGATTCTGTCCGGACATCTCTTTGCTCATTATCTGCGGATATCTGTGCACTGTGTGAGTCTGAATTATCGTCGCTGTCATTACTTCTCGTTATGTCGCCAATGAGGACCGCTTCTCCATACGGGTCAAGATGTGGTCGACCAGCACGCCCGCACATTTGATGCACCTCAAGAACGGGTAACCATGCCATTTCCTCCCCTGTATATCGTTTTAAATCTCGAACAACGACACGCCGCGCTGGAACATTTACTCCTGCAGCAAGCGTTGGTGTGGCACAGATTACACGAAGGTCGCGGTCACGAAACGCGGATTCAATCAGGATTCGATGATCACTTCGAAGTCCAGCATGATGAAATGCAACGCCAGCGGTTACTGCATCTGCGAGCTGTTTGCCGGTCGGTGTCGTTCCAATATCGCGTATATCCTCAGCAAGCTCGGTATTTGTCCCAAATCCTACATCAGCTAACTGCTTTGCGAGTGATGCTGCCTCCCGACGTGATCGAACGAACGCAAGACACTGTCCGCCTGAGACAACCGCATCGGAAACGAGTGCAATCGTTGCTTCTGTGTCAGCGTCAATACCGGAATCGGAATCGGAATCGGAATGAATCGGGATTGGTGTTACTCGCCGTAGTGCCGCTTCCAGTGTGAGTGGTTCCAGTCTCACGAAGAGAATCACTGTCGGCTGTTATTGGTAATCGGTTACCATCATCAAAGACGACTGTCTCATCAGTTGCGTTATAGACACCTGTTCGGAGTGAGACCGGTCGCCATGTCGAGGAAACGAGTTCTGCATCCAACCACGATGCAACCTCTTCTGGATTATCGATTGTTGCTGAAAGCGCGACAACCTGCACACCCGGCGCTCGTCGCTGTATCGTTGCAAGCGTTACTTCAAGTGTTGGACCTCGATTATCGCTTCCAAGAAGATGCACTTCATCAACAACAACGCACGCCAACTCATCGACCCATGACGCACCGGTTCGAATCGCAGAATCGACCTTTTCGGCTGTTGCAACAACGACATCAGCGGTCTCAAGATCATCTTCAGTCGTGTCGAAGTCTCCAGTTGAGATTGCAGCTTCGATGCCGGGAAGCGACGTGAATGTCTCATATTTTTCCCTTGCAAGAGCCCTGAGGGGAACGATATACAGTGCAGGTCCGTCGGCTGTTAACATCGCTAACTGCGCGATAAGCGTCTTTCCAGCGGCGGTTGGAATTGCGACGATGACGTTTTGTCCGTCGATAATGCCTGCTTTTACTGCAGCCTCTTGAGGGGGGTAAAGCTGTGTGATCCCCGCATCGTGATAATGTTCGCGAACGGCTGCGGACACCGGCAATTCCTTGATGTCCAATGACACACTGTCGTTCAGAACTACGTGCACAAAAGCACGAGGCGTACGTATTCATTATCTATCAGAATATATTTTTCTGAGATTCATATCGATGGACAAAGCATATACTGCAGTCTTAACAGAGTAAATAGACAGAGTGCTTCAGGGTTTGAATTAGGGTGAAGTACCTCGGGGTCACATCAAAGCCCCGAGGTACTCGCCTTGCTCATCTGTAGATGTGAACGTGACCCCGGAGCGGTTCAGCTAGTGGGACTGTGCAGTTCGATTAGATGTACTCATATTCTGCAAGCCGCCCAACAGCCTCACGAAGTCGATCTTCGCCTGCCGCATATGAAATTCGCGCATGTCCTGGAGAGCCAAACGCTGAGCCAGGAACAGTTGCGACATGTGCGTCTTCAATTGCCCCACTGCACCACGCTTGATCATCAGTATCAACGGGTAACATCATATAGAACGCACCATCACCAATTGGCACATCAACATCATGTGATTCGAATAGGTCTGCGAGCATATCCCGTCGTTCACGGAACGCATCGCGCATCTCAACAACAGCATCATCGGTGTTTTCAATTGCTTCGACACCGGCACGCTGAACAAAGTTCACTGCACACGAGACAGAGTGTGAGTGTAATTTTGCAGCCTGATCAATTAATGCATTTGGCGCATGGACATATCCAAGCCGCCACCCTGTCATTGAGTATGCCTTCGAAAATCCATTGATCGTTATTGTCCGATCACCCATTCCTGAAAGCGATGCCAGGCTTGTCTGTTCGACCCCATATGTGATCTTATCATATATTTCATCAGACACAACAGTAATGTCATACTCAACTGCGAGATCACGGACGCCTTCGAGTGCAGCATCGGTGTATACCGCACCTGTTGGATTTGATGGCGAATTAATTACGAGCAACTCGGTTTCCTGTGACACGGCTGCTTCGAGATCATCGAGCCCCGGCTCAAGTTGGAAGGAATATGGTGCGAGATCAACGCGCGTCAGTGACCCTCCAGCGAGTTTTGACATCGCCTCATATGAGACCCATGCAGGATCCAATAACACAACTTCATCGCCATCATCAATTAATGTCTGGAATGCTTCATATAGTGCTTGCTTACCGCCGGGCGTTACAATGATTTCTTCATCAATTGCATCAATGCCATCCTGCCGGAGTCGCGCAGCGATTGCTTCTCGAAGCTCAGGGATTCCATTCGATGGGGTGTATCCTGTATGACCGGCATCCATTGCATCTTTTCCAGCCTCAACAATATTTTGTGGCGTTGGAAAGTCAGGTTCACCAACAGAAAGGTCAACGACATCGACGCCGTTTGCCTCCAGTTCGCTTGCTTTGTTACTAATTGCTAATGTCGCACTCGGCTCAACCCGTTCAACACGGGATGCAAAGTCGAAATTCATACCAACACCTCCACCATATCGACGGCTGCGTTTACCGCTTCCGCACCTTTCCCAACACGCTCGCGTGCTTCCGCCCCACTCTGCCCGGGACCAGAAACACCAAATGTGACTGGAACGTCACGCTCAAGGCTGACATCGGTCAATCTCTGTGCGACTGCGTCACCGATAACCTGGTCGTGGTCAGTATCACCGGTGACGATGGCACCGACGACAGCAACAGCATCAATATCCTCACGACGGGCTAATCGATCTGCAGCGAGTGGTGTATCATAGACGCCCGGAACTGAAAGCGTTATTATGACTGTTGCATTCCGGTCAGCCGCGGTTTCTTCTGCTGTTGTCTCCATCTCTGCGGTGACTGAACGATTGAATTCAGCAACAACAAGTCCTAATCTAACTGTTTCTGACTGTTGATTCTTACCATCTGATTCAGCGCGTGTCATCTCTGTCGAGGCGTCAGTATCTTTACTCATGATTATTATCTTTCTGTTGATATGTTCTCGGTATCAGTATTACGCGTTTCGAGGTCACTCGGTGTGTCGGTATTCATCAGTATATTGGTTCATATCGGAGCAATTTAAATTCGCCACTGGTCGTTTCTCCTGTCGATTTCAAACACAAGAATATTACTCTCGTGACTGCGATATCTGGGCGATGAGTTCAGATGAGGTCCCAGAGGGGGCTGAATCGCTTTCGACCGGTGAGGGATCACGATTACGAATACGTCTGCGCACAGCTATTGAGTCTCACATGTCCACTCAACCGGCTCTTAGAACAGTGCGTGCACAGCGCGTGCTTGTCGGTGTTATCACCGTTACCCTCCTTGCACTTGCCCTGCGTCTGAGTGCGCTTGGTGGTCGCATTTTCCACTGGGATGAAGGTCGTGTCGGGTACTGGATTCTTCGATATCATGAAACTGGAATCCACACGTATCGACCGATTGTCCATGGTCCGTTTATTCCAGTTGTTGATCGCTGGCTATTCGAAATCGTCCCAATCACCGATGCAACTGCGCGTTTCCCAGTTGCTCTTGTCGGTGGGTTATTACCACTTGCGGCACTCCTGCTTCGTGATCGTCTCAGAGACATTGAGGTCGTATCACTCGCCATCTTACTTGCAGTAAATCCACTTTTGATCTATTATTCTCGGTTCATGCGCAACGACGTCCTCGTTGCGGCATTTGCATTCATTGCTCTTGGAGCTGTCATCCGAGGACTTGACACGGGTCAGCTTCGATATGGCTTTGCTGCCGCAACAGCACTTGCTCTTGCATTTACCACTAAGGAAAATGCATTGCTCTATCCGCTCTGTTATATTGGTGCTGCTGTCATCATAATCGATTGGCGTCTCATACGGGCAACGGCACGCAATCAATCGCGCACACGGATTCTTCATCAGTGGCAAACCCGGATCTATACAGCGCTCACTGAACATGGAACAACACCAAGGCGATCAATTGCCCGTGTTGGCTGCACACTCATCGGATCAGCCGTGTTGTTTGGTGGTATCTTTGCATTCTTTTATTCACCACGCCCAGACCTCTGGCAGGCACTTGCCAACCCAGCTCAACTCCCCGATGTCTTGAGAGCAGGGACCATCGGCGCAGTAGAGAAGTTCATCGATCTGTGGGCGACGGGTGACCGACAAGATCATGCGTATTTACCATACTTCCATGACCTTGCTGAGACGCTTGTATACGGTGCACCGGCACTTCTCTCATTTGGTTTCCTCGGCATCATCGCAAATCGATATGGCGTTATTGCCGACCGTCGTCGGTCACTCATTATATTTGCTACATACTGGGCAGTTGCATCCCTTCTTGGATATCCACTCGCGACCGATATTCAAGCACCATGGGTTGCTGTTCACGTTGCTGTTCCACTTGCGATTCCTGCGGCGGTTGGGCTCTCGTTTGTGATTGAGTCAGCCCGCGATGCAGTAGTCCAGACGAACACTGACACGATAACCGCTGGACTTGCGATTCTTGTTGTGCTTGCAGCCGCTGGTGGTGTTGCGGGTGCAAATGCAACGTACTTCAACAGCGCATCTGCGGATGATAAACAAGTGCTTCAGTGGGCTCAGCCTGAAAATGATCTTAAATCAGCAATGATGACCACCGGAGCAATCGCCGCGAGTAACACAGGGACTGATGTTCTTTTCGTAGGGACGACCCCCCCAAGTGCATCTAACACCGACTTCTATGTTCAGAATGAGTCATCGGCCGCAACAGCACCACCTGGTGGTCCTGCATGGCACAGTCGACTTCCACTCCCCTGGTATCTTGAACGCAGCAATGCGACAGTCGCAAGTACGGATCCTGACGCTGAACTGGAAACAGCGCTTTCGGACCCTCCACCGGTCGTTATCACCAAAGGGCATGATCAAGACGCCGTCTCAGCCATCTTGCACGGATATACCGCCGCTGAATATGATTTCCGACTCTGGGGTGAGACCGTGGTAATATTTATTCATGATGAAACACGCGCGTCACTCGCTGACCCATCATCATCTACATATTCATCCCCATCACAATCGTCTGCATCATCTCTCTCCGCTCAGCCGAGACTGATTGCCCCCGACACATCGGGATAATATATACAGACGTTCATGAAAACTCAACTTTTATTCGCACTGATTGGGTAGCGACGGTCGTGTCAGTCACTGTTCCTGGACCAACGCTTGGTGTCGTCGGTGGAGGGCAACTTGGTCGAATGCTTGCTGAAGCCGCCGCTCCACTCGGCGTTGAGGTAATTGTTCTTGATCCAACACCGGATTGTCCTGCTGCTCCCGTTACTCGCGATCAGATTATTGGTGAGTTTGACGATCCAAACGCTGTTTTCGAACTTGCCGATCGTGTTGATGCAATCACATTTGAAATCGAACTTGCAGATGCTGATCTTCTTTCAGACGCTCTTTCACGATTCGATGTGACAGTCAATCCGGCTCCCTCAACGTTAGCGATGATTGAGGACAAACTCGTTCAAAAGCGAACACTCAATGACGCCGGGATTCCTATTCCTTCATTTCATCCGGTTGAGACAGTCTCTGAACTCAAAACAGCACTCAATAGATTTGATGCTGTGATGTTAAAAGCCCGAACTGGGGGATATGATGGTCGTGGGAACGTACCAGTTACCGACCCTGCGGACGCTGCAGACGCACTTGAAGCGGTTGGCGGCTCAGCCATGGCTGAACGATTGATTGACTTTACGCGTGAACTCTCCGTGATTGCCGTCAAGGGGGATGAGACAATCCGGACATTTCCACCGGGAGAGAATATACACGACGCAGAGATTCTTCGTGAGACTATTGTCCCCGCCCGCGCCAGCGAGGATGTGCGTAACCGTGCAGATGCAGTTGCCCGCGACGTACTTGAGACACTGGATGGGCGTGGTGTGTTTGGCATTGAGTTATTCGAGACCGAAGACGGTGATATTCTTGTCAATGAAATCGCTCCTCGACCACACAACTCCGGACACTGGACAATTGAAGGAGCCCAGAGTTCACAATTTGAACAGCATATCCGTGCTGTCTTAGGGTGGCCACTTGGGTCAACAATACGTCGGTCACCAACTGTGATGACGAATATTCTTGGAACAGTCAATACCTCCCGTCCAGCGACGCTCACCGGTGTTGAGTCGGCACTTGCAGATGAACACACCTCATTACATTGGTATGGAAAGGATGAGGTTCGTCCGCTTCGAAAAATGGGTCATCTGACACTTGCTGATGATACAGTCGCAATAACCGATCCATCAACCGAACCAGATTCATCAGCAATGCAATCACTGATTGAGAGAGCCCGACGCCATCGCGAAGCGGTAGCGTTTATTGAGACGACATAAGTCATCATAATACAATGCCAGCACACACGCCGGACGAGCCGACAACACAGGCACTTCGTGACCGACTTTACAGCCAGGCTGAGGCTGATGTCACCCAGACACAAACGCCTGATATTGGAATTATTATGGGATCCGATTCGGATTTAGATACAATGATTGGTGCTCATGAAGCACTTGAACAACTGGGATTTGACGAACAGACTGAGTTTATAACTCCCCCAGATGCACGATTCACGTATGAAACATATGTTGTCTCCGCACACCGGACGCCGCAAGTACTGTATGCATACGGCGAAACAGCAACCGACCGCGGCATTGATATCATCATTGCTGGTGCTGGTGGAAAGTCTGCTGACCTACCGAACATGACTGCCTCGATTGCATATCCAGTCCCTGTGATTGGGGTTCCTGTGCAGGAGAAATCTGTTGATTCGGTCATTGGAATGCCAACAGGTGCACCAATCGTTGCTGTTGATGCCGGAAAATCACATAATGCAGCGCTCTCAGCCGTGCAGGTTCTTTCTCGCGAACATGATGCGCTCAAGACACGGCTTGAAGAATATCATACTAAGCTCACGACTGACGTTGCAGCAGATTCATTCCGTGTACACGACGGCGGAGTCGAGACGTTTCGTGCTGACCGTGACGATGAGGGGTCAGATTCATCCACTACAGAGAATCATTAGAGTTCTCGTCGGATCCGTATTTATCTTTTAATTCGTCGTGAACTACCCCACCCTACTCGCTCACGGCTTGCACCGTTCGCTCCTTGAGGGTGGGGCTTCCTGTTTCTATGACGCGCTTTCCATCCACAACCTCGGAACTACCCGACGAGCTAAACAACCGCTGTGAAGGTCACTGCGAGAAACACACGCATAGACACATGATTACCGTGTTTCTCGAAGACTTGTGTGCGATCTAGATAATTCGTCAGCATAAAGACAACTCGCAACATCGCTGCACTGTCGTTTTCAGAGTATCAAACGTTCGAACACGGTCAACCAAACAGATACCACACAGTTCTTTTTGAGTTTGATCGAATAATAAAACAGTGTGCAAACTGTGAAGTTGAGACAAGCCACTGTGGGTGCGTGAACACTCGTGTCCACGTTGCAGATTCACGACCGACCCGATCATAACGATTCGTCGGAAACGCATGGGTGAGCTTCCGACAAACTGGGAGGTGGTTCGAAATGTCGGGGTAGGACTGGGACAGTCCGAATGAATGTCTTGGATATAGGGACTGTGTCACTGTGGGCAGGCGTCGCCGCGACGCTCTGCTCGCAAACGCTATCGGAGAAGCAGAAAGTCGACCACGAAAGCGCGGACGCCCCACCCTACCCTCACCGGAACCACACGAGCGGCTGAGTAGAGTGGGATAGTTCACCTGAGCGAACACCAAGCAGTCATAAATCAATGTTTATACCACGGCACCACTAATGCAGCACTGTTAGGAGACAACGGAATGAGTGAATGGATCGCAGTCGGTGCACTCGGACTTGTCGCTGTTGGCATCCCGCTTGGGATGATGGCTGTATCAGCGATCCTTCGTCCGACTGTTCCCGAACAAGGAAAAAGCGCCACGTATGAGAGCGGTGAGATTCCAACTGGATCAGCACGTGTCCAATTTAATATTCAATATTACATGATCGCACTGCTGTTTCTCGTATTCGATGTTGAAACCGTACTCATACTCCCGTGGACCGTTATTTATCGACCCGCACTAGAAGCCGGCGCAGATCTTACCACGGTGTTGCTTCCGATGCTCGTATTTATTGGTATCCTCATCGTTGGATTGGTCTGGGCATGGCGAAACGGCGCTGTTAAATGGATCAAAAGTCCGCTCGCAACCCGTCAAAAAACAGAACGAGATACATGAGCAGCGAACGAGATAACGCATTTGTCACAGACGACGCCCAGGTACAGACCGATACTCGAGACGCCCGAATATCAGGCACTGATGAACGATTCAATTCGAAACTTCGTGAGGCGTTTGGCTCCTCGCCATTTATTCTTACGAAGTTTGACCAGTTTATGAACTGGGTCCGCGGGTCATCGATGTTTATGCTCCAGTTTGGTATCGCCTGCTGTAGCATTGAGATGATGCACACCTATGCGGTCAAACACGATCTTGACCGCTTTGGTGCTGGCGTTCCGCGGGCATCGCCACGTCAAGCTGACGTCATTATCGTTCCCGGTACAATCGTCTCAAAGTTTGCCCCTCGTATGAAACGAGTGTACGACCAGATGCCTGAACCAAAATTTGTGGTTGGAATGGGTTCATGTACAATCTCCGGTGGTCCGTTTCAGGAGGGATATAATGTAATCAAGGGTGCTGAGGAGGTCATCCCTGTCGATATCCACATTCCTGGTTGTCCGCCACGTCCAGAAGCACTCGTATACGGAATCGCAAAGCTCCAAGAGCGAATCTCCAATGGTGAATCTGCACCGGTGACGGTCAAGCCATATGAACTCCAGCAGTTTGATGACCTTTCACAGGATGAGATTGTCTCACAACTGGCTGAGGAGATTGATGAAGACGACCTTGTGATGCGGTATGACTGGGCTGATTCGTCATGAGTCTTGAAGAGCCTGAACCGACTCAAAGCACTGATCAGACCACTGAGCGATTACCAACAACGGGCGATGAGATTGAATCACTTCTAAGTGATGTTATCATCGGTCGCGATGATCATCTGAATGCACCAGGGGTAATTATTCGCCCGGATGATGTCCAGAAAACACTTCGTCGGCTCCGGAATAAAGCCGGGTTTGATCATCTGTCATGTGTGACAGCCGATGAGCGTGTTGACCGATATGAATCAATTTATCATCTCACAAGCTACGATGATCGTACTCGTGAGGTAAGTGTCGTTGTGCCAACCACAAAAGACGACCCTGTCAGTGAATCGGCTGCACCCGTCTTCCGAACCGCAGACTGGCATGAACGTGAGGCCTATGACCTCATTGGGATTGATTATGAGGATCATCCAGATCTTCGTCGAATCCTCCTTCCACAGACGTGGCAGGGACACCCACTGTCGAATAATTACGATCAAGATCGACCACAGATAGTCACTCTCAAAGAATGGGAGAATCCTCTCGCAGAGGATCATCGTGAAGACGAGGGTGACACAATGTATGTCAATATCGGTCCGCATCACCCAGCCACACATGGTGTTCTTCATGTGAAGACTGTGCTAGATGGCGAACAGATTGCGGATATTGATCCTGATATTGGCTATCTACACCGATGTGAGGAGCAAATCTGTGAGGCGAAGACATATCGTCATCAAATCATGCCGTATCCGGATCGCTGGGATTACGCCTCGTCTGGACTGCTCAATGAGTGGGCATACGCACGCGCTGCTGAGGATCTCAATGATCTTGAGGTGCCAGAATACGCACAGGTCATCCGAACGATGGGAGCTGAGGTCTGTCGTATCGCCTCACACATGCTGGCGGTCGGGACCTTCGCATTAGATGTGTATGGAGATTTCACTGCAATCTTCATGTATGCTATGCGCGACAGGGAGAAAGCACAGAACATCCTTGAGGACCTCACCGGTCAGCGGATGATGTTCAATTACTTCCGACTTGGTGGTGTGGTCTGGGATCTCCCGGAACCTCGTAATGAGTTCTTCGAAAGTGTCCGTGACTTTCTTGAGGATCTTCCAACAGCACTTGAGGAGTATCATGATCTTATCTCCTCAAATGAGATTCTCCAGGTGCGAACGATTGACACCGGCGTGCTTCCACCTGAAGAAGCAAAATCCTACGGTGCAACAGGACCGGTCGCTCGCGGGTCTGGTATCGATTATGATCTTCGTCGCGATGACCCATATGGGTACTATGACGAACTTGATTGGGACGTTGTTACCGAGGATGGCTGTGACAACTTCAGTCGACTTCTTGTCCGACTTCGTGAAGTCGAGGAATCTGCAAAAATTATCGAACAGTGTGTTGATATTCTTGAGGGATGGCCCGAGGATGAGCGCACCATACAGTCCAATGTCCCCCGAACACTCCGCCCGGATGATGACGCTGAGATCTATCGTGCTGTCGAAGGCGCCAAAGGTGAACTTGGTATCTACATCCGTGGCGATGGCACCGAGGAACCAGGGCGGTTTAAAATCCGGAGTCCGTGCTTTTCGAATCTGCAGACACTTCCCGAAATGTCCAACGGCGAGTATATCCCGGATATGATTGCCTCACTTGGCAGTCTCGATATTGTCCTGGGTGAGGTGGACCGCTAATGTCGGCGCTACTGCAGTCGAAAACGCTGCTTCCTGAGACGATTGCTAACCTCCTCGGTCTTTCAGGAACTATCGGAGCGATTGTTGGTGGGTTGATTGGTGCATTCGTGATTGCCAATCTATTATTAGTCCAAACAGCTGTTGCAGGACCGTGGGCGAAGCGAAAGATTACAGCCGCGTTCACAGACCGGATTGCAGTCAATCGTATTGGTCCATTCGGCTTACTCGTTATCGTCGCCGATGCGGTTCGGTTATTATCAAAGGAACTTGTCGTTCCTGAGGGTGTCGACCGCCCAGCGTGGGATCTTGGACCGCTTGTTATCCCATTTTCAGCATTACTCGGATTCGCTGTGATTCCAATGGGAAGTGGGATTCAACTGGCTGATCCTGAAACGGGAATTGTCTTTGCATTCGCAGCGGGTTCGATTGCATCGGTCGGGCTCATTATGATGGGGTATGGTTCGAACAACAAGTTCTCATTACTCGGTGGACTTCGCGCGATTGCATCGAACATTGCCTATGAGATTCCCCTCGTAATTACAGGAGCCTCAGTTATTTTATTCACCGGCACGCTCCAAACAAGTGCAATTGTTGCACAGCAAACTGAGCCACTCATCTCAATTGCTGGTGTGACAATTCCACAGTGGTTTGCATTCGTGAATCCATTCGCGTTTGTGTTATTTGTGATTGCAAACCTCGCAGAAGTGGGTCGAAACCCATTTGATATCCCTGAGGCGCCAACGGAGATTGTTGCGGGATATCAAACTGAGTACTCATCAGTATATTTTGTTTTGATTTATCTTGGTGAATTTATCCACATCTTTCTTGGCGGTGCCATCGCAGCGACGTTATTCCTGGGTGGTCCTGCCGGTCCGGTTCTTCCGGGATTCATCTGGTTTACAATCAAGATCTGGTTGTTTTATTTCTTCACACAGTGGGTTCGATCAGCGATTCCGCGACTTCGTGTCGACCAGTTTCTTGATGTCGGTTGGAAGGGGATGCTTGTCCTCTCGTTCGCAAATCTGGCACTCACGGCCATTATCGTGGGAGTGATAGCATGATTGGACTGCTTAAATCAATGGCAACAACGATGAAGCACGCATTGGACGGACAAACATTCACAGTCGAGTACCCTGATGTCGCTCCAGAGGTCAGCCCCCGCTTCCGTGGGGTACATAAATTCAGTCAAGAGCGCTGTATCTGGTGCCGGCAGTGTGAAAAAGTCTGTCCAAATGATACAATCCAGATTGTACAGGATGACAAACGAAACGGCGAACAGTATAATCTCCATATCGGACAGTGTATATACTGTCGATTATGTGAGGAGGTTTGTCCTGTTGATGCCATTTTGTTGACACAGAATTTCGAGTTTACCGCAGATACAAAAGACGAGTTTGTTTACAATATGGAGCAACTGAAAAACGTGCCGTGGTATAAAGATATTGATCCACTCAATTCTCGTGAACCAGACCGCAGCGGGTGGATTGATGAGGGAGCCGGTGAGGTCGATTATCAGTAACTAATCTCCTCGATTGCATAAGTTGAATTGGATATTCTCTCAGTTTTTCATCTAAAGCGCACGAGTCGATACTATACTCGTATGCTCATAGCTGGTGACACCGCGGATTATGAGAGCCGGACATAGGATCTTCGTTGATATTATGATTGCAAGATGATATCCAATTGAAACTCAACAGTGTAATTAGATCACAACTAATACCGGCATTGAAGTTTATTTCTGTGTTTGTATTTGAGCACATCTCATTCACAGACAGCGGGATAATGAGAGATCTCAACTCATTTCTGGAATTATTGTGTCAGTAAAGCGTGTGAATCTTACTCATTGATATTTAAATGAGAGGTACCCGATTGGTATCGCTCGCGAGAACTTCTCGAAATCTTCAAAAGGATACCTCAAGGAGACACGTATAATGATTTATGAGACAGTTGCATTTGTGCTGTTTGCGCTCGTAACGGTCGGGTGCAGTTTAGGCGTCGTTCTCATGCAGGATGTGTGGCATTCTGCACTCTTGCTTGGAGCGGCGTTATTGAGCGTTGCAGTACACTACGTCATGCTGCAGGCGGAGTTCCTCGCCGTAATGCAAATTCTCGTGTATGTCGGTGGGGTATTGATTCTTGTCACATTTGCTGTGATGCTAACGCGAACGCAACCGGAGGGAAGCAATATATGACAACACGACCAAAACTGAAACTTGGATCGCATCTTCTGCCAGGACTCGCTGCCGTCGGATTATTCGCTGTGATGACCGCGGCGTTCCTGTCTGCATCATTCCCACAGCCACAGGGATTCCCTGCAAATGCAAATATCACTGCGAGTATCGGCTATGCGATTTTTAATCTTGATCTCGGTGATGTCGCTGGCGAGAGCTTCCTTGCTGCATTTATTATTATTGCACTCACGCTTGATGTTGCACTCGATGGGTCGATCCATCTTGCACGGCGTGACCGCTCTGATGAGGATTCGTCAGTTATTGCTGATGGTGGACAAAAGCTCAAGAATCATGTTTTCAACGAAGGTGACGAGTAATGCTTACACCACAGTATTATCTCGTTCTCTCAGCAGCAGTGTTCTGTACCGGATTATTCGGCGTTCTCACACGACGGAATGCACTGTTGTTTTTGATGTCAGTTGAGCTGATGTTAAATGCTGCAAACATCAATCTCATTGCGTTTTCGTATCTGTGGGGGAATGTTACCGGACAAACCTTTGGGCTCTTTGTCATGGCGCTTGCCGCAGCAGAGGTTGCAATTGGGATCGGGATTATTCTCGTGTTATATCGTAACTTCGATGATGTCGACGTTACCGACGCCACAACAATGAGGTGGTAACATATGGTTGGAATCTTCGATTTGATACCAACGATTATCCTCTTACCGTTTGTATCATTCCTTACGGCGCTCGCTATCGGTAATCGACTTCCAAAAGGCGGAGCACTCGCTGGGATTACCGCAACCGGTGGGTCATTACTAATCGCAATCGCGACCGCAGTCGCTGTTGCTGAGGGACGTGTATATACCGCGACAATATATACGTGGGCTCACGGTCTTGATGTGGTTGATCTCACCTTTGGTGTCCTCATCGACCCACTCTCGGCGATGATGTTGGTTATTGTGACACTCGTCTCATTTCTCGTTCATATATTCAGTCTTGGGTATATGAATGATGAAGGCGAAGTCGGACTCCCGCGATATTACGCCGGGCTTGGACTGTTTTCTGCATCGATGCTTGGTTTTGTCGTTGCAGATAATCTCCTGATGGCATTCATGTTCTTCGAACTTGTTGGGCTCTGTTCATATCTTCTCATTGGATTTTGGTTCCGCGAATCAGGTCCACCAAGCGCAGCCAAGAAGGCATTTCTCGTCACACGATTTGGAGATTACTTCTTCCTCGTTGGTGTTGTTGCTATCTTTGCGACGTTTGGAACAGCCGCATTTGCTGGTAGTGAGTCATTCCCAGCACTCGCAGAGGCAGCATTATTAGGAGAGGCTTCTGAGTCTGTCCGAACATTCGGGTTTGAACCACAGCTATGGTTCACGATTGTTGGATTGCTGATTCTTGGTGGTGTCATCGGAAAATCAGCACAATTCCCACTTCATACGTGGCTTCCAGATGCGATGGAGGGTCCAACACCCGTTTCAGCCCTGATTCACGCTGCGACAATGGTCGCTGCTGGCGTGTATCTTGTTGCGCGGATGTATGGATTTTATGCGCTTTCACCCACCGCGCTCGCCGTGATTGCATTCTTTGGTGGGTTCACAGCACTTGTTGCTGCAACGATGGGTGTCGTCAAACGCGAGATCAAGCAAGTGCTTGCGTATTCAACAATCTCACAATATGGCTATATTATGCTCGGTCTCGGTGGTGGTGGCTACGTTGCTGCAACGTTCCATCTTCTGACACATGCGTTTTTCAAGGCGCTGTTATTCCTTGGCGCAGGATCCGTCATTATTGCGATGCATCACACCGAGGATATGTGGGAAATGGGTGGACTGAAAGAAAAGCTCCCAGTCACATATTATACGTTTGTTGCTGGGTCGCTCGCACTCGCTGGAATTGTTCCATTTGCTGGATTCTGGTCGAAAGATGAGGTACTATATGAGACGTTGTTACATGGACTCGATGGAAACACGATTCTTCTCGCCGCGTATGCAATGGGACTTATCGCTGTATTCTTCACCGGATTCTACACTTTCCGGATGGTATTTTTGACCTTCCATGGTGACCCCCGATCAGAGACAGCTCGTGACCCAGAGGGTGTTGGTATGAATATTAAAATTCCACTGACTGTTCTTGGGATTCTCGCCGCAACAACGGGCTTTCTCAATATGACGCCCGTTGCGAAACTAACTGGATTACACATCGAGTTCCTACATAAATGGCTTGAACATGGCTTTGGTGGTCTCACTGTCGAACACTATCACGAACTCTTACACGATGTTGCCGGCTATGGTGCAGCTGGTATTGAATTGAGCCCAATCCTCCCTGGCGTGGTGTCACTTGGGTTGGCGCTTGCTGGATTCCTCTTAGCATATCAATTATACAACGTCCCTGAGCCAGTCGCTCACACCGACCGGCTTGGGAGTTTCAAAACAATGTTATACAACAATTATTATCAGGACGAATATCAGGTCTGGATTGCAACAGGCTTTACACAACCGCTTGCTCGTGTTGCGAATAAACTTGATCAAGGTGTCGTTGATGGGATTGTCAACGGCGTTTCTGGTGTCAGCTTATTTGCTGGCAGTCGGATCAAGCGGATTCAAACAGGTATTGTCAGTAACTATGCAGCGTTGCTGACGCTTGGACTGACAGCACTGCTTGTTGGACTTGGACTTATGGGAGGGTGGTTTGTATGATTATTGAACTCCTTATTGCGTTTACATTTATTGCTGCATTGGTTATTTTTGCCGTTCCAGATAATGTCGCTGGTCGACTTGCTGCAATTGCGAGTGTTGTGCCAATTCTTGGAAGCCTTTGGATGTGGGCACAATACGATGCGACCGGGAATGCGCTTCTAGGTGGGTCTATTGCATATCAAACCGATATCATCTGGCTGACGCTTGGTGGACTTGATCTTCACTGGTTCGTCGGTGTCGATGGCATCAGTCTTCCACTTATCGTTCTCACAACCATTCTGACGATGCTTGCGATTGTTAGTGCATGGACACCGATTGATGATCGACAGTCCCAGTTTTATGGACTGATGTTATTCATGGAAGCAAACCTTCTCGGTGTCTTTACCGCGCTTGATTTCTTTGTTTGGTTTATTTTCTGGGAGGCTGTCTTGGTCCCGATGTATTTCCTAATTGGGGTTTGGGGCGGTCCGAATCGTCGATATGCGGCGATCAAATTCTTCGTATATACGAATATTGCATCACTCGCGATGTTTATCGGATTCATCGCATTGGTATTTGGACTTGGTTCATCAGTATCATCGATGCGACTTCCTGAAATCACACAGGCTCTTCGTGCGGGAAGTCTCACCGCATTTGGGGGTATCGATGCTGCGACGCTGAAACTTGTTGCCTTCAGTGCAATGTTCGTTGGGTTTGCTGTCAAAGTGCCCGTCGCGCCGTTGCATACGTGGCTACCAGATGCTCATGTCGAAGCTCCAACCCCCGTGTCTGTGATGCTTGCCGGCGTTCTTCTCAAAATGGGGACTTATGCACTGCTTCGATATAATTTTACGATGATGCCTGATGTGGCGATTGACCTCGTTGTTCCGATTGCAGGTATTGCTGTGATTAGCGTTATCTATGGCGCATTGCTTGCCCTTGCACAACAGGATCTCAAACGTATCATTGCATATTCGTCAGTATCATCAATGGGATATGTCATTCTTGGATTAATTGCATACACAACGTATGGTGTCGGTGGCGCGACATTCCAGATGGTCGCTCATGGACTCATCTCTGGATTGATGTTCATGTCTGTCGGGGTGATTTACAATATTACCCACACGCGCATGATCGGTGATATGTCCGGTATTGCAGACCGTATGCCCGTTACTGCTGGGATTTTCGTTGCAGGAGCGTTTGGATATATGGGGCTCCCGCTAATGGCTGGCTTCGCTGGTGAATTCTTTATTTTTAAGGGCGCATTTGCTTCGACAGTGCACACTGCAATGCCACTGTTCACCGCAGCAGCGATGTTTGGAATTGTGATTGTTGCAGGATATCTTCTCTTTGCAATGCAGCGAACACTCTTTGGACCATTCTCATTTGATGGTGAGTATGAGGTCACGACGGCTGCAATGCATGATATTGCACCTCTTGCAGTTCTGTTAGCTCTTGTTATTGCATTAGGCGTTGCTCCTGACTTGTTCTTCGGGATGATTCAAGAGGCAGTTACACCAATCCTCACAGGGGGTGGCATATAATGACCCCATCAATGTTCTCGATGGCTGATGTAGCCGTCTTGCAGTCACAACCGGGGCTCCCGTCTGGGATATTGGTGCTCACCCCGGTCATTCTTCTTGCAGCGACTGGGCTCATACTGTTACTCGTTGATACAATCGTTACTGAAGCATCGAACGATTTGCTGCTGGCTGGAGTCTCTGCGGTGGGGTCGCTACTTGCATTCGGGATTACCGGATGGTTCCTGATTAGTGGACTTGGACAGGCGCAGACGGGTGGTGCTATCACGTTGTATGGTGATGCGCTCATCATTGACGGGCTGAGTCTATTCTTTACATTGATTTTTACTATTGTAACGGCGATGGTTGCAGTTGCCTCATATGATTATGTGAGTGCTCAACGATACAAGGCTGAGTTTTACTCACTGATATTGTTTGCAGCAACAGGGATGGCATTGATGTCAATGTCAAACTCGCTTGCAACCGCATTTGTGAGCCTCGAACTTGCATCACTTCCATCATACGCACTTGTGTCTTTCCTCAAGGAGGATCGAGGGAGCATCGAGGCTGGATTAAAATACCTCCTCATTGGAGCGTTATCATCGGCTGTTTTCGTTTTTGGAATCAGTCTTGTGTACGCAGCCACCGGATCACTGCTTCTGAGTGAGATTGCTGAGTCAGTTGCAGAAACAGAACTCATCGGTGTCCTCGGAATTGGTATCTTAATGATTGCCGGTGGATTCGCATTTAAGACTGCATCTGTACCGTTTCATTTCTGGGCACCAGAAGCATATGAAGGGGCTCCAGCACCGGTATCGGCGTTTCTTTCATCTGCATCGAAGGCTGCTGGATTTGCTGTTGCCTTCCGCGTATTCATTGAGGCATTTCCACTGAGTTCACTTCCGGTTGGAATCGATTGGGTGCTTGCATTCCAAGTGCTGGCTGTTGCGACGATGACTCTTGGTAACTTTGCAGCTGCAACTCAACAAACGGTAAAGCGAATGCTTGCATACTCATCAATCGGACATGCAGGCTATGCGCTCATCGGTCTTGCAGCACTTTCTGCTGGTGGTCCAAACGGTGATGTGCTCGGGGCGTCGATGGCGCATCTGTTTGTATATGGATTCATGAATACCGGTGCGTTCCTGTTTATTGCACTTGTCGAACACTGGGGTATTGGTCGAACCTTTGAGGATTATAATGGACTCATAACACGTGCACCGATTGCTGTTGTTGCAATGACAGTGTTTTTATTCAGTCTCGCTGGGCTTCCACCGTTCGGTGGATTCGTTTCGAAGTATGCGCTGTTTTACTCAGCGATTGAGTCTGGATTCTGGTGGCTCGCGGCTGTTGGTGCTGTCAATAGCGCATTATCATTGTTCTATTACAGCCGTGTTATCAGAGCAATGTGGATTGAGTCACCAACACAAGATCTCTCAGCACTTGACTCTCGCCCCACCGGACTCTATGCTGCAGTTCTTTTCGCTGGCGTTGGAACACTTGTGTTACTGCCTGCATTCGGTCCGGTTGTCGAAACCGCACAAACTGTTGCAACAACACTGTTTTAGAATCGTTAGCTTCTGTTTGTATCGATTGTTAGCACGCTGAACATAAACACTGTTTCCCTCCGAGACCACACTCAGTTGTTGACCGGAGAACGCTTGTTTGCGCGCTCTGTTTTGTGTCGAGTATTGACAGAGATACTCACAGTCCCAACACCTGATAATTGAGCGATACAACCTCAGATCTCTATCCTGTGGTAATTGCTCTTTAACAGAAGTCATCGGTACGCCTGCATTGCCCGGATCGATATCGGCGTTCATCGACTTCTTACTGGGATCATTCTCATTCGATTCGAATAATACTGTAATGACGGCAGTGTTTTAGCGTCCGCGTGTGGATTATGGGACATGAATCGGCGGTTGCTACTTGGGTGTGGCTCTGCCGTCCATGATGCGGTTGAGGAATTTCTCGATCGATCTGGACGTCTCACTATCGTCACACAGCATGAGACCGTTTTTGAGTCACTCAACGGTGCGGAGATACATCACATACGGGCTGCCCCTGACGACTCGACAGTGTATCCTTCAGCCGCCGATATGGTCCTCATCGCCGGTGACGAAGCCAAACAAAATGCAATCACGGCTGAGACTGCCCGAGCGGAGTTTCCGAACACACATATCACCAGCCATATTCCTTCAGCAGCCTCTGATCAGACACGACAGCGGATCAACCGTGTGAGTAATCACGTTATTGATGCCCAACAGGCGCTGATAAGCCGGTTTACTGATATACTGACACATCCAGGTGCTGGGCAACTTCATCAACTATTCACGACACTGCGTGCGATTGACGACACCCTGGCGATTGTGATGCATGACGCTCCTGATCCAGATGCAATCGCGAGTGCCCTTGCACTTGCCGAACTCGCGGATAAAGTCGGTATTGATACTGATCTCTGTTATTATGGCTCGATCTCACATCAGGAAAACCGGGCGCTAGTCAATCTTCTCGACATTGATCTGATCGAATTCGAGACAGAAACCGATGTTGAGACATATGGCAGTATTGCACTCGTCGATCACTCACGCCCAGGAGTCAACGACGAGCTCGATCCAAACACTGCCGTTGATATTGTCGTTGATCACCATCCACCACGGGCAAGCGTCGAGGCATCCTTTGTTGATCTCCGCCGGAATGTCGGGGCAACAAGCACTATCTTCGCGGATTATCTTCGCAGAATAAATGCGGCGCCAACTGAATCTGTTGCAACGGCACTCTTATTCGGAATTCGAACTGATACGAACGACTTTGCAAGAGAAGTCTCAACAGCAGATTTTGAGCGGCTGCGTGGTTACTGACACACGCGGATCTTTCAATACTTGACAATGTTGAATCTCCACAGATGACTTCTGCCGTTCTTGATACACTCTCACATGCGATCCAAAATCGCGACATTCGTGGTGATGCGCTTACCTCGAATGTGGGTAGCATCACTGACCGTGATTCGCTTGCTCAGGCAGCGGATCATGTACTGAATCTTGAGGGTGTTAAGATTGTCATTATATACGGATGGATGGATGAGACGGTCTATCTCTCCGGACGAGCACGCGGTGTTGATATTGACCTTGGCGAGACGCTTCGGAGTGCGCTTGGAAGTGTTGGAAGTGCCGGTGGACACGCTGATTTGGCTGGCGCACAGGTCCCAGTTGATGCGCTCACTTCAACAGAAGAAGAATCCACAGAAGATCTGTATACAACTGTCTCAGACGCAATCTCGACACGAGTGTTTGGAGCATTAGATGATAAGACAACCGTACTCGAACCTGAGGAACATAAATCATCTCTGGGCTCGTTTCAGTTCCCGAAAAAAAGCAAATAACGACCGTTTATCGCCATACTTTGATGATGAGTACGTTTTTTAGTACTGATTGACAATCGCAGTATCATGAGTGAGAAGGCGACTGTCGATGAGTATATGACATGCGATGTCCAGACCGTGTCGCCGACTGACACCGTTGCTGATGTTGCCCATCAGATCAAAAATACCGCTGGTCATACTGGATTCCCTGTCTCGGAGGGGCGAACTGTTGAGGGAGTTGTAACCGCCTGTGATTTATTATTGGTTGATGATGAAGCTCCTATTTTTACTGTCATGACTGAAGATATTATTGTCGCACATCCGGATATGGCAGTTGTTGACGCTGGGCGGGTTATCCTCCGATCAGGGATTCAAAAGCTCCCTGTTGTTGATGATGCAGGGAATCTTGTTGGGATTATCTCCAATACTGATGTTGTTCGGTCACAGATTGAGCGTGCGACGCCAGAGAAAGTTGGCAAACTGATGCGGACGCTCGAGCAGATCCATGGTATTTCCGTCGAACAGGAGCGTCGCTCAATCACACTTGAGAATCTCGTTCCAACACAAAGCCGCGTGTATGGAGACGAACTTGAGGGACGACAATATGAACTTGAGCGTGGACTTGCGGAACCACTTGTTGCAATCGACACTGCCGGCGCATTACTCCTTGCTGATGGTCATCACCGCGTCATGGCTGCTGCAGAGATTGGAATCGATGAGATGGAAGCATATGTTATTATTGTCGATGACCCTGTCGAGTTGGGAATGCAGCGGACGGCAAAAAAGGAGGGACTTTACTCAATCGATGACATTGAAATCGTTGAGTACGGACGACATCCCCTTGTCGAGACGACACGTCGGTTGCAATAACACGGTCGTCTGAACGACATCTAGATAACCTGAGTAGGCTGTCTTCGCAATCAGTGGTTATGTCCCATTGCTTCACTCAGCGAAACTCCAAAGCGATCCTCAAATAACGACTCCATCTCGTCGTTGAGTTCTTCAAGATCTGCCGGTGTCTCACCCTCACTGTGATGGACAACAGCATGTGATTGTTGTGCAAATGACTGAATAATCAAATCACACACCACTGCAATCGAATCTTCTCCTTGTTCGGTGAACATATCCGGAAGACCAGCGGGAAGTTCGACATCCTCAGTATTCCCGTTTGGGTCTTCAATCGTGTAGGTTTCTGTTGAGACCATATGTAGTTACAACAGGCGGTACATAAGGGTCTGTGGGACAGCGGTTGTCTCAGTCATCTATACTGTGATTACCGTGTCTCCCCGAGACCACACTCAACTGGGATAACTTGAGCTGAGTTGGAACGTCCGTTTGTGCATTCCGCTTTCTTTCGAATAAGAGAAAAAACTCACAGTACCACCGACTATTATGATGAGATCAGAGAGCAGAAATTGACACTCAAACTCGTTCTCAATTGACAGTCACAATCTCAGTCATCACTTTCGACGGCTGCCACATCAGTGTCGATTGTCGTTGCTTGGCTCCGCTCAAGATCCTCAAGATACTCATCAACGTCAAGAGCAGCTTTTACACCCATCCCGCCGGCAGTTGCTGCCTGTTGATAATGATAATCAACGACATCTCCTGCAGCAAAAATCCCAGGAACATCTGTCTCGGTCTGCCCCCCGCCATCACCACCTGCGGTGTCAAGATATCCACGGTCATCAAGCGTTACACCAGTATCATGTAGATACTCAGTATTCGGCGTATGTCCGATTGCATAGAATACTGCTCCGACATCAAACTCGAATCTTTCGGTGTCTGGGTCATCAAGTTTTTCACTTGGATAGCCTTCGGGATGCTGAACAAGTGTCGTATGATCAACGCCCTCTTCACGTGTTCCATGCAATTCAACCAGCTCAGTGTTCCGCATGATCTCAACATCACCATCATCAACATGCTCCATCAGCCGATCGATCCAGTAATCCTCGGCTCGGAACTCTTCACGACGATGAACGAGATGGACTGTCGAAGCAAACTTTGTGAGGAAACTAGCCTCCTCCATCGCGGCATCACCACCGCCAACGACCATAACTTCCTCTCCGCGGAAGAACGCTCCGTCGCAGGTCGCACATGTCGAAAGCCCATATCCCATCAACTCATCCTCACCGGGAACGCCGAGTGTCCGCGCGGATGCACCTGATGCGACAATCAATGCATCTGTCGTGTATGTATCACCGTTCGATAGAGTCAAAATAAACGGTCGTTCATCATCATTGACCGTCTCAACAGCGCCGTGACGAATGTCTGCCCCGAAGCGTTCTGCTTGTGATTTCATGTTCTGAATCAGCTCCGGTCCAGAAATCCCTTCAGGGAATCCAGGATAATTCTCAACCTCAGTGGTCAACGTAAGTTGCCCTCCAGGCTCATCACCCTCAAGCACCAGCGGATCATTATTTGCTCGCCCAGCGTATATCGCTGCTGAGAGACCAGCAATTCCTGATCCGGCAATCACTAGCCGCCGGTGCTCAGCAGACTCGTCAGTCTGTGTTGTCATGTACTGTGATATTTGACCGACCCACTCTTTTAATCTTCGCTGTTGTGTGCGAGTTCCGTCCAACAGAAATGTACATAACACACAATACTATAGTTTAGATCAGATTCTCACGGACAGAATCTCTCATCATTCTCAGACTTTATTGATAGCTGCTCACAGTATCTTGTGTCTGTGCGATGGTCCTTTGTGCTCGACCACTAAGGACTGAGCATGACTGCTGAATTAATTGCAAAAACAGATCAGTATGAGCAAATGCTCACAGATGCGCTTGAAATGGCAGAAATCGCGGTTCCACCGACGACGCCACTCGGTCGCGCAGCCCGTGAAACCCGTGAGATGGCTCACTCATATCTTGAGGATGGTCGACATTTTAGAGCGGCTGATGATCCTGTGAACGCACTCGCAGCGTTTTCGTACGGATATGGCTGGCTTGATGCTGGTGTTCGGATTGGAATATTCAGCGTTCCGACAGATTCAGACTTGTTTACAACGTCAGAGGATGTACATTATTGATTCCTCGAATCAAAATCGAAATCGAAATCAAAATCGAGAGTGAACTCAGAATCATGTGGGCTGTCCGTCTCGCTTGCTTGAGGAACCCTTAGATCACTCCCGAGTTCAGTACTCTCTCACCCGATATGTTGTTTTTTCACCATTATCCTCAACTTCAACTCCGATATCGTTGAGTCTCTCTCGAAGCTTATCTGCTCGGTCATAATTTCCTGTTTCTCGCTCTGTCTCACGGACATCTAATATGAGTTCGATAAGCTCTTCAGCAACCTCAACCTCAACCGTCCCATCACCGGTCGATCGATTCCCAAATTCGAGTCCACAAACGTCTCCACCAAGAGCTTCGAACGTCTCAATCGCCATATACAGACCATAATAATCATATCGTTCTTGTGAGTCGATATGTCGATTCACGGCTGTGGCAAGTTCAAGAAGAGCAGCCATTGCTTTGCGAACATTGAAATCATCGTTCATCGCGCTGGTGAATGATGACTGTGTTTCTGAGACACTTGATCGAAGAGATTCACTCTCGACAACTGCATAAGCGTCAGTGCTATTAGATGCCTCAACAGCCGTCTCATATGCACGGCTCAACTGATCCCACCGCTCGGTCGCTTCTGCAAGTTCGGATTCTCCGAGCGTTTGCTCACTTCGGTATCCCGTTGCGAGATAAAACATCCTGAGAACATTGACACCATACTCATCAAGTGCTTCTTTAACTGTGAGGATATTACCGATACTTGAAGACATCTTGTCGCCTGCTGACTGGAGTAACCCGACGTGAAGCCAATATCGTGCGAATTGCTGATTAGTCGCTGCCTCACTTTGTGCGACTTCATTTTCATGATGTGGAAAAACGAGGTCGCGCCCTCCAACGTGGATATCCAGTGTCTCATCTAGATGATCCATCGACATTGCTGAACACTCAATATGCCATCCTGGTCGTCCCTCTCCCCATGGTGCACTCCATGTCTGTCCACGAGCGGTCTCAAGTGAATCAAGATTTTCTGATCGATGCTCCGTCACGTCATCTGGGTCGACAGCACCAGCCTTCCATAACGCGAAATCAGCCGGATGCTGTTTTTCAGCACGTTCATCCGCAGGGCTTTGTGTATCCATTTCATCGAGTTGTTGATTTGAGAGGTCACCGTATCCATCGAATGCGGTAACATCAAAATATACAGACCCATTTGACTCATAAGCACATCCATTTTCAAGAAGAGATTCGACAAGATCGATAATTGTTGGAATATGCTCAGAAACGCGCGGATAAACTGTTGCCCGCTTGAGATTCAACTCGCGCATATCTTGAATCACGCTATTCGTAAAGTAGTCTGCAACAGTTGCCTCAGTCTCACCAAGATCATCCTCACCGACCCGAGCAACAATCTTTTCATTAACATCGGTAAAGTTCTCGACGTGCCGGACGTCATATCCCTGATACTCAAGCCAACGATGCATCATATCCGCATGTACCCATAATCTGGCATGTCCCAAATGTGCGTGGTCCGAGACAGTGAGTCCACAGACGTATAAAAGCACTTCATCACCACGCGGTTCGAACTCTTCGCGTTCGCCCGTTAGAGTGTTTGTCACGGACAATGTCATTACTGGTGGCTACTCACGTGGATGGTTTCAACTCGTCGGAATAACTGTCAGTGCGGCTTCGATACTTCGAAGTGCATTTGCACCCTCCTCACGCGGGACGACGATAATAAACATATCGCGGGTACTGCCGGTCGCAGTAATAGTAATTTCCTCTGTCTGGACGCATCCAAGTGCTGTAATAAAAGCTGAGATACTTATTTCAGAGATATTATCGACGATAATAGCAGAGAGCCGTCCATCAGTTGTGAGAATGCAATCATCAGTGACTCGTAATAAAATATCACTCTCCGATTCGTCCTGCTGTTGCACTACACCGCAATCATCACTCACAATATCAACACCATGATGCATCCGGACTGTGACACCAGAGATATCAGCTGAGGTAAACTCATCAAGAGTATCAGCGAATCGACGAAGCGCTCGGGCAACTGAGCCACTGTCACCATCGATATCAAGAAACGACGCAGCAGCGCGATAATTAACGATACCAGCACGGAGTGCGGTCATTAGCCAGGGATGAGCACGGGCGGCAGCACGCGTTTCAGCGGCGAATGACATATGAATATGATTTTTTCATGCAGAGGTTACTATATATCGCCCGAACTCACTCTGCACGACTGATAGATGATGAGGTGGATACGGAATCTGTCCGTGACAGACGCGCGTATCTGTGTGTCTGCGACAGATTCGTTGCTCACGAATAATCAGATGTTCTTTATTCCGATTAATGAAATAATTGAGAGCCCCCAGGAATTGAGTGGCGGCTTGTTAGCACAGCATCGATCTTTCCTCCTGATCCTTGTCTGTCTCGTACAGGAAAAGATCAAAAAGGAATATCGGTATGCTCGCACTGATTGAGGTTTCCGGGCTTTTGCTGGGAGAAGCTATCAAGACCGTTGCTGCTTGCCGCAGCCTCAGCGAGAGGATGAAAGAAGCCATCGACGGAACCCGAAGTTAATAAGAGGACGCTAGCTGAAATGTTCATATATGCAAGCCCTCGTCATTGTCGCACACGGGTCGCATCTCAACCCTGATTCGTCGACCCCAACACACCAGCATGCAGATACTATCCGCGCAAGCGGTGCTTTTGATGAGGTTAGAACTGGCTTTTGGAAAGAAGAGCCACCACTTCGGGAGGTTCTTCGAACTGTTGAGGCTGATGAAATATATCTCGTTCCATTATTCATCAGCGAAGGCTACTTTACAGAGCAGGTTATTCCTCGGGAACTCCGATTGGACGGGTGGGATGTCTCTGAATGGGACTCCGATGGACTAAATGCCGATACAGCGACACTCGCAGCTACTGACACCGGTCAAACAGTTCATTACTGTGGTCCCGTTGGCACTCATGAAGCAATGACTGACGTGCTTGTTCGGCGTGCTGAGACCGTCACAGGTGACCCAGCAGTTGGTGAGGGATTCGGGCTCGCAGTCGTTGGTCATGGAACCGAGCGAAATGAAAACTCTGCAAAAGCGATTGAGTATCATGCCGACCGCGTCCGTGAACTTGACCGATTTGATGAGGTCCAAGCGCTCTATATGGACGAAGACCCCGAAGTGGATGATGTAACTAGCTTCTTTGACACCACTGACATCGTCGTTGTCCCATTATTCGTTGCGGATGGATTCCACACGCAGGAGGACATTCCGGAGGATATGGGTCTGACAGATGATTATCGAACAGGATATGATGTCCCTGCGACTGTGGATGATCATCGAATCTGGTATGCAGGTGCTGTTGGGACGGAAGGACTCACAGCAGATGTGATTCTCGAACGTGCTGCTGATGCCGGCGCAGACATCTCTACAGCGATAGAAACGGTTCGTGAGCAGACTCGCGAAACGACAGTCGCGGATGATTAAGGTATCAGGCAATGTCAGCGAAGCGTTGATAACCCATCTCACTGACACAGCGAATCAGATCGATTTCGATGGTCTCTCGATTACGACTACCGATGATGGATACCGAGTCGAGACCCCATCGATTGAGGTGTCTGGACTGACTCACACGGATTTACTCGATTATATCACAACTGAAGAGCTTGCCCCCTATGCCACAAATTGGTACCACTGGGAATCGAGCCTTTCAGAACTTGGTCGTCACCGCCGGAGTTTCCTCCGACATGCAGAGGGTGCACATAACGACGATGTCATCACACGATATACAGCTCTTCGTTCTGACGACGGATGTCTCACTGAGTGGGGAGAAATACAGCTGATAGCGACACTCGATGACCACGGTCGCCGTCAGTACGATATTCGACATCAAGATGACAAAGGAACTGCGCCAAGAGCACTTGAGATACACACAGACCCGCGTGATGCCCGTGAGATTTCAACATATGATGATCGCGGTCGTTACCGACCATTACAGACGGCACCATCGCTTCAGACAGGGTGGGTATTCCCAGATCTTGATGCACGCGATGCAGTCGAGACAATTAATTTTCTATACCCAGCCTCAATCGCTAACTGGAATCTTGAACGCAACGGTGAGCTTGATATTACACACTGGCGTGAGACAGTCGACCGCCAAACTGGTATCTACGGTGTTGTTGAAGAACTTCCTCGCTCGGCTGTTGAGTGGGTCGCAGAAGCCTGTTGTGTGGACTCACAATGTCTAAAACGTCGTGAGTGGCAGTATACCGAAGATGATCAATTAGAGGCTGACGGGGGAACAGGCGCGTTTCCCTGTCGGGAACCCTGCTCACTTGTTATCGCAGCATCACGTCGATGGACAAAGCTTGAGGAGGAGGATGAACGAACATACGAATTTGATCTGACACCATCTGAGAAAGAACAGCTCGAAGCCATCATCGATGCTGTTGCTGACGGTCGGGTTGGTGAGATCCGAGAAGCCGATGTGTATGAGGGGGCTAATCAGTACCGAACCCGGTTCCTTCGTGCAAAGCGAGTCGACGAGGAGGGTCGTCTTTCAGGCACACCAACGGAACCGTCAACGGATGCAAGTCAGACTCAAAAACATACAGCAGACAACACTGACCATGATGAGACAGAGTCTAAAGGTGAGTTACATGAGGGTGATGATGATGATCGCACCAATCACGCAGCTGAGACTCGACCTGAGGGTAACACCGAGGCTAATGAAGATGTATAACATACCTTATAATAATTGATTTATTAACCTTCTCATACATATAAGCTCAGATTTTTATTCTAAGCTTCCGACAGCTAGTCGGTTCCTAACACCGACATGCCTCGAAAGAATAGGCACGGCTTCGTATCAGTGAAAAGATATGCATCGCTTCATACTTGTTCATATCCGCGATATCAATCATTCATCCTCCTGTAAATTGAGTGTATCTCAATCATCGATTTTGGATCTGTACCAATCAATAACTGTAATTGAACGCCCACAGAACTCCTGCAGTCTGGATTAGCAGACGACGGAGAGAGAGAAGACATAGAGACACGATTGCGAGACAGTGCCCGGGTCCGTCGGGTCCGGATTCTGGTTCTGTTCATCATATGCGAAGAACTTCTTACGCCGCGTATCGATATTGTTCACACGCGATATCAAGCGTGCACCAACCGGTCGTGGTCGAGTGTCTAATCGAAATCGAAATCGGAATTAAGGGTGAGACGGGGCAGGACAGAGACACCCTGAACCGCCTGTGGAGGGAAACTCGCCTGCTGGATCTGGAGCCGCTGTCCCCTGGGGGGAAACTCCGACGCAGAAAGAGCCAGTCTCAACCTGATCAAACGAGAGCAAAAGAGACCTAACCACAGGAGATCAGGGTAGTTCAGTTAGTATGAGGTCATATCCAAACTGGCTTTGAGAGGAATCTCATCTGAGTTTATTAGCAACATCATGTTATGTCTTGATTCTTATAAAAATAATGACATTCCAGATAAACATTGTATACTAATTATCTAATATGTTGAGCAGCAATCCGAGTGCGACTGCAACTACCATACCAAGAACAGTTCCGACCAACAGCACTGTGAGCGAATCTGGAACAATCATCGCAATAACAACTGCAACGACAAGTGCAACGAGTGCAAGCCCGCTGACAGCGGCAATTCCTCCAATTTCACTCTTAGTATCACCTCGCGCTTGGACCCATTCCCACCCACGGGTAAGCACTGACCCGCTATCAGTATTAGATGCCTCTTGATCTTCAGTTTCCCCTGTTGTTTCATCGGTGTTCGATTCTGCCGCTGCAATTGTCACATGAACATAGTCGCTCTCGGAGCCATATCCTGATGCGACCGTGAGTTCGCCCTCGATCGGAGACTGATGAGTAGAGACACGAACACCAACCCGACGGCTCTCATCTGATTTAACATAATGATTGACCTCGGGCAACCGTGCTCCTCGTGAAAGCTCTTCATCAAACCGGAGGTGAACATGCACAGACTCACCCATGTTTTGTAATTCGATATCGAAATCCTCACGAGCGGTAAATGCGTCAGGTGCATCAACTGCGTAGAGCTTCCCAACGTTCAGCCGGACCGTGAGTGGTTCTACCACGAACTGGGTGACGGCGCCCGCTAGTAAAAGGGTTTAGATCATCGTCGATTTATCAAATAAAATCGTCACTGGAAACGGAAGATAATTCTAACTGGAGGTGGAGTCGTCAGATTTTGATATATCAACTCACACCCTCACTACCGAATTGAGACAATTCATCTTCTCTGTCTACTCATTCCTCGCGCATATCTGGGGGAAGTAAGTTTGGAATTCCATCTTCGATTGGATACACCTCACCAGTCTCAGTTCCAATAAGCCGCCCTTCGATGATCTCCTCACCATCACGTTCATCGACCTCAAGTTCAAGCTCACTCTTATCAAGAGGGTCACAGAGGATATCCATCAGTGACTCTTTCATCGATAACAGCCAAGATTGCGGTGGTAAAAAGACTACGGATTCTTGGCTTCTTTAGATTCGTTCAATGAGTCAGAGGCTGTCTTCACTCATTGTGATGACTCATCAAGATTGAACGGATTGACCAATTCAATTGTCTCAGCCCGGTCTGGTCCGACACCAATCGCATATATTGGGGTGTTGAGTTCGTCTGTGAGATACTCAAGATACTGTTTTGCATTTGCTGGAATCGCCTGGTATCCCTCGGTTGCAACATCACTCCATGCAACGCTCTCCCATGGGTCAAATGATCGAAGATTCGGCTCACATTCTGCCCATCGTTCTGTTGTTGCCGGTATTGTGAATTGTTCCTCGCCGTTGAGGTCATATGAGTGACCAACACAGACTTCATCAAGTCCAGCGAGAACATCAATATGGTTTATCACGAGTCCTGTAAATCCATTTGATCGCGTCGCATGCCGGAGCATTGGGATATCGAGCCATCCAATTCGACGAGGACGCCCAGTCACTGTTCCGAATTCACCACCCTTCTCTCGGATATGATCTGCAAGCGCCTCATCAGTACCTGTGAGTTCTGTTGGAAGTGGTCCGGTTCCAACTCGCGACAAATATGCTTTGATGATGCCAACGACTTCACCTTGACCAATAACTGTTGGACTGATGCCTGATCCAGTTGCTGCCCCGCCCGCTGTGGGGTTTGATGAAGTGACATAGGGGTAAATTCCATGATCGATATCAATCGAGGTTCCCTGTGCACCTTCAAACAGGACCGTTGAACCATTCTCCAGGTGTTTATTGAGGAATTCTCCCGCGTTGATCGTCATATCTTCTTCAAGCAATCGTTTCCCAAGTTGCTGATACTCGGTAAAGAGCGATTCAACATCGAACGCCTCGTCCGTCTCAACCCCAAAAATGCTCTCAGCAAGTGCACGTTTTTGCGGGACGACATACTCGAGTCGATCTCGAAGGACACTCGGATCAAGTAAGTCTCCGATGCGGATTCCCCGTCGACCCGCCTTGTCCTCATACGTTGGTCCAATTCCGCGACCAGTCGTCCCAGCCTCAAGATCAGAGTCTGATTTGGCGTCTTCCTCAATTCCATCGAGAACCCGGTGATATGGCATAATGACATGTGCACGACGGGCGACACGGACATCAGGCGTGAGCCCGCGCTCACGGAGGGTGTCAATCTCAGTAAATAACGTCTTGAGATTGATTACACATCCGTTGCCTAACACACCAACCTTGTCTCGGACTGCACCACTCGGAACCAGCGACAATTTATACTCATCACCGTCTTCAACGACGGTGTGACCCGCATTGTCGCCACCCTGATAACGTGCGACGACATCGGCGCCGCCTCCCCATAGATCAACGAGCGCGCCCTTGCCCTCGTCTCCTAATTGGGAGCCGACGATTGTGACGGTCATACAAGGAGATTCTACATGCCAGTTGAAACCCATTACGACTTTATTTATTCATGGGTAGACATTGTTCACTCACTCAAACATTACAGAAGCTTGAGGCGAAAGCCCGCGGCTTGAGCCGTTGGAGGAGGTCAAAGCTCATTTTGGATATGATGTGCTCTCGGTGTTATTGAATATATCCTCGCCGTCTCAATCGTGTCTGAAACAACGGTGACCGGTGAATGCCATTGGTATATCTTGTTCCTCACAGGTAGCAATCACCTTCTCATCGTTTACAGATCCTCCAGGCTGAATCACGGCTTCAATACCGGCGTCAGCGGCAGTTTCAACGCCATCAGGGAATGGGAAAAATGCATCAGAAGCCATCACACTCCCCGCTGGTCCACCCTTTTCTGCATGCTCTGTTGCCTTCATGACCGCTAATCGAACAGCATCAACGCGTGATACCTGCCCCATTCCAATCCCAACAGTCTCGGTTCCATCCGCGAGAACAATTCCATTTGATTTGACATGTTTTAAAACACGCCATGCAAATTGCATCGTCTGTAGTTGCTCCGCTGTTGGTTCAACACTGGTAACAATCTCAAGATCATCTCGTGATGGAGCCCACGTATCCTGTTCTTGAAGTAATCGTCCTCCAAGAAGCGGCTTCGATATCAGTGCTCGTTGTTGAGCATTCTTCTGAGACGTGTCGACAGAATCTACCTTTAGAATCCGAAGATTCTCGCGCTGTTTGAGGGTGTCAACCGCGTCGTCAGTATACTCCGGAGCAACGACGACTTCTTTGAATGAATCGATAATTTCACCAGCGGTTGCAGCATCACACTCCCGATTCAATGCAACAATCCCACCAAATGCACTCATTGGGTCAGTAGCGAGAGCATCTGTGTACGCATCTGTTAGTGTTTCAGCGGTTGCGCATCCTGCAGGATTCGTATGCTTAATTACCGCCGCGGTTGGGTCTTCAAACTCCTGCACTAATCGCAATGCGGCATCGGCATCATTATAGTTATTATATGATAGTTCCTTCGCCTCCCGGTTTAACTGTGGTGCCCTCACAACGCTTGGTTCAAAAGCAGTCATATCCGCGTACACAGCAGCTGCTTGATGTGGATTTTCCCCGTACCGTAGTGTGTCTGCGCGGTCACTCGACACATGTCTCTTATTTGGAAACTGACCGCTATCATCAATATCAATGGAGACCGTCGGTGGTGTCTCAGAGCGATTTATTGTGATTTTGTCGTGACTGAACCATCGAATCGCACGCGGATATGCAACAAATTCTGCTGTCGTGCGCACCCGTTCTTTGAGTGTGGAAACATCATCATCAGTTCGGACTGGGACAGACTCCTGTGTAATAATCGGACCATCATCGACAGCCTCTGTGACAAGATGCACAGTACACCCCGTCACCCGAACATCAGCGTCCAAGACTCGCTCATGCGTATTCAATCCTGGAAATGCCGGGAGTAATGATGGATGGACGTTCAACACCGGTGGTGTTGATTCAATGAATGTCTCAGTGAGGACCCGCATGTATCCATCGAGGCATATGATATCGATTTCGTACTGGCTGAGTGCATCAAGAACCCGCTCTTCATGTTCTTCTCTGGATTGTTCATCTGGACGTTCAATCACTGCCGTCGAGATATCACGTGCGGAGGCCGCATCAAGCACGGGCGCGTCTGCATCGTTTGTCAGGATTACTTCCATTGTCGCGCCTCCAGGTGATTGATCCGCGATGTGTAAGAGATTTCGACCGCGATTACTCGCTAACCCGGCAATCGTGGGCATAATCGTCGGAGTTCACGCAGGTTCTAAATCAGTTCCGGTCTCATCATCACGATTGACATCCTCCCATGTCTGAAGGCGGCGGGAATCCAACCGCTTGGTTGGGATATGACGGTTTGCAGTCTACCACTTGTGCCTGCGGTTGGAATCCTCGGGACAACTCATAGAGGTAGACTGAAGACTGTGCCAACCAGCCGGTACTGCTATCCCCATCCAAATCGGGAGCAGACTCGGAGTTACTTTCTGTGTTGTTGATATCGAGATGGATGTTTTCCGCCCCGTCCACGTCAGCGTTGAACGCCGCATCACACTCCTCGCAGACGTACAGACCACGTTCGACCCGCTGACTATCGTCTTCTGTCCCGCAGACACAATACGTCTTGCTCGTGTCGCGCTCTGAAACCTCTCCGACTTCGATGCCTTCCACTTTCGCCTTGTATTCGAGGATGTTCGAGAACCCGTCGAACGCCCACGCGTGCAACTCAAGGTTGCCGTGCTTGCCCCAGTTCTTCGAGTTGTCGTTGTCGTCCTCACGAACACCAGCGAGTTTCCCACTGTTGATTTGACCCACCTCTTGCTCGACATATCGTTCAACGATGTGTTTGACTAAGGAGTGAAAGAAATGGGTTCGACGATCTGACCACTCCGCGTGCAATCGAGTTGCTTGTTGTCCGCCTGAATCGTCACAGTTGGCGATTTCTTTCGGGAAGTAGTAGCCGTACCCGTACTGGTCCTGTTTCAGGCGGTTCCCGGGGTAGAGGTCAATACCTGCCGTCTCGTTACCGGGGGCGTCGGGCGTCTCCGCTTCGTGCTTGCACGCCAACTGCAGTTCCCAGCGCCCTTTTGCCCTGTCGTAGACGACCCTGACTTGTTGCAGGTTCTCGACTGTGACGCCGGGGCGCGTTTCGTATTCGACAAGGATATGGGGGTGTTCTTTGTGATTCGCTCCTTTCGAGAGGTGCACTCGCCCATTGCTGGTGTCGTGGCGGATACCTTTCCGCTTCCACGTCACCGTGCTACGCGGGTGTTCTCCTTGTCGTTTATATCCAATTGAATGAATTCGCTGTCTCTACTGATCGGACACGCATTGACATATATACAGACAGACGCTGTCGAAACAAATATTACACTCTGAGAGAAAACAAACGCCTCTCACTGTGGCGGTTGTATGAATGATCGCCGTTGGTACTTCGATATTCGCCATCAGGCTGTAGTTTTTTAATTATTTGAGGCGAAAACACACGGCTTCAGCCGTGACATAAAGCCGACAACTGGAAATCTAGCCACCAGACAGTAGCAAGTCGACTCCCAATATCTGAGACGCACAGCCCATACCTATAAGATATGGAAGTACGGCGTATTGTCCTCGTCACGCTTGACGTGCCACGCTTCTCGGAGACACCGCCGACACGTTTTCCTGGTGCGCTCAATACGTCGTAGACCACGCCTTCCAAGGCGAATACGTCACCACCAGCAAGACACAGTCGGACGACGAAATCTACAACGACGTGCGTGAGAAAACGGACGGGTTCAACAGCGGTCGTGTCCAAGCGGCTCGCAATAATATCGCCGAAGCGTGCAAAAGCGTCGTTGTTCGTTGGAAGAAAAACAAGAAGGCGTCGAAGCCGCGCATGGCTTCCCCGCACGTCGTCTACGACCACCGTACCGCCAGCTTCAATAATGACTATGTGAGTTTTGCCACCACGGACGATCGGATTGACGCCGACTACGTGTCACCGGACGAAGATAGCAATACGCCCCACGCTGAATACCTGTTCTCCGGCGAGTACGAAACCACAGGGGCGGAGGTACATCGGAAGCACGGCGAGTGGCAGCTCCATGTCCACTGCAAGAAGGAAATAGAGTCTGCCACGTCGGACCAGGTAACGACCACGCACGGGACGGTGCTTGGCGTTGACCTCGGCGTGAACACCCTCGCCGTTACCAGCACAGGCACGTTCTGGACGGGCGACGAGAGTATGAGAACCGGCGTGAAAACCTACAAGAGTGCGGCACTCGGTTGACATATGAAAACAGACAGTCGGTCGGACGCAAAGAAGACCGATTCAAAATGACGCTTCACCGCATAGCGAACGAACTTGTCACAGAAGCCTGTAAGCACGAGTGTTCGGTGATAGCGTTTGAGGACTTAACCGAATATTCGGGAACGTACTGGCGCGTCGTTGGGACACAGGGGGCGTTCAACTGTCTATATTACTCCGTCGAATACAAACCCACCGGGTAGGTATCACAGTGGAACAGATAGACCCTGAGAGCACGTCGCGTTGGTGTTCACACTGTGCTTTACCCATCCAGACAACTGTGAGTGTGAATCGTTTAATTGGCAGAAATGTGGGTCTGAGAACCACACCGATTACAACGCCGCGAAGAGCATCGGCTTGCGGTATCTTCGTCGCAACCAAACTGGGGGGCGGCGATGGCCCACCCTTGGGCGTGCGCTTGAGCAGTGGGATCATGAACGTGAACGGAAGCTATTTGGCTGTCTTATCTGAGGCTATGATCGGAGTCCCCCCCACATTCACGGGTGGGTAGCTCAATCGATAGTGACGCATCGTCTATCAGTGTCATCGACATCCTTTTTGAGATACCACCGACATCTCAGCGTATGGACGACCTCTCTCGTGACAACCCACTTGCAGCGGTCTCACCGCTCGATGGGCGATATTCAGCGCGGACTGCGCCGCTTGTCTCATATACAAGTGAAGCGGCGTTAATGTACACTAGACTCCGGGTTGAAATTGAGTATCTGTACGCACTTGATACGCTTGATGCAGTCTCGTTTTCTTTAGACGATGCTGACCGTGATACCCTCGGGACAACTCTTGACTCTTTTGATGGCGATGATGCTGCAATGATCAAGCGACTTGAGACCGAGGGCGCAGCAGGATACAGCGCGACTAATCACGACGTCAAAGCGATTGAATACTTTCTCCGAATACAGACACCATCATACATTCACCCATGGATTCATTTCGGACTCACCTCAGAGGATATTAATAATCTCTCTCATCGGCTTTTGATACGCTCAGGTGTGGATGACGTGCTCGTGCCGGCGTTGCGGTCACTCCGTGATGAACTGGTATCGCTTGCACAGGACTACCGAAATACACCGATGCTGGCTCAGACACACGGACAACCAGCAACCCCGACCACATTTGGCAAGGAAATGGCGGTATATGCAACGCGCGTTGGGACAGCTATCGGCCGAATTACAGATGCCAATGACGGACTCACAGGTAAACTCGCCGGAGCTTCAGGGACATACGCCGCACATGTGGCTGCTTATCCTGCTGTTGACTGGCAGGCGTTTGCACAGTCATTTGTTACCGGTCTTGGTTTTGAGCATACACGACTATCAACACAAATTAATCCATGTGATGATCTTGCAGCACTCTTTGATGCACTCTGTGGAGTAAACGACATTATCGTTGATCTTGACCGCGATGCATGGTTGTATATCTCCAATCGATATCTCGGTCAGCAATCAACCGCTGGGGAAACTGGGTCATCAACGATGCCACATAAAATTAATCCAATCGACTTTGAGAACGCAGAAGGGAATCTCTCGAAAGCAACCTCTGATCTTCGATTCCTTGCTGATTATATCACGAATTCACGACTTCAACGCGATCTTTCAGATTCAACGGTCAAGCGTAATATCGGTGCTGGACTCGCTCATGCTCTAATTGGGTATCAAAAAACAACCGATGGTCTTCAGAAAGTGGTCCCGAACCAGACAGTAATGCGGTCAGAACTCGAATCACACCCAGAGTTGATTGGAGAGGCAGTCCAGACAATCCTTCGACGTGAAGGCGACACAGACGCGTATGAACGCGTCAAAGAACTAACCCGTGGAGAAGATGTTTCGCTTGCGGATTTTCAGGATCTTTTTGCGTCGCTCCCAGTTTCAGAATCTGTTCGTGAAGAACTACAGGCGCTGTCACCATTGAGTTACACTGGATACGCGACTGACCTTGTCGATGAAATTGATGAAGACCATACACAGAAATAACACACTCGCCCGACTCATATGAAATTCAAATCAACACTAATACGCGTCTCTTTGTGTCTGGACATACCAGTCATCTCGAGCAAATAGAATTAGTTTTTACTCATAATAAAAGAAATCTTTTGTACACTGGCTGTTTCGAGCATATATGCAAGCTATTGCAGTTTCTCGCGACTCTGAAGGTCCAATCTGTATTGAAAAACCTCGACCTGAACCAGAGCCAGGTGAGGCGCTGATTCAAACACTCCGTGTCGGCATCGACGGGACTGACCATGAGATAATCAATGGGTCCTACGGTGAGTATCCTGATGGTGAGGACCATCTTGTCCTTGGACATGAGGCAGTTGGCATGGTTGAAGATCCGGGAACAACCAATCTCGAACGTGGCGATATTGTGACACCCACTGTCCGACGCTCACCAAATGGAGACTCTGTATACTTCGACCGTGGCGAACCGGACATGGCACCTGAGGGTTCATATCATGAGCGTGGTATTATTGGCTCTCATGGCTACTTTTCTGAGTTCTTTACTTCGCAAGCGCACCATCTTGCTTCAATCCCTTCATCGCTCGCTCAGGTTGGATTCCTCGTTGAGCCACTCTCAGTCGTTCATAAAGCAATCGAGTTAGCAACCAGCTCACGATCATCGTTCACGTGGGAACCAACAGCAGCACTTGTCTTGGGCAATGGAAGTCTTGGGTTATTGATGCTTGCTCACCTTACCACAACAGACACGTATAAACGGTGTTACTGTCTTGGACGTCGTGATCGACCAGACCCAACAATTGATATTATCGAACGACTCGGTGCAACATATATCGACTCTCGAGAAACACCTGTCGACATGATCCCATCTGCGTATGAATCAATGGACTTCATCTGTGAGGCGACTGGGTATGCACCACACGCCTTCAAAACGGTCGACGCACTCGCGCCGAATGGTGTTGGTGCTTTACTCGGTGTTCCTGACTCATTGAATTTCGAAATCGACGGTGGAGCACTTCACAATGAACTCGTATTACATAATAAAGCGCTGATCGGGAGTGTAAACTCGAATATGAGTCATTTTGAGACAGCGACCGAGGATCTGCGCACATTTCCAGACTGGTTTATCGATTCACTCATCACCGATGTCTATCCACTCTCGAAATTTATGCATGCATTCGACGATGACGACGACACCACTATAAAAACAGCCGTGCAACTCAGCGCATATGAAGAACGTTGATGATCTCATCGAAAATGCGGCTGAACTAGCCAAACGAGGGCTGTCGAAGGGTGAAATCGCGGATGAATTGAACGTCTCGCGAGAAACGGCTAGTTGGCTCGTTGAACGGAGCGAACCGACCGATAATGACAACTCGTCATCAGCGAATAAACCGACTGAAGCACATGATATCCACGTCGACTGGAGTGCGATTGGGCGTGACTCAAAGCGACTGACGTATATCGGACAAGCGATGGCTGATTTATTGATGAAAGAGGGTGAGGCAGTCGATTTAACAATTGGAATTGAAAAAGCGGGTGCATCACTCTCAACGGTCGTTGCTCAGGAACTTGATACAGATCTTGGGTCGTATGCGCCTGCAAAACATCAGTGGAACGAAGGCGACATTGATGACCTTGGTGGGTCATTCTCACGGAATTTTGCGCAGATTCGTGACCGTGACTGCTACATCGTCGATGATACAATTACTTCTGGTACGACGATGCAAGAGACAATCGAAGCGATTCGCGATGCTGGTGGTCGACCTGTCGCATGTGTCGTTGTTGTTGATAAACAGGGCGTTGATTCATTAGTGGACGTTCCTGTTTACTCACTTATTGATGTTGTTCGCGTCGACAGTGACAATAATACTGATCATGAGATCTCCAATCGATCAGACTCGACACGACCTGGTGTATAACAGGTTCGATAAAATGGAACAGATGTTGTTGTGGGTAATATAATCCAGACAATACATCCTCTAACTCCGGGGAGCCGCTGTTATCGATCTCAAATCAATTGTTATAACAGTAGTTGGTAACACGGATTCTTTATTCAGTCTTTGTACTGAAAATGAGTGGGCGTCTCAAAGGGCTTCGAGGTCGCTAAAACAACTCGCCGAATATATGTCGGGTTTCTGTCAGTCCGGTCGGGTTTTGAGGTCGTACGGGTCGTCTTCGATGGTCTGCATCACTCATCCCGCAGTGAATTCTTTGCCCTTGCTTAGTTCGGTCCCGAGCTCCTCTGCCCGGCGGACGTTCGCCAGCGTCCAGATGTTGTACAGATCCGCCGCGAAGTTGAAATAGAACGTCCGTACCCTCGAATTCGGGGACGCCGATTTCGGGAGGAACTCCTCTTTAATCACGCGAAATCCGGTCTCGATTCCCCACCGTCGCCGGTAGTCGCTGGCGAGTTCCTCCGGCGGTATCTCAGTCGGAGCGAGGTTCGTGTAGAAGTACGTGTAGTCGTCCATCGGCTCATCAGGCTCAGATTTCCGACGTAGGGACTTCTTCTCCGATTTGATTCCCACCGCGTAGTAGTTGTCCTCGTTGAGACCGCCGACGCCGTATGGGTAGTACGACGAATCCATATCCAGCCGCCCATGCCGTTCAGCAGGTGCTTGATATCTGAGCCGGCCTTTCGGCCCTGCACCACCAGTTCCAGGTCGAACTCGTTGACCGTAGAGACCGTGTCCTCGCTATAGAATTCAGTCCCCGCGTCCAGGTAGACGCGGTGGAAATCAAGGTACTGGCTTGCCAGCCGCAGGAGCCGCCGAACGTACTGCGGTGCATCCGAGGTCTTCCTGACGGGGAGAACGAGTAGCACAAGCGGTGTGTCTGTCTCAACCAGCGAGAGCGTGATGTATTTCCACGCCCTCGCGTAGTTCCGCCCCGACTTCGTTCCGCGAACGTACTTGTCACTGTCCGGATCTCCGAAGTACGACCAGTCCGTGATGTCGATGACGACCTCTGGCTTGTCCAGGAAGTAGTCGCAGTCGTTGACGATCTCAAACAACGGCTCGTTGACCTCCAAACATCTGAGTTATTTGCTCGCGCGTAGACTTCCGAATGTGATGGAGGAGCGTCTGCCCTCTTGGAATTTCTGAGCCGTCGTACCAGGGCTTGAGTTCGAGGTTCTTCGCCGCATCGTTCACGAACTCGTTGCCGTTCGCGGCGGTCACCAACACGCGCATCGCGGCGTCCTTCGAGACCTCGGTACTGGCGTCTCTCTTCAGCCGAATGTACTTGAACGTCTCCGACCGCAACTCGCGCACGAGTGTTTGGATCGGCGGCACGCCCTCACCGTCGGGCGCGATGGTATCTGGTGTTGGCTCCCGAACCCAATCTTCGAACCTCGTATCCTGCCATTGGCGCACCAGCGTCTCGGTTTGGCTGGCGTAGTAGGTGCGCTCCTTCGAACCCATCCGCCCCGGCATCCGATTCAGTGTGGGCTGACTAACTGTATTCTCGATGGAGAGAGATTCGCGGATACGAGGGTTTTTGAGCCGGTTTACGATGCGATATTCAGGTAGCGGAGAGAGGTCGAGGTAGAGATAGATGCGAGTGGCTTCGAGCCCTGAGAGTTTCTGCGAGAGGTTGGCGTTATCACCCTGACTCCAGTAATGGGGGGCGGAGTCGTGTTCGTCCGATGGTGTCTGCCAGCAGGTCATCCACCTCAGCAAACTGGTCTGCGGTATCAGCCGAGTCCGCGAGAACTTCCCACAGAGGAGACACCTCGTAGTCTGCCGGGTTGTACATGTCGTCATGCGTTTCTGGAATGAAATCCCATGGGTCACCAGCGGCCTTTTTTTTGAGTTCTCGGCGACGTTCTCGAAACTGCCTGTCCAACTTTGCCTCCCGCTTGCGTCGCTCCTTGATGTGAGATGGCGGTTCGGGGTCACGGTCGGCTTCTTCGTCCGTCATTCAGTTGCAGACCAGACCAAAGAATTCCCCACTTTTTTCTTCGAAACTCTTCCTTCTTCCAGCAGTTTCCGCAGACGATAATCTGCGCTTTGTCGCGCAATACTCAGTTTATCAGCCACTTCTTGAGTTCCTGCTGGCTGATGTTCCAGAACTGCGTCAATCACCTCTTTGTCGGTGTGTTCAGGCTCAAATCGGCCGCCTTCATTCCTATCTCGATTTTCGTCCATTAGCCTCTAAATCGAAAGTGTCTCGCTTCAACCTTCTGCCTCCAAGCAGAAGGCAAATATTTATTACCATATGCTTGATGGCAGAAGGAAGAGGAAGCCCGGCCCCTCGGGGCGCGAATGTGGCTCGAAGGCGCGGAGACGTACCTCATCGAGTTGGTGACGCCGTTCGTCTGGCCTCGGACTATCCAGAGGCGAACGACCGCCCCATCCCGCGGTGGTGGACCGAGAGCCGCGATGAACTACGGCTCCGTGAGGAGAAGATACTGGAGCAACGCGAGGTGTTCCGGCTGGAGATGGTCGATCACGGCCAGGTCGTGAAGTACCTCGGTGACCGCCCGGTAGAGACCGCGAAGAACGGCCTCCAGCGGGTCGGGTCGCACTCCCGATACGGCTTCGGAGAACTGCGGCTGAAGGCCCTCGGCGAACAGTATCAGGAATCTGAGAGAAAGGACTGATTACACTCGTGAGTGAATCCATGAACGACGGTGAATCACCCGACAAAAATTCGCGGTGCAGACTGAATAAAGAAATCGTATTACCAACAACTGATAAGTGTACGAATGTAACTTGGTCCGACACAATTCCTTTGTCACCGGACTTCATACATAACGATATGACGTTTCAACCTGATTCTGAGAGAAGCGATGAAGAGATCACGACTCGTGTTGATGAGACAATTGCGGATAATGACATTGCCCTGTTCATGAAGGGGAATCGATTGATGCCGCAGTGTGGGTACTCACAGCGAGCGGTTAATCTCATCTCACAGCATGTCGAGGAGTTTGAGACCGTTGATGTCCTTCCTGCGCTTGAGCAGTACCGCAGTGCCCTTGAGGACCACAGTGGATGGGAAACGATTCCACAGACGTATGTTGATGGTGAGTTCATCGGTGGGAGTGATATCCTCGCTGAGCTTGATGAGCGCGGCGAACTTGCAGCGGCACTTGATACCGACGACTAAATCCAACCGAATTAATGTCTGGTTGAACTGCGGTGTAATCACACAGAGCAGATCAAACATTGAAACCACATACGTGGTGTGTTAGAGTCTTTCTCATGCACTGGTTCTGTTAATCAACTACAGAATCATCATCTCTATTGGTATAATCTGTGGTCATAAAACGGAGTGAGTGGATATTTCTCTCGTACATTATATAAGTGCGGGACTCATACATTCCAACAGGTACCAACGTCGCGTTTCTCCATCTCGCACGGGTACCCGAAACGCAACTATGTCAGGCCGTGTATATCGACTCCATTCGACACTAGAACTGCCACTTGAAGACGTTGAAGCGTTTCTAAACGGTGACCCGGACCTGCCCACCGAGATTGAGTCAATTGAATTAACGCGTCGAAACAATACGCTCATTCTGAAAGCCGTTGCCGCCGATGACAGCCTGAGTAAATATACGCCAACCGCACAGTTGAAAGCAAGCGTGACGGAAAATCGTGTATACGAAGAAGAACCACCACGTGGTGGTAACCCACGATGGACTGATGAGGAAGAAGAAGAGATTCCGTCAGAACTCGTTGAATTCGCTTGCTTCAAGGGTGACAGAGAGACAGTCCTTCAAAATACTGCACTCCAATATCCAATGTTTCGTGTTTTCCGCCAGATTGCCCTTCTTGCAGAGAAGGGAACGCTTACTGCGATTACCGAGGCAAATGAGGAGCTCTCCGCCCATCGAATCGTTGAAGGCGAAGAGCGACCGGCGACAATTGAGGTCGTCGAGAATCCCTCACAGAATGAAAATGGATCTGGTGGTGTTGATTGGCGTGATAATAAGTTTATTAGTGATTAATTGATTCTTGCAGGTCCTGACAAGCCGTCGCTTCATACCGAATCGGTTATCAAACATAATGAGAGGTGTTGTCACACATTGGGTCAGTCGACAGCAAATTACGCTGTGGATCACGAATCATAATAACTCGAACGTATCTTTCTTTTGTCCCTGATATGAACGCTACTGACTTGTTATATATCACCGGTCGGTGAATATTTTTTATTCCTCTCTACAAGACGGTATATGTTCGAACAACGTGGTCAGGAAGAACAAGACACGACTCAGCTCCCGACAGAAGCACCAGTATCAGTTACACCCAGGGCGTGTGCTGTGACTGCTGTTACCGCCGGTGTCACTGCAGCGCATCCCGATCAAGTCCTTTCAGACACAATCACACGAAAAGGCGAGATACTCTCAATTGCTGATAACCAATATGATTTATCCAAATACGAGGAAGTGGTTATCCTCGGTGGTGGGAACGCTGCCGGTAGTATTGCACAGCACCTGACGACGGTCGTTGATGATTACCTCACCGGAGGAATTGTCATCACTGATAATCCCGTTGATGCTGATCCAGTCGATGTTGTTACTGGAACCCACCCGCTTCCAAGCACCGCGAACATGACTGCTGCTGAGCAAATGCGTTCTTATGCCCGTGATTGTGCTGTTGATACTCTCGTTCTTGCTGTGATTACTGGGGGCGGAAGTGCACTTTTATCAGCACCGGTTGAGCGTATCGATGAATCTGCGCTACGGACGATAACGCAGGAGTTGATTCAGTGTGGAGCACCAATAAGCCGTATTAACGCCGTCCGAAAGCATATTTCGACAATCAAGGGCGGACAGCTGGCACGTGCACTTACCCCAGCTCAAACAATTGGTCTCATCTTCAGTGACGTCACATCAGGTGACCCCAGCGTCGTTGCCAGTGGTCCCTTGTCGCCAGACGCATCGACATATACAGACGCGCTCACAACCCTCCGTGAGTATGACGTCAACACGCCGGAGTCTGTTCGTATACATCTCCAGCGCGGTGCTGACGGTGATATCGACGAGACACCGTCCGAGCAGTCCGCACCAGCATTCGACTCAACGACAACGATTACCCTTGCAGACGGGATGACTGCACTTACTGCCGCAGCAAAAACATGCTCAGATCTTGGCTATGAACCATTGATTCTCTCTTCGTCTATTCGCGGGGAGGCACGTGAGGCGGCAAAAACACACGTCGCGATTGCAGAGGAAATCCAGCGAAACAACACTCCAACTGACCCGCCAGCAGCGATTCTGACCGGTGGTGAAACAACTGTCACCGTCACAGGCGATGGAATCGGTGGTCCAAATCAGGAGTTCGCACTCGCAGCGGCAATCGAACTCCCTTCACATACAGCATTGTGTGCGATTGATACTGATGGATTTGATGGTCCAACTGACGCCGCTGGTGCGACTGTGACAGCGACGACTGTCGATGAGCCATCGACGGCTCGTACAGCACTCAATGCAAACAATGTGTACCCATTTCTCGATGACCATGCCGCATTAATGCTGTCAACAGAGGGAGCGACTGGGACGAATGTGAATGATCTTCGTGTTCTGACCGTCCTAACGGAAGATACTTAACGGTTCTAATGACATATAATTACACGTATGCAGGAGAGTTTCCCTGAATATCTCGATGTCGATTACACCGACGGCAACGAGGAGACAGCAGCCGACTATCCAACGATTGAATCAAAAATTGAGAAGGCAGTTGCAGTAACTAAGCGCGGTCTTGAAGAGTATGAGAATCCGGTTGTGATGTGGACCGGTGGCAAAGACTCGACACTAACGCTGTATTTCATCGAAGAGGTGGCTCGTCAGCATGGTCTTGAGACACCACCAACAGTGTTTATTGACCATTTCCAACACTTTGATGAAATCCATGATTTTGTTGATCGGTGGGCAGATGCCTGGGATCTTGATGTAATCTATGCTCAGAATGACGACATTGGTGAGTATGTTGATGAGCATGATCTTGAACCGGGCGATGAAATTCCCGTTGGGGACCTTTCAGAGCACAATCAACATCATGTCCGCGACCTGCTTGAGTATGAAGAAGATACGTTCCCCTTCTTACTTGACACGTATGTTGGCAATCATCTTCTGAAAACAGTAGCACTGAATGACACACTTGAGAGTTATGACGTTGATGGAGTCATCTCTGGTGTTCGCTGGGATGAACAAGAAGCCCGTGCTGAGGAAACATTCTTTTCATCACGGCATGACCCGGATATCTATCCACCACATGACCGTATCCAGCCGATTCTCCAGTTTGATGAACGTGCAGTTTGGGAAACATTTTGGGACTTCGTCGTCCCAGATACTGTCTCTGGGTATCCTGATGAAGGGTATGTGCCAACCGGTGCTGATGACCTCCCGAATGGCGTGACTGTGGATGATGTTCCCGTTTCGCCGAAATACTTCGCTGGGTTTCGCTCACTCGGTAGTGAAGTTTCAACGGAGAAAACAACTGAAGAACCAGCGTGGCTGCAGGATGTCGAAAATACCACAGAACGGGCTGGTCGCGCACAAGATAAAGAGGACCTAATGGAACGTCTTCGCGATCTCGGCTATATGTAATATCGACTGTACTGACGTTGTCCCTCGGTTTAACTTTGATCTAGATCTTTCCATGTGAAAATTCCAATTGTTGCTATTAGCACTCACAGGTATTAAACTAGGTTTCGGATTGGCACGGATCATTCATCTGCCTGACGCGATACACCCACATCCAAGCGATGAATCCAAGTGGATGACCCACTCTCTCAGCTCTCAGCTCTTCGCTCTCAGTTGCCAGAAGCAGATCCAATGTGAGTGGATTTTTCGGCGAAGATTCCTGTCAACGCCGACTGTATTTTGAGATTGAGACGTCATTCGTTGTGTGCTCTAGGACATCCACGGCCCAATTATCCTTTTTATTTATTATTTCCCTTTGGAGATTAAGCCTCCTAGCTGAGATATGGTGAACTGATAAGAGCGCCTATTATCATCCTCTATGCGGAGTTTTAATCATATTCATATCGGACGATTTGATGATTTTTATTATAGTGGCTTTCGGGGGACCTCTTGATACTCGAATTGCACCCGCTGGTTGTTCTTCGTGAGTTGGATTCCACTCTTTATCTTTAGACAAAATATTATATATTCACTCGAATAATAGTATACTAATTAGATAGAGTATGCGGTATCATCAGCAATACGCTATATCATGAACCCATCAGATGACAACCAATCTCAGCGGGCGTCGAATCGCTGGGTAAGCCTCTTTTCAGGTGGCAAAGACTCTTCATGGGCATTATATCGCGCGCTTGAGGATGGGCGTGATGTCACGCACCTACTCACTGTCCACCCGAGTACAGATTCATATATGTATCATGTTCCCGAAACGGGACTCGCTCGGCTCGCGGCCGAGAGCGCTGGAATCGAATTGATTGAGATCAATCCCGATGACTTCGACGCATCAAATGCAGTCGATGCAGCCACACAGGGCGATCGCGAATTAAAGCCACTTGAGGATGCGCTTGAGGAACTTGATGAAACGCTTTCGGGGGGTATCACCGGCGTCACCGCCGGCGCAGTTGAGAGTGAATTTCAGACGAACCGAATCCGAGGAATGTGTGACCGACTTGATATCGAACTCTTTGCCCCACTGTGGCAGCGTGACCCAGTAACGCTCGGTGAGAAGATGATCGATGCAGGATTCGAGATTACAATTATCCAGGTCGCAGCGCGCGGTCTCGATGCTTCATGGCTCGGACGGACTCTTGATACTGAGACATTGTCGGAGCTCATTACGCTGAATGATCGGTATGGGGTTCATGTGCTCGGCGAGGGTGGTGAATTTGAGACGTTTGTAACTGATGGTCCGCATCTGTCACGACCGATTGAACTTGAATACACGACAGTCTGGGAGGGCACACACGGTTACATTGATGTGACAAATGCGACGCTTGGATCCACATAACGACGATCATCAGATATGTCAACCTGTGATTTCAACTGATAGCGCTGAAATCCGAGCCGTTTGAACTGCCAGAGTGGTTTAACCGAAACGAATACGACCGAATTGATATCTCAAATTTACTCTTAGTTGCAGATCAAAGAGACACCGATTGACATCTTCTTCCGCGTAAACACAGAGGAATCCTGAGCGGTGGAGATTGCAGGGTTGCAGAACCACCGAACCCCAATACGGTGAGAATCCGTGGGGATGATTATGAACTGTGACGGGTAGAGTGGAGTGGGACTGCTGGTGTCGAGAGTGCCACATCTCAGCCCCCGGGACTCCTATCCCTTATCGTCCGTCAATTTCGGACTCCCAGAGTTGGTTTTGCTTCGGGGAGTCCGGCAGACCTCAACGGACACGGACTTGGAGTTACTTTCTGTGGTGCTTTCAAGCAGTCAACTCCGGTCGAACCCTGTGAGGATTCGCCGGTCATCGACTGGGTCCGATTATTGCTTGGTTGCTTGCGGCGGGCAGGCCGCCATCGTCGGACTCGGCGGAATCGCTCCGTTCCCAGCCTGATTCGTCTCTACAGGATTAGTTGCCTGCCAGTTGAAACGAGTGGGTAGAAATCTCAATTAGCAGTCGGGCATGGATTGCGTCCGGGTTGTCGGATTCATCCTGCGGCTCAAGCCGCAGGGATTCTCCTTGCTATTCATAATAACAGTAATGAGCGAAAGTCAATCTGGTCACTGTGATGATTGTCAGTGACGGATTTGTGAGTACGATCCAACGAGTGTTTCAGTGAGATCAACCGCTTCAATGCTGCTTTCTTCATCAATCACACTATCACTGATCGTCGCAGTATTAATCTCGGTATTTTCAAATACGACCGTTCGTTCAAGCTCAGAATCAACAACAGATGCCCCAGACATCAGATGAACATTACTGCCAAGCGTTGAGTCTTCGACAGTCGCTGTTTCATCGACAAACGTCTCTCCATCAAGATACCATGATACAGCATCAAGATAACTCTCTGGTGTTCCAATATCGAACCACGCACCATCGAATGTAAATGCATGTACAGACCCCCGATCTTGCAGCCACTGCATTAACCATCCGGGCTCATCAGGATTATTCCCGTCTGCAAGATACGTTTCAAAATCGGGGAGGGTCTCTGCTGGGAATGCATAGCATGCAATCGAGACAAGCGTGCTCTGTGGATTGTCCGGTTTTTCCTGAAAGTCGATTACTCGATCATCATCAAGCTGGACAAGTCCGTATGACGATGCACGATCTTTCGACCCAACATCGTATGCAGCCAGACACGGTGTTCCCCTTGATTCAAAGAAATCGACGAACTCACCGAGGTCGAATGAAAGTAAATTATCACCAGCAACAACAACAAGATCATCTGAAACGTTCTCGCGATCAATTAATTGCTCAAGCGCACCGACGACCCCGAACTTTTCATCTTCCTCGCTCGTGTCCTCAACGGATAATGTCGGCTTTTCATACGGTGATGACTCGATATATGACTCAAAATCGTCGGCAAATCGTTCATTTGTGCTGACAAATACCTCATCGACCCGGGTATCAGCCTCAAGATCCTCAAAAATAATATCAATAACAGTCCCATCACCAACTGGAAGGAACATCTTGGGTCGATCTTTGGTTATTGGCCACATCCGTGTTGCGTACCCACCTGCGAGAACGACTGCTTTCATAGCCTAGGACTCTCTCTGGAGTGACAAGTATGTTTCCAAACAATATGAAACGACAGTGGATTGTCCTGAGATATATATTCTCCCGGAGTCGCTATCGATATGAATGGACAATAATAATCTCCAATCTAACACAGAGGACGCTCACTCTCATACAGAATCAGCGAATCGATCAGCATCTGAGACGCCCACACGATCACAGTCGGGGGAGAATGATCCAAACACAGTCGATTCTGATAAAAACACAACAGTGCGATCAGACACGCATACAACGCGAGAGCATATCAAAGCCGAAATCCAAACAACACCACGAACAGCCTCAGAGTTGGCAACGATAGTCAATACGGCTCGTAGTGCTATCTTTGGACATATCAATCATATCGCGCAGAGCGTTGACTCAGCCTCTAATGAGCGATTTTTAGTCGCCCCTCCAACATGTGAACGCTGTGGCTTCGATCAGTTTGATGATCCTCTCAATAACCCATCACGCTGTCCAGAGTGTCGCTCTGAGCGAATATCGGAGCCAGAATTTGTTATTGAACCCCGTTGATACAGTATCTAGTCGTCGCCGCTGGAGTCTACAATAACGACTGTCCCGTCCGTAACGCGGACATTGATGAGAGTCTTAACATCATGATTACTCTCATCAAGTTCGTTTGGACCAGCTTTCTTGATGACAGCGACGGTATCAACGACTTCTGCTCCGATTTCATCAAGTGCATCGAGCACTGCTCGCATTGTTCCGCCTGTGGAGAGCACATCATCGAGAACAAGCACTCGCTCGCCGTCATTGACATCATTGATATACATTTCATTCTCAGCATAACCTGTTTGTTGACTGAGTGAAACTTCACCCTCCAACCCATATTGACGCTTTCGGATGACAACGAGTGGAATATCAGTCATCAGCGACACAGCCGTCGAGATGTGAATTCCCATCGCTGCTGGCGTGACAATCTTATCAACATTGTCAACCTCAACTTTCCGAATGATCTTGATGACAATTTCACGGAGCAACTCCGGTCGTAATACTGGAACGCCGTCACTGACCGGGTGTACAAAATATTCATACTCTCCTTTTTCAATAATCGGCGCCTCAAGCAGCGATTGCTGCAGCTGATCCATGTCGACGGTACTCTATGTCATATATAAAAGCTGACGATTCAACCTGTCCCGACGTGTTCTGTCTGCTTTTACTCGCACATTGTATGATTCCTCTGGTCGATGACACCCTCCCGCCTTTGATTATAGTTATCTCACGTGACTCTGAATTGGACATCTTCCTCTGGCGGAAGCCAGGAAATCTTGAGCGTTGGAGATTGTCGGTTTGCGGTCTCATCAAGCTCCAGACAGTAAGAACTCATATCGACGCTCACGGACTGTGGCGGGAGGGACACAGACAGGAACTGTGGAGAGCTGTGATATTCTCAACCGTACTCGGACGCATAGTGTTGTTTGTGTGATTGGGCGCGATGGATTTCAACGGAATTGAACCAATAGAGTAAGTAAAATAAGCCAACTCCGACCCTCGACGTGTTAACAATATATTTAATCAGATTTGCCGAACAAGCTATCTGCAGTTTCTCGCATATATTTATTAACAGCCATGCCCTTGAGGAATCTCTCATATCACTGAACAACACAGAGTACAGCACGTAGTTCAACGAACTGGTGCTATCGATGTTGCAAGCGTCGTTCCTCGGTTATGATTCGCTGATTTCCAGACAATCCGAACCGTCTGACCGCTCCATTTTCCGGTCGTTATGATATATTGTGCTGTATCTCCAACACTGAAGTGCTTATCTTCACCCGCAACAGCAACAAAAGATGATTGAGCAGCAAATTCAGTGTTACTCACGAGCGCAAGCTGTTTTGGATCAATTGCATCGCCATTCGAATGCCTGATTGAAACAGTTGTATCATTAATATACGTGAACGAGAGAGTCGCCTGCGGGGCTGTGTCACTGAGTTGGTCACCGAAATTCAATACAAATCCACCAACCACAGTCGCAAGCAGTACTGTAATTGCAATCATCAAGATGACTCCTATAACCGGCGATACACCCCGCTCATCTGACCGATAATCTCGCATAACGACTGATTATCTCCTCGTTTTCGTATTTGTATGTATTCTCTATCCGTCCACGCTACCCGCTCACTGATCAGCACTCGGTGTTATCTGAATGTGATATTCACACACAATCGAACGGAAGACGTATTTGGATGCTGCAGCAATTATCAATCACGTATGAGCCGAGATCCCGATGACGTACGATCACCGGTCGTCCACGCCGGAGGTGGGTAACAATGGCGGGTAGCACCGCAAATAATGCGTATTCTCGTCTGCTCGTCCCTGTGAGAGATTCGACAACGATTCGGAATACCGTCGCATATGCGATTCGTGCTGCTGAATCAGCAGCAACAACGGCGAATAAGGACCCAACTGTCCACTTCGTGTATCTCTCACGACAGCGAGCACTTGATGACGACGCTGCTGATACTATCTCTTCGGCTGATGAATTTTTAGAGCGTGTTTCTGTGTGGGCTAATGAAGATGCAAATGATATCCAATCAGACTCAATCGTCGAATCAGCGGGTTCTGCGGATGTCGATACCACCGATGAGACCACTGTTACGGTCGAAACAGCACTACTTGGGACGGATCAATATTTGTTTAGTCCTGCTGACTTTGCCGAGATTACTATTGACTACGCTGAAAGACATGATCTTGATCGGATCATTATCGACCCCGAATACCAACCTGGCGGCGGAGCACCAATGCTTCGATCATTTGAAACAGCACTCACGCAGGCAGACCGTCCTGTTGAGGAAGCCCCGGTTGAACGCCGAACGAGTCGATCACGGATTACAACTCCCTCGACGCTGACCAAGGGTCTTATTACATTTGTTATTTGTAATGTATTTTATCTCCTCATTGCTGGGTCACTCACTCCGTTTAATCTGTTAACTGGCTCAGTGACTGCACTTGCTGCGTCAATCGCATTCGCTAATATTACGTTTACTGCCTCACCAGGGATCAGAAAAACTGGTATCCGCGTGCTTCGAATTGGTCTGTTTATTCCATACCTTCTGTGGGAGATTGCAAAAGCGAACCTTGCTATTGCGTATATCATTCTTCATCCCTCACTTCCAATCGATCCACAGATGCAACAGTTTCGTGCTGGCGTCAGAGGGGCACTTCCCGTGATGACGCTTGCAAATAGCATCACACTCACTCCCGGAACATTGACAGTTGATGTTGATGATGACGGACTCTATATTCACACGTTGACGGAAAGCGCACGCGCTGATCTGAGTGCTGGTGGGCTCGAACGAGCCGTTCGATTCGTCTTCTATGGACGAGCAGCCACCCAGTTTCCGGCACCAACAGAGCGTAATAGCATCCTTTCAATTCCGACGGATACCGAGTCTGAGCTCAACACAGATATTATCCCTGAGTCATCTTCATCACAGACGCCACAGGAGGCTGATTAATGACTGTATCTATCGCAACTGTTATACAGGCTACTTTCGGGGTAAGCTTGAACCAACCAGTTGAGGCTGTATTTATTGGCGCTGCTATTATTCTTGTTCTGTCGGCAGTCATACTTTCATATCGAATCGTCTCTGGACCAACAATGCAGGATCGAGTCATCGCAGTAAACAGTGTTGGGACAACAACGGTGGTCGTCTTGGCACTCCTTGCAGCAGCTCTTGACCGTCCCGGCTTTCTCGACATTGCCCTAGTGTATGCAATGTTAAACTTTCTGATGAGTATCGCAATCTCGAAATTCACCGTTGAGCGCGGAGGCGTGATCTGATATGTCACCCTTCGATATCGTTGCGATTATCCTCGTTCTTATCGGGACATTCTTTGGGATTGTTGCTACCATTGGTGTCATTCGACTTCCCGACCTGTATACTCGCGCGCATGCTACCTCAAAAAACGACACCCTTGGTATTGTGCTTACACTCACCGGTGTTGCACTGGTATTCGGGACTGGCGTGACAACCGCAAAAACAGTCCTCCTTGCGATATTTGTCTTTATTACAAACCCGACGGCTGCACACGCAATTACGCGCGCAGCATACGATCAGAATATCGTCCCGTGGACAGCAGACACGGAAGTAAAAACGGAGGGTGATGATTAATGACTCCACTTCAATGGGGAATACTTGCATCTGTGCTGACGCTTGCTGTTGTTGTTGCCGCTGCTGCAGTCCTTCTTTATGACGTCTTAAATGCAATCATTGCGTTCGCTACATTCAGCTTTGGTGTTGCGATTACGTGGATCCTCTTTGCAGCACCGGACGTTGCACTCACTGAAGCGGCAGTTGGTGCTGGTATTACCACAACATTACTGCTTGTTACGATTGCACGAACCGTTCGTCAGAGTGGTGACCGGCTTCTTGAAGAAGTTAATCCGCGTGCCGCTGTAACAGCCATACTATTCGCCGGGCTCCTTGCAACAACGGTTGATAATCTTCCTGCGGTTGGAAGCCCACAATCGCCCATCGCGACATCATCAATCACATCATACTACATTGAGAACGCATATCCGGAGACAGGGGTTGAAAATGCTGTTACCGCGGTATTAGCGGCATATCGTGGTTTTGACACTCTTGGTGAGGCAACAGTCGTTATCGCTGCGGGACTAGCCGTCCTTGTCGTTCTTCAACAGGAGACATATGCATGAGTAACAGATCAGACACATCCAGTGGCGCTCGGAGCCGTATCGAAGCTGAAAGTACCGATGACCCAATATACGTTGAAAGCACAGTTATTATGACGACGGTCAGATTGGTCGTCCCATTCATATTCACATATGGGCTGTTCGTGATGTTTCATGGTGCTGACTCCGCCGGTGGTGGCTTCCAGGGTGGTGTTATTGTTGCCTCAACGGTTCTACTGGTTGGCTTCGCGTTTGGCATCGACGCAACACGACGGTGGATTAAGGGACCACTTATTCGTACCGCAATCGCGACCGGTGGCGGAGTGTTTATTCTCATTGGACTTGGTGCAGTGCTGATTCAGGGTCAGTTTCTCGAATACGCTGCATACAATGTTGGAACAACTGGGATAAAGTATGGAATTGAACTGGTCGAACTTGGGATTGGCGCGATTGTCTCAGGTGTCCTCATAGGGCTTTTTTTTACACTCGCCCGCGAGGATGCGCTTACACAGGAAAGTATTGACCAGCGCTCATCACAGGAGCAACATGGAAGTGATCACTCATGACTCCAATTGAGCTACTTACCTCACGATACAGCTATATCGTCTTTGTCGCACTAGTTGGAATTGGATTATATGGAGTGATTAATAGCTCAAATCTCGTGAAAAAGGTAATTGGTTTGAATATCTTCCAAGTCGGTATTTTTCTTTTCTTTATTGCAAGTGGATATGTCAACGACGCTGCTCCCCCACTCATCGAGAAAGGAACAGGAACCGAAACCGCGTATGCGAGTCCGCTGCCACACGTACTTATTTTGACTGCTATCGTCGTTGGAGTGAGTCTTACTGCTGTTGCACTTGCGCTTATCATCCGCGTGTACAATGCCTATGGTAGTCTTGATGAGGATGTGATTCGGGAGGTGCAATTGAATGACTGACGCACTCCCGTTGCTCGTTGTTGTTCCACTGTTTGCAGCGCTTTTTCCAGTCGCTCTTGGGTATCTCTGGAATGATGCTGGATGGGCAACAGCGGCTATCACTGCCGTTGTACATCTTGGACTTGCGGGTGTTGTTGCACAACAGGTCCTAACTGGCGGTCAATTCAGTTATGCTGTTGGCGGATTCCAGCCACCGATCGGAATCGAACTTGTTGCTGATAGTGTGACGGCAGTGCTTGTTATTCTCATTTCAAGTATCACCATCTTGATTGTTGGATATACTCGCCGTGTTGGACCACGTCAAAATGCGTTTTACAGCGAATTATTGTTACTTACTGCTGGAGTCTCCGGCGTCGTCATTACGGGTGACTTATTCAATCTCTATGTCTTTCTTGAGATTACCGGTCTCGCCACCTATGCGCTCGTGGCTGCCAACCGGTCGCCTGCCGCTGCGCTTGCAAGTGTAAAATATCTCCTCGTTGGTACCATCGGTGCATCATTGTATCTCCTTGGCGTCGGATATCTCTATGTCGCGACAGGGACACTGAATATGGCTGACCTTGCAACTCAATTACCGGCGGTTGGATATGACACACCACTGGTTGTGACTGGATTCATCTTGCTGATGACGGGACTTGCAATCAAAACAGCATTATTCCCAGTTCATACGTGGCAGCCAAATGCATATGCTAAATCACCGCACAGTGTCACCGCATATATTGCTGCATTAGTCTCTACCGCCGCTGCGTATGCAATTTTTCGGATTATATATACCGTTTTCACTCCCTCGTTTGCATCGGTCGTTCCACTCGCGCTTGATGTGCTTGCGTGGGTCGCAGCAGTGAGTATCATCGTTGGATCCGTTCTCGCTGTTGTTCAATCAGACCTCAAACGGATGCTTGCGTATTCTTCAGTTGCACAGTTTGGTCTGATTATCGCTGGGATTGCAGTGATGAATCAAATAGCGCTCACAGGAAGTGTCGTTCATCTCGTTGGTCATGCTGTGATGAAAGCAGGTCTATTTGTTGCCGTTGGAGGTCTGGCAAGCGTTGCCGGGGGACAGACAATTGATGATATGATCGGTCTTGGTCGACGTGCACCAATTGTGAGTCTTGGATTTGCAACGCTCGCGTTCGCTCTTGTTGGTGTCCCACCAGCGATTGGGTTTGCCGGTAAGTGGCAAATCGTGCTCGGTGCGGTCTCAGCCGGTCACTGGGCTGTTGGTGTTGTTGCTGTTGTCAGCACCATGCTTACACTTGCGTACTTCTTACGTGTTGTTGAGCGTCTGTACTTTCGGTCTCCGTCTTCAGTCGATGAACAAACATCAGATATGAGTATGAATATGACAACCGACGGTGGCGATACCCTTGTAGCATCGTCAATTAGTACGACAACCCGTATAATCGTCACACTTTCAGCAATCAGTGCAATCGGGCTTGGACTTGCCGCATCAGATCTGATCACCATATTAGAACCGGCAGTGGAGGTATACTTCTGATGTCTACGATTATCTCACTCAAGCCACTACTGGCGGTCATACTCCCAGCTATCGGTATTGGAGGGATTGTTCTCTCGCGTCGATACCCGAATATTCGTGAAGGAGCAACAATTGTCACCGCCGTGTCGACAGTCGGTGTCATTGCAAGCCTTCTTCCTGCGGTCCTTAGTGGGAATGTCTACATTACCAATCTTGGAACGTTTGTTCCCGGTGTTGCATTCACACTCCGCGCAGATGCACTTGGAACGCTCTTCGCACTGCTTGCAAGCTTCTTGTGGGTCATCACGAGTTTCTACAGTATTGGGTACATGCGTGGACTGGATGAACATGCACAAACACGATATTTCGCATCCTTCGCAGGAAGTGTTAGTGCAGCAATTGGTGTTGCTTTCGCATCAAATCTGATTATTCTATATATCTTTTATGAACTACTTACCGTTGCAACATATCCGCTTGTGACACATGATGAAAGCGATGCGGCACGGGCGGCAGGTCGAAAATATCTTGCATACACCTTCGGCGGTGGTGTTGCTGTTCTTGCTGGTATTGTGCTTGTCTTTTGGTCAACTGGGACTGTTGCATTCACCCCTGGAGGCATTGCTTCGCTTGCCTCTATTGACCCACTAATCGCTCGTGGGGCGTTTGCCCTTCTCGCTGGTGGATTTGGCGTGAAAGCAGCGCTCATACCAGTTCATTCGTGGCTTCCAGATGCGATGGTTGCCCCTACCCCAGTCTCGGGATTATTACATGCCGTTGCAGTCGTCAAAAGTGGTGTCTTTGGTATTTCCCGTCTTGTTTTCGATGTGTACGGTCCAGAAACGGTCGCAGCACTCGGAGTCGGGGTTCCATTAGCTGCTATTGCGGCAGTGACGATCGTAATTGCGAGTATCATCGCGTTACGACAGGATAATCTCAAACGACGACTTGCATATTCGACAATCAGCCAGCTATCATACATTACCCTTGGACTTGGGTTATTTTCCCCAGAGGCACTGATTGGAGGATTGCTCCATATCCCCGCTCACGCATTTATGAAATTAACACTATTTTTCTGTGCAGGTGCCATCCATGTCGAGACTCATACAGATAATATCAGCAAGATGGCTGGTATTGGTCGACGTATGCCACTGACAATGAGTGCATTTGCCATTGCGAGTGTTGGCATGGCTGGATTACCACTCGTCGCAGGGTTCGTCAGTAAGTGGTATTTACTTATTGGGTCCGTCGACGCTGGGTACCCAATTTTCGCAATTGTGCTGCTTTCTTCAGGAATATTGAATATTGCATACTTCTGGCCGATTGTGTATCAAGCATTCTTCCAGACTGCGGTTGAGACAGACGCGAAACCAGTTATCGAATTTTCACTCGGTGGGCAATGGCGCCCGATTCGAACCGATGGACATGGACATGGGCGTGAGTACGGTGATGAACACACCGAAGAAACTGAGTCTGAGTCTGATGGTGATGATACTGCTGATATCGCTACGACAGGTGATGGGAATGCCAATGGACAACCAGACGACACTGACGCTGAGTCCTCACAGCAGGAGCCAAAGATACCAGATGGTCCCAGCGATCCAAACGCAGAGACGACATACGCCGTTGATATGTATCCGAGTGACCACACCACCACTTCTACCGCTGACACAGAACGTTCTGCGCGGAAGACAACGGCAAATAACAGAGATGAGACTGCGAATCCGAATGCAACGATGAATACAGGAGAAGACAACACTAGCATAGAGACTGCCAGTCGTTCATCGTCATCGACGGACGCTTCTCCGTCTACTCACGCGTCGGATACGCCACTTACCGATACACCTGAAAGTAAAACTGAGACTGAGCACAGTCCCAACGCCAGCATCAATCGTGATGATACTCAGACGCTAAGAGATGATCCCGACCTCGGTATCTCAGATGGTGACGATGAGACGCTCAAAACTGAGGAAAATAATGATGATATGCATGTATCAGACCCTGCATGGGAACGACGTACCGTCCGCACAGAGAGTACATGGTTTATGCTTGCACCAATTGTGATTGCTGTTACTGGTGCAGTCGTGCTTGGGGTTATCCCACAACAAGCCGTGTTTCTTTCATTAATCGAACAGGTTGTTACTGCAGCGACGGGGGTGGTAATATGAGTGGGTTCTCTGCATTAATTTCTGCTGTGATGTTCGTGCTCACTCTCACCGAGACGGTTACACAGTCAATTTTCTCTGTATTCAATACCACACACCTGTTACTTCCGGCTGCTGCGGCACCATCGTTACCGACTATTGAATTTGTAATCCCATTTCCGCCTGCATTTGCAATCCTCAGCATTGCGCTCATTGCACCGTTTCTCTCGCGTCGGGTTGGTCATGGGTTAGGGGCAATTGTGACTGCTGGCGTTGCGGTTATTTCACTTATTTCACCCGCTGGCGCACACTTACCGGTCACATTTCTTGGATTCGATGCTGTGTTATTCAACGTGGATGCATTCTCCCGGGTAATGGGTGTTATCTTTGGGACAATCGGTGCGGCAGCAGTCCTCTACTCATACTCTTCGCAGGCATCAAACCGACAGACAGCCTTTGCACTTGGCTACGTTGGGACGAGCATCGGCTCCGTGTTTGCTGGTGATTGGTTGACGCTCGTTTTCTTTTGGGAGTTGATGGCTATTACCAGCACAGCACTAGTCTGGGACTACGGTGGCGAAGCCGTTCGTGCTGGATTCAGATACGCCATCTACCACGGCATTGGTGGGAGTTTATTGATTGCAGCCGTGATCTGGCATTACGTCGATGTTGGTTCGTTCTTATTTACCGCAGCAAATGGACTGACACCGGGGATTCCCGCTGCGCTTGCTGCTGTCGGCATCGGTGTGAATGTTGGGTTTGTTGGATTGCACGTGTGGCTTCCAGATACGTACCCTCGACCGCATGTCGCCGCAAGCGTCTTTCTCTCTGTTTACACTACGAAGACTGGTGTCTACGGTCTTGCTCGCGCGTTCCCCGATGGGAATGTTCTTATCGCATATATGGGCGCAGCAATGGCATTAGTCGGGGTTGTCTATGCACTCTTGCAGAATGATATGCGCCGACTGCTATCGTATCATATTCAATCACAAGTTGGATATATGGTCGCCGGAATCGGTATTGGCACTGCTCTCGCAACAGCAGGCGCATTTGCGCATGTATTCAATCATATTCTGTATAAAGCACTGCTGTTCATGACTGCCGGGGTCGTTGTCGCTCGCGTTGGTGAGGAGAATCTCAAATATCTTGGTGGGCTTCGTCAGTATCTCCCACTCACCGGAGTGGCTTTTGCGATTGCGGCGCTGTCAATCAGTGGATTCCCCGGATTCAACGGCTTTGTTAGTAAAGGAATGATTACCGCAGCAGCAGATAAAAAGAATCTTGATGGGATTTTTTATATATTACTTGCGGCTGGTGTCGGAACATTCATGTCATTCATTAAATTCGGATATTATGCATTCATTCGCTCAGCCCCTGATTCAGGAGCGATTGATCGAAGTGAGGAGGGTGAAAGTAATATTATCCCGTCAGCCACGGGTCAGCGTGTCGCGATGCTTGGTGTCGCGACATTATGTGTTCTATTTGGCTTATTCCCAGATGCATTATTTGCCCTGCTCCCGGGAAGCACCGCTGATGCACACCCATTCACACTGGGGCATCTGACCGAAGGCATCGTGCTTGCCGTGCTTGGTATCATTGGATTTGCAATCGTCAAACAGCCAATTTCCAATCTTGGGAGAGTTCCTGATATTGATACGATAATCAATCCCGGAGCATTCTACATTACTCGTGGTTTTGTCCGCGGAACAACAGAGCTGTTCGCAGTTGTTGATAATACTGTTCAGGCTATTGCAGCGCGCTCGCTTTCGATTACTGCTGACCCATACGGCTCAATTCGACAACCGGCGGCGGTGCTTCTTCAACGAGACCCAGACACACTCACTGATGGGAGTTTACAAGCAACGATTGGCACAAGCGTTCTTCTTGTTGTTATTGTCCTTGTCATTGCGCTTGTTGGAACCATGTCCATGTGATTCATGATCACTCATCTCAATTTATCTCAGACTCTGAGGGGCTCGTGCTCCCTCACTGGTTGAATGCCCAGTCGTCATTGACGCTCGCTGTACGCGGGGAGATCCCTCTGGCAGGACTACACGCACTGTAAGCACGTCCTTACTCACAACCGAATGGTTACCACTGACGTTCCAGCTAAGAGCGTCTCTGAGAACGGAGGGAACGCACAAGCTGAATATCTCCTTCGGGGAATCCTCGCTGAGAGACGGAGACAATACCGACTCCATCCCGATTGATTCCCACAGTCTCGTCTGGTCGTCTATCGGTTACCCTTCTTGTTGAAAGCTCAAGCGGGCGCTCGGATTATGGAGTATTCCTACAGCTGGCGGCGCGTATCAACACCGTGCACTGGATTGCGTTTTTCAGTGTGTAACCCGGAAGCAACTACCACGTCCATGCATGCCCACCGGCGCCATGGAGCGCAAATTGTTCGTGATGATGAGGACCAACAGAAAATACTGGTTGCGGCCGTGGTCATTCGTAGTTGTAATTCTCAGTTTGATTCAGATTGTGATTCCAGTTCCAAATCCGCCCTGTCGTTGAAGCAGGAGATTTTTGACAGAAACACCGGAGTCGTCTTTTTTCCAGCGGAGTAAAGAAGTCGAGACATGAGTAGATATGATACTACCACGTACTCCAGATGCTCCATTAATTATCATCAATGTTCTCGGCAAGCCTATCTGCAATAGTTGCACCAAGAACCTGTTTTGAGTCATCAACAACTGTTGTTGAATTATCAACAAGAATCGCACGCGTCTCAGTGTTACCCATCACTGAGGCATTATTTGCAACGACAAAAGAGAGATCAATCCGATTACGGAGACTCTCTGCCATAGCGACCATTGATTCCTCATCACCCGATGTTTCAGCTTTAAATCCAACTATCGGAAGCTCCGGGTACGCGTTTCGTACTGCATCAAGTAGCTTTTCGGTTGGTTCTAGTTTGAGCGTTCGTGGCTCGCCTGATCGAAGCTTCTCAGAAGCAGTATCAACAGTGTAATCGCTGATCGCAGCCGCACACACAAGTGCATCTGCTCCGGTATCAAGTGATTTAAACGTCGCAGATCGCATCTCCGCGGCTGATTCAACCGACCGTGTTTGTGCATAATGAACATCATCCCCAGTGTGGATGAGTGTCACTTCAGCCCCACGGATTCGGCATTCACGTGCGACAGCTCGCCCTGTTCGTCCAGAAGATCGATTCGTGAGCACTCGGATAGGATCAATTGATTCTGCGGTCGCGCCTGCAGTTACCACGATATGTTGCCCAGCAAGCGGCTGTGACCCGGCAGTGCTCGCTACTGCGGTGATGATTGCGTCTTCTGTTGCAATTTTCGCTTTTTCCTCTTCGATACGTGGAGACACAAAGGTTACACCCCACGATTCAACCGTCTCAATCGCATCAAGCACTCCTGGATGATCATACATCGGTTCATGCATCGCAGGAGCAATGACTACCGGAACATCCGCACCAAGTGCTGTTGTCGCGCATGTCGTTACTGGGGTATCATCGACTGCAGTAGCGATTTTTCCAACAGTATTTGCTGTTGCTGGGGCAAGCAACAGCACGTCAGCCCATCCGGACCGACCGCATAGCTCGACATGCTCGACTTGACCGGTTATATCGGTCACGACTGGGTTCTCGGTGGCAAACTCAACAGCCCACGGGTGAATAATCCCCTGTGCACTCTCAGTCATCACCCCCCGAACAGTCGCACCCTGTCGACGAAGCTCATGGGCGAGTTCAACCACTTTGACAGCGGCTATACTCCCCGACACACCCAGTGCGACATTAACGCCATTCAACATTGCTATAATATTTACCAGGCGTCGGCTAAAACCTGGTGTCAGATGACAGAAAATCAGGAGAATATTCGTTTCTCCGACTGCGAGAGGATGTCATATAGGGGATGTGTTCTTTGCTCCTCATATTTGATCAGTCTGGTTTACTCCCGTCTGCGTTATTATCCCAGCGCTCGGGATTTTCCTCGCGTTCACACGGGGGAAGGTCAAGCCGCAGATTAAAATCATCCACTTTGTGTAGACTCAACCTGGCTATTTTGAAGCCCCCATAACACTCATTCCGCTTCGGCGAAAGTCATCAGACGACGTGGATGAACTTGTCGTTAGCACTGTCGTGTACCGCCCTCGAAATGAAGTATACGATTTTCTCATCAGATTCCCACAATATGCTGCATACTCAGATCATCTCCGTGAAGTACTTACACGATCGGAATCCAAGGAGACTGAAGAATCAAATACACGGTATGGACTAAAATTTGCATGGTGGAAACTGACATACACTGTCGAATCAGAGGTGACTGATACGAACAGACCACACACTATTGATTGGCGGATTGTTGAAAACCTCAACGCCCACGGTCGATGGCGACTCACGAAAATTGAGGATGATTCGTTTCCCCTGACCGCTCCAGATGCAGCTGACGTAGCCACCCGTGTCACATTTGAGGCGACATATGATCCTGACTCAGCAAATAAAGCGAGCATCAATCTTCCACGATTTATCTCATTTGGGTGGGTCATTGATCGACTTGAGCCTGCAATCCGGAATGAAGCAAAAGAGACGGTCGAGCGTGTTGTTGCGGATCTCGAAGGTCGCACGCGACCGGTCGAACTCACAGTTGAACATCACCCAACCTAGTTTTTTGATAAGCACACAATATTAATCCTCAAAAACGGATTATTATCAAACGGCTGAGGGTGCTCACACCTCGCGTTTCAACCCGTGAAGACAGTGCCCGCGCGTACACCTAGTTTTCAGGGTTCTCCGTCGTATCGAGTGCTCACGCTCACCGAGATGGTTTCTCTGTGTTCTCTCAGTGAGACAGTCTCGGGATTGACCGTTTTACCGTGGAGGTCATCCATCAGGCGAAGGGAATCTAAGAAGCACGAGAGACTCCCGAATCCCCGTCCCGTCTCTCAATGGGAGAGATGGTAACAGTTGTTGGTAATTTGATTTCTGTATCCGAAGTGGAACGCGTCACCGGGCGTTCTAGTCGAAGTTAGTGTGGTTTCGGATATAAACACTGATCATATTGCCAACGACTGGTAAGAGAAACAGATGTGTGGCACTGCCAGCATTCCATCCCGGAGTGTGCCCCGTCAATCTCCCAAGCAAGCGGACGCTTGTGGGAAGTTCCCTCGTTTACAGTCGAGAAGATGTCACAATGCGGTCGAAAATGTATCCAAGACAACTTAGACAATAATTTTCGACGATTCTGTGTAGATGCATCTTGACATGTCGTGGCATATTCTTGAGAATGCGAAAGATGAAAGCCGCCAGACCAGACATGATTAGAGAGCGATGAGAATCCAAAACCGACACAACTGTCAGATTGAGGGACTTTTATGCATATAATTATTGTCGGTGCAGGGCAGGTGGGGTCGAGTATTGCTGCTGATCTCGCACCATCACACGATGTCATCGTCGTTGATTATGATGCAAGTCGCGTCGAAGAGCTGAATTACTCACTGGACGTGCTCGGAACCGTTGGCGATGGAACCTCTATGGGCACACTTGAAGATGCAGGTATCGACAAAGCTGATATGGTTATTGCCTCGACTGACGACGATGAGACGAATATTGTTGTTTGTTCGACGGTCAAAGCAGTCGCGGACGCATTCACGATTGCCCGTGTGAAAGATACTGAGTATCTCCGGACATGGCAGCGCTCCAATGGCGCGTTCGGTGTTGATTTTATGGTCTGTACGAATCTTCTCACCGCAGAGTCAATTGCTCGTATGATTGGACTCCCCGCTGCTCGGGATGTTGATCCTTTCGCGAACGGTGAGGTACAAATGGCAGAGTTCGAACTCAGCGAGGCGAGCCCAATCGCTGGACAGACAATCGCGTCAGCCGACCAATTCGAGTCGTTGACTTTTGCATCAATTTTGCGTGATGGCGCCGTTGAGATGCCGCGTGGTGAGACGACGCTTCACCCAGCAGACCGGGTTGTTGTTATTGGTTCGCCCGGGAGTGTCCAAGAATTCGCAAGCACTGTCGACCCCGAGGAAACAGCAGCCGATCCCGAGGAGGTCGTTATTATCGGTGGAACAAAAATCGGATATCATATCGCCCGGTTACTTGAAGCACAAGGCATTACTCCCCGAGTTATCGAACAAGAGGATGATCGTGCGCGTGAACTCGCAGAAAAGCTTCCTGCGTCAATCGTGATGCAGTCTGATCCGACTGATATTGAGTTTCTTGAGCGCGAGCGAGTTGGTGATGCAGATGTTGTCGTGACCGTGCTTGATTCTGATGAGAGAAACCTCCTTGTTTCATTGTTAGCTTCTTTGATGGGTGTTGAACGAACAATTGCTGTAATTAATACGACTGAGTATGTCGACCTTTTCGAAACAGTCGGTGTCGATGTCGGACTCAGCCCACGTGAGGTGGTCGCCGAGGAAATCACACAGTTTACCCGCGAAGGTGATGCTGAAAATGTTGCGCTTATTGAGTCCGATAAGGCTGAGGTGCTCGAAATTGAGATTGATAGAGATAGCATCCTTGCTGATCGCCCAATCCGTGATGCTATTAATGACCTCCCCGACGGGGTTGTTGTCGGTGCGATAACTCGAGATAATAAATTTATTACTCCTCGCGGTGACACGATGATCACAGTCGGTGACCGCGTTGTTGTCTTTGTCGATACTGATGTGGTTGATGTCGCAGCACCGAAGCTGTGAGACAACACACTTAATCGTAACTAAACTAACTAGCATTATACAAACGGTTTCTTTACTGCCCATCACTACCTATCCGATTATTATTATCTATATGCTATGTATCAGTTCGATTCGAATTAACCATGTTTACCATCGAATATTATCAGTATGAATCGGCTGTGTTTGTCCTTGCTAATCATTTCGAAAGCACTACACAAACTGCGCGAGAAATACAATTACATCCTTGATGACAGTCCGTGTCGATTATAAAGCCAGTATTAGTCTTGTTGGGTTGGTGTTAAAATATCTCACCGTCCCACTAGTCATTCCGCTGGTCGTCGCACTCTGGTATGGAGAGTCAATTATGCCGTTTATTGCGACGATGATCCTTACGGGAACTGTTGGATTTACGCTTGACCGGATCGATCACAATCCCGACATTCGACCACGCGAGGGACTGTTGATGGTTGCATTAACATGGATTGCGGTGACGATTGTCGGTGCAGTTCCATACCTCGTTGAGGCACATGGAGTACCCGGTGTTACCTCGGCGATTCACCCGACCTCAACGCTTGCAAATCCAGTGAATGCACTTTTTGAAAGCATGAGTGGATTCACGACGACTGGAGCAACTGTCCTTGGTGACATCTCATTTTCCTCACATACCCGTTCAATTATGTTGTGGCGACAACTTACTCAGTGGCTCGGTGGGATGGGAATTGTCGTGCTCGCAGTGGCAATCCTCCCGGAACTGTCAGTTGGTGGTGCACAACTAATGGAGACAGAAGCACCTGGCCCTGGTATCGAAAAACTCACACCGCGAATTGCTGAGACAGCACGCGCACTTTGGGTTGCATATTTAGGATTAACTGTTATTCAGGCAGGTCTCCTGTATGGGCTTTTCTTAACCGGGCTTGATCCACAGATGACACTTTATAATGCTGTCTCACACGCACTGACGACAATGCCAACTGGTGGATTTTCACCTGAGGCGCGGAGTATTGAGGCATTCAGTGCAGCCGCACAGTGGATTATTATCCCATTCATGATTGCTGCAGGTACTAACTTTGCGCTGTTTTGGCGCGCTGTCACCGGGAATCCTCGCCGATTGCTTGATGATTCAGAGTTCAAATTTTATCTTGGCGTTCTTGCGGCGCTCACCGCAGTATTAACCGGGGTCTTATTCTCGACACAGAGTCTGATTCCAAATCCACCTGCTGGCGGAACAGTTGAGACAGCGTATCTCGAGACACTCCGTTCAACCGTCCCCGGACAGTTTGAGCCTGCACTCCGTGATGCCCTCTTCCAGATTGCTTCTATCGTCACGACAACTGGATACGCGAATGTTGATTTCAATGCGTGGCGAACACCAGCGCAGTATCTCCTCTTATTCGCGATGTTTATTGGTGGCTCTGCAGGGTCGACGGGTGGTGGAATTAAGATCGTTCGATGGTATATTATTCTCAAGACGGTTCGTCGAGAACTCTTCACGACTGCACATCCTGAGGCTATCAGACCGGTTCGACTTGGTGGACAGCCACTTGATGAACGAGCGGTTCGTGGAATCTACGCATTTACACTGTTATACATTGTTACCTTCTTTATTGGTGCTGGACTATTAGCAATTGATGCATTTCGGGTCGGCGCCGATATCACCACATTAGAACTCCTCTCAGCAACCGCAGCAACGCTCGGAAATGTTGGTCCAGGGTTCGGTTTCGTTGGACCGATGGGTAGTTATCTGTCATTTTCGCCTATCAGTAAGTTATTGATGGTTATACTGATGTGGATTGGTCGTCTGGAGATACTGCCAGTGATTGTGCTTTTAACCCCCGAATATTGGCAACAGTGACATCCTCCCACGAGCGTGGGCTTCCCGAGGTTCTTCTATTACGTCGACTCGGATTGGCGGGAATCGAAGGTTTCGATTCCAACAGCGACGAGCAGTACCACGCCCCCGATTCTCCTCTGGACCGAATAATTCGGTAAGGACTCGGAGTTATCTGGTTGGTTAATTTCGGCGTGGGCGGGAGGCTCGCGTTGTGATTTCGACTGGAGCTCGTGATTGTGGTCGTAACTGTGGCAAACACCAATCCAATCCAATCTAACTACCAAGTGTCCGTCTTACATCCACCAATCTGACAGTAGGGATTTGAACTGTCACTGTCCAGTGAAACTGAATGATGACGGACGATTCACGAGAAAACTCGTAGGTTTTCTCGCCCTCCAGATCCTACAATCGCCTTTCTATCGTAATTATCTCCATATATGAGTACGAAGACGTTCGCAGGGACTGAGAAAAACCATCTTCACTCAACAGCCGCGGCTGTTCGGATAATTATCTCTTCAGCGAATGCAGGACCAATCACCTGGAACCCGACCGGCAGTCCATCGACCTCTCCTGCCGGCACTGAGACTGCAGGAAGATTGGCAAGATTAACCGGCACAGTATTTGCATCCATTAAATATAATTTGAGCGGGTCTTCAAGACTCTCACCAATCGCAGGAGGAAGCACAGGCATCGTGGGCGTCGCGAGAACATCAGCCGTCTCAAAAGCTGTTTCAAAATCCTGTTTTACCCACTCACGTGCATCCTGTGCTTTTTCATAATATTTGTCGTGATATCCGGCTGAGAGCGCATATGTTCCCAAGAGAATGCGACGCTTGACTTCCTCACCGAAGCCAACATCCCGGACTGCGGCAAAGGAGTCATTCCAATTGCCGTCGTTCGCATCAATATCTTGCGTCGTCTCATTCGCTGTCTCAGCCGGTCCACCACCTGGTCCATATCGAACGCCATCAAATCGTGCGAGATTCGATGACGCCTCTGACATCGCAATGACATAATACGCCTGCACTGCATGTTCAAGTGAGTCAAGTGAAACTTCGACAATCTCAACACCTTGTGATTCAAGATCAGCGATTACCGTATGGAATGTCTCAACAACGCGGTCATCAGCACCATCAAGAAGGTCAGTCACAACGCCAACGGTCATACCGGAAACATCTCCGTCGGCGGCTGCTGCATACGTTTTTGTCGTGGCTGGGTGCGATGATACCGTCTCTGTCTGTGTGTTTGAGTCTGAGTCTGAGTCTATCGGATCAACACGACTGATTGATGTTTCACCATTATCGAATCGTGTCGTTGCATCATGCGGGTCGGGACCCGCGATGACATCAAGCAGTTCAGCCGCCTCCTGGACGGTTGATGCGATTGGTCCAATTTGCTCAAGCGAGTTCGCATATGCAATGAGTCCATATCGTGAGACGAGTCCATATGTTGGTTTGATTCCAACGACACCACAGAATGCTGCTGGATTCCGAACCGAACCGCCTGTATCAGAACCAAGCGCAACATCGGCAGCACCACTCGCAACAGCAGCCGCAGATCCACCGGAGGAGCCACCAGGAACGTGACCAGTATCAACTGGATTCTTTGTTGGTCCGTACGCAGACGTTTCGGTCGTTCCACCCATTCCGAATTCATCCATATTGGCTTTTCCAACAATCGTCGCCCCAGCTTGTTTCAGTCGTTCAACCACGGTTGCATCATATGGCGGAACATAATCCGATAGCATCGCTGATCCACAAGTTGTCCGCACACCGGCAGTGCTAATATTATCCTTGACTGCAACTGTTACCCCATCCAGCGGTAATGTGTCCGTTTTGGATTTGACTTCTGGAGTAATCTGCTCAGCAGTAATGAATGCGTTTAGGTCCATTCCTATGATACCCGTGGACCTTTGAACTGCCCATCCTCACTCTCGGGTGCGTTCTGCAGTGCCTCTGATTGATCGAGGCTTTCGGTAACCTCGTCACGACGCATCACGTTGACAAGGTCTGGCTCATGTTCGATTGCTGGGACTTCATCAAGTGCATCAAAGTATTCGAGTATATCCGCAAACTGTGTGGTGAAAGCATCAACCTCCTCCTCAGTGAGGTCAACCCGTGCCAACTCCGCGACGTGTTCTACCTCATCAGCGCCGACGGCTGAGTCGTTCATATATCTGCGGTACCGTGGATTAGGAGTAAGGGTTTCGGTGTGTGCAGGGACGAAAATACGGGTGCATCCTGCCGTGAGTTCGCTGATCATTCCCTGTTGTACGAACTCTGGTCTTTTCGATGTTCGCGTTGATTTTACCCGCAGTCGTGGTCATATCCGCATCCGCATCCACACATCCAAATCCAGACCACAGATATTCGCCTTCCTTATCGAGAGTGAATCGAGAGTGAGGGATGATCCGGCCGCCAGATATATATCATATTCGGGCGACTTTATGAGTAGAGAAACGAACTGTTTATTCCGTTTTCTCACCTGTTATGACTAACAATAGTCACCATTCCTCAGCCGCCACGCGCGCACGCGCAAGGAAACCAGATGAGCGCACGGAGGGTGCTCAACAAGATACAGATACAACTGTGTCCGATGAGACGACGCAGTCTACAGAATCGACAGAAAACGTCCGTTGTCCAGAGTGTGATTCGCGTCATCTTATTACAGATGATGAACGGGGTGAGACTGTCTGTTCGGACTGTGGGCTTGTTGTTGATGAGGACTCAATCGATCGTGGTCCTGAGTGGCGTGCGTTTGACAGTGCTGAACGTGATCGGAAGTCTCGCGTTGGCGCCCCGACAACGAATCTCATGCATGATAAGGGCTTATCGACAAACATTGGCTGGCAGGATAAAGACGCATATGGAAACTCCTTATCATCGACCCAGCGTCAGAAGATGCAGCGACTTCGGACATGGAATGAACGGTTCCGGACGCGGGACTCAAAAGAACGGAATCTCAAACAAGCTCTTGGTGAGGTTGACCGAATGGCATCGGCTCTTGGGCTCCCTGAAAATGTTCGTGAAACGGCTTCTGTGATCTATCGACGGGCGCTCGATGAAGAGTTATTACCTGGTCGGTCAATTGAGGGCGTTGCGACTGCATCGCTCTATGCTGCTGCTCGACAAGCCGGGACGCCACGGTCACTCGATGAGATCACGAACGTCTCACGAGTGGGTCGCGACGAGATTGCGCGCACATATCGGTATGTCGTGCGCGAGCTCAAACTCCAAATCAAACCGGCTGACCCCGAACAGTATGTGCCGCGATTTGCCTCCGATCTTGACCTCTCGGATGAATCTGAGCGACGCGCTCGCCAACTCCTTCGCAGTGCGAAAGAGCAAGGTGTTCATTCAGGGAAGTCTCCGGTTGGTCTCGCAGCAGCAGCCGTGTATGCTGCATCACTGCTTATCAATGAGAAAGTAACACAAAAAGAGGTCAGTAGTGTCGCAAACATCTCTGAGGTGACAATCCGTAACCGATATCACGAACTGCTTGAGGCGGAGGAACAACTCTCGACTGCGTGAACTACCACAGGCGTGGGTGCCTCTATAGCTTCGTTATGATTTCTGGCATAAAGCCAGTGACCGGAAGCGAACGCGAACACGAATGCGAATTTTACTCCTGCGGAGACCCGCGTGGAACCGTCACACCTGAATATACCGCGTTCGCCACCTTCCCTGACAGAGATCGTCTGTTATAGCTAACGGTAGCGGATGTGGGTATGGGTATAATTATAATTATGTATGTGAATCCAGGTGTTGCTATTTTTATCCTGAAATATTGATACTGTCAGTTCATACATAGGAGGCGCCCTGATACTCAAACTACCATATGTGTCGCATCCACGTTATATCGCTAACAGTAAAATAAGGAATCTTTGTTCGATAACTACAGGAGTCGTCTACCCCAGAAGCACCTGAATCAAGTACCTCACAACGGAGTACACATTATGGAGACTACGCGGCACTTTACGACGACCGTATATATTGTTGAGGATGATGCAACAGCACTACACCATCATGAAGCACTTGGAATTCGTATCCCTCCTGGGGGGCATATCGACCGTGATGAGCTCCCGCACGAAGCTGGACTCCGTGAGGTCTATGAGGAAACCGGACTTAATGCGGAACTCATTCATACGCCAGCAGCGGTCGATGCACCTGCCGGAAAAGCACTTCCACACCCACGATACCAGATGCTTTATGATGTGAATACCCATCCGGATGGAACAGTCAGTCATCAACACATTGATCATGTGTATTATGCGCGGGTTAATAGTCGCTCAATTACCCCAACGGAGCCTGATGAAGCTCCGCCATCAGCGTGGGAATGGTATGAGAAAACGGATCTCACAACGAGCGAGCTTGATCCTGATACCATTCGGCTAGCACATGAGGCTATCGATGCTGCCCAAGCGTGCGATTGAATCGTGTGATGACATCCCTTGGTGAGTCGTTCACTGTCAGATTTCATATAACTGCGATCAAAATCTCATATTTCATCCCGAGCGACTGATTCCAACAGACCGAGACAGACCCTGTCAAACTTTGAGACAAACCACACTTAACAGTCAGTGGTGCTCTGAACACCGGGCATATCTGAACTCACACTCATCTCACCTGGAACGCCTCTGTGGGTGTTCTGCTTCATGTTCGAATAACGACAATCACATTACCAACAACTGTAGACACTACTCTGATATCGATTGGGTCATTCCTCCGCTGGGAGATGACTGAGTTGAGCAGAGCACACACACTCAAAGCGGTGCAATTATTTATTTCATATCCGTTATCCATGCGGAAATAAAAGATCGTATTCTCTTGCTTACATGAAGCATACATAGTACTGATGTTCGGGGAGTTTGTACCCTATATATGACAGTCGACGTCCATCAGATCCAACTTGGCAACGCAGTATTCGAAGGAGAAAATAATGCATATTTACTGGACGGCGATGTCACCACACTCATTGATGTTGGTATCGCGACCGCGGAAACCCGAGCGGAACTTGAGGCTGAGCTGACTACCGCTGGGGTCTCAATATCATCAATCGATCAAATTCTCTTAACTCACTGGCATGCTGATCATACAGGTCTTGCCGGGGAGATTCAAGCCGCTTCAGGAGCCACAGTCCGTGCACATGCCGATGACGCAGATATCATCGCAACCGGGACAGACTCAACAAAACGACATGAGATGCGACGGCAGCGACTTGAGGAATGGGGTGTTCCGGCAGCAAAACAAGATGAGTTAGTGTCATTTCTTGACCGGTTCGGTGGAATCGGTGGTGAGGCAGTTGATATCAATCCAGTGACCGATGGAGAGACAATTTCTGCTGGAGATATCGAATTGACTGTTATGCATCTACCAGGACATACAGCAGGTCATGTTGGATATCAATATGAGAATCAATCCAATCAATTCGCGTTTGTTGGTGATGTGATTCTTCCAGAGTATACACCGAATATTGGTGGTGCAGACCTTCGAGTTGAGTCTCCAATTAAGACATATCTCAACAGTCTTGATCGTCTGTCGAGAGCAGAATGTGAGTACGTATGGCCTGGTCACAGAGAGCGCATTACCGACCCAGCGAGTCGAGTTAATGCGATTCGGACACATCATATCGAACGGACACAGCGATTATACGATGTCCTCACCGAGTGCGATACCGCAGATGTATGGCGCGTCAGTGCTGCATTATTTGGTGAACTCGAAACAATTCATATCTTACACGGACCTGGGGAGGCATTTGCCCATTTGATGTGTCTCGTTGAGGCTGGCATCGTAGAGCACGTTGAAAAAGATACGAAAGCTGAAACCACGCAGAAAAAACAGGGTCAACAGTATCAGCTTGTGGATCCTGAATCAGCAAATAACATTGAGATTGAGACATTCCTTTCAGAGACGAAATACTGAAACAGTGGCATCAAAAAGTACGAATATGGAACTCCGGGTTATTGAACGAACAGACACCGAACTCCGTATTGAAATTGCTGGTGAAGATCATACATTCATGAATGTCATCAAGGGAGCATTGCTCCAGACCGATGGGGTTGCGGCTGCAACATATGATGTTAACCCAGAGCAATCGGGAGGGCAGACTGAGCCGGTCCTTTCAATTCAGACAGAACCTGACGCGGATATTGACCCGCTTGATGCCCTTGGTGATGCATCACGACAAGTACAGACGACGGTTGATGACTTTACAGCTGCATTTACTGCGGCACTTTAACCGTCTCATTGACGCTCTTTCGATATTTTATGATTGGACAGAAAGAATTCACCAGGATGTGACCCTGTCCATTCTTGTCAACTTGATTTTTCTCGAAAGAAAGCAGAAAGAAGAAAGCGAGGAGACGAACACTCCAAGTATTATCTCGGTCCCGACAGCATCAGTCTGTTGTGTGAACAGTTGTTGATACCTCCAAGACACCTCCAGATAATGTCTCACGGCTCTCAGATGATGTCGGTATCACGATTGTGGTTGCAATTGTGGTCGTGATATTGATATCTCACGTTCGAATGGGTACACCACGCTCATCGAGATACTCCTTTGTTGTTTCAATACTATACTCATCAAAGTGGAAAATTGAAGCCGCAAGTCCCGCATCCGCGCCAGCCTCGGTAAATACCTCATACATGTCGGCTGGACTTCCGCATCCTGATGAGGCAATGACGGGTGTCGAGACAGCATCACACACCGCACTCGTTAGTGGAATGTCATATCCATCTTGTGTTCCATCGGCATCGATTGAGTTAATAAATAATTCACCGGCTCCCCGAGTTTCAACCTCGGTTACCCATTCGAGGACATCAATCCCAGTCCCTTCACGACCGCCTTTAATTGTGCACTCAAACCAACATGACTCACCGTCAACAGAGAGATAATTTTCACCTTGCTCATCGAATCGACGACGAGCATCGACAGAAATAACGATGCACTGTGATCCAAATGCATGTGCACCGTTGTTGATGAGTTCTGGTGTCTCCAGTGCTGCGGTATTGATTGATACCTTATCGGCTCCGGCGCGAAGTGTGTTTTTTATATCCTCACGGGTTCTGATACCGCCACCGACAGTTAATGGGATGAATACCTCATCGGCAACACGAGAAACGGTCTCAAGCATTGTCTCACGACCGACAGCAGAGGCAGTGATATCAAGAAATACAAATTCATCAGCACCAGCCATATTGTACTGTTTTGCCATTTCCACTGGATTGCCGGTATATTTGAGATCTTCGAAGTTTATACCGGTATAGACCGCTGGGTTTCCATCTTCATCGAGGTCAACGTCAATACATGGAATAATTCGCTTTGTCAGCATCTGATGATTATGTATATAGCGATGATGTGTTTGACCGTTTCGACTGTTATTGCACTGCTCCTCTCTATGACAGTCTTTCCGTTTCATTGATACAACGGTCCTCATAATAGTCGCCGGGACTCTGAGTATTGTTTCTCTCCGAGACCACACTCATTTCATTCGGAACGCCTGTCTGCGCGCTCCGTTCATATTCGAGTAACGAAATTCACAGTCCCAATAACTGATAATGCAGCAGCCAGGGAGGAATACAGTGGTTCTCGCCACCGCTAGCAGTTCTTGTTTCATACCGCCGGTGGTCGTCACCCCTCTGGATAAGACCACGAGCAGGATTCGATTTGTACCGGCGGTCAAGCTGACTGCCCCGAGGCTTGAACGTGACTCCTGTGTGCGTTCACTGGCTGAGTATTTAATATGAATGTAACTATAGAATTATCAGCTCATTGCTACTCTCACCACTCGGCATAGTTCTATCGCCAGAGTGCGTCTAATTGGCAGTTATGACTTGTGTATGGGCAGCTCGGGACCTGTTGTATCGCTGCGTGTGCCCATCGATCTGAGATTAATCAAATAACAGCATGACTATATTGAACCCAAGAGTATATTCATTACCAACTCCGATATTGAGATTAATGAATGAACACACAGCTACTGACGATCATCCAGGTGAGACAACTGATCAGATACGTGTTACATCACCGATGCAGTCATTCGAGATGAGTGCTGTTACGACAGGTCTTGTGATTACCATGGTCGGACTTGGTATTATCCTCGGGATTCCACTTGTTCTCTCCTGATATTATTCACTAACTCAACGTGAAGCTGGAAGCTGGAAGCTATTGATTCATATTCTGAGATTACTCTAGTGTGTTCTGGAGAACACGTCGCTGGTCGGCGACTGTTGCTGCATCAGTCGTCACTGCTGGAGACTCATCAGATGTGTCTTCTTGATCGATATCAATTTTGAGAGTTCCGTCTGTCGTCGTGTCGCCAAGGGAGACAACTGGTGCAACGCCCTCGAATATCTCTCGAACAGCATCTGGATCGGTTGTTTCGATTACTGCACGACCTGGTGTCTCGGTGAATAAAGAAGTTTTATTCCGAACGGTCACTCTCGCTCCAGCATCCGAAGTAATTAGCTCAGCGAGTGTCACCGCAAGACCACCAGTGCTCACGTCATGAGTCGCGAGAGTCGATTGATGATCCGCCACGCGCGCGAGTGCGTCAATGACTGCTGCCGGATTTGAGGGGAGCACTGGAAACTTATCCGTCCCGCCGAACTGCGTAAGCAACTCTGATCCACCGAGATTGTTGCTTTGATGACCGTGACCAACCAATAGAAGTGTTCCATCTCCGGTGAGTGCTGCTGGTGGGGCATCGAATGTCGATGTTGTTCCTGCCACCGCAAGTGTTGGCGTCGGCGGAATTGGTCCGGATGTCGAGTCATTGTATAGTGATACGTTCCCACCGACAACCGGAATAGAGAGCGTGTGACACATCTCCGCGAGACCTTCAACAACCTGTTTAAATCCACCATATACGTCCTGTTTCTCTGGATTTCCACCATTGAGACAGTCAACCGCAGCGACTGGAGTCGCCCCCTTTACTGCGACATTTGTTGCATTCTCAAGTGCAACCGCTCGGGCACCATGATACGGATCACATGCCGTCCATGCTGGGACCGCCCCGGACGAAAGTGCAAGCCCAACGTCAGCCTCCCTGATTGCCATGATTGCAGCATCATCACCAGGACGCATCGCTGTTCGAAGACCAACCTCATGGTCATACTGCCGGTATATCCAACGTTTTGATGCCGTGTTAGGGGCGCTCACGACTGTAGTAAACGCGGTCGCTGGGTCAATCTCAGGAAGGTTTGATTCCTGTGGTGTCGGTGGGTTTGTCGCCGGGAGATTATTCATCGGGGCGCCATCTGCGAGGAATGTTGCTGGGACATCAACAACCGTCTCGTCCTCAAACGTACAGACGTAATTTCCATCATGTATCTCGCCAATCACAGCGTATCCAAGGTCGTATTTACTCGCAATGTCGCCAACTGCCGCAACATCGTCTGGATGAACCTCATAACACATTCGTTCTTGTGATTCCGCAAGTAGGATTTCCATTGCATTCATCCCCGGTTCACGCTGGTGAACACATTCGAGATCAATATGGGCACCAAGACCGCCTTTTGCAACAAGTTCCGAGGAGGCGCCACCAAGTCCAGCAGCACCAAGATCGCGTGCTGATTGAATAAGTTCTGCTGTAATAAGTTCTTCATTTGCCTCAATCAGTCGCTTTTCTGTATATGGGTCACCAACTTGGACAGCCGGTCTATCCTCCGTCTCAGCATCCTCAGAAAGGTCTTCACTGGCGAATGAGGCACCGCCAAGACCATCTCGACCGGTGGCATTCCCGACTAAAACGAGTTTATTACCCGGTGACTGTGCCTCCGCAGTGACAAGCCGTTCATCAGTGAGCAATCCGACACAGGCGACATTAACCAATGGATTTCCTGTATAATCCTCATGGAATTCAGCACTTCCAGTCACAGTCGGCACACCAATCGCATTCCCATAATCAGCAATTCCCTCAACAACTCCGTCAAGAAGATATTGAGTCCGTTCGCGGTTGAATAGACCAAAATAGAGGCTGTCTGCGAGTGCTATCGGGTACGCACCCATCGATAATGTATCACGAACAATCCCTCCAACACCGGTTGCAGCCCCATCATACGGGTCAACATATGATGGGTGATTGTGACTCTCGATGCCCATCGTAATGTAAGTCGGTGTCTCAGATGTTTCTTCAGCATCTTGAAGACGGACGACCGCTGCGTCGTCACCAGGACCGATGACCACGCGATCAGCCATCTCATTATCAGATGCATCATCACCCGTGGCGAATGACTGAAGCAGAGGACGTGAGGATCGATACGCACAGTGTTCACTCCATAGATTTTCGAACAATGCAGCCTCTGCAGGCGTCAACTCACGCTCAAGTTCGGTCGTGATAAGTTCACGATCTGAGTCCGACAGGCTCATTCATCGTTGTTTGGGAAGCTACAGATAATAGTTTTTCATATATCAGTTGTTGGGACTGTGATTTCTGCATCCAAAGCGGAACGCACAATCGAGCGTTCCAGCTGAGATGAGTCTAAGTGTCGGTTCGGATATACACAGTGGTCATATTATCACCGGCTGATATAGAGCCGTATGTTGAATCAATAGGTATCGGTGTTAGCGGCAGTGTCAGTGTCAGTGTCAGTGTCGGTGTCGGTATCGGTATCAGATTCTAGACGGACCGGGGCGTTTTTTATATCTCGTTGGTTACGAGAGCATGTGTTATCGGTTGAGCTCCACGCCCACTCGTCGCTGTCATATGATGGTCGCGACTCAGTTGAGCTACTGCTGGAGCAAGCGGCAGCGATTGGTCTTGATGCGCTTGCTGTGACAGATCACGACGAGATTGAGGCGAGTCGGCGTGCAGCTGAACTTGCACCAGAGTATGGTCTGATTGGGATTCCAGCGATGGAGATTTCATCAGCAGCAGGGCATGTACTCGGTTTCGGTATTACCGAACGTGTTCCTGCGGGACTCTCGTATCATGAAACACTGAATCGAGTTCGATCTCAAGGAGGGATTGCTGTTGTGCCTCACCCGTTTCAATCAGCACGCCATGGTGTTGCAGCTGAGATTACCACAGCGCAACTGACCGCAGCTGACGCGATTGAGGTGTACAATTCCCGACTTCTAACCGGACGAGCGAACCGAAAAGCCGAGAAGTTTGCACATACTCACAATATTGCAATGACTGCTGGAAGTGATGCACACATTAGTGAAATGGTTGGACAAGCAATCACAGAAGTCTCGACTGAAACCCAATCTGTCGATGGAATTCTCAATGCAATTGTCGCTGGCAAGACAAGTGTTATTGGAACGAAAACTCCGTGGCGAGTATCATTTAAACAGTTTAGTGGTGGTGTCAAACGGCGGATCATGCGAACACTGTCTGAGTTGGTGTGATCGATGGTGTCAGACCCATCAATCGATGAATCGGATCAATCATCAACCGATAATGATCCAACGCTTCGTGGAGCGTCAGCAGAAACGGTTCGAGATGCGATTCACAATGATATCGCGTTGGCTGGGACGGGAGGATTTGCAGGGTGTATCGATGGAATGCTCGTCCGTGATGTGCTTGGTCGTCAGCCGATATTTCTCGAAACGGCTACACAGCTTACACGCGATATGCTGCCTGATTGGGCATTCAATCCACTTTCTCTTGAGGCGCCCGCAGCGTTACCAGCTGGGGCGGTATATAACCCGTCTCAACGAGTCATATCTGATGATGAAATTACGCATGCAGGTGACAGTCACACCAATGTAGACACTGACGCTGAGAGTGACGATTGGAATTGGGGTGAGAGGAGGGATATATCTGAGTTCAGATTCGGCTCTCTCGATATTGATCGATACTGGTCGCTTCCTGACCCGCCAGCAACAGCAGATAATGTCGCACGTAAACGTGTTCAGAAAGCAGTTATCACGCAGACACAACAGCGCACGAGGGATGACTCCAAAACGTCGACGGCAGTTGCATTCTCAGGGGGAATTGACTCCGCAATTATTGCTGCTGGACGTCCACATTCACCATGTTATGTCGCTGGATTCGACGGATGTCATGATATTACCGCAGCGCAGGAGGCTCTTTCTGCGATGGACCGGAGTGCCGACCTTCGTGTCGTTGAAATCTCACATGCGGATATCATCGAGGTAATCCCACGGCTCGTTTCCACGATTGGACGGACAAATCCGATGGATCTGGCAATCACGATTCCGCTTTTTCTCGTTGCACGACGTGTCGCTGCGGACGGATTTGACCAGCTTGCACTCGGACAGGGTGCTGACGAACTGTTTGGCGGATACGCAAAGGTACAGAAGGCACCGACCGACCCACGGGTGAACGCAACGACGGTTCGTGGTGCCCGACGAGAGTTGCTTGAAACGGTTCCAAGGCAAGCCGAGCGGGATATACTTGCTCTCCGAGCCGGCGGTGTCGACCCTGTGACACCATTTCTCCACGATGATATTGTTGACCCGGCTCTCACACTCCCAGAATCATTGCTTGTTCGTGGTGATCAAAGAAAAGTCGCACTGAGAATGGCTGCTGATGGAATTGTTCCTGAATCCGTGCGCACAGCGTCGAAAAAAGCGGTTCAGTATGGAACATACGTCTCACGTGAACTTGATCGACTTGCCCGTCAGGATGGGTTTAAACGCCGAATGGACAATCATGTTCAGAAATATATCCACGCATTAATTGAGTGATGGTATCTTCCATATCGACGACTCTCATACCATTGTCCTGATCCTGCTGGCTTCAATGTGATCTGATTTTGATTTTGATTTTGAGGCACAAACGCACCAATCTCCCTGATACATACGTCTTAGAAGCCGTGTCGACAGTTGGTATCCTTTTCGCGGTCTCACAGGCGAGATATGGAGAGACTTGCTATTAGATACCTTCGCCGTGCTCATATGTGCAGTAGCCGAGGTGTCTGTTCGTGCATTTCGGTTACGTCGTCTACCGTATCACTCCTGAACGCGTCAGCAAGTTCTTGAAGACTTGCTGTACTCACTGAGCGACACCCAGTGAGGTGACAGAAGCAAAGAGTAAGTCAATACCAATATTGAGACCTATTCAAACAAACTTGACTGAGAATACAACTCATCATCGTGCTCGTGTGACTGAAGTCTGTAGCGTATTCGTTGCGACCGGGGATATGGTTGATTGCTATTTATAGATAGAACAGGCGCAGATCTGCCATCTGATGTCCCAATACCCCATGCGGCAAATCCGGTAAATCGAGGTCTCAGACACCTGTGGATAGTCCCCAGTGAGAGCGGTCTCCCTGCAGATGACGGTAATTCAATCATTAAGCAATACATCACCTGATAACGCGGTTTCACATCTTAATCAGCGTTGTATGGCGTTTCGGTTCTCTTCTCCAGTCAGTGATATCGGCTGAAGCACAGACTGACTCTCTTAGCTGATATTGCGTGACCGAGCGATAACCCAAACACACAGCTCAAATGAATGATATGCAACGATGATGTGACTTCCAGAATGATAATGACGGAAGTGATAGTCGGTGCAACCACAGTCAACTGTCTCTGCATGATCAAAACGGAGACCTATAGCAGGACTCCGTTTATGATCAGTCGACTGCAGAGAGCACCAGTCTTGCAGTCCGTCAGTGACGCTCTAATCGAATAGATTTTGAGCGTCAAATACCAGTTCAATGTTTTTCCTAAAAAGGATGCTGATAGAATCAAATAACGATAGAAAAAACAAGAATATTCACATACGTCAATTTATATCGCAAATAAGTATTAGAATAAAATTAACGATGTCGGTGTGTGACTTATTCTATGTATCTATACGATACACTGGGGATCAACTGCCGCAAGAGGGGGTCACAGAATATAAGCTACTCTGCTCTGTCGTAGTTAGGATTTGTTATCAGTCGGTGGCACTGTAAGTATCGTTTCTCTCTGGAACCACACTCAGTCGAGTTGAAACGCTCGTTTGTCTGTTCTGTTTCGAATAGCGAAACTCACAGTCCCAACAGCGATCACCTTTGCTTGCTGTTGTTGAGGACAGGGGTTCCTGCTTCTCTGTCGGAATTTTCTCCATAGCGCTGGGATAGGCATGGGAGTTTAAGCCCCACAGATGGCTTCTCCTCAGGAGTAACCCCGGTGTCAATGTCTTCCTCCGAGGTAACGTGAGAGTCACACGTATCATCTTACAATGGACTCTCTCATCTGTATGCGGGTACCCACATCATATCGATGGTGATGGAATACCCGAATCCGACTGATCCCATGTCTTCGGCATTTCTCTCTGTGGGTGGTGTAGACGGCGAAGCAAAGAAAACTAGTGCTTGTAAGCTGGTGAAGAAAATCGGATTTGACTCCAACACAATAATATATATACTACCGTACTGAAATCAACTCAAGTAGTCAAAACATGGCATAATATCTGGACGCACTGCCATATCGAGAACGATATGAACTGTATACTCATACACGCTACTCATTCCACTGTTGAATTAAACAGTGACGCTCACAGTCACCGTCCCGTGTCAAAGTGTCCTGTCCATATGGGTCACAAAAGAGTCTGAGTTTCCGTTACGTCTAACTCGACCCTTCCGTGCATTTGAAGCTGTGTTCCCAGTGAGGGATCGAACCGTAATCACAATTATAAGTTAACGATCAAACGCTCCGCGCATGAGCACGTCATCAGTTGTTAGTAATGTCAGTTTTGTTATTTGATTGTAAATCGGAACACGCACACAGGCGTTTCAGGCGAACTGAGTCTGAATGTGGGTCCAGATATAATGGGTGCTCAGAGTGCTACGATTGTTAGTCAAGCACATATATGATCAGTTTCTCTGTGGTGAATGACAGAGCACAGTACGGTTTCAGCGGTGTGAGAAGGTCAACAGATACAGATACTCATTACACCTG
>KE356560.1:1015993-1061555 GCA_000415965.1 Haloquadratum walsbyi J07HQW1
TTCCTAAAAAGGATGCTGATAGAATCAAATAACGATAGAAAAAACAAGAATATTCACATACGTCAATTTATATCGCAAATAAGTATTAGAGTAAAATTAACGATGTCGGTGTGTGACTTATTCTATGTATCTATACGATACACTGGGGATCAACTGCCGCAAGAGGGGGTCACAGAATATAAGCTACTCTGCTCTGTCGTAGTTAGGATTTGTTATCAGTCGGTGGCACTGTAAGTATCGTTTCTCTCTGGAACCACACTCAGTCGAGTTGAAACGCTCGTTTGTCTGTTCTGTTTCGAATAGCGAAACTCACAGTCCCAACAGCGATCACCTTTGCTTGCTGTTGTTGAGGACAGGGGTTCCTGCTTCTCTGTCGGAATTTTTCTCCATAGTGCTGGGATAGGCATGGGAGTTTAAGACCCACAGATGGCTTCTCCTCAGGAGTAACCCCGGTGTCAATGTCTTCCTCCGAGGTAACGTGAGAGTCACACGTATCATCTTACAATGGACTCTCTCATCTGTATGCGGGTACCCACATCATATCGATGGTGATGGAATACCCGAATCCGACTGATCCCATGTCTTCGGCATTTCTCTTTGTGAGTGGTGTAGACGGCGAAGCAAAGAAAACTAGTGCTTGTAAGCTGGTGAAGAAAATCGGATTTGGCTCCAACTTGACATCCTCCTCCGGGTTCACGCGGAGGAATCCCACGACACCACACTGCGCTGCGTTGAGTTGAGTTGGGAATGTCAGGTTTGGGTTGACAGACTGCCAATACCAAGCCAACACACCGTTCGAATCGGTATGGGGCCGGTCGTGGGCAGTCTCTTGGGAGTGCCATATCTCAGCTTCCGCCCTCGCTCCCGGGACTCCTATCCATTATCATGTTCGGGCTCCCGAAGTTGTTTGTGCCTCGGGGAGTCCGGCAGATTTCGACGACACGGACACGGACACGGACTCGGAGTTACTTTGTGTGGTGTTTGCCCGGTGGTTGTTGTTTGCACAGAGGGCACTCTGTTTCCAGAGTGGGCGGACACTCACAGTTACACTCATACTCGAACCGCCAGTTTTCGGGCGCTCGACCACACTGGATTCGTAACCAGTGCGCCAACACTAGTATATGTGCCATTTTGGAATCAAAAGGTGTGGGAATTGCCGCTGTGACGGTGCGTATCCACAGCCTCAGTGGGATTGCACCTGCTCCACATATAATATCTGGACGCACTGCCATATCGAGAACGATATGAACTGTATACTCACGCACGCTACTCATTCCACTGTTGAATTAAACAGTGACGCTCACAGTCACCGTCCCGTGTCAAAGTGTCCTGTCCATATGGGTCACAAAAGAGTCTGAGTTTCCGTTACGTCTAACTCGACCCTTCCGTGCATTTGAAGCCGTGTTCCCAGTGAGGGATCGAACCGTAATCACAATTATAAGTTAACGATCAAACGCTCCACGCATGAGCACGTCATCAGTTGTTAGTAATGTCAGTTTTGTTATTCGATTGTAAATCGGAACACGCACACAGGCGTTTCAGGCGAACTGAGTCTGAATGTGGGTCCAGATATAACGGGTGCTCAGAGTGCTAACGATTGTTAGTCAAGCACATATATGATCAGTTTCTCTGTCGTGAATTACAGAGCACAGTACGGTTTCAGCGGTGTGAGAAGGTCAACAGATACAGATACTCATTACACCTGACCTGCCCCTGCCTCTAACTACAACTCAACACCAGAGGGAATCAGGCTGTGTGAACGAAGAAGCTTCCCATCAGCATCGTATACAAGAAATGTTTCTTTGTGATAGACGACAGCTTCAGTCCCTTCAATATACAGTTCGACACGGTACCTACCGCCCTCTGTATCAACACTCGCGTCATGACCATATTCTCGGGCAGCCCGAATGAATGATAAGACACTATCGGCTGACTCGTTCAGTTCAAGAATAAAATCACCGGTGATCCGGTTTGTTACACTCACTACACCACTTGTATCTGGATCGTCGACCGAGCCCTGCAATCGGAATGCAACGTCTGTTTCATCAGCGTCAAGATACTCCCCATTCGGGTCTGTTAATTGCGATTCAAGTACGTCAGTTGGACCATCAAAATCAATCCTGACCTGCGGTTCACGGGGGTCGGTATCATTATCTACCCAGGCAACATCGGTCACATCCAGTTCGAAGTAATCCCGCCTCATTCCGTACTTTTTGATTTGAGACGGGTGAGTATGAACGTAACGTTCGTTCACTCTCATAATATGATACGTTTAATACATCACTCAACTATAATGAATATACATCGTCTGCAAAACCACTGTCACAGTTTAGTGATGTCATCGTTTGAGTTATATGCTGTTCAAAAAGCGAGAAAGGTGTCTGAGAGTTTGACTCCACAGTGATTCAACCTTCCCCGACCATCCGTTCTTGACCTTCCCACTCAGATTCGCGAAGCTCATATTTTTGGACCTTCCCGGTCGCAGTCCGTGGTAGGTTACTAACGAACTCGATCTCACGCGGAATTTTATAACTCGCGAGCGCTTCTTGACAGTGCTCAATCAGTTCCGCTTCACTCACATTGGGCGCTTGTGGGTCCCCAGCTACCGGAACAACGAATGCCTTTGGTGATTCGCCCCACTCCTCAGATGGTACGGGGATAACGGCAACATCGCTCACGGCATCATGGCTAAACAGCGTATCTTCAAGTTCAATACTCGAAATATTCTCACCACCGGAAATAATGATATCTTTTTTGCGATCCTGAATCTCAATAAATCCATTTTCATCGACAACTGCCAGATCACCCATGTGATAATACCCATCGATCCGATCGCTAAATGCTGTTTCAGTCTGGTCGGGCTTATTCCAGTAGCGGTCCATCACCTGATTACCACGGACCACAATCTCACCAATTGACTCACCATCCCATGGGACTCTTTCACCGTTCTCATCGACAACAGTAACCTCAGTCCCGAGATAGCCAATCCCCTGTTTTTTCATCAATCCAAATCGGTTATCACTCTCATCAAGTCGCCGGTCGACATCTGAAGTCGTAATGAGTGGTCCGGTCTCAGTCGCGCCGTATACATGCAGGAGGTCCCATCCAAATTCCTCCTCAACTGTTCTGATTGTTGCCTCTGGTGGTGCAGCACCCGCGGTTGCTGCACGCACTGGTGCATCACCAGTTGTCTTCACGCCGTCCTCGCTTTGATATCGATCCATCAACATGTTCAGGACCGTCGGGGCGGCACACAGATATGAAACATCCTCAGATCTTATTGTATTAAAGATCCACTCGGCATCAATACCTCGGGTGCAGACATGTTTCCCTCCAAGTCCGGTTATAGCATATATATGTCCCCATCCGTTGACATGGAACATTGGGAGTGTCCACAAATACACATCACCATCGGAGATTTGCTGATGGATCGAGACGTACTGCGCATGTAGCGTTTCTGTTCGATGGGTGCGACAAACTCCTTTTGGATCACCGGTGGTTCCGGAGGTATAGTTTATCGTTACTACTTCATCCTCATTCATGCTTGGGCGGTTATACTCGGTTGATTGAGCAACAATATCGTCGAACTCGTGCCATTCGGCGTCAGTGTCTAGCTCCGAGATGTCATTTGTAATGAACGTTTCCGTTGGCACATTATCCCGAATTGCATCAATTTTCTCGGCATACTCATAATCAGCGTAGACAGCAGAGACATCGGCATCTGAGAGGATATACTCATAATCATCAGCGGTGAGTCGATAATTAAGCGGCGTATGAATCCCCCCGATCTGGAATGTTCCGTATGCAGCTTCAAGATGATAGTGCGTGTTCGGGTCAAGTACTGCAACGCGGTCACCCTTTTCAACACCGATGCGTTTCAGCGCGGCAGAAAATCCATCCGCACGGCTTCCAATCTCATTATATGTGTATCGACTCCCATCAGTTCCAACGACTGCCTCGCAGTCGCCATAATACCTACGTGCTCGGTCGAGAAAATCTGTAACGAGTAGTGGTTTTTGCATTGTCAGATATACTGTATACCTTCATCATAAATAATACGGTTCATTCACCCGGGTGACATCCCGTATGTATCTGCGGTCAAAACGATTTTTCCAGGATCTTGATGTGACCTCGGCATTCTTAATCGATATCCACACCTCGGACGGTTTCATTATAGATACATGTGATCTCGAAGACGAATACGAGCGATTGCGGGACCCAGCGAGCTCTGTCGCGTCATGAACGCGGAAGCAACAACTGCGAGAAACAACACAATGATTTGCGAAACACAACTTGCGGATTCATCGAAAGATTCTCGATCCTCACACAAACTTTCTGTTTGTGCTTTCCCCGGCTCATGACCATATCCAATCTTCATCCACCCGCATGCACGGAACCGTTTTAGGCGCACCTATCTAAGACAGGATTAAATGACGCGGGTGATTCATACCGGCGACACCCATATTGGGTACCAACAGTACCACTCGCAAACGCGACGCGAGGACTTTCTTCATGCCTTCAGACAGGTTATCACTGATGCATGTGATGCGAGTGTCGACGCGGTTATTCATGCGGGTGATCTCTTTCATGATCGTCGTCCATCGCTGACGGATCTTCTTGAGACAATCGATATCCTCCGCGATCTACGCGAGGCTGATATTCCATTTCTTGCTGTTGTTGGTAACCACGAGTCGACTCGCCATGGACAATGGCTGGATTTATTCGAGCGACTTGGACTTGCTGAACGACTTAACGGGTCACCACGATATATCGATAATAACCTCGCATTGTATGGACTCGACCACGTTCCTCCCTCTCGACGAGAGGATCTTGAATATGAATTTGATCCACATGAGGCTACTCATGCTGCCCTTGTCAGCCATGGGCTGTTTACTCCGTTTGCACACGGAGACTGGGAGACAGAAATGGTGCTCACAGCCGCATCAGTTGACTTTGATGCCATGTTACTCGGAGATAACCATGCTCCTGGTATTGAGACTGTTAAAGACACGTGGGTTACTTACTGTGGTTCCACAGAGCGGACAAGCGCCACTGAGGAGTCTGCTCGAGGATATAATCTTATTACGTTCGATACTGAGGTGGATATTCGCCGCCGAAGTCTCGAAACACGCCCATTTGTGTTCATATCTGTTGATCTTTCCGCAGGCGAGGGAACTGAGCGGGTCTGTGACCGCCTTCGCGAATATGACCTTCATGATGCTGTCGTTGTGATTGAAATCACTGGTGATGGCGACTCTGTCCCCCCAGCCACAATCGAGACCTTTGCGACCGATCACGGTGCACTCATTGCCCGTGTTACCGATCGTCGTGAACACCCTGAAACAGAGAGTATAGACACCGATATCTCATTTGCTGACCCGGACGCCGCTGTTGAACAACGGATTCGAGAACTTGACCTCTCAACGGCAGCACACAACATTGATACCACTATTCGCTCAGACAGTATCTCTGATTCGAATGTCCGCGATACGGTCACTGAAGACGTCTCAGAACTGCTCACTAACGAGTCACTCGACGCGTTCGATCCGAGTTCTACAACAGAAACACACGCATCTCCAAAAACAACGCCGACGGAATCCAAACAGACATCCTCAGAATCAGAATCAGAATCATCTCTATCCCCGACTGACCATACGACGAACCCATCATCAACAAACGACTCACTGACAAATCACACATCTTCTGCTCGACAGACGCACTCGACAGTCCAAAATGACGACCCAGATGTCAACACTGACCCAGAGAATGCACCAGTTGATGGAGGTAATGCTATTATTTCTGATGTCCAAGGCATGACGGATGTCGGTGAAAGCACGGGTGCGGTGACGAAGACTGATTCAGATAATACAACAAAAAACGGCTTTGGAATCGGGTCAGAATCAGAATCGGAATCGGATCGACAACAAAAATCAAAACCAGAGCAGCGGAGCGACACGGCGACTCACTCGCGCAGTGAAACAGATCCAAACGCAGATACAATCGAAGAAACGGAGTCATCGGAAGATGACGAACCAGATGCCACAGCAGATCAATTCACCATGGAGGATTTCTAGATGCAGTTCGATCACATTACTCTTGAGCATTTTAAGCCGTATGCGGACGCGGATTTAGATCTTCGAGATGGTGTGACAATTATTCATGGACTCAATGGTAGCGGCAAATCGTCACTGCTTGAGGCTTGTTTCTTTGCACTGTATGGCGCACGAGCACTTGATGAGACGCTTGATGAGATTGTCACAGCTGATGAGGATAATGCAACGGTTGAACTCACCTTCTCACATGCTGGATCACAGTATCAGATTAAACGGCGGCTTCGACGAAGCGGCGACCGGATACAAACAGCTCAGTGTACACTTGATGGACCAGATGTCGAAATTGATGGAGCGACCGACGTTAGGGCGTTCATTAGCGATATTCTTCGGATGGACGCTGAAGCCTTTGTTAATTGTGCGTATGTCCGTCAAGGAGAGGTAAATAAACTCATCAACGCAACCCCGACACAACGGCAGGCAATCATCGATGATCTCCTTCAGCTTGGTCGACTCGAAGTGTACCGTGAACGTGCTTCTGATGCTCGACTTGGCGTTGAGGATATTCTTTCTGAACAACGCGGTGCTCAAGCCGAAATTGAGACACAGATTGAGCAGAAAGAGAACGCTGGTCTGCATGAACAACTCAACAAATACGAAACTGCTCGGGCAGATATCGATACAGAAATTGAGCGATATGAGGAAAATAGAGCTCGGGCGAGAGAAACCCGGGATAATGCAAAGGAGGTTCTGACATCATATCAAGAGACACAGGAGGAACTGACAGAACTCGACACCGAAATTGAGGATCTTCGCACGACAATCAAGGAAGATGAGTCGACCCGCGCGGATCTTCGTGAGACGCTTGAAACGAAAACTGAACGGGTCGAGACGCTCTCATCAGCGCTTACTGATGCGCTCTCATCTGTTGAGATTACGTCGGCTGACGCCGAGTCACTCACAGCACGCCGATCCACTCTTGATACGAAAGAGTCCTCAATCCGTGACTCACTGCAGACAGCTCGGGAGCAACAGACAAAGTTTGAAAATCAGGCTGAGAGACTTACCGAGCGAGTCGATGAGCTTGAATCACGTGCTGATGAGCTTCGAGAACAGGCTTCAGAAGCGGAGGCTGCTGTCACAGAGGCGAAAGAACAGATTACGACGCAACAAAACACTCAAACAGCGATTGAAGAACAAATGACAGCGGTGCGCGAGCGATTCGATGATTCACCGGTCGATTTCGGTGAAGCAACAGACTATCTTGAGACAGTGCAAGACGACCGTGATGATATCCGCGATGATCTTGCATCTGCCCGTGCATCCCTCTCGACTGTTCAAGACCGTCGCGATGAAGCACAAACACTTCAAGAAGCTGGGAAGTGCCCGACATGTGAACAACCAGTCGAGGGATCACCACATGTGGAAGCACTTGAGGAGTATCAAGCGCAGATTGAGACACTCACTGAGCGTATGAGCCAGCTTGAAGCCAAACAAAGCGAGGTCACCGACAAAATCGAGACCGCTGAGTCTCTTGTTGAGGCTGAACGACGATTTGAGACACTTAAAGAACGAAAGTCCCTCACAAATGAGCGGATTGCAGACGCACGTGAGACAGTCAACGAGCAGACCGAGACAGCAACATCACTCCGAGAAAATGCAGCAGAACTTGACACGAAGGCGGAAGAAAAGCGGGAGGCAGCAACAACACACAAAGCAAACGCTGAATCAAAGGCTGAGGAAATATCCACACTCGAATCTGAGCTGGAAACAATCGATACTGCTCGAAATCACTTAGATACTCTTGAAGAAATTCGATCCGAAATTGAGAGCGTAAAAACGGAGATTGAACGTCTCCGTGAACGACGTGAAGAAATCGCAAGTCGGAACGACGAACGCCGTGAATATCTCCAAGCAAAGCGTGATCGCCGTGCAGAACTCGCTGCGGACGTCGATGAATCACGGATTAAAAAAGCACGGAGTAATCATGAAGAGGCGGTTTCATATCTTGAGGATGTTTCCGAGAAGCTCAATGAATTACACGAAGAACGTGATACTATTCAAGGTCGAATTGGAAGTCTTCGTGGAGAGTTAGAAAATCTAGCTGAACTTCAGGAGAAATACACGGCGATTACTGAGCGTGTGAATGCACTCGAGACGCTTCATGAGCAAGTTGAGACACTTTCATCAACATATCGAGAACTTAGAGCCGATCTCCGTAAGCGCAATGTCGAAACGCTGGAGCGGATGTTGAATGAGGTATTTACCCTCATTTATGATAACGACGCGTACTCTCGGATCCAGCTTGATGATGCATACGAGTTGACTATTTTCCAGAAGGACGGGACTGCTCTCAATCCAGAACAACTCTCGGGTGGCGAACGTGCGCTGTTTAATCTCTCATTACGGTGTGCAATATATCGGCTGTTAGCAGAGGGAATCGATGGAACAGCACCGATGCCACCACTCATTTTAGATGAACCAACTGTATTCCTTGATGCCGGACACGTTGGGCGACTTGTCAAGCTTGTTGAGGACATGCAACGTCGTGGCGTCGCACAGATTCTTATCGTGAGTCATGATAAAGAGCTTATTGCGGCAGCAGATCATCTTGTCACCGTTGAGAAAGACCCAACAAGCAATCGGTCATCAATCAAGCGTATTGACGACCCGCAACGAACGGCAATTAACGCTGCAAGCCCGAGCAAAACACCGCAGTAGCATCACAGAGAAATAAGGATGACAGTTTCGCTCCGGTTATATTGAAAGTGACCGAAGTGACTCCACCGCGGCTTTGGCTGTCTCTGTCGGTTCATATCCACGCTCACCGTATATTTTTGTCTCAGTCACGAGCCCGGCAGCACGAAATTCAGCAAGTTGCCCATTGAGTTCTGATTCACAGTAATCGTATGTTTCAATCATACTCACGACGCTGAGACCCTCTCGGTCCGTGAGTTCAATCAGTAATCCAAGTGCGTTCTCACTATGACTTGCAGTGAGTGCAGTCCGTACACTCTTTGGGACTCCGCTCGCGGCAGCAACAAGGGGTGAATCATCCGTGTCGGCGATCGTTAATTCCTCATTTGAAACGTATCGCTCTTCACCTGAACGTGGATCGCGGATGAGACTTGAGTCACTCGACTGTTTGCACAGTAAATATTGCGTGCCATCGGTGTGATAGACAGTCCGCATTCACTAGAGATAATTAACGAAATAATATAAACCCATTTCATGGAAGTTGTTCATAAAATGAATTAGATAATTTTAGCTGATAGTAAGTGCTCAATCAGTTTAGCAATCGTTAATAATGTACCACTGTTTCTCTCCAAAGCCACAGTTAATTGAATTAGAATCTTCTTGAGCGTCTCGTTTAGAGTGAAAAATCACGGTCTCGATAACTGTTAGTCGTCCTCAAAGCGTAAACAGAACGAAGAAGTACGGCGTCGATCAAAATCAGCGATTTCTGGCGTGGGAACGAATCACATCATAATTACAGTCGCGATTGCAATCCATCACCGTCATCCTCATCTTACAGATATCCACTATCATCGCCACAGATTAGAGACTCAATCCGGGTGAGTGATAATATGAATACACTTTGATCATAAATAGATACGAAATTGAAAATTCTGATGTCACCCAAGGCGGGGTGAGATTCACTGGCAACGATATTCACGCTTTTGTATTAACAGCTGTTGGTAATCCGATTTTTTGTTCAGCCGCAGCGCTGTCTTTTTGTCGCCCGATTCATCCTGATTCTGATTCTGATTCTGGTTTAAGTGTTACATTGGTGGTCAGTGAGTTGTTCCTTCTCTGAGTTGTGAGACTGTTCGCTGAGGGGCTTCAGCCGCAGTTCACCGGAAAAGCCGAAGCCAAAGCCAAATCCGTCTCGGGAGTGTGAGCCGACCTGCTGGACGAAGAAATCGTCGGAGGTCTCGACGTCGGGCAGACCACTTCCGAGAGACGGGTGGGGGCCCGACTGAGTGTGTCCTTTGGCGAACGTCCCGGAACTAGTCGGACAGGAAGACGCCGTGACTGACCGACACCGCCGTGTGCGTCTCAGGATCGAGGTGCTCGCCGAGCGCCTGCAGGATGGCGTTCTCCGAGGCGTAGTACGGGTGACCGATGTAACGTAATGTAGTCCATCCCCATCCGCACACAGGACATGCTGAGCGCCATCCGGGGCCTCAGCGTAGTCCTCGACGGACTGAAGCACCGCACTCCAGGACAGGACGGGACTGCATCCGCCGACAGTTGGCATCGAGACTGACTTCTGGATAATCACTTCGCGGCTCAACTGTTCAACATCTGGACGGTGGCAATCATCCTCCGTGCCGAGGACGACGGGAACGGGAACGGGAACGGGACGGGTACGGGTACGGGTGAAGCCCTGAGTGGGGGGAACCAACTGACTGCTGGAGAGCTGATGTCGACCATCGACATCGAGGACGACCCACGCGAACTCCAGATTCCGACCGGACTACCAGAAGAGACGTATGTGACGACCCAGAGGGGTGACTACCTCACGGCTGACCCTCGGCAGGGGTTGCTGAATCGAATCGCCGTGTTTCAATTATTGCTAAACGGCTGGTGTGGCGCAGACGTGAAAATTGTCCGCATATCCATATCCAACATAGTTTGATTATCTGACCGTATTCATTTGGCGCGGGGAGCCAGGCTGGTGCCGGAACGTGGATTGGTTCAGTAGTGTCGGCTTCCTCCTACAGCTAAACCCGTGGGTTTCCGCCTCAAGATACTATAAAATATCACTCAAGAGCTATCATATTCAGTCTCCTCTTTATGATCGATTTGAAATTTATCTTCATCCGTCGTTGAAATGTGTTGAGTGGCAGAAGCGTCCGCTCTCTGACCGGTATCATCATCTGCATCATTAATATATTGATAATACCGAGTTGTCAATTGATATGTCCGATACAATGCAATAAGACCGAGGGCAATACCGCCACCACCCAAACTCCACTGACTACGAAAGCCAATCAGGAGGATTCCGACTCCAATTCCAGCTACCGCGACATTCGCAAAAATAACAGCTACGATGAAAAATCGTGCTTGTTTACCATTTATTCTCTCTCCTGAGGCTGTTAGTTCGGACTCTTCGGTTGCTGGGTTCGTACTAGGGATATCAACTGATGGGATTGACACGAGATCCTGCTCTGGGTCACCCCACTGTGATTCGGGGTCGTACTCCGTTGGTTCATCAGGCCAGTTATCGCTGTCAAATGGCATATACATGAAAGTGTCCGAGGAATTAAAAATCGTTCTTGACGAACCGTCCCGGCGTCACATTTAATTCCCGAGACTTCCCATCGACTTATCAGTCGTTGATAATATCACTACTGTGTATATCCGAACCCACACTCAGACTCATTTCACCTGGAACGCTCGGTTGCGCGTTCCACTTTGGATACAGAAATCACATTACGAATAATTCCAACAAGTGTTAGACTTTCGAGCGTGCGATGGGCGGTCACGCGTTCTGCTTCGAATAAAAAATCAAATTACCAACAACTGTTATCTGAGAGGACTAGTTCAACAGAAGTTGAAAGCCGTATACATTTGGATACTCGATTCGATTAGTATCGTCCCGCAGTTACCCTGAGAAGATGAATTGCCAGGAGACCCGCATTTGATTCAGCGAATACCGGTCTCGGGAAAGTATCATAGTCACTATCAGCAGTACTCACTGAGTAAGATTGCCTCTGACGTCTCAACCCATGCAAGAGGATTCTGCGGGTCATAAAATACGATGCCATCGTCAACCTCATAGGATTCGACATCGTCGAGTCCTCTTGCCTCACCCACCCGTGCTGGTACAGGCGGCGACTCATCCGTTTGTTCGGAGTCCGCGTGGTCGGACATCGTGTTAAGTGATAGAATGTGGCATGACTTATACTAATCGGTGCCGTTCGGATCTTTTTCGATTCGCATGCTGGATCGGCATGCTAATAATGGAATAATGGACCTATCAGTCATGGAAGTCATGAACTAATTCCGAAATCGACCGACGACATCACTAGTCGATACAGTAAGTCCACAAATGCCGAAGTTTTTAGCCAGCAGTGCCAAAGCAAGCCACATGAAACAGGCAGGGCTTTCAGATAACTGGAGTGATGCCGCTGATAGCGATGCCGGTACATCCAACGCCCGGCCCGATGCAGAAGCTCTCGCGGTGGCTGGTAATGACACACAGCATGTCTCTGCGATTGTTGACGCTGATGAGGTTCGCTTCCCCGATGCAGATGGAAACATTGAATTACTCGTCACGCAGGTCAATTACAGTGTTGAGCGTGCTGGTCACGAGGAGTACCCTGTTGTCCATATTTTTGGACGGACAACTAATGATGTTGCCCATCATGTGCGAGTGCTCGGATTCGAACCATATTTTTATGCACCAACTGAGACGCTCGATGATGAGTTACTCGATAACGATGCCATTACGCGGACTGAATCGGGATATGAGAGTATCCGTGGTGAGGAGTTAACGAAGATATGCACGCGGACACCACGAGATGTCGGACAGATCAGAGATGACTTTGATCATTATGAAGCAGATATTCTCTTTCCGAATCGATTATTGATTGATAAGGATATTAAAAGTGGGATTCGGGTTCCGGCGCGACGACTCACTGATAACCCACAGACGATTCAGATTCCGCACAACGAAATTGAGCCTGTCGATGTTGAGGCAAATCTTCGTGTAAATACATTTGATATTGAGGTTGATGACCGATCAGGGTTTCCCGAAGATGGTGAGGAACCGATTGTCTGTCTCACGAGTCACGACTCTGAGCGTGATGAGTACATCACATGGCTGTATGAAGCACCAGACGCGGCAGAGGACGCTCATCCTCCCGATTCGCTTGACCGGGACGACCCGATTCGACCGGGCACAACTGCTGATGTCCGAACATTCAACCACGAGGATGCGATGCTTGATGCATTTGTCTCATACATTGAACAAACTGACCCTGACATACTGACGGGGTGGAACTGTCTTCCATCGGACACTCGAATTCAGATGGCTGATGGGACTGAAACGGAGATTCATGCGATTGAGATTGGTGATAAGGTCATCGGTACTACAGACCAGCGCTCAGTGACCACGGAGGTGACAAATAAATGGGAGAGTGAGACAGAGATTTATGAATTCTCTCTCGCAGATGGGACGTCTCTCCGATCCTCCGGCGATCACCGAATCATGATCAGCGATGCTGATGTTGTTGGCTGGAAGAACGGCAGTGATGTCAACCCTGGAGAGTATGTGCTCAAACCACGACAATTACCGGTCGATGATCCGGTCATACCAACAGTCAATGAGTTGCTTTCATCTGAGTCCATACGAGTGATAGATAATTCGAATGATGATACTCTGAACACTGCTGGCGAACACATAAACACGCTCTCATCGAATCTCCGACGGTCGCGAGCCCGTCCTAATCTCCCCTCGATAACAGATGGAGGATATCAAAAGCAGCCTCCGAAGAGTGATGATACTAAGTTGTTCGATCTGGACCACACTGTCACTGAACGGGAACTGTACGCTATTGGACGCACGTTACATACTCAACGACCGACGGAAAACAAACCCATCACATCCCCGGCGCAGACCACATCGATTGATAGACCAGCGTCGAATAGCTACAGCCCCACTGATACTCAGTATCGATTTGATTCGACTCTCAGTGACATCATTAGCGCCCTGAGAGACTTACATCGCTGTAAGACCGAGACGAGACTGAGACTGAGACTGATGTTGATGGTTATACGCATACGCTTGATCTCTCAGCAATATATCGAATGCCGCAGTCACACATTGCACACTTTCTTGCAGGCGCACTCGATAGCGATGGAGCCGATGAAATTGCCTCATCACATCTCACAGTTGCCACGGAGTCCTCAACCATCGCCGAGTGGTATGCACGATTATATAGACGTCTTGGTATCTATGCGCAACAACAAGCAGACACTGTCCAAATAGCGAATAACACGTGTGATCTCCAGCGATTATCCGATGTTATTCTTCCGCATCTGCGTTGTTCAGATACTATCAACCGGGTTGAAAGCCATATCGGTGCTATCTGTGATAATTCATCGGAACACTCACAGACAACGCCGCTTGAGTTAGCCACAAATAACAGCACACGACAATGTAGCGACAATGAAAAACAAAAGGAGTCCAATACAATCTCATCTGACAACAGTGATCATGATCATAACTGGGATGCGTACGTCTTTGTCGAAATTGAAGAGATAACCCAAACTGGGACTGAAACAACATATGATATTGCAACAACGACACGCAGTTTTGTCGCTGATGATTGCTTAGTACATAATTGCGATGACTTTGACGTCCCATATGTCCTTGACCGAATGGAGGTAATCAATCCACAATCTGAGTATACCCTCACGCCTGAACGATTCTCGCGGATTGATGAGGTATGGCGAAGTGGGTGGGGTGGTCCAAATATCAAGGGTCGGGTCGTGTTTGATCTTCTGTATGCGTATAAGCGGACGCAGTTTACCGAATTAGAGTCATATCGATTAGATGCGGTCGGTGAACTCGAACTTGATGTCGGGAAAGAACGCTATCCTGGTGATATTGGCGACCTGTGGGAGCAGGACCCACAGCAACTTCTTGAGTATAATCTTCGTGATGTGGAACTCTGTGTCGAAATCGATCGAAAGCAGGACATCATTGCGTTTTGGGATGAGGTACGATCCTTCGTCGGTTGCAAACTTGAAGATGCAACGACACCGGGTGACACCGTCGATATATATATTCTTCACGAGGCGCATGACCGTTTTGCCCTTCCATCAAAAGGGCGGACCGATACTGAAGATTACGAAGGAGGCGCAGTTTTTGATCCTGTAACCGGTGTCAAAGAGATGGTCGGCGTTCTCGATCTCAAGAGTCTCTATCCGATGGCAATGACCACAATCAACGCGTCACCGGAAACAAAGGTAGACCCACAAAGCTATGACGGTGATACCTTCCGCGCACCAAATGGAACACACTTTCGACAATCTCCAGATGGCATCATTCGTGAGATGATTGATGACCTTCTCGCAGAGCGCGAGGAAAAAAAGTCACTCCGCGATCAATATGACCCTGGTGAATCAGTATATGAGCAGTATGACAGACAACAGACTGCTGTGAAGGTCATCATGAATTGTTTCACACCCGATACAGATGTCCTCACACCAAATGGTGTCGAAAACATCCGCGATCTCACTGTCGGTGATAATGTCTACTCGCTCAATCCTGACACGATGCAGATGGAAATAAAGCCGGTGACAGAAACGCACGCATATCCGAACTACCGGGACAGTCTTGTCGACATCCAGACAAATGAGATTGATTTTAGCATAACGCCAAATCATCGGATGCTCGTCAGGACAACCGCAGCAAATGCTAACTCTGAAGTTGAGTATGAATTTATTGAGGCTGGCAATCTCGATTCGACATCACGATATGAACTACCACATGAGTGGTCGGTTGATCATGCTGACTCACTTGGTGAGTATATTGATGTCATATCTCTCCTCAATGAGCGAGCGGATACCCATCATACTCTTTCTGATGGCGGAACAACCACGCTTCCCTCAGTGGATCACAACCGTGACGGTGTCATGCGCCGTGTCGACTCTGAGACATTCCTTTCAGTTATTGGCTGGTATGTCGCCACTGGGAGGCTATCACGCACTGAGAACGGAGCCACCGGCGTTCAGTTACAACTCCCACAAACAGATACTGAGACACAGACACGACTCACGGCGTTGCTTGATGAACTGGGCATTGACTGGCAGGGTAGTGATGAAACAGTACAGTTTGTCAGTCATGTCTGGGCTGAACTGCTTGATACCATCTGTGGACGCGAGGATGCGAACAAGCGTGTCCCTGAACTTATTTTCGATGCCTCTGCAGACCAGAAGCGAGCATTCTTCGACGCGATGATAGACGGGTCGGGTGTCCGAGAAACTGACTCATATCAGTATGATACATCAAATAAAGCCCTGCGTGATGATATCCTCCGGTTATGTGTCCACATTGGGCTTTCTACACGATATTACCGTGTCAATGATGAATCTTGGCGGATTGAGTGCACTGAAGCAACGACGCCCAACTTTACGATGACCAACAGTGGTCAGAGAAGGACTGCTGAAGAGGGAGTGTACTGTGTGACTGTTGCGGACAATCATACACTCTTGGCTGGAAGAAACGGGACCTTCCAGTGGACTGGTAATTCGCTGTATGGTGTGCTTGGCTGGGACCGCTTCCGATTGTATGACAAAGAGATGGGAGCAGCGGTGACTGCGACTGGAAGAGACGCAATCGAACATACCGCTAATGCGGCAAGTGAGCTCGATAAAACCGTTATTTATGGCGACAGCGTTACTGGCGACCGTCCGGTTGTTGTTCGGGATCCACGAGGTTATCTCCGAATTATTCCGATTGGGACGCTGTTTGAGCAGGCGACGGTTCCAGAGCAGAATGCACGTCTCACTGCAGATGGGGCACCAACTGGGAGTTCCGGATTTCCCAAGGAACGACGTCATCTCAGTCAGTGGGAAGCACTGTCGTTAACTGACGCTGGTGAGACAGAGTGGCAACCGATTAAGCAAATAATTCGTCATCAAACGGAGAAAGAAGTCATTACGCTCCAGCATGAACACGGTGAGTCAACAACAACCCGCGATCACTCTTATATTACCGATGATAATGGTGAATATGTCGAAACGCCGCCAGAAGACGTTGATGAGCCACTTCCTATCCCGGAGATAGCTCCAATCAAAACTATCGAAACGATTGACATATACCAGACACTGACAACAGCCGCCCATACACACACCGGAAGTGACATCGAGACCAGCGAACGGCTCCCATCCACAGATCATATCCACGCCACTGACGAATACGTCTGGATTGACACCACACCTGAGGGGCAAGATAAGCATGATTCGATACCCGCAATTCCCCGATACATTGATCTCACGAGCGACACGGGGCATGCACTCATTCGTTTCCTTGGTGTGTATCTGTCCGACTGGAGTGAATCGACAGTTACGATAAGTGAACAGGAACAACAAGCACAACAACTAGATATCACAGGACCGCATGAGTCAGCGCTGAGAACCTGTACAGCAGATGCCGATCAGTTATTTATAAATGTCACACCCACTGTTACAGCCAATGCTGAAAACAACGCTAACGCCGTTGATGGAGAATATAGCTGTCATATACCGACAACACTCGCCACAACACTTGTCAGCGCACTTGCCGGTCATCCAGCATGTGTCAAACAAGTTCCGTCAGTGATATATCACCTTCCGGATGCTGAACAATCGCGCTTTGTTCAGTGCCTGATAGGGGCAGAATCTAAACTCACATCGGGGACATTATTAAACGATTCTCAGAATATCAATGACCCAATATCATCAACGGGTGAATTTACTGCCAATCGTGAACTTGCAGCCGGTGTGTCGATGCTGCTCACACAGCGCGAGCAATCATACTCAATCGTACAGCAAGATGCTGAGGACACGTACACGATACGCATCAATGACACTGAGTCGTCATCCTCTGAATGCCATCCGACTCTCACCGAGACAGCTCACTCAGGATATGTATATGACCTCAGTGTCGAGGCGAATCAGAACTTCGTTGATGGACTTGGTGGGCTTGTGTTGCATAACACCGATTCAGTGATGTTGGAACTTGGTGATGATATGAACAAGCAGGAAGCGATCGAGCGGTCATTTGAGGTTGAAGAATACATCAATGACTCCTATGACGAATTTGCCCGCGAAGAACTCGATGCAGCGCGACATCGATTTGAAATTGAGTTCGAAAAGCTCTATCGACGATTCTTCCAGGCTGGTAAGAAAAAGCGATATGCAGGACATATCATCTGGAAGGAAGGAAAAGATGTTGACGATATCGATATCACTGGATTTGAGTATAAGCGATCGGACATTGCACCGATTACAAAAGAAGTCCAACGTCGTGTGATCGAGATGATTGTCTATGGTGAAGGAACAGACAGCATCAGTGAGTATCTGAGTGACATCATCAATGACTTCGAGTCCGGCAATATCCCGCTTGAGGATATTGGTATTCCAGGCGGGATTGGTAAGCGCTTAGAATCATATGACACAGCGACCGCACAGGTACGCGGGGCAAAATACGCGAATGAGTTCCTGGGCACAAACTTCGGTCGAGGTTCAAAACCGAAGCGCGTATATCTTCGGAAAGTACATCCGTCATGGTTCCGTCAAATGGAAACTGAAGCTGGATTCGACCCACAACGCCATGGTCTCTATCGTGAGTTCAAACGTGATCCTGATGTTATTTGTTTCGAGTATGAAGATCAAATTCCCGATGCATTCGCAGTTGATTGGGATCTTATGCTCGAAAAAACATTGAAAGGACCAATTGAGCGAATTATCGAAGCTCTTGGGATGTCGTGGAACGAAGTCAAATCCGGACAGGAACAAACTGGTCTCGGTAACTTTATCTAGGTGATTGCTATTATATCATGATCGTCTGATATCCTTTCATACGGGAACGCAGATCCAAATCTGACATATGACTGTATCGAGAGATACACCATAGCCCTCCCGCACCCGTAACCGGGTAGGCTGTGAAGTGAGTGTAAGACCACGAATGCGGTCAAGGCGTCTGATTCCTCGTGACAGAACCATCTGCCTCAACACTCTCTTATCTGAACCTGCCCCTTCGAAGAAGGTTGAGTCTCCCTCTTTACCGTGTTTCACTGAGAGCACAGACAGCTCAGTCTAGTTATGTAACCCCTATTGTTACCCTCATAGGGTAGAGGTATTCAATGATAATTCCAACACATTACTCGCGATAAAGTTCGTCTGGGTAATGAGTGACATTTATTCCACGGTAAAAATAGTCGTACTTCTGTCACATTCTACAATCCATCCCATCGCAGGCTATGCTCACATCATAGAAGACTGAGTTTGTTGGATATCACAAATCAACCCTTTGAATATGCAAACGAATTTATATACATACCGCTCTGATAGCCGAAAATATATTCGAGTATTCTTTGTTATATTCTTAATATTTTGGCGTTATACAAATAATTTTTCTCTCAGAGAAATTGTGCAGTGGTAAATGCGTAACCATTATGGGTGACACGCGTCATTATACCAATAGGAGGTAACGATAGCAAGATGGCAACACTGGAAATTAATAATCTACAAGCACGCGTTGCAGAGGAGGACGGTGAACAAATTCTTCGAGGCGTTGATCTTCAAGTCAACTCCGGCGAAATACATGCATTGATGGGGCCGAATGGCTCCGGAAAATCAACAACAGCGAAAGTTATCGCCGGTCATCCATCATATGAGGTAACTGGTGGAGAGGTATTATTACAGCTTGAAGAAAACGAGTTTGGGGACGATATTGACATCGATGATGAAGATCGAACATGGAGTCTCCTCGATCTCGAACCAAATGAGCGAGCTGCGCTCGGTATCTTCCTTGGATTCCAGTATCCAGCTGAAATCGAGGGTGTCACGATGACGAACTTCCTTCGAACAGCACTGAATGCGAAACTCGACGAGCGCGAAGAGCTCTTCGAGGAAGAAGACGCTGATAGTGACGCTGAGGAGGAACAGGAGGAACTTGATGCCGACGATGCGGCAGGATATGAGAGCTCACCAATGGAAGGTCCAACTGATGATGGCGAGATTGGTGTTGCTGAATTCCAACAACTCCTCAATGAGAAAATGGAACTTCTCGATATGGATGAGAAGTTCATGCAGCGATATCTTAATGCCGGCTTCTCCGGTGGCGAGAAAAAACAAAATGAGGTTCTTCAAGCAGCCATCCTTGAGCCTGCTGTTGCAGTCCTTGATGAGATTGACTCTGGACTTGATATTGATCGACTCCAGGATGTCTCCTCAGGAATCAATGCACTTCGTGATGAGCAGGGCACTGGAATCCTCCAGATTACACATTATCAACGAATTCTCGACTACGTCGAACCCGATCATGTTCACATCATGCTCGACGGAAAGATTGCGAAAAGTGGCGATGCGTCACTTGCACAGCAACTCGAAGATGAAGGATATGATTGGGTCCGTCAAGAGGTCTATGAGACAGCATAATGGCGACCAGACGGTTCGAATGAAGAGCGATATTAACACTAATACCGACACAGCATTTGACATATAACAATGAGTTCTGAACAAGATCATCTACAAGATACTGACACTGAAGCACGATTTGACTTCAAAAAGAAGGAAGCCTCCGCGTTCAAAACCGAAAAGGGGCTCACTGAAGAAACAATCCGGCTGATTTCCGAAGATAAAAACGAACCTGAATGGATGCTCCAGCGTCGACTTCGTGCGCTTGAGCAATTCAAGGCGATGCCAATGCCGACGAGTTGGCCGGAAGCACCTGATCTGAGTGAGGTTGACGTCGAAGAAATCGTCCCGTACATCCGACCAGATGTTGATGTCCGCGCTGGGGTTGATGACTGGACGGAGCTTCCTGATGATATTAAGGATACCTTCGACAAACTTGGAATTCCAGAAGCCGAAAAGAATGCACTCTCAGGCGTTGGTGCGCAGTACGAGTCTGAGGTTGTCTACCAGAATATGCAAGAACAGTGGGAAGAAAAGGGTGTTATCTTCTGTGACATGGACGAGGCTGTCCAAGAACATCCTGAGATCCTCAGAGAGCACTTCATGACTAAAGCAGTCCCACCAAGCGATAATAAGTTCGCTGCACTTCATGGTGCTGTTTGGTCTGGTGGGTCATTCGTCTACGTTCCCGAGGATGTCACCGTTGAGATGCCAGTCCAGGCGTACTTCCGCATGAACTCCGAGGGCATGGGTCAGTTTGAGCATACGCTCATCATCGCTGAAGACGGTGCAGAAGTCCACTATATTGAGGGCTGTTCAGCACCGAAGTACTCTGCGTTTAATCTTCATGCTGGTGGCGTCGAGGTCTTCGTTGGTGAGGACGCTCATGTTCAATACTCCACTGTCCAGAATTGGTCAAAGAATACCTATAATCTCAATACGAAACGAGCAATCGTTGAGTCTGAGGGTCGAATGGAATGGATCTCCGGGTCAATGGGCTCGAAAGCGACAATGCTGTACCCGTCCTCCGTGTTGAAGGGTCGTGGTGCATCCGATAATCACATTACGATTGCATTCGCCGGTGATGGTCAGGACATCGACACTGGTGCAAAGGTCTATCATAACGCTCCTGAGACGAAATCGACTATCGAGTCGAAGTCAATCTCAAAAGACGGTGGTCGAACGAACTACCGTGGGCTTGTTCACATCGCAGACGGTGCTGAGAACTCTTCAACCGCTGTTGAATGTGACGCATTGATGTTCGATAACGAGTCGACATCCGATACGATGCCGTATATGGAGATCAACGAGTCATCCGTTGATGTTGCTCACGAGGCGACAGTCGGAAAGATTGGGGATGAGGATGTCTTCTATCTCCAATCACGAGGTCTTGACGACGATGATGCAAAGCAAATGATTGTCTCAGGCTTCATTGAGCCGATTACCGAGGAACTCCCAATTGAGTACGCAGTTGAGCTGAACCGGCTCGTTGAACTTGAGATGGAAGGTAGTCTCGGGTAATAATGAGTACACAACTCCCTGCAGATCTCTCTGCGGATACGGTTCGCGAGATATCATCACAGCGAGATGAGCCAGAGTGGCTTCTCCAAACACGACTTGAAGCGCTCGAATCGCTCGAGAGTCTTGATCTGCCTGATGTGATTAAGACGCCAGGACGCCGGTGGACTGATCTCGAATCTCTCGATTTCGAAACGCTCGTTGATCCACTCAATCAAAGCGACGAAACCGTTCGCGTCACCGCTGAGGGAGTCAAAGTACTGCCATTTGCAGAGGCAGTCGATACACACCCAGATCTCGTTGAGTCCGCATTTGGATCGACAGTTGCATTCGATGAGAATTATCTAACGGCGCTTTCAACGGCGCTTTTCACTACGGGAACTGTCGTCTATGTCCCGGAGGGTGTCGATGCTGAGGATGTAAAGGTGCGTGCAGAGATGAATTCGCGGTCATTATTCAGCCACACCCTTGTCATCAGTGAGCCGTCCTCATCAGTCACGATTCTTGAGAGCATCGAACCTGGATCAGCGTCCATTAATGCTGACTCCCGGTACTTCTCAAACGTGGTCGAAATCGCTGCTGGGGAGAATTCATATGTGCAGTTTGGGTCACTACAGACGCTTGAGGACAATACATACAGCTATACCCTCAAGCGAGCAGATGTGAGCACATACGGAACAGTCAACTGGATTGAAGGAAACCTTGGATCTCGGTTGACGCGCAGTGATGTCGAGTCCGAACTCAATGGGGATTCATCTGAATCACAGATTGTTGGTGCGTTCTTCGGTCATGAAGACCAGCATTTCGATGTTAATGCCCGCGTTTGGCACAAAGCTGAACATACGACCGCAGACTTAGTCACTCGTGGCGTTCTTGACGATGAGGCTCGCTCGGTATATGAGGGTGTACAAGATGTTGGTCGTGATGCATGGAGCACCAGCTCATATCAGCGTGAAAATACGCTGATGCTCTCAGATGAGAGCGAAGCAGATGCATCGCCAAAATTGATCATCCACAACCACGATACTGAAGCATCGCATTCAGCGACTGTTGGACAGGTCGATCAAGAAGATCTGTTCTATATGACTTCACGAGCAATTCAACCAGGTGTTGCCCGAGATATGCTCGTTAAAGGATTCTTCGTTCCCGTGCTTGAAGAAATCGCAGTCGATGAATTCCGTGATGATCTTCAGCAACTTATCGCAGCTCGACTCGAGTAATCTACCTCTACCTACCTTATCTTACCTCCACGCCTGCATTGTTTGCTCCGCGACTTTTTGATGTTGCTCTGTCGTTGAGATAACCTCACACGACCTAAACCGACCTGAGCTGATTTAATCGGATGATGAAGTACGAGTAGCGGGAGGCAGGATTCGGCGCGTAAATAACACAACTCCCGCCCGATGGAGGCGCTTTCATCACGATATCTCTCTGATCAGACCTTTGAGCTATCCTAGCGGTCACGACGACGCCAATTGTTATCGACTGTGTCGATAACTGTTAAGGGATTAACCACCTACCAGCAAAATATGACTCAATGGAGAATCGATACGGGAACGAATACGACGTGGAGAGACCTGTGAGCGTTGGTCAGCGCGTTGACTCCGACCGGCAACTTGTGCGGTTACTCCAGATTGGGATTGTCCTTGAGGAGGTTGTTGAAGCCCGAGCGACCAGACACCGCCGATCGATTGCTGATACCGCAGATGCCGTCGAATCACACCACGGTACCGAGCCCGAGCGTACACAACAAAAAGACACTCACGCAGATGACAGCGTCGATATGACGGCATCTGATGATACCGATATTAACGACACTCACAGCGATAATGATAATAATAATGTGAAGACGCTACTTATCGATGCTGTAAGGGAGTCTGCACGCCATCGGGACCAACTTGAGAAACTAATTCAAATGCTTGATGCTGAAAGTATTGCATTCGATAAGGTTGAGACGCTCGTTGAGGCGCAATATGGGCGAACAGAACCAGAGGACTTTGACGACGTGCTTTATGATCAACTTTGCAATGAAGAAACGGCGTACAAATTTTATGATGACCTGGTAACAGCGATCCAGGCCTCTGATGCTTCATTTAGCATCGACCGTGACCGACTTCTTACAGTGCTTGAGCGGCTCAGAGCTGAGGAAGCAGAAGGTGTCGAAGCTGTCACAAATCTTATGGAGCAACGCGAATGAATACCGCAGACCAATATGTCGAAGCGATATATCTCGAACAGCAAATTGAAAACGGACCGGTTTCAACCGGAACGCTCGCCGATCGACTTGATATTAGCCCGGCAAGTGCCAACGATATGATTGGAAAGCTCGAAACCCGTGGGCTTGTTGATCATGAAAAATATACCGGAGTGACGCTTACGGATGAGGGAATCGCGCGTGCACGTGAGGCATTACAAACATACTGCATTATCGAGCGATTCCTCGCGAACGTCCTTGCCGTTGAATCCTTCCGAACAGAAGCAGATGAGCTTGAACCGGTGATTGATGAGCTCGTTGCTGAACGACTTGACACAATTATTGACCGTCATCCGGACTGTCCTGATTGCTTCGATCCTGAGGCTGATGCATGTTGTTATCTCGATCTTGCCGTTGAGTCGACGGAAACAGGCGAACAACGTGCAGATTGAAATAGTCTGTTGTCTCTGACCGAGCTGTCGGATTATATCAATTATCCGACTATGATGTCACTGGATACTATTCTGTATCCATATTTCGACACGTCGTTGTGCAATGTCACAACGATGATTTGAAACAATCTCAATGGCTGTGGACCAGAACCGGAACGGGATTGAATCTCGGTTTATGCCAGAATGTAGAGACAGTCCACAGAGTCATATATCAACTGCCTCCGGGATTGAATTTGAATTTGGATTTTGAGTTGAATTTTGCGGCGGTTCTGTCGCAGACAAACTCGATGGTTTTTCATATGACCACACGCATGTATTAATCGTAGTCCCGTGGTGTAGTGGCCAATCATAACGGCCTTTGGAGCCGTTGACGGCGGTTCGAATCCGCCCGGGACTATCTATCCTTCATTTGTGGTCCAGACCCACAGCAATCAGCCACGCGCACTCGACTCGCATCGACTGGTGCTGAACGGACGGCGCTCAGGCAGCCGAACGCGAAGAGATATCCCCCGCTCAGCACCCAGCGGTCGCTCAATATCTATCTGGACAACCACTGGAAGGACAGTCCCTCCCTATTCCCTTCACGGTAGTCGAATCAGATGACAACCCGCTCCGTCCAGAACGTCGTCAAGCGAACCGCCCGCAAGACCGATGTGCAGCCGTTCCAGTATGACGAGAGCGATGGGTTCGGCGGCGACGATCAAAGGATGTCCACCCCCACACGCCTTCCGCCACAGTCCTGTCTACTGCCTCCTCCATGAGCACAATCGCGACGACGGTCACTTCGACATCTACTGTGTCCAGAACCGCCTCCGTCACGCCAGCCCACAGACAACCCTTCGAAAGTACGACCACTTCTGCACTATCTAATTTCGCCGCCGGCAACCAAGTTACCGCACCGAGTATCCGGAGTTATAACAGATGAATCCCCTGATCCCGTCCGGGACGTACTCGACGATGCCAAGAAGGCATTTGAGCCACCTTTCCAATCCCGACGAGCTGGAGTCAGACTATCCCGCCGATATGACTCCGGAAGAGCGCGTCGAGCACGTTCTCACAAACGAGTACCTGCGGTGGCAGGGGATGAACTGGATCGCCACCGATATCGAACGGGCGCAAAGCGTTGTCCGAGAACGTCTACTCTGAGAAGGTTGAGGAGCTGACCGGGAAGCTGGATAATCGGGAACAGCTCTGGTAGTCCGGTCGGAAATGTCCAAACACCCGGAGACTCCTCAATCTGATATGGCAAGATTGAATCTAGAGTCGTAGCAATCGGCTTTTCTCGGTGGGAAAAAGCGTATTGTATGTGTTCGGCACAATATTGAAGTGCGAATTCAGGACCGTTGTTTCCACTCTTCAACGCTGAGCTAGTCACTATGAGCAGTTTCATACGATCCAGCCTTGGAGTTGATACTCCCTCGCTTGAGATGGGTTCAGGCACAATAATATACTCAACCAGATCGAATATCGGATTTATAATACAAATATCAGAGGGGACTACCCATTAAAAGGGAGTATTCGGAGGCACAGAGGCAAGAATATCATCACCGCAGAGAATGGGTAAATCAATATGGAATCAGTCATCCTCTGATTGGTTGGGGGGTGAATTATTGTCGCTTATGAGGTATGAAGGGGACTATCGATCCAGGTCGCACGCCGACAATTTAGTTAGTAGTCCCAACAGACCGAGTTGAGTAGTTGTAGTGAGTCACATAACATAGAGCCCTGATCAGACGTGTGCGACCGATACGAGTCCGTCCCCAGTTGTGGTTCCCGAGAAGCATACGTCTGGCACCGGCTCTGATCGGGAGGTCGTTGAAGTGCCAAGCAAAACACGCGCTTCGTATCGGCGGGAGAGCGAGCGTGTGGACTACAAATGGGGGCTGCCGATGCCTCCCGAGAATATACCAGTCGTTGGCAATATGACCACTGTTCCTATCCGAAGCCACACTAAATTCGACTGGAACGCCCGGTGATGCGTTCCACTTCGGAGACAGAAATCAAATTATCATAACTGATACGGTCATACTATCGATTGTGCCGTTTAATCAGTAATGAAGCACTTAGTGACCAGAAGTGTGTAAAAAGCTGTTCGACCCCTCATTACGAAAGGACAGCAACGACTAGACAATCAGATTCGCTCATCTGTCATTGTTGGCAGTCTCAGATTTTATTCGCCGGATACGAATAGTGAACGCAAGAAACACTGCAAGGAGGGTTAAACAAAGGGCAACCGTGGCGGCGATGTCATGCGCAGGAATGCTGTGGTCGCCAGTGCTGGCAAGTTTTGGTCCAAAATATGTGTGATGATACTCCCCGATGATTGGAATAAGATAATCAACGATGTCGTTAAATCCGAACCAACTCGTGGCAATACCGACAGCAGGGACAGTGAATTTTGCGTACCGATAAATCACAAATGCTTGTAACCCCATTCCAAAGTGACTAATGAGTAGAAACCAATAATATAGATTCTGACTCATTAATACATCATTAATAAAAATTTGGACAGCAACAACCCACAATCCGTACTTCAGATTCCCAACAAACGCGAGTGCATGGATCCAATGTCGGTTCTGCCCAAATCGCCATGATAAAACACTTGCGACCATCAATATCGTTGCAATCGGACTATCAGGCACGACAGGCCACATCACCAATGATGTGTTCAACAACTGGAATCGATAATACCAAAATCCAAATATGCTACCGGCGGTATTGATAATAATGACTGCCCAAGAGAATCGAAGCACGAACGTCTCGATCTGAGTTGGTAACGGTGAGAGATACACCGGGAGATTGTCTGTGTCGGGAATTGTGGTCATTTATTCCTCATTGTAACGGTACTGTCCTCATAGAAATTTCATTATACGCTGAACAGGCCCAATCCCACTGAGACTGTGGATACGCGCCGTCACGGTGGGGGATTTCCGGAAATTTTTGTTGGACAGAGATATATATCTTAGTATCGGCACATCGGTTCTGACCCCGATGAAGCCGAGTGTCCGACAGGTGGTAGTTCGAGTATAAGTATGGGTGTGGGTGTGAGTGTCCGCCCACGCTGGACAGGGTGTGCCCTTCGAGGAATCACATGACAAGCATCGGGCTCTCCTCACCAGTGCAAGTAACTCCGAGTCTGCTAAGACTGACGGAAGCTCTTGAGGCACAACCAACACAAGGTCCTCGCTTCAGTTGAAGAGAGAACTCCCGGGAGCGGGAACGGGGGCGGGGATGGGTTTGGCACTCCCTAGAGAGTGCCCAGTGACCGATCACACACCGATTCCAACGGTGTCTTGGCTTAGTACTGGTATCGGGATTGGTATCGGGAGTGGGTAAATCCAAACCTGACACTCCCACTCCTAACCAGGCGAGGCGGTGCCGTGGGATTCCTTCCGTCTTGAGCCGGAGGAGAATATCAATATAACACCACAATCAGACACATTGATAGTTCAATCCATATCAGGTGTCGTATTGGTGGAGAGTCTCATCTGCGGTGTCGATGACATATGATCTCCCGTGTCTGAGTACATACTAATATGAGGCGTCGGTATGGAATAATGATTGTTATTATGGTTGATATATATCGACCCTCTAGTCGAATAAACTTCTATACTGCTGACACAATTAGACACATCTATCTCACTCACATCATCTCGTCGTAACGCCTAAGAACCGAAGAACCATTCGTTCGAGTAATGAATCTATTCGTGACTCTCTCACCGGTTGAATTGCCGGAAATAACTTGCTCGGGGTGGTTTTGTGGGCGTTAAAATTAAAGAGTCCGCAATCTCTGACGCGGAATTCGAGCGGATGCAGCAGTTTGTGTATGATTACCTCGCTGCGAGTGTTGAAGCCGAAGATGATGGTGGACGAATGCGATGGTACCCATGGCATAGCGCGGAATATCGATTTAACCATATTCAAAATGTCATTGAGATTGCGACGACAATCGCCGATCGTGAGGGAGCAGCAGTCGATGTTGTCCGTGTTTCTGCGCTGTTTCATGATATCTCTAAGCTTGAAGCAGATCAGGAGGTTCATGCTGAGGAAGGTGCTCGCGTTGCCCGTGAGTATCTTCAAACTCATGGTGATCTTCCACAGTCGTTTATTAACGAGGTGTGTCAATCCGTCGCTGATCATTCATATCAAGGTCCACTCACAGACGTCTCTCTTGAAACACAGAGCCTTATCGAGGCAGATATTCTCGATAAAATCGGAGCGAACGGCACTGCATTGATTCTCCTCCGGATGGGATATGAATCTCGTTCGCACACTGACGCTGCAGAGATGGTCGATCGCGTTCTTGAACGCGGACGAAATGCGAAAGACCGGATTGCATCTGACACCGCTGAGAGTATTGCACACCAACGACTCAAGCGTGTGAAATGGTTTCGAGAATGGTTGGAATCTGAGGTCCCAGCGATGTCCACCGCTGAGAAGCTCACATTTACACCTGACCCAGAGGCAGATGATCGCATCACGCACGGTAACATCGGTGTTACTGCCGGTACAAACGCCGACCCTGATGACTCCCATACTGACAGTGACAGTGATAGTAATAGTGACACCGAAATCAAAACCGACACCGACACTGACACTGACAGTAACATCAATACCAATAGCCCCGTTGATACACATATTACTGATTGATATCTGAGCGATGTCCCCGGAATAAACTCAAGATATTCTGTATGATTTCCGAAATAGAGAATCAGAGATATCGTCCCTGCAAGTGAACAATATCAACAAACTCGTTGATTAACAGATTATCAATCGCTGATTGCTAAGAAGTAGATCTCTCCGTGTTCAGCTATTCGTAGATTCCTGAATACAAGGTTACTACGACAGTTTTAGCATCTTAATTATAGTAATCCTCGCTGATAGACTCGATATATCAATCAAGGAAGCCTAGGATTTGAGTGTTAGCTGTCTGTCTCGGTCCTCAGTTCTCAATCTTCAGTCGTCGCTCGTTTGTGCAATGACATCGTTGTCAGTGATACTCGCTGATGCACCTGCGGCTGGTGGCAGTTCATTTCTAACGTCATCCCGTGCTCGCTCCTCAATGACTTCGGCGTATGCATCAGGCATTATCTTCACGAAGTCACCGACAACATCTGTCCACCGTTCAAGCATCCACTCAGCTCGATCACTATTAGTGTATTCTTCATGATTTTCGACAAGCCGGCGTAACATCGCCTCATCACTGTCCTCAAGCTGAGACGCGAGTGATACCATCTCTGTGTTTGCTGATTCCGAGAACGTATTGTCTGGGTCGTACACGTATGCAACTCCACCTGACATACCTGCAGCAAAGTTTCGACCAGTCTCACCAAGGACAGCAACGACACCACCAGTCATGTACTCACAGCCGTGATCACCGACTCCTTCAACGACGGTCTTCACTCCAGAGTTGCGGACCGCAAATCGTTCACCAGCAACACCATTGACATATAACTCACCCTGCGTTGCACCATAAAGTGCGACATTTCCAATGAGAACGTTCTCACTGGCTTCGTAATTGGCTGTCTCTGGCGTTTCAACGATTACTCTGCCCCCAGAGAGCCCCTTACCAACGTAGTCATTGGCTGCACCGGTAAGATGCATCGTGACACCGCTTGCGAGGAATGCACCAAATGACTGCCCTGCAACACCATCAAATGAGCAGTGGATCGTATCGTCTGGTAACCCAGTGCCACCGTGCTCACTTGAGATTCGGTTTGACAACATCGCACCAACCGCTCGGTCAACATTCGAGATTGATTCCGTAATCGCAACTGGTTCACCATCAGTGAGCGCACCTTCGGCCGACTCGATAAGGTCGTGATCGAGTTGTGTCTCGATGGCAGAATGAGCTTGTCCCTCAGTTTGGTGTCTTGTGTCACCTGCGGGCTCTGCAATAACGTCTGAAAGGTCAAGATGACGAGCCTTTTCATGATCGGTCTCACGCTGTGTGAGAAGCGACGGTCGACCGATCATGTCATCTAATGACTGGAATCCGAGTTCAGCCATTATCTCTCTGAGTTCCTGTGCAATAAACGTCATATAATTGATGACGTGATCTGGTTGTCCAGGGAATCGATTCCGAAGTTTCTCTCGCTGCGTCGCAACACCAACCGGGCAGGTATTTTCATGACACTGTCGAGCCATGACACACCCAGAGGTGACGAGTGAGGCTGTTCCAAAGACGTATTCCTCACCACCTAGGAGTGCGGCAATCGCAACATCACGACCGGTTTTCATCCCACCGTCGACAGTGACACGGATACGTGATCGAAGATCTGTTGCTCGGAGCATCTGATTTGTCTCCGCTAAACCAAGCTCCCACGGCAGACCTGCATTCTTAATTGATGTCTTTGGTGATGCACCGGTCCCACCATCATGTCCTGAGATATGGACGACATCAGCGTTTGCCTTCGCAACACCTGCAGCGATTGTTCCAATTCCTGCCTCTGAGACGAGTTTGACATTAATATCTGCCTCAGGATTTGCCGCTTTCAGGTCGTGGATGAGCTGTTTGAGATCCTCAATTGAGTAAATATCATGTAGTGGTGGTGGTGAAATAAGTCCAACACCCGGTGTTGAAAATCGAACGTGAGCAATCATCTCATTCACCTTCTTTCCAGGGAGATGACCACCTTCACCAGGCTTTGATCCCTGTGCCATCTTTATTTGAATTTCCTCAGCGTTCGTGAGATATTCTGATGTGACACCAAAGCGTCCCGATGCGACCTGCTTGACCGCACACTCCTTTTCGGTTCCAAACCGCTCTGGGGGTTCACCACCTTCACCAGTATTTGACTTCGCGCCAAGGCGATTCATCGCAATCGAATTATTCTCATGTGCCTCTGGAGAGAGACTTCCAAGTGACATCGCGGCTGTCGAGAACCGCGTTACAATATCCTCAATCGGTTCGACAGACTCGACCGGAACCGATTCACGGTCGCTGTCGAATGAAAGCAGTCCACGTAAGGTCTGGAGCTCCTCGGACTGATCATTGATTAGCTCAGCAAATTCACCGTATTTCTCATAATCACCTGATCGGACTGCCTGTTGGAGCGTTCCGACGGTCTCTGGATTCCATTGGTGATGAATCCCATCAGACCGATGCTCAAATTCACCCTGCCGTTCTAACTCAGGGTCCGCTCCATAAGCAACAGCGTGTCGGGTCAACACGTCTTCTTCAATCACGTCAAGACCAATTCCCTCAGTTCTGATCTCTGTTCCTTCGAAGTATTCCGCGACGAAATCTGAGTCGAGACCGACTGCTTCGAAAATCTGCGCCCCTTGATAGGACTCAACCGTCGAGATTCCCATCTTCGCCATCGTCTTCAACAGCCCATCTTCAAGCGCTTCAATGTACGCCGCAATCGCTTCAGACTCCTCAGCACCATCGGGTCCCGCAACAACGTCAGCAATCGTCTGATATGCAAGGTATGGATTGACGCCATCGGCACCGTATCCGACAAGTGTTGCAATATGATGGACCTCGCGTGGATCACCAGATTCAATGATGAGTCCAGCACGGTTTCGGAGTCCAGAACGAACAAGACTATGATGAACAGCACCCGTCGCAAGAAGACTTGGGACTGCAACACGATCAGAACTCAGCTGTTTATCTGAGAGTACAACAACGTCAGCACCGTTTCTGATTTCGGTTGCTGCGTTCTCACGAATCTGTTCGATTGCTTCCTTGAGTGTTTTTTCACGGTCATACGTAATGTCAACGACCGCTGTTGACATCGTATCCTCTGTATCCTCACCCAGTGATTTGATTCCTGATATCTGCTCGTCGGCGAGTACAGGTGAGTCTAAGACGAGTTGGCGAGCATGAGCCTGGGTCTCATTGAGAAGGTTTCGCTGTGCCCCAACACGTGATTCGAGTGAGGTGACCAATTCTTCACGAATGTAATCAAGCGGTGGATTCGTAACCTGTGCGAATAGTTGCTTGAAATAGGTGAAAAGCGGTCGGTTAAAATCCGAAAGAACCGATAATGGCGTGTCATCGCCCATCGACCCGACCGGGTCCTTGCCCTTTTCTGCCATCGGCTCAATCAGATGGTTCAGCTGGTCGTGAGTGTATCCAAATGCCGCTTGTGCCGCACGAAGATGATCGAAATCTGCCTGTGACTCGTATCCAGAGTCGTCGGTTAATTCTGAGAGATGTCGCTGTTCTGTCTCAAGCCACTCAGCGTACTTTTCATCAGTGAGTGAGTCAAATACCTCCGAATCTGGGATGACACGTCCTTCCTCGGGATCTGCAACGAACAACTGTCCAGGCTGAAGTCGCCCACGTTCGCTGATGTTGCTTGGTTCGGTATCGAGTGCGCCAGATTCGCTCGCCATAATGAGCGTGTTGTCTGTTGTGACATCGTACCGGCAGGGTCGAAGCCCATTCCGATCAAGGACCGCAGCAATTCGATCACCATCTGTTGCTGCGACTAGTGCTGGTCCATCCCATGGCTCAACGAGTGATGCGTGATAATCATACCACGCACGGCGGTCTTCATCCATCTGCTCATCGCCACGATATGCTTCAGGAATGAGCATCCGAAGAACGTGTGGTAGCTCACGCCCTCCTTGTAAAAGCAACTCAACGGCATTATCGACGGATGCTGTATCTGATTGATTCGGATCGTTAATTACTGGTTTTATTGTATCCAGTTCGTCGCCAAACGCTGAGTGTGAAAGGTCCGTTTCACGGCTTCGCATCCAGTTGATATTACCTTGAATGGTGTTGATTTCGCCGTTGTGGATAATATGTCGATACGGATGTGCAAGATGCCATGCACCAAGTGTGTTCGTCGAGAATCGTGCATGAACGAGCGTCAGTGTCGTTTCGAACCGTTCGTCTGCGAGGTCCTGATAGTAATCAGCAAGTTGCGTACCCTTTAATAATCCCTTATATACGATTGTCTGTCTCGACAGTGAGCAAATATAAAACCTCGCGGCACCACTTGAGTCAAGCTCATCAACTTCAGTCTCGACTGCCCGTCGAGCAATGTAAAGAGACCGGTCAAACTGTTCGGTATCAACCGCATCCTCATCTGCCCCGAGTTTGTGTGTGGATTCAGGGACGACAAATGCCTGCCAAACATCAGGCTCAGATGCAAGTGCTGTCTCACCAAGGTCGGTATTATCTGTTGGAACATCCCGCCAACAAACAACAGATAGATCGTATTCAGCAAGTACCCGCTCGAAGATCGACATGAGTCCCTCTCGAGCAGCGTCGTCCTGCGGCATGAAGATTGATCCAACGGCGTACTCTTCAGGAAGATCATATTCGACAACAGCATCAAAGAATGAGTCAGGTCGTTGAACAACAATCCCAGCGCCATCTCCTGTGTCGGGCTCAGCGCCGGTCGTTCCTCGGTGTTCAAGATTTTCAAGGAGTTCAATCCCATTAGATACGGTTTGGTGCGATTGCCCACCGTCGAGATCGACAACAGCGCCAACACCGCAGTTCGACCGACTGTCTGATGGATCAGCCAATCCATCGGTATTTTCGGTCGTGTGGCTGCTTGGCTTGGTCATATGATATCTACGATATGGTTACTAAAGGAACTTCCCCTCAAATGATATTGTGTCACTAACCACATATAAGGACCGGGAGTAATATCTTATATTTTGCACATATATTCGACATCTAACGAATGTAATCATCAACAAGGATAATTAACGATATTTGTAGTTTTGTTAATACGACTTGGCGAAATATGCAGGTTTGAGAGCTGGATTATCACAGACCACACACGTCGTATCTGTCAAATCAAGCGACTTTTCATTGGTTTCTGTTGTTACATCATCGTCCCTCGTTGGGGTTTCATCCGTGGCATCTCGGCTATCAGTTACAGTATCCGATAAGGGCACCATGACGATTTCAGCTGCGATTTCATCCTTGATTGCTGTCTCGCAACTTTCATTCCCACACCATGGGGTTTTCACATAACCACCGTGCTGTCCGAGTGTTCCTAGCAGTTCAGAACGGGTCTCAGCTGTCCGGATATTTGAATTGAGTGTTTCTTCTGCAGCTGCATACAATTTTGCGTATATAGCATCGAACTGCTCCTGAACCACCTCAGCAACCGCTGATCGCTCAGCAGTTACTGAGTCTCCATCAGGTCGATGTACCAGTGTGACTGTCTCCTCTGCGGCTTCATCTGGTCCAATCTCAGCCCGCAACGGGACTCCTTTCAATTCCCACTCATTGAATTTGAATCCGGGATTTCGCTCATCACGGTCATCAAATTCGACACGAACGCCAGCATCATCAAGACTGTTTGCAACATCTTCAGCATATTCAAGCACGGTCTCTTTCGTCTCTGCCTGCCAGATAGGGACGATGACGACCTGCTCTGGGGCGATTGTTGGCGGAAGCACAAGTCCTTGATCATCTGAGTGTGTCATAATAAGCGCACCAAGTGCTCGCCATGAAAGTCCCCATGAGGTTGTGTGTGCGACTTGTGACGTCTCATCCTCGTCAGTGTAGGTAATATCGAACGCATCTGCGAATCCAGTGCCAAGATAGTGAGATGTTGCACCCTGTACTGACTTTCCATCCGGCATCAATGCCTCAACGGTCGTTGTCGTGTCCGCACCTGGGAATTTGTCATGCTCTGGTTTCGCACCCCGAAGCACTGGCATCGCAAGCAGGTCCTCGTATGTTGACTCATATTGATCCAGACGGCGCATTGTTTCTGCCCATGCGTCCGCTCGCGTTGCGTGTGCGGTGTGACCTTCCTGCCAGAGGAATTCTTTTGTCCTAAAAAACGGCTTTGTCTCGGTTGCCTCCCATCGGACGACTGATGTCCATTGATTCACCCGCAGTGGGAGATCCCGGTAGCTCCGAATCCACTGTGAGAGATATGGTGCAATGATTGATTCTGATGTCGGACGGACTGCAAGCCGCTCTTCAAGTTCGGTTTGACCAGCCTGCTCAACCCATGCCACTTCGGGGTCAAACCCCTCGACAATTTCTTTCTCCCGTTCAAGATATCCCTCGGGAATAAACAATGGGAAATATGCATTCTGGACACCTGTCTGTTTGAATTGACTGTCAAGATAGCTTTGAACACGTTCCCAGAGTTCATACGCCCGTGGGCGAGTGACGATGAATCCACTCATGCCCTCTGGACCATAATTGGCTAATTCAGCCTTCTGAACGACTTCAGCGTACCACTCACCAGTATTATGTGTTTTTGATTGAGTAATCCCAAGATCTTGATTCTCACTCATTATCTAAAACGAATCCGAGGTGCGTGTTAAATCCCCTGAACAGCAGGACTTCTTCGTTTTGAGCTACACTCATGAAGTCGTGAGTTTTCGCCCTGCACCTTGTATAACTCAATCGCCCTATGTACCGAAATCGGTTCGCTGTACTCCAAATGATGTTGATGATCCCTGCCAGTCCCATCTTGGCAACCGAGTTTGGAATCCTGCAGCGAGTGCTTTATCAAGATCGTCAATCCCAGCGGCTTCTGGCGTATGTGTATACACACCTGTGATATGAAATGTTGCTTGCGCAAGCACAGACAGTGGCGAACCGCTGGCAATTGTCGATGCAAGTTCCTGAGCAAGCACTTCATCAACTATGAACCCCGATTATAGAATCTCGAGGAGAATACCCGCGTCTTGAGCCGCGGGATGTATCCGACAACTCCTCCGCAACCACCGCCGATGGCTGGACGGGGAGAATCCCTGATTCGGCGTCACGCTTTCTGAGTCCAGAGCGAGTTGATTGTTTGCTCGCCGCGACAACCGTAGCTCGCGGTGTCCTTCGCCGCCATGCACTCTGCGTTCCCTGTTGCACCACGCGACTCACGCTCAAACTCCGCCTGCGTGACTCGGATTCCCCTTGCTCGTATTCCCATACCCGGGGCATCGACGACTCGCATTCTCTGGGTTGACGTGCTCTGCACAGATGGCTCCCGCATCAGCCTCGTACTCCAGTAGGTCAACGAGTTGGTGGTGTGCCCACTGACAGAACTCCTTCCATCCGTGGCGCACGTTTCCTGATGTGTTTCAAAATCTCGCACGCGATGCACTCGCAGCATGCGTCAATGCCTTCTTGATGATATCTTTGATGACGCAGTACAGAACGTCCCAGAATACCGTGACTTCCTGCCGCTCATCTGCTGGATGGTGCGATATGCGGACTGCGTACGGTCTGTTGGAGGCTCGCGCGATTCCGCTCAAGTCTTCAGTGTTGAGAGTTTAAATTCTCGACTGGATACTCGGAGCCTGTCGTCTTGAGAGCAGTGTGACCGGTTGAGCAGACGAGCCTCAAGACCCGTGCGTTCATTATCGGGGGAGATCTGCTGTCTATGTTGCCTGTAGAGGAACCCTCGTTCATTCGGGGTAAAAACTCAATTAGAACTGAATATCAAATGTATGATTCCGGCTTGAGAAGATTTTTATACGCAGGCAGGGCTACGACACGATAAGCGGGTTTTACCTGTCTCCTACATGATCAGGACCGCCAGAGATAGCGATTCATTTAGTCGTTCAATATGCTCTCTCATCCATTATGACGCTTGATTATCTCCGGATTAAATTACCAGTCCAACATTGTGATAGGAGTGACCCGACATACCGTCTGTCCACGACATTGTGGGCAGGACGTTCTTACCTATGAGCTCAGTAGATACGCAACTTGAGGAACTGAAATCAGAGATAGTGGCAGAACTGCCGTCTGATATCTCTGTCTCAGATGTAACGTACGAGGGACCAGAACTTGTCGTCTACACGCGTGATCCCAAACGATTCGCAAAGAATGGAGACCTCGTTCGCGACCTTGCAGGAAAACTCCGCAAGCGCATCACTATTCGGCCGGATCCAGAAGCACTTGCGTCACCAACGCGAGCACAGAATCAGATTCATGACGTGCTCCCTGATGAAGCTGGGGTAACCGATCTTGATTTTCATCATGATACCGGCGAGGTTGTGATTGAAGCACAAAAGCCTGGTATGGTAATCGGACGTGGTGGTGAAACACTTCGAGAGATTACACAGCAAGTTGGATGGACACCTGAGGTTGTTCGTACACCACCGATTGAATCATCGACTGTCTCAAATGTTCGTAATTTCTTAAAACAAGAACGCGATGATCGTCGAGATATTCTTGAGCGTGTTGGTCGACAGATTCACCGTGAGGAACTCTCAGATGATGAATGGGTTCGCATCAGCACATTAGGCTGCTGCCGTGAGGTAGGTCGTGCTTCGTTCGTCCTTTCGACGCCGGAAACACGCATTCTTATTGACTGTGGAGACAAGCCAGGGTCTGATGATGTCCCGTATTTGCAGGCTCCAGAGGCGCTTGGGTCCGGTGCAAGTTCACTTGATGCGGTCGTGCTTACACATGCCCATCTTGACCATTCAGCGCTCCTTCCACTATTATTCAAATATGGATATGACGGACCAATCTATACGACAGAACCAACCCGTGACCTGATGGGGCTTCTCCAATTGGATTATCTTGATGTCGCAGCAAAAGAGGGGCGTACACCACCATATGACTCATCGATGGTTCGTGAGACAATTAAACACACTATTCCATTAGAATATGGCGATGTCACCGATATCGCCCCAGATATCAAATTGACATTCCATAATGCAGGTCATATCCTCGGGTCAGCGGTGACACACTTCCATATCGGCGATGGACTGTATAACGTTGCATTCTCTGGTGACATTCACTACGAAGATACTCGATTATTTAATGGGGCAGTCAATGACTTCCCGCGTGTGGAAACACTTGTTCTCGAATCGACATACGGTGGTCGTGATGATTATCAAACAGATCAAGAGGATTCAGAGCGTGAGCTCATAAATGTAATCAATAAAACATATGACCGCGGTGGGAAAGTCGTCATCCCTGCTTTTGCTGTCGGACGGTCACAGGAGATTATGCTCGTCTTAGAAGAGGCGATGCGAACTGGTGAGATCCCACAAATGCCAGTCCATCTTGATGGCATGATATGGGAGGCAACGGCGATTCACACGACGTATCCTGAGTATCTCCGTGATAATCTCCGTGATCGAATCTTCCACGGTGATGAAAATCCATTCCTTGCTGAGGAGTTCAATCACATTGATGCCGGTGAGGAAGAACGACAGGCGGTCTCCGATGGTGATCAATGCATTGTGCTTTCGACATCGGGCATGATCACCGGTGGACCAATTATGTCTTGGCTTCAACATATCGGCACTGACTCGGATTCACGCCTGATTTTTGTTGGATATCAAGCACAGGGGACGCTTGGTCGGCGTATCCAAGATGGCTGGGATGAAATCCCGATTAACGGCGATCAACTGGGTCGATCAGAGACGCTGACGCTTGAGATGGATGTCACAACCGTGAGTGGCTTCTCAGGACACGCCGACCGCCAGGGACTTGAAAACTTCGTCAAGACAATGAATCCCCGTCCTGAAAAAATTCTCTGCGTGCACGGTGATGAGCAGTCGGTACAAGACCTTTCATCTGGGCTGTATCATGACTATAATTTACGGACGTTTGCTCCGAAGAATCTCGAGACATTCCGATTCCTATAGTGACTGAGTCACACACGATTGTTGTCTCAGATGCCTCAGTTAAGAGATTCAGTTCATAATATATAGAACATCTAAGACGTAGGCTGAGGGAATGAGAAAAGCCACAGGTCACCCGACCCGTGGTCGTTGAGTTGAATCCTCGTTGGTTCTCAACTCAATGTACCCTCCCCACAATCAAATGAGTCATCAACATCGCCAGTGGTGCGTCCGCACGCAGGAAATCCTGGTTTCCGGTTTTGGTTTTTGTGGTGATTTCATGACCGTTAATGGGGGCGAGAAGAAATGAACAAAGAGCAAAAAGGAAAGCTAGACACAGTTCGGTAACAACCAGCAGGCAACTCTGCGCTCTGCGCTCCGCGCTCCGGGAGCAATCGGGGAAGAACGGAGCGATTCCCACCATCACCACCATCGACAGTCCTCAGATGGCAGTCTATCCGCTCCAGATGATCAGACAGTGACCGGAGTTACTCTCAGACCGAGTGAACAATCGGTCTTAAATACTGAATCGATACAGTTGCCGTGTCGGAGTATTCGCACACAATTATGCTGACAGCAACGCGTAGATCCAAATCCAGTCTGTTGACGCTCGTTGGCGTCCTTGTAGCGTAATATATATCAGCATTATGATTTTTATGATTTAAAACAGAGCGCGGAAGCTGGCATCTCAAACTTGGTTACCGCGGTGTCTCATATATATCACTCATATTGCCAGCCACTGCTGTGAACTCATATTCGACCATCAGTAAGGCTAGATTGAGCAATCACTCCTAATATTTGAGGTCTCGCCAGAACGTATATATCGTATGCGGTTATGGATATGAATATGTCTGAGATGGACGTGCCTGAAGAGCGGATCCAAGAAACAACAAGTTGGCCAGACCTTGCAATTAGTCTATATGACCGATTGACCGGTCGTGGTGCTGAGATTATCTATGACTTTGAGGACATGGAAGTGGAGGTTCCAAGCGGTACTGGAGAGGATGCTGAACATGCACAATGGCGGGTCGACGGCACTGTCCGTGTAACAACTCGCGAACGTGAGTGACACAACTACCGAATCGTCGCAGATCCCTCTGAATGTCAATGCTGACCTGACGGTATCTGTAGACGGTGGGACAGCAGAAGTCTCGTCGACTGGCGACCGACTCTTTGTCACGTTTCCATCGATCCTCCCAGCGGTAAATGCACTTCGTGGACTGCCGAGTGACCCTGATAGTGCAGATACGGTTGCTGCTGTGTTGTCGCGGACAGATCTTACGACTGAAGTCCGCGTTCACGACCGAACAGTTGCTGTCATTGGCTCGAAGGCTAACCCAGGCACCCTTTCGGAGGCGCTCTCAGCCGATCCAATCGAGGTTCGACTTGGCGGGGTTATTGGTGCTGTCACCCGTGAGTTGTCAGATGCGGTCGAACGTGTTCGACAACTTGTTCGCTAAAGCAAAACCAGAACCACTGGTCGGTATGGGTGGGTTTGCTTTCGGAGGCTCATGTACTACTCTTTTTGATAATCGAATAGGTTAATATTGCTCTCAAGTCTTACCTTTAATATACGTCGAAGGGTTCATTCATATGCATATGAGTGTTGAACGACACTACGACCGTGAGTTTGTTCGGACATTCTTTACATCTCCAACAGCTGTTGAAGGAGAAGATGACTCCGCAAAGATGATTCAAAGTGCGGCACAGCTTCGAGGGCTGAAAGCACCTGATGTTTGGGTTCCAGATAATGAAGACGCGACTGCTCCCTCGATGCGTGATGAAGGGGTTGAAAATATCATTTCGGTTGTCTCTGAGCATGGTGCGGAGTTCCCTGGTGAGATCCATCCTCGAATGGTCTGGCACCGTGAACGACCGACAACTCGGTATCAAGGATTCCAGCACATGCTACAGATTGCCGATCCTGACAATGGGGCGATCCAACATATTGATGGATTTGTGATCCCAGAAGTCGGCGATATTGATGATTGGAAAAAAGCTGATGAGTTCTTTACGATTGTCGAGAATGAACATGGACTTGAGGAAGGGAGCCTTTCGATGTCAGTGATCGTCGAAAGTGGTGAAGCTGAGTTGGCACTTGGTGAGCTCCGAGCAGAGATGGGGAAACCATCAAATAATCTTGAACGGCTTTTCTTATTAGTCGATGGTGAGGTTGATTACAGCAAGGATATGCGCGGAATGACGCCAACCGGCGAACTTCCATCATGGCCAGAACTAAGACACAATACCTCTCGTGGGGCAAGCGCTGCCGGACTTATTGCTGTTGATGGTCCGTTTGACGATATCCGCGATATCGAAGGGTATCGTGAACGGATGATAGATAATCGTGCAAAGGGGATGATTGGTATTTGGTCGCTCACGCCAAGCCAGGTCGTTGAGGCAAATACTGAGCCGCTTCCACCACAAACTGGGTCATGGCTTCTTACTGCCGATGATACCGATGTTGAGCTTGAACAAACGAACGGCAAACATGTCTATAATGGTGACCGGGTTAGTCTCTCTGTCGAAGATGATGATACATACCATCTTGTCGTCGGCAATGATGAGCACATCCTTGATCGGGATGAGCTTCGATCAGAGCTGCTTAAAATAACAGCATATGTCCCGAGTATGGACGATATCGTTGATTCAATGGAGGAATTTGAAGCCGCAAAAGAGGCTGGGAAGGGCGCAATTGCAATGACGCAATCTGCAACACTTGTCATTGATGATGTTGAAATCGATATCGAGACTGATCGAATGTGGGATGAGGCAACATATCAAGCGGCAATGACGCCAATTGCACTTTTCCAGGATGTCTATGAACACCGTCCTGACCAACATGATGAACTTGAGGATCGATACGGTGCTGACGTTGTCAGTCGAGCAACACAAGTTGGAAACTGATCTCGTCGGATCTCCAAAATAAAATCGACAGTGCTGGATAGAAGAGTTGGTTGACGTCGGTCTATACGGCTATTCCGACACCGGCTCAATCAGTTCAACGACGTGACCATCTGGATCTTCGATGAACGCGGTGTATGCACCTGCTGCGGGTTGCGGACCAGGTTCAGCAACGATACCGTAGTGATCAACTTGCTTGATTGTCTGATCGACATCATCAACCCCAAGCGCCAGATGATCCCAACCAGTTCCCATCTTAAATGTTGTTTCGCCTGCTGTCTCTGATAATTGTAATTCAACGCCATTATTATCAACGACATAATAATTCGTTGTTTCCCCGTCCTCACTCGTGAACTGCCAGGATTTCTCAAATCCAAATTGCTCATAGAATTCGATTGAGTCTGCCGCATCGGCAACGTTCAGACACGTGTGCAAAATTGTTGCATTAGACATCGTTTCTCATATCAATCCTCTACTGGAGTCACTTGAATAATCCGGTGTACGATGATAATATGCCCTCTCATTGAGACTGATTGGTGAGATAGAGTTGTTTGATATGACACCCTCCGTTCTCTCTGTGGTAAGTGATATCAACAATAATTTATATTTGAGACTAGAGTTACGATTCGTCTCTAATTATCATGAAGCAAGCTCGTTTACAGACCCCAACAGGCATTGTGAGTGGTCGCTATCACGACGATACTGTGACGACCGCCAATGGAGTATACACCGTTGGTCGTGATGGTCAATTAACGGTTCCATGTACGCCATCAGCACTGTATTGCGTCGGTCGAAACTTTACTGCAACACTTGATCAGATGGACTATGACCGCCCCTCGGTTCCCGATTTCTTCATCAAACCACCTGCTGCGCTCGTTGGTCCAGCACAGCCGGTGCGATATCCACAGTGGTGTAATAAGTTGACTTACGCTGGTGAACTTGCGGCTGTCGTTGACCGCCGATGCCGTGATATCGAGCAATCGGCTGTTCCAGATATTATTCGCGGGTATACGATCCTGAATGATATTGATGCGCTTGATCAGGAAGGTCGAACAGCGCGGAAAGCGTTTGATACATCCGCCCCACTTGGACCATGGATTGAAACTGAAATTGATCCACATGACATAACGATGGAGACGCTTATTAATGGGGAAACAAGACAATCAGCGACAACAAAGCAGATGATATTTGACCCGTATGAGATTGTCTCATTCCTTTCTCGGCGCTTCACACTTCGACCAGGAGACATCATATCTTTTGGAAGTCCAGCGAATCCAGGCACAATTGAACCAGGTGACGATATTGCGGTTACATACGACGGCGTCGGAACACTGAGGAATAATGTTATCGAAACGACAGATGACACATGAACCACTTCGAGTCAGTCACCAGCACTCACCGGCTCTTTGTGCTTGAGGATGGACAGGGGGGCTGAGCGCGTCTCAACTGCTGAAAGTGTGAGGGATCCATATAAAAAATAAAACACATGCACTGTACCAGCTCTCGCCGCTATCTGTTTGCACTCTCTTTTTTTACCGGGTCGGATACGCACAAGTGGCTTCGTGTATATGTATCAACATGGACGACGCCTACGATGACTCTTTGACCTGGACGGATGTCATTGATGCAACTATTGATGAGGAACTCGCCCGCGATGAGGCGATTCAATTGACTGCTGAAGACCTTGCTGTTGATGTTCCAATGCGTTTTGATGCTGATGCTGATGTTGATGCCGACATCGATGCTGATACCGATACAGATACACACGCAGACGCAGATATTGATGCGGGCTCTGAGAGAGCGCCTTCCAATCATGAACGAGCACGGTGGCGATTTGATGGCACAGTGAGTGTCACTGTCGAAGGGGTTCGTGGACCGCTCGCTGAGTGGCTTCGACTCTGGACTCGTGAATAACTGTCTTATACTGCATCCATGATACGACCAATATTGCCTGTAACTGCCTCTCGAATCTTTTTGTGTTCATAATTATCAATCCCTCTTCATAGAGACAAAAAGGATTCTCTAAGGATTTCATATGCCACCGAACTACAGATATCACACGTTCGTTTATACTCCTTTGAGGCGCACAACCTGAGGTAATTTCGACAATTCGGTGCGTTGTGAGACAGGAATATAGGCTCCACAGCCTCTGTGTGTTAGACTGGGATTGTGCAATGTACTCATACTGGTATTACTCGCTATATCTTATAGGAGTGACACATACTGAATGAATACCAGTTCTGAGGGAAGAATGAGACATGTCCCCTCTGATAACGTAATCTCCGCAGACAGCCATTCAATATAATGTTAGCTTATCAGTTGTTGGTATATGATTTCTTCATCCGAGGTAGAGCGTGTCACTGAACTCAGTGCGGGTTCGGATAGAGATAGTAGTCATGTTATTACCGACTGCTATTGCTCAGCGGTAACTTCCGATTCAGTCTGTGGATCAGATCCAGACTCAGACCCATGGTTTGGATCGGAATCGAACTCAGACCTGGGACCTGACTGGGTACCCTTGTTTTTGGTCTCTGCATATTTTTCTTCAAATTCTCGAATCAGTTGCCCCATCTTTGCATACCAGTCATTCAGTAATCGTTGCATTCCGTTTGCAATTTCATCCGGATTAGTCGCTGAGTATACATGATAATATCCGCCTTGATCGTAGTTGATCTGCTCTTTTTGAATAAACCCAGCCTGGAGAAGTCGCTGGATCGACCGATAGGCAGTTGATCGTTCCCGGTTTACAATTTCGGCGATCTCATCAACAGTTAATGGCTCTTCAGACTGGGTTAATACCCGAAAGCATTGCTTATCGAGTCGTTTGAGTCCGTGAAAACACTCCAATAGACTCTCACACTGCATATCCTGACGAAGTTGTTCCGACATCGGAGCGGGCATTCGTTATTTTAATGTATCGCTTGTGCTAATAAAAGGCTTGTGTGAATGACGCACAAACCAATCATTCCCCGTCAATATCGGTCGTTAACGGGGAAATAGCGTCCACAGCGCAGACACGTGAGTCACGATTGTTCATACACTCTCTGTGAGTATCATAACCAACTTACAGGTAAACAGTGGGCGCATCCTGAGCCAAGTTATGATAACTCGCATTTAATACCTGAGTTGGCAGTTCGCAGGCACCGAGCCCCCGCGGCTGTCCGCAAGAAGCGAGCCGCCATGGGTAAGTAACTCAGCAATACGGTCATCCGCCATTCGTGGAATACTCTCACGACTACTCACATCGCGTCTGCCATCTTCAGAGCGGAGTAACGTAGTCTTACTCAGACTATCTATGTCTATGAAAGTTGGTCTGACTGACACTAAGACGAGGATGGATACAATCGTCAAGTGAGCATTCTAAGGCTCTTTCCTGCACGTATTTTCTCACACCTCAGTCATAGCTAAATGACACTGTGACCACTGTTTCTCTTCGGAGACGTGTCCATCAGGATTGGAACGCCTGTTTCCGCGCTGTCGCATTATTCACCCAGAGGACTATGAGGACAAGAGTAGCCACTACTTCAACTCATTCTTTTAGCTCTCTCGCAATCAATAATGACGCTTTATCATCTGCGTGGTTCTGAAATCTACATGATACATTGGACGTGTTTCCCCTCTCGATGGCATGAGCTATGCTCATTGTGCTCTGCGCATTCATAACATACTCAGCCGAGGTGAGATAATATAGCAGAATTCAGTTAGGATATATAAATGAGAAAGTCAATGACTGGTAAGTATCACCACAGCGGACGACTTTTCACCATGCCTATCAAAGTTAT
>KE356560.1:1061605-1063352 GCA_000415965.1 Haloquadratum walsbyi J07HQW1
TCTGTGAACTCATATGTTCCATATAGTTCCATTTCATCAGCATTTCCAGCACCACCGAGGTTGCCCTCTTCAGGGGTATTGCCCTGCATCCACTCGAGTGAGTCATCCCAGACTGTGACTGCGCCGGGACCATTGTTTTGCGCAGCTTCCCATGCAGGAGATGTCGTCGTGTTTCCAAGGCTAATCGGGACAGCGAGCCCAGGACCGAGGATCAGTAAGATTGCGGCACCAACAGCGAGGACTTGATATCCATCAATGTCGTTCTTCAGCGATGTAAGCGAGCGCTTGAGGTCGAGATATCCGAGTAGTTGACCGAACAGATACCCATTGAGTATAGCAACAACGATAGCAAGATAATAATTAAATCGGACTTGCGTGAATGCCATACCCGTAATAAATGTTGCCCAGACGATTATAAAGAGCTTATCTGCATCGTATGATGCGAGAAATGTTGCACCACCGATAATTGCTGAGACGACTAGGAGAGCAGCGACTTGCTCATCAAGACCGGTCACTGTCTCGAGTGCATCTGGAATAAACCCCGCAAGGAACAATAGTCCGATAATTGAGACACCAACCCCGAGATACGCATAGGCTCGCTGTGTTCCCTTTTTAAATAGTGGTTTTGCGTGAAGTATGAAAGCGGCAGCAAGACCAGTAAAAAACGTCAGTCCATACTCGACAGCAATACGCCCGGGAATTGAGACACCGAATCTTCGAAGCGAACCCTGTGACACGAATGGCTGTGCCTCGCCAACCGTTCGTGCTGTCGCACTAGCAGAAAAGCCCACAATACGCAGAAGATTTCTGATGATAAGATCAATCAATCCAACTTGAAGCAAAGAGAGGGTAGCTATCCCTATGATTGCGGATGCTCCAACAGCAACGGGGTATAGCGATATGTCAATATTTTTTTGTTCCCACATACGAGCAAGCCATGACAGAGCGATAGCTGAACTGGCGACACCAACCGCAGCGACAGGTTGGAGTAATGAGAGGGATGTCGTGTCAAACTGAATGCGATCAATCGTAATGAGAGACATGAAAGCAACAACGGTCATGGTAACGACCACTGCAAACGCGGTCGGTTCCGGAGTTCGATCATTAACAACATCGCTCGAAATTTTGAGTATTGTAAAAACACCAACAATACCAACAAGAATGACTCCTGGGGGCCACGTCCAGAGATACAATCCTGTCAAAATTCCCCCAATGAGACTCCACTTGAGGGGTTCCCTAAGCGAATCAATCTCGTGATTATCAAATAACTCCTCACGAACAACCTCCCAAACTGGCATTGTTACTTCCGCCTTTTGAAAAGCAACAACAAGTCCGAAAACAGCAGTAGCCATCATGAGTGGCTCAATTGCATTATGATCAGCGACCCCGACGAGAGTGCGATTAAGAAAGGTTCCTGAGAGCAGCATCAACACAGCAGCACCGAATATTGCAGCAATGCGTCCAGAAATTGATTTAATTATAAAGAAAACGGGGATTACTGCGAGCGCTCCGGCAACTGCCGGAGCAATCAACAATATTTCTCCAATCAGTGTTTGAGTTGGCGTTCCGACTCCCAAAAGGAGGGCAATGGTTGCAATGATCTGGTCATAGAGTGTTCCAAATTGACCAACCCACTTACCATATGGGAATCCTGTCCATGCGTCAAATGGAATTGGAGAGGGCCAGTGTTCTGTGATATACATTACCTCTCTAAAATGATACCATGCGTCATTCCAGAAAAGAAGAC
>KE356560.1:1063402-1064604 GCA_000415965.1 Haloquadratum walsbyi J07HQW1
ACACGAAGTGATACTTACACAAACTAATCAAATCTGCATGACTTCTGTACTCTTCTATCCCAATCTTTACTTTACTTTTATTATCACTTAATTCAATAGTTAAGCTATGGGTATTGAAGAAGTCACGAAGACCGCACGTGCCCGACTCTGCAGAAAGTCTGGTGAGCGGTCGTGGCTCAAAGATGCCCGTTACACCGCACGAGACATCGCCAACGATACACTCCGACTCAAACAACAAGCATCGGGCTCTCCTCATTAGACAAGTAACTCTGAGTCCGTTGACATTGACCGAAGCTCCTGTGGCACAACCAGCACAGGGACTTCGCCTCGAGTGAGGAGAGAAGTACCGGGGGCGGAGATTTGTTACTCCCAAGAGATTGCACAGTGACCGGTGACACATCGGTTCCAACGGTGTCTTGGCTTGGTCTTGATCTTGGGATTTGGAGTCTGCAAACCCAAACCTCAACCCAAACTTGACACTCCCACTCCCAACCCAGCGAAGCGAAGCGGAGCGGTGCCGTGGGATTCCTTCCGTCTTGAGGTCGAGGAGGATGGCAACCATGTAGGGTCCGCTGACTGTTCGAATACTCATAAAACGTCAATCAACACTCATCAGTATCCTGTTTGCTGTCGTAGACTGAATTGTCAGTAATGACGAATTGAGGAATATTTCGAATGAAACCGGGAATTGATCCGTCCATATCAGATAAAATGATTTTAAATGGGACGTATGTTTCCGATCATCAGAGGATTGTCACTACTGTATAATGGGTATTGCTCTCGTTTTCGCTCCAGTTTATATCAATGAATTCGCGTCGCCAATCAACACCTCAGCAGGGGACAGTCTCGACAAGATGCTCACCACGGTCAGTTTGCGGGACGATCGATGGAAGTGCGACCGATTCATTGTCATCTTCGTTCTCGTTAACTGCGACCATTGTAAAACAGGCTGATGTCGCTGGCATGGCTTCTGTATCGCGTGGGTTACGACTCTCAACGGTGACTCGAACCCCGAGACTTCTTGTACCGGTCTCATAGACGTATGCTGACAGTTTCGCAACGTGACCGACGGGAATTGGACGTTGGAAGTCAACACTCCCGATGTGAGCCGTGACGCAAGTCGGTCCCGCAATAGTCATCGCCGCAATTGCTGCCAATTCGTCCATCAACCGAACCGTTCTCACATGTATGTTTCCATCGTT
>KE356560.1:1064654-1118082 GCA_000415965.1 Haloquadratum walsbyi J07HQW1
GGCCGGGTTTCGTACTCAATAAGGATGTATTCCCACGCTTTTGGGTGTTGTTTGTGATTCGCGCCTTTTGAGAGTCGAAGGCGGTTGTTCTTGGTGTCATGTTTGATGCCGTTCTGCTTCCACGTCACCGTCGTGCGTGGGTGTTCTTCGTGGACGCGGCGACCCTGTTGGTCGGAGTAGTTTCGTTTGCGGTAGTCGGGCGGATTCGCACGAGAGTCAGACTTCCTCTTACGTCCCACGAGTTGAAGACTTCAGCGAGTTCCGCAAGAACGCGCTGACCGGATCGGACTGACTGTGCAGCCCCTTGGAGTTGTTGTGAGTCTTCAACTCGGTTTTGAGGTCGCCGTGGTCGGGTATCTCGCCCGTGGCTTCCCACTGTTGTCGAGAGTGGTAGTTGGCGACATCGTGAGACTATGTCTCACGGGCTCTCAGACGGAGTCTGAGAACGTTCCAGAGTTTCGATGCACTCCACCCGTGGCTGTCAAGCGATTCCGCTACCTGTGCGTGGTTGCAGATCTTCGCTTGATGGGTTCGGTGGATTTCCAACATTCTGAACGTCTGTATAATAATTTATACCCGCTTCAGTATGAACGTTTAGTGTTTGAGAACGGTGGAATATCCCGTCCAGCCATCGGCGGTGGTTGTCGAGGAGTTGTCGGATTCATCCCGCGGCTCAAGACGCGGGTATTCTCCTCGAATTCTATAATGACGCTTTATCATCTGCGTGGTTCTGAAATCTACATGATACATTGGACGTGTTTCCCCTCTCGATGGCATGAGCTATGCTCATTGTGCTCTGCGCATTCATAACATACTCAGCCGAGGTGAGATAATATAGCAGAATTCAGTTAGGATATATAAATGAGAAAGTCAATGACTGGTAAGTATCACCACAGCGGACGACTTTTCACCATGCCTATCAAAGTTATCGTGTGAATGAAGAATCAGGGCGCCGGAATCTCCGGATGCCGAGCGATGATGAGATGTTTGCGGTTGTCGTTGAACACAACGGTGGCAACCATGTCCGTGTTCGTTGTCAGGACGGCGAAAACCGCATGGGTCGGATCCCCGGACGAATGAAATATCGAACATGGATTAATGAGGGTGATGTCGTCCTTGTTGAGCCATGGGCATGGCAGGATGAAAAAGCAAACATTGAATGGCGTTACTCAGAACAAGACGCTGAGCAGCTTCGAACCGAAGGTCATATCCAATAATTTAATTCATCTGTGGACTGCGCTGAGCTGTCATGTCGTATAATCCACTAATCTTAATATGTCGTTCGGACTCAGATAGTGTCTACCCTCAGGTACCCTTTATATGAAAATGATATAGCCCTACTCTGATCGTCTACATGACTCTCCCACATTTCAATCGTTGGAGACGGGTCATCCAGGAATTTCCAGCGAAGATTTGGTGATATTCTAAGTGAATTGTAATTTACTCCCAAAACCTGGACGTGAACTCCTCCGGGGTCAAGCCCCGAGCACTCTGCCTGCTTTCTCTGTAGACGCAGTGTTGTTCACTATACTCTATGTGACGTTCACGATCTTCTCAATGACTTTCTTCCGCAGGATTTTCGTCTCCTTCGGGGATAACGATTGAATCTGTCGCCTGAGATATCATAATCTATCAGCAGCGATTGTTCGTTGGATCTCTCTGAGAGTCATGTGAGATACTGAAATGTTTATTTCAGTAGGCGAGTGTATGAATATCCCGGCTGTTGGTTGCTGGGTGTCACTACTCTGTTCGTCCCAATTCATCCTTTGCGGTCACTTCTGAAGAAAGGAATCATATCCTAGATATGCTCGATTAACACAGATATCCTCAGATACGATCTTGTTTTGAGTGTTTCAATATCATATATCAAAGAGAGTAATCGGTCGGAGTCAACGACCTCGGGATCATATCAAAGCCCCGAGGATTATCCGTAGTCTCGTCGCGTCATACCCGAGTGAGACTCAATATTACTCTCTCTAGTTGCAGACGTTCACGAGTCAGCGATCCTGATTTTGGGGTCAGTTGACTGACAACGCTCGTGGCTGCCGGTCATTATCAAAGAAACCGAGGTCGCTAGTGTAAATCTTTTGTAACTCAGTTGACCGTCGGCTTCCTCTCCGAGGATCCGCCTCAATATCCGATGAAATGGAATGAAATTAATTACTGCGAGAGCATCTGCTCGACGTGAGCCATAATACTTGCATCAAATCTGTCGCGATTAAACCGATTTCGCGGTAATTGCGGACGTTCATCCGTCATAATCGCCGTATCGATTTTCGCTACAGCGTCCTCAAATGATTCAAATAATCGACTATCCTGTTGATCAAGTACATCAACTTGTCCGCCACTCGCTGGGGCGAATGCGACCATCCCTGCAGCGACGTATTCAGCAACAGAGAGACCAAAATGTTCTCGTGGTTTTAGATTCAGCCCGTATTTGTGAGCACAAAGCAGCGTCTCCAACCGACTTCTCGGAATATCCTCTTCAACACTCACGTAAGATCGGTCTGCTGCTTCTGTGGTAACTGTCGCTGCATAATCACGATATGCATCAGGCGCAGTCCCAACGATATGAAGATGCAAGTCACGTCCTCGTGCTCGGATAGCGTCGACGATCGAAATCGCATCTAATGGACGCTTATCTGGTGCCAACCGACCGACAACAACAATGCCGTTTTCTCTTTCATCCCAAGATCGGTCACCATATATTGGGTCCACCGGTGGGTGACAGACAACTGGGTCGATATTATATCTGCGTGCAATCACGGCAGCTGTCCACGTTGAATTCGCAAGAAACGTCGCTGGGGCAGTCTCTGTTGAATCCGAGATAGCCACCTCATCACTTGGGGCAGCCAGCCGTGTCCATATTTGATTCAGGTAACCACTATTTCCGGCGTCATTACTGTTGGGGTTATCATAGTCTACCTCTTCGAAATGATCATCTCGAATATGGCTGTCCTGTTCTATTGTCTCGGTAAACTGTGTTTGAGATGATTGAGATGAAAATGGTTGTGTTGGTGCGTCCTGTGTCTGTGTGGCACTCTCAATTCCCGTTTCTTCAGTGGTCGATTGAACCTCTGATGATGACACTGTCTCAGCGGTATGTTGACGATGTGAATCAGCGTTTATTTGATTCTGATTCTGATTCTGATTGGTGGCTGTGTTAGTCTCATCTGCGTTGGCACGAAACTGTGGATAGTGAATGTACTGCACCGAGGGAAGTGGTAATGAAAATTCATTTGCTGTGCTCACCGCAACATCATATTCATCTATAATCTGAAGAAAAAACTGTCGCAACACTGCACTTCTGAATGGTAGCTGTGACCCAATAACTGGGGCAGCCCCCGCAAGCGCGCGGGCAAACAGTGTTCCTCCTGGTGGTGTCACGACACTCAATGCATCAGTATCAAGATCGATATCGAACCGTTTGGCAAGCGTTGATGGACTCGTTACAGAACATGTAATCAAAGAAACCGTATGCGACTCCTGTAGCGCATCACAAACCGCCAGACAAACTGCGTCTGCGCCGCCATGAAAGTCAAGCGTGTTGTGGAGGACGGCAATCTCCGCCATACCAATGATTTGACTGGGATATGTATATTCTTGCTGATGGCGCAGAAGAGCGTACGCACTCATCCAGTACCCACCATCGGACACATTCCTCATTTGGAGACTGTGTTTCACTGGAGACAGTGGTCGTAGTATACACTATACATGGTTATTACATTAATTAAAATCAAACTGAAGATGAATTACCTATCACATCGAAGTCAGTCTCACGCGGCTCATACTACAGCAAATCGTCTATAATTATCACGACACGGCTCACGGCGTACGGAGAAATGTTCGTGTTTTTTACCTTCTCACTCAAAATCACACTAGATGCAATGTGCGTTTATTGGTGCTGGTGCTGTCGTCGACCACTATCTCGATAATTTTGATTCGACTTCTCTTGAGCTAACAGCAGTCTGTGATCGCGATGGTGCCCGCGCAAGACGTCTTGCAGAGGAAACCGATGCAACGGCCTATACTGATCTTGAATCATTGCTCGCAACAGAGTCGGCACCGCTGATAGTGAATCTAACGAGTCATCAAGCACACGCGGATGTTACACGTCGATGTCTGGACGCTGACCGACATGTCTTCACTGAGAAACCGCTTGCACTGGACGCCGACACCGCAACAGCACTCGTTGATTTAGCTCAACAACGCGGAGTAGGACTTGATTGTGCCCCAATCAATCATCGTGGACAGGCACAACAACATGTTGAATCACTCCTCGCTGATGACCAATTAAATCCCATTCGAATCGGATATGCTCACGCTCACGCGGGTCGTGTCACAGAATGGCACGATAATCCAGAGTCATTTCTTGCTGTTGGTCCACTGTATGATGCTGCTGTGTACTCACTTACGCTCCTTACAGCGTGGTTTGGTCCTGTTGAAACGGTCCGGACCGCAGACGCAATTGACGTCTATCCGGAACACGCTGAGTCGACGCCCGAGCGTCCTACGCATGTTGAGGCAACGCTCACACTCGCTGCTGGACCAGTTATTAGACTTACAGCAAGCTTCTATACACCACATCGGAGTCGTGAATTCAATTCAATTGAGCTTCATGGTGATGGTGGGTCAGTGTATCTCAGCGATTCCGGTGCATTAACAGCGCCCGCTCACAGCGTTCGCGTTGGTGGTCAGGGTCGATCATATGTCACCGCACCATCAGTCACATCATCACAACATCGCTCACATATCGCTGGACCAGCACGTTTTGCACGGGCAATCGAACGTGGTGAACGACCGGTGACGGGGGGTCAGCGCGGTGCACACGTCGTCCGTGTGTGTAATGCCATTGAGTACGCCGCTGCGAATGATGTTTCTGTCTCACTCTCAACACCGGAAGTGAAGCTCACCAGCGCTGAGCATGGATATCGACACACCCGATCGGTAAGAATGCTTCAACAGGATACGGATATATCACAGTCACAGACAAAATTCAACGACTCTGATATCATCCCCCACCGGCATCATAGTTATCGGCTACCACCTGTTGGCTTTGGATGCTCGCGATATCGTGATGGGACCTACATTGACCGCATTGACTCCATTGCAACGGCAATTGATGCTGGGTATCGGCTGTTTGATATGGCAGAACTGTATGGTAATGAATATCGCATCGGATCACTGCTTGAGACGCCAGGAACACCATCCCGCGATCAACTTGTGCTCATAAGTAAAGTCTGGAATACAAATCACGCACATATTGCAGAGGCCTGTAAAGGAACACTCTCAGAACTTGGTATCGATACACTCGATTCATATCTTCTTCACTGGCCAGATGCGTGGGCTTACCAGGGACCATTATCAAAGCTTGCGACTCTTTCGCCAGAACAGCAAGAACAAAAAGCATTCCCGACTGATACATCCGGTGACCGCGCTTTTGCTGATATCTCAATTGAATCTGCATGGCGACGCCTAGAAGAAATCTGTTATCGTGGGCTTACTCGCACAATCGGAATCTGTAATATCTCTGCGATGCAACTTCAGCGAATTCTCGATATGGCATCAATCCCCCCGGCAATCGTCCAGATTGAGTCACATCCATACCGGCCGCGTGATAAACTTATTGAAAAATGCCATATGAATGGTATCCGCGTGATTGCGCACTCACCGTTGTCTGCTCCTGGTTTACTCACAGAGCCGGCTTTAGAAGCCATTGCAGAGAGGCATGATGTTTCACCAGCAGCTATTGCAATATCGTATCATGTCGATAGGGGTGTTATCCCAATTCCTTCAAGCACGACTCCACAGCATATCTCAGCAAATCTTGCAGCGGCGAAGATTCAACTCAGTGATGAAGACCGAAGTCAGCTCCAGACGCTTGCAGGGACAGATTTCGAACGATGAGAGACACGAACTTCCCTGTCACTGCGTCGGTCCTTTTTCTCAGAAGACCACAGGTTACCGCAACTGCCGTTGTAACCGCCTTTGTTGGTCTGACAGCATTCCTCGTTGCGAATGAACTGCAAATGCATCAGGTTCCAGATTCGTTTGCAGCTATCTCATTAAATTTAGATTTTGTTCGATGGGCATTGCTTGCCGGAGTCGTGGCTGTAGCTGAACTGTGGTACTGTTATCGGCATCTTGAGTCGAATCACCCGCCGACGAGTGCTGATGAGACGGCTGAAATCGAGCGATATCAATTTCTCGGTCTCCCGAACACAGTGACACTTGCTCGGGGGGCACTCTTTGCTACATTAGCTGGGTTTGCTGGGGTGACACCGATATATAGTATTGCGTGGCTTCCATCGCTACTGTACGGCACGGGAAGTGCACTTGATTTTATCGACGGGTCGCTTGCACGCACGGCTGGCAGGCAGACAGTTCTTGGCGCAAAGCTTGATCTCGCATTTGATTCGCTTGGATTTTTGATCGCACCAGTTGTTGCCATTCTCTGGGGGCAACTTCCTATGTGGTATGTATTACTCCCAGTAACACAGTATCTATTTAAATTCGGTCGGAGTCACCGCCGTCGGCGCGGACTTCGTGTTCGACCACTTCCATCGAGTTTTGTTCGTCGACCGCTCGCTGGTCTCCAAATGGCGTTCATTACGCTTGCACTTGCCCCAATCGGGAGTGCCCGCCTGATTGAAATTCTTGCTGTTGCTGTGTTGGCACCCTCACTTATCATATTTATTCGAGATTATCTTGTCATCGCTGATTACACATAGCCGACAGTTGAACCCGAAACAATCAATTCAATCATACATTTGCTCAGTTGAAACAGGCTATATTCCCTTCCACAAAAAGCAACCAACGCGAGCGAGTAGGGTAGGGTAGCTCATGATACTACATTGAATTGCCAGAGAGTATGTAAGTTCTCAAGTGCGTACTGTATTTTGTCGAGATAATCCGAAATAATAATAGTACTATTGACATCCTCCTCCGCGTAACCGCGGAGGAATCGTGAGCGTGAGCGGGAGCGGTGGAGATTGCAGGTTTGCAGTTCCACCGAACCCCGGCACGGTGAGAATCCATGTAGGGTTCACGGACTGTCGACGAGTCGAGTCAAGTCGGACTGCTGGTGCCGAGAGTGCCACATCTCAGCCCCCGCCCCGGTACTCCTATCCTCCGTTGTGTTCGGACTCCCAACGTTGTTTATGTCTTATGGAGTCCGGCAGACCTCAACGGACTCGGAGTTACTTTTTCTGTTGGTTTCAAGCAGTCGGGCACTGCAACTGCATCGATTTATGATACTGAGAGGAACCGACTGTTCACCTGACTGGTTCTGATTATTGTTTCATTGCTTGGGTCGGACAGGCCGCCATCGTCGGACTGGCGGGAATCGCTCGGTTCCCAACCTGATTCCTCCTTATATATCGAACCGCCTGTCACTTTCAGTGACGGATTGTCAAGTATTAAAATGGCTGTCGTAGCGTCGATTGACTCCGAGTTATCGGATTCATCCTGCGGCTGAACCCGCAGGGATTCTCCTTGATTCTGTATAATAAAATAGAGAATGGGTAATCTAATTTAGTTATTCTCGCCTACGGAGATCATATAAGCGCTGAAACACATATGATGGGAACTGTGGGACAACACGACTCGGAGGGCGCCCTTTTTGTTGTTCCGTTTTTGCTTGAACACGTTTTATCACACCCGCCTCAGCCATCTCATATAGAAATCGTTTGATTGTTGATGCTGATAACTCAAGTGCTGATAGCGCGTCCGTTGCCATATTTACCGACTCTCGCTCATCCGGACTGAGATTGACGAGATGTCGGAGTACTCGTTGTCGGTTTGTCGGGAGTGAAAGCACAACCGACAATGAAACACAGGATTCAGGCATCGATTCGATTGCTGTGTCAATGTTGGATTTAGTGAGTTGATCCTGTCCCGCACCTGCAGCACTGTCAGCAGCAGAAAACAGAACTGCAAGTCCGTCATGGGCATTTCCGTCAGCCCACGTTGCGATCTGTCTTGCAAGGTCGTGATTGAGCGCTTGTCGTGCCAGTCCCATTGATGCCCGTTGCATCAGAATATCGACAAACACCTGTCGTCGATACTGACTGACACCGATCTCCGCTCCCGTGTACGCTGTCAACTGACTTTGATTAGGTGACTCTCGTCCGACAGCAAGCCAACTGACATTACTTGGAAGACTCGCGGCGAGGTCAATAAGGGTTAATTCGTCAAGACTTCGTGGCTCCGCAATATGATCAACGCAAATCACAGCACCAGGCGTTCCCCGTACCTGAGTATGAACCTGATCGCGAAGACTGTCAGTTCCAATGCCATGCTCTGGAACCGATTGATCGATAAGGCTGCTTAAGACACTTCGATAAAACCCAAATGCGCTCGTCGCGGATCGAGCATCAACGTACACAAATGTCGGTGATGACGGTGTTTGGACGCGCGTACTCGTGTGAATGACCTCTCGTGTTTCTGCTGGTAACTGCTTGAGATGAGACAGCAATGAAGTAAGAACGGCAGATTTCCCCGAGCCAATCGGTCCATATACATACCCATTCGGTGGCAATCCGCCATCAAAAACCGGATCAAAATAGTCGAGAAGCCGTTCTAACAGTTGTCCCCGACCGACCGGTTCATCAAGATGCGCAGCAGGCGAGAGTGCTTCATAACGCTGAATGAATTGCGGCTGTGCGTTATGATCTCTTCGTCGCCGAATTCTCGCTTTGATGTCCATTGTTTATGAATAAATTGTTACGCCGATACATCAGTTCAATTCTTGAAATAAAAAGGAAATGAGTCCGTTATTACATTCCAAGCAGTGGAACCCAACTTGAGCTGTCGAAGACACCAATGATTGCAAGAATTGCAACCGTTAATGTCGCAACAACAATCGCAGCGGCTGGTGGGTCAAAGTGTGTATCCGAATGCGCATAGAACACACGCTGGACAACCTCTCCAATAAGGGCACCGTATACCCCGAAGAGACCACCAATCAGAAGTGCAATAATCTTGGTTGTGCCTGTTGGATCAGGGAACACTGCGAGCGCAGCGGTACTTGCTGGGAGGGTCATGTGATGAGTCACCGGAATCTTCTCAACGCCTAGATTAAGGAAGGTCAAACTAGCTGCTGAGATACCGAAGCCAAGGAATGGGCTCCCTGTCTCGAGTGCAATGAATCCACCGAGAAGCCCCGCAACAAGACCGATCATCCCAACATTCGCCCATTTATATTGATGTGGAAGCCACGGTTCAACAGCAAGTCGTTTGTATCCACCGTCAGTCGCGACTTCCCCACCATCGGTTGCCGTGCGCATCTCCTCATTTTCGAATGGGGACATATCGAGAAGATTCCGGTCACCGCCGCCGATCAGTGGGTAGCCAAATGCAATTCGGTGGAGTGCTGCTGACACAACGACCATAATTGCGATTGGATCCCACGGAAGTGCAAGTCCCCCAGAGATGAGAGTTCCAACTGCGCCGATAATACCAAATATCCCTCCAACGGCAAGGACATCCGGTCGTGTTCCTAGTGCGTAAGCGATGTCCTTTGCTGGATGATAATCACCGTCACCGGGGTCTGGCATTGCTCCGTCCTTCTTTGCTGCATATGCGGCCGCCGCCGCACCGGCAGCGAACGAGATATGCGGACCGAAGACCGCACCAAACCCAATCGTTCCCGTCACTGGTGCACCGGTGATAGCAACACCCGTTCCAGCAGCATCAACACCAACAAGATTTGCTGCTTCGCCTGCGATGACCGCAAATCCAGTGAAACAGAACGCCGGTAGTGCACCAATTGCCGCACCAAAAGCACCTCCTGCAAATGCTGCAATAAGCAGGAAGATAAGCTGTGATGTGTCTATCCCGATGACCGGTAATTGGAGGAGTGCTTCGTACATCCGTTATTCCTCCTGCGCCCAATCGAGGGATCGCTCAACCGCATCGTCCCAACGGTCATACATTTCGTTTGCATCGGCACTATCCATTTCTGATTCAAATTCGCGGTCAACTTGCCAGTTGTCGCGGAGCTCATCAACGGTGTCCCAGTACCCAACAGCCAACCCGGCGGCGTAAGCAGACCCAAGCGCTGTTGTCTCATCTACGACCGGTCGGACAATATCAGTCTGGAGAATATCAGACTGAAGCTGACAGAGGAAATTATTCTTCACCGCCCCACCGTCGACACGAAGTGATGTTGTCTCAATTCCTGAGTCTGCCTCCATTGCTTCGGCGACATCCCGGGTTTGATATCCAATCGATTCGAGTGTCGCACGCACAATGTGTTCCTTTTCGGTCCCTCGTGTCATACCAACGAGTGTTCCACGAGCACGTCCATCCCAGTGCGGAGCGCCAAGACCGGTAAATGCAGGCACCATATATACACCATCCGTCGAATCGACTGAACTTGCGAGTTCAGCCGTCTGTGCGGCATTATTAATCAGATCAACATCTTCGAGGAACTCGATTGCTGCTCCGGTAACAAAAATCGACCCCTCAAGTGCATACTGGACTGGTTCTCCGGACATTTGAAATCCAATAGTCGTTAAAAGCCCATGGTCGGATGCAACAGCGTCAGTTCCTGTATTCATGAGATAGAACGATCCAGTTCCGTACGTATTCTTCGCATCTCCCTCATCAAAACAGGTTTGTCCGAACATTGCTGCTTGCTGGTCACCGAGTGCGCCAGCAACAGGCACCTCAGCACCGAGGAACCCATCCGCATCGGTGTGTCCATAGTATTCGTCGTCTGAGGATGGACGGACCTCTGGTACCATTGACCGTGGAACTCTGAATTCCTCAAGCAACTCATCGTCCCATTCAAGTTCACGGATGTTGTACAGCATTGTTCGGGATGCATTCGTGACATCCGTGATATGGTTGCCAGTGAGGTTCTGAATCAGCCATGAGTCAATTGTCCCCATCAACAATTCACCATCCTCAGCGCGGTCGCGAACATCGCCACCGCGTGAAGCCTGCATCTTCAGTGGCTCAGCATTGTCAAGAATCCATTCAGTCTTTGTTGCCGAAAAGTATGCATCGCACTCTAATCCGGTCTTTTCACGGATCATCTCGACTTTCCCAGCCTCTTGAATCTCTTCGACGCGATCTGTCGTTCGGCGGTCCTGCCAGACAAGTGCATTGTGAACCGGCTTGCCTGAGGCTTCATCCCAAACGATTGTTGTCTCACGCTGATTTGTTACTCCAAGTGCTTCGAGTTGTTCGGCATCAAGACCAGCTTCTTCGAGCCCACGAGTAACAACCTCTTTTGTATTTTCCCAAATCTCGATTGGATCGTGTTCAACCCATCCTGGATTTGGATAAATCTGTTCGTGCTTTTCATACGCGTTTGCGACCACCTGTCCGCTGTGATCGAATACCATAAAACGCGTTCCTGTCGTTCCTTGGTCGATTGAACCAACGTATGTGTCAGCCATTGTAGTCTCCTTCTGTTAGGCATGGGCAGATTATTTTATTTTCTACCCCGCCTTGGGAGTAAACAACATAGTGAATCATTATAAACTTTACTACCGGATGGATAATTATCTCAAGCCGATGAAAACACGATTATACTAATTTTAAGCGGTTTATAGCTATGATAAATCGAATAGAGATATTACACGGTCAGCATCGTCCAATATTTTCATTTTGTTACTTCCTCAGTTCGGTGAGGTATTTGATCGGTTATGGAGAGATGAGAGGTGGTTGTAATAGATTCTCAAGCACAATTTCTGTGTGGAAAAATCAATGTGAAGCTCCAATATTCACATAAGAACAATTGTAATACAACATGTATCATAAAGTTTGTAGTTTACTCATAAGCCCGAAACGCTGATGAAATAAAGTAGTTACAAAATAAATGCGAGCGATATTGAATGGCATCGAAACCACATATCGTCGTCATCGGTGGCGGCTCGACGGGCACGGGGATCGTTCGCGACCTCGCAATGCATGGCGTTGAGGTAACACTGCTTGAACAGGGAAATCTGACCCATGGAACAACAGGTCGGATGCATGGACTACTTCACAGTGGTGGTCGGTATGCAGTCGCTGATCAGGCGAGTGTCAAAGAATGCACGATTGAGAATCGTGTTCTACAGGACATTGCCACTTACTGTGTTGAAATGACCGGTGGATTATTTGTCAAACGAACTGAGGATTCAGAAGAGCATTTTCAAAAGAAGCTACAAGGATGTCAAGAGTGTGATATTCCTGCAGAGGTCCTGAGTGCTGAGGAGGCACGAGCGGTCGAACCGCATCTCGCAGGCGACATTGAGAAGGCAATTTCCTTCCAGATGGCGCGATTGACCCATTCAGACTTGTTGTCGCCAATGCAGCAGACGAAAAAAACATGCTGCGCGGATTGAAACACATTCGACGGTAACCGACCTGTTAATCGAAGATGACGCAGTCGTCGGTGTCGAAGTCAGACACGACTCCGGGACAGGGGAACGTGTCCATGGAACAACCGGCGTTACAGAGACAATCTACGCCGATCACGTAATCAATGCAACAGGTGCGTGGGCTGGACAGATTGGCGAGATGGCAGGTGTTGATATTGAGGTTCGTCCCTCGAAAGGTGTGATGACAATTATGAACACCCGACAAGTCGATACAGTCATCAATCGCTGCCGACCGAAGGGCGATGCTGACATTGTCGTCCCACATGAAACAACAGCAATCCTTGGGACGACGGATGTTGAAGTGGATTACCCAGAAGACTACCCAGAGGAACAATGGGAGGTAGATTTGATGATCGACACGCTTTCAGAACTTGTTCCAATGCTTTCGGATGCACGGACAATTCGGTCGTTTTGGGGGGTTCGTCCATTGTATGAACCACCAGAAGTTGGGAGTGATGATCCAACGGATATTACACGTGATTTCTTTTTATTGGATCATCAAGAGCGTGATAATCTTCATGGACTCACGAGTATTGTCGGGGGGAAACTGACAACATATCGAATGATGGCCGAACAAATCACTGACCATATGTGTGAGCGCTTTGGAGTCAACGAGACATGCCGGACTGCTGATGAACCACTGCCAGGCAGCAACGATATCCGCGTGATCGATGATTACATGGATGAGTTCGGCCTTCGCTCACCGATTGGACGCCGAAGCGCCGACCGACTTGGATCCCGTATCGATGAAGTGCTTGATACTGATGATCCAAACCCAACAGTCTGTGAGTGTGAAGGCGTTACACGTGCAGAGGTGCAAGATGCTATCTCGCAGTCTGGATCGGATCTCAATGCCGTTCGTATCCGGACACGTGCGACAATGGGCAATTGTCAAGGTGGGATTTGCTCACATCGGCTTGCGAATGAGCTTCACACGACGTATGATGAATCAGTTGTCATTGACGCGTGGAATGAACTCCTGCAAGAGCGATGGAAAGGACAGCGACACGCACTGTGGGGACAACAGCTCTCTCAGGCGATGTTGAATTACGCACTACACGCAACGACACAAAATCGCGATCACGACCCAGCTGCGGACAGCTCGGTTGATTTCACAGCCTTCGATTCCGGTGAAGCACGGTCTGATTCTGGGACCGCGGCGACTGGTGTTGCTGCAGATGGAGGCAGACAGGATGGCGATCGAGTCTGACGTCCTCGTCATAGGTGGTGGTCTCGCTGGGCTTACGAGTGCTCTTGCTGCAGCACGAGCACGAGCGGGTGTTGATGTTCGATTAGTCACATACAAGCAAAGTACCCTCCAGCAAGCATCTGGGTTGGTCGATGTACTCGGATACCGACCCAACGGCGATGGACCGCTTGCGAATCCGTTCGAAGCGATTCCTGAGCTTCCTTGTGATCATCCATATCAAACTGTTGGTGTCGACACTGTCCGGACAGCATTATCGCTATTTGATGATGTGACAGACTACGCTGGGAGTCATACAGACGCAAACGCGCTGATTCCAACACACGGTGGGACAATCAAACCAACCGCCAGATACCCACAGAGTGCATCCGCAGGCATCGCAAGTGATGACGGATCGATGCTTCTCGTTGGGTTCGATTCAATCACCGACTTTGATGCACCGCTTGCTGCTGATCATCTCACATCGGCTGGTGTCCCATTCGATGTTCGCGGTGTCACGATTCAATTCCCCGGTGATCTCAGCGCGGACACCAAAGTGACGCGATATGCGAAACTTCTCGACACAAACGGTGATGTAACAGTAAGCGACAACGGCGGTAGTACTCAGCGGCCTGCGCGTGAAGCACTCGCTGACCGTGTCAAAATTCATCTCGCGGATGAAACACGGGTTGGATTCCCTGCTGTCCTCGGTGATACGAATGCAGCGACCGTCCGTGCTGCGCTCGGAGCTTCTCTTGGTGCAGCTGTGTTTGAGGTTCCGATGGGACCACCATCACTACCGGGACTCCGACTTGAGGATCAACTCTTCGATGCGGTTTCAGATGCAGGTGGATTCATCGAATCAGGGAATCCGGTGATTGATTACACTGATGATGGATCCGGCACTGTGGAGACGGTTATTGTTGAGCGGAATGGTGCTGAGATTCCAATGCAAGCCGAACAATATGTTCTTGCGACCGGTGGACTCGTTGGCAAAGGCGTTGAGTCGACCCGTGAAGAGGTATATGAACCCATCTTCGGGTGTCATATCGCACATGATGCTGACCGATATGAGTGGTTTGATACGGCTGTTTTCGGTGATCATTCGTTTGCACGATTTGGCGTTGACACCGATACGGATCTTCGACCGCTTGATGCAGATGGAAATATCGAATTTGCGAATCTCAGGGCTGCCGGTGCTGTGCTCGGTGGGTACGATTATGCTGCAGAGAAGTCGGCAAGCGGTGTATCGATTGCAACTGGCTATATGGCGGGAGTGAACGCTGCCACAACTATCAGATAAAGTTGACAAAATAACTGAATCCTATGAGTGACGCTGAATCCCCAGACACAGACTACGAATACGAATTCGAACCGACATCGCCGAATACTGGCTCCGAGTTCGAGCCGGTCGACATATTCCCGGATAGTACTGATTTCGACCTTCGCCCAGGTGCTGACTCGTGTTCTAAATGCTCAATGTGTGATACGAGCTGCCCGGTCGCGGAGGTTGATGATGACTTCCCTGGTCCAAAGTTTCAGGGTCCAGAGCAATGGCGACTCAAACGATCCGATGATGAGCATGAAATTGATGATTCGATTATGTCATGTTCGAACTGCATGCGATGCGATGATGCATGTCCCTCCGGTGTGCCGCTGAGTCAGATGCACAACACTGCCCGTGGTGAATATGTTGAAAAACAGATGGATAAACTCTCAATTGAGTATATCCGTAACCGAATTCTCGCCAACTACCGAACCTCCGCACGAATAGCGAGTAAGCTACCACGGATTACAAACGCCATAATGAACTTCGGACCGGCTCGGTGGGTGATGGAGAAGACCCTTGGTATCACCAAAGAGCGTGAATTCCCTGCATTCGCCACGCAAACATTTCGACAGTGGTGGGCAGCCCGTGGTGGTATGAGCGTGTCTCGCGAAAACGCGCGTGAAGCCCGTGAACGTCGCGGAGAGCCAGTTGATGCTGATAAAAAGGTCGCATACTTCCATGGGTGCTATGCGAATTTCAATACACCTGAGGTCGCCAAGGCGCTTGTCCGTGTTTATGAGTACTTTGGATATGAAATCGTTGTCCCCGAGCAGCGGTGTTCTGGAACCCCAATGTTCGCGAATGGAATGGTCAAAGACGCGCGTCGCCATGCAGAGGTCACACTCTCATCGATGTCAGATCTCATCGAAGAGGGCTATGATGCTATTGCTTCCTGTACATCCTGTTCGATGGCACTTCGTCAGGAATATCCTGAACTATTCGATATCGATGGCGTCGACACTGTCTCACGGAATACGTTTGAGTCGGTTGAGTATCTTCGAATCCACGAAGACCTTCGCTCTGAGATTCAATCAGCCGAAGTGGACGACGAGATCGAAAAAGAATTTGCCTATCATGCGCCGTGTCATGCGCGGAACCAAGGCATCAACCGGCAGGCTGTCGAACTTTTCGGTGAGCTTGATGACGTTACAATCGAAGATGTCGGTGACTCCTGTTCGGGCATCTCCGGAACATACGGGTGGAAAGAGGAGAAATATGAGACATCAATGGAGATCGGCGAGGAGATGTTTGACCATATGGAAGCTGTTGATGCAACCACAGGGATGACCGAGTGTCCAACATGCTCCAGTCAGATGGAACATGGGACTGGCTATGATATCCGTCACCCGATAGAGCTTCTCTCAGTCGCGCTTGTTCAGTGATTGTTGGCGTCGTCAAATTCTGTAAATGAGTTTATGCTCGAAGAAGATCTCCACGATCAAATCTAAACAACCTTCGAGGGCGAGTTCCCCGACCCACCGGGGTCGGGGGTGAAGCCCGACACCCGGCCTCATGTTCTATCTCCTCTATATACCGTTCAACCACTTTCTCCGACACCGCTCCCGTCACGTCGTTCCCACGGAGTACCCAACCTTCCAGAAACCACCTCCCCACAAATACGACTCCCGAATATTTCGATACCGCTCCAGCAAGTGTTTCCCCGAGGACGATTTGAATTGCCGAGCAATATCCGCCGGACTGTACTTCGGATCTGTTTGCACGAATAGGTGTACGTGGTCATCTTCGTCCGCGATCTTCAACGCCAGAATCTCATGGCTGAAGTGGTTAGCAGTCTCACCAAAGAGCTCTCGCACATCGCCTTCAACCACGGTGAGAACCCGGTGGCGGTACTTGCGACACCAGACGAAGTGATACTTGCACTGACAGGAACTAACCGAATCTGCGTGACTGCGGTACTCCTCCATCCTTAATTTCTCCTTTTATCACTAATCAAAACAACCTCAAAGTATGGGTGAAGAAGCCACAAAGACGATCCAGACGCGCCTTCACGTAGCGTCTGGTGAACAGTCGTGGCTTCATGACGCCCGCCTCACGCGAGATATTCAACCAAACCATCCGCCTCACACAGCAAGGGCACAATCGCACCGACATACAACGAGAGGTTGACCGCGACGACTTCTTGCGGAACAACAACTGCGCGGTCGTCGGCAAAGCCCTCCAAACGTGGAACTCCTATCAGTCCCTCAAACAATGATGGGAGAATCAAGACGATCCTGATGGCGGGGGCGGGGGCAGCAAGCCGACACCGCCGAGTACGGACAAATCTGGTGGGTACCCCCTCGTGATGGCGCACACGGAAGGCTACCGCCTCACCGTGGATGATGACACGAATCGTGTCCAAGTCCGCATCAGCCCGAAACCGTCCAAGTACAAGAAACTGAAGGGGCATCTGCGCGGCGAACCGGACGCAATGGACGTTTTTTGAGACGCCCTCACGTCGGAGGAGGTGGATGTGGATGTGGGGCAGGCGAGGGCGTGCTTCTGTCCCGCGATGGCATGTACTCACTACACGTCACGGTCACGCGGGAGTTTGACGTGCCCGAACCTGATACCGCCGAGACTGTGGGTGGCGTGGACATCAACGAGCGCAATGTCTCGCTCACCGCCCTCGACCGCGAGACGATGCGGACGAAGGGCACGCTCGTCCTCGACTATGGACGAGTCAAACAGGAACGTCATACCACGCAATCACGAAACGCTGTCAGGCGAGAAGTCGGGTATCCACCGGAAACTCGGTGACAACGAAGAGAGGTTCACCGAGTGGGTGTGACATCGTCTCTCTCATACTGTCGTGGAGTTCGCAGACCAGTTCTCGAACCCAGTCATCGTGTTCGAGGATATGAGCGGTATCCGCGAGCAAATGCAGTACGAGTCGTATATGAACCGCCGATTGCACAAACTGCCGTTCCACAACTTCGAGACGTTCGTGTCGGATAAGGCGACGTGGCGGTGGATTCCGACAGATACCGTAGACGCTTACGCCAACTCGCAGACGTGTTCGTGCTGTGGTGAGCGAGGCAGTCGTCAAGGGCGGCGGTTCCGGTGTCCGAACGAGGAGTGCGACGTGGTGCAAGACCACGCTGACCGGAACGCGTCGGGCATGGTGAACATCGCGTGGCGCGAGAAGGCGGAACTCGCCGATAACAATACGAATTCCCGGACTCACAAAACCCACCTACAGGTTCGGTTGGTGCGTCTGTCCGGGGCGTGTAAGCCGCCCACATCCCGATCGCTTGCCGAGCAGGGAATGCTCGCGCACGGCTGAAGAAATTCGAAAAGCCTCGGGCGCGGTGGCCCGAGGCTGTTTACACCTCAAACCAATCAGATAATTAATAGATCAACGAGGAATCATCATTTATCATCCACAGAGTACGTGCACCGATGTTTACCGCATGATCAGCAATCCGCTCAATATCCCTGATAGTCAATAGCAGTCGCGTCACATCATCAAGAGCCTGTTCGATATCCCATGCATCGGATTCAGTTTCAGTCGTTTTGTTATCTCCATTATCTGCATGCTCAATCAACGTACGTGTCAATACCTCACTGGCATGTAGACACAGTGTGTCGATATTGTCATCTTCAGCCACGACAGCATAACACTTTTCGACATTATCATGCTCATATGCACGCAGACTTTCAGTAAGCATTGACACAGCATCATTTCCAATCGACACGACAGTGGTCTCTATATCAAACGACTGTCGGGTAGCAAGACTATATTCCGCTAAATTCACCGCTAAGTCGCCAATTCGTTCTAAATCATTCACAATCTTGAATGAGGAAGCAATCAACCGAAGATCTCCTGCTAGTGGCTGTTGCAATGCAAATAGATCAATACACTTTTTTTCGATTTCAAGACATCGATTGTTAATGGTATTATCGGCATCGATGACTGCTTGAGCAGACGCCTCATCACCTGTCTCCAGACATGCAAGTGCTTTGTTGAGTTGATTAACTACTAACTCAGCCGTGTCTAGGACTGACTCACGGAGTTCTTCAATTGATTCACGAAATGACCGACGAGTCACACATCTATTCCTCCATATATTTGCCGTGGCTAATTAAAACTCCCTGTCATGTAATCATTGATACACTGGCTTTTTACACCCTGTACTTTCGAATACCCTGTCTGTATTATCATGTTGAATAAATACACCGCTACTACATTCGACGGGTGCTGTAATAAGTTCTTGTCACTATCAATTGGTGGTAATTTGATCTTTTTATTCATATTCATATTTAAATTCGGAGCGGAGCGCACACACATGAGCCCAGTTGAAACTGAAAGGAGTATGGTTTCGGATACAAACAGTGGTCATATTACCAACGACTGTTATGTTGGCTGAGATAGATTTTGATTGTCCTGTGATATTAGATACCGTTTATTAGAACCATATTAAATCGATTTATATGATAAGTATATCTAGCTCTTGTCCACAAATGTGCATATAGTATGGTATATAGACTCATGTAACGTACACATCAACATGTAGTGTCATTGAGTAAAATTATATTCTGTTATTACGCCCTCTGTTAGTGATATGAACACTGATGCAGTCACCAGCAATCTGTTTCGATCGGTCGTTCACCGAGGTGTTTGATGAGATCATCAACACACTTCTGACTGAGCGTGCTCAAACAGAAGCAGAATATGATGCGTTTGTCACGTTTGGTGAGCGTATATCAGATCGACAGTTGACACATTCCTCATGTTCTCACGCAGGGTCCCCGGGGAGTGTTATGACGACACATCAAAAACAGGCACAATCACACGCAGCCCAGCGCTTGAGTATGATTCGGTCTGCATATGAAGAGACGATCATGAGCCTTCCATTCTATTCTGACGAATATGACGATACATATTTTGAGAGCATCTGCGAAGAGTTTGGCTCTGAGATAGCAACGGCACTTACAACACCCGAGTGTTTTGGACCAGCCGCCCTGAAGGCTCTATTTGATCGAATTGAAACAGCCAAATCGGAACGACAAAGACATATTAAGGCGTGTACCCGCGAGCGTGATTCAATCGAAACGGCAGCTGATCGGGTAATTCCGATTGATGAGGAGCTTTCCGCGCTGACGAGTGTTAATTTTGACTCACAGTCGTTCGGTGCGCTTGATGCGCATCATAATCGTCTGTCAATCCTTGCTGATCATTGTGAATCAGCAGCGCAAACTCGTCAAAAAACGATTCAGCAACAACGAGAGTTCTATAACATTTCACAGGCGGATATGGATGTTACTGCATACTTTTATAGAGAATACGATATTACATACCCAGTACTTGCGATGTGCAGTGACCTTACTACTCGCATAACAGAGTTTCATCGATGTATTGAACATATCATAACCGACGTTGAGTGATAACTGGAATTCCAGAATTGCCCGGTCTTACCACCAGCAGGAGGATATCAATAAATACGCTGTCGGACTCATTTGATGAGTCCAGATGATTGTGTTCATTTACCGCTCTACACGACTATCGTTGACACGATAATCACTATTTGTCTTCGAAGACCACACTTGATTACGTTGAATTAGAATGCTTGTTTTCGTGCTGCGCTCTGTGTCGAGTATCGATGAAGGAACTCACAGTCCAAACGGCTGATAATCTATGATGGAACTGACTCACATGATTAACTCTATGCACTGGCTGTTTGGGAGTTGGACAATGTGCTGTGTTGAATAGCACTCTCTGAGTCATGTTGAAGCGACACCGATTTTGAGACTACTGGTATCAGCCCCTGACACACCGACTCAAATTCTGACTGTACTGGTCAGTACCGCTATTCAACACAGCAGGACAATGATGGGTTTTGTCTTGAGTATCTTGTCGATAGAATGACTTTTAGGTCCGGACATATAGCGTCAAATAGTTATGGAATCGAGCCTTCAGTCGTTACGCCTCGCGACTGTAGCGAGTGACCACGTTGCGACCGCTTTATCGGATTCGATTGACGTGCGTGGACAACCAGTTGAGATGGTTCCCCTTTCGCTTGATGCACAACAGTATAATATCACATTTCGCAATCACTCCGGTGATACTCTCGATGATAGCGTAAAGCCAGGTAGTAACACAAATAATTCTCCGGTACTCACAGAAACGTTTTTTCGCCCCGGAAGCTCAGACTCGGGCGCACAGACAAATACTTCGAATAACGACACAGTGGCTGAGACTGATTCAGTCATTCCGATTGATTGTTTACTTATCGACTGTCAGTCACTCTGTGTTGAACGTTATAAGACAGTCATTCAGTCCCAACGGGAACACTACCCCAATCTCCCGATTGTCGCCCTCGGGAATGATCCATCAACTGAAACCGTCACCGCAGCCCTTGATGCCGGTGCAACAACGTTCTTACCTCAGGAATTGTGTCTGAGCCGCCCAGAACTTGTTATTGCGCAGGTGCTCAATATCGCTACTGATACACCAGCACACATAACGCCTCCTTGATCCTGATTCTGATGATTCCTCACGCACAAGCGAAACAGCGAATGTCTCATCCGGACCCTCATCATCACAATCCGCTTCTGATTCTGTCTCTGCTCAGAGCACTGTCTCCACTAACTCACATGATAAGAATGTGTACGCTGAGTCTGAGTCTGAGTCTGAGTCTGATTTTAATTTTGATTCAGATTCACCCTCACTGCTTGAGACACACTCCACAGAAATAGCAGCAATTGGGTTTGAATATCTCTGTACACCCGCTGCTGTCATCGATACAAACACTGGCGATATTGCTACACTCAATCGTGCGTTTGCCGAGTTACTCACCGATAGTAGCGACACTCAGGATACTGTTGCTTCTAAGAAGAATTCAGCTGTAATATCGAAACACTCTGACCGCACTATTCAGTCGGTGTGGGACACATCGACTGCTGATAGTTTTGATTCGCTCACCGAGACGCTCACAGCCGTTGGCGAATCACAGACGCAAAAAACAGGTGACCTCGCGTTAGCTCCCATAGGTGCTGATAATAAGACACGATGGCTCTCCGCGACTTTCTGCCCGATTCAATCCTCTGATCAGTTTATCCTGCTTACCGGCGAAGAGATCACTGATGTCAAACAACAGTATTCTGACGCCGGACACGTAGTTGAAATATTCAACCAGCCCACGACGACACACGACCCAGAGACAGGTGTCGTTCGAAGTGTCAATGAGGCATTTACCGATCTGTCTGGGTACGACGCTGAGGCGGTTGATAATGAATCACTCATCGAAACACTCGCTGCATCACCACCGACTGCAGAAGCCGCTGCCGGGAGTGAGGCTGATTCAGATAGTTTCGATACCGTCACGCATACATCTGAGTCTGAGTTGAGTCTGAGTCTCACTCGCACACTGATATCCAATCCGCTATTGTCCAGGCTGGCACCGAATGGAATCCAAGTTATCACGAGTGGCAGATTGAAACCGCAGATGGAACAACACGATGGCTCTCAACGAATATCTGGCCCGGTAAAGACGATGATGGTCGATGTGTCTATACGGTCTCACGCGATATCACGGCTCGAAAGCAACAGGAAGTCGAACTTGATAAAATAAAGCGACGATTCCAGTTAGTGACTGAGAATGTTGATGAGATCATCTATATCGTGGATGCAGATTTTTCAGAAATTAAGTATGTAAATGAAGCATACGAAGACATCTGGGGTCGCAGTGTTGATGCTCTGTATGAAGATGCGACCGCGTTCATTGATGGAATCGACCCTCGGGATCGTAAGGCGTTTCGAGCAGATTTCGAGGAGATGCGAGAGGAAATCCGCGCAGGTGACCCCGCAGATAGTTATGAATTCGAATTTCGCATTCGTCATCCAGATGGAGATATTAGATGGATTCTTGCAACTGGATATCCTGTCACGACTGATAATGGTCCCGACCAATATGTTGGTCTTGCTGAAGATATCACTGAGCGGCGACAACTTGAAGAGTCATATCAGACGCTCTTTGAGAGTGTTTCAGATGGACTTGTCCTGCATGAACCACAACGAGGTGATATTCTTGATGTCAATCAGCAGTTCTGTTCGATGTACGGCTGTGACCGAGACGAACTTGAGGGTAAATCACTCAATGTTGTTCTTCCAGATGAGAACGAATTTAGATACGATCGGGCAGTAAAGCGGATTAAAGAACTTGATATCGGTGAATCACAGCTCTTTGAGTGGCGCGGACAACGGTCAAATGGAGAGATTTTCCCGATTGAAGTACACTTGAGAGCAATTGAAATCAAAGGAAATCGACGAATACTTGCGAGCGTCCGCGATATCACCGACCGCAAAGAACGCGAAGAGCAGATTCGCGAGAGCGAACGAACGTATCGTGAGATATTCAATAAAGTAAGCGCAGGAATCAGTATTCATCATCCTGAGACAAAGGATATAGTTGAAGTCAACGATACTATGTGCTCAGCACTGGGGTATGACCGCGAAACACTTCTCAACACCGATGAGTGGATAACTCCAGGCGATGATTCATACACGGTTGAGCGAGGGGCTGAAATTATCGACCGCGTTATCGACTCTGGTACTCCCGAAGAGTATGAATGGGTACTTGAGGATGCTGATGGCAATGAGCGGGTGATGCTCGTCAAAGGATCCCCAGCAATGATCAACGGTGAGACCCGCTTTCTTTCGACGTCACAAGAGATAACAGAGCGTAAACGCCGGGAGACGGTGGTGAAGGACCTCCAATGTGCTATCGACGATATTCAAGATGCTGACTCGCGGGCTGCGATTCATGATCTCGTTGTCAAAACCGTTCGTGATACGCTTGATCTTCCATTGACGACATGCTGGGTTCACCCAGCCTCTGAATTGGATTCAGCAATCGATGAGACAATTACTGATCAGTTATCCGTTGATGAGGATGTGTTATTATACGCGAGTGGTGACGCCCCCAAGAGAACTGTCGGTATCGAGGCTGAAAGTGAACGGGACTTCATCTCTACGACGGGTGAATCCAGTCATCATAGCAATAATAAGTCGATACTTGAACTCGCAGATGTATCAGAATTACCACTACTGCATTCAGAATCGCGCGAATACAACATCTTCACTGAGGGTGAAGCAACAACATACTCACCGGCGACTCACCGCTCAGGTAACCCGCTGACTGCTGCTGTTGCTATTCCGATTGGCGATCATGGATTACTGATCGCAGGTGAACACGGTCGTGAGACATATGAGTCATACCTTGTCGATGCTGCACAGGTATTAGCTGGGCATGCGGCGACAGCACTCGACCGTGTCGAGCGAGCTGCGCAGGTTCGTGAGCATGAGCGTCGACTCCAGGCTATTATTGACCGAATCGATGAAGCAATCTTCTTATCAACACCACAGAATCTCGCAAGTGACGACTCAGAACGGGGCATAATCAGTTCAGGATACGCTGATATCTGGGGACGTTCACTTTCGGAGCTACATGAAATCCACAAAGAGGGCTTCTTCGGAACACTCCATCCGGATGATTATGCGTCACATCGTCGCTGGATCGAACAAATTGTCGATGAAATGCAAGCTGGTGACTATGCTGATCGGTACAGCCGCGAGTATCGTATACTTCGCCCCGATGGGTCAGTTCGCTGGATACACTCAGATTATTATCCAACGGAGTGGGATGATAATACGTTACGTGTCGTTGTCGTTGGTCGTGATATCACCGCCCGGCGGCAGCAGCAAAAACGAATCGAGTCGTTCCATGATGCGACAGCAGAACTAACAACTGCGGATAGTGTCAACGATGCAGGTCAGATCGCTGTTGAGGCTGCTGCATCGGTACTTGAGTTACCAGCAACAGCTGTGTATCAGTATAATGATGATACAGGTGCACTTGATCCAATAGCCACTGGTCCCGCGGTCCCCGTTTCGGCGGCTGAGTCTCTTCAATCGCTCACACCTGCTGAATCGCCCGCATGGGAAACATTCGTTGATGAGACTGTCCAGCGTGTTGAACTTGAAACGACTCCATGCCTTGATGTGGGCACATTCGAAACAGCTGTGATCCTTCCACTTGGGCGCAATGGCGTTCTTGTCGTGTGGCAGTCGGCGGATATTGATCTTGATATTGCGAGTATTCTTGCAGCGACACTCGAAGCAGCACTCAATCGACTTCGTGGCGAGCAACGACTCGAATCACAGCAGGCAGCATTAACTAAACAGACCGAGCGAGCCCGCCGACTTGAGTCGATAGCTGAATTAATACAGCGTGTTGAGGCAGCAATTACCACACAATCATCACGAACAGGCACTCATGAAGCAGTTTGTAACGAACTTGTCGATGTCGATCCATTCAGTGGTGCTTGGGTTTCAACGGCGCCAGTTGGCACCAATCAACTCACTGTCCAGACGGCAGCAGGGATTAACACCGACACAGTTGAACGGTATTTACATGCCGAAGAAGAACTATCAGAGTCTGATGATGTTGATAATAAGACTCAACGCAGTCTGATGGCTGAAAACCACCCGACAATCGAGGCATGGCGGACAAACTCACACGTGACCGTCAGTGGACTTGTCGAGACCGGTCGACAACAAGCCTGGCGACGGGTTCTCCTTCGAGAGGGTATCGGTGCTGTCTGTGCAATTCCAATTTCATATGAGGGAATTACATACGGCGTCCTGACGGTCGTGGCTACCGGTGCTGATGCCTTTGACGACCGGACAGTTGATACGCTTTCACAACTTGGTACATCAGTTGGATATGCAATTACGGCACTTGAGCGTCAGCGTGCGCTTGAATCTGATGAGACAATTGAATTAGAATTTCGTGGTCATGAGATGGACATGCCGTTTGCTCGTGTTGCCACACGAACTGATGGACGTGTTCGCCACGACCGAACAGTGCGGCGTCAGGATGGGTCTGTGAGTGTGTATTATACGCTTTTTAATGATACTCCAGAAACACTTATTCAGATCGCGAAAGATACGCTTCCCGGCGATATCGATATGGTTGCAAAAAGAGACAATGCAGTCGTCATTGAGCGACAAGGTTCATCATGGTTTGGATCTGTCGTATCCGAATGCGGTGGCATTCTTCGGAAATGTCGCGCTGATGAAGCAGAGACAACACTCATTATTGAGCTTCCACAGGAAACAAATACACGAACGATTGTCGAACGGATACTCGAGGCATTCCCTGGGCTTGAACTCACAGCACAACGTCAGCATCATGAAACAGATTCAACACCAGAGGAGATTCGAAGTCAACTTGAAAACCGGCTCACGGACAGACAACTCGAGGCGATTGAAACCGCTCATACAATGGGATATTTCGATTGGCCACGTGAAAGTAGTGGTGAGGAGGTCGCTGCGGCGCTTGATATTACTCAACCGACGGTAAATAAACATATTCGGCTCGGAGAACGTGGTATTTTCGAGTTGCTATTCGGGAATCCATCGTGACTACCCTGGTTTAGCTCGTCGGAGAAATCCGATATTGTGGATGGAAAGCGCGTCGTAGAAACAGGAAGCTCCACCCTCAAAAAGCCCCGTGCAAGCGGGTGAGTAGGGTGGGGTAGTTCACTTACTTACTCTTGGGGATGTGCTCGAACAACCACTGACCCGTCATCGATTGAGACTGTCAGTCGGTTGCGAATAAGTTGAAATTCTTTACATTCATGTCCATCCGGTCCGACCGTTCGTGTCGTCCTTACGAACCCAGCCGACTCGAGTCTGTTCAACCGACGATAGATAGTGGGTCGAGAAGCATCACAGATAGATGCTATCTCTCGCCCTCGCTTTGCTCCATCACAAAGCGTCATGATGATCCGACGGGCGAACTCATCATCAACGAGTTGGAGATGAGGAGGCGCATCAGCGTCCTCATCCCCATCCTCACAGTCCGTCGTCATCGTCGCTGTAATAGTCTTCGTTATCTCACTGGATGGTTGCTGTTGCTTCTGCATGCCTCTCGAATCATCAGTGTCACGCGCAGTCTCGGTTTGGGATGTGGATCCAGACTCAGATTCGGATTCATCTTTCGTTTGTGCATCAGGTTGAGTTAGAGACGGTGTTGTTGACATCTATCTTTGATATATTCATCTACCCCTGTAGTCGTGGTGTCAACTGTGATTACCCTTTGTGTGATCGGGGGCTATCTATATTGACCGTTTTTATACTACGACAGAGTGTTGATCAAGATAATCAGACAATCCCGGACTGGACTGAGGCTGGAATCGAACACTCAAGCATGTTCCCAAATGCAATCGTTCGCCGTCCGGCGAGTCGTTGAATAAACACCGAACAATCTGTTGGCAGTCGAGACGGTGAGACTGGAACCGAATCAACGAGTTGTCTCATCCGCTGGCGTCGCCGCTGTTCATATTTTGATAGTGCTTTTTCAACCACTTCTGGACCATATGCGAGTTCATCCGCAAGGACCCAGGCGTCTTCACAGCCAAGTGTTGGACATAAGCGGTCTCCCGGAACACCTGATCGTGCACCAGCCCCCACGAGTGCAACACCGTTCATAGCAATTGATACTGGGTGATTATCACTTACCCGTCCATACTGTATATCATGCTGATTCAGTTCATCAAACGGATCCTCAATTGCGTCGAATAGTCTTCCGAACCGTGACTCAAGTTTTGAGACTGCAATCGTTGCCTCCGCTGAGGCATCATTTCGAGCGACGAGTCGAACCCACACATCTTCGGTCCCGACAGGGACAATAAACGCAGCAGCCTGTTCGCTCCATAGCTCAACTGGATGCGTCGGAGCCGGTATCCCCGCTGGCCAATTAAATGACCATGTATGCACATTACCGTATGAACGTTCAGCGTCTATGTTTGTTGCGAGTACATCGCGGTGTTCAGCCACAATCGCGTCAAATCGCTCTGTAATGTCATCATCAAAGTTCGCACACGCTGTCGGATCTGATTCTGATCTTGACTTGGTATGACTCGTTTCAGTGTTCTTTATACCTGTGACTGTATTCACGACCCGATCTGTTGTGTCGACGCGTTCTCGAATGGACCACCCAAAGATATTCTCAAGCTCTGAACGTTCAATCACAATCAACGATGGATCCGCTGACGCCGTCTCAGCAACCTTAGTTACGTTCTCTGCTGAGTTTGTCGCGTCATAATAAATAAGCTCTGTCAGCGTGTTTCCACGACGCTCAATCGGACGCCGAAGCCCAATTCGCTCGAGTAAGTGTAATCCTGGTTTCCAAAATACAACAATCCCTGTTCGGATAGGGTCGGCACCGACACTCGCGAGGAGTGGATCGAGACCGGCTTGCTCAACGAATCCAGCCGTCAGGGTCGCAGTGACGCCGTCACCAGCAATCAGAATCTGTCGATCACGATCACCACCCATACCTGTTCCTGTTCCTGTTTCTGTTCTTGTTGTGGCATCCTTCTGCTCGTGAGATGATTCAGTATTCATTGACATACTGAGCTATCTTGACCGGTAAGTGCTGATTGTCCCCTTGTGTCCTCGAATGGCGCTCGGATAACCGCGCGATACTGTCCGCTCACACTTTCATCCACCGCTCGAAGGGCTGAAACTGTGAGTCTGAGTCTGAGTCTCAGTCTTAGTACACACCAGAGTAATGTCCATACAAGAGTGCATCTGACCTGCTCAAACCGCGTGATTGCAGGATTGTTTGTCACATGTTCACATTCTTTGTGACCGGTATAAATAACACCTGCGCGCTTCTCTCACAGAAACATTCACTCTCATATGGCTCCGATAAACGCTATTGGAGTATCAGAGTGGGTAGATTACGACTGAGATAACAACTACCATGTTAGTGATTACGGATGATTGTCCCATCATGTGGATAACAGCTGTAGGTACTGTGATTTTCTTTTTAAAATTGAAGCGGAGCGCGCAAGCGGGCGTTCCAGATGCAATGTGTCTGGGTGTGGTCTCGGAGAGAAATACTGCATAAAATGCCACCGATTAATAAAGACGACATGCTTCCAACTGGCGGCTCACCGATATGATCGGGATAATCAATATTGATAGCTGTGATAACAGTTCACAAACAGTCAGTATTTCCATCACCATTTGGATGGACTGTATTCATCATCTATGTGATGACGACGAATGCATACCCAACTGGTTCGCTTGACGAATCAGGCGGCCTTGAAACCACGAGTGAAACGATATCCGTGCAAAGTGGAGAGTTGGTTGAACTCCTCGCAGATGAATATGTCTGTGCGCTCCTATGCGCACTTGATTCGGAGCCACAACCGGTCGACACGCTCGTTGAGGCATGTTCAATGTCCCGACCAACCGCATACCGACGACTTGACCGTCTTACTGAGGCGGGCATTGTTGATGCTCGTATCAATCCAATTCCTGATGGTCATCACAAACGAGAATTCTGGCTCGTGCATGATTCATTCGAGATTCAAATTGCCGCCGATGGAATCGATGGGTCGCTCACACATAACACCTGAATCAGTCTGTAACACCGATTGGACTCTGCCCACTGACATTTGAGAAAACGACTGAAGTGACGGGACAGGTTGCATTGTCACAAACATACTTTTTAGTGGTGAACTGCGAATGCAACGAGCGAGAGAAACTGCCGTTTGGAAGATACATGAGAGTTATACCTAGAGCTGATACCCCACGTATCACACTCCAGCATATCGAATAATATCGCTCGTGTATTCTATATATCGATTATTGATACTGCGTTGTCGTTATTTGAACTTGAACCGGAGCGCGCGCACAGGCGTTCCAGATGAAACTGAAACGAGTGTGGGTTCGGAGAGAAACAGTGCTCAGGGTCTCCCGACTGATATACACTCATCTCGTGCACTTCGTCGCTCAGGGTATTAGTAGTCGGATCGCTGAGTAGCTATCAGACTAGTCTGATCTCACAATCACACAAATCATCTTTTGATGGAATCTCAAGAACACGACGCGGACGCCGTCTTTTTCGAGAGCCCAAAGGGGATATCCGGAAAAATGTTATGACTGTGTAGACTGTTCAAGCCATGAGTCGATTCAAGGCTCACCGGAGCAATTAATCTCAAGACCGGATTCACTGAGTTGGTCATGGTTGTTGATACGGTGACTCCCACTCCTGTGATTCAGGTTGTTCGGACCGCAGTGACAAACAGTTCATAACTTAAGATCGTTTGTGCATGAGAAACAGATCAACGGCATAACAAAGCGTATCGCCAGTCTGACTGGCAGCGGTACGAGTGTCTCTATTCTAGACACATACTCCGGATAAGTGGGTCCTCAGCCACCTCGCCCTCATCGGGAAACATCGAATAAGACCGAGAATCACGCGTCCGCTGAACCTCGCGGGTAGAACAGGAGCCAACCGATGACCAACATCGATGCCAACGCGGCAGTGGGTTCATTACTGTGGTGATATGACTCTCAGCATAAGCATAAGCATAAAATTGAGTAATATAGCTCCAGTTGCAGTTCCAATTTACTCGCATCCAAGAAGAAGTCGCCAGCAGTTGAGCAGAGCGTGGTAAATTATACCCATAGCATTTCATTTTCTGTTTCGAATTGAGAAACTCGGCTCCTGAATTATTTATCCTACGTGTATGTAACTGAAATGGCGGTTTGATACCGCCTATAGAATGTGAGTACACTTCCCGCTGTACGCCCTCACCGTTTACCAGAGCGATTGGCTTTCACGCTTTCGTGGAAGCACCTATCACCCCCACCCCTCCTTCTAATGATGACACACGATGATTCTTAATGCGTGAACTCATATGTTCCTGACCCTCAATGCGATTTAATTGTGCACGTTTAGCTGTCACAGTATTGGTACGGACCTATATTACCACACTCACAGCCGTGACACAGGATGCATTCCAATATTGACTCCCCGATATCTCACGGGGTCACCTGTCCGAGAAGTGCACATCAGTCATTGGTAATTTGATTTTTATCCGTGCTTGTAGCGGAGCGCGCAAGCGGGCGTTCCAGCTGGACTGAGTCTGCGTGTGGGCTCAGAGCACCACCCACTGGTATGCTGCTATAACTAAATGATAATTGACAGCTATCAAAGACTTATCGTAGCATAGATGCAGTTCAATGACGAACCATGTGTTATGAGTTCTATCGATATCACAGACGAGAAATACTATCTTAACAGGGAGTTATCAGAACTTGCATTCCAACAGCGCGTGCTCTCTGAGGGACTTGATGCCCGTAATCCGCCGCTTGAGCGTGCGCGCTTTCTTGCATTCTTTACAAAAAACACAGATGAGTTTTTTATGAAACGAGTCGGCGGATTAAAGCAACAAATCGAAGCGGGGGTCACAGAGACAACACCAGATGGTCGGACTCCTCATGAGCAATGGACAGAGATCCTCGATGCAGCGCGACCACTCTTTCGTGAGCAAGCTGCCTGCTGGGAGGAAGAAATTAAACCGCAACTCGCAGACGAAGGGATTCAGATTCAAACCCTTGACGAACTTACCGAATCGCAGCAAACGCGACTTCGCGATCATTTCGAAGAATCTGTCTTACCAACGTTAACTCCTCTTGCGTTTGACCCTGCACATCCATTTCCATTCATCTCAAATCTTTCACTGTCGCTTGCTGTTCTCTCTCGTGAAACAACCGATGAAGAACTCACGTTTACCCGGATCAAAATCCCACAGAATCAGCCACGATTCGTTGAAGTTCCTGAAACAGATCATAATTATGTCCTCATTGAGGATGTAATCGAGGCAAATCTTGATCTTCTCCTGCCGAATGTTAATATCGTTGATGTCTCAAAGTTCAAAGTCACTCGTAACGCGGAGGTGCGACGTGATGAGGAGGTTGCTGAGGATCTAATCAATATGATTGAGGAAGTGCTTGAGCAACGACGATTTGCAACAGTTGTCCGCGTTGAAGTCGCAGCTGATATGCCAGAGCAATCAGTATCTGTTCTAAAAGAGCAACTTGACGTGACCGATGCAGAGGTATTTTATCGTGAAGGACCAATCGATTTCCGCTCACTCTTTGAGCTCACCGAGATCACCCGTCCAGATCTCAAAACTCCATCATGGACGCCACAACCTCATCCTCGGATTATGCGTGGTCCGGGTGTTGACCCTCGTGATGAGCCTGCAGATATCTTTACTGAAATTGAACAAGATGATATTCTCGTTCATCACCCATATCACTCATTTGAGGGCACCGTCCATCATTTTCTAGAGGCTGCTGCGCACGACCCGGATGTCCTTGCAGTGAAGGCTGCAATCTATCGAACAGCAAGCGACTCAAAAGTGATTCAGAGTCTGATTGATGCTGCTGATAATGGTAAGCAAGTCGCGGTCATGGTTGAACTGAAAGCCCGATTTGATGAGCAAAACAATCTTGAATGGGTACGTCGACTTGAAGAGGAGGGCATTCATGTCGCTTATGGAACTGTTGGATTGAAGACCCATACGAAAACCGCGCTGGTCGTTCGCCAAGAGGACGAGGGGGTACAACTGTACTCACATGTTGGGACTGGCAATTATCACTCTGAGACCGCCAAAGGATATGTTGACCTCGGTGTGTTGACCTCGAATCATGATATTGGACAGGATCTGACGAAAGTATTCAATTCCTTTACCGGTCCGACACTGAGTAATCAATTCCGGGAGCTCTTGATTGCTCCTGTGACGATGCGTGAGCGGTTCACCCAGCGCATCCGTCGCGAAGCAGAGCATGCACGTGCTGGGCGTCCTGCTCGTATCGTCGTCAAGATTAATGGACTTGAAGATCCTGAGATTGTTGCTGAATTATATCAGGCATCAATGGCCGGTGTCGATATTGATCTTATTGTCCGGGATATCTGTCGTCTCCGTCCAGGTATTGAGGGCATAAGTGACACGATTACCGTTCATTCTGTTGTTGGTCGATTTCTCGAACACTCGCGGATATTCTACTTTGAAAACGGTGGTGACCCAGTGTGGTATACTGGATCTGCAGACTGGATGACACGTAATCTCGATAATCGTGTTGAAGCGGTCACCCCGGTCGATGCACCACACATTCGTCGACAACTCCGATATATTCTTGCAGTGACACTTACTGACAACCGGCGGCGATGGGTAATGAACAGCGACGGCACGTATGACCAAGTTACACCTGATCCGGACGAATCGGTTCGTGACGCACAAACCATCTTAATGAATGCAACGACCGATGCTGTTGAGTCAGGAAGCGAATTAGGGATATCTATTGAGGAAGGACTCCTTGACCGCACATTATTGATTGAGCCACAGGATAGTATAACATCTTCAGAACAGACAACAGATGGACAACAGGACATCGCTACACAGGACTCATGATCACCGCGTGAACCGCTTCGGGGTCACATCAGTATCAGTATCAATATCAATATCAAAGCCCCAGGGCACTCGCCTTGCTCATCTGTCAAAGTAGAATGTAGCTATGCTGAGATGTCGCTGTGTGAAATGGTTATGTACGGATAATTAATTCAGACGCTTCAGAGTCAGTTGAACACCGTTTTGACAGACGCATCATTGACAACGAAATAAGATGATAAGGAGAAACAAGAAGTACCGCGCAATAGAAAGTCAATTTATGGACTGCCCGCGCTGTGGAACAGAGCTCACGACTATCTCTATCGATGGTGGGTCGACAGCGGCGTACTGTGACCATTGCGGGTTTGCAAATATCGAGACGTCGCCAGCATCCGCTGAGCCAGAGTCAGAAACGTGGGATGACGCGATTGAACGCTTCCATGACACTGCTACTGCTGCTGTTGACACCAACACTAATACTGACGTTGAGGAGACACAAGAAAGCCCGAGTGACTCTACGCGTGTTGATGACAACTTAGATATGACCACTGATTCTGATTCTCGCTCTCATCTAGATTCAGACGGAATCTCTGAGGATACGAACGATGCCAGTGAGAGTGAGACAAATAATCACACCGATTCCACATCCAATAATTGACCCCAGACCCTGGAAGTTCGATAATTGCTGAGACAGATTCGTCTATGAAACCAACAACCGCGTGGCAGTCTCGCAATTCAGGGTGCAGATATGAACGCGAGCTGGCGACTGATGACTGATTGCTGAGTCGTGTCACACAAGACAATACACCATCATCTTCTGAAAGCACAGTTCAATGAGTTGGAAACATTGCGGCTCTGTGAGAAAGCGATGCGAACCGCTGGGTCAGATGGGGTCGTTCACAGAAACCAACTCAGCGCTAAAGACTGTGTATCGGAACATCAAATAAACACTCGGTGCTCCCCATACTGCGGTGATGAGGTACAGAGATACAGCCCGTGTGAGTCGCGATTTGAGGCGCTTCACGTCCACGACTACGCCGACGCTGACAACGTTCTCTGCACAGACACGGACGAACTGATTAGATTCGATTATCTGGTCGCCAACTCAGATTGATATCACTCTCAGAGTGGATCCAATCACTCAGAGGAGGGCGATGGCTGACTCACGGTTGAACTATCAGACTCTTCTTCAGACCTCGCAGCGACAAGTGCTCCTCGGGCGACACTGTATAATGGATCATCAGGACTTTGTACATCGCTAATAGAGAACGGAATTGACACATCACGAAGATGCTTATCGAATAGATCCTCAAAGCCGTCCGGATTCGAAGTTCCTCCCGTCACAACGACAGGCACATCTAGATTCTCTTCAACATCTTCTTCATCAACCTCTTCAGCAATTCTGCCGATGACATAATCGAGCATGTTCTCATAGTAGATTGAGAGCGCTCCTTCAACGCCACCAACATCAGTCGTGAAATCAAGTGTAAAGTCGTCCTCTTTGATCGATGTTACCTTATCGACTGGTGTCCCTGTTGCTTGTGCGGCTTGTTGATCAACCCAGTCGCCCCCACGGGCAACAGAGAATTTCATTACAGGCACAGCATAGTATGATAAGCAAATATTCGTCATCCCAGCACCGAATGACACACCAAGTCCAGTAAAATTGTTTTGGGCGAGTTCACTGTAAATAACAGCCATTCCCTCATTAATCGGCTCTGGATCATATCCCATATCCGAGATCATCGACTCAAGCGTCTTTTGATGATAGAGTGTTGAGACATCTGAATCGATTGGGTCCGCTGGTGAGGAGAAAAACAGCTTCTCGTCTGGGGCTGATGGATCACCAACCACCTGTTCAGTGATTAATTTGATCATCGGAATCGCCGATGACTCATCACTTGAGAGGATTCCAACCTCCATTGGTCTGCGCGTTTCTTTATTAAATATGTTCGCGAAGTTGAGAGCGTCGTCGCCGACAACGTACACCTTGTCATCCTTCCGGATATGAAGTACCTGACTCCGCGACAGCATCTGTTCTGCCATGTCGCTGTATTCGATCTCAACAAATGAGTTGCGCTGCTGAACGAACTTTGTCCCGTCGTCCTCAGGTTCAGCAGACAAAATATTCATTGTACCGACATCTAGGCCTTTGGCCATATCACTAACTCAGAAGGAATGGATAAAAATCTTCACCGTTTCCCCTCAGATTGAGGGCTGCTCAGATATGTTCATTCAGCTAGCACTCTCAGTGTGTACTGGTGATATCACTCACAACTGTTGAGAATCGCGGTGAGTATTGCTGAATACTTCTCTCAGCGACTCACTTTCACCGAATGAGTGACTGAATGAATCGTCGGATTCGCTCAATTGGACCTTGATTCGCCGGTTTAAGTGGTGATGGTTTAATCGGTCCGTCGTACTCTGTATCCGAGTGTGACTCAGCTTCATTCTCACCGACCGTATCCGCTGACTCATCAAGATTCGCTCGGAGGTCTGCAAGTGCTGTTGCCTGCTCAGAGGTATCTGATCCGCTTTCGGTCTTCCGCTTATCACCCCGAAGACCCTGTAATCCCTCGACGGCATCATCAACACTCCCTCCGCGGGATTCTTTTACTCCCGCTTTTGTGACGTTGCGCGCATCATACTCATCCTCGTTAGCTGTAAATTGGAGTGTTTGACCATCATCACGTTCAACACCACCCCAGTTGAGTTCGGCAGCCGCCATTGCACTCTTGATTTGTCGTTCGACGCGCTCATCAGAAATCTCCTCGGAGTCACTTGCCGTGTCCGTGTCAGTCTCATTTTCAGTTGCATCTGCTGTTGACTCCTGTGCGGTCGTTGCATTTGCTACCATCTCAATTCGATATCCAGAGAGAGCTGTCCCAGCGGCTGTTAATACAATAATCGCGCCAATTGCGTAAACACTAACGATGAGACTACTATTTTGATTCCACGCTGTCGCTCGTGGATATACAGCAACAAACTGTGCGGTTGCAAGAAAACATGCAACGACGCCACCGGTCCCAATGAGATCAACGCGCCGCGAGACCGGCAATAAGACCGCCGTTGAGAGCAAGATAATCGGGATTCCACTTGCGCCAGCTGTCACAGCAATCTCTCTGAAGACGTATTTAATTGGCTCGACATTTGAGTATGTCGTGCTCCACAGGAATGCGACGATTGACACGAGGACCAATCCGACACCAATAAAGAACAGACCGAATCCAAGATATACCTCGCGCCGATTCTCAATCGGTCCGATAAATTGCCGGTATATCTTCCGAAAGATTGCGCCTGGATCCTCTTGCTGCATATCTACACCGACCGCGAGAAAAGCTAAATATCTTCGCCTCATCGCGCGTGACCTCTACGGGTACTGAGTATAATTGTCTGACAGATGTCTGACGATCCTCTCATGTGACCGCCGCGAACGCACTCGCGCGCACTCACCACATTGTCACTCACTCGCGATGGTTTCAACACTATATATGAAAGGGTGAAGTTCAGTTGTGCATAAGTTATAATTATGATAATGATATCGAGAAAATATACTTCTGGTATATATTATACGTTTTGAGCGTTACTTCCCTGATTGAACAGATCACACGTGCATATATTTTTCAGCCAGCTATCGTCTATCCAACCCAGGTTGTCGCAAACGCATCGAAAAAGTCCTGATCTGTCGGGACAAACGCATGGGTTATGCGCAGTCGCTGTGCTCGAGCTTCGACATCATCGATAAACCCATCAATACGATTGCGATACTGTTCAAGAAGCCGCCCGCCAAAATATGTTCGTTGACTCACGTCGGATTCAATCCCTTCAAAGATTGTATCACCAGCCGGGTCGGGATCAACCTCTCCCGGGGCGAGTAACTGAATGAGAATTACATCATTTTGTGCAACTGATGCGAGCCCGCTCTCAAGTGCATCAAGATCGCCTAGACAGTCCGTGATAATCACAACAAGTGATCGTGAGTTGATTAATCCAACATATGATTCCAACGCCGCGGCGAAATCAGTCTGTCCGCTTGGCGTTGTTTCATTGATTCGATCGATTAATCCGAGCACCTCTCCACGTGTTGATGTTCCAGCGTCAAGTCGTTCGGGTCGATCCTGGAAGATGGAGAATTTAAACTTATCGTGAGCCTCAGCGGTAAGATGTGCATATCCCAACCCAAGTTTGGCGCCAAATTCAAATTTATGTGTATCTGTCTCTTTCCTCCCGTAGTCCATCGATGCACTTGCATCAACAAGGATGTGAACTGTCAGGCTTCTTTCTTCCTCAAACTGCTTGATATAGTACTCTCCTGTCCGTCCATATAGTCGCCAATCAATGAGCCGCGTATCATCACCCGGTGAATACCGCCGATAATCACTAAATGTGAGTCCCTCACCAACATCCGGTGATTCTTGTTCTCCACGCTGAATCCCTGTCGCTTCCTGCTCAAGACTCGCGTCAAACCGGTCGACCTCTTCAAGAAATGTCGGGTCAATCACGTATATTCGGTAAGTAGATTATCAATAACGTCATCGGTTGACATGCCCTCGCGCTCAGCACGGAAATCAAGCAGAATTCGATGGCGTAACACTGGGCGTGCCATCGTCGCAACATCGTCCCATGAGACATAGTTACGACCCTGGAGAAATGCCCGCGCTTTTGCAGTACGGATGAGTCCCATACTGGCACGTGGACTTGCCCCGAAGTCCACATCATTTGCAGTCCGTGTCGCTCTGACAAGCTCAATTGCCTGATCACGAACATCATCCGCAACAGGCACCTCCCGAACGAGCGACTGTATTGTTGAAAGTTCATCACGCGTCAGCACACGGTCAACGGGTGGAACAGATTCACCCTCTGCATACAGCGTCACGATATCGCGCTCCTCACCTGCAGACGGATAGTCTAAAATGAGCTTTAATAAAAATCGGTCAGTCTGCGCCTCTGGGAGTGGATATGTTCCTTCTTGATCGACTGGGTTCTGAGTTGCAAGCACAAAAAACGGTCGTGGTAAATCATATGTCTCACCGGCTGCTGTCACTTGCTTCTCCTGCATCGCCTCAAGCAATGCTGCTTGCGTCTTCGGCGTTGCCCGGTTAATCTCGTCCGCAAGAACAACATTCGCGAAGATAGGTCCACGTTCGAAGACGAACTCGCGCTCACCGCCTGCTTCACGAATTATCTCTGTTCCAGTGATATCTGATGGCATCAAATCTGGTGTGTTCTGTACGCGTGAGAAATCCAAATCAGTGACGTCGGCAACTGTCCGGACCATCGTTGTCTTCCCAAGACCTGGATTGCTCTCAAGAAGCGCATTCCCATCTGCGAGAATACAAACAAGAAGTTGTTCAACGATTGTTTTTTGTCCAATAATCCGTTTGCTAACTTCCTCACGAACACGAGCAAGACGATCCTGTAACGCGTCGATATCGACATTAATGTTAGCCTCACTCATCGGTCTGAATGTTTACTATTTCTATCACGCTTACTAATCATATTGATGTTGGTTCTGGTGTTGACATGAGTTATGATTGTGACCGCGACTGTGATTGTAATCATGATTATGATTCTAACTATGATTCAATCCATCTCATGGATTCATCTGTTTATTCCATCACGCTCAAAAGTGAGATAATTGATAAATACATGCACATGCCAATGATGCTTAATAAATCTATCATCTAATTACAGGGGTGAATCGTCTCGGAGTAATATTTATTCCCTGACCCCGAGATTCCCACCTTCGTCTTGATGATACGCTTTGCGGGGGTTGAATAGATATCCGTAGGAAGCGCAGTCTCCATAGCAGTCATTGACAATAGAACCAGTGTTTGTCTCCGAACCCACACGCAGACTGATTTCAGCTGGAACGCCCGGTTGCGCGTTTCGCTTCGGAAAATTATATTACCAACACTGACAGACACAGATGTGGAGTTGGGTCATCCTACTCTCACCTGATCCAACACAGTTTAGACTCATCATCATGCTTCCATCACGATCGCAGTCGAACCCACACGACGGACAGGAGTGTTCGCTGACCCAGATGGGCTTGGCTGTCTTCACACCGCGCAATGCACACTCCTCCGTGCTGCTCCGCGTCTCAACCGAATTGAACTGACGACCTCTAGATCAACGGCGTCTTCGAGCAAAAAGATCGGATAAACTCACAGTATCAATATCGCTACGCTGCATCCTGCGTGGTGTGAGCGTTCTGTAGAGATAGTAAGCATATCCCTCATGCTTACAGTGGTCGCGAGGCGAAAACCCAGCTTGAGCCGTTGGGACGCACCCCGTGAGGGAGCGCACTGGAAGTGGGACGAGCATGACTGGACACTCAGTGGTTTTGAAGAACGGTCGGGCTCAGCTACCCAAACCAGTGTTAACGGAACCGTAAGTTCACAACGGGGGTAATCGACTGGCTGGATTACCGACAAGGAAATCCCACGCTTGCAAGGGGTGAGAGGAAGTCAAATCCAACCTCAGGACGTTCTGTAACGTATCTGTTCGATAAATGAGCGGAGGGATGGTCGAGAGACTTCCTCTACTCTAATGAGGTTACAAACAAGATTACGTGTCCTCTGATGATTCTCACACTCAAGAGTAACCACGTAACAGTCGGTGTCACTCCGGGCACCGTTTCTCTTTGAACTTGAACTTGAACTCACACTCATTTCATCTGGAATGTCTGTGTGCGTGTTCTGCTATAACTTCGACTCACGACACGTACACTCCCAACAACTGATAAACACGGTTAAATTCACAGGATATCCAATTTAGAAGCTGTTCACGGCGAATGCCACGGGGTTTTGATACTTTGATATGACCCCAGGGCGGTTCACCTTTGAGGTGATGCTGTCGCATCACTTTGATCAGTATTTTGTCGAATTGCGAGATTGTACTCTCTAATAAGTGCTGCATTCTGGACAGCCTCATCACTATCAAACGCGGCTTGTTGAGTCTGGACATCTTCGGCACTAAAGCCACTGTTTGTGTACGCAGTCGGTGAGTCACGATCACCGCCGTCTCCACCATCGGACCCACTCGTCGAAATAGTTGCATTCTGCGTTTGCTGTCCCTCACGAACACTCGTTTCATCACCAAGGATTGAGGATCCATTCTTTAATCCGGAGTATTCAGTCTCCTCACGATCACCAGCAACAGTTACTGTTGAGTCTGCTCCAAATTCATCAAGTGATAAATCAACGACTGCCAACTGCACTGTTGCTCCGCTGAGAACCACAAGAATAACCACAGCCGTTGCAACCCGTCGAAGGTTGATTAACCCAAGACTTGAGGCTTGATTAAGTCCTTTAAGAACATTATCATATAATCGCTTGACAATTGCTGATTGTCGATTGGCTTCAGTTGCGTCACGAGCGGTCCGCAAGGATTCCTGCAGTGATGGATTCGCGGCTGCAAACTGATCAATCAAGGGACGTCGAATTCGAATCCCGACCTCAATAGGAATAATGATTAATCCGATACCAACTCCAAGTACTGCTCCAGTCGCGATAGTTGGTTCTGTAACTGCGATTCCAGCGATATCTTGAATTACTGTCACGATTCCTGATGGTACCGGAACACGGGCTGGCACCCCTGACGGAATCCCCACAAACAGTGAAATGGCATTTACAAGAAGCGTCGCAATAGCAGCGTCGACAATTGCATAAATAACTGCGATTTTGAGCCCTTCCTTGCGAATCTCAGCGAGTGCACGCTTGATCTGTTGTTGCTGGGTCTCTATGCCACCGCCAGGACGATCGTCGGTTGCCACATCAGTGGTCTCTGTATCTAAATTATCACTCACCCCACCAGTGAGCGCATTAGCGTCTGTATTTACAGTTTCATCCGCTTTTTTATCACCAGTCGCTTGCGCCGAGGTTTCTGTATCGACACTGTCATGAGGACTTTCATCGATTCCGAACGGATCGGAGTCGAAGTGCGCTGACTCAGGATCACCATCGTGATTCTCATTTTCATCTGTGTGTTGATCTTCATCAGCAGGTGGGTCGTTGTCGTCTGTCATGTAATCAATAAATCCGTATTAGATGGTTCGTGTGTTTGCTGATTTGTGCAATGTAGTATTCATACTATCTGATCATCACCGACAAGCAGGTGGCTTATCGCCCTCAATAGCACTACAGGCGTCATTAAGCCGGTCTCTGAGGAGGTCATTTTCATTTTCAAGTTGTTCATTTTCACTTTCGAGACTCGAGACCTCACTTTCAAGATCTGATACCTGTCCTTCAAGATTTGACACCTCGTTTCGCAGATCCTCAGCTTCCGATTGCAGATCATCGACTTCGGATCGGAGGTTTTGATTGACTGACTGGAGGTTTTGGACCTCTGATTCCAGTGAATTAGCTCGACGCTCTGCGGCTTGGAGGTCTTGTTTTGTGTTTGCGAGTTCAGTTTGTGTCTCCGATAACTGCTGTTCGGTTTGTTGAAGATTTCCAGATACCTGTGACACATCGCCACGAGCTGTTTCTAACGACTCATTTAATTCTTGCATTCGTTCTCTTGCCTGCTCCAGATCCGATCGAGCCTCCTTGAGATCGCTTCGGAGCTGTTCGTTCTGTGATTGAAGCTGACTGTTCCGTGTATCAAGCCCCTCGACTGATTCCTGATAAAACAGTGTTGCCCCAGCAGTACCAGCAATGGTCAGACACAGTATGATAACTAATCCAAAATTAATTGACCGACCAATTATGCTCATGTAAGTCCACTCTCCTGGCGGGTACGACCCTGGTATACTTGAACCCGCCGAATTACCACTTCAGTGACAAATATAACGAGTCCGAGAATGGCAAATACCCACCCCCATTGCTGTTCGACATCACGAACCCGGGTTGATTGTTGTCTTGCGAATTCCGCAATTTCAGCGGTATCACTCGGCTCAAATTGACGACCATTTGTCGCTCTCACTGCCTCACGTAAGGCTGGTGCCGTTCCAAATCCGGCATATTCGGCAGGATAATTTGCAGCATATGTTGCTCCGCTAATTTCTTTGAACCCTTCTGTTTCGGGTGTGACACTTGCACGGTAGACACCATCACGAACCGCACGGAACGAGACTGACGTATTTGCCGGTGGGGTATCCCCACGATATGTGATTGTCGCTGGTGATCCAACACGAGTGTCCTCAGCACCAGTCACTCCTGTTGTCTTTCGCTCTGGATTTCCAATCGCATAATTAACTGATTTGGTGACGAGTAATGAGTCTGGCTCGTTGAGAAGTCCACCAAGACCACCACCCGACTGATACGCTGTGATGGTCGCAACACGTCCGAGTCCGTACCGCCATGCGGCAACTGCTGGGTCTCCATTTGAGCCAGCAACAAGGAATGTTCCTCCAGGGCGAACAGATACATCATTGACCTGATCAGGCGTCGCTGTCACCTCAGCGCCACTTGTAATGAAATGCCCTGAATCAACGATTGTTAATCCCTCTCCCTCGAATTGCCGACCGCTCCCACCGAATAAAATTCGAAGACGGTCGGTCTCATTTGCTTGGAAGTACGTTCCACCAGAGATATCAGCAATCTGCTCAAGTAATGGTTCATTCACGCGCTGTCCTGCACCAACAGTAATCACGCGCACTCCTCGTCTTCCAAGTGACTCCGCAACGACTGTTGCCCGGCTCCGAGCGTCAACGCCATCGCTGATGAGGATGACCGTCCCGCGCTGTCCATCAAGCATCTCCTCTGCACCACGGAGCCCATTCGCGATATTTGTCCCACCGCCAGCACGGAGTTGTCGAATCCGTTGGCGTGTGGTATCACGACTTTCAGTAAGCTGCTCGAGTCCAACCACCTGGTATGCCTGTCGATTGAACCCCACAACCCCAACGCTCGTTGAGTCACCCAACTGACCGAGTGCATTGAGTGCAACTGCTTTTTGAATCTGCATCCCACTTCCGGTACTTCCAGAGACATCGATCGCGAGGATGACACGTGCACTTCCTGGCGTTCCTTCACCGACCTGAACTGGCAGGATTGTGCCAATTGATGATGAATCATATCCTCCCCCTTCGAAGCCATTTGGACCTCCGACCATGAGAAGTCCATTTCCATCGATAACAAATCGCTGAAGTCGTTCAACATCTCCAAGCTCATCTGCTGCCGTATTCTGGACGACAACTGCATAGTAGGGATCAAGCGTCTCAGGGACTGATCTTGCCGTTTCAACGGTATACAACTGCTGGAGATATGACTGCAGCGGATAGTTTTGTTGTGATACGTATAGTATGGTTGGCTTCTCAACAACACGGATTGTTGATCGAGCAATGTCATTCTGTGTGTATGTATCGTCGCTTTCGATTGTCGCAGTAACTCTGTGCGCACCGACTGACTCAAAGGTATGTCTTACAGGAATACGTCCAGTCCCGTTATTGAGCGTCTCCTCTGTAACCTGCTCACCATCAATACTCACCGTCACTGTCACTGGATCAGTTGCTTCCACACCGCGGACCCTCGTGAGAATTTGACTTTCGACACCAACACTTGTTTTCGAGGGACCGGTGAGTGTTAGATATCGCTCAGTTTGCGTCGGATCAAAGCTTACAGTGCTGATGGTTGCATCTATCGACCGTGCAAACTCCGCTGTCGCTGATAACGACTGTCCACCGGTTGTCTGCCCATCAGAGACAACGACTACTGACCCGTTTTCTTGGAGATTCGCAGCAATTCCATCCCCAATCGGTGAACGTTCTCCGCGAGCGATTGTTGAGACAGTCGCTGGAATTCCTTCAGCCTCGATCCCTTCAATTAACTCCTCGGTTTGGTTTGGACCGACAGCAGTGCTATTCGAACGATCAACAAGTACAGAAACAGATGGATCGCCTGTGGTCTCCATCGTGATGACAGTGAACGGACCAGTCGCTGCAAGAATAAGTAGTGAAATAACAACAATTCGCGAGACAGCAAAGAGTCGTCGACTTCGGGCTGACGCGGTCCCTGACGCACGATATCGAACAAATCCGATGATAACTGCAATTGCAATCGGTAAGGCAATCAGTGCGAGTGGGCGTTCGAGTCCAACGACGATATCACCGAATGCCGTTCGAACAGCGAGCGGGGACGGCATGAGTCAGCAGAGTAATATCTACAACCACTATAGATCACCCCGCCGTCGGAGAAGCGCGATTTCTCCAATGACAATGGTAGCTCCAACAAGAGTAACTATCCACCCAAGTGGACGGGGAACACGTGTTTCTCTTTCACGCGTTTGAGCATCGACCTCTGATGATTGTTCATCAAGTGATTCAACTGCTACTGCCGACTCAGTCGCACTATACAAAGAGACACCACGTTGAGATCCACCAACGGTATAAAATCCGGTCTGATCGAGTGAAATCACCTGCCCCTCGATTACTTCGCCATCCGGTGTCTCAACTGTCGTCACATTCTCGAACTGTAACTGTGACCCCGTCTGTTGATTAAGTGTCGATAATGGCTCACGACCGGCAAGATAAAAGATAGCTCGCTTCCAGAAGACCGGGTATTGGTAATTAAATCGAAATGGATCACTGTCGACAACGCTTCCATAATACAGCACTCGTCCGTTTGCCCGTCTGTCTGTTGCAAGGATTGGGGTTCCATCTGTTGTTGCAAGAAGCGATTGCCCTCCGGTTAGTGAGCCAGTTAGGTACGTTTCCGGTGGCGTGAATCCAATTCCCTGCGTGAGCTCACTTTGCTGTGGTCGGTCAAGAGCTGGATTTGATGCTGTTCCCTGTGGGTCAATTAAGAGAAGATCACGATATGCTGCCGGTGGCGACTGCTGTGCGATGACACCGACCCCACCACCATTGGCGAGGACATCACGCCCCGCTTCGACATTTCCGTCAAGAAGACGCTCTGATTCAAGATCGCTATACAGAATTACATCATAATTACCCTGAACCGCTGTCGGTGGCTGCGCGACTGTCAGTGATACTTCCTCAATTACAGATAATGCCGTCGTAAGATAGCTATTCGGATCATTGCTCAATAATAAGACGTTCACACGCTGGTCTGATGGCGCAGCGATGTACGCGACATCATCAACCGAGAGGTCATCGCCTGGCGTGAGTTGAGCGCGACCACCACCAGCGGGAACTGGAAGTGTCACTCGCTGTATACTCCCCGGAGAAAGTCGCAACGATGTCTGTGCTGACCCGAGCGTAATCGTGCGTGTCACTTCTCTGTCGGCAAAGTTCTGTACAGTTACTGTCACATTTGATCGACTGAACGATCGTGCGGTGATGCCGACGTTTGATCCTCCACGATCAAACTGCTGAAGTGACACCTGTACGCCACGCGCTCGCGCTGACTGCACAGCCTGGCGCCAGCGGTCACCGGCGAAGTCGCTGAATATAGCAATCCGTGCATTCTCTCCCGCAATCGCAGTTGCGCGCGAGATTGCTGCATTGAGATTTCCAGGCGCATCAGTCGGGCGTAACTCTGCCAGTGTTGTTTGTACCTCCGATGCGCCGCCAGATCGGAGGACAACAGATGACTCGGATCCGGCGAAAACCACGGAATTAGTGCTACTTGTTGTTTCTCCTGCAGCGGCTATTGCAGCCGCAAATCGTGTTCCATCACTGGTGTCCACCTGCATACTCGCACTGCCGTCAATGACGAGTATCGTCTCAGAAACAGTCTGTGACTCTGCAACGGAGATGTACGGTCCAGCGACTGATACTGCGAGCAGGATAACGACGAGAATTTGCAGTAATAATAATAGATTCTGCTTGAGTCGGTCAAATAGCGGTCGTGAGGCATCTTGTTGTGTCTCTTCGAATAACAACTCAACCGTTGGTAACTCAACACGACGTGGGTCGGGCTGAATAAAATAGACAATGAGAATTGGGATGAGTGCTGCGAGCGCCACGACCCCGATAGGCGCAAGAAAAACATCCGAAAGTACCATAGTCTGGTTCACGGAATCCGGCGGTATGCCTCTTTCGTCACCGACTTATCAGTTGTTGATAATTTGTTGTTATTATTTGAAGTTGTAGCGGAACACGCACGCGAACACTCCAGATGAAATGAGAGTGTGGGTTCAGATATAACCAGGGTTCAGATTGCCAACAACTGTGATGAGGATTGACTCAATTATACCCCTATAATCATATGATCAATGGATGATAAAAAATATTAAATATCTAGAACATCACACACGCCAGTCAATGTCTCGACTGTAAGATGAGGATCGGGGCCGAACGGCTCAGACGGGGTCGCTTTCCGATTGACCCAGACTGCCTGTGCGCCAGCATGCACAGCGCCGACAACATCAAACCATCCCGCGGTGACATGGGCAATTTCATCAATCGGCGTGCCAGTCCGTGCTGCACCATGTTGATATAGTTCCGCAGCAGGCTTGAATGTCGATACCTCTGCGGCGCTAATTGTATCGGCGATAACGTCCCCAATCCCGGTGTGTTCAACCATTGTCGATAACATCTCAGGGTTTCCATTCGACAGAACATAACAGTCGTACCCAGCCGTATCAAGTCGGTCAATACTCTCACGCACGTCATCGAAAACATCGAGCTCATGATACACAGCAAGAATCTCATCGCGCTCACTCGGTGATAATCCAACATCATGTGCATCAAGTGCATACTGCAGCGCATCTCGATTCATCTCATAAAATGGCTGATATGCATCAATCTGATTTGCGACAAAGGTGTACGCAAGCGAGCGTGATCGCCACAGTCGCGAGATTGGTCTTGGATTTTCAACACGCTCTTTGAGCGCTTGCTCAGCCGCCTCAACATCAACAAGTGTACTATACGAATCGAATGTAACCGTTTGAACACGGTCGGGGTCGAAATCCGCTGACATCATCTATATACTCACAGGCATATCGAAAGAGGCTGGTGGCACTGTTCATTATGCTGTCTTTTCATGCGTCATATGTTTAATAACGCGTCAATATATTTGTATCTCTATGTGCATTCGTATCGTATTCGCACCGGTTATCCGTGATATCTAATATCATTTCATTTATACTCGTCTGAGTGTCCGTCTATAAGAAGAGTATATATCGGTTGTCAGTTATTGGTAGTTCGACTTTTATGCATAGTCACAGCGGAACGCACATCCAGGCGTTCCGGATAAAAATGAGTGTGCGTATGGGTTCAGAGAGAAACAGTACTCAAAGTGCCACTGACTGGTATCGTATCAGCCACTGAGATGGACTCAACGACTACGATGAAAACGCTGCGTGAACTCACCCCGGGGTCACATCAGCATCAAAGCCCCGAGGCAGTCGCCTCGAACCGCCTGTGCAAGGACACCTATAGGAGCTATACGCCGAACAGGCGCAATCCCACTGAGGCTGCGGATACGTGCCCTCACAGTGGGGGATCCTGAACGGTTTTGTTGGACAGAGGTATACATTAGTGTCGGCACATCGGTTCTGACCCCGATGGAGTCGAGTGTCCGACAGGTGGCGGTTCGAGTGTAAGTATGAGTGTCCGCCCACGTTGGAAACAGGGTCTGTGTGGGAATCAAACAACAGGCATCGGGCTCTCGTCACCAATACAAGTAACTCCGAGTCTGGTGACCCCAACGACTGACCGAAGCTCTTGTGATACAAACAACACAAGCTCCCTGCTTCAGTTAAAGAGAGGACTCCCGGGGCGCGGGGATTTGACACTCCCTAGAGATTGCCCAGTGACCGGTCACACATAGATTCCAACGGTGTCCTGGCTTGGCTTGGCTTTGGGAGTCTGCAAACACAAACCCAAAGTTGAACCTGACACTCCCGCTCCCAACCAAGCGAAGCGGAGCGGAGCAGAGCGGTGCCGTGGGATTCCTTCCGCCTTGAGACCCAGGAGGATGTCAAATTCACGGGGTCTGTGACCGCTGGGTCGTCTCCCATCGCGGAAATACACTGTGTGCGGTGAACAACTTCGAGGTGGCGTCTTCTTCCTCAATACGTAACGCAGGTCGAAGACCGAGCAGCGCAGTAAGGTGGGGTCATTGATTACTTATTCAATTCTTATGCAAGCCGGGTCTGTCGCCATGATTCGAGATCAGGCGTTTGATTGAACGTGTAGATGTGAATGCCGCGGATATTATAATACTCATCTTCGACATACGGAGAGAGTCCATCAATAAGTTCATCAGGTTCATATACACCCCGTGAACCGATGAGTTGTCGAACAAACTCGAAGATGCCCGTCGTCTTTCGAAGGAATTTGATTGAGTCACCAACCCCAACTTTCTGCGAGATTTGAAGCAGTTTTTGATAATTCATCACACCGGGAATTCCAACCTCAATCGGGAGGTCAACGCCGCGCTCGCGAACAGACTCAACCCACTCAAGAATCGTCTCTGGATCATAACACAATTGTGTTACAATGTATGTCGCATACGGTGCCTTTCGGTCCATCACAGTTATGAGTTCATCCTCGTCAATGAAGTCATGTCCTTCGGGATAACCTGTGATTCCAATATCCTCGAATGAATATGGTAGCTCATCAAGTACCTCCAGCAGGTCATATGCAGACGTGAACTCACCAGCGGGTTCCTCTCTGTCACCACCTGGAATAAAGAGATCGGTAACACCGGCATCACTGAGTCGCTCAGCAATTGATGCGAGCTGTGCTTCATCCTCGACATATCGTGCAGCAATGTGTGGGACAACTTCGTACCCTTGCGCTGCTGCCTCTTCTGCGCGCTCAACGGTCTGTTCAATCCCTAGCTGTGGCGATGTCGTAATTGCAATGCTTGATCCGGCTGGTAATGACTCCAATTCATCATTGAAACTGTCGAACGGCATCAACTCGAACCGTGCTCCTCTCAGGAGATTGCTTACGCCATCTTGATCGACGGCGCTTTGCGCTCCAAGTGCCATGTTTATCATGAATTGTATACACTCGTATTTTGCTCTATGGGTGAGTTTACCAACCCGTTTATAAGCCCAAAACTTTGCGGGGCTCAATATCCAACCCAGCACAGTTGAGCTGCAGGTGCTGATGCTGGTGTCGATGCTGGCGCTCAGTGGGTATTCTCGCGTGAGGCGACAGATATAGACTCTTAGACGACTCGGTGTGGATATTTCATTTACTGGTATCAACACCGACTGCGCTGACTCCAGAAGAGCTTCCAGAGCATGTATGTGTGGACGTTTCTGAGTCTGATCGTGTCTGCGCACATTGTTGAATCCGTGCTGCAATCGCCTCATAGCTTACACCACGATCAGGGTCAGGTCCGCCTGATAACCGCCTCAGAACAAGATCGAGAATATCTAATTGATCAAGTAAGTCCCGTGTCTGTCTGTACTCGATTCCAAGTCGTCGCTGTACCTCATATACTGTTCGTGCACCAACAACTGCATCAACAATATCACTAATCTCAAGATCACTCGGAAGCCCGGCACCGTCTGTGACAAGTTGTTCATCTGGGATGGACAGTGTCTCAATAGTGCTCCCTGGGACACCTGAGCGTGCTGTATGTGCTTGTGTCTGCGGTGTCTGGGTCTGGATATCAGTATCCACGTCGACATCTGCAGCATCAGCAGTAGCTATCTCATCACCCGAGTCGGCGCTCACACTAGCCGACGTGCGCGTACTGGTGCTGGTACTATGAGTGGTAGTGTTGGTATTCGTGCGTTTATGTCCGATCTGTCCAATATTATCCGGCGTCGGTTCACTTTCGATAACTTTATTCTCGGATTCTGTCTGTGTTTCTGCTTCTGTTTCTGCTTCTGTCTCCTCATCGTCACTACTATCGTCTGTATTATCATACCGCGTTGGTGAGTGAACACCCGCTTCAATCATGTACCGTCGGACGGTCTCACCTGCAACATCAAGCTCAATTCGATCACTCATCTCGGAGAAAGTATCACACATCTCATACAACCGCTGAAGATATGTCTCATCTTCATATGGGGGAACCGAGTCATCACGAACCTGTGATAGCTCACTTTCGACTGTGTCGCCGCTATTGTCCGTCTGACACTCATCGGTGTCTGAAGTCGTTGTTGAACTATCAGCTGAATGTATCGTTGTGTCTGAGGATGTTACTGATCCACCGAACACACCCTCAGGTGATGGTGGTGAGCGCGCTGATTCCGATGATTGCCAACTCATGTCCCTTTCTTGCGTGCTATCGTTGCTTGGGTCATCTTTCTCACCGCGCTCACTCAGATGAGATTTAATTGCATCGGACGCATCAGGTGTGGAATACATATCTGCGCAATTTTGCCCAATCGTCACCTCAATACGCATGATAACTTCTCCATCTAACACTTCTGCGCCAATTGGTTGTATCCCCACTGGGATATCAGTCTCTGGAGATTGTATCGATGGAACTGTATATGATACACATACACGGTTATCTGTTAGCTCAGCTGTAACTGGGGTAAAATCGATAGTTCGTTCACACTCAACGTTAACGTCGGCATCAGTATCTGCATCATCAGCATCTATCGACTGCAACTGCGGCGACAGCGGCATAGATATTGTTGCAGTCAACAGTTCAGCCCCTGTTTCAGATTTTGTCGTTGATGTCGTCGCCTCAACCTGTCGGACGGTATTCCCGTCAGACTCAAACTGTTCAATCACACGTGAGAGGGCGTCGAACGATGACTGCAACTTTGTCGACATGTATAAATTGTATCATACTGTGTGAGCCCCTAACAGTGTGTGATAAAATATGAGGGTATTCAAGTATCTACACGTGCAGTGCGCTCGATAGGTGTTGCAACGCTTGCAACGCGTTCACCGGCAAAGACTGTCCCACCGTGGGATAATGAATAAATCACACCTGGTTTCGGTGTGGCGATTGTTGCTTTTTCCTCGAATGTCGTCGGGTCATAAACAACACCGAGTGTCTCGCCATCGGTCACTTCTGACCCGACAGTGCAGTTGGCTGCTGGCTCAAATAAACCAGATGCCGGTGTGACCGAGACTGGAATGTCATCTCTAAGCTGATGTTGTGTCGGTGGCTCTGGGAGTTGGTTAGCTAACACGCCTGAGGCAGTCAGCATCCCACGCTGTTTTAGTACCCGACAGATGCCAACAGCTCCACGTTCAGCGACAGAATGATCAACAGTACGACTGTCTCCCAGTTCGACAGTGATTGTTGGAACATCAGCGCGTGTCATCGCAATTCGAAATGTCTCCGTGGACTGTGTATGCCCGCTATGTTCCCCATTCTGTGTCGTGCGCACAGTGTCATCACGGGTGAAGCTTTCATCTCCATTCGCCACGTTTGATGAGGCTTCTCCGCCAGACTCACTGCTTATTGGTCCGTCACCGATAAGTCGGTAGTTCGTCCCGAAAGCGGTCGCCAGCGCAGTTGCTTTCTTATCATTCTCTACAACGCGTACGTGTTCAAGCATCGACGGCGTCCCTGTGTGTAAATCAATCGCAGCGTCGGCACCGGCTGCCAATGGCCATAACTCAGCGACGATTCGTTGTTGAAAACTTCCATCGTCCGCTCCCGGCCACACCCGATTTACATTTGGGTACTGGGCATCGTACTCATCTGGTGTTGCATATGATCGAGTATCGAATGCTAATGGGTTCATAACTGGAACAACGATGACCGTTCCTGCCAACTTCGCGTCACATAACCGATTGTGAAGTCGGCGAAGTGCTGCAGGACCGTTGAGCTCGATTCCATGCTGTGCGGCTTGGACGTAGACCGTTGGTCCATCGCCGCCGCAATAGCGATGGACTGTCACTGAAACATCTCTTGCTGGCGTCCGACCAAGCTGACGCGTTGTGACCTCGTGTCGTGTCGGTTCAACTCCCATACCAACCTCAACACCGGTGGCGACAAAAACTTCCGGACAGTGACCAACCCGTCGTTACGACAGTTTCAGAAGACGTATGTTCTCTAATATAGATATCAGAGTCCACAACCGTATCATGACTGTAACTTCCCAGAATAATTAACTCCTGCACCCGCAGTGATATCATGCACATTGAGGACGAGACATGGACCGATCTTGAGACGGCTGACACAAATCTTGGTTTGCTTCCGATTGGAAGTACCGAACAACACGGTCCACATGCCCCTCTCGGGACCGATACGTTCGATGCTGAGGTCATCGCACGGAATGCTGCCGAGGAGTATTCCGACTCAGTGATTGTTGCTCCATCAGTCCCCGTTGGAATCGCCGAAGAACATCGCGAGTTCACGGGAACGCTCTGGACAGACGAGATGACATTTCGTCAGTATGTCCGAGATATTGTCAAAAGTCTTGCCAGTCATGGATGGGATCACGTGGTGGTTGTCAATGGACACGGTGGTAATATACCTGCACTTGAGGCTGTCACCGCACAAATCATCCGCCACGACAGCGCGTACGCAGTTCCATTTACATGGTTCGATGCTGTTGGCGAAGATGCTCCCTCGATGGGGCATGCGGGACCAATTGAAACGTCGCTGTTAGAACATACTCGCCCCGAATCCGTGCATACTGACCGCCTTGAAGAAGCAGTAACGGGAGCCAGTGATAGATGGGGTGATTGGCAGGGGAGCGTCAACCTTGCTGTTGATTCGGCTGAATTCACCGATAATGGCGTTGTTGGTGACCCTCGCGAGGCAAGTGCTGAGTTAGGAGCGGAACTGCTCGCTGAAGCTACTGATGAGCTCTGTTTACTACTTGATACTGTTCGTGGTCGCGATGTTACTCCCCGTGAGTGATTGACAACTCAGCAAATATAGACTACTAAAGTAGGAGTTGAAAGTATATAAGATATGATGCAGACACTCACAGCAGTCCACACTATCTAATCAGTGGGCGTCTACGCTTCGTCTCATGATTTGACGTGTCGTGGTCTAACCGTCCGCAAACAATTATGACAAACATCTATTATATTGTGTAAGAGCGTTGCAGTGGCAACATCTATTTGTGCACTGCAGTGTGACAGTTCGATATATGGATCCGAGTGATAGCATTCCTGAATCGGCTGGTACGGTTATTGTCGGTGCCGGTATTGTCGGCTGCAATATCGCATATCAATTGACGAAACTGGGTCGTGATGACGTTGTTGTGGTGGATCAAGGTCCAATGCCAACGACGGGCGGATCCTCCACGCACGCACCAGGTATTATGTTCCAGACTGCCGAGCCGAAGGAACTCTCACAGTTCGCTAATTATAGCCGAAAACTCTACTCGAATCTTGAGGGTGCTGACGGACAGCAGGCATATAATGAAACGGGTGGCATTGAAGTCGCACGCAGCGAAGAACGAATGGCGTTTCTCCAGCGACGCGTCGAACATGCAAAAGCATGGGGGATCCCGGATCCACAGATCCTCTCACCTGAG
>KE356560.1:1118102-1279386 GCA_000415965.1 Haloquadratum walsbyi J07HQW1
CCCCTCTCGGGACCGATACGTTCGATGCTGAGGTCATCGCACGGAATGCTGCCGAGGAGTATTCCGACTCAGTGATTGTTGCTCCATCAGTCCCCGTTGGAATCGCCGAAGAACATCGCGAGTTCACGGGAACGCTCTGGACAGACGAGATGACATTTCGTCAGTATGTCCGAGATATTGTCAAAAGTCTTGCCAGTCATGGATGGGATCACGTGGTGGTTGTCAATGGACACGGTGGTAATATACCTGCACTTGAGGCTGTCACCGCACAAATCATCCGCCACGACAGCGCGTACGCAGTTCCATTTACATGGTTCGATGCTGTTGGCGAAGATGCTCCCTCGATGGGGCATGCGGGACCAATTGAAACGTCGCTGTTAGAACATACTCGCCCCGAATCCGTGCATACTGACCGCCTTGAAGAAGCAGTAACGGGAGCCAGTGATAGATGGGGTGATTGGCAGGGGAGCGTCAACCTTGCTGTTGATTCGGCTGAATTCACCGATAATGGCGTTGTTGGTGACCCTCGCGAGGCAAGTGCTGAGTTAGGAGCGGAACTGCTCGCTGAAGCAACTGATGAGCTCTGTTTACTACTTGATACTGTTCGTGGTCGCGATGTTACTCCCCGTGAGTGATTGACAACTCAGCAAATATAGACTACTAAAGTAGGAGTTGAAAATATTTGACATCCTCCTCCGGGTTCACGCGGAGGAATCCCGAGCGGATGGGAGTTTCAGGTTTCACACTCCCACTCCCACCGAACAACCAGCCAGTGCGAATCTGAAGGGTTGGTCGCGGTCTGAGGCGGGTGGGACTGCTGGCGGTGCCAAGCCGCCGGGACTCCTACTACCTATTCTCGACCATCTACGGCGTCCAAGCGTTGTTTGTGCCGCAGGGGCGCCGGCAGGCGTTAGCAAACTCGGAGTTACTTTCAATGGTGTTTGCAAGCAGTCGGGCACAGCATCTGCATCTGCATCGGTTCATGATAGGAACCGACCGTTCACCAGACTGGGTCCGATGATTGTCTGATTGCTTGGGGCGGACAGGCCGCCATCGTCGGACTGGCGGGAATCGCTCTGTTTCCAACCAATTCCTGTTTTATGGCGTGGTTGCCTGTGATTTAAACGTGTGGATTTTGAAATTTGAATCGAACGACGACAGTCGGATTTTGGAGGGCGTGACGGCGCGTATCCACGGCCTGAAGACCGTGGGATTGCGCCTGCTCAGCATATAAGATATGATGCAGACACTCACAGCAGTCCACACTATCTAATCAGTGGGTGTCCACGCTTCGTCTCATGATTTGACGTGTCGTGGTCTAACCGTCCGCAAACAATTATGACAAACATCTATTATATTGTGTAAGAGCGTTGCAGTGGCAACATCTATTTGTGCACTGCAGTGTGACAGTTCGATATATGGATCCGAGTGATAGCATTCCTGAATCGGCTGGTACGGTTATTGTCGGTGCCGGTATTGTCGGCTGCAATATCGCATATCAATTGACGAAACTGGGTCGTGATGACGTTGTTGTGGTGGATCAAGGTCCAATGCCAACGACGGGCGGATCCTCCACGCACGCACCAGGTATTATGTTCCAGACTGCCGAGCCGAAGGAACTCTCACAGTTCGCTAATTATAGCCGAAAACTCTACTCGAATCTTGAGGGTGCTGACGGACAGCAGGCATATAATGAAACGGGTGGCATTGAAGTCGCACGCAGCGAAGAACGAATGGCGTTTCTCCAGCGACGCGTCGAACATGCAAAAGCATGGGGGATCCCGGATCCACAGATCCTCTCACCTGAGGAGGTAACAGAACATCTCCCACTCGTTGATAAAAACCAGATCCTTGGTGGGTATTACTCACCGACTGATGGTCAAGTATCCGGTGTCATTGCATGTGATGCACTCGCTCGCGAAGCAATTGACCGCGGTGCAGAATTTGTCCCACACACCCGGACAGAGGACGTTGAGGTGACAAACGGCTCAATTACAGCTGTTGAGACAGAAAATGGTCGAATCGAGTGTAACGAGGTTGTCGTTGCTACCAATATTTGGGCTCGCCAACTTGGTGAGAAACTTGATGTTCATATCCCGGTCACACCAGTTGAACATCAATATACGATGACAGAGTCACTTGATGAACTGTCTGAGAATGATGTCGATATTACCGAACATCCTCTCTTTGACAACTACGAGAACGTTTCCGGTGAGAAAGCAAAACGTCTGCTTGTCGGTCCTGACCGACCAATCCTCCGTGATCAAGACAATGCAATGTACTACCGGACACACGGCGACTCATATGGCATTGGGTCGTACAATCATGACCCAATTGTCCCCGATCCACAGGAGCTAGGCACAAACGATCCTGACGGCGAACAAGGATCAGTCCATGAGTTCACCGAGGAGCATATGAATACTGCGACACATCCAGATCGACCACATAAAGCTCCCCGACAAGCGAGTGATGAGTTACTGCCGGCGACTGACGGTGCAGAGTTAGAGTTTAAATATAATGGCATGTTTGCAGAGTCGCCGAATGGACTCCCTGTGATGGGTCCTGTCGAACAGTATGACGGTCTCTGGACCGCTGCTGCAATCTGGGTTACTCACGCTGGTGGTGCTGGAAAAGCGCTTGCGGAGTGGATGGAAAACGGCGTCCCGCGGCTGGATGATGGTCCGATGGATGTCTCTCACTGTGATGTTAATCGATTTGACGAACATGAAGGCAGCTGGGACTTTGCCCGTGATATCGGCGCTGAGGAGTACCGGATTGTCTACAACGTAATGCATCCAAAATGGGTGTGGACCGACATGCAGCGAGATATTCGGCGGACACCGATGTATCACTCACATAAGGAACTTGACGCCGAGTTATGGGCTGAGGCTGGATGGGAAGAGCCACAGTGGTTCGAGTCTAACGCCGACCTCGTTGACCGTTACACGGATGAAATCCCAGAACGAAACGGCTGGGAAGGAAAATACTGGTCACCCATTGAGGGCGCGGAGGCTTTGAATGTCCGTGAAAACGTCGGACTGCATGATATGACCTCATTCAATAAAATGGAGGTTGCAGGATCCGATGCTGGCGCGTTCATTCAGCGACTCTGTACGAATGATATGGACCTCGATATTGGCGAGGTGAAATATACGCTAATGTGTAACAAAGGCGGTGGTGTGCGTGCTGACATTACCGTAACCCGGACCGATACGAACCGCTATCTTATCCTGACGACAGGTCGTGAAGTCGGGAATAATCATGTCTCATGGGTTCGTAAACATGCTCCAGAAGGTGTCGTTGTTAATGATGCGACATCAAGTCTTGCAGCAATGGTCTGTACCGGACCGAACGCACGGAAAGTCCTCTCAGAGGTCACAGATATCGACCTCTCAGATGATGCATTCCCATTCTTCACCAGTCAGCAGTTCTATGTCAAGAATATTCCAGTGACCGCACTACGAGTTTCATATGCTGGCGAACTTGGGTGGGAACTGTACACTCCTTCAGAATATGGTGAACGGCTTTGGGAGATTTTACTTGAAGCAGGCGAAGCATACGGGCTTCGTCCATATGGCAATGGTGCACTCAATGCACTCCGTATTGAGAAAGGCTTCCGACTGTGGGGCGAAGACCTCCACACCGAGCACACGCCGTATCAGTCAAATCTCGGATGGGCTGTTGATCTTGAGACGGACTTCATTGGCAAGGATGCGATTAAATCACAACAACAACAACAACAGCCAGCGACTGCAGCCGATGGCGGGACACGTGCAAAACAAGTCGCCTGTCTAACGCTCGATGATCCAGACGCGTCGATTCTTGACAATCGACCGGTGTTTGATGTCGGTGATGATGAAACGCTCGGATATGTCCACAGTGCTGAATACGGATACACTGTGGGTGCCTGCGTGGCTTACAGTTACCTCCCACCAGAGTATGCTGAGCCGGGAACCGATGTTGAGATTCTCTTCGAAGGTGACCGGTACGCTGCGACGGTCCGAGAGGAACCACTCGTCTGATCCACGTCCTCGGTTATAGAAAGCACGAGGCGAAAACCCACGGCTTTAGCCGTGGGATGAAGCCGACAACTGGGAATCAAACCACGCTTCAGTAACAGGCCGACTCCCCAGTATTTAAGAATCACCCGTTCTACATATAAAATATGGGAATGCGGCGTACTGTCCCCGTTGCGCTCGATGTAGACAGTGACGACGCCGCACTCCTCGAAGACACCGTAGACACGTTCCTCTGGTGCGCTCAGTACGTCGTAGACCACGCTTTCCAAGGCGAGTACGTCACCACCAGTAAGACCACGCTTGATGACGAAACCTACGACGACGTGCGCGAGGAAACAGACGGGTTCAACGGTGGACTCGTCCAAGCCGCTCGGAACAAGGCCGCCGAAGCCTGCAAAAGCGTCGTCGCACGGTGGAAAAACGGCAAGAAAGCGTCGAAGCCGACGTTCACCAGCCCACACGTTGTCTACGACCACCGTACCGCGACGTTCCACGACGACTACGTGAGTCTCGCCACCACAGACGGTCGTATCGAAGCCGACTCCATTCTGCCCGACGAGGACAGTGAGACACCGCACTCGGAGTACCTGTTTTCAGATGAGTATGAAACAACGGGTGCGGAACTGCACTATCACGACGGTGACTGGATGCTTCACGTCCACTGCAAGACGGAGGTGGAGTCCGACACGTCGGAACAGGCAACGCCTGAGAACGGAACGGTTCTCGGGGTTGACCTCGGCGTGAACAACCTCGCCGTAACTTCGACGGGCACGTTCTGGACGGGCGAGGAGTTCGACCACTGGCGCAGAGAATACGAGAAACGGCGTGGGTCGCTCCAACAGTGCGAGACTCGATGGGCACACCAGAACATCCAATCAGTCGGACGGAAAGAGGAAGGTCGATTCAAGCTGATGCTGCACCGCATCAGCAACGAATTGATCGCGGAGGCTCGTGAGAACGAGTGTTCGGTGATAGCGTTCGAGGATTTGACCGACATTCGTGAGCGGACTGGCGCGTCGTGGGGTCACAAGTGGGCGTTTGACCGACTGTACGAGTACGTTGAGTACAAGACCGAAGAATACGGCATCTCCGTGGAGCAGGTTGACCCTGAGAACACGTCACGGCGTTGCTCGCACTGCGGGTTCACTCATCCAGACAACCGCGAGGACGAAGACTTCGAGTGCCTGAAGTGCGGGTATGAAAATCACGCGGATTACAACGCTGCGAAGAACATCGGGTTGCGGTATCTCCGTCGCAACCAAACCGAGGGCGACGGAGGCGCACTCTTGGGCGTGCGCTTGAACAGCGGGACGGTGAACGTGAACGGAGGCTATTCTCCTGCCTCGTCAGAGGCCAGAACGGGAGTCCACGCTGAATCCCACCGCTTTAGCGGTGGGTAGCTCAACTAGATTCTACTCACTCGCATCACCATACATCCAGATCAAATGCATTCTTTATATATCAGTTGATAGACATACGATAAATCACCTTTTCTCATTCAGCGTTGGAATTTTTAGGGTCGACTCGTCGTCTTGAGAAACTGTCACCCCGAGTTTTTGAACTCGCCGCTCACCGGGTGATCTCGGTCCCACCGTTGTCTTTATACTTCTGACAGAATCATCGACAGATGAAATAAATGAGCATATCAGATTCAAAGCTTCCCAGCCGATCACAAACCGTCATCATTGGGGCTGGTGCTGTCGGATGCAGCGTTGCATATCATTTGAGTGAACTTGGTGCTGAGGATGTCACCGTTGTTGATCAGGGACCATTACCGGTTACCGGTGGGTCCTCGGTGCATGCACCAGGAATTATGTTTCAGACGTCTCCGTCAAAACTCCAGACGAAGACGGCACATTATACAAGTCGGCTTCTTTCAGAGGCTGGTGTCTATGATGAAGTTGGCGGAATCGAACTTGCTCGGAGCGAGGACCGGATGGATTTCCTCCAGCGCCGTGTTGAGTGGGCAACATCATATGGGCTTCCAGAACCGCAACTACTCTCACCAGAGGAAGTCACCGACTATCTCCCTCTCGTAAACGAAGATGAGATTCTTGGCGGCTATTACTCACCGACTGATGGTCGAGTTGATGGTATCGCAGCGCTTCAATGGTATATCGAGGAATCAACGGCTGACTTCTATGGCGATACCGAGGTTACCGACCTCACTATAACAGACGGACGAATTACAGCTGTCGAGACCGACAGGGGTCGGATTCAATGTGACCGCTGTGTGATTGCAACAAACAATTGGGGATATCAGACTGCACAACTCGCCGATATTGACCTTCCGATTGCCCCGGTTGAGCACCAATACGTCGTTACTGAGCCGATGGCTGAACTTGCAGCAACAGACTCGAATGTTGGTGCAAATACTGAGGGACTCGAGGTCCCAGGCAATCGTGATATTCAAGAACACATGAGTGAGGGTCCAACCCGTCCTGTTGGTCGGGATCAAGATAATTCACTTTATTTCCGCACCCATGGAGACGCAATCGGGCTTGGATCATATAATCACGAGACACTCTCAGTTGACCCAAACGCGATGGGGACAAACACCGAGGACTCACAGGCATCAGTCCGCGGGTTTACCCGCGAGCACTGGGAAAAACCGACGCATCCTACCCGCGAGAAGTCAGCGAAACAGGCGTTCGATGAACTCCTGCCGGCGACAGCAGATGCAGAGTACGCCGCAACGGAGAACGGAATATTCGTGTTTACTCCTGATGGAATGCCTGCGATTGGACCGACGGCTGAAGTCGATGGTCTCTGGAGCGCGCTTGCAATCTGGTGGACGCACTCTGGCGGATATGGTCGAATCGTGGCTGAGTGGATGGAAAACGGTGTTCCTCGATTAGATGATGGCCTTGTCGATACAAGCGGTGTTCACGTCCGACGATTTGCCCCACACGTCGGTGAGCCTGACTATTTCGTTGATAAAGGAGCAAAACGATATCAACAGGTCTACAGTATCGTCGAGCCGCGATGGCAACCAAGCGAACACCGTGGCCTTCGGACTAGTCCATTCTCACACAAACAAGCGGAGTTAGGCGCAGAATTCTACCAATCAGGCGGGTGGGAAACACCACAGTGGTATGAGTCTAACGCCGACCTCGTTGATGAATACGCCGACGCAATCCCAGAACAGGACGGTTGGGAAAGCATCAACCGATCTCCAATTACTGGAGCAGAACATCTACACACCCGCAATGCAGTCTCAATGTTTGATATGACCTCTTTCAGTAGTATCATCATTGAGGGTGTTGATGCTGAGTCATATCTTCAGCGGATGTGTAGTAACGATGTTGCCGTTGATCCAGGCGATGTCCGATACTCATTATTACTGAATGAGGGTGGAGGTATTCTCGCAGATATCACCGTTGTCGGTCTTGATAATGAACGATATATGGTAACGACTGGCGGTGGCAGTTCACCCGGTGTGCATGGAACATGGCTCCGAGAGCACGCACCTGAGACTGTTTCAGTTCATGTTGAAGAGGGTGCTAAAAGCACGATTGGACTCTGGGGTCCACAGTCTCGATTGTTATTGCAGCGAGTCACAGACGCAGATGTTTCGAATGATGGATTTCCATATTTCAGTGCAAAACAAATCTATGTTGGTGAAGTACCAGTTACAGCATTACGCGTGTCATACGTCGGTGAACTCGGCTGGGAACTCTGGGCTCCCGTTGAGTATGGCGAGCGACTCTGGGAAACACTCTGGGAAGCAGGACAAGATCTTGACATTCGACCAATGGGTGCTGGAGCACTTGAGTCGATGCGCCTTGAGAAAGGGTATGCTCTTTGGGGCACTGACATTGATACCGGGGCAACTCCGGATGCAGCGGGACTCTCATTTGCAGTCGATCTTGAGACTGATTTTGTCGGGAAAGAAGGCGTCCAAGCCGACCGTGCTGAAGGGATCGACAGCGTCCTAACACCGATTACTCTCGATAATTCGACGGATATTCTTTCAAGTGGTCGTCCAATCCACGTTGATGGTACTGCGGTTGGATATGTACAAGCCGCTGACTTTGGATATACCATCGGTGAATCGATTGTGTACGCGTATCTCCCGACGACGTATGCTGACGCCGGTACGAATGTCCAAATCCAATGTGAAGGTGAAAATTACGAGGCAACAGTGCGTGATGAGCCACTATTTGATCAGGAGCGAGAGAAGATTATCCGATAGCTATTGATCGGAGCAATTCAGTCACAAACAGATAATAACCAAAAATCATCCCAAACACCCTATACGAGTGAGATCATGACATCAGCACCACCAGGCACAGACGGTAACCGTCGTAATAACAACACAGAGAAATCGCTCCCGATTACATACTCCGATATCGAGCAGGCGCGAGAGCGACTTGATGATGAGACAGTTGTTAAATCTACACCCGTCGAGATAAGCACTTCATTGGGTGATCTTGTTGACGCGGAGGTATATCTCAAAATGGAACATCTCCAGTGGACAGGGTCATTCAAAACTCGCGGGGCATATAATAAGATCAGCCAGGCTGTCAGGACAGGTGCTGAGACATTTATCGCTGCAAGTGCTGGAAACCATGCACAGGGTGTTGCGCTCGCAGCGACAAAATGCGATGCAGATGCCACGATCTACATGCCAGAAAGTGCCCCACAAGCAAAGGTAGATGCAACACGCTCCTATGGTGCGACTGTTAGGCTTATTGGCACAGATTTTCAGGAGACGATGGCTCATGCGAAGGAAGCTGTCGAAGAGACTGATGCGGAGTTTGTACACGCGTATGACGATATCGATATTATCGCTGGTCAGGGGACACTTGGAATCGAGATGTATCATGACAAGCCTGACGCAGACACAGTGATTGTCCCGATTGGTGGCGGGGGACTCATCAGTGGTGTTTCGACAGCGATTAAACACCTTTCACCATCGACACGGGTTATTGGCGTGCAAGCGACTGGTGCGGAAACAGTACATGAAAGTCTTGATAAGGGAATCCCAGTCACACTTGATGAGGTTGATACAATCGCTGATGGTATTGCCACTGGTGGAATTTCAGAGCGAACACTCCAGTTGATTGAATCACATGTTGATGAGGTTGTGACTGTATCAGATACCGAAATTGCCCGAGCGATCCTTCTGTTAATGAAGCGGGCAAAGCAGGTTGTTGAGGGTGCTGGTGCAGCCTCTGTTGCAGCACTATTGAGTGATACTGTTGATGTGCGCGGTGAAACTGTGATGCCACTTTTATGTGGTGGGAACCTCGATATGACAGGCCTCCAAACAGTCTTAGTTCATGCATTGACTCAGCGTCGTCAGCGAATCCGTCTTCGGGTAAGGATTAATGACCGTCCTGGTAAGATGGCTGATATCTCCGGTATCATTGCTGATCAGCGAGCGAATATTCATAATGTTCGTCATGACCGGTCCGTTGCTGACCTTGCTGTTGGCGAAGCATATCTTGTCTTCACTGTTGAGGCAAGTGGTGCTGAGCATGCAGCAACAATTGTTGATGCAATTGAATCTGCTGGATATCCGGTACAAGACGTCACGCGCAGCGCCTGAATGAGGATGCGATGGTGTCGGCTTATATTCAGTCACTGCCATCTTGCTCTTCGGCACTTATTCGGGAATTAGTCTGCCAAGACAAATAGAGACAGGGAGGATGTCACCGTGTCTGTCATGCACAATAGCGCGATATTCAGTATGCTTTTGATTTCGCTTGAGCACAACAACAAGCGTGCACCGCTGATTACGGTTGCGTGTCCGGTCAAGGGGGGAGCGAGACACTCCAAACTGCCTGTGGAGGGAACTCGCCTGCGGACGCCGGAGTCTAGAGTTGCTGTGCCCACCTCAGGGGATACATTCTGACACAGACGCAGACGTAGGAAGCCCTACTTTCACCAAACGAGGGACAACAGCAAGGGGTAGGGTAGTTCATACGGACTTGTTCACTGCATTTGTGATTTCTACGGCGGGCTAGTCACCGATCTGTGCGGGGGAAGGCGGCTTACTATATTCACGATTTTAGAGTTATCTATTATTATATTATCAGTGTTGGGTGGGTATTTCACGAAGTTAATCTGATAGATAATCAGTCGTTTCTGAAGAGCACCTGCGGAAGGTTATTATTGGATGCGACATATCGGTATGATTGAATCGAAAATGTACGATAACATTTTAATTCCATACGACGGGAGCGACGAGGCAAGAAAGGGAGCAGTAAATGGGATTGAACTGGCTGCTGCTGTTGATGCTCAGGTTCATGCATTGTATGTCATTGATCTTCCCGGTGTCCCACGTGCATTATCAATCCGTGATAACGAAGAGGAAGTTCGAAGAGAATATGAGGAATATGCGGAGAAGGTGCTGGACGAAGCCTGTGAAATGGCAGCGAGTCACGACGTCGAGTGCCAAGAGGTGACACGGACCGGATCTCCAAGTGAAGAGATTATTAACTATGCTGAGATGGCGGATGTTGATGTTATTGCAATAGGGTCGGCCTACCGTGGGAAGGTTGGGGCACTCATTGGTGGAACCGCAGAGAAGGTTGTCCGGTCATCAACGACGCCCGTGATTACTCATCGAATGGATGCGGATAGCATCTAGCGATTTATATCAATAAATTGGTACTTTTATCGGTCGTGTGTCTGTCGAAACGTCAATTATGCCCATTGAAATATCATCTGCTTGTTATTTCCGCTGGCTCTTCCTGTTGCTTACAACTGGAATCATGAGTTTTCGCTCACATTCTCTGAGTAAAGACCCACTGTGTGGATGATTAACATTCTCCTCCGAATAAATGCAGAGAAATCCTGAGCGTAGCGGGAGCGGGAGCGGTGGAGATTGCAGGTTCGCAGTTCCACCGAACCACAGTGCGGTGAGAATCCGTGTGGGGTTCACGGACTGTGGCGAGTTGAGTGGGGTGGGACTGCTGGGACCGAGAGTGCCACATCTCAGCCCTCGGGACTCCTCTCGTCCATCGCATTCACTCTCGGAGTTGGTTTTGCCTCGGGGAGTCCGGCAGACTTCGGTGGACTCGGAGTTACTTTCTGTGGGGAGTCCAGCAGTCGGGCACTGCATCTGCATCGGTTCATTATATGAACCGACCGTTCACCTGAGTGGGTCCGATTCCTGTCTGATTGCTTGGGGCGGACAGATCCCCATCGTCGGAGTGACCGGAATCGCTCTGTTGCCGATTTGATTCCTCCCGATATATAAGCTTGCCTGTCAGTTCAAGCTACGGAGTCCAAAATCTCAGCGTGGCTATTGCAGCGGAGATTTCCTCCGGGGTGTCGGATTCATCCTACGGCTGAATCTGCAGGGATTCTCCTTGACCCCGTATAATCGAACTCTGGTCGGTGTTCATTTTGTGATAGCATGGTCATTTTGTATGAACTGATCAGCCACCGACCTGATCAATCAATCAACCGAGTTTCTCTAAAATAGATCACAATACTCGCACTAAGAAACGTGACACCGGCTACGGCAAAATCACTGCCTGATAAAGCAATTAACGCAATGATAAACAAAACGACGACAGCCCCTGCAGCAAGCGTTGCGAGCATCTCTACCATGTCGGAGCAATCACTGGTGAAATAGCAAAAGTCTACTGCTGAGTGAAAGCGAATATATTAACCCAGATAATTGATCCCGTAGTATTGTGGCTATTCATGACACTTATCGAAGAAGATGAGGAATGGATCACGTGTTGATATTGTTCTGATACCACCAGCATCGCTTTCGCACGCTTGTTTATTACACACACGATGTCGAGTATCGAAAATGCCGAAATCATCCGACTCAGACGCTGAAAAGCCCAAGATTTAATACACATAAACAGTTGCTTAATATTGAGCTTGTGTAACATATAGCTCGGTGTGACATGTGATCTGGTATATAGCGATACAATACTCTCATCAACGATTGCTGAGAGCTGTGATGTCAGATTATCCCTTAGATCACATGTGCAAATGTTCCAATACGCTCAAACGATGATATCGAATCAACAATATCAACGAATCATTCTGGAGGTATGGTATGGCAAGTAGAGACGACGAGATGTCCGATGGACTGCAGGTTGAACTCTTCCATCCGGACTCTGACCGTGAACCGGGAGACACTAATATCCAGCGACTCGGGTTCGACATTCACCCGGTTGTCTTCCCTATTTCACTTGTTGTCATTGTTGCGTTTGTTGCAGCAACAATCGCCCTTGGCGAACAAGCAGCGAGCGTCTATAATAATATTTTCAACTTTGTTAACGGTAATTTCGGCTGGTTCTACATCACCTCAGTGAACCTGTTTATTATCACTGTAATATACTTCGCTGTAAGTAAATACGGAAACATTCGAATCGGTGGTGTTGAGGCTGAAAAGGAATTTAGTGACTTCTCTTGGATGGCGATGCTATTCAGTGCTGGAATGGGTATTGGACTGATGTTCTTCAGCGTCGCCGAGCCGATGTGGCACTTTGGTAGTTCCGCATCAGACTTTATGGTCGTTCCACCAGCATTCGATGCTGCTGGCGGAACCGCCGCGGCTGCAACTGCCTCAATGGCGACAACGTTCTTTCACTGGGGACTTCATCCATGGGCTATTTACGCACTTGTCGGACTCGGTCTTGCGTTCTTCTCGTTTAACCGTGGACTTCCACTGACCTTCAGATCGATTTTCTGGCCGCTTCTTGGCGAGCGCATATATGGATGGCCTGGTCACGTAATCGATCTTGTCACGGTTTTCGCAACACTATTTGGCCTATCAACGTCTCTTGGGCTCGGTGTATCACAGGTCAACACTGGTCTTTCATATGTTCTTGGTGATACACTTGGACTAGTTAGTATTCCAACTGGAACAATCCCACAGGTACTGCTCATTGCCGGTATTACTCTCATTGCGACTGCCTCCGTCGCTGCAGGGCTTGATGATGGTGTCCGGCGCCTGAGCACAATAAATCTGTACCTGATGTTCGGACTTCTTGGATTTCTTATCATTGCTGGACCGACAGTATACATCTTTGGTGCATTCGCTGATGGATTCGGTGCATACCTTGGAAATATCCTCGATATGAGCTACTTCACCGGCACGATTGGCGGTGCAGCGGCGCTAGGTGGATACACGGTGAAAGGCTGGATGGGCAGTTGGACCGTCTTTTATTGGGGCTGGTGGATTGCATGGTCGCCATTCGTTGGCATGTTTATTGCTCGAATTTCGAAAGGGCGAACTGTCCGTGAGTTTGTGATGGGTGTGCTTGTTCTTCCATCACTATTCTCGTTTATGTGGCTTTCAACGTTCGGTGGATCCGCCCTCTGGGTTGAGCTTCAGGGTGCTGGCGGCATCGCCTCCGCAGTTGCAAATCAGGGGCAGACAGTTGCGATGTTCGCAATGCTCAATCAGTTCCCGCTCGGTGCAGCCTCAGGACTACTTGCGACGACGCTTGTCATCACGTTCTTTGTCACTTCTTCGGACTCCGGATCGCTCGTTATCGATCACCTCACTTCCGGTGGAAAACACGATGTCCCAAAGACACAGCGAATCTTCTGGGCACTCACCGAAGGAACCGTTGCAGCAACATTGCTTATCGGTGGTGGTCTCAGCGCACTGCAGACAGCATCAATCACCACTGGACTTCCGTTTGCGGTGATTCTCGTATTGATGTGCTATACGGTGTATCTCGGACTTGATAATGAGTATGAGATACTTGCCTCAGAGCAGTTCGCCGAGCGTGCACAGGAATCAGATGATGTTGATGTTGTCTCTGGTGTTGACCCACAAGATGTCAGCGGAGGTGCAGACGTCGAAAGCAGCGACTGAGACGACCTCACGGTTCAACAATCACAGTCACGGTCGCGGTCGCATGAACTAATTTCTTATTTATACTCTCACTACTGCCGGAAGTACAATTTGTCTCTATTCTTATTCAAGCTATACCCCCCACACAATGTCGCTCTCTCCGCTGGCTACACTTGATGTCTCCACTATAATGGGTGAACCGCCTCGGGGTCAAGCCTCGTGGCATTCGCCATGTCCAGCCTGCAAATACTGATAAGCAAAGCCACACTCAATATATCGTTCCGAATTATTTGATTGGGTATCGTATCTTCGGGTAAGCAAGGTGATTCCCCCAGATTTTCCTCACTCTGAGGATGAAGGCGACGTGGGAATGTTACAGCGTTCTCGAACACTCAAAAATGAACAGCAAGAGAGTATCATAGACAGATAACAGAGCTTGTATACAATGCCGACTATGACAGTCTGGAGTGTGACTCCCCTCGATATCCGGTGTTGTCAGGACGACAGTAGTTATCCTGCGGTCATAATCATGTTATGCTCGCGGTTGTAACGTGGCGATCCTCACAGACGCACAATGGGTTCTAGTGTTCACTCTACTCACGCGTGAACACGAGTGCACAACGGTCGCTCAACTCTAGTGTGTCACTGATTCGGTCCATGAATCCACACCCGAACAGACCCACCAATCCCAACCGCCGCGAGCACCCCCCAGACGATAGCAGCGAGTAAAGCAGGAAGCACGACCCATCCAGCGGCAGCAACACCAGTAATGAATCCAAGTGCAATCCACGGATCAGTTATTTCAAGCGTTTCACTCAGACCGATTCCAAGTACAGCGAACCCTCCTCCTGAAAGCGTTCCAAGGCAGACGACGAGTGCAACAATACCGCCAATTCCGAGTATGTTTGCAATAGCCCCGATACCAGTATTAAGCTGAGCAAGTTGTATATATGCGTACACGATAGCCAAACTGACCAGACCAAATGCAATGAACCCATAGACAGTTGCGACGAGTGGCTGCGTCATCGACCGGTCAAGCGCGGTTTCAAGTCGCGACCCATAATGGTACTGCACAACAGCTCCACCCCCGACACCAATCAAAAATGCGGAGCCAGCGCGGATAACCCCTGGTCCTGCAAACAATCGCTCAAACAGGGATTCTACAACCACGGTCACTCCCTATCATCTGTTCCTGTGCTATTGTCTTCAGCCCGGTGTGGTTGTCTTGCGGCGGCAGCCGCCCGAACTGCGGCTGCGTTTTCTCCAGCATCATGCACTCGTACGACATCGGCTCCGCGATCTGCTGCGAGTGTGGTCACTGCAATCGTTGCTGAAAGTCGCTCATCATTTGGCTGGTCCATCGTCGTAAGCATTGATTTCCGTGAGTGTCCAACTAAAACAGGACATCCCAGTGCTTCAAACTCACCGATCCGGTCAACCAGCTCAAATGACTCCGCTGGTGATTTCCCAAATCCACATCCCGGATCAACAATAATCTGATCACGTTGAATGCCTGCTCGCTCAGCACGAATCAACTGCTCAGTGAGTTCATTCATAACATCTGCAACGACATCATCATACGTTGCACGCCGATCAGGGTCGACTGGTGCTGACAGGCTGTGCATTAATACTAACTCAGCATCGTGTTCAGCAACAACAAACGGCATCTGAGGGTCCTCAAACCCAGAAACATCGTTGACGATATCAGCACCTGCAGATAATGCAGCATCAGCAACTGCTGCCTTCCGTGTGTCAATAGATACTGGAGGCTCTAGGTCTGATAACGCCTCGATTACTGGTACAACTCGATCAATTTCCTCGGCAATAGACACAGGCTCTGCTCCGGGTCGAGTGCTCTCACCACCAACATCAAGAATATCCACACCGGCGTCGATCATCGCAGTAGCCTGACTCATAGCTGCATCAACTGTATTATACTCGCCACCATCGTGGAAGCTATCTGGTGTAATATTCAAAATCCCCATCACTGCGGTTCGTGTGTCACTAAGTCCAGACACAGACGCAGACGCAGACGCAGACGCAGATGTCGTTTCCGTAAGCTGGTGTTGTAGTTGTGCTCCAAGATGACGCAGTCCGTGACCAGCATCGCTGAGTGAGTCAGCAAGTGTGAGCAAATCACCGGTTACTCCACCAAAGACAATCGCCGTGAGTTTCTGTGGACTCCCAGTTGCTGTTTGGTGACAAAAGCCACCAGCAGCGGTGACACAGTCAGCAAATACCTCGACTTGTGTTGGACGAAGAGTTGTCCGAAAGCATTGTGTGGTTACATCAGCTGTGTCTGTCTCAAACGTTGCCTCTGCGTACGCTGGGTGTTCTCGTTTAGTTGTGTTATGACTGCTATTTTTTCTAGCAGTCGTCTCATCATCAACATCAACATCGACATCAACACCAGCCCCAGCCCCAGCCAGTACCAGTACTAGTACTAGCACTAACACTGATATTTGACGACTGATCGACGGGCACAACTAACCGTGTCCATCGATCACGAGCCTCTGCAACAGCATATAACGATCCTGTGACGAGCACGAGATCATCTGACTCAGTTCCGGCTGTCTCGATTGCCTCTTCTGTCGCTTCAGGAACTGATTGAACAGTTTTGACGGTTTTCGCATTTGTCTCAAGAATAGGCGCCAGTGTTTCTGCTGTTTCAGCGCGGTCGACAGCTGGTTCTGTTGCATATGCAGTTGAGATTGGAGGCAGTGAGCGCACCATTGCCTCATGATCTTTGTCTTGCATCGCTGCGAAAACGACATGTAAATTCTCATACTCGTATCGATCGAGTAGTGATCCAAGTGTTGCTGTTGCTCCAGGGTTATGCGAACCATCGAGAACAACGCGTGGGTTGTGTGACATCAACTCGAACCGCCCCGGCCACGTTGCTCCGCGCAATCCTGTTTCGATAGCCTCAATCGGGACATCTCGTACTTGCCGAGCGAGCGCCGCAGCGACCCCTGCATTGGTTGCTTGATGAGCCCCGACAAGTGGAAGATGTGTTTCGACTGCCCACTCGGAACCGACAATTGAAACAGCGCTTTCAATCGGAGAGGGAATTCCCGTCTCTGTTGCAACAATATCACTCTCAGGATCATGCCGATTCCCAACTGTAATCACGTTTGTTTCCTCGCGGATAGCAGCAAGTGCATCACCCGTTGTTCCAGTAATGAGTGGAGCTTCACTCGGGGCAACCTGAGCCTTATCGCGCGCAATAACATCAACCGTTTCACCGAGTAACTCTGTATGCTCAAGACTCACACTTGTCACAGCACTTGCAACCGGGTCAACAGCACTTGTTGCGTCATATCGACCACCAATGCCAACCTCAAGAACAGCAATATCAACATCCATCGCTCCAAAGTGTGCAAGTGCAACGGCAGTCAGTGCCTCAAAGTGTGTTGGCTCATCATCGTCAGCCCTGAGCATCTCAAGACATGGAATAAGTCGCTCAACATGTTCGCTCACGTGCTCCTTCGCAATTGTCCGCCCTTCAACCCGAATTTGCTCACGGAAGTCATTCAACCCGGGGGATGTAAATAAGCCGACTCGGAGACCGGCATCATCGAGAATCTGTTCGAGCATACGCGCAGTACTTCCCTTCCCATTCGATCCAGCGATCTGTACGCAGTCGATCGAAGCATGGGGATTATCGAGGTGTTCGAGCATCCGTGTGGTTGTCTCAACCCCGAGTTTCGGCCGACGTTGTTGGAGTCCAGTGAGCACGTCGGCAGCCTCGTGATAGTCCATATCACGTATCGTTGATTGACACATGATTACATTGTCGCCTCCATCTATTTGTCTGTGATTGATACTGTCGTTGACTACACTTCCGTGCTCAGTATATTATATGTCTTACATGACGTGGTGACCACAGCATCGATAAACCCGTTTTCCCCCGATTCTGTCACTTTCGCCAACACTCTTAGGCAGTGGTGATTGAATGTTGAGGTAGATGACAGACGATTCGAACAATACTGGTCCAACTGAGGATAATGGATTCCCGACCGACTATGAGATCGCGCAGAATGCAGATATGACTCCCATTTGGGATCTGCTTGAGCCATGGGATCTCGGAAACGATGATCTCTCGTATTATGGTGAGTACACAGCAAAGTTGTCACACGACGCTGTTGATCATCTTCGCGAGGAGGCTGAAACCCGAGAAAATAACCTTGTGTTGGTAACTGGGATGACACCAACACCAATGGGTGAAGGAAAGACTGTGACGACTGTCGGATTGGGGCAAACGCTGAATTATCTCGATGAAGAAGCAATGATCGCCATTCGCGAGCCGTCACTTGGACCGGTGTTTGGCGTGAAGGGTGGAGCAGCTGGCGGAGGATATTCTCAAGTACTCCCAATGGAGGAAATTAATCTTCACTTCACTGGTGATCTTCATGCACTCACCTCCGCACACAATCTTATTGCAGCGATGCTTGATGCGAAACTCTCTCAAAGTGATGAGTTTGATGTCGACGTCAATGACATTGCGTGGCCTCGGGCGCTTGATATGAACGACCGTGCGCTCCGAGAGACCGTTGTTGGGCTTGGTGGGGAAAGCGGCGGCATCCCACGTGAGGATGGATTCCTTCTGACGGCTGCTTCCGAGCTGATGGCTGTTCTTTGCTTATCAAGCGATCTTGAGGACCTCAAAGCGCGTGTGAGCCGAATCATCGTTGGCTATGAGAATGACGGCGAACCAATTACTGTCGACGATATCGATGCAACTGGTCCAGTCACGATGTTACTTCGTGATGCTATCGAACCAAATATTGTTCAAACAATTGAAGGAACACCTGCGTTTGTACACGGCGGTCCATTTGCGAATATTGCACACGGGACCAACTCGCTTATTGCTGATAAAGCCGCCTTTGGTATGGGCGATTACCTCGTTACCGAAGCTGGCTTCGGCTCGGACCTTGGTGCTGAGAAGTTCATGAATATTGTCTGTCGACTTGGAGATATGACTCCTGATGCAGTCACTCTTGTTGCATCTGTTCGTGCACTCAAGTATCATGGTCTCGATATGTGGCCGGCAGACATCGATGCAATCAATGAAGCCGGGATTGATGCACTGAGAGCAGGCTTCGTCAATCTTGACAAACATGTTACCAACTTACAGAAATTTGGGGTCCCAGTCGTCGTTGCGGTCAATCGGTTCCCGAATGATACTGATGCTGAGGTTGAGGCTGTTCTCAATCACTGCCGGGATGATCTTAATGTCAAGGCTGCAGCGTCCACAGTTTTCGCAGAGGGCAGTGAGGGCGGTGTTGAACTTGCAGAACGTGTCATCGGTGCTGTTGAATCAAGCAATCCAGGGGATTTCGAATATCTGTACCCAGATGATGCGACGATCAAAGAGAAAATTGAAACCGTCGCGACAGAGATATACGGTGCTGGTAGTGTTAATTACTCTACAGATGCTGAGGATGATATCGAACGCATGCGCGAACTCGGATTTGATACCGTTCCAGTATGTCTTTCAAAAACCTTCCACTCATTGACCGATGATGCCCGTCAGAAGGGCGCACCAACTGGATGGACACTTAATGTTCGGAAACTGTATCCATCTGCTGGTGCTGGATTCATCGTTGCACTCACCGGTGATGTATTAACAATGCCTGGTCTTCCCGCCGACCCTGCAGCAGCAGATATGGATATTGATGCTGATGGAGATATTACTGGACTCTTCTAAGAAGGTAACATAAATCCGACTCAGTCGGTATATCGATTATCTATAATTCTTCGCTCACTCCCTGTTTGAGTCCCACAAAGAGACTTGTTTATGCTATTTGACTTTTTACTTTTTGTGGTATATTTCTATCAATTAATGGATTTAGATACTAATAGATATAAAACCGTCTGATACGCCTGATTGTAAGCGGTCGACATCACTGTTGATGAATCCCGACAGGGCATCTTAGTCAATGATCCCACCCTCCTTCGCTCACCCTGACGAGTTCGCCCGATGGAGACTTGTCAGTTGGTTCTGCCTCTCATCTATAATATCTATGATAAGTGAAGGTCGTACGTCTTGACTCGGTGTTGTTGACTGACTTCAGAGTGTATTGACTGACGCTCCTCCCACGAGACGGCTGGTGATCTCCGAGGAGAGACAATTCCGCTATATTCTTCGCCGTTGCAAAGTCACGCCGTGACTTTGCCGCCCGCCGGACGTAGTCTGGAAATCGAATTGGAATCAGCATGGCTCTGCTTGCTACATCTTTGGCACCCAAACTCGTCTCGGTGACGGCTATTGTCTCGGATGCTCCCGCACTTGGTGCACCGCTTGCTCGTGTTCTTCGGATTCGCCGTGTCCGTGTCCATGGATACAGTCTTGTATTTACCGAATCTCTTGAGCTTGCAGAACGCCCACTTCGAGTGCCAGTCAGCAGACGGGTAGCGATCACGGATGCCGTCCAGCTTCTCAAAGATGATGCCGTCGCAGTCGTGTTCGAGTGCTTCCTCTATGATTCCGTTTGCGACAGAGTAAAAGTCGGTAACGTTTTCGAGATGAATCACGATAAATTATATTTATTGGCAATCTGAGCGACGATTATATTTGAACCCACGCTCAGACTCAGTTCAGCTGGAACGCCTGTGTGGGTGTTCTACTGCAACTTCGAAGAACGAAGATCAAAGCATTAACTACTGTTAGAAAATCATTCGACAGTCACAATCGCTTCGATTTCGACGGCTGCACCCTTCGGCACGGCTTCAACACCGATAGCACTCCGGGCTGGTGGGTCTGAGTCAAAAAATGAGCTATAAGCCTCATTAAATGAATCAAAATCCTCGATATCATCGAGAAATACAGTTGTTTTGAGAATATCTGTGATCGCGAGGTCTTTTGCTTCAAGCACTGCGGCAATGTTTTCAAGACACTGTGTGGTCTGCTCCGCAACGGATGCCTCATCAAGCAGCTCACCATCAGCAGTCATCGGTAATTGTCCGGCTGTAATGAGTATTTCACCGTTTGTTGCTGCTTGACTATATGCCCCAACTGCGGCAGGCGCATCATCCGTCTCGATTATTTCTTTCATGCATTCGCTGATTTACGGGAGTAATATAAAAATGCAGCCGTTGAGCCTATTATCTGACACAGCCTGGCGGTTGAGTGATGTTCTGTGTTCTTCTAAGCGGGTACTCATACCACGGTCGATGACTCCTCCATATCACCAGTAACAAATCTAATATCGAGAAGCCGTCTTCTTTCGTTTACCTACTTGATGGGCGGAGCATCGGTTGTTACAAATACGATTTCTCTATTCAGTCTGGGATGTGGGGTTTCGGTGCCGATTCTTCCGTTTCGCATAAGTTATTCCACCCGGTGAGCTTCGTTTTTTCCTCTGGGTTTTGAGACTGATCCGACCGGTGTCACTCGCAGTTCACCGGAGCCATACTCCGAGTGACTGTCGACCTGGAGGATACCGATCTTCGTGGTTTCCGCACGCCTCGTAGGCGAAGGCGACCACCTGTTGGTCCACGGTCTGGAGCTTGGACACCTCGCGTTGCTCCAGCAGCTTTTCTTCGCGTTCACAGAGATCGCGACGGTCTTTCTTCCACCACCACAGCACGTCCTGGTCATGACCGTTCGGATACTCCGACTCCAGCACGAACGGCGCCACGAGTTCGAGGATGAATGTCTCACCGTTTTCGAGACGCGAGTGGTCTAACGCTTCTAGGTCTCCGACCTGCGTGTCTTTCAGCCGCGTGATACCGTAGCCGTAGTTGCGCTTCCCGCCGAACTGGAGCCCGTCCGGGGCGCTCTCATCAACTGTGAGGACGTCATCGCGGTCAACGTGGATGTACCCACTTCGTCGTCTGTTGCCGTTTCCGCGCTCTGTCAAGCTTCCATGTGGTTTCGTGGGATAGCACTAGATGGTTGCTCGAACGGAGCGTTGAGACAGTGTGTGTTGAAGACCTATCTGCTGTGCTTGACATGCACTGGTCAAGCGCGGTGAGCAAAAACGCACTCGTTCTGGAACCACGGATAGCCCGTCAAGCGAATCACGCTCACTCTTGACGACGCTGGAATCACTGTCCGTAAAATAAACGAGGAAGATTCAGGCAGTCAGTGCCCAGAATGTGGCTCTGAAAATGTGTAACGACGTGGTGACGAGTCACACTGCCACGATTGTGAGCGAGAGGCACATAGCGACGTGGCTGGAGCGTGGAACCGACTGCAATCATAGAAAGGACCGATGGCTCGGTCTGCTGCTCTCCGTGCTGGACGGCGTAAGGACGCATCCCACCATAGCGAAGATGACGGGAGCGTGCTAGGAGTGAAATAACTACGATTGGATACTCAACGGTCTTGAGGAGCGGTCACACTCGCTTGAGCAAATCAGGGTTCGTGAACCCACAAGTTCACACCTGGAGTAATCAACTGGCAGGATTACCCACAGAGGAATCCCTCGAGTGAAGTCGTGGGAGGAAGTCAATCGTGTTTCACATGTCGGTTTGAACGGAAACCGAAACCGAGGAGCATTTTGAATGCAAAGCTGTACTCAAGCTCTTGATGTCCTCTCATGAGAGCTACCGAACCGAGGAGTGGGTCGCTTCGGATCCGAGGACACGCCTGTGAAAATCACGACTGTTGTGGATATTTTGGTGTCTATAACAGTCGTTGATAATATGACCACTGTTCCTATCCGAAACCACACTCAGACTGAGTTTACTTGGAACGCCCGGTGACGCGTTCCGCTTCGCAAACAAAAACTCTGCTTGCATGAAAGCAACGCGAAGGATTGTAGAGTAAAGTAGGGTAAGACCGAAGAGTGCACACAAACTATGGGCTGGAGGCTGAACTCACTGTCTCGTTTGTGTTCTATGGGCGGCATCCCACTCTTCGAAGATTCCATATTCTGTCATTGTCGTCATTCCAGCAATTGCTGCTCGAAGGCTAATCCCGATGAGTGGGACATCCGCGACAGTAATAATCACATCTGCCTGAATAACCGCACCCTCCCGGAGTAGCACATCAAGAAACTCAACAATCGCATGTGTCTCGTTTTTTGTTGGCTTCATATCCTTTGATTCGATCAAGTATCATCAGTGTGTTATACTATACTGTACCACATTGTACTGTACTACCCGATATTCGGCGCAAACGTGTATGGGGGCCATGGACCGGTAAATGTTACACTGACACCATCACGCTCGACAAATTCGTCCAGTTGGTCACCAAGTGCAGTCTCTGCATCCGCTGACACCCGAACAGCCACCCGTTCAATCAATTCTCCATTTTCGTCAGTGTCGGTGTCGCTGTTGTTGTCATCGTCGTCGTTATCTGTATTCTCCTGGTTTAACGCATCAGTGTCAGCATCACTGTCGTGTTCTCCGATATCACGATCGCTCAATCCGCCGACGTCAATATCTCTCCCACCTTGCTCAGTCATTTCGACCGCAAGTGGCTCAACACACGTTTGTAATGCCTCGATGAGTTCCTTTCGGCGTTCATTACGTAATGTAGCAAGTCGTCGCTTGTACTGTTTATTTAACAGAAATGCTGTCCCCTCGGTCGCAGTCACCTGTTGATTTTCTATCCGCTGTAATTCTTCATCAGTCTCAGCGACCATTGATTCAAACTGACTTGCATCCCAGACGAGCCCAATCCGATATTCCCATGTTCCAGCGAGTGTCGTCAGCGCTGAGTCTATTTGATCATAATTATCATGTATCCACGTTCGAACACCCTCATCGCCGCCTTCAAAAACCGTATTGAATCGGAGCGGAAGTGGCGTATCATATATTGATCCAGCGGCGTCAACAACTCGTTGATGACTGAGGATCCGCCGCTGGACAGTGGCTAAGTTAGCTGCTTCATACGTATGTGTACATGAATGTACAACGGCACCGACACGACCAGTCGAATCAACGACGTTCCCATTTGCATTGACAATCGAAGGCGATGCTCCATCAATCCCGTCTGTTTGAATGTCACCGTCAGATGGTAACTCAGATATGTGTGAGTTTGTATCAATCAAACAGTAAATATATCGCCCATCATCAACATCGGTTGATATTGTATCTGTCTGCGGTTCGTCATCCTCGTCGCGACTTTTATCGACGCCGGAAACTGAGTCATCAATCATTGGGATAGTTATTTCTGATTGCGTGTTGGCATTTGTCCAGCCGGTCTGATTGTTGGTTCTGTTGCTGGCAAAACAGTAAGATGCGTTCCTTGGAGACTCCCGCGCTCACAGTATCATATCTTATCATTCTGACTGGGCATTATTGTTATTGTTATTATAATTATTATTGCTGCGATTGTGAGGATGTCTCTTCGGGCTGCATGGTATCAAATATTGACATGATATTACGCGACTCCACTGTTTCTGCGGTCTCATCGTTTTGCTGTGTGTATGGTTGTTTGATTGCGTCTTGAACCACATGATCAAGATCACGTTTGAACTCAGCTACATCATCATCAATCTTCTCCCGCTGTTTGAGTTGCTCAATTTCTGTTTCAAGTGCTTGCAGTTGTTGTCCCAGTCGCTCCACTTCAGCATCTGATAACTTTCCAGATTCCATTCGTCTCACCGCCTCTTGCTCGAGAGCCTCAATCAGCAATTCAACGACACTCACAACAAGCGCAACAATGCCTCCACTGACATCGTTATCGTCATTATCCAGTGTGAGTTCCATAGTTACTCACGCTCTGACTCTGATTCACCAGTGCCGTTGTTGTATTGATCGACTGAGGAATCTCTTCGGTTTTTATCTGGCACTGTTGTTGAACCAGTGTCATCAGTCTCAGCTGATGAGTTACTCGACTCTTCAATACGCTCTGCATTCATCTCAGAGCCTGTTGTGGCACTCATCTTCACACCTGCATCCATATCCATATCCGCATCCGGATTATCTTCCAAATCGTCGTTTATATTCGCAGCCTCCTCAACACGTTTCATGTCGGTACCCGTTGGAAATTCAAGTCCATACTTCGCAGCGGTCTCAAATGATGCAATTGCTGCTCGAAGCTCAATGCCAAGCAATTCGGTATCACCAACACTGACTGCAACATCTGCATTCACGACGACACCTTTATCAAGCAACATTTCAAGCATCTCAGCAAGGTCACCTTGCGAGCGTGTCGGCTTTGGGTCACTTACCATCGTTTGAATCACTCGATTGTTTACGCTGGTAGAACCGAAGTCCAAAGAGTCGCTCACTCGGAGGAATCTGTGAATACTGTGGTGCTGTGGGGACAGTCGAGTGGGCGTTTCGAACCGCGTTTTGTTCGTTTGTCTTCTGTTTTGGAACGGTTGAGTACACTGAGGGGTTTTTATTCATTGAATCATTATTACGATTCTGTGTCCTTTCAGATTGCTGTCGGTTTTCTTTTCGCCGTTCCGCGAGCTTTTCACGCTGTTGAAGCAGCTTTTGACGTGCCTTATTACGATTTCGCTCCGCCTTTTTTATCGCCTGTTTTGCCTTTTTATGATGTATGTCTGTCATATATTGTTCTCCAATCTCAAACCTCACGTTAGTGTCACTATCATCTCTCTTTTATTCCGAACGTAATAATTACCTGGTTGCCGCGATACTCATTATCATTACTCCCACCGCAATCAAACTCTTTCATGTGCGTATTTCTTGCAGATATACGGTAAGAATATGATTATTGATCTGAGTATTACCAATCTCATACCCACTTGGAATCGCAATCCGCTGTGTTATTTCACTTGTGGTGACATCCTTGTTCTGCTGTGTGCTATTTTGTTTATTTGATTCGGCTCTCCCATCGGTCAATTCATCAGTAATCATAATAATAAGTTCGCCTCGGTCCGAATCAATCTGCAGATCAACCATTTCTGCGGTTACTCCCGGCAGATCCGCACTCACAGTTAATCCACCCTCTTGTGGGTGAACCTCAACATGGGGAGCACCTCGTATAGAACTATCTTGTACTTCGCTGTTATCGATTATCTCGGTCGAGATATCACCTATCTTCGGTTCTGTTTCTGCTGTTGCTCCCGTCTTCGCCTCCGTGTGTAACTCTGAATCAAATCCGATCCCAACACCAATCGAAATATCATAGTCATACTCAATCTTCACCCCTCCACGGATGAGTACTCCCTCTTGAGATCGATGACCGTTCTCATGCTGTTCAATCTCTGCGATTTCCTCGATGATTGTCTGGAATCGATTGAGTATTCCTTTGAGAGATCCCCGTGGCTCCTGCGTGCTGCTCAGAGGTTGGTTATTGTCTCGGTCGCTCGTGTGATTTTGATTCTTATCACCCGGCGGCGTCACTTCTTCACCTCAATTTTACTTCCCATCTGTGATTTAATCTCATCAGCTAATTTGAGCTGTAATTCGAGTTCCTGCTTCCGTTCGCGATACTCTTCCTCTGAGCGCTCACCAATCTCATATAGAAGCTGATTTTCTTTGAGCTCATCACGAATTCCATCAGTATCGTATAGCTCATCAAGTGCCATTGTCTGAAGAATATCGAGTAATGATAAGAATGGATTAATCAATAGATCATCAACGAGTAACATCCCTCAACGACCTCCTCTTCCTGTCTGCTGATCTGCGCCGATATGAATATCAACAAAATTGTACGGCGCCCATGGTCCGGTGTATTGAACTGTCACATCATCCCCATAGTCACTTTCAATTTCATCGATTGTATCATCGAATGTAGACCGTTCTGTGCGCTCAACGAGATATGATCGATTCAAAATGAGTCGATCGCTGAAGAGATCATCCTCGGTCTCATTGATACTTACTGACGAGAGGCGGTCACTGAGATCTGCGCGGAGTGATGATTGATCGACTGATTCGTCGCCTGTTGAAATGATCTTTACACCCAACTCAATTGTCCCATCAATATCGTTCAATGCACTTCGTAGTGCCCGGCGCGCTCCTCGGAGGACCCCTTTGAGCGTTCGTCCGTTTTTAAATGCCATTCCAAAGCTCATCGGGACAACCGTTCGACCATCATCATATTCGAGAATGCGCTGAAGCACATTATTATGATTTGTAACAGCCTCATCAGTCCGCTCTGGGTCTGTGGTGTCGATATCAGAAACAACAGCTGATAATGAGCGATACTCGATTGTGTATATCTTATCCGCGCCGCCGACCCCGTCAGCAGTGAGTTCAATATCTTCCTGCTCGATAACGCCATATGTGTATAGATTATCACTCATGTGTGACTGATAGTGTGATAGTCGCTATATCACTGCACTGCTAAATCGATTATCATAGTCTGCTGATAGTAGTTCTCATTATATCAAAGCTCACTGATAAGTGATGTGTGAGCCCTGGATTGCATTCGATATCTGATAATTAATCAGCGATGATGTGGAGACGAGCACACGACTGACATCGTTTCCATTCGTCTATTTGAGAATCAAAACTATTACAAATATTATATATCGGGCTATATCGGACAACTGATTTGCAAATAAGCAAGGTAAGTTTCTCAGGGCTTTGATGCGACCTCAAGGCGGTTCACGAGACACCAGTGAGGTAGTTACGCTATTCGGACAGTTGAACGAGACAGTCGAACTGCACGATATTCACACCATGGAGGGATATCACCATTGCCGGTGACAATCTTGCTTTTGTCATCGTCGATGTCTCGGTGCTTTCGGTATGCTCTGAAGAGAAAGCATTCGTCTGAGAAGGGAGAGATGAAATGTAAATAGAGTGATTCTCACCGATCCTACAATGGCGGTCGTTCCGTCCGAAACAACCGACTTATCCTCAAATATGGATGCTTGACAATGTTAAACTACATGAGCAGGAATACGAGCGACTCGGGTTTGGAGTCACTCACAGTCTCTCTGTTGGTCACATTGCCACAGATCGAAACCCAGCCGACTTGCATCTGTGGTGATTAACTCTCAAAGGATCTGCTTCGTTGCGCCTGCAGTTGTACCACTTTGGATACCTCCATACATCGGGAGCAGCAAATCATACGCTGGTTGGCAGTTACGTTCTGTCTATTGACATTTTTATCTGAGGACTAACGTTTATGCTATTGTCGCGTCTGCGTCAGCCTCAGACAGCAAGTGTTCTGCAATCTTCTCGAAGCGTTCATCCATATCGGTCGTCTCAGTGTGTTCAAATACTGATACGCCATTTGCCCAGGCACGCTTGAGTGCAACTCGATTTCGAATCTCCCACAGGGGTAATGAATCAAACTCTGAGTCAAACCATGACCGAAGCCGATTTGCCTCGCCATCGACTTCGATTCGATTCAACACAACACCGAGCGGATCGATTCCAATGCCGTATCCTGCCTCAATCGTCTCAATATGATCAAGTAAAATATTAACTGCGTGTTGTGAGCTAGCCTCTGCGAGTGCGGGAATTAACACATTTCGGCAAGCCAGTAATACATTATCGGTAAGCATTCCGAGTGATGGCGGAGCATCGACAATAATGAAATCATAATTACCCACACTCGCAGTCGTATTTGTCTCATCACCACACCCTGTCAGTGATTCAAATAGCATCCATAACCGCTCTCGTCCGCGCATCGCCGTCTGGAGGTCTGCTTCGGCATTGAACATATCGATATGCGATGGAATTACATCAAATTCTTTATGTTCATAAATCAGGTCACCTATGCCGGTGGCATTACCGGTATTAATATTAATCAATGCATCATATAATGACCGTTCTTCTGCGGTATATTGCTCTTCGAGACCTAACCCAACCGTCCCATTCCCTTGTGCATCAAGATCTACAAATAATACCTCGCATTCGGCCGCCGCGAGTGCGCCAGCAACGTTTATTGCGGTCGTTGTTTTTCCAACCCCACCCTTCTCATTTGCGACGGCAATTCGGAACGTCATTGATACCACCATTTTTGCTGATCGCTTATAATAGAAGTGACCAATGAGAGCACATATTGATCTTTGTGATTCCCGTTGACAAGACGTATCAAAAATCCCGCTGCGAGCTAATCAACCGATGATCATTACATTCGGATATTATAACTCTTCTTTCATATCACCGCGTTGATACCGTTCAAGCAGTTCATATCCAGCCACGTCTCCTGTCGACGTAAGTTTGAGTTGATATCGACCAATAATATCTTGCGTATCTGGCACAGCACGCCGTTCAACGAGTTCGATTACCGTTCGCCATTCATTATTATCCTCTGCTTCAACCTTGATGACGCTTTTGAAGTCATGCTCGAATAATTCTTCAGCAGCCGCCTTTGCACATTCCTGTGCTTCGACAATTCCGATGGATTTGACGGTTTCAGTCTCATCGACTGTCTCATTCTGATCTTCAGATTTATTTTCCCCAGGCATCGATTCAGTCTCCTTATCATGACCCCCATCAGTTCGGATCATCGCAGGTATACATCTTGATACAGACGTGGATGAAGATGTATCTTGATTATCGAAGCAAGCTTGTGTAGCTGGATTATCACCGTCATTATGATTACCGTCGGTGTCACTGCTGTTGTCCTCCGTATCACAGTCAACACGACGTTGCTGACTGTGTTCGCTCGCGTCTCGTCTGTGATTATATTCCATTTCGTGTGACATTATTGGCGGCTCTGTTAGCGTGATCTATGATAGGGTAATATCGGTATTCTCAACAACGGTCTCAACTTCCGTTCGAAGTGCTTGCACTTCACTGTATTGAGCAACTTTTGATGCTAGTACGTCAACGAAGAGTTCAATGAGCGCTTGTCTATCCACCGTGTCGACCGTACTTGCACCCTCTGCTACCATGATTGCCGCTCGCGTCCCAACATTAATTTGAAGCCGATTGCGTAGTTCTCTGATTATCTCAACAAGTTGTCTGGTTTCAATGCCGATATCACCGCTCGTCTGCGCATCGACAATTTCAACCTCAGTTTCAAAGTCATAAAAGTCCATATAGACACCGATAAGTCGATCCAACAGTGCATCCTGTGGTTCGTGCACGCCAGCGTACTCGACAGAGTTTGATGTTAATATTGCCCGAAATTCGGGATGAACATCGACATACCGCGACTCACCACGCTGTCCTGGAAGTTCTAAGACACCCTCCTCAAAGACGGATAATAAGACATTGTTTGCAACGGGCTTGGTTCGTGAAAATTCATTATATACAAGCGTTGCTCCTTCTTCGACAGCAAGTGTCAATGGATTATTGACCCACCGATCTTTCACGATTTCTTTACTCTTCAATACATTATGGATATATTGATCACGCTCTGAAATCCGCTCTTTTTCTGCGTACTCACCGACAAGGTCGCTTGTTGAGAGCTCTGTGTCACCGTTAATCCATACGACCGGTTGATCACGCTTCCGGGCAACGTGCATCGCGAGCGCCGTTTTTCCACATCCGGTTGGACCAATCAAATGAACTGGACGGTCAACGGTAAGCCATCGTTCCATTCGCTGGCGAATATCATTCACTGCATCGGTTTCAATGAATTCACGCTCTTTTGGGATGAACTCATCCTCAAGCTCACTAGTAGTGTCTGGGCTCGGGGACGCCTGTGGTTGGCTTGATCTTGAGTTAGTGGTTGAGCCACCGTCACTTTCTGCTCGCTTCAAACGCTCGAGAGACTTGTTTTCACGACGACGCTTCTTGTTTTCACGTGATGATCGAATCTGTGATCCACGTACCTTTCGCTTGCGAGAGTCTTTTGTCATTGTGTTTCGTCATCCGGTCGGAGCGGGACGTCTTCGCCATACTCCGCACGATAATCTTGAATCGACATTCCGTGTGTCTGTAGATGCGGTTCTGTGATTGCATGATAATGCTCACCACAAACACGACAGGTGACCATACCATCTGGAGTATCAATCGTCAACTCAGTCGTGGCGTCGGATGTCGTCTCTGATGCATCATCTGATTCCAACTCAGCGTCCTCGGTTACTTCTTCATCAACGCTGATGTCAACCGCAGTTTCGGATTCAGATTCGGCTGAGGCGGAGACGGCATCAGATCCTGCCTCAGCCTCACTCACGTTTCCCTCATCACCAATCGCGTTTGCCTCCAGTTGATCTGTTTGTTCTGCTTGTTTTACATCAGTGGTGCCGACATTATCATCGTCGTTATCCGATATCCCATAGAACGTTCTGATGTATGCAGCGAACTCTTCAGCCGTTGCATCGAAATTGGCACCGAAATCCTCAATTTCGTCCTCAAATTCGTCAACTGCATCAACTAATGCTTGCACTTCGACAGTGTGGAACTCTGATTGATACGTCTCAAATGCATCCCTGACAGCTGCGAATGCCTCCTTCTCTGCAGCGACATCAGCATGGATAGCATCGATATCGGCAGCGAACGCTTCAGCGTATGCATCAAACGCCTCTTCAACATCATCGAATGCATCTTCGACTGAAGCAATGGCTGCGAGGAGGTCATCGATATCTTGAATCTGAGCGACATCAGCATCGAATGCCTCAGCATATGCATCAAACTCTGCACCTGTTTCAGCGATTGCGGTTTGGAACTCATCAATTGCTATGAGAAGGCTACTGATATCTTGTATCTCGGAGACATCAGTGTCGAATGTGTCTTGATACCTCTCGAATACAGTACGAAGAGTAGCAATCTCATCCTGACGGTGAGAGACGTCCTGGAGAAATGCAGCGACTGCTGCATCAAATGTATCGCTATACTGATCGAATGCATCTCTCGCCTCCGCAAGGTCCCTCTCGAATGTCTCAAACGCAGCGTGATACTCACTGACATCGCGCTTTGACGCAACGTCTGCTGCGAATTCATCAGCATACCCTGCGAACTCGCGCTGGGTTGCTGTAAACTCCTCAGAGGTTGTCTCTATCTCGTCGCGTTTTTTTCTTACACTCATGATTATAATTATGATTAATGAACTACTATTAAAAATTGGGAATGAACGATTGATTCACAGTTCACTCTACACGGCGTCCGATGGCTCGTCAGTTACGCCTCGGCGCCAGCGGTGAGTTCTGCTTGTTCAATTTTCGCGATCTCTTCTGCGTAATGCAAGAAGGTATCGACTGAAGCAACCACAACGCGTGCTTCAACGGTTAGAATTTCTATGCCTACGAGTGAAATGCGTGCAAAGGTATCAACGACGATTCCCTTATCAAGCACGCGATCAAGAACTTCTGCTAAACTGGATGAGTCAGGTTGTGCCATAGTTGGTTTTGGGTAGTACCCAACTTAACTGTTTCAGGGGAACATAAAATACCTTTGTCTCACAACTGTTTTTGCTGATAATATCTTTGATTTATCTCTGCGTTGATTCTGCTTGATATTGTGAGCTTATAATGATGTCTGGACCAGCAAATGAGACACCTGCAACGTCATACTGCGATGATAGAAATTGAGTATTCACCTCAACAAGGCTGTCACCTTTGATTCCTAAGGCTCTCTGACATTTCAGGAGAGACGTATTATCTGAGCATATCAATCAGCAATTGATGTACAAAAGTTCTTCACCAACTGTTTGCCTGCGTTAGTAAGAATACTCTCAGGATGGAATTGAACGCCATGGTGTGGCTTACCGGGATGTCTTACACCCATCACAACACCCTGTTCATCATCCGTTGCAGCCGTCTCCACAAGCGGTGTAGGGACGTCTTGTCGCTCAACCGCTAATGAATGATACCGTCCAACATCGAATGGATCGGATATGCTTTTATACAACTCGCTCCCGTCATGTCTTACTTTTGATGATTTCCCATGAACAACAGCGGGCGCATGGCCGACTGGTGCGCCATGTGCTGCACAGAGTGCTTGATGACCCAGACACACACCTAAGACTGGATAGTCTAATTCAGCGAAGACATCGATTGATATTCCAGCCTCCTGTGGTGTTCCAGGACCGGGTGAGATAACAATCCCGTCGGGATCCAATGCATGAATATCATCCAAGTCTACTGCATCATTACGTTGAACCGTGACTTCGTCAAACTCACCGACATACTGAACGAGATTGTACGCAAACGAGTCATAATTATCGATAACGAGAATCATTATGAGTCACCACTCTCAATTCCATCTCTTTCTGATTGTATTGATGCACTCTGTGTTGTCGTTGATTCGCTCATTGTCTCCCCCGTCGTGCCGACGGCAAGTGACCCTCGTTCGCCAAGTGCTGTATCGACAGCTCTCACAAGCCCTCGCGCTTTATCAAGCGTTTCTTGATATTCATGATCGGGGATAGAATCATGGACAATTCCAGCCCCGACGCGGAGGCGATACTCATCATCATATCGTACAAGCGTTCGAATTGTAATATTTAATACAGCGCGGTCGTCGAAGCCAAAGACTCCAACGCTCCCTGTGTATGGTCCTCGACGCGTTGTTTCAACCTCATCGATAAGTTCCATCGTCCGTGGCTTTGGTGCACCAGTAATCGTCCCACCAGGAAAAACCGCGGCGATAGCATCAGCAATTCGTGTCTGTGGTCGGCGCTGCCCCTCAATGAGTGAAACAAGATGCATTACCTCTGAATATCGATCGACGCGTCGGTACTCAGAGACATCAACTGTTCCATACTCACAAATTTTCCCAAGATCGTTTCGCTCAAGATCAACGAGCATTGCGTGCTCAGCACGTTCTTTATTATCCTCGATAAGATCTGATTCAAGTTCATTATCCTGCGTTGATGTCTCACCCCGTGGTCGTGTTCCAGCGATTGGTTCGGTACTTACTCGATCACCGTTGACTGACAGTAATAATTCCGGGCTTGCACTGACAAGGTCAACACCAGGGAATTCAATGAGCCCAGAGTATGGGGCGGGATTCACCTCTCGAAGGGCATCGAAGGCAGTGATTGGATGAATTGCAGCGGGTGCACTCAGCCGGTGTGAGACATTTGTTTGGAATGTGTCTCCATCTCGAATATATTCCTTGATTTGTCGAACACGGTCTTCAAACGCTGCTGTTCCGCATTCACTTTTGAACGTTATTGCATCGTTTGGAGCAGATACTGTCGGTTCAGTCACCGAGGTGGTACCGCTCTCAATTCGTGAAACGAGATCGCGTGCACGTGCGAGCCCACGCTCGTACGCATCTTGTATATCCACATCTGCCTCAACCACAGGACACGCTGTGATGTGTACTGTCACGGGTCCATCCGAACGCGGTTCTTCCCATGCAGCGACACGGTCAAAAACCCCAATCTGTACTCGTGGCAGATCACTCGGTGGTGTTGTCTGTGGGATCGATTCAAGTTCCCGAGCAACATCATATGAGAGCCATCCAAACGCACCACACGGGTATGGGACGGTGCAGGAGCCACGAACAAGTGTCTCACGAGCTAAGAGACTGTCAAGTTCATCAAGACTTGGTCCGCGGTTCTGTTTCGCCTTGTTATTTTTTTCTGTCGTCTTCTCCTGCTGATGTGAGTGTTGTGCAATTGACACTGCTGACTCGGTTACCTGAATACGCTCGATCGGGTCGATTGCAAAGTATCCCCACCCAGACTGTCCGCCAGTCGTCTCAAGATATACCCCATCACCAGCGTCCATCCGTGCTCGCCGGTATGCGGTAAATGGGTCTTCGATAGTAAGTTCTATTTCAACCGGGACGCGTGCGCCCGGGGGTGCTTCTGCTGCTATCTCTGTGAACGTCGCTTCATCTGTCACGACCGTAACCTCATGCATGTCCGATGATATCTCCTGTAATCCGGTAATGTCGCCGAATGTATCCAAAGATTCGGGGAGAGATTAACAAAAGACTTCCGTGAATGTTAGATCCGAGCACTATTTATTGATAGACTGAAACGACGAGCGAAGGCGTGAGTCGTATCTCACTAACTAATTATTGACACTTCAATATGAAGACGCTAATATCATACTTCCGCAGTGAGAATAACTTATATGGAATATCGGTACGCTGGTGACGCCAACGAGAAGTTGTTTGAGGCCTACCAGTCGGATACTGATCCGTACCCGACAAATGTCTCTGTCTGCTTTCCAGAGCGCGAACATCGCCGTGGAGAGATAGCTTATCTTCAACAGTTATTTTTCCCGACCTGCTGGAATGCACCTGAACTTGTTCGTGATGAATTAGCCATCCTTGACACGCTTGATGAACTTGGCAATCTTTTCCATGCAGGTATCTGCCCATATCCAGGTGTCAATGCCGATGAAGTCGTCACGAATGTTCTCGATAAGCTTCCGGAGATACGAACATTTCTTAAACGGGATGCTGAAGCCGCCTATAAGGGCGACCCTGCTGCGAAAAGTTACACAGAGATCATTCGCTCATATCCTGGTTTCCTTGCAGTCGCAATGCAGCGAGTTGCGCACATTCTCTATCAGGAGGGCGCAGTTGAGTACGCTCGGGAACTAACAGAGTACGCCAAGACACAAACAGGGATTGACATTCACCCGGGTGCTGAGATTGGTGAACATTTTTTCATTGACCATGGCACAGGAGTTGTTATTGGTGAAACCGCAACTGTCGGTGATTGGGTGCGACTATATCAAGATGTAACCCTCGGAGCACTTCACTTCGAAGAACAAGAGGGAGAACAGCATGCACTCAAGAAGGGGTATGACCGACATCCGAATATTGGTGATCATGTTGTTATCGGTGCTGGAACCAAAGTCCTCGGTCCCGTGACTGTTGGTGATCATGTGAGTATCGGTGCCAACTCATGGGTCACAGATGATATTCCGGACCATACGAAAGTATACATCACCAATCATCCGACTCAAGAGCGAAAGCGCCATGAGGAAGGAAACGGCGCTGAAATAAATTGATAAATACACATTCCTCTTTGGAGATTCCCTCGAATAATATGACAGATAAAAATCAAAGCAAAACTACCGACTCATATCGACGCGTCATGCATCGTCTACTGCGAGTATCCGTCCTTCATTATGATCTTTTACAGCAGTGACAGACCAGAATACTGATGATGGCGGCTTTAGCGATATTCGCCAGCATGTCGATGGTCATCCAATGACTCGGTTGCTCGCGTACGCGCGCCCATACTGGGTCCGACTCTTGCTTGGTGTGCTCGCTGCGATTGGAACCCGTGGTGCTCGACTTGTTCCACCTATCATTATTGCGACAACAATCGACCGCATCGTACTTGGCAGCGGTGACCCTGGATTATTATCCGATCTCGGGCTTTTGACTGCAGGGCAAATCACGGGCACCACGGCGCGTATCGCTGTTCTTGAGCAACTCGTTGTTATCGCTGCATTGGCATATCTTATTCGCTCCGTCACTCGCTTTGGGTCGCGCTATCTGCTTCAATCATCAGCGCAGAAAATCCAGCGTGATCTTCGTAACGATACGTATGACCATCTCCAGCATCTTTCGATGGATTTCTTTGCATCACATCAAACCGGGGGAATGCTATCGATTCTCAACAGTGATATCAACCGTCTTGAGCAGTTCCTCAATACAGAGTTTCGACAACTTATCCGGGTTGTTGCAACTGTGAGTGGCATTGCCATTGTTCTCTGGTATTATGCACCAACACTCGCACTCATTGCACTTGCGCCCGTCCCACTCATTGGCATTGCGAGTGCTGGGTTCCTCCAGTGGATCGAACCGCGATATAAATCGATTCGAGAAACAGTCTCACGGCTGAACACTCGGCTTGAAAACAATCTCGGTGGTGTCGCCGTTGTCAAGATATTTAATCGATATGCATTCGAGCGTGACCGTGTTGCTGAGCAAAGTCGCAGTTATCACGATGAGCAGGTTGCTGCACTCCGTATCCGTCGAGCATTTTTCGCTGGTCTTCGGTTACTTACCGGTATCGTGTTTGTGCTTGTGTTACTTATTGGCGGACGCTCAATTATTACCGCATCTACCAGTGAACAAGCAATCATCTCAACGGGTGCATTCGCAGCATTCTTCCTCTATCTTCGTCGGCTTTACTCGCCAATGCGACGAATTGGGCGATCTGCGAATAAATATCAACTTGCTAAATCAAGTGCCGAGCGCGTCTTTGGACTTCTTGGACAAACACCAACAGTTACTGAACCAACAGACCCTGTTATTCCGGATGAAATTGAGGGACGAGTAACATTTGAAAACGTCCATTTCAGCTACACGGATCGTGAATCAGTGTTAACAGATATTTCGATCGATGTGCCACCAGGAACGACAGTCGGACTTGCTGGCGCGACTGGGGCTGGAAAGTCAACGCTTGTAAAATTGGTCTCTCGGCTTCACGACGTTGACTCAGGAACAGTTCGCATTGACGATCGAGATATTCGCGAGTATGACCTCCAAGCACTTCGTGAGGAGATTGCCGTTGTCGAGCAAAATCCGTATTTATTCTCGGGAACAGTTGCTGAGAATATTGCATACGGTGATAGTGACGTACTTGAAGCTGAGCGTCAAGATGCATCCTCGCGACGTGACGCGGTTGTTGAAGCCGCGAAAGCGGCGGCTGCACACGAATTTGTCTCCGGGCTTCCATCAGGGTATGATACACAAATTGGTGAGCGTGGAATCAAACTCTCAGGTGGGCAACGACAGCGCGTCGCGATTGCTCGCGCGCTTCTGAATGACCCATCGATTATTATCTTTGATGAGGCGACGAGCGACGTTGATACAGAGACAGAAGAGCAAATCAAACAGAGTATTGATCGGCTGATTGCAGACCGGACAGCGTTTGTCATTGCTCACCGACTTTCAACAATCAGGGATGCCGACCGTGTTATCGTCCTTGACGATGGCGAAATTGTCGAATCTGGAACGCACGAGACGCTTATTGAGGAATTTGGAGCGTATGCGGCATTGTGGGATGCACAAGTCGAAGCCAATACAACTGATGACCGATACCGTCCAGCGCCGACAGAATCAGAATCATCATAGAGCGACTGAGTCAACATGTGTAACCGTTTAGCTGTTTCCCTCAATTCTCTCCGAAAGGGTGCAACGTCTGTCTTGGATAGATGCTCACTGCCTGGTTCATACTCACACTCAGGTTATGATCTCTCAGCTGAGGAATCAACAACAGCTTGGACGCCAAGCCAGTGTGTAATCATTCCATCATTTCTTCGAAGTGGGGTGACTGAAAGACGACTTCGAAATGGTGTTCCATCCCGACGATAGTTCCACAGCGTAACTGTCACCGGCTCCCAAATTTGAGTTGCTTCTCGGAGTGTATCAACTGCTGAGGATTCTGTTATTGGACCCTGGAGTATCCGAGGATTTGATCCACGGAGCTGTGATAGATGATAACCGGTTCTTTCTTGAAACGTTTGATTCGCATATCGAATTGGGTTATCTTCGTAGGTTGGTCCAGTGAGTGTGAGTCCAAATTGGATATTATCAAGAACTCGAAGACGCCACTGCAACATCATCTCACGTACATGAGTGTTTTCAGTATTATCTGATACGAAATTATCGACACCATCCTCAAGAAGTTCCTGATTGATACCATCAAGATGACTTGCGCTCATAAGCTCTGAGAGATCCTGTTGAAACCCCTCCCGGTCGGATTTAATTGCAGCAATGAGCTGATTCCGAAGTATCGACTGTCGCATAATTATTTGCTTCTATGCAGTGGACAAATTCCTACCGTCATCAGTATTACTCTCATAGCACATGATGCGATATCCTCCTCCGAGTAAATTCATGAGTCTCCTGAGGTTTTTCTGTTACTCCCGTCGATTCGGGTGGGTGGAAATCGAAGGTTGAAGATCGGCAGCGATAGATAGCGCCATGTTCCCGATACTCCTCTTGATCGAATAATTCGGCAGGGACTTGGAGTTATCTGGTTAGTTCATGTCAGCGTGGGCGGGAGATTCGCGCTGTGATTTCGGTCGAAGCCCGTGGTCGTGGCAAACACTCATCCAATCCAATCCACTTTGATTCAATTCAATTACCTCTACTGATCCGACAGCAGGGACCTGAACCATCACTGTCTAGTGAGGCTGAGCGATGACGGACGACTCACGAGGAGACTCGTGGGTTTTCTTACCCTCCAAATCCTAGAAGATATTTTGATGAACACCAGTCGACTCAAACCGATTGACCTCATAATAATGTTATGACGACACAGAGTACATTTCCCCTTCTCTCTGAGCAAGAGCGAGCAAAACGAGATCCTCGATCCGATACTGCATTTTATGACACTCCGCGATTCGTGACACATGCGGACGATGGATTTCTCACACAACTCACTGAAACGTATTCATCAGTTCTTTCCTCTGATGACCGCATCTTCGATGCAATGAGCAGTTGGGTTTCACACCTCCCAGATAATGTCTCATACGATCATATCATTGGTCATGGACTCAATGCAGCCGAACTTCGGGAAAATGAGGCACTCGATGAATGGTTCTGTCAGAACTTGAATCAAAACCAAGTGCTTCCACTGGAAGACAATGCTGTTGATGCGGTTACTTGTGCACTCTCTGTACAGTATCTGCAGTATCCAGGTCGTATATTTGATGAATTTACCCGCGTGCTCAACGATGATGGTGTCGCTATTATTAGTTTCACCAATCGAATGTTTCCGACAAAAGCCGTTCGTGCATGGCGGGCAGGTTCGATGGACGAACGGCATGATCTTGTCGAGCAATACTGTGCGGTGAGTGGGCTCACAACGACACGGCGGATTTCACGCCGTCCGGAGTCTGATCCGTTCCGAGCCACTATTGCGCGGAATTGAGTTTATAAGACCCATATGTCTTGAGTCAGGACACACTCCAGGGTTCGTCGTTGGCACATTATATGTAGTCTGTGATTGATATATACCTGAATTTGATGGCTGGAAACTCAATTAGACCATCTGAATGTGAGCGTGAAGGTCGTATTCCTGTCCCAGTTCACAGGGCAGAGGTTGGCACTCCGTGTTTCTCTTCGAGACCACACTCAATTGAGTTGAATTAACTCGGAACGCTCGTTTAGATACTCCGTTCCGTCTTGAATAATGAAATCAGTATCAACAGTTGGTAACAGACAAATTAGAAGTCAACCCAGAAAGGCTCAACATTTGTTTGTGATCAGAACGGAATTGACAAACCATAGCAGAGACGTGATACGATAATATTTCAATCACTGCTCTCGTGAGGCACCAAGTGAGTCTGTTTCATTATCATCATCTTCATGTTTCTGTTTCTGTTTCCCTTGGTCTTCAATATCGCTGGTTTTTGTGTCCATCTCCTCGACGGGGATGTGCTGACGTTGTCGAAGCGAGATAAGATGCTTTTCAGCTGCAGGGTTCAACGAGAAACTTCCGTTGATATCTGCTGGCTCACGACCATGTACAAGCCGACCAAATGGTCCGGCTGCGACGGGATAGAGCCTTTCGAGTGTTTCTATCAGCGGTGTCGCAGCATTATATTCTTCAAGAATCCGTCGTATCGTCGCAGCGCCAACATAGATTGTCTCATCCTCAATGAGCGCGAATACAAATGGATGTCCATTAAACTGCGCTTCCAAGATTCGCTGCACTGATTTCGATTCCCACCGTACTGGTCGGATATTGGAAAGACGACATGTTACTGTCGCTGCAGCCGCACGAAATGCTGGATTGCTTCCGTCATACACGAGCAGTGAGTCAGCCACGTATCTCATGTATACATAATACTTCTTAATAGTAAGGCTTCTGGGCTCCTCCGGTGGATTTCCGGATTTAATGATACTGATGGTACTTCAAAACAGCGCGCTCTGTTATTATTTACCGAGAGGACATGTTCGAATCGCTCACCATTTGGAATCTCTGACACTAATTGATGAAATGTATACTTCTGAAAAACAGTGCACGGCTGCGTTTGCCTGTCTTATCATCTCTTGTGAGGCGTATCAAATCGCGAAATGAGTTCATTTACAAAATGATATCACTATTCACAGTCTCAACTGATGTGTATCGTGTGGATACGGTCCACTGAGCTGAGAGAGGATATTAACCGAAAAAGAGTCAGTAATCGAATTATACTCTCATGTCGATATATGCAGATATATGTGAGTCCGCTGCAATATGATACATGTGTCAATACGAACAGATATTATCAATGGTATAGTGTCGACTGTAATTAGTGTCGCAGCAACAATCGCAATGGCTGATAGCGATGACACGTGGGATCTAAATGACGTTGTTCTTGCAGTTGCTGTCTCGGCATTTCTGTCTGGATTCTTTACAAGTTACTTTGCTGAATGATTCGCATCTAATGTGGAGATATATACGTTAGATTCGCGTCAAGATAGAATTTATACTCACATGGATTTTCCTTCTCTCTCCATCTCAGATTGTATGACCAGTCTCTCGGATTGTGGCACAATGTGGCTCTTTCGTCCAGCCACATATACGGCATCGACACGTACAAATCAATACCCATGACTCAGCGATCAGGCCGATTTCGAGTCTATCGCGTTGTTCCATCAGTGCCACATCTCAATCTACAGGCGGTCGACGAGCCAAGACTCTATACGGTGTATGAATCAGGATATGAATCAATCCAAAATTCAGTTGACACACTTCGGACTGGCGATTTAATTGAGGCAACGATTTCGGGCGACCCAACAGATGATGAGGAGGCGTGGCGGTTGACAGCGATTGAGCGCGTCGGCGGCGTACGTATGGACTTTGCGGTCAATGCAACCCTTCCAGCAGTTGCTGATACCTGCTGGGAATCCGGTCAGTCCGAACCGCAGTGTGTGACACTTACCGACCACGAAGATATTCAATCGAGTTCTGAGCCGAAAGAGAATACCGACTCGACGAATCCTATCGGGGCTTGCTGTGTCCAACCCCGAGCGGCGCTCCCTGATGATGCATTCATTCCAAATATCCTCACTGGCACGCTTCCGCTTGAATCGGTGTTACAGTCTGTGCCTGGGACTGATAATCCAGCTGTCACTGCGTTGTTCATTGATCCCGCCCGCCCGAACGCAAACAGCTATGAGATACCGTTTGGTGTTGTTTTGTTATTCACCCAGTCTGAGACGGATCTTCGAAAACGATTTTATAATCAATATGACTGCCCAATTGACCCTGCTTCTGACATCGATACCCGACCATCATTTGATCCATATGCGATATAATCATCGTGTGAGCTACTTTCTGCCAGGCAAATTAACCCTGTCCAATTCATACCTATTGTATGAATCGTAAGACTGTCCAACGTGAATGGGAGGATATCGCCGAGACATACGCACAGCGCCGCGATCCAAATGGCTCTGATGCAGACCTTGTTTTTGATCTCCAATCAATGGTCGGTGAGGATTCGACTATTCTTGATGTTGGATGTGGTGATGGTGCGCGAACGCTTGATAATCTCTCTGAGTCAGTTATCGATATTGGACTTGACATCGCCCGGCAGAATCTTGAACTTGCTCGCGACACCGTCCCAACCGCACGATTGCTTCAGGCGGAGATGACACAACTGCCAATCGCAAGTGACTCTATCGATGGCATTACCGCCTATCATGCTGTCTTTCACGTTCCCCGCAGTAATCATCCGAATGTATATAATGAATTCACGCGCGTTCTTCGCCCGGGTGGGACACTTCTGATGACGCTCCCGGGAGGACGATATGAGACAGTTCGTCGAGGGTGGATGGGCGGACAGATGCTGTTTTCTGCCCCCGGACGGGACCAGACACTCGCGTATCTTCAAAACGCTGGATTCGAGAATATCCGCACACAACAGGTCACTGATCCACTCGGGAGTAATGCTGAGTTCGTGTTTGCCGACCTCGCAGAATCATAAACGGAATATCAGATACTTTACTGTTATTTGATCTGACATACATCTTTGATCTCCTCCCATGGCTGAAGCCGTTGGAATCCTATGGCACCGCTGGATTAGGATATGAGGGTTTGCAGTCTCCCACTTGCTCTTGCGGTTTGAATCCCCTGGACAACTCATACAGGGAGACTTCGGACTGTGCCGATTAGCCGGGACTTCCATCCCTACCCAAATCAAGGGCAAGATTCGGAGCTATTTTAATCGTCAGCCTGAGCGCCAGCCTCGGCTGACTCGACACTCAAGTTATCTAAGAGCGTTTTGGCAGCCTCACTGCTTGATCCTGGTCCACGTCCAGTAATCAGGTCTCCATCAATTGCAACACTTGTCTCGGAATCAAGTTCAGCATCCCACTCTGCGCCAGCGGCTCGGACCTCATCCTCAACCCAATACGGGAGTTTTCGTCCATCGGGCATACGGTCATCTTCATCAACGATTCCCTCTTCCCATTCATTCGGGAATCCAGTTACATTCCGATCAGCTACAAGCATCGATCCATCGGAACCACGGGTGAACGCAAGAATTCCAACAGCATGACAGACAACGAGGGCAACACCATGGTCTCCTTCAACGGCAGTTCGAAGCGCTTCTCGGGCATGTCGATCATGTGTGATGTCAAATTCTGTTCCATGACCTCCAGGGAACACAACGGCGTCGTAATCACTGGCATCGACAGATCCGAGTGCTTCAGGACTATTTAGTCGAGGATCGTTCTCATGAATCTCACACAGATGATCAGCGTACTCCGAGCCGACCTCATCAGGATCGATTGATCGGTCATCGATGACCGGCTTTTTTCCTGTTGGTGTTGCAACAGTTACTGCAACCCCAGCGTCATCGAGCGTCGTGAGTGGCTCAATACATTCCTCTCCCCAGTAGCCTTCCTCAGTAACAATGAATAATGCGTTTGTCATGCATCAAATGTTATGTGTCCAGTGCTCAAACACTCTTTGGTATTTTATCTCAAACGCTGGGCTAATGAATAACCACAACATTGCGGCACCGGTGATAGCCATTAACCAACACAATATATGATTGTTGATGGATATCTCACTTACATCGAAATCTGTTTTTTCAGAGAAACACAATATGTCGCAGACGCTCAGCGGGACATCTGCAGTTGTCATTGGCGGAGGATTTAGTGGGCTCTCAACGGCTTGTTATCTTGCGGACGCTGGTGTCGATGTGACAATTTTTGAGCGTCAGGACACGCTTGGTGGTGTTGCTGGACGCATCGAACGATCAGGATTTCAATTCGACACCGGTCCGTCATGGTATCTAATGCCGGATGTATTTGAGCGCTTCTTCAACACATTTGGATACGACCCGACAGAGCACTATTCGCTAACGCGATTGGATCCAAATTACCGTGTTTTCTGGAAAGACGGTGACACGGCAACATTACCGGCTGACCGACAGAGCCAACGCGAGCTCTTTGAGCAATATGAATCCGGCGCGGGTGCAGCACTTGATACATATCTTGAGGAGGCTGCAGACGCATATGAAATCGGGATGGAGGAATTCGTATACAAGCACCGACCACGCCTTCGTGACTGGGTTGATCCTGGACTCCTCCGAGCAGCACGTGGCATCACTCTGATCGGCTCAATGGACGATCACATAGCCTCATATTTCGACTCAGCAAAACTTCGGCAGTTGCTTGAGTATACACTGGTCTTTCTCGGTGGATCGCCATACAATACCCCGGCGTTGTACTCATTGATGAGTCATGTTGATTTTAATATGGGCGTGTACTATCCGACAGGTGGGATTGCAAGTGTTGTCGACAGTATTAGCTCCATAGCTCATGAGTTAGGCGTAAGCATTGAAACGAATACAACCGTTACTGAAGTGAGTCGTGCCAACGACGACACTGGTGTCCGTGTTCAAACCGATACAGACACTCATACCGCAGACCGCGTCGTCAGCACCATCCCACCCGCATACACTGATCGTGAATTACTCCCCAAAGGTGTATCTGATCATGATGCCTCATATTGGGAGTCACGGACATACGCACCGGGGGCATTTTTGTTATATCTAGGCGTCGAAGGCGAACTTGATACGCTTGAGCATCATACACTTATCCTTCCGACTGACTGGCAATCACATTTTGAGTCGATCTTCGATAATCCAACATGGCCGACGGATCCGTCATATTATGTTAATGTCCCCTCACAAACGGATCCAACAGTCGCTCCTGATGGTCATTCAACGGTCGTTGTTCTTGTCCCAATCGCGCCTGGACTCGATGATACCGATGCGATCCGTGAACAGTATCGTGAAAAGGTTCTGAGCGATCTTGCCGCTCACACCGGTGTCGACCTTCGAGGTCGGATTGTTGTTGAGGAGACTGCCTGCACGAGCGAATTTGCGGCGATGGGATATCCAGACGGCACAGCATTAGGGCTGGCGCATACGCTGACACAAACCGGTCCATTCCGACCTGCTCATCGATCTGATGCGATCAATGGATTATATCATGCGGGCTCGTTCACAGACCCTGGAATCGGAATGCCGATGTGTCTAATCAATGGGAAGCATGTCGCTGATGCGGTCATCGATGACGTGACAAACAATCATGCGACGGATGTTGGAATCTCATCACCATCCTCAGTTGTATCGCAGGCATTTGGCTCTGATTGAAATTCCTATTCCTGTCCCTGTCCCCGTCCTCGTCCCCGTCATGTAACGAAACAACGCATGTGTCGTTCAGCTCGTCTGTCGATACTTTTTGTCGTTACTCTCGGCGTATTCAGCATCTCTGTCACATCAGCGTTCAGTAACCCGGTGGAGAGCCCTTTCGTTGTCTGTTCGGCAGCATCTCTGAGTAAAAACCATCGTCGAAGTCACTCATTGTATCACGGTTGGTAGCAACTTGACATCCTCCTCGGCCTGAAGGCGGGAGGAATCCCACGGCACCGTACCGCTGCGTTGAGTTGAGTTGAGTTGGGAATGTCAGGGTTGGGTTGACAGACTCCCAATACCAAGCCACCACACCGTTCGAATCGGTGAGTGACCGGGGCCGGTCGATGGGTAGTCTCCTGGGAGTGCCACATCTCAGCTTCAGCTTCAGCTTCCGCCCCCGGGACTCCTCTCGTTTGTCAGAGTCGGACGCCCGCGCCCACGCCCACGCCCAGAATTGGTTTTGCCTCGGGGCGTCCGACACCGACAGACTCAGACTTCAGCGGACACGGACTCGGAGTTACTTTCACTGCGAGCTTCGCCCGGTGCCCGGTGGTTGTTGTTTGCACAGAGGGCACACCCTGTTTCCAAAGTGGGCGGACACTCACAGTTACACTCATACTCATACTCGAACCGCCAGTTTCGGGCGCTCGGCTACACTGGAGTCGTAACCAATGGGCCGACATTAACACATGCGCTGTTTGTGGAGACAAATGTGTGGAATTACCACTGTGACGGCGAGTATTCACGCCGTGCATGGGATTGCGCCTGCTCCGCGTATAATCAGTGTTTCTCTCTGAACCCACAGTCATTGCATCAAGAATGTCTGTGTGCATGTTCCGCTGCACATTCGAATACCGACACTCACGCTCTCACTCTCAACAGCTGATAATCGGTACGGAGACGACTGAAGGCGAAACAGTGTACATACGCTTCTCTATCGACACCGCGAGGCGACCTTCGTAAGGATTTTTCCTATCGACCGCACCCGGAGTGGTGTGCGCGCAATCACTAATAGCGGCTGGGTTGAGGTTATTACGGGGTCAATGTTCTCAGGTAAAACTGAGGAACTGCTCCGTCGGTTGCGACGAGCCGAGATTGCTGGTCAGTCTATTGCTGTATTCAAGCCTGCCATCGATAACCGATATGGAGAGACGACTGTTGGGTCGCATGTTGGTCGACAATGGGAGGCAACAGTCGTTCCGAGCGAGGGAGAGGACGCGTGGGAGATCAAACAGAAAATTCAAAAACAAAAACGAGAGCAACGGCGAGAGCAAAAGTACAATCCGACTCAGAATGATCAACCAACTACTGTAGACACAGATACCAAGCAGTCAGATAACAAAAATAATGTAGCTACACCCAGCGACGACTCGGTTACTATTGTTGCTATTGATGAGGCAAATTTCTTTGCAACCGAACTTGTGTCCGTTTGTGAGGAACTAGCGAATGATGGCTACCGCGTTATTGTGTCTGGCACTGATCAAACATATCGCGGCGAGCCATTTGAACCGCTGCCACAACTCATGGCAATCGCAGAATATGTCGATAAGTTACAGGCAATCTGTGCAGAGTGTGGAGAACCTGCAACGCGGAATCAACGACTCGTTGACGATGCTCCTGCACATATTGATGATCCAACAATCGTTGTCGGCGCTGATGAGAATTATGAGGCCCGATGTCGTAACTGTCATATTCTCCGACATGAGTAACTCAAGACGTGACGACTTGGGTTGATACACCAGCAGGTGGGCGTGAACGTGGACCACGTGGTGTCATGCGGGCGTGGATTAGTGTCATTATCGCCCCTCGACAGTTTTTCGCCAACGCTGTTGCACCTGGTGATCAGGCACCAGGTCTGGTTTTTGGGATTACTATCGCAACCGCGTACGTCGCTGGGTTATTCGCTGGCAATCCATCACACATTCCTCAACTGAGCAATGACCCAGTAACTTCGGCTGCTATTACAGTGATCGTAGTAATGCTTCTTATTGCGCCGGCAATATTGCATCTCACTGCTGCGCTTCAAACAATTCTGTTGATACTCATTGTGCCAGATCGAGCAGGCGTCAGTGAAACGGTGCAGATAATTGCATATGCAGCAGCACCATGCATCATCGCTGGGGTCCCAATCGCTGCTCTTCGAGTTATCTGTACGGCATATGCGGCTACATTGCTTATCATTGGGATTCGAGAGGTACACGCAACGAGCACACTGCGTGCGACTCTCGCTGCAGGTATTCCCGCGAGCCTTCTCTTTGGGTCCGCGCTCGGGGGTATCAGCGCTGGTGTTGAACTGTTTCAGTCTCTTGAAATCCTACAGCTATGTGAGATTATTTAATCCAATATAGGCGCCTTATACTACTCAACCCTTTTTAAAATCGGTCAGATTCAGATTATGAGAGGATACAGTCAGAATGTAGAGGCGGTTCGCGCAATGATATTTCATGCACTCATAGCGTGGGGATACGCTCGCTCAACCCATATTCATCACACTATTACACCATCACAGTATCACGACATGGCTGAGTGATGAGTGGGATTCGACAATCGTTTTAGTCGTGGACTGCTCTAAGTAATTAATGGATTGGATTACGCATGATGAGGACGTTTGGTTCGATTTCAGGGGAGATTCCCCACAACAGTTGACCGCAGGACGATATTATCGCGGAACGGTCGACGGATTCGCAGACTTTGGCGTCTTTGTTGATCTAGCCTCGGGGGTCACCGGATTATTACATCGGAGTGAACTTGATCGCCGACTTGAAACTCTCGATTGGGAGTCTGATGATACCGTTTTCGTACAAGTCAAAAACGTTCGCGATAACGGGAATATTGATCTCGGCTGGTCAATCAGGCAGTCATCCTCTGAGTTTCGAGGATCAGAAATCCACGACCCGACTGGAGCAAACGATGGTGAGCCTGTTGAGTCAGCGAGCAATGACAACACAAATGCTGGGCTGACGACAGAAGCCACTGCAACACCATCTGTCTCACGCGGCGGTTCTGATGGAAACGCTGCAACGGTCAAGCGGACGCCAGCAGCGACAAGCACAGACGAGGACATATCCGCTGATACCGCTGATAGTAATCAGGAAACGTCCGAGGAAGCGGCTACTGCCGAGACTGAGATCACAACAGCTCAAGCGGAAACGGAAACAAAAACGGAACCAGAAACGGTGTCGGTTAGTACAGAGGATTCATCCACAACTGATACTGCATCCGTCTCACCATCCTCGACTGAGAGAAGTACCGATGCGGATGATAATGGATTAACAAGCCAGTCTCAGGCTGTTTCCGATACAACCACAGAGAGTGAATCTGACTCCGCGTCCGAACTATCAGATGAACTTGCTGATGACGATGATGGAGAGCGAGTCTCGATTGATTCACTCTCCGACCGGATCGGAAATGAAGTTCAGATTGAAGCTGAGGTTGTCGAAGCGAGACAAACCGGAGGACCAACAGTATTTGAACTTCGAGATGAATCAGGGACCGTTGAGTGTGCAGCCTTTGTTGAGGCTGGTGTCCGTGCCTATCCTGATGTGGAAGAAGGCGACATTGTCCGGTTAAATGGCGAAGTTGAGCGTCGTCGTGGTGAGATTCAGCTTGAAACGAATGACCTCACACCGCTTGAGGGTACCGCAGCAGCAACTGTCGAAAAACGTCTTGTAGATGCACTTACCGCCGAAGCTCGCCCTGACACGGCGACAGTTCTTGCGACCGATGACCCCCTCTCAACGCTAAGTTCGCAGTTTGTCGATGCTGCAACAGTTATTCGACGAGCTGTACTGGAATCGCGCCCAATCGTTGTCCGACACGCCGCAACAGCCGATGGGTACGTCGCTGGGGCAGCAATTGAACGAGCTGTGCTCCCACTCGTCAAGGAGGAACACGCCCGTGCAGACGCAGAGTATCATTTCTTCACACGACGACCTCTTGACGACCCTGTCTATGGGATGGACACAGCAACAAATGATGTGACACAGATGCTCCAGGACAGTGAGCGACATGATGAAAAACTACCACTGGTTGTTCTTGTCGGCGTAGGCGGTACCGTTGACTCTCTCGATGGGATTGAGTTACTGGGTGTCTATGACGCCCCCCGCATTGTCATTGATGCTGGTGATCTTGATGAGGCAATTCAGACAGAAGTGGACACCATTGTCTCACCACTCACAGCAAATGATTCCATAGACACCAATGACTCTCTAACGGCACCTATTTCGACTGGAGCGGTTGGTGCAAACCTCGCTGCAACTGTGAATAATGAGATTGCAGACGAACTTGAGCATCTTCCGGCTGTGAGCTACTGGGATCAGACACAAGCTCCTTCAGTATATGTTGATCGCGCTGCCGCCGCTGGATACGATGCGACACAGACGCGTGAACTACGTGAAGCCATTGCACTCGAGGCATATTATCAATCATATCAAGATAAGCGTGAGTTAATCACCGATCTCCTATTCGAAGACGACGGCGGGCTTGCCGGACACGTCTCCGAACAGTTCAGACTGAAACTTGATGCCGAGGTCGAAACAGCAGAGGCAAATCTTGAAACATACCGAGTTGGTGACATCGAAGTCGTCAGACTTGATGCAGATGCATACAGCCATCGCTTCGACTTCCCACCGACAGCACTTCTTTCAGAAACACTGCATCGGCAAACACGGAGTGAGTCGTCAGTGACAGTCGTATACTCAACTGATGAATTATTCATACATGCAACAACTGAGCTTGATATCCGTGCAGTTGCCTCGGCAGCAGCGGATGCTGTCCCTGAGGGTGGAGTCACAGCGGTAGGAGTCCGACAAAATCGAGTTGAGTTCCTTGCTGGGGCACGTGAATCTGTTGTTGATGCTGTTGTTGACGCTGCTGTCGCACAGCTCAATAACTAGCCTATCGCGAACAAATCTCACGCGACTCAACTGTGGCTTTGATATTCTGCTGATACCGGTGGTTCCGGTCGTTCATTAACACGGAGAAACACGGCTCAAGACAATCACGATTGAATAGATCGACACACAGGTATTCTCAAAACCCATGCGAATGACAGTGTCTTTTCAGAGGTTGGATATCCGTCGAGCGACACGCTTAACCTCAAAACAGCGCGAGTAGTGAATATGAATATCCGCTTGATACGTCCGCGGGCGAATCCCTGTCAGTGTCGGAGCGACTCTGGCGGTCAATATTCGATGTATCAGCACACTGAATTCAATTCTTATCTCGGTGTTTCAACAGCGGATACCACGTACACTATTAGAGGAGTAAACAGTGAGCACTGAAACAAATTCAGAAGAGACAGGATCAGAACCCGACCCAACTGAAACGGAAGCATTTCGCCGCACCTGTGAGTATCTCGTCGAGCAAATTGTTGCCGGTGATGTCGACCGTGACAGTCTTGAATCGGCAAAGCTGGACGCTTGTTCGCAATATGGGTCACCAAAGGTACCAAAAAACACAGACATCCTTGCACATGCCTCCGCGGCGAATCGTGATGATGTCAAACCTGTTGTGCAACGAAAGCCTGTCCGGACCGCATCAGGTGTCTCACCGATTGCAATCATGACCTCCCCACACATGTGTCCGCATGGAAAATGTCTGTATTGTCCAGGCGGTCCTGCAAGTGAGTTTGATTCTGCACAAAGCTATACTGGACATGAGCCTGCTGCAGCGCGTGGCAAGCAAAATGAATACGACCCATACGGTCAGGTAACACTTCGGCTCGAACAGCTTCGGCATATTGGGCACCCCGTTGATAAGGTCGAACTCATCATAATGGGGGGAACGATGACTGCACGGAGTCACGATTATCAAGAGTGGTTCCTCAAGCGTGCGCTTGAGGCAATGAATGACTACGATATTGATTCGAAACCAGACCCCGCATCCGATCAATCATTTAAACCGAATCCGGAAGATGTTGAATTCCGGTATCTTGAGGACGTAATCGCGGAGAATGAGACTGCAGACATTCGGAATATTGGAACGACCTTCGAAACAAAGCCAGATTGGTGTGACCCAGAGCAGATCGATCGGATGCTTGATCTCGGGGCAACGAAGGTTGAGGTTGGTGTTCAAACGACATATGAACGCATCAATCGTGAAATGCATCGAGGTCATGGCGTGCAAGCATCAATCGATGCAAACCAACGACTCCGCGATGCAGGATTCAAAGTTGGCTTTCATATGATGCCTGGACAACCAGGAATGACGACGGAGATGATCCGTGAGGACTTCCGACAGCTCTTTGAACGCACCGAGTATCGACCTGACTATTTGAAAATATATCCAACACTTGTCGTACGTGGAACTCGCGTCTATGATCAATGGCGACGTGATGACTTTGAGCCGCTTGATAATGACACAGCAGCAGAGGTAATTGCAGAGGTCATGGGGATGATTCCAGAGTACACGCGTCTCCAGCGTGTCCAGCGTGATATCCCTGCAGATTTCATTGATGCCGGTGTATGGAAGTCGAATCTGCGGCAATTAGCCAGTCAGCGTGCTAATGAGATGGGAATTGAAATCCGTGATATCAGGGCACGTGAAGCAGGACTCAACGAAGCTGATCCCGATCCTGAACAGATTGAATTGAATGAAATGACATATGATGTGGCTGGTGGGACCGAACATTTCCTCAAGTTTGAGGACTCGCATGCAGACGTACTCATTGGGTTCTGCCGACTTCGATTCCCAGGGTCAACTGTTCGTCGCGAGCTTGAGAACGCAGCTGTGGTTCGCGAACTACACGTATACGGCAGTGAGGCAGGAATTAGCGCAGCATCCAATGAGCCGGAATCGAAATCCGAATCTGGCAGAGACACCGCCTGGCAGCACAGAGGGTATGGAAAACGACTTATCAGCCGGGCTGAAGAACTCGCTCGTGAGGCTGGGTATGATTCGCTTGCGATTATTTCTGGCATCGGGGCCCGACAGTATTATCGACAGAAACTTGGATATCATCAGGACGGACCATACGTTGCAAAACGATTGTAAGACACAGGAAAACACAATGTTTGAAGACGGAAGATAATATAAGTACTCGTATAAAGCTACTTCCTAACGAGTAAGACGGTTCATTATAATTGCTTTTTCATCGAAACGTGTGGAATGCCAGCTTCCTCAAAGACATCACTGACTGTGTGATATCCTAATGCACGATAGAATGACTCGACACGCGTCTGTCCATGAAGCCGAAGAATCGAAAGTCCACATTGTTGTGCATGTGTCTCAACAGTCTTCATAAGACGCGTTCCCCACCCTTGATTTCGATAATCTGCAAGGACAGCTACCCGCTCAACCTTTCCAGTGGTAGTCGTCTCTGTCACCGCCGTTTCAAGACAACAACCGGAGTTCTCTGTGGTGCGTATGTCGGTATCTGTGTTGGTTCCACTGGGTTCGGTGTCAGTCTCAGTCTCAGTGTGGGAGGTCGCACCGTTGTCTCTGTCATCTGCGGTATCTCTTGGTATCCTCAGTCGAGCGGTACCCACCGGCTGTGACCCGCTGTAAGCAATAAAATGAGCAGTCGGGGCTGCTGGGTCATCATGTTCATCCCACTCAAGTGCTTCATCAACACCCTGTTCATCGACAAAAACACGATGACGCACGCGAAAGACAGCTTCCCGTTGCTCACCAGTCGTTGCTAGCTTAACCGACATTGCTCGGTATAATCACTGTAACGAAGTCCAATTGTAAATGGATAAGTATCCAGTACTTGCTGCAGCATCATGTCGTCTCACCTGTCTCTCTTGCATTATCGGTCCATTTCGGCTCAGAAACTGTTGTCTCTCCGAGTTGGGTGTAGTTCGTTGTAAATGTGATTTGAAGTGTTCGACTATCGGTCCTGAATCGACCGTCAAGTCGTAACTCCCTGACAATACCGTTTTCATCGATCACGAGTGTTGAGGTAGCGTTTTGGACAGTTGCGGTCGAGGACTGCGTAAGATTCTGTACGTCGGTGACTGATTGTAGTTCATATCGGACAACTGCCGTGTCACCACGCTGTGTCTGTTCGACACGGCTATATTCGATCGTATTGATTAGCCGCTCAATAAGTGACCGTTGAGCAGTCGTGTTGACGGTTGCCTGCTGTCCCTGCTGAATCGCGTATTGTGACCGATTTGACTGTGTCTGGTTGACATATATTGTTCCGTTATCATTGTAATATCGATCGGTACTTTGAATCGAACGGCTTTGAGGTTGTGATTGTGACTGTGATGATGCTGTGACTGCGATTGCGATTGCACTTCCTGTCGCTGTGTTGTCGTCGCAATAAGCAACTCTTGATCCGTTCTGAGATTAATACGACGAGTGCTTTCGATCTGTTGTGTGACACTCACATTTGTGGTTTCTGTTACCGTCTGCTGTTGCGTCTGGATAACATATGACTCGGCTGCTGAGAGACCGGTCAGATGTGCATTGGTAATCTCGGTTGCGTTGAGATCCGATTGCGGAAGCGACTCGAAGGTACTATTATCCGGCTCCGGAGCGGTTGGTGCAGAACACCCGGCGATGATGAGAACAAGGGCGACACTAGCGACGATAATTGGAGTGCGAACCATCTATTTTGCCGGTAGAGGAGCCAATGAAATAGACTTACGTTTTCCTCTATGATTGCTCGGCTACAGTCCTCAATCAGTGATATATTCTTGGAGACCTGCTAGATACAACCCGCGTGCCAATCGGCACGCCAGCAACGAGTCAGTGAATATAGATAAAAACTAACCGCATTGCGGCGGGGTGTTAATGGGTACTTATCAGAGAACTCCTCTCGCTTCCCTCATCGAAGGGAGGCATAATCAATGCTTCATGATGTTATGTTCGTTCGGCTCGCTCCCAACTGGACAGTCCGCGGTGAGTATCTTAACCTCGCCAGATTGAATACTAATGTCTGCGATTTCGCGATGCGCGGACAACTCAGTTTCATCCTCTCGGGTTTCGCTGATACAGTTTGCCACATCCTGCTGTTTGTAGCGTTGGTCATTAATCACTGTGACGACACGGTAGGACTCAGTGGTGCGGATGTTCTCCTGATGCCAGATGTGCTCTGACCACAGAGGAGTGCCACCTGTCGCTCCAGGAAGTGTTGTATTGGCTTCAATTGACGGTGTCTTTTCTTCACCTATGATGAGCTGTATTGAGACCGTCTGTTCAGCGGGAGTCATGTTACGGGCACGGACGAAGAGATTGCCCGTTGTTGCCCTGCTCGACACTAAACATCCCGCAAGCAGACCGACACTCCCAACTCCGATGATGCTGAGGAAAGCGCGACGGTTGCCGGGGCGCATCAATGGTTGTTTGATTATCGATCATAATAGTATTGAACGATTCAATACCCTGGGGCAGTTGTCCGTCGTATTGTGTATGTATGCTCTTACGCGTTTGATAGAACCTCTATGATTGGAGCGCAGGTGTGTATGTGCATATAAATATTGATATTTGACATATAATATTTCATGTCTGTCACCGAGTGCGATTCAGAGGAACTGTCTAATCGAATGCCGTGTGGTTCCTCTTGACAGGGCTTGGTCACTGCTACCCTGTTCTCGACACTCCTTTTTCGAAAGCGAACCCGCCTGCTCTGGATTAGAAGGGTGAGATTGAGCTTCCTGTCCATCTTACAATTGGAGCACAGACGATTCGACCACCGATGGTCGTTCCCGTCGTACTTTCAGGGTGACAATTATCATCTCCAATCGATCCCACATGTGTATAAGATATCATGGTGAATTACCCATCTCGACATCATGAGTGCTATTCATCCGACACCTAGTATAATTCAGCCCATATCAACTACTGCTAGCACTGACAGCGTTTGATTACGGAAACAAACAGAACGGTCGGCTTTTGAATGTGCTAGAAAAATATTGTATATGGACCCGAAGCAGGAACTAACGAGCGTTGATATCGCTGCTCTCGTTACCGAATTACGCCGATATACGGGTGCAAAAGTCGATAAGACATACCGATATGGTGAGGACCTGCTTCGATTTCGGATGCGTGATTTTGACCGTGGACGAGTTGAGCTGTTGATTGAGGTCGGTGAGCAGAAGCGGATTCACACAGCCGATCCTGATCATGTGCCGGATGCGCCTGAGCGACCACCAAACTTTGCGATGATGCTCCGAAATCGACTTTCAGGGGCGGATCTGGTGAATATTGAACAATTCGAATTTGACCGGATTATGATCCTCAGCTTTGAACGCGGTGAGGAGATGACTCGTCTCGTCGTAGAATTATTTGGCGAGGGAAACGTCGCTGTTCTTGACTCAACCGGTGAAGTGATTCAAAGTCTTGAGACAGTTCGATTGAAATCACGAACCGTCGCCCCCGGAGCGCAATATGAGTTCCCAGAGTCCCGTGTGAATCCACTCCAGATCACATATGATCGGTTTACCCATCTAATGGATAAGTCTGATACCGATATTGTTCGAACCCTCGCAACGCAACTGAATCTCGGTGGACTTTACGCTGAAGAGGTGTGCGCACGAGCGGGCATTGAGAAGACAATGCAAATTACGAATGCCTCAGATGAGACATATCGTGCAGTTCATACTGCACTTGAATCACTGGGGACACAACTTCGAAACGGGGACTTTGAACCGCGATTATACACTGACGATGATGCGGTGATTGATGCAACCCCATTCCCGCTTGAGGAGCGTGAACGACAGAATCTCGACGCAACAGCATACGATACATTCAATGATGCACTGGATGTTTACTTTCGCGAGGTTGACCGCAATCCAGCCGCAGAGGAATCAGGACAGACGCGTCCCGACTTTGAGGCAGAAATTGAAAAGAAGCGACGGATCATCGAACAACAGAAACGAGCAATCGATGATTTTGAACAGCGTGCCGACGCAGAACGAACCCGCGCAGAGTTACTTTATGCAAATTATGAACTTATCAATGAAATAATCGAAACAATCCAGACAGCAAGAGCCGAAGACACCTCATGGGAAGAGATTCGCGAAACATTTGCAGCAGGGGCCGAACGTGGAATTGATGCTGCGGCGGCTGTCGTAGATGTTGACGGTGCTGAGGGGGCGGTCACGGTCGAGATCGATGATATGCGCGTGCCGATTAATGTCGATGTCGGGGTTGAAAAAAACGCTGATGAGCGGTACACAGAAGCCAAGCGAATTGAGGAAAAAAAGGAAGGTGCACTTACTGCCATTGATAATACGCGTGAGGAACTCAATGCAGTCAAACAGCGTCGTGATGCATGGGATCGCGAAGACGGGAACCCTGATGATGAAGATGCTGGCAGTAATGGAGATACTACCGATGATGACGACCCGAGTCAGATAGCTCCGACAGATGATGCATGGCTTTCGATGACATCGGTTCCACTACAGACAAATGATAACTGGTATGAACAGTTCCGGTGGTTCTACACATCGACAGGATATCTTGTTGTGGGAGGACGCAATGCCGATCAAAATGAGACACTCGTCAAAAAATACCTCAATAAACATGATCGATTCTTCCACACAGAAGCACGTGGGGGACCCATTACGATTCTTAAAGCAAGTGGTCCATCGGAGCCGGCTGAACCGATTGAACTTACAGCAGAGACACGCCGTGAAGCGGCACAGTTTGCTGTTTCATACTCCTCAATTTGGAAGGAGGGACGCTACGCAGATGATGCATACGTCGTCATGCCAGATCAGGTTTCGAAAACCCCAGAGTCAGGAGAATACATCGAGAAAGGATCATTCGTCATTCGAGGTGACAGAACATATATCCGCGATGTTGCCGCAGAGGTCGCAATTGGGCTTCAGTGCGCGGAGGAGACGCAGGTCATCGGTGGTCCCACATCAGCAATCGAGGGTCGAGTTCCGACGATGATTCGGGTACGACCGGGTCGCTATGCACAGAATGATGCCGCCAAATTAGCCTATCGAGAGTTTCGTGACCGGTTTGTTGATGAATCGTTTGTCCGTAAGATTGCAAGTCCGGATAAAATACAGGAGTTCTTACCACCCGGTGGGAGCGATCTTGTTGATGAGTAGTCTGTTGACATCCTCCTCAGCGTGAACTCGGAGGAATCCCACGGCGCCGCACCGCTGCGTTGAGTTGAGTTGAGTTGAGTTGAGTTGAGTTGAAGTTGAGTTGGGAATGTCAGGTTGACAGACTCCCAATACCAAGCCAACACACCGTTCGAATCGGTATGGGGCCGGTCGTGGGTAGTCTCTTGGGAGTGCCACATCTCAGCCAGCTTCCTGCCCCCGCCCCCGGTACTCCTATCCATTCTCATGTTCGGGCTCCCGACGTTGTTTTTGCCTTGGGAGTCCGGCAGATTTCGACAGATACGGACACGGACACGGACTCGGAGTTACTTTGTGTGGTGTTTGCCCGGTGGTTGTTGTTTGCACAGAGGGCACTCTGTTTCCAGAGTGGGCGGACACTCATACTTGAACCGCCAGTTTTCGGGCGCTCGACCACACTGGGTTCGTAACCACTGGACCAATACTAGTATATGTGCCATTTTGGAAGAAAAACGTGTGGGAATTGCCGCTGTGACGGTGCGTATCCACAGCCTCAGTGGGATTGCACCTGCTCCACATATAATAGTAACAGTAGCATCTTTGTCCCAGAGCGTCTAAATTACTCGTATGCGCATTCCGAGTCGGGGGCGCGGCGAGGAGGGAAAAGAGCAGTGGACACTTGTCCCCGAGAACGTCGATGATCTGTGGCATCTCTCACACGTCTTAGAGCCAGGTGACCGCGTTGGTGGCGATACAACCCGTCGGATCCAGCGCAACGATGAGAATCTTCGAGATACCGGTGGACAACGTGAGCACCTCGTAGTTACGCTTCAATTGGAAGATATCGAGTTTGCTCGATTTGCGAATCGACTGCGAGCTGGCGGTGAGATTATTAGCTGCTCTCGTGAGGACGAACTTGGGCATTATCACACACTTAATGTTGAGCCTCACGACGAAATCGTCGTCACAAAGAAGTTTGCTCCTGATCAACGAGAGCGGATTGAAGCCGCCGAAGAGGCAGCTCAAAATGCTGATGTCGCTGTTGCGACTATCGAGGAGGGTGAGGCACATATCCACACTGTTGCTCAATATGGGACTGAAGAACGATTCTCGCGAACTGCCACAACCGGCAAAGGTGAATATGCACAGCCACGAACGGAGTTATTTGCGGAGTTGGCATCTGCTCTTGCACGAATGGATGTCGATGCGATTATTTTGGCTGGACCAGGATTCACTAAACAGGACGCTCAAGACTATATCCAGTCAAATTATCCAGCAATCGCAGATCAGCTGACTGTTGTCGACACAGCAGCCGTCGGTGATCGTGGTGTTCACGAAGTGTTGAAACGTGGTGCTGTCGATGAAGTGCAGACACAGACTCGAATTTCTGCTGAGGCTGAGCTAATTGATCAGCTAATGGAAGGAATCGCAACCGGTGAGAAAGTCGCATACGGCATCGATGAAGTGGCTGAGGCAGCTGAGTTTGGTGCTGTTGCTGATCTTCTTGTTGTTGATGATCGACTCAGAGAGGAGCGACGCGGCGCCGGTGAGTGGTCAACTGATGTCGATACTGTGTTAGAAAATGTCGAGCAGCAAGGCGGGTCAGTAACGGTCCTCTCCGGGGAGTTTGATCCCGGGCAGCGATTGCGAAATCTCGGTGGGATCGCAGCACTCCTGCGATATCGACTCCAATAATCGACATTCTCTCACAAATAAACTGTAGGATTCTTCCTGATTCTATCCGTCCTGTGTCTCTATCTCTGTCTCTGAGTGTCTCACACTCGTTGACACCGTATCATCTTCATTTGAAATGAAACGTTATGTGGTACTCGCACTCCGACGAGTACGGGCTTGCAAAAAGACATTGGTCATCTTGTCAGCTACTGTGAAGAAGTATTCGAATACTCAAACGCGGTGCTTGCTGGAGTAAACTCAATTGTCGTTCCGACATCAGTCTCACAGGCAGCTTCATACAAGAGATTCGCCCCAGCGACCGTTTCGATACCTGTTCCACCACTATCGAAGACAGTGATCTCCTCTTTATCAGGACGCGGAGCATCTCCAGTGAGAACCGTTCCTAACTCTGCATGAATATGATTAGCATCGACGACGCCAGCATCAACGGCAGCAAGAAAAGACCCAGCATCCTGCGTCGCACGCTTGCGAAGGTCAGGAACATATGTTGCACGTTCAATTGTTGTTGTATCGAGTTCACGAGCATTTGCATCATATTGCCCCATGGCTGTCACGTGTGCGCCTGGATCAAGATCCTCACCATCGAATACAGGTTCACGTGCAGTTGTTGCTGTAACAACGATGTCAGCCCCACTCACAGCCTCGCGCGGTGTATCAACTGCGATGATGGTAACGGGTGCGTCAACTTCATCATTCATGTTTGACACAAACTCTTTTCGATGTTCTGCAGTTGGTGAAAACACACGAACGATATCAAGATCTCGAACAGTCATGAGCGCGCGCAGTTGTCCACGAGCCTGTGGTCCACTGCCGATAATTCCGGCAACTCGTGCATCCGACTGTGCTAAGATGTCGGTCCCAACGGCACCGACAGCTCCTGTCTTGAATGGATTCAACGCTGCACCATCAATCACTGCAAGCGGCTCACCGGTCTGAGCGTCAAACAACGGTGTTATGAACCATGCATCGCCTGCGGCAAACCCGGCATCGTACGTATACCCACCCATCACGCCTGTCTGCGGGAGAACAGCAGCGTATGTTGTTAAGATTCCTGATGGGTCCGTAGACGAAAGCTTTGTTCGCGGTTCGGCTGGTGCACCCTCACCACGCTGTTGATAGCCGGACCGGACAGCATCGACAAATGCTGCAGGCTCAACCAGTCCAGCTGTGTCAGCGCTACTCAAAAATAGTGCTTCGGTCATTGCATATCCCGTATTCAGCTTGAGACGGGAAGCATAAAGTAACTATGAGCAGGCTTAATCAGCACTCATCGACGGATTATCATCTCTGTGTCCTGATGATGCCGACTCAACTGATCCTGATTGTGAATGTGAGCGGTCAGACCGCGGTTCGAGTGTGGCAGACACAGGTCCATTGATGAAAAGTGCATGCCCAACAATACCAGCGGCGACCCCCGCTGCGAGTGGCACTGCCTGTGGGAGCGTCAATCCAAATTCTATCAACCCGCCTGAGAGTCCAAATAATGCGAGTGGGATCAGGCCGAGGACGTAATCATAATATTCAGTCATAATATATTAATATATACAGCAGGTACTGTTATAAATTTTTCGTGTATATAATGCATGCCCACTGCATTGCCACTATCAATTATCTTCATAACTTATGAGCAGGAGCGACGAGTCAGATTACTGAGAGAGAAACCAGATGAGCAAACGATTGTATGTTTACCGACAGCCACGGTAGTAACTAAGGCAATCAAAGGATATCAGCCACTATCAGATTGACATTTATTATTTCACTTCCAGACCGAAAGCTGGATGATGGCGGACTGTCTTATGTTTTATATGCATGTCGCCGAGCAGACATGGCCTGAATTGGATTCATACGTTACCGAAGAATCACTTGCAGTTGTTCCGCTTGGTTCGACAGAACAGCACGGTCCACACCTTCCATTGGCGACAGATCATCTAATTGCAGAAGCATTTGCACACGAGGCTACCGATCGGACAGGCTATCTCTGCACCCCGACAATCAACATTGGAGTCAGTCCACATCATCGACAATTCCATGGAACAATGTGGGTCGATGCTCCGGTGTTTCGTGATTATGTCGAATCTTTCACGCGGAATTTAGCGTACCATGGCATTGATCGAGTTATATACGTTAATGCGCACGGCGGGAACGTTGAACACCTCCGCGAAGTTGGGCGCCGCCTCCGCGATGATGAGACACTGTATGCGATTGAGTGGATGTGGAATGAGAGCATCCCAGAACTTGTTGATAGACTATTCGAACAGAACGGTCCACATGGTGGTCCCAAGGAAACAGCGATGATTCAGTATCTCCGACCTGAGTTAGTCAATGATGATCGTCTGATGGACGCAAGGGATAATGGACTCACAGAATTTACGAACGCTAATTCGCGAAAATTTGGTTCACGAACCTTCTACGATGCAATTGATAACACCGATAATGGTGTCTTAGGAGATCAGACTGATGCGACACCACAAAAAGGTAAAAAGATGTTCGAATCCGCAACAGAACAACTCGTGAATCTCTGTCAGTGGCTTGATCAGCAGGCGTTAGCTGATTTATTACCGAAAGATCATGTATAGAACACAATGGAAGTGTTGATAAGATAATTCACCTGATACGTCAGCATAGATAGACTCCGATTCTCGCTCATTGGGTGCGTGTAAACTACCCCACCCTACTGAGGGTAGGGCTTTCCATCTCAACGACGCGATTTCCATCCACAACATCGGAACTACCCGAGGATCTAACCTCATAGATGGAAAGCATATCGTGAAAACAACACCTATATCATGCTATTGCGATCACCTCGTGCGCTTCCAACCCTCCCATGGGTCAACTCCTGGTCTCGGTTGATATCATTATCTACTCCCCCAATGAGCACGGACAACTCAGGGTTATGTTTATTTCAACTCAGCTCAGCTTCGATTGCGGATTCAACAGTCGACCAATCGGGTCTTGAAACGGGATTTCCATTGACAAAAATAGTTGGCGTGCTATCAACACCACGATCGATACCTTGTTGACGACTCTCCTTGATAACAGGTCGGTATGGCTCTTGTTTCGCAGAGGCAGCGGCAAAACACCCATCAGCTCCAACTGCAGAGGCGGCGTCATGAACAGTTTGATATCCATCAGTGCCAAGCTCGGATTGTTGTTCATAGACACGCGTCGTGAAATCGAAAAACGCTGCGTCGTCTATTCGGTCATGAATTGCACGCGATGCGGATGCTGCGCGCCATGACCACTCTGAAACTGGGATTGGAAAATCAAAATACTGATACCGGACATCTCCCTGTTCAACGTAATTTGAAACAATCTTAGGTGCAACCTCTAAGGTAAACGTTTGACAATGAGGACATGCGAAATCTTCGAATGCAGCAACAGTCACGGGGGCATCATCTGGACCGCGAGTTGGTGTTGGAAGCGATGAAACGCGGTCAATAGGACCCACAGTACAATCGAGCGGTCCGGTCGCATCGTTACTTGCATCACCACCGCTAGTATTTCCGCCGAGACATCCTGTTATTGCCCCACCGCCAACAGCGCTGACCATAGCGATGTATCTCCGCCGAGTTGGCTGCATACTGATGCATTGCCTCCCAGTTTATTTAGTATCATCTATCCAATCCAGGATACACTACATAAACAGATAGCAGAACCAGTCGATTTTTCACCGACGCATGTTCTCGATACAATATGGAGTTTGATGAGGACGACAGCGTGGTGTTACATGACAAACACAGCGAATTCGACGGAAAGACCGGTACAATCACACAGGTCGTCGAAACAATGTTCGGGGATGCAACATATACTGTCAGTTTTGAGGACGGTCAAGAAGTCGGTATTGCGGCAGACCAACTTGATCCGGTCGAAAGTGAAACAAGCACAGATGATGATAACACTGCGTCTGAGTAAGCGAGCCTTTTCACCCCTGAGGCTAAAACAGCGATATGCCTCAAATACCGTTTCATTATATTGACTTACGGACATTCTCATATGAAACTGAGGATGAAAAGCGCGTCAATTCTGCACTGAAGACGTTCCTTCCTGAGGACTTCCCTCTCACACGGACAGAAAGCAGTGGTCATCATGGTGACCGAATTATTGTGTTCTCCACTCGTGTAGAATCAGCCGATGCAATACGGCATGTGCTCATGCAACTTGCACGCTTACCCTCCTTTGAGACTCTTCAGTCAGAACTTGATGAACGAGTCACAGAAAACACCGAATTATTTCTTCGATTGGACAAACAGGCTGCATTCCGAGGAATGATACGTCGTGGGGAGGGAATTACACTCCGTGCGAAGGTTGAGGCGTATCCAGCAAAAAAGTCTGCTGCGGTAAAGAACGCGGATGAGGCACTAACACAGGCTGCATCCCTGCTTGCAGCAGATAATTCTGCGTAAAAAATATATGCAGTGTCAATTACCTCGCCTAGGTTATCACATATGTGCTTTTTGAAAAGCTTCTATTAATCTATGTGCATATGTTTCATCGTTCACCTAGCGAGTTCGCTTTCAGGGAGGATTATATTGTCTTTGTTTTCCCCCATAGATATAGATAGCATCTCTCTGTTTTCATGTCTCAATATTCCTCATATTCGATATCACACTATTTGATCGAACATCCTTGTGATGGTGTCTCTGTCAGTGGGATTGGCTCATCATTAAGCACAGCCTCAACAGCTGTTCGCATTTCATATGCACTCACGGTTTCATCAGGTGACATTGCATCATCAATTCGCGAATGGAATACAAGCTCAAAGTGAGTCTCATCACCGGAGCGACTCCGATCAAATAAAAACGGATCAGGCGTACACACCGCTCCATAATCATCGGTCACTGTCTGTGACTCATCACGAAGATACGCTGTATATCGAATCTCATCAGCGGCAACGCGTTCACGCATTCGGTCAAAGCTATCTTCAGGATACGCTTCGGCATCATTTGGATTGATACCAACAACGGCGAGTGATGGGTATGTTTCCGTTAGATAATTCAATTCTTCCACTTTCGCCTCGGCATACGGACAGTGATTACAGGTAAAGACGACTAAAAGCGCATCATAACTGCGTAAATCATCTAATGCGACTGTATCGCCAGCTGCCGCCGGTAACTCAAACTGTGGTGCAGGGTCGCCATGTGATAATTCAGAATCGGATTCAACTAAGACCATTCTATCGTGTTACACATATATAATCGAACATAAAAACGGTGTTTATTCTACTCGTTTTTGTGCTCGTCAGATGGTGGCAGTGACAAAGTGATTTATTCTGCTCGAATGAATAGTGCTAGTTGGAACGATGACGAAGCGACGAAACCCCTTCCGCGAACTTGAGCGACTGTTCGAGCAGATGCAAGAGAACGTTGAGGAGGCAGCAACACAATGGACCGCTGAGCCATCAACAGAGACAGCAACAACAGGCAGTATCCGGGTTGATCTCGAAGATCGTGATACAGAATTCGTCGTGACCGCAGAGTTACCGGGATTTGATCGTAAGGATATTGATGTGCAATTAACTGATCAAACGCTTCAGATACAAGCCGATCGGAACACCGAGATGAAATCAAACGCTGATAGCGAGTACATTCGACGAGAACGATATCATGCCTCAGTCTCACGCTCAATCCGGCTTCCAGAGAGTGTCGATTCCGATGGAGTCACTGCGAAGTATACCAATGGTATATTGACCATCGAAATGCCCAAGCGTGACCCAGAAACTGGCGGAACACAGATTGAGGTTGAATAATTCGAGGTACTCCGGCTCTACAACATCGCGAATCTACAGGCGAAACAGAGCAAGTGTCTCAGGGCTTGTCCCCGAAGCACTTCACTAATCGAATGTAGCGCTCGTAACTCAGCTATCTGATAGTATTGACATCCTCCTCCGCGTAACCGCAGAGGAATCCTGAGCGTGAGCGGGAGCGGGAGCGGTAAGCGGTGGAGATTGCAGGGTTGCAGTTCCACCGAACCCCAGTGCGGTTCACGGACTGTCGCGAGTCGAGTGAAGTAGGACTGCTGGTGCCGAGAGTGCCACATCTCAGTCTCAGCCCCAGCCCCCGCTCCCGCCCCCGGGACTCCTATCATCGGTCATGTTCGGACTCCCAACGTTGTTTTTGCCCTGGGGCGTCCGGCAGACTTCGGTGGACTCGGAATTACTTTGTGTGCTGTTTTCAAGCAGTTGGGCACTGCAACTGCAACTGCATCGACTCATTATATGAACCGACCGTTCACCTGAGTGGTTGATTATTGTCTCATTGCTTGGGGCGGGCAGGCCGCCATCGTCGGACTGGAGGAGAATCGCTCGGTTCCCAGCCTGATTCCTACCTATATGTAGAACTGCCTGTCAATTTAACTGACGGATTGTCAAGTCTCAGAGCGGCTCTCGTAGCGGAGATTGACTCCAAATTGTCAGATTCATCCTGCGGTTGAACCCGCAGGGATTCTCCTTGATTCTGTATAATAACGTCATCGGGTATTGCACCGATAATAAACATCTTTTCAATTCGACTAGCACCTCTTGACGCTGTGGAGAGTATCAGCGAACCGTACACTTCCAGAATTTTCTATCTGTTGATACATCTCAAACGTAATTGATCGTATATATTGCTTACTCCCGTGTCAGCAGTCAGTGAGATGCAAACAGACGATATTCCATTTGCGCTGCATCCCGTCATGCTCATTCACCACTTACACGGTTCGTTTTTGAAGACGACGGACACCTACTAGTCGGTGGTAATATGACCGGTGTTTCTCTCCGAACCTACACGCAGACTGATTTCACCTGGAGGGCCTGTATGCGCGTTCCACTTCAGAGACAGAAATCACAGTCCCAACGACTGTGAGTCAAGCCGGACAGCTGCTCTCATTTCTACTGATGTTAGTGTATCTCATCCACAGAGCACCCCCCACTGGTTGCGCTCATCGACGGTCTCTCTCAAAGACGCATAATCTTCCACAATCGATATGAGCAAACCATTTCAAGGCGGCACTCTTCGCACCTGTATGGCAACGAAGCGGGAACTGGTCGATCTGTTGCTGAACGATGCTCGACAGAGCGCAGATGATATTGCACGTCAACTTGGTGTTGACGCAACGACAGTCGATGCGCTTGTCGACGAGTTAGAAGCCGAGGGCGCTGTCCGTGGGTATCAGGCGGTTGTTGACTGGGATCGTCTTGACACAGATCATGTTCGTGCAGAGGTCGAATTAAACGTCGAACTTGACCGCGAGACAGGATATCAAAAGGTCGCACGTCGAATCGCCAAATTCTCTGAGGTAAGTTCACTTCGACTTGTCTCAGGAAGCTATGATCTTGCTGTCGAAGTTGAGGGAGAGTCGATGCATGATATCTCTACGTTTGTCTCCGAGCAAATTGCACCAATTCCGGAAGTAACACAAACTGTAACACACTTCGTGATGACAACATACAAAGAACGTGGCATTTATTTCGAGAATAATGATGAGGATGATAGGCTTGCTGTGTCACCATGACTGATCGGCAAGGTCATTCAGCATCATCGATCGAATCAGAGCAGGGCGACGGCGACATCAATGCCACCAATCACGCGAGTGACAATACACACCGTCTATCGCAACGAGCAAAACAGACGCCGCCATCTGGTATTCGGCGATTTTTTGAATTGGCAGATGAGATGGACGATATCATTTCATTAGGTGTTGGTGAGCCGGACTTCTCCGCACCATGGGCGGCCCGGTCGGCAGCAATTGATGCACTTGAGCGCGGAAAAACGTCGTATACCGCCAATCGAGGGCGAAGTGATCTCCGAGCAAATATTTCTGATCATGTCAAACAATATGATCTTGAGTATGATCCTGATTCGGAGATTCTTGTTACTGCTGGTGCGAGTGAGGCAGTTGACCTTGCAATGCGAGCGCTTGTTGATCCAGATGAGATTGTTGCTGTCCCGAAACCGTCGTATATTTCATATGCACCATCTGTGACGTTTGCTGGCGGTGAGGTTCGGTCTGTCCCAACGCGTGCGGAGACCGATTTTGTCCTTACATATGAGGATCTTGTTGCTGCGAATGCATCAGAGGCGTCAGCACTCGTTCTTTGCTATCCAAATAATCCCACTGGCGCGGTCATGACACGAGAGGAACTTGCTGATGTTGCGGCCTTTGTTCGTGAGCATGATCTATTTGTACTCTCAGATGAGATTTATTCTGCGCTTCGATATGATGATGAGCACGTCTCAATTGCAACGCTCCCGGACATGCGCGAGCGAACTCTCGTATTCAATGGGTTCTCGAAAGCATATGCAATGACGGGAATGCGGTTAGGGTATGCACTCGGTCCACAGGATGTTATTGATGCGATGAACCGCATTCATCAGTACACAATGCTTTCTGCACCGACAACTGCGCAGGCAGCAGCGATGGAAGCAATCAATTCATGTGAGCCAGCCGTCGAGAAAATGCGTCAGGCGTTTGACCGTCGCCGTCGATTTGTCATCTCGCGGTTTAACGAACTTGGGATGGACTGTTTTGAAGCACAGGGCGCATTCTATGTCTTTCCAAAATGCCCACCGGGGTGGGAAGATGACGAGGAGTTTGCAGAAGCACTTATTCATGAAGAACGGGTTGCACTCGTTCCCGGACGCGTCTTTGGAGACGGTGGTGAGGGTCATCTGCGAGTCTCATATGCCTCTGGGATGGATGATCTAAAAACTGCACTCACTCGAATCGAGTCGTTTCTTGAATCTCATCCGACTTCATCGTCACTTGAGATAGCCGATACAGCCTGATAATATTCATATTATAGCTGAGGGGATGAGATGTTTTTCGAGTCCTCGGTCATACTCATATTCGAGACATAATTACACCTACAGCACCCTGGTTCGACGTCAGCTTCCCTCACTCCCGGACATACTGCGTATTATTCATCTGTTATTCAAATCTGAGTTAGTTCCAAATATTAATATGAACAGATGTTACTACTTCTGTAACTCTTCGCATCGAATATAAATCCCCAGCGTATTCGCTTATTTATGAGAGTGTGGGTACTAATAGCCAACTCAGACCGGTTGCGGTCATGATTAATCGTAACGTCCCCGATAGTACCAATCAACTGTCTACCGATGTCGACATAACAGCAATACAGGTCATCGTTCATACATCATCCAGTTTATACATGAGTTGTTACTGTCAAAGACACCATCAGCTTGATTCTATCGTCACCAGATCTGAATCGCTCTGTGCATGCCGAGGGAGAAAATGAACCGCCGGCAAGCACGCAATTTAATCCTCCTAACAGTGGTAATTATCATCGTCACCGCAGGGTTCATACCTCTTGTCACCGCTCAACAGTCGGATGTGACGATTGGCTCTATTAATGTGACACCGACGAACCCCTCCCCGGGTGATGTCGTGATCATCGATGCGGAGCTTCGAAATTCCGAAACGAGCTCCGGAAGTGTGAAAATATCCCAGGTAAGTATCGATGGTCCATCTATCGATGAGAATGCCGATGATATTGGAAAGCTTGGACCAGGGACATCGGTTACAGTGCCGTTTTCTGTTGTCTTCGATGAGCCAGGCCAAAAGAAACTCACGGTTACAATGTATGGACAAGAGGATTCCGGCAGTGTGTTTTCCATTCAGAAGCCAGTGTATATTTCTGTTGAGCGTGATAGCACGCTTTTATCATCAGCAACTGACACTGTCGCCGCTGGGGGGCTTGCACCAATCAATATTACTGTTGCAAACGGTGATGATGAAGCAATTACCGGCGTCCAACTCACAGTCGATGATCCGCGGATTGAACAACCACAGCGGACACGTGGATCAATTGCATCCGGCAGCGAGCAGACGTTTCAGTATGACGCGTATTTTGAATCGCCCGGGCGTCACTCGCTGACCGGGACAGTCATTTATCAAACGAGCAATGGAGTCACACATCGAACGACTGAGACAATCCCAGTTACCGTTGAGCGTCCGCGCGTCAATGTTGATCTCTCTGTAAGCACCAACGCGAATCAATCAGGTGCAACAGTAGTCGAACTCACTAACTTTGGAAATACATATCTGAGTGATATTACAGTGAACGCAGCAGCGAATGGAGACGTTATCGCTCGAAAGCTGCTCTCAAATCTACAAGCCGAGACGAGCCGGTCTCTCACGTTTGCGCCTGAAAGCGGCGTCAATGGACCATTGGAGTTCACAGCAAGATATGAAGCTGCTGGTGAAACACACTCAGTGTCTACAACGACTGATCAGGCACTTGGGGAGATCCGACTGACAAGTGTTGAAACAACACAGGGTGGCACAGCAGTGACAATCACCGGAGATGCGGCAAATCTTGGTCGGACAAATGCTGATGGAGTCTTACTCAGTATTGCTGACACTCGTTCAACAACTCCTGTCTCACCATCAGGTGAATATTTTATTGGCGAAGTAGAAGCAAGTGAATTTGCAACATTCGAACTTACCGCATCGGTACAGCCAGGCGTTGAGACAGTCCCTGTCACCGTTGGCTATGTCGTTGAAGGAAACCGCATTCAGCAAACGCAGCAAATTCCACTATCCACAGAAATACTGAATGCATCAACTGGAACACAAGATGCTGCAGCAGTCGCTCAACCATCCAATGGCGAGCGCGGTGACCGTGCCGGTAGTGGTGGACTGCTCAGCACTCTCCCGATTCTTCCGATTGGTGCTGTTGTTGTGGTGCTTGTCATAACAGTAGCTGCCTATCGCTGGCGTCGTGTCACACAATGAGTGTTATTGAGCTTCATAATGTGCTTAAACGGTATCAAAGTGGTGAACAGACCGTTGAAGCGCTCAAAGGAATCGATTTCCACGCCGACCGCGGACAGATGGTTACCGTTATTGGACCGTCTGGTTCTGGCAAAAGTACAATGCTCAATATGATTGGACTTCTTGATACGCCAACGCGCGGAACTGTCTTTCTCGATGATAACGATGTAACAGATTATACCGAAGACGAACTGACAGAAGAACGCCGGTCGGGAATCGGATTTGTGTTTCAGAGTTTCTATTTGTTGCCGATGCTCACTGCGACTGAGAACGTAGAGTTACCCTCAATGTGGGATACATCCGTTGATCGTCGCGACCGTGCTGTCGAATTACTTGAGCGCGTCGGACTCGGCGATCGAGTTGAACACACACCAAATCAGCTCTCGGGTGGGCAGCGACAGCGTGTTGCAATCGCTCGTGCACTCATTAACAGCCCCGAAATTCTGCTTGCGGATGAGCCGACAGGAAATCTCGATCAGGATACTGGTCAAACAATTCTTGAAGAGATCACGCGACTCAAAAATGAAGAAAATATTGCGATTGTCGCTGTGACTCACGATGAACAACTTGTTGAGTATGCTGACCGTGTTGTTCGACTCGTCGACGGGAGCGTGCAGTGATTGGTTTCAGCAGTCTCTTGCGCCGCTTTCCAAGTATTAAAATGGCGTGGCGGAATCTCGGTCGAAATCGAGTTCGAACAGGATTAGCAACCCTCGGAATCATCATCGGTGTTATTGCAATTGCCTCACTTGGGATGGCTGGTGCGGCGCTTCAACAGCAGGCGCAGTCAAATCTTGGCAGCCTGACGAATGAGGTTGCAGTGAGTTCTGGGCAGGATAGCACACAAGACGGTGTCACGACCGATCAGATCGAGCAGATGCGGGATATCATCGCTGATGCCGACGTTGTCCCACAGAAAACGAATCAGACCGCAATCACATCTCGTGATGGACAGGAGGTATTCGTCAGCGTCGTTGGAGTCACAGAGGCGAGTGCACTCTATGACACAACAACTGGGAAAGCGCCCACTCGGCTTCAAAACGGTGCATTACTCAGTATCGAAACGGCTCGTGAGTTAGGACTTGAAATTGGTGACCCCGTTGAATACGATGGATCATTGTATCGAATCCGTGGATTCCTTGCGGCTGAGGATGGCTTCGGTGGTGGCGGTGGAAATGAACTTGTCCTCCCGTTGTCCGCACTTTCTGAACAGGAATATTATGATTCTGTCACCATTGTTGCTGCAAGCGGCGAGGCTGCGACGACTGTTGCACGCACGCTTGAGGCGGAATTTAATGAACAGGGGCGTGATAGTGAAGAAATACTGAGTATCAGGAGTTTTGCGAGCACACAGGAAAATATTAATTCGTTTTTAAACACACTCAATCTCGCACTTCTTGGCATTGGATCTATCTCATTGATTGTTGCAAGTGTTGCAATTCTAAATGTCATGTTGATGAGTACAATTGAGCGCCGTGGGGAAATCGGCGTGTTGAGAGCTGTTGGCATTCGTCGTGGAGAGGTCCTTCGGATGATTCTTGCAGAGGCAATGTTTCTAGGTCTTATCGGTGGTATCGTCGGTGCCGCAGCATCACTTGGTGCTGGATATGTGCTATTTCAGGTGCTCGCCAGCGATGGAATGTTAGTGTTTACCTGGGCAGGACTCCAACATCTCTTATCTGGATTTGCCTTTGCGGTCGTTGCGAGTATCCTGAGCGGTATATATCCTGCCTGGAAAGCTGCAAATGATCCACCTGTTAAAGCACTTAGAGGATAGTAAACTACTCTTCGTTTCTCTCGGTTGCCTCACTCGGTTGCTGGTGCAGACTGAAGGGCTTGTCCTATAGGTGAGATACGCAAATGCGCATTTACGATGTCTTGATACATATACATACGATAGAATAAATATGAAACGTCGGTCATATCTCCGTCAGAGTATACTTCCCGTTATTTCGAGCGCTGGCATTGGGGCGGTCCTCACTGGCTGTATGACGACTGAAAGTGATAAATCAGGATCCACACCAGCACCAGCAAGCGAGCGAGAATCCGCCACGGTGTCTCCATCTGCAGAATCGGATACGTCAACAGTATCGCAGGTACGTATCGAAACTGTCCTCACTGGACTCACTCGTCCATGGGGACTGACACATCTCCCCGATGCCCGGACATCACTACTTACTGAACGAGTCGGTCGGTTGTTACTCGTTGACCGATCCGCAGGCACATATGACCGTGTCAGTGGAACACCAGACGTATTCGCCCGTGGTCAGGGTGGTCTTCTTGATGTTTGCGTGCATCCCTCATTTCCAGACCCATCATGGGTGTATCTGACATATGCGGTCGCTCGCGATGATGGTGCAACAACAACTGCCGTTGGGCGTGGGCAACTAGACCGAGATGATCTTCAACTTACCAATTTTGAGGTGATTTACACTGCTCGTCCGTATGTCGACTCAGCAGGTCACTTCGGATCACGTGTTATTGTTGGTACAGATGACAAATTGTACGTAACTGTCGGTGATCGACAGTTCAAAAACTTTGGTCCAGATCATGTCGCTCAGGATCGAGGGAATGATCTCGGAACGACACTCCGAATGAACCTTGATGGGACAATCCCTGAGTCAAATCCATTTGTTGATGACCCAACCGCACAAGATGCAATATTCAGTTATGGTCATCGGAATGCGCAAGGACTGGCTGTTCATCCTGAGACGGACGCAGTCTGGCAGACGGAATTCGGTGAACGAGACGGTGACGAGATCAACATACTGACTGCCGGTGATAATTATGGCTGGCCAGTCGCAGATGAAAGCTGTCAGTACGGGAGTGATAAACCGATTGGTGTTTCACACAGTGACCGAGACGATGTAACCACACCAGTGTATTCATGGCCATGTGGAAGTGGTGGATTTCCCCCGAGTGGCATGACGTTTTACACTGCTGAGGCAGCAAGTGCTCCGCGTGGCATCGCAGCATGGCAGGGAGATCTCTTTGTTGGTGGATTGGCCTCGCAATCACTCGCGCGATTCCGCATTGATACCCGTCAGGTTGAATTAATTGACCACCTTCTCACAAATCGTGGATGGCGCATCCGCGCTGTTGCGGTCGCTCCTGATTCTGGAGCGATGTATGTAGCAGTCGATTCAAATGATGCAGAGCTGATTCGAATTATCTCTGACTGACTGGAAAACTCCTAACGAGCAATTATTATTCGTTAGATGACATTTGACACGGACAGCCGCCACCTTCGAGTAACTCTGTCACAGAGTGTTGATCACCACAGGCTTGACACAGAACCTGAATGTCCAACAGCACCTCAAATGTATCGAGCGCGATTCGGTCAGTCTCGCGGAGCTTTTCAATACGCTCTTCAGTTACAGATGTCGTCCGACTCAGTAACCGCTGAATGCTTTCGAGATCTTTTTTGATCTTTGCCTCATCCGATATCGTTTGATATTCCGCGCCACGCCAATCTTTGAGGTATGAGCGGATTGCTTGATACGTGACAAAATCAGACTCAAGCGCATCAACATCAACACCACGCTGTTCAAGTCGAGAGCGTGTGTCCGTCCGAACACCAGAGCTCACATCATCACTCGTCAGTCGGGTATAAATTGTTTCAACGGTATTATCAAGCGCCCCAGTGCCGTTATCAGCGGTAATGAGTGCCTGACGGAGTAACTGCTGATTAAAGAACGTCGCAAGGTCGCGGAGGCTCATCCGGTCATTGTCATCACCGGTCCATCGCGCTTCGAGATCCGCGCCAAGTCCGTCTAATTCATATTCCTCGATTAATCGAGCGACCTTACTTGCAGGCCGACTATCATTTGTACTCATAAGTATGATTATAATTGCTTCTCTTTTTGATTTGTTATCTGCCTTTGCGCCCGTGTTTTCCGACGTGTCCATTCAAATAGACACTACCCATCCAGATATTGTACGTCTCCACTGATTTCATTCCATATTGATACTAGCTACCTGAGTTCGCTGCATCATTGATAATTCATCTGTACGATTTTCTACACATATATGACAGTTATCCCGTATTAGACAATTATCACTCAGATAGCGCGATTCAGATATCTGTAATCCGCGCGTATTCGTCATCAATTGATTGTGCATCTTCAGGGAGAAGTGCAACGACGAGATACTCGACAAATTCAGAGAAGTATGAAATAAGTGCCGCGATTCGATTCGAATCGATTGCTTCCAATGAATCTAATAGCATAAACGGTACAGTCTCGTATAGATTGTGCACAAGATACCCCGCAAGGGCGAAGATGAGCCCAGTGACCTCCCGCTCACTCTCACTGAGATGTTCGACAGTGTCCTCATACGCGGTTCCACTTGCAGTCGTTCGAATCACATGAAGCTCGAAGACAGTCTGCTCAATTTTCTGGCGTCCTGACCGAACCTCTGCCTGAGTGCGTTCAATCCAAATACGATCAAGATTTTCATATGCAAGAATATCAAGGATCGATTCCATGTGTGTATTGAACTGCTCGACAGCCTCGTGCTCAATCTGATCAATCTTTGTTCGTTCATCCTCAAGTTGTGCAACAATGCTTGCACGTTCGGTCTCGAGAGTATCTATGCGATCAATCGCTGCCTCAATCGACTCAATCTCATCCGATGTCGATTGGCGATCAGACTCAAGTCGGTCAATCTCAAATTCAAGTTCATTCGCTTCACGATGAAGTGAGAGTATATCCTCAAAGCTCTCAGATTCGAGCTCATCAACCTCAGCCTCGAGTGCCTCCACTGTCGCTGTGAGTTCTTGTCGTTGCTCTTTGAGCGTCTCTAATTGTTCTTCTCGTCGATTGATTTCCTGTTGTATTCGATCAATTGTCTCTTCAAGATTCGATCGACGTGTTTGTTCTGACTCAATTTCACGCTTTTCAGTCTTCAATGAGTCGAGATTCGACTTCACATCATTAAGTGATTGCACACGATCAGCCCGAACCGATTTCAACTGATCGACTGTTGCTTCGATCTGCTCACGATCAACTGCCGATCCACATGTCCAGCAGGTAATTGTTTCAGATTCTGTGTCTTCATCAGTGAGTAATTGATCTGTGATTGTATCCGCTCTATCAGCGTCTTTTGTAGTGTCTGTCGATGAGGTAACATCATCGCTAATGCGCGCAATCACATCATACTCTCCATCTTCAAGTTGGTCCTCATTGTACTGAATGAGGTTCTGGAGTTGTGAGATCTCAGCGTTCAGACTCTGTCGGTCATCTCGGAGTGAAGCAATCTGCTGTTCAAGCTGGTCGAGTTCCGCCGCTGGCGTACTTGACAACTCTGAAAGTGCTGTCTTACTCTCTTCGTGCTCAGTCTGCAATGACTCAATACTCTCTCTTTGTGTCTCGATTTGTTGACGAACTGAATCTAAATCTGATCGAGTCGATCGTAATTTGTTTAATTTCGATTCCAACTCAGCCTCTTTTTCCCGACTATCCGAAATATTACGACTATTCTCATCAATCTGTATCTCTTTTTTGGACAGCTCGTTCCTCTTTTTAGATATTTGAGATTCAATATTCTTTTTTTGTTTTTCTAATTCCGGAAGTCTTCTCTTTTTTGATTCAATATTCGATATCTTTTCATCTATCTCTGTCTTCTGTGATTCAAGTGACGATATCTGACGCTTAATCTCTTCGATATCGACCGGCTCCATGATTATCTCACGAAGATTGGCACTCCGAGAAACAGCACGGCGTGCGTCGTTATCCTCAAGAAGAAATGCAAATCTTTCAGCAATCTCCGGATCATTCAGATATGTATCACCGTCAAAAATAATTTCATCACCACTTTGAGAAACAGTCCGCCGATATGTTGTGTCACCAAGCACCAGTTCAACAACACCCTCATCAGCATCCGCCTTCAGTGTCGCTGCGTTGCTTCCCATTGCCGCCATCACCGCCTGCAAAAATGATGTTCGATTTGTTGCGTTCTCACCGGTCAATACGGTTACACCGGGTTCAATGACAACAGATGCTTCATCAATCCCACCGATATTTCTTACGTGAAATTGTGCAGCATCAGTTAGCCTCTGTGATGCAGTCATTATTTAATAGATTTAATGGCTAATTAAAAAAATATTCTCTTTATGATTTATTATTAAATGATAATTGAGTGCCTCAGGATGTGCTCACGTATTCGCTTTACTGTAAATCCTCCTTGAATGAAGTCTGGCGACATTTATACCCTCTAGTGTTTGATATACCAATATTGGGTTTTCTGCGGTGGAGGGCGACGTGCGGGAGTCGCTTTCGAAGATGTCAACCACTTCCAATACGAGATTCTGGCATTGAAGCTCGCAGACGACCACGTTTATGTGTTTATCCAACGCGAGTTGAAGCACGGTCCGACCGACCCTGCCCAACAGTTCAACTCGTATTTAGATAAGCACTCACTGCAACAATATGAGACCGAGTGTGTCACAATCACCAAACCGACGGTAGACGACAGGATAGCGATATAAGCGGCGACAGACGGGTTCAATAGTGGGATCGCCCAAGTCCCGAGACAATGCTGTCTGGGGGGGTCTCGAAGGTTGTTAAACGGCGGAGGCAAGGGAAAGAGGACGTTGAAACCCTGTATTTCATAACATACGTACTGTCGTTATTCCACCAGATAAGATAGATATCATGGATATTGGCTGAGGGAAATGAAACATCCGGTCGAAAATAGAATGACATTCCTCCGTGGTCTGGGTAATAATAGCGAATTCAGACGACCTGACGATACTGACCCGGCTTAGAAAAATGAATAATATCAGCCAGCGATGGACACGATTGCACCCCGACCGATCATACAGCAGTAAGGATAAGACCGAATCGAGTGGAATCTCTTCAAATAATAGACCCCTTGAGTACACGAGTCAGGAATATTTTGACTGCGGTCATACGACTTGTTCAAACCGCAACGGAAAGCAGTTCTAGTGTGTTTGATACGGGTTTCGAGACCTACGCAGATCGTAAGGCGTCGTTGCTGATTAGTGCGAAAGCTTAGACGCATTGAACCGGAATATACCTGTTCTCAATGGTTCTTCAATTATGAGGCATGGCAACAGGCTGAATGAACCAGCCGATCACGACCCTGTTTTCCATCATTCGAGAGTATCAGACCGATGGTGACTTGTGAAATCTGAGCGGTCAAGCAGCAAGAAGCCTCGGAACTCAACCCCGAGGTAGTTCATGCAGGCGAGTAAGCACTCTATATTCACCACAAGCGGGGAGGTCTATCTGTCGACACGGACAATCAAGAGAGCAAGAGAGGATCCTGATGTCTCCGAGAGTAAGGTTCTCGCCCAGCATATTAGAGTTCAAATATTTCTGGGAGTGTGACTGTTCCTGTTACACCACCAAGAGGTGTATCGAATATAACCTCAAGGAATACAGAGTGGTGATGGGTAGAGTGACTCCACAGACACGAACCGGCGTTGCTCATATCGCTCATATTATATGCTCAGCCCCAGATAACGAAGCAAGCGAAGCCTCTGGGTAGGAAAACTATGATTATCAGGACCACACAGGCAGCAATGCAATGACAGAGACTGGGTCATCATCTCTTTATCGCAGCCAAACTAGGGACGATGAAGGTGTACACCTACTTATACTTGAGTAATGAAATATTATTATTATTCTGTTTCGCGTAAGCTATCCTATCGTACGCGCGTTGCTCGTCTCCCTCACATCGCGATGACGCTGCGAACTGCTATATCAAACGGGAATTAATCATTTGAATAACACATACGTCTCGAAACGTTTGCTCACCTCGGGGATGCTTCATGTTGAATCCAGCAACTGCAGTTGTGCGTAGCTCAGTCTCATTGAAGCCGCTCTCACCGGGGTCAAATAATTCTGACAGAGGCAATCACATATTAATTACCAAAACAGAGATATAATTCTATTTTTGCTGTTAAAAACACGAGTATATCGGATTCGATAATTGAATAATATATTCAAGATTATTTCTTGTCGTATGGAACTATTGTATTCAAATTTGCTATCAAATATAATATATAGTCGTAATCGATAAGTAGATACTCAAATCGAGTTATTTCTTAGCGAAGGACGGTTATCGCCGAACACAGGGGAAACATGAGGTTCATACCATCTTACGATATCTAATTGAGTATGTTCCACAATCACTAACGACGAGTTATAGCTGATACAGACGCAATCCCACGTCGTTCACAGCGTGTGGACACGCACCGCCGCGGGGTTTTCGGACCATTGATGTTGTAATATGACGCGGATATGAGTGTCGGTGCACTGGATATGACCACAGTGTCCTCAAGCGCCCGACAGGTGGCGGTTCAGGTGTGAGTGTGAGCATGAGTGTCCGCCCACTTTGGAAACAGGGTCTGTGTGGGAATCGAATAACAAGCATCGGACTATCGTTAACGATGCAAGTAATTTTGAGTCTGTTGACACTGACCGAAGTTCCTGTGGCACAACCCACACAGGAACGCGTTTTCGGCTAAAGAGAGGAATACCAAGGATTTGGCACTTCTAATCACAAAAGGCTATCCCTTGCCCAGCTCCGACTGCAGACCGATTCACACGGTGTGTTCGCTTGGCAGTCTGTGAACCTGAACCTGACACTCCCAACCAGGCGGTGTGGTGCCGTGGGATTCCTCCGCGTTCACCCCGAGGAGGATGTCAAGTGCATAGGTCCAACCGAGTGGGTTCATACCGCCAGCAACTGATAATCCCTTCCAGCACTGAGAGTATTATATGACTTCAACACCAGAGCAACTCGCGGGCGTTGCAGATGTTGATTGCACTGGAATGCAAGCACTCGTTACTGGGTCAACAAGTGGCATTGGTCGGGCAACCGCAATCGCACTCGGTCGTCTTGGTGCTGATGTAATTGTGCATGGGCGTGATGCAAGCGCTGGTGCTGATGTTGTCGATACAGTAACCGCATATGGTGCCGATGCACAATTTATCGCTGCTGATTTCGCTGATGTTGAGGCAGTCCGCGAGCTCGCGGCGACTGTTCGATCGACAACAGACGGGATTGATCTTCTGTATAATAACGCTGGCGGGGTCTTCCGCGATGGGCAACTCACCAGCTGCGACGTTGAGTATACATTTCACATAAACCACCTTGCACCATATCTACTCACGACCGAACTTCTTGATTATCTCAACACCGATGCCCGAGTCGTGACAACTGCATCAGCAGCACATCAAGGAGCATCCTTAGATATTGATCGAACTCGAAGTGTCGACAATCACAGTGCGTTCTGGGCATATAATCATTCCAAGTTAGCAAATATACTATTCACGACTGAGCTTGCGCAGCGACTTGATATAAGCGACCACACAGCTACCGCAGTATGTGTTCACCCTGGCGCAATCCCTGGCAGCGGGTTCACACGATTTCTCCCTGGTCCATTACCACGGATTGTACAGTCACTTGAGGTACTCCCGGGAGTCACAAGTGTCAATGATGGTGCTGCTGAATTGTTATTCGCTGGAATATCATCACAAACAACCGATTACTCAGGCAAGTACCTTGCCGGTCAACAGCTTAAAGAGCCATCCTCGGATGCACGAGATGATGCAGCCGCACGACGGTTATGGCAGGAGAGTGCGAATATACTGGATATTACCGAGCCGCTCAATAATCTGCCAGATAATAAGAAGACCAGACCAGGGGTCGATATTAATGTCACTGAATAAAAATTTTGACGATAGTGACACAGCGTCACTTGGCTCTGATCCATCGATATCAGCATAGACATGAGACCGAATACCAGTATATGATTCAGCATGGCTAAAGAGAGTCACAGCTATGTAGTGGCTACATCTGTATCGAATATGAACGACAGACGACTCCAACTGGTGGTGGCTGTGTTGATTCTTTTTGCTGCTGTCTCTCCTGTGGCAGCACAGGAAAATAACCTCACAACAATCACAATCGAAGTCGTTGATGATGAACGCGACTCTGTCCAAGGTGTCACTGTCACGGCAGAATGGGGAGCGAACTCGGTCTCAGCGGACACAGCAAGCAATGGAATGGTCTTACTCGATGTTCCGAGGGACGAGCGAATTGAAATTACCATTGAGCATCCTGATTATGTTCGAAACTTCCCGTATGTGATTGATAATGCAGATCAGCAACGTGTTGAATTAGACGTCTCCGAGCGGTCCTCGCTGAGTGTCGGTGTTGACACGAATAGTGGTCCCATTGCAAATGCCCGTGTCACGTTAATCATGGATGATCGAACCGTCGCAAACGGAAACACATCACGAGATGGAACATTTTCGGTTGAGACGCTTGAGGCTGGTGAGTATACTCTCACAGTTGAGAAACCTACATATTATACGATTAATCGAACCATTGAGGTCGACGGTGAAACGAATATCAATCTCAATCTTAATACTGGCGGTGTGACGACTGAGTTTATTATCGTTGATCCACACTTCTCACCCCCAGAATCAGTCGCCGACGCGACAATCAGTATCTCTGGCGTTGGTGATGTACAAACGCTTGGTGATGGACGTGCTGTGGCGCGCATTCCAATCAACACTGAAGTGCCAGTAACAGTGACAAAGCCAGAGTATACAGGTATCAATCGAACACTCATCGTGAATGAGAGCGGGCAGACAAGAACCTACGAGCTGACACGTCAGCCACGATTAAATCTTACAACTGCGAGCGATCGAATTATCGCCGGTGAGTCGGTCTCAGTCGAGGTCACAAACGCATATGAGGAACCTGTCCAAGGTGTCACCATCACACGCAATACCGAATCCGTCGGTCAGACCAACGAGAATGGTGAATTAACAGTCACAATCCCAAACGCAGAGTCATATGAACTAATCGCGAGACAAGAATCGGTCGAATCAGAGCCGGTCTTTATTCGCGGTGTGAACGTCGTCGGATCAACCGCGGAGCCAACGACGACTCCCACATCAACATCATCAGCTCCGTCCCTGATTCCTAACATTGCGAACGCGGGCGCTCTTCCGATTATTGGCGTTATCGCGACAATTTCAGTTATTACCGCACTTATCGTCGCTGGAATATTCACACTCCGACGGTGAGTACCTCTTTCGGCTTTCGAGTCCACTCACCCATCGGCAGTTTTCGCTTCAAACTTGAGATTCACGTGTTAACCGGATAGTATAAAAAACAACTTGACATCCTCCCCGCCCCGAAACGGTGGTTTAATCCATGCAACTTCTACAATCACAGCTATCAAAACATAGTGAGCACAAATTACAATGGATGAACAAAAATCAGTACATGTGTCGATATATATTCACTCACCGCACATATATACCGCAGGAGCTTCAAATTAAATAATAACGGTGTTGATTGAGTTATACCTCAATTGTCGGTGAAAATACCATTAAACCTATTTTACTCTGGGACCGGTTCAATTTCGAATACCCCGATTGTTCCACTGAGCTCAAACCCGACACAGAGGAGCGGCATATCGGTCGGGCTATCCTCAATGGGAACGAAGTCGAGCCCCTCCGGTGCGAAGTCCCCTGCTCTGGCTGGGGAGTCAGTATCGGGGTTTGCCTCAGCAGCAGCCTCAAGATCATCCTCGGTCACTGCATAGTCCCGATTAACCACCATTTGAATGTATTCTGAGCCCCCTGGTGAGGTAACGTCGTACACTGTAATTCCACTTCCCTTTTCTTGTCCGACAAACGCATATGTTTGGTTACCAATCTCCCCGAGTGTGACACTTTCAGTTTCTGGACCACTCTCGACAGTATTTTGATGTCCACCCGGATACTTTCGGGCGAAGACTTGTTCAAATTTGCTCCCGCTGTCAAATACTCGTTCCAGTCCGCTACTAGTATGATGCCACACAGAAAATGAGCGACCACCGATAGCATAAATGTCGCTGTATGCACCATCTCCATTTGTGTCAGCAAACTCACGCATTGCCGCCTCATTGACCTCCATATTCCCGAGATGTGTCGGCTGTTTCAGTTCCTCGACGGTATCAACGTATGCATTCTCTGAAAGATCAAACCCAGCCGGATCTAATGAAAGGTTTTTCAGAATTCCAACTTCGAAATCCTTGGCATCGCCCTCATTGGCAGTGACGACAAATGTCTCGCCACCAACTTGGTACGTGTCAATCGCATCCGGCTGATACATTCCCTTAATTGGCCATGACTGAAGACTAATATCATCAACATCACTCGTGTCAAGTTCATTCCCTGGGAGCGAGAAATCCTTGAATCCAAGCCCATCGACGCTCGTAATGTCTCCTGATGCAAGATCAATCGTTGCGATAGCATTGTTCTCTTGCAGTGAAACGAATGCGGTCGTTGAATCGGGGGTGACGGTTGTATATTCGGGCTCAAACGCTGTCGATGCTGATGCCGGTGCATCCCCGGCTGATGCGATATGTACACCCTCTGCGCGAAGTTGCGCTTCCTGTCCATCATATTGCTCAAATGTGCTTGTCGTCACGCTTGCATTCTCGGCACCATCAGCGATATTGACTACACTGACAGACCCTGCAGGGTCCGACTCACCAGGCTCACCCTCGTTGGCGACGACAACATAGTTACCATCTGGACTAAATGTTACCTTATCAGGGAGCGGACCGACCTCAACTGCGGTGACAAGCTCAAGCGAAGCAGGATCATAAAACGCAACCGCGCCATTGTCTGTTGCTGGATCAGCTTCGATAGCTGCGGCGACCAATGTATCACTGACATCAACGCTATTTGTCCCACCAACTGTGTCGATTGCAAGGTCTGTCGATGCAAGCGCATCACTTGCATCAAGAACTGCGTCTTGACTCGGTGTCGTCGGATCAGAAAGGTCGAGTACTTCAACCTGCCCAGCGCCTGAATTAACGGCAAACAATCGATCCTCTGGTGGGTGGAATGCAACAATTTCAGCCCCACCAAGAGCTTCCCCGGTCGCATATCGACCGATTCGCTGCATATGCACCGTCTGCATGTCCCTTGCACTCTGATCTGAGAGCTGCGCAAGGATACCTGAGGGAATAACGGCTGCTGCAAAAAGTCCCAATGCATTTCGGCGGCTCAACTTGATCTCATCAAGTGCCATACTGTAGGGTCGCTGAACGCATATATTACAGCTTATATGACCGACATATATCGGTCTGTACGGGTATAACTAACATAGTAACATGTCGGTATCTACAGATAGTGAGTGAGAGTGCCTCGCGAGTTGAACTCCAACGCTGGCGAGTATGTGTGTGCCAATCGTGAGCGGCTGATAATGCACTCACGTTGTTGGACAAAGAGGGATAGATTCGATGAGAGTGAATTCTGAGACACTAATGTGACGACGAGTTCCTATCTAGATAAAAAAGCCAGAGTGGCTGGGATTGACCTCAGAGCAGTTCACAGGTTCACCTGTGCTTCGAAGAACATCCACTGCTCCCATCACTGCTGGATAATTACAGTTCTCATTCCTCGGTGGTTATAAGACCAACCATTCGAGGATGACTCCGTGTCGCGTCAGCTCCGGCGGCACTCCACTGCATCTCAACATCATCCCCGAGCCAGTGTTGGTACGAGTTATTCCAGTCGGTGTCGTCCTTAGAGACAAGCACGCGTCCGCCCAGTCGGAGAACACAGGAGAACTGCTTAATAACCGTCCGGTGGGCTTCAAACGGGATATGACTCAGAGAGTAGCACGCGACGACTGCACCGACGGTATCGTCGCTGAGCGGGAGTGCTGTCATATCCGCTCGAATAATCAAAGCTTAAGATGCGCTCTTCCTCGCCGACTAGCGCTGTTCACGGGAGAAGTTGGGACCGATTGCAGTCGCCTCTACAGTTACGTCTTAGAGGACCGGCGCCCCGAGATCACAGCCGGTATTGAGGATTCGCAACGACCCCAACCGTGTTGTCAGAAACTCATCAGGGATAACAATATCACGGCTATCCGTGAACCGTACCGCCGCGTGCCCGCCTGCAGTTCATCGTAACTACGTCACACGATACTCTGCTCGGTGACAATAGTCAGAACTACTCCATCATAAATGTCTGTTCTGGTGAAGTAATAAGGAATCTTTCCATCATGTGGTCGGGCTCTACCAGTTTTTAGACGTTAGGGCGGGACGTGCTGCAGCATGTGAGGTAGTAACATATATTGTTTAGACATTGGATACGTATTCAATCACGCGACCGTCTTCAGTGACAATCACATTCTCATCGATATCTCGGATATGAAGCTTGAACCAGAAGTAACGACATCCGCCTGGGACATCATGAGCGAGAGAATGGCCGGTACCTGATGCGGCAAGCCACGTTCCAATCTCTCATCGGAGTAGTGATTTGTCGGCTCTACGCGCCGGAGTTATACAAATTCCAGTTTGATAATTTTATATAGCGTTATTTGGTTTATCACATGTGTTTGATTGTGAATGCACCCCTGTAGTCACAGATAACATATCGGGTAGGAGTAATGATGCGTTAATTATTCACTCGATGACCACGGTATCGACTCGCGGCTTTCACGTAGACATGAATATTTAATGACAATCGTTGACACTGTGGACTTCTTCAATTAAGTGGACCGCACAAGCCGGTCATTTCATTCTGATGAGTACCGTTTCGCACAGAGGTGCCGGTCATGTTGCTTGCCACTGATATAAACAGTAACATCGGTATCTGTTTACGGAGACAGTGAGGATGGGCAAGATGATTCTTCGAGTTTGAGATCACCAGAGCGCTCTGCATTCTGTCCAGCGAACGAGACATGCGCCCCATCAACTCGCCGTAGACGCCGAGCAAAAATCCTCACCCCAGCAAAGATCTACAACGGCAAGCAGGGCGAGTGCCTCGGGGCTTGCCCCCGAGGTACTTCACTCGGTCTAGCGAGCGTAATAAGACGGACGAGGAGTTGACTCTGAGACAGTACTTCGAGACTGTGGCTTGTCACTTTGCGTATGTGGTCGAGTGAGAGTTAACCGAAGTGTCCAGCCAAGTGCTGTGTGATTCCGCTTAAGAGGACCACTGCCACTGGATCTCTACCCTCCCCACTCTCTTCTCGGAAGCGTATTTGTGCCAACCAGAAGGGTGAGATTGAGCTCCCTGTCCACCATACAATTGGAGCACAGACGGTTCGACCACCGGTGGTCGTCGTTTCTATCGTGCTTTCAGAGTAATAGTTTATTTCCGATCGATCCTAGATGGAGCCCTTAGGTTAATGTCGCTACCATCATCAGAGCTGTCGAGAGAGTAAGCCAGAGAATTGTTATCATCTGCATATCAACTTCATCAAAGAATCGCTCGATTAATCGAACATTTGTGCGGTGAATTGCCCAGAGCAATGACAGTGAGAGTGAGTGAATCGAAAGAATCGTTCCAAGGACTCCTCCATTTGTGCCAACGCGCGGAGGCGTCCATGAGACAGCGGATGCTCGCCGAGACTGATCAGATTTCTCAATGCTGGTTGGGTTGGGATTCTCAGAGATTGTTGATGAGTCTAAGTTTGTGTCTGATGATCGATATTGGGGTCCAGTGTCATCAACACTGTGCGATTGTTTTCCAGCGTTGGTCTGCTGTTCAAACTCATCAAATAATGAGTCAGCACAGTATGAACAAAGAGAATCATCACTCACCGTCGTTGAAACCGTCACTAGCTGATCAGTCATAAACTCTTGCTCACAAAGCGCACATCGATACGTTTCCTCTGTTGATACTGATTGAGTGTGTATTTGCTCCTGCGACTCTGTGTCCTCTTCGAGGGTCGACTTTGTATTCATACGTTGATTAGTCATTGTCTGTGTATACAGTCTGAATGAGATATGCAATTAAATACGTCATCAACTCATCAGAATATGCTGTCATTACTAAGAAGCATTTCTGTGGGATTTTCTCAATCGACAGCTCACGATAAATATCGATCTATGATTGTACTCTCAACACATGATCATATAATCGTATATCACTGAATCCTTACCCGCAACATCACGGGGATGTGATTGCGAAGGCACCTCTGTCGACTATCTGGTTCGTCGCCACCGTCTTCCTATGACCCCGACAGGTGAGCCTTGCTGTACTATCTTCCATCGGATTGCCCAGCGATCCTTACCTCAACTGACCGACGTACAACCCGAACCTGCCGTCCAATTACTCGGAGAAACCCGTTGTAGTCTCAACTACTGCTACGTTCATACTGATAAACCGTATGTCGCGATATAAAATATATTCCATGGGCTGCACAACCTCCGAGTATAGAAACCGATAGAGATACTGGGGCTTGCTCGAGAATGAAGCTCACCGACATATTAAATAAACAATACTTTACAGTGAGAATAACAGTCAGAATACTCATGACACGGGTGACAGATCCTTATTCATCACTGACTGAGGTAATCGGGAATGAGAATGCGGCACCTCTCAGAATCCGCTGTCGGAGTCATGCGGTGAGTGTTGGTGCTGGTGCTGGTGCTGTTGAGCGGAGTGAGACCATCGACCCTTATGGACGACGGACATAGTGACCGTTCGGGTGTTAATTCTAACCGATTCCTCGCAGGGATGCTTGGGGGGACTGACATCAGCTTACGGGTTCGGCATGGACCCTGAAGCGGCGACAAGGGAGGGCTTGAATTGAACCCGAATATTTTACAAAGGATTATTATTAAAATAATATTTCAGTCATCACTGGTTCAGAGAGTCCGACAACCCAGGTCAGACTCCTCATCCACAGAGCGTTGTGATGCCATACAGGGGATTGACAGCGGTCACGCAGCAATGACGCTTGCGCGAGTGAGATATCAAGAACATATCACAACTCCTCACACGCCGTGACATATGATTCTCTGGGCGGTGAAGGTCTTCGACATCAGTCGGTAACACCCTGAGCAGTGTTTTACTCTGAACCCACACTCGTATTCAGTTCGTCTAGAACGCCTGTGTGCGCGTTCCGCTACACACTCGAATGACGATAATCAAATCATCAATAACTGATAGGCGGTTCAACTTGTGAGAATATGACTCAGTTTTGTAAAAGAAGGGGCTGCGGAGCTTCTTGACACGATTCACATTGGCGGGATCATTATGAGCGTGGGCTGGTTGAGATAGATCCTCTGTTGATATCTGGAGAGAAATCAAATAATACTTCGGGACCCCAAGGCGGTTCACAAACGATATATGATGGAATCAGCGAAAACAGAGCCCGAGTCCTTCTCAATGCAAGAGCCACACAGAGCGAGCGGACGGCTGAATTGAATAGACGTCACTCACCGTTCATCACTCAGGTGCGAACTCACTGCATTATAAAACGAGCGAGACGCCGCCGATCAGTGGCACAAGCACTCCAAGATATCCTCCTGCGGCAAGCGCCCAGTCGCGACGAATTGTATTTACTCGTGTTGCTGAGACTCGCGACTGTGGGAGGACGATAATTATAAAAAATCCAATCATAAGCGTATAAAGAATAATCGCGGAGACGGCAACTGACAATGCTGTGTCATTAAGGAGTGCCTCGACAGAAAAGATAAGCCAGACAAAGAGTGGACCAGTTAGCAAAGCAGCAACATAATGGATAACTGTTGCAAGTCGGCGGGGTGCGTTCTCAGGTCGTACCATTGTTAGAACACCAGCGGCAATCCGTGGTGGTGTGTCTCCTTCAGGAAGCTCTGCCATGACATAATTCATCACGACTGTGGCAACAGCAGCCGCAACGACACCAAACACAAATCGAAGCGAAACAGTGAGATCAGTGATAAGTGGAAATGGAAGGATATTCATATCAATACTCTCGCACCGGCTGTTGATACCTTTTCGTTCTGTCAATACTGCAGTTCGTATATTCTCAGAGCGATATATTAACTACTGGAGTTCTCTTGAAGTAATCTACAATTTTATTCGAATCACCGAGGTTCAAGTTGACCCTCGTACCAATGGGTTCCATCAACAGTGTGGGTGTGGGTATATGCTTCTGGTGGGTCAATCCCCCAGGATTGAAGACGTGAATCAATCGCATCAACAATTGTTGTCATAAATGATCCACGGTCACGGAGTGTTTGCGGTGCATGAGTATGCACTGTCTCATATCGACAGTGTACGGAATAATCGTTTGATTTTTGACTCCAGTGAGTCTGCTTGTGTCGACTCTCTTCGTTCATGTCTACAGACATATTATCCCTTGGCGTTGACATGTTTTCGATTAACCTGATTCTAATCGAAAGATCATCCCGAAGCTGTTCATTAACCTGTTTTGGATTTCCAAAAAGACGTGACTTACCAAATTCATCAATTGCATCAACAGCAGCATCAGGGACGTGGTTCATGCAAATGTGAGATTTGACTGATATTCTAAAGAATACAATTAAGACATTTCATCCAACTCAGCCACTGGTGTGGACTCACGATTATCTGCTGAGATTGTTTCGGTGTGATCAGTCGATGTCTCAGTAATCAACTCTGTCACACGACGTAATTCAGCCGTCACACCGTCGACAGCAGCCTCAACTGACTCGTAATATCGCGTCTCACCACTACTACACCCACGTTTTGGGTCAACCCGAACAGCATCTGAACCAAGTAAATCAGGACGAATACTTAATTTTGCAACTGCACAGACACCGTCATTTCCCGCATATCGATACTCCGTTATCCCGCCAGTTGCATCACTTCGCTGCCATCCTTCTGGGGCATCTGGAAGTTCATTGCTCAGTGTTGATGGGTCCGCAGCGGCATCGTTTGGACGCATATGTATATTGGATATAGGTGGTACGTCTACAAGGGTCCTTTGGCGCGGGTGGTACTCTCGTTGTCTCAGATAATCGATATTGACACACCAACTTTGATTCGTCTGATTATCGATATGCAATTCCAGAGTGGATTGAAGATACCGACAGAAGACCAATACTGATACATGTAGCCGTGTGAATATGTATACTGATGACGCCATCACTCACACAATCAGTCACAGAGTTAATGACGACACCAGTCCACTCGGTGAATGCTGATACGTCGGTTGCGGATGCTGCAGAGATCCTGTTGGATGAAAATATTGGCTCTGTCATCGTGAAAGACCCTGCAGGAATTCTGACAAAAACTGACCTCGTCAGCGGAATTCGCGCAGACGAGAATCTTGAGAAAACGACAGTGGCTGAATTGATGACGCAACCAGTTATCTCCGTGACGTCCGTTGCAACCGTCCAACAGGCAGTCGACAAGATGGAAACTCATAATATTAAACGAATTGCTGTCGAGCACAAGCACGAGCAGGACGAAAACCACGAGGAGCCATTCGTCGGTATCATATCCGTGAGTGATCTCACCGGTGCACTCTCAGAGTCACATGAAACAGCCATCGGCATGTACGTTGGACTTGCATCAGCGAACTCACCGTATATGTATGAGTGCGTCGAGTGCGGCAATCGCATAACCTCTGATCATCAACCGGAGGCGTGTCCAGAGTGTGGTGGTCAAACGCGGAATCTCAGCGTGTCCCGAGATTGAGTATGATGTCATATTGACGCATTATCACCTCGCCTGATGTCTTCATGAACGCACTCGCTTGAGAAAGGTATCAAATGCACCACTTGCTGGGTGAAGATGACAGTATGTCCCAAGTGTTTGATACTCGAACACACCATCATGCGTCCCGTCGATTCCGTCCCCTCGCTCGACAGTAAATGCAAACTGCGCATCTGAATCGACTGTTGCCGCAGAGTAATGAAACTCATGTCCCTTGCGGACTTCGCCTGCATCTGCGGTAAGTGTCGAGTGGTCTGCTCGCAACTCGACGTGATCAAGTGCTTGATATCTGTCTTCCATCTGTACACCCAACGGAAGAACGCCTGCCATTTCGTATGTATTACCATCAGTCGTAGTGAGTGAATCAGCAAGCGTCATCATTCCACCACACTCCGCAAGGACAGGGAGTCCATCAGCCGCACGATGTGTAAGTGAATTGACTGCTTGGCTCTCAGCGAGCGCAGCCGCATGTAACTCTGGATAGCCCCCCGGGAGGTACACGCCATCACACGTCGGTAAGGGATCATCCGCGAGCGGTGAGAATGTCACGACATGAGCACGCTTACGCAAACGTTCCAGTGTTGCAGGATATCGAAAGCAGAACGCCGAGTCATCGGCAACGGCGATACATGGACGACTCACTTCGGCGTTGGGAGTGATGTTGGACTCACTATCGGCACCTGAGATGGATGACTGTGATTGCGTCTCTCCAGACGGTGCTCCAGGACGTGGGGGAGCACGTGCGGCGGAAATGATTTGTTCCGTGTGAATCGTCTCTGCCGCTGCGGTGAGCGCTTCGGTATCCAGCGGTGATTCTGATCCCATTTCAAGTCCAAGATGTCGGTCAGGAATTGATAGCGATGACTGTGGTGGAATACGACCGAAATACCGGATTTCATCTGGTAATGCGTCGCGGATCCCCTCAGCATGTCGCCCGCCATGTGCTCGCTGTGCGAGAATGCCAGCGATATCAATATCACGACCGGCGTGCGATGCATATGAACGGAATCCATGTGCTGTCGCAGCAACGCTTTCCATCCCAGCTTTTGCATCGACAACAAGTATGATTGGGATATCAAGTGCCTCAGCTACCATTGCAGTGCTTGAGCAGTCCCCGTCATAGAGTCCCATAACACCTTCGACAACACAAAAATCACCACTTCCACGATAGTAATTTCGACGCACTCCATCGACACCCTCAAGCCATAGATCAAGTGTACGCGAGGGACACTCAGCAATGGCAGTATGATGACTTGGATCAATAAAATCCGGACCAGCCTTAGCCGGTTGGACGCGGTATCCATCCTGATTAAATGCCTGGATAATCGCGAGTGTTGCAACGGTTTTGCCAACACCAGATTGGGTCCCTGCAAGCACAACACCGTTCATTTGCTTTCTCCTGGCGACGGTCCATCATGTATTGATGTATTCATTCCATCGTCATCGCCAGCATCCTCAGCTGAGCTCGGAGACACCGTAATCGCGTCTGGTGGGCATGCTGTTGCGGCGAGTTCTGCTGTGTCGGCATTTTCAGAGAGCACAGCCACGATACGATCAGCTGTCCGTGATACCGAAACAACGCTATCGGCTGTCGCATCGACTGTTGCGAGCCCATCTGGACCCTCAATAAACCGATCATCGCGGGTGAGACATGCAAAAATGCCATCACATGCATTCAGATTTATCTCAACACGATATTGTGACTGTGGTTGTGACGATTGCTCACTCATTGTCCGACCGCGACTGTTACCGCTTCATCGTGTCTTTGCTTTTCGATGAGTAGGTCGTGATTGCGTCCCCCTGCGATGGCACTTGCCTCTGCAATTCCTGGCCACCCGATGAGTTCTTTTGACCGCGATGGCGTTGGACCTTCAAATTCAAACAGGGTTTCTTTATCAAATGAGACAACACCAACATCAACGTCATTTGCTGCTGCAAGGAGTCCCGGCTCAGTCTCTTTTCGTGTGCCCGTCGCAACAAAGTCGACATCATCCCACGTACACTCTGCTGTTGACAGTGCACGCTCCCACGCAGTCAGGAATTGTGACACATCAGCCCCGGAAACGCTGCCGGTCCCAAGAACAATACCGTTCTCGCCATTTCGGTTGAGCACAGTCACTGAGTGGTCTGCAATCACCGCTGCCGGATCATCAACCCGACTCACTGGACCAAGTGTCTCATCAAGAACGGCAAGATTCGTCGCAACGGTTGATCTGCCGTTCACGACATGCGCATTGAGCGCCTTTGCTCGAGTTTCAACACCTTGTTTCCCCGCTGCCTCGGAAGCGGTTGTCATTGCTGGAACAGCACCTAATGCGGTCAGGTCGTCTGCAACTTGATTTGCACCGTGGTGACCGCCTGTGATTGGAATTGCCCACGTGAGATCTGAATCAACAACAACGACAGCAGGATCATCCCACTTGTCATCAAGCAGTGGTGCTGTTTGTCGGGTTACAGTATCACTCGGAAGAATACCGACAAAGCAGTCATATACTCCCCAGTGATCGGCAAATGCGTCCGCATGATATTCAATCAAATCGATGCGGTCGTACGCGGACGCAAGTGTTGTTTGAATACTGCCTGCGGTATTGCTAGCGTGCTCTGGAGCGATGACAGCAATCTCTGTTGCGACCTCTCCGTCACTGTCTGGTGTACTACAATGACCGCTTGTTTCTTCGTTCGCACTCTCAGTATCACTCATTTGACTCACCACCATTTGCGCCTATGTTGGCGTCGATAGGAGATGACTCCGTGTTTGTCTCAGTCGTGTCATTGCTGTTATCCCCGCTTTTACTTCCGCTTGCCCAATCACCATAGAGATACGATCGCTCATATGCAGAACCGGTGATAGCCTCTCCAATGATAACCAGTGCAGAGGCTCGATACCCGGCTGCTTCGACCTTCTCAGCAATTGACCCAATCGTCCCCTTAATCACATCCTCATCAGGCCATGATGCATGATACACAACAGCAACAGGTATCTCAGGATCATGCCCGGCATCAAGAAGTCGATCCATCGTCTCGGCAACAGCGTGTGTCCCAAGATAGATACAGACTGTCGTATCCCCGAAGCCAACGAACTCATCAATATGGTCTTCTTCAGGTGAGAGCGTTTTGCCCTGTGGTCGTGTAAACACAACGTGATTTGAGACCTCATTCAGTGTTAATTGCGTTCGGAGTGAAGCACTCGCGGCGAATGCTGATGTCACACCCGGAACAAGATATGTTGGGACATCCTCAGCAGCAAGAGCATCCATTTGCTCTAATGCTGCACCATATATCGCTGGGTCACCGCTGTGTAATCGAGCGACCGTTCGACCATCGGTATAGGCGTTTTTCATCAACGGAATCAACTCCTCAAGATCTTTGCCGATACTATTGACCTGTTCTGCGTCTGCACAGAATGTTTCAAGTAATTCGCTGTTGACAAGTGACCCGGCATGGACAACGAGATCGGCTTCTGTGATGAGTTGCCGACCAGCAACCGTCAACAGCTCGGGGTCTCCTGGACCGGCACCAATAAACGGAATCCCCTCACGCTCTGTGTAGTCAAGTTGTTCTGATGATGTTGGTGATGTCATGCTGATTCCTCCGATGATGTATCAAACGCTGCAGTCGGAACCGTTTGCTCAATACCCTCACGCTCAGCGTATGCGAGTGTGTAATAATCACGTTCAGCAATCTCTGTTGGGTCAGTCGTGATGATGGTTTCACCTTGCTCCATGAATAATCGACGACCAAACTGAACGGTATATCCTGCAGCGGTGAGTTTCTCGTGTGTTTCGACAGCGTCTGTGACTTTGAATAAAATCATTCGATCGGGACCGGTCGGCGCTGAACCATTTGCCGCCTCGCGGAGCGATAATCCGGTTCCAGATTCAATCTCAATATCTAATGCCGTCGCAAAGGCAGTCATTGCACTGACTCCAGGGATAACCTCGACGCTAATTGTCGGATGAAACGCTGATAATGTTCGCCGGAGATGTCCAAAGGTTGAATAAACGTTTGGATCACCAAGTGTGACGAACGCAACATCATCATTCATTGCTTTCTCAGCAACAGCACTCGCTGCGTCTTTCCATGCACGTCGAAGCTTCTCTGGGTCACGAGTCATCGGGAAATCGAGATCACCGATTCGTGAGGATGGAACGTGTTGTCGAGCAACCGTCCGTGAGAGTCGTCCGGGCGAGTAAACCGTCGTGACAGAATCAAGAATATCACGCCCTTTGACGGTGACTAACTTTGGGTCACCAGGACCGAGACCGACACCATACACCGTCATCAGGTCAACCCTCCAGCATCAGACCGCCCGATAATAATATAGACTGGATTGTTAGCGTTGAAACTCGTTGCACCAGCAAGTTCATATCCATTATTTACCTGCACTTGTCGAACCGCCGAAAGCAACTCGCGCTCTCGGAACGCCTCAATTGCATCACCCGCGGGCTCAACGCGTGAAACATTCATGACGAGTCGATCGACATTCGTCTCAACAGCATGATCAAGGACCGACTCAAAGTTTCGACTCCCACCGAGGAATAATGCATCAGCGTCTTTTGGCAGTCCATCCGGTGCTTCAGTCTCCTCAACGGTCACTGTGTCAGTCTGATCATTCGCGGCGATATTCTTTTGTGCTGCTGTCACCCGCTCTGGCTTTCGTTCAATTGCTGTTATCCGAGCGACGTATGGAGCTGCTTCAATACTAATTGCCCCTGTGCATGTACCAACGTCGACAAAGTGGTCATCAGGCTGTAATTGGAGCTTTTGAATCGTGATTGCACGTACCTCTGGCTTTGTTGGCCCCGCTCGCGCGTCATGAGGAAGCGTGATCTGTGTCATTCGAGTAGACTATTTTGATACCAGATAAAAACAATTACGCTTGCTCTACATCAAATATGATTTCATGGATGAGCCAGTAACCACACTTGATGCAGTACAAGCACAATTGTTTTATGAGAGCATTAAAATCGGCGAGTAGGGAGTGATGGATGAATGCATATCATGGAAGGGTTCCTACCGCCACGGTGGGCTGCTGCATGGGCACTTGCAGCAGCACCCATCGTCGTGTATGGTGCGAAACAAACGATTGATATCATCCGTCAGGATACGCATATAAAGGCACTTGTTGCTATTGGCATTGCCTTCGTGTTTGTCCTTTCAGCACTGAAATTTCCCTCTGTCACCGGGAGCACATCACATCCAACTGGAACAGGATTACTCGTTGTGCTGTTTGGACCCGCAGTCACGGCTTTTACTGCGACAATTGTCCTTCTCTATCAGGCTTTGTTATTGGCGCATGGTGGTATTACGACTCTTGGGGCTAATGTCGCTGCAATGGGGATTATTGGTCCGACAGTCGGCTGGATCGGGTATCAGCTTATTCGGCCATATACATCGCTCGAGCGAGCAACATTTATTGCTGCTGTGGTGACCGACTGGACAACATATCTCGTGACATCACTGCAGTTAGGTGCTGCCTTTCCTGCTGGGGATGGATTGAACGCAGTTATGATCTCAACACTCGATTTCGCAGCGGTATTTACGCTGACACAGATACCGATTGGGATTCTTGAAGGCATCCTCGCAGCTGCCGTGATTGGATATCTCACTCGTCTTGGTTCCGAGACAATAGAACCTCTTGAGGTGACAGCATGAGCAAACAACACTACCGGTCACTCCTTGCTGCAGTCTTTATTGCTACTCTCATTGCTGGGGCGAGTCTCATGACTGGTGGACTCAACGCAACCGATCAACAGGCCGTCGCAACTATCGAAGACAACGAGCCAATGTATGACCGCTGGATCGACCCAGTGTTGCAACCACCCACCGCAATAACTGAGGCAGCATTGTTCGCAATTCAAGCTGGGATTGCGGCACTCGTATTCACTCATTACCTCCAGCGACTGACTGAAACCGACCAGTCGGAGACGGATGCATCAGACGCTTGAGCGCGTCCAAACGGAGGCGACACCGATTATCAGCGGACCACTTGCAGTGTATCTGACTGGCATTTGCTTGATAGTTACAGTCACAACTGGTCAGGTCACGACACATATCCTTGCAGCGATTATCTTTGCCAGCTTAACCGCACACGCAATTGGTCGAGAGTATGTCTCACTTATTCAGTATCCAATTTGGTTTCTTGCTCCAAGTCTGATACTTATTACAATCATAACACCTGGAAAAGCAATCATGACACTGTGGCATGTTTCGATCTCGACAGCAGGTGTTCGACTCGCGTTTGAAACTGGTCTTCGGTCGGTCGCCTCGTTGACAATTTTATTTTTCCTTGCTTTCACCACAACCGTTCCACAGTTAGTCACTGCGCTGAATCGATTGTGGATACCAGATCCAATTATTGAATTACTCCTCTTGAGTTATCGCGCCGTTCAAGTTCTTTTGGACGAAACACTCAGATTATCAACAGCAGCGACACTCCGAGGTGGACAGACGTCTCGATATGCACTGTTTCGAACGACAAAGCGTCTTGCAGCATCACTTCTTATTCGATCAATCGACAGAGCGGAGCGAGTTGAGATGGCAATGCAAGCACGCGGATATCATGGTGAATTTCCGATGCGCACACAATCGAATCGTGGATACATCTATTCAGTTGGAATCATCCTTCTGCTTGTGATGACTGGTTTTGGAGGTCTTCCATGATTGAACTCACTGAGGTACAATTCGCGTATGATGATGAACCGGTTCTCTCTGAGGTTACTCTTCGCGTGCCGAAGGAGTCAATTACAGTTTTACTCGGACGCAATGGTGCTGGAAAATCAACACTCTTGCGTCATTGTAATGGACTTCTGAAACCAGATAGTGGTGATGTCCTCATTGATGGGAATTCACTGACCAGTAAAACGACATCTATGCGTGCGGTCCGACAGCGCGTTGGATTCGTCTTTCAACGACCCGCCGATCAGCTCGTGGCACCGACAGTCAAACAAGATGTCGCGTTTGGACCTGCTAACTGGGAGAGACAGATACCACCTGATGATATTGAGACGATTGTGACACAGGCACTTGACCGAGTTGGATTAGCCGGATTTGAAGATCGATTGTGCAGTCAATTAAGTGGTGGTGAGCGAAAGCGAGTTGCCCTCGCTGGTGTGCTTGCAATGGAACCAGCGTATATTGTGGCTGATGAACCAAGCGCCGGACTTGATGGTGATGGTGTTCGCGAATTTGCAAAGCTATTGAGGACCCTCGCTACTGATGGAATCGGTGTGATCGTTTCAACGCATTACCCGGATTTTGCAGCGGCTGTCGGCGACCGTTTCCGTGTTCTTGAGGATGGTCATATTATACATTCATCAGACCAACTGGAATCAATCCCACTTCGTGAACATGGGATTCGGACTCTTGGGACCATCTCTGAGACCTCAGCGCCAAGCGAGTAACCGATAATAAAGTGCTTTTTTATTCTCAATCTGTCCCCCAGGCATGTCCTCCGTCTATCTACAGCGAAAACGAGGCGAGTGCCTCGGGGCTCGACCCCGAGGCGGTTCACCATGTGCACCTGTCGCCACCGGAGATGCAAGTGCAGGATATTCAGACCTGGCTGAGTAGTCGAGTTGCACAGATATGAGGGTGGCGCGCTTTGTGATTAATTCGATCAGGTTGAGTATGATACTTACAGTGTGTTTAAAAATGTCATTTTTTCCTCTCGGTTCGACGTGATTATATCACTTTGTCTCATCATTCAACTGATCTGCACATACAGTGACAGACAAAAGTAATAGCTGGATGAGCACCCTATCACTCAAGTATCGGGAGGACAGACAATTGGTCAATGCCAATTGTTGAAGTGACGCTGCCAGATGAGTTGCTTACTGAGTTTGAACAGCTAGTCGAAGAAGAGTTTGTGACCGAGGAACAAGCGGTCGAGGACCTTCTCACAATGGGGATTGATGCATACAATGTGAACGTTGTCGATGACTCACAACCCGGTGATGATATTATCGAAGGTGCAGAGAACAATCTCTTTGATACGGCGACTGACCCTGGTGGGCTTGAAGACGACCGACTGTAGGCTGATTCCTCTGAGGAAGCGTATCCTTGTCACTGAGTGGTTGTGTAGCGCTTCGGGAGAATCGGAACAAATTTTATTCTGGTAAAAAGGCTCAATATAGTGTATTCTCACCGGAGAAGGATCCAAAACGGGCGTCCGGACTCGCCTGTGACTGACCTGACATGAGGTGAGACCGATACCAGAATTAGCGTTCGAGTACCGATTTATGATATCATATTTTTTGGAGAATGACCTGACCACGCAACCATTTTAGTGGCTCCCTGGTAGGATAAAGATAGGTCAATGGATCTTGAACTCACCGACAATGTCGCGCTTGTGACTGCTTCAAGTAGTGGTCTTGGAAAAGCCTCTGGGCGCGTTCTTGCATCTGAGGGCGCCAATGTCGTTCTGAACGGACGCGATCAGGATCGACTTGATGCGGCTGTTGAGGAGGTAAGCGCGGTTGCGGCTGATACCGCACGTGTCGTTGGTCATGCAGGCGATCTTACCGATCCTGATGACATCGCTGCTCTTGTTGAGCGTCCAATTGCAGAATTCGGCGGGCTTGATCATCTCGTTTTATCAGCCGGAGGACCTCCCTCGAAACCATTTCTTGAGACAACGGACGAGGAATGGTATGAGGCGTTTGATCTGCTCGTAATGAGTGTTGTCCGGACTGTTCGCGCTGCTGAACCATATCTGACAGAAAGTGAACACGGGACAATCGTGAATATTACCTCTGCGAGTGTTAAAGAGGCAATCGATGGACTTGTGCTCTCAAATGCAGTTCGAATGAGTGTTATTGGACTTGAGAAAACCCTCTCGAAAGAACTCGCACCTGACATTCGTGCGAATGCTGTCCTCCCGGGAACGCATGAAACGCCGCGGATTGAGGAGTTAGTCGAGCAGGGTGTTGAACGTGGCGAGTATGATAGCTATGAGACTGGTCTCGAGGAGTGGGCAGATGGAATCCCAGTCGGTCGAATTGGTGACCCGATGGAATTAGGCCGCACCGTTGCATTCCTTTCATCGCCCGTATCAACGTATCTTGATGGGGTTGCAATCCCAATCGACGGTGGGTCCGGCGCATCAAATCTGTAAACTCCCCCTGTCTATTGCGCTCCTTGTCCGCTTGCACGAACTACGGTGCTTCTTGAAGGAGGGGTTTAGCGCCTGCATTCAGCTAAAGTAGGCTTATTAAGACAACCGGTCAACGACACATGAATGTGAATGACCATGATCGGTATGCAACACGGATGCTTGCGGCGGTATCGCTTGGATGGGCTGTGTTGCAGTTTGGTCGAATGCTGCTTTCACCTTTACTGCCAGCTATTATTACAGACTTAGGAATCACAGAGGCAACAGCCGGAGTTGCCCTTGCGGCGTTTCAGATTGTCTATGCAATCACACAGTATCCGAGTGGAGAGCTTTCGGACCGGTGGACACGGGCAACGGTTATTGTGCCTGCTTTCGCTGTACTTGTCATTGGATTCGCTTTATTTGGTATTGTTGGCGGGCTCGGCATGTTCGTGCTCGCCGCGGTTGTTACTGGAGTCGGAAAGGGACTCTTCTCGATCCCCTCACGAGCACTTCTTTCTGATTTGTTCACGACGAATCGTGGTCGGGCACTTGGAATCTATGCGGCTGGAACAGATGTTGGCGGCATAGCAGCTGCCGGTGTCGCGACAGTAACCGTGACGTATGCATCATGGCGAACCCCGTTTTTTCCGGTTGCAATTCTGTTAGGAATATTAGCGATGTGGTATGTGCTCATGAATCGTGAACGCTACATGATCGAACGCACAACGCTCGACATTGGAGGAACAGTAAGCGGGCTCATACAGCACTCCCGACAGCGAGAAACGCTCACTGCGTTCGCATTGTTTTATTTCATGGTTGGTGGCGTCATTAACTTCTATCCGACATATCTGACACAGACAAAGAATTTCTCAGCAGAACTTGCAAGTCTCACATTCGCACTCATATTTATTGTCGGATTTATTATCAAGCCGAGTGCTGGAATGCTTGGCGACCGGTTTTCTCGGATTGGAATTGCAATTACTGGGTTGTTGATTGCAGCCGTCGCACTCAGTGCGGTGACGTTTCTTTCGACCCCACTATATATTTGGATTATCACCTCAGTCCTCGCAGTTGGATATAAAACTGGCTTTCCGCTCGCAGATGCGATTATTCTCGATGGTGCTTCAAGTGATGGAATGGGTGCAGATCTTGGGGCAGCACGTGCACTCTTTCTTGGCGCGAATGCGGTCGGACCCGCATATGTCGGTATCATCGCAACTTACGGCAGCTATGAGATTGCATTTGCTGGACTTGCCGTGTGTTTGCTGCTCGCAGCAGGATTATTGGCTCGACAACGAATCCACTCAATGGATGTGGTCCAAGCTGATTGATCTCGCCTTTAGATGTGGCGTCTCCCAGCGAATCGTTTGGGTTGGGGTTCAACCGCCTCGGTGTCATCACTCGAATATACTATCGCAATCGGATCTCCCCAGGAAGGTAGTAAGTTTGCTCCCGCTTGATCTCAACAAGACGGGTCGCATCTTTGTCTCGCAGTTTTGTCAATCCGCGAGTGTTTTTAAACCGTGTGTTTGAGTGATACTGAGGAAAAATGGAATTCACTTCTGTTGCTGCACTTGCAGATAATCATGTTATCGGTCATAATGGTGACCTTCCATGGGAAAGTCTTCCCGCGGACAAACAGCAGTATCGTGAACGAGTTACTGGGTCTCCAGTCATACTCGGTCGACGGACATATGAATCGATGCGAATGGACCTTCCTGGTCGTCGACAGATTGTCCTCTCACGACAAAAGCGAGTGTTCGGTGCTGAAAGTGCTATTCATGCGGTAGATATTGACAGCGCGATCAACATGAGCAGACAAACTGGCGCCAACACTGTATATATCCTTGGTGGTGCCGCAATCTATAGCCTATTTCAACCACACATTGACCGGATGGTACTGACTCGAGTCCCAGGAGTCTATCAGGGTGATAGCTATTATCCCGAGTGGAATGAAGATGCGTGGACACTCATCTCGATAGAGGACTATCCCGGGTTCACTCTTGAAGAATGGACGCGCACGAGAAAATAAAGACTATGCGGGGTATGTCAATGGCTGGGTGTGTCCTCTCACGATACCGGTTATTAGATTAAATATATTTCATGTTTATTGACAATCTGACCACTATGTATATCCGAACCCACACTCAGTTCAACTGGGATGCCCGGTGACGCGTTCCGCTTCGGATAAAAAGTTCAAATTACTAACGACTGTCGACTGCTGTTCAAGAGGTTTGAATGTTTCCGATCTCAGTTTTTTTACTCGCGTCAACTACATGACTCTCTAGGTCAAATTATGCCCTATGACTGAGACGGCGACCGTTGGCGGTGGATGTTTTTGGTGTACCGAGGCGGCAATAAAAGAACTTGCGGGTGTTAACACAGTCACCTCAGGCTATGCTGGTGGTGACGTCGAGAATCCAACATACAAACAAGTCTGCTCAGGAACGACAGACCACGCCGAAGTTGTACAAATTGAGTATGAGCCAGCGAAGATTGAATACAGTGAACTACTGGAAGTTTTCTTTGCAACGCATGATCCAACGCAACTGAATCGACAGGGTCCAGATGTCGGCACACAATATCGATCAATCATACTCACACACAGTGCCGAACAACGAGCAACGGCTGAAGCATATATTGAAGCACTCAGTGATCATTATGATGATGCAATTGTCACTGAAATCGAATCACTCGAACGATTTTGGTCTGCTGAGGAGTATCATCAAGATTATTTCGAAAAAAATCCAACAGACGCATATTGTCGAATGCACGCACAGCCAAAAGTTGAGAAAGTCCGCGAAACATTCACTGAGAAACTGACCCAATAGCAGTCGGTGGCACTCTGAGCACTGTTTTTCTCTCAACCCACACGCAGACTCATTGCATCTGGAATGCCTGTGCACATTCCGCCTCACATTCGAATACCGATACTCACAGTCACAACAACTGATAGTAAAGAGAATATAGCGGTTTTATCAGTTGGTGTGAGAAAACGTCCTATCCTCACATTACGAACAACAGAAGCTGTGAGTGATTAGGGTGGGGTAGGGTAGTCCGCATTGGTTGCTTCACTCAAGATTAAGAAGACCGTGATAGAAGCAACTCAAACGCTCACCCCAGTGTTCTCAACCATGTGTCGCTTACTCATTGCCATCTGTCGTTGGCGGCCATGTCTCATTGAATTCGGTGTGATCAAACGATTGTGCGTCCGAACCGCTATATGTCGCGACTTGCTGACCGTCTCCCTCAAGATGATATTTATACGTGGTCAGTCCATCAAGTCCAACGGGTCCACGAGCGTGAATCTTGCCAGTGCTAATTCCAACTTCTGCGCCAAGACCAAATCGAAATCCATCAGCAAAGCGCGTTGAGGCATTATGAAACACGCTTGCAGCATCAACCGCACGCATAAACTGCTCAGCCCGTTTGTTATCCTGCGTGAGGATCGACTCGGTGTGTTTTGATCCATACATGTTGATATGGTCGATTGCATCTGTGAGCGAATCAACAACTGCGATTGAAAGAATCAGATCACCATATTCGGTTGTCCAGTCATTCTCACTCGCAGCAATAACCTCCACCTCCCCGTCGATGTCCAATTCGGTATCAGCAATTGATTGCGTGCGCTCATCACCACGAAGTTCGACTCCGGCGTCGTGATATCGCTCGATCATCTGGGATAAGAACTGTGTCGCAACCGACTCGTGAACGAGAAGCGTCTCAACAGCGTTACATACCGCGGGATACTGGACTTTCGCATCATACGCAACCGCTGTTGCCATCTCAAGATCAGCTTCAGAGTCAACGTACACATGACAGACACCCTCAGTATGCCCTAGCACCGGGATAGTTGTATTATCCTGAACGTATTGGACAAACGAAGAACTCCCACGGGGCATGATTAAATCAACAGCATCGTCCATCTCAAGGAGTGTGTGGACATCCTCGCGCGCCTCAATCAGTTGTGCCCACCCTGACGGGACCTCCGGTGTTGCCTCAAGAATGCACTCATATAACACTCGATTCGACCGTGCGGCTTCGCTTCCACCTTTGAGTATCACGGCATTTCCGGATTTCAAGCTCAGTGCTGAGATTTGAACCAATGCATCGGGGCGAGACTCAAATACTGTCCCAATTACACCAATGGGAACGGTCACTTTGTACAGATTCAAATTATTATCGAGTTGTCTGGACGTAAGCGTCTCACCAAGTGGGTCATCCTGTTCGGCAACACTCCGAACCATGTCAGCAATACTTTCGATCTTTGACGCTGAGAGCGTTAATCGATCAACAAATGCCTGTGTATACTCTCCGGCGGTGACTTGTTTTTCAGCATCAGCGACATCAGCCGCATTAGCTTTGAGAATCCGGTCTTTATTCGCTTCAATCGTATCCGCGATTGCAATAAGTGCCTCGTTACGACGCGTTGATGAAAGATTTGAGAGTGTAAGAGCTGCTGCTTGCGCGTCTGTTACTTTTTGTTCTGCGGTGTGAGCGTCATCAATCTCATTATCACTGTGATGTTGGTTATGTGTCTGCGCTGTTTTCGAGTCTGTCTCAGTAGGGTTCGTCATATATGTGATTGTCTGTGTTAGTATGCTTAATCTAGTTAATGTGGGTTGTGGATTGTGACTCTATTTGTCGGAATACCCATCCACCTATTTCACGTATCGTCTATTACTTTGTCTCAGTGTTGCTTTGATTATCAATCGGAACAAAGATCGTTCCGACTGCGGTTTCTGTCGTAATCTGTTGCAGCACATCAGGCTCTGTTGAGCGAGCAATAACTGCTGGAATACCATGTTCACTCACTGCGCGGGCACCTCGTACTTTGGTCTGAATCCCACCGAATGTACTCTCAGAACTGACCTCGATGATCGATTCGACCTCATCATAGTTGGCACCAACAGCACTAATTCGCCTTGCGTTGGCATTCTGCTTTGGATTTCCAGTATAGACTCCCCCGACATCAGTCAGTATCACAAGGAGGTCACTTTCGACGCCGATCGCGAGCGATGATGAGAGCATATCATTATCGCCAATACGAATTTCTTCCGTCGCGACCGCATCATTCTCATTAATAATCGGCACAACATTCCATGAAAGAAGCGTTTCAATCGTATTTTTAAAGTTGGTAAACCGCTCCATATCCTCGAGGTCATGATCGGTAATGAGGATCTGTGCAACAGTCAACCCATACCGCTCGAAACTCTCAGTATATCGACGCATGAGGTGACTCTGTCCAATCGTTGACAGTGCCTGTGACTCCTCGACGGTATCATCCGCGGCGTACCCTGCCCGTCCCTTCCCAGCGCCAATTGCTCCTGAAGAGACGAGAATGACATCCTTGCCATGTTCGATAAGATCAGCAACGTCATCAACGAGCTTATCGAGTTTTTCATCGTCGAGATTTGAAGTCGCATCCGTTAGAGAGTTTGTTCCAGCCTTGACAACAACACGATCTGCTGTCGCGGCAAGATGACGTGCCTTATCAACTGCTGTTTGTGGCACAGACGTTTGTGTTGATGCAGACGTCTGTGATGACGTTTGCTCTGAGCTTGACTTTGGGTTTGAGTGTGTGTGCTCAGTAACTGAAAGCTCTGATTCACAGCTAGTGTCCTCAGACTCAGACTCAGACCCAGACTCGGACTCATGCCCGGTGCCTCGTCGCTCACTCATGATCAACCTCAGCTGCAAGTTCAGCCGATCGCTCAGTTGCTGCAGTTAATGCATCACCAATTTCGGTGTCAACGTTGCTGTCAAACAACACGTTCATTCCTTCAATTGTCGTGCCGTTTGGTGAACAGACAGCATCGATAAGGGAATCGATTGATTCATCAGCAGCGCGGACCATCTCAGCTGCTCCAATGAATGTTTGAATTGCAAGTGTCTGTGCGTCTGATTTATCGAGCCCTTCTTCGACCGCTCGCATTTGCATTGCTTGGATCAAATAGTAAACAAAGGCTGGTCCGCTTCCATTGAGTGCTGTTGCGACGTTCATTTGAGTTTCGTCGATAACCACGTATGACCCCAGATCAGAGAGCATTGTTTCAACATGTGGATCGGGCTCATCCCATGCGACAGCAGCAGCCATCTCACGAAGACTTGCCGCGAGGTTTGGCATTAACCGAACGACCGTCGCGTCAGTCTGATTGCTGACGAACGATCGCTCGACACCCGCGGCTGCTGTCATCAGTGTCTGCTCGGCGTGAAGATCAATCTCAGCAAGCACTGTCGGAACAATATCTGGCTTGACCGTCAGTGCGACAATGTCAGCATCGGTTATCGCGTCGATATCAGTCGTCGTGTGATCACAATATGATTCGACATCATCGAGAACTGCTGGATCGACATCGTAGCCGATTGTTCGATATCCGCCAGCCGCAGTAAGACCTTCAAGCAGTGCGCTTCCCATATGCCCGCATCCAATAACGCTCACTGTAATCATCTTTTCCTGATATGATTCGGCCGCTGATATACGAACTTCGGTTTCGATACTCAAAAGCGCCACCTCGATACCGCAGAATGCTACCCCGCATAGATAGTTATCTAAGCGTGAACAGTCCTCGGATGTGTGTCGCAATTGAATCGATCTGTGAGTTGCGCATTCCCCTTCGAGTATCCGCAGGACATTCGCTTATTTATTCTCATTTTATATTCATTGCCGATAGAATCTTGTTATTACCTGCCTTACGCATTATCGATGTCCGAGCAGATACACGATATTTTAGAGGTAGACGCATTTACTCCCGGATTAGTTGGTCCTGACCGCGAGTGGGCTGGAACCGTTGCTGATGGTGGCACGATTAAAACACACACACCAGCAGGCTGTTGGGGTCCAATGATCACCCCCTCATTCCGCGGTGGTCACGAGGTTACGCGTCCAATTGGTGTTGAAAATGCCGAACCAGGCGATGCGCTCGTTGTTCATATCAATGATGTTGAGGTAACAAGCGTCGCAACGAGTACTGGAAGTATGGCTGAACGCGATGAGGCTTTTGGCGATGATCCATTTGTTGATCATCAATGTCCAGAATGTGGGGCTGAATGGCCTGAAACAGTCGTTGATGGAACAGGCGAGGATGCGATTCGATGTGCAGAGTGTGGCGCGAATGCATCTTCGTTTGGATTCGAGTATGGGTACACCGTTGCCTTCGATGATGATCGCAGTGTTGGTATTACAGTCGGTGAAGAGGGTGCTCACGACCTTGCAACGCGTGCTGAGGAGGCACTGGCGCTTCCAGAGAACTCCCAGCAGCATCCAATTCTCCTCTATGAACCTGATGAGATGCCAGGGGCACTTGGTCGGCTTGCACCATTTATTGGCAATATCGGGACAACGCCACACGTCGAACTCCCGGACTCACACAATGCTGGTGACTTTGGGCAGTTCCTTATCGGCGCAGAACACGACTGGGGGCTTGATGATGAAACAGCACTTGAAGCACGAACAGATGGTCATCTCGACTCAAATGATGTCCGACCAGGTGCAACGCTCATTTGTCCGGTCCAGGTTGAGGGTGCTGGATTGTATGTCGGTGATTTACATGCCAATCAAGGCGATGGTGAACTCTCATTACATACAACGGATGTGAGCGGACGGACAGAACTCGAAGTTGAGGTGATTAAAGATCTTGATCTCGATGGACCGATTCTGTTACCGAATGAGACGGATCTTCCTCATATTGCAAAGCCATACACTGACGAGGAACGCGATGCCGGAACGGATCTTGCTGAGGAATATAATGTTGAGCTCACAGATGCTGCACCAATCCAAATGATTGGCTCCGGCGCCACAGTGAACGATGCAACACAGAATGCTTTCGACCGTGCGAGTGAATTGTTCGGAGTCGATGAGGGCGAGATCCGTGCTCGATGTACATTTACCGGTGGTGTTGAAATTGCACGCCTTCCTGGTGTTGTCCAATTGTCGATGCTTACACCAGTTGACCTTCTTGAGTCAGTTGGACTTGCTGAGACAGTTCTTGATAAATACAACTCCAATTGAGGTCCTCATCACATCTTGAGCTTATGCTTCACTGATATATAACGAAATGATTTAAAACAAAAATCAGATTGAGCATAAAAGATAACAGCCGGCTACAGACATTTCGTAATGGTGTGACCACTTCCGCCACGCATCGCTGGAAAAAGCTGTATATCCGCTGATGAATCAAGTTGTGTCTCAAGCGATGCTTTATTCCCATCAACGATAATACGTACACTGGGTCGAACTGTCCCCTCACAATCGAAAAGATGTGATCTCGTTTGTGGATACGTCTCGGCAATCAGTGTAATTAACTCACTCACTGTTTCAGGAGAAGTCTCTGCGGAGGACGCCCCAGTGGATTCAGATTCCTCAGATGTGTTAGTGAGAGTATTGCTACGTGAGACGCTCTTATCTCTGGCGTTTGTCTTAGGTCCTGTAGCTGTAGCGACGGTGAGTACCTTACCATCGGCAGCAGTCCGGAGTGGACCATATACGGTTATTTCCATTGATTGAAATACACGATAGCGAATCTATAAGCGTGACGCTGGAGGTCGCAGCGATTGCTTTGTAATAAAAAGCGGGGCACTCTTTCTACTCCAGAGTATAATACAGATAATGCAAACGGCATCGTCTGGTGACATCCCCCGACAGATCGAGACAACACCGCCTGTCAACGTCGAGACATTTGCTTCGCATGTAACACTAACCTGGACAAGTCTTGGGCTCTCTCAGTTTGTCGATATTGCAGATCGTGTTGATGTCGTGCCAGCAGATAGCACACCAATTGTCGACGCAACGAATGCTGCTGGTCGCCGACGGCTCCCGCTTCCGGAAATCGATACAACAACAGCGGCAACCAAATATGTTCGGTTTGAGCCTGATTGTCCATGGACGCTTGCATGGGAACGCCGCACAACGCCTGTGGTATCACTCTGTGGATCGCCATCGCCAACAGTCTGTCAACAGGCACATATCATTACGACCATCGAGGATCTTGACGCGCGCGATGGGTGGAATACGGTTGAAACCGCTGCCGGGTGGACCCGCGATACGTATGAAACTCTTGTGTCAGTTCTTGAAGCGTGACTGACGTTGATGACGGTAACGACCACGACCACGACAAGCAAAGACGCCAAAGCGAAGGCGACTCCAATGGTGTCGACAAACACGCAGCAGAGACTCCGCATGACAACAGTCAACAAGACCATACAGGTGTATCAACGAATACGGACTCTCCGAAGACAAAGCAACATCCGACAGAGAATCAGTCCGAAGATGGTGATCTTTCTGACTCTGCAGATGATACCATTCCAACAATGGAGTCGGAAACTGAGATCTCAGCAGATCGCCACTGGATAGTGAGCATGCTCGCCGCTTTTGGTGTGTTTCTCACAACAATGCTTGATCGAGCGGGTATTATCGAGCAAACCCGGCTTCGAGCAACAGTCGATCTCGCCTGGCCACGCATCATCACTGGGTTTGCAATCATGTCGAAACGAACAGTTGATCTTGCTATCGTCGGGATTGCTGTTGGCACGGATGCGGTTGCCGGATTAACCGTTGCAAACGCCTTCTGGATGGTGGCGAAATTCGTATTTATTGGTCTTGCGGGTGGGACGCTTTCGTTGGTGTCGCAGAATTATGGTGGAGACCGAGCAGACCGCGCGACAACTGTCGTGTATATTAGTTTTATTATTGCGATTGGAATTGGTGTCGTCGTCGTCCCAGCGTTTGTTATCGCTGCTGAGGATCTTATTGCACTTGTCGAGGAAAATCCAACTGTGGTTTCACTTGGAGCAGCGTATCTTGCCGTTGTTGCTCCCGGTCTCTTTTTCGAGGGGATCAACATGATCGGATCTCGAACATATGCTGGGGTTGGTGATACGGTCACGCCGATGTTATTTCGCGCAACCGGAGGTGTATTGAACATCGTGTTGAGTGCTGTATTGGTCTTCGGGACTGGATTGGGCGTTGTTGGAGCAGCACTTGGGACGACAATCGCAACCGCTGCAGTCGCAGTTGCGTTCGGATGGGGATTGATAGGACAAAACGATGATAGCTGGACTGCATGCCCGATTTCAATCGATCATACGGCGGCGTTAGAATGGGATCTCACCCGTGAAGTCATTGAAGTGTCAGCGCCACTCATTGCTCGTCGAGTTGCACAGGGAATAGTTGTCTTTCCGCTACTTGCAATTGCATCCACATTTGGTCCGATCACCGTAGCAGCGGTTGGTGTTGCTCGTCAAATCCGAGAGCTTCTGAATAGTTTCACCTGGGGATTTTCAATAGCTTCCTCAACGCTTGTCGGGCAGGCACTCGGTGGTGGGGATGAATCACTTGCAACAGACTACGGTCGGGAAATTACCCTATTATCACTCATTATCTATCTCGGAGCAACGAGTGTTGTTATTGCATTTGCTCGTCCGATTGCGAGTGTGTTTGTGGGTGCAGATGCCATTGCACTGACGGCGACATTTATTGGTGTTGCTGGATTAAGTGCGATTGCGACTGGAATCGATGGTTCTGTCACAGGCGCTCTTCGTGGTGCTGGCGACACGCGTATTCCCTTTGTGACGACGCTTATCGGGCTCTATGCCGTTGCACTCCCGATTGCATGGGTTGGGACCGTGACATCACTCGGAGCGACAGCACTCCTTGGTGCCCTTCTCGCTGAAAAGATTGTTCCGATGATACTTAATGGCGTACGATTTCGCACTGGAACATGGAAGCGAATCAGTCGTTCATATCGACCCGGTCCAGACCCGAGTGATTGAAATATAAAATAATCTAATCTAATATACTCATAGGATAACTGACGCTACATAAATGCACAGATTATCAAGGCGACTGTCTCGAGGCTTGAATGTGACCCTGAGGCAGGTTCACGATACTCGCTCACCGCTTGAGGATGGTGATTTTTCTTTCGACAATGTGTTTTCAGTGGCGACTTCGGACGCACCAACGAATGTGAATAAAAACAGTTTGATATCCTCCCCGCTCTAAATAACGAAGATTTCACGAAATTAACTTTGAGATTTCGTGTTTCCTCTGGGTTCACCCACGCTACGCTTTCGACCCTTCGGGGGTAGCCGTCCAACTGTAACCGAGGACATCCATTGTCAATTGTTGGCAATATGATCTACATTATTCATTCTGATTGACCTGGACACTGCAGAATCCTTGCCGGTCATCGTTCGTTTGTCAGTGCTTCGAGTTCGGCTTTTCTATCTGTTTTTACCTTCCTCTGGAGTGATGGGCTTCACTCGAAGCTCTCCGAAGCCATACTTCGAGTGATTCCCGTGGGTGAGTCCGGACATCGTATTCTCTACCGGACGGTCGCCATCATTAACGACCACGCTGTGATCGACGGTCTCCAACTCGTATACGTCGCCGCCTTTGATGACCTTCTCCAGGTGGGGACACAACTATGTTTCGTCATCTCTGCTCCACCACCACAGCACGTTCACGTTGTTCGCCTTCGGGCACTCCGATTCCAGCACGAGCGGCGTCACAAGTTCAGGGATGAACGCCTCGCCGTCTTCGAGACGCGAGGAGTCCAGGACCAGACCTGCGTGTCTTTCAGTATGGTTGTCCCGTAGCCGTCGTTGCGTTTACAACCTACTATTCAACAGCCGCTAGCACATCATTCAGAATAATCTCGCCTGTTGCTCTATCTAATGGGTCATTATTGTTTCCACAGTCCTCACTCATGATACACAGTGGACATCCTCGACGCCTATCACACCGACACTGAGCGATGTGATCACGCGTTCGTTCAGTAAGTGTCTCAAAATGATCATAGATAGCTCGGGTGAATCCAACCCCGCCGTCGATGCCATCGTGAATAAACCATACAGGACCTGAAATTGTCTCATGTGGGTGATTCAATGTCGAGAGTCCGCCGATGTCGTTATTATCAACAAGTAACTCAAGCGGGGCAAGTTGAATCAGCCCATGCTCAGCAGCGTGGATTCCCCCACCATATGTATACTGCGCTGCTTCATCAGGAACACGTGTGTCACTGTTTGAACGGGCAGTCGGCGATAAGAGTGGTACATCGAGTCGATCGATTGTTGCAGCGACATGATCAGAAGGAAGTGAAACCCACATCAACTCAGTATCAAGTTCCATTGGAGGCGATTGCGTCGGAAGCGGACCGCGAACGACCTCACCGGTGTTAATCTGTCGAACGAGATATTGATCATATGTTATTTTGACCGTTCCCTGACCAAAGTACCGGTCGTACGCTCCCGCGAGCGAGTGATGCTCCTGCACCCGAAGCTCTGTAATTTGTTTCGTCGAGAGTGTCTGTGTGTATCGTCCCGTGTTTGTCTGCTCAACAAGGATTCGAGGCTGTGAGCTCTCATCATCGACGTTAATCACCTCGTATTGTTGTCCTGCATGCAAGAACAGTGCTCCCTCATGATACTCACGATATGCACGTTCAGCGGCAACAGGATCATGATCTATCTGAGTATTATCGTCAACACAAATGACAGCAAACTCGCGTCCGCTGGTGTTATATAATGAGAGCCGTCCTTGCGGACGGGGATCGCCCGCATATCCGACACCAGTGCCATCGAGTCGACCAGTCTGCTCAAGCACACCTGCATCCTGCCACATCTGGACGGTCTCACGAAGACGAGTCTCTGAGCCGAGCAGCCCCGCATCTGCGTCTGAAAGTGGACGTTCATCAGCTGCTGCAAGCAAGTGATCTGCGTACACCGGTTCATTATCAACGGAAACAACGGCATCTTCGACAGTCTCGTTAAACAGATATGATGGGTGATCAAAAATATATGCATCAATCGCATCATCCCCACCAACAAGTACCGAGAGAGCATCTGTCGTTCCTCGACCTGCCCGACCGATCTGCTGCCAAAAGCTCTGTTTCGTGCCAGGATAGCCCGCTGTCACTGTCGCATCAACAGAGCCGATGTCGATGCCAAGTTCGAGTGCATTGGTAGTTGCAACTGCATCAAGTTGTCCGCCTTTCAGGCCATTTTCGACACGCCGACGAAGTCGCTTTCCGAGTCCAGCATGGTATGGCTTAACTGTCAGCCCATTGCTTGAACGCGCTGCATCAAGCGTTTGCTTTGCCGCAATCTCAGTTCCCTGTCGAGCCGAACAAAACTGCAATGTCTGTGTATTATGACTTGCAAGATGTGCAGTCACACGAGCAGCCTCAGAGCCGGTGGAACGACGAGCGCGCTCGAATTCGGCTGCAGGGTCGGAATCATCGCCGGGATTGGTGTTGGTATCGGATTTCGTTGACTCAGTTTGCTCCGCACTTTTGATATGTTCTTCATCAGCATCATCAGTTATTTGATCCCAGTCGATTGGTGGCTCCCACAGGACGATATCGCGACTTCCTCGGGGGGATCCATCCTCATCGATCACGGTGAATGACTCACCGGTCAACCGTTGTGCATGATCAGCTGGATTCCCAATTGTCGCTGTTGTCAATACAAACTGTGGATTGGCATCATACGCACGGACGATCCGACGGAGTCGCCGGAGAATCCAAGCAACATGGGTTCCAGTGACACCGGCGTACTCATGTGCTTCATCAACAACGATAAGATCAAGATTCGCATAGAATCGACGCCACCCACTATCGCGGTTATGACGCGGAAGATAGACATTTAATCCTGCAGGATTGGTGAGAATCACGTCCGCGTTTTCACGAATCTCCCGCTTGCGATCTGTTGGTGTATCACCGTCGTACACACCAATTTTGACATCAAGCCCCCAGTCATCGCGGAGTTTATCATTAAGCTCTCTTTCTTGATCTCGTGTGAGAGCCTTCATTGGATAGAGACATAGCGCGGTCGTTTCAGGATTATAAAGATGCATCCGAGCGATTTGGAGGGCGTATACCCACGTTTTGCCAGATGATGTCGATGTTGTGACGACGACATTTTCATCATCCGCAAGCGCAGCAAGCGCTGTTGCTTGATGTCTGAACAACTCATTTGAAATTCGTGCCGTCAGTGATTCCGGCAGGACTGCTTCCGCTGGCGTGGTCTGTGCTGGCTTTTGGGTGAGGTGATGTGTCTCAACAATCTGTCCGTCATACTCAGGAAATGACTCAGCAAGCGTCTCCTCAGAGAGGACAGACGAAAGACTGTCCTGTGATGTGAGTGTCTTACCGTCAGACTGATTCGATTGTGTGTTATTTGACATTGGATATGAAACACAGCTCTGGTTGATAATTAGCAAAAACTGTCATGTATTGTGGTGGGTTATACGTGATTGACTCCAAGACTGCAATTGGAACTGAAATTGAAACGGTCTGCTGTCGGTTATGCTATTGTTTATTTTTTCTTTCATGAGCCAAAATCCGATAATGATCCCTGTGAGGTCGACGCCGATGACTGTGATCTCGATTTTAGCGGCGTGTTATTCGTCTGTGTTTGGTGTGCATCAGTCAGCGCCTCGTAAATGTATGCAAGTGCTCGAACGTCATCCTCACAGTAGGCCTCTAAACGATCCCACGGTGGTGGTGACACCGTCTGTGGATTATCGGCAGTATTCATACGCTCACGCCACTCAACATAGAGTTCAGCGACGCGCTGCCCATTGATTCCTTGCGTTGCTGGCTCCCATCCAAGCGCTGTTGCGACGTGTTCGAGTTTATTTGTCCGCCCAGGAAATTCTGCATTTCCCTGTGTTCGTGCCCAGTATAGTGGGTCAAATGTATATCGATTCTCCCAGTCATCGAGATACGATGGACAGTGTGTTTCAAGTTGATCATGAATCACAGCAAAATCGAACCCATATCCATTCCACGCAATAACAGGTCGCCGACGGGCACTCCCAGTCAACCATGTCATAAACGCCTCAAGATGTGCACCCGGGGTGTCAAGATCCGGCTGTCGAAACGCGAGATAATTACCTGATGATGCCGACCCATCGAGAACACCGATGAGCCACGCTGTTGACGCTGCGAGACCATCTGTCTCAATATCAATAAAGACCGGGTCACCACTCGGAAGTGATCCATCACCAGTCGAGACAATTATTTCATCCGCGACAGCCCTGGCTGATGCGTGAATCTGTTGTGCTGTCTCGGTACCGATACTGGGGACTGTTGTGAGTTCATGTGGTGATGCTGTCGCAACAGCCGATCGAGTCTCAAATCCTGCTGCTCGGAGGCGATTGGCGCGCGTCTCGCTGACGCCAGTCATCCCCCGAAGTCCGAACCGATCTGGGGATATTGTTTCCGTAGTGACTACTCCACTCGGAAACACCGAGGTAACCGTCAGTGGTTGTGTCGAATCATCGATAGCAACGCCGAGACGTGCGCGTGAGGTGCCGATACCAGAAACGGATATGTGATGATTATTTGGAGTTGACACAACGCGGTTGTATGACGCCCGAAGCTTACTCGAGAGATATGAGATATCCACAGTCGTCTCCTGATCCATCGAATGATCAACAATCCACGCTGAATCGACGGCATCAATATATTTTTGTACTCCATCAAGCTGCGTCTGTCGAGCGTGTGGGTCAACACGTAATGAAAACATCTCAGTCACGACATAGCCATGGTCTGTTTCAATCAGCGACGTTGGATCGTCCGGAAGCGAATCAATTGAAGCTGAAACGATAATCGTCACAGTCCCATTTGCCGTTTCGATTGTCTGTGGGAGCATCCCACGACCAGGCTGATAGATCGGAGTATCAATACTGCCAGTCAGTGCTGGAATAACCACACTAGCATCAGGGTCAACTGGAATAATTACATCCGGGTTGACCGCAGCGACTGCATCAGAGACAACATCAACCGGATCAAACTCCCGAATAACACTTCCAGGAACTGTTAGCAATGTACCGGAGGGAGCATCAGAGTCTGGAAGGCGCGTTGACGGGGTTGAACTCACGGTCACAGTTAATTACTACTGGGGCGTCTGTCGTCTTGAACGTTCGTCTGTTGTGTGTTATCTTTCTTTGAGTTTTCTGCGTTTCTGCTCCGCTCGTTGCAGATTTCGGTACTGCTCAAGGATGAGGATAGCAGCGTAATGTCTCCGCTCAGATTAAACGAAGATAAGACTCATCACATATCTTCGAATGATCATTGAGAGCGGATATGCAGGAAAGATATCTAGTATCCACATAGAGACTTCTGTCAGTCGCTCTCCAGCACATGTTAGACATTTATCCGCTGACCGAGTGATTCGAGTAGCAATAATATCAATATTTCACAGAAAGTCAATTACCAAAGCAGCAGCGAGTACACATATGCAGGAGCCTACGCCAACCACTGATTGGCCTGATGATCCACTTTCGGTCACCGCGACCAAAGAACTATTACAGGACACCAGCGATGCAATCGCAATCTGGGTGATGGATCATGATGAGTCAGTCCGCCGGATTGCAATCCCCGATGCTTCACCGGATGCAATCGTCGATATCGTCATTGAGACTACTACTGGATTTGATATGTATAGTTATACCGATGGTCAGTGGATGGATTATGGCACTCAACAAAAAGATAATGAGTCCGCACCCTCGATGGCTGGAACTCTTGCCAGTTATCGTGTCCTTGCTGGAGCCTCTGAGCTTACTATTGCGGATGAGAGCAATGAATAGTGTAATAGGAATATGACAGTGACAACCACAGAAAGAACGAAAACGAGAGCTGAAACTGACACTAACCACCCAGACCCGAATAGCAGCGATAGTCTTTGTCTGCTGTGCAATCAGTGATCACTCAGACGTTTGAACGCCTGGTCGAGACAATCGTAGAGCCTGAAGCAGATGTTCGAATCGTCTCAGCAACAGGACATAATCGATATGGCATCGATCCCGGAGCTATCGACCGGCTTCAGGAAATATGGATCAAAGCGGATACTCGGTCGACACAGCGGCTCATCGTCAATGGAGTATTACATCCTGGACAGATTGTCGATCTCAATAATGCTCTCTCATCGGTGACGGTTTGGGATCGTCGTGATGTTGTTTTGCGACGTCTCTCAGACGGGAATAATCCGCTTGCACCAACATGTCTTGAACTCCGGCAGTGTCGAATCGACCATCGACGGGCGATGCAACACCAACGACACGCAGCTACCGATGGTCCTGATGACAGTGGGCAAGTGCATGAGCTTAACCACCGTAAGCAAACACTGCAAAAGAAAATTGAGACTGCAATCGCGGATCAACAACAGTCGATAGAGAACGCATACAGCGATGTTGATGCACATGTTAGTATTATCAGCCCAATCGACGCTGAGCCTGTCGCCAATGACATATACTCACGTCTCAATCCTACTGTCGACTCTGAACTAACAGAGATACTACGACCGGCAACGCCAGTCACGACTGTTACAACAATTGATCCTCATGAGGTTGCAGTGACACGTCTCACACCACTCATTACCGACGTCCCAACATGGTATGAACGCGTCATTGCAGGAACTTTCAAAATGCTCACTCAAGCCGATGTCGTGGTCATTGCAGGAATCGATGATCACACTCACACAGATAATGAGTCGACAGATGATACTGCGACACCATTGATGAGCATTATCAGCACCGTCGAACAACATTGCAGAGATAACACTGAGATACTCGCGCGGACAAGTGAGTCAAAGAATGATACTGACTCAATTCGAGCCGATGTCGCAGCAGAACTACCAGACACACGACTGATCGTCTCGCTTCCATACACAGATGACGCACAGGCAACTGTCTCATGGCTATATGATAACACAACTGTTGAATCGATTACCTATGACGAGCGAATCACAATCACTGTGCGTGCTGCAGTATCTCAACGTGACGCCGTTCAGCGAGCGGTGACGGCTGTTGATGGCAGTATACGAAACAAAAGCTAAACAACAGGAGTGTTAAAAAGTAGTTCATATTTTGTGTTCTTGCTCTGGTTTATGACTATCGTGATATCTGACTCAGTACATATGAGATATCAATAAGAAGGGGCTTGCTGTTGCGAGAAGGACTATCAGTGGCGCACACATACAATTTACACGACGATGACCGATTCAAAGCTAGGACGTCGGCGGCTGCTCGGTCTCACCGGAGCGGCATTGCTTGGGGGGCTTGCTGGATGTAATACACAGACTCAGGTCCAATCTGACACACAGACGACATCGACATCAATGTCCGATGATCTCTCAGCAGAGACAACCCTGCGAGAGCAGGATGAGGCGGATACAGCAACAAATCCATACGGCGAGGTGTATCATGACACAATCGATTCGGTTGTCTTGGTGCAGCCTGAGGGTCCGCGCGCACGTGGGCAGGGAACTGGATTTCTTTATAATACCACTCATGTAATCACAAACGCACACGTTACCGGAGAGGCGACTACGGCTGATATCCGGTTCTCGCAGGGAGAATGGCGAACCGGGTCGATTGTCGGGACAGACCCACATAGTGACCTTGCGGCGATTGCTGTCGACTCACCGCCTGAGTCAGCGTCTCCAATCCCGTTTATTGACGGTCCAGCGACAATTGGACAGAGAGTTGTCGCAATCGGAAATCCATTCAATCTGAGTGGAACAGTGACATCGGGAATCGTAAGCGGTGTAAATCGGTCAATTCCAGCACCGACAGGCTTCACCATTCCTGATGCAATCCAGACCGACGCCGCAGTCAATCCTGGTAATAGTGGCGGTCCGCTCATGTCACTTGATGGGCAAGTTGTTGCAGTCATTAATTCCGGTGGTGGCGATAATATCGCATTCGGCATCTCAGCAGCCCTCACACAACGAGTTATTCCTCGATTGATCGAAACTGGTGATTTTGATCATTCATATATTGGCGTTCGATTTGAGTCGGTCACCCCAGAGATCGCCCGCGCAAACGGACTGGAAACCCCACGTGGGTTACTCATTGTCGATGTCATCGATGGAGCACCAGCAGATGGCGTCTTACAACCAAGTGATAGACAACAGATCGTTGATGGAACCCGAGTGCGAGTTGGTGGTGATATTATTCTCGGAGTTGGGGGGCAGAGAATCCTTACAACAGAGGATCTTGGAAGCTATCTTGCACTCCAGACAAAACCCGGTGATGAACTACCGATTACCGTTCTCCGAAACGGTCGGAGACGAACAGTAACAATTGAACTCGGTCAGCGTCCAGAGCAGTGATCAGATTGCTTTTGTCTTAATGATATCTCAACCAGATGGGTAATTACGCGGGTATCGGTCATCGAGAGACACTGCAGAAAACAGTATCACGATCGGAGTAAAAGTAAAAACGAAAATCAAGCGTGTAATTACCTTTTTTCAGTGCCGTTCTGTTCTATCCATACATCAGGGGCTCCCCTGTTGTGCTGGATTAATCGTCGTTTGCTTCAGCCTGTTGTCTTGCTCCAAGTTTTGCTTGCTCGCGAGCGCTTGGATTGACCGATTCTTTGAACGGTACCTCTGCGACCGTTGCATATGCAGGTCCACCTGACTCAGCGTATTCATCAGGAAGATGAACTTGGAATTCAAGATCAAGATCATTTTCGTAGATCTCATCATTGAGCAACGCATCCGTCTCAGCCTCAAGTTTGTCCGCAGGAACGAATCCAAGTCCGATATTTGTCTCCAGATCTGGATTCCACCATGGCGAGGTCATATATCCACATTCCTCACCAGTGTCTGGATCTGACACCAGCCAGAAGTCCGGGGCGTAATCACGAATTGGTTCACCAGACATCTTCAGTCCGACAAGCTTCAGATTGAATGGGTATTCACCATCATTGATTAACTCCTGTTGGCGCTCTAGTTCTTCTTTGCCAATGTAATCTGCTTGTTTGTCATCTGGAACCTGATATCCGAGATTAACTTGGAACGGCGAAGTCTCATGATCCATGTCCTGACCCCATGAGAGGATACCGGCTGCGATGCGACGATGATGTCCTGGCGCAATCTGCATACCACCGTGATCCTTAACTGAATCCAAAACTGGATCCCAGACACGCTCAGCGGTTTCCATCGCATCACGAACATAGATTTCGAATCCTTTCTCACCTGAGAACCCCGTTTGGCTGATTAAGACCTCTGCACCACCAATTTCCGCCTCCATCAATCCATAGTAAGGAATCTCTGAGACTTCCTCACCAACAACATCAACCATGACGTCCTCGGAGCGTGGTCCCTGGATCTGCATTGGTGCAACATCAATCTCGTCAACTTCGACATCGAAGTCCATTCCGACGTTGACGCCTTGGATCCACTGCATTAACGTTGAATCTGAAATCGAGAACCAGAATTCATCCTCAGCGACCCGGAGGAGGATTGGGTCGTTCAAAATCCCACCATCCTCATTGCACAAGATGACGTACTTTCCGTGCATCGGATCTATCTCAGTTGCATCACGCGTGATTACGTAATTCGTCAGTGCCTCCGCATCCGGACCCTTCACACGAATCTGACGCTCAACAGCAACATCCCATAGAGTAACAGCTTCGGTAAGTGCATCGTATTCAGCCATCGCACCCCCATCTTCTGGTTCGACAAGACCGCGTGGATGATAAATTCGATTATAGACAGTACAACGCCAGGCACCTTCCTCATTAAATGACTTATCAAAGAATGGTGACTTACGGACCCGTGTCGAGACAAGCATCTCAATACCAGGGTCTCCAGTCTGGCGAAGATTCCGTGGCAACGTCCGATCGGACTGATCAATACTTGGATAGTTAGGATGATCTCCACTATTTGCCATACTTATGTATTCTAGTTAGATACTACAATAAATGATAGTGTTCATCATCTCGTGGATTTAAATTGCTACTGGCATATACACAATCCGTGATATTGTGGGACGGGGATATCATTTTGAATATATATACCTCCCATAACAACAGATAACTCTGTAATACAATCACCGAAATAAGCGATATTCTCGCGTCATGTCTCGCAATTCGATGTATATATGAGATACCCAGAGCGATTCGTATTGATATCGGTATTCGACAGTGCAGGCTGATTCTTGCTCTCTCCAAAACAGAACACCCGATGGGGTCCCGTGACTACCTTGTCCTCCCGCTCCCGCGCTCGGGGCTACTATCCCCTTGATGAAGACAGGGCTTCCTGCGTCTGTATCTGTGTCTAACCGTCTCCCCAACGTGGGCATAGCGATTCCAGATTCCAGGCTCCGCAGTCCGCAGTCCGCAGTCCGCAGTCCGCAAGGCGAATTCTCTTCAGGGTGATTCAGAGTGTCGATGTTCCATTCTCCCCTCTCGCTGCTCGACACCTGACCAGAACCGATGGTGCGCGTTTTTTGTCGCAGTTGAGTGCTTCACACCACCAGAAGCGTAGTGATCATCCACCTCCCAACGTCTATTCTGACCGTAGGGGAGAAAAGCTAAATCCATGCTCATGCTGTCCAATGCAGTAACAGCCAGCGGAACCGATGACGGCGTTGACGAATTGCTCAGCGATTTGTCCTCGCGTCAAATCTTAGAGAGTTCTGAGGATGCTGTCTCCCCTGCTCGTCGATTGTACCGAAGGGCGAAGAATACGCCTGATGCCACGATGACGATTTATATTCATTGAGCGCGGAGTCACTCGTATGGTCGCTCCAGGACCGGATGCAGAGCAGGCATTTCGCCTTGGAATTATCGCTGGTGCGATTGTTGGTATCGCTGCCATCGCAGTCATATACATGTTGGGTAATACCAGTGTGTGGTTTATTGGATATGTTGTTGTCATCTTATTCCCCGTGTATCTCGTTGTTGTCGCAGCAATACTGAGTGTCTGGCTTGGATATGACGTTGATCCGGGACAACTCGAACCTGTCTCAAAGTCACGGTGACAGGATAGACAGGTCACTATATCACCAACAATTAAACACGTCTAACAGAGACGAGAACAAATAGCGGAGTCACTGAGGACAGACTGTGTGACATTGAGACTGAAACTAACAGAACAGCAGTATGATTGCATGGCTCAGAGATGTAACTTCTTTTCTGTTCACGCTCGCGTGTCTCCTTCCGCCATCTGCACACTCAGTTTTGCTAATCCGTCTCAGAAGTCTTGACCGCAACGACTTACGCCGCCCGAGAGATACCACTGTCTACTCACTCGCCTGCAGATAACTAATCAGACTGTGTTCGTGTGTGCTCAGCAATTGTCGCTGCGACAAGATTTCGCATTCCACGTCGAAGTCGCCCGCTCACGGCAGTTGAGGAGAGATCTAATTTATCTGCAACATCACTGAGTGAGACATCCCGCGGCTCATTGAAGTATCCCTCTCGGAATGCAATCTGAAGCGCTTCCCGTTGTTCATCAGTCAGTCCAAATGAGGACTCCCCACCGGCGTCCTCATTGCTATAGATCTCAATAATGTCAAGGGTAATATCGTTGTCAGTGCTATATTCCCAAATAGCATTCAGTGCTGACCGGTCAGGAAGAAGAAGACGGACTAACCATCCATTTCCTTTTGTCTCGGTATGAATAAGAAACCCATTTACTTGGGTCACGACTGTGCTTATTAATTGTGTCTCTGGGGTGTGCTCAATGTAATAAATCGATGTTTCTCCTGTCTTATCAACAAGTTCATACGAAGCAACTGTTGCATCCATATCAAGTGTTGTCTCAAGCTCATCGCGGTCGTGATACTCAATTAAGAATGGGAAGGTTGTCGAACCAGGATCAGTTGTCCCCTGTGTAATAACGCGAATCTGTATGTTATCAAGCCTATTTAATGTCGGAACAAGTGCCAAGCGTTCGTGTTCGATATGTACTTTCGCAGTGATGGACATTTGATGATCCTCTTAATCGGGTTATCGACCGATTATAAACGAATTTTTTTCCAGATTACCAATATGCCTGTCGGTCACACTCCCGATATCCTCTCTAAGTCGTCTGAAAACCCATCTCATCCATGTCATGTTTGTATGATGTTGAGCGAGATAACGTCGGTTGGCTTTTTTCATTGCATCTTGACGTCGGTAGCTGAGCAACATCAACCGTTGTGCGAGCGCGAAGTAGGGTCTTGCAGTTCATTTGCTTCATCCATAGACGATGTTTGGATGCACGATTGAGAGTCGAAATCCTGGATCAAAGCCACTGCGATTGCACCTGCGGATCCAACGACAACTGATGCTGCGGTCTGACCCGCCAGCAGTCTGAGTCTTGTCGTGTTGTGTCTTGTTTCAGCTATCCCAAGCCGTGATCACCCCGTCAGATTCACACTGATAAGCCGATACGGCTGTGAGGTCTAGTACTCTCACCGCTCAGTAAGGATGCATCGCTAGACTCCGTCTGGTGAGCACTCATAACCTATATGATAAATTAAAGAAGTCGGGAATACCAACATGAGACGCTTATCAGTTGGTAGTAATTCTCCGAATGTGCAGCGGAACGCGCACACAGGCATTCTCAATAAATGAGTATGGGTTCGGGTATGAGAACTGATCAGATCGCCAAGAACTATTATAGACATACGTAAACATGCACACATGATTCATTCACCTCAACATGACAGTGAAGACACTTTGTCCAGTCGGCTCCTGTGCGCTGTCGATACCAATGAGCGCTTCGAGTGAGTAGACACGGGCGATTGCTTTCGACCACGACATATACGTGTCCGCAGCGCACAATACTGTATAATGACAAAGCCTGCCGACATCCGTGCGACCGTGCCGGCATTCGAAGATGTGCGTTATATGAATACAGGCGCAAGCGGTCCAAGTCCACAGCCAGTTGTCCAGGCAGCACAAGATGCGATTGAGATGCATGAATGGGATGTCGCTGGTGACCCGGGTCCATATCCGCATGCATTCGGTCGTTATGATGATATTCGCTCTACAATTGCTGATTTTCTTGACGCCTCTCCGGAAGAGATTGCACTAACACAGAGCACAAGTGATGGCATTAATCGGATCGCTGGGGCGCTTTCATGGGAGCCTGGCGATGTGATCGTCCGAACGGATCTTGAACATCCCGCAGGTGTTCTCCCATGGGAGCGACTGGAGCGATATGGCTGTGATGTTCGTGTTGTTCCGACGCAGAATGGGCGCATTGATCGAGACGCATACCGGGATGCTGTCTCTGATGCTTCATTTGTTTGTCTGAGCGCGTTAACATGGAATTATGGAACCATACTCCCAGTGGAGACGCTTGTTGCAGACGCTCATGATGCTGGTGCGTTTGTTCTCGTTGATGCCGTCCAAATTCCTGGACAACGTCCATTTGATGTGACCAAGTGGAATGCAGACGCTGTTGCAATGGCGAGTCACAAGTGGATGCTCGGTCTCTGGGGCGGGGGGATGTTATATGTTGATAACTCTGTTATTCCTGATCTTGACCCAGCAGCAATTGGATACAGAAGTGTTGTTTCCCCTGGCGATGAAGAATCACAATACGAACTGAAACCCGGTGCAGCACGGTTTGAGGTAGGAACAACAAATACGGCACCGTATACCGCTTTAGAGGCTGCGATTGAGGTTATCGAGGATGTTGGAACAGAGACAATTCAATCTCATATCAATACGCTCGCAACACGATTGTCTGCGAGTGTCCCATCCGAACGGCTTGTGAGTCCGTCAGACCCTGAATCTGGATTAGTGACAGTCCGCGTTGATGATCCACAAACAGTCGTTGAGCGCCTGAACGCTAACCACGATATTGTTGTCCGAACGCTCCCTGATCCTGCCGATGCCATTCGTGCTTCATTACATGTGTATAATACACGTGAGGACGTTGATGCGCTGCTCACTGGACTACAATCGATGGTTGATGACTGGTGATGATGACTCATCGGATTTTTTAGCTCAAAGAGGAGGCGTGAGAGAGCATATATCCTCTGAAAGAAGGGTCAAATTAATCCAGCGACCGTGAGGAGTTGATCACCTATGAGACAATATCATACCTCACACCCGCTGTGAGAGGAGCTCTGAGAGCAGTTTTCGCTGTGCGACCGCAAGGTGCTCAGTAAATGTTGAAAGACCAATATCAAGTTCATCAGCAACGGTCGTTGCATTCGCGTCACGTGGATATTGAAAATAACCCATATTATATGCAGTTTGAAGAACTTCTTGTTGTCTATCCGTTAACGCCCCACGATCAACGAGCGCTCGATCAGGTTCCTTCGAGCCTCCGCTTGCGTCCGCATGAACGAGATACCGGAGTTCCACCCGCTCTGCAGCGTCGTCAAGCTTATCCACAATTGTCCGGAGTTTATCCACGCTCTCAAGATGGAGTGTCAAATGGAGTATCCCAGAGCGTGCACGAACATCAGCAACAGGAGCGCCTGATGATTCGACAATTTCGCAGGCACATGCTTCTTCATGATCGCGTTTAAATCGATACACACGCTCATCACCGACATCAACGACCGGCTCAGCACACTCAAAGTCTGATTCGACGGCAGAACTGATGTCCTGTGAGACGCGAAACTCTTCGGTCACAGCCTCATTTGTGCCCTGTCCTGCCCAGTTGATGTCTGTCACAGACTCTTCCTGCGTCGCTGAAATCGTCGACACCGGGCAGTTCGTGGGCTCATGGACCGCTAGTTCAGTTCGGATGCCGTCTGGCATAATTTAATCATGCAAATCGAAAAAGAAAAATGTATCTTCTGTCATTGACGCGGTGTCTCTTTGACAGTCCATCTCAACCACCCGCCGAGCGCTCTGAATGGACACGGTCACGCCCCTGAGCAGTGATTATAACGGTATCAGATACATTCACGTTCTTGTGATACCAGATTCAACACAATGGTCTGCACACTGAAAAGTAATTTACGAATGGTTGGATTTCGTATTCTGTCTCTGTCCCGGTGAGGAACATACAAACCCGCAAGTTGCTTTCGTGACCGCTCAGCATAAGCAGTATCTCATGTCGATTCAGCGTTAATTTGGGGAGAATAAATATACGGTAAAATACCCTCAAAATTCGGGCTGACGCATGAACCGATCCGACGATATAATGTCATATGTCATATAATGAGTTCTATTCGGCGTCAATTCGCGGCAAGTACTGGGCCGACAGTAATGATGATTTCACGAGCCGCGTTGATTGGACTGATTGTGCTCTTTGTCGCTGTTCGTCTCGCTGGAATTACAGTGACACTTCAAACCCAAGCAGCAATTTATTTACTTGGGATGGTTGCATTAAATCTTCCACACGGTGGATATGAACATTTCTCGAATCTCCGCCGCCGAGCTATGCGCTTTCGAGGCAAGTATATTATCGGATACTTGCTTATGGCAACGGCGTTTATGGGTATTTTCATACTCACACCTGTCATCGGGCTTGCGATTGCAATTGCGATTGCCGTTGCAAAGGGTGGCGGTGGCGATCTCTATGCGCTGCAAATAACAGCAGGAACTGATCATATTCAATCCCGAGCACACCGACTGCTTGCGGTTGCGGCCCGTGGCGGTGCGGTCATGGCTGTCCCGATTGTTGCTTTTCCTGAGACATTTCATGCGTTTAGCTCACTAATGATTGGAATGGTTGATCCTGGTGGGCTTACCGGTATTGCACGCTACTTTGATGTCACCCGCATAATCATCGGGATTGGCTATGCGATTACGGTCATCGGACATCTTGGAGTCGGATACCGACACCGCCCGGTCGATGGAAGTGGGTGGATAGTTGATGCCGTCGAGACGATATTGCTCATTGGATACTTTGCGGTTGTCCCTGTTGTCGTTGCTGTTGGGTTGTATTTCCCACTATGGTACTCAATACGACAGGTTGTACGTGAAATTACCGTCGAGACGACGACAGCACGGGGTTCGGACCTTCTTGGTGGAACGCATGCCTCAGTGGGAACTGTGGCGCTCCGTGCATGGGGCATATTAATTGCTGGTGCACTCACAACAGCGATTGTCGCTGTCGGGTTCTGGTGGGTTATCCCAAATCCAGTACCAGGTGAGTCAATTTCCCTCGGATTAGTTGCGTTTTGGAGCGTCTTCATCAGCGTCATTGCATTGCCGCACGTGCTTATTGGGAATGTTCTTGATTATCAACGTGGCATCTGGCATGTGCCATAGTCATCCACAGGCTACCGAATTAACTGCATCAGGGCTTAGATATGACCCCGAGGGTAAAGCAAGCTCACATGAAGGGTCATCCCGTTACACCACCACAGAAATGACAGTTAGAGAATCTAGAGAACGAATGAAACATCTTCATCCAATGCTGACCGCGACGGTTTGGAAGTGCGACTCCTCATACAATCGTTCGTTGAGCGTGCGACGGACGTTGTTGTGGTGGAGTGACCGACTCCCACGGATCTCAAGTTCGGATGTCGATGCCAGCCAGTCCGGTTATCACAGTCGGTGGTAATATGAGGACTGCTTCACTCTGAACCCACGCTCAGACTGATTTCACATAGAACGCCTGTGTATGTGTTCTGCTGCAACTTCGAATCACAAAAATCATCAACAACTGATAGGCAAGCCCACCTCCTTGTAGTGGAAGGAAGTGTGTACGTTCCGCGAAATAACCCACCGAACACAGCATCGCCGACTCCCTAGCGCTGTTCAGGACCACTACCAGAGAATAGCCATGACCGTGACACACACGCCGTGGGAATACTCTGAGCGGTTTGTGTCCGTCTTGAGGTGTCTGACGACTGCAAGGTGCCTCCACGCCACCAACGACAGGCTCCAACACTGCGTGAACCAAACCGCAGACTGGGCGTAGCGGTCCCCCGACGAGAGCTGCGTAATCACTAACCGCGAAGCCGAGGACGGTATCTACGACAACCCTCGTGAGGAAACAGACTCTCTGCGTGCGACCCTCGTCCAGAAGATTATCAAAAGCGCCACAGACGACATCGGTAATTACGTTGACGGGCTTGCTGACGGTGAGAACACCAGCAAGCCCCACCGTGACACGTTCAGCATTGTTTACAACAAGCAAGCGGCGACCTACTACCGAGACAACGTGAGTCTCACCACTGTGAACGGTCGGTCGAATGCGAATACAACCTGCCCAACAATCCAGCACACACAACGCGGTGAGTACTTGTTGAACAATCACTACTCTTTCTCAACCAGCACTGTCCACGACGACTCAGAAGCCGACGAGTTCTATCTGCACGCGGTCATCGAAAGAGAACCTGACGTTGCAAGTCCTGAAAAAGCCGAGCATTCGAGAGTGCTTGGCGCGGACTCCAACGTCGATGACCACATTGTAGTGACCTCGATAAAGGCGTTCGTCGGTAACGCCGACTACCTCAGTTATCACCGCTGCGAATTCGAGAAATGACGTGCCAGCCTCCAACAGGCGGGAACACGGAGCGCACATCTGACCGCCAGCGTATTGGCGACACGCTCGGACGTTAGCGCGGAGACTGTCCGCGTCAATGCTCAACAAAATTGCCCAGAAGCCAAGCGTCATGACTGTACGCACATCGTGTTCGGGGACTCAGGGATAGAGCAGATTCGAGAGCATATCACCGACGGCAGAAGTTCCAACAGTGGGCATTCCGCGAACTCCAAGCACGGATCGACAACAAGGCTGAGTTGGCTGGCATCGCGGTCGAACGGATCAGCCCATCACACACCAGCCAGCAATGCTCGAAGTGTGGCTGTACACTCGAAGAGAATCGTGACGACCAACACTTACACTGTCTCGACTGTTCGTCCTCGGTGAACGCCGACTACGACGCGGTCTCCGGACTACGTCCAGTGGGCAGCAAAGTCACGGCGTGAGTTTGCGACGGCGAAGAATATCGCTTGGGAAACTTGGACTCACAATCCAGCGAGGGCAGAAGTCTCCCGCTGGAGGAGCATTCTGTCAGTGCGCCTGAAATCAGGGACGATGACCGTGAGCGTTATTAAATTGGCGTTTGACGCCTATGGGTATGTGTCGGCAGCACGGGAGTCCGCCGACAAACCAACGAGTTCAATCATTGCTCGCTCAGTTGACAACGACAATGACATGAAATCCGTCTGGATCACTCAGGAATCTCAGCGTTTACATCTCCATCGGTCGTTGAGTCATCACCATGGTCATCAGCATGGACCGACTCCGGTGTGTTTATTTCAGCTGTGTCATCGTCGACTTTCGCGAGTTGATTCCTCTGACGGTGCTGGGCGGCGATCTCACCACCTGCATCGCTCTGTGTATTCGTTATGCCGGCGCGTCCAAGATACAATAACACAAGATAGCCGACGACACCCGCGAAAAAGAACCCAACTGGGATAATAAATGGTCCACCAATGTCAAGTATTATCTGCCAGATATCAATGAGCGATTGTGCGAGCATACAGACTTCTTACGCTCAATGATGTTAACTGTCAGCCGTCAGGTTGCACGTATTACACGTTGTCTCGATGTGATGACACAAGTATTATATATCGTCTTTGCATCATATTATGTGCAATGGCGAAAGGCACGGTTGCGTTCTTTAATGATACGGGCGGATACGGTTTCATCGAAAGCGAGGATTCTGAAGAGGACGTCTTCTTCCATATGGAGGACGTTGGCGGTCCAGATCTCGAGGAGGGACAAGAAGTCGAATTCGATATCGAACAGGCTGATAAAGGTCCACGCGCGACGAACCTCCAGCGACTGTAAGAACGCATCCAAACGACTACAGTTACAATAGCGGTATTGCGGTCGGCGTCCTGTCGACTCTCAGTATGATTCCTGTATTTCTCACCAAATTGAGTGTATATATTCGTAATCGAGATTGCAATTGCGATGGCCCCTCTGATCCCTTGGTATGTTATCGAAATCCCATCGCTTCAATCTGCTCTTGATATCGATTTCGGATAGTTACCTCAGTGACCTGGGCAACATCAGCGACTTCGCGCTGTGTCTTTTTCTCATTACACAATAATGAAGCGGCATAGATAGCAGCAGCAGCAAATCCAGTCGGAGACTTTCCTGAGAGCAGACCTTGTTCAGCGGACACGTCGATAATTTCAGTTGCCTTCGATTGGACTTCCTCGGATAAATGTAGAGAAGAAGAAAACCGAGGCACAAATTGCTTCGGGTCAACAGGTCGGAGTTCAAGTCCAAGTTCCTGCGAAATATATCGATATGTCCGCCCAATTTCTTTTTGTGGAACCCGAGAGACTTCAGCGACTTCATCGAGTGAGCGTGGGATTCCCTCCTGACGACATGCAGCATACAATGCAGAGGTAGCGACGCCCTCAATTGACCGTCCTCGAATCAGATCCTCAGTTAATGCACGACGGTATATGACGGAGGCAACCTCGCGAACTGACCGTGGGACACCAAGCGCAGACGCCATCCGATCAACCTCTGAGAGTGCAAACTGAAGATTCCGCTCACCAGCGTCTTTCGTTCGAATTCGTTCCTGCCATTTTCGAAGTCGGTGCATCTGTGAGCGCTTCTCTGATGACAATGACCGCCCATATGCATCCTTATCTTTCCAATCAATTGTTGTTGTCAGTCCGCGGTCATGCATCGTCTCGGTAATTGGTGCACCAACGCGGGATTTCGACTGCCGCTCAGAGTGATTAAATGCCCGCCACTCGGGACCTCGATCAATTTGTCGTTCGTCCAAGACCAGCCCACAGTCATTACACACCAACTCACCCTGGTCAGCATCAGTGACGACATCCCCTGATTCACACTCAGGGCATGTGAGCCGTTCATCCGACGTCTGCTCTGTCTCTTGCTCACGCTGACGCTGGCGACTCGGACGCTCCATATAACTGCTGTGGTGAAGGGGTAATTTAAGTCTTCGCGATATAATTGTGACAGACTGTATCGATTGGAAACGTATAGACACGCCGTCAAAACCGAGTTCGTGTGCTCACACTGCGACAAGTCTGTTCATCTACTCACTGCGGTTGCAAGTGTGAGCGTGAATGCAAGCGATGTTATCCACATTCGAGATGGTATCATCCTGCTAGCGAACGATTTTATTACTTGGTATGAAACAGTACATATGCACATACAGCAATTGACGAGAACAACAAAACAAGCCATAGATGTCGACAAAGGCTAGTCTCGAAACGGAGTTAGCAGTCGTTGCAGGATTTAATTCCCCTCAGGTCGAACTTGAGCAATATCTGACACCACCGGAGATTGCTGCTCATATTATCCATATTGCTGATCTTCAAAACGACATCGGTGATCGAACTGTTATTGATCTCGGAACCGGAACCGGAATGTTAGCTCTTGGAGCAGCATTCCGAGCTCCTAACCAGATTATTGGGATTGATCGAGACCGATCAGCACTCCAGATAGCAAAAACAAATCAATCTCGGGTTGGCATAATGACCGCTATCGAGTGGGTTCTGGCGGATGTCACACAGTCGTTTCTTTGTCCGCAAACAACACACGGCAATGATTCAGTAACTGTTGTGATGAACCCGCCATTTGGCGCACAGCACGGGCAGAAACATGCAGATCGAGCGTTTCTCACGACGGCAGCACAGATTGCAGACGTGTCATATTCAATTCACAACAGTGGGTCACAGTCATTTATCGAATCCTTCGTTGCTGATGTCGGTGGGACAACAACACATGCGTTTGAGGCATCATTTAATCTTGATCGTCAATATGAGTTCCATGCTGCTGAGTCAGCGAATATCGACACGGAAGTATACCGAATCGAGTGGACCGATACTGACAGAGACGAGTAACCCTCCCAATCAGAACAGTTGTCGGTCGTACGACTTTTTACAGCTATTCGAGGCGAAAGCCAACGAGTGCACCCATGGGATGAACTCGACAGCTGTCCTCTGCATTATTCCGTATTTATGCCGAAATCCCAGGGCCGAGGGAAGAATATGCACTTATGTAGCGGTGGACGGGGGAGGGTAGAGTAAGGGGAAATGAAGCCCGTTCTCTCGACTGGGAGTTGTACTGGGCGGCTCTGAACGCAGATCAGTCTCGGATTGCGGATAGATTGGATCCGCGAAGCTTCCCATCGTGGAGTGACCCCCTGTCTGTGGCGGGAGGAACCCCACGGCTTTACTCGTGGGAGGATGTCAGCGAGTTATACCGCTGTATTTCTCACATCCGACGCATCGTGATTTTGATATTGTATTGATAATCAATTACTCATTACTTCGTTGGTTCATGATACTCTCTGTCGAGGGACTTCAGCTGCATTCGCCACAACCGTCTCATGAGTCAGAACTGACTCGCGTGAAATCATTCTTTGCGGTCTCTTGGACGGTCGTTGAGACACCCCATGATCTGATCGTGGGCCTCCTGCTTCCGAATGCAGGACCTTACGCTGTTTGGGGATCCTCTCCCGACGGAATCGGAGTTTATCGCGGTTCTCACCCTCCTCTCATAACACTCGCTGGTCGTCCGTATCGAGCACTGGGTATTGGGACACTCCGAAGCAGGACGAACAACGTTACGAGCTCAACGAGGAACGTCTCCAACGCAGTCTCACTAATAGTTGTTGGTAATTTGATTTTTGTCTCCAAGGCGGAACGCGTCACCGGGCGTTCCAGTTGCACTGAGTGTGGTTTCAGATATAAACGGTGGTCAGATTGCAACGACTGCTAAAGGAAAATACCGTTGAGTCACCGATATGCGGGGGAGATGTGGACACCTATTGTATGATCTATTATCACTTCCGTTGATTTCCTAGCGGTCCATGACCGTCTCGTGAGCCAGCACCGGGTAGCCGACCCGAACGCGGAAGATATCTATCTATATATTCGATGATCTAAACGACGACAAGATGTATAATGGATACACATCAGTGTTTCCTCACTTGCAGTTTTTCTGCCCGAATTGCAGTAAGTTGAGTTATGCATGACGTAGGAGGTCGTGACCGTAGCCAGCCCGTTCAGTTTTTATATTTGTATACTTTATCCGACATTATCTGCGATATATTAGCCTAATCGGCTCACATTAATTATACGTCTCTGCTTCAAACACTGCAATGCGGGTTTGTTCATACGAGACATAGATTGTGTTTGACTCACGCTCAAACTGCAACCCGCTGATAGTTACTGAGTTGTTTGCTGTTGGGAGTGGTGCCGTCCGCGTCTGATTCGGTCCGCTCACTCGCAGATTATATGTTGTTTTCTTCGGCACAATCGTGACGGTCTTATTCGCAAGTTGCGGTGCTGCGGTGACCGGGTCTGAAAGATAAAGAACCGTTTGATTCCGTGGTTGTTTATTCACTTTCCCGCTGTTTTCATCAGCCGTGTGTAACTGTCCGATTGAGGCATTAACTCGATATGCAGTCCCATTTTCACCTGCCGTCCAGCCGTTTCGACTGATATGCACTGGTGTCCGCCAGCCTGGTCCTCCAAGTGCGACAGTTGACTGTCCAGCGAACGCCAATCGACCGGCTGAAACGGCTGTTGTCCAGATGTTACGATCAGGACTTTGAATAATCACTCCTGAGGTAGTCACTGCTGTCGTCTCGCCGAATGCTGTCAGATCAAACGCGGAAACAAGTCCATTTTCGACCCCTTCAGCGTATGTCAACTCATAATCTCGGACGTTCACTGATTCCCCCGGTAATGACTCAGTATCAGTTGTGTACAGATTATACGGAATCGCCGGTCCAGCAAGTGCAGCGGTTGTAATCAGAAGAATTCCAGCTGCCACTCGCCATCTTCGGTCGAGGGTATGTGCTTTACTCTCATGAGGGACCGGTTGATGTCTGTCTGTGGTTGTGGTCGTGGTTGTCTCTGTCTCTGTCTGTGTCATCGCACTGACAGCGATTGTGACAACAACTGCGAGGATAATCACAAGCGCCACACCAACTGCCCGATAGAGAACGTATGTATCCCCGCCTCGGTACCAATACACCGCCCACAGTGACTGTTGGATCCCGACAAGCACAACCCCGACCCAGAGTCGGAGTGCGCGCGGACGTGAGTGTTCATCTGACTGTCGTGAACGAACGACCACTAGAGCAAGTAACACGCCCATGAGCAATCCAAGTGCATGTCCTTGAATGGCGATATCAGCCCACCATGGTGAGAGATACGCTGAGCGACCACCAGCAGTGAGCGTTGGCGACCGCACGGCGGTGACAAACACTCCGACTGCATCAGCACCTATCAACGCCAGTGCTGTCCCAAGTGGATATATAATCACTGCAAACCCAACGAACGCAAATACAACTCCCGAGAATCCAATGACTGGACCGAGTCCAAAGACAGTCCCGACAAACCCGACAATCACAGCAGTAACCGGTACAGCAAGCACACGGACATATGGGTTCATTATCACCGAATCGGATGCAGATGACTGTGCTCTCTGCGTACGTGGGAAGTGCCCCCATGCGTATTCGGCGAGTGGTGCAACAGCGAGTGTCCCAAAGAGATTTCCAAGTAAATGTCCGGGTCCATTGTGCGTAAACGCTGCCGTGAACATGCCAAGCGGATAAAAATATGACCACGCACGAAATGGAATCGTGATAGGACGACGCCAGTGTGTCAGCCCGTCTTGGAGAAAAAGATACACGAAGCTAATAAAGATAATAATAAGCACTGTTCCCCATGGGACACCCAGGATAAACCGATCTTGGAGTTGTAGACCACTATGATCGTCACTCGTCTGGGTTCGTCCAAGCCAGACAATCGTGAGTATAGCTACTGCTGCAACGACGATAACGACGACGCGTTGGAGCGTCGAGGGCGACGGGAAAGCAAGTTCATACACCACAACTCTCTAGCCGTCAAGCGGTCATAACTCAGAGTTTTCCTTCAGCGTCCTCAGCCAACTCTTTCATCCGCTTTCCAACACGACCAGCATTGGAGAATTCATCTTCACTCATGACCGTAGCGAGTGCATTCCCAAGAACAAATACCGCATGTTTGTGCTCGCTTTTTGATTTATGTACATGTGATGGATTGACATCGAGATTATCGTACGGCTCGAAAAGGTCCTCATCAACGCTTTCACGTGCAGCGAAATTTTGTTTAATCGTTACCATCTGCTCATGTAGCTCGAGTAATTCATCCTTATGCATGCTTGCAGATACAACAGAGCGAAGTTTAAGCGTTGTTGGTGGTCTGTGACACACGCATTAAAAAACGTACTCGTCTTCGTGACCCATCATACCATCGTCTTCGAATCGATCCTCTTCATCCATTGGTCCGCTCGTCTTAAATGCTCGAATCCCAGTCGAGAGGAGTTCCTCAATCGCCTCTTCACGATCGACGAACTCACCCTTATCAACAAGTTGTGCAATCTGCATTTCGAGGTGTTCGGGGACGTTAATATCTACATTTGGCATCTGAGTATGCGGACGTTTGAATCGGGCTTATTTAAATCCTACGCCAGTGATTTCTGATTGAGAGAGCTTTCGTTTGCAATAAAAAAGATATACATTTCTATTCCACTAGAATAGTTGGTCAAACTCATAGCAAAGTCCGCAAAAACAAAAGCTGCGAGGTAAGTCCATACGTAATAATATGAGCTATTCTCACCCGGTGTAATAATTCCTCTGTTGAGTCTCATGAGATCAGGTGATACAAGTGAGACATATTATATATTATATATTATATTGTGGGATATACTCCTCATACTAATCTGTCGTTTGGCCGCGATAGTCAGGTAAAAGAGGATGAAAACCTCAATACAGATGATGGAATCACTCCAGACCGGACTTGACGATGTCACTCTCGTCAGTCGGTCAGCCCGCATTCCTTCATTCACATCCTCAGTTCGGGACGTATTTGATACTGCAGTGTCTCCCCGAGTTGTCTGGAGTGCGCCAGAAGAGACAACCGTTCTTGGAAGTGGTGCTGCAGCAACGATTGTCGCAGCAGGTTCTGATCGATTTGAGTCTGTCCGCGATGCTGCTGAGTCGCTTTTTACGACCGGTGATGTCCACGCAGGAAGCGAGGTTGCTCGCCCGCGTCTATTCGGTGGATTTGCCTTTCATGCTGAAAGCGCCGATGGCACGCCGTGGGAGCAATTTCCAAATGCACAATTTGTTTTCCCGCGAGTACAAGTGACGTGGTCAACACCAGATGCAGCGACAGAGACGAATACCGCTACTGATGATATCGACGCATGGATAACGGTCAATGCTGTTGATCCCGATATAGCGCCTGATACTGTTGAGGATCGACTGGATCAAGAAATTGAGCGATTGAAAACGCTCGATTCGACGAGTGATTCTCAATCTCCACCAGGCGTCACCTGTCGTCAACGACGCACGTCTCGGGACGCATGGAATCGTGGCGTCACCGCAGCTATTGATCGTATCTCCGCTGGTACTTTGAAAAAAGTTGTTCTCGCACAAGCACTAGAGGTTGAACTCCAGGATACACCAGCACTTGGTGACATTGTTACGCATCTTGGTGAACAATATCCCTCGTGTTATCGATTTATTATCGAACCGGTAACCCCTGTGTCAGTTGACCAGGGCGTTGATACGAATATTAATGCAATACAGCCGCAGTCTGAGCAGATTCCCGATGCGTCTCAGCCCCCAGCTTTCTTTGGTGCAACACCAGAGCGACTTGTCTCTGTCCGTGGTCGCACCGTTGAGACTGGCGCACTTGCTGGGACGACTGGTCGTGGAGAAACGGTCGCTGAAGATGAATGGCTCGCCGCAGAACTTGCACGCGATGAGAAAAATATCCATGAACACGAACTTGTTGCTGAAACAATTCGTGATCAACTTTCCCCATATGCGACTGCTATCACGAGTGATTCTCGACGTGTTCGCAAGCTTGCGACCGTTCAACATCTATGGACTCCGATTACCGCGACTCTTGAAGAGGATCAGCATGCACTTTCACTCGTTGAAGCATTGCATCCAACGCCTGCGGTAGGGGGACTTCCACCAACAACAGCTGCTGAGACGATTCGTGAAACAGAGCCCTTTGATCGGGGATGGTACGCTGCGCCTGTCGGATGGATCGACGCCGCCGGATATGGCACTTTTGCGGTTGCGCTTCGATCAGCAGTCACCCATGATGACGCAGCCACACTCTTTGCTGGTGTTGGGATTGTTGCAGACTCACAACCTGATAGTGAGTGGGATGAGGTTCAATTGAAATATCGACCAATCCTCGATGAACTTGAGGATAATACCACAGATGAGACCACGGGCGAGCACACACAGCATACTGTCGAGAATTCGATGAGTGAGTCAGCTCCAACATCAACATCAACAGCAACGGCAACAGCAGATACAGAAGCAGCTTCAGAGTCAAACTCACACTCGCAGACAACAATGGGATCGACTTCGGAGACAGATACAAACAGAAATATGGATGAAAGTTAGCGATGAGTGCGCCAAATCGTAATACACTGTGGGCACGCGCGTTTGTGTCAGAACTCGCCGCTGGGGGTGTCGAGACTGTCTGTATCTCGCCGGGAAGTCGGTCGACACCGCTCACGGTCGCTTTTGATCGTCATGATGATATCAAGACCTTTTCACACTTGGACGAGCGCTCTGCTGCATATTTCGCGCTTGGACGGGCAAGAAGAACTGGGGCAGTCACCCCTGTGGTCTGTACCTCAGGCACAGCAGCAGCAAATTATCATCCCGCAGTTATCGAAGCCTCACAGGCACGCGTCCCGCTTTTATTATTAACTGCTGATCGCCCTCCAGAACTACATGACTCTGGTGCGAATCAGACCATCGACCAGACAAAACTCTATGGCGATGCTGTTCGGTGGTTTCAGAACATCGGAGAACCTGAGCCGACAGCAAGAAAACTTCGGTCACTCCGGACAACAGCAGCACGATCGCTCACCACTGCGACAGACACGCCGGCTGGACCGGTTCATTTGAACTTCTCCTTCCGGAAGCCACTTGAACCGACACCGGTGTCGGGAGACATCCCTGAGGATCTCCCCGAAGAATCGATCACAGGTCGTGATGATGCGTTTGTCGAATCGACGATCGGTAATCGAGTACTCACTGAGAATAGTCTCCAGACAATAACACACTCACTTTCAGCGTCTCGTGGACTGATCGTCATCGGACCGATGACGATACCCGGAGTCGACCCTGAGGCGGTAGCGGCGTTTGCACATGCAAGTGGATTCCCTGTTCTTGCTGATCCACTCTCTGGTATTCGCTATGGTGGCGTAACCCGAACGATACCAGTGATCGGAGGGTATGATGGGTATCTGACCAGCGAGTTATGGAATCACTGGCCGGATCCAGATGTTGTTCTTCGCTTTGGGGCTTCACCAACATCGAAACCGCTCAGACAATATCTCGAAGCCACATCGCCAACCCAGTATCTTGTTGACCCTGCTGGGGAGTGGCGTGAAGCAACATTCACTGCGACAGATCTCGTCGTTGCTGACCCGACACAACTTCTATGGCAGTTATCAAGAATGCTCGATACCCCTGGGTCATCGACATGGCGACAGCGTTGGCTGAATGCTGATGAGACGCATGCAAGTGTACTCACGGAAACTGATTCACACTCACAGACTGATGATGCCAGTGATGAAGAGAGCGGGAACGATCAGAGTGAGACATGGTTTTGTGAGGGTCGTATTCTTGCAGACATCATGACGTTAGCACCGGATCCGGCGACAATTTTTGTCTCAAATTCAATGCCGGTTCGCGATCTTGACCGCTTTGGGAGCCCCACAACGCAAAGTCGGACCGTTCTTGGCAATCGTGGGGCATCAGGGATTGATGGGATTCTCTCGACAGCACTCGGTGCTGGCTCGGCTCTCAGCACCACTGAGCATCTCATTGCCATAACAGGTGATCTCGCGTATTATCATGATATGAATGGGCTCGCAGCACTCGAACGCTGTGATGTCACAGCGACCGTTGTGTTGATCAATAATGATGGGGGTGGGATCTTTCATAAACTCCCGATTGAATCGTATGACCCACCATTCACCAGTCAGTTCGTCACACCCCATGGACTCGATTTTGAACCGACCAAAGAAATCTATGATCTCTCGTTTGCACGGGTCCGTGGAACAGACCGTGATGGATTTCAGACGGCGTTCACTGAAGCAACGACGACCGCTGGGTCACACGTTATCGAGGTCGTGACCGACTCTGAGTCAAGTCATCGGGTTCGAGAACAACTACACACTCGTGCGGTTGATCGCATTCTCAGCAATTGAACGCTGACGGTGTATCGCTGCGTAGTGAGTGTGATGAATCTCTGCCATTGGATTCTCGCAACGTATCAGATTATAATCATGGGTGATATATCATGCACTTACACAAGCGATTCTGAGTGAAGAGCCGAATTCTTTTCTCGTGCCCGCGCTGGCATGTCAGTATGGTTTCAGAGGTTTTTGACCCTGCGCAATGGGATCGCGTTGAGGGGACCGAGGCGTTTGATGACATTACGTATCATCGCGGACATGAGGTCCCAGTTGTCCGAATCGCGTTTGATCGTCCAGAAAAACGGAATGCATTCCGACCGGGGACTGTCGATGAATTGTACGCTGCTCTTGATCACGCGCGGAAGCAGGCAGATATTGGATGTATTCTTCTCACCGGTAATGGTCCATCAGAGGATGATGGCGGATGGGCATTCTCTGCCGGCGGCGATCAGTCTGTCCGCGGTGAATCTGGGTATGAGTATCGTGATGATGATGAAGCATCGGATGATGAGGATGCGCTCGTGCGTGAGGCAAAAGCAGGACGACTCCATATCCTCGAGGTTCAGCGATTAATCAGGTTTATGCCGAAGCCAGTGATTGCTGTTGTTCCGGGATGGGCTGTTGGTGGTGGTCACTCATTACATGTTGTTTGTGATCTCACTCTTGCGTCTCAAGAGCACGCGAAATTCCTTCAGACAGACCCAGATGTTGCCTCATTTGACGGCGGATTCGGATCAGCATATCTTGCCAAGCAGATCGGACAAAAAAAGGCACGAGAGGTATTTTTCCGTGGAAAAACGTACTCCGCTGACGAAGCGGTGGATATGGGAATGGCAAATGAGGCAATCCCGCATGCAGAATTGGAGGATATCGCAATTGAATGGGCGAGTGAAATGACGAGCAAATCCCCAACGGCGATGCGCATGTTAAAATATGCATTCAATCTTGCCGATGACGGACTTGTTGGTCAGCAGGTATTTGCGGGTGAGGCAACCCGACTTGCCTATATGACCGATGAGGCACATGAAGGTCGCAACGCATTCTTAGAGGGACGCGACCCAGATTTCTCATCGTACCCTTGGCATTATTGATTAGCTATCAATTCGCTGTGTATCCTCTCCTGTCATTCCCCGGATAGATAATGTCCATTATCCCTCTCAAAAAGACACGTTCGTACAGGCGGAGATGGAAACGGAAACGGAAACGTGAGCGGTGAACCGAAGCTTCAGGCAGCCACAGCGCATGAATACTGCTAATGAACGCACAGACACAGTCTATGAGCCGTCAGAAGGCATGGGTGATGGCAGCACGCCCACAGACACTTCCAGCAGCGGCCGCTCCCGTCCTCGTTGGGACCGGGGTTGCGATTCATGATGGTGTTTTCGCCCCATTCCCAGCGCTTGCTGCATTAATCGGTGCTGCTCTCATTCAGATTGGAACAAATTTTGCGAATGATTACTATGATGCAATCAAAGGTGCAGACACCGCTGATCGCGAGGGGTTCACCCGTGTGACCGCAGGTGGACTCATCGACCCTCCCGCAGTCAAGCGAGCGATGTATCTGACATTTACACTTGCAGTGCTCGTTGGTGTGACCCTTGTGTGGGTTGGTGGAGTCCCAATTTTGATTATTGGCATCCTCTCCGTCGGCTCAGGAATCGCATACACCGGTGGACCATATCCGCTTGGATATCACGGTCTTGGTGATGTGTTTGTGTTTGTTTTCTTTGGTCTCATTGCTGTGACCGGAACATACTATGTTCAAGCAGCAGCACTCACTGCAGGCACATTTCCTCTTTGGATTCCCGCTGAGACAGTTTCATTGACGGCTCTCGTTGCATCGCTCCCGATTGCTGCCCTTTCGACGAATATCCTTGTCGTGAATAACGTCCGCGACCGTGATGAGGACGCGACGACCGGAAAGCGAACGCTCGCGGTTCGATACGGCTATACATTTGCACGGGCGGAATTTATTATATTAACTATCCTTGCATACAGTGTCCCACTCTGGTTTCTGTCGCACCCAGCGTACACGCTTGCTGTGGGAATTCCACTTGTGACGGTCCCAATTGCGCTGGTAATTACTCATACAATATGTACCGAAACCACCGGTGATGTGCTCAATCCGACGCTTGAGCGGGTTGGAAAACTCCTGGCTGGATATGCACTCCTTTTTAGTATTGGACTTGCGATTGAGACACTTCCGGTAATATAATGGACGAGTTAGACTCTCTTGAGACAGTCTCTATCGACATCGATCCATTCACGCTTGAGCTCTCACGTCCGCTCTCGACGGCGACAGGCGACATCGAACAACGACGTGGATACGTTGTGTGTGTGGAGACGAATGACGCCGTCGGCGTTGGCGAGGCAACACCACTTCCGGGTTGGACAGAAAGTTACAGCACCTGTCAGGATGCTCTTCATTCGGTCTCGGTGGACAGCACATTAGCGTCAGCATCGGCTCTAGACAAAGCCAACGCATCAGCAGCATATCACGGGGTTGAATTAGCATATGTTGATGCCATGGCTCGCCATCATGACCGTTCACTTGCCGGGTTTCTCTCAACAGACACGCCAGCCACGTCGGTCCCAGTCAATGCGACAATCGGTGATTGTTCTCCTGAGCAGACACGCAAAAGAGCACAATCAGCCGTTGCAGACGGATATACAACAATCAAATTGAAAGTTGGTGCCAGAGAGATTGAGTCCGATTGTGATCGAGTGATTGCCGCTCGTTCAGCGGTCGGGGATGACATAACGCTTCGTGTTGATGCTAACGGTGTCTGGAATAAAGCGACTGCTGAACAATTTCTTGAAACCGCACGGGCGGTCGATATTTCGTATATTGAACAGCCCCTTCCAGCGTCAGATCTTGATGGACATGCCTCGCTTCGTGGTCGTGGTGTTGATATTGCGGTTGATGAGTCGATGAGTGCAACTGATCCAGAGCAGATTTTCGCTGCTGGTGCAGCCGATATTATTGTTTGCAAACCAATGGCACTCGGTGGACCACGACAGACGCTTGCAGTCGCTCATAAAGCAGACATACTCGATATCGATACCGTCATTACGACAACAATCGATGCTGTCATTGCTCGCGTTGGGGCTCTTCATGTTGCTGCGGCACTTCCCGGTTCAGACCCACGTGCATGTGGTCTTGCCACTGGTTCAATGCTTGATGATGACCTCACAACGGATCCGGTATCCATCACGGATGGGCATATGTCTGTTCCAACAGGACCTGGATTAGCTGGTGGGGCACTCAGCTCATACTGTAATCATTAATATGACTCACCTCAGCCGAGAGTATCGATACATCACTATCCCACTCATTAGGTATCGTTATTGTATCGGCTGGTCATATGTGGAACAATGGCTGATCCGACCCCAACACAACAGCGTCTTCTCATTGGATTATTTATGTTTGCGATACTCATATTTCTTGGCGGACTTGTCGTAATTGCATATCTCGCCGGGACATTCTGAGTCGATTGTTATTCATAATCCAGTTTTTCTGTTAGTCAGGTCGATGAGTCACTCCATCACGGCTATCAGCGCTCATCCGTCGTAATGCTGCAGCCGCATTTGAGGCATCATACCCGAAGTAGACATTTGTACTGTATGTCTCTGCCACCTCCGTGGCATGGATAAGATCATCAACATCGACATCAACTGCATACAACTCAACAGAAACGTCGATATCACGCTCAATTGTGTCGATCCGACTCTGGAATCCTTTCACGATTGTTTCGAGCCAGTATGTTGTTCCATAGTGGATATCATATAATGGAATCACGAACTCATCGACATATTCAGCGATTCGCTCAATATTGATCCCACTGCGCTCGGAGAGATGCCCTGGATATGGGTCTGGGTAAAGTGTAAAATACGTCCGCCCTGGAATCAATGCTGTTGCTGTCTCGACGAACTCTGTGATAACATCATCACGCCACGATTGCCATGTCTCTGCGGTGCTATGATTGAATTGCTGCTGACATCGGTCGCATCTGCAATAGCCCTCACGCGGGAACCCAACATCATCAAGTCGAACAGCGTCATTTACCGCAGCGCTATCTTCAATAATCTCAAGTAACCCACTTCGATACTCATCATGGGTCGGACAAATATATCCCCAATCAAAATACGGCTGTTCTCGTGTGGCAAGAGTTCCATCCTCATCAACTGGCACTAATTCTGGATTCGAGTTCGCTGCTGTATTATCACCAAAGCATGACACCATATTGACCGCGCTTGGGAGGGGTTCAGCAGCACGCCCGCTGACATCTTTTACTTCATAAAATCCAATATCAAAGTCGTCCCACTCGACTTCCTCCTCATTCCGCGTTACGACCCCATACATGTATTTATCTCAGGATATCGCTGCAGCGCGTATCAGTCGTTCGGATGTCAGTTTGGACTCTTTATTTCACTTATTGTCTTCTGCTGAGACCAGTATTGATATCCTCCCCGCCCAAGGGCGGGGCTTTCTCCTCGTATTTCCGTAAACTGATCTGTCTGATATCCTCCTTCGAGACAATAACAGATGTCCGAGTTGTATTCTCGTCGATATCAGAGTCTCACATTCACATTCATAATCAGTTGCAGTGAGATATGCTCATCTCTCATATGCGACTTAGAAGTAACGCTCTGTGAGTTAATTATCTCTTCGGAGCGCCGAGAGTAGTATCAACGTTATCTGAAGTCTGTCAGATATCACCGTCTAAGCGATTTGAACAAAAAACAGTGAGAGTGCCACGGGTTCTCTTACCCGGTCTATGGTCGTTCAGGTAGTGTCACCACCATCGGAACGACTTGCGATGAGCGTGTATATGAGTGCAACAGCAGCAAGTGTAATGATAATTTTTCCTCGCTTCGACATATATGATTACCTATCGCTCCAGTCAGTATTAATTATTTACGGGGCGAACCACCTCAAGATCACATCAACATCATCATCCTCATCACCATCATCAAAGTCCAAAGCATTCCCTTGCTTTCTCTGTCGATGATTTGGCACAGTGAGGAATGTATGCTAATCGCTAGACTGCATACAGCGAGATGAGGATACACCAAGTGATCTCGATATTATCAGTTGAAGCATTGTCTCATCAATGACGGTTATGCCACATCGAGATATGCTGGTACTTCATTTTCACGCACGATTGAATCACAGTAATCACATCGAAGCCCTTCATCAAGGACAATAAAACGGGTGTTAATCGGCTCATTAGCGTTTGTGATACAGTTTCGATTAGGACAGGATAACAGCCCAGTAACTGCTGTTGGGCGCTCAATTCGTTTCTTATCTACGACTGCGTAGTCTCGAATAATATTGATTGTTGCCTCAGGAGCGATTACCGCCAGAACATCAACCTCGGATTGACTGAGCTCACGATCTTCGACCTTAACGATATCTTTGGTTCCTAAGCGATCAGAGATGACATTCATTCCGACAGAGACACCCTCACCGCTTGAGCCATCGATTCCAAGAATCGCAAGAACATTGAGTGCCTCTCCGGCGGTGAGATGGTCGATGACAGTCCCATCACGGATCTTTGAAACGCGCAATTGCTGGTCGTTTATCCTTTTTGATGGTATCGCATCAGTGACCGTATTCTCATCTTGGTTCTGATTTGGCTCATGATTGTTCATTTTGCACCCTCCAGTAACGCATCAAGCAGCGCCATTCGAACGGGAACACCATTGTGTGCTTGCTCAAAATACGCCGCATACTCGGTTTGATCGACTTCTGGTGCGATTTCATCAACCCGAGGAAGCGGATGCATCACGGTTAAATTATCATCTGCATGTAATAAAACATCAGTATCGACACGATACTGTCCAGCGACTCTTTGATATTCATTCTCATCTGGGAACCGCTCACGCTGAATCCGTGTCACATACAAAATATCGAGTTCAGGAAGGACTGGCTCAATATCTGTATGTTCACGCACCTGTGCGCCAGAATCGTGCAGATCATATCGAATATTCCGGGGCAGTTGAAGACTTTCAGGGCTGATGAAGTGCTGTCGGACATCAAAATTAGTCAATGCTGCTGCGAGTGAATGAACTGTCCGACCATATTTCAAATCGCCAGCAATTCCAACCGTAATCTCATTGAGTCCACCATTCTCTCGCATTGTATACAAATCTAACAGCGTCTGTGTCGGGTGTTGTCCCGCACCGTCACCGGCGTTAATAACTGGGACATCAACAAACTCAGCAGCTAATTTCGCTGCGCCTTCAGATGGATGTCTCAGCACAATGGCGTCGGCGTATCCGGCAATAACCCGGACCGTATCAGCGAGTGTTTCGCCCTTCGATATTGATGAGTTGTCAACGCCACCCATATCAATTGTACGTCCACCGAGTCGCTTCATCGCGGCATCGAAACTCATCCGAGTGCGAGTGCTTGGCTCAAAAAAACATAACCCAAGCACCATCCCACTCTGTTGCGCCTCCCACCCATCCGGATTCATATCAATCGCCGCCGCCCGGTCAAGAATAGTTTCGATATCCTCTCGCGACAGTTGTGTTGTGGAGAGTAAGTGGTCCTGATGCATCATCTATGCCAGCGTGTGGGACTAACTTCAATGACTCGGGATAGACTATCGGTATCGGCTTTCTGTCACTCCTCCGACGCTGCTTATCTCTCTTTCTGCGGTCCCCATGGTAAGCATTCCTGATATGAGTTCATTCGAAGGCGCAGACGAACCCATGTCTTGTCCCCTGAGGGTCCCGGTATCGAGCACGATACTGGCTTTGGGACATTACAATACAACTCATAATATATGCTGAGATTACCGCGAAAACAGAGGAAACGTATTCGAACTGAAATTAGGTCGATGTTTCATTTAATATCGATTATATTTTATATTTTAAATTTCACATTTCAATGTATTCACAGACCACAGATCACAGACAGTTTATGACGTGAGTAGACTGTATGATGCGTGACAGTTGAAGACTCAGCCACGAATTCCGTTTTGCATCCTCACAGAAGCGGCGCTAACGACTGCGGATACGGCAATAGGTCACGGCCATGTACCCTGTCGGTCATACGCTTCGATGACTCGTTCGATTGCAACAGCATATGCAGCCGTTCGGAAGTTCGGGAGATCCCGTGACTCATATGCTTCGACAAGATCAGCGAATGCATTTGTGATGATTGTTTCCAGTTCTTGATTGACACGTGATTCTGCCCAGTAGAACTGCTGTCGGTTCTGTACCCACTCAAAGTACGACACAGTAACTCCTCCGGCATTTGCAAGCACATCTGGGAACACAGCAACGTCACGATCGGTTAAGATGGCATCTGCATCCGGCGTCAACGGTCCATTTGCTGCTTCAACAATCACATCAGCACGCACATCGGATGCAATCGACTCATTAATCGCGTTTTCGAGTGCTGCCGGAATCAATACATCAACATCAAGCGTCAACAGTTCGCGATTCGAACGCACTTCGGTTTCCGCTCCCTCATACTCGATAACCGAGCCTGTTTCGCGTTTGTGTGATTTCACCGCACGTGTATCTAATCCTGTCGGGTCATAAATTGCACCTGATGAGTCTGACACAGCAACAATACTTGCTCCTTGATCCTCGAGTAACTCAGCAGCGACAGATCCGGCGTTCCCATATCCTTGGATTGCGATAGTTGCATCTGTGATATCTTGTCCACGGTATGCGAATGCCTCTCGAGCGGTCAACATCGTCGATCGACCTGTTGCCCTGACACGACCCGCACTGCCACCTGCTGAGAGTGATTTTCCTGTGACGGTCCCTGGTGCGGTTGTATTCTCGAGGGTTTCATATGTATCTTTAATCCAGTCCATCTCTCGCTGTCCGGTGTTCACATCCGGGGCTGGGATATCGACATTTGGACCGATGAGTGGGCGAAGTTCGGTCGCGAATGAGCGTGTCAGTCGTTCTAACTCTCCACCCGAGTACGCACTTGGGTCAACAGCAATCCCTCCTTTGCCACCGCCATATGGGATATCCACGAGTGCACATTTATACACCATCCATCCCGAAAGCGCCTTTACCTCATCACGTGTGACACCTGGATGATACCGAATCCCTCCTTTGTATGGTCCGCGATCACCGTTGAACTGCGATCGAAATGACTTGAAATGCTCGATTGTCCCATCATCCATCTCAACGGATAGATTTGCCTCAAGCACGCGCTCAGGTCGTTTTAGGCGCTCGACGAGATCACTGCGAACATCGAGATATGCCGCTGCATCATCGATTTGCTCTTGTAGGCTCTCGAAGGGATTCGCCTCAGATGTCATATGTCAAATTCGTGGGTCACCTCGGTTAAGAATATCGACCAAATGCACAGTCGCGACTGCTGAAACTCATAAACTGTGTTATTGCACAGCGGTAGCGAGGCGATAGCACACTCGTCATGGGATGAACTCGACACGATGGGAGCCACTCCAATTCCAACTCCAACTCCACGACCGGACAGCCACGAAAATTATGTCCTCATGTTTCATATCGGTCGTCTCATACTCTGCTCTGCTCTGCTGTCATGACGTTGTCCGATTGTGCACGGGGTCTTCGATCTCAACGGACGCTTCGCGTCGACACCCCGCCGGGTAAGAAATCCGGAGAACCACCCACCACGTCCTGTCTCACTGGTCGGACGCAAATGGTGGTCCCCAGTCGGCTGAATCCCCGACCATGGAGGGACGGGCGTGATTCCGTTCCGTTGAGGCGCCCGGTCTGGGTGGGAAGGCGCACATGTACCGGGCTGGACGCGCTGAAAGCACGCCGGTGGTCATAACTCCGACGTTTGACGTTTGAGGTTTGATCTTCCACGCTCCACGCTCCCGCGAAAGCGTCCGTGAGGACCGAAGAAACGCACAATCTTACACTCCCCTTCGAGGAATTCCACCTCTTCAGGGGGTGGGAGGAGGTCACATCTCACATCAGCCTACCCTGGCTATGTTTCTGTGGCGTCGACTCCATCTCCATCTGCGAGTGCACTCTCGAGTCGGTCAACGAGTGATGGTGTTCCGACATAGACCGGCGTTCGGTCGTGAAGACCACCTGATTCGACTGCGAGTAGCGACTGTGAGCCATCTGAGGAGGCTCCACCGGCACACTCAATAATATATCCAACAGGATATCCCTCAAATTGAACACGAAGCTTTCCGGACGGGGCGTTTGTGAGCGCTGGATACCCAAAAATCCCGCCGTACGTGAGTACCTGGTTCACATCACCAATCATCGCCCCCCCATACCGGAGTTTTAGCGATGGGTCAGACTCAATTTCATCAACGAAGGACTCGAAATCACGCGGCCAGTTTGGCACCCGTCCACCAAAGCCATACACCGTTGGCTCAGTTGGGATGCGCAGTTCCTGTTCAATCGGCTCATAACTCCCATCTTGATGAATGACGTAATCTGTAACATCACCCTCGACGGCTGCAACCATTGTTGTTGTTGCCCCATAGAGGATATATGCCGCAGCGACGAGATCAGACCCATGTGCTGGAAGCGGCGCATCGTATACCGCTACGATTGTCCCCATTGCAGCGTTTGGTTTAAGATTTGAGGAGCCATCAAGCGGGTCGACACAGACCGAAAGTCCCGATCCAGTATCGTCAACTGATGGGCGTTCCTCGCTGGCGTACTCTCCGACCCCATCAAGCGAGCCAAGACGATTCCGAAGCAGTTTATCAGCAAACACATCTGCCTCCATTGGTGACTCCCCAGACGGATTTTCTTCATCAGTTTTGACACGTCTTCCCGGAAGTCCCCCTCGGATCTCTGGAGCTGCACGGGCAAGTATATCGAGGATTGAGCTGATTGTCTCATCATCTGTGAGTGAGACTGACTCTGTGTTAGACTCAGACGCAGACCCGGATTCAGAATTAGATGTTGATTCATTCATGTATGTAAACGTATTGACGAAGCCATTCGCTTAATATCTCCGGTGAGGAATCGACATATTGCTGTTGATGACGCTGTGTGGGTTCGGAACAACAACAAATCCAACCTGTCTTTTCACCGAAAGAGTGTATCCAATATCCATCATTACCAGCAAATGTAGGTTTTGTCCCTTCCGCCATGACGATCACAGCTGAATTAGTCGGAATATACAGGTAGCTCGATACTTACGCATCATATATGGGATTGGGAACAACTGCGAAGAAATTACAAAAAGTAACGGAGATGGCAGAAAATGTCTATCAGCGATTGAATGAACTCCGAACGCAGATTTCAGAGATGCGGGAAACAACCGGTGAAACGCAAGCGACCGTTGACCGTCTTGAGACTGAGACTGCTGAGATTCGAGCTCTCGTTGAGGCAATTGCTGATGAAGAGGATATCGACACTGAAACTGTCATCGCAAACGCGCATATTACCGAAGCAGAAGCAAGCGACTCGGCATCGGAATCTGGATCTGGATCTGAAATTACTCCGGACGGTCCGCAATAAGTTACTCGACGGTAATCGAACCCGATTATCTCTTGGGATGCTGTGTAACATGCAATCATTCGAATAAGTCATATTGCGGTTGCGAGCGAACCCTGATTCTGCGGGTTCCTGTTTCTGCGATAACAGCAGACACTATCTCGTATCCGTATCGTATCTGCATCTCATAATACCGTATATCGCACTGATGAGCGTCCACAGAGTACAATCCCCACAGATTGTCCTCAGTGATTTGAGAGGCGCTCACTCATGAGTCAGCTTCTAGACGTGTCTCGTGTGCAACTTTGAGACAGCGGTCTTGAACAACGTCAATTCCCGCGTCAGTGGCTTGTGATGCTGCTGTGTCATGAGTAATCCCACGCTGTAACCAAAGAATCTCAACATCCCCAACGCGGGTATATCGTTCAATCACCGACTCAACGATGTCTGGTACCTCCTCTGTCGGTCGGAAGACATTGACAACGTCAATTGTGTAGTCATCTGGAACTGTTGAAAGTGAATCATACGCTGTTGTCTCGAGAATCTGCTCTGCGAACGGATTGATGGGAATAATATCATATCCGTGTCGATGAAGATACGCAGGGACATCGTGTGCCGGCTTTCCTGGTGTTGTTGAACATCCAATAACAGCAATTGTCGTTGCTGTCAGCGCCCGCTCAATGAGTCTGTTTGTCGAATTCTCTTTCGTTGTCATTGATTGAATCTTCATTTGTGAGCGATACACACGCATATATAATGGTTATTATATTTTCTGTCCATTCGACAGAGGTGTACTGCAGTTTCTCATCGAGATATATAATTCATATGATAAAAATGTCTGTAATATCTTCTTTTTATATAGTTTATACCGACGCTATGAGAGTGACACTGACGGGATGGTTCTGATACCCTTATCAATCGGCGTCTACTCGCTCATCAAAATATTCTTTAGCGCGGATATCCCAACTTTGATTCCCAATCGCCTGATTCCTGAGCGAAATTAAGTGAGTTCTGTCGCTTTGAGCCACCGAGCTTTATCATATGCACTCTTTGAGATTCTTTCTCACCATATCTAAATAAATCGATGCTCTCTCAGCATCACGACCAGCATCATATTCCGGTAACGACCACAGCCCGTCCGACAACAAATGCTGCTGCTGCGAGAAACATGCCGCGCTTGAGCAACTGTTGCCCCCGTGCGGGCTTGTTTGGTGCCCGCCATACTCCGACCAGCATGATTAGATCCGCAGGCACGACCAAAGTGAGATACCAGATTCCAAAAATCCCAATCATGTATGGCACTGCGCTTGCAGTGACAGCAATTAAAAGCACTCCCGTTGCAATCCGATGTGCAGGTATCACTCCAATCACAATCGGCAGTGTCTGAAGTCCTTCCTCACGGTCACCGTCAAGATCCTCAATATCTTTAATTATCTCTCGGGTCACTGTTGCGAGAGCAGCCAAGGTAAATAGAACAACTACACCGAGGTCAGTCACTCGAGTCACTGCTGCGGCTCCAAACAAGAACGTTGAGCCAGTGAGGTATGCAACGATTGCATTCCCAATGCCAGGGAGACCTTTGAATAACTCGGTGTATACGACTAATGCGAGTAGATTCACCATCGCAAGTGCAATCGCAACAACAGGAAGCACCAACGTTGAGGCGATGGCAGCGATAAACAATAATCCACTGAATACAACAGCCCCTCGTTCACTGATAGCTCCGCGAGGAATTGGTCTCATTGGGCGGTTGATTCGGTCGATTGTGCGATCGAAGTAATCGTTAATTGCGTTTCCGGCTGCAGTCGCAAATATTGTCGCTGCAACAGCACCGATCACGTGGGTGGCTGTTACTGCGAGCCCACCAGCGACAAATGCCCCGGTGAATGTGAGAATCCCTGCTGCGACCGCGTTCCCAATCCGCATGAGGTCAACAGCCCCACGGATCGTACCCCGGACGTGATTATCCATCAATATAGTTTGCGATAATCGTGAAAATAAGTGACCCGAAATGACTCCTCACCATGGTTCATATCTTTGTCTGTATGTGTATCCGACGTCTTAATTCCAGTATTATAATATCGGTATTATATTAGTTTTGATAGGTCATCCGATACTTCTGATTAGACTTATTGATGGTATCACCGAATGCGGAGAGTTGGTGACACGATACGTGTTCTTTATGTGGAAAGTGACAATAATTTCGCTGAGACAGTATCAACATTTCTTGAAGAGAACTATGAGCGCTTCATTCAACTCTCTGAGAGGTCGTTTCATTGTATCCTGTCAGAGTACAACCTCCCAAGCGAGACGGAATCCAATTTACCCAAATTGCCCAGGATAGATATACCGAATTGTCATTGATTATTCTCACCGATGACAGCAGTGAGGATGTCGCTAGAAGGGCGATCTCAGCCGGCGTTACCGACTATCTTTGAAACCAACGCGTGAGTGAGCGATATAAACTTCTCGCGACTCATATCCTCGATGTTATCATGGATGTTCCAGAAAACCCACAGAGAGACACAGCTAGACGTGTCAGTGACGCCGTTCGTGAGGTTATCACAACTGCTGGTGGGTCCACATGTCCTGAGGTGGTCAATCGAACTGTCTGTCAGACTCTCGTTGACACCGATATTTATCGATGTAGTATGCTTGCCACCATTGATATCAAGATAGCACAACTCAAACCACAGGCTATCACTGCGACGGACATAGGCTACTGTGATGAAATAACGACGCCAACTGATGAGTTCTTCTCTGAGCTGCTTTGTTGAATGGCGGTGCTGACCGAGGGTGAGGTGAGGGGGAGGGGGTCGGAATTTGAGTCGACTTGCTGGCAATTGTTGTGAGTGATCTCAAGATTGGTCTCGTCTCACCGTGGCTCAGAGACCGCTTTTCAACACGGCACTCTGAGCACATCCCCAATATTGCTGCTGTTCGAGAGAATCAGGTCATGCCCACACAGAATATCAGCGAAGAAATGTCTATCACAATATGTGAAAAATTAACCACACGTGAGTTCCGAGCCGTTGTTGTTATTAGTCACAGGAGCGCTTATCAGATCGCTGAACAATCCGATTGATGTCTATTGCCGTTTCTGAGTGCGTGTGATAATAATAGGGTGATAATATCCATAGATGCAACGTGTTATCCGTGTTGCACTAGTGATATACATATGACAATATCTACTGGCGACTCTGTGACGATCGAGTATACTGCTCGGACAGGCGATGGTGATGTTTTCGACACTTCACGACAGTCAATTGCGACAAAAGTAGGGCTTACCGAGACCCACCCTGACCGCGAGTACGAAGCATTTACATTTGAAGTCGGAGGTGGAGTGGTCATCGAAGGACTCGATGAGGCATTAATTGGACTTGAGGAGGGTGCCCGGTCGACTGTGACCGTCTCACCGCAGAGAGCATACGGTGAATGGAAACAAAGTCGCGTGCGTGAATATGATGCCGATAATGTCGAGATAGCTGGTGGTACCATCGAGGAAGGGTCACATATCAGATCTGATGATGGTACTGTTGCAGAAATTACCCATGCTGGTCCAGATATTGTTCGAGTTGATCATAATAATCCACTTGCCGGCAATACAGTGCGATTTGAAATCGAAATTATTCGCGTAGACACAGCTTGACATCCACCTCCGGCCCAAGGCGGAAGGAATCCCATCGCCTGGTTGGGAGTATCAGGTTTGCAGACTCCAAATCCCAATACCAAGCCAAGCCAGGACACCGTTGGAATCGGTGTGTGGTCGGTCACTGAGCAATCTCCAGGGAGTGCCAAACCCCGCCCCCGCCCCCGGGACTCCTCTCTTCAATTGAAGCGAGGAGCTTGTGTTGGTTGTGTCACAAGAGCTTCGATCAGTGTCACCGTCGAGTAGGACTCGAAGGGGCTGGTGAATACTGTCGTGGATGTGAATTGACGTGTCCCACCAATCACTGAGACAGGGGAATCCGGTGAGGACAGATTCACTGCCTGTCGTGTGGATCTCCCAGTTCTGGGTGTTGATTTCGATAAGTTGCTCACCCGTGTATTTGATGGGTTTGTCATCGTCGTCGCTTTTGACATTGTGGATGGCTTGGTTCTGGAGCGTCGAGTAGAGCGGGTTGTCGATGTTGCCAGTCGTGATCGACGAAGAGAGCGAGCCGTCTTCCCAGCCGTCCACGAGCCATTGCTTGCACTCGCAGAGAATCTCGACGACAAGACAGCGGGTATCGACCTCGGTACCGGCAACTACCTCGCCATCGCCTCCGGCGGTGGCGACGCTGAGTTGTGTCTAGGGAGCGTGCTAAAACAACACAAACCTACTTTATCCGTGATGAGTACGACAAAGAGGGCGAGAACGGTCCGCCACGCCGTGTGTCCCGTGTCCGAAAACCCTCCTGCTCCTGCAGACCCTTGCCACATGCATCGACAACAAGATTGGTCGTATTGCTATCGGTGATGGTGGGTCAAGTCAGATTCGAGAGGACGAGAACGGTGACTCGCGGAATTGGGGAAACGTGTGAACACGAAACTCCACGGATTGGAGTTCGGCCGATTCATTACATTGCTTGAGTATAACTCTGAGACAGACGGCATCCCCCGTTGACCGCGTGAGTGAGATACGTCGCAGACGTGTTCGTGTTGTGGTCAGAAGCGTGGTGCGAACCGCGTGGAACGTGGCTTGTGTGTGAGTTTCACACCGCAGAACTCACAGGTGAATAGGGCGGTAAATACTCGCAGACAGATAACTCAAAGTTCAAACTCAAACCCAGACTCCTCCGATATGAAATATAAGTTTTGATCGTCTGGCAGAAAGAGGAGCCTCTCTGTTCACCCACATCCTCAGGTCATTCCACCCGAGAGGTAGGTTGCGAGCTGTCATCTCCCAACGCTCCGGAGTCTTCGCCGAAAGGCGGGGAAGATATCAATTTGCCGAACTGCGGAGATGTACCATTTGATTTGCTTGTAGTTAAAATTATAATAAAAGCACAATCTATATTCGATCGATAAACGGGCCGGGAGGGATTTGAACCCTCGATCCTCTGGTTAAAAGCCAGATGCTTTGGGCCAATCTAAGCTACCAGCCCATATTTCATTGCTAGTAACTCAGCTATAAAAGAGCTTCAATTTATGAGTAATTGTGAATCCATCTTATAGACGTATCCATCAGATTCACCTCTCTGGTATGACGTCCATCATCACCATCGCTTGAGCAGTCTGTTTTGATTTCACTCTGATGCTGATTACCGATGCAAATGACAATGATACTTATACTCACAACAACAATAACAATGATACCGACTGAGACACTCCCTGTTATGATGATCTCAGGCGACGCATCCGTCTGAGAGTCCGTCGAATCTCAGTCGAAATCCAGCGTCGATGAAGAATCACCTCTGTTGTTCCCCAAACGAAGATTAAGAGAATATCCATACTGAAATAAACGAGACTCCAAGGAGCCATCCAAATTGGCTTCACCCATTGTGAGACACCTTGCCACGTCTCAGCGAACTCCAAAGCAACTGAATCAAGCGGTGTTCCACTCATCGTTGTTTTGATCCACTCAGGGAATGTCGGCGTCCCTGCGTCAATCCCGGTCCCAGTTCCAGGTGTCTCTCCAGCGCTTCCTGACAGTTGGTATGATCCAGAAACGTTTTGATCAAGCATTGTTGGTCCGCCGGGTTCATTCCCATATGATGCGCGTTCAACGTCAAACGGTGCCCACGGCGTGTACACTTCCCAGACAATCTCACCTGTCGGTGTTACCTCGATCACACGATGACCAAGTGAATCGACAATCAGCGTATTGCCGTTTGGCAGACGGTCCGCATCACGTGGCCAGTTCAGTTGCTCATCACCTACCACCCACACCTGTTGCCACTGACACTCTCCTGTGTCACTCCGAGTGACGCAACTATACTCGACAACTCGGTCATTTTCGCTATCTGCAACGAGGATTGTCGGCGTCTCAATTTGTGATTCAAGATACTGTGGGTCATGTTGTTCATGCAAGATTGTGTGTTTCTGGTCGGCTCCGAGTTGCATTGTAATATCCTTTGTTGAGCGATTGACAACGATAACCTGATCAAAATTTCGCGGTGAGACAAGATATTCTCCATCTGCAATTTTATCGACATCATTCACATGACTCCAGTCTTTGTTCATCCCACCATCTGTCTGATTTGGATAGTGATTTTTGAAATACCATTCCCAGACGATTTCGTCTTTTGATAGATCATAAATGAATAGCCGGTCGTTGCTGGTTTCATTCTCGGTATCGTACTCACGCATATTTGCGACAAGCAGCTGATCATCATTGATCAAATCCACGTCGTGTGTGTCTGTAATGCTGAAATTCTGTTGCCAGACTCGGTCTTTACTCTCAGGACGGAGTTCATATACAAGTGTTCGCTCAGGGACAGTATTGACAGCCAGGATATTTCCGTTCGGGAGTGGGTCGACATTATAAAACCAACTGACGCCACGCTTTGAGCCATTATAGATCCACTTTGGTTGGGCCTGTTCGTCAATTGAGACAAGTCGGGCTGGCTTCTTTGTTGCTCCCTCACCTTGGAAGTGAAATCCCTGAACAGCGACATACGTCGTCCCACGTGCTGGGTCTTCGACGGTTCCGGTCTGGATCTCAGGCGGGTCATAGGCTGCTGTGAGGACCACACCTGCTCCAAATGAGGTAATGATAACAAAACAGAGAAATCCGCGGAGGAGCCACATTGGTGATATCGGAGAGAGAGACATTGTTGTGGATTCCAGTCATTGAACAGTGTATAAGTTGTGTTCTCAGGTCGGCAGGGACCCTATCATCATACTCTCCGAGATACTCGAAACAATCGAAAATCTGAGATTGAATCTGGAATCTGGATCTGGATCTGGATCTGAAACGGACGCCCAGGAGTGTAAAGCAGAATAAGATTTAATTTCTTGTTGGACAAGTTAGCAAATACCATGATAACCAAACTCGAAAAAGAGGCAAATATGCTGAATCGTCATCTAGAGATTTTGAGATTGGTCATCGACAGTGAACCGATTGGCATCGTCACAATGTCAAATAAGACCGGCTATCCACATCATAAGGTTCGATACTCTCTCCGTATTCTTGAAGAGGAGAACCTCATTGACCCCTCCAGTCAAGGTGCGGTCACGACTGAGCAGACTAATGAATTCGTTGAAAAACTGGATACCAGACTTGATGAGATTGAGCGGAAACTCACCGAGATGAAAATCGAAAAGCCAGTCGACAGTGAGAATTAGGATCCATCGATATCTGTTTTTGGAATTTATTTTCCTTCGTGAGTACCCCGGTCGTCACATCAATATATTGAATATACCGGCTAAATCACACCCACACCGACCGATATCTCATCTGGGGAGTTAATCACGCATAAATGTCGGAGAAATAAGAGTTAATCCGCTTATTAAACAGCATGATAGATCGTGTTGAGAGGGGGAGGTTAGGATGATGCGTCGCCATTTAGGGATCCTAACAGTTGTTGGGACTGTGATTTCTGTCTCCGAAGTTGCAGCGGAACGCGCAACCGGGGCGTTCCAGGTAAAATCACTCTGAGTGTAGGCTCAGAGAAAAACACTGGTCATATTATCACCGACTGGGAAGGAGAGTCATCGGTAGCGAGCCGACTAGAATCGTGATAATATCTACTCAGACTGGATATACACATGATAAAGTTCGATACTCTCTGCGTGCTCTTGAGAATGAAAATCTCATTGACTCTCGTGGTCAGGGTGCAATCATAACTGAAGAATCAAACATATTTCTCGACAAGATTGATGCTGAAGTCGATAAGATCAATCAAAATATTATTGATATGAAACAATAAACCAACAATTGAATATTTTATCGACACTAACGCATCACGATTAATTCACACATCCGGCTATCATCGGTTAGACAGGTCTTATGTCAGATATTGACATTCTGAGAAAATAGCCAGAATACTAATCAGAATTCACTATTTTTGGGTGGATTGTGTATGATCAATGACTTCATTTCTCTCAAGACGGTCGCAGGTGAGATTAGTCAGTCTCTGCGAATGATCTCTTGACTACTGAACTCTGAGCAAGCCTGCAGTGGCGAATCAAAGAGTTAGCCGATAAGGATACTATTGAGAGGTTGGATGGGACATGAGCGATGCGAGAGGAAACAGACATAAAGGCCGATGCATTATGAGAGATTGAAGTTAGAAAATCACATCCGGGCGCTTAGCTCAGTTTGGACAGAGTGCTTGGCTTCGGACCAAGCTGTCGCGGGTTCAAATCCTGCAGCGCCCATTCGTTTTCCGAACGATATAGATTCAACAGACAGCGTCGGGTTCCTTATAGAGAACCCTCTCTCTGCGCGAAAGAGTTCGTTCCGATCCATCACGGGGGTCGATGCCGTCATGCGATTCGCTAGCGCTAACGTCTCGCCATACCTACAAAAAAGCGAGGCGTACGGTGAAACTGATCTGTGAGATGCGCGTAGGTCGGCGTCGAGAACTTCTCGGTCGAGGCATTGTTTATGAGGTGGTAGTAGGATTTGCGGAGGACGGGAAGGGGTAGAACAGAAACGGGATCTTTGAGACAGAATTTGTTAGTGATTGTCGTGTTTCGTGTCTCCCTCAATTTCTTCGAGCCAGATAGAGAGTAGAGCCATCACTGCAGAAAACGCAGAATGCCTTCCGGCTCGATACTCTATTAATTCTGTTGGTGGCTTCGCCGGAGAGGTTTCTGAAAATCCACGAATGGCGTGTTGCAAGGCTCGTAGGGTTTCCGGGTCGAGGTCTTGAGCCTCCGGATCAATCACATCCCCTGTTTCGTATTCTCCCATATGTTCCAAGTAGTCCGCAGCGTCGTTAAATCCCACTACGATCCAAACCACGGCGACGCACGTGCCCGAATTGCGTGTTCCGCATTCGGTGACTCACGCGCCTGAGTCACCTATTGTCCAGTATTCACGCGAGGTACGAACGGTACCGGATACACTGTATTTCCAATAGCCACCTGTTCGGCGATAGGGAGTTGTACCGCCAGCTGATGTCATCACTGTGTTCTGATCTCCTTGTTGTATCGGCTTCGCTTCCGGTAGCGACGCTGGCGGATCCTGCGCACCTACACGAAGACGTTCGATCTGCGGACGGGCAAGTCTGTCAGGTGTACGCTGTTGATCACCACATTCCCGCGCGCTGAGACTGAAGTCCCGGTCAAATCGGATGATGGTGAAGTGGGGTGGTACTGGCCCGAGGAGGCAGCCGACATCGATCCCAACCCCGGTGCAGCAAATAGCTGAGAAGATCCCCGGACGCGGGTAACCGTCCTGAGAGTAGGGACGCCAGACTGAGCGCCCGAACATATTGCGGCCCTTAGAAGGAGGAATAAAATAAGTTCTCGCGGCTGTGAGTATGAAGAAGCGACTGTCAGCACGAACAGTTTGCGGGCGATTTTGTACTGCAAAATGATAGAAGCCTGCCTAAAGGGGGTGCGCTTCAGGAGCTCTATTCTACGCAGGGTTTAGGCAACCCCATTACGCGGATACACAGCCGCGAGAAGGCTTGTGAACGGTGTCTGGAAATGTCGAAAACCTCCGTAACGCTCCAGACTGTTGTGTACCCCGTGGGGGGTGCGGGATTTACCCGCCGAGCCCGTTCTTTTCGACTGTGTTTGTTTTATGATGTATTTGAGTAGTAGTCGCTGAACATGTTGTGGAGGGTCTCATCGTCACCCTCCAAGACGCCGGTCACGGTATGGACGACATCGGAGATCTCAGTCCGACCGTAGTTGCTTTCCGAGCGCCACAGCTTGTGATTGATTGCCTGCGCACTCCAGTTCGCTGGCGTGCTGAATTGCCCCCCATCGAGGTACAACCGGCCGCGTTTGTCGAGCGCGTTGAACATCCTACAGGCGGTATCTCGCCCGTCGAAAAGCCAGAGTGTGAGCCGATCTTCCTCGGCGAATCGCTCCCACTTTTGGACGAGGTAGTCAGCGTTGTTGTTAGCGGTGAGCACCTCGATACCGATATCGTGTAGGTGGTCCGCGGTCTGGATGTGGAAGTCGTGGCACGCTTCCCCACGGTCATCTTCCGGGTAGTAGCTCCTCCCGTAGTACCGGCCGCGGTGGTCGTATGTCCACGCATTCTTTAGCAGTTTGTTCGCGGCGACCTCGACGCCCTTTCTGTGCACGAGACCCTCGTTGGGATCGCCGTATATCGGGCCCGATGCTGTCTCATCGGCCCATTCGGGACGCACGTAATAAAGTCGAGGTTGTTCCGTTAGACCATACTACAGCACTAGCACCATAGTATGTCACTGAACCTGGACCCGGCTGAAAAACTCAAAGAAGCCCGTGAATACGCGACCGGGAACACGGAAGCAGAATTCCTCTTAGTCAGGGATACTGGTGAAACACCGGAAGTAGGGAAGCTCCCGATCGGGCAGACGGTCCAGCACGAAGTGGCGGACATCTTCGCTCAGGATCTCACATCTCACATCAACGATCTCAGGAACGGGGATACACGAGTTCGGTCGTTAGACGTAGCGAACACCATCTCTGAAGACTCTATTATCCAATGCGCGCCGGTAGCTGACCTTCCTGGGAGCGAATTATTCGAGATTCTGATTTCACGGGACCATCACGGGCCGACTACGTACACCGCGGATCCAAAACCGGATTTCCAGTTAATCCGGATCAGTGAACCGGATGGAAAGGTTTTGGTCGGCGTCCAGTCGTACCGCGGTGTTGAGTTAGTTGAAATAACGAACAAATTATCGCTCCTGTACAGCGGACAGGAATATGAGCGGTTCCGGGGCGATATGGTCGTGATTCAACCGAACGTGACTGCAGTGTATTATGACGGGTGGTTGTTCGTCATCAGCCCGAAAACATTCGAGAGCATGTTTAATATGCGGGAAGAGTACGAGAAACGGGCGAAAGAAGCGATTGAAGGATTTGAAGAAGCTGGCATATGCCTGGCAAACAAGAGCAAGATGACGGAGTGGCTGTTGAGCCACATCAATATTCTTCGTGGAATGTACGAGGTCTATGACGCTGAAATTCACGAGCAGGCAACCCCGAACCAGATCGAGCAGATGATTGAGACATACGAGTTAGATCAACGGTTCTCTTTGGAATACGCCCGTCAGGATGGGGAGATTGAGTTGGAAGTCGGGAAGTACGTGCACACGTGGAAGTTACTGAAGTTGTTGAGTGGAAAGTATGCTGAAGACGAGATTATGGGCACACAGTGGGAGATCGACAGTGGACAACGCCTGTAGAACGCGGCTTTCTATGCGGAATTCCTACTAGACGCGAAGCCACCACTTGCTCGTCGCAGACACCAAGCCGACACCAATCGTAATCACATGGGAGACAATCAGATCGGTAAACCCGGCTGTAGTAAGCAGTTCATCAATCGGCCACGGTAGGACTTTCGCCATATAGAACTCCCACCACACCTGAATTGCTGCGTCGAGCGATCCAGCACTCGATAGTCCCAGTAGGAGCGTGAGTGCTGAGATGATCACCCCACCGTGAATGTACATATTGACGAGGCCGGCTTTCGACGTAGCTGTTCCTGCTGCGTAGTTCACCGCCCCACGGTTCCGCCGCATCGTATCGGGGATACGTGATTCAGTAGTATAAGCTGTCGATCGAGTGTAATTTGTCGATTGGTGGTTGGCGGGACTCTTCGGGTTCTGAGACCTTCTCCAGAATCATTGGTATACAGATACATATTCTGGATTCGGTAAGAGTCCTCTCAATCGGGTTAGGTGTCGTTGAAGTGTTCAACATTGCGGAGCGAACGAGTTGGCACAAGCAACGCCGCAATCATTCATTTATGAAATATGCCTGCTGTCCCTAAGTTTTGGCAATTTCTGGTTTTTCGATCAAGGTGTCTCTGTATTCGTGTCCCGGTTGGGATCGGTGTTATTTATAAGTAGGTTGGTATGGTCGTGCTGTGAGTCTGGGTCACCCGCTGTGAATCTGTATTTCGACCCTTTCAACCCCTTCAGGCTCGACAATACGAGGGATGCACACCCCTTGCTGCATTGGGTTTAAAACTCATCACAAATTTACCAGGTTTGCAGTATGCGACGTGTGCATAACCAGACAGTCGGCGATGAAGAGGCTGAGACCAGCATCAAGGAACCCACTATGACAGAATCCAACACTGACAATATGAGTATAGAGGCAATGACTGACGGCGGCACCGAGACAATCCGCGACTCTGATGAAGTCCGGTTCAGCAACGACGATGTCAGGCACTACTCGGCAGACGGCCATCTCTACGCCTACCGGGAAAACGACGAACACGTCGTCGTTTCCCGAGGAAGAGAGTCGCGGGATCAATGGACCAAGCGTGTCCCCGCTGAACGTGACGCAGTTCCTGCTGGTGAACACCTCTGGACTATCCCAGAGAACTGGCAACACCGCGTGAAAGTCAAGGGCCCAGCGGAAGCTAACTACGGGATCTACCACATTCCGGAGAGTGGCGTGGACGTTCTCATGACTGTGCCGAACAAAACCCAGCTCGTGGATGCTTGGTACGGTGTCAAGCGTGTCGGCACGCTCAACGTGACTTACGATGGTGGGATCGCGTGGGACAAACTGGACACCACTATCGAGAGTATCCGTGATATTGAGGAGATCAGTGACAACGTTGTCGAAGCACTAGAATCGCTCCACTGCCGCCGCCACAAATTCGAGCGTAAGTATGTCGAGGAAGTCGGCAGGTGTGGTGAGGACGCTTTAGTGGGACATACTTCTGGCCCGGTTTCAATCCAACAGTGGACCGCCGATCCGTGGGGGGATAGATTTCAAGTAGACCATCTTGTTCGGCGTGTTTTGGACATAGACAGAGAGACACAGGAAACCGTCGTACGCATCCTCTCTGAGAAAAACATTGTTCCGCACTATCCGCTGGTCCGTGTGGACGTGGAAGAGGACGAGGGCATTCCAGATGGTCACTGGATTCGCGCGCTCGTTGAGGCAGGCGTTTCAGCTGCTGAAGCTATTGATTACCTTATCACGGAGCACTATGGTTTGATGACGCAGGCTAACTAGGCGGATATTCGAGAGTCGGAACTAAGCCAAATAAGTGAGAACGTCAATTGTACGAAAGAGAAACTCTCAGACTAACGTAGTCATCTGTTTCTGTTGATGTTCTGCAACCGACTCCACGCCTGAGAGCAATTACAATAACCTGACTGAGTTGTGTTCAACTGAATACTGTTCTGTAGGACTGGGCGCTACGTTTCCGTATTGAAATCACTACTCGTCCCAGAAGGCTTTGATTCGGTCATCGAGATCGGTAAGGACAGTTGCGAGTACGTCCCGCCAGTCGTCGGGATAGTCGGCATCCTCTCCGGGTGTCGGTGCATCTGGAGGCGGGTGGAAGTGCTCGCGGGTGTTATGATCGTTCGGGTGCCGGTCCCATCGGCACTCCCACTCGTTACCGGTCTGGTATTGCCCCGAATAGTGGATACTGAAGTCGTCGGTCTCGAACCAGCGGATTCGGAGATACGCACGGCTGATGCCGCCTGGAAAGTAGCCGAGATCGTAGTCAGCGACAACCGCGTTCGGCGCATATTCCGGTCGTGTCTGGATATTGTCGAATCGATCACTACGGGCGAGGTGTGCGGCGATCCGGTCGAGGATTTCTGCATCGATGGGGCCGCGACTAGGTGGGTCTGCCGTGTCCTCAGGCATCGACTGGACCGGGCTTGCTACCTGAAACTG
>KE356560.1:1279406-1283305 GCA_000415965.1 Haloquadratum walsbyi J07HQW1
TACGCCAAACGACAGACAGGACGTTTTCCGAATCTCGTGAGCAATGATGCGTGGCTCTCTCGACCGCTTGCGGAAAATCAAGCAGCAGCAGTATCGACCTTTGACGACTTTATTACGGACTTCTCATTCACACAAAATGGCGTTCGATTGCATTATCTCCCGTACCCAATAAATCCAGTCGATACTGACACTTTCGAGCGGTTTTATACTGAAGTCTACTTGCCGCTCAGAGAAGCTACGGATACAGATGCAGAGTTCGTTGATAGGATTATTGAAATATATACTAGCGACGTAGATGGGGCAAGTGGCGGGGACAATCCCGCCTCACCACTGAGCGAAATTATCGATGAAGACACTGAGTATCAACCATTTACTCAAGAGACAAGTTGGCTTCATCTCTATGCGTTGATGTACGTTGGATCAACAGAGCCAAGTCGAGTGTTTGTTGACGAGCCGAATGTCAGTCTTGATGCAGTCACCTCAGTCGAGGGTGCATATATAGATGTTCTCAGTGATGTCGGGGCGTCGCAACTATTCGGAACGCTTGCCTCTCAACTTGGATACTATCTCCCCAATGAGGGTGGGATTGCGTATGCACTCTTATTCGGTTCTTTATTTGATCCAGTCATCGCGTTGTCTCCTGACGAGAACGACACCGAGGCTGAGGATGCGAAGGCGACGACAGGAGATGCACTGTTTACCAGATACGCGAAGTTACTTCGTGGCAGATCAATCAACGCCGTGTCACTCATTTCCGAGTTTGCAACGCGAGTAGACGAGAAACTCAGAGAAAATCTAAGTACCAATAATGAGCCATTTCCGACTCGACTCGTGCTCTCACAGTATATTCAACTTCGGACATTAGATCAGGCTGAGTTACTAGACGGGGATAGTATTATCAAAACAGGAATATGTAATGCGGACATGAGGTCCCCGAGTGATGGGCAAACATACAGCAGCCGAGACGAGCGGTTGCAGGACTTTCTTGAAAATCACCCAATGCTCGACAATACAGAGGCGCGTTCCGTTTTTTTGCTCGGTGCGCTCGTTGGACGACTGTCGGCGTATCAGTACAGTGAGGGTGTTTCGCAAAAATTGACCGAACAGTATCCTCCCTCTTCAATCAGTCGACGAGTGATTCCTGAAGTCACTCAAGAGATACTGGACAGAAACTACACCTACGGTGACAAGGACGATATAAATCGATTTAATCAGCGGTACACCAACCGACTCGCGGATAGTATGCTCGTCCGGTCCCCAGATGACTGGACTATCTCTGAATCTGAGTCAAAATGGCTCTACGCGCTCGGTGTCGCGTACGGGAAGCAAGACACTAGTAAGGGCATAGAACGGTCTGATGAGATTGAAGATGATGATGATGGAACAGATGAAGTAGACAGTACAGATGAAACGGACGATGGACACAAAAATATCGAACTTACCGAATACTGATAATGAGTGCGTACGACACGGACATCTCTAATCGGTCTGAAATTGTCTTTCTCTACGATGCAGAGGATTGTAACCCAAATGGTGACCCGTTGTCTGCAGATAATAAGCCTCGCGTTGATGAAGAGACCGGCAAAGCCGTCGTCACTGATGTTCGACTGAAACGATTTATTCGAGATCAACTGTATGATGATGGGCACGGGGTCTACATTCTTAATCCGGGAAAAGCTGACATCGAGCCATCGAGTCGTGATGATCTCTTTCTTGAATTGCTTGAGATTGACAGCGATGAGTTGAGTGAGTATGACCCGTCAGAGCTGTTCGATACGTTCATTGACAAAGCAAGCGACGTACGATATTTCGGCGCACCACTATCATTCAGTGAGGCTGTTGATGATGCACTTGGGGCAAAAAATATCCCACAATTTACTGGACCGGTTCAATTCACACTCGGTCGGAGTCTGAACACAGTCGTCACAAATCGAGAATCAAAGAAACTCTCAGTCACGGTCACCAGCGGAGGCGACGCTCAACAGGGAACATTCGCGACTGACCACCGCCTTGCATACGCACTCGTTCGATTCCATGGAGTGGTCAACGAAAACGCCGCTTCAGGAACCGGGTTGGATCAAGAAGATGTGGAGCGACTTGATCAGATACTCTGGCGTGGGCTCAAAAATCAGACGCTTACACGGTCGAAGATGGGGCATAGTCCGAGACTGTACTTCCGAGTTGAGTATGATGGCGCTCACTACGAGGGTAATCTTGACAACTTACTTCGAATCGATGAAGAGCACTCCAAGCCAGATCAAGAGATGCGGAGCATCGATGATGTGACCGTCAATATCAATCCGCTCATCGAGCGCATTGAGAGTATCGCAGATGATATAGAGAAGATTTGTATCGTTGCAAGTAAGTACATGACATTTAGCCATCAGGGCGACGTGGGGTCACCTGAAGAGATCCTCTATCCAGCACTCAAAGACCATGCTGAACTCAAACTGATTGATTTGTATGGGTAACAACATTAATGTCTGTCGACACTGACGACGACGACGACACTGTTGCTCCTCCTTCATCAACTGCTGTTTCGTTTACTATCGAGGGAAAGTGGGCACACTTCAGACGTATCGACACGACGACAGTCAAGCAAAGTTACCGAGTTATGCCACCGACTACAGCAATGGGGCTCATCGCTGCGATGCTTGGATATGAAAGAGACAGTTACTACAACCGGTTTTCCAAAACGAACGCTGCGTTTGCGATTGTGGCTGAGCGTCCAATTCAGCCGTTCCAAATCGCCAAACTTGATCTAAGTACGACAGAGGGTGACTTCGAATCCGGTCGGAGCAAAGGTGTTCTTCGGAATCTTATTGCACGGGAAGCAACTGCTGATGACCGGCAACAACGACTCTATGAGTATCTTCGAAATCCAGCGTATAGAATCATTCTTGCAGTCGGTGATGATGAGATACATGACGAACTCGCAAGACGATTATCGAATCGTAATTACGTATATACACCAAGCCTTGGACGAAGTGAGTGCATCGGTCACATCTCGGCATGGGATGAGCATAGCATTGAACAAATAACTGCTGACGAAGTTGATTCGACTGCACCACTCGATATTGTCCAGCCAAGCTCTGAAATTAGCGTCGAGCGAACTGCTCAACGATTCTCTGCGACGGCACATAGCCGTCAAGCAACTAGTTTTGTCTCCTATGGATTTTCAAAAGCTGGTGATTCAATTCCAGTGTTGTCTGGGACAAACGCACACTCGGTCGGAGACGATACTGTGGTATTCGTATGACTCAGCGACCGTTCCTCGCCCGACCTCGTGACTCCGGTGGTGCTGCATCCCTTGAAAGACATCTTAGTCGAACACGCCAACTCGCTGAGAAGCTCGGTCACGGTAATGAAACATTTCAGCAGGTCATTGAAACAGCCGCAATTCTTCATGACTTTGGAAAATTGACCGAGTGGTTTCAATCGTACATTCATGCAGTTGATGCAGGCGAATCCGTTAATCTCACGCGAGAACAGCGGAAACAGAAACAGCATGCCCGAATTAGTGCGTACGCAGTTGAGTACGCCCTGTCGAAACTTGATATTGGGACATCGTTGCGAGCGTGTGCCTTCCTTGCTGTCGCGAAACATCATCAGTCGCTTCCAAACACTCGCGACGCCATTGAAAAGGCGACAAATCTGTCACGGAACACGAATCAACAGCGATTTCAGTTGGTCAAACGTCAGCTGAAGAATATCTATCAGAACGCTTCAGAGCAAGCGGATACACTCATCAATACTGCAACTGACACTGAGGGATCACTCACCGATTTTGTCAAATACACAGGACACCGAAGGACGCATGCAACTCTCGATTCATTTACTGTTCAAGATCAGACATATGAAACGCTCCTCTCACTCTGGGGGACGCTCATCGCTGCCGA
>KE356560.1:1283325-1286977 GCA_000415965.1 Haloquadratum walsbyi J07HQW1
TCACGACGCTCATTCAGTCGAGCACCCGAGTTCTCTGAGTCCAGTCGACCCCCGGGGGAAGACACAGAATTGAGGGTCGACGAAAGCAGTTTAGTGTAATCCACTGGTAGCATACTTGTCGCCTGTATTTCAGGCATGGTTTCAGCACGACCTCTGTGGGATTGAAGTAGTATACCGTCCAATGAGCCAAGTTCTTCAGCTAGCGTTTCAGCACGACCTCGGTGGTCCGCAGTGTCGGTTTCAGAACAACCTCTATGTGGATTGAAGTGTCAGTGCGTTCAATGCGGGGAAGGATGGCGCGTGTTTCAGCACAACCTCTAGGATTGAGGCTCTAGTTCGGTTTTAAGATGTCCACGAGTTTGCCCATGTCACGGAGCCACTCCTGTGGGATTGAAGCTCTTCAGTTCTCTCATAATTCTAGACCAACCACTTGAGGTTGGAGCTTGATATTGTCTGAAAACTGTAATCATCGCTAGTGTCTCAGAGAAATCTCCCGCGAGAAGCAGTAGAACGCATAATAACTACCCAATACGCGCTGATGACCATTTCGCCTGAATAGCTATAGCTTAACTCAGTTTCTAGCAGAGCCCATCAGGAAAAACAGCCCTTATGCTCAATTTATCACCGTCAACTGCGGACGTTTTCTGATTCTGCGCTCGGGTCACCGCTGTCTGAGCGCTCTATTTGAGCTAGGATCATCCACCTCGTGTTAGAAAATCACTTTATCTCTATCAACGACCGTCATCTATTTGTGCGCATAATTCTCTGTTCTGGTCGCGTTACTCCCACACTCTTGATCAAGTATATGTATATGTTCTCACCAACGTTACCCCCCGAAAGGACACCGACGCCCGCACTCTTGCCGTCAATCGTGTCGCTGTGATACAACGGGTGAATCCTCTGTTGTGATACAGACAGGGAGTGCTGTGATCCAAAGCGATACTAATTCCTATCAAAGACACAGACCTGCGTTCTCAGCCGACTGAACGCTAGCAACTTCGGGATACGTCTTTAAAATGGCGGTTTCTGAGCTCTATTATTCCAGACCTTGCTTCACTCGAATCTCAGGATGTTCAGGAATACTGAAAACATCAGTGAAACATTCATGCCACGGGTAGTGGTCGGGTCGAAACCTCGACAAGTGCTGTAAACACGGTAGAGTTTCCATCAGCAGATGCTTATCCTCAGGCTGCACCGCTTGTCTTCTTGTCTTGAGTACTCGTTGAAAACACGACTGCGAGGGCACAATCCCGAGAAAATGTTAAGATCACAGCCCACACCTCCCTCCAATTCGTACATTTGTAATTGTACATAAGAAGAGTGTCTGATAGAACTCTCGAACAAATTCACACTCAAGATTGTAACTCGAATGGAACTTCCGCCAGAATAAATCTAAGACCATGCTCTCAGTATGACTTATCATTAAGTGATGTGTGCTCGATATATCATATATCTCGTTAAGACGAGATGAAGCACTAAAATCTATGAATAGAGATAGTTCGAGACACACTCACTCTCACGAGAACAGTCGAATCGAATCAACTCCACAGGGACGAGTATCATGGTAGAGTAACGTAGACGACGTAGAACCTAATTCGGACGACTTCGATATTCCTGAAAATGTGGACTTTTCAGCTGGAGATACTCTCTATTGCCACGTCAAGACTCCGCAGCAAAGAACCAATACTTACGAGTTTTGTCACGATATAGAATATACTGATACAGAGTTTGAAGCCGGGAACAACATTTTGTATGTTTACTTGAATAACACCGACGGACGGTTCGATAACACCGACAGTTACCGTGGGAGTAAGTACAGGCTCGTATTCGGTGGAGATCGTCCCGAGTTCGAACGACGCAGTCACGAAGAGTCACCTCAGAAGTGGTCTAAAAGCTATCAGGAAGGAGAGGACATCCCATTCGTTGTCAAGCGGGTTTCAGGTGCTCGGTTCCGGAAGCGAATCTCTACACTCTCTGAGTGAGAGTCGGTATTGTATGGAGCTTTTTTGAGTATTCAACCTCCACTCTAGATGACTTATTACCAATTATGCTATCATAGAGCGTCTCACATGTCCAAGCTATGGGTCACTCAATACAAGAAAATAGCGATACCCACGACTGATCACGACAACGTTTCGAAAACTATCATTAGTTATCCTGGGAATATCACCTCTAATTATATGACTGCTCAGTTGATATCATTATCTCTCGCAGCACAGGCACAACCCTGCGAGAGTTGGAAAGCTGACACGACATAATAGTTTTTGTCAAACGCTGTAGTCAATTATGATATGGTGGATCTTGATCCAGATGACCCGATTGATGAGAGTGATATTGAGCCAATGGCTGATCTGAGAGAGATAAATTTCTCAGGTGCTGATCTCACCGACGCCAATCTCTCCAATGCCACACTCATCGACGCTAATCTCTCCAATGTTAACCTCACCGACGCCGACCTCTCTGAGGTCGTCTTTTCCGATGATAATCCTGATGCTGACGCTGACTCTCTTCCTGCCGACCTCTCAAACGCTAACCTCTCCATGGCTAATCTCACCGGTGCTGACCTCCGTAATGTCAACTTCACAGACGCCAATCTCTCCGATGCTGACCTCCGTGGTGCTATACTCAAAAATGCCACTCTTGACAGGGTCAATCTTCAGAATGCCAATCTCTCCGATGCTGATCTCCGTGATACCAACCCGTCTGACGCCAATCTCTCTAGTATTAATCTTCGTGATGCCATACTCAAACGCATCAATTTCTCCGGTGCTGACCTCTCTGAAACCGACTTCACCAACGCCGAACTTAGTAAAGCTGATTTTTCAAACGCTGACCTCACCAATGCCTCCCTCTCCGAGACCAATCTATTCAAGACTAATTTATCTGGTGCGACCCTCACGGATGCTAATCTTCATAACGCCAATCTCCTCGATGCTGACCTCCCTCACGCCAATCTCAGTAACGCCGACCTCTCTGAAGTCATCTTTTCCAACGCTAATCCTGACGCTGACTCCCTTCCTGCCGACCTCTCGAACGCTGACCTCTCCATGGCTAATCTCACATATGCCACACTCTGCGACGCAGACCTTTCGAGCGCTGATCTCACCGGAGCCGACCTTTCGGATGCTGACCTCACTAACGCCAATCTCACAGGCGCGGATTTCACGAGTGCGACACTGAATCAGACAGTTATTCTTGATTCCAGCGGCGACGAGTGCTTTGCATCGAGAAAAATGTTAGCCGAGAAAGGAGCAATTATTCGCGAGGCATAGTAATATCAACCGCGACAGATACCGGAATTAAGACCCTGTCCCGAACAATGTGACTGAAGAACAGCACCAATGACACTAACAGAAACATGGATTGAAACGCCAAAGAGACACGAAACAGACCGGCTGCAATGAGTGTTTCAGCACGACTTTTGTGAGATTGAAATAAAGATTAACCGAGCGCGACACGATGACGGCGGGTTCCAGAACTACCTTTCTAGGATTGAAATTTCACTCGCTTTATTATCTCAAGCTGTTGTTGATATCAGCTCCAGGACCACTCTTGTGTGACCGAAGCTCCTCATACTGACGAGTTCTTTCATGATTCCAGACTAACCTCCTGGGATTGGAACTTAATATTATTTGACAAGCCTAATTATCGC
>KE356560.1:1286997-1300725 GCA_000415965.1 Haloquadratum walsbyi J07HQW1
CCGCTGTACCATCCCCATCTCGTCGAACCACTCTAGGTAGTCTCGTGCTGTTTCGGTGTCGCAATCGGCACGATCGGCGATCGTCGAGACCTTCGTCGGCGTCCGCAGGCCGACGACAACGTCGAGGAGTCGCTCTCGGATTGATCCACCTCTGAGGAGCGAGTCAGGCGATTCTAATGCGTCGATATCAGGCGGTAACTCCTCGCCGTCGTATGCATCGTCGGGGATGTCTGTAAGATCCATACGTAAATCTCCGTGCTGTGGCCTACCAGCTATAGCGATTTAAATTTGTGGTGTACTGAATTATTTCTGTTTTCTCGTTCCGTGCGGATGCGTACGCGGTGATGAAGTGGTGTAATTCTTACAAGGGTTTAAAACTCAGAGTGGCATTTTCCAAGGTTAGGCCGATGACAGAATCAGCAAGAAATCGCCCGTCCAAGAAGGAATATCCATATATGATAAGGTCGGATGTCTCAAGCACTGGTACCAGTTACAAGATCCATCTCCCGGAGATTCTCGTGTGTGAAGTCGGGTTCACCAGGTCTGAATTCGCTGAGTACCCGGCATTCTTCAACGATCGTAACAGTTCTGTGAAGGAAGGCGCGATGGTTGCGTGGTATTATCACGAACGCGATAACAAGGTACTCCTCTCGGATGGGAGTGTCTACGATCGTCCAGAGGTGGAATTGGTGCAGGTCTGCAAATTGCAAACTCTCAGTGAATCGGAGCTGGAGTCGGGCGATCACGGCGGAGCACGGGTCTCTCTCATCAAGGGTTTCCCTGACGATGTTTAGGAGTTGCGTACTTGCAGCGCTGTCGTGTTGGAACCAGAGTATTCGGAGAGATGCTCGGAGCTTGCTGGCAGTTTTGTTTCGGTATATCCTGCGTCATGGTACTATCGAGGAGAGTTGCCTGATGTAGAACTGGAGCTCCACCCGACAGGAAGCACGAGCAAGCACAAAAACTCGATCTAGGTAGAATAGGCGGAATATGAGAGGTAGTCTGCTCGAAATCGCTTGGCAGTTGAGGATGTTTTCACGGCAGTTTATCGATTTCCACTCCGGTAGTTGAGCATATTATTTTCTGAATATGACGCATATGTAAAACACAGGATGGGGGTCGGATTGATTGAGCGCATTACTCACAGAGATTCGAGCAAATAATCAAAAGTGGTCCACAGAACCCGATTTTGACTCTGATGCTGAGTAGGTCTGTGACAGGACTTCCAACACGGAGGTGAGCAAATACTACAGATAATATACAATATTTTAGTGGACATTCTTGATCTCGGTTGAACTTGTGCTGGCGTGAAGAACCCGTCTCCGTGGTGCCAATGACAAATTTGTCATAGCCACAATTCTGCCCGTCGGAGAATATTCCCATGAATACATATTTGTTATCTGATATTACTTTTCCATCCACCCCCATACTGAACGATGAAGATGACGACCAACAGTGAAAAAGACGAATCAAATGATACGCAAGAATATCAGGACTGGCCACATGACCTCTCGGCGCTCCAAGAGATTGGAGAAGAAGCTCTGGAAACTTGGAGAAGCCAACACCCACGGTCACCGAGAGACTATCCAGCTGTGAGGTGGTTAGACAATAACGGATACTCGCATCTCCGGTGGATACTTAGCGAAAAACACAATATGGGTGTCCCGGAGTTCTTCATTCTACTCACGTCTGCAGGTGGGTCACGAGGGTTCGAGTGGGCTATTGATGATGTCGCTACGATCGAACGAGCCAAAGCCTATTTTGAGGATCAAGCCGAATGTCGGGACTGGGAATCATCCACAAAACGAACAAACCGATCCCGCCTCAACGAAGTTCTACCAAGGTTCGCAGTGGAGTACGGTGATGATTCTGTTCTCGCTCTTGCAAATAATCCTGAAATTGAACCGGAAGTATATCGTGCGTTCAAGGAAGTCTGCAAGAGTCTTCGAGCGGAATTGAGTTCTCACGACTCTGCTCACAGTCACCTGCGCGCGGCCCATCGATACTTTGAGTGGCTTGATCGAGCGGGTCGAATCGAATACGATCCGATGGACGGCATTGAGGACGAATTCCGTTGGGATTGGAGTACAGAGGCTACTCCGTTGAGTGGTCAGCAAGTTCGACGACTTTGGATTGCTGCCGAGACAGATGAAGAGAGAATGTTGGTTATCGGATACTGCGTATGGGGCGTACGGACCAAGGAACTACCTGGTATTCATGTAAGTCAGTCGGATTTCGATTCTAACAATCCCAGCATTACGTTCGGGGAACAAGCTCGAAAAAACGGGCAAGGGACGGTAACCCTTATGTTCGGCCTTGATGCTCTCGCCGACCTTCTGGATGACCGCGATCGCCAGTCGGACTGGAATGGATACCTCTATCCGAGTAATAAACAGGGGCGATCGTTCCTGTGCGCAAAGCAGATGCGAAAACGGTTCAAGAAACTCTGTCGGAGAGCAGGAGTTACTATTGAGGGCAAACCTGCTACCCCGAAACAGGGACGTTCATTCTATTATAACATCTTGACTGAGGCAGGAACCGATCTTCTGGAGATGGCTGGTGAAATTGCGAAAGAGCAGGGTGCTAGTGATCCAAAATCCGTCCGCGATTACTATCTGACGCCCGAGCGGCGTCGATGGTACCGACGCGTATTTTTCCGGCATTGCATTCGACAGGTGCTGCCAGAAGACGCTTATACAGGTTACAACGCCAACAGGAGCTTCGACGGCTCAATTGAGGACTTCAGTTGAGAGGACTCGCCGCACTCATCACAAGATCGAATAGGTAACCAATGTCTGAACGTCCCACTGACGTAGAGATTTTGAAAGAACGCCTCTCTGAGGATCCGTCAGAGGAATTTCTGGAGCGAATTGCTTCTACTGTCGTCGACGAAATCGCGGAGTCGTTCCCTGAACTTTCGCTAAAGGTCCGGCCGATGGCTGATGTTCTCGAAGAGTTTCGGGAAAAGAAACTGGAAGAGGTCGACACTGAGGATCACTACAGTACAAAACTGGACTATCTCCAGACGTGCCTGTTGCAGGAAATCGGTGTTGAGACCACAGAGGATCTTACCAGCGAAGACGTTGAACGATACGAGCAATGGCGGAAATACGATTCGCTGGACCGTGAGGAACCACTAAGCGATAACACGCTTCGAGACGATAAGTACCTCTTCCGTGAGTTCATCCAATACTTATTTGAACACCGGATGGCACCAGTTCGTTTTGAGAAGAGTGTCGAGATTCCCGAAGTCGACTATGACGCTGGAGAAGGCGTTGATGAAAAGAAGTTGGATCCCGAGATCGCGGAAGCGTCACTGGAGTTTCTTCGGAAGTACAAATACGCCGATGTTGAACACGTTGCGATGGAATTGATGTGTCACTTAGGTCCTCGGAAGAGCGGGCTATGGGGCCGTGATGTGGATGATTTCGATTACGAAGAGGGTATCCTTGAGTTCGATCATAAAGAGGGGACGCAGCTGAAGAACAATGACAAGAGTCAACGAGAAGCTACGTTATATGATGAGGTTCCTGACATCGTACGGGACTACATCAAAGACCAGCGTCCACCGGTAGTTGATGAGGAAGGTCGAGAGCCGTTGTTAACGAAGGGCGACGGCAGGATCAGCAAATCCACGCTGCAAAAAATCGCGTACAAATGGACTCGGCCCTGCAAGGTCGGACTGGGCTGTCCACACGATCATGATCCCAACGAGTGTGAGGCAGCGCAGAAGAACAACGCTGCGTTCAAATGTCCTAGCAGTCGCGCACCGCACCACATCCGAACTGGATACATTACGGACCAGAAAAACCGGGGAGTGTCTTCGGACGCGATTCAGCAGCGCTGCGACGTGAGTCCACGCGTGCAAGACCAGCACTATGATCTGCCGGACTCCTCAGAAGAGCGGGAGCGGTACGAGGATGAATTCAAAAATGCCGATGACGATCCCGACTTCGGGTTCAGCCACGCCTAAGATTCGATTCTCGACGGATTTCGTCTGGAGTGGGTTCTCGATACTGGCACGTTGAACACCACCGGAGCGGTAATTCTCCGAACCCTTCGGCGGGAACTTTCGGTGGTTTCTCACCAGCGGGATTGAACTGCATTGTGTTGAGCTTTGCGAGGTGGGAGCAGTCAATATGTGTGTGCACCACCGGTGCGTTAGCTAACTTGAGTGAGACGACAGGTGCGTGAACACTTGGGACGGATGTCGGGCCACGTTCTCTGTCGTGGTCGTCTTTCTCTTCGTTCCGGATGTCTTCAAGATGGCTGAACGGTCGGTAGTCCGCAATACGGTCACCGCTATCGCAGTCTTTGACTTCAATCCAGAGATCATCAGTTGGCCAAACCCGAACCAGGTACGTCTCTTCTTTTGCCCACTGATCATCCCGGTAATCTCGATCTCCAGTTAACGTAGGGACAGTCTCACCAGTTTCAACGTAGAGATCTGCACCTCGCCCGGGAAACGTTTTGATTTCTTCCTTGAGATTCACAATTCGATATTCTTCATCAGCGAAGTGCTCGTCCAGAACCTCAAATACAACGCCCGCATCGATCGCCTCGAATTCTGTTTCAAGCAGTTCCCGGAACCGTTCTTCACGCCCGTATGTTCGCAGAAACGCGGCGTCCCCTATACCTGTTTTCGATGCTAAACCGAGTTGGTATCCATTCTCGTGTGGCTGCACCCGAATCAAGTACTCACCGTCGTAGATGTTCGCAATGAAGCCAGCTTCAGGGTCTTCCGCCACCTCAACTTCGGGTGTTCGAGGCTGATCTGAAGGCATAACATCTCCATATGGTTAGAACACAAACAAAACATTTCATTCGGCTGCGGCACAGTCGGATGCAGAAATCAGGTAGATTCCATCATTCAACCACAGTTTGGCATATCCCTACAAGGGCGAACTGTCGATAGTAAGGAATCCATCTTATCAGGTGAAGGGGTCCTGTCCGAACTGGAGGACGTTGAAAACACTTGCCGCCGACGAGTGTCGTATGAGTAATGCTCCGTCAAGGCACGACATTCTCAAAAAAACTGAGCAGGGGAAATCATGTTCAACTATTCTTGATGAGATTATATCGAGTTTGAAACAGTCAACCAACGATGAACTAAACTGGGTAATCGGGAAGGCCTTGGAAGAGTGCGCGCAATCGGAACCAAGGAAGTCAATCACCGTAATTGACCATTTAATCGAAAATAGGGCTCCAAGACAAGGGGTCGAACGCGGACTCGAAGCGGTTGGAGATGCTGCTATCAGTGATGTGAATGATTTGCTGAGAAACAAACTACAAAATGGGTTGCGCCCCTCTGGTGAGTACTCACCTATATGATGATAGGGAATCAGCCCTCACATCCCAAATTTCTGAATGGTATAGTGAGGATAGATGGTTCTTCCGCGATGCGGTCAACTCAGTAGTTTCGTATTCGATAAGTGTGCCACCGAGGGCCGTTGATCCAAATTCCCCATTCAGTGTTGACACAGATGAAATTTACCAAGAGCTGTGTTCATTAGTCCAAGCAAATAATTTGGATCCAGACGATGTAAATGGGTTTACTAATGACAAAAAGCTTCGATTCCATCTATTAGTTGAAGATCTATGTCACATACCAAACTACGACTGGACCAAAATGGAGAATCGATTACAGAAATTCCCAGATCTGGAGAGATTTCTCACCAACACTAACTGGAAGAATACTCTAAGGTCACATAACCTGCACCCAATCGCAAAATCTCTGAATAGCGATTATAAGAAAGATGAGGATATTCTCGCACACCTTGACTATTGTCTGTCCTATGTTGACCCAACTAGGGATCGTGTTGGCGATCTCCAGAACCATCTTTTAACTCGTCATCAGTATCCACACACTGTTCCTGAATTACAGGTAATAGCGCTTCTCCGTCGGCAGTTTGGAAAGTCAAGTACTGAAATCGAGTCACCAATCCCGAATACAAACAAAGACACCGACGCAAAAGTGACGATCCAAGGCCATGATATTCGAATAGAAGTAACTCGCCCCGACCCAGACGATATGCTTAGAGTTGGGGGTATTGCAACCAGGAGTTACGGACGACAAACAAATCCAGCAAGGGGGAAAGTAACTCAAAAGGCCCGAGACCAACTTGAGGCAGTCAAAGGAAACACCTCTGATCTAACCGTCTTAGCAATCGGTAAGCGGCTCTTTGGCGTAAGTGAGGAAGAAACAGCAGACTACGTGTTAGGGCAGAGAGTTCTAAAGATCCAAGATGGGAAACTGGTTGAAACCCGAGAGCAGAGTACAATTCCACTTGATCCTTCGACTGGGAATATTGACTATATTCTGACTTTCGGAGCTAATAATACAGACCGAAATATTTCTGATCCCGATGCTCGGTCATTCGTGATTCAATCACCACCAAACGTAGTGACCTCTGGTTTAAAACAGGCGTTCGATGCAAAAGTCGAAAAGTACTGAATACAAACCATATATTCGCTCCACAGTTTGGATTCCATATGAGGTAATTAGAGGTAGAGGTAGTGTCGATTATAAGTCGTCCAGATACTCTCTCCGTTGTTCCATTTTTTCCCGTTCCGTACGGCGGTCGTAGTGTTGTTCAATAACTCGTTGGCTGACGTTCGCGCGGTCGCTGACTACCTTGTCCGGCATGTCGCTGTTCAGGCTATGGGTGATGCTCCCTCGCCGGATTGCGTGGGGGCTCACGCTTGAGGGGCAGCGGTAGGCAGTATCGCGTTCCAATGCCGAACACTCACCGAGGTCTCGGTCATGCGGGCACTCGGTGCTGTAGGTGCAGGGCCGGGTCCACCGGTAGACGTACGCTCGAAGCGTTGTCTTGTTCGTACGGCCTCACGCGACGCGAGTAGCGGCTCTCGTCCGTGCTCGTCGGTGACTGATGGTCGCTTCTCGGCTAGCCAGTCGTCAAGTACGTCGCAGAGTTGATCTGAAAGCGCAACCATCCGTTCGCCCTTCCCCTGATTTTTGATCGGCGTCCCCGATTCCGGACGATGACGAACCTTTACACACTGATCGTCTGGATCATAGTCGTCAACGTCCAGGGCATGCACGCCACCGACACGCATCATCGTGTGCCACATCAGTGCGATTGCGACGTGCTGGATGCTCGCGTACTCGTACTTCTCCAGATGGGCGAGCACCTTCGAGGCACTATCGCTGTCCAGCATCACGTCTCGGGAGTTCTCGTCCGGTGTGATCGACGGAGACAAAACCTTCTGACTCAGGTCTTGTTCTACACCGTCGATGGATTCCAGCCATCGGATAAACACGCGGAGCGTGTCCATCTGGGTTTTCTCGCTGATCTTATTCAGGTCGCCGTCTTCGCGCCGCCAGAGCCGATACCGGTGGAGCTGGCGACCGGTGAGCGTGTTGAGATTCTCAATCTTCTTCTCATCACACCAGCGGACGAAGTGACCGAGACGGTATTTATGCCCTTTCAGCGAGGCCTCCGAGAGTTCGTTCTCCTTGTCTGCAAGGTACAATTCGAGTGCGGTTTCTGCGTCGATTGGTTCGAGACTCATGGTTGGTCTTCTCCAGTCAAGCGAACCCCACGAGTCCCGGTTACTACCCGTTCCGAACCAACGGCTACATCGCCCGAAATCGTCAAAAGGAAGCGTTGTCACGCCGCGTGACCAAGGTCTGCAGCGCCCATTCAGTATTTTAACGATGCAGATTCATATGACGGCGTCGACCCATATTTAAATCTTGTTCCACTTTCATGAGTGATTTCGTTACGCTCCTTAACCTTTCCAACATTCCCTGCTGTCGTCTTGCGGTTCGCTAGATTTAAACACGCATTCACAACATAAAACATTCTCCCTGAAGTCACACAAACTGTCTGATAAGTGATTTACCGAGCAAGAACTAAACAAGTGATTCGTCGCCCCCCTCTGGACATTATGTTGACATGAGGAGACTACGGTGGTGTCTAATTCTTCTTATCCCGTTCCACGACGACCGGTGCCTGAAAGTCGGAATTGTTGTTTTCTTGAATAGTGTTAATTCAGATTAATCTGCTCCAGTTCCTCCTCTCTGCTCTTAACAGCAGCCAGCAGCCGGCACCAGTGCCGGTGAGGCAGTGGATGGAATTAGGTGACAGAGACGCGACTGTTATCAGAGGCTTCTCACAGCTATTGTGACCCACTGCAAGCCAAGGACCGGCCCACCTCTGCCGTCAGCAACTCCCGCAAGCACGTCGTTGGACAAAGTTGATTGGATTGCCTGATAACTGACTAGTGTGACAGATAGCCTCAGGCGTCGATTAGCCGGCTTCAAGAGCGACCTTGACCTCCTTCCAGAAGCTGAAGAGCCACCCTCAACGGTGCTTCAAATAATCCGTAATAATCAGCAGGAACAGGACTGGCAACGGCTGTTTTTCCATTACCTATCGCCGGACGAATCGCACGGACTCGGTCACGCTCTGCTGGAGCATATACTGTCAGCGTTAGCCGACAGGGAGGATTTGGAGTTTTCGTTCTCTCGGTTTGACCTCGCTGAGGTTCAACTCGAACGTGAAGTGAAGACATCGAATGGCAGGTTCCCAGATGCTGTTGTGTGGGCCTCTGAGGACTGGTTCATTTGCTGGGAGCTGAAAATCGGTGCCACTGAGGCTGAGGACCAGACTTGTGATTACGTTGATGCCGACTCATTCGTGGGAATTGGGTTGTCGAAAGAAGATGTGCCGGATGATGACCAGCACTACCTCTATCTCGCCCCTGAAAACAGCTATTCGTCGGACCCAGATGAGTCACCACCCGAAGCCAAAGAGTTTGTCCCGATTTCGTGGAAATGGGTCGCAGATGAGATTCAAACGTTTCTCGCGGACAGCCACGGAGAGTACCCCACCCGCACGACAACACAACTCGAAACATTCGTCGGAACAATCCAGAGTGAACTAACGATGACGCAATACCAAGAGACTCAGGAAGAACAGGCAGCACTGTATATCGAATATTTTAACGAAATCTCGGCGGCAGAGCAGGCGTTCGAGAATGAGTGGAAGGGATTTACCAACTCGTGGGGAATTGAACTCGCACAATCGCTTGATGCGGCGACAATCATCGATGACTCACGCGTCCGATGGGTATATTTCTGTTTGGCTCCCCGAGGGAGAGGAAAGTGAACGAGAGTGGACCTTTCGGCACGGTACTTCAGATTGGGCGTATATATTCCCGAGAGGTTGGTGGACAAAATTGGATGATAATACTCCGGTTTACAACTCTACAGACACATCTGGCAGGGTCGGGTTTCTCCATCGGTTAGAGTCCAATCAGCTGAAAGCAATTCGAGACCACGAACTGAAATTTTATCTCCGAAATTCTCCCGACAACGATGACTTCTACGACGGATTCGCGTCAAAATTCAACGGCGATGAAAAAATCCCTGACATGCTCCCCGCCGGGACGACCAGACCCGATCGTAAATCGAATCTTCTGGAAGCGACATATGAGATCGAACCGGAGTTTCACGACGGCTTTTTTGAGGCATATGTGGCGGCGTTAGCACGAGCAGTCAACGATCACGTCGTATCGAATCCTGAACTCATCAACAGAATCGACGAATTACGCAGCGCAACCGTGGAACAAAGTACCCAATTCTAAGCTGCAAGTGTGTTATCAATGCACTGCGTGAGGAGACTATGCAACTGAAGAACGGTTCCAAGCTATTTGATTGGTTGAAACTCTCTGGGCAAAGCGGGCAAGTCAGTTACTCAGCACCGTCGGGATTTCATGACGATTGTGTGGACGCGCTCGCACTCGCTGTCTCAGCGTCATCGCCAACTCCGAAAACTATCCCCAGTACCTTCTAATCCGAGTGTGATGATAATCGTCACTTCTCGACAATTGATACTGCACATCACAGAATCGGACTGAGCTTGGCTTCACAGTGTGTGGGCTTGTGTCATTGACAGTGTCCTCCAGCATGTTTAGAAAGTCGAGGTCGTATAGCTCTTCGGCGTGGTTCACGTTCCTCAACGAAGGGCACGTCGGGCAGCTCGAACAAATATGCTGACGATCATCAAGGAATGGGATGTCCCGCAGATTATCGTCGTCTCCCACGATGGAGCTCTCATCCACGGAGCCGATCATGAATGCCACGTAACCATTGATGAGTCGGACAACACGAGCCAGATAACGATGCGTACCGCGGGGGCTGACTGATAGACACGAACGCACTCAGCATCTTTGAAGATATCTTCGACCACATCGACACGAACATCCCGCGCTATGTCACCCTACAAGCCAACTATGTCGTGGTCTCCTCAAGCACCTCTCACGTGACGGTGGACGCGTCACCGCACTCGGGAAACCTGTCTACCAGAAAACACGAATCAACGAACTCGGCACGTGGACGGGCGACCCGTGGGGAACACCGACCTACGGGCTTGACGCCAGCACCACACGCCCGATAGAGTTCAACAACGGGCTCATCGTCGACACGGCGTACGCCAAGCTCGGCGTCGCCGGTGCTGGTACCGACAAGCGAATCGAAGAGACCGGCACGGTAGGAACGGTCCTGTACCTCGCAGACAGCGAAAGTACGCTTCACGCCGAGCAGTTCGAAACCGACCGCGTCACCGGCGAAGTCGTCCAATTCCCACCGACAGACCGTTTGGCAACCCTTTCAAAATCAGTCGCCAGCGCCGCACAAGGCCTTGCCGAAAGTGCTCACATCGCCGCCCACGTTGACTCGCTCAATGGCTTGCTGTTCATCGACGGCGCAATCTACCCACTCGGCGTCCTTTACTGGGTACTCCTTGAGTAAGTCGACCGCACTACGCCCGCCGGCGCATGGGACAAACCCGAGCATGATCTTTTGTAACGCTCGCCGCTCTGACTCGAAATCGTCCTCCAGATACACTGACTGATTCGCAAACCCCCGTGCAATCGCCTCAAAATCACCGCGTTCAGCCCGTCCATCACGTGCGCATGAAAGAATCCGGTCCCCCTTCGTCACCAACGGTTTGATCAACGATCTCTGCGAGTTCGCGTCCAGCGCCCGTCAACTCGAAATCACCTCGCCTCAGCAGATAATTCTGTAGTTGGTTCTGGTAGACCTGAGCGTACGCGTAGCCATCATTCTTCAACAGTTCTAACTCGTCGAGATCCACCTCGTCAAACTCTTCGCGGTCAAAATTGAATCAAGAGTTCCCATCCATCCCGCGGAGCGCTTCTCCGCCTTGATCTATTTCTAACTGCCGGTACCGGCTAGCAAGACAGAACATCTTTTCAACGTTTTTCACCCGCTGATATCGACTGTCTGCATCCGCATCCAGTTCCTCTAATGCCCAACAGAAAAATCGACAGGTATCGAAGTCGAAGCGTGATTGATGTAATCGATCCGTGGGCGAACAGATTCCGAAGCCGATTTTATGACCGGTTCGCATTCAACGGATCTGCGGGCAGTCCCCATTCATCGATCTTCGTACTCCAGCGGGGCTCGATCGGCATACAGTACTGTATATAATCTGGGGAAAAGTATTTTTCGAGCGGGTTTTATCGAGAAGTACCACCGCTGACTGTGCCCGAGCAGAGCCTTCGATAATGTAGTCGATTTTGAGAAGGGGAATCAGACGGAAGGCAAGACACGTTGGAGCTAAAGCCGTGTTTCTTTGGGTTCTGACGCGTAACACGGGACTGATCGGTGGTGGTACGGATGGGTGACTGGTGATATGCCTATATGACTGTACACACAACGTACGTACAACGATGGGCACGAAGCGAGTGAACTTCCGGCTCCCAGAGGAACTGATTGCTCAAGCGGACGTCGCTGCGGAAGTTACGCACAAGAATCGGACCGAGATCCTGATCGAGGCGCTGCAGCAGTATCTTGAAGATAAAGAATCTGATGAAAGCTTCCGGGAAGCGGTCGTGGAACTATATCTCGATAATCAGATTGAGTTTGAGAGACTTACAGAAGTCATCGGTCGGCAGGATGCCGAGTCAGTGCGTGCGTCGAAGCAGGTGCTAGATCGAGGGGAAGAGCTCGCTGACGATCTCGCAGAGCTGTGACTGTCGTCATCGATACGAGCGCGCTCATTTCACTCGCTATTGGTGATGTGCTTGATCAGATTCTGGCAGCGTTCGATGTCATCACGACGCCGGCGGTTATTGAGGAACTCGAAGAGACGGCTGAGCACGATGACCGGCACGGCACAGCGGCGACCACCCTGCTCCGACAGACAGACGCACTAACGGTGCAGGACGCTGACGGTACGTCGTTCGAAACGAGTCGTGTCGATGCCGGAGAAGCGAGTTGCGTCGCCGTAGCCCGCGATGTTGACGCCGCGTTCCTTGTGACGGACGACTATCGAGCACTGCCCGAACTACAGGGCCTGGTCGATGCGGAGGTGGCAGTATCACCAATCGTGCTCCGAGCGCTCGTTAAGCGTGACGCGCTCAGTTCTGAGGACGCAGGAACCGCGTTCGAAACGATTGCTGCCGGGCGAGACTGGCTGGACGCGCCGATCTACCGGTACGCGCGCCGACTGTTTGATGAGTCGTGAGAAGTGACGCATCCACGTTGGTTCTCGCCTGTCCACTAGGCGGATAGTCAATCCGCGGAACATGATTTGCAGGGTAGCGAACCGAACCCCTAGCCACCACAAACTCAATGCTTGTGAAAAATATATTTGTACTTAATTATGCTCAGAGGGCATTTTGGGTCGGCGGGGGCGATTGTCGAATACGGGGATGCTGGCTGCCTCTTCTCAGTTGATGAACTGGATGCGGCGGTGCTCCAGTATCGAGATGCACAACTCGCGCTGGACAATGTTGATGGAGCAAACGTCATCGTCGTTGCTCCGACGAACCTCGCAACCAGTTACTTCCTCACCCAGCACGCGCTCACCGCAATTCCCGTCGATAGTCTCCCCGCTGCGGTTCAGACCCAGACTGCCGAGGAGCTTGACGGTTCCCTGGATACGTTCGAATCCATTCAGATTGGCAAGTGGAACAGTGACAGTCCAAACCATTCGCTCGCCGAATTCACGAACGCCTGACCCCCGGTGGACGCACGGAATCAAACGATCCCAGCAGCACACGACCCCATAATGACTGAGACACTCGCCGACAAGTATCCGGAGACCGCCCCGTACATACAAGAAGCCGTCAACGAACACGGCAAAGACTGGGTGCTCGAATACTACTACGAGCAACTCTATCCGCTCGGACAGGTGATGAAGATGCCCGAAAAGAATGAACTCCCGTTCTACGATCCGGACGAGCACGATACGATGACAGAGGAGGAACGAGTGGAGATGTATCAAGCGTAGGCTGAGTAGCGGGAGAACCTCCGTACTGGGACGAAACCGGGAGAGTAACTGTTACCCGACATTTTTCATAACGGTAGTCGTTGGTGATGTATGGATTCAGATCGGGCGCGTGGTGCCCTGCTTGGGTTAGCGTGTGGGGATGCGCTTGGCCGGCCAGTCGAGTTCGCGTCTGCGGAGGAGATCAGTGCTGAACACGGACAGCTTGATGAAATGGTCGGGCACGGCACGTGGAACCAGCCCGCTGGAACGATCACAGACGACACCGATCTGGCGCTGTGTATCGCACGGAGTTTGGTCGATAATGAAGCCTTTGACGGCCAAAATATCGCTGATCGATTCCACGAGTGGTACGAGAGCGGTCCCTTCGATATCGGGTTGATGACCGCCGATGCCATCCGCGAGTACGCGAGCGGAACGTCCTGGCGAGACGCCGGACGAGAAG
>KE356560.1:1300745-1301583 GCA_000415965.1 Haloquadratum walsbyi J07HQW1
GGCACGGTGTCCGGAGAGAGGCTTCCTAAATGGGGCACATTCAAATCAACAGCCGCTGACTACGACATATCTGTATGACGCCTCGCCCACAATTCGATGCCACGTATATCGAGGCGGAACTACAGGAACTCGGAGCTACGCTACACGCCGAAGTCGCGGCATTTCTGATCGGTGGTGGGGCGATGGCGTTTCAAGAGCTGAAGGATACGACCAAGGAGATCAATCTGGTGGTCACGACCGAGACGGCCTTCGACCGGTTACTTGTCGCGTTGGATGATTAAGGATACAAGGAAGTCTCCGAACTTGATGAGACGTATCAACAGTTGGGAGCCAGACTGTGTGTCGAAAATGACGATGGGTGTCGGATCGACGTATTCCAACCGACAGGTCGCCAACAAACTCATCTTCAGCGACGGAATGCGAAAGCGAAGCGCACCTCACATCCAACCCGCTGTCTGTCCAGTTAACCGCACTAGAAGATATATTCCTGTTCAAATCAGTCGCCAAGCGTCCGGACGACATTGACGATATGAATACGCTGGTACAGACGAGTCTGGACTTCGAAGCAATTGAGCGTGAAATCGCAGCGCAAATCGAGTTATTAGATGGAAAGCAATTCACGACGCACATCCGCGAATCGCTCGATACGTTGTACGACCAATACGAGGTACAAACACCGCTCGAAGGCGTTGTCGATGAGTACTACGCGCAGTATATGAACGAGTTGGAAGTCAGACTCATATTGGGTGAGGACGAGCTGATGTCGGTCGAGGCGATTGCCGAAGAGCGCGGTCTCGACCGGAGTCACGTTGTAGAGCAGTTAGAGCAACTCGAAACG
>KE356560.1:1301603-1320774 GCA_000415965.1 Haloquadratum walsbyi J07HQW1
TGGTAGGTTATGCTTGATGCTCGGATGGTGTGCGGCCCCTCCGTACCGGCGCACTTGTGGGCGTCCGTCTTTCCGTTTGCATCACAGCCGTCACTGCCACAAGAACACTCGTCTCGAATCCGCATCGGACGGAGCACATCATAGACATCGGTCTGGACGCACCCGCCGCTGATGCGTCCATTTGATGTGGTAGTCAGTGGCTCTCGGCCGTACTCATCGGTCTTGTCGGGACGAGGACCCTCTATCCACGCATCTATCAGTTCGGCCGTTTCGTCCGTGATGGCGACATCGCGGCCACCTTTCGACCCGTTCTTGAGTCGCGTTCCTTGATCGGTGCGGTTCCTGATGTGGAGCACTTGTTGGTCGCTGTCCCAATCCGAAAGGTCGAGCGAACGGACGAATGAACGTCGCATCGCCGTTTCCCAGATAAGTGATAGCACCACCGTCTATCTCTGCCCCCACTCGTACTTCTTCAGCCAGTTCAGGTGTTTGTGCAGGCGGTCAGGGTCGACGTAGCGGTGTGCAATGTCGTCATCGTCATCTGTATCAGGGGACTCAGCCGCGATGTGGAGGTCGTCGGGAAGGAGCCCCTTGGTTTCCCCCCAGTACAAGAGGGAGCGCAGGGTGTCCATCTAGGTCTTTACTGTGATTCTGGCGTGGTCGTCGAACCGCCATCTCTTGAACCGCAGGATGTCCGTGCGCGGGTCAGCTCGTCCACAAAGGTGTAGTCCGTTTGAATATCGAACCACTTGACGAAGAATGACAGCCGAGACCTCTGAGACCATGGGGTCTAGCCGTTCATTTCGGTCTTTCTGTCCTCGAGGTAGAGATCAAGGAGTTCCTGTGCATCAACGCGGTCGTCGAAGTCTGTTTCTTGTGTCTCACCTCCGTTGCTCGGATCCGTCGGTCTGTTTTGTACTCATCTGCATCCGCCCCTATCCTGTGAGGGGTTCATAAACCCCTTGCCGGAAAACGGTTGTCTCTGGCTAATACAACGTCTGTTACGTCGTTTGATGATTCTGGGTGAGTATTTAACCGCTGGCACGATGTGGTTGGCAGCGTCGTTTGCCCGATACGCACCGTGTATCGAGCGCTCTGGATCTGGGTTAGCGGGGTTAACAGGGTCGTCATTATTCCATACGCTCGGTGACAGGTGCGCTGGCGCGCGAAGAAGCCACAGGATCGACCGTCCCCGCGTGAGCAGTGGGTCGGGTGGTCCGACGGGGGCACGTCATTTTCGAACGACCGGCACCGCATCCTGCGAGAAGTTATCGAAGCGCTTCAACGACATCCGATCGTGAGTGATGCGCACGGGTATCCGCCGAGTACGTTCACCGAGGTCCGCGCAACGCTTGCGCCGAATCGGTGGGGTCACGACACTGAGTCAGCGACGCTTCGCGTAACGTGGCAACCCATAGAGCCGCCGGAGTTGGCGCTCCATGACAGCGAAGACGGATGGCATTCTGAACCGAATCCACACGTCGATGGGTGCGCACATTATCAAGAACGAGACGGGAAAGGCGCGTACCGACATGAATCGATCGCATTCGACAGGGAGACCACACCTGAACTCGTCTGTGAAGCGATGGAGCGACTGAAGCAGCGACTCGCGGATTCAGGATAGCGAATCGGTATAGCTGTAAGGTCGGAGCGATCGAATCAACAGTACCGACGGCATTGACGACCGGTGTATCGGGTATCGATACATTGAGTAACTGCTACCTCAGGGCACCGCGAAGAATATCAGGGACTCCCGTCACTATGCAGCTACTCGACACCAAGCCGCCTACTCTGTAGAGATTGGCTATACGTGCACTGGAGACCTCTGCAGAAAGGTTATGCCCGAGACACTATTTCGATCGGATGAAGACAAGCTCCGGACACATTTCCACCATTCGGATGCCTAAGCCCTGCATCCATAGTGACTCTCGGGAGTTGTCCGGCTCCCACCACCACTAACTCAAGCTGCTGATCGCCTGCACTGTCGGGATAGGTCCGAAGCCAGTAGATACGCTTGCAGGCAGCTAGTCGCAGAGCAACCGCTGACACCCGGAAGGCGCGAACCAACCAACGATCGACATCAACACCAGAGCTGGTGCGAGACCACCCCGGAGAGTAGTACCAATCGCGTAGAATAGCAGTCGTCATCGAACGCAAGTGAGGACCCAGAGTTCGGAGATGCGCGGTACTACGCAAGGCAACTGGCTCGGTCCGACTTCCTCACGGATAAACGAGCTCAGGCATTTGCGTATCGAGAAATTACGGGTCTTGATTCTGAGGTGACGATCAGAGACACAGACTGTGCTGTATCGGATGCGGATCTGCATCTTGATAGCACAGAGACAGCATTGACATCCTCCTCCACGTAACCGCGGAGGAATCCTGAGCGTGAGCGTAAGCGGGAGCAGTGGAGATTGCAGGTTTGCAGTTCCACCGAACCCCGGCATGGTGAGAACCCATGTGGGGTTCACGGACTGTCGCGAGTCGAGTGAAGTAGGACTGCTGGTGCCGAGAGTGCCACATTTTAGCCCCCGGGACTCCTCTCCTCGGTCATGTTCGGACTCCCAACGTTGTTTTTACCTTGGGGAGTCCGGCAGACTTCGGTGGACTCGGAGTTACTTTGTGTGGTGTTTGCAAGCAGTCGGGCACTGCAACTGCATCTGAATCGATTCATGAGACTGAGAGGAACCGACTGCTCACCTGAGTGGTTTCGATTATTGTCTGATTGCTTGGGGCGGACAGGCCGCCACCGTCGGACTGGCGGGAATCGCTCCGTTCTTAGCCTGATTCCTACATATAGGTAGAACTACCTGTCAGCTTAATGATGGATTGTCAAGTATTAAAATGGCTCTCGCAGCGGAGATTGACTCCGAGTTGTCGGATTCATCCTGCGGCTGAACCCGCAGAGATTCTCCTTGATTCTGTATAATAACAACGGCGAAATACCTCGAAGTTATCGAGGAACCCGGTTACTTCGGTGAGTCAGAGAACGAGTGAGCACGTCAAAACCGCCCACGGTACGAGCGGGCAGTCGTTGTGTGCTGTTGAAATATCCCGCAGAACGATGACGTCGAAGATCTGCCTTGGTCAGGTAGAGGCGGCTACCGGGCAGTTCACAGAATCCATCTTCCTAGGTTGAGTGCTCCGGGCGCGAGCATTTGTTCCACTCTGGAGTGAATGATTATTACACCAAGTTGTATAATGCTGACTAACATTATGACGGAGCAATTTGATCTCCCGCTAGCCGGCAGGGCTGAAACGACGGGACATGTTGAACTCTTCAGGAGCTACGGGCGGTTCGAAACGTACTTTGAGGACGCTGCCCGAATGCGTGTCGTCACATACTGTGATTCACCGGAGTTTATACTTGAACTGTTCGACCGCGTTGAATCGCTTGAACGATTAGAAGTGGTCGTGGGTGACATTGCGGATTATCGAGAGCGGCTCATAGATAAGCCGGAACTTGCAAATCGGCTTGAGCAACTCAAACGCGACGACAAATTGATACTCTACCTTTGCGAGACGAAGGAAGTCCACAGCAAGCTCTACCTAGTCGAGTACGGCGTTGAAAGTGACGACTCGGACGGGAGTGACGAGACAGACGTATCCCAACAAACCTTCGAATGTGCTGATTCGGATTCGGCTGCAGATGGTGATGGAACTAATACAGATGAGTCTGAAGATGCTGCGGGGACAAAGACGGCGCGGTCAGCAACGGTGATTGTGGGCTCTCCGAACTTATCGAGTAACGCATGGACGCGGCAGGCGAACACGGGAGTCGTCTTCGAGACGACGACGGATACCTCACTGTGGGGCGATTTCGTGGATTTCTATGAAGAACACCGGTGTTGGCGCTCATTGCTTCGACAGTGGTGAATAAGTATCTTGACGGGAATAAATCATATTAACTATAAGACGATACACATATCACTGCTGTGAGTTCTGATAACAATGTCATGACCGTGATTGAGCGTGACCCTGGCACAATTCTGCACTGTCGTGTGACGCTTCACGAAGACCTCATATTGTCACGACTGATGCTCTCATTCGTACCGTCGCTAAAAAATCACGACTGTGTTTCTGTTCGACTACTGCCCACAGAGTGTGACGTATGACGACAGGTCATCAGAGACTAGACAATCATCGTTGGATAATCGTGGTTTGTATCCTGATTTGCGTGAGCGTTCTTGTGGTTGTGCTTGTATCCCTTCCTTCTTTTCTGCAGATTGTCTCTGGCGGAGCGTATTACTCAACGACCGGATCGCCATTGCCAGTCAATCAATCAGTTGAGTTCGAGCCAACGCAGACAGCAAGTCTAAATCAGTCTCAGTCTCCCGAAGACGCGACGTTCAGAGTCACTGTGGAGAATGAGACACAATACACGGTGAGTCGTCAGGATGCTGTTGCAAACCCATCACACAGTCTGCAACCAGCAGATGCACGGGTCATTGGCACAACACTGGTCATCTATGAAAAATCACTCAATAAGAGTAATTCGAACACACTGTCCCCAAGCGTTGTCTCAACGGGATCATACACCGAACAATGGAATATCACAGTCCCAATTGACCGCGTTGCTGTGTATCATCCATATCAAGAACACCCCTATGTCAAGTCGGTCGAGTCAAATTGAGTCACAGACACGCCCCGTGAGAGTTGGTGTGAGCAAGCGATCGACGGGACCCCTCCTCATGTGCTGCGCATTGATATGTCGACTTGCACAAAATAATAACGCTCACTCAACACTCAGCCGCTGTTTTATTTCATACCCTCAGTATCAAAGAGTGTTCTTCCGCCAGACTTCGACGTTTGCGTCGATGACTTCGAGTGCAGCCATGCTCCCGGCTGCCTCGCCCTTCTCAAAGTCCTCCTCTACCTGTCCCATCTGGTTAGTCACATGGGCAAAACAGACGACTGGCTGGTCACGGACAGTGGCAAACGTGTACAGTGCCGCGGCTTCCATCTCGACAGCGAGTATTTCATCGGTGCGAGCGCGCTCGATCGCCAATTCTGTCTCACGGAAGGGTGCGTCAGTTGTCCACGTCGCACCGGTGTGAACCGGCTGTGAGACGTCTGTACACGCTTTTTCGACTCGCTCCTGTAGTTGATTATCAAGCGAGGCGTATCGTGTCGGTTCATGATAATGATAGCTCGTTCCTTCGTCACGCAGTGCTTGCTCTATCAACACGAAGTACGGCGGGTCCCCGCGAGAGTAGATCTGTCCCGAAGATGTGATACTGACGAGAAATTCACACCCGGTTGCGAACAGTTGCTCTGCGACGAGAACGGCGAATGGGGCACCGACCGCGCATCCGACGATACCTACTTGTGAGCCCCGCCGCTCGGTCGTATACAGCTTTGTGTGATAACCAGGCCACGTCTCCAGTTCTGATGCCTCCCCTCTGTCACGGAGGTGCCGGAGGATATCCCCGTCCGGGTCAAGCACGCAGATATCCGGCATCTCTTCATCCGGGAGATTCTTCTGCCGACGAGCTTGCTTTATTAATGACGCCGGTAAGAAGACCGATGGCTCGTCGTAGGCTTTTGCCCTCTGAAGTGGAAACTGTGAGGAGTGTTCGTCTGACATAGATAAAACTCCAGTTAAATGTTCAAAGACCCATCGCCATCACAAAATGAACCGATTGGTGAACTATCCTGCCCACTTGGTCTACAGTGAATCCTCGAAACGAGGACTTCGTAGTTCTCAGATGCACTTTGTAGACACAACCGCAGCGTCCATTATTCGGAGTGCTTTTAGAGATACTCGCAACTGTCATTGCTCTCGGACATCTTCACGCCCCATTGCGTCTTGACAAGAGACAGAATCGATCCTCGCCACCCACGGTCACCGGGAGGCGGTTATTAGTAGACATAATTTCTATGCATGGACAGTTCTGCCAGTATTAACAGTTTGGGGCGTCCCTATTTTATCTAAACCTCTCGGGGTCAAGTGATCTGGGACGCTAGGGGTGTCTCGTCATCCAAAGTGCGTTTCGCTCTCTCGAACGAGCACGAGGCACTCGACCTGCTCCGTCTGTAGAAAAATTACGGAGCAACCACCCGTAGTATGGCGATACTGTTTCTACTACCGGTTGGAGTACTGACTTGGTGCTGGCACTTCGGGTATGTCCACCAGACATGAACAGGATTTTCTCACATCCTCGCTCCGCGGCTGCGAGCGATATCTCGTTGAGGTAGTGGTTCCGCAATGTCTCACAGACTTCACATCACGACGACCGGGAGAACGCCGCAGTCCCACGGCAGATGACCGCCCCGAATCCATCTGAGATCCTGAACGCCAAGGGGGTCTGCCCCTCGTCGTCTCTCGCCGACCCCCTCACTCAGCAGCAGATTGAGTTTTGTTTGACGCCACCGGTGGTCTCGTCTCGATTGCGATTACACGAGAGGGCTTGCGCGGAACGAGCGAATTCCTCTGGAATAGGTGTCTCGCAGTAGTTCCCACGCCTCGTATAATCGTTTCACACTCAGAGGAAACTCTCCCGAGCGTATAGAAACTCGTCCGGCGCTACACTCGTCATCTCTTCACGGCGCAACCCAACATAGCCCGTGCACCAAGCCGAAAGGCAATCTCTCACCCGAGGGACTTCGACTCACCGATGATGGCATCGACCTCGTCATTTTCGTCGGGCTGGTTTAACCGGACTCGCTTCCCGTCTCGTTTGTCGTAGTTGTCGAGTCGAATTTGGGATTAACCAGCTACGTCTACACATTAAACCATCTAAGACTACCTGTTCAGGGGCATCTGAGCGTGTTGATCGAGCCGAATCAGTAGTGAATCGCCTCGGGGTCAAGTCCCGGGGCACTCGCTTTGCTTTCTCTGTAGAATTGGAAGAAATCATAGCCCGGCGCTTAGCGGTCAGTATGACTGTGGTCTCAGTTTAAAACCCCGCGTGTATAGCATTGCGTATATGTCCTATTTTCGTTTTACAGACAACTATATGTATTTTACATATAAATGGGGCTATTCTGTATGTGTTCGAAGCGAGCGCAGATTGCGTCGCTATCCGTGTGGACGTGAGTCTCTCATCAAAAAACACGATCTTATGATCAATAGCAACTCATGAGCTAATTGCCACACATATTAAATAAGAGTATAAATCCAAAATTGGAAGTAAAATATGACAGCAATCAATCAAAGTTAACTAATTAGTTAGAAATAGCACGCAACGAAGACTAAATTATGGATAACTAGTAGCAAGCGGAATTATATAATTATTTCTAGCAACTCCCAGTTGCGATATCAGATGTATCGAGAGCTGAGTTGGTAGTTGATAGTTGTATTTACCTCATCGTATCATATATTCTGTGGTGCTGTGTTCTTTTCTGCATCTCAAGAGAAGCATTCATTCACCAATTGAACGTGTTTGACTATCTGGGCTCCTGTCATTGTTTGGAATCATTAACCAAACTTTGTTCCTAATTAACTCATGACAAATTTTGACCCAGAGAAGTTAGATAATAAACCCGAACATTACTTCGAAGAGATTGAACAAGTGAACTTCTTTGCGGTAGCCCCTCGCGAGGATGAGCAAACAAGCGTCAAGACACCAGCAGTGAAACCTGGTGGCCTATGGACCGATATTAACGGCGAGGAGTTTGACCGAATACTTGACCGCCTCACCGGCCTTCTGACATCGACCTATACAATCACATACTGGACGTCACTGTCCTCCGGAAAAACTGAGAAGGTCGAAATACTGTACGAACATCCCCACAGTTGGGGCTGGACATGACACCTGTCGTGTCTCGGTCTCAAAAGACGCTGGATGACGGAGGACATTTTCTCGGAATTAAATGGAATCACCCTCGCTGAGTGCTTCTGTAGCGACATCGCCTAGTTTACCAGCTTCAATATGCGAATACCGCTCACGAACCATCTCCTCCGAGTTATCGAGGCAACAGGCAGCCACAGTATATCCAAATGCCTGGATGAAAACCCCACCCATCCCCCGGCGACCGCCGTGTGGTGCGAGAGAGTCGTGCTTCGGATGGTCGATGTCTATCTCCGCGGGTTCCGTGAGTCGCTGGAGCATTGAGCGGGCGGCGTCCGTCGTGATCGACGGTGGTTGTATATTCTTATCGAGTGCCAGTCGGAGGTTGCGAGCGTACTTATCACGTAGCCCCTCAATTGCCTCCGATTGCTCCTCCCGGTCGGCTAACTCCTACTCCTCCTGCACGAGCTCTGCGAGCGTCCGCTGATTGAGTATCGGAAATACGGGCTACCATTCCGTCGGCGGATCCAGCAGTTTTCGGTAGCTGCGCAACGGGGAGATAACGGGATTGGGCATGGAGGCAGCGTCCCACTGCTGCTTCTTCCGGTAAACATCCATACTCCCGTCCTCGAAGTCGATGTCCTCCCATCGCACGCCACGGCGTCACGTCGGGATCACGGAGAATCTCACCCACGCGGACAGCCGTGTACGCGAGGACGACCACGAGCGCCCGGTCCCGGGCTATCTTCAGCGCCGCGTACTGGGCTCGTTGCTTGTCGAGTGGGTCCACGTCATCGGGAAGGGTGGCGTGGGCGTGGTGTATGCCTCGATGACCTCACGCGCCTGCTCGTCGACGTGTCGGGTGAGTGGGTAGCGCTGCTCGGGTGTCCAGACCTGCTGGTCACCAGGCTTCCGGCCGTCGTCAGGCAGCGGCGCGGTCGCACCCGCCCGCTGGGCGTAGTATGCTTCGAGATACCCTTCGTTGACGTACCAGCCACACCACGCCGAGATGTACGCGTAGTAGGTCTGAACCGTGTTCTGTTTGAGTCCGTGATCGCCGGCGAGATGGTGGGCATACTCATGGAAGACCCGCTCGTCGAGGTCCTCGAAAGTCGGGTCACGGTCGATGTCGTTGGGACGATTCCGGTCCAGTCGTCGGCGCCGCGCTCGCCGGCGGTCCACTCCGCAAATCGGTCGAGCTCCCGGGCGGCGTTCCGGCGGTAGTTCCCGCCCTCGCCGCCGCGACCCTTGCCCTTGTCCTAAATATAGCGGTCGAAGAAACTCCGCAACGGCCGTGCTGCGAGTTCCTGTCCGGTGGTGTCGTCGATCATGCGGAATCAGGAACCTCCGAATGGTCCAAGTATGACATCGTGGTCGTCGTAACCTGGTCAGTGAACTCGTCGGTGACCGACCCTGCCTGCCGACGACGTGGAAGTCGTCTTTCAGTGTGGTCAGCGTCCAAGGGAGGACGTAGCTCTGCTGACCCGGTTCGCCGCGAACCTACGCTTCGCTCGGCACGGCGAAGCTGCCGGCGTGGTGGGATTGCGTCGTGAATGCGACGGCGATCGACTCCTCGTCGGGATATGGCATCCGCTCGCCGGAGATGACCAGCCACGGCCGAGGATTCCCACCATCCGTTTTGAACGGATCGGGAGCCCAAACAACAGTTCCGCGGTCAGCCATCCGGGATCACGGCTCCTCGTCGGCCTGGTCGGTTGCTGTGTCGATGGGGTCGACCGCGGTCTCCATCCACGCTCCGATGTCGTCGTCGGAGAACCCGCCGTCGATGTCGTCGGCTGTGGCGGCGCCGTGAAGCCCTGCCGACGCGACCGCATGTTCAGCGTCAGCGATCGTCCAGAACCGGTCGCGGTGTTCGACGAGGTCATGTTCTTCGAGGCGTTTTAGCGGGGGCCGACGCTCCCCTCGGGCACGTCGACGGCGTCGACGATCTCCCGCTGGCGGAACGCTTGGTCGGCGTGCTCGAGGAGGAAGCGATACACCGCGCCTTGGGTGGTGTCCGGCGCGAGGTCGGGGAGCGAGGCGCCGTCCTCGTTGATCGACCTGAACTCGTCTTTCGAGATAGGCATCTTGAGTATTGGTTTGTATGAGAAGCTATGAGGTCTTATCGAGAGCGCTCGCGACGAGGACTGGAGGATAGCGGTGTTTGCCGGCTTTTCCCGGGTTCAAGACCCTCTTTGTGCGGTTCCACGGTTCGTGCTTCCACGACGGCGGCGGGGTAGTTGAAAGTGGTCGTGATTATTGGCATAATCACGATCAAATAGAATATTCGTGGCTCTCCGTGTAGATATGTCGTTACCTGTGTGCTCAACTACGACTATCCTGTCCACCACGATTTCGAACTATTGTCTCTCAGTGATCTACACTGATGACGGGTCCATGTCGTCTCCTTTCGGATTCAATGTTTGCCCGCTTGAGTGGGTTCACGGCTACCTCGTTGGACAGTATTCAATTAATCGGACGCCAGTCCGATTCAATCAATCGATATGGTGTCCACGTCCCAGTCTTATCCGAAGTGTCTAACTCGCCTGTGTTTGTTTTCTGAGCTCAGTCAGTGTGTGCCAACTGATTCAATAGAGTTGTGTGGAGAGTTATCCTTTATCCTCCATGCTGGATTACATTCGTCCGTGTTGTGGCGGCGTCTCAATCCACACTATGTAGCGCTGTTGATACTTACTGTTACACTAGTTTCTGATACGTCTCGTTGAGATTCTGTCCTCTGTTAGATCAGAGTAGACTCACATTAGAATCAGATTGTAACTTGAAATAGTGTGGAATCTCAATAGGACTATTGAGCATATATATTATTATCTACCGAAAACGGATAAATATCTATCAACAACCCACAGATATAAATTACGTTTCACATATATCAGAGTATGACGGAGAAGGTACACCGAAGGGTCACAAAATGTTGCGAAACAAAACCAACAACCAGGAATTATCGGCAATACTGTCGTGACTGTGGGATGCTTGACCCATCAATAATCACAATTAAGATTACTGAATATCATACCTCGGAGACAACTGTCACGACTCAGAAATAAACAAGGGTAGTTCCCGTGTAACTACATTGATCCGAATCGATGAAACGTCACACATTTGTTGATCAATCCATTACTGATATATACTACACTTTGTGAGAAACAGAGGAAATTATCCTCCACTACACATCCGCCTCGTTCACGATTCGACTCAACTAAACTGAACTGAACTGAAGAGGAGTGAAGTGGGAATACCGGCAACAATGAGTGTCAGTACTGAGTCGGTGTAACGCACAACTCGGTGTTCAACACTCACTGTCGCCGTGACCTCTTGGTGTGAAAACCCTCACAGGTGTAGTATCGCAGATATGTCCTATCTGCCGTTTGTGTCCGCCCTTGTCGAAGGCGAAACCATTCGACACCTGGTACCCTGTCATCTCGCCTTCCCGTCTCCGAGATGTCACAGGGACGCGGGTCATAGGTAATGGACGCCTCCGATACCCATGCGAGGCGTCTATTATCTTTCACAGACATGGCAAGTGCTTTGTGTTTGATTCCGAGAGAGCGATGAGTGATATTGGCAACACTATGTCTATACAAACACGGTCGCATGCACAGATTATGCCGGTCAACACACTACACGATGTGAATCGATCTATGTCATTCGAGTATTGTGATATTACATATTCTGCGTGCTGTGTTTTCTCTCACGTCTCATGTTTCCTGAGAAGCACTTGTCAATTAGTTGAGCGCGTTCTCTCGTCTGGACTCTTGTCACTGTCCGGAATCATTTAATGAAATCTCGTCCTCAACTAACTCATGACCAAGTTCGATCCAGAGAAGTTCGATAATAAATACGAACATTACTTCGAAGAGATTGAGCAGGCATACTCAGATGCATATCAGCAACTGCATGGCACATGTGACTCTGAGATCCTCCGAGCGATTGATCGAAAAGTACTCAGCGAGAGTGAGCCTCTCTATGAGGGGAACGGGAAGTTCCACGTTCGTCTCCCTGACGATATCGATGAACGTGCACAGTCTCTCCCTGGCGATGAAGAATCGTTCAACGCTGTTCTTGACGAGTTTACTACCAGAATTGAACATGAACTTCATACTCTCTTTGTCTTTGAATTCGAGGAGTAAACTCGCCGTGATTGACGAGAGACTCGGAGGCGACAGCGTCTGCCGTGTGCATCGTCAGTCATTGGTATAGGTGATCCCAGCGGATGACGTCATAATCTGACACTCGTGATATCCATCAAGACAGATCACTACTCAGCAGAGCAGTCCAGTCAATGGTTTCATTTCCTGACGGCATCCAAAACAAACGAAGTACAATGGCACGCAATCACGATATCAGTGGACTGGATCTTACCGGGGATACATATGTCGTTGAGCAATCCCTGCTGCCGATTCGAAATAAGTACAAAGCGATGGATGCGAATGAAAACGTCGTCATCCGTGGGAAACAAAAAATGTTCAGACTCAAAGAGGAGTTTCCATTCGTTGATTCAAACGGCGAAGAGGTGTTTGAGGTCAATGCTGGAGGGATGATTGATATTGCTGGTAACTATGTCTTGACAGACTCACAGACGGGTGAAGATCTCATCGTTCTCGATAACGATTATTCACTTCTGCAAGACACTTGGCGGATACGGGATGTGGACACAGAAGAGAAGATTGCAGAAATTAATTCTCGTGGGACCCTCGTGACAATCGCTCGTAATGTGATTCCATTCGGTGAGTTCATTCCACATAAGTATGAGATTACTGACGCCAATGACTCTCATATTGGAAATATCGATGGACAAATATCACTCCGAGACCGATATACAATCACTATTGACGATACGAGCACTGTGTCAAGTGAAGCTGTTATTGCTGCGGCAATGGTTATTGACGCGATCCAGGGTAATTGAGTAGCTGAGTGATTACCGATCTCCCGAGGACGTAGTCATTTTATTGTCTGAGACGGCGACTCATCGCAGGCATCTTTTTTATATTTCTATTGAGAGACCCAGCAATTGAGTAATTTTGTCGGTCGGTGGAATTGGCTACTTTGGTCATATAGATGAGACACCGATATTCTACGAGCAATCCGTGTTATCTAAATTCGAGGGCAAGACCCCTTCCTCAAGGAGTGAGCAAAGCGAACGAATACGGAGGGGATACGCCCGACAGCACAAAATATAAATAACAGTCTAACATATAGCATAATAAGATGGTACAAACGCTCCAACAAAACCTCACCAACCTCGACGCGGACGAGTACGAGGTAATGCGGAGTCTCTGCCATCTCTCGAAAAACCTCTACAACAAAACCCTCTACGAAGTGCGACAACACTACTTCGACAACGGGGACGGGGAGTACCTCAACTACTACGACGCTTACGACCAGTTGAAATCCAACTGGAACTACGAGGTACTGCCAAGCCAACTCGCACAACAAACAATGAAACAAGTCGATAGAGGGTTCAAATCCTTTTTCAACCTCGTAGAGAAAAAACGAGACAACAAGTACGATGCCGACATCAGCCCTCCATCGTACCTCGACAAAGACGGCTTCTACACGCTGGAGTTTCCTTCGCAATCATTCCAAGTCAAAGAAGATCACATCCGACTTGGCATCCCGTACTCGTACCGAAATGAGTTCGATTGCGAGCTAACCGAGATTCAAATACCGTTCACATACGATGAGGTGAAAGAAGCAAACATCAAGCGTATACAAATCCTACCACAAGCTGATGCTCAGTATTTCGAGTACCGTGTATTATACGAGCAAGATGTAGAGGAAATTGAAACAGTTGAGGGGTCGTGGCTTGGAATTGACCTTGGCGTGGACAATCTTGCAACGTGTTGTGATTGGCGAGGTTGTTCATTCATCGTGGATGGACGACATCTCAAATCTCTAAATCGCCGTCATAATCAAAAAATTGCTCACTACCAGTCAATCAAAGACAAGCAAGGTATCGATGGCACGACCCAGCGAATCGAAAGACTGTATCAAAATCGTCGGTACGGCATCAACGACTACCTCAACAAAGCCGTCCGACTCATTACTGACTACTGTATCGAGCATCAAATCGACACAGTGTATGTCGGTGATGGGAAAGGGTGGAAGCAGAACGTGAATCTTGGTGATAAAACGAATCAGAACTTCGTCCAAATTCCGTTCGATAAACTCAAACAGAAACTCAAGCACAAGCTCGAAGCTCGTGGTATCACGTTCGATTTAGTGCCTGAATCGCACACATCGAAATGCTCGTTCTATGATGAAGAACCCGTGGAACATCACGAGGAGTACGTTGGTGAGCGAGTGGAACGTGGCTTGTTTGAGTCGTCGGATGGGACTCGATATAATGCGGATGTAAATGGTGCGGTTAATATGGCTCGGAAGAACACATGTAAGCCCAATTCGGAGTTATTTAACTCGGAGGAGGGTGTAGAGCGGGTTGTGGACGCCCCACAGCGAATAAGCCTCCCTAATCTTGAATCTGGTCAGACACTGAAGGAGACTTCGCTGGAAGCCCCACCCTCAAGGAAGCCGTCGCAGACGGCTGAGTAGGGTGGGGTAGTTCACGCTGCTTCCACGATATCTGTGAATAGTGTCGCGGGTGTGAATGTGTGTCTGTTTGAGCCTCGATTGGTACCATTGGAGTGTCGTATAGTATGGGAAAAGTAGTTGTCTCGGGAGCGTCCTCGGATAATTACCGTAACGACGGTGGTATGTCTACTCCCCGTTGCGGTGCGCTCTACTGACACCATGTTGCTATGTTTATATGCTCAACACGTAATTGAGGGCAAGCGTGTCCATCACACGAAACGATGTCGGTGCTGCATTATACCGTCCTGACCACCTGCCTCAAACCCCACACCGAGTACAATGCAATGTGTGAGTGACTGCCATCAATAATCATGCAGTGCGAGTTATGCTGCTGATCGTAAAGGGGTGTAGGTGCAAGGAGACATCGTTCTGCACCTGACACACCATTCACAATGAGGGGTGGTATGTATCTCTGATCGAGTTGCTTCGAATGCGTTAATAATACTTGATTACGACTGTGCAGGTTACCTAACAAATACTTGTTCACGACAATCTCCGAGTACTCGAAGTTGTCGTATCTCTCTGTCTCTAGAGGTCAGAATTCGGTCATTACGCTAGTGTTACTGTTCCTGCTCTCATTGAGTCTGATGCACATGGCGTTTATATATTCCGATTACTTGTCTGTCGAGCACAGACCGGTGTACGCAGTCATGTGGACGCTCTCAGGTGGGGCGGTCACAACGGTCGTCTTTTCGAGCGTCTATGAACTCGGACTGTTGTATCGTGGGGTGGGCTGGGGTGGGAGGTACGACAGCGAGTATCGCGGCGTTCTTGATAACGGTCGGTCTTCAATCCGGGAGCGCAATCTTAGACGCCCACATTCGTTGAGAAAACATCTCTTCAGGGTGGCTTTGTGGTATTGATCATAGTACGTGCATTGACAACTTTTTATTCTCTTCCGGGTAGAGAGTCTTACTCACAGCGTCTGATAAGACGAATTTCATCTTTGTAATCGAGACACGCCGGTAAAATGATCGCAAGGGAAATGAAAAACCAACCCCGATTTCTTGGGTGCTGGCACGTCTCGTCTTCTCCCGATGTTGATGATATCACGATATCTTTTTAATCACCGTCACTCGTCCGTGTATTATGCCGCTCAGCTCTCAACAAGAGATTAATATTCTTCACGTTGATGATGAGCCCGATTTCGCGGAGCTGACGGGGACATTTCTCGAACGCGAGGACGACCGCTTCACCGTCCAAACAGCGACCAGCGCCGAGGAAGGGCGACAGCGAATCAATGGCTGCCTACCCGATTGCGTTGTTTCAGATTATAATATGCCCGGGATGGATGGGATTGAGTTCTTACAAACCGTTCGAGAGGAATACCCAGATCTTCCATTTATCCTTTTTACCGGAAAGGGCAGCGAAGCCGTCGCCAGCGATGCAATTTCCGCTGGTGTCACCGACTATCTTCAAAAGGAGTCGGGCACTGAACAATACAAACTGTTGCTCAACCGGATTCAAAACGCTGTGTCCGCTCGCCGGTCAGTCACCGCGGCCGAGCAGCGACGTCATCAATTCGAACAAATTCTCAAAACAGTGCCAGGATGTGTTGTCCAACTCGACGCCGACGGACAGTTTATGTTCGCAAACCAGCGTGCCGGGGAGGTGCTCGGACTCGAAAGCGACGAGCTGACTGGGCGAACATATAACGACCCAAGATGGGATATCAAAGACCCAGACGGGAATCCGGTCCCGAATGAGGAATTGCCGTTTATGAAGATTCGGGAGACAGGCGAACCGGTTTATAATGAGAGGATTAACATACAGTGGCCCGACGGAACTCGTAAACCATTATTAGTGAACGGTGCCCCCGTATTCGACGAAGATGGAATGTTCAAAAGCGCCGTATTCTCGCTTGCGGATCTCACCAATCAACAGGAGCGACAGCGAGAAGTCCGCCGCCTCCGAGAGTCAATCGACAACGCGAACGTCCCAATTACACTCGCAGATCCCTCTCAAGAGGATAATCCACTGGTCTATGTCAACGACGCCTTTGAGGAGATGACTGGTTGTCCATCCACGGAAGCACTCGGACGCAACTGTCGATTCCTCCAGGGTGAGGACACAGACCCTGAGAAAATTGCTATGCTTCGCGAGGCAATTGATAATGAGGAGCCAATTTCCGTCGAATTACGAAACTATCGGACAGACGGCACTGAATTCTGGAACCGGCTGACTGTCACTCCCATCTACAATGACGATGACGAACTCGTCCGGTATCTCGGCACGCAAGAGGATGTCACCAAGCGGAAAGAACGCGAGATCGAATTAGAAAAGTACGAGACAATCATTGGGGCGCTCAGTGATTCAGTATATGTGCTTGACGAAGAGGGGCAATTCACATACGTCAACGATGAGTTCGTTGAACTGGTTGAGTATGACCGAGAAACAATTCTTGGAAGCACGCCCTCGCTTATCAAAGACGAGCAGGCTATTGAACGGGCTGAACAAGAATTAGGACGGTTGCTATCGAGCGATGGTCCGGAGTCGACTGTCTTTGAGGTGACAATCCACCCCCGTGAGGGTGATCCAATCGTCTGTGAAGATCATATGGGCGTGCTTCCATATGACGGGGACCAATTCAACGGCTCAGTGGGAACACTTCGAAACATCACCGAGCAGAAAGCGCGTGACCGAGAGTTAGAAACCGTCCATAGTCAGTATCGAACGCTGGTTGCAAACTTTCCTGATGGTGCTGTATTTCTGTTTGACACAGACTTGGAGTACGTCCAGGCAGGTGGACAGGAACTGGCTGCCGTCGGACTCTCTGCTGAAGATGTGATAGGGAAAACACCGCAGGACCTGTTTCCCGCGGAGATTGCTGAGGAAACCGTTCGCTATTATACAAAGACACTTGAGGGAACCAGCCACAGGTTCGAACAGGAGTACGCCGGAAAACAGTATGGTGTTCAAACAGTCCCCGTGCGGACAAATAATGGAGAGATTGCATACGGCATGGCGGTCTCGACAAATATCACCAAAGAGGCTGAGCGGCGGAAACAACTCAAACGTCAAAAGAAACAGCTTGAAGAGTTCGCGAGTGTCATCAGCCACGACCTGCAAAGTCCACTCTCCGTCGCTGAGGGTCGTCTTGAATTGGCACAGGAAACCTGTGAGAGTGACCACCTTGCTCGGGCAGTAGACGCAATCAATCGGAGCCAGGCACTAATTGATGACTTACTGATACTAGCACGGCAGGATGAGAACGTGGCTGAGGTCCACCCTATTGCGCTCAAAGACATTGCTCAGAGGAGTTGGCAAACTGTGGATACGAAACAAGCAACACTCGAATTCACCTTCGACGCCAAAGCAACCATCGAAGCCGACCAGAGTCGGTTCCGGGAGCTGTTTGAGAACCTCTATCGAAATGCAATCGAACACGGCGGTAATGACGTGACAGTGTCCGTCGGTATGATGAATGAGGGCTTCTATGTAGCGGATACTGGATTCGGGATTCCCGAGTCTGACGGCATGGAGGTGTTTGAGGCAGGATATTCGACAAGTGAAGATGGCACTGGATTTGGTCTGCGGATTGTCAAGCAGATCGCCGACGCACACGGATGGGATATAACCGTGACAGAGAGCAACCAGGGCGGTGCTCGGTTCGACGTCACCGGTGTCGAACTCGCTGATTGCTGATACACCGTATTTATCTCACGGTCAGGCGTCCGCGACCGGTGCAGGATTATTATCGATCATCTGTTCGATATTTTTGTCTGCTCTTGCCAGCGTGTCAGCGAGTATGTGACAGCTAATTAGGGTCAGTTACCCATGAGTAATCTCGTCAGCTTTCTTGTGGTATCTCTGTAAGATCAACACAGTCGGGAGTGTTTGATGATTCATAGATATTCTGATAACAGAACTCTCAAAATACTGATCAACAGTTGACGACGTCTGGAGGAATCAATGTAATAGATGTCAGCTCAGAGAGTACTGCGGTTTCCTGTGTGATATTGATAAGAGAAGATGAGAATTGATTGAATGATATCAGAGATAGTCGATAGATATCGAAAGAAGCCTCATAAATTAAAGTTGGACGCTCACTGAGGATGGATCACATCCCTCTGAGTAATCACGTCCCATCATTATAATTATGATTATAAGACGCAATCGAATACACTGAAAAATGCCTCTTGTATTCGATTGTAATATTGCTGTATCTCAGTAAAACAATCGTGTAGACAAAACCAATAGATATTCTGACAGTACCCGTTTCACCGCCAATATCGACTCTATCGATTCCACGGAGGTCGATTTCTCCGGTAGGGGTCCCTCCAATATTGACCGCAGATCAGTATGTGTATGTATCGATCGTGTCGCCACTATCATTTTTGACTGTCACCGTATCACCGGCGTTATTCCAGACAGCCCCGTCCTCGCGCCAGTATAACTCATTATTTGTATCTGTCCCATCACCAGTGTATAGCGTCACCGATTCCCCTGGTCTCAGTTTAAACTCTGCTGGGAATGCATACTCATGAATCGCCTCATCAGAGACAGTCCAGCCTGTCAGGTCGACGGCTTCATCACCAGTATTTTCGAAAATCACATATTCACCATTCAGGTTTTGATTATCATTTCCTTCGGCGTCTGCATGAATGTCCTCGATGATAATATCGCCACTACCGTCCTCGGTAGTTGTCGCTGTTGATGTCGATATCGTGGTTGTGTTTGTGGTTCGTGATGTGTAATCCCACACACCGGCGGTTTCATGACGAGCAGTCATCTCAGCCGTCTGATACGCCTTTTGCTGGCTGAATGAGCTGTCATAGTACCGAGCGTATCCATTCAATAATAACCGTTCGTTGAACGATATCTCAGCG
>KE356560.1:1320824-1329024 GCA_000415965.1 Haloquadratum walsbyi J07HQW1
ACGATATCTCAGCGTGTCGGGATTGAAAGATATACACAAGCAATCGACCGTAGTACCCGCGGCGATCTGCTTTGGGGTCGCTCCGAATTAACACTGTCTGACCTGCAAGACGATTTCGGGCATATTGTGTTGCGTCCTTGCTCCACTCGACGAGCCAGTCACGACCGTCAGTGGTGTCTTTTACTCCTTCCCATTCTTCAGGTGATACTTGCGTAATGGATGTTTCAGGCGTGTCGACGCCAAGGAGTCGCACTGTCTCGATACTCCCGTCTGAGAGTCGGACATCCATCGTGTCGCCGTCGATAATATCAACAACCGTTGCTGTCTGCGTCTGTGTTGTGCGTAAGTCTGACTCCGTGGACGTCGGCGTTGACGTTGAGGTTGAGGTTGAGTTCGGCGTTGTTGCTGTTGGCGCGAATCCCTGTCCACACCCAGCGAGCAGAATCATCACAGCAAGGAGAGCTGCATGCCGCATATATCATCAATTACAAATCATTGAATAAATATGATTTGTCAGTTCACGTCTGAAACCCACATGCGACTCCCAGTCCAATCAGATGACTGAGAGGATAATGAGAGTACAGGTGTTATGATATCGACACCAAATAATCACAAACATGACTATTTATGCAAATGAGAACTTACGATATCATTTTGATTACTCATTTGAACATGTTTATATTTTTATTCTATGGTTCAGTCTCGAAAGCATGAATCCTGTAAGTCAACTCACTGCGCTGCGCGATAGGCGTCGCCATTATCGTTTACATAATTATGCATCATACAGTTGCTGAATGGATGTAATTCGATTAGTATTTTTATCGATAGACTCTCACTGGAGTGGAGGTGATCTGTTGTCTACACTTGTCGAAGACAATTGTTATGGAATCATCATCGATAGCGTAGTCACAGAAGTCACGGAAAAATATCGCAGTGTGTCATCTACATACTACACAGTATCACAACCCTCGTTCTGTCGTATTTCATAAAGTATTGTGCCCGCAGAAAGAATCATATTCTCGTGTATACATTTATTATATGATGAAAAACGGGTCACACATCCAGTTGGGTGATACTGAGAGTCAGGGAGGGTCGGGCGAGGAGCAGAGCAACGCTCAGCGTGCCCGTCAATGCGCAATCTGTGATGCGACCGATTCGGTGACACAACTCAATTTTACTGATCAATCAGGAACTGAGTCGATGATCTATTTATGTCCTCCTCATCATCGGCTGTACAGTATTTTGGGGCAATCACAATCACCATCTCCATCCCCAGCGAAACATATCCAAACTGATCAACATGAGACCGCCAAGATGACTATCCGTGTCCCAAAGCCATTGCTTGAGAGCACTGATACTGCTGCTGAACAGTATCAACAGACACGCAGTGAGTTGGTCCGTGATTCATTGTTGGTGCTTCTACAACTTCGGGAAGTTACTGACGCGACTGATAGTTTATTCTCTGAGGCAATCAATTTCGGAATCAGACGAACAGGAAGGCTCGTGTGAGACTGATATTGAATTTTTGAAAGACCGAGTGCGTAAATTAGAGTCGCTACTTGAGAAATCTATAGATAACATGTAATTCAACTCTTGTTTACTCCGGCAGGACTGGAACGATACATTCAATATTCGAGATTGTTCTTAACGTGGACATTCCCCGATCTCGTCATCCTTGAAGCTCACACCCAATATCAATCATCAAATCCCGCTCTTTTATCTCAGTACCCCTGTATATCTCCAGTGATTCTCGAAGAATTCGCTAATGGTGCTCATTACAACGTCTGTATCGCGACACTCGGTTATCCTCTCAGATTCTATCATTCGGTCGATATAATCAATATCATCGATCAAGTTAATATACTAAATTCGATGATTCCGCGACAGACAATATCGCGAAATTAGTGCTGTCGGGTTGATATAATTACATTTTCCGACGTGACTAACCGATGCTATCGTAATAACTCGCGCGTCCATCCTTCGATGCGCATCCTCAATTCGGTTTCATTGAGCTGTTTATTCCCAGGGATTCCCGATGCTCTGCCGAATGGCGTCAATTATGTCGACGAGTGGAGTGCAGGTCAATTTGCACGCGACCTCACTGTCAGCATTACTCCTCTTCGCTCTTTGCTTTTCGCTCTTCAATCGATGGTCACTATTTCGCGCAGAAAATTATCGTCTGAATCGGGAATCGCAACGATTACTCACAGGCAGTCGATTTTGCCTCACATCGACTGATTCAAATTGTGCATTTCATCATGATATTTTTTATAATTCGAATACCAGACAACTGATACTCCGTGGTTGTAGATACTCACCACGTGAGACTTTCAGAGTGATCCAACTGGTGATTTGACTGATGTCAAACGACGACACATCTCCTAATCGACGACCGACCCTCACCCGCCGACGCCTCCTCGCGACGACGACGAGCACGATGATTCTTCCCGCAGGTCAAACTGCAGCGACTTCAGTTGTGTCTGAGCGGACAACAAAGACAGACACCACTCCAGAGCAGAGTCACCCGAAGGACACTGCTCAGGAATATATCAAGGCACTTGACGCTGGCAACCGACCGATGGTGAACAAACTCATCGCGTCGCACGGAGAGCTTGATCAGTGGTCTCGTCAAGAGTTTGCTTGGGTCGATAGTTTTGAATTCGAATATCTCGGGTGCGAAACAGTCGAGAAGCACATCGAGAGTGTTACGACAGACATCAAATTGCGTATTGCCGAGAACAGCGACACTATTCGATATCGATTCCGTGAGACGAAAGCCGGATGGATGATCTGGGAGGCCATCGATGGTTTAAGATCCATGTCAGCACACCCACCAGAAACAGACGCGAAAGCTGTCGCAGAGGCGTATGTGGCAGCACTTGATGCTCGCAACCGTGGCGCTGTGAACGAACTGATTGCTGCTGCTGGTGAACTCTCACCATGGTCCTCGCAGGAATTTGACTGGGTGAGTGCCTTCGAATTTGAACTTGTCAACTTTGACACCGTCAGGACAGACGATACTGAGGTTATTGCCGACATCGACATTGCGATTGACGACAACAAAGAGACGACTCGGTATCAATTCCGGGAGACAACTGCTGGAAATATTGAATTGTGGGCAGCCATTGGCGGACTCCGAACCACCGGTGAAATCTCCCCGGAGGCGGCTGCGGATGCATACGTGGCGGCGCTTGATAACGGTACAAAAAAGAAAGTAAATGATCTTATCGCGGATGCAGGACCACTTGATCCATGGTCATCCCAAGACTTCCAATGGGTGCGAGCGTTTGCAATTGATCTTGTCGATTTTGACATTAGACGACGACAGGACGATTCAGCAGTCGCCAGGTTACTCGTACGGTTGAGCGATGCGACTAACCCAGTGATATACGAATTCCGCCGTGTCGACAATGGATGGAAATTATGGACAGAGATTGAGGGGATTCGCTGAATACCGGATTGTAGCAGATTACACCGAGACGTTTCGAGCGCTGCTCCGGACAGGTATTGAATTCCGAGGTGGTATGTCACTCACATATCAGTATGACTACGATATCGCTCAAGACGATATCGACGCAATGTGAGATGCAATCTTATGATCGGTGAAATAAAATCAATCGAAGGTAAGTTATCAAATAACAGTTTATGACAAATACGGGACATAGATCTTGCGTTGGGCTGGGTTTTTTGATAGCTGACGCGTGGAGTACTTGATGAGTATTGTATCTACTGTATCACGTCTAATTACCCACTCAAATAACACTCGTTTATGACCTTCCAACTTCGTACTCTGCTGTTCGGGAAGACACACTCAACCAAGCGGCGATATACGCCCATCGTGCTGGCTATTGTTCTATTCACGATGACATTTCTACTGTATGCCTTTGACGTGTTTGAACTATCAGGTGGGATAATATTCCTTGCGTTTCATGCTGCGGTCATGGGGATGGGTGGCGCCATCTGGGTTGGATACTCCCAGCACGGGCTCGTCGCTGCATGGACAATCACATACGCTGCGTTACTCGGGCAAAGCGCGAATTTCTATTTTCTCAGCCAACCCCCAAATCAATCGCTCACAGACCGAGCAGCGGAGTTCATCCAACCTGATGGGATTGTGTTCTTAGGTATTGAAGCACTCGTTCTTGGAACGGTTGCGTTTTTGTTCGGTGCTCTGTGTGGGTTCGGCAAATCCGTTATCGAGCATCATAGATCATCTTCGAGTAGAAACTAACATGTCGAAACTAACCACAGCAATCGCCTCTGTCTTCGGGAATTCGCTGCCAGGCACTATACATACTAAGCAGTTGCACCCCAGCAGTGATAGGCTGGAATAATCTGACGGCGGGGTACGATACAAATACATCCGCATCTCCAAGAGAGCCACTATGGACACTTTCCAGCAGGTTCATTATCGGTGACGGAATCGGGTAACTATCGCTCCGTTCTGTCGACCGCCGCTTGATAGATCTAGTATGTTATTTGAGGGCTCTGGAAAATGGAAGGTGTATCTGTTATATTTCCAATCGTGACCCCAGAATATACACCATCCCCAAGTCACCGGAGAACATCTCACGTGTTTCTCGACGTGAGAGACTCCATACGTGATTGTATATGACGAATACGAACATAAGATATGATACACTCATGCGATTGCACGATCAAAGAGGCGGAATGTCGACAAGACGGCAGGCTCTCATGATGAGCGGAACAGCCGTTTTGACTTCGATGGCTGGATGCGCTACGATTCGAGATTTCACGAGTGATGTGGCTCTCGAAGAAGTAAATGTGTTCAACATGGTAGACCGGCAAATCAAGGGGTCGATTGAGGTGGTCGCTCCCGCTGGAGACATCGTTATTGAGAGAACCTTCGAGTTAGAGCACGAGCAGGATCAAAATATTGCTGATGTATTCGGGGTCACCGGTGAGTATGTGGTCAATGTTGAACTCATAAATACGGAGATAGCGGGAACATCGCAGGCAATCAAGACGGTGTCCATCGACGACACAAATGAGCAAAGGATCGGTGCTGTACTCAATACTACCCAGGCGTCCGAACCCATCGTCATCCGTGTTGGCACGACACCCAAGGACTTCCTTGAGGTTGGAAACTAATATGATCAATCCTGATACGATGCAGATATTCCCCGTCTGTGATAGGAAATCCTCCCCTCGTTCGGTCAACAGTATGACTTTCAGATATTGGGGAATGCATTCGCAATAATCTCACAGTTGAGTCTCAACCGAAATATGTTTGACCTCGTTACATCTCACGTGCGAAGTTTCTGACTCGAAGGATATCCGCACTCTGAACCCCATGATGCTGAATCACTTTTGACACCCAGCAGTCACCACTGTAGGGTTATTAGTTCTGAGCCTCATCCAGCAGCATGTGCGACGGACACCGACACAACGTGCAGTTGCCGCGGTGTTGGTAGCCGGTGCGACAGGGGCTGGCGTCGCGTCACCGATGGGCGACATGCGTGATAGGGTTGCTTCACTGTCGGGTGGTGGCTACTCCCGGACGCGTAATGTGGTGAGAATGTCGAAATACATGGGAACAACTGGGACAGCACACGCTCGGTGTACGTCACGTATCTGTCGAGTCCGCATTCAAGGGTTTATACAGCTATCAAGCGTGACTCCATTGACGGCTGCCCGCGTCCCACCCGTCTCAGGGACGATAGGAACGACTGAATCGCCCGGACGATGCTAATCGCCGCTGACAGCGACCCCTTGCGAACAGTGACAGACACCACGCCTAGGAGTGTAAAAAATCGGAGAAGTATGTCACGCTGAGAGTGACAGCTGATAGAGTCCGCTTCATCGAATCTACGAGACGTGTGTATTCGCTTCTTATGTCAGTTGTTGGTAATTTGATTTCTGTATCCGAAGTTGCAGCGGAACGCGTGACCGGGCGTTCCAGTTAAACGCAGTCTGAGTGTGGTTTCGGATAGAAACATTAGTCATACTGCCAACAACTGATAATGAAGAGAGAATCGTATGTATGTGTGCTATGCAGAAAATGTCGCAGGGTGTTCACCCTCGGGTTATCTGAACCTGACTCATCCAGAGTGATACTGCTGAACAACTCGGGGGGAATCCATTACGACAGAGAATAATAACTTCTCTATACATTAGTTCATTATGATTTAATACATCAGAGATCCTGCCGTCGCCTCACGACCACCAGAGGACATCGATATCGATACAACCGCGTTTCGATAATGCTAAAAAATGAACATGGTATTTAATTGAGTAGCAGCGAAACTTTGGAGCACGCTTGCAGGAGCGAGGGTGTGTTTATTCTGATTAATCTGTGAGTAGCCATAGAATTAGTATGATTGGAAGTGAGAGTATGGACTAAACGCAATGAATGTAACCAAAGGTGAAATAAGTTGGTTTCTGATTATCTTCTCGTTTCTGATATTCGTCTCACTCGGAAGCCCTCTCATGCACCAAGGAATAGGATTTTTCAGTGGCTTTGTTATCGCAGCGATGGTTGTCTCTGCAGGTCTCAGCAAGCTCATCGCAGGGGGATTCCGATATACCAAGCGGGGAGTCTCCAGACTGAAATAGCGACTGCACCTCTGGACCGCTCTACTCGTCTGAAATCCATTATGTTAGCTTTGCTTAGGATCTTCATAAGATCTAAATAATAAATCAAAACAGAAGGATTCGAATTGAAATAAATGAAAAGAGACGAAAGTTTATGAGGAAATACATTTATATTGATCGTTATGTCAGACACTCATGAGTGTGGTGCACATGGTTTCAGTTGAGTCCTTCAGACAGAGCAATGAATCGACCAGATTATTCTATACAGTTGTGCTGATTCCTTTTTTCCTGGGCTTTCTGCATCATATCGATCACGTAGTGAGGGGCAATCATGTTGGATGGCCATTAACTCCAGCGGTGACACCGTTTACATTCAGTTTAGCTGTTTATCCATTGGCTCTGTTTGGTTTCTGTCTGATGTATGTGACTGATCGGACCATCATCACATACTGGCTCGGGTTCTTCGGGTTCACATCCGTTCTTGTCACCTATACACATACATTCATTGAGCCTCCAAGAGACATCATCAATCCACATGCAAGCCCTCTGGTAGGCTATCTTGCTCTGGTACTTGCGATTGCACTTTCGGCATCGCTCATCTGGGGGCTCATCTACAGCCTCAATAGATGGAGAACAAATCGAATGGAACATTAATGACAGCGGTCAGTTAATGCTGGAAGAAATCTCAATCGAATGAGACCGATTTGTATACTCAACACTGAGAGACTCAAGTGAGTAAAAAAGAGGATGAAAGACATGATCGAAGCCGACCTTTCTCACAGTATAAAATCGGTATTGTCTGGTGGTAATGACGATGGGACTCTTATTCACTGCTTCAGAAATACAACCAATGCCTGAATGTCAGTTTCCATCGAAGATCATGCGCTTTGTTTCGTCTGAAACGCTCCACATATCATGAGAAAGCAGTCCCGCGTGCCCAGAGTGTCGTCCCAAGAACGAATCCACTGACCGTGAGAATCAGCAGAACGCCCGCGACGACGCTCGGTGATAGCCAGGGAATAATAGAAGCTGAGACAAAGGAGGTCCCAAGCAGTGCCAGCACGAGCGTCACAGCGGTTAGGTCAGTGTAAAGACGCCGACAATACCGACGAGAGCGAGTGCTTCACGGGGAGAAACACGAGTCCATCGGGTTGTGAGGTACCCCCTAAGCGGGAGAATCTGTAACGCGTGGAGTCCGACAAGATGAGCGATACGCAAGTCACCACCGGTCAGACTCCAGTTTAGCAATGTGAGCCCGGGACCGCCATTAGGGGCGCCGACAGCATGTGATTGCCAAAACATCATGAGCCATCCCTGGAAGCTCATGAGGACGAACAGAAACATCCCGAGTCCGAGACTCCAGAGATACGCAGGCGGGAGATCGGAAGGATCCTGACAATCCGCCAGAGCACGTATGCGACGACGGACGAACTGATTGTGATTGTCACTCCCAGAATCATGAAAATCGTCGTGTTGAGTGGCGTGGTGGTGTTGAAATGGGATGCGACACCACGGGCAACTTGGGTCGAAATCAGGATGATTTCGATGGTCATCGCCCCGCTGATTGCATAGGTTACACGTTTCTCCCCGCGATCGGTCAACGACAGTGAAGGTAGAATCCACGCCATCGTAGCGGTAAAAGTCG
>KE356560.1:1329044-1332732 GCA_000415965.1 Haloquadratum walsbyi J07HQW1
TATGAGATCTGTGAAGATGATACAATTTCACTACGCGCTGATACGGTGACAGCAGATGATATGTGAATTGCACATCTCGGTCGCGAACCGATCATTCTTGAGCCACCAGTGACTGAGAGGAGGTGGTATCTCTATCGTGTGACTCCGATTAACACCGAGCGTATTACAACGGAAGTAGTACAGGAAGTTGCTTCTTGACACCCTCCTGATGACCACACCCAAAAGAAGAACCATCTGATCAATAATCGACATACCGACCCGTAAGCGTTGCTTCACACCGAAACGGGTCAGTGTAACGCAATCTATACAACCACACAGGAGAATCAGTTTGAGATCAAGAATCCTGAGATACATCCGCTCAAATCATTTATATACTGAGGAATTTCCTCATTGAGAGGTGGTTAGCAGATTCGCTGGCTGGTGTATTAACGTTATCCTGATTATATATCCAGATCTTGCTGCTTGGCTCTCTTGTCGTCCCACTGTCATAGTCCAATTCTATTTGAGTCATCACGCTGGTTCAGAGTAGTTTTTAAAATCACATTTCGTTACTTACGCCATCCGTCTCTGTAGCCGTGATTAAGTAGTGACGTATACTATGTTGATTTTTGAACATATACTGACTCACAATTAGTCATCGTCTTCTGCGATAGGGTCGCCCATCACACTCGGCGTCCCTGAGTCGCCGTCCTCTGGGAGCACAGCATTTAGGACAAGTGCCGTGACACCGCCCATGATGAGACCCGAGGTGGCGAGAACTTGTGCCTCTGACGGAAGTTGCGCGAGCGCGTCGGAGCGCCACTCGACACCAACGCCTATGACGAGCGAGACTGCGATAATAGTGAGGTTGCGCTGGGTGAGTGTTGCACCCCGCACAGTCATACGAAGCCCGATAGAAATAATCATGCCGAACAGGACGACTCCTGCACCCCCCAGAACAGGGTTCGGCATCGCGCTTACAATAGCCGCGACCTTTGGGACGAGACCAAGTACAATGAGAAACACGCCTGCAATGCCAACGACAGATCGACTCGCGACGCCTGTGAAACTAATGAGACCGACGTTTTGACTAAACGATGTATTCGGGAATGCATTGAGAATACCTGCGACCGCGCTCATCACACCGTCTGCAACCAACCCACCCTGTGTTTCCTTAGTTCTCGGTTGCCGACCCACCGATTCGGTAGTACCGGAGATATCACCGATGGTCTCCATTGAGGTAATAATGTACGCGAACCCAATAAGTAAGATAGCACTGGGTTCAAACGACAGACCATATGCAAGCGGTCTTGGGAAAGAGAACCATGCCGCGCTTCCGACGGCAGACAAATCAAGCAGACCGAGCGGAATCGCGACGAGATATCCGATGATAACGGCGACGAGCACTGCCGCCGAGCCCATGAAGCCGTCGAAGAGTTGGTTCACGCCAAGTGCAACAGCAAAGACAAGTGCGGCTAATCCAAGATTTCTGAGACTACCGAATGTGTCCGTCCCAGGCGTGCCAGCAGAGTATTGAAGAGCGATTGGAATGAGTGTGAGTCCAACGAGCATGACGACGATGCCTGTGACGAGCGGTGGAAATAATCTCTCGATATCGTCAAAAATGTAGCCGATAAGCACCTCAATTGGTGCGGCAATAATAACAGCACCAAAGATTGCTGCCAGTCCGAATTCAGTCCCGACGCTGATCAATGGCGAAACAAAGATTGCACTTGTTCCCATGACGATAGGGAGGCGAGCACCGATTGGTCCAATCTGGTAGACTTGGACAAGCGTTGCAACACCAGCCATAAGCAGTGCCATCTGCACGATATATGTCGTGTCAGAATTGCCGAGACCAATGGCACTTGCAATCACAAGCGGCAGTGCAACTGTCGAGAGAAACATCGCAAGTAGATGCTGGACACCCAGCGGGAGCGCCTTCGAAAATTCCGGTGTGTCTTCAATGCCATACTCAACCAGATCTTCGTTTTTGATGGAATCTTGAGCTGTGTTACCGTCTGACATTTATTCACATTCATGTATACGTTCTGTTAAATATTGGGATGGTGTCGTATAGATGCCCTACGTGACGTGGCGACGAGTGAGGCATTTGAGAGGAATCACAAGAAAAGTATTAAAATACTGAAATAAGAATCTGAGTTTCTTATCTGTACATGACCAGTACATATATTCCGATTACCACTTTTCATGAGGACATGCCAGTGATTGATCCGATTGATGATCCAGAAAAGCAGTCAGCCATCGAATCAGTGCTGGAGACGGCTGAACAGAACGGGACTCCCGGTCAAACGTTCCTGCAGGTACTCGGTCACCGCCCCGAGATCGCCGAGACATGGGCGCAGACGTGGAACACGGCGCTGTATGAGGGCGAAGTTAACCACTGCCTCAAGGAACTTGTTCGGATTCGACTCGCGCAACTACATGACTGTCTATATTGTCAGGGCGTCGGGTCAAACCCCGCTAAAGAACTGGGACTTCCCGACGCAAAGGTTCGATCACTCGACAATTACGAAACTGACGATAGATTCAGTAAACGGGAGCGGGTCGCGCTCCGGTTCGCCGAGGACTTCTATCATGACCGACATGACTTCAACAGTCTGCGTGAGACTTTCTCGGACCCGGAGGTAGTGGAACTTGCGTGGCTCGTTGCGCTTCAAGATGGGAGCGAGAAGATCGTCTCGAAATTGAACCTAGAGAGTGAGTGTTGTGAGTTGCCGGCGGACGAGCAGGCGGCGACCCTCCCGGGGAATGACAAGTAAGCAGAACTGCGTGGGTGACGCGACATAACGGTGTGAGCACTGACGAAGCTTACCTGAGTCACATCGCATACTGGTTTACTGATCTGAGCTCATCGGTTTGTCCTTTGTGGATCACTGAATCTCGGTGATTCCGTCATCGAAAACGAGTTCAGGGCAGTTCAAGACGCACGGGTCGAGCGGAATCAACTATTTTGCTGATGATGAGAGAACTCTTCTCTCCAACCGATTTATTCAGTTGGCTTCTCCGTGCGAATCCACTACAGATGAATAGCGTTGTCGCTGAGAATCACAAACAAGTCATATATCATGTGTCACGAGTACCCCGCCATCAGGTGAGCGGCGAATCGCTGTCAGTCCGTCCCCGCCTGGCTCCTCAATCAGAACTCCTTCACCACCAGGAGTGGCATTATTTGCACGGATCACGTTTCCACAGACAACGTTGCCTTTCCGAACTGGCTTCAGTTTTTTTGAGTGACCGACGATCTGTGGCGGGGCTGATGGCTCAAGATGTGCGAAGTCCATCCAGCAGAGACCGGCGTCGGCTCCGCGACCACCGTTGCGACCGAGTTGGCAGATTGTGGCGTAATTCGACGCAATTCGCTTTTGTGTTGGTTGGGTGAGCCCCTCTGTGAGGAGTTCACTCGCAGCAGCTTGGATTTGAGCGTTGACATCAGCGGCTTCGAACGCTTTATTCCGACCGGCGTGGCTATATGTGTACTCATAGCCTTCATACGCCACCGTTACATCTCCCTCAGCCACACGAGTGAGGAACGCTCGCTGTTCATCGGTATCAAGAGTGGTCGAGTAAGCTCGTGGCCAATGCACGAACGTTGGGAGTAAGATTGCTAATTCATGATTACCGAGGTGATACCGAACCCGACCCGGTGGTGCCTCGCGCTGTAGTCGCCATACGAGTTCCATGCACT
>KE356560.1:1332752-1362348 GCA_000415965.1 Haloquadratum walsbyi J07HQW1
TCTGACAGTCACAGTCGAGCGAATCCGCCCGGCTACCGCAAGAAAAACTACTACGACGACCACGGCAATCGTGTTCACGAGGAACATCCGCGCAGTACGGTACGGTGACGTGGAAGCAGAATGGCATCCGTCACGACACCAAGAACAACCGTGTCCGCCTGTCCAAGGGCGCGAATCACAAGGAACATCCCAAAGCGTGGGAGTACATCCTTGTCGAATACGAAACTCGCCCCGGTGTTTCGGTTGAGAATCTGCAACAAGTCAGGACTGTCTACGACAAAGCGAAAGGACGCTGGGAACTGCATCTCGTCTGCACAGACGAAATGAAGACACCCACTACACCCGGTAACGAGACAGCAGGCGTTGACCTTGGTATCTGTAACTTCGCCGCCGTCGCATACAGTACCGAACAAGCCGACTTGTACCCCGGAAACCGCCTCAAACAAGACGGGTATTACTTCCCGAAAGAAATCGCCAAGTGTGATGATTCGGATGGCGAACGGGCCACTCGTCTCCACGCGAAGTGGTCGGAACGCCGCACCCACTTCTTCCACTCTTTAGCCAAACACATCGTAGAACGGTGTGTCGAGCAGGAAGTTGGTCGTATTAACGTTGGGAAACTCGCTGGTGTCCGCGAGGACGACAACGACAACGGCGAGTCGAAGAACTGGGGTCGGCACGGGAATCTTGACTTGCACGGGTGGGCGTTCAACAGGTTCTCGAACATCCTCGAATACAAGGCGAAGGTCGAGGGCATCAGAGTCGTGGAAGTGCCAGAGCGCGACACAAGCAAGACGTGCTGTGTCTGTGGTAGGGAAGACGACAGTCAGCGTGTTGAACGCGGTCTATACGTGTGTGAGGAGTGTGATGCGGCGTTCAACGCTGACGTGAATGGGGCGGAGAACATTCGTCTCGACCTGAGCAAAAGTAACTCCGAGTCTGAACCCAGTTTGGGTGGGGATAGGAGTACCGGCTGGTTGGCACAGCCCGGAGTCTACCTTCATGAGTTGTCCTGCGGATTCCAACCGCAGGACCAAGTGGTGGACTGCAAACCCTAAGATCCCACTCCAGCGGCGCGGTGCCGTGGGATTCCTCCGCGTTCACGCGGAGGAGGATGTCAAGATGTGTTAGTGTGCATAGTGTACAGGTAACTGAACATACACCTCAGGTTGACCCAACGATAAATGAATCCACTCATCGAATATCAACAGCCTCCCGGTGCGTACGCATTCCATACTACAAAACAGGAGAACGTCGACGCAATCAGACAGGACGGAATCAAACACGCAATCGATACCAGTTCAACGACCTCATCCGTTGAGGGTGCGCTCAGAAAACTCGGGTATGACTCGCCGTTCCCATTTGATCAAACGGCTGTCACGTACTGCGGCGTCGATGCTGAATTCACGGGTGAGATGCTTCCATCACATCCTGACAGTGAACTAAATTCTCATACCGTTGCTATCGTCGTAGACGTTCAGGAAATTATAGCCCCGATGTATCTCGCTGATATGACTCTCGCCTCAGATCTTATTGATTACCTGTACGGCGGAGCAGGTATCATGCTCCACGCAGACACACCTGAGGAGGCTATTGAGCGATATCGAGAGAGCATTACACCCGTCGAAACACCAGATGATATCGTGAGCCACGCTGACACCCTCACTCATGCTGAACTGGTCGTTGACGGTAACATTCCTCCGTCAGCTATCGTCGATGTCGTACAATAAATAACGAAACCAGCCTCCGAAGACACCCGCGATGAGAGGATGGCACATTATTTGGCGTGGAGACATCTCATCGGATTAACGATATGGACCAAACTCGGTCGTTGGTGATGCAAAAATCAAAGAGCATGCGAGACCATGCCGAGTTGAGGATGGCGTTGAGAAGATGTCTATCAGTACGACAAGCGAGGTTACATCGGAGACGAAAGACACGAGCGATAATAATGACAGAGATAGAGACGAACATAAAGAGTTACTGAATAATAAGCAGTTGATGGAAGTGCTCGGGTTTTTTTGTGCCGAGAAAGCGAATCATTCAATGATGAGATTTAATCGATGGTTGTCTCGTTGAATCGCCTGAAAGCTCACTGGCAGCCAACAGTGTTTATGAAAACCCGTTAGGGACACTGTTTGAGTGTCACTCGGGACAGAGCGAAAGTGTGTAATGAGAGTACGGTTGTTATTGCATTCTGATGATATAATTATAAATCCAATAGTTACGACGAGTTGAGATAGATGACTATGATATTATCTGATATTTCAGACGAATTTATATGTTTTATCGAGAGATTCATATCTTAATATCTGAATCTTACTGGCGGAATTATCCTCCTAACTGAGAAAATAGATTCATTTTTCTCTCGACAGCAATAATAGGTGTCAAATCAAACATTGACTCCACGGACTTTGAGGACAGATACGTTCTATTGTCTGAGAAAAAGGCATCTCAACACTTGATAACGTCACGGTCAGAAGTGTTTCTGAGTGACCCTGAGGCTGATGAAATATAACATCATGATCTGATGCTAAACGGTGAGTATGTGAGCGTGAGGGTGCGACCGTGGGATCTGTCTTGATTCGTGTTCGCTCAATTTAATCCGACATACCCTGCTCATTAGTCATACTCTCATCTGTTGTGCGTCTATCGAACGACGACTGGTTGACAGGGCAGGTGATTTTATACTCAGACGGTAATTCAATGATACTCTCACATATTATCGATGAATCCGATTCAAGAACACTCCGTTAGCGTTAGCGATCCGGGACTGAAAGACGGTGTTACAGCTCTCCAAGCGACTCATGACGAGCCACCGGCTATCGTCAGCATCAGCGATATCCACGGCTACCTGGATCGTGCACGAAGTGCACTCTTGAGCTTGCGTGATCGATCCAGACACGACCCAATTGTACAAACAGATGACACGGGACGATTACAATGGGCAAATGAAAACTACATCCTGATATTCAACGGTGACCTAATTGATCGCGGACCGGCAAACGAGGCAGTGCTGCAGATGGTTTCACGATTGGGTGCACAGGCTCCAACAGGACGAGTGCGCGTGACACTCGGCAATCATGAGGCGATTGCGCTGTCAGCGGATCACTATCCATACTCAGGCTGGTATGCTGGTCAATCTGATGTCCAAGACCGGCGTGCACTTCTTCACTCAATTCGTGACGGGTTCGTTGTGGCAGCCTATCAGGGATACAACTACACGTACGCACACGCCGGATCCAACGAGCCATACGATGTTAAAGAAACGAATCAGCAACTCCTCGCGGCTGCTGAGGACCTATTGGGTGCTATTGGAACGCAAACAGATGCCACTAGACAAAAAGCGGTCATCGATCGATATTCACGAGTGCTCGGAACCGGCAACGGAGTATCTCCAAAGGGTGAGGGTGCGGGACTCGTTTGGCTTGATTTTGCCCATCTCTCCGCTGATGCACCAGCACAAATCGTGGGGCATACAAAATTCAAAACGCCCCAACAAAAGGGGCAAGTAATCTGTCAGAATGTGATTCGTCGGAACGAACATCAAAATAACCTCTGGTGGTGAAACAGTCTTTGTCGAAACACCAGATAACGTGATGGCAATAACCCGAACCAAAGACGGAGCCACTCGTCAGAGACAATATTAGTCATTGCATACCCGCTCGTAGAAACATTAGAGACACAGCTCTACTGATGAGCACACTTACAGACGGACTCTAAGCACTCACAGTCGGGTTCAGAACAGAAGACCGATATCCGAGAGAGAGTCTACTCATTGATCCGTTCCTGCGAAAGGAAAACAGGAGTGATGCTGCGTCACGGATCAGACGCACGCTGGCAGAAAACTGTGGGTGAACTCACCCCCGGGCAGTCGCCTCGACCGCCTGTGTACAAACGCCTCACCATTTGATGACCTACACACGTCAAGCGTTTGTATTCTACTCTCACCGATATATGGATGAATACATCCGTGAAGTGGAACTGCGGGTTATCGACTGTTTGCGGGATCAGTCCTACTCAGTTGGCGAGTGAGCCGATGCAATCGACGCGACTCAGCGCTGGGTGTCGGAAGTCATTGGCGACCTCGCCCATCTTGTAGACCGAACTGACGGCGTCCAATTGACCACCGCATACGAAGCATCACTGCTTGCCGAACTCCTCGACCGCTCTGCACTTGAGAACGTGCTGATATGGACGAAAGAGGACATTTTGGGTGTGCTGCTCGGCGGTCCAAAGACGATTTTGGAGTGACAGACACAGGCGTTCATCAAGTCCACGCTCTACAAGCATTTGAACGAGATCCAGGAGACCGGCGCGATTGCATACACGGACGACGGGTATGCTCTCACCGATGACACGCTTCGGTCGTTCCTCAAAGCGAGAACCCGAGCGACATCGTTCGAAACCGGATACTGTGTGAACGGCGTCCGACTGGTCCCGAGGAGCAAGGACACCGTCGATGGGACGCCGACTGCGCTCTCGGCGGTCACTGGCTACGGCGTTGATTCTCACCCAGCGAATACCGACGTGTCTCAGGCTGATTGCCGCTGGAACTCGAAGCGGTTCTGATCCATACAGCGACCGTCGCTGAAAACAACAAATAGGTGACAATGGCTGGCGTATTCTATCTGACGCATCGCGTGACCCTTGATGCCAGCGAGCTGTGACGGCTCGCAAACATACGAGTCCGTTGAGAAATATGTATATCTCTTTTGGATACACCGACCAGTGGGAGGTCCACCACGATGAGCTCTTTGTCCTACGGAAGGAGTTCATCAATCTCGCGAAGCTCGTCATCAGTCGCAAATTGACTCAAGCGAGAAGCGAATTATTTTTGTATGTTTATTGAGTTCACTGACTCGACCCAGGCAGATTACATAACACTCACGTCAAAAAAGAGGGCTCATTGTTCAATTGTTTTTATAATTACATTATAGCGAGAAGACAAAGCCACAGCGACGTGAGCACATACAACCGCAGTAGTTTGGACCCGAAGTTACTATCAAAAAGTATAGCATCAATAAGAAATCAACCTGTGTTAATGACTGGCTCTGATGATCCTCATGAGTTACAGCGATTTGTCGACGCACAGGATCCTGTCATCGATCGGGTCAAACGAGAATTGCAATCAGGTCAAAAGCAGAGTCATTGGATGTGGTTTGTCTTCCCACAGGTTGAGGGTCTCGGCAGGAGTTCGACGGCACAAAAGTATGCGATATCGTCACGAGAGGAGGCGAAAGCATATCTTGCACATCCTGTCTTGGGTCAACGGGTACGAGAATGCACCAGAATAACAAACGGAATTGAGGGACGTACAGCACACGAGATATTTGGCTCACCTGATGATTTGAAGTTCCGTTCGTCGATGACACTATTCGATGCTGTAGCAGATGATCCAACGCCGTTCAAACTCGCTCTGAAAAAATATTACGACGGTCAAGAGGATCCAAAGACAATCCAATTCCTTTCAGATGGTTCTACAACTCTCAATTAATAATCATTTTTCCCGCCGTGGTGAGAATGCCAGTCGGTCAGTGACCAATCATTATCCAATAGCTAATGAGAGTGCAGGACACGGCGTGTCAATCAATACAACGAGAGTGACAATCCAGTGTTTCTCTCCTTACTCGCCGGTGATCAGAGGAGACGCTGTCCATGCTGGCGAAGCCAATCAGCACCTTGCCTCCCGATGGTATGAAAAGCGAGGATAGTCGCAAAGATAATTGAGAGTCCTCGAAGAATCACATCCATCCAGGGTTCGGACGTGCTTCCCGGGACCGCAAGAGCCAGCATGACAGTCATGAGTAAATGCACGATTAACTGTGTGCTGAAGTATACTGCACTGGCTCCAAGCGACGGACGGAAGCCAGCAACCCATACTGAGATGACGACACTCGTCCCGAACAGTAATCCAGCATTCAGCGAAGAGAGAGGAAATGCAACAGACATTGCCTGGTAGAGATCTGATCCAAGACCCATCAGTGACACTCCGAGAAAAACCCAGACGAGAAGAGATGCCCATAAGAAGGCTTCTCTCCCGTAGAGTGGGAGTCAGAGTTTCTCGCTTGCGTCGAAGGGTCGTTCATTGATATGAGGTGCTTTCTAAATATGCAAGTATCTTGGCGTCTTGACGCGAGATGACAGTTAAAATTAGAGAATCAAAGCAAATTAACGTTGAAATGTCATCCCGCTTTTTTGGCTCATCGTTGGCGAGATGGTGGTCTATCTACACCGCAAGGCAGGGCGGGTTTATATCTGTCAGAAAACGTCATAGCCGACTGTTGTTGGTTCTCGCGTGCGCACCAGCGAATAACAGAAAATCATGACGAGTAAGCATGACATTTGGCAGACATGGACAGAACATTATATTGATGCAGATAATCCCACTCCTCTTTTCGAGACCGATGAATCCCTTACAGTACAGTGTAAAAACTATGGGAGAAACGATAGACGGGTTCTCAAACGAACTGAGACAATGGAAGCACTCGTCAGAAAAGAGGGAAGAAAAGTAATTGATGATTGGGCTCATTCTCACGACACCTATCATGGACTCATTTATCTGATGTATTGGATAGAGAATGAGAGTATTGTCCCCCTCTACATTGGAAAAGCCGGCAAGTATGGACGTGACAATGAGAAATTGAGCGCTAACTTACAGAGTCTTCAGGGAGCAAGCACCGGAAAGTTCGCTCGTTGGGGAGACAGTCACTACTATCACATCGGAGATTTAAGCGCTGTCGTCTGCAATCATGATAAGAATAAAAAACAAAAGTACAAATCGTGGGCTCAGCAACTTTTTGCTGATGGGAGGCAGCTCTCCCAACCGACCTATTTCTGGACGAAAGCGTGGCGAAAAGACGACATTGGGCTATATCACGAATCTGAGGTGTCACTTGAACAACTTGAGTGCCAGATCATCGGGCTCGCCTCTGAGCTATATCCTGACCAACTATTGAATGACAAAGGGACATAACCGTCCCTCGTGAGTACGATTGATTGGTTGATGCTGTGGGCACCAGTGCTCTTGAATAGTGACCACAAAACAAACCGTTCTTTGTAAATCTGTCCTGATAGACTTATTGGGCCCTCCGGATCGGTTGATGATCGACTGGTGAGTGATACGCGCTGTGTGCTCATTCAGACTGCTGACATCTCTCATCGATTGAAGGATTGAACAGAGCCACCGTCGTGAAGATCATTCACCGAACAGTTGAGTGCCCAGGCGATACTGAATTACATAAATCCATTATTCAAATTATGACTCAATGGCACTGTCAACGTCTCCTACTCGAAAACAAAAACAAAAACAAAAGCAAAAGCGACTGCGACTGACCGTCAAATCAATCCAACTCAGGCATATGACTCATCGTTTTGTTTTTGTTTTCACCTTCATTTTCGTCGCTGTGCGTCCCCATCCTAACTGTTCGGACGAGTGAGCGACCCAGATACAGCCTAATTATTTTCTGATCTAGCATAGTATTTTAATTTCGCTTTGTATAGGTCTCCTTGATATGTAACAAACCAGACACGAGTGCTGCCAGATTTTCTGAAGAGCTTTTGTTCGTGCTGTCTGAATCGGTCGAGAGTTCGATTGATTGTTTCGTTTCGTTCTCCATATCCGTAGTATCCGCCATTGATTGCTGTCTGTAATAACCTATCAGTTGCTGGTGAGGTATTCGTTAATTCAAACGCATACTGCTCAATTATCATCTCTCCATACGCTTCTGAGTTGTTCGCTTTCTTGACTGAACTGTACATGTATTTCGGTTGTGTCCCTCTCTGCCCGTCAGTGACATTAATGAGGTATACCTGCGCTTGCGCTTGCGCCTGTGCCTCCGCTTGCACGGAACTTCCCTCGGCGGTTCCTCCATCTGGTGATGACACAGACACAGTGAATGTCTGAGAGTCAGCTTTCTTAAGCAGAACCGAGTGATTGCGCTCTTTGAGCGCGTAACGCTGGATCAATGTGCGTTGGGGGTGGTCGGTTGCAGCCCGCACCAGTTTTCTATCCGTGGGCGGAAGTTTACTGAGCCGATACTCCACAGTTTGCCGTGCCTGTGTACGTGTTGCATTTATCAGAATGTGAAGACCTCTGTGTCAGATACCTGCTTTCGATTTATCTCATAATATGCCCCCTGATATTCGACAGGCCTGTCGGTTTCTACATAACTGATGGTCCGCTCTGAGGTATGATTCTTAATCGCTTGTTTGATCATCTCTTCTCGTTTATTTGCCCGGGGAGCTTCATCCCCACCGACGAGGTCGATGAGTTGTCTGCTGGTCGTGTCAGCAACCTCTGTCGTATCTGCCATTTCCTTAAGTTCCACAACAGGGGCAGTCGTGCCTGGACCTGCACAACCCGCGATGGCAACTATCAACACCACTCCAAGTGCAACAAACGAGTGATCTTGTTTCATATCGTCTCACTGCATCAGCACATATAATAGAAACTCACGGAGAAACTCAGTGTTTGAATCGATCAAACGAGCACAACATCTAGTTGATTGGGTAGATTTCATATCGCACACGGGGTGTTCCCCCGACGTGTCAGCTGCTTCATGTCGCATACGGGGTGTCCACATGAGCCGGCAACTGCATGTCACTTCCCGTCACGTCTTTGCGGATGCTCTCGAGCATGCAACCACGTCAGAAGGGTACAGATTGTCACGGGCGAAATTATACTGCTAGTTGACGCGTTGAGTGAGACATCGCGATAGGCTCCAAATTTTGAAGCTCATCTTGATGCAACGTCCGTGTTTGCCACGGTCGGTGGTGAAGTGTGCTCGGTTCTAACGCAATTGATCACCGCTAATTGAATCTGAGATTACATCAGGAAATATAAACCCGCCATTGATCACGCTCGGCAGGCTGTTTTATAGTCTGTCAATTATATTAATTATATGAGATATGTTCTGCTATGGTTTCACTGAGTCACTCTGAAATCTGAGCGCTCACAATCGGGTTCACAAGACGGATATCCGAGAGATTGTATACTCACCTGATCTGCCCCTGCGAGAGCAAAACAGGAGTGATGCTGCGTCAAATGTTGAGCAGACCGTCGAAGACGTGGAAATAATTACAGCAGTGCCCAGTCAGGTCGGGCGATATTTCTATCTTCGATTTCACCGAGAAGGAGACGTGTATGTAGGAAAAATCAAACATCGTCTAGGAAACGTGGCGCTCACAATGTGACCCCAGAGTGGAATGTTGAAGAACCAATCGTATGAAAGAAAGCGAGGACGGGTTGATAAGGAGAGATCAACTCCGGGTAAGAGGATGTTGGGGGTAATAGCACGACTACTAATGGAGGCTATTAGTAATAGCCTCTTGTCGATTAGTGTTCGTGAGATGCGTGAGACATCTCCCAACACTCATTCGGACTGTAAAATCGTACTCAATCACTATTCTCTCGATTACTCTTCCAGCCAGACACTTCACCAGCCCATAGGATATATATGATCAAATAGAGGAAGACAGCAAAGAGACCCCCAGACGCAGCGTCGGTAATGAGTGCGTCGGGTACTGCGTCAAATCGAAACACGACGACGGTAGTGAGAGCAAAAACAACAATCACAGCGACCCGACCGGTGACGCCAATCTCTCGGAACCATTGACCAATTTGCCTGCCAAGGGATGAATTGGCTCCAGGACCAAGCGCGACACTGAACGCCAGAAAGCCAGTAATCGCTGCTGACCACGACACAGTGAATGGAGAAAGAATATCGGGAACTATCTGAACGCCGACCAGCACACCGATTAGCACCTCTGTCCACGTCGGCGGACGATCCGGAAAATACGCTGACAGTCTCATTTGGATGGCGGAGGGCATACTTATGTTCTTCAGTCAATTTATCAAAAAAGCCCCGGTGATTTTTTTGTCGGTTCCGACATTGCGTGGATGGTCTGTACTGACTGATCCTACACTCTATGTCTGTCCGGGTCCGGGTCCGGTCAGGGACGGTCGGTGCTGCAGACGCGCGCTGTATTCAGCAGGACTGCTGAGCCCTCTTACCGATCGAGGATTTCCAATAGAGCCGTGCAGATGTATGTCTGGCTCTGCTGGAACCCTCAACGATTTCAACAGATGCATCGCACGCACCACGATGAGAACCCACCGACGCCCGTCGCGTTTCAGGCACTGAGACGCACTTCCAAGTTATGACAGTTAGCGCAACAATGCGATCAACAATGACATCAAGACCGGAATCGGGGCTTACCCGACGATTGTTCACCGGGGCGACTGCTGCCGCAGCGATGGCTGGACTTGCCGGGTGTACCGCACTGCAGGATGATATCGGGAACACTGATTCTGAGGCTAATTCTGAGGCTAATTCTGAATTGGCTGACCCCTGGCCGAGCCCAAAAGAAAGTCAACGGGAGGTGATGCTTCTCGGCTCAACGCATCTCGCACAGTCTCCTGGAGACACACAGAACGCATACGCCACAGATCCAGGGGACATCCTGGGTGAGCAGCGCCAGCGCGAACTTGAAACGCTGACTAACCGACTCGCAGAGTGGGAACCCGACCGGATCGCCGTCGAGGAAATGGTCTCACAGCAGTCGGTCATCGATGATGCATATACAGCATACAGGGATGACACTGACACGCTCGAGACTGTTTCCGGATGGGAGCGGGACAGAAGTGACGAAATCGTCCAGATCGGGTTCCGGCTTGCTGACAAACTCGGTCATGACTCTGTTGACGCTGTAGACTACCGACAGAGTGTTGCGGCGCTGCTCACCGATGCTGAAAAGCAGCAGTTGCCGGATTCGTTGCGAGCCCTGCTTGTTGACCCTGACAGCGTCGCATATCCGCTTCCAGATATGGCTGAACGTATCGAAGAGGAACAAACGCGTCTTGATAAGGGCTCACTGGTGGAGTTCTATCAGTGGTTGAACACGCCCGATGTGGGATCGACTATGTGGGATAATGATATACACTTCTACGCGACAGCCTTCGAGAACAGCGATCCAGGAGACTACACATATGTGAAACTCATGACAGCGTGGACACAACGAAACCTGCGCATTGCATCGAACATCTGGAACGTGCCTGCGGAGGATAACGAACGGGTGTTGGTCATCTATGGCGCATCACACGTGCCGCAACTGGGACAGATACTAACCGGCGCACCGATGATGGTACCGGTTAGTCCGCTTGCATACCTTACAAACTGAGGGACGTTGAGCAGTTGTGGGGTTACTGGACGAGGGATAGAGACGAACCCCCACACCCCGTGTTCGATATGAATTTCTGTCGGAGGAAGACGCCCTTTGTCTTGGAGAAATAGTACACAACACACGAAAGACGGTCAGAGACGCCGATACCGACGGGAAGAGTGGAGAAGTATCAAAAGTGTAAAACAGAGACAGGAGCAGGAACACCTGACGGACTGTTAATTGAACCAACCGGTTGGTCGTTTCTCATCTGGTTTGCTGCGGCTACTGTTTAGACGATTAGCAATTCAAGCTTTCCCCTGCTAGTATCCGTTGTTGAGTCTGTCGTCCTGTGGTGCTTCTGTATCAATTCCCGTGGGCCCAGGCAGATCAGCAGCTCTCGTGCTGACATCCCCTCTCCTGTCTGTTCGAGATTTCATCTCGCACACAGGGTGTCCTTCCAAAGTGTCAACTGTTTCATCTTACAACGGGGTGCCGGTTTGAGAGGCTCATGAGATTTCACCTTACAGATGGGGTCTCCACATGAGCCGGCAATTGCATGTCACTTCCCGTCACGTCTTTGGGGATGCTCTCGAACTCTTGATAACGGTCGGTGAGGAATGCGGTGACGAACCCCTTGTGTTGGATATCTCTTTTGCCCGGTCCCGGTCCCGGCTCCGGTTCGGAGTTTCTTGAGCTTCAACTCGTTCTGACTGTGCGCGAGGAAGCCTTCTAACGGGTAGCGTTACTATATCAGTCGTAGAGATAATTTAATTGATAATAGATCCACGTCATCATGCCGTTTCAACATCGGCGAATTCGAACCGGGCCCCACCAGTATCGCTTTCAGATATCGTCACATCCCACCCGTGAGCCAACGCGATCTGCTGGACGCTCACCATTCCAAACCCTGTCCCATCTTCTTTCGTGCTGAAGCCTGGGTCAAAGACATCCGCTCGGTTGTCATCGGGGATTCCCTCCCCGTCATCCTCGAGATAAAACCCGTCCGACGACATCCCAACTCGTACCGTTACATCCATTCCGGCGTGCTCAACAGCATTGCGAAGTAAGTTGTCAAAGAGGCGAGCGAGCGCGTCCTTGTCGGCATATATTGGGTGCGTCTTCTCAACGACAAGTGACGCACTCGGTGTGTTGAGAGTCTTCCAGCACGACTGCGCGACATCCGCAGGCTCAATACCCACGCGCTCGTTTACAAGTTGCCCCTCCCGCATCACATCGGCTACGTCCTGAATGACTGAATAGAGCCGGTCTAAGGCCCGTTCAGCCGCGTCGAAGTGCTCGTCTCCACCGGTTCTCCGGGCGAGTTCGAGTTGACCCTCCAACACGTTGAGCGGTCCACGGAGATCATGTGACAGAATATCTCCGAACGATTCGAACTGAGTCGTTTGCTGGCGAAGTCGTCGCTCGCGGCGCTCGCGGTCTGTGATGTCACGACTGATCGCTACGAATCGGTCATCGCCATCGAGGTCTACCCGGAGCAGATGTACCTCAACAGGAACAGTTGAGTCGTCGGCCCGCACATACGTCCCTGTGAATTTTTGTCGCTCACCAGTCGCAAACTCTGACAGTAGCGTCCGGACTTCGTCGGCATCGACTGACTGGTCTATCTCACAGATGGGGCGACCGAGTACCTCGTTTCTGGTGTAGCCCAGTTCCTCACAGAATCGTCGGTTGACGTCGAGTATCCGACCGTCGGAATCAAGAATGTCAATCATGTCCGGCGAGTTCTCGTAGAGGGCTTCGAGTCTGCCTGTCTTTTCGAGCAACTCCGTTCGTTGTTTGAGATTGTCGAGTGCGGTTGTCAAGTGAGTAGTAAGCGTCTGTGCAAGCGAGACATCGATCTCGTCGAAGTCCTCACTCTCGGTTGAGCCAATGACGACAACGCCGTGATCAGCAAGTGGAAGGATAATCTCGCTTCGTGCCTTGGTATCGGGGTTGTGTCGTTCGGGGACGGTCGAGACGTCATCATAAACGCGGGCCTCACCGGTCTCGAACACTGTCCACGCAATCCCCTCTCCCGAGGGGAATGTCGGAATATCGTCGAAAAGGGTCTCTGCTCGATCCGTCCACGCTATCGGAGTTAACACGTCGTTGGTCTCGTCGTGACGAAACACGGCGTTGATTGGCATCTCGAGGACATCTCGGAGGGCGCTGATAGTGATATTCGCCATCTCCTCGCTTGTGTCTGCCTGGATGAGTGCCCGAGCGGTGCTATGTAACTCCTTGACTGCCTGCTCGCGCTCCCGACGTTCAGAGATATCTCGCCCCACTCCGATGAGACCGAGAAGATTGCCATCGGAGTCGGAAAGACGCGACCCGGTGAGCTCGAAGGGGATGCGCTCACCGCTAGCCGATAAGAACTCGGACTCGATGACAACTTCCCCAGCGGTCAGGGTCTCGTTGATTGCCTCGGCGATGCGTTCTTGCTCATCTTCGGGAAAGAACTCGGTTGCATGCATATCGGCGATCTCGTCGTCGTCGTATCCGGTGACCTTCGAGAGTTGGTCGTTCCACCGACGAAGACTCCCATCGGTCCCGACGACATAGAACACATCGTTGAGTTGTCCGAGAGCCCGGTCGATAAACGCGCGTTCCTGTTGGAGTTCTTGCTCGCGCTCCCGTCGCTCGGTGATATCCTGCACCGTACACACTATCTCTCCTGTCTCCGTCTCGGAGATGGTGTGATCCTGGGCGAACGTACTGCCATCGGCACGGAGCCCGGTCGTCTCTCCGCGCCAGGACCCAGTCTCCCAAACCGTCGGGAATATGTCATTCGAGAGCCGCTCGACTTCCCCCTGACGATACAATAACTCCCAGCGCTCGCCAAGCAGCTCCTCAGGGTCGTACCCGAACAACTCGCCCCACACCTCGTTTACATATACGAACTCACCGTCCTCATCAAGAATACTGATGCCTTCCTGTGCGGTCTCGATGGCTTTGAGATGGCGCTGGCGGGCACGCTGTGCACGTCTTCGCTCGACGGCGTGTCGAACCCGGTTGGCCAGTAACTCGTACTGCTCAGTTCCCGCCTCTTTTTGAAGATAGTCCGTGACCCCTGCTGAGATCGCATCACTGGCGACTGCCTCACTGCCCTTCCCTGTGTAGAGTATGAACGGGAGTTCGGCGTGGGTCTCGCGAACGACTTCGAGGAACTCGATCCCGCTCTGCCCGGGCATCTCGTAGTCGGAGATGATACAGTCGAATTCGCCGTCCGCCATTTGTTCTAACCCGTCACGTGCGCTATGGGCGGTTTCGACGGTGAGTCGGTCGTCTTCGGTTTCGAGAAAGGTGGCAGCCATCTCGGCGAACTCCGGGTTGTCATCCACATGGAGAACGCGGATGGGATCAGTCATTGACTGTTGTTACTGTAGGTCCAATAATAACGTTACTACATAGCCCGGGGTAATCATCTCTCAGTAAAACTACTTGGCGTCTCATAGAGAGCGCGTGGACCCTATCCAGGGGTTCACGAGCAATCATTAGCTACATGATTTGAGATGATATAGAAATCACAAGGCTACTGTCATGACTGAATCGGACAATATTGAGACAGTTGAACGGATGATTAATGATCAACATAAGACGATAACGGAACTCACACAAATCATTAACACGGATCAAAGTGGGCTCATCGGTCTATCCTTCCGGCCGTCTGAGGAATTGATTGATCACACTGAGAAAGCTGAACTTGGCTAAAAAGAAAGACAGATAGAGGAATCAGGACAGTTACTGAAACGGATGATTGTGGATGCAGATCCTTGCCAAGTGACACACATTGAGGCATTGACTGATCGTTTTCACCGATGAGTGTGTGAAACGTGTCGTTGCTTCCCAGAATATGAATCACGATGGTGTGAGCGAGGTAACTTCGAACGGATACTCAAAACTGTGATTCACTCGCTGAGAAAAATCGAATAGATAACACGAACACCCGGTAGGCAATTTATCAGCAGACAAGGCGAATACCCCGACGCTTGACCTCGGGGATGAAGCCCACACACCGTGATACAAACCAGTAAATCAACACGTTCCCACTCAACAGACAGCGATGGAATACAGTTACCGCTTGTCTTTCCCGTTCCTGTTGGTCCATAGAGGACGACTGGCTTTCCGGTTTTGAGTGCAACCTTCGCGTTTTGATGGACAGTCTGCGGGACAAGCACGTCTTCAGGTGTTTCCATCGCCTCGAAGACTCACCACACGCTTGAGTCGATCTGAAGCGACCGATGACTCAAGCACAGCGCGTCGAACCTGTCCAAGACCCCGTGCTCCATCGTGCACGACATCAAGTCGTTCAGATTCAATCAGAAATTCAAGTACTTCCTCATCAGTAGCCGCCTGAATTGCATCAACAACCTCATCAGTCACACGCTGAAGGATACCAATCTCCTCTTTAGCATCTGCGAGTGTGTATTAGCCTAGGCTGTCGAGAGGATACTTACCTTTGACCGGGCTCAGAACGACATCAGGCGCGAGTTCAATGGAACACGTGTAGTCGCGAGCTGGGTCTGGCGAACCCCCTCCCCCCTTTTTCGAGTTGTAAACTCGTAGTGATGGGAGGGGTGAACAGGAAGGAGGACCACCAAAAAGTCGATTATGGCGGAAACACGCAATAAAAGAGCTGATTATCCACCTTCCTAGCTTTATTAATTAATATGCGAAGGTTTATATCAAATAGCATCTAACTAGTCCGTAATAGAGACAAAAGAGAAGATCTTCTAGCTAGCTAGAAGATTGGGATCGTTGGGTATAGAGAACCTCCGATTAGAAATTATCACGTTCCATCGCCTCTAGTCCTGTTCTGTGGACTCCGTTCTCATTCCAGGGTGTCTGGGGTAGTCTGCACTCGGCAACTTACAACTCGAAAAAGGGGGGAGAGGGTGGAATGCCCGAGAACGCTATAGGAGGTCCACAACCATCGTGTTTGTAAATCGGTTTTATCCTCATTCGTGAACTGCTCCTACGAGCGTTGCCCTTTCGCAACAATTCTGGCGTTTACTACTCGAAAACGGGGAGTGTGGGGTACGCCGTTTCACCCAAGCATCATTCCGGGAAACTCAGACGATACAGGTTTGCTTCTATACTCAGTGCGACTCACTGTTACTTACAACTCGAAAACGGAGGGTCTGGGTGATCAAGGGATTTCGATAACTGATCTTCGTTGAACCGTTACAACTCGACAACGGGGGGCGATAGATTCCGAAAACGGTATCTGATCTATTTCAGGAATACGGGGCTGTAGCCGTTTGATAGCCTGTTTTCACTTAGTTACAACTCCACAAGGGTTCATGTTTTTATATCTGGGGTTCGAGAGAATTTATATGGGACAAGAGGGACGTAGAGCAGGATCGAATCATCTGGAAGATGGGGAGGATCGTGAATCCTCTTCTGCTGATCCTGAAAGCCCTGAGTCGACGGGCGAGAATATAGATTCGCCCGATACGTCACAAGCGACGTTCGAAAACGACTCCGATTCAACCGACCCGTCTCAAGAAGCTACTAACGGGAACGGTGGCGGCATCTCAATTCGTGATCGGCTCCAAACCGAGTCGTCCGGTGGCGTCTTCGCGAATAAAGATCTCGTTCGGTCAGATACCATCATCGACGAGGACCGTATCGTCGGTCGCGACGACCAGTTGGGTCGTGTCGTCGACAATCTAAAACCGGTCCTCCAGCATAAAGGGATCCCCGATATGCTCCTGAGCGGACCATCCGGAACGGGGAAGTCGCTCATCATTCGCGCAGTATGTAAACAGATCGTCGAACTATGTGAATCTCAAGACAAGATCTTCGGAGTCCTCTCTATCAACTGCGAGGGACCGAAGACTGCAGATCGGGCTGTCTATCGTTTAGTTACAGCTGCTGCTGACGACCTCGGTGTTGATCCTGGTGTTCCCCAAACCGGCGTCTCAACGGATCAGAAGCTCGAGCGACTGTATGAACTCATGCGAGAGTATTACGACGGTGTCATTTTCATCCTCGATGAGATCGATATGCTCGAGGGACCGTATCAGGAAGCAGAGTACAATTCTCTCATCTATCAGCTTTCACGGGCTCGCAAACTTGCCGACTTTGATGGTCCCATCTCGCTCACGACGATCACGAACTACGCCGACTTCATGACGGACCTCAACAGTCGCGCACAGAGTTCGTACAATCCTGACGACATCTTCTTCGACGATTACGATGCGAACCAACTCCGTAGTATTCTCCGCAACCGGCGGGACGCCTTTGAGCCAGACTCACTTGCAGATGACGTTGTGCCACTTGTTGCTGCGTTCGGATCACAAACGCACGGGGATGCACGGAAAGCGATTGATCTCCTCAGGTGGGCGGGCGAATTAGCCGAACGGCGTGGGGCTGACACAGTTACCGAGACTGATGTCCGTGAAGCTCAGGAGAAATACACTGAAAACCGCAAACTGCGCCATATCAGGGGGATTTCAACTCAAAAGAAACTCTGTATATACGCTGTGGCGGCCACTGCCTACTACGCAAGAGAACATCCTGAGTGGATCCCTGCTGGACCTGGGTTCAAAACGTACCAATTCATTGCTGATACGATAGACGCGGACAAGTACAGTCGCGAGACCTTCGTAAATCACGTCACCGAGCAGAGCACGTACAGTGCGTTGGACTTCGAGCGTCGAGGTAAGGGACGCGGCAGAGGAGTGCATATGTATTTTTCCCTCTCTGAGGATCCGGAAACAATCATGGAGACAATCCGTGAGGATTCCCGGTTTGAAAACCTCGCTCACGAAGAGGCGACTATCAGCGCGGTTGTCCGCGAACGGATGAAGCAGTTCCGGGGTATGAGCTGATCTTACCCGTATTTTCCCCACACTTACTACTCGAAAACGGGGGGTGGGTGAGCCAAGAGATTTGACGTGCCGGTCGATATACTGTGCTATCCGCTTTTTATTTCACATTTACAACTCGAAAACGGGGGGCGTGTGCTCTGATTTTTTGTCGTCGATACCATCGTGATGCGGAGATTGTTGGGAGACGGCGACAACGTATACAGACAGATAGCATGGACATGCGCGCTACCTTGTGCGGGTACAATGAGCATGAGTGAGTATGTGCTTTCCGTCACGTCCGACACTCGTTCATACGTTGGAGCACATCTTCCAAAGTCAAAAAACACAAATCGGCTGTCAGAGAGCTTTTGAGACAGATGTCTATATTTCCTTGTGTGTCGAATCCCCTCTTCTCGACATACACACAAGGCGAAAATCGGGTTCCATCAACAGTTATTGCCGTGTTCTTGAGCAGATCAACAACCAGTTAGCGGAGGTATTCTGGAAGCGCTGACTGATGGATCAGCGTGTTTTCAACTATTATTAAGTAATCGCGGACGGCCTTTCCCGAAGACAGTGAAACAGTGTGAGTATCATGCCATCCCGCTGAATGCGTCCACAACGCGGCTGACCTGTCAACTGAGAGTTTTGTCGCCTGCTTAATGAGCAGACCACACCGAGTCAGATTCGTTTTGATATCCTCGATAGAGATAGAGGAATCACGCAGGAATCCGCCGGACCCTCAGCGTCTGAGGGAACTTCCATATTAAACGACACTTGACCAATCGATCTAGCTTACTCTTTATTATCTTCGAAACAACCGGAACCACTCACAGACTCCAACCACCTAACACATGTAACTCGGAGATATGATCCATCTCCGGGATCTTCAGGAGTAAGGCAACACCAACACCTCATTCATCATCGAGATCCAATTCCTCATGCAGCGGTGTGCTGTTGGACATCTCTTCGACAACCGGAACCAATGCAAGCAGAATGATACCCAGCAAGAAATCGATAGAGGATGACGGTATCGGGTCAAACCACCCACGATAGCAAGCATATAGCCTATTCCGACACCTCCCATGATCTTCCCCATATACCAGTATCGGTCAGCGTCTGATGGAGACAACTGGAACATATACATCGTATGAATGGAGGACTCAAAAATCTCCACGTAGCCTGTGTCTTCAAGATTCATGAACACGGCGAGTGCTCACAATCCAAGCGTCACACCGGCGAGAGGTGACACTATCTTGTGGGTGAGGGTGGAAACAAAAAACTGAAAATTCAGAATATCTCTCTTATTGAAGATGGGTTTTGGGAAGATAGCTTTCGGGTTTACCCGCAGGATTATTCAACAGACGACTGAGAAGTTCCCGACAGAATCAGTCCGTTACGCGCTCCAACTGGAACTTCTGATGCTCTATGTGATGAGCCTTGTCGGCTGGCAACTCGTCGAATTCTCTCAATCATTCTCACTCCTGATCGCGGGCGGGTTCGGGACGGTCGAAGCGCTTTCTTCGCTCCCATTGACTGTTTCTGGAATGATACTGTTGATTGGTGGAGTAGTCGGGAGTGTCCACTATATTCTTGAGGATTTCCTTTTGAAGGGCGAGTAGGACGGACATGACAATATCAGATGGTGGAGTGGTGAACTACCTCTCCATACTCGCTCCTTATGCGAGGGGGCTTAGCGAGCTCTCTTTCAGCTAAATTCTTTTATTACAATCTCAAAAAGATTTAATCAGGCGAACCGTTTCAGCGAGGATTTAGAGATTTCCCTCAATCGAGTATCCTCCATTACAATATCAAGGATAGTCTCAGGATTGTGAAGTAGCCGATGAGAGTTGTGGCGGCCGCCGCCTTTTCCGATATTTACATCTTCAGTTTCAATCACCTGACTGAGTTGCATCTCATCAAGGATATCTCGGAACCGCCGTATCCCGATCGTGTTCATGTCTATTGCGTTAGTAATCTGCTGGTACGCATCATATAGTTCACCCGTAATAATATAATCGTCGCGTAAATAGAGCGACTTGGCAGAAATCGAGAGGCATGCGGCTTTCATCTGAGTTGGGGTTCCCTGAAGGAAGTCACGGAATCGATCCTCTTCAAGTATGTCCTGAGCGCTTCGCACGTGATCTTCTCCGACAAAGTCTGATTCCTCGCGATCAGCAAGCTCTCCCGCTGTCCTGAATAATCGCATTGCCTTTCGCGCGTCTCCGTGTTCCTGTGCTGAGAAAGCCGCAACAAGAGGAATAACGTCATCGGTTAGGACTCCATCACGGAAGGCATCATCACGGCCTCGAAGAATTTCTCGAATTTGATTTGCGTTGTGTGGGTCGAAATTGAGTTCTTGGGTCTGGAAAGCACTCTTCATGCGTGGATTTAGCTCGTCGAAGAAGTTGATCTGATTACTTACTGCGATAATTCCAATTTGACACGACGTATCGTTCGATTCGACAGCCTTCGCGAGACTCATCAAAACGCGGTCACTCTTGAGAAGGTCGACTTCATCGAGATGATGATAGCCGAGTCATAATGATCGAGAATCTGCCAGAGGCGTTTATAGAACTTGTCTTTCGGTAGCCCGGTATCGGGCATTTTCACAATATCTTCATCCTCGTGATAAATATCCTCGTCGTTCAGCTGTTGCCCGATTGTCGAGATGACTTGAACTTCGGTCGAGGATTTCGAACAGCCTAGATACGTATGACCTATTTTGATATCCTCAACTGATGCACTGACAGCACGACGAGTGACGTATCGGGAGACAAGAGATTTTCCCGGTTCCTGTTTTCCCGGTAATTGAGATATGATTTGGGGCACCACCATAGACAGCGTCGTTCAGACAGTTGCTGATAGTGAAAATATAATCGTCACGTCTGACAATTCGATCGCTATCAGGTACCCAACCGACACGGACCATCTCCTTATTTTGGAAAATCATCTTCCGTTGAGAAAAAAGCGGGTCGTCAACTTTGAATTGTGCACCGTCCCCGTCGCTTGATGACGGGTTTCCATTCTCATCTGGACTCCCCTTCGGTTCCGATGTTTGGAGGCGAGATCGGTCGTGTTAATCGTCTGAAGACGCAGATTCCAAATCTTGACTTTTATCGGAAGTCGAGGTGCCCTTTGACATAGAAACATCGACGAAACCTGATTAATTAAATCTATTCACACCTCGACTTCCGACGTAAATCTACCACGAATGAGAGTCTGCTGGAAGGACTACCTTGATCTCCGAGCAACCACAGACCCCCACACACCCCTTCGGTTCCGTCGTTACCAATGAACGTGTACCCTTCACAGGAAGCGTAGGTGCGATCACAATCCAGAGGATAGAACGCGCCTCTACGACGTTTTTGTGTGTTTAACCTGCTAGCGAGTTTCGTTTCGAATGAACTAGTCACTCCGTTTCTATTTAGTTCACACTTTGTCCCACTGAGGTGTTTTGATTGTATTATAATAAAGTTATGTGTAAAACAACTCAAATTTCACATATTTTTATCGTAAGACCGAGTACGGATTACTTCTAATGTTCTCAGTTTAGTTACCTATTTTCATGGCCGCTAACGTCGGAACCGGTGGGGTGTGTCTGACCATCGTATCCTTGATTTGTGCGTCAGCAATACATCTAACGCCGGAACCGAAGGGGTGTGGGTCAACCACCGAAATCTTGTAGAGTCTCACGAGTATAATTTTCGTTCTTAACTTTCATGTTCTATTTGTGGGATGCCGAATTATTCACTCTCAACGGGAGTCGTTCTAATACTGAGAGAGTAGATTCATATTTTAACGTTGGAAATGGTGGGTATCTTATCCTGATATCTGGTGAGCCAATACGCTCTATCCTTCATTTACAGGCGGTCTAGGAGAATTCCCCGGGGCTTTGATGTTGATGCTGATGCTGATGCTGATGCTGATGTTGGTGTGACCCCGGGGTTGAATCCGACAACACGTGAAACAAACCATTAACTGAGTATATGTATAATAAGGGGACAGCGATGGAGCACAGTCACCGCTACCCTGCATACCCGACACAAGAGATAGCGGCTGAACTGGAACATCACATCAACATTCATCGCCAAGCGTACAACTACACCCGTTACGAGTACGAAAACGTGGACGCCGATGACACCGGCTCCGCGTATAAACACCACTCCCGGCTTCCCGGCTGGAAAGACGAGTTCCCTGTCTTCTCGGAAGTCAATTCGAAGGCTTTGCAACGAACCGTCACACGGTTCTACCAGAACCTCAACGGACTACGGACTCTTCGAGCAGAAACAGAACGGGCGGAAGGTCGGGAAGCTCAAGCGGAAGTCTCCACAGGAGTTTCAGAGTATGACGTTTTCACAGTCTGGCTTCGAACTCACAAACACGAGTGGCCGACACGCGACACTCTGGCTCTCAAAAATCGGAGACATCCCGATCCGCTACCACCGCGCCTGACGAAGCGGACATCAAAGAAGTTACAATCAAGAAGGAAACAACCGGTAAGTGGTTCGTCTGCTTCGGGCTCGAACTCGAAACCGACGACGCTGACCTTCCTGAGAAACCCGACGTTGAGTCTCTCAACACAACCAACAGCGTTGGGATTGATCTCGGTATTCTCAACTACATCCACACCACCGATGGGAAGACCGTAGATTGGCTTGATCTCGAAGACGACTACGAGCGATCGCGCCGCGAACAACGTAAACTCTCACGGAAGCAGAAAGGATCGAACAACTACGAAGAAACAACGGCGAGAAGTAGCGAAGCTGAAGCGGCACATCCGTCGGACAGTGTTGGACTCCCAGCACAAAATACCGACGTGGCTCGTCCGTGAGTACGACGCGGTGTTCGTCGAGGACTTGGACATAAAGGGAATGTTGGAGTTGGAGGAGTCGCACAATGCTCGCACCAAGCAAGATGCAGCGTGACGACAGTTCATCACACTGCTCGAGTATAAGGCCGATCTGTACGGCTGTCACGTCGTGCAGATCAAACCAGAGGGAACGACGAAAGAATGTGCGTCGTGTGGTGTCGAAACAGCGAAGCCGATTTGGGTACGTGAACACTCCTGCCCGTCATGTGGGTTTGAGTGTGATCGTGACGCGAATGCGGCGATGAATGTCCTGCAACGCGGCTTTTCTGAACTAGGGCTGGAATGGCCCGAAGACACGCCTGTGGAGACTGCGCTCGCTACGGACACCCATTCGGTGTCTGCAAAGCGCGTTCACCAGACTCCGTCTGGTGGGCTGTCAGACGCAGTCTGACAACGTCATCGAAACAGGAAGCCTCGGGGTTTGACCCCGAGGCGATTCACTACTCGAAAACGGGGGGTGTGGATCATCAAGGTATTTCGATGACTGATCTTCGCCGAACCGTCACAGCGGCATCGCGTATGCGAGCACTCCAGCGTGGGACGAGCCTTTTCGTGACCGAGGCGGTCGTGGAGCGCGGCATCCGGATGCTGGACAAGCAATAACGAATTGAGCTGCGTCTATAGCTCCGCTAAACACACTCACTATCACTATAGATAGATTGTGAGTCGTGAGTACAGAGGTCAGCTTTCTATTTGAGTATTATACTCCGAATCTATATCGTTCAGAGGAGCACGGTGAAAGTGATAGACAGAGCCGAGATTACCCCGTTGAGGAACCTCCGACAGCGTGGGAGTACATCCTGTTGAGTACGAGACGCGCCCCGGCGTCACCGTCGAGAGCCTACAACAAGTTCGCGCGGTCTACGATAAGTCGAATGAACGGTGGGAGCTGCATCTCGTCTGCAAAGACGAAGTCGAGACGCCCACCGCACCCGGCAACGAAACGGCGGGTATCGATCTCGGCATCAGCAACTTCGCGGCAGTCGCGTGCAACACCGACGAAGCCGACCTGTACCCCGGCAACCGCCTCAAACAAGACGGGTACTACTCGCCGATTCGCTCGCCGACATCTGCGTCTAACGCCTCTATATCGAGTTCCGTCGAAATCTCGTCCTCTACATCAAGGAGGATTTCCTGAAGTTCCTGGAGGATTGTTTCGGCTTCGAGGACGGGAATCTCCTGCTCGCGAGCCATGATCCGGGCAGTCATCTCCGATTTCGTGTAGGCCCGAGCGTATTCGATGACCGTCGCCAGACCGCTGACTCCGTGGCGTTCGACGTAGAGTTCGATATTGTCGTTTGAGTCGCGTTGAGCCAGGGCAACGAGAAGCGTCGGGGTGATTTGAAACGTCTCTTCCCCGGTCTGTATGGTCAGATCGACCCGACGAGCGCTATATCGGTGCGGCTGAGAGTCCGTCACGCGCTTGAGGACACCGATTTCCACGAGATGCTTGACATCCTCGTAGACCGTAGTTTGAGAACTCGCAGAACGGCTTGCGAGCTCCTCTACAGTAGGGGTGTCGAGTTCGAGTACCCGAGCGTACAGACGTGCGAACCGTTCGTTTTGGATCACGTCAGAAACTGCCAGCATCGTATCCAACGGGTGCGAACCCGAGAGAGCTGATTCTGTCATATATTTTAATTTCCGCGGAATACATAAAGTAGTATCGTGGGCTAAGTGGTGCTTCCAACCGTTGATTGAGGGGTTTGTTATTCATCAAACCCGAGAAGAGACTCATTATTGATGGATTAGCCACTCGGTGAGCGTGCGTATGTATAGATTCCCACAGAGGGCGTAGGCTTTCGAGACTACGGCAAGTCATTCTGCGCGTTCAACAAGCTCTCATCATTATTCTTGACCGCTGTCCACCACGTCTTCAGTACAGCAATCGTAACGCGTTTCGGTGGTTGTTCAGTCCCGATACAGGATGGCTTGTGTGCGTCGAGATCATTAGGTGGGTGAAAATGCCGTACCGGTTTCTTGGTGGTCTTATTCGCTGCCTCGCGTCCGAATCTAAATTCTAGTCCTTCTTCCCGATAGTGGTATCTGTAGTCTCCATTTTCCCACCACTGGATATCGAAATACCCAGCCTGTTTGTGGATTCCAGGCGTAATAGTGACTCGTGCTGTTCTAACGTCTTTTCCGTCACGCGGTTTGAACGGTTGCCCTTTCTGGTATCGGAATCGGACTTTGACAACTCCTCTCCCGAGTTGTTGGTGCATCTGATTCACGCTCTCATCAATCGCTGCCGCATCGATTGGAGAGCCGTTCCCCATCCCCATTATTGGAGTGGGGTCTGATTGTTACTGGGGGTCGTTATTTGATTATCCGTACGCCTATCTTCCGGTTCATCTACGATCGACGCCTGCTCTTTTGCTTCTTTGAAGCCGGTATGCCGCTCTGAGGTGACTTAATTCTCGTTCTGCTGTCCGCCAGTGAGAGACATCGTCGAGTTCATTCTGGTCAAGTTCCTTGTCTGAAATCAGAAGTTCCTCTGGGCCATTCGTGTCATATTTGGATTTGTACTCTGTGAGTTCCTGTTTTATTCGCTGAATTTGATTGACAAGCGTTTCACTGGTGGCGAGTTTCCTGATCTGTTTGAGAAGATGCCACTCTGGATCTCGACTGTATAGCTTTCCAGAGTCGGTCTGATGACTTCTAACGATGCCTTCTTCTGCAAGCTTGTTGAGTGTCGTTCTGGCTTTTGTTTCTGAGACGAGAGCTGTGTCTGAGATGTCGGACGCCGATTTCGGAGTCGTCGTTCTGTTGATCACCGTGCGAATTCGTTCGTCTGCAGTGCTCTGGTCTTTCCACTCTGCGGCGGCGAAGTCATCGATGTCCTCAAAGTCATCGTCATTAACACTGAATGGATCAATATCATCCACGGTCACCGGTTCGTTCGGGATTTCCTCTTCAGAGGGGAATTCGTCGGGGCCGTCCGGGGATGGGTCGCCAATCATACAATATACTATGCCGTAGACACACATATATTTTTCTGACTCGCATATATGCGCTTTAGGGTTTTGATATCGATGGTCTTGATACTAATTACCGTAGATTATTTCCGTATATCGCCGGCCTCGAGGTCGGCGGATACTGGTAATTGATCGGCCGCCGCATCACCTTTCCTGGCCGGTTACGGCGGTGCGAGGGAGAAAGCCCTGCCGTTCACGGGGGGATGAATCCGACAACCCCTACGTGAACCACGTTCGACGTGTCGAACGGATGGGTTAAGTGACGAGATGCCGTATCAATACACAACTGAGGCGGTCTACCCGCCCCACTAATCGGACAATATCGGGATTCCCCGATTCCATGCAGAAAGCACCCCTTTCTGTTGTGGAACTCAGGGTGCAGTAAGAAGTACCTCCGAATCCCATGCTGGGATAGGAGTAACGGCTGGTTGGCACAGCCAGGAGCCGTCATCGAGACGGCTACAAATCTTGAACATCCCAATCCAGCGGCGCGGTGCCGTGGGAATCTTCGCCCTTCAGGGCGGAGAGGATGATATATTGTGATCACAATCTCACACAACCTCGGAGGATGGAAATGATGCGTGCCTACTGTTCGATATATCTGTTCTGAACTAAAATAGAAATCTATCTCTCTTGTCGGGTTTGCGCTGGTCACGCTTTCGGAATATCTCGGACATCGAGCTCTCTGTCCGGCAAAAACGTACGCTCCAAGGTTAATTTGGGCTCCGTCCATCCGGCCGCTCAACGGCTTCGGCGGCCTCAATTTCATCCGTTTTCTCGACTTCGGCGAACATCGCTCGATACGCGTCAGGCTCGAAGAGGTTGTTCCGGTCGAACAGCTCGCGGGCGGTTGCGGTCAGTTGGAAGAATCGATAGGGCTGACCGCGCTCGAGACCCTCGCGGTCCCGTTCGATGACCTCGATGAGCCCGACCCCCTCCAGTCGGGAGAGGTGGTCGGTGAGCGTCGACGCCGCAACGCTCGGGTTGTAGTATTCGAGTTCTTTCTTCGAGGGAGCCCCTCTGGGATGGCCGACGATCGTCCCGATGATATTCGCGCGGGTCGTGTCGTCGAGGGCACTCAACGCGGTGATCGGGTCGAGCCCGGTCGAGCCGTCGTCGGGCGTGAGCGAGGAGGCGTCGGGCTGGGACATTGTAACCGAACGTTGGTGCGCTGCGTGCATAACCATTTCGGTGGTTTTCGAAGTGGTTGCGGAACCACCGAGCGGTTCCACGTTCGGTCCGGTATCCTTATTATTAGGGTGCCGGCAGACCTCCATCGAGATATGACCGATGATGCTCGAACCCGGGCGGTGATCGATAAACTCGGTGAGCAGCCCGGCGAGACACTCACGCCCGAGCGGCTGGAGACCATCCAGACCGCGATGCACGAGGACCTCGGCCGGTTCGTCGACGCGACCTCCTATTTCGTCCTTGGCTCCTACGGAGAGGAGGAACGACCGCGACTGGAGGCCGTCCGCGACGAGCTCGCGAATGAGGCTGCGTCGGCAGGTGGGGAAGACGACGTCGACGCGTTCCTAATGGACGAGATCCTGGACATCAGCGAGTTCTTCACGTCGAAGTTCAAGCTCTTGGTGAGCTACGCCGACCACATCGTGGGGTGTACGAGCACTCCCAGGGCGGCCACGCCTGGGAAGCCGGATACATCGACCAGCCGGCGCTCCGGCAGCGGACCCGGGCATTCTATCGGACGTACGACACCCAGGACGAGCAGTACGCGGCGTACGACGGGATGTTCGCGCACTACTTGCTGTCGATGGAGCGGGTCGACCGTGCGCACACATGGACGACCACAGACGAACTCCTTGAGGAGGTGCAGGCCGCGTCTGATGGAGACTAAGAGCCAACTATCGGACTTCCAACGAACCGTGCGACCGTCTGAGACTCAAAGAACCGATGACCACCGTCCCAAATACCGCCATCGGCGTTTACACTTATGTTTGAGTATAGCGTGTGAGAGCTATGAGTTTCGAGATCGTGGGGTTTGAAACGGAACTTGACACGGATGCGGCGCTGCCGCCCGACTGCGAGAGCGACGACCACACCGTACCGATTAGTTTCGAGGGGTTCTTTCCGAGTTCGTTCATGCGACTCTATACCGACGCAGAGACGTTTGCTGAATTCATGCGGGACAGCCCGTGGCGTGTCACGACGCTGGCCGAGTTCGAGATGATCTCGGAGCCGGATCTCGATGTCTACGTTGACGATCGGACGGAGTTCAGGTCGTGGACAGAGATGCTCAGAGCAGTGGGGTCGGACTTCATCGAGCGGGTACAGAACCACTAGACTCTCTCACGGATCAAGAGTCTCAGAAATCCGACTTGATTTTGATCTAATACCGGTGATCGATTCCTCCGGGTAGGGAATGTCCCCCTTTGTTTATTGAGACTTCTCGCGTACTCGTACGTATGGGAGAACTCGAAACTGAAGCCGAGAAAACGCGGTCCGAAATTGCATCGTACCTTCGCGAACTGGCTGAGCAACTCGACGGCGAAGGTGCTGTGACGCTCGAACTCGGCGGGAAGCAGGTTCAGTTGGACCCGACAGACCCGGTGACGTTCAAGCTGGAAGGCGAGTCAGACTGGTCCGAAGGGGATACCGAGGCAAAACAGAGTATCGAGTTCGAGTTAGTCTGGTGGTGTGAGGCACAGACAGCAGAAGAAGGAGCATTGGATATCACTACTGAAGGCCAGTAGTAGCCATTCATCCCCTCAGGCTGTCTGTATTGAGTCACCTTACTGCGGTTGCATGCACTGCCTCAGGGCCTGTTTGGTGTTGTAGGCGGCACCCATCAGAGTGATTTCTCTAAATTCACCGAATCAAGAACACTCTCGTACGGCGACCCGAGCGAGCACTTCACGGCCGAGTTCACTGCCTTGGCCATTGAGCGCTGGTTGTGACGCTATGTGTATGCCTGATCGAATGGCGCGAAGATGCGGTCCTGAACCCAGCAGCGGCCGGATCGAGAATAACGTTTAGTCTGAATGGGACACAACCACGACATATGTCTTTCCCCGTCAGCTGGCACACGCTTCTCGAGGAAATTGACGATCTCCCGGATAGCGCGACGCTCGTCACGCCGCTGTCACACGACCGATTCCATGTCTCCGACGTACAGAAGCAACGGGTCTTCATCGCCCGTGCGCTTGCCTCGGAGGCCGACCTGCTTGCACTCGACGAACCGACGGTCGGCGTTGATGCCGAATCCAGAGAGGAGTTCTACAGTCTTATCAACGAACTGAACGCGACTGGACTGACCGTCATCCTGATCGAACACGATATCGGCGTTGTCACCACGCATGCGACGGACATCGCCTATGTCAATCGCCAGTTGTACTTCGACGGTAATCCGGAGGAATTCGTCGAGACTGATGCACTCTCACAGGCATACGGAAAGGACCAGCACGTTCTCAAGCACGATCATAAATGATACACACACTACACCGCCTCGGAGAGAGTATCACATTCGAGGATGCGATTGCATCCCTCCTCCTCACAGTCAATATTTTCGTCCCCATCGAGTGGTTCCTCGACCACATCTTCGGCCTCGGAATGGATGTGTTGGCCGACCTGCTCGGCACGCCGATGCTTGGATATTCCTATATGCAGCGAGCCTACCTCGCGGCGGTGTGTATTGCCCTCATCGGGCCGGTCGTCGGGACGTTCCTCGTCCATCGAGAGATGGCGATGATCAGCGACACCCTCGCACACACAGCCTTCGCCGGCGTCGCCGTCGGATTGTTCCTCAA
>KE356560.1:1362368-1429279 GCA_000415965.1 Haloquadratum walsbyi J07HQW1
GGATTGTTCCTCAATTCGGTCCTCTCGCTCACGCTGTCCCCGCTGCTCACCGCGTTCGTGGTCGCAGTCGTCACGGCACTGCTCGTGGAGTTGCCCGTCGAACACGCCGGAGTGTACAGTGACACCTCGCTGGCGATCGTCCTGACGGGCGGGTTCGCCGTCGGCAGTATTCTCATCACTGCAACCGACGGTGGCATTGCGGTCGGCATCGACGCCTACCTCTTCGGCAGTCTGGCGACCGTCTCGATGGAGAACGTCGGGATCCTCGTGTTGATGAGCGTCATCGTCGGCAGCCTCGTCACGCTGGCGTATCGGCCACTTCTGTACGTCACGTTCGACGCGACGGCCGCCCGCGCGGCGCGACTGAATGTCCGCCTGTACAAACGCCTCATGATCGTGCTCACGGCGCTGGTCGTCGTCAGCGCAATGCAGATCATGGGCGTCATCCTGGTCGCTGCGATGCTTGTCGTTCCGGTCGCCGCCGCGGCGCAGGTCGCCGGGAGTTTCAAGCAGTCCATCTTGCTGGCGATCCTCGCTGCCGAGTTCGCGGCGATAGCCGGTGTAACACTATCGTACGTCTATGGAATTGCGGCCGGTGGCTCGATTGTCGTCGCGGCGATTGCTGTGTACGCCGTCGCCCTCGGCTTCCAAGGGCTGGCGCATCGTTTCCCAACCGTTCGACGGCACCGAAGCCAACGCCCCGGACAACCTCGAGACGGACTCGAAGCCGACGGAGGCGAGCGAGAGTGACCGTCGACGGACCGGACACCGATACCACGTTGAGCGGGCCACAGTCCTACGAGTACGTGATCATCGGTGGCGGTATTCACGGAACCTGCCTGGCGAACTATCTTCTCGCCGAAGGAGCGTACAGACACCAGGACCTATGTCTCGTCGACCCTCGCGAGCAGTTACTCGCGTCGTTCGAGACGAAGGCTCGTCAGTGCGGGATGCGAACGCTCCGGTCGACGTTCGTCCACCACATCGGCACGGAGCCGTTCTTGCTGGAAGCGTTCGCGGAGGGGGCGAGTCAGGAGTTCCGGGTGCAGGTTCAGCATCTATCGTGTCATGAATTACTGAGAGTGAGCCCAATCAGTGTTGCATATTCGTCACAGATGCGACTATTTTAGAACCCAGTTTATGATGCCCAGTCACGACGGCAGCGGCTCTCTGTTGGTCAAGCTATCAGCTATTTGGTGGTTTGTAGGGATCAAGATGCCGAACCTGTGACAGTACGATTTCGAATAGTATAGCGACAGAAAATATACGACTGAGAACACCTGTGAGGACAACACAGAACGTTAAAACGCGACGTGTATGGATAGGTAGTGCTCTTGCGCCTATAGTAGGATGTGGTGCCAACTACTGTGACCATCATTCAGGCATCCTCTGTAAACAGTCACCTATCCAAGTTGGGTACACAACGTGGTCGTATCCACTATGGTTATCTGTATAGTGGAAATACCCTTAGTCATGAGCCGAGAACGAACTGATTCCGGACAGTACGCTGAAACGGTCATAATCGACCGTGTGCGGCAGGTTTTCAGTACTGTCGCTGGTCCAGCTGTGACCAGTGCTGATATTGCATCGGAGCTCGGCGTGACGGCAGAAGCTGCTCGACGGAAATTGAATGAGTCTCATGGTCGGGGGATGCTCGGTAAACGGAAGACAGCTGGACGGAATATCTACTGGCTTCAACCGGCGGGCGATGTCACAGATATCAATCCGGAAGACCCCGTCTGGGGAACAGACTCAATAACCGGAGATGAGACTGTGAGTGAAGCCGATATCGACGACGTGCTGTATGGCGACATCAATGGGTAGTGCTGTCCAGACATCTCCAGCTATCGTGGATACGGGGATGTTCTTCGCGTATTATTACGAACCTGCGGAGCGACACACGCGTGCGCGTGAAACACTCGACAGTATTGTAGATGAAGATCTTCCGTTTGGTCCACTGTTCACCACGCATGCGGTACTTTCTGAACTCGCAACGCTACTCCTCCGGAAGAGTACTCACGACGAAGCACTTCGGGCAGTCACTGAAATTCGTAGTAGCGAGAGCTTCAACCACCTAGTCATAGATCGAATTACCTTCGATAAGCACTAGAGCAATTCGAGCAATACGACAATCAAACGATTTTATTCGTCGATCACACGACGGCTGTATTGGCTGCAGAACGCGATATTGACCACGTTCTAGGGTTTGAGAGACTTTCAGACATTGGGCTTCACACGTGTCCCAGTCGACACTGGGCTACACGCCTGAGACACGTCACTGCAATGCGGTTCGCATCGATTCGATAATGTTCTGTTCAGTTGGAGCGGCGAGATCGCGTCTGCATACGCGACAGACGAGGGATTGCTGGTGAGGTTCGAGGACGACACGACCGCAGCGGATGCACAGGCTGTCCTCGCGACCGGACTCAATCCGGTCCCAGAGCACCCACTAGTCGGCTCCGTCGCTGAGTCGTTGTCACTTGAGCGGGGGCGAGCAGCTTTCCCGTCCTTGACGACCGGACGCTCGCGTGGTGAGGGATCGATGATAGCCGTTCTGCGGTGTACGTTTCGGGAGCGCTCGTAGAATCCAGCGTTGGTCCCTTCACCCCGAAATTGTCGGCGCTTGTCAAGTGTCAAAACGGCTCCTTGCGTCACGATACAGAGCCGGTTCAGAAAGAGCACCGTCGACACCCAGAGGGAGGTCTTGAGATTCCGCCGAACGGCGTGACGCTCACGTTCTCGTTTCAGGTACCCAAAGAACTGAATCTGCTCCAATCGATTGAACTGACATTCCTTCTGGTGATTCGAACGGCGTCCATATCACCCCGGTCGATTCGTAGCTGAACATGTCCTTATGCATGTTCGTGGCTTCGTCTTCTAGCGAAAAATCAGTATTGTAGTTGAAACAGATTTTTTCCGTGGTGTAGTGATATCTCAGTGGTTCTCGTGGATGTGGTCGCGCAGCGCATCAGTCTTATCGAACCTCTCGTCGCACTCGGCACACGTGTTGTGGTGAAGCGCGACGTGCTGAGTCACGCCGGCAGCGCTTTGGAACTGTGCATCGCAGTTGGAGCAAGTGTACGACATTGCATTAATAATTGAGAAGTATAGAATATAAAAGGGTTATTAAAAAGTGGGTTACCAGAATTGCCATTGAGTATTAACCTGCTCGCCCAGATAACTAATACACTCAGCTTTGCACGTTGTAGCGCTGACATGTGAAGACAGGAAAGCAGCACAAGACGTACTCTCTCGACGGATTGACGAAACCACTCGAACAGGATCGAAGAATCATGAGAGTGGTGACCGCGGTATTCACCTTGTTTGTCCCTCCAGCGGAGGATACGAGACCTGCGGCTGGAACCCGCATATCTGTGTGAATACCGCCTCTACTGCCTATTTCAGCCAAATTTATGTAGAATATCCAACGTGCAAAGCTAAGTAATACACGGACAGTCGGGATCACTCACACTCCACCGTTTCAGTTGTTCAGGAGATAGTGACGAACCCCGTGTGCGATTTCGATTAATCGCGTCTTTGGACATGTTTTCCTCATCCAATTACTTCCGGTAAACTACCCCACCCTGCTCGCTCACAGCTGACGCCGTTCGCTGCTTAGCCGTTGGGCTTCCTGTTTCGATGACGCGCTCTCCATCTACAACATCGGACGCACCCGATGAGACGATAGCTGAGTTGGACAAACAGCGCGACGGAATGCTTTTGAAGTGAGACGAGACAATTTGTGACCGGATTTCGACGGTTGGTCTAATCGAAAATTAGTGACGCTCTCGGGACGCAGAGTGACCGTATGAATAGCACTGGGTGATAAATCAGTGTCATCGGAAGCATCATATCAGCGTGCCCATGACCGGGGCGAACCTCAGGCAGCATACCTCAACGCCTGTGGACAGTTCGGAACAGTGTACGGGCGTCAACACCGGTGCTGGCGCTCATAGCTTCACTCTTTTTATTCATCTCGATCATGATCAAGTTCATAATCACAATCGGCAATAGTTGGTGATTGCAGTCATCTTGAACCTAGCTCAGAGAGTATCGGTTATGTGTGTTTGTGGTACCCCGATAAGCGCTCAGGGAACTCTCGTGAAGAACGAGATGGGTGGTTCCGTGGCGTCTGAGAATCTCGACAACTCAACCCCCCACCCCCCGTTATCGATATGTAAATGTATGAAATGATGGGGCGAGTGTCAAAAAACGTCGTGAAACCAGCGATAAGTCTACAAACACGAGGAAGAGTGACTCACTCGCTGAAATGACATCTGCACAAGTAATATCTACTATTTTTTGAAGTTCATGTAATAATATAGAACAGAAACCATGCTGTACTTGCATACAAAACAGAAAGATCAAGACGCTGACTGCCTGACCACGAGTATTTTCGCCCTGAGTTTTGTTTCATCCGGTATGTGCTCCCGTTATCGACTGTTCCATCGAGTTTGATCCAGTTTTTCCGATTCATACACAGAAAAGACCCTACCTACTCCTGACCGTTTACACATCGATAACAGGGGGGGGTGTGTCCAACGGTGAGTTTATTCGCTGTGGAGGTGTCTCACTACATACACTACTTTGGAATCGCCTCATATGCCAGCAAAAATGCTCTGAATCGATTAGATGGGTCGCACGCTCTTGTCTCCCACACAAGCGATGTTGAACGTGGGATGGAGTGGAGATGCTGATGGTCGACAGTGGCGGGTACTCACTCTGTCGTGCTGACCACACCGAGTATGAAACCCTCGGTAGTGAGTATCGTCGGTACTTGGAGACGCACAGTGCAGATTACGCTATGCTACGAGGCTATCCTCTTAGGTGACCCTGACGCCAGTATCGAAAAGTTACGGGAGCGGACAACAGAACATCAGAGAAGGATATGAGACGAGGGAGACATATCCACAGATGCGTGTGTTCACACGAACGTGGATCGGGTCGTTATCGGATTGTTGATCGGTCGAGAGACTATTGAAACATACCACATCGTGACTACCGTGGCTGATGCTCTCCGTAATAACATCCGAAGACACGGGTTAGGCGTGCAGGTACCGGATTTGTGTAGTCAGCCACAATTGATATCATTTCTCTTGACGGGTGACAGCAATACGTATGACTACACAACAGGCGGAACTGTCGGTCGCTGATGACCAGCGTCGTCTCCCAGTATAGATACGCTCGGAGACAGCTCTGTCAACTGTACCGAACCACAGAACAGAGACTTGATCAATGCATCACACCTGACTCGGTATTGCTGAGGCTCCTCACCTCGTGATAGATTCCAAAGCTATGGTAAATACGCAGTACTAGTTTTGTGTCGTAGCGATATTGACCCCACTGAAGCGTTAATACGGACTGCTCCAGAGAGAATACTGATTATGCGCTTTCCTTGGACTCGACAGTGATGTAGAGTTCATAGCTATCGGTATCCTCAGACTGCGTTACGACTGGGACTAGTTCAAACATACGTTGTTCTTGTTCGTCCTTTGTCATTTTCTCAAATCCCATGTGTTCAGTCTCAGCTGTCATCAGTGTGTACCCCTCTTGCCCATCGCTCGGTTCGAACATAATTCTCATCTCGTAAGCGGTCACAAAGTGATTGTGGGCTATGAATCGATGATAAGCAAGATACCTCTCCGCTGATGCTGTGGGATACGCTTGTTGGAATAACTCACCTCAGAACGAATGGACGTTTAATTTGTTATCCTCATAGATGTGGGCGAAGCGTTCGCCACAAAATCCGCGGGTGTAATAACGAGGTTGCTTGCCGCTCGAGACGGAACACACGTAAAAACGCCTCTGTCAGCATCCCATCGTCATGAGCTCTCTTAACCAACCGGGATGCGTATGTATTGAGCAGATCGGTTGCGAATGGTTTCGGACCTGTTGTTTCGTCAAATATGAAGTCATTCCCCACCGCTGTTCGCCATGCCTCGTGTATAACCGGCTTTATGAGATCAAAAACCCGTGGTCCCACTCCAGTGATACCATCTGACAGTGCGTGATGAACTGCGAGACTATCAAGCGCAGCGACTGACATTCCCTGTCCATAAATTGGATTAAAACTTGCAACTGCATCGCCAATGACCACAAATCTATCTGGGAATCGACGAAGGGTATGATAGTTATGTCGAACGCTTGCAGGGAACGGATAGCGACGGATATCCGTCAGCCACTGTTGTTCCCGTAGTTCACGCACAGGATCCTGAATTGGGAGCTGAGCAGCCCAGCTAATGAATCGCTCCGGATCGACAGGAGCCCTCTCACCATGCACCCCCTGTAAGAGAATCTGCCATTGATTCTGCTCGATTGGAAGCATAGCTGCCCCGCGAGGTCGCCCGGGCTCTGGGGCGATGAGAACACCGTGATGGTCATCTGCTGGTCGAGAAATACAGACAGTGCTGTATGTCACATCGATATTCACGCGGTCAACATCCGGCTTTGCATACCCGTTATTCGCAAGCCACGATGGAGTCTTGCTTGCTCGCCCACTCGCATCAACAGTGATTTTCGATTCAAGCGTTGTTTCTTCACCCTGTTCATCTCTGAATTTGATGCCAGTAATCTCATTAGCCGACCGATTCTGAGTGTAGGTAATAAAATGACAACCATCTCGAAAGGAGATATTCGATTTAGTACGCACTTTTTTTCGAACAACGTGTTCGAATAGCGGTCGACTTGCATAAAGAGCTGACAGTGGAGTTTCCGCTTCCTTGACGGTATCGCCCCTATCATACCAGATAATATCTCTTGTCATGTTGAGCGCGAGTCCCCCAGCGTCTCGAACGCTCTGTGTGAATCCCGGAAAGAGATCCTCAAGCGTTGCTCGACCAGCTTCGAGCAGTGCATGTGGTTGACTGGTCTGTGGTGCCCCACCACGGATTGCTGCTTCGTCGGATAACGTATCTCGTTCAATGATTATGACATCATCAAAGACATCAGCAAGCACTCGGGCTGCACAAAGACCAGCCATGCTCCCACCGATAACAACAGCAGTACCGGTGATGTGTTCAACACGCGACTCATCATATCGTTCCATACTGTTCAGTGGCATTATTATAATAAAACTCGAATATATTATGAGATATCAGTTGCAGACCCATTTACACCCCTATCATAATAAAATACGCGAGATACCGTATCCTCCAGCGTCGACTCCGGATATTAGAACTTCTATTATATCATCATTGGACCTCATAGATGTCTCTGGCTCGAATCGCCCGCCCTCGTTCTGTTCTTGATTGCCACCCACGAGCCAGGAAACAGACTATCAGGAGTTCAGCCTTCTGTCTCTGAGTAGATAGCTACCGGAGGTCACTGATAATAAAAAGCCGCGCTCGGGCATCGACTCGAACTCTTCGTCGCTCACAGGTCGGTTCTGTCTTTCACTCCGTGCCATTTTTTGAACCGCTTGATATATCCTCCGACGCTCTCGCGTGCATCTTCTTCGACGGCATCGAAGCCCTTGTTGACTGGGATCAGCGGCGAGACATCTCTGGTATACTCACGCTATTTCATGCCAATAATCAGCAGTGCGATAAAATATAAAGAGAATCGCATTAAGCACGCCGACGATTGCAAATAATCCTCCAAGCTGCGTTAATACCCGCTCGAAGGAACTCGTAAATTCAGTCAGACCATGGCTAAAAAACGCGGCAATCAGTCCCCAGATAAGAAGGATCGTGGCGATACGCGCACCATCTGCGACGTAATCGACGACAGACTGTGATTCTGGAATGGGGGGTACCGTCAACACATACTCTAGTCACGACAATCTTACTTAGTGGCACCGATACACACACTCAGTCATTAATTCCAGTTCACGCTCTCACAACAGTCCGTTGAACTCCCTGCTTTGGAACGCACTCTGAATGTGAATGCAGACTGTCTCCTCTCGATTCAGTAGATCAATTCTAACAGCACTCCGGTGGTTGTCGCTCTGAACCTGAACTGATTAATATAGAGAATATATTCAGTTCCGGTGAGCGGAACTCTCTGTGAGTCACGTCATCGAATCGATAGTCACCGATTGCACATTCAATCACCGATAGCCAGAAAAGTAACGCCAAGAAGTGTAAACATCGTCCAGATGACAGGCAGTGGGATTTGATCCAGTACCCCAGACGACTGGATAAGAATCCCGAGTCCACCCCCGAAAACGACGAAAACCGGGAGAAGCAACTTCACCCGTCGTGGGTTGTTCCACGCCTCAAAATCCGTCGAAAGCAGGCGAGATCGGAGTTTACTACGTATATCCGACATGTTTTGTATCATAGCAATCATCCTAATTCAAACTTTGTACCACCCATATCAGTCGTTGATACTATCATCAGTGTTTATATCCAAATCCACACTCAGACTGAGTTCACCCGGAACGACCGGTTACGGGATACTCGTTGATGATATATCTACAACGAACCGCGAAGCGATGGCTGAGAAGCTGGAAGCCGAGGTCCGTAATAACCGTTGGGACAGGTGGCAACCGTGACCGACGACACCGTTGATGTGGTCAAAATGACGTGGTCGAATCATGAGTCGGCGACAGGCACACAAAGAGGGATCACTCGAAGCGTTTGCGGATGCAATGGATGGAGTCGACAAAAGCCCAAACCAGTGACCCACGAAGCAATCAAGACCAAACAACACTCTGAGGAGACTGTGGGCGAGGAATAAAAAGAGAAACCCCACCCCGTGTGCGATATGAACTTCTATCGGGGGAAGACGTGTTTTATTTAGAGACGATACACAACACACGAGAGATGGTCACAAAAGCCACGTGTCAACAAGTGATGATTGACGCTTTTTAGTATCTCTTTCATATCTGCTATCCTGCGGTATCTGTATATCAATTTCTGTGAATGCGGGCAGATTAACAGTTTTCGTTCCGATACCGCCTCCTCTTCTCTGTTTGTTCCGGATTTCATCTCCTAACTGGGTGTGGAGGAGCTTCGGAACGTTCATGTCTGTTCTACTGAATACTTATATCACGAACGGTCTTCGCGATCACTATCGTTGGTGTTCTCTCCAGCACTGGAGCGTCCTCACTGGCAGTTGAGTTGTCGGTCATCACCGAGGACTCCCAGTATGCAGGTGTTAGGACCCACGAAAGGGAGAAAAATTCTCTCTGACACTTGTAAAGTGGGGTATGTGCATCTTATAACCAGATGCGACACTTGCACGGACGCTTCCCGTCTGTGTATAACCAAAACGTCACCCGCATAGGCTGTTCCCACTTTCTTATGAATAAAAGCGACGGTTGTATGCGTGGTTTACCGTTATTTATACTTCAATCGACACTTATATAGGCGGTTACCCAAGACCGTGCCTTGTTTCATCAATATCGAGATATTATGCTATATCGACTTTTTTGATTCATCAGTGCTTTCTTTTTATGATAGTGAATTAATGCCAGAGGAAGAGCCAAGTGTTAATTGTCTTACGAGCATATCCGTAAATAGAAAATAATGAGTTTGGGTGTGTTGACTTCAGGCGACAACCCTCCATGCCGACCTGCCTGATTGATTACACACAAGGGACAACGGACGGGACAGGGGAGACCTCGCTGCAGCACGCGACACCTGTCCGGTGGCGTGAAACGAAACTCACTCAACTTCTTGAGACTGCGCTTGCGCAGAGAATTCACTCACACGCTGGAGGCGAGCGAAAGTGCAACATGAATATGAAGCACAATCAGAACCAAACAGAACCAGAACCAGAATAAGAATAAGGGGGCAACCCGAATGGAAGCTGCTCAGATCTGAATCTGGGTCTGGGTCTGGGTCTGGGTCTGCGTCCTGCGCTTGCGTTTGGACCTCAGTCTGGAAGCGACCGGAGACGAAACTCCGGAGCCCAATCTCAACGATAATTCGACAGTTTCGTCATTTGCGCTCGCTTTTGCGGATTGCTGTCTCCTCCACCCAACGAGAGCAGCCTGCGTCACACGTTTTCACGATATTTACATGGATATGAGTTCAACGACGACAATCACGGTCAAAATCAATGGACAGGAACGGACAGTGTCGGCTTCGGTCGAGACTGAAACACAACTCCTCTCGGAGGCGGGGTTCCCTCCATCGGAGTATCGATTGTACTGGGATGATCTACCACTTGCAGATCGTGGGGAGGACCATCGAGTTGGTCAGTCGATAACACTTGAAGATGGAGACAGACTTGTTGCGATTCCCCTCAGTCGCCAATGAATCAATGCGCTCTCAGAGAAGCCACAGCAGCCTTATCCAACCGTTGAATAACCGCCGAAGAAGGATGTTGATCGAGATTCGTCCGCATGTCGTCGCAGCCGTTGGACAATCGCGGACTTTCACTGAGTTACCGCTGGACGATTTATCGGGGTCGGTGGATAAAATGGTCAATCTTGACAGTCCTTCGAGGCGGGTCTCATCAACCGCGGTGTGATCCAATAAAGGAGCCGTTCGCGTTCTGCAATGAGAGTTCCGGCACCAGCGTGCTACTGCAGACAGGGGGACAATCGGCTGCGACACCTCCCATACGCAGATGAACATACCAGGGCGCAGTGAGGACCGAAACAGCGTGGAGATCCTGCTGTGAGTCCGAGAAAAAATGTCACAAACACTCTCAACCCGGACCCCAACCTGACGACGTTGAGAATGGAGCTACGATGTGACATAATCATGCGGCTATGATAAGTAAAAAACGACTCGGGCGAGCGCCAATTCGACGCGATTCTTAAATGTCAAACACTACACCGACGACGCCATCGAATATCTCGCCGCGTCCTTTGAAAGCTCGCTGACGCTGGACATCTCCAGCGGACCGAGGGCGAGATCGGATAAACATCATCAACCAGCACCCGCGTGATGTATTCGGAGCAGAAAACCGACAGAGACTCGTTGGAGCCTAACCGCAAATGCATCCAGCAGCGTGAGTCTGTCTCACATGTCACGCTTCAATCTCCAGTAGGGCAGGCAACGTGGGAATGTGAGGTTATTCCTGGCTTATTAAACGGCGCAGTCGAGCAGTTGGTCGCCGAATTTCAGGACATCACTGAACGAATCGGCGCCAGCAAGAACTAAACCAACACGCGACAGTTGTCGGGGCGCTTACCGATGCGGTGTATATCGTTGGTGAAACAGGGCGGTTTAGCTATGTCAACGACGAGTTTGTCGAGTCAGTTGGCTACGATTGGGGACGATTATCGGGAGCCCTCCCTCACTCATCAAAAACGAGGAGTCCGTCGACCGGGCAGAGCGCCACCTCGGACGGTTACTCTCGAGTGATGACCCGGACACCGCCGAATTTGAAGTGACTATCCAGCCCCGTAACGGCGATCCGATTATCTGCAATGATCACATGGGCGTTCTTCCTTACGAGGGCGATTAGTTTGACGGAGCGGTCGGAACACTTCGAAACATCACCGAGCAGAGACAGTGGAAACAGGAATTAACAGCCGTAAGTCGGCAATATAAGACTCTCATCGAACACCCTCCAGACAGTGCTGTGTTCTTATTGGACACGAATCTGGAGTATGTACAGGCCGGTGGACAGGAACTAACCGTGATGGGACTCTCCGGACGATATTACAGGAACGACACCACGCGAGCTGCTTCCCAAGAAATCGCCGAGGAAACCGCTCAGTATTATAAAGACACCTTGGACGGAATAACCCACACATTCGAACAGGACTAGACCGGAGAGCGATACCGGACCCAGACCATGCCTGTCCAGGTCGATGACGGAGAACTGAGCTATGGAATGGCGGTCTCGAAGAATATCACAGAACAGACTGACGGGAGTCCGCACTCGAACAGCAAAACGAACGGCTGGAGGAGTTCACGAGCATTGTGAGTCACGATCTGCGGAGTCCGCTCACTGTGGCTGATGGTTATGTGAAGTTAGCACAGGAAACCTGCGAGAGCGAGCATCTCGCTCGGGCAACCGACGCAATTGACCGGTGTCAGGCACTTATCGATGATCTGTTGACGCTAGCACGATTTCGAGAAAACACAGACAGAGATACGGACACGGACGATAATGAGTGTCAAGACGTATTCAACCCTGAACCTGTCGAACTCCCGACCGTAGCCGAGAGCTGTCGGCAAACTGTCGAGACAGCAGACGCAACACTCGAAGTTGATCTTGAAGTCGGCAGTGACGCTGACAGAGGTGGTGACCCTCGGATGAATCGCGCACACACAGTCTCTGCTGATGAGAGTCGGCTCAGGCAACTCTTTGAGAATCTCTATCGAAATGCAATCGAACACGGTGGTGAGTGTGTGGCGGTGTCAATCGGGCTGACAGAGGATGAGAGTGGATTTTATGTAGTCGATACCGGGTCTGGGATCCCGGAGTCTGCTGGCGAGGAAATATTCGGAAGCGGGGCACTCGACTACCGAGGACGGAACCGGTCGTCTGCGAATCGTCACGCAAGTCATCGAGGCGCATCAGTGGGAGATTTCCGTGACCGATACCGACACCGAGCGTGGGTAGGGTGTGGCTCGATTCGAAACCACTGAAATTGAGTTTGTTGACGACTGACGAAGCAACGAAAAGAGTCGAGTTCCATATTTGTGTTATATTTCTAATGCCCCAGAGTCAGTCTCTGATGCTACCACCTGTGCGGCGGCTGGTCGAATGAACTTACATAATTATCACAATATTGACTGAATTGAAATCGCCTGGGACTGGAAACACGAATCACTATTACTCGCAACATATTCATCCATTTGAGCTAAGCCGACTCGCTGATTATTCACAATCCAGGGTATCTCTCATTCGTATGATCGAACGATCAGTAGGGTCACCATCGTCTCACTTCTCAACTCGACTCGACTCGAATCGAATCAAATGAGCAACTGTAGGAAACGTGTTTCCAAGTTCACTCCACACCACACTATTAATACAGAAGAATCGGGTCACATGGTATGGTCGAGTTAGACGAGTGGCAGGCGGAGGAGATGTCGGGCTTATCTGAGGATGAAGCCCTCCGCCGAATGTATCGCATCACGATGGATTATGAACGCTCCTACGAGCAAAAACGACGTGAGCTTCTGGAAGTTGGCCGCACATATCTCAACGTGGAAATCGGCTTTCTCACCGAAATCTCTGATGACACACAGCGAATCGTTGAAACAAGTGGCAATCACGAATTGCTCACCCCTGGCGAGTCCTGTCCGCTCTCGAACGCTTACTGCCGGAAAACGGTCAGACAGGAGGGCGCACTCACTGTCCAGCACGCGGCGGTCGACGGCTGGGAGGGTGACACCGCCTATGAACTGTTTGGGCTCGAATCCTACATCGGTGCGAGGGTTGTTGTCGATGGCGAACTGTACGGAACGTTTTGTTTCGCCGATTCGGAGCCACGCAATCAGCCTTTCTCTGAGACCGAGGAGACGTTCGTTGAATTAATGAGCAAATGGGTGAGTTACGAACTGTTTCAACAGCGTGCGAAAGCACGCATCGAATCCCAACGCGATCGACTCGAAGAATTCGCCAGCACCGTCTCCCACGATCTCCGGAATCCACTCAGTGTTGCCAAGGGGTATCTTGAGTTGGCAGAGGAGACGGGTGATACGGAGCAATTTCAACAGTGTCGGAGCGCGCTTGATCGCATGAGCGAGCTCATCAGTGACCTGTTGATCCTCGCTCATGAGGGAAAAGAGATTGATGGGGCAGAAGACACTCACATACCGACGCTGGTCAAGGAGTGTTGGTCGTTCGTCTCGAACGATACTGCGACGATCTCGGTGACGGCAGATCTGACAGTCACGGGCGACAGAAGTCGTCTCCAGCAACTCTTTGGGAACCTCTTTCGGAATGCCATCCAACACGGAGACGAGGATGTGACCGTCCGTGTCGGACAACTCGATGATGAAAACGGGATATATGTTGAGGACGACGGTCCTGGGATTCCTGAAGAAAAGCGTCATCGAGTTTTCGACGATGGCTACTCGACCGGGGAGTCTGGCACTGGCTATGGACTCGCAATCGTGAAACAAGTCGTTGAAGCGCACGGCTGGGATATCCAGGTCATCGATACTGCTGGAGGTGGCGCACGGTTTGAGATTACTGGCGTTGAGGATGCTAGCTGCTGAGCACGACTGCTGAGGGGACCATCCCAACAGTTACCTGATATCCTGTCGCGAACACCCCGCTCAAAACGATGTGAATATGACTGGTTCTGGTTTTGATTCTATTCCACTCAATGAGCCTCTCTGAGAGTTTATTTATTAGAGAATCATATGGTATCATGTGAACCGGACAGTTATCCGACATACTACCGCAGCGGCACTCTCGACCGGCCTTGCTGCAGTGGTGGTTCTGGTGGCATCTTTTCTTGCTTTGCCATCGCTCTCGTATCCCGCTCTTGTCGTTGTGGGGGCTGTCGCCTCAGTCATCGGTGCTTCCATGGCTGATATCGAAGGGGATATTTACCTCAGTATCTGGACGCCGTGGGCATTGGCACTATTATTTGACCCGACACCAGCCCTTGCATATGGTCTATTGATAGGTATTGTCGTCGGTCTCCTGGCAATCCCAGTGGTGTTGAAACTCGGTAACACAATCGGCAGTCTCACTAATTAGCTGAAACGCACTGTGCGACGAGTGACCTCTCCAATTAGTTAGTTGTTGAACCGCTCGTCGACACCGTGTTATCAATCCCTTTTCCAGGCGGTGCTGGAAGAGTGCCCTCTCGGATTAATGTTTGTGGCTCGGTGTACAGTACGATGAGCACCGCACAGACGAGGAGGATCATCGCGTCACCCGACAATACGTTGAACACAGCGGGTATCTCGTCAGTCGGCGAGCCGATGGGGGGCATATTGTGGGATGCGTGCGTGATCATCACAACCGGCAGCGCCGCATGAGTGGTATTATACAGCCAGCCGAAGATGATCGACATCATTGTTATATTCAGCATATACTCCCAGAAAACGGTGAAATTTCCAAGCCCAGCGAGTATCATTGGAACGTGCCACAGTCCCCAGAGGACACTGATTCCGACACTCGCCCACAGTGCGCTGAACTGCTGTTGAAGACGCGGTTGTAGAAATCCACGCCATCCTAACTCCTCAAGTGCACCAGCGAAAAAGAGGGTAACCCCGAACAAAAAGGCGTATGTACCCAACGGAGCCGCCGGCGCCGTGACATCGCCATGCAGAAACAATACCATAAGCGTTTCAAACTCTGTTCCGATAATCATCATCGCGACCCCAGCAATATACCAGTGAATACCGACTCGCAAATTCCGGAGTTGTCCAAGCCAATCATGAATGCTCTCATCAAGTAACCAGACTGTCGCTCCAGCACTCGTCATCGGACCCCACGCATATATCGCTACGCTCACCTGCGGTGACGTTGTTTTGAGCACAGTAGAGATGACCGCGGCGATGAGGGCGGAGTATGTTAGTAGTATAATGAGGAATGTTCCGATCGGACGGTGAGATACTTGTTTCTTGAGGATATCAACGACATTCATTATTCCCACTTATGATGACCAGTTTGGCTGCTCAAATCCACCTTGTTCGGAAGTAAATCATCGACCGGACGCAGGTAATTCAGAATGATATCGTGCATAGCGTATCGACAGTGCTGATATCGAATAAATACATACCGAGCACCTCAGACTCTGTAACACAGCAATTTATGACGCACATACGGAGCTATTCAGCCTCAAGAGTTGTCTGCTCTCTGTAGTCGTGGTCACCGTCACCCACGTCGTGAGTCAACGTTTGTTCGACAGCACAGTCCGGGCAGTAGAAATTCCGGTTTTCCGATCTTGTCCACACGGGTATCCCTGCAAGGACGAGCTCATTGCGATATCGTCGGACGAGTCCCTCAGTGAGACTGGAGTCGCAGCTGACGCATGATTCGCGCCGATTCTCGGTTGCCGAGAGGACTCTGCTGTCGACGGTCTTATGACGACCGAATCGTGAGATCCCACACCGGCGGTTGAGTCGGTGACGAAAGCGTGGGTTAACGAAGACGCCAAGACTGACAAATACGAACGCGAATCCGAGCAAGAGGAGTGGAACGACCATTTCGGCTGTCCCAGCAGTTTGAATAACGCCCCCGGCACCGCTCAAAAGAGCGAGAACTCCAAGTCCTATTAATAACCATCCAGCGATTCCATACATCAACTTCGAGATGGTATCCGCGATATCGACGGTGGAGGGCTTTTCCGTCATTGTTGTTGCTCATATAACACTGGCGAGTAAGAAATAATATGTCTGTTGGACAGATCACGGTGATCTGTCGATTGACTAACGCGTTCTGACGAGCGGAATTCAGCAAGCACGCGGATGATAATCACAGCTGTGGCTTTCGAAAAATCCGATACCATTCACATCGTCCGTCAGCGAGGGTTTTCTGAAGGCACTGAAATCAGGGAAATCATAATCTCAAACGCGAACTGACTGGCAACCGACACACGTATCTCAGCATCGAGATGCCACATAATCGACTGTCGAAATCCACCTTGGACAGTCAGAATCAACGTGTGGGTAGCTAATTACCAGTATAATACCGAGTCACTGGGTCAACTTATCGAATCACTCGATCTCTCTGACAGGCAAGCGTGACTGCAGTGTGCAGACTATCGGCTGTCTCGCAAGGAGTACCGATCAAGAATTTGGAGTCCTGGCGGAATGTAATTGCTCTCTGACAGTCGAGCCGGAATGGACGGGGCGTTAGGGATCTTCCGGCGAGTGCTCGAAGAGAACTACGAGCAGGAATAAACGCACCTCATTGGACTGTTTCTGGTGGATACCATCACGGAGTGCTCACAGTGTGGAATGAAGATCACCAAGCGTCTTGAGTGCGTAACAATTGTTGATACCGTGATTTCTGTCTCCAAAGCGGAACGCGCACACAAGCGTTCCAGATGAGTTCAGTCTGCGTGTGGGTTCGGGTATACACGGTGGTCATATTACCGACGACTGGTAAGCACGCGTGTTCTGCCCGTGGTTCGAAACCAATCTGGATAACTTACCAAATTAACGCTTTCGCGGACTCGCTCTGTGTCAACACTCTCATTTCTGCGAAGAGCGAGTCCTGTACAGACCTATGCTCAGGAGGGCCAGAACAGAAGTCACCAGAGTTGGTGTCACGTTCATCTCCATCGCTGATGTCGCAGGGCTTGAGTCATCACTCCACAATGAATAATCATTGCCTATCTGGATGTCGGACATTGAATAACTGGTTTCAATGTGATTACAGATCAATCCTATCGGAGACTTGATTACTCTTGAGAACTCGTGTTCCAGCCCGTATACGCACCCGTCACCTGTATTGTCAGGAACGGGTGTCAGACTGAGCGTTTGGAAGTCATCGGGGTTGAGACTGAAGACGTGAGAACGTGCGCTGCGTCATATGCCTCAACCAGCACATTACTTAGATGATCGACAAGCGTGGTTGTCTGTCGTTATGCTGTGCGAACTTACATACAGGCAGTGTTGAATCGATTGTCGTCGACACTCAGGATATAAATAACGCTCCACCACGGATCGCGGGCCGTTATCATGCATACGTGAGGCTGTGGATGGGTCAAAGAACACAGATATAGGCGGTTGTGAAGACCGCTGGACGAAGATTGGAGATGGGAACCCCACACACCGTGTGCGATATGCATTCCCACCGGAGGAAGACGCCATTCGTGCCGGAGAGACAACACTCGACACACGAGAAACGGTCAGAGACGCCATGTATCGACAGGAAGACGCTGAAGTATCATAACTGGGTAATTATTGTTTCAACTCTCATCTTCGCGCTGATCAAAGGCGGCGATGAGAGGGCAGTGGGTTGGCTGTATCGCCGTTAATGTGGATGATTGGGTTATGATCACTCCATTGGAATCCCCAATAATTGATATGAGCAGCGCACCGGAGCTGTCATAGGCGATGAGGTCCGGTTCCATTTGGACCGTGCAGTCGACGCAGGTTGTGTAGTGACCCGCTCGTCCTGACCACATGTGTAGCCCTCGCGAGAGTGCCAGTGGGCGTTTGCTGCACCATTCTCCCTTCACGCCGACGTCGGCGTCGCAACCGGTCGTCCAATTATACTGGGAGATAACCAACTGCAGCATCAAACTGAGCCCGGCTGGTACGTCGTTGATGAGTTGCTCGGTTCATCCACTACTCATTGAGACGATGACCTCCTTTCGACTTTTTCTCATTGCTCTTTGACGGCAAGAAATCCTTTCAGGGTGAGTAATAACAGGCCGTCCCAGGTTGTTCCACTCCCCTGTTTGGACGCACAGAGACAACAGAGACTGTCATACCACATTCCACTCGCATATTCTTTGTATGACCACACCAGCGCCAGCCCCGATGAGTGCACAACCGAGACCAACTTGGGCGAACACCACTGCGAGTACCCACGCCGGGGCATCGCCGCTGCTACCGATTCCGGTCACCTTCGATCCCCACCCGAGCAACAGGAATGCGAAACCTGGAGCAACACCGACAGACACAGAGGTGAGGAGGCTCGCTCCTCGAAGCATGTTTGTTGCTGCAAGCATGAATGGCGCAATCGTGAACATGCCCGGAAAGAGAATCGGTTGATACACAATCTGGAGCAACGCTGGTCTCTCAGTGGTAATACTCTCGATGGCAATTCCAACGCCGACTATCAGAACGATACAGACTGTGAACCCGACTGGGATTAGCCACTCGCTACGATCTGTCGGGAGCAAGCGAAGCGACTCCAGCATCAATCAGAATAGTATGTCAAAATACTATAAATGTGTACTGACTCATCTCTGCCACCTCGCCTTGTTGATAGTTGGTGGCAGTTTGAGTACTGTTTCTCTCTGAGCCCACACTCATACTCACTGCATCTGGAATGTTTGTCTGCGTGTTCCGCTCAGCATCCGAATAATGAGACCAAATTCCCAACAACTGTTAATTGGCTTTTCTCACATTACGTTGCGATTCATGTTGTGATACTGATCGTCGTCCACAGACTTCCAAGCAACGTGGAGTGGTATCGAACACGATGAAGACGATATCATTGTTGATCATCACAGTGATGCTCGGGTGACGCGAATCGTGTGCCCAGCACGCTAGACACCGTGCCGACCACTTCGTGGTCGCCTGTCGTGTGCAGATGGGAAGGCAGGCTTGACCCTGCTATGTGCACTGGAAAGTACTCCCCTGGTGATAATTGTGAGACGACCTGTGAGACCGCACGCGAAAGCGTATTTGAGGGTTGAGGAAACGTGCAATCTTAATATTCCCATCGGGGAATCCCACTCGCTTCAGCAGTGGGAGGAGGTCAATGCTGTGTGCCGTCAGCCACGAACGAGAAATAAGAACCGAGCGAAGACAATAGCCATCTGTAAGCAGATTCCTCACGAAAAAGGGACTCCAAACTGCAGAAACAAAACAAAAAATGAGAATATCATACCAACGATTCCTGCGAGGCGAGTTTTGAATTCAGTTTCCATGACATATTCTGATATCTCGGAGTAATCATTAATACGGGGGGCACTGTTTCAGAGTCTGAGAGGCTTTCAACATGTGTGAGTCACCCCTCAATCAGTGCGACCGCTCAGACCACTTACTGACTGAGGAGTTCAAGAGGATCATTCTGAGTTAAGCGAGCTCCTGCTTCTCGGTGCTTCTTCAGATACTTCATTGGCTCTGTCGCTTCTCGGCTGTGGTCTGCACAGATTGAGTTTCACTTTCGACATTGCCGACCCTCACTGACAGCGACTCGCCACTGCAAGCCACGTCAGTCTCTGGATATCTGTTCTCCGACCGGGTGGGGAACGGGGAAGCAATTATAAAACCCGCTATTCGATGAGTAGTGTCTTGAGCGCGGTCAGATTGGCGTCAGGGGGCAGCATCTCCGAATAACACGAGTAGAGCGAATCGAGTCGTCTCTCAACGTCGGCTTCACAGCAGCTCCCCACTTTCCTCGGTGATGAGACGTTTAGATGGTTCAGTTTGTAAACTTGCATCCAATACTGTTGGGACAGAGGAAATAGTTCATTCCATGGACTATACACACTCAAGACAGTCCCCACAGCAGCATACGCATCAAGACGAGCAGTCTCAGCTTCAGTTACTACTAGCGCTGGCGAGTGAAGATAGCGCAGACATTTTCCTGACTTTCAGTCTACAATCGGACAGCGACTGAAATATGCCTATGATACTGAATGAAAATCATTCGATTGTAACAGGTAGTTTGGATAGGCAGACATATCGACGAGATGAGACCGACCAATTTATGTCGGTAGCGGAACATATCTCTGGTTATATACAATCATGGACCTTGTCCCCGCGTTCTCACCCTCCAAACTACCGGTTGTTGGCATTTTTGCTGACCTCCGCACGTACAAACACCTGCTTTATCTCCTGATGGCGCTCCCGCTCGGATTCGCTTACTCAGCGCTTTTTTCAGTGCTCGTATTTGGGATTGTATTCACCGTGGTGGGTATCGGGATTATTATGCTGCTGGCGGCGCTTTTCATCGCTCGGGGGACTGCCAGATTTGAACGCTGGCTTGCCAACCAACTGCTAGACGTAGAGCTTGATACATACGATGATGTGGCTACTGATACAGACAGCACGTTTGGAGACCTCACGAAGTATCTTGAGGCAGCCTCAACATGGCGTGGCGTCGGGTTTCTCTCATTAAAGTTCTTCATCGCCGTGTTTGCGTTTGTCCCACTGTTTGTGCTTGCGAACGGACTGCCGCTGCTCGTTGCGCCACTGCGATATCCATATACAACACGTCTCGGCGAAGTCAATGACGAACCAGTGAGGTGGTCAATTGAAACATTCCCTGAAGCGCTCTCTGCGGCTTTGGTTGGTGTCGTCGGGATTATCATAATGCTCCATCTGGCGAACTTCAGTGCCTATCTCACCCGACACATGGCGACGGCACTACTCGGAGTCGAGAAGTCGACAGCGGACGAGACAACCGTCTCACAGACGCACCAGGACATGATAACACAGGATACCGACTCAGCCACCGCGGAACATACAACCGATAATTGACCGAATGACAGCAGCGACGGTTACACCCGAAAGATATTTTATTTAATATCATATCAATCCATCGCCTCGGAGTCACGTTCCGGACTCTGTGATCTGTTCCGCCGATAGAAACCGTCGAAATACTGTGACGACTGTATAGGGATATCGACGTACTGAACGATCTTATGATGATCCCTGATATGTATACCACAGATATCGGTCAGTAATCGCTCCCAAGAGGGACAGGAATATCTGCCGAGCTTTTTCGCTGCGGTCAGTGACGAATCAATACAGCAACCCGCCCACACGAATGAGCGCTGTCGCCGTCCATTCGTATTACTGCATATTACAGTCGATAGTTTGAAATGTTAGGAGAAGTGACAGCATATAACTATCAATTCTCTAGAGTATGCTCAATACTTTCATGGGTAGAAGATGTATCAATGTGAGTTACTCAATTGAGTGCCAGATAGCAAAACCCTCGCTGGGCGTCTGAGCATCTTGATAAGGCAAGTCGTGAACGTATCACAGCACTCAAACTGCAGCTCCAGAGTCGAAATAAATCGAGTGAAGAATCACTGCAGAGACGACGTATGACACGCGGTTTGATCACCGGACGATTTCACGGCGACAACCTGCGTCGACATACAGGATCAATTGACATTATCGCTTATTTATGACCACTGAATCCACATGACTCGATCAATACGAATACTACACGTCGACGACGACAGTGCATTTCTCGATCTCTCACAGACATATCTCGAACGAGAATTGCCTACTGCAACAGTCGTCACTGCAGACAACCCACAGGCGGGACTTCATGAGCTCACCGAGAGTTTCGATTGTGTCGTGAGCGACTTTGAGATGTCAAACATGGATGGTCTCGAACTCTTTGAGGTAATCGATGACCGCCACCCACGCCTCCCGTTTGTGTTGTACACAGGCAGAGGCAGCGAAGACATCGCGAGTCGAGCGCTTAATCTCGGTGTGACAGGATACTTCCAGAAAGGCGGTCCAGACCAGTGGCAACGGCTCGCAAACCGGATTGAGCACGCCATCAATGAGTACTACACAGAACGAGAATCGGAGCGATACTCGACAGTGCTGCAGGCACTTGGCTATCCCATTTATGTAGTGAACAACAGCAGGGAATTCGAGTATGTCAACGATGCATTCGTCGAGCTGACCGGATACGATCGTGAAAAGATCATCGGGAATTCGCCGGGGCTGATAAAATCCGACGAAGGTGTCGAACAAGCTGATGAAATAATCGCAGACATCGTCTCAAGTGCCGGTCCGAACAGCCGACAGTTCTCAATTGATATATATACAAACGACGGCGAAGTCATTCCATGTCAAGATCATATGGCTGCACTGCCGTTTGAGGACGATTTTCGGGGGTCAGTCGGAATCTTACAAGATGTCTCAGAGCAACAACAGCGACAGCGTGAATTAAGAAGACAGAACGACCGACTCGAGGAGTTTGTTTCAATTATTTCACACGACCTGCGATCGCCGCTCGCCACGGCACAGACAGCAACCACACTCGCCCGCGAAACTGACGACGCGGAGTTCTTCGAGAAGGTGGCTGTTGCACACGATCGCATGGAGCAGATGATTGACGAACTGGTTACCCTCGCCCAAACAGGCGAGTCAGTGACACAACAGGACTGTCTGAGCCTTTCAACGCTTGCTGAGGAAGCGCATATGACCGTCACAACAGATATTACACTCAACGTTCATTCTGAGACTGCAATTGAAGGTGAGCCCGGTCGGATGCGTCGACTGTTTGAAAATCTCATTAGAAATGCCGCTAATCACGCTGGTCTTGACGTGACCGTCAGCGTTGGGACACTTGCCGAATTAACCGATGAGGAACCGAATGGAAGGGACGAGGGGTTTTATATTGAGGACAATGGTCCGGGGATCACATTTGACGACTATGAGCGTGTGTTTGAGCCAGGCGTGACGACCGACGACGACGGTACCGGGTTTGGGCTCGCGATCGTCCACCGAATTGCTGACGCCCACGACTGGACGGTCACAGTTGAAGACGGCTATGATGGGGGTGCCAGGTTCGTATTTACTGGTGTGCAGATGTGCCCGGTCAATGAGGCGACGTAGGTCACTGGCTTTGGAGTTGAGGCTAGCCGTGATTATACCAGTTACTGACACTCACAGAAATTCCAACACTACCGAGAAGAATCAGGACAGTCGAGATCAAAGCAAAGTTCGCAGAATCAGCACCGAATCCAGCAACGACAGACCCGAGAGACAACGCTGATAAGAATGTATTTCTCCTGAGCCTTCGAAGTATTGTGAAAGCCGCATAAGGCATCGTCCTCGCTTTTGATTTCACGACGCGGAAACGCTCTTTATCAGGCTCGACTGTCTGTGTGAATGTATCAGTTTCACTATCTGATATGTGGATTATCTCTCCGGTATGTTTCCGCATATGTTGATCATTTGATACACGTAACAGTGTAATGCGCTCTCGGCTATCTTGCTGTGTCACACCGACAGCGCGATAAATACCCGTTGGATAGTCAGTCCCTATATACTCATAGAACTCCCCAACTTCCATATCTATTCATACTGAGACGATTCAGAAAATCTATCGGCTGGTGTTACTCATCCAGATTGAATATGGATAACTGATAATCCCTTACGCTGATCAGGGAAACGTTTTGAGCGACTCCCGATATGTTCCAGTTGTCTGATCTTGCGCTCACAGCACACCTCTCAATCAGTTCTTGATGATGGCAGATGAACTGAGTCTGGGTGTGGGTTCAGATATAAGCGTCGCTCAAACTGCCACCGAGTAATAAGGGTCACTGTCCATTGCTCTGAACGATAATTTACGAATCAATGATCATGCGCTCGGTGAGCGTCGATGGGAGCATATCCCGTGTGGCTTCAGTGACCTCAAATGTCTCAGTATCGGTGCGATCTTTGACTTCTCCAATAAATCCATCCGTCGCATCGTAGTGAATCGCTGCTATGAGTGGTAAATCGGCATCTAGTGCCCGCCGGATCTGTCGTGTGAACTCCTCGCTGGCGACCTCCATCGGAGCAATCTCATCAACAATCAGAAAATCCGCGCTGTCGAACGCATGCGAGAATGCTGCCGCACAGACCGCATCAATGTTAGCGACGTTTACGCGATACTTGCCGACCTGTGGTCCCTCATCATAATCGACATGTGCGAGGGTCTCCGACTCGCCGGTCATGATGTTCACAATCTCGAAGCCGTGACGCTCCTGATCTGATCGAACCTCTGGACAATAGATTCCCCCCGGTTGATAGCCATTCGTATCAAGTTGATCAGCAATATTTTCAATAACGGTCGTTTTTCCACTTTGTGGTGGACCGGTGATCAGGTAATTGTTTGGCATCACTCACTATCAATTATATTTGACTTCTGAGATAAGAGGTGCTTGATTTTATTATCCTTGTCAACCGGCATCGCCAGGATCGGCGCTGTCGGCTTCGACCGCAGTCATGACCGAGAGACACTGGATGAGGCGAACAAACTAGATTATCGCTCCAGATTATCACAGCTGATAAAACGAAGATGAGGCTTCGGACCAGCCCCCACTATCGAATGAATATCCGCTATTGGGACTGTGATTTCTGTCTCCGAAGCGGAATGCGTAAGTGGGCGTCCCAGGTGAACTCAGTCTGAGTGTGGATGTGTGGGTTCGGAGAGATACAGTGGTCATACTGCCAAGGCTGATATAGCGCAGGCACTACCCGCAGAACTGAGAGCGATTCGGATTTCTGGAGCTCTAAGTGTGTGACAGGCGCTCGGCAGTCGATCTTGAAAACGCTGGGGACGCCACTACCACACTCAAGATAATGAAAGTCACATACCAGCGACCGAAGAAAACAGAAGATCAACACAATATGTAATCCCGACGCCGCAAGGTTATTATAATGAACACTATGAACGATATTTTATCTCAGAGGCTCTTCAGGCGACGATCCGGGTTCTGCACGTCGATGATGAGCCGAACTTCGCAGATCTCACCGCGACGTTTCTTGAACGCGAGAGCAATCGGTTCGCTGTCGAGACCACAACCAGCCCCGACGAAGGACTGACAATAGTCACCGACTGCCCGCCTGACTGTGTGGTTTCGGACTACAATATGCCTTACATGGACGGTATTGAGTTTCTCGAAACCGTCCGAGACACCCATGCAGAGCTGCCGTTCATTCTGTTTACTGGCAAGGGTAGCGAGGACGTTGCCAGTGACGCGCTGAGAGCAGATGCGACCGATTATATTCAAAAACAATCGGGGTCAGAACAGTATGAGTTACTCGCGAACCGGATCGAAAATGCTGTCACGCAGTATCGATCACAGCAAAGACTTCGCGAGACGCGAAAAGAGTACACGGCTGTTTTCGAGAACGCACAGAATGCCCTGATTCTGGTTCAGATTGAAAATAACGGGTTCCGCTATCAGCAGTGTAACCGACGGACTGTCGAACTCATCGGTCGAGAGAAACCCGAAATCGTCGGCAATACCCCACACGAAGTGCTTGGACCGGAAAACGCAAAGAAGGTAATCGGGGCATACCGAACATGCATTGAGCGACGCGAACCTGTTTCGTACACAGTCACGCTTGATTTCCCGATTAGAGAGGTCATCCGAGAATGTGAGGTCGCACCAGTTTCTCCGGAGGGTGAAATCAGACAACTGGTCGTTGAGTTCCGGGATATCACAGAACAGCGTCAGCGTCAGCGGGAACTTGAACAACACGGGACAATTATCGATGCGCTGACTAACGCCGTATATGTGCTTGATCAAGAGGGACAGTTCAGTTACGTCAACGACAATTTCGTTGAGTTAGTCGGTTACGACCGAGAAATCATTCTTGGAAGCACGCCGTCACTCATCAAAGATGACCCGACCATCGAGCAGGCAGAGCAACAGTTAGGACGCTTATTGTCGGACGATGGTCCCGAAACTGCCTCTCTTGAGGTGACAATCCAACCCCGCGGCGGTGATCCGATTGTTTGTGAGGATCACATGGGTGTCCTCACCGACGAAAGAGACCAATTTAGCGGCTCAGTTGTGACACTTCAGGATATTACTGATAAAAAACGTGAGTGAGGAACGTGCCTTCATCGAACGAGCGCTAGATGCGCTCACGAATATGTTCTATGTGATAAACCCTGATAGTCGATTTCGTCGCTAAGAATGACCGACTGAGAGAGGTGAGCAGGTATCCAGATAAAACGATCACCGATATGAATGTCACTGAGTTATTCTCTGACGATCAGCAAAAACGGATTGCTGACGCAATCGAAGAAATACTGATAACCGGAAAACCGACTATTGAAGCCGAGTTGCTGACAGCCGATTGGGAATACATTCCACACGAGTTTGCTGGAGCGCGGCTGACGGACCCCGATGGGACCGTTATCGGGCTCGTTGGTGCCGGACATAATATGACGTGATGAACTTTGATGCGACGGAACCAGACGCATTCGATGAGTTCGACATCTCCTGAGCACGTACCCTCAGGAACGTCGTTCATGCTAGGCTGGCTTGTGCTGACCGTGAGCAGCATTCTCCAGAGTCAGCGGGGAAAGACTGGGGCGCTAGAACAATCGGCTTGATGAATGTATGAGCGTCATCTCGCATGCATTGCGGAATTCGCTCTCGATGGCAGACGGACGATTGGAACCCGTAAGTGATACTGAGAAGGGTGGAGGGCTCGGTTCGAAATCACTGGTGGTGAGTTCGTCAGTCAGTGACGAGTAGATTTGAGTTGATACGACTACCAGTCCTGATTCTGATTCTAATTTTCGACGCTATTGACTGCCGAACTCTGTTGGCCGGTCACTCGATACACAATTGATCGGTTCTGATAGTTTTGATTCATAGAGTGACAATTTGAGATAGCGATGACCCCACAGGGACCATACCGAATTTCCAATTGGGGACAGACACCAGTCCATGTGTCCGTATATATCGGAATCTTGGTCACAATGCCAAGTTACTTATTGTATGAAACCGGTAGTTTGGCTTGGTTGTTAGGGCTTATCTCAGGATTGATCGTACTGAATAATACTCTGGATGAGTCAGCCTCGATGAACTCTGAGAGAAGGGAATTGTTGTTCGACTTCCCATGCCCTAACAGTCACTCTTACTGTGAGCATGATATATAAAATGTCGTGATTTTACTTGATTCAGAGTAGCAACACTATTTTTTCAATATAATACTCATGCAATTATCCGTCTCAATACGAGTAAATGGCGGAAATAGTGACTCAATCACTCCACATTCCCGATGTTCATTCGAAGCAGTTATTAGACACACTAGCCGGTGGCAGTGTGAGTCTCGCTGTCCGAAACAGAAAAAACAGCACGCGCGGACTGGTAGTTTAACTCTAATAAGTGTGGTTTCGCGGAGAAACACTGGTCCAAGTGATAATGATTGACAGAAGAGTACACTCTGGGGATTGAGACACCTCATGATTCGAGTGTAATTTAAGCACAATATAACTCTGTTACTGTCCAATAAAATGAATACTCAGGAAGCGTCTTTGTTCACTCGGACGATACGTGCTCACATGACAGTAACAAATCCTGCCAGCCTGATAATCTGTATTTTCGTCTGCAAGACCAACGTGATCACTTGAGTCGCAACAATGCCACACTGCCACATTCAAGACACCGGTATTCATTTTCAAAGCCTCCTTCCTCTGGAAATAAACACTGGATTGCTCGTTGTGATCGATGAGACCCCATACACTGGAAATAAGACTCACGCCCGATGTCTGCTAAATCGACTATCTGTATTGAATCTGCCCTGTCGATCACATACGCCGGAATATCGTGTTTCGCTGCCTGTGTTGCGTTCATAACAACACTTGTTTCTTTCAGGTTATGGGTGTACGGGAGAAGGAGTAACTGTGGAAGTCCGACGGAGATGGTACTGTAAACTTCTCTCTTATCTCCACTGTATCTCGGATGTCTCGGACGTGCTGGCGGTGTGGGTCTCCGCGGCAGAACATCACTCGAGAGGTGCGCGTGTCAAGTGTCACGACTGCGGAGTGGATGACAACGGCGAGTGGCGCGACGAACATCGGCAAATGAGCCGTCGGTAAGAACATTCAGAGTCCGCTATCGACGGGAGGGGCTGTTGTGGCTTAACCCAAAATGCAGGTCGTACTCAAAGGAACCACCGGTGAGATGGAACCTGCGAGCTCCCCAGAAGAGGTGGATCTAACCCTCAGTGAGGCAAGCCCACGACTCTATTCGTGGGAGATATCACAGTATCAAATACAACACCGCACCAACTATTAAGAGCTTTTTCAATATTAACACTGATAATATGATCTGTTTACCGGTTAATTGCTGAAGTCTCTCACCTGAGGAGATAATACTGCTTGGTGCATACGTAATCCCAAGAGTGAGCTTTCTAACTCCAGAGAATATCATACCCGGAAGAGTCAGGACTGTGATCATGAGCTTTCTGAATTCCTTCGCGGAGTTTGCGAGTGCCCATCGAATGGTTCTTTCTGCTCCATCGGCTCTTCCTGTATGACACAGTGGAATCCAATTTGTCCCGTCGTATACAAGCTCAAAACTGAGCCCGTCTAAATGCTCGACATTGTGAGGTGCTAACTCATGCTCTGTCGTGAGGTTTTTCAAATCATCAAATTCATCAGAATTATCTAAATCATAACGAATTTTCGAACCACCTGATAAATCCGTAAATCGAAATGTCAGTATAATGTTATCCTCTGTGTACTCAATTTCGCTGACTTCCGCAGATACTGTGTGACCTATCTTCTCATGTTCCTTTCTTCGAATCTTCTGCACCTTCCCCTTCGCTTCGATTGAGGTTACTTTGCCGCCGGTCATGCTATATGATTCACAAAATAACAATATATAAGACTATTGTATACCGGATTTCCCGTCATGCGATTCTGGCGGTGAACCAACCTGAGGGCTTTCTTTTGATCTGTACAAAAGGCCACAGGAGATGTCGACGGTGAGTGCGAAACAAACATATATCATAACTCGAACAGCCTGTCGCTTACGTCATTCGTAGTCACATCAAAGAGAGAGGACAAAATTCAAATGGCTAAAGTAACAAAAATAATACACGTATGGATTTTGAGGACGTGTTCGAACTCGGTGGACTTGGATTGTTGTTCGGCGGGCTCGAAATAGTTGGAGCGGCACTGAGTATTGTGTTACTGCTCGTGTTCATTGCAGGTATTGTCGCTGCGTTCTTGTGGTCAGACTTTGGTGTTTTGCAGTCGGTGACTGTGTTAGGGTTGCTCGTCATTGCCACTGTATTGGGTGGTCTTGGTGGAATAAAACTCGAACAAACTCGTCGAAGGCTCGCCGATACACACAGTATTGAGATCACGGACTAGATGTAGACTGCCTCAAGCTTACGTTCAAGCCCCAAGGCTTCTTACTTCGATGACGTGTTTTGCAGACAGAATGGGTGTCCGTGAGGAGCACAGTCTCGACAGGTAGATTCACGGGTCGCCCAAGTCTTCACAAATAAAAACCTCGGTGCAAGATGCTCATCGCCGCACTCGCATCGCGGTCACACTCAAACCCACACAGGGTTCAGAAGTATCTCTTGACGACGGGTTTGCCGTCTCCACACCGCAGGACGCACACTGTTTGGTTTTCCCTCCGGATTCAACTTGCGTGAGGTGACAACTAGACAGTTCAGCCTTGTATTTGAGCAGAGTGATGAATTGTCGCCGCGCCGCATTCTGCTTACTCCGAGCATCGTGCAGTTGCTCCAATATCCTTTTGACGTTCAAATCTCCAACAAATATCGCGGCAATAATTGATACCTGCAGAGTGGCGTCTTCATCATTCATGAGCATATCGGGGAGGGTCTGCAGTTAGACAATATTGTACCACAAGACCGTCCATCAGATATTATCGACACCTGAGAGGAGGCATCTGTGGACTCACCGGCTGGCACCTCGTTCGGTATTAAAACTCACACTGGTATTTTCTCCGTCGGCTCATCTCATTCGGATTGAATCTTCAGTATCTCCCGACACAGACCCAACACGGTGGATTCAAACGGATAGAATAAGATTACTCATTAAGAATGGTCTCGCAGGCAGAGATCGATCGTCTCCGTCTGGAAGCAGATACAATTATGACGCGGTACCAGCAGGTCGAAACAGCCTTACAGCAGGCCCGCTCTGAGTCTGGCGACCATTGGGAAACGGGCGAGTTATTGATAACACTCGACACACCCCATGAGGAGACAATTGAAATCACGCTTAATCTCCATGCCGACCCAGCAAGCAACGCTCAGTCACGATATGAGAAAGCGAAAAATCTCAAAGCCGAACTTGAGCGTGAACAAGAAATCGTCGGTCAGTTAGCCCCGCTTCCGGTCAGTCCTGTTGCGTATCTCATCTGTTATCATCTTGATGCTGTTGAGGGGAATTACCCGCGATCAATGGCTGGGCATCTCGATGCCCGGCGTGAACAGGTTGACCCACTGTGTGAGAAAATGGAGACAGCAGGGTTACTTGACCGAGTCGAGTCAGGAACGGTCAAACAACGCCGCGTGAAAGCCAAGCAGGCTGATGAGGTTCGTCAACATCACACCTACTACCGACTGTCACGGGAAGGAGATCATCTCCTCCGATTTCTCGACGAACCTGACGGACAGCGGAACGTCCTTCGACACCTTCCTGATGGACACACGCTTATCCAACGACTGGCGCGTGGTGGACCAGATTATCCACGGATGACCGCCGAAGAATTGAATATGGAATTTGAATACGTCCGCCATCTTTATCGTGCGCTTCGGCAGGTCGGTCTCGTCACTGAGTATGAGGGCTCCACAATCAAAGCAACCGAGCGGAAATTGAAACCAAAGGACGAAACCCATCGCAAGCACACCTACTACGTCACGACTGACTGTGGCAATGAAGCGTTGCAACACCTAGCAGATTGACATCCTGAAATTCGAAATTAAACTTGAACTTGAGGTTGAGGTCGTGGTCGTCTGTGGATAATTGATGTGGTTCCTCAATCGGTCCTGAGACGTCACGGAGATTCATGCTGAAAATCCCGAGTGGAAAACACGACCCATTTCCGTTCGATACTGACATTGACACTATCTCATCAATGATCAGCTCAATTTTTGTTATCTGTGACTCGACCAATCATCGATGAGAGTAATTAAACGCTGAAAAACGTCAGGAATGTTATCCGAATATATCCTCGAAAACGCTTAGGAGGGCATCCACGAACAATAATAGATCTAGTCGTCCTTCTTGCTGCGGTGCTCGGTCATGTTAGACCGGATTCGACCGCCCAAACGACAATTGAGCAGCTCGGATCCATACTCCGCCCGAATGGACGGGTCGTCTGTAGCGTTCACCGACAACTTGAGGATACCCGGTCCCGCGAGTTGACTCGACACGCCGACGGCTATGAGATCACTCAGCGTGACGAACAGTGCCCAACTGAGGACGACACGTTTGAATGGTCAGTTACATTCACAATGACTCATAACATTACCGGTGAGACGCGACGGACAACAACAACAACGACGCTCAGAGCGTTTACCCCCTCGGAGTTGAGCAAGTGGTTTGAGCGTGCTGGCTTCGAGGCGGTCCAAACCCGACGGCGAGAGTACGTCGACGGTCCGGCCGAAAGTGACCGGGCGTTTCTCCTCACCGCGCAGTGTCCTGGCTAACGACGCGATGATGCGTGACATCTGATACGGAGCGATCCTGTGGGGGACTGAATCTTGACAGTTCATAGATCCTTGATGAGTAATTGCTGCTGAGGAATCTGTGTCGATGATTGCCCCAATTTCAAGTCGCTCGCCCGCTCAGCTAACGAAATCGCTCAGAACGCCGTCAACTATTATTAATTCTAACCCATGACATAATTATGGGTATCCTAGTTGCGGTCAGCGATGATGGGCAGTTCAAAACAGTTCTAAATGTGGCAGTACGACTGGCGAGCGGTCTCGATGAAGGATTATATATAACTCATATAACAGAAACTGAGAGTGCATCTGGGGATGAACGAGACTTTCGTGATGAGATTCGTGAATCCCTCCCAGAGACGACTGTCTCCATTGATATCGGACTTGAGCATCTCAGTCGAAGCGGACTCCGCTCAGGAACAGCAATCGGTAAGCAGTTGGTCGAACTCTCAGAGAGTGCTGATATCGACCATATTGTGATTGGTCACCGGTCAAAAGGTCGATTAACAACGGCTCGTGAGGGACATACTGGCTTTGTCGTCGCTGATGAAGCAACAGTTCCGGTGACAATCGTTCCTGAAGCAGGTAACTCCTGATTGTTTTTGATAGCCAACTGATACGCAGTCGACATTGATACGACAGACACACCCCAAATGTCATTGAGTGGCTAGTAACGTGTCTACTCACACCCACAAGAGTGAGTGTGGGGATTGTCTCTGAAGCCGTTCACAGAAAACACGATTGGGGTTGAACTCCGACACAGACGGTATGTGCGGGAGTTCAATACCTATCCGGTGAGTCTTGGTATCATTGCTATTGGACGATAACCACACTGTCAGTTGGTGGGACTGTGACTTGATATTCGACCGTGAAGCAGAACGCCCACACAGGCGTGCTAGGTGAGATAACTACGAGTGTGGGTTCGGAAAGAAACAGTGCTCAAAGTGCCACCGACTGCTATGAGACCACAGCGACAGTGCAATCAATCTCAAAGTTTTCGATGTGTCGACAGTGGACGTATGATTTCGATAGATACTCACTCATGAATACAATCGCAGTATATCGGGTTTCATACTTGGGGTATCATATGTATCAGGCACATACACTCAGCAGACAATATTTATACAATGTCATCAATGTCGAAACCAACTGGATAGATATGCATACAATCACTATCTCACTATTACCCGTCATCGTATTATGAAGCGACGTATGCTGATTCGAGCTCTTATCGGGAGTATCGCTGTCGGAGGCACAGCAGGTTGTATTCGCGCGTTTCAGTCTGATCAATCACCACCTCCGCGCAAATCAAATGTCATCCGCGATATCAGTGTGATGAATAACGGTGAGACACTGAGAATAACGATTGTTCCAGATGAGTCACGATGGGTGATGACTCGACGAGAAATGAACGCTGCATCCTTACAAGCCCAATATGTGGATACAACCAATCCCCTCGGCTGGAATCACCGTGCCATCATGGAGATTGATGCAGGACTGGACACAGTATCCCCAATTGGGACAGTTGAAGCAGCAAAAGGAAGAGGCGCAACCGGAAGAGGACGCGGTGGGTTCTCATCTGCACCACGTACATCGAATGGTCGCGCGTGGTATGGTGGTGGCGCATACGCGGGAGCATGGTATAATAACCACGATGATGAAGTCTCTCGCGTCCCAGTCACGATTGACACACTTGGGATTGGATTTATTGGCGATAATGATACATTCACTGAACGGTCGCCTGGACCTGGACCCATCAACTGGGACACGACCTACGATGACCCGACTGGAGACATCCAATCTGATCTTAATCCGCGGAGCGGATGGTACAGAGTCGGTGCGGATATCAACGCTGAACTCGCCGGTGGTGGAACCAGACCTCTTGGATGGGAGTGTATTGACCTTCGTGTTCGATCCAATGGGAATGACGAAGAAATAACGAAGAGATGGAAGGTTTCACCACGAATATAGTCATCTCCACAATGGCAGGTTCCCGTTATCTTACCACACTCACCCCCGATCATAATTCAAATCTTGATCCACGCTTGTCGCATATGGTAATTGCCTCTATCATCCACTCCAATAGTTACAACCAGTGAAGCGGCTCATAACCCCGTCGGCGCAAACCAGCCTACATGCTATTACCTTCCTCGTTGCGTTCTGTAGCTTTACCTATGAACTTGCATACTCAGAGTTATTGACTGTGATGTATGGCGGGACGGTCACTCAGTATGGATTGACAATTGGTATTTTCTTTTCATCGCTTGGGGTTGGATCTTACATCGCTAAACAGTTCGATAAAACCCGTCCTGAGAATGTCTTTCGCACCGAGCTTTATCTAGCATTTATCGCTCCTGTTGGTCTATTATTTATCATCTGGATCAATACGGCTGCACTGCCGCAACTCCTTCCGGAGATACTCCTTGGATTGCTGGCTCGTCTTCCAGTCGTCGGGATTGGCGTCTTATCAGGCTTCGAACTTCCACTGTTACTTGCACTTGTCAATGATTTAGACTCACCCTCGTTATCATCGGGAGTGCGGCGAATAACGAATGGGACCGACCGAGTGATCAATACGGTTATTGGAATATTCTTTCATACATCTCACTCACGCAGTGAATATGATACCTACTCTACAGTTCTTGCAATGGACTATCTTGGAGGACTGATCAGCGCTTTGCTCTATGTTTTTCTCCTATATCCGAGCGTTGGGCTTATTATCTCTATTTTCGCCCTCGCGCTCATTAATGTCGTCGCGGCTCTGTTCTTTATTTGCCGATTCAGCTCTCGACCATGGGGAATCCTTGCCGAAGGCGACCGTGATATCATCACTCACGAACGAACAGTGTTGGTCGTGATTACGATTGTACTCACAGCAACGCTTGGTGGAGCCGTCATCTCTCACCAGACAGTTGATAACACGCTAACAGAGTATTATCTTGAAGGGAACATCGAACAAGAGTATCCGCCTGGGACCGTCGATGCTGAGATCACGACCCAGTTCACCACCCAATATCAACACGTCGTGCAGTATAATCGTACCTGGAAGGGAAGTAGTTCGAACCCACTTTTTGCCGGGCAGACAGAGCGATGTCTCCGTCTTGACACAGCAATCCAGGTATGTGATAGTACAGCACGTCCATATCATAATGGACTGGTTGATGTCCCTCTCTCAATGTATCCAAACACCACAGATACTGACGTGCTTCTCGTTGGTGGCGGTGACTGGATTGCGCTTGATCACCTTCGTCAAGAGAATGTTTCCGTTGATCATGTCGATATTGACGCAGAATTCATGCAATATGCCAAAACGAACTCATTCCTCAGAGAGTATCATAATAACGCATATACTTACGAGCATGTCGAGACGTATCAGGCTGACATCTACGATTACTTGCAGCGGACAGATGCACAGTATGATGTGATTTTGCTTGACCTACCTGGTGCGAAAACTGATGATCTGCTTCCGGTCTACTCGACACAGTTCTATCGATTATTAAAGGACTCACTCACAGAAAGCGGTGTTGTCGCGACATGGGGCTACTCGCGATATACATATTCATCTCATCAGAAAGCATACTTCAACACTGTCTCACAGGCAGGTTTCACCCACTATCAGTCATATTATGCATATGATGATTATACTGGCAATGGTGAGACTCGACGCGGAGAGCTGTTTTATCTATTTGCTCCGGATTCATCACGACCGGTCATTACCCCTGCGAATGGGACTCACTACGTCACAGAATATCGAGAACGATACCAACCGAAAACGTGGCGCCCAATACCCACATATCGTGGTGTAAGGCCGAATCTGCTCTTTCATCCGAATTATGAGATCCTTATCGACACTCAGCGTAAGCAAGCACCGCTCCCAAATCGAGTTAATCGATTTCAGAATATGACACTCTCAGATTTACTATAACCATGTCAGAAAAAGAACTCTATCTTATCCAGTCAAAGCACCCACAGTCACTCGATGGCATTGATATTAAAACGACTCATGAAACACTGTTTTGTGCACACCCAGCAGAATTTCATATTGTTGGGGAATCCCACGCTGTAAGTGTGCCGGCACTTCCGTTTTATGAGATTTTTTCCTGTCAGCCAGTACGGACAGAGCAGCCACCGGATACGACACTCAATACGATTGAACTCTGTGTGAACACACAACTCACGACAGTTCACACGCTCGGAGATGAGCATACGAGTATTCAGACGACCGTCCGAATTGAGCCACTTGAATCATTTCCAGATGCAAGGTCGTTCACGATTGTATACAAATTCGATACAGACGCATACACAGCAATCAACTGTCTCTCACAACGGGAGTATCGAACCTATCATACGTATCCTGAACACGATCTGACGGTTATTTCATGTCATCAAATTTGTTCTGCATCGAATATAGAGCCGCGAGATATGATCGAAGCAAGCACACAGTGATAAATAACAGACAGTTACTACTCATCTTAGCATACGACGAATGAACTGCCAATATACAGTTACTCCAGACGAGAATCAGTTCTCATCATTGACAGCCACATGGTCGTGTCCACACGAGTCCCATCCAGAGGACGACCGCTGTCTCTTTCATATGACTCCCGAAGAACGGAGACACCACGACATTACACCACAGGATGTTCATTCGACACTTCTCTCCGAGTTAGAGGCTGAAGCAAACGATAAAAAGGAGTTTATTGGGGCGCACATCCCATATCTTGATCTTGATTATATCGATGTTGAGACAGACAATCAATATCCACTTGACTTTCGACATACGACAATCGAAAACGGAATCTCTGCTGCTCATGCACGATTTGAGGAACGTGTTGACCTCCGGAATAGTACGGTCAACGGCTTAGACGCACCAAATTGTGAATTTGAAGACGGATTACTCGCTGCTGAGGCGGTGTTCACTGACGTGGTCACTCTTTCTGAGACAGTTTTTACTGGTGATATGGTTGATTGTGTCGAGACGACCTTTGAGCAGTCCCTCGTGTGTGAGGAAATAACAGTTGCTGTTGATGTCTCATTCGAGAATGCAGCATTCAACGGTCCTGTCTCATTCGATGGTGCACGGTTTGCCGAACAGGCAAGCACCGTCGATGAGAATATTATTTTCAATCATGCAACCTTTCATAATATCGCCTCATTCAGACATACCTCATTTTATCATACGTCGTTTCAAGACGTCACATTTCATGACACCGCTGTTTTTGAGCACGCTACAGCAAACGGCACTATCCGACTAGACGGGGCAACGTTTCATGCCGATGCTGATTTCGATGAGTTACGCTGTGAGAAAGACATCTCCTTCAGCGACGCGGTGTTTCATGGAGAAGCCTCCTTCAGAGGGGTATCAGTTATTGGGGGCGCAGACGTGCTTGCGGATGACTTCTCATTAGTGAATACCAGATTTACCGCGAGGGCTACCTTTGAGCAGGGTACATTTGGGTTCACGAACGCAGAAGGAGCAGAATTCAACACATGCGTAAGTTTTGAACGGAGCACATTCACCGATGATGCAGCCTTTATTGATGTGACATTCGGTGATACCGCTGACTTTGATGAGGTGATCTTCGATGGTGATGTCACATTCACAGACAGCGTCTTCAGCGCGAACGCTGTCTTTCGAGGTGCCGAATTCAACGGGGGAACAAATTATCTCGCATCTGATGCAGTGTTCACTGACGTGATATTCACTCAAACGGCTGACTTCAGTGATACAGATATCGTCTCAGTTGAGTTTCAGACAACTGAGTTCCGAGCAGCCGTCGACTTTACTAACGCTGAGATCACTGAGACGCTCATCATTGAAACGCCAACGTTCATCAATGATCCATATCTCGATTTTACTGATGCAACAATTGAGGAAGGAACAATCATGCAACCAGAGCGTGGGTGGGGATATTTCGATTTTACACAGGCAACAATCGGAGATGTTCTGTTGACAGCGGCCAACCCGGCTGATAGACGAGAATTACTCGATTATTTTCGATTTTGTGATACAACGTTCGATACGTTTGACTTCTCACAACATCTTGAGTATCTTGACCGAAACAACTGGGTGCTTCACAATTTTGCTCAACCAGAAACTGAGTTCACACCAGCAGTTGAACTCACACCAGCACACGTCGAAAAGACATACTTGAAAGCAAAATCGAGTGCTTCAGAGCAGAGTAATATCAAGGCTGCTGGTGAATTCCGGGTAAAACGACAACAACACGCAAGGAGGAAATTCGCTCAGATTGCAACCGATTCGACAGAGCCAATCCGAACACGAATCAAAAACGGACTCCGGACAGCAGAGAATCTTTTTCTTGAATTTTCGTGTGGATACGGACTTCGCCTGTATCGAATCACTACCGTCTTTATTCTATTTCCACTGATAGCTGCGATTCTCTTTGCTTTTGGAGGACCGCTTTTCGAAACTGGTGCTGGACAGACCTCACTGTCTCAGATACTGGGTGAAATCGTCATAGATACCGAGGCTCAAACTGGCACTCGCACTTTCCTGCTCAACGTATACTTTGCATATATTACATTTCTGACAATCGGATATGGTGGCATCGGTCCGCTGGGTCTCGGGGCTCGATTTCTTGCCGCCATCCTTGTTTATCTTAATGTGATTCTCGCCGGACTCTTCATTTACTCCCTAATCAAGCGGAGCGAGATTTAGCGTTGAGTAACTCAGCAAAAGCATAATACACACTCAAGCGGGTACAATCTTACAGACAATGAGCAATGCGCATACACATGAGTTCACGGGAGATGTCACACTCAATGGGGGTGAGGAAACGCCGATTTCGGTCATTGATGCTGAGAATGTCCACTTCAGACGGAATTCGGTGACCGGCAATGTCAAACTCGTCAACCCTGAATACGTATTTTCCTGTCAACGACCAACCGAACAGACAGTCCAATCAGACGATACAGAAACCACTGTCAGTGGATCAATTGAAGATATTTATCTTCCATACAATGGTGTTGAGGGGACCATCGTCATTGATGGCGCACAGGATGTGTATATCGAACCAAATGCAATCAGTGGCGATATCGAGATTGTTGGAGAAGAGCAACTCTTCTATACTCAACTCACAGACTCTCCATATGGACATGGCGTCTATGACGCACATGGCGTTGGCTGGAAGCGATCAGTGTCTGTGTCCGATCCCAAACACGGTGTCAGCGTCACTGGTGGGCGATGCACCGCAGAGATAACAGATGTAACGACAGATATCGAACTGATTGTCTCTGGCTGGAACAACACGATTGATATCACTGGGCGAACAGCAACGGTCACGGTCTATCTACTTGGGTCACAAAATACCGTGACGACGAGTCCATATATCGACATTGAGACAGACACACAGGCCGGCATCGAGAATACCATCGAACAGGAACCAGTCCCTGCCAGTGATATCATCGAGACGACTAGAGAGGAAGCATATGCTGGTCACTTACTCGGACGAGACACCGTCACGTTTCAGGAACCAGCCACAGACAAAGACTACTGTCCAAACTGTGGTGCGAGTGCGAGTACTGTTATTACTCGTCGTCAAGAAGATGCGTTCTTTGTCACGAACGCTCCCGTGTATCGATTCGATGCTGGAGGGGATTCATATGAATGTGAGAACTGCTCACTGAATGCCGCCCCAGAGGTGCAGTTGTCCGAAGAGGAACGTAAACAAGTGTTAGGCTAATCGATTAGGTGAGGTCTCTACAAACGAGTAATCAGTACTTTGATTCCAGCGTCATCCATAGCGATACGATTACTCAAGCAGAAGAAAACTTACTCCACCGATTGCTGCACTGACAGCACTCAATATCAGCGTCAAAAGGATACCCAACCCGAAAAGAGCGGGTGCGAAGGTAAGTCCAAAAGTAAATCCGATTAATGCCCCGATCCCTGTTGCGAGCACTGGTGACCCATTCTCAGTCTTCGCGCCGACAGTTGACCCAGCAGCGACGCCTCCAATCCACGTCAGCGGAAGCGGGATTATCCCAGCGATGAGTGCCCCAATAAACATGAGACCAGCAAGGGTAACAGCACTAGAAGAACTATTGCCCTGATTCGCCTTTGTTCTCGAACTGAGTACATTGAGTGTTCGTTTGAGTAAGCCAGACCAACTACTACGGTCTGAAACTGGTCGAGGAGAGACCCGAGACCCTGATTGTGAACGTGAACTTCCAATAGTCTCATCACTGCCTGTTGTTTTTGTTTGTTCCTTCTGACGTTCTTTGCTCATGTGCATACATTTGCGCTCCAGACAGATGAATGTCTACGCTCGATTTCACCACTGCCACAATACCACCGGTATACAAAGCCAGCCACCAGTGAGTCAAACCTGGGGGACAGATATCACTGTGAGATTAATATATGGATTACCACGACTACGTCAGTTAACCCACGAGACTCTCTGTTGAACTACAAAGAAAGTGTGTCCCAGAGAGACAACGCGCTAAATTACAGTTGTTCAAGACGAAAGCCAACGGCTTGAGTGTGGGATGAAGCCGACATGATAGGAGACAACCCACCGACCGGTACTCGGGACGTCGAAGCGCCCGGCGCGTCCGGGCGGGAAGGCCCGTTTGACCGGGCTGTACGCGCTGGAAAGCACGTCCGGAGTCGTAACCGGATGGTCACCGTCGAACGCCCCTCCCGAAAGAGAAGTTGAGGACCGAGGAAACGCGCAATCTTGAACTCCCCTTCGGGGAATCCCACCCCTTCAGGGGTGGGAGGAGGTCAACTACGGCTAAAACTGTGGGTGTTCGCTTCGCACTTTCGATAAGAATTGTCTTTATATAGTCTGGAGAAACACCGCTTCGCTTGAATCATGGCTTGCGTTACGGTGTTAATAATGGCAGGATACCGCAATTATGCAAAGAGTTATATAAATATCAGTGAAATTAACGTACAGATAATATGAAATTTGATGCAATACGCGAACTGATCCAATTACTGAATAACATCGATTTCGACGAGGCTGATATTGACATCAACCAATCATCGAGCGTGACTGCACGACATATTCGGTCTCGAGAGGCCCGTCGTCGGTCATCCGCGAGAAACCGTCGTCAGTCAGAAGACACAGAAGGAAGAGAGAAGTTTGCTCGGAAGCGTCGTATCAAACGACTCAATCGATTGATCAAGCGAGCAGAGCGAAATGGTGAGGACATTGGCGATTATATTCCTGATGAGGAGCCCAGTATACATGTCTCGAAGCCTCACTCAAATACAGTAAAGATCGTCATCGATCGACATCCTGTTGATGTCGAATTTGATGAGACGACTCCACACGTCGAACTGCTATATAATGGCAGTTCAACAACGGTTGAACTCCCTGCGGTTCCAGTCGAACTTCGTGAAAAAACCGATCAAAACTCTATTACGACGTTACGATTCCGAGTCGTGAATGACGAATAACAGTCACTGTGTGTCAGCTTCCAATACAAACGGATGTTTCGTCTTTCTATCAGTCGGTGGCACTCTGAGTAGTGTTTCTCTCTACCCACACAGACACTCCATCCTCAGTTCAACCGGAACGCCTGTTGCGTGTGCCGCTGCAACTTCGAAGAGCGACACTCACAGTCCTAACAATTGAGAAGATCATGTAGTTGATGGAAAGAACAGTGACCCAGTCAGACTCACTGTTAACCCGGACGCGCCCTGCGTAAAATGTGTTTATCGATAGTGTGGCAGAAAGCCCACCTGTTTACATCCCGTTGTGAGAATCGGCACACACACTGGAATCGGTCAGGACCCACCTGATACGAAAACATAACATACTCGTGTCAGTCTGTCGATGACGTGCCGTCTGACATCCCAAAGACTGTGAGGGTGACGTGAACCTGCCTCGGGGTCCACATCACCGTCAAAGCCCCGAGGCAGTCACCTTGACAATCTATACAATTTCGACACAATAGCAATTACATTCAATGGGAATTAAGATGTGGAATTATTCGTCGTTGATGATGCCGAAGCAGTTGATGTTGTCACCGTCGTATTAGCTTGAGCACTCTCGATAGTCGCGGTTTGATTCTGTGGAACTCGGATTCGGTCGACAACAGTTCCACTCTCATCGCGAACGACAATCACATACCCAATATCGTCGCCTGAGGCAGTCGTTGCGGTTTCGGTCTGCTCAGACTCTTCAACTCTTGTTCCATTCTCCTGAGTACTGACTGATGCACCATTGAGGAATGAGACGACGTCCTCAGTCCGCCCGAGTTCAATCGCCTCTTCGGTATCAGCGTTAATAAAGACATTTCGGGTTACATCGGTGTTATCTGTCGGTGATACCTTGGTGTGCCACCATAATTGAGAGTCAACGACGACCGGAATTGGCTCAACGACTTTGAATTGTCCGTCTCCATCGGCACCAGCCCAGTTTGTCCGACTATCCTCCGACCGAACAATCCCAACTGCCCGCTCGGGACCAAGTAGTGTCTCTCGACCGGTTGAAAATACCTTCCGTTCATTCGTATCAGCATCAAACAGCCACACCTCATCAAGACCACGAGTCGACTCGCCAAACGGTTCCATTGCCATCACGTAGGTTATTCCGTCTGACTCTGTATCGATAACAAACGGTTGTTCATTGCTCGCAGTGGCTGGGAGTGATGCGGGTTCGATGACGCCACGAAATGAACCGACGACCGGGAGCTGATTGATAATCCCATTTCGGAACCGAAGCGACTCAGCTTCCTCGCGAGCGAGCGTCAGCGGATACAGACGTTGCCCATCGAGTATGTCACTTTCTTGTGCTTCTTCAGGTGACAGGTGATCGATTGTGCCGTCTGGATGGACAAGTCCAACACCATCCCAGACTGGAACTGTGTGTGGGATTGGGGTCAGTTTCCACTCATGACCGGTCTTCGGATATGCCATGTATGCCGTTCCATCGTGGACAAACTCAACAGGGTCATCTTGATATGTGCTCCAGTAACCACCAGTTGTCTTGAGTTGCCAACTCGCCGACCGGAACAAGAACATATTTTGCCCGTGCTCGAAGTCCTGTTGGTCGAACGCAGAGATGCTGCGGTTTTCAATTGATGTCATATCGCTGAGCAACACACCTCGTTGGTTCCCTGTCAGTTGGATACGAAATGGATCAGGCTCGATTGCATAGCTCCAGACCAGCGATCCATCTGGGGAGCGAGCAATATCGCTCGTTCCAAGTCGGTGTTGTCGATACGAGACTGATCCACGTGTCTGAACATCGGCGACTGGACGCGGGACGATTCGTGGATTTTCCTCGGCGATAGCTGGGAGTTCATCGATCTCTTCGACATTGAGTGTTGTCCGCTCAGCAAGGCTATTACTCTCGAACACTCCGGTCACTCCTCCGACACCAATCGAGAGGAAGAACACGAAGACAATCACGCTCCCAGCTACATTGACATCATTAAATCTGATGACGCTGCGAAGTCCTGGGAACAGGAACAGTAAAACGGCGATAACGACGCCAACGGTCGCAGTCCCAAAGAGAATAAGCCCAGTCGGGCTGAAGAGCATTCCATAAACCCAGAAATGGATCAATGGTCGAGCCAGATAAACGACCACAGCTGCAATAACGATGACGCCAATCCGCAGGGCTAACGAGAGTGGTGACGGGTCTGGACCGGCAGCGGAGCCAGGCAGTGAGTCCAAATCAGTGAATTTGGAGAGGACCGAGTCAGTGTCTGATGACATATATTCGAATCCTATCTTCTGTTCTCAGTCGATCTGGACGGTGGATATACAAGCGTAGTGCCTCGTGTCATGAATTGAGGAATAAGTGGAGGGAATTGACTCGCAGACTTGACCATGCTCATAATCTTTAATTCGTGGTGAGCGGTCATTTATGTATCGTTTTACAGATATGAATGACGGCTGTCTGGGAATTTAGTATAAATTATAAGCGTGAGTCGCGAATTATCATATCACACCGCGTGTTTTGATTGGGAATTGATAATCTCCGAGGGTGTAAGCGGTGTCTGTTCAACTGAGGTCATTATATCAGTTGTTGGGACTGTGAGTGTCGGTATTTGAAGTTGAATCAGAGCACCACACAGGCGTTCCACCTGCGCTGAGTCCGCGTGTGGATTCAAAAAGAAACGCTGTTTAGAGTGCCACCGACTGTTCTGCTACGCTGATCTTCATCACCTCCGATTGGGTCAGCCCGAGCCATAGCCCTGCTCAACAATATTGATTATCTCATATCGTAATATAAATCCACGAGGTATATGTTGCATCGAACATTGCAGATCAAAAAGAATATTCGATAGCTATCTTTTCGGATTGACATCCTCCTCCGGGTTCACGCGGAGGAATCCCACGGCACCGCACCGCTGGGTTGCGTTGAGTTGAGTTGAGACTGAGTACAGTTAAGTCGAGTTGAATCGGTTGAGCTGAGTTGAGTGCAGTTCACTTGGGAGTGCCACATCTCAGCTCTAGCTTTAGCTTCCGCCCCCGCTCCCGGGACTCCTATCCATTATCATGTTCGGGCTCCCGAAGTTGTTTGTGCCTCGGGGAGTCCGGCAGATTTCGACAGATACGGACACGGACTCAGAGTTACTTTGTGTGGTGTTTGCCCGGTGCCCGGTGGTTGTTGTTTGCACAGAGGGCACTCTGTTTCCAGAGTGGGCGGACACTCACAGTTACACTCATACTTACACTCGAACCGCCAGTTTTCGGGCGCTCGACCACACTGGGTTCGTAACCACTGGGCCGACACTAATATATGTGCCATTTTGGAATCAAAAGGTGTGGGAATTGCCGCTGTGACGGTGCGTATCCACAGCCTCAGTGGGATTGCACCTGCTCCACATACAATACTTCCTTCCGTCTGATAAGTTCGTGACTTCGTATCTATCCGGGGACTCGGTTGAGACCTTCTTTGTCTCAAACCGTTCGACTAAGAGCTGTCTGGAGGTGGTCATCCTCGGGGATAGCGTGCCCGTCCGCATACCCATTGAGTTTCGCAGCGGCAGGTGATTCTCGCAATGTTTCATCATCATACCCAATCTCGTCGAATACATCCGATAGTGTTGGGTCGGTACGGAGGCTGTGTTTTTGATGATAATCCTCGGCAGGATAGAACCGCAAGAGACGTTCAATGCGGGTGCCAATCGCGTCAGCAACAAACCCTCGCTCTGAGAGGAAGACACTGAGCGTTTCTTGCTGTTCTGATGTCGCCGGTAAAATAATATTTTGATACTGTGTTTTGCTTGTCTGATAATTTGGTCGATGATTCTCAAAAGCTCGGCTCAACAGTTCCTGATATGAGAGGACTGTAGGATTATACTCAACCTGGAAAACCTCAGTATGATCTCCAAGATCGTGATACGTTGGATCAGACTTCCTCCCACCAGCGTAGCCGACTCGTGTCCGGATAACGCCCTCAACGGCGCCGAATTGCGCCTCCGGTCCCCAGAAACATCCCAGTCCGAAGGTTGCAGTCTCAGTCTTGTCGCGACCCAGCGCGGTACGGTCATACTCCTTAATAAGCGTTGGTGTGAGTGTCACAAATTGTCATAAGGGTTAATTTCAATCAAGCATCACTACTCACTCTTCGTCGAAATTGAGCGCTTTCCCATTGATACAGTAGCGTTTTCCTGTTGGCTCTGGTCCATCATCGAAGACATGACCCAGGTGACCCTCACATGTACTACAGATGACCTCGGTTCGAACTCTTCCATGACTACGGTCAACTCGTGTCTCAACGGCATCCGTGTCGGCAGGAGCCCAGAAACTCGGCCATCCGGTCCCAGACTCAAACTTCTCGTCTGACTGGAATAACTCCGATTGACAACCTGCACATCGGAATACGCCGTCTTCGGTCACCTTCAGTAGATCTGATGTGCCTGCACGCTCTGTCCCTTCTTCGCGTAGAATATGATATTCGTCTTCATCGAGAACTTCACGCCACGCTTCATCGCTTTCCGGCACGTCTTCGACGGTACGATTTTCGGACATATCGTTTATATAGATCTTGAAATGCTTGACGTTGACGTTGATGTTCATGTTTATATTCATATTAGGGTGTCAGAGAAGAGTTGTCACGGTGTATATTTCACGATCTCACAGCCGAGTCAACCGTGAAAGTCTGCGTGGTTATTGTTTCCCGCTTTTATCATCAATGCCGATGAATGCAGAAGGAGGATTTTCGTTCTCGAAATACGATCGAAGGGCGAGTTTTGTCCCGAGATAGGACGCTCCAACGAGGACGGCGAAAACGATTGGGAGCCAGAAGAGAACGAAAGCAAATTGATTAACCATAGCAAGTGCTCACGTCTGTTTCTGATAGCTCTTCTGAATAGCTGCAATTGAGGTCTACGTTGACTGCACTCAGCGACTCCAGCTCGGGTGTGTGAAGTCTTCGATGACATCCTCTTCACATTCGTGTTTATGTTGATATACTGGCAGGACTCCACGAGTTTAGTCGCCGAGGAATATCAGAGATAGGCACCGAGCATCATACCTGTGATATGACGCATGATAGTGTGGAACTCAGTGCACAATCGGTAATCCGAAATATGAAATGTGTGCTTACCGCTTGTTCGAATTGCGGTTTAGATTTAATACTGAGAGGGTAAAATTATCTGAGGGCATCGACATCACCATGCTCGCGTTCGTATTCCTTTCGGAGTCATTCCATCTCGCTCTGTACCCAGTTAGCGAATGAGTCGATAATATCAGCCTCATCAAACCGCTCAATACAGGGCACATCATTTGTGTGCTTTTCAGCGAGCTGTTTTTCCAATTCTGGGTACCGTTCTGCGGTTGTTTTGGCGAATAAAACAGCCTCCTCATCATCTTCATACATTTCACCTTCCCATCGATACGTGGAGTTGCAATTCATAATATTCACGCATGCGGCTAATCGCTCCTCAACGAGAAATTTGGCTAGCTCACTTGCAGTCTCCCTTGGGGCTGTAATATATACAGTCGACATCGTTCAAATAACAGTCTCGCTTCAATTAAAATTCGGTGGATACCAAACGGATATTTCTTGTTGTGCCGTACTGAGCACTTCTTGACACGGCTCACAACCATGGACTGTCTTCGTACGCGCATCTGAGTCAGCGAAATCTAGTATTCAACTCGAACTCGAACTTGATCAGACACTCATCTCGGGTGGATAAAACACGCCACTACCACCACTTCTGTCGGTGACATCCTCTTACCGCTGCCCCGCACCAATTTAGAGAAATCCGTTTGTCAGCGGGTCATCGCTCATATCACGCTGGATGGAAATCCAGTGTGTGACACCTGCATCTTCGGTCGGCTTGAGTGCATCAACTGACCACCGAACTTTGTATGCTTCACCGCTTTTTCGATAATTCGTTGTTTCGCCGATAAAGTGCCCCTCCTCAGAGAGACTTTGTGTCAGCTTGTCAATCACGTGCTCGCTGGTTTCCTCACCCTGTAACATCTTTGGAGTCTCCCCGAGAGCCTCCTGTTTTGAATATCCAGTCATCTGCTCGAAGTATTTGTTTACAAATAGAATCTCCTCTTCTGGTTTTTCGTGTGCAGGACCAGCTGTGATCATAATACACTCTGGGTAGTGGTCGAGAATCCACCCGAACGTTCCATCATCACTGACCTCTGAAACCATTTCTTCGTAATCCATTATCGCGATAGCATTAATGTACCGCGCTCTTATAACATACTGGATGGTCATGTGACGATGCTCTCTCCGGATTATTACTCCTGTGAGACAATTAGACAACCCGGTATGGTGGACTGTTTATTATGATTCTGCAATCACCATAGATAGTTACTGTCTCTGATAAATACAATGACAGGGTTGATCAATTGAGGAGGATGCAAGTGATACCCCCTTGCTCAAGGAACACAATAATCGCGGGTAGTGTCAGTCTAACCTGCAAGCGGATCCCAGGTGATGCGTAATAATGACGAATCTGATTCGATAATATGAATTGAGACACCGCTGACCAAAATACATGAGATTTATATATAATTGCACCAGTTTAGATGTGTCTTCGATGGTTATACTACTAATTCGCACCACAAAATATGTTAAGTCACCGAATTTGATAACAATTATATCTAATTGATCATTTTTTATCGATGACGACTCACAATAACCGTCTCAGAAACGAGTATGATGTGTGGATTACTCACGCAGTCAGGACATGTGGCTGCTGAACAACATTGGATATGGGCTTTGGAATCAGACAGTATCACAATCATATACGCTCAGCTACAAGACGAATCGAACGATATCTGTGAACCTGCCTCGGGGTCATATCAGTATCAAATCCCCGAGGCAGTCGCCTTGAGAATCTGTACAGGCTGTCAAGCGACTGCCATAGGGCTTGAGTTGTGGTGAGGTGAGTTCACAATTGTTTTTCAGTACCCATATGGAATGTCTGATGAGAGATAAAAAATTACGGAACTCTGGGCTGACGGTGAAACAGTACAGTGCGATCTGGTTCAGTTCAGTTCAGTTCCCTGTCGACCGCACAGGAAGTTCGATATGAGTTGCATGCTCACTGCTGTGGTGGACAGTATTCTCAGCAACCCGCGAGTTGGTGTCACCATACAATCTGCCACCAGTGTTTTGATTCACATCGAATCGCGGCCAATTTGATGAGGAGATATCAACTCGGATTCGGTGATCCTGCTTAAATCGATTAGCGGTATCATATGGCTCCATATAAAACTCATAGATGACACCGGGGTCAAGTAAATCCGGCTCTTGTCGATATCCACGATATCGACCTCGGCAGATAGAATCTGATATATTGAGCGCATATCCATCAGGGTGTGTTTCACTTGCTGGATACTCGTCAATGAGCTTCGCGGTGAAGTCGGTGTCTTGACCGTCAGTTTCTCCATAGATACGAACACGAATTGGCCCAGCGATATCTACTGGCTGCTCAAGCGGCGGTGTTCGGAACGTAAGCACATCGTCACGGTCAGCGAGTGGACCATACGGTGGAGTGGCACCGAAGGTATCTTGATCTGTCCGTTGGTCATATCCCCCTCGACCTGCGAAATCAATGATATTCCGGTCGCCAAGAGGGTGTGCTCGAACAGATTCGTCTCGCGGTTCATATGTGAGATATGAGGATGTGTTCCCGCCGATCGTCGGCACAGGATCTGTGGGATCAAAATTGAATGTTGTTGCGGACACGTCGGCTTCTGGCTTCGTGGTCGATAATGTCCCATCATTATGGATATAATATCGAGTCATCTCAGTCCCCTCAGGAGGCCACCTGTCAGCATCCCGCCACTCACCACCGTGAAAGAGTAATCCATCATCGGTGCGATGACCATTGCCGGTTCCCATGAGGAAGTACTCGACACGTGGTTGGTCTTCCCACCCATCCCCATCCCCAAGATACTGATCAAAGAAGCGTAGTCGCGTTTCGCGGTACTTCCGAGCGGCTGCATCACCAAACGCGAGATCTCCAGCCGTCGGATGCTCCCATGACAATGGTGGAAACAACAGAGCCTCGCTATGATCATGCCCTCCTGGCAGTCGTGCTAGATGCGTCCATGGTCCCATAAGGAGATAATGATCGGCATCCTTTCGATCCCCGAGTCCAACGAAATTATCACAGGTCGCGCCGGTATATGAATCATACCACCCACCGGCGTACACTGTCGGGACATCTGCTGAGTTATCATAGTGACGTTCAAAATTGAGACCAGGATTCTGCCAGAGCTCGGCGCTTGCATTTCCGGTTTCCATGATATCGAACGTCCACTGCTCATAGCTTGGAAGTGTCGCAAGCGGAGACTCACCACGTTCGATTGGACTGTCTGTCAGAATTTCACGAACATCCACATCTGCAAACTGTTGTTGTATCTCAGGGTCAGCAAGCGATTCATGAGCGAATCCACTTCCAAGCGTGAGTGCCCAACAAAGCCACCGCAACTCGAATGCTCCGTTATGACGAAATGTCTTTTTTCGGCCGTTTGCTGCGCCCATGTTTACGAACATGCCCGCGAGATTATCTGGATCCTGTGTGGCAAGTGCATTCTGAACCCATGCTCCATATGATGTTCCAAGTGTCGCTACCTGACCGTCGCAGTACTCACGCTGGGAGAGCCAATCAACAGTATCAGCCCCATCCTTGGCCTCACTAGTATGAATGTAAAAGTCACCGTCGCTATCGAATCGACCCCGGACATCTTGAATCGCGACCACATATCCCCGGGAGGCGTACCATTCACCATGACGAAGGCGACCACCGGTGCGGTCATATGGTGTTCGATCAAGTAACACCGGTTTTGGATCATCGACTGGGTCACCCGTCTGTGGATCTGCAGGGCGATAAATATCTGTTGCGAGTTCTGTTCCGTCTCTTGTTTCAATACGAACATCCAATTCTGCATGTACATCATATCCCGACTGTGAAGCCATGTGCTGAGCAAGCGGTATAACCAACAAATAAGTTACGCAATTGAGGGTATTATCTGATTCGAGTAACTCTGCGAGTAATCCATCTACCGAAGCGTCCAGAATCTAAATAAATTAACTACTCGGGAGTGCTCACTCACTATCTAATATTAGACAATTTATATTAAATATGATATATCGACCATCGTATTGGATTCTCTCAGTGTGAGTCTGTTTTTCTATCAGTTCACTACTTTTATGTGACGATGAGTCGATATCATCGACACTCATTCGTCTGGATATCTACAGGCGGAGCAGGCCGAGTGCCTCGGGGCTTTGATGTGATGTGACCCCGAGGCGGTTCACTACTGTTCATCTCGATAAGCGAGCATATTTCGCCACCAGATTTTTATCCCTGTTTACTAATCTGTTGACATCGGGAACGCACGAGTGTGTGTGACTATCACATAAATTTGTTCCGATACGATCATGTCTGAAGAAAATAAAAGTAATAACGCTGAGACCGATGGCGGAATGGTGACGTATGGTATTGAAGATAAACCACCCCTCCCACAGTCGATTTTGCTTGGGACACAACATTGGCTGACAATGGTTGGTTCAACAATCGCTATCCCGCTGGTTTTAGCCGGTGCGCTTGGATTCAATGCATCACAGACTGCACAACTTGTCGGGACATTTTTTGTTGTTTCTGGTGTTGCAACGCTGGCACAGACCACCATTGGGAATAAATATCCGATTGTTCAAGGTGGAACATTCTCAATGCTTGGTCCTGCTCTGGCGATTATTGGCGTTCTCGCTTCCAGCAATGCTGCACCGACAGTAATGATGCGAGAACTCCAGGGGGCTATTATTGTTGCTGGCGCACTAGAGGTGCTCATTGGCTATCTTGGCATTTTTGGGCGACTCAAACGATACATTGGACCCTCTGTCATTGCAGTGGTCATTGCACTTATTGGATTAGCGCTTATCGGCGTTCCACAAATCACAAGTGCTTCACAAAATTGGTATCTCGCCGGATTGACACTCACCCTTATCGTGCTATTCTCACAGTATATTGATCGTTACTCCTGGGTATTCAATCTCTTTCCGGTGTTATTGGGACTTGGACTCGCCTACTTGATCGCGGTTGTTCTTTCGGTCACGGGAGTTGTGAATATTGTGAGTTTCGGTTCCATTGCGAGCGCACCACCGGTGCGTGCAATCACTCCCTTCCAGTGGGGCACACCGCTTTTTACTACCTCGTTCGCGGCGGGAATGATTGCAGGGATGCTTGCCTCGGCGATCGAAAGCTTTGGGGATTATCATTCTGTTGCCCGGATGGCTGGTGAGGGTGCACCCAACTCTCGGCGAGTGAATCACGGTCTCGGCATGGAAGGATTGGGGAACGTGTTTGCGGGAATCATGGGAACGGGCAACGGCTCTACATCATATACCGAGAATGTCGGTGCGATTGGGATTACTGGTGTCGCCTCTCGATATGTCGTCCAGATTGGTGCTGTTGTCATGATTTTGGTCGGATACATCGGATACTTTGGTGCTTTCGTCACTACCATTCCGAGCGCTATTGTTGGTGGACTCTTTTTAGCGATGTTTGCACAGATTGTCGGCGTTGGACTTTCACAGCTTCAACACGTCGATATGAATCAAAACCGGAATATATTCGTTGTCGGCTTCGGGTTGTTTGCTGGTCTCTCGATCCCACGATATATGAATGGGTTAGAATCCGGCGCCTTGGAAGCTGGTCTCGCAAATGTGCCGGTATTAGGAGCAGTTCTTGGAATTCCGGAAGTTGCCCAAACGCTAAGTATCATTCTTGGAACCCAAATTGCCGTTGGCGGTATTGCGGCGTTCATTCTTGATAATACAATTCCCGGTACTGATGAAGAGCGTGGTCTTACCGCTTGGGGAGAGATCACCGAGGATGACGACGCATTCCAGCCATCATATGAACGTCTGCTTTCAAGCGGTGACACGACAGATCGAGAGATTGCTGATGACTGATTGATACCCGTATCAGGTATTCAAAATGAAATGGTAAGTGTCTGTGCTGTAGGTCAAAATCATGAGTACGAACAGCTACGAAAAAGAAACGAATCAACAGAATGATACGTTAGAACCCAATGTCGACGACACAGCAATTACGGAGATGCCTCTGCGGTCTTCTGGGTGGGTTGGTTACTCTGACGATGCGATATTCATCAATGATGACGAATGGAAAAAAGTAAACAAAGAGGATATTGCTGAGATTGGGCTTCGGACACTCCAGTGGGATATCGCAGTCATGAGTCTCCTACTTGTGGGCGTTGGAGGATATGTCATGCTGACGCGGAATCCACTCATTGGGCTTTGTTTCGCTTTAGTCGGTCTTGGGAGTCTTTATCGAACGTACACCCATCGACAAGCATTGGTCATTCAACTGCAGAACTATCAAAAGCCAATAACGGTTCACCCGGCGTCGCCGAAGCTGTGTTATGAACAGTTAGCTGAGACAACCGAATTACATCAGGTCCGATGATTGCAATCGCACGGTAGTATTAAGTTACTCGGACCGAATCGAGAGATGGATAATGACGATTGCAGATCTGAGTGTCGTTAACGCAAAAGTCGTAACACCGACCGACACAGTCATCGGTGGAGTTGCTGTAAAAGATGGATCGATCATCTCGGTTGGTTCCCTCTCGAACCTCCCCGAGGCTAAACAGACAATCGACGCGGATGGAAATTATCTTATTCCTGGATTTATCGACCCACATGTTCATTGGGGACTGTCACGATACGAATACGAATATCATGAAGGGCTTAAACATGATTTTGAAACCGAAACAAGGGGAGCAGTTCATGGTGGTGTGACAACTGTTGTTAACTTCTTACTTCAGCCGAAGCCGTACGTCCCCGATATGGACTTTTTCATTGAGGCTGGTGAGGAACACTCATATATCGACTTTGCATATCACGCGATTATTCATAAAGAACCACACTTCGCGGAGGTGGAGGCACTCGCAGAACACGGAATTCGGTCATTCAAGATCTTTTATAACTGGTATAAACATGCATCTCCCGAACTCGGGATTGAACACTCTGATTCAGGACGGGTATACCGTCTTCTTGATACAGTTTCAGATATTGAGGGTGGGGTGGTCATGTTCCATGCTGAAAATGAAGATCTTGCACATGAACGTCGGCAAGAACTCAAAGAGCAAGGTCGTAATGATCTTGAAGCATGGTCTGAGTCTGCGCCGAATATTTGTGAGGCAATGCAAATAGAGAATATCGCCAAACTAACAGACTATACCGATTCCACCGCGTATATTGTTCATATGAGCACAGGTGAAGGGGTCGATATTTGCCGACGATATCAAAACCAGGGTGTAGACATCAGCACGGAGACGCTTCCGGCATTTCTCGCACACACAAAGGATGAAGAAAAACTTGGAGTCTGGGGAAAAATTTCACCACCACTCCGCGGCGAACAGAGCCGGCAGAAACTCTGGCATGGATTACGCGATGGGGTCATTGATTATGCCGGGACCGATCATTGTCCACACAAAAAGTCATTTAAAGAAAAAGATGAAGGGAAATTTGGAGATATCTGGGAGGCAATCCCAGGCGATAATAATGGAATAGAGTACTTCCTCCCGGTAATGATGAGTGAGGGGGTGAATAAAAATAACATCAGCATGGAACGGCTCGTCGAAGTGTGTGCAGAGAACAACGCCCGCCGATGGGGGCTCTACCCGCGGAAAGGCGCTTTACTCGAAGGAGCAGACGCCGACATGGTTATTGTTGATTTAGAAAAATCAGCTACTGTGACTGATGATTTTTATCATACAATGGAACCTCGGTATTCGAGTTTCCACGGACAGGAACTGACTGGGCTGCCGACTCACACGATTGTTGACGGTGAGATCGTCGTCAAAGAAGGAGAACTTCAGGTCACAAAGGGTGGTCGCAACTATCTCCCACGACATCCTGATGCTGTCCCAATCAACTAAGATAGAACCGAGGAGAGTAATGTAAGACAGATTTCCGCAGGGTGAGTGCATCCCGTGCACAATCATGAATGTAATTTTCAATACGACGGGCATGAAGACCAACCTCTCTGTCGCTGATCAGGAGATGTGACTCGTATATACTGTCCGATTGTTTCCTCACGTCGTAGAAATATTTTTATGCCGTCGATTTAACGAAGGGTTATGTCAGATGTACCGGTGAACGCAATTCAGACAATGTTCACAATAGTCGAGATGCTTCAAGAATGCGGTAGCGCTGGCGTTTCAGAACTTGCCGAGCAGGTGGATCTTCCACAGTCGACTGTATTTAATCATCTTAATACATTAGAACAAACGGGGTATCTCATCAATAACAATGGGACCTACCGTCTCAGTTGTCGATTTCTTAACCTTGGGGCAGAAGCGCGCTCACATCACCAAATCCATGATATTGCCCGACAGAAGGTAGACCGATTGGCGGATGAGACTGGTGAGATGTCAGCATTATTAATTGAGGAGCACGGTCGTGGGATCTTCCTTCATCGCGCTGAGGGAAGACAGGCCGTACATATTGACAGTTACATTGGTCAGCAAATCTTTCTTCACGGAGCTGCATTGGGTAAGGCGATTCTCGCCTCACTCCCACGAGATGAGGTTGATGATATTATTGAAACAAGAGGGCTTCCAGATCTTACAGAGAGCACTATTACTGATCGTGAGACGTTGTATGAAGAACTTGATGAGATACATACTCAGGGTGTTGCATATGATGATCAAGAGCGATTGCCTGGTCTGCGAAGCGTTGCTATTCCACTAACCGATTCCGAAGAAACTGTCTTAGGGTCGGTGAGTATTGCCGGTCCAACGAGTCGGGTCAATGATCAGCGATTCTATGAGCAATTTCCGACTGAACTACGTGAGGTGGCAAAAGCCGTCGAACTCGATTTAAGATATTCGTGACTGAATCAACTCTAAGAGATGTTTTCAACACGCCATAGTTTATTTCGATAGTGCAAAAACAATAACAAAAGTACCATTGTTACAATGTAAGATGTTATCACATATCAGCCCATATCGTAGCAGATAATGTTAAATTATCCCTTATCGAAGGATATAGCAGTTATATCATGGGCTTTCGTGATAGTCTCACCTGCTGAGGCAGCTCGTCTCCTCAGATTGTGTCTGGCAGTTAGATGTTATTTATACCGTCGGAGTGTCAGCGGGCGTCAGGAACCGTCAGCAAGCGTGACCGTTGAGTGACTGTCGATTCCGAGTACCTGCGAGCGGTCGCAGCCACCACCCCCATCTCGACTGCTTAACAGTCGGTGGCACTCTGAGCACTGCTTCTTTCTGAACCCACACTTATTCCGTGTGAACTACCCCTGTTTACTCAGTCGCCGACGGCGACTTCCTTGAGGCAAGGGGCTTCGCTCCTTACGGAAGGAAGTTCCTGCTTCAACGACGTTATCAGACTGCGTCTGACAGCCCACCAGACGGAGTCTGGCGAACGCGCCTTGCAGACACCGTCGCGTCCTGGAATCGAGCGATTTTGCCCTCACTCCGACTACGTGTTCACTGTCCGACATTCCACCTCAAGGCGGCGAACTCATGCGAATCGAGATTATCACACACCTGTTGTTGATTCCGCATGGGCGCAGTGGTGGGGAAAGACCTGTTTCGTCATACGTAAGATATCTCGGTGAATGTAGCTACCGACTGTCTGTTTCGCGTGGGATATCCAGTCGTGCCATCGAGCGGTGGTTTATATCGTCGACTGTCGGGGTGCACTCCCGCAGGACTTTCTCTCTGACTCCATCTGTAAATAACTGAGGAGTACGTTTCTTTATGAGACAGTTGTGGGACTTCGAGTCGAAACGTTGATTATATTATCCAATAGTGAACCCTGACTGTATCTTAGCCGTGGTCAAATGCGGCGGAGACTGCCGTGTTTCTGAGCCACGGTGAGATGATACCAATCTTGAGACCACTCACAACGACCGCCAGCAAGCCGACTCAAATTCCGACCCCCTCACCCTCACCCTCGGTCAGCACCGCTATTCAACAGAGCAGCGGAGACAGTTATTTGAATGCGACACACCGGGAGACGCTAGACTCGCCACCGCGGAATCGCCACGGGAATGTCCCAATCTGGACACGTTCACCGAGTAATTCTGTTGGGACTTGTGCGTTTTCAACATGTACGATCCCCTCAGGAAAGAGTTCAGTATGCATTAATTGATATCCCTCTGGCGGAAACACCTCATCAAGATCATCAACCTCAAAGTGCTCAGCAGCCTCCCGGGCGAGTTCTGGGCGGATATCTCGAATCACGGTGTTCATTGGATGATCAGCACTTCCACAATCAAGAATCAAATAATTAATATCCATCTCTTGACACCACTCAGCGAATTCTGCGTTTGGACCAGGATGTTTACAGAAGAACTTGTGTGGATCCGCTTCCTCACGATGCCATGCGTAATCTTGATAGCCGGTATGTATGAACAGGATGTCGCCCTTCCGAACATCAGCAGCCTGTTCGATCATCTCACTTGTGTAGATATCATAATCGCCGACCTGATCAGATATGTCCGCAATGACTCCGTCGCCGACTAACTCATTTAACGACATATCGGCAATGTCTCGCCCGTGTGCAATAAAGTGCTTTTCACCATCAAGATGCGTCCCGGTATGATTCATAAACTCGATTTTCTGTCCATTCACTTTCTCGGTATCAAGACTCTTTTCATACCATACCTTGGGATTATCATATGTCGGCCATGCTGGAGTTTCCTGTGACCATGGCTGGGTTAAGTCATACATTTCATAACCATCAAGCATGCGTGTTAGCCATCATTCGCCAGTTGAATTAAACATTTGGGAACGAGCTATCATCAGTTATTATTCATTTCGCTATCCAATCGGCTGAATTACGAACACTCAGTATCTCTACATAACTCTAGTCGATTCAACCGTCTTCATCGTGTGTAGAGTCTATGAACGTGAGTGCGTATCATTTGATTTGGCATTAGCGAAACCAACCACCACTGGTCAGACAAACTAATCTACTGCCGCCTGAGAGGCTAATATGATTATCAGTCGATGGTATATATTTTTGTGTTCAATGGACAGTATTTGTCAATATGTGGATAGTCAACATACATGTACCACTGGTCAATGATGATTATCTATGAGTAAGATGTCTGCTGTTATGCTCCCCGAATGGGGCGGTAAATTGTCTGTTGACACGGTCACTCAACCAGAACCGAGCCCAAACGAAGTCCGTATCGCGGTTCGAGCCTGTGCAATCACCCGAACTGTTGAGAATGCAATCCAAGGTGGGCTTTCTGATGATCCATCATTACTTCCTCGAATTCCAGGTCATGAGTTCGCTGGTGTTGTTGATGCTGTCGGTTCAATGGTCTCCTCAGTTGCCCCCGGTGATCGCGTACTGTCGTATTTTTATCTGACCTGTGGGATGTGTCAAGCCTGTCGACAAGGTCATCGTAACCAATGTACAGATTTCGACGGCTGGGTCGGTGTTAATTGTGATGGTGCATACGCGGAGTATGCGACGATTCCAGCTGCAAATGCGATTCCGATACCCGATGAGTGCTCATTCACCGCGGCAGCGTTAGCTGCTGACGGATTGGCGACTCCGTTGCATGTATGTGAGCGTGCTGATGTTACTGACAGCGATACAATGTTGATTCTTGGTGGTGCAGGTCGCATTGGCATTCATCTTTCACAACTGGCTGCAAGTCGCGGTGCAAACGTGATATCAGCTGATGTGAATCAAACACGACTCGCACATATCGATGAGATGACTGGCTCAGCGGTAGAAACTGTCGATGCCAGTCGTGATGATTTTCGGGATCAAGTTCAGCATGCTACCCCTTATACTGATGGACCAACTGTTATTGTCGACACAGTCGGCGATATACATACGATCAAAGATGCATGGGACCTCTTAGGGATGGGTGGTTGTCTGGTAACGTTAACAACACATCATAACCGGTCCTTTGGACCTCCCCTGAAACAGTTTGTGTATAAGGAGACAAGCCTCATCGGATCCCGATATGCAACCCCCGATCAGGTCATCCGAGCAGCACAGATGTTTGCGGATAACCGAATCGATCATGTTGTCCGTGACACAGTTGGAATTAATGAAGTCCCAACGATACACACACAACTTCGCGCAGGCGAGACGTTCGGAACGACGATGCTGACTCTTAACTGAGTCAGCGTGGACAAATCGTGTAGCCGGTACATACTTACCTGAGTTATACAATAACACACAGTATGAGGGGGAGATGAAACCGGTGTTGGAGGATGTCTCAGTCATTGACTTATCAACATTTGTGACAGGTGGGTTCTCTTCGCTGATGCTCGCGGCACAAGGCGCAGACGTGATTAAAATCGAACGACCCGACGTGGGCGATGATATCCGTCACTCCGGTCCGCCATTCATCAATGGAGAGTCCCCATATTATTGGACTGTCAATTATGATAAGCGGAGTGTTGAGCTCGATCTAAAAACCGAACCTGGGAAGACGGCGTTATATGATCTTGTCGAGGCAGCAGACGTCGTTATCCAGAACTTTCGGCCTGGTACTGCAGACCGGCTTGATATTGCATATGATGACCTCACGACATATAATGACAATATCATATACTGTGATATCTCTGCGTTCGGTAACACGGGACCCTGGAGTGAACGCCCTGGGTATGACCTACTTGTTCAGGGATTGAGTGGTATTATGTCCGTGACTGGTGAGGCTGAGAGGAGTCCGGTTAAAGTAGGACTCCCACAGACAGATCTTATTACTGCCATGTGGGCAGCCTTCGGTATCATGGGGGCATTATATCGGCGTGAGCGGACAAACGAGGGTGAATATATTGAGCTTGGAATGCTTGATGCAACGCTCCCATGGCTCACAAAGCAAGCTGGCAAAGTGTTCGCGGATGAAACCCCAGAACGGATGGGCACACAAGACCCCGTACTTGCCCCATATCAAACGCTTGAAACTGCTGATGGATATATCAATATTGCCTGTCTGAATGAAAAGCTGTGGCAGGCTCTCTGTGACGCGATCGAGCGACCAGATCTCAGCGAAGACGAACGATTTGAGACAAACGCCGACCGAGTCGAGAATATGGACGCTCTTACGAAAGAACTTGAAACAGCAGTATCCAAGCGGACCACCGATGAGTGGATGACGGTCTTCATTGAAGCAGGGGTCCCCGCCGGTCCTGTCCAGACTATTGCAGACGCGCTCTCTAACGAGCAGACTGATGCTCGTGGAATGATTGACACAATTATCGACGGCGAGCGTGAGATTCCAGTCATCGAACACCCATTAAATTTCAAACATGCGCAGTCTGGATTCGATGATCCACCGCCCAAACTTGGCGAGCACACCGACGAGGTATTCGCCGAACTCGGGTATACTGAACAGAAACTCGAACGCTTCCGGAAGAAGGGTGTCTTTGGTAACGATGATTCTGAGTGAACAGATAAGATACACAACCACAGCTCCGGTCACAGTCGCTGGTGGAGTTACTGTTGGTATGTACACTGGTATTAATACTCACCACATCAGTCGTTCAGTCTGCTGTGGTATCGACACATGCCTGTTCCAGTGGAGTCATGATTATGGAATCGTGATACAATGAACATGTCACACATCAATACTGATGATCCTTGGAGTGTCACAGAGAAAGATCTCCGCAAAGAGATGCGGAGCCTGCGCGAAGCAGGCGAGTCAGCAGCTGTTGCGACTGTCATGGCTGTTGAGGGCTCAGCATATCGTCGCCCGGGAGCGAAAATGTTAATCTCAGCAGACCAGCACAATTACGGCGCAGTCACGGCTGGATGTCTTGAGGACATGGTCCTTGATATTGGGTATGATGTCATCGAGACAAATAAACCACGTACCGAGGTATTCGATCTCATGGAAAACAATGCCGAGACGTGGGGGCTTGGACTGGGATGTAACGGCGTTATTGAGTTGTTTGTTGAACCAGTCGACGCAAGCTGGGACTATCCACTTACCACGGTAGCCGGAGTCGATAGTGACCCGGTAACCGTCCTCACTGTCATTGACTCTGAGGACTCAATCCCGATCGGGAGTCGCACTGTGATCACAGACGACACTCAACGAGACGTTGATCATCGTCATGAGATACCCGATGGATTGATTGACTCACTTGCTGATGACATTACCAGTATTCACTCCACGAATCAGACTCGGTTGAGTAAGTCGGATGGGACGCGCGTATTACTTGATGGATTGACTCCCACTGCCAATCTGCTCATATTCGGTGGGCAAAGAGATATCACACCGGTTGCCCAGCTTGCCAATCAAGTCGGATTCCGAACCCATGTTCACTCGGGACGTGGGGCAGTTGATACGTCATCAGTCCCGGCAGACAGCATTAGCACCGGACATCCAACTGAGATTGCTGCCCATGTCGGCACGGATGCGAACACGTATGCCGTAATAATGTCACACAATCTCCTTGATGATCGGTTGGCTCTTGAGACACTCCTTTGTGAGACAGAGGTGTCATATATCGGGGTTATGGGTCCACGTGAGCGATTTGAAGAGTTACGTGAGTCACTTCTTGAGGATGGTGTGCAGCTCACACCAACGGATCTTGATCGGATCTCAGCCCCGATCGGACTCGATCTCGGTGGCGGTGAGCCAGTCGAGATTGCACTCAGCATTGTGAGCGAGGCTCTCGCGGTGAGTAATGACCGTACAGGCGGACAACTGTGTGAACAAACAGGATATATTCATTCACGCACAGGTGAAATACAGTAATGTGGAGTAAGGTTTATACAATCAATCTCACTAATAGTCTGCATATAGATGGCATGTGTACGATTAACGTCTCTCATTTATCACCAACAAAGAAGATTGGGTGAGTATCAATGAAACCCGCTGCATTCGAGTATCATCTCCCAGAGAGTGTCTCAGAGGCGACGAGATTGCTTGCTGAACTTCCGGAGGCAGAGCTGATGGCAGGTAATCAATCACTCGGGATTGCAATGTCGAACCGAGTCGCTACCCCAGATCATGTCATCGATATAAATGGGCTTACAGAACTTGATTATCTTGATGTCGGTAATGAAAAAATCGAAGTTGGCGCGATGGTCAGACATCGCGATATCGAACAGTCATCAGTACTAGCAGAGACGTTTCCAATTTTATCCATCTCTGCGGAGAAGATCGCCGGGCCTGTCGTTCGTAATCGCGGCACGCTTGGTGGAAGTATCGGCGAAGCTGACCCTGGCGGTAATTACCCGTCTGTGCTTGTAGCGATGGATGGCGAAATCGAGTTGTTGTCGACTGATCACACTCGGAGTGTTGATGCCACGGATTACTTCAGTGCAGAGACAACAAATAAGACCGATGATGAGCTTATTCGGTGTGCTCGGTTTCCACGGGAGCCGTTCCCGAGTCGACGGACAGGAATGGCATTCTTACGTAAAAAAGAAGCCGCACAATCATGGCCGATTGTGAGTGTTGCAAGCGCTATCAGAGTCGATGATCCAGCTCGTCAAAACCCCGTTATTGAAGAAGCTCGTGTTGGCTATGCGAATGCTGCTGATGTCCCGCTCAGGTTAAAAAGCGTTGAGGCTGCAATCGAGGGTGAACCACTATCAGACCACACACTTCACACAGCCGGTGACCGTGCCTATGATGGGGTGCAGCCTCAGAGTGAACTCCATGCCGATGCGGTATATAAACGAGAGTTGGCTCGTGAACTGACTAAACGAGTATTCCAACGGGCATACGACCGTGCGACTGCTGAGCCAATCGTCGTGTAACTGTGTGATACCAGCGATGAGTAATCATATCAACCGTCGATCCAGTAAGGGCATAATCATATTATCTCGGTCATAGAAAACAGCATGATATATTATGAGTATTGACAAAAACAAAGCTGATCAAGTTGATGAGCGTCCGACGCGGGAAGTATCGGTCACAGTAAATGGTAAGGAAATAACCGCAGAGATTGAGCCACGAATCAAACTCTCCGATTTCCTTCGGTATCACGCCAATCTCAATGGTGTCCGAGTTGGGTGTGAACATGGCGCCTGTGGTGCCTGCACAGTCAGTGTGAACGGTGACCTTATCAAGAGTTGTCTTATGTATGCAGTACAGACTGACGGCGATGAGATCCTCACCGTTGAGGGGTTGTCCGAATCCGAAGATGGCTCGTTACATCCTGTTCAAGAGGCTTTTCATGAATCACATGCGCTTCAATGCGGATTTTGCACCAGTGGATTCGTTATGTCGACGTATGACCTACTAACAGATGAGTCCAATCCGTCCCGTGAGCAGACAAAAAAACATCTTTCTTCGAACATCTGTCGATGTACAGGATATCAAAACATCTACGAAGCTGTTGATCGAGCAGCAGAGAAAGTATCTGATGATGAGTCTATAACCCTGGAGGAGAATAATTAATGTCACAACCAGATACCACTTCCACAGGCAATGTCACCGACACGACCAGTGATACCGAGACATTCGTCGGCAAAGGATTAAATCGCGTTGAGGACCACCGCATTCTCACTGGCCGGGCAGAATATATCCATGATATGGCGTCAGAGCAGTCACTGAGCATGGGTCTCTTACGGAGTGCGCATGCACGCGCTGATATCGTGAATATCGATGTCAGTGCCGCCGAAGCACATCCTGACTGTCGTCTTATATTAACCGGCGAAGACATCGCTGCGGAGTATAATCCGATGCCCTGCGGGCTTAATGGCATCTCAGAATGGGCATTAGCAAAGAACACGGTCAATTTTGTTGGTGAACCAGTCGCATTGGTTATTGCACATAACCGATACATCGTCGAAGATCTGATTGACCTGATTGATGTAGAGTATGCGGTCAAAGAGGCAGTCATTGACTCAAGTGATGCCCGTCAGGACAATACAGTCATTCATACTGAACTTGGCACGAACGTTCCTGATAGTGAGTGTTTACACTTTGGCGAGGTGGAAGACGCCTTCGAATCGGCTGATAATGTTATCGAAAATCAATATTCATGGGGACGTATTTCTGGGGTCCCACTTGAGACTGCCGGGGTCGTCGCCGAATACGATACCGAGACCGATAGCTTCCACATTGATTGTAATATTCAACTTCACACGTTGGTCGATGACACAATTTATGAGCCATTGGGATATGATCCCGATGATGTGGTATTAAATGTTCCACCAGATGTTGGTGGGAGCTATGGAACCAAAATCGCCCTTCATCGCTACTGCACGCTTGCTGCGATTGCGAGTCAACAACTCGATGGGACCCCGATAAAGTATATTGAAGACCGAATTGAAAACATGCAGGGTGGGGATATGCACTCTTCGGATCGAGAGTACTCATTCCGGATTGGGTTTGATGATGATGGCATCATTCAAGCGATTGATGTGAATTTCACCGATGACTTTGGTGCATACCCCCGATATCCGGTTAATCAGACATTAAAACCACTCACGAACGTCACGAATACATACGATATTGACCATGTGCGATATGAGTATGAATTGGTATTAACGAATAAAACATCACAGACAGCTTACCGTGGGTTCGGCGTCCCACAGCATCTGTACGCTCTCGAAATGGCTGTTGATGAGGCTGCTCGAAAGATTGAGATGGATCCATACGAATTCCGCCAACGGAATCTGATTCAGCCAGAGCAGATGCCATATAAACTCCCGACGAAAAATATGTACGATTCCGGGGACTTCCCAGCAGCGCTCACTCAAATCAAAGAACTTGTCGAAAATAAAGAGCAAATAGAGGGCGGGCTCCTTGATCCTGATATTATTGAACAGCGTCAAGCCGATGGGAAATATCGAGGTGTGAGCTATACAGTTCATGTTGAACCCGGTGTGAGTGGTGCCGACTGGACCAATCGTCAGCGCTCAGACCGCGAGCAGCTCTCTGAGCGCGACATGGACGATGTTGAGGAACTCCCTGAGCACCTCCGGTGTGAGATAGGTGATGACGGTCGGTTGTTGGTGTCTCTCGCTACGGATTCTTCGGGACAGGGGCATCAGACAATCATCAAACAGTTATTATCCGATAATCTTGGATTGATACCGAGCGACATTGAGGTTGATTATCTTGATAGTGTTGAGGCACCCACAGAGTATGGTGCGGCTGCCTCACGAATGGCAGTCATGCTCTCGGGTGCTGCCGCTGGTCTTGCTGAGACCTTGTCATCTAATCTTGAAACGCTGGCTGCTGAGTATTGGGATGTATCACAAGATGAGGTGAACTATCATGACGGTGGTGTTGAAACCATCAACGGTGAGAAATATCTTACAATGGCAGATCTTGCTGATATCGCATCACAGCGCGATGATGACCCTCCGCTCAGTAATGCCTCCTATGATTATCAACACCCTGTCTATAATAACGAGGAATACGAAGAGGCATTCACTAATAAATATCCAGTGTATCCAACAGCAGCGTTCGCAGCGAACGCTCCAATCGTCGAGGTTGATACACAGACCGGCAATGTGGAGGTGCTGAAATTCTACTCATTACGAGACTGTGGAACACAACTTAACCCAACAATCGTTGAGGGACAAGCGCATGGTGGTATCGCCCAGGGGATTGGCGCAACACTATTGGAGGAATTTGTATATGATGACGCTGGGCAGCCCCAATCAGTGACCCTTTCTGATTATCTGCTTCCTTCAACACAAAATGTCCCAGAGATTGAAATGGAACACACTGAAACCCCATCACCATTCACCGAAACAGGGGCAAAAGGCACCGGCGAAGGAGGGATGATTGATGGACCGCCTGCGATTGCCACAGCGATCAACCGCGCGTTAGAGCCATTTGACATCGTGGTTGACCGTGTGCCGGCTACGTCTAACCGTGTCCGCGAATGGGTTCGCGAAAGCGATACGAATTCGTGAACTCACCCGAGGAGTCACATTCACATCCACATCACCATCACATCCACATCCCATCACCATCATCAAAGCCCCGGGGCAGTCGCCTTGACCGACCGTATATCCGCAGACACAATGAGGGATTATCTAGTCATATCAGATGGAGTATTAATGTCGTACACCACGCCTGGATCATCAGTTTCAACGAGTGCTGTGTCCTCTGTTTCAAATAGTATCGATCGTCCTCCGGTATCTCCCTGTTGCTCAGTCAGCGAATCAAAGTGTCTTTGATCGAACAACACTGGATTCCCTCGTTGTCCCATATATGCAGACGCCAGCGCTGACCGTGAGTGACACTCGTATGTTGTGATTAATGCTTGGACGCTTGATACTGAGACGTTTGGCATATCCCCAAGTGCAATAATCACAGCATCAGCTTCGTTTTGAATTGCTGTTTGAGTCCCTATCTTAACCGACGTGCCCTGCCCAGTCTCATATTCATTGTTCACTCGAAACGAAACAGATAGGTCCGATAGCACTTCTCGGATCCGGTCAGCATCATGTCCGAGGACGACGGTTGTACATAAATCAGCCGCAAGCAGTGTCTTTGCGGCTTGTCGGATAATCAAATCCTCATCTATCGATTGAACGAGTTTATTCCTCTCACCAAAACGTGAACTCATCCCAGCAGCAAGTAACACGGCCTGCACGTCTGAGTTATGCTCCGACTCATTCGGTGGCAAAATGACAGGAAACTGATCATTACTCATATTGTTTCTTCATGAATACTGCTATGTCCTAGATGAACAGGAATACTGATTGAGTGTTAATAATCCTATCGACGAAACTATTAGCTCCTGTTGAACGGAGCAGTCTAAAGACGCTGAATGAAAAGCTGCGTCGATAGCTAATTTGCACAGTATACGATTGTGTATGAGTCAGCGAAAAATCACTAATATGCTATCGGTGTCATTTCTCTTGAGAGCACGTATGTAAATAACAACGGGAGACAGCACGATTGGATATATGCCTACACATGCTGTATTGCTCTCCCGGGATATCCACCCACAATACTCATTTTTCGCGAAGTATCCGGTCGAATTTATTCATTTAATCTTGATGAATATGGATCAACATCCCACTCAGGATACCTGATAATAACTCCCTCCAGCCTGAGACACAATTTATTATTATCCTGTTCATCAAGAATAATACTGTTCGATACGCATAAAGATAAATAAATAACTGAAATATGTATCTGTATATACCGTCGGATTGCTTAATTAGTGACAGCACGTGTCTTATTAATACAAAATTGATTCTTTTGATTTTACTTTGTATATTTTGACTAACATTCAATTGCGTCTGTATATAAGCCCGCATTTGGTCAATGGCTCATTAACACACAATTATATCGATTACTGACAGGACTCGGTAATCGTCCCGGAATACACAATGCCGACTGGATATGACTAACCCTAGCTAGCTTATAATATATTTGCGATAATAAGAGATTTTAATTATAATTTCCTCGGCGGTGAGCAAGTAAAACGGGAGATATCACTCGAACTATGCATTCAAGACGTTCGGAATAGTATCGTCTAATGAGTACACGTACTGGTGTGAATTGGATATCTGGATGAACATATAATCATAGATTCAATGGCTAATAAAAATACAACAGAACTGATCAATGACCTGAGATTGGCGACAGATGTGTTTTCAAAGAAATGGAACGCTCCGGTATTGTATGCAATCAGTATCCATTCTGAGGCATCTTACACTGATATTAGCTCTACAGTGCCAGATATAACCGACAAGATGCTTTCAGGGAGCCTTACAGATCTTCAAGAACGCAATCTTCTTCGAGACGATGAACAGACACAGCGAGGGATGTATGAACTCACTGCTG
>KE356560.1:1429299-1434081 GCA_000415965.1 Haloquadratum walsbyi J07HQW1
ATGCCCCGGTGTTGTATGCGATTAGTATCCATTCTGAGGTATCTATACTGATATTAGTTCTACAATACCAGAGATAACCGGTAAGATGCTCTCGGGGAGCCTTACGGATCTTCAGGAACGCAATCTCATTAGAGATGATGAACAGACACAACAGAGTCTATACAAACTCACTGCTGAAGGAGAGAAGTTTGCTCAAATTCTTGAACTATTAGTCGAGTGGAAGATACAATACGATAGTGAGAATAGTTCAGTACTCATAATCGAAGATGAGTCGATGGTCGCAGAATTGTATATGAATTACCTTTCGGAGGATTATGATGCACGTTACTATAAGTCTGCTGAGGAAGCACTTTCATCGGTAACAAACGAACAAACAATTACGATTCTTGACCGAAGACTTCCGAACATCTCTGGTGATGAAGTCGCAGCACAATTGAAAACGCAGATCGATACCTGTCTTATTTTAGCAGTTAGCGGGGTTGAGCCGAGTGAGAGCATCACTGACCTGCCAATTGATGATTACTTACAGAAACCGGTTCAACGGGATGAACTCCTGTTACGTCTGAGTAATCTTGAACTTCGGTTAGGATTACCGCCGAAAGAGCGACAGTATCTTGCGGTCCGATCAAAACAGCGGGCGCTCCAAGACGCGTATGGTCGAAGCGCAAATTCAATGTCTGCATACACAACACTCTCAAAAGAGGCAGACAATATAGAGGTGAGTGATAATCGGAAAGACTCGCTTGATAATCTTATTGAGTGACAGACATGGTGACAAAGCCGTGAGTATGAGTTAATTATCATACCGATATGATAAATTGTCCCTCAAACTGTTATCCTATAATTTATCTGATTTTACTGGATAATAATCGTTACCGTTTCTCTCTGCATTCTCACAAACCGGCGCTCGCTGGTAAGTAGGATGGGTAATTTAGATATTGATTGATTCTGAGTATAGGTTATGACACGTATGAGCGGAAGCCCACAACTTCAGTCATGAGTGTGAGCAACACCACGACGCGACATCATCTCATTCCGATAGACTCATTATTCCAACAATATGAGCACTCTGCACTAACAGCCACCGCACAGTATGGTATGCTAAACCCTCGGTTGGTCGGTGTATCGGAATGTGGCAAACCAATCGCGTAACGCGCGAATTAAATCACTCCGAAGTACGGATTTTAGGTATTACCGTCGTTAATAATAGACGGTCAATATCGAGATTAATCTAAATATCCTGTTCATATATTGATTCTGTACACTTACTTGGGGGAGACCCAATCGACTAAATCCTGCCCTTGATTTCATTAGTGAAATCTTTCGGTTACGAATAAGTAACAAATTCTTTATACTATAGAGGATGCTAACAGGAAATGATGTAATGATATCGAACTCAGTGATATTCCAAACTCTACTCATCAGATCATATTTGAGAGTGGTCTTACAACGGGTTCAAGATGAGTTCGATATTACTTCCAAACTATCGTATGTTATCCCGACAAAATCAAGAACGCTGATAACTGAACGTATCATTCTAAAAACCGTTGCACAGTCTCTCAATAGAGTATCTGCTTCAACAATTACTGTGTTCTCTTCCTACACTGGGTCAACGAGTGTTAACAGCACGGTGCGTGGAGTATGCGCCGAATGACACGACGGCAACTTCTCATTGCGACTGCTGCTGCATCAACTGTGGGAGCGGGCGTCACCGCAACACAGGGGTTAACTGTCGCTTCAGTCGATGGACAGGTGGATGTCCAATCAGAGCAAGCACTCAGTGTAACAAATATTGAGGTCCGCGGTTCAGATGCATCATTTAGTCGCATTGGAGACGACAACACCAGCCTTCAGGTCGCTGTTGAGTCAAATGTTGGTGACACGTTTGAGATAATCCCGACAATAGAAAACTCAGGTGCAAATTCACTTGCTGTTCGATTCAGCTTCGATATCCCAGCTGATATTCAGATTACCGCAATACAGTTTCAAAATGGGAACGGTAGTAATATTGTCCAGTCAGACGTTGAAGAGTATGTCGCCAAGATACCAGGAAAAAGCACACAAGATATCAGCATCGAGTTCAATATTGAAGATACGGCACAGCCCGGTTCGAAGGATATCTCAGTAAATGTTGATCCGCTGAGTACTGATGAGTAACCTAATTTGATATGACTAACAAGAGTAACGACTCAGAGGGACCACGCAGAGATGATTCCCACAACATGGGTAGCGGCGCAGACGACCCTCACACACAGCACAATACCACTCAAGAGTCGACTCCTCCGTCAGATCAGTCCGTCATAGAACTTCTTTCAGACGCACGCGGATATGAACATACGATTACTGCAGTCTTCACTGCGCTCATAATTGTTGTCTTTCATTTGCTTGACAAAGAGTCACTTGCGGCTCGGGCTCAGGCATTTGTTAATCCTCCTGACACTGAGACAGACTCTGAGATGAACCAATCGAGTGCGGATGATAACTTAACGATGAACGCTCATTCGACTCAGGTCGGATCTCCACCTCGTAGCACTCGTCCAAGTGATGAGCATACTCACTCAGCGACGAGCACAGCGACAAGTGATGGAGGAGATATTGTATCCCCACAATACGTCGGTGCTGTCCGATCGAATGATATGTCTCATTCTTCTCAGAATAGTCGAATCTCACAGTCAGACGAGTCATCAGACGCTGATAGCTATACTCAAAATCAGGACATAACTAATGACCGAAATCACAATCAGCCTGCGCATACAGGAATAGCCACCGAACGGGGGCGGAATTCCCGAAACGAGACCCACTCTGAATCGAGACAACAGTCACAGTCACAAACACAAACGAGTGAACCGAAAGGGATGGCTGAGAATCAGTCTCGACAACGCAATTCATCACATAAGCCACATCTGAATTCCTCTAGCTCACATTCACATCAATCACCCTCCTCGACGCCAGATTCAAGATCAAGACCAATTCGTGAGAACAGCCCAGACGCGTCGCAGTCGACCCACAACAGTGAATCCCGGTCACGGTCACAGTCAGATCCGAGAAATCCTCATCGATCAAACGAGCGACCAGACAACAGAGATGATACACCTGAAGCGGGGACACAAACAGCAGCAACGAGGACAAAACGTCATAATAACTCTGTATCGGAGAAACCCAATCAAAGCTCCATTGATCGGGAAGAAAACGATAGCAACTCGACACCACTGAGGGATGATGTGAGGACCGGTAGGGAGCACTCTCAAGCCGACGCTCACGAAAATCAGACCTATTCAGACAGTGAAAATACCAAACTGATTGCAGATCCTCAATGGCAGGTCTCTGTCGGCTTATTCACTATTGTCTGGGCTTTTGCATCGGGATTATATGGAGCAGGAGACACGGTGACAACATTTTATGCTCTCGCAACAGGTGCTGCTGTCGAGACAAATCCAATTATTAGGACTGCATTAAACATTCATCCCGGTGTTGTGATTATTGTAAAAGCGATAATACTCGCTGGGTTATATACACTCTCTCGGTCAGTGGTGGAAAGAGGCGAAGTAGGATATCATAGCCATATTTCTGTTATGATACCTGTTTTGCTCGGGGGTGTCGGAACGTATGCTTCGTTTGTTAATATGCAAAGTCTACCGGCTGAACTATTTGTGTATGTTATTCTCTCCATCATATTTATTGGATTTGCTGGCGGAGCTATCGTAGCCTTAATTGAGGGTATTCCGCTTACTGCAAGCGAATTAAGTGAGTATAAATTCGGACAGGCTCTTCGAAATAGTGAAACGCAAAGCCAGAACCACTCAGCGCAAGAGAACCCGAAGACCGATTCGACGGGGAGAAAAGGTACTCGCTCATCTGCTGTTAGGAGTCAATCTGGTTCCCAAGCGCAAACTCGAAGTGGGGTTGGAACTGATCGACCTAATGATACCCGACATGCGCACTCCAGAGAGTCGTCTGCAGGCACGCAACATCGATCATCTCAATCTCAGTCTCAATCTCGCATGCAGCCACAAAGCGATAATCGATCATCAAGAGACACCGATCCACACCGCTCAACAAAACCTCACACGCAAACGCAAGATCAAACCCGATCGTCACGCGATAGACACCGAGACAGAGAGACTGGTGTGGGCTCCCCCTCGAGCGGACAAAAAGAGTAATCAAACGTGGATAACTGAATTCTCCTGAATATGAATACTGCGAATTGTATTTTTATCCATTATATCTAATAACAAAGGCAAGTGCCTCGGGGCTTTGATGCTAATTGTAATGGTGATGTGACCCCGAGGAATTCACTCTCTCAATTCACACTTCGTGCGGTTTTAGTGACTGGTAAGTGTAGATTAAGTTATGTCACACCGAGTCCTTGTTCCGCTTGAACTACCAGATGCCGACTCGGTTCCAGCGGCGTTAGCGAAAACGATCACATCGATGGAAGTGGTTCTGCTCGGTCACTATGGACTGCCAGACCAGACGCCACCTTCAGCGGCTCGTGATCAGTTTGGCGATGACGCCCGTGAAGAACTTGCTGAACTCACACAGTCCTTTGAGGACGCAGAGGCATCCATAACTACACGAATCGTATTTGGGAAAGCTCGTCATAAAACGATTGACCGTGTTGCCGTTGAAGAAGAATGTGACGTTATCTTGACCTCAGGCGACGCAGATGAAATTACACAGGTCCTTGTGCCTCTTCGTGGTGAGAAGAACTTTGATCGAATCCTTTCATTCACCGAGGAGCTATTGACGGCACGGGAGCAGCCGTCACGCTGTTTCACAGAG
>KE356560.1:1434101-1521861 GCA_000415965.1 Haloquadratum walsbyi J07HQW1
CAGGAAACTGATCATTACTCATATTGTTTCTTCATGAATACTGCTATGTCCTAGATGAACAGGAATACTGATTGAGTGTTAATAATCCTATCGACGAAACTATTAGCTCCTGTTGAACGGAGCAGTCTAAAGACGCTGAATGAAAAGCTGCGTCGATAGCTAATTTGCACAGTATACGATTGTGTATGAGTCAGCGAAAAATCACTAATATGCTATCGGTGTCATTTCTCTTGAGAGCACGTATGCAAACAACAGCGGGAGACAGCACGATTGTATATATGCCTACACATGCTGTATTGCTTTCTCGGGGTATCCACCCACAATACTCATTTTTCGCGGAGTATCCGGTCGAATTTATTCATTTAATCTTGATGAATATGGATCAACATACCACTTAGGATACCTGATAATAACTCCCTCCAGCCAGAGATATGATTCATTACTTATCCTGTTCATCAGCGACGATAGTGTTCGATACGCATAAAAATAAACAAATAGCCGAAATGTGTATCTGTATATACCATTTGCCTGCTTAGACAAGGATATTATTCATTATTACATATAGTCTTAACATATATCGAGAAACAAAATTAGTAGTTGCTATTTTATTTTGTAATTTCGAGAGACAAAACTGTGACAGTCTGTGGACACGATGATCATGGAAACTGTGCTCACGTTTTTCACACTGTTTGACACTTCCGACGTTGTGGACGAAAGCGTGTCGTCGAAGCAGGGAGTCCCACGGACGACTGAGTGAGCTGTGGCGATTCATCAGTTAATTAGAGTGATTTATACTGATCGAGTAGAATTGAGCCTGCATGTTTTGCGGGGGACTCACTCATTGATGGGGTTTTTACTCATGATTTTAGCTCGATCTGAGAGTCCTGAGTTAGCCGATCGACACCTGAGCCAAATCAGTATGCGTGTGTTCTCTCGTTGTATACATGATAATTTAAGTTGGTAACATAACTGTAAAGAAACGTGCAGTGTGCGAAAAAGGACTAAATAGTTCCATATCATTGACATTGAACATAAACTGTGATAATTATTGACGTTATCCTAGGTATAACCTAACTGTCAGAAGATGTCCGTGAGTAATAAACAACAACGCGTACTGATCGTCGAGGATAATCCGGAATTAGCAGATTTGTTCGCAATGTGGCTTTCCACGACGTATCATGTTGACACCGCATATAAACCCGAAGAAGCTCTCAGAAAGCTCGATAGCTCAGTTGACATTATACTTCTTGACAGGCAAATATCAAACTATTCAGGACCACAGGTTATTCAGGAAGTTCGAGATGATCGATCTCATATACGAGTGGCGGTAATAACCGCCACTGAGCCAGAGTTTGACGATTATATCGTTGAAACAGAGTTTGACGATTATATTGTCAAACCAGTATCATGTGAAGACCTCATCGAGGTTACTTCAGATCTTGTCACTCGGGAACAATACACTGAATTAATTAATAATCTGCATCGCCTCTCAAAAAAGAAGGCATTGCTTGAGGAACGGAACAGTCAAACAGAATTGGATAACAGCGAGGAGTACAGACGAACCGTCAATCAATTAAAATCAATACGAAAGCATGCTGATAGAGCCGTGAGAGACATAAATGACAAGAAAGCATTCAGTGAATTATCATAATTATCCGACCGTCGGATAATCATATATTAATATTATCAAGCGGCCCATCTGTTGTCACATTTGTTGTAATCTGGTATTGATTATCAACGTCCGGTGTATTCGTCTGAAATATGAACTGATAGCTATTCGTTTCAGAAGCAAGGACCGTAATCTGCCGGCGTCGCGTGTATGTGTCTCCACCGATTACATTACATTGAATTGTTAATTTGCCAGACTGTGAACTATTGGACGGGTTCATGACCGCAACAAGAACCACAACCGTCTGTCCATCGCGGACATCTGATTCAGTCCCTTCGATAGTTAATCCATTGGAGAGACATCCTGAAAGGGGAATTAAAACCGCGCTTGCTCCACCAATCAAAACATGATGGATATAAGAACGGCGCGTGTGTTTCGACATTTCGGTAATATGAATTGCATGTGTTACTCAACTCACCTAATATTATCGAATGATATATATGATGCACGTGGGGGCTTATGATAATTCATCGAAAATGTCACCCACTGATAACTACATGAGAGTGAATTACCCTGCACTACTTGCCGCCTTTGACAGCTTCTTACGGAAGGGGACTGAGCCGTATTAATTAAATCATAGAAGAAGTCTCCTCCCCCAGAGAGTGAACGGTTGCGGTAGTGAGTAAGCGTTGAGATTATTCAATCAAAAGAGACACTCAATACGTTCGAAATAATATTATCTGATGACCGACTATAGCAACATGAGTTGGCTACGTTAACACGGACATAATTAGACATTAATGGCTAGTAGAAATACGACTGAACTGATCAATGATCTGATATCGGCGACGGATGTATTCTCGAAAAAATGGAATGCCCCGGTGTTGTATGCGATTAGTATCCATTCTGAGGCATCCTATACTGATATTAGTTCTACAATACCAGAGATAACCGGTAAGATGCTCTCGGGGAGCCTTACGGATCTTCAGGAACGCGATCTCATTAGAGATGATGAACAGACACAACAGAGTCTATACAAACTCACTGCTGAAGGAGAGAAGTTTGCTCAAATTCTTGAACTATTAGTCGAGTGGAAGATACAATACGATAGTGAGAATAGTTCAGTACTCATAATCGAAGATGAGTCGATGGTCGCAGAATTGTATATGAATTACCTTTCGGAGGATTATGATGCACGTTACTATACGTCTGCTGAGGAAGCACTTTCATCGGTAACAAACGAACAAACAATTACGATTCTTGACCGAAGACTTCCGAACATTTCTGGTGATGAAGTCGCAGCACAATTGAAAACGCAGATCGATACCTGTCTTATTTTAGCAGTTAGCGGGGTTGAGCCGAGTGAGAGCATCACTGACCTGCCAATTGATGATTACTTACAGAAGCCGGTCCAACGGGATGAACTCCTGTTACGTCTGAGTAATCTTGAACTCCGTTTGGGATTACCGCCGAAAGAGCAACAGTATCTCGCGGTCCGATCAAAACAGCGGGCGCTTCAGGATGCATATGGTCGAAGCGCGAGTTCAACGTCTGCATACACAGCACTATCAAAAGAAGCAGACGATGTAAGCGTGAGTGATGATCGAAAAGATTCACTTGATGAATTTATCGAGTGACAGACATTGAGCTAAACGGTGAGTCTCAAGCCTCTCAGTCGAATAAATGCCATTTTAATGTTATGTCAGGATCCAAAAGGATAATTCATTATTGAGAGACAATCGTCCACACTGCTCAGCAAAAAATTAAATCTAAAGCCAAGACCAATCGCCCAGAAATAAACGCCAAAATAAAAAAAGTAATCGCAGACGTGGATATCTGAATCATCTTGAATAGTAATACTGTGAGCTGTATTTTTGCCCATTGTATGTATTATTCTGAGTATAACGGGGAATTCTCATATTCTTATCATTATACTCAGTCCCTACACAACTCGCACGTCAGTGTCTGTCTCTGATGATGTTTGCGTGGTCCTCTGATACCCGATATTATCTGTTTTGATAAAAAATGACATCCCCTCAGGTGAGCTGAGTGCAGGCACGCAGCCTCTTCCCTCGAAGGACGGGCAAGGCGAGTGTAGGGAGGAAAGAACGCTGGCGGGTGGTTACAGACAGCATCATTGATATGATTATTTCCAGACGCGTCGTCGGATGTGTAATGATACCTCTGATGTCGGCGACACTGCTTAATCGTGACAAAGGCGTACACCATTGCGTGCAATCAAGCGTCTCATGACAAAAAATGAGACACTCATACTCTGAGCTACCCTGTCGTAATGAAACAAATCGCCTGCGGAATCAAGAACTGCTATACCCGCGTTGGGCAGAGAATCCGACACGAAAATACAAATATGCGAATCCCTCACCGATAATGAACAGATGCTCGACAGGGAGCCCCGAGCGCGGAAACTCAGCGGAATTCATATTACTTCTGTGATTGTCCTTGGATCTATCATTGCCCGAGACGATTCACTCAACCAGAGTCGTCGACACATCGACAAGCGTGGCTACTCGATAGAAACATCTTCAAATAAGCAAGGCAAGTGTTTCGGACTCTGATGCTAATGGTAATGGTGATGTGACCCCGAGGAATTCACTCTCTCAATTCACACTTCGTGCGGTTTTAGTGACTGGTGAGTGTAAATTAAGTTATGTCACACCGAGTCCTTGTTCCGCTTGAACTACCAGATGCCGACTCGGTTCCAGCGGCGTTAGCGAAAACGATCACATCGATGGAAGTGGTTCTGCTCGGTCACTATGGACTGCCAGACCAGACGCCACCTTCAGCGGCTCGTGATCAGTTTGGCGATGACGCCCGTGAAGAACTTGCTGAACTCACACAGTCCTTTGAGGACGCAGAGGCATCCATAACTACACGAATCGTATTTGGGAAAGCTCGTAATAAAACGATTGACCGTGTCGCCGTTGAAGAAGAATGTGACGTTATCTTGACCTCAGGCGACGCAGATGAAATTACACAGGTCCTTGTGCCTCTTCGTGGTGAGAAGAACTTTGATCGAATCCTTTCATTCACCGAGGAGCTATTGACGGCAACGGGAGCAGCCGTCACGCTGTTTCACAGAGGTGAGGAATCAGACCGGATACCAGGTGAGGAAATTCTTTCAGATGCGACAGACCGCTTAGTTCAGGCAGGTGTTGATGCTGACCGTATTAGTCAACGATTATCAGAAGATGATGATACAACTCAAAGCATCGTTGATCTTGGTGAAGCATTTGATGTTCTGGTATTAGGTGAAACTGAGCCCTCACTGCGCGATCAAATCTTTGGCAATGTTCCTGCACAGGTGACTGCTGACACAGAGGACCCTGCTTTTGTCGTCCGAAACGCCGAAGAAGCATCATAAATAACTTTGTATATCACTTGTCTATCATAGCACTGACATTTTCTCGCGCCTGAAGACGCGGGTACTCTCCTTTCTATTTATAATTGGGACATCTGAATCTTCAGAATAAACCAGATTGAGTCCATGTATTCCATAGATTATCTGACTATCAACAATCTGGGTATCTTTCATCCATCTCTAACCCAGATGAATAATACAGTGGATATGAGTTACCGTAGTATTATTTCACTCGAAGGTGTTATTATTGTTATATATTATGATCCACGAACAGAATAATAAATGCTTGCTAATCCAAGTCCAATCAGAAGTGACTCAATTGTGTAGAGAATTAACAGTGAGGATCCGGATATATCGTATACACCGATGACGGCAGGCGAATAAATCACCTCAGCAATGGTGCTGAGTGTGACAAGCCCAAACCCGAGTGTTGCGTACTTTAAATTTGGCTTGCCAACGCGACGTTGGGCTCGAAACCCATAATAGGTGAGACTTCCCCCGATGACAAAAACAAAGATATTACTGAATAGTAACATCCAGAGGGTTGGGTCGCTACTCATGATTCTGTATCCGGTTGATCATCCTGCTTTTGTGACTGCTCAAGATCCTCGATAAGTTCAGCGAACTGATCCACCGTATCTTTCTCAATATTGATATTGATATCAAGTTGTCCCTCTTCGACACTAATCGTAATTTCATCTAATTCGCTTTTGTATTCACTGTACTGGGTTCCATCAGCATCCCGTGTGATTTCCTCCGAGACAAGATTGTAGTTTTCCATGGCTTGGATACGCCGATAAATAGTCGCCAATGATCGATCACAGATATCAGCGAGTTCCTTAACAGACATTGATCGAACATTTGTCGCGACCAAAATCCGGCGAACATCTTCACTCGCCAACACGTCAAATATATCATCTGGGCCCCATGCTTTACTCACGTGTAATTAATCACAGACCTGCAGTCACTCTGATTGATACGTGCACCTCAATGAAATTTATTCCGGGATCAAAAGAGTGAGTGAGTATGAGTGCGAGTTCGAAGAGAAGCGGTGCTCAGAGTGCCACCGACTGAGGAGAACCGAACAGTTTCGACCCGGGCTTCACTGTCTTGTTCTGGTTCATACCCACTGCATCATTCAAGTCGGTGTTTTCATGAGTTCTCTTCCGAAGACCGAACCGGAGCCGGTAAGTCACCTCCAATACGCTCATTACTGTGTTTTCTTGCTTTCATGACGCTCGATAACTGAGTCAATGAATATTCACGATATGACGAAGCTTGTTATCAAATGAGCATAACTGATCTAATCGCTGCTGGCGACTTCTCCGTCCTGCTGTCTCCCGAGAATGACTCCAAGTGCCCCTTCACGGTCGGTTCGCGTTCGACCGTATATCAGGTACCATCCGATACCACCGACGATAATACCAGCCGCACCGAGGATTGGAAACATTCCCATCTGCGTGAGCAATGCCAATCCCCCAAAAAATCCAGCAAACTGGACGTATGGATAGCCCGGTGATTTAAATGATGGTTGATAAGAATCGACCCCACTCGTACGGAATACGATAAGAGCGACATTCACGAATGAAAAGACAAGAATTTGGAATGCACTCGCTAACTTCGCTAACTCAACGACTGGCACAAACGCAATAAGTGCTAAAAGCAGACCACCGGTAAGTAAAATTGAGTTTCTGGGGGTACTGAATCGCTTACTTACTGTGGCAAGGTGAGTAGGTGCAAGTGAGTCCCGACTCATCGCTAATGGGAACCGTGAGGACGCTAGCACCCCGGCATTCGCCATACTGGTCAATGCAAGTATTGCGATTAACGCGATTGCGACGACACCAAACCCGCCGAGCAGTTGATCTGCGCCGTCTGCCATCGGGGTCAGTGATGGTCCACCGTTTGGACCACTTGTCGTTAAGACATTTGGGTCGTTCAATCCAACCACAACCGCGACCACAAGCGTATAGAGCAACATCATCACTCCCATTGAAATAAGAATCCCGAGTGGTAAATTCCGATCAGGGTTTTCAATCTCCTCGGCAACGCTTGCAATCTTTGTCACTCCAGCATAAGAGACGAACACAAACGCCGCTGCAGTCACGATCCCGTCTGCTCCCTTCGCAGTGAATCCTTGGAACCGTGTTGGTTCGACAATAAATCCTGAGTTGAGAACGTATGCCGCGAGCGCAAACACAACAGCAGTGACAATAATCGATTGAGCTTTGCCACTTTGTTCTGTGCCGACAATATTGAGGACAACAATGAGTGCTGCGAGTCCGAGCGCAACAAGCTTGATTAATCCATCCGATATTGGGACGAGCAATAACAGGTATGCGCCGAGTCCGACTAATGCGAAAGAGCTCTTAAACACCAGCGAGAACCACGCGCCAATTCCAGCGATTGTTCCAGCCAATGGTCCCATTGCACGGTCGATATAGAGGTATGTCCCACCAGACTCAGGCATGGCAGTCGCCATTTCCGCTTTTGAGAGTGCGGCCGGTAAGACGACCAACCCAGCTAGGATGTAAGCAAGAATGACTGCTGGTCCGGCTTTTTTAAGTCCCAATGCAGGAAGCACAAAAATACCACTGCCAATCATTGCGCCCATGCTGATTGTGACTGTCGCATACAGACCGAGATCCCGTTCAAGATCTTTTTTCATCTGATAATCATCTCCGACGGAGCAGTGAGTGAATTGTTCCAGTCACCTGATGTGTCTTTACCTCTGCGCCCTGGTTGATTCCAGAGTGTTATGTTATACTTAAATTGATGATACAACGATGAATTCATACGTACTGTATTTATTATCAAACTTTTTTCGATTAAACGGATGATAGTCGACGCAGTAAATACGCACAGCGAAAATAACGATATCGGGATAACCTGTCTCAATCGTGCGTTCTCAATCCGTCTAAGGAGGCATTCAGTGAGTACCGCGATATATGTCATTATTGATTCAAGATACTTAATAAGACGTACTTAGCTAACTATTCCGGTGAGTGTTGGATTGGTCGATGTCCCTTCCGATATGAGGTTCCTTCTGAGTATTACCCGGCTGACCCTCATGGTTAATTCGTCTCTGTCTGTCGGTGATACACGTCACTCGGCGCCATTTGTGCGCGACTCATCGTGCAGAGACAACAGTCCTCGAAGAAACATACTCTGTCGGTGTTAGGTTTTGTTCTCTTTGTCGGGCCATCCAATCAGAAGTTTTTGAATATCATCAACAACGCTAGGCTCTGCGGCAACGAGATATCGGCGACTCCGCTCAAGAGTTGTTTCAGGGCGAGCAACCTCGGTTCCATCGGCATCTGAAATCACATGGTACCCATCAGGAAGAACCACCTCATTTAATTGCTTACCAGCGGCGGGGGACTGTGGATGGACGCGAATATTGAGGATATCCAGATCTCCTGTGACCTCCTCTAGCGTCCGGATATTATTTTCCTGGACTCGATTGACCGTTGCTTTTGACCCTGTCCGTTCAGGATACACAATCTCGTCAATACACTCGTTTTTTCTATTTTCTCCGTTGAGATTGTTGACTCGCGCAATCGTTCGAATATGCGTTGTGAGATGTTGCATCTCCGCACAAATCGCAAAGTTAGTGAAGTTAGTGATTGCATCACCGGTCAGAGCGGCGAGGATATCTGCCTGCGATGGCTCTGCCTGTCGAAGAATCTGTGGGTCCTCTGCATCACCCTCGATGACAACACCTGTCCAATTATCAATCACCATCTCAACGGTGTCAGAGTCACGCTCGATAAGATATACATCATGGCCGTAATCGCTCAGAAGCTGAGCCGTTCGATGTCCTACTCGTCCTGCACCTGCAATGATAATATGCTGTTCTGGTGTCCGATCCGTTTGCGTGTATGAATTGGAGTCATTCACGCGTCCAGGCGCCAGATTCACCAATAGAAACTATTTTTTGTCGATTTAAAATATAACTGGGTATTTGCGGGCTCCGCAAATTGATGACTCCGTGGCGCGCAATCTGCGAGATCGATTCTCAGTTACCTGGAGATGCTGAGATAAAATATGGCGTTGATGTGTTAGCGACTGCAAATACTCGTATCTATACAAAACGGAGAAACTGTCTCAGGACCTCTCTGCGACCCGGGATGCATCTATTAAAATATGTTTAGAATCATTGATCCGGTCTTTGAGTTATGAGAGTTGCACCGGGATACGATGTTGATACCGTCGAAAATTTCACACACCCTCCGGTCTCAGAAATACGACTATACATATGTATTTGCGGGTTCCGCAAATCATAAATCCCAGATCATGCTCGGGTCAACAACGCTCGTTAATTCAATCTGTGTATCATCTAACATATATGTATATACTGTGTACATCTTTACTTCGATATGTCAGTCCTGTACTGTACTCATTGCTTTCGACAGGTTGTTAAGAAACAAGAAAAACTAATCACCTGAAATCATCTCAAATCGATATAATTTCCTTTTTGATTATCCAGGCGGACTGCCCGAAGACGTTTCATCTGTTTTGAGAGGTCAGAATCAAGAAGAATCAGAGGCTGATAAAAAAGATTTGACCCTGCTTCAGTGAGTAGAAAAAGTACATGACAGAACCCGGATGGAGGCGGCGTCTTGTGCTTTCGTTATCTGGTGTCGCATTACTCGTATTCGTCTATTCACTTCTGTATCAGTGGGCGATATTCAGATTTGAGGGGGTCAATATAACCATCTTTCAGTCTGCACAGACCGTTATTGAGATATTCACAACGGCTGGATTTGGGGGAGATACTCAATATTGGAACACAGCTCCAATGAATCTTCTCGTGATTTGGATGAATCTCACTGGGGTCCTCCTTGTGTTTTTAGCACTCCCTGTGTTTGCTATTCCACTCTTTCAGCAAGCATTCGAAAATGAGCCTCAGCAATCAACCACGATTACCGATCATATTATTATTTGCTCGTATAACTCGCGTGAAAACGTCCTTCGGTCAGAGCTTGAGGCTGCAGATGTCCCATATGTTATTATCGACACTGACGCTGACACGATCTTAGAATTAAATGGTCGTGGTGTCGAAGCAATCTGTGGTGACCCCGAGCAAAAACAGACGCTCAAGGCTGCAAATATATCTGCGGCTCAAGCGCTCCTAACAGACGTTTCTGATACAGAAAATATCCCAGTGATCCTGACTACAAAGGAACTTCAAGAAGATTTGAGGATTATTAGTGTTGCGGAAAATGAACAGGATGCAGAGTATCACCGGTATGCAGGCGCTGATCGGGTTATTCGACCTCGACAGGCTCTTGGGGATGCGCTTGCTGGCAGAGCGACGCTTCCAATTACACAGAAACTCCTCCAAACGGTTGAGTTGAGTGATGAGTTTAATATTTCAGAACTTCACGTCGAAGACGACAGCGAACTTGCAGGACAAACACTCGCAGAATTAAATCTGCAAGAGCGAATGGGGGTCACGATCATTGGGGTATGGTCTAATGGCAAGTTTATCTCTGCACCCGGACCTGATGTCCGAATAGATGAAAATACGTTTTTATTAATTGCCGGTAGTTATGAAGCGCTTACAGAGGTAACTACTCAAACGGTTTCTCGCAAAGCTCTCTGCGAATGATCAGGTTATTGTTGCGGGATATGGTGTTGTTGGTCAATCAACTGTTGAGACATTAGAGGAAAATGGCGTGTCGCCTACCGTGATAGATATGCAATGAAAATGAGAGGGTCGACGTTGTTGGTGATATCACGAACAGAGAGTCATTTCTTCAAGCTGGTATTGAGGATACTCGATTTGTTATCTTCGCAGTCGATGATGATTCGACTACGATGTATGCGACGGTCGCTATCAAAGAGTCTGCGCCTGACACTGAGATGATTGCACGAGCGAATAGTATCGAAAACACAGCAAAACTGTATCGAGCCGGTGCTCGGTATGTCCTCTCGCTATCGACGGTCACCGGACGAATGCTCTCTTCGGTTCTTTTAGAGGATGAAGAGGTATTGACGCTTGAAACACAGTTCGAGATTGTACGGACAACTGCACCTGAACTTGCTGGTCAGACGCTTCGTGGGGCAGCTATCCGCGACAGAACCGGGGCAACAGTGGTCGCAATTGAACGAGACGGTGAGTTACTGACGAACCCTGAACCTGATTTGCGAATGCAAGACGGTGATCGCTTTATTATCACGGGGAGTGATAGTGTAATTAATAACTTTACTGAAACATTTAGATAGTCAAGATAACTCTACTTTGATCAGTATCAGTGAGAATACATCGGTCTTTATGATCGCTCTTGCATCGACATGAGTCACGTTGATCAACGCTTAATATTGTAAGCCTCGGCGAAATACACAGATGCTCATGATTATCAATCATATCTTTGACATGAAACTGATCTGTGCATAACTGAGCTATTTTTGGGATATGACTCCAGGTATTTCATGACTCAGTCAGAGAAATTGAGTATATTCTGATATATCACTCATCAGTCGTATCAATACCGAGTGCTTCATTCAGTCCACAAAAACAGGTTACTGTGTTAAACCCAAGTCCGACCGCCCCAGCAGCAGCCAGTATTGCAAATTTATATTTTCTCTGTCGAAGCGTATTCACTGCAGTGAGAGTCAGAAGAATGGTAAACACTCCACGCATGAGACGGTCGCGACCGCCGACATTCGTTTCAACCATAGGAGAACAATGAGACGCATCCGATTTATATTTTATCTCACAGTAACAGGGAGTGAAACAGGTATGTGACTTCCCTCGAACAACGTGCAGTGCTTAGACAACAAATACACGTTAGTTGTGCAAGTAGTGCATATCTCTTCTCATCGACGATATTGGTAGCTCGCTATTCTGAAATGACTGCTGTGCTAGCGTCACCAAGTTGCGCCCGAAGATGTGACCCGATCAATAAGATCGTCGCAAATAAGATCACTGCTGCGAAAAGCAAGACACTGCCTGAAAGGAGAGTGAGACCACTGGTAATTTGACTAATCACGAAGTTTCCAGCGAGTATACTTGCAACGCTGAATACGGCAATGCCGCCGATATTAACAGCGATACTCGGAGGGTCACCAGTTGTTTGTGAGTCATTTAATAATACTAATACGAGCGCAAGTGCAAACGGTGTCCCAACTGTCCCGACTGCCAGCACAAGCACTAATTGTCCTAAGAACGCACCGGGAATGAACACGCCAGCGCCACTGACAAGTGCTGTCCCAGCCAGCAGCACTCGATACCGTGTATCGTCTACGTTTGTCTCCCAGGTGAGCTTATCAGCGATGACGTACACCGGTACAAGAGTATTGCCTCCAAGTGTCGATATAGCCGCTCCAAGAAGCCCGATCAAAAAGACTCGTTGAGCGAACGAACCAGCAATTGGTTCGAGCGCCTGTGCTGCACCAATCGCCTGTAATCCTTGTGCATCGATATTCCCAAACAGTGCCCCAGCGGCGACAAGAAATGTGGCGATACTAAAAACTCCAAACGCGACGAGCATAGAGACACTAATATCAAACCGAGCGATATCAGCATCAGATTGTGTCCATCCACGAGCTTTCACCGTGTAAGTCTGCATTGTGATGATTGTCACGTGAACCGCGCCTCCAACGATGCCGGCAGCGGCAATTGCGCCACCAATCGGGACTGTCGGAAAGAGTCCACTGACCGCGGCTCCTGAATCGATGGGAACGACAAACAGTGACGCAATGAATGCAAGCACAACTCCTGTGACGACTACCTTCGCCCCAATTTCAGCAATTCGATATCCACCGCCAGCAAGTCCAACCGTCAGAAAGACAGCCCATATAACACCCCAAGACTCAGCACCAAATGGCATTAATAATCCTGAAACACTGGCAACAGTTTTCATAATGACTAATTGTGCAAAGCCGGCAACAAGAACAACATCCGCAACCAACAACCATGCCCACTTTCTTCCAAGTCGGCGCTCAACGGTCTTGATGAGACCCTCATTTGTCTCCAATGCGAGTTTTGTTGCAAGATACTGCGCCAGCGCACCAAAGATAGCCGAGATGATCACCACCCACAGGAGTGCGTACCCAAAGTTTGCACCACCACTGAGTAAACTTGCCATAGAAGCCGGTCCTGCCGCAATCGCTCCTGCCAGCCACGTCGGACCTAACTGTGAAATCTTCTCGCTCAGTGAATGCTGTTTGCCTGTTGATTGACTCATGTATGTTACCGTTATTACGTGGTGCTTAAAAGACTATTAATTGGTACTACCACAGTAGAAACAACATCTCTTTGTGGTGTCCTCTCAGAGTCCGAGAAGGTCGCTAATCCTGAGAGGACGACTAGTATCAATACATATCAGACTCACAGATGAGTCCTCATTGAAATCAACATGCAACCGTCGGTGACAGTTATACAGAATCAAGGAGAATCCCTGCGGGTTCAGCCGCAGGATGAATCCGACAACTCGGAGTCAATTTCCGCTACAATAGCCACGCTGAGATTGACAATCCGTCAGTTAAACTGACAGCCGGTTCTACGTGTAATTAGGAATCAGGCTGAGAACGGATCGATTCCCGCCGGTCCTACGATGGCGGCCTGTCCGCCCCAAGCAATGAGACAATAATCGGACCCACTCAGGTGAACGGTCGGTTCCTCTATAATGAGTCGATGCAGATGCAGTTGCAGTGCCCGACTGCTTGAAACCAACAGAAAAAGTCACTCCGAGTCCATTGAAGTCTGCCGGACGCCCCAAGGCATAAACAACTTCGGGAGTCCGAACATGACCGAGGAGGGGAGTCCCGGGGGCGGGAGGCTGGGGCTGAGATGTGGCACTCCCGGCACCAGCAGTCCTACTTCACTCGACTCGCGACAGTCCATGAACCCCACACGGATTCTCACCATGCCGGGGTTCGGTGGAACTGCAAACCTGAAATATCCACCGCTTACATCACTCACGCTCAGGATTCCTCCGTGTTTACGCGGAGGAGAATGTCAACTGTGATGTTATTATCAGAAGCTGTGTGAGCACTGCTGAAGGTTCTTTTTGATGTGAACTACGCCAGTATGGACCCTGACCCTCCCTCATGGTCAAAATTGAATTAAGACGAGTTGAACGCAGAGGCAAGACACTACATCTATTCATATATTTCAGACAGCGGCATGTCGGTCGAATCTCACGTCTCACCCTGGCTGATTTCGAGTTTGAACTCGCTCTCACCAACAGTTCGGAACAAGACATCCCACGCACGCACTGTGTGAGTGCGCTCATCGAAGACGATGCGGAACATGTGTTGGTCAATTGGTGTCTCACCCGCGATTGAATCGGATACCTGCTCAGCTGTCTCAACCGTGATAGTGCTATCTGATCCCAGTGATGTCGATACTGGTGGTTTGACTGTCACACTCGTGTTCACCCAGTCATATTCGATCGCATCAATAAACAGCTCTTTGAGTAACTCATGTATGACATCTGGGTGTATGCACGCCAATTTGTCTGCCGGAAGAGCTGTCAATGTATCAGTAATCTGTATCTCAACGTCGATATGCTCACACTCATCAGTTGCAGCGTTCCATGCTGAGTTGATAATATCGGGGATATTGAGCGGGTCCTGATTCTGATTGGACAACGTGAACGTGGAAGACTCACGATCACTCAGGAGGGGAGATACATATCGCTGTGATCCTGTGTGTTCGCCTACGGGGAGTGGTGGCTCAACATATCGATAGCGCGTATTTCCGTCAATCACTTCATACCGTCTCTGGTTTTTATCATGAATGACACGCTTTCGAGAGTCAATCGCAATATCGACGAGACTACGGAGTGAATCGACATGAACATATTCAGCTGTCGCCGACTCGGTGATTTCTCCTGATGAGATCCACTCGTTGAAAAGTTCGTGGTAATATTCCTGTTTGATATGATTGAGCGTTGGAAGCCGGCGGCGGATTCCCCACAGAATGAACCCTATCATAAATAGCACAACTCCACTCCCGCCTTGGAGCAATACGGTCTGTTGAATCGGGTAGAAGTCGCTGGACACAATCCCAGTACGTCCGGCAACCGCAGCAGGGACTGGAATTGATACCATTTTGCGTGGGACTGGTGTCTCAGTGACTACTGGTGTTGTCTGCGTTTCTGATACTGTCTGCGGTGTAATAAGATCATATCCCCGTTGTGTAATCTCAATTGGCATGTTGAGAGACATAATTCCATCATACGTTGCTGATTGGTACTCCGTAATGACGTGTATCTGTGTGCGGGGAGTGGCTATTGGTCCCGTTTCCTCACTGACGTCACTCAGTCGTCCTGATCGAATTGAGCTTGCATTGACTGTCGTCGTAGACACAACAGTACCTGTTGTCACCACCGACTGCTTATCTACCAATGTTTGATTCTCGCTCCAAAACGTGGACCCATCATACGTTGCATATAATTCGAGCAATAGTCGATGGTGGACGGTGACGGATTGATCAGCAGGGACCGTTGTTTCTGTGGCAATCTCTATTTTAGGTGTCGCGTTGAGGAGATATAATGGCATATTCCGGAGACGTGTGCCTGTGGGATACAGTGTTGTTGTCTCTTGAACAATAGCACTCGTCTCAACTGTTGTTGTGAAAGTCTGTGGATCTGTCTCAGAGGCAACCTGCTTTGTCGCCGGTGGCGTCGTTGCTGCGATTCCAGCACTCGCGAGCATGACTGTACCAGCAATCATGAACACTATTACACTCACTCTTCCATACCGGCGCAAAAGATATCGAATTCGCGTCTTCATTCCAATGCGACTCGTAACAGTTGTGTTCTTTCATTCATGTCTGTATTCATAAATATAAATATACATATACATACAACTGCAGCGGATATATTTTCTCGCTAACCGATTCGTTACCTCATGTAGTTACCGTGGTGAAATTGTGTGGAGAATCTGCTTCCAGCGACTCTCATCGACTTCAGTAATCTCAACATCTGAGCAGGGAGTATATCCCTGGGACTGTGAGGGCATCGCGCCCACTAACATAGTAACTGACAGGATACAGGGAAACTGTCCTGAGGTATATTTTGATGTGACTCTGTGACTGTCGATCAATGTGGGTGCTCAATTGTATAGAAATACGAGGCGAAGAGCGACCCCGTTAGGGGTATATGAAGCCGACAATCAAGAACTAGACTACCAAACAGTAGCATTCTGACTCCCAAGCGGTCAGGAACAACGAGCACTGCGTATAAAATATGCAAGCGCGGCGCACTGTTTCTCTCACGCTTGAGATACACAGTGATGACGCCGCGCTTCTTGCAGACACTGTGAATACGTCTTTCTGTGTGCTCAATACGATGTCGACCACACTTTCCAAGACAAATACGTCACGACCAGCAAAACACAGGTAGACGATGAGACCTACGATGATGTATAACCCGCCACAGACGGATTCAGCGGTGAACTGGGTGCGCCGCTCGGAAGTTGCTGAAGCCTGCAAAAGCGTGGCTGAATGCTGAAAACAGGAAAGAAAGCGTCGAAACCAGGGATAAATTCCCCTCATGTCGTTTCCGATTACCGCACAGCGACGTTCTACAACGAGTATGTATCGCTGACAACAGTTGACGAACGGATTGAAGCCGACTACGTGTTACCCGACGAAGATAGCGACACGCCCCACACAGAATATTTGTTTTTTGACGAGTACGAGACGACTGAGGCGGAGCGACACCGGAAACACAGCGAGTGGCAACTTCATAGCCACTGCAGGAAGGAAATGGAGTCTCACACGCCAAGACAGGCAACACCGGAGAACAGAATTGGAACGATCCTTTGGGGGTGACCTCAACGTCACCAACCGTGCGGTCACCTCAACGGGCATGTTCTGGATGGGTGGCGAGTGTGACCACTGACGGTGAGGATTCGAGAACCGCCGTTGAGACCTCCAAGACTGCGACATACGTTGGACACAAGAAAATGTGCAGGCTGGGCGCAGGCGCAAACATAAGCGTGAGGAGGAAGATTGATTCAAAATGACGCTCCACCGCATAGCGAACGAGTCGGTGGCTGAAGCCTGTGATAGCGTTCATGGATTTAACCGACATTCATGGGCGAACCGACGCATCGCTGAGATACAAGTGTGCGTTCAATTCTTGCACAAGTCCGTCGAATAGAAAGCCGCTGAGTGCAGTATCAAGGTAGAACAGATTGACCCGGAGAACACGTCGTGGCGGTGTTCGACGTGTGGTTTCTTACCTGACAACCGTCACGGCGAGGAGTTCGAGTGTCAGAACTGCGGGTACGAGAACTATGCCGACTGTAACGTCACACAGAACATCGGATTACGGTATCTCCGTCCCAACCAAACTGGAGACGACGGAGGCGTACCCTTTGAGCGTGCGCTTGAACAGCGGGATGGTTAAACGTGAATGGTGAACATAAATCACCTGTCAAGGTTTCGGTCAGAATGGGAGTCCACGTTGAACCTGAATCCCACCCGTCTACGTGTGGGTAGCTCAAACGGTATTGTTGTCAGTTCCTATTACGATTGTCACTGCGATACACAGTTGATATTAATCAACATAAAATATGCTCCCGATGGTGGACTCCGGTCTAGGACTACCCACCTGCTCACGGCTCTGTGTTCTGTGTTGATTCGGTAATTTCTGTGCACTGTCACACGCCACAGACTGCCATACATACTGAACTTATCGCCGTGTCTCCAATCACACAGAATATGATAGATGCTTCGATGTATTCAATGACACTCTGTATGAGTTAAACCGATTATTATTGATCTGCTTGTGAGATGAGTGTGACATTTATATGAGTGTTAGCTCATGGAATTACTGATATCGACCAAGATGTGACGCTGTATATATAATCATCTGTATGCTGATATCTCTCGCGATGAATTGTCTTGAGAGCCATCTTCACACGCTCGTTACTCAAACGAGACAATGTCTATGAGAATTCGAAAAAAGACATGTTTCTTCTATCTATTGAGCACTCAGAAAGACGACGATATGGCGTGTGATTCTTGCTGTGAGGCACGATATGTTCGCTGACGCAAACACCCTGTCATGAGAAGAGAGAATCTGCTATCCAGCACATTCATTCGAATCATCAGCCACATCCTGGTTTATTTGAATTTCCATTCGCATCGCAGGCACGTGGAGTGACGGTAAGTTGTGTTGTGCTACCGTCCGCAAATCCGAGTGTAATGTCGATGTTTTCATCAGCAAGTTCGTATGGCTCGCCATTGTGTACGAACTGATACAGATATACACGCACTGTCGCGCCTGGGGCTATCATGACCTCCTCAGTCAGTGTGCGAGTGTCATCTTCACCAATCAAGACTGGATTGTCTTCATCCACGTCAAGACCACCAAGTGTAGACCAGCTGTTTTCGCTTGCCCCACCTGATTTCCCTCCCTCATTTTTCTTGAACAGGAACTCACTCGTCCCGATGGGACCCAATCGATCATTTCCTTTATTCGCACTCCCCTGACTCAGACGTGTTGCATCTCCAGCGGTGACAATTTGAATACTCGTCAGGTTTACTAACGTACCATCGGTATTGGTATTGATGATATCAAATTCCAGACTTCCCGTTGTTTCCGCCCCCCCAGAGTTACCGGAGTTGCCAGCATTACCAGAGTTACCAGATTTGAATGATCCTGTAATTGCATGTGATTCCCCAGACTCATGCTTGATAGCGTCCGCTGCTGTTTCTGTCTGACACTGCGTCGTATCGACAGTCGCCCGTCGGGTCAGTTTCCCCGTGACTCCATCGACTGTTTGCATCTGGATTGAATAACTAATAATTTGAGGAGCATTCTCACACGGCAATTGTAGCAACACTTCTTTACTCTTCCCCGCAGAGAGCACGAATGACGACCTGGATAACCCAGATGAGATAGTACCGTAATCACTGCTCACACTCACAGTCGCTTGAGTATCAAATCTGTTGACAACAGTAACAAGCCTCTCTGCACCCGCGCCCGCCGATATCTCTGCGTTACCTTCTACTCCGATGACAGCCGTCGTGTCCGAGCCGATAGGGATGTCTGCGGTGCGCTCAAACGTTGCGCTGGTAAATGCGACACTTGATGTGACCGTCCCCATCACAGTAGCGATACCAATGATAATCATGATAATCGTCCACCAGTGCTGTCTCAGTCCCGTCTGTCGTCTCCGCAACCCGGGTTTTCGTCGTCTCATCTGTAATCGAAATACCGTCGGATCAGCCGACGGCGTGAGCCTCGGAGAGGCACTCGTTGATCAGCAACTATCCAGTAGACGATGAATATTGGGAGATGGAATACAACAACAGAAACAAAAGCCGCAACGACGGGGTGTATTGCGTGCAATCGCTCAGTGATCGTGACTGGTAGGGTTCCTGGGTATACGTACATATTTAGTTGTGTTTCATAAGGTCCAATTGTCGGTTGTGCTGGGACACGAGCAGTCACCTCTATGTCCGTTTCCGTAGTGAGATAAGTATGCATCCATGCAGCCGGATTCGTGATTGGTACTGTGCTTGTTGGATTATCGCCCCTGAGAGTGTCACCACGAGAAACAGTCTGTGAGATAATTGCCATTCCATCAGCGGTAATGACGGTTTGTGTGTGTGGAGACGCTTGAACCGCAGCATTGAGTGTCACTTTCTCGTCTACACCAACCGGTATAAGCTGTTGACTCTCACCACCAGATTCTGTTGCGATATAGACGAATGGCGCATGTGCAGTGCTGGTTGAGACAAGCGCCGTTGTAATGAGAAGAGAAATCAAGAGCGCTGTCCATACGATATCTCGGCTTTTCAATCTCGATCTTTTCTTCGAACGCTGTCTATGCTGATGATTCCAACCCTGCAATATTGTAAGAGCAAACGCGACGCTTCCGAGTGTCATCATCCAGTTGGTTCGGATGAGATCAATCACAACGCCGAGTTGTGGAATAACAACAGCTGTATCACTAATAGTCAGAACGCGTCCAATGACTGCATCTGGATCAACCAGTGGTGCGCCACCTGCCTGATCTGTTGATGGATTTGCATCCCCCTTTGTCACAAATCCTGAGTCAGTCACCTCAACGACTCTATGTGTGACTTGTGTGTCCTGCATATCAGAGTCATAGGTGATAATATCACCAGCCCTGATCTCACCTGGCGGGACGAGCACGTACCCGTCATTTGTCTCAAGTGCGGGAGACATACTCCCCGAGACAACATAAGACACTTCGATGGGTGACCCAGGAAAGATCAACACAACCGCGAAGCCGATGATTGTCATTAATATGAGGTTTTTTATCATTTATTCTTCTGACGAGGAGGGTGTGCGATTATCTGAATACTTGTCCGAAAACGAAATTAGCAAACTTAGTGAGTGTACTCTAGTTCTCACTGTTCCCGTTCCCGTTTCCCGTTCCGTTGTTTCCATTGTTTCCGTTTCCATTCCCACTATTCCCATTTCCATTGTTTCCGTTTCCATTCCCACTATTCCCGCTTCCATTGTTTCCACTTCCATTTCCATTAGACGCGCTACTCGCCTCTGTCCGCTCCGTTAGTTTCCCGTGACATCGAAGGTAACTGTCCCTGATAGATCATCTTGATTCGCATCGGTAGTGATATTGATAATGACATACCGAGTCTCACCTGAGTCGACAGTAAAACTGTCACTGCTGTCAGCGGTTGCGGTTGCCACCTTTCCATTTTCATCGTAGACAGCGAATTCAATCGTTCCTGATGGACTATCATCGATGTCATATCCAATGGTAATGCTATGACCTTGTGAATCGCTATTTGTTAGTTGAAATGCGTGAGTATTCGCTGCATCCCCAGAGGCACCAATCGTGAAATTCGCATCTTCATTCAGCCCGCCTGCACTGTTCGTGATTCCGTGCGTTACATCAATCGTGAGTTGCCCATCCTTCTCGTATACCTGTCCAGCGTCTCCTGCTTTCAGACCTAAGATACCGGACGCATCAGAGGTAACAGCAACCTCGGCATCACGATCAATATTTGCTGTTGTGAACGCACTCGCTCCAACACCTACCCCTGCCATGACAACGACGGCAGCGACTAGTCCTGTTACTATGACTTGTGCCATACAACTGGATAGATGCGGGGTATATAGATAAAGTATAAACTAATTAGTCGGTAACTATTGCGGTAACGACCCAGTTACAGACTCCCGGAAGTGAAAGCCCACTCGTTGAAGCCGACAACACGGCAATCCACGATTGGACACCAGCTGTTTGTGAACAGTCACGGTCTGTTGAGCAACCCAGCGTCAACAAACCCGCGAGTTCACAGCCGGGGCAATCAATTGGTTGGATTGCCCACGGGGGAATCTCACGGGTTTAGTCGTCAGAGAAAGTCAAGACTGTAATTTGACACTTCCGCCGTCTGGATTCGCCGCGTCCACACCGAGGAGGATATCAGCATTAATTATCATATCTATATGGAATTATAAAATTAATTATTATTGTTATTAGTGACAATTGAACGCACCTATCGGATACTATACGAAAGTTATATATAAATTGTTTGATAATCGCTGGGACGATGTCGTAATGAAGAGAGAAGATGATCAACCGCTGGCAGCTGCACAGTCAACTCTTGCCCCGAAGTGGAGTGTACACATCATTAACGCAATCAATGATCAGGATCATTCGCCAGGATTCAATACGATCAAATCGACACTTGAGCCGATCTCTTCGAAAGTATTGTCTGATAATCTTGAAAAATTAGTCTCGGCTGGGGCTGTAAGACGAGAGAGGGTGTCGAAAACCCCACTGCGCGTCAAATATTCGTTGAGTTCTGCCGGACAGGATCTCCTCCCGATCATTAATGATTTAGACAGATGGGGCAGGGATCACCTCCAGAATCAAAACGTGAATTATGCTGTGCTTGCTACTGGATTGGACTCATCAATTATGACTCAGCTATCAGCATCACTTAATCAACAGTATACAGTTGAGAGATGCTCAATGTCACGTGCAGTGTCTGTGATGCAGGAATCAAACTCCAATTCCAACTCTAACTCTGACTCTGACTCTGATATCGATCATGATCAACAAGAGACAGCGCAGAAACACATCCTACTCATTGATTATGATGCTGTTGCGAGTGAGCTCCATGCAGTCTCAATCCCAGATTATCATTCGGTCCCAACTGGGGTGATAGTGGATGGGTTATCCGATAAATTAAGTGAACTCACATTTCATGCGGAGGTTACGAAACCGTTTACAATTATCCAACTGTGCGACACAGTCGAGAGACTCGCTCAAATCATCAATCGTTCGCCTGAGGCTCAACGACTCATTGCATTTGGCGTCAAACAACGAGCAATGTATCAATCGGTAATCTCAAGGGCAATATCAAACGATATCGAACATCATGAACTGGAGACAGAGCTGCGTTCACTTTGTCAAAAGACGGACTCTGATCCTCTCTGATGGGGGATACTCACCAATCCGGCGCTGCGGTCGATAAAGTACACCATCAGATTATCATCAAAAGGAGTAACTCTGGAAATCGGCACCGAAGCGACTGTCATTTTCTGAGGTTATTTATGACCGACTCCGGGGTCATATCCGGTCCCCGAAACACTTGAGTTGCGCTCTCTTTCTATGCGTCATCAACCAATGTGAGTGTGGCGTTGATTCGATTATACCTCTATTTGTGATTGTGATTATGTCGATCGATATCCGTCCATAATGAGGAGAGCTACCAACTCACGATTATTGAACTCATGCTCTGTCGTGACGATGCTGAGGGTAGTTGAATTATCACCGCCGGCAATCTGCTCGTCCCATGACCGCCGAGACAGAACCCTCATGAATATCATTACTGAGCAGTCTCAAACGCCAAATTGTCCTCACGGAGCGAATAGCGGCAGTCGCAAGCGAGCAGGACGGAATAGTTCACCCGGCGTCTTCGTCTTCTGTGCATGATTATGGGTAAGAATTCGAAAGGTATATTCACTCTCTGTCGGTTGTGACATAGTATCGAAAAGAGTTATTCGACGGTCCGTCCCGTATGAGAAGTTGGACATAGCTATAATTAACGCTACGAGTGAGAGTAAAAGTAAAATTGACACTGACAGATATCGATGCCTGAGGTAACTGTTGGGACGGTACTCGTTTTTGTGATCATCGTCGTTGCTCTCATTTTATTTATTACTGAACCCGTTTCAATCGATGTCACAGCACTTGGCGTCATGGTGACGCTCATGATGTTGGGACCATGGACGGGTATCTCCCCACGTGATGGTGTTTCTGGATTCGCGAATCCGGCGACAATGACAATTCTCGCAATGATGATTCTGAGCGAGGGTGTCCGACGCACGGGTGTGATTCAGCGACTGGAAGAGGTAGTTACATCGTATACTGGTGAGGATATCCACAAACAACTCGGCGCAACAATCGGTATTGTTGGTCCGCTCTCGGGGATCATCAACAACACAGCAGCCGTTGCAATCTTACTCCCGATGGTGAGTGATCTCGCCCATGAAAACGGGACCTCTCCATCGAAGTTGTTACTCCCGCTTTCGTATGCCTCAATGGCTGGCGGAATGTTGACACTCATTGGAACATCAACGAACCTGCTCGCCAGCACCATTGCGAGTCGACTTGCGACAGACTACCCGTCTCTACATGCGTTCTCGATGTTTGAATTTACGCAACTTGGGTTGCTCGTGTTTCTCGTCGGGGCAGCGTACCTCCTGACTCTTGGGTACTGGCTGACCCCGTCGCACGTGAAACCGCGGAGTGAATTTGAAACGACTCAGAAGGAAGAATACCTGACGGAAGTTGTCATCGGTGATGAATCACCGCTCAGTGGAATGACGATTCGAGAAGCACTCCAGCAGGTTGAGTTTGAGGGAAATGTTACCCAACTTATCCGCAGGGATGATTATTATCGTGAACCTCGATTATCGATGACGATACAGAGTGGCGATGCTTTTACGCTCCGTCTCACAGAAGACGCATTACGCACGCTCCACGATGTTGAGGGAATTGAGTTTGTTCCGGAGGTGACACCTCCGGGTGGTCTTGACGCACTTGCCCCTGGACAGACACTTGTTGAAATCGTGATTACTGCTGGCTCTGATCTCGTCAGCGAAACAATCGAGACATCGGGGTTTCAGGATCAGTATCAGGCAGGTGTCCTCGCAATTCGCCGTGGCGGACAAATCGCACACGAACGGCTCAGTGAACACCGAATCCGACCTGGGGATATGCTCCTCATCGAGTCTGACTCGAATACCATCGACCGCCTTGCAGACGATCCAAATGTGGTCGTGGCTGGTGAAGTTGATCTCCAACAGTTCCGTTCATCGAAGCTTCCGCTCGCAGTTGGGGTTGTGCTCTCGGTGATTGTGCTGGCAGCGGCTGGTATCTTACCGGTGATGGTTGCTGCGCTCGGCGGCGTTATTGTGATGTTTGTCACCGAGATTATCAAACCGGCAGAAGCATACGATGCTGTCCAATGGGACGTCATCTTTCTTTTAGCAGGCGTCATTCCGCTCGGCAAAGCACTGTCTGAGACGGGTGGTGCAAATCTGCTTGGAACGCTTGTTGTTTCGACAGCTGACTTTTTACCCACAATCGCCGTTCTTGGACTATTCTATCTGCTGACCGCTGCGATGACAAATCTCATTAGTAATCAGGCGAGTGTTGTATTATTCATTCCTGTCGCTGCCGACGCCGCCGCCCGATTGAACGCAAACGCATTCGCGTTCATTCTTGCAGTCACATTCGCTGCGAGCACAGCTTTCATGTCGCCGGTCGGATATCAGACTAACCTCTTTGTCTATGGTCCTGGCGGCTATGAGTTCAGTGACTACGCTCGCGTTGGCGGACCGCTGCAAGTAATCTTAGCCATCGTCACGACGATTGGAATCGCTGCGTTTTGGGGACTCTGAACCACCCTCTTCGCATGCTCGGGACTTCCTATCATTCGGTGGGGACAGACCCAGCATGTGCTTCTTTCAGGACATGCCTTGTCAGGGTCGTGCATATTGCATATAGATTTAATTACCAATAGAATAGAGATAGATAGTACACACTGAGAGAGAATACTTCCGTCGCTAATCGGTGAAAAAAGAACGTATCACATCTCAATTATCACAGTGTCAACTCGTGATTAATCGTGACGAGTGGCTTCGAATCTTAGAATAAGACCAACCGTACTGCTCATAAACTACCTGAGGAATCAATCGAGGTCTGCAGGAACTGTGTAGATAATAATCGAATTACATAAAAATAAACATAAACTAATGTCAAAAACAAAACGTATCATCATCGCCGGCGGCGGGCGCATCGGACTACGAACCGCACAGGAACTCGCAGACCGTGGATATGAAATCGTATTGATCGAAAAAGAGGAGGATCGCTCGAAAGAGGTGGCAAATGAATATGTCGCAATGGTCTTACAGGGTGATGCAACAGCGCCGTCAATTCTCGAACAAGCAGATCTTGAGCGGGCTGATGCCATTGCTGCATTGACCGACGAGCCTGGAAGCAATCTTGCAATCTGTATGGCGGCAAAGCAGATCGCCCCGAACATTCGGACACTCGCTCGAACTGGGACTGGGACTGAGGATGAGTACGACGAGATTGCTGACGCAACGATTCTCCCACAAAAGCTCAGTGCGGGCACTGCCGCAGACATCCTCTCTGGCGACGAGGTCCGAACGATTATCGGGACTCATCATGATCTCGAGATCTTGGAAATTAAAGTGGCTAAAGACGCCCCAGTTGCCAGTAGTACGCTTGAAGAAATTAGCCTTCCAAACGGGAGTCTCATCATCTCGGATCAAAACCGAACACGAATCGCACGCGCAGATACAACATTAGAGCCTGGTGAGTACTATATTGTCGGCGTTGAACCGAATGTGCTCGATGAGGTACTGAAGTTGTTCCGTGGCTGAGTGAGAGCGCTGGTATATCCCTTATCAGGTAACCCGCAGGGACATTATTCTCTGATATCTGACCCATCCTACTCAGGAAGATCCATCAGCGGACTCAATTGGCATTGGAACTGTCAAGACCGGCGCATCTGAAACCCGGACGACGTTCTCGGTGACACTACCAAGGAAATACCGGTCCAAACCTGTGCGACCATGTGTCCCCATGACGATAGAGTCAATCTCATTTTCATCGACGTAATCAAGAATAACCTGGTGAGGTGTCCCTTGTGCCACCACCCCCTCGATTGTGCGTACACCGGCTGCCTCTGCTTGTTGAATCACCTCATCGATTGCATTTTTTCCCGTCTCTTCGAGAGCATCAAGCGTTCCAGGAACCGAGGAGTCAGTTGCTCCACTTGCTTCAATAACATATATTGTATGAAGCGCGGCGTCATAGACCGTCGCAAGATCAATCGCGTGCTCAACGGCACCTCGTGTTCCCTCAGTTCCATCCGTTGGGATCAGTATCTTGTCGTACATATCACGGTGTTATTCGCGGAGGGACAAAGTGATGCTGTCGATGACGGTAATTCGATATTCTCAATCGTTATGACTGCAATAGAACCATCTATTCTGCTTGTGGATTATCAATCACGGTAGCAGTAGCAGTAGCAGTATTTAACACAACTCCATCCATGTCATATCCACATGAGTCCAAACCAAGCAAGCGAAGTAGCTGACCAACTTTCGGTCCCGGAGGCGATGATTCAAAAAGCATGTGATGATCCAGCGTTACCTGAACTCGGTATCATTGAACAAGTCTGGAATACCGACTCAGTTCCATCAGCGGAGACGGCAGAAGCCGCCGCAAAAGCTGTGCGCTCACTTCCGCTTGAGACTGTTCCTGCCGGTGGTGAAATCGCCATTGGTGTTGGGAGCCGGGGAATTGCGAATCTTGCTTCATTGGTCAGCGGTGTTGTAACACATCTGCAGAATGGAGGGTATGAGCCATTTATCTTTCCAGCAATGGGGAGCCACGGCGGTGCAACCGATGATGGTCAACGGAAAAAACTCGCCGAACTCGATATTACTGAGGCGACCATTGGCTGTGAGATCCGTTCCAGTATGGATGTTGTCGAAGTCGGGCAGACGGCTGATCGTGAAATTCCGGTCGTTGCTGATGCAAACGCTGCCGGTGCGGACGCCATCATACCAATTAATCGAGTCAAACCTCATACTGATTTTGATGGCACAGTCGAAAGTGGGCTCTCAAAAATGCTTGTGATTGGGATGGGCAAGCAGCGTGGAGCCCAAATCGCACATCAATGGGCTGTTGATTGGTCACTCAGGAATATGATTCCTGAAATCACTGAACAGTTACTCGCGAAACTTCCCGTTGTCGGTGGTATTGCTATCGTCGAAAATCAACACGACGATACGATGCTTGTCGAGGGGGTCCCTCCATCCGGCTTTCTCGATCGAGAAGCTGAATTACTTGAACTTGCATATGATGTAATGCCAAAGCTTCCATTCAATGAGCTTGATGTCGTCGTTCTCGACAAGCAGGGCAAGGAGATCAGCGGTCAGGGACTCGATACGAATGTCATCGGACGACGGCCCTTTGCGATCAATGAACCCGAGCCTGACCAGCCGGATATCAAACGAATATATGTACGTGGACTCACACAAAAGACCCATGGAAATGCAATGGGGATGGGGTCCGCCGACATTGTCCATAAGAATGTCCCAGCAGATCTCGAGGCAACGACGACACTCATCAACGCCCTCACCGCGAGCACAATCCGTGGCGTGAAGCTCCCGCCAGTCGTCGAAACAGACCGTGCGGGGATTATTGCTGCGCTCTCAACGATTGGTGTTGTCGACCCTGATACCGTTCGCATGCTTCGAGCTACCGATACGATGCATCTTCATCGACTCTACGCCTCACCGGCACTGATTGCTGAGGCACGCGACCGTGCTGATCTCCGGGTAGTTGAGGAACCATCACCAATTACCTTCGACGATGGGCAATTTGCCGCTCCGTCCCTCAGACACTGATATTTTTTCTCGCTGTCGTTCAAGTTTAGTGAAGTCCTCAGGAGAGAACGATAGCCCTTCGCCGATTAAGAGATTGCGTGACTGATTTCGAGTGATCCAGTTTTGTGTCCGCTTAATCGCGGTTTCGAGACGGTCGTGATCAGTCAGTTTCTGCGACCATGGAATTCGAATACGAACGGTGATCTGTTCAGATTAGCCCTCATTCTCCTGAGAGAGTTCGTCTCAAATGAATTCTTGAACAACAAGTCAGTAGATTTCCTCGTAATCGTCGTTATAGTGGTCAAAACGACAGTGAATGGTTGGTCTAAGTACTGTTCTATGGCAGTTTGCAGATCAACACAACCAGAGTCTTTACCCTCGAAGTCAGCTAACATTTAATCGGAGAAAAAAGTGTTCTCCGGTGACTTGTCGGAGATCGTCTTGTTCAACGTCAGTTTCAGTAGTAATTATTTCAAATCGAATCCGACGGAGTACTCGCGGTCCGAAGGCGCGGAGACATCCCTTGATCGAGCTCGTGACGCCGTTCGTGTTGAACTCGGAGTATCCAGAGGCGAACGACCGCACTATCCCATGTTGGGCTGAGAACCGCGACGATCTCCGGCTCCGCGAGGAGAAGATACTGGAGCAACGCGAGGTGTTCCGGCTGGAGACGGTCGACCACGGTCAGGTCTCACTCCCGAGACGACTTCGGCTGAAGCCTCTCGGCGAGCAGTATCAGGAATCTGAGGGAAAGAACTGATTACACTCGTGAGTGAATCGATGAACGACGCTGAATCGCGTGACAAATATTTGCGGTGCAAACTGAATAAAGAAATCGTATTACTAACGACTGATAATGACGGTGCCCATTGATTGAGATACAAAATGCTGTTTAAGAACCTTCGAGCCCCCATTATGCGTTCGGATCCATGCTCCGGGAGAACATCCACTGGAGTCCAACTCTCGATGTATCGATATATGAAGATTATAAGAGTATCTATTGAGTAAAACACGACATAATTGGATTTTAGTTTGTATAATATCCCATTAAAACTCATGATCTATCAAATACTACGTCACAGCAACAAACACAGTGCGATAACTATCCGATCCATATCCATTATTTCGCTCAACAGTTACATCCATATTTGAAAGGATCGTATATATCTCATTATCAGCAAATGGACTCATTGTTCGGGTATTAACGATAATTTCTTTCGATGGAGCAAATGTGATTGTGTTCCAGTCGAGACATCCATCATCTCTTGATGCATGATGCGCAATACGCGCGTAGTCTCCTTGTTCTGTTGTTCCGATATCAATGCCAGGAGCATTTCCGTCTGGCGGGAGTGGCGAATTATCAAAAATCAGGATTCCACGGTCAGCAAGGTGTCTCTCAAGCGTCTGGAGAGCCGGTTTCAGCTGTTCAGGCGATAAGTGATTCACGACACCTCGTATCGCCACGATTGCCACATATTTGTTATTCATATCGAGATCCGGGAGGGCTGACTGCCGAAAGTTAGCATCGCACTTCTCGCGTGCGACTGAGAGCATCCCTGTATATTTGTCAACACCCGTTATATCGAAACCCTCAGCGACGAGTCGACGGGTATGCTCCCCGGTGCCGCAGCCAATCTCAAGGATGTGATGACAATCTATCCCGTGTCGTGCAAACGCATTGGTGATAAAGGAGACATCACGGTCGTAATCCCAATCCGAGTGAATCACGTCGTATAATTCAGGATGGTCTGTATAGAGACGCTCAGGCATGTCTTTCTCACGTCTCAACGCTCAAACGCACCAACGCTTCCGCATTCCCCGGTCGTATTGCGGTATTTGATTATGTATCAGTAAATCGCCTCAGTGTCAAATCGAAGTCTCAAAACTTCCCGCTTCAACGACGCGCTTTGCAGACATCAAGATGATGTCCGTAGGAGGCGCAATCTCCATAGGCATGTCCTCGGCTCATCTCAGCCCTCACTCAGCAAAGTCGCGGTGAACATACCCCGGAGTCAGATCAAAGCCCGAGGTAGTCGCCTTATCCCGTCTGTACATGACATTCATCGCTGCGTTCACATCTCGATTACAACTCGGCTAAGAGTGTTCGCGTGCCCAGATTGGTTTCGCTGTTTCGACACCGGACGACGTGCACTCTGTTGTCGTCCCTTTCGATACAACCTGCACGACGTGATAGTCGGACAATTCAGTCTTGTGTTCAAGCAGCGTTAATGAATTGCCGCCACACCGCGTCCTGCTTATTACGTGCGTTATGTGACTGTTCGAGTATCTCCCTCACGTCCACACCCTCGATGAACACCGCGTCGTATTCATGAACGAACCACGGCGTGATATTATGTTAGGATTCAGACAGTTCCCGATTTATTTCACGCGTGACTCTGACGATCCCAACTCGCTGTTTGTCGTTATTGCTCGACCGTTTTTGCCTTCGGGAAAGGTTCCGTCGCTCGTGTGTCTCCAAAATCAAACCAGTCCAGTCCAGTCCAGTCCATCCGACATATAAATGCAGTTTACGATGCCGAAATAGATTCCGGCGCTATTGATTGCGTCTATCGAGTTTCCATCCGATCTCTCGGGCATGGTAGCCTCGTCGGCTTCAATTTCGAGAAAAGCAAATCACCTCCCGTCAACTCATCTCTTCTTTGAGAGACGCCCCGGTGGATATCTCGCGGCGGTAGCGAACTGTGGTGTCGCCGATGTTCGAAAGCAGGTGGTGAGGATGACACAGATGAGTGACAACGTGGGAGCCTCGCCGAGAAATAATCAGTCTGGGTAGTTATTTCGACAACTTGGGTGGCTGGTCGTTGAGTGCTTGATCACAGAGCGGGGACGGTCTCTGTATCAATCACCAGAATCTTCAGTTGATGTATGAATGCAGACGCGGGTGTTCATCAAACACCGTAGCAACAGGGTAGGCATCACAATTGCGTCCGCTCACAAGGTTTTAGGTAAAGCTAAATGCCAACGACATTGTCCGATACCTCTCCAGCAGAACGGGTCGAACTCATCAACATACCGGACGACGAAGTCCGGGTCCGATTACTCCGACTTGGCTTTCTCGACGACCCTGTCGAGTGTTATCAACAGATCCAAAATGGTCCTGTCGTATTAAGACATCGTGGGACAGAAATAGCGCTCGGACAGGACCTTGCTCAGGAGATTGATGTCAAGCAATTGGAAAGCAGCGATACGCGGCCATGACGGCATGGCAAGATGTGAATTGCGGACCCAACTCAGACACGACTACGAGGGTGATGGCGTTTGTCGGTGCACCTAACGTCGGCAAGAGCGCACTTTTTGGAGAACTCGCAGAGCAGTATGTCGATGTGTCGAATTACCCTGGCACAACTGTTGAGACTACCACCGCAGTAATTAAATCGGTTACATTGATCGATACACCGGGTGCCTACGGTATCTCTTCATTCTCTGAAGAGGAGCGCATCACAAGAGAAATTATCCTCGACGCGGATGCGGTTATCAATGTTGTCGATGCCACACAGCTTGATCGGGACCTATTTTTAACATTACAACTGCTCGACATGGGGATCCCAACTATTGTCGCATTGAATATGATGGATGAAGCCAAAGCCGATGGCATTGATATCGATGCTAGCAGTTTAGAGACAGCGCTTGGCATTCCGGTGGTCCCGACCGTTGCTGTCACCGGGTCGGGCGTTGAGAATCTATCCAGTCGTCTTTCGGAGGCAACTGTGCCACCCTCGACGCCAATCACCGACCACTATGACGCGCTTCCGGACGATATCGACGCGACCCAGGCTGAAAAAACACTCTTGATTGAGGGCGACAGCCCAACTGCCCACCGTCTTGACACCGGCGAAGTTGTGACCGATGGTGGAGAACACTCACTCGCTGATATCGAACGCCGAGAACAGGTGTATAGCGAGCGTCGGACTCGGGTTCGGACGCTCATCGATAGACATAATGCCGCCATCGATACCGAACGCCCAGCGAGAAACCGTATTGGGGAGTTATTGATGCGACCGCTAACGGGCATTCCAATCGCGCTCACGCTGTTGGGAGTAATTTTCTATCTGATTGGGGTATTAGTCGCACAGACGTTCGTTGGATATGCCGAAACTGTGCTTTTCGGTCAGTACTACAACCCTGCAGTCGAAACAGCCGTTGGACAATTACTGCCAGCGACTCGGTGGGCAGACCCCATCGAATTTCTGCTTGTTAACGATAATCTCGGGTTATTGACAATTACCACACAGTATATTATCGGTGTCCTGTTACCACTCGTCGTTGCATTTCATCTCGTCATCGGCACACTTGAGGATGCTGGCATCCTCCCCCGGCTTGCTGTGTTGACCGATAGAGGACTCAGTCGAATCGGACTCAATGGTCGCGCTGTTGTCCCACTCATCGTTGGTGTTGGATGTGTGACAATGGCAGTCATCACAACCCGGATAGTCGGATCGCGTCGGGAGCGGATTATCTCGACAGCGCTGCTCGGTCTTGCTATCCCTTGTTCAGCACAAGTTGGCGTCATCATGGGTCTGCTTGCGAGACTCGGATTTGTCTGGTGGGTCGGGTATCTATTCGTATTACTTGCAATTCTGGGCGTTGTTGGCGTTTTCCTTGACCGTGTCCTCCCAGGCGAGCAGGATGCACTTGTTGAGCAACTCCCGCGCCTACGCGCCCCTCGTCCGCAGAATATCGCACGAAAGAGCTACAACCGGACAACCGCGTTCCTGTGGGAAGCAGGACCACTATTTGGGGGCACTGCACTTGTGATTTCGACGCTTGATTATATTGGTGTTCTTGAAATAATCATCCGTGTGCTCCAACCGTTGACTGCGGTCCTCAATTTACCGACGGAGTTCAGCCGCGTGCTCATTCTGGGAGTTATCCGGCGTGACTTTGCCGCTGCCGGGATGACCGATATGGCGTTGTCAGCCTCACAAACATTCATTGGACTGGTCGTAATCACGCTTTTTGTCCCCTGTATTTTGACGATGATGATGATACTGAAAGAGCGTGACGCGCGGAGTGCACTCTTGATGTGGGTTGGATCCTGGGTAGCGGCATTTAGTGTTGGTGGGTCCATTGCAGTTTTCTTTGAGGTGATTACATGATCTGTCCTACCTGTGGATACGAGTTTAACCCAACGAGTGGATTCGAGTGTCCTCGCTGCGGTGAGCAACTTTCTTGCTCGGTAGTTTCCTGTGCACAGTGTGAGGCCTGCTCGGGGTTCTTGAGGAGACTTCCGCAGATGATCACTGAACAGTTGTATCAAAGTGATACCGAAACCACTGCTGATGACGCTACCCACGATTGAAATGAACGAACTCGATGAGGCACTCACTGACTGTGTTACTCGATATTGGATCTACGGTTATCGCCGCGCTTGCATAAAAACTGGAATTGGATTGGCTACGAACAAATGAATGAAGACGCTGTGATGTTAGCCATCAATAACATGAATAAACAGAATACATCTGACAACCACCAACATTGTACAGTTCGTCGCGCACGACGCCGAGACGACGATGGACTGTTTGTGGCGACGACCGATGTTGCGAATCTACCGATAATCTCGACTGAAATAGTGTGGACGACACTCGATGAGTTGCCTATCCGACGTGAACTCCAACGGCGTAGAACCGGTCGAACAGTGATCTATGACAAGCCCACAGACACAACCACTCAGTAACACAATAATAATATGACAGATACAAACATCTCCAGCCTCCCAGTGAGTCGGGCTGAGGGTCGTCAACTCTGTGGAGTGTTCATACTCACACTTGACGATGGCGCCCCGATTAGCACTGGCACACTCGCAGATCATCTCGGGTTGAGCGGCGCGACAGTCACCGAGGGCATCAAACGGCTCAATGAGACTGAGCTTGTGTCCTATGAGCCATACGCTGGCGTGGAACTGACCGCCCACGGGGAGGAACTCGCCCGACGGTTGCTCTGGCGTCGGTGTCTCATCCAGGAGTTTTTTGAGACAACTGCCGGTGTCTCACTCGATTCCACGACGGCATACCGGATCGGAAGGACAGTATCTACTCGTGAGCTCTCCCAAGTTGAAGAGGACCTCACACGACCGTGTACAGGTCAATGTGAAGTAACTGACCAATCCGAATGTGACAGACTCAGTGGCTGACGATATCCTTGTTACCGCCCACAGCGACTGGCTGAGAGTGTCACTGCTTTTTCTCTGCAATCCTTATCAATTGATGGCACTCTGAGCGTTGTATCTCTCCGAACCCACACGCAGACTCAGCTCAGCTGGAACGCCTGTGTGCGCGTTCCGCTTCAGGTTCGAATGCCGACACTCACGATCCCAGCAACTGTCGCATTCTTCCCGAGATGTATCAGGGAACTCGCCAGTATCACCGTCATGAAATGACGCGAACGTTTCACTCCAGTGCATTACCTAAGAGTCAGTTATGCGACACCAAACGGATAACAATATCAGATCAACACAGGGATCACTCGACACACTGACGTTGTGTGACTCATCGAACAATCATAGACAACTATCATCACCACCAGGTTGGCAATCACTCGTTGGGATCGGTATAGCGGCAGTTATTATCACGGGCGACGTAGCAGGCTTGTATGCCCGAAGAAGTCCTCTTTAAATCAGAGACCAACCAGAGCCGAGACGAAATCGCAGCGTACCTCCGTAGTGTTGCAACGAATCTCGAGAAGGCAGAGCCAATCACACTCACATTCGGGGGTGAGTCTGTAACAATGGAGCCACCTGCGCGCCCGACGTTTGAGGTTAAAGCCGAGCGTGAAGGACCAACGGACGGTCCCGGTGAATTGAGTATCGAGTTCGAAATTGAATGGGATGAAAACAGCAGTGAGAATGCCACCGAGAGCACGCAGTTAGAAATCGAATAATCAGTCCACTGGTGGCTTACATCGATTACTATTGGTAATCACTGTCGAAACAGTAATCGCAGGCGGGCGATCACTGTTTCTGAAGTTCACGAGACTGCTGATAAGATATGTTCTGATTGCTGCGAACATGAATAGTGTCGAGTGTTTGAGTACGAAACAGCAGATACATCCTCACAGACGAATCGAACAGGACGGTCAGTCTCCGTGTTTTGTCGAGTCTGCAACGGTCATAACAGGAACTGGTGCCGAGCGAACAACCTTTTCGGCGACACTGCCGAGCAGGATGCGATCTGTACCACGTCTTCCGGTTGTCCCCATTCCGACAGCGTGTATATTGTTCGATTCAATATAATCGAGGATTTCACGTACTGGTGTTCCCTGTGTCACATGACGAACTGTCTCTATGACACCACGCGTCTCTGCCTCCGAGATAGTAGTCTCGACAGCGTCGCTTGCAGCCTGTTTCGTGTCTTGCCCAGAGGTTGTAGATCGAACATGCGGATTGAGTCCAGCAGTATTAGCGACAGACATGACATGCACGGTTGCATCGAGTGACGCCGCGGCTGAAAAAACATGGTTGGCTGCATGCATCGCAGCAGTACTCCCATCCGTTGGAACAAGAATATTCTCATATGGAAAGGTGATGGTTTCATCAGACTGCATTCGGATTGTGAGAACGGGAATCGGAGACAGTCGGACGACCTTCTCAGAAACGCTTCCAATGAGATATCGTGAGAGTCCCTCCCGAGCATGGGTCGGCATCATGATGAGATCCTGATCATATCGTTTGGCGTACTCAACGATTGTCGCCGCTGGATTACCTTGGACAACATCAGTATCATATGTGACGCCAAGTGTATTCAGTGTCTGTGCAGCGTCGTTAACAACGGTTTCACCTTTTTGTTCGAGCATATCGACAGTGTCACCCTCAACAACAGTGACACTGTCGCGAGTTGTATCGGCAATATAAAGCAGTTGAATGGTTGCATCAAACCAGTGAGCGATTTCGCTGGCGTAATGAAGCGTCTCAGCCGCACCCTCACTACCGTCGTATGGGAGCAGAATACGCCCGTACATGAGCTAATCATGTCAACTTCGGGGACCAACCTCTAATCATTTTCTACAAATAAACAAGGCGAGTGCCTCGGGGCGTGATCCTGAGGCAGTTCACTACCTCTTAATCATACTGCTCACGCAAAGCGGAGTATCTCTATGACTGGTTCCACAGGAAGATATCCGCACATATTGTGCAACACATGCCTGTCTCCTCAGTCAGCATCACTGAAAAAACCACCATAGTGGTGAGGCGGGATAGCGCAGAGACGGTGAATTACCGTCAATTCGGGTTATTTTCGCTGTGCAGTGGCTTTTATTCGCCCGTCTCGCTCGTCTCGGCGGTGTGTGGATTGACAGCTATCCGGACTCTCCGAATACGGGTGTCCTCTAACCGCTCGGTCCGCAGTGTTACATTCTCGTAGGCGAACTCCTCGCCCTGCTCAACAAGGCGACCCGCAAGATGAAAAACGAAGCCTGCGATTGTCTCGAACTCCTCACCCTCGGGGAGGTCAATATCGAGAATCTCGTTTACCTCATGGACATTAACCTCTCCCTGGACTAACACTTCATTATCATTGACGAACTCGATTGGCTGGTCCTCATCATCCATCAGAATTTCACCGACAATTTCCTCAGTAACGTCTTCCATCGTGATGAGTCCCTCTGTGGTACCGAATTCGTCGATAACAATAACCATGCGTATCCGATCCTCTCGCATCTCTGAGAGCAATTCGTCAACGTTCTTTGACTCTGGAACATGCACCGTCGAGTTGAGTGCGTCCGCGACTGTGAGCTCTGCGAAGGTGCTGTCGGTATCCTCAAGCTCACGAATATCGAAAACACCGATTATGTTGTCGAGTGACTCTTCGTATACTGGCAGACGAGCGTGACCTGACTGAATACACTCCTCAATCGCTTCTTCAACGGTCAGCTGTCTAGAGATTGCTGACATGTCGAGACGAGGAGTCATTATCTCTTTTGCAGTAGCGTCAGTAAATCGTAGGGTGCGGTCGAGTATCTGACGTTCTTCCTCCTCGAGAATACCCTCACGCTCGCCCATTTTGATCATGTTCCGGATATCGTCGCGGCTGACGTACGATGACTCGATTGCCGAACCGCCAGGTGTGAGTTTGTTTACGAATTGAGTCAGATAATAAAAGACGGTAATGAGCGGCCACAGTATCTTCCCAACGAGTTTCAAAAGCGGAGCAACGGTCCGTGCCCACGAGTTGGTGTTATCAACTGCATAGGACTTTGGTGCGGTTTCACCGAAGAGGAGGACCATCGATGTGATACCTACTGATGAGACGATGACAGCTATACCTGCGTCAAGATAAAAGCCGACGATAGTTGTCGAAATGGAAGACATTGTGATATTGACGAGATTATTCCCAACGAGGATTGTCACGAGCAGACGATGTGGGTCGTTTTTAAGCGATTCAATCGCTTCTGCCCCACGTTTTCCCTCCTCGATCATCGCGTCAACCTGGTAAGGTGAAAGTGAGAACATCGCAATCTCTGATGATGAAAAAAATCCCGATCCCAGAATGAGTAGCAGGATCATGCTCACACCAAGTGCGGTAAATTCCGCCCGTCCGAGTCCAGACCCGACGACTGGAATGGCATCTAATAGTATACCGGTCTCGAAGACTGTTGTGAGTATGGAAGCCATTATCACTACCAATCATTACCGGGGCACAGAACTAACCTTTGTGTACTCTGCTTTCAGTTTTCAGTGTCATTATCGACTTCGCTGTTGGTATCGGTATCAGTATCAGTATCAGTACACATGCCTCCCGCAATCCGACTGAGTGATCTGTCGAGATCGGCAAACACGGTGTAGTTATCCATAGGTTTTGTCAATCTCTGATATCTATCTGAAATCACGTACAGATGATCATGATATCGATTACTCACCCTAATCAGACCAATATCTGCGATATGTTCTTTCAGATATCCCGACGTATCATTTGACACGATGTATTTTATCACTACACGCATTGTCACAGTATATGATAGACATAGAAGCGATTAATCAGGAGGCAAATGATATTAATGCTGAGTCAGGTGAACTCGGGGAAAAAAAGAGACGACATATTGAGAACGTGACAGACGAAGTTGAATACACCATTGACTCACTGTCTGCACTTTGGTCGCACCTCGGACTGTCAGATCGGGAGGCGGAGGTCGCCGCTTACAGAGAACTTGGATTCACCAACAGATCGATTGCATATATGATTGGCATTTCAACAAACACAGTCAATGAGTATACGCGTCGTGCAAAGCAGAAATATCACACTGCACGGGCGTTGGTCGCGCGTGAGGAGGATTCTCAGGCATTATCGACACACTGGGTCTGTCCAAGACCGACATGTGGACATGAGACAAAGCGCGCGTATGCTGACTCAACATATAATCCAGATACTACCGTCAGTAAATGGCGATGCCAGGAGTGTCACACAGAGTATCGACGAAAAATTATAAAGTAAGATTTATTCTCGCTTTCCTTAGGTACTCACTCTGCGATGATGTTAACTCAGTGATGAGTGTGCCTGTAAGTAAACTTCAAAAATAACGAACATATTCATCAATATATTATCGTGTTATCTAAAAAAACACGCGTGCGCATCTCAAACCGTATTACTCAGATTTTATCAAGCGCATCATCAAGTGAGAACTGCTCAGTGCTCGTCTCACCTTCAGTACGATTCGGAGACCCATCAGGTTCAAACTGCGTAATCAATTCAACCCGGTCATCGGTGATTTCCCGTGTCCCATTAATAACCGTACAATCACACTTTGGTCTCTCATCGGGTCCACGAGGAAACTCGAATGGAGCCTCGACATCAACGATTTCGTCATTTTTCGCCTCAATAATCACAGCCACGATTTCTTGATACCCCCATCCATCGGGAGTCCGCCATGGAGTTCCGTCGGCTCGAGTGCGCTCAATATGTGGCATATCATCAGATGAAACAACGGCATCATAATCAATTCGAATCGTTGCTGGCTCAGTGTTGTTTTGGTCTGTCATACCCCAGAATATGTCATAGTGAAATATAGCACATTCGGACTGCACTCATATCATCACTCGACACAATTGTGAAGAATCCACCATCGGCGCGTCTCTCGCGTTAGTAGGTCTAAAATCTGTCTGTGTCCGTGTCTATGTCTGTAGCTTTGACTTTGATTTTCAGAACTGCCGGAAGTGATTACCAGAGCTTGAGAGCTGAGATCTTCCCCAGTAACCCTTGGAAATCTGATCTCCATTTCTCTCTGAGATCACACTCAACTGAGTCGCGTTGAGTTGAAACACTCGTGTGCGAGTTGCGTGTTATACCATCCTATTCCGTTTCGAATGTTCATAACGAAGCTCACAGTACTCACAGCTGAGAGACAGACGACAGCTAATAACGACAATGCAGACACAGACCACAGTATCGCCCTGGGCAGGACTGTCGATTTCAGGATTCGGGGACTCAGACCCTGATAAATGGAATACCCCGAGTTTAATCGTAATAAATATCCCTCACCCGCCGCGTCCGTAGTTGTTTCGCATGTCGGTCAGCACCTCACGTGCATGTCCTGATGGGTCCGCCATCGCCGGATCATAGACCGAGATAACTTCACTCTCTGCGAGTGTGAACGTCCGGCGGTCGATATATCCGCCTGTCGTATCAAGCCCAAACGCCGCAGCAATGTCACCATCGGGATCCGCCAGGAGATCGAATATAATGTCCTCCTCCTCGGCGAACTCAGCATGGCTATTGACGGTATCCATCGAAACTCCATACACATCAATTCCGACTTCCCGAAATTCCGGTAACACACTCTGAAAGTCGTTTGCTTCGATCGTACATCCACCAGTAAAATCCTTTGGATAAAAATACATGACAGCGGGTGTGTTGAATTCGACAGTTACCGATTCGCCGTGTTGGTTTGTTGCTGTGATTGTCGGTGCTGGGTCTCCAGATGTAAGCATACGCGTTTGTCAGTCTCAGTTCATATACCGATTGCGATTGTCGGTAATGCCACCTATTCACCTTCTTCTGACACCTACTCAATCATTCATTACATTACATTACATTACATTGATAATAGCGTCGTCTGGAATCTAATGAGGACACTCACTCGGCGGTGTGACACCAATTCAGATGATATGGGAATGAGCGCATGTATACTTTCAGACAGGGCGGAGATCAACAACTAACTACGAGAGAAAACTCACTTCGGGGCAGGCGTGGAAGTCTGTGATCCAATCGGGGTACCGATAACAGAAATATCTGTCATCCACTCGTCTACGCCCCAATCAAGTCTGATTGTGACTGTATCGTTCCTTCCAATGACTCTTGTATTTCGAGTGACATTACGTTCGGAATCAGAATCAAGTGTCGCAGTCACCGTCTGTGAACCAGAGGTAAAGTTTCCGCTGAGACTCGCTCCAAATGTGCCACGTCCATCGCCGGTGTTCGTCAGTGTGAAGCTGACGGTTACCTCACGTTGTGTTCCCGCACGCAGTTCCCTCGGTGATACCGAAAGTTCGGATACCTCGAATACCGGGGGAGTATTCAATCGGGTGAGGATAGTCTTTGATAATGACTGTCGCTTTTTTTGATCATATAGAATGTATCCGGAATCGAACGTCTCGGTTTTACTCACAGCAAACGCGATATCTATGGTCTCATTCCGCCAGCGAACAGGTTGAGATTCAGCCAGTGGAACTGACTCGCCATCTATGTTTACTCTCAGCCGATTTTGAATCGTGTCTCGTGAGAGTGCTGAGTTCACAGAAAGGGTGAGATACTGTTTGTCCTTTCGCCGATGAACATGTGGATGAACACCTGCGAGTGCATAGACAATGTAATCTGTAACGGAGAGTGAAACAATGTTTACAGGCTCATTACCATCGCTTGTTTGAGATGTAATTGGCTGTGTCTCGGGAGAATGAGTTGCTGAATCCGCTGGTGACCCACGATTATCTGAAAGACATCCTGACACTCCTACAGCCGTGATGACAGATGTCTTCAGGAACTGACGACGTCGACATCCATGTTCGTTTGGGGGCATGAGTTGATCTTTCGACACTAAATAATAAGAAACATTAATAGTATATTCTGGTTCGTTTCTCACGATGAAATTGAAGCCGGGGTCGAATCAAGATCCAACATTCTTGAGATCTCCTCGTCCGTCGCTCGAAGAGCATATTTTCTGACACGTGAGGGTGCTAAGATATGAGTATTGGGAATCGACCTGTTATCAGTCGTTGGGACTGTGGGTATCGGTATTCGAAACGGAACGCGCGCACGAACGTTCCAGCTCAACTGAGTGTCGCTTCGAATATAAACATCGATCAGAGTGCCACCGACTGTTATCATCACGTGGTTTGATTCTCAGTTATCAGCTTCATCCAACGGCTCAAGCTGTGGGCTTTCGCCCCGCTACCGCTGTAATCTTGGGTATTGACCCCAATAGCGAGGAGAAATTCCACTCTCTCGGGGATGGGAGGATGTCAATGCATTATTTTGCTTTGAGATTATGAACAACCTCGAGCCAATCGACAATCTCGGCAGTCGGCTCAATCGCATTAACAATTGCCTCGGTTGGTTTATATGCCATTGGAGCTTCATCAAGCACCGACTCGACAACCGATTCAGAGTAAACCCCGTCCATTGCATCCGCAAACGCTTCGAGTGATCCCTCCTTGTGTGCCTGTCGCCGACTCATAATTCGACCGGCACCATGTGGTGCTGTTTGATGAAATCTCTCGGCACCCTGACCACGTGCGAGAATTGATCCCTCAGCCATGTTGAATGGGATGATAAGTTCTTGATCCTCACGAGCGGGGGTGGCGCCTTTCCGGATCATCAGATCATGGAAGTCAATATAATTATGAATTGATTGGAATCGACGGTCTGGGTCAATCTGGAGCGTCTCACAGATGGCTTTGCTCATCAGTTCTCGGTTCCAGCGAGCATACTGCTGAGCAAATAGCATATCGATATAATACCCGTGGGCCTCCCGACCGTCGAGCCAATCAAGATTGTTCGATTGATCATCAATCTCTGAGTGTGGTTGACTGAGGAGATCAAACACTTCGGTAATCTCTTTTCCATCAAAGTCGCGTCTGATTGATTCCTTACGAAGATGTGATTCTCCCATCCCGCCGGTCACCCATGTGTATAGTTCACCGTTACTGACTGTTTCGGGGTCAAATTTCAGATACGCATGATACTCTGATGGAAGGGCATCTCTGATAGCGTCAGCTTGTCGATACTGCGTGGCCTGGTCTTGCCAGTACTCAGCAACAGATTTCCCAAGATATCGCGACCCACTATGGACAACCAACCAGTAATCACCAGACTCACGCGCCCGTGCGAACTCGATGAAATGATTCCCACCACCTAGTGTCCCCGCACTCCGAATCACATGACCCATCCCCTGACGCTGATTGGCGAGGACTCGCTGACAAAGTGAATTAAAATATTCACCATCATAGCCGTCAAAATCAATCCCGAGGGGATTGATCTGCCGCCCAAACTCATCTTTGTATGCTTGTTCAAACTGTCTGAACACACTATTCGCTCGTTCAAACGGAAACTCATCGATGAGATGTATGGCGTCGGCATTGTCATGGACATCATATCCCATCGGTACCACATCACGAATACGCTGTTCACGTTCTGACCCCGAAAGGGGTAATGTCGATCCAAGTTTCGTCGCTACCATTCCACACCCGACATCCACACCAACAATATTTGGGACAACACGGTCGGGAAGCGGCATGGTAAATCCGATTGGTGCGCCCGACCCGACGTGCGTATCGGGCATAACTCGAATGGGCTCGGTGAATGCGGGATGGTCAATCAACTCTTGAATCTGCTCGATACAATTGGACTCAATGAGGCTCTCGTCATTAATGAGGATAGTGGCAGTCGTATACTCGCCTGTTAGTTCAATCGTCATAGTGGATACACAATCTTGAGACTGATATCTGTAGTGTAGTTACTTCCCCACGTGTAAACGGGTGGGTTCTCATACTGTCCCCGTCAGGTGTCAGTGACTTACGTCTCCTTGCGAGTGCGGGCTATGATAATCTCTGATCACTATCTCACTATGTCGACAATAACAATTCAGATGCGTCCACACAACGGTTTCATAACTGATGTTACCCAGTTCAATCTGGTGAGTCTGTGATGATGAATACCATCATATATCTATTGAGGATGTCAAGATGATACTATTATATGGGGTACGGAGAATCGAAGAGAAAGCCTCGCATTTTAGCGCTGAGAGGATATTTGAGGCGTGTTCACTCGAGCAAACGAGCATCAGCAAACCCGCAAGTTTACAACTGGGGCAACCGGCTGGTTGGGTTGCCCACGGAGGAATCCCACGAGTTCAGTCGTGGGAGGAAGTCAAGTAGTCGTCGTCGAACGTCACAGTGCGTTTGTCGTAGACGATATGCGGACTGGTGAAGGTTGGTTTTGATGCCTTCTTGCCCTGCTTCCAGCGTTCGACGACACTTTTGCAGGCTTCCACCGCTTTGTTGCGAGCGGCTTGAACGAGACCACCGTTGAAGCCGTCCGTTTTCTCGCGCACGTCGTCGTAGGTTTCGTCGTCCAGCGTGGTTTTGCTGGTGGTGACGTACTCGCCTTGGACTTGGAAAGCGTGGTCAACGACGCACTGTGCCGACCAGAGGAAGATGTCTTCGAGGAGTGCGGCGTCGTCACTGTCTCCGTCAAGCGCAACGGGGACAGTACGCCGCACCTCCATACGTTATATGTAGTAGTGTTTGGTAAACATCGGGGAGTTGGACTGCTACCGGAGTGCGGTTTGACTTCCAGTTGTCGGCTTCATCCCAAGCTAAAGCCGTGGGTTTTCGCCTCGTACTTTCTATAAGATATTCTTCAATCGGCAGACCGCGATATGAGTCGCTCTGCGTTGCTGTCTGCCTGGCAGTATCAGCGACTGTACTTCCTCCAGTACCCTCAATCAGTGCCACACTCGTTGCGAGGATGACGACGATAATCATAATAAAATACCTAGCAGTCGAACCGAGGAAGCTCACAAGATATGATGCAGTTGTCGCTCCATCTTCAGATCCAACCCGAAGCCCAGCGATTAGTCCGACGACAGGTCCGAGTAAAAAATAATGGTGAGTATAACAAAAGTGAGGATTCCACTCACGAGTGCACTTGCTGATCCCAACTGAACGATTGTTATCCCAGCAGTAACACCAATTCCAATCCCAGCAAGTATGAAGATTCCAATTACTTGAGCGAGCGAACTGAGATGTCTGAGTTTTCTTCGCTCGTCTCCGTTGGAACCTCGGTCGTGCTTTCTAGTGTGTTCTCAGCTAATATATGTTATACCGTGAATATAAATATTAGAATAGTTCCCAATCATTACATTATTGCTCTCAGGGATATGAATAACCCGTCTTGGGGTCACATCTTCGTCCAAGCCCCGAGACATTCTCACCGGTCGCTGGTGAAATAACCTATCTGTGAATCCTGCGTCTGTGAGAAAGTTATTTATTTGATGTCGCTGAATCGTCAAGAGATGATAGAGCGTGTGTCCGAGCAATTAAATGATTTCGTGAGCACAGATAGTAAAATCACATTTCTGTTTGTTATACTTGGTCTTGCGTCGTGGCTTGGTGCACAGGTCATAACCGACAGTCAACAAATTCAATTAATCGTGCTCTTCACAGTCGGAATCATTATTCCGACACTCATCAACGAGTTGCGAGAATAACCTCTTTCAGGACAAAAATTCACTTTCTGTCGAGAGTGTAATATGTGACGTACTCAGTTTATTTGACTGCCTCTTTTCACACGCCGTGAGGTCTTATCTGTACTTCGCTCTTATTAAATCCGTTAGCGTTCTTGATCGGTCGGTCGGATTAACATTTCATTTACATTAACATGTTGTGGCTGAGTGACAGCGTATGCGATTGCGCGGGCAATGTCCTCGCTTTCAAGTGGTGTCATTGATTCGAGCAGCCCTTTTTCGATTCGCTGTTTGATTTCTTCATCAGGAATATGATCTTGAAGTTCAGTATCAACCGCGCCCGGTTCAATAATCGTCGTCCGAATACCGTCCGCTGTGACCTCCTGCCGGACGGCCTCAGTAAAGGCGTTCACCCCAAATTTCGTTGCATTATATCCTGAACTCGTCGCACTTGCCCGCCGACCAGCGGTCGATGAGATGTTCACGATGTGCCCGGCATCTTGCTCTTGCATAACCGGAAGTGCAGCATGAGTAAGATTCATCAATCCGAGAAGATTGACCTCGATCATCTGTCTGAAATTTGCACGATCGGCTCGCTCAACTGGTTCAAGTAACATCACACCTGCATTATTAACCAGGATATCAATCGACCCGAACTCATCAACGGTTGCGTCGACGAGTGCTTCGATATCATCTTCTTCTGTCACATCGGTTGGAGCGACAAGTGCTTCACCTCCTGCTGCGTCGATCTGTTCGGCTAATGTCACAAGCTCGTCCTCACGACGAGCAGCAAGGACAACGTTGGCACCCCGAGAACTCAGCGTTTCAGCTGTTGCTTCTCCAATCCCTGATGATGCGCCGGTCACGATTGCGGTTTGCCCATTGAGTTCAGAATGAATTTCCGTCGACATCATGGACACTAATTTCTCCAGTTAATATGAGGGTGTTGTTACGCACGCGGAGTATTAGTATCATCATCATCATCAATATCATACGATATACCTCAATGGCTCGGAGTGCGTATCATGAAACAATGGTTCCACCACGGTTTGTTACGGAAGTGTGAGAATAAAGCCCGTGTGCTTTCACGCAGGGATCAATCCGGCATCCAACGACACCGCCCACTGTCGATAGTATTGAGTTTCATTCCAAACAATTGTCGAGGGTTCGATCACACTGCACAGTGACGACTTTCCCCACACACGACGGTTTCACCATCTATTGGTCTTCGACCACCGACCGAGGCGAGTACCAAGCACAGACTAATCCGTCACGTCCTCGTCACTGAGACACGCAATCCCCAAGCAGTATTGCTGTTGAGGCGCTTAGCACGTCTAAATGGGAAGGCTCCGTTGACAGCGCTATCTTCTTTCATTAGGATGTATGTCCTCGGTAATAACTTGACGGCTCCCATCAACGAGTCAGGTCACGCGAAAGCGAAGCGGAACAAAACGGAGTGTCTTTGAATCCCGAGGAAACACGGCTCCTCAAACTCCATTCGTGAATCCCCACAGGGAGGCGAAGAGGATGTTAAAGAGGCTTGAGTAATCACGCAATCGAGTGTGTACCCCACAATGGAGCTGCGGAACGATTCTTTGCTGCATACGCTAACAGCAGTATAATACTTTTTTGAGACTCCGGTGCAGATCGAACAGTGGGTATTCGCCGACACGACTGCAAAGTGAGGCTCGCTCCGAGATAGAATGCTCCAACGACAAAGGCGAATACGGCTGATATCCAGCAGAGAATAAACGCAATCTGGCTAGCTCTCAGCATTATCTCTCGGCAGAATATGTCTTTGGTTGTTATGATACTCGAATATGCCATACACTCATCATAAATGGTGTCGTTGACACACAGCAGCATCATCTGTTTCACGAGGGATACCACATGTAGTAATGACACCATTAAAACCGGGTGTATTCACAGTATCATAGGACAGCAGGAAGATGCTTCGGCGAGGAGTCCTTTATTGATTCTATCTGTATGTCTGTGAGAAATCTCTCAGAACGGTTTAGACATAACTCTGTTTTATCGATGTATCTTACACATTGGACACAGTATCGAAAGTACATTCTTATTGCTGTTGTCTCTGGGGCGGTTGGAACGGCGCTGACACAAATTCCACAGATTGCGTTCGGACTTGTCATTGAGGTCATTGACCCAAGTGTGACGCAATCGCAGTTTCCATTTGCTGACTCATTACTCTCTTCAAGCGCACAAAAACGGACGACCCAGGTGAGTGTGATATTTTTTATTGCGATATTTCTGATTGCTATGTTCCGATTCGTTTCAGGGTATCTGTGGGACGTGTTTAAAGAATCATTTCAAAAGAGCGTCCGCGTCGATTGCTATGAGTCCATTCAGGAACTTCACCCAAGACGATTTATCCAGCACTCTTCAGGCGAATATCTCAGTGTTATCGAATCGGATGTGAAACAGGTTGGTGACCTTCCGCGGACGGTTCTCTCTGGTGTCTCAAACGATATCGTGAATGTCTTCACCACCGGTATTGTGTTATTCTCACTCAATTGGCAATTCTCACTCCTTTTGCTCACCCCAGTTCCGCTCATCGGGTGGTATGCACTGAGATTCAATCGTGTTATTGAACCACTCTATCAAGAGACAAGAAAAAGCTCAGCGTCTCTCACCGAGCAGCTTTCTTCAAGCATTCGAGGCATACTCACGGTGCGGTCATATGTCGCAGAAGAAAGAGAAATAAAGCGGGTCCAGGAGGCATCGGAGAGCGTGCAAGACACGCGCTTAGCTGTGTCGAAGACGTGGCTCTCATATGCGCAGGTATTTGGGGTAACATCGCGATTTAGTAGCTTTCTCGTGTTGTCTGTCGGTGCATTTTGGGTAATCAACGGTCCACCGCTGTTTTTCACCCAGTCATTAACGACTGGTGAGTTGGCTGTTTTCTTTACAAATGCAACGTTACTGATTCAGCCCGCAACGAGTCTACGCTCGTATGTGGACGAGTATAAGGATGCAAAGGCCTCTGCTGATAGGGTGTACAATATCATGCAGGTACAGACCGATGATGCAAAACAGTTTGATGATAGATTTAGCGGAATAGATGGGGATATTCGATTTGAGGAGGTGAGTTTCTCATATTCATTTGATACGACAGACCCACTTAACCAGTTAAATAATGCGAGTGATGACGCTGACACTGATACTCATCAGGATGAGCCATTCGCATTTGGTCCGGTTGATTGTCGGATCAAGCCTGGGGAGACAGTTGGCGTCGTCGGTCGATCGGGGTCAGGAAAAACCACATTTATCCGGTTACTCCTGCGGTTTATTGACGTCGATACTGGAACGATACGGGTAGATAATAACGATATCTCTGAATACGACCCAAAGAGTCTCCGAGATCATATTGGATATGTTGAACAACAGCCATACATCTTTGATTCAACACTCGAAGATAACATTCGATATGGAAATGTTTCAGCAACTGAAGCGGAACTCGAAAGGGCAATTGAAACAGCCGCATTGCAAGGACCAATTGCGGCAATGGAGGATGGTCTCAAAACAAGTCTTGGCGAATCCGGCAGTCGAATGTCAGGTGGGGAAAAACAACGTGTTGCTATTGCACGGGCGATTCTCTCTGATCCGGAAGTGCTCGTGTTCGATGAGGCGACGAGTCACGTTGATAATATCACAGAAAGTAAGATACAAACCGCAATCGAGGAGGCAACACAAGACAGAACAACGATCATCATTGCCCATCGACTGTCAACAATACGGAATGCTGATAGGATATTTGTGCTTGATGATGGGAATATTGTCGAACAGGGAACACATGAGAATCTGCTCGGGATTGAAGATGGATTGTACAATGAGCTGTGGTCGAAGCATGTCGGGAAAGTGTCTTAATACCATCTCATAACACTGTTGTTGTTGATGATCCTCTCAGTCTTGTCGGGTTTCTGGATCTTCTGAATGTGCCCAGTCATAAAGCAATTACAGTGACACATGAACAGAATACACGGTGGAGTCAATCCAGAAAGGCAGAGGCAGAGGCAAAGGCAAAAATAGAGTTATTCTTCACTACTTAATGGATTGATAGCGACACCGATATTATACGCTCCAGGATCTGCCGTATCGTCGAGTTCGGCGTTAATCCGGATGGTGCCGGTTTCACCACCGGGGATTTTCATGACAAATACCCCCTTATCGGTCTTCACTGCCCCATCAGCTGCGTTTGCATCATCGACATTTGCATCGTTATCTGTGCCTGGACCCTCTGTTGGATCATTTTCATACCCAACAGCAACATCAATTACATCTGATGTTTTCACCGCAATCTGCGCGCTTAATTTATCTGCGGCACTGTTCTGGACTGTCGGACTGAATTGAACCTCATCACCGTTGTTGAGTTCGACCGCAGCCTGAAAACTCCGATTGTCATCGCTTACTCGGGCGAACTCAGCATCGGTGTCCCCAGCTATTCCGACATCGGTCACTGTCAGTGCTTGCTCAGTCTGCACATCGGTCTCGCCCTCGACACTTCCTTGGATGCCTGAGTCAGCGGTAGTGACTCCGGCACCTGCCGCGGCGACACCCGCTGTGGTGAGTATGACTGACCGTCTACTAAGCATCATCGCTGTGAGAACGTATGTCCCCTTGACATATGATACTAACGATTTCGAAAGTAATTGGTTTCGTTGACGAAAGTTATTACCACAGATCGATGCGTTCCCCATATGCGCATGCCGTCTGTGACAGTAACTCAGATCACAAGAGTTCGTTACTGTATTGAGAACCCTTCAATTACATCGGAATAAATGTTAAATACACGTAGACACAGGCAGATTCATCGCAACAGCTCACCCTAACAACGGATATCTCAAGCTAGCAGTTATACTGCAATCCTAACCCGCACTGTGTTTCGCTATTTCAGCCCCTCTGACATTGGGATAATTACATCGCGTGCAATGCCCCGTGCATATTTAGTATCATACAATCGACCAAGTCCATATGAGCATCTTCGAAGTCCTTGCTCATGCTCTTGCACTGGTACTGGAAACTGTATTCTCACAGCTGTGTGATACCGAGCAATCGACGGAGAGTGACGACAGCACAGCAGAACAAACGGAGACAACAAGATCACAATATAGGAACTAAACGTTCGTAGCTGTCTGTCTACAGCCTGGATCACTCACTCTGATATATACGATTTTATGACGAATATGACATATGAAACGCTGATACATATTACAATCAAACCGATGGGGTCGTATTTGATCGATGATCTACCTCCCAGTTCAGTCATGTCATTGTGAGCGGATTTTTTGACGTGCCTCTGAGAGATCAGTCTGTTCAGTGGATTCATACCTTTTTTGCAGTCCGTTATCGAGAGGAGTCACAATCTGGTAATTTATTTTAGCTCAACTTTTTGATGCTTGCTAACCAGACCCTATCATATACCGGTCAAACAGCACTTGCCGAGCTATCTACTCTCTGTACGTTATCAATGACATCCTCCCCGGCGTGAACGGCGGGGGGTTCCTCCGTGGGAGTCTCGGCTATGCCGATTCCCCAGAGGCAACATTCCCGTCACGGTGGACGGTACTCGGGTCTGTGCGCTGTTCTTTGCGACGGTGAGTGGTAGCTCCGACCAGTCGTGGTCGTCCCACTAAACCGCACGGGTCGTTCCATCGGTCTGACTGCCTGCTCTATCTGCCGCTGTAAGAACGTTTCTGATGTCGTAAGATCGGCGTGTCCTTCGAACCCACACGGACAGGTGAGCGTGTCCTGATGCTGTTTCGTTCGGACTGTCGAACCGCACTGCGGGCACTCTTGGCTGGTCCACGCTTCCGACCGGACTTCGACCTCAATCCCGTATTCCTCGGTGGGAAACGCCAGTCGCTCGGTGAGTTGCTTGAACATCCAGAAGTTGTGGATCTTCACGTTGGTTTCGACCGACCAGTGCGTTTCCAACAGGTCGATCAAGCCACCAATGTACACCGTATCCACGCCATCCTCATGGAGTCGTTCCAGTAGGTCTCGACACAGTGTTGTGCGTGGTCTCGACGGCGAGTCCGCTTTTGATACAACCGGCGGATTCGCTTGCTACCGTACTGTCCGTCTTCAAGTTTTGACTGCAATCGAGCGACTTCTCTTGCTGTCTCACGGAACTGCTGGAACAGTTCACGGCCCTCGTACAGGCACTGTTCGTCAGTTGTGGTAGCACAAGCGACGAGATTGTCTGCACCAATATCCAGAGCGGCTGTTTCAGAAGCCGGTGGGGTATCCCGTGCATTGTCAGAGACAGTCACGAGTTGCGAAGCTCGGAAAGTGCTATCAGTCTCGTCGTACCACAACTTCAACTGACCTTGGTCTTTGTATTCAGGCCACGGGTCGCCAACGATTTCCAGTCGAAGACGGCTTTTCAGGCTGTTGTGCTTGTCCCGGAGTTGTTTTCCGACAACTATCTCAAGTCTGGAGTGGTCGCCCCAGTCGATGGTCTATACATCTTTTCGGATGATGCCTTTGAGAACACATCCGTCGTCTTCGTTGCCACGGAAGCCTGGCGGTTCCGGGTGTCCTGTGACCTGCTGGTTGTCGGGGTCGTGAAACGTGTTCTTGAGACGAAAGAATGACCACCATGCCTCACTGTTTACACGCCGGACAGTCTGGACCGTGGACGCGCCGAGAACGGCTTTGTATTTGCCTTCGAGAACGACGATATCGGCGTCCCACACGTCTTGGCTTCAAAGCTGTCCTCGTCGTTATAGCGCATGGGGCGCTGGTAATTTATCTCGTTTCAGAGAGCGGCGGAAGCGCCCAACAGGTCGCGTAGCACTTGCTCATCGTCGGCAGTGAGCAGTCGCACAGCAAACGTGTTGGTGCGATTCATGAAAACAGATTATTATATTTGTATTCGTTTTATGTGCGACCACACATCGACATTTCACACACGCTCGGTGACCAAGTCACAGACTACGCAGAGGCGAACGACCTGAATCTATCGGAAGCCTATGTAGAGATGTTAGAAGCAGGTGTCCGGCTGAACTGCGTCTGCGTGTGAGTTCGGAGAGACGCAGTGCTCAGAATGCTAGCGACTGATAAGGACGCACGACCTCACCGTCATGAATGGTTATCACAAGGAAATATCGATTACGAGAGCGGTTCATGGGTAGTCATTGCTGTCTCAAAGAGCGCGTCAACAGCAGTCTGGTTCGGTGCGAACACAGATAATGGTCCCTCACGACGAACGATACACCCTGCCTCACTTGCCAGCAACTCGCCAGCGACCTGCTCACGCTCATCTGGGTGCAGACAGACATAGCCATCCAGCGCGCCACGTGACAATAGCCCCCAGTGGACGACCGGTGCCCATGTCTGTATACATCGTTTTGTAGTCTGACCGAGTTCCCAACGAATTTTGCTGGCATTGTTTCGACCTGCTCCGTCATATACCACCGGAGAGCCAATGACGAATGCAACGGTTCCAGCCTCAATTGGAGGTGTTTCCCCATCAGTGACCTCGACTATGCGATCATTATACCGTACACCATCATCACGACGGGCGGTATAGATATCCTCAATTGCGGGCACTGACACAGCTGTGGTGAGTGGATCATCATTGCTATCGACTGCTGTCACGGCTGCGCCGAAAGTGGGAATCCCGGCGAGAAAATTGTTAGTGCCATCAAGCGCGTCAATGATCCATCGATACGATTCATTCCCGTCTAAGTGACCAGCTTCTTCTGCTGTAATCGAATGGTCTGGGTAGTGCTCACGAATTGTCTCGATAACGAGGCGTTCAGCTGCCTCATCAGCGTGTGCTTTCGCGTCTGTTGTTCGATACTCAGCGTCGGTCGTTCCGTTCGTGAACCGTTCACGGAGAAATTCGCCGGCAGATACCGCAGCATTTTGCGCAACAGTAGCGAGTTCGTCAAGCATAGACAGTATATGCGTCTGGACTCGTTTCAGCGCTTTTGTTTTTGATACAGATTGATAACGCATACCTCCGTCTTCAGGCGGGCGAGGAGGTCAAGAGTAAGTATAATCACTCACATTGCCCACCTGTGTATCTGTTAATTTTCCAGTGAAAATGAGTCTGTGTCAATATATCCATCATCGCTACGGTGGTTATTCGTCTCCTGAAAACGGAGCGTCGATTCCTGGATAATACAGCGATGCTGTGAGCGAGTGGCTCAATCGCGACATCATCAATACACTGGTAGCTCCGCGTGTCTGTCGTGTTCCGACGTATGCATGCAACATATGTTAGATATCGCTATAATCAATCATCGATAGTATCATCTTTGTGGTAGCGAGGAAACCCCGCCGCTTGCGGCGGGGAGGAATCGCGTCCGTTTAGCTGGGCATTCGCACGTGTTTCGCCCGATTGTCTGTCCTACTTGACCGTCTCGTCGGTGTCGAGTTCCTTTGCCCCCCCTCTAACATGAGGCCCTTCCACGTGTAGCCGCGCTCGTCTTTGAGTTCGGTCAGCCATTCGTACTGTTCGTCTTCCACCTCGAACCGTACCGATTTGCTTATACATTCTTATCATATCTATGCAGTGTATGTGCTTTGGTTGCATGGATTGTACTATCGGATGACCGCCACCGCTATGAAAACGCTTCAAGCCACGCTCGCACCGCCGACGGCGCATAAAGAGCAACGGCTTCAGCGTACTGTGGCGACATACCACCGTTCGCTCTCCGGAAGCGTTCGAGAGTGGGCGGACACACAGACAGCGGTCAACGAGGTCGTCACCGGCTACATCCTCACGTCCTACGCGAAGGACGCGCTCAAGAACTACGTCCCACAACTGCATCGGACGTACGACGTTTCGGAGTTGGACGACGACCACCCCGTCCGATTCACGAACCGAGGGTGGAACATCGACCACTCTGAGGAACGCGAACACGAGTTCTGCTGGCGCGTTCCGCAGTCCGGACGTGGTACCGCCTTCTGGGATCCCGTTCCGCATCAACCCCGCTCAGCGGAAGTTGTGGGATGACCTGCTCGACGGCGACGTGACAGTTGGAGAGTTTCAACTCCAAGAACACCGGACGAGTTGGGTGCTTCACGTCACCATCGAGTACGAGGTTACGGAACCAGAGGAACCGGACGAGCCGACGCCGGTCGGCTTCGACATCGGCGAATCCAAGCTCCTGACGGACGACGATACTCCAACTCAACCGTCCATCTACGACGGCGGCCGCGCCTGACACCTCCGCAAAAGAGACGTATACCACGCTCAAGCGACTTCAAGAGCGTGACGCTGCCGAGTGGCGCGTGGATGGCTACTAGGACGCCCTCACGGACATCGTGGAGAAGGCGTCCCGCGAAGCGGTCGAATACGACGAGTCCTTCAAGAACCGGTTATCGTGCTCAAAGACTTGTCGTACATCCGCGAGCATCTCGACTACGGGAAGTGGATGAACCGGCGTCTCCACAACTGAGCGCTCGCGCGTCTTACCGGACGCATCAAGGACAAAGCCCTCGAAATGGGTATCCCGGTGGGGAAAGCGAACCCGGCGTACACGTCGCAGACGTGCCACGCCTGTGGCCACCTCGGTTCTCGACGTTCGCAGGCGGGTTCCGATGCATGAATGACGAGTGTTGGGTGACGGAGTACCAAGCGGACATCAACGCGGTCGCCAGACTACGTCTGGCGGGCAGCAAGATCGCGTCGCAATCTTACGGCGGTCAACATCGCCGGCCGCCTTGATCCGTGGGGGAGAGAGCCTGCCTTGGAAATCGGCAGGCGATGACTCGGCACGGGACGGGAGTGCTTGTGACAGCACCACGGGACACCGGGAGGCGACCCGGGGACCCCCCGACAGACAACCCCTTCGGCGTACAGTTCCGAAACCTCCTCGCAGAGCGAGCCTTCCCTTGTAGGAAGCCCCACCGTTCACGGCGGGTGAGGGTGTCACAATAACTATATCTGCGGGAGAATCAAATAGGATGATAGATGGAAGAGTATGAACTCTCTAATGGCGTCATTCACAGAGGAGACTGTCTTGATGGATTGAGAGAGCTTGCTGAAGACTCTATTACGCTTGGATTTACGTCGCCTCCTTATTTTAATGCTGTCAACTATGAGGAACATGTCGAAAAGGTGCAAGGAAATACGGACCACTGGGAGCGTGAGGAGATGTCGTATGATGACTACCAAGATTTCCTTATCAGACGGTTTGAGGAAGTATTTCGTGTCACGAGACCCGGCGGACATACAATTGTAAATATTTCGCCCGTCCATTGGCAGGACGAGCGAGTAGCACTACCATTTCACCTCGTTGGATGGATGGAAGACATTGGATGGACATTCAAAGAAGATATTATCTGGGAGAAACCTGTCGCGAAGGATAGACGATCCGGTGTTCTTTTGCAAAATCCATATCCAGGATATTATTATCCGTCGGTCGTTGCTGAATATATCCTTGTCTTTCAAAAGGAGGCCGATACTGAGAATAAGAACAATATCTATTGGAATCGAACAGAAGAAGAGAAAGAGAAAAATAAAATCGATCTTGATGATTATCAGGGCGAGAAATCAAAAAATGTCTGGAAAATTCGCCAGGTAGCCCCTGGGGAAAACGAGCATCCAGCTCCATTTCCGCGAGAGCTTGCAGAACGAGTTATTGAGTTTTACTCATATCAGGATGATACAGTCATGGATATCTTTGCAGGGAGCGGTCAGACGCTTCTTGCTGCACAGGATCTGGATCGAGAATTTATTGGCTTTGAGACGCAGCAGGAATACGCTGAGTACGCAAAAAACAGAATCACAGATGAAAATTCACAAATGACATTAGAGGATATCTAATGAGTGAACATGAATGAACTAACCAGCCCACTCAAGATATTCCCAAGAGAACTCCATTCACCGCATTGAAAACGCTAACTACGAAATCAGCCGCAGACTCAGTTCATTCTTCGGATATAAATCAATCTCTTAGCGGTGACGGGGATGCTAAGAGGAATCGAAACTACCGTCTTCGAGCTTTGAACCTCTCATAGAGCTCCTTCTCGACAGATTCAGTATCCTCGGAGATGATGACGGTGAAATCGTTTTTGTTTGCCTCCTGAAGAAGTGAGTTAATCTGTTTTCGTTTCCGGTTTGAGACCGATTGCAGTTCGTCTGCAATACTATCAGAATTAGATGTATATCCCTCGAGTTCACTCCCCGTTACACCAAGAACCGGAACGGGCTCATGGCGTTTTCCGTTTATCTTGACTGTGTCGAGATTTTTGAAAAGCATCATTCGGACTAATCCATTTTTGATGTCAGCAGTGCTCGGGAACGTTCTTGTAGTGTGTTTTTTCTCTATCAAGAATACCTCATTATTTTCGACCAGTATCTCATCAGTCGTAAAATAGTATTCTCCGCCGAGATGATCTCGTATTGTTATTCTACCTTTATCAGCTTTGACACTTTCTTTGGGCTGGAGGGTCAACGATTCCCTATTCTGTGCCTCCACAGCGAGCCCCCTTGATTTTTGTTTGAAATCCTCAGCTTTCTCAGTTATATTATTCATTCTCCGCTCGAAATAGCTCCGTGAGTGCATCTCCACACCTGTTGCAGCGGATATGTTCTCATAGTAGTATTTCTTGCTCAACTCAGCCACCTCATCAAGATTGGATGCCTGATTCAAGTTCCACTGTAACGCATCTGAGTGATACTTCTGTAGCTCTTGGAATTTCTCCTTGATGTATTGCCGATCGAATCTCTGATTTGTTATCTTGTTATCATACGTCTCGTTTTTGTCAGCGTTCTTATATGGGGCGATTATTACATTGATTTGGAGGAGACTCATCAGTGAGAGCGTATCCCACTGTAAGTAATCTCGATCACCGTCTTTCCCCTCATCCTTTACTAATGGCAGTATAGTGACCCGATTGTCATGATCATACGTATCATACACCCGTGCTCTTGGATAGCTTCTTGTTCTCTTTGGCGAAACCCACCAACTTACTGCATAGTTGTTCTCCTCTGTATTGACACGGAAGGAACTGTCATTGAACGCCTTTCCAGAATAAAAATCTTCAACCGAGTACGTATTCAGATCTTTACATAATATCGGATCATAACTAATAGTGTTAATGGTTGCATTTACGTCAATCATTGTACATCAAATCCATCCTACATGAACGATTTCTGGCTTATCGATTAATGTTTTGCTATAGCCATTATCCATGATCTTCCCATCATTTTTTACTCTATCGTCTCAAAACTATTTGGATATTTCTCACACACTGCAATGTAAAATAAGCTTCCAGAATGGAAACGCGAGTGATCAGAGTGGAAGTGAGCATGAAAGCACGTGTACTCAAAATTGACATGCCTGTAAGTGGCAGTTCGTTGCATCAATCCCAATCAAAGTGTCCTCGGATTACGTGAAGAACGCGACGTCAACCTGAACGAGAGTGATCTCAATTGGCAAGTGGGAACTACCACAAGAGTACCGCAGTATCACGTCTCATTAGTCTGGCTTTGACTTGGATGATAACGCGGACCGAGTTGGTCATGCTTTCGTGAGCTTTTCGAAGATCGGTGATTTCCACTGGGAGTCCCACCGATTACTTCCAGGCAATACAGACATCACTGAAGTCAGCCTCACCTACCAGAAACCAGATTATATGTGGAGCAGGTGCAATCCCACTGAGGCTGTGGATACGCACCGTCACAGCGGCAATTCCCAAACGTTTTTATTCCAAAATGGCACATATACCAGTCTCGGCGCATTGGTTACGAACCCAGTGTGGTCGAGCGCCCGAAACTGGCGGTTTGAGTGTCCGCCCACTCTGGAAACAGAGTGCGTCCCAATGCGCAAACAACAAGCACCGGGCAAACACCACACAAAGTAACTCCGAGTCCGCTGAAGTCTGTCGGACGCCCCGAGGCACAAACAACTCTGGGCGTGGGCGTCCGACTCTGACAAACGAGAGGAGTACCGGGGGCTGAGATGTGGCACTCCCAAGAGACTGCCCACGACCGGCCCCGTACCGATTCGAACGGTGTGTTGGCTTGGGAGTCTGCGAACCCAAACCTGAAATTCCCAACCCAGCGGTGCGGTGCCGTGGGATTCCTCCGCGTGAGCCCGGAGGAGGATGTCAAGAGGCTAGCATTTGTGGGACACTACCCAATATAATTTATGTGAAGCAATTGCTGGTTATATCAACTGCACCCGCAGGGCTCGTAACCGGAGTGCTCGCTCTGATTGGACACCCAATAACGGTGGCAGTTCACGCCTCTGCCGGCATATACGTGATTTTAATAACAGGAGTGGCGGCTTATCGCGCTCGCAGTCGCTCACATTTGGCAGTCATCGCTGGCATGATTACTGCCAGCGTCACCGGTCTATTGTGGACACTCATTGGTGATGCTTCAATTATTATCCTGACACATGTGTTGTGTGGAGTCATTGCTTCTGCGGGCGTGCTTCTGGTAGTAATGCCATCGCATAATTAACACTTCCAGCAAAACCCTTTAACATTAATAATTAATATAGTTATATGCATATGTCTACTGATAACGAAGTGCAATCGCCAGCGGAGCGCAGGTCAGCAATCAGTAAGCGACACGAACAGACAGCAAACGAAGTATTGCCGACCCGGCGGTCACTGTATATTGGTGGAAAGTGGACTCAAAGCGCATCCGGAGACACATTTGAAACGCAAGACCCGACGACAGGTCAAACGTTGGCTGAGGTGCAAGCCGGTGTCGCCGCCGATATTGATCGCGCAGTCGACGCAGCGCAGGAAGGCTACGATGAGCGTGTCTCTGAAATGTCATCAGCCGACCGACAGTCAATGTTAGAAACAATGGCTGATCGTGTCGAGAACAAAAAGGAAGAGTTTGCTCAACTTGAATCACTAGATAATGGTAAGCCAATCACTGAGGCACGGATTGACGTTGACCTTGTCATCGACCACTTCCGATACTTTGCTGGAATGGCTCGGTCACATGAGGGTCGAACAGTTGACACCGATGATTCCCGACACGTCCAGACACTTCAGGAGCCTTACGGTGTCGTTGGGCAGATTATCCCATGGAACTTCCCTCTGTTGATGGCCGCGTGGAAACTCGGTCCAGCACTTGCAGCAGGAAATGCGACCGTTCTCAAGCCTGCGGAGCAGACACCACTCTCGATTTTGAAGCTGATGGAAGAAGCGGGCGACGCGATTCCGGATGGGGCGGTGAATGTCGTGACTGGATTTGGCACAGACGCAGGAGAGCCATTATCGAGGCATGATGGGATTCGGAAGCTCGCATTTACCGGGTCAACGAAGGTCGGTCGGTCTGTGATGAAAGCAGCCGCAGACACAATCACGGATGTGACATTGGAACTTGGTGGTAAGTCGCCACTCGTTGTCTTCCCAGATGCAGATCTTGACCGTGCTGTCGAGACAACAATTACCGCAATTTTCTTTAATACCGGCGAATGTTGCTGTGCTGGCTCACGGCTGTTCGTCCACGAAGATATCAAAGGCGAGTTTATGAATAAACTTGCTGAGGCTGCGGATGATCTTGAGGTTGGTGACCCACTGTTAGAGTCAACAGACCTCGGACCGAAAGTAACAGCTGATCAGGTCGAGCGGACGATGGGATATATTCAAGAGGCACGTGATGCAGGTGCAACAGTCGTCGCAGGTGGAGACGCCCCAGATGACGAGGCTCTTGCAGAAGGGTGTTTCGTCACTCCAACGCTTATTTCAGAGATTGATCATGATAACCGCGCAGTTCAGGAGGAAATATTTGGACCAGTGCAGGAAATATTCACGTGGAATGATTATGATGAGATGATTGAGTTGGCAAACGACGTTGATTATGGACTCGCGGGTGGTGTCCTTACTGAGGACCTCACCAAGGCACATAAGTGTGCCAAGGATATCGAGGCTGGAACAATCTGGGTCAATACATACAACGACTTCCCATCGGGACAACCATTTGGTGGTTACAAACAATCAGGTATCGGTCGGGAAATCGGGCAGGAAGCCGTCGATCACTACACACAGACGAAAACCATCAATATTGCACTCGATTGATATTCTCCGGCACATAAATACGCGGGAATCCCCCGGCTGAAGCCGTTAGAAGAACTCAATCGTGAGTTCTCTCCGATGTGTTGGTCGGTCTCGAAGCCATCATAAAGGTATGAATCTGCTTGAATTGTCAGTAAATGTCGAAGTTATGTGGATCAAATCCCAGCAATTCTTGGATTTATCAATATTTGTCGAATATATAACAGCCGTACTTTCATTATATTATCAGTCGTCTTATTCTCGCTGAAAGGGAGTGTATGGCAATTAAACTCAATTGATAAGTCGTGTTCGTTTGGGAGACTCCGCAAGTGAGTGAGCGGCACGTACTACTGGTGTTTTCTTGACTCAGCGATCTACTCGGTCGAATTGAGCAATGTCCAGCCATATTAATACATTGTATATTGTACAAACAATACATTATTACGGCTAGCGACCGTATTAGAATATGAATATGAAGCATAATATTGGAGCCGTGGATCGCACCACTCGCATACTTATCGGTGCAATAACAGGAATCGTATCGTTGCTCACACTCACAAATGTCGCTTCACTACCGGCAGTCGTATCACCTGTATTTGGGATTATCGCTCTCGTTATGCTCGGTACCAGTGTGATGGGATCCTGCCCGTTGTACACACTATTTGGAATTGATACCTGTTCAGCCTCACCCCAGTAGGGGCATATTTTTCCCCGTCTTAGAGAGCACCTGAGAACATATCCTCGGAGTGAATGCCCACCGACGTCTCAACAAGTGAATATCATGTCCATGACTCAATCGCGTGGACAGATGAGATGTTACATCAGCTCTTTTTGATTATGTGATGAATCGTGCCGTGAAACGTGGCACGAGGTATTTTGAACCCGCCGGCGAGTGACTTTGTGTGAAAGCGTTATGAGTTGGTGGGACTGTGAGTTTCGCTCTTCGAAGTTGAATCAGAACATGCACAGGCGTTCCAACTAAACTGAGTCTGCGTGGCTTCGGAGAGACACAGTGCTTAGAGTGCCACCGACTGTTCGGATACGAACGTTGATTAGAGCAGCACACGAACTATTAAAATGAGTCTACACACAAAGAGGGAGAGTGCCTCGGGTCTTGAACCCGATATTACAATTTGGACGGCTCAGTACGTTGCTTAAGGGCTGGTCTGTACACTAATTATTATACTCTGATTAGATATGTGGTCTACTCTCGAAGTCGTGATATATTCGTATCATACCGATTCTGTGTTGATATCCAGCAGATGGATGTCGATTGATTGGTTAGGATTAAAAGATCGTTTTCACACGTCATATAGACACCCTCGAAAGAAGCGTCGTTTAGAAATACAGGAGAAATTGATCAACACACGAGTTATGTGCCGGATATAACAGAGAGAAGCGTCCCAAGAAAGCATAAACAGCCAGCACCGACCACTACAAACAGCCTGCTCGCAGAGATGGAAAACTCATCAGGATCGGTTCGAAGCAACTCATAGACAGCGCCAAGGACCATTCCACAACCACCAATTGTCAGAAGCAATATCGGGAGACTCCACTCTCCAGTGATGAGTGAACGCATTGCTGGTCCTCCCAGTGAGCCTCCAATAACGATGTATGCACCGGCATAGATGTATAACCGTTCCACAGATGTTATGAGGAGTACTAACGGTCATGCTAAAAGTTCTTGTTCTCATCTTCATTGTGTGTGAGTCTTGTGGAATATAATCGCATAGACCCTACTCAATTATGAACTGTCCGTGCGGACTTCTCGTTTGCTCGCCAGTTCGTTCACCAATTCAATACATCAATTTCGAACGGTAACATCGTCCGTGTTAAACATGAGGAAGATTGTGCGCGGGATTTAATCAATTTGAATCGATAGATCGTCGTTCTGTAGATGATAGTGGGGTGGTTCAAACCCGGTCGTAACGGCATGGACCTCAACACCGTTGTTTTGTACGTCAGCAAGTGAACTGGCAAAGTCAGGATCCACATCCCGATATGGTTGAAACCGTTCAACATCAGGCCGTTGGATGACGAACATGACGTAGGCTTCATATTCATCAGTATGGAGTTCCTTTGACATCCTCCCACCCGTTTACTGTCGTCTCTTACCCACAGATCGAGTCGCTGCTAAGGTCAATAAACCGATTGAAACCTCGATATCTACAGATTTAACACTTCTCCAGGACGTTTTTGCTGATCTCGGTTATCACATTCAGCAACCCCCAACTGCCGATATCACCGCCCGAATCACTTCCCACCTCGATCTTCCGAGAATAGAGTGGATTCGACAGCGTCTGAAACGTCTGTGTGGGACTCAGTGAACTTGTGGGGAAACCGTCGGATTCATTTCACCTCTAAAGAGTGGGCTTTCTCCTTGAACTTCCGTAAACTTCGAGCGTGACGGCGACCTCGCTCAGTCTGCCGGTCAGGGAATTTGGCAGTCATCCCGTCGGTGCATGTGCAGGATTTGATCTTAACGTATGCGGTGGTATCGTCTGGTGTTTTGAGTCGAAAATCTGTTCGACTGTGATCAATTCTGCATCAATTGTGCGCAACCGTGTGATAATACGTAAGGATGAATACTGTCTGTGGGCAGCAGTATAAGAGATTCATCGAATTTCCATCAAGAATGAGTTCTCTCAACATATATTTGATATCACTACTCTGTTGTATGACCGAACGCAACCGTGCTGGCTGTCGGTGAACGTGGACTGGTGTACTTCCACACTCCGGTGGATCCGTGATTCCCGAGTGAGACTCGAGTCGCTGTGCTGATCAATATTATCACAGCCACGAGGCTGCGGGTCACCGTATGAATGTGTATGGAGATGTCGATACGATGCTGCGTGTGCTGTGTGAGATGATATCCAATGAGGCGAATCGACAATACGGTCATCTCAATATGTTAATCCCATAGATGTTAACTGACGACTCGATAATCATTCAATGATACGTTTACCCGAGATTCACTTGCCTCTCGCTAGCGAGGTCACAATAGCAATAAGATCGTTCCATATCGATGTAACAGGAGTCTCACTCGCGACCTACGCTGCTCATGCTTACTGCTTGCCCAACGCGACACATGATATGAGAAAAACGAGAGTCATTGACTGAATTGCTCGTCAATCCTGTTACAGACATCTCTAATTGGGTTGTCCGCAAAAACTTGCACTGAGCTCTCTTATATGAGATTGACACCATTGTATTCAGTCTCCCGGACAACAGAACACGTGAACACAACGAGACCGATATCGAATCTATCGCAGTCAGGTCGATAAACTGGGGAACTCCAGTTTTATCCTTTGAATAACGTCTCGCAAAACGCTTTCAATGGCTCTTCGTCTAATACCGATAAGAAGATGTCTGCTACCATTGAAACACCTGACAGAAATGAGATCTGTTCATACTGTGGAGCACGTATTTTTGATCACGACCCAATCTGTGTTCGTGACTGCAACGATGATTGTGGGTCGCCAGAGTACTTCTGTAATTACGCTTGTCTCTCAGTGTATATCAACGAAAATAATCTGACGACAGGTGATGCGTGTATGTGGTCCCCTGATGAGCAAGACTGCTGTTGAGTGGGCGTGACGTGCTCCCGTGTCGACGTGAAATATCTCATACCTGACTGCATGAGGACGAAGTATTCGATATCCATCTGAAATATCAGAATCACTCAGGGCATATTGACACTCAATCTCCCCGGTGTTGTCGATATCTGGATCGGAGAAACAATGAATCGCTCCGTGCAGCATTGAGCATGTGGGATAACAATTGAGGCTGTGTTGAGCGACTCCTTAGTTAACTCCATGGTGTGTCGAATATGAACGATAGCGCTAAGACGATGTCGCTCAGACACGAATAACTCATCTGATGTCTATCCTCTCAAGACCACACTGACGGTGAAGTGCGTACGATACAGGCTGAAGATTCATATTTCCCCGGTTGAAATACTGATGTTCGATTCTGTGACCTCCAGAGTTCCGTCGGTGACCGACATGTGGTATCAGCAGGACGGGCGTAGTTATCCCGCTTCCGGGATTTGGCTCGGAAGCATCGAGTAACTTTCTAAGAGCAGGCGGGGTCTGAGTCCCCCGCTTTTATAACTCGATGTAGTCAAACCAGTGCTTTATTACCTCAATGCACTCGCCGTTGAGTTTGCGGCGGACAGCAGTGTCGCGATACAATTGTTGGTAATAGGATTTCTTTATTCAGCCGAACCGCTGTATCTTTTTAGCTAATTCATCTCGATTCTGGTGCTCTATTGGTGGTCACTCAGCCGTTTTTTCCCAATGTGTGATACTGCTCGCCGAGAAGCTTCAGCCGTAGCCGTCTCGGGAGTGTGAGACCGTTCTTCGCGGTCTTCAGGGCTGTCGCCGAGGTACTTTAGGACCTGATCGTGGTCCACCGTCTCCAGGCGAAAGACTTCACGCTGTTCGAGGGTCTTCTCCTCACAGGACGACGTCGTCGCGGTCCTTGCGCTACCACCACGGCACGGGGCGGTCATCCACGTCGGGATACTTTGACGCCACCACGAACATCGGTTGCAGTCAAGATTGGCACGGTTGTCCATGATGTCGGAGATACTGATCCCGACGATGCGGTTGTTGTAAATACTCCCCCGGTTGAGGCTGATGAGTGGACAGTGACCAACACTGATATACTCGTAAGTATGAATCCAGAGTATCCTGAGGATTCGACGGTAATTGTGGTGATATCTCTCTCAACGCTCACTCACACAGGCGTCTATTCTGAGTGGGATTCTGAAGACCCAATCGGGCTCCCGGCTGACTGCCAGACGTTATGCATTCCCGCGTGAGCGACTCCGCCGTGTCGGCACCGTACCCACGACTACAGCAGCAGTCGAGGAAAGAGAATCAAGACAAAAAACCGGAATCAGAGTGACACCGACACTGACGCTGATATTTTTTGAAGAGTATTTTTATTCAATTTAGAATAACAGGCAACGGTTTATTATAATATCAGGTTCGGAACGTACTTATTTATTCAATAGAATTGTCTAAATATGGATATATCACGGCGTAGGGCACTCGAAAGCGCGAGCGTCACGGCGGCGATTGCACTTACCGGTTGTCTTGGGGAGAGCACGCCGAGTAATAATGACTCAGAGACCATTGCGGTTCAAGAGGTTGAAAGCAGCGTTAGCGCAGCCGTGTTTCAGTGGGGAATTGAAAAAGGCGTCTGGTCGTCCCGGAATATCGAGTTGAATTTTCAGACCGTCCCTTACGGTCGGTATAACCGCCAACTTGTGACTAACGAATCCGATATCGGTGCCCCGGCGACGGTGGCACAGATGGAGTTCATGACTGATGGTGAGTCATTGACATTTATTGGACCTCAACAGAATATGTTTAATCGCATGTTCGTGCGGGCTGATGATAGTTCAATCGAGGACCCGTCAGATCTCGTCGACAAGCGGGTCGGTGTGCCAGCCGCAGTCAGCTCAACGACGACAATCGTCCATCGGGCGCTCATTGATGAGACATATGGAATCGATATTGTTGAGGATACTGCGGAAACCCGAGCGGAAGATCCACCGGTACTCTGGGAGCTTTTTCAGGACGGGGAATTTGACGCAATCTCTGAGTTCTCAGGATACACGATTCGTGGAATCGCCGATGAATCCACACGGACAATCTTCGACCCACATGCGCTCTGGACCGAACGCACCGGGGTTGGACTTCCGACGACGACGTTTACTGTCCGCCAAGACTGGTTTGGACAACACCGTGATACGACTGAGCGGTTCTTAGAGGGCTGGGATGAGGCGTTGTCATTGTTTCGCTCGAATGCAGAAACGGCTCTCAGCGAGTTTGGGAAGGCAGCCGGGATTTCAGATCCTGATGAGGCTGCAGTCGTCAATAAGTTGATGAATGGCGATACGATATTTGGACCGCCATTTTATGACGAATCACTCGCTGATAGTCACTGGTCATTTTTCGAACTACTAGCCGACCGAGGGGTGCTTGATCTTCCAGATCGTGAGACAGCAATAACGACCGTCGACGCATTTGAGCAGGACTAATCGAATGTCACCCCGACAGTCAGTATTGCCAGATATCAGCTCTCCACTCGTTTGTCAGATTACCGTAACGGCTGTATCGATTGCTGTGTTTGCGCTCGTCTGGCAGACAATCGCTGCAGCGTTTACCCCACGTCAGCTCCCCGGCATCATTGCGTTGATGAAGAATGTGTGGGTGGTCATTTCAGGCGGTGATCGGTTCGCACCTGTAGTAACATACGGCACGACAATCACCCGAGTCGTAACGGGATTTATGATATCGATGGTACTTGCAACGTTTTGGGGTGTCATCATGGGTGTTCAACAGAGCATGACAGATTATCTCGCCGGTCCACTCTTTGTGTTGCTGACAGTGCCTTCAGTCGTGTGGGCATTCGTCGGTGTGCTGTGGCTCGGATTGACTGAATTTGCTGTTCCGGTATTGGTGATCGTGCTGATTGTCTTTCCGTATTTGACAACAATAATCTGGGAGGGTACTCGTGACCTGAATGAAGACTTGCTCAAAATGGCTACCACATATGACGCTCGCAGAAGCCACATCTGGCGAGATATTTATTTGCCACATATTAAGCCGGTGTTGTTTGGCGCAATGCGCGTTGGACTCGCTGTTTCTTGGAAACTGGCGCTAGTCGCGGAAGTTTTTGGCACTGCGACTGGAGTTGGTGTCGCTGTCAACTACCATTTCGAGGCTTTTGATACCGGAATGGTGATTGCGTGGGCGATCCCAGTTATGGGAGTGATGATCATCGCTGATCGCTTACTCCGATGGAGCGAACGTCAAGCAGCGCAGAAACGAGGATACGATACCGAGACAACAAATCTAATCGCATGACTCGACTTCGCGTTTGCGAGGCGACGAAAAGGTACGGAGACGGTGATACTACCGAGACGGTCGATGTATTTACTGGATTAAACCTATCTGTAGACGCCGATGAGTTTGTCACGCTAATGGGTCCCTCAGGGTGCGGCAAGACCACGATTTTGAATATTATTGCTGGGCTCACGCCGCTAACCGAAGGGACCGTTGAGTTTGACGATAAGCCGGTCGTCGCTGGTGAGTTTCCCTTTGGATATGTGTTTCAGGAACCTCGTTTACTGGACTGGCGGACAGTCGGAAAAAACATCGAGTTCGTGCTTCGATCCGCTGATATCAACGCCAGTGAATTTGACTCCCGAATCGATAGCGTGTTAACCCGAGTCGGTCTTGCTGACGAACGGGATAGCTATCCTCAACGACTCTCTGGCGGTCAACGTCAACGGGTGAATCTTGCGCGGGCGCTGGCAATCGAGCCGGAACTCCTCCTGATGGACGAACCATTCTCATCACTGGATGAAGTGACCGCCCGCCATGCTCGTCAGGATTTACTTGATGTCTGGTATAATACACAAAAAGCTGTCCTGTTTGTTACTCATGATATGGGTGAGGCAGTTGCACTCTCAGACAGAATCCTATTCATTGATACGGAAGGGAATTTATTTGATGAGATTATCATCGATCATGAGCGTCCGCGAGATTTCGATGACCCAGCACTTCGGGAGACAGAAGCACAACTGACTCGTCGATTTTTCAGATCTTTACAGTGATTACTCAACGTATCTATCGCTGGGTAGTAATCATACTGACGCTTTTTCTTACATGGGCTATCGGCGGGCGTATCATGCCAGCGACCCTTCCAGGTCCAGCCGCCGTCATCGGACGGATACCTCTGTTACTGGTCCCTGGACCAGGTGGCAATCTTATGACCCATCTTGTGCAGAGTCTACTCCGGGTATTGAGCGCAGGGATAACTGCCCTGATACTCGCAACAGTCATTGGAATTATGATGGCTCAACAGCGCTCAGTTGAGTTGGCAGTCTCACCGTGGTTACCATTAGCGATGACAATCCCAACCCTCGTTGTCGTGCTGGTGACGATGGTGCTGTTTCAATTCAGCGAAGCTGCGGTCATCACTGCGACTGTTCTCGTGACGACACCGTATGCCACAGTCACTGTATGGGAGGGTGCTCGAACTGTCGACAATGATATATTATCGGTGGCCGCAGCCTATGATGCCAGTTCATGGGCAATACTACGTGAGATATATCTCCCAGCAATCGCTCCTGCTGTCTTCGGTAGTGCTCGATACCTCGCGAGCATGGTCTGGAAGGTGGTAGTGCTCGCCGAAACGTTTGGTATGTCAGTTGGGATGGGGGCAGTTTTTCGATTCTGGTATGGACAGGGTGATCTCGAAGCGGTGTTAGCTGCGCTGTTTGTGTTCGTATTTGTGATGGTCGGGATTCAAGCCGGTATCACGCACGGTAAAGAGCGGCTCTTAGCTTGGCAGACATAAATCGATTTTACATATCAATATTCAATATCAATATTTGATCTTCGATAGCCACTCCTTGATGTTACCGAGCAATTAGCGCCGCTTGTCCACCAGCAACAAACCCGGCATCAATATTAACGACCGTCAAATAAGTACAAGACTGCAGCATTCCTAGCAAGGCTGCCTCACCGTCGCCGGCGTACCCAGAACCGGTACCGACGGGAAGTCCGATAACGGGCGCTGAGACCATTCCCGCCACCACCGTCGCGAGTGCCCCCTCACGACCGGCGGCGACGATTACACAATCGCAGTCAGCCAGCGTCTCTCGTTCCGCTAACAGCCGATGGATGCCCGAAACGCCGACATCATATAGTTTCTCAACAGCACAGCCCATCTCCTCACTTAGTGCAACTGCCTGTTCAGCGACACTAATATCTGATGTGCCCGCAGTCACAACACCGACGGTCCCGTCACTGTCAGGTCGCTCAAATCCTGATGTATGACCAACGAACGTCTGAGAGCGCTGATAAAACTGTGTAGTGGCAGCGGCGCCTGTCAGCTCTTCTCGGACAGCATCAGAGACTCCAGTCACAATTGCCCGACCGGTCGTTGAGAGAAGTTCACGTCCGATGTCGATGGTCTGTTCATCACTTTTCCGCTCCGCTTCGACGACCTCGGGAATCCCGGTCCGCTCACCTTGTCGAGCATCCACCCGCGCGAATTCATCTATCTGATGAACTCCTTTTAATTGACGTTTTGCTTCTTGAAGTCCAATCTCGCTTCCAGCTAACGCTTCGAGAACATCATCGACTGCAGCGTCATCATCAGTCATGTACTGATGTTATTTGTCACCGCCGGTATCAAAGACCCCGCGATTCCGGAGTGTTGGAATTGCCTCACGCGCCCGATCAGCAGCCGCGGTGATATCAAATGTTCGGACCTTCTCACCATCATGAATCAGTGGGCTCAAGAGTTTCTCTCCAGAAGCGGTCTCGCCGACTGCAACGACTTGGTCATCATATCCGTCTCGATAGACGGTCTTCGCACCGGAACGGACACCGCGTTTGGCTCGTGGCTCGCCCTCAACCGCCACGAGATTCAATGAAAAGTCAATGGGATCAGCATCGGCAATCGCCCCACCAACGCCAAATCCGTCAGCAACATCCCGAAGACGGTGGATATCCCGGACGCCGATTCCTCCGCTGACGAGTATATCAATATCGTCCGTTTCTCGTTGTTGCAACTCCCAGCGAACGTCTTCGATAATTGCCCGCATATCACCTCGACGTGAGCTTGTGGTGTCCAGACGAACTCCCTCTAACCGATCCTCAAGACAGTCTGCAGCCCGAGCAACCTCATCAGCCTCGTCACCGAACGTGTCACATAATAATACCCTCGGCACCGACTCCTCAAGTGCTTCATCGTAGGCTGTCCAAGCCGCTTCAGGCGACCCTAACGCGACGACAAGAGCATGAGGCATGGTGCCACCAGCTTCAACACCAATCACCTCGCCACCGGCGACGTTCCCAATCCCATCTGCACCGCCTATGAGCGCAGAACGCTCGATCATCGCGCCCAATGCCGGGTGTTGGCGGCGGGTCCCAAAGCTCAAAACTGTCCGGTCACGAGCCGCCGCCCTCACTCGCCAGGCAGCAGAGGCGATTCCGGAAGCATGAGCAAGAAATCCTAACAACGACGATTCATACCGTGCGAACATGCGGTACGGACCTTCAATGCGCAGTATGGGACCGCCAGAGATTGGCGCCCCCTCAGGAGGTGCATACACATTAACAGGAAGCCCTTCAAGTAACTGGGCAGCATCATTGAGACCCGCGAGCAAGTGCCATCCCTCAGGCGCGGAAAGCTCTGCAGTGACTGTTGGGTTCTCATCAACGTGGTCGAGTATGGTTTCAGTGCGTAGAAAGTACGCCGCCGTCGCTTGACCGTCGTCAATCTCTGATTCGGTCAAAAGATCATACTTCCGGTCGTCCATCGAACGTGATTCGGCTAACATAGCAATAAGCGCTGGGAACGCCTGATCATCCGCCCCTCGGTCGGGATCCGAGACTGTACTTCGTCTCCACAAGAGATATTCAATTTGATAACACCTCACCGACAGAATCTCTCTCAGATCAAAATGATAAACGGATTTTATTAATCGAAGCCTTAGACCGCCGTGAACGACAGTCTTGAGATCATCAGGTGCCTTCTGCTACTGACAACCCCATGCGATTTATTCTCTTTAGACTCTTTGGACAGCGTTGGTAAATGTAATATCAAACGTGAGACCTGCTCATAGATATTAGTTCGTTAGTCTCATCGCTGATATCGCTGCTATTTGACAGATTCGAGACGCTTATCCCCCCTCCGGGAGGACCTGTCGATAGCAGGCAAGTCGAGGAGAATAGTTCATTATCACTCCCATCATATCGATTCTCCGCTATCGATCATCGCTGACATCCTCTCGTCAGTATCGCATTCTTTTGATCAACCATGCACGATGTACTCACCAGGGCGCAGCAATCGCTCAAGAGTAAACCGCCTTGGGGTCATATCAGCATCAAAGCCCCGAGGCAGTTGCCTTGCTCTATCTATAGATCGGGAATAGCAAAGGAGCATGGAAATATTATTGACACAAGGATAGAATACACACATATGAACAAAGCCGTGTTCACGATATGTATCTTGAGCTATCGATTGCCTTTCAGGGCTGGTTACGAGGATGGCTAGCACTGAAGCATCACCGACCGTTGCGGAGTATAGCGGACAGGCGAGTTCAGCGAAACTTGTCGAAATCTCACGGTACTTCCTATTTATCGGAATTGTCGGGTTTGGTGGTCCACTCGTTCATATCGCAATGATGGAAGATGACCTCGTTGGTGAGGACTCTCGCGGCTGGACCGATGAGTCGGTCTTCATGGAGGGGCTGGCGATCTGCAATATGCTTCCTGGACCGGCGTCAACACAGCTTGGTATCTTTATGGGATGGATCAGAGCTGGCAACTTGGGAGCACTCGTTGCCGGCTTCTTCTTTATGCTTCCGACGTTCATTCTTGTTTGTTTCTTCTCATGGCTGTACTTCGCCTACCAAGCGCTTCCAGCCGTCGAAGCAGCGTTCTACGGAATCAATCCTGTTGTTATCGGACTTATCGTTGGTGCGGCTTATTCAATGGCTCAAAGCGCCCTCGCTGATGGACGACAGCATACCGAGTTCGAGATTGGATCTGAGACGTGGTCGATTGACTTTTTATTACTTGCACTTCTCGTGGCTGCGATTATCGCAACGGTGACGCTCAATCCAAACCCTGTGCTTGTATTCATCATTGCTGGGCTCATCGCAGTTGTTATGTATCGATCGGAATGGATGCGAGCGAATCGAAATCGAATTGTCACTGCTGGCGTTATGACAGCCATCATCAGTGCGATATATTTGCTTCGAGGTCGCGCACTCGACATAGTCGGTCCTCGCGTTCGAACCGCCATCGAAGCAAGCCCACTGTGGGGAGTTATCCTCGTTCTTTGGGCAAACCCATGGGTGAAATTGTTTTTATTTATGATTTACACGGGATCGTTCATTTACGGCGGTGGTCTTGTTCTGATTCCATTTATCGAGAAATACGTCGTCAATGAATTTGCGTGGATGACTGCTCGGGAGTTCGTTGACGGTATCGCGATTGGTCAACTGTCGCCCGGACCGGTCGTGATGACGACAGCCTTTGTCGGGTATAAATTAGTATTAGATATTTCTGGCGGTATCGTGTGGATGGCTATCATAGGAGCGCTGGTTGCAACAATCGGTGCGTTCGGTCCGTCGTTCGTGTTCATCACGAGCCTTCTCCCATATTTCGCGCGGATTCGAGAAAATAACATTATCCAGACCGTACTGACCGGGGTCAATGCAGCGGTTGTTGGGGCAATCCTCGGAGCAACCGTCACGCTCGCCGCGGAGTCGCTTGTCGACATTTTTACTATCATTCTTGCTGTCAGTACGTTCGGGTTGTTCATCCGCGGCACCCACGCAGCATATCTCATCCTCGGCGGTGGCGGAATTGGTATGGCGTGGTACTTCCTCGTCCTGTAAACTACCCTCCCTCCCCTCCTTCGCTTACCACATACGGGGGTTCGAAGGGCTCGGATCTTGAGTGGACTCCCGGCAATCAATCGTCAGCAACAGGCTGGTGACTCTTGCCGTTCAATATCCCACCGTTCACACGCACGTCTACTCGTGCGTCTCCGCTCCTTGAGTTGGGCGAAAACCGGAGTCTGTGTTCCCGCTTTCGGGCATAACCCCAAACAAAACCCCCACCTCCATATTCTTCGCTGCATTGTAGTCTGCGGGAGTCGCTCACCGATGTCCATTTCCGTTAGGTCCTCGAATACGATTGCGTCGCATACGTTCTCGACGGCTTCCGTGAGAATCTCGTTGGCAATCGTGTGGATGTACTGTACTGCTTCCACCACGCTTCTTCACGCTCATCGGGGTGATGGACGGCGATGTGTGCAGTTTGCGTCCTGCGCTGTTGTATCTCACAACGCCGCTTTTCGAGCTCACGGCACCAATGGTCGGAGTCATCTCCCTGCTAGAGGCGACCGGTTGAGGGGACGGCGAGACTGGTCACCCCGAGGTCCATACTATGACTGTTCGATGCTCAGTATCTGCTGAAACCTCGGACATGCTTCCGCGTCGTATTGGCACGTGCTTTCACGGAAATTGTATCCCTCTAAGAGAACGTGCTGTTCGTAAGGAGTCGAGCCACCCGCCGGAGTTCAAACTCGCACTCGACACGCCCGCTGACGGTCGAGAGGAACACACAATCAAGACGTTGCGCTTCGCTTGTCCTAAAGTACGCTCCACAACGGGAACTCCGGTTGGCTCACGCGCTTGCTCTGTTTCTACCGTTCGACACACGCTTTCGTGGGTTGGACGGCACGTCGGATAGCTTCCTGAGCAAGGCTCACGATGAAATCGGGTCCCTCTCGCAGGTGTGCTGAAAGCGCGTCCTGTGTGGTCAGCTTCGCCGTCATACATTCTGTTGAAGTTGCCGTCTCAACAGAACGCGGTGGCACGATTCGGACAATGAAGGAACTGTCGAGTGGATTCATAGAGGTCATCGCGCCGCTCATCCGGACTGACAGGTTTGATCGACGCAGCTCGACGCACTTCCATATTTCAGATAACTCCCTACTAGGAGTGGAGTGAGAGCCTCAAGGATTTGGGGAGTTACTATCCTGTGGTTGCGTTATGCTTTGTCGGGTTCCTCTTGAATATACTCGCTGTTTAAGATCGGAGACTCCATCTTGTATGATACTGACTCAGACACAGCATATCACCCGTACAATTACGTGATTTTCTGATTGCTAGTGCTGCAGTCAACAAGGGAGATAGCATATGCACTCGTTATCATGTACTCAGAGTCGTTTTCTTCTGTCTGGAAGTAACCGCTAACCGCACTGACATCGATATGAGCTACCTCACATCAAGATGACCCAGACGCAGTCCGCTCGCCAACGGTGATAGTAAATCCAATATTGCGAAGTCGCCTCGCTAGTGGCTCTCCAATGCCTGATGCAGGTGTCAGTATCCCACCAGACAGTGATGAGTTGGTCTCATTCCGGAGAAGACACATTGCACTCTCGGCAAGCATCCGTGCAGTCGAGCCGTATCCAGGGTCCAACTTCGAGCTGAACTCAGCCTCGACGGTAAATGGACCATCTGTCCCCGTGCCACGCCCGAGCGCACGGACGGTGAAGTAACCGCTCTCAATCTGTTCCTTCGTCGGTCCGTCTCCCGGGGCAGGGAACACAAATTGCCGGATTCCTGAGCGAACAGTATCAATAGACATTGCAGTTGTAAAGAGACCAATCCCACCGGCGACGATACTGGCACCGATTGCACCACCAATTCCAGAGCCGGTTGGAATGACCTCTGCACAGCGGAACTCCCGACCCCAGGGATATCCGAGAAGTGCATTGCTCCGTCGGAGAACACGTTCATTGATTGGTGCCATCGGAGATGGTGCTGTCCACACTGACCGTAATTGATCACTCCGTGGGAAGCGCTGTCCGCCTGCGTCAATTCCATCTCGCTCACCTGGTGGTGCAAGTGAGTATGGGTTTCGCAGTGTCTGTCGAGTCACCGGATCATCGGAAGCAGCGTCAAATAACTCAGCGAAACTCGCGAGCGTTCCACCGCTCACTCCTCCATTTCCTTCCTCAAGATATATTCGAACCATCTCACAGTGAGTGTCAAAGTTTTCAATCGCAAATGACTGGACGAGTAATGTCCCGATATCCGCTGGTACAGAGTCGAATCCACAACTGTGGATTATCCGCGTGTTAGCGTTGACTGCTGCATCGTGGAATCGATCGACCATCTCTCTCACCCAATTTATTTCACCGGTCAAATCGCAGTATTCGGTTTGCGTCTCAATACATGCCTCAACTAATGGAGTCCCGTACTTTGTGTATGGACCGACTGTTGTACAGACCACTTTCGTGTCCTGTGTAATCTCATGAAGACTCTCTGGATCTGTCGCGTCGCCAATGACTATTGGGATACTATCCCACCCTTTGTTCTGCACGGTAAGTTCCGCTGCAATTGACTCAAGACGATCTGTACTTCGCCCACCGAGAGCCAGTGAAATCGTATCCTGTGTATATTGCTCTGTCAGGTACTCAGACACAAGCTTTCCTGCAAACCCAGTTGCACCCCAGACGACGATATCGTACGGTCTCTTTGTCTGTGACATATCAGTTGAATCTGAATTTTATTTGAGCGTCACACAGCTAAGTTACCGGGATTCTGTTTCGACAATCCAAGTAGTATCTTACTGTGAACTGCTCCGGGGTCAACCCCTGGACCCTGAACCCGGAGTTTCTTCCCGTGGATTGGTCAGACATACCCGACACATTATCGGTCTGATGATCTTCAACGGTGTGGTGGGTCACGGTCGGGTCGTCCACAGACCCCGATACCTGCCGTCGCAACTGCAACTCCCAGTTTTACACCTGCGGGAGTGTGTTGGAACCAAGCACAGTTCTGTCCTCTTGTGTTCTCAGCCAGTTCTGTGCGACACTGATACCAGCGCCACGGTCAGCATGGTCTTGACCGCAACTGATGTGACACTGAATCCGATACTGCATTCAACGAGCATTATTCGTGATGCTGCCAGAATCGTGTGATTGCATCCCCAAGATCGGTATATTCGATTGGCGTAAATTCTCGCTGTTGCTGTGGTGAGAGATACCCACGGAGGTTCGTGCTGTCAGTTGTTCCATACCGCTCATCTGCCAGAATACGAACGCCAGTCTCATTCACACCACGAATCACACGCCCCACAGATTGTCGAACCCTGCGTGTCGATGGAATCAGCCGAGCCGCCTCCCGACCACCCGTCTCAGTAACTGCTCGCTGATATGCAATCTCGACTGCATCCATTTCCGAACTCGGCGGAGCCAGTGGCACCCCGATTGACAGACATGTATGAAGCTTTTCACCGTTAAAATCAACACCTTCGGTGATTGTCCCGCGTAAACTGGTGCAAAGAATTGCACCTCCTGACTCAAAGAACTCAGCTAACAGCTCATCGGTCTCATCAGCTGTACTGGATTTATCGACAAAACAGGGCTTTTCGATTGACAATGTCCCAAGATATTCAGATACCCAGGCAGCCTCGTCATAACTCGGCATTGCAATAAGAATATTACCGTCTGTCCGTGCCACTTGTGCAATCACCTTAGCGTACCGCTCGCGAGTATCGGTCATCGCTTGATGATCAGTCTCTCGCTCACCACGATTGGCTTTCGTGAATTTCGGAAGGTCGACAACGACAGACAGTCGATTCTCCGGCGAGAAGCGAAGCGGAAATCGGTCGAATGTCGTCGGTCGGGCTTCAACGCCCTCAGTCATTTCATCGGTAATTCCATTCATTCGAAGTGTCATCTCATCATCCGTCGATTGTACTTTTGTGTCCAATTCACCAAGCTGTGGCACCGCGTCAATACCAATTGCCTCACGAAATGGCTCTTTTGGACGGAGAGTTGCGCTCATCAGGACCCCACCACCAAGCTCGGAGAACACTCTTCGTAACTCACGTCTTGGGATACAATTGAATAATCGCAACTCCGGTGTCCAGTGTTCGACCCATGCTGGAAACTGGTCTGGGAATGACTCCTTTTGCGATGGAATGACACGAGCCTCCGGATGATACACTGCATGTGGAGCCTGCGCCCACTGTCGAAAGAACGCTCCCACTGCTTGACCCTGTGGTGTTCGATCAAGAATATCATGCTCGGCAAATGCAGCAAAGACATTCTCTAATCGATTCATCACCCGTTCTGCGCTTTGCATCACTGATACCGAGAGAGATTCATCTCTCTTGATATCCCTCGTCAGTTGATCACCCCAGCTGAGATTATTCGGATCCACTAACGACTCTACCGCTCTGCTTTGTGGTTCTGAGTCCTCGTCACCAAATCGATGTATCAGCCCTACTGCATCAATTGTCTCGCTTGCTTTGATCAACCTCCGCTCTGCAACATTTAAGAGCTTCTCGACAGCCCGCAATTCAACGATATCTATGCCGGTTGTGCGCAACGTTGCCCCATCTTCGACAATTTTCTGCGCTAGTTCTGCATCGTCATGAGAGAGACTGGGTGTCGGGCTGTCGGCAATGTTTCCACTCGCGTATTGACGGGCGATTCGGACATCATTACGAGCTTTCATGAGTGTATACAGATCGACTGAGGTCGAAAGATTATCTCGGCTGCGCTCCTCTAGCTGATGTGCTTCATCGACAATGGCAATTGTTCGCTCGTTCAGTAACCCTAACTTGCCATCGGTTAAATACCGAGTCTCGGGATCAAGCAGATGATTGTAATTTCCGATAATAACGTCCGCCTGCTGCGCAAGAATGCACATTAATTCGTGGGGACAGCATCCATTCGCAATCGTCGCCGCAAACAATGTTTGTTTATCAATAACATGAGATGGAGCGTCCGAGAACGCGACGATTGATTCCTGTAATCCTGCGAGTGTTGCCGCATAAAACGGGTCAAATCGACCTTGCAGATCCGATGGTAATTGATTATAATTTGAGTCAACGCGGGTCGAATCGACAATCTCTGAGGTATGTGGAACGTGTTGTGGATACGGGGTTTCAATACCATCAATCTGTAGTTGTGCGTTGCTTTCCGTATCCCGCGGCTTTAATTGTGCAACGATATGTCTAATCGCTTCTGCTCTGTTCGGATCATACTGGTGGGCTTCTTGGGCCTGCACAGCCTCCTCACTCGGGGTGGACCAATCGTACCCAGTCATTGAGTATGCTGGGGGACTAAGATCATCCGGCCAGTCAAGCGGAATGTCGCTGTTGAACCGAATAATCTCTCTTGTCGTGGCACGAAGGTCCTGAGTTGCTTCTTGAGTGTCTGTTTCTGGGAGGTCCGCATTCCTGATTGCCATCATGTCAGCCTGTCCTCGTAAGACAACCGTCCGTATCGGTTCCGTCTCTGCTGGGAGTGTCGCATTGATACCGCGTAATTCGGCAATGAACTGCTGAAGCTGTTTTTTGACCGGCGTGACAGCCATTACCCGATCATACTCCGGAAAAGCTGTATCTGCCGGTGAGCGATCGGTTAATTGTTCAGGATTTCGGATTGCATGAACACTCGCTGTTACCGCAGCAAGTGTTTTGCCAGTTCCGCATGCACCCTCTTTTAGATAATAGCCGTGGCGCCCAAGAGTATCTAAGAAGGACTCAATTGCAGCTCGTTGATCCTCATAGATTGTCTCATATCGAAAATATGGCTTCCACCCCGCATCAATATTCGAGATATCTCGCGTGCGCATCGTTCGACGCGCTGTCACTTCAGTGAACTGACCAGCGTCCGTCACTGGTAACTCCTCAAGTGACCGTGGACGTGGACATTGATCTGTGGATGAGTCCTGTGAGGACATGATATGTAGAATACACGTACTGATGGTATTGAACGTTCACACTTGAATCCGATCTGTGGAGATACTCACTGTCTCTGTCGGGCTTACTTATTATATATTGCGTGGATCATGTCTCTTACTGAAACAGACCGAATACCCCGTTGGAGTCATTCAGACAGCATTGAAACCGTGATATTGCTCATTGTCACACACGGCGGAGCTGCTAATCCCGCCCGGCGAAGGTAGTTGGGATATATTGGCGTCTTAATCCGTTTGCTCGTTTTCGATGATCCGTCAGAGTGTATGAGCATCATCAATTCAATGTAGTTCTAAACGAAAAGTAAACTTAAATATACGAAAATAACAACAAATATTACCAATCTAAATATATACTATGGTCTCATGGTTTATTGATATTTATTATCGGACTATCCAATAAAGGATAGATAGTAAACATTCACAGTTTCTATCACCAATCAATACTTACATCACTCGGTGGCATTCTCGCGTCGCTGAGAGTGGGTACCGCGAGATTGAATCCAATGGCAGATAATCGAGTCAATAGTATGAATCTCTCCTCTCTTAGCAATAGCGATAGAGTACGATTACCACTTCCTGGCGTGATTGACGCTGGAGGATCGGCACATTTGCTGTCGCCCAAGTAGATAATACTGATATTGACTCTTGCCGAAGGGAGCGAAACAGTCCTGTCGGATTTATTTAAAAACGGTAGTACAAGATGAGCAGCATATATTCATTTCCATTGTCGGATAACCGTTTGTGGAAGGAATCCCTGTGGGTTGGTTCCCAGTCGGCTCTCATGTGGGTGGCTGTTTGTGGACCACACAGAGGACCCACCTGCGTACACTCATCAGTAAGCACGTCTATTAATTGGCTGATTCACCCGAACCGGCGTAAGACCAACGGCAACCTACTGCTGAGTTCAACCGTTACAGCACCCCGAATATACTCACATCACATTTCAGACACCTGTTTCACCAGTGTAGTCAACAGTGTTGATATTTATGACGAACACGAGTGATATGCGTTATAGATAGTGTAGCGCACTGTAGTGTGTGGTCAGTTAAAATAACGCTCTATGCTAATCGTTTTTTCTGTATAGAACGACACAGCATCCTCACCTTGGGCATGAAGATCGCCGAAGAATGAACCTTTGCGACCACCGAAGTGGAAGAACCCCATCGGTGCACAGACGCCAACATTGATTCCAATATTCCCAGCGTCGACATCGTAACGATATTTTCGCGCTTCCCCACCACGCTCGGTATAAATAGTTGAGGCGTTCCCATACTCGGTACTATTTACCATTTCGATGGCTGTATCAAGATCCTCGGCGTCGGCGAGACACAATACTGGACCGAAAATCTCGGTTTGAGTAATGTCCATTTCGGTCGTGACGTTCTCAAGAAGGACTGGACCCATGAAGTTTCCATCCGGGTACTCTGAGTGCTCAAAGTCGCGACCATCGACAACCAACTCAGCACCCTGTTCAATAGCAGTTTCAATGAGCTCGTTGACGCGGGTATAAGATTCATCAGTGATCAGTGGACCAACGTCAGTCTCCTCATTGAGACCAGAGCCAACCGTGAGGTCATCAACCGCAGAGAGCAATCGTTCACGGAGTTCAGCATATACGTCACCGACACCAACGACAACATCATTCGCAAGACAGCGCTGACCCGCATTCCCATAGACGGATCCAATAACATTAGGAATAGCTTCGTCAAGTTGAGCCGATTCAGTGACAACCGCATAATTCTTTGCACCACCCTGAGCTTGCACGCGCTTTCCATGCTCGGCTGCTGTCGTATAAATGTGCTTTGCAATTGGAGTTGAGCCGACAAATGAAATACCCTCAATGTTGTCATGCTCAAGCAGCGCATTAACTGTGTCTGCACCCCCATTTACTAAATTGACTACCCCATCAGGGAAGCCTACAGCGTCGACAGCCTCAAAAATAAGTTGTGAACTAAGTGGTACTTTTTCACTTGGTTTCAGAATAAACGTGTTTCCCGTCGCAACAGCGTATGGTAAGAACCACAGTGGTATCATTGCCGGGAAATTGAATGGAGTAATTGCGGCGAACACACCAAGTGGTTGACGAACTGCAGTCTCATCGATTCCGGGGGCAACATCCTCAACCATTCCGCTTTCTTCCCGTGTCATATTGGGAATACCAGCCGCGACTTCGACGTTCTCAATCCCACGACGAATCTCACCACGTGCTTCTGCAAGCGTTTTGCCGTGCTCACGAGAGAGTGCTTGTGCGATATTTTCCTGATGATCTTCAAGTTCCTGCTTGAGGTCGAATAGATATTGCGATCGTTCGGTAACCGGAGTTTCACGCCAATCCTGGAACGCCTCGCGTGCTATCCCTATTGTTCTGTCAACGTCGGCTTCAGTTGAATATGTTACCGTCGCAAACGTCTGATTCGTCGCTGGATTAGTAATCTCGTGGACTTCACCATCCGGATCAGTCCAGTTACCGACGTAATTCCGTGCTGTATCAGCTATTGCAGTTGTATCTTGACGCGGCTGCTCACTCGACATATGCATTGATTAATTCATTCTTATGTCTAAATGCGTTTCCATCAACCACTTAGAGTGTATAAAGACAAATGAGATATTTACCTGACAGCCATTTTGATAATTCGTGATGTTCGGATTCAATCTAGCAACTCAACGAATTGAGTGTCGCTACATTCAAATGCTAGTCTCAAACAACATCAGACTGATACATACCACAAGATTACCCCCTCAAGTTGTATTTATATACATACAATTATTATGTCATGTATGAGCATGGAATCCTCAGCATACGATAATGAATTAACCTATCTAACCCATCAACAGGAGAACAATCAGGAGGTATTTCATAAAAATTATGCCGACGCTGTGGAGTCCGTGAAAGCAGAGCTTGGAGGACGGTATCCAATTCGAGTCGACGGTGAACACATTGAGACAGACGAGTGCTTTACTGTTGAGTCGCCCGGTAACATTGAACGTCAAATCGGGAGGTTCGCGACAGGAGATGCCTCTGTGATTAATGATGCAGTTACTGCTGCGAGCGCTGCCCAGTCCGAGTGGGAAGATATTGGTCCATCCGCACGAGCGGAACTGTTTACCCGAACTGCTGACCTTCTCAGAGAGCGGAAATTTGAATTCGCCGCAACCCTCTCAATGGAGAATGGCAAGAACCGACGAGAGGCAATGGCTGATGTTGATGAGGCGATTGACTTTCTCGAGTTTTACAGTCGAGAGGTATCAGAGAGCAATGGATACCGCTTTGATACGGGTGAACCAACACCTGGTCAACACACAACCAATTTACTCCGCCCGTATGGTGTGTTTGGCGTTATCGCACCATTTAATTTCCCAATCGCGATCTTGGTTGGTATGACCACCGGTGCGGCTATCACCGGGAATACTGTCGTCTTAAAACCCGCCGAGGAAACGCCACTCGTTGCACACAAAATTGTTGATCTGTTTGAGGAAGCAGGGATCCCTGATGGAGTAATTAACCTTGTCACAGGAGACGGACCAACGACTGGTCAACCGCTCGTTGAACATCCGGATGTCGCTGGAATTGCATTCACCGGATCTCGAGAGGTCGGGGTGGGTATTGAGGAGACATTCAGAGAACATGGAAAACGTGGTCCAGTCATCGCAGAATTAGGTGGCAAAAATCCAGTCATCGTCAGTAATCAAGCCGATATTGATGATGCTGTCGACGGAGTCCTCAATGGCGCTTTCTCATTTGGTGGACAGAAATGTTCGGCAACTTCTCGCGTGTATGTGTATGAGGATGTCATTGATTCATTCACTGAAAAACTCGTGAAAAAAACGGAGCAGTTGGTCGTAGGACCTCCAGAGAATCGAGAGACTTTCGTCTCGCCACTCATCAATAATGATGCGTTTCATCGATATCAGAGAATCTCACAGCGCGCGCGTGCTGATGGACGAGTACTTACTGGTGGTTCTCCTGTCGATGACACTGAACTCCCCGATGGTCGATATGTTGAACCCACAATCGTCACGGAGATTCCACATGAACATGCCCTAGCTCGTGAGGAACATTTCGTGCCTTTCGTTACTATTCATCCGGTTTCTGGGCTGAGTGAAGCTCTCGAAAAATCAAATGATACCGACTATGGTCTCTGTGCGGGCTTTTTCTCTGAGGACGACTCAGAGATCGATCGGTGGTTCGATGAGATTGAATCCGGGATGTGCTATGTCAATCGATCTCAGAGTGCAACAACGGGGGCGCTCGTTCAAGCTCAACCGTTTGGTGGGTGGAAATTCTCCGGCACTACTGGGAAATTCGCTGGTGGATACTGGTATCTTCAACAATTTATGCGAGAACAGAGTCGAACACGGGTGAGATAGTTTCAATACTAGCATCTTAAATACATGGTAGATTCCAACTCAGGTGTGCTCTCAAGAAGTGGTGTGAGTCATTACACCATTTAAGATATATATGATATGATATGACTGTGATTTCGCGTGCAACACAGATGTCGCAGTATTTACACTGAGAGATATCTCTATATCTATCTGAGCGATATTGAATCTGTTTGTGTATACAATTATGGGTAGTTGTTGCCTCTCATAACTGAGTGGGTATGTAATATCAACAGTCATATAATTATTCATTCATCAGCGGGCAAAAGCCGCGCGCCCTGAATTATGCCATCCTTACCGTGTCTAAGTTTATATTCACCTTTGAGGACGACATCGTCTCCAGACGAGACTGAGTCTCCAATCTGAGCAATGATATTTGCGTCGCCTGGAAATGAAGCGAGCCCAAGTCTATTTGGCTCTCTGACACCTTCTGGCGTGACATGAACTGTCGATACAGAAACAACCTGTCCTGTTCCTGGGTCCTCACGCAGGAATTCATCATTCCCACAGTCGAGACACCGGCTTTTGTCGTAGAAGCTCCGTTGACCACAGGCTTTGCATTCAACTACACGTATCATCAGACTGCCTCCAGTATTGTGCAAATAGCGTTGTTACCGAATCCTGCGACGTTGACTGCCAGTCCACGCTGTGAGTCAATGGCAGTGCGTTCACCTGGAAGATCTCTCCGAAGTTGCCAAACTATTTCAATAATCTGTGAGACCCCCGTCGCGCCAAGTGGATGACCTCGGGCTTTTAATCCACCACCCGGATTAATTGGCAAGTCTCCCCCGATGTCAGTATACCCCTTTCGGGTGAGTTCCCATGCTTCACCTGAATCAGCGAATCCAAGTTCCTCTAACTCTAGCCATTCTAAGATACTGAAGGCATCGTGAATACAGGCAAGGTCGATATCATCTGGAGAGATTTGAGCACGAGTATAAGCCCGCTTTCCAGCAGTTCTGACGCTCTCAATCCGGAGAGGATCTGATCGATCGGCAACTGCGTGGGTACCAATAGCACCTTCACAAGCTGTGATTCGAATCGAGTCATCCTTGTCATTGGCTGTGAGAATGATCGCGGCTGCACCGTCGCTCATGGGACAGCAGTCGTATAACCGGAGTGGACTGGCAACTACCGGTGACTCAACGACATCATCAATATGAATTTGTTTATTAAAATGTGCGTACGGATTTGCCAATGCATTCGCGTGGTTTTTGACTGCGACCTCAGCAAGATCGCGTCGACAAGCATCATACTTCTCGAGATATCGATCTGCTGCAAGCCCAGCGAACGATGGTAAGGTAATACCTTGATTATATTCCTGCTTGTGCGTGATGCGACTGATAACTTCCGTGGAGGTCTCTGTATCGGCTGCAGACATTTTCTCGCCCCCCACCACGAGAGCAGTCTCAGCTCGACCGGAGCGGACAGCATCATACCCCTCGAGAAATGCACTCGCTCCACTTGCACTGGTATTTTCTACCCGATGGGCAATACCTTTTGTTCCAATTGTGCTGGCTAATGTGTTTGCTATTCCGGCGCGATTATTGAATGCTTTCGCAGCCATATTCCCGACGTGTATGGAATCAATTTCCTTTGGATCAATTTCTGAATCAGTGAACGCGCGTTCTGAGGCGACTCTGAGGAGTTTCTGGAGATTTCGGTCATCAGATTTAGCGAATGTGGTCATCCCGACTCCAGTGATTGATGGATTAATATCACACGACTGGGATTCTCCTGTCGGTCTGCTATCCGCGTCGGTATATACCATGATTAGATAGTATAGTTCCTGTTGTACATCATACCTATGATTTTGACAATTATCTTCTCTGAAGGGTTGTTATTTCACTCGAATATGTTACTCAGGTACTCTGAGCTATGCTCCGACCCAACAGAGTATCAATGACAAAGCAGTACCAGCCAATAACACTCAATAACGTCTATTCATCAGCTCCGAGATATGACCTGACCAATTAACCTTTTGCCTGCACACGGCTCATAGGAGAGATAGAATCACCCCCACCACAGCCAAGCCGCGAGCGAATAATATAGCATCTAGATTCCGGTCGCTTTATTCAGTGTATCATGGTAATTAATTTTTCTTCCAAGCCAACAGATAAATACTCATTATACCAGCCAGCCCAGCAATACCAGCAAGAGTCAAAAAAAGCACTCTTGGGCTCGTGTATGAAACTGCAGTGCCGGCAAGAGGCGCACCGAGTGCTCCGATGCCGAACATACCAAGATATGTGTACCCATAAGAAAGACCGTGTGTGCTGTTCGCTGCATACTCAGCAATCACTGCTTGGTAGATAGGCGCAGTGACATATATGACAAAACCGATGAGAAGACACATTATTAGCAAAGAAATAAATCCACTCGCCAGGACCGGGATGAACGCAAGCGCACAAACGACGAGCGATACAAAAGCGATTATAAGCGCGTATTCTGCCTCGACAACGTCAGTGAGTCGCCCACCAGCGTACTGACCGCCCACGCCAGCTGTCAGCAATGCAGTATAAATATACTGACTCGGGTTGAGAGTATAATCAAATAGTGTGATTTGGTTCAGTATTGGAATACCTAAGAGGATTTCCGGGAGAAACGTCAGAGTGCCACGATAGTAGAGACCGTAAAGCAAGACTGCTGAGATGATGATTGGAAACCCGCTTACGAGCAACACTTGTGTATCCTCGTAAAGTTCCTTCCACACTGGGGTTTTGCTTTTTATGCTCTCGACTGCTTTCCCTTTCTTGAGTGGGAGTTTGAATGCGATGGAGACCCCGACGAGAGCAGGGACAACAGAAAGAGCCGCAACGGATCGCCATGGAAGGAAAATGAGCAAGATTGATATCAATAACGGTCCGAGAATCGTCCCAACATTCCCTGCAACCCCATGATAAGCGAAGGCGGTGCCGCGATTTTCAATGCTCCGGCTCAGTAATGAGAGACCGGCAGGATGATAAAGACTCGCTGAGATCCCCCAGATAGCTAATGCCAGCGCTAAAATAACAATATTCGGTGATATGCTAATAAGACCAAACCCGAATCCCATCCCGAGTAATGCCACGAGGATCACCCGATTAGAGCCGTATTTATCAGAGAGAATCCCACTTGGTACTGCACCAATCCCAATCGCGGCGTATCCGACGCCCACGATAAGACCAATCAACGCTTCGGTGGTCGTAAATACATCAAGCCAAATAATGATAAAGACCGGAATCGACAGTTCGTATGCATGAAATAACGCATGACCAACCATTGTGAACTTAATGACGGACCAGTCAGTGCTATTCATAACTTCTGCCTGTCCATCTTTGATGAAGAATTGGATATGACTGTGGAGGATATTCCACAATCCGAGTTACCGACAATATCAGCGGAACTGCTGCTGTATTATTCAATTGTAATAACGACCTTTCCGAGATTTTTGCCGGTCATTACATCTCGCTGTGCTCTTGGGACCTCTGCCAGCGGATATGTCTCTGCAACTTGAACTTCGAATGTTCCGTCGCCAAGCAGTGGCGCGATTGATCGGAGAATTGGTCCCTGATCTTCTGTTGAGGCCATGATGGACATGAACCGGATGTCGACATCCGCAATCTTCCCAGACATCGACGCTTCTGGTGGGATATGAATATCAGTGTCCTCACCGATGACGGTGATACGACCACCACGAGCGAGCATATTGAGATCTGCGACAATATTGCTCCCAGCATGGGATTCTAATATTACATCTACCGCATTCGCATCAATCTTCTTACGTACTTCAGTTGAAAGGTCATCGATGCGGTAATCAACGACAGCGTCCGCACCAAGTTCTCGCACCATCTCCGTTGGTTCACCCTCGCGCGCTGTCGCGACTACAGTTGCACCAGCATAGCGAGCAATTTGGACGCCAGCATGACCGACACCACCCGAGCCACCATGGACAAGACAGATATCACCAATCGAAAGGTTACCGCGCGTGATAAGACCGCGCCACGAGGTAGCAAAAGCCATTGCTGCGGCTGCGCCATGTTGAAATGATACCGACTGAGCGAGTGGAGCAAGTCTTGATTCGGGGACTGCAACATATTCTGCGTACGTCCCTGGATTAAACAGTCCGAGTCCGGTCGCGAACACCCTGTCGCCAGGTTCGAACATATTAGTGTCATCTCCTGCCTCCTCAACAACACCGGCGACATCTGCACCCCCGACGTGTGGGAGTCCGCCTTGTGGAGGCACATTCCCCTCACGAACGTAGGTGTCTATCGGATTGACACTCGCTGCGTGAACACGCACTTTCAGTTCGTCTGACTCTGGTGTTGGCTCCGGAATGCTGTCCATCGATAATACGTCTTCGCTGCCGTGTTCGTGGTATCGAATTGCTTCCATCATTGTGTACCCTGATCTCCGACTGGATTTGGTGTAGTTGATCCATATCGATCTTTGAGCAGTTCTGCTGCTGATTGAATCTGCTGAACGGGATATCGTCCTTCTGGTGGGCTCCCGATGGCGATGAGCTTTGCCGTCTCATGAAACGGGTTGTGTAGTAGGTGCGGCACCCCCTGATCAAAACGGACGACCTCATTTTCACGCAGGCAGAAAACCCCGTCTTCAACCTCTACTTGACATTGGTTGTCCAGCATATAGAAAAACTCCTGTTGGTTTTCATGATAATGATAGCCATTTTGAGAGAGAGGCTCTCCACGATTGAGTGCTGCGATATTGAAATTGTACTCATCGATACCCAACTGGGGGGACAGTTCCCATCGTTGTCCTGGCTTTTCGGGGTTCGTTTCGAATTCGTCTATTGTGTGATGATTATACTCCGGCATGGACTTAATCAGTGGTTGTCTGTGCCTGCATCTGCTCACCGAACGCACCCCGCTTGACGAGTTTATCAATAGCTGCCTCGGAGTAACCGAGTTGTTGAAATGCCTCGCGATTGTGCTCGCCGAGTTCTGGCGGTGCGCCCTCAAATCCAGTCTCTGCGTTCTCGAAATTCAATGGATGCTCTATGACTGGAATCTCGCCGTACTCGGGGTGATCGATATACTGGACGGTCTCTCGCGCCTGCGTTTGCTCGTTTGTGAGTGCGTCCTCAACATCCATTACCGGACCTGCGGGGATACCAGCCGTCTCAACGAGTATTGTCATCCACTCCTCAGTCGTCTGCTCGCGAAACGTTTGCTCTAGTTCTTGTTCAAGTTCGTCAGTGTGATCAACCCGATCAGCATTTGTTTCAAAACGGTCATCATCAAGTAGGTCTCTCCTGTTGATTGCATTACAAAGATCATGCCATAGCCTTTGATTTAGACAAGCGACATTAATATATCCGTCTGCCGTCTGGAATGTCTGATAGGGCGCAAGGACAGGATCCTTTGTCCCCATCCGCGATGGCGATTCCCCAGCAAATACCTTTCCGGCTTGTTTAGTTAACCATGGGAGAGTCGCATCAAGCATTCCAAGGTCGATGTAAT
>KE356560.1:1521881-1522676 GCA_000415965.1 Haloquadratum walsbyi J07HQW1
CCGAAGTGATGATCTGAGATAACATAGCGACTCATGTCATATTCTTACACTAGTATAATCTCCCACCAACTAGAGATTATGCCCAGGTTGATAGCTCCCCACCTCTCATCTCTCATCGATTACCGATGGACCTTCCATCGGAGAGAAACTGAATTATCATTGACAATGGACTTTGACTCTGCAAACGTTGTACTCACATCATGACAGTCTCGCTCATATGGCAAGTCATCGCCGTGTGTTCATGATAGAGTGTGACGATGTCAGCGAACAGAATGCAAATAATAAAAAGGCGTCCAATCTGTCCGGGTTTGAGCGCTCACTCAGTATCAATACGTCTCCGTCCGCTCTCAACCGGAGTCGGGTCAGAGCGTTCGCTGGCTGTGAGATAACACTGCAGATCAGGAGCGAAAAGATCATCATGAACTGTTGATGCGCGCAGGCGTGAACTTCCACGGCAGACATCACGGTAGGCACAATCTGCACACTTCCCTTTCAGGTGTTTCTCGCGGTTTCGCAGTGCTGAGAGGAGCGGATTTGACTCATCTTCCCAGATATCGGGAAATGAGCGATCACGGACGTTCCCCAGCGAGTAGCCCTGCCAGAACTGTGTTGGATGGACATTTCCCTGGTAGTCAATATCTGCAATCCGCTCGCCAGCGGGAGCGCCGCCATTCTGTCGCACGTATTCATAGATTTCGCGTGCATGGTCCGTGCCGAACTTCTCGTTGGCATATTCGATGATATAGGCGGCGTCAGCGTAGTTGCCAACCAGCAGTGTTTCGATGTCCTCACCGC
>KE356560.1:1522696-1596320 GCA_000415965.1 Haloquadratum walsbyi J07HQW1
GAGTTCGGCGTTAATATCGCCCTGATCTCTTCGGGCAAGCGAAAGTGCTTGTGGGCGGAATCCAATGTCAACATCACTGCCACTTCGATTACTCCAAGTGGTCTTTCTCTTTCGACTTGAGTCTGATGCATCATCTCGGGGTGAGAATTCAACCCGTTGACCACCTCCTAAATCGACTTTGATATCGTCGCCGATGACGCGGGCATCCCAGATGTTCATCTCCGGCATGCCGACGAACGTCGCGACGAACTTGTTGTTCGGTTCGCTGTACACCTCATTTGGTGATCCAACCTGCTCTATCTGACCTTCATTCATGACTGCAATATGGTCTGAGAGCATCATCGCCTCCTGCTGACTGTGTGTGACGTAAACAACTGTCTGATTTGTCTCGTTAACGACCCGTTTGAGCTCCTTTCGCATCACAACCTTCAGCTTCTCGTCCAAGCCAGTCATCGGCTCATCCATCAGAAATGCTCGTGGCTCACGGACGATTGCCCGAGCAATGGCGATTCGTTGGCGTTGACCGCCTGACAACTCGGCTGGATGCTTCTCAACCAATCCACCCACCTCTAATATCTCGGCCACCTCGCGCGCTCGCTCATGCCGCTCATCTTTTGATACACCACGAACTTTTAGTGGATACGCGATATTATCAATGCATTTCATATGCGGATAAAGCGCGATCTCTTGGAACACCATGCTGATATCCCGCTCTTGTGCAAGCTTCGGTGTTACGTCATCGTCATCGTAGTATACCGTCCCCTCAGTCGGCGTCTCAAGTCCGGCGATACAGCGCAGAGTGGTTGTCTTGCCACATCCTGACGGTCCCAACAATGTTAAGAAGTCAGTATCGGGGATATCCAGATTCACACCATCGACAGCAGTTTCCTCACCACCTGGTACATCATATAACTTTCGTAGATCGTTAACTCGGATTCTAGACATAATTGTTTCTTTGTTGTAGTTTAGTTACTTGTTTTTTACTGTGTGCATACCCCTTCGGAATGCTACTTTGATTTATTCTAAATATCTGACATGCGCCATGTTTGGCTTGATTCAAATTTATATGACTGCTGGGTTCGATTCGCCGCATTATCCGAGCCCTCCAACGCTGAATCCGCGGAGTAAGTAGCTTTGCAGAAAATATACGAGAAGAAATGCCGGAATTGCCATCATGACTGATGCGGTCATGATGAGTCCCCAGTTAACAGCCTGCTGTTCAATGAATCCAATCATCCCGATTGGGAGCGTCTTCATTCCTTCCTGCGTGAGCAAGAGGTTTGCAAGCGTGAAGTCGCTCCATGAGATAGCAAACGAAAAAATGGATACCGCAACAATACCGGGAAGTGCCATTGGAATAGCGACATCGCGCATCGCCCGAAGCCGACCGGCTCCATACACCCATGCACTCTCTTCATAAGAAATTGGCACAGTCTGGAAGAACTTCCACATCAGCCAAATATCGAAAGGCAACGACCGTGCTGAGTGTGCCAAAATAATTCCCGGGAAGCTGTTAATAAGCCCGAGGTCCCGCCAGATCATGAACATCGGAAGTGCAAGCAATAGCGGGGGGAACATATATGAGAAGAGCACTGATTGTGCTAAACGCTTTTTTCCAGGGAAAGAAAACCGAGTCAGTGCATATCCGGCGAGTGTCGCACCGGTCACACTGATGACCATCGTCCCTAACGCGGCGATAATGCTGTTCAGATAGAATGTCCAGAAGTTCGTCCCACCGAACAGCTCCCGGAAGTTCTCTAACGTCACGGCCGGTGGAATCCAGTGGAACGTATTCGAGAATAGTGTCACCTCTGGTTGAAACGCTGACTTCAACATGACATATGTTGGGAACCCAATAGTGACAATCGTCGCAAGAACAAAGAACCTGAATGTCCATTTCCAGGCTCGCTTTTGATTATCCCTTGATACATTTCTCACGTAGTAGTCGATTATTCGCTCAATTATTGTCTTGTTTTGTGAGTATTCACTCATTCAACTCGAACCTCCTCAGTCGGATTAAATCGATAAAAGTACACCACAGCCCCGATAACGAGGGTGAAAAACAGTGTTGAGGCAATTGCGAGCGACTCGCCGAGTTGCCATTGGCTGAAGGCGACACGATATGCGTACACAGGTAGTGTTGTTGATGATTGACTTGGACCACCGCGGGTCATGATCCAGATAATGTCAAATTTATTGAACATCCAGATACCCCGTAGCAGGACGACTAAGATTATCATCCCTTTCAGATTTGGCAGTGTGATATCGCGGAAGCGCTGCCATGCATTCGCGCCATTTGCACGAGCAGCATCGTAGTAGCCATCTGGAATCGCTTCTCGTCGGGCAAGCGTCATCATTACAACGAAAATGGACCACTTCCAGCTTGCTGCGACAATGAGCGCGTACATCGCGATATCAGTATTTCCAAGATAATTAATTGGTTCGCTAATCAATCCCAATTGCAGCGGAATGAGATTTAATGCCCCGTATTCAGGATTGAACATCCACACGAAAACAAGGCCGACAACAATAACAGGGATCAGATACGGTAGAAGCACAATCGCACGTGCGACCGCATTCCGTTTAAATTGCTTCTGTAGGAGTAGCGCAATCGCAATACCGACAACTATCTGAAGACAGACTGATCCGAACCCAAAAATAACACTCTTACTGACTGCAACCCAATAGAATGAATCATTAAACAGAATATGTTGGAAATTATTAAACCCATTCCACTTCCAGACCGGGTTGAATGAATTAATCGAAAAAAGGCTTCCAGTGAGTGCCCACAAAATCGGCAACACAGCAATAAATAAGAACAAGATCATAACAGGCGCCAAACTGCCGTAACCGAGGACTGCCTCGCTTTCAATTGAGTCCTTGATCCTGTCACGGAAGCGATTATACTCTCGCTCCATCCCGATACCTTCCATTACTTTTGAAGTGACACTCATCTATGATTCCTTCCTATGATATATGAAAATTGCCGTTATCATGGGGCATCTACATATTCTTTATTATACGCTGCTTCGTAATCAAGTACGGAATACATATTTGACATCTAAAACTCCTCGATGATAGAGCGAGACTGACTTGCGGCATTGTCGATTGCTTCCTCCTTGCTCATATCACCATGCAACGTATTGAAAATCATATTCCCAAACGCACCGCTCGAAAATACCGGAGAGGCCAGCGCGTTGTTCGGGTTAGTTTCACCAACCAGCGTCTTTGCTGTGTCGACCATCTCAACAACATCATCAATGGCAATATTATCGTTCGTCTTGACCCACGTGTCAATAAACTCATTATCAAGGAACTCGTCATCGTCGACCGCGGCTGGGAATGGTGGTAGATTGTGAAGCGGGGCAATATGGAGTAGCTCATAAAGTGGTTCCCTTCGGGACATGAATTTGACGAACTCTCGAGCGCCTTCCTTATTATCAGCCCCCTCAAACATGACCCATCCCTCTGAGAAGGCTTGATGACTCTTTTCCTCCTTGTATGGAGGATGCATTAATCCAGTATCTTCTGCTACTGCCTCGTTGTTTGCGACCGCTTGTTGCAATGGACGAGCACCGAAGTATTTGGTCTCATTAGCCTGTTCGCTCCAGTATGTCTCAATTTGCTGGCCATAACCATATCCGCTGCCATCCACTGAGAACTCGTTAATCTCTTCGAAGAGTTCGAGGACTTCCATAGTCTTTTGACGATTTTCTCCTTGATCCATTACCAGTTTAATCTCCTCCCCTTCTCGAGTGAAGATATTCCCGCCATTTGAGAACATGTAATCTATATAAAATTCTGTACTCATCAGGGACTCCCCAGCAGGAATGACATGGCCTGCCCGCTCTCCGACATTATGTGTATCAGCTAACGCCTGAGTGAATTCACTCCATGTGATTTCGCTGGGGGTCATCCCGACGTTTTCTTCCCATGTGCTTACACGATACCAGTCCATCGTCATGTTGACCCAGATCGGGACAACATATTGACTTCCCTGAAGTTCAAAGGTAAAGTCCTCATTGAACTCATAACCCCATTCATTCTGCATCCACTCTGCTTCGTTACTGAGGTCTGCAAGGACACCCTGAAGTGCGAGTCCACCCCCTTTCTCTGGGGCTGTTGTGGTCAATTCTGGGGGATCGCCCGATTGTATAAGCTTCGAAATACGTTGTGACTGACTTGTGCCGACACCAACAAATTCTAATTCGACGGTGTGATCATGCTCTTCCTCAAATAGGCCAGCCCACTTCTGATAGTAGTCTTTGAATGCTTGGCTGTTTTCAGCTGAGAGGAAGTGTATTGTGCCACCGCTGCTTCCACTGCTACCACCGCTACTACTCGTTGATTGTCCAGAACAGCCTGCAAGACCAGCTATACCCGCAATCGATGCAGCTTTGATAAAAGACCTCCTGCTATTGATATTCCGTGTCATGTGTTGCCGTCCAGAACACTTTGTTCTGAGTATGATAATGGTTATATTGCACATATATATAATTTTGTTTGATATCAAAAATTGCTGCATAACACGCATCAATACAGATAGCCGGTTCGAGACATCGCCAGAGGCACTCGGATTATACTTCGAAGTCGTTCTAACTCATTTTACAGGGACAATAGCCGAATAGTACTATCATTTAACTGAATGTTGAATGTATAGCTCAAGTTCATTAACTGCGCTGAGGAGCTGTTGCGGAAGTGTCTCTGTCAGTAACTCTCCTCTTAGTCGGCGAGCAGGCCCAGAAACACTCAGACCTCCGAGAACCTCATCATCGGAGTCGGTCACTGGCGCGCCCACCGCATGAACACCACTTGTTGTCTCTTGTCGATTGAATGCATATCCCCGCTGCCTGATCTGTTTGAGTTGTTCAAATAGCGCAGATTTATCAGTTATTGTGTTTTTCCCTGTTTTTACCAACCCCTTTCTTTCAATAATCTTATCAACGCGGTCATCGGGCAATGATGCTAAAATTGACTTTCCGGCGGCACTAGCATGTAAGGGTCCCCGCTTCCCGTTCTGTGCACCTGTCTCAACGGCACTTTGACCGACTGAGGTATATAAATACACACGAGAGTCATTCTCCATGACTATGAACTGTGTTCGCTCACCCGTGTCTGCAGCGAGATCATCAACAGTATTTTTAATTGTCGGATATGCATCAAAACGTCGTTGTGCGTACCCTCCAATAGTGAGGAACATAAGACCAAGTCGATACGTGCCACCATCCTTCGTCACATACCCATATTCTTGTAATGTCGCTAAATGCCTGTGGACCGTGCTTGTCGCGAGTCCCATTTTCTCGGATATCTCTTGGAGACTTCCCCCATCTAATTCACGTAATGTATGAATGATTTCAATCGAAGTTTCAGTCGTTTTCGATTTCGTTTTTATATCTTTCATATCAATTGATTATATTCGATCAAAATAAATCCTGTATATTCGGATGCATGAGACAGGGAAATATTGAATCAGTAGTGAGAATATACCTCCTATTCCATCAGGAGTAACAAGTCGTTACGAAACGGAAGAATAGCCCGTCAAACTACCAGAGTAATAAAAATTGTCATACAACCACTGACATAGTTTATTCCGAGTATATAGGAATCCAAATTACATACATTATCACGGATCATCGCTCACCGCAGCAATCAAAAAATTCAGACATGCAGACTTCTGTGTGACGTTGATATGCTTGAGCGATAATCTACGTGTATCAAACTCAATATTCAATATTTATACTAGATGATACACATGCACAATTCCCATCCTGAATCCAACGAAGACATTATTCCTCTCAGTAAAATGAAGAGAGTCATTGTTGATTTTTCAATTTATTACTATTATCTTAGCCTGGACATGGCTAATTAGTGTCTTACAGTGCTCATTCACTCTAACAATCGTACGTATGATAGTCATGATGTGATAATATTCATGATAGTTGGTGCAAAAACCAGAATTATATCGGCGTAGTGTAGACGCACATCACGTATCCATGGGATAGAATTTCACAATATAAATAAATATATTAAAATAAGTACGATCACCATTGTGATAGTGAAAATAGACAGATGATGTAGAAACACTACCCCCGTTTCGTAACCTATAGAACTAATCGTCTGGATATATACTACTTTCTGTTGAATTGTCTAGCACAACATTACTCACCTCTACTGAAGTCTACACAAAAGAATGGTCCCCTCCGGCATTAACAACTTGACGGATGATCTTGAGAAACGTTTGAGGTTTGGCTGTCCCTGATTTAACATGGTATAGAAAAGCTCAACTGAGCTGTGCATTGATAACCGCTGTGTTTCATCATCACCTCACCCAATAGTTAGGCTGGACGTCTTGCCATCAAATATTCAATTTCAGAAAATTGAGCACAAGTTGCGTGGATCGCTGCTTTCGGCACCTTGGTTGCCTTGTACGGAAGTATTCTATGTGATAACTGTCAAAAGTTGCTCTGTCAGTCAGGATAGAGATATGAGTTTGATCCTACGATTATATACGAAATGACTCCGTCACAACCGTCTCAGTGAAGAACACCGACAATACTGCTGGAGTAACTCTCGCTGCCACGTCCTCATCCTGAACCGATATCGCATCACTATTATTGGTATCAGGATTCGCCGGATAATCAGAAAACTATGTCTCAGCCAGTATGGTGACTACGATTGGATCTGAAGTCATATCGTTGAAACACACTCTTGCCCGTGATGTTTGGTCTTAACCACTGCGTGATAACCGACTCGTGAGTCCTCTACTTTAGATAGCTCAAAGTATATGCTACTGTCACCGTTTGGAAGAGAATCAATCCGGTTTCGATAGTGGTAGTCTGATCGGAATCAGAGTCACTCAAAATGGAATGCAATATTCGTTCCCTTATGGGGTATATCGGGGAGATCACCATCCAAGATGGGTTCTATGCTTTCTAAAACAATGTGGACTCACGATGCTTGGTCAGTGAATAAACCATATCTTAAAACGTAGTTATTTGATTTTCTGGTCGTCATGACCATTATTACCGAGAACGTTGAGGTATGTCGATGCTCTCTGGATAGTGTTTTATCAGCGACAGAGCTATCTGGCTATCATAATCTTTCGTTATTGTCCTGAATTAATCAAAATTGCATTCACCTTTGAATCAACCCAGAAAGCGAGTTCAAGTCTTAAATCATGAATTCGATTCGTGTAGTGTCTCTAGACGTGACTGCGGGCAAATCCTGAGGCATCAACCCCGATGATTCCAATTATTAGAAGTCCCCTTGCTGAAAGAGTCAATATGACACGCCATACACCTGTCAAGCCGGTTGAGCTACAGAGTGTCGATGCTGTAAAATGTGGAAAGTTCGGCTTGGTCGAAAGCATGATACATTATTATATTTCAATCGGCTCTTAATGAGGTCATAATAACTCGTATTTTCGCGAGCTCTGAAACGACGTAGAACGATGTGTTGGGTAAGTGCGCAGTGGTCTGGAGAAATTTGAATAGCATCAAGAGACCGACATACATATAAAATAAATTATCTTCTCAATGAGTGGGAGATCTATGAGTTTAATCTGTTTTTTATCTCCTGGAACTATAGGGCAAATATATAATTTACTGAGGATTTCCGACGGAGAGCAATAATCGACGAGTGTGCTTCAATACTCAGTGTGACTGCGATAGTGAAAATGATATACAGACGACACATGTCGGCTATTATTCTGTTATGCGGTGCTGTCAGCGGTTACTTTTAAACCATAGATACACCTGTTGCAATTGACCACACTTACCAGACTAACAGCATAACGAAAGTACATCAGTTATAGCATTCTGCCAGAGTATTTATTGATTCTGCGTATAATATGAATATAACTATATAAATTCGATGTTGAGTTTTGAATCGGCAGAAAATACACCTCTTATTGTATATCTATGTTTGTATATTGTAAATTTTGTCAACATAATGAGTCAATTTGTCAACAGACCTGATCGCTGTCTATTATATGTCGATATTCGATATATTGTACCACTAAATTATATTATTACAGTTATTCTTACCAAAGTTGATCTACTGGAATCGGACTTAATTCATTTTAGAATGAAATCATGTTTTAATTCTTCATTCCAAAAATTCGGTGCAAGGTAGCAAGCAAAGACCACTGTGTCAAGCGTAGCGGTAGAGAACATCTTGAGAGAAGTCTGCTCAACGCCACAGTGTATCTCCTCTAGACGAACAAAGCCCATGAGTCCAGTTAGACCGACTACATACTGAGTATCACCATACCACCGGAAGTCATCATCGTCACTGTGAACACACGCGCAAGCGGGCTCATCAACTCGGCACGTGTTTACTCCGGTTGGGTCCCCGCAACCCAATTGAACAGGTCCGGAAAACTCTCAAACGCGCCACCCGTCATTGTGGCAACCGAGAAGTCCTTGCGAAGTCTCGCTCGCGGCCTCCTCGAGAAATTCATGAAGAGACTTGGATTCGCGAAATCCTGGATCGACAAATTCCTTGGACCCCATGTGCAAAAATTATTTTAATCATTACAAGCGTTGGATTCCTCTGTGGGTAATCCAGCCAGTCGATTACACAAGTGTGAACTTGCGGATTCGCTGAAACTGGTTTGGTCAAATGAGCACGATCGTTCCTCAAAACTATTAAGTGTCAAGTCATGCTCATCCCACTTCCAGTACGCTCCCTCATCATCGCCAGATTGGGATGCGTCCCTGTGGTGTCCAGCGCGCAGGGCAGCAGATCGAGTCATCGGCCCCTTCCTGTGACTGCAGTCGGTCCCACGCTCCAGCCACGTCCTGTGTGCCTCTAACTCACGCTCGTGACAGTGGAACTCGTCACCGCTTCGTTGCACGCTTTCAGAGTCACACTCTGGACACTGGCTACTCGAATCTTCCTCGCTTATTTCATGGATAGTGATTCCAGTATCGCCGAGCGTGAGCTCGATTCGCTCGACCAGTTGTCCGTGACTCCAGAACGCGTACGTTTTCTCGTTCACCATAGCAGACCAGTGCGTGTCCAACACATCCGACAAGTCACCAACGTACACTGTATCGACGTTCTGTTCGAGCAGCCATTCACAGGTATGCTTGACTGCTGCGTTTCGACTGTGATTGCGTTTCCGCGTTCGCTTGTCGTGCAAGCGTTGGATACGCTGGCTCGAATACCTGTTTTCAGGCAGTCCTAACTGCAAGCGTGCAATCTGTCCCGAGTACCGTCGGAATCGTTTGAACTCGGGGCGAGCGTGGTACACGCTGATTTCTCCAGTGCTGGTGACGATGGCAAGCGTGTTGTTCGCGCCTACGTCGATGGCTGCAGCACGACTCGTGTTCTCGTGTTCTCGTGGTCGAGTGTATGAATAAGTGCATCCAATCGCTGTTCTTGCAGGTCGTCTGGCTCAATGCTGACTGGATGCTTGACACGAATCACGTCCGCAGCCACATCGTAGGGTAGTTCAAGCCTGCTATCATCCCCATTCCACCGCGGGTTGCCACGAACTTCGAGTGTGACGCGTTCCTGATACTCGAGGTCATACTTGTCTTCGAACACTTCTCCAACACCGAATTTAAGCGTACTGTTGTCCTCGTTCCAGTCGAGTTCGCACAGGTCGTCCCGAACCAGGCCGTGCAGTTCTTAGCCGTTGTCTTGGTTGCCCAGTAGCCTGGCGGACTGGGTTTCTCAGTGACTGACGGGTTGTTAGAATGGTATTGTCTCGTCGTTCGAGCAACGAGCGCCACGCCTCGCTGTTCTCACGAGCGACTTGCTGGCAGACCGCTTTGTCAAGAACGGGTGCGTAATGGTCGTATAGCTCAGTGTATTCTGCGTCCCATACGTCTTTGTGCTCGTTAAATAGACTTGGCGGTGCCTGTAGGTGATTTCGTTCCACAGAGAAGCGTGGGCAGTCATCCGCTCGAACATCCGCTGGTTGTCCCGTTCGCTGTCGGGTACGGCAGTACACTCGTTTGTTCGTTGTGGAAGAGTGCTCACTCTACTTTGACAAGAACTGGTAGTGACTAAAATTTAGGATTACAGTCAGGTATGGGACACGTTGTTTGTTTCAGTAATATCGGCTTCATCCCACGAGTAAAGTCGTTGGCTTTCGCCTTGAATTACTGTAATCTCAGCGTTAGTACATTATCGCTTGGGTGCCTCTGAATAATCTCGAACACAGTCTGATTAGGAAGGTGCACACGATCAAGACTAACTAATAATAAGGATCCAACTGTGGCATCAAAAACATCAATCTGAGTATCCCCATCTCACATACAACTCCAGAGATCAGTCAGTGTCTTTGTTATTAGTCGGTGGCACCTGCTCAATCAGTTTCTTCGTCGTTGGTCCAAGTTCATTCAGAATATCGGTTGTGGTAAGGATACCCTCGACACTGTCACTGACAACGACAAGATGTTTTATTCCGTTATTGTCTAAGCGTCTCGCGGCGGTAGACAACGGGCGATCCGGCTCAATTGTTACCACAGAAGTTGACATCATGTCTGAGATGGGCTGCTCGCTCGGCGTCTCACACCGTGCGTATCCTTCGAGAAGGTCAGTTTTAGTTACAATTCCTTCTAATTCCACCGTCTCGGTGGTGACCACGATCGAGCCGACTTCCTCGTTGAGAAGCCGCTGAGTTGTCGTTGAGAGAGATTGATCAGGAGAGACAGTTATCACCGGACTGGACATCACTTCGGACACGTCCCCAATGATATGTGCCATAAAAATCATACTACTCTGCAGTAGAATATATATACCGCTCATGTTGGAAGAATCCACATTTGATCCCACCTTGACAAACCATCTGTTCACAACATGATTACTCAAATTTGGAACGCTCTGCGGTGTATGTTTTTTCTTCATACTCGAGTCGAGTATGATGTAGCACCGCCAGTGGGGGTTACTCCATTTACCAGATATCGTTACTTAGTCTGTGCTACCCAAATTCGGATCGGACAGCGGTGATATCGCAAAACCGCGACCCAGGAGAACAATCATCAAGAATCGTCCCTAATCTCTCTAACGTGATTGGTCGATACTCTAATAATTCACTACTCACATTGATTCGGCGATCATCATACATAATAAACGGGAACTCTTCAGGATTATCGTGAACATATCCGTGGATTGCCCACTCATCCCAGTCAGGAGGGATATTTTCAGGTCGATGCGTGCAATAGAATCGTCGATTACCATGTTCTAAGACGCACGACTGCACGACTGGAAACGAAGCATCCGAAGCGTCTAAACTGGTGTCATGGTCACCGCGGATGAGGATATCACCATTGAGATGATTAAAAAATGCAATTGTCTCGCTTCCATTGCGCGTGTCCATGGCAACATCACCGAGATGAATGACCGTGTCAGTCTCAGTGACTGTCTGATAGTGTCGGTTCAAAAGCACCCGATTCATCTCGGTAGTCGAGTCAAATGTTCGGTTTGTGTGCTCAATGATCTGTGAACGCCCGAAGTGATGATCTGAGATAACATAGCGACTCATGTCATATTCTTACACTAGTATAATCTCCCACCAACTAGAGATTATGCCCAAGTTGATAGCTCCCTACCTCTCACCTCTCACCTCTCACCTCTCATCGATTACCGATGGACCTTCCATCGGAGAGAAACTGAATTATCATTGACAATGGAGTTTGACTCTGCGAACGTTGTACTCACATCATGACAGTCTCGCTCATATGGCAAGTCATCGCCGTGTGTTCATGATAGAGTGTGACGATGTCAGCAAACAGAATGCAAATAATAACAGTTGTTGGTAATTTGATTTCTGTCTCCGAAGCGGAACGCGTGACCGGACGCTCCAGCTGGACTGAGTGTGGTTTCGCATAGAAACAGTGGTTGTATTTCCAACGACTGATAAAAGGCGTCCAATCTGCCCGGGTTTGAGCGCTCACTCAGTATCAATACGTCTCCGTCCGCTCTCAACCGGAGTCGGGTCAGAGCGTTCGCTGGCTGTGAGATAACACTGCGGATCAGGAGCGAAAATATCATCGTGAACTGTTAATGCGCGCAGGCGTGAACTTCCACGGCAGACATCACGGTAGGCACAATCTGCACACTTCCCTTTCAGGTGTTTCTCGCGGTTTCGCAGTGCTGAGAGAAGCGGATTTGACTCATCTTCCCAGATATCGGGAAATGAGCGATCACGGACGTTCCCCAGCGAGTAGCCCTGCCAGAACTGTGTTGGATGGACATTTCCCTGGTAGTCAATATCTGCAATCCGCTCGCCAGCGGGAGCGCCGCCATTCTGTCGCACGTATTCATAGATTTCGCGTGCATGGTCCGTGCCGAACTTCTCGTTGGCATATTCGATGATATAGGCGGCGTCAGCGTAGTTGCCAACCAGCAGTGTTTCGATGTCCTCACCGCTATCATGATACTGTAATGTGAGATCAAACAACTGACGGACTGCCTCTCGTCTCTCCTCCGGCGTGAGATCAATATCAACGATGTCACTTCCGCGACCACCGTACTCTAGATGATAAAAACAGAATCGATCGACGCCAACATCATGTAACAGATCAACGATGGCTTCGAGATCATCGGCGTTCCGACGGGTAACCGTGTATCGGAGCCCTGTTTTGAGCCCAGCGTCGAGACAAGTCCTGATTCCGTCTACCGCAGCCTCAAAGGCCCCATCTTGCCCGCGAAAAGCGTCATGATGCTCGGGGAGACCATCAACTGAAATACCAGCGTAGGCTACCCCAGCATCTTTGAGTTCCTGGACACGCTCGTTGGTGAGGAGTGTCCCGTTCGTCGAGAGGACGGGTCGCAGTCCCACGTCGGCAGCGTAGTCAATCAATTCAACGAGGTCGTTCCGAACCAGTGGTTCACCACCAGAAAACAGGATAACAGGCACGCCGTAATCTGCCAACTCATCAAGCAAGCGTTTGCCTTCCGCAGTCGAGAGTTCACCCGATGCAGTCTCGGTGTCTGCAGCCGCATAGCAGTGATCACAATAGAGGTTACACTGTTTCGTGACGTTCCAGACAACGACTGGTCGTTGCTGTTTCGTGTCGCGGATTTGTGGTTTACTCGACTCCTCAGCAGCATCATACCGTAATCCGTCACCCTCGGCGTCAACATCACAGAGTAGTTTGCTAATCGAAATCATATGTCTAATAAATCTTCGTGAGCACGTGATTCGTCAGCGTCGGAGTTGACTGGCTTTGCGTTCCGATCCAAATCGTGGGTCGAGTATCGCGCGATGGCGTCGACCGGACAGACCCACACATCGGTCGCGTACCAGGCGAACAGCCGCGACGCTTGTTCGTGAGCCATCTCATTATCTGGCGCCGTGATACTGCCAACGTGTCGAAGTGGCTCATCACGACCTTCTCTGATGAACACCTCCCACTCCTGTTCGCTCGCGTCACGCGGATAGTTCCCAATCATCGCGCGATGTGCTTTCTCAACCATGGGTATCGATTCTTCGTAAACATTCTTATGATATGATTCATTGTTTCGGACGAGACAGTGTGTGAACCAACTGAATAAATGGTCATTATAGGTGGCTGGCAATGTGTCACGAATATCTTTTGCGCAGTCTGAGTCTGAGTCTGATTCTGGTCCGATTTCGATGCTGGGTGCAGTTCACACAGTTCATCTTTCATGGATTCGACAAAGAGGCATCTTCTTGCGTGTTTGATTCCTCTGTTACGGTGTACGCACAGAGCGGGTCGCTCGCCAGTGGATTTCCAGTCGTTGCGTGTGCCCGTGCCCGTGATCCACCACACTGCGTACGGTAGGGACAGACACCACAGGGATCATGAAAGCTCTCAGGATTGCGTAACTTCTGGAATAATGGCGCGTCCCGATACAGGTCAACAAGATCGTCATCTCGGACATTACCCGTAGCAACTGGCAGAAACCCCGATGGGTACACGTCTCCTGTATGACTAACAAACACGAATCCATTGCCGTCGCCGGTTGATCCAACTCTTGGACCACTTCGTCCGTCTCTCTGTTCGATTTGGTGGGCAACTCGTCGATAGTGAGGGGCTTCGACAGTAATCACCCGAAAATCAGCATCCCGTTGGTATTGATATAGCCACTCCAGCGTCTGTTCCATCTTCTCTGGTGATAATTGCTTGAGTTCAGCGCCTCGACCAATGGGGACGAGAAAGAATACTTCCCACATAACAGCACCAAACGCATCAATCAGGTCCGCGATCTCGGGCAGGTCGTTGACTGTCGTCGCCGTCACGGTGGTATTTATCTGCAGTGAGAGCCCGATTTCGGCTGCGTGCTCAGCCGCGTGACGGATCGTCTCAAATGATCCGTCTTCGCCTCGAAATGTGTCATGCCGGTCGGGAGTCGCACCGTCAAGCGAGAGAGCAACGCGATGAACACCGAGTTCTTTGAACCGTTCAAGAACAGAGTCGGTTAGTGCAGTCGTCGGTGCTGGTGTCACCGCTGTGCGTAATCCATTCGATATTGCGTACTCCACCAACTCAAACAGATCCGGACGTTCGAGTGGGTCGCCTCCCGAAAACACGACGATTGGGGGCGGTGCCCCGAAGTCCGTGATTTGATCGAGGAGTGCTTTGCCCTGTTCAGTTGTCAGTTCGTCTGGATGTCGATCCGGTTGTGCCTCTGCCCGGCAGTGGTCACATTCCAATTCGCATGCCTGCGTGACCTCCCACGTGACGATAAGCGGCGTCTCGCTGTAATCACGACCGTGTGGCGAGTTGTTACTTTGCTTTGAATTGAGGTCTGAGTGTGAGTGAGAGGGAGACATCGGTATCTAGTTAAAAACGAGTTTGTCGTGTGTTTGGACGTGTGATTTGCATTCCGCAGGCGGTAACTGCATCATCATAGGCGGCAGCGGATCAGAAGCCACTGTATCATCATTTGAGACAACGTCATCAGCGTGCCCAGCGATGATCTGTTTGGGTACTGTCTGTCCCATATTAACATCCCTCCGGTGAGATGCGAGATCTGAATTCCAATATAAGACATGGTTGCGGCGATGAAGTGGTCCTCTTGTCGCATATCGAATTACGCACTGATTCATACATACCATATAAAGACCTGAGAATCCACGAATCCCGGTCCGGCATATAGGGGGTGGATAAAAAGCACCTGTTCAGCGTGAGCAATTGCGCTAGATTGAGCTGTAATACCTGCTCATAGCCCTCTGTGCATCGCTCGTCTCTTGGCTTTAGATAATCATTCAACCTCCGCTCATCTACCGGAGTGAATACCTGAGGGTTTATGTCCTCTCTGATTACAGATGTCAGTTCGTCACTTGGACACTGCTACTCCCAACTGCCCGCAGGAACCGACTGCGACAGATGAGTGTTCAATCGCTAACTGATGACAGAAATTCCCTACTGCGGAGGACGGTCCTCGCCCTGTGACAAAATCGAAACTTTCCGGGGAACGTATAACTGGCACAAGGCGACTACCTCGGGGCTTTGAGTTGATCCTGAGGGTGAAGCTGAAGCAAATATGAACAGTTAATCAATCATACTTCTGAGCACAAGTGCACACAGAGAAAATCTCACACGCGATTTAAATGTCCTCAGTCAACTCTCACGCTGATTGAGACAGTTAGACGTAAGCGTGAATTCCAGCCTCACGGAGGAGGTCAGGGAGAAGGAATGAGATTCGGCTGCTGGGTGTCGTGCAGTCCATCGATCATGAAACCTCCGGGCTTGTCCCGGAGGAGTTTACTGTTCTTTGACCTTTGTATTGTTATCACACTGTCTCGGATAGCGCGAGAGTCGAAGAGATTAATATTCAGTTGATTATGATAATGGGTGAATTGGCTGAACTATCGGTCCGAATGATCGTTACATACAGGATATTTATTACTCAAGCCATGGTATGCTATCTGGGTGGATAACAACCTCAGATATGCCAGCGTCCTCAGGAGCATCACATGGAGTAGCTGCGTTTGTCACGCTGATCCTCGGGACAGTTCTCTCAAAGTTTATTTGGAATCTTGTCCCTCCGCTGGGACAACTGTCACTTGTAACAATACAAACAATTCAATCACTCACAGGAGCGAATATTCCAACAACTGAGCGATTTGCTGGAGCAGTCGTTGTCATGATTGGATTCTCCTTTCTATGGGGTGTAGTCTATCACCTCGGGCGACACTCATAACAAAATCGACATATCCGACAGCAATCGCTTATGTCTGAAACGGAGAGCTGTGTCCGGCGTGAGTGTCAGTGATTTTTTAGAAGATAACGCGCCACTGAACCCTCAGATTACATATGTTCGTCTTATTATCCCTGCCAGAAATGTCATGATAGTTGTTATATCCTCTTTTGATTATGTCTGATGATACTGAGAGATCGCCTCACGCCACTCGCTGGGGACTGAAACGGGACGGTCAGCGTCGAGGTCATACATGACCTGGACGGTACTCGCGGTGGCTGCAACGGTTTCACCGTCCTTCAATTCATATTCCATACGCAGACTCGACTCACCTACCTCCGGCGGCGCGATGTGTACCTCGATTTTCTGCTTGAGACGAATAGGCTGTTTGAACTCGACTTCAAGTGCAGCGATTACAGTCTCGATCTCTGTCAGGCCGACACCGAGGACTTCTCGGAAGTAATCCGCTCGCGCCTGTTCGAGATACGTTGCATATACCGCATTGTTCACATGCCCAAATGAGTCAATATCCCGAAATCGTACCTCAATTGATGTCGTATACATGTCTGCGTTGATGTCCATATCTATATCTATGCCTGTGTCTGTTTCTCGGTTACTGTGTGTATGTACCCTTTGCACTTTTCTCGACGAACTGAGTAACGGCAATCAATACTGACAAATAAGACATGTGAGAAAATTCTAGGACGTTATTCATAAATCGACTCAGTGATTGATCGTGCCGGTGACTTCTTGACGGCTCAATAGCGTCTTGGAAGACATGATGTCATAGTTAACAATCAAGCAAGAACCTGAAGCGTGGATAATCCGAGACTGTTTTGAGTATAGTATCAAGAGGTCTCAATCCGGAGTTCTCGTGCACACACATGAGTACGATGATTCCTCCGTCTGATTCCTGTTCGAATCACTAAAACCTGATATGTACAGAGAACATTGCAGTCCAATGGTAAGATTATAATTAAAATTAAGTATATTGCCGTCTTTTATATGGACATGGAATCTCCTGAATCACAGGAGGTCGTCCACATCCCCGACGAGTCATTCGTTAACTCGACGAACGTTACCGCGTTCATGGACGCCTACGATATTGCTGATTATGACGAACTTATTGAGCGAACAACATCAGATATTGACTGGTTCTGGAATGAACTCCCCGATTATCTTGACATCGAATTTTACGAAGAATATGATACCGTTCGAAACGATGCTGAGGGACCACAATTCACAGAGTGGTATCCAGGTGGTAAATTAAACGTTGCGCACAACACAGTTGACCGACACGGCAGCGCTGACTCCAATCGAAGAAATACCGTTGCCTGCATCTGGGAAGGCGAGCATGGCGGAGTTCGAGAGCTAACCTATCACGAACTTCATCGTCAAAGCAACCAGGTTGCAAATTACCTCGAATCAATCAATATCGATACTGGCGATACAGTTGGGTTATATATGCCAATGATTCCGGAGGTTATCTCGATCCTTTACGGTTGCTTTAAAATCGGCGCGATTGCTGTGCCCATTTTTTCCGGATTTGGGGTTGATGCAACGGCGACTCGGATTGAGGACTCGGAATGCTCAGTGTTATTTACCGGTGACGGTTTCTATCGTCGTGGGAGCGAAGTTACTCTCAAGAATGCCGCTGACGAAGCGGTCGCCGAGGCTGGATTCGTCGAACATACCATCGTCTTTGACCGTCTCGGGGCAGAGATTCCATGGAGTGATGATCAAGACGAGTGGTGGACGGATGCAATCGAAACTCAAGATGACGACTACGAGACAAAGTCTCTCGACAGCAATCAGGAGTGCATGCTGTTGTACTCCTCCGGAACGACAGGAAAGCCAAAAGGAATCGTCCACACGCATGTGGGTGCACAACTCCAACCGGCGAAGGAACTACACTTCGGCTTTGATCTCAAACCATCGGATCGGTTCTTTTGGGTTTCCGATATCGGCTGGATGATGGGACCATGGACGCTTATCGGCACTCACACGTTCGGTGGCACAATGGTTATGTATGAAGGGGCTCCGGATTATCCACAACCAGATCGGTTTTGGAGGATGATTGATCGTCATCGTATCACTCAATTTGGTATCTCCCCGACAGCGATTCGTGCACTCCGTAAGCAAGGTGACGAATGGATTGAGGGACACGATCTCTCCTCGCTTCGTCTGCTTGGTTCAACCGGTGAGCCATGGGATGTTGAATCGTGGCTTTGGCTGTACAATAATGTCGGCAGTGGCGAGACACCGATTATCAACATCTCCGGTGGAACAGAAATCTTCGGCTGTTTCCTGATGCCGATGCCAACACAGCCGCTAAAACCCTGCACGCTTGGCGGACCAGGGCTTGGCATGGACATTGATATTATCGACGAGACGGGTGAGTCGGTCGCAGAAGATAACGAACGTGGCTACCTTGTTGCTCGTGACTCCAACCCCGCTATGACAAAGTCTCTATGGGGTGGTGATGAGCGGTATCTCAACGAGTACTGGTCTACGTTCGAGAGTCCACCGATGTGGAATCATGGCGACTGGGCACAACAGGACGAAGACAGATTTTGGTTCCTCCATGGCCGCGCTGATGATGTATTGAACGTCGCGGGACGAAAGGTTGGACCTGCAGAGATTGAAAGCGCTGCGATGGAACATGATAAAATCAATCAGGCGGCGGTGGTAGGCGTCCCTGACGATACCACCGGAACGGCAGTCGTGTTATATCTGATTACCGAGGCAGATGTCGAAGAGACCGACACGCTTCGGAGTGAGGTTCGTGAACTGGTCGGCAAACAACAGGGCAAACCGTTTCGACCCAGCGAGGTATTGTTTGTCGATGCGTTTCCGAAAACACAGTCAGGGAAGATCATCCGCCGAGCCGTAAAAACGACATATACAGGTAAAGACCTTGGTGATATGAGCAGCATTGAAAATCCTGAAGCGCTCCAGCAAATTGAGAACGCTCGGTAAATACTGTAAACATCAATTATCGAATATAATCATTCGTAGTTGAATGACACTGACTGTGTCCCGTTCTCTCGGTACACGTGAGAATTCGCGGGCTCCGTCTCAGCAACTGGCTTGCCTGCATTAACTACCAGCGTCCGGGCAGGTTGCTGGCGGAGCGCGTTGAATCCGTCAGGAGCATCAAACACTACCAGTGAACCGCGAGTTCCCTCCTGTAGACCGTATCCTTCAATTCCGAGCACGTCAGCATTCGCTTCGGTAAGCATTTGCCACAAGGTTTCGACATCTTCACGACCAGCCATGTGGGCGTAATGAACCAGTATGAACGCTGCATCCAACGGATCGGCTACACCGTAGTGATACCAGGGGTCAAGCACAGAATCATGACCTATCCCGACCGTTACACCTGCTTCCTGAAGTTCATCGATTCGTGTGTGACCCCGCCGACGAGGGTAGTCATCATAGCTTCCCTGCAGCACTGAGTTGTCGGGTGGGTTGGTAATAACACTGACATCGCTCTCAGCGAGCAATGAAATCACCTTCTCGGCGTATGAATTTGGATATGAGTGTAGTGCGGTAGCGTGACTAGCCACGGTTTTCTGACCAATGTCCCGTTTCATCGCTTCGCTTGCAAGAACTTCGGTGAAACGTGAACCAGGGTCATCTGTTTCGTCGATGTGTAGATCTAATCCCATATCAAATGACTCTGCAAGATCGCAGGCGAGATTAATGCTTGCGACACCATCTTCACGAGTGTGCTCAGCGTGAGGGATTGCACCGATCAAATCCACACCCATCTCAGCACTCTCTCTGAGCAGGGCTTCATGATCGTAATTAGTGAACACACCATCCTGTGGAAAAGCGACAATCTGGATATCAACAATATCTGAAAGCTGATTGCGCAGTTCGACCAGCGCCTCAATAGTCGTCAGTGAGGACTCGGTCACGTCGGCATGCGTTCGGATTCGAGTAACACCATGTGCGACATACCACTCGACAGTCCGTGTCGCTCTATCAACAATATCGCTGACAGATATATCTTTTTTATACCCATCCCAGATTTCAATTCCCTCTGTGAGCGTTCCACTTTCATTCCAACTTGGATCACCAGCTGTCTGTGTTGCGTCTAAGTGGAGATGCGGTTCGATTAGCGGCGGTGTAACAAGTCGTCTGTTAGCGTCGTGCTGACGGTCGGAATCGAAATCACCTGGGTCACCCTCGCCTGCAGGGACAATGCGGTCAATGATTCCGCTTCGTATCTCAATGTCGACGGTGTCTCCAGATAGTGTCCGTCCGTTGGTGAGTATATAATCATGCGTATGCATCGGAGATATTTGATATAATTACCCCATGTCTCGAAAACACTTGTCCTCACGATTCAAATCGAGGGAATCCTACAGTAAGATTACCTCACATTTGCTTATCAGATACGGACGTAGTGTCACTGTCGATGTGTCAGGGCGATATGAATTAGAATCTTAATCTTCATTTGCAGATGTGTCTACGATAGTAGTTCTGCATCAGGATCAATCACATGTCCTGATAGCACGCCCCGTGTTTCCAAGCCATAATATGCCAGCACTTGCACAACAAAAGCGGTGATCAGACCATTAAATGATGCACCAACTGGACCGGGGATAATTGCTGGCGCTGGAACTCCCGGGATGATCTGACCTGCAGTAAACATCGCAACGAGACCACCAAGAGAGTAAGCGATAACAGCCGTTCCACGAAGACTGGTGAACTCAACGTCATCCATATGTGGGATATCCATCCGCCGACACACAAGAAAGTCAGCGACGATTATGCCGCCGAGTGGCGGGATATACTGACCCAACGTTGATAGCCAAGGGATGAGTAGATTGCCAGCACCTGCTAACGCTATGGTGATGCCAACTGCACCGCCAGCGAGAACGAACGGACGCTTTCGGTCAAAATCGAATGCTTCGCTGCCAGCTACCCCAAATGCGTATGCAGCGTTATCATTCGTTGTCCAGATATTGAGGACAAGCGCAATCAACCCAATAAGAGCCAGTCCCTGTGCGGTCAATACCCCGAAAAGTCCGCCTGTCGTGTCTGCATATACCGCACCACCGACAGCACCCGAGAGGAACAAAAACCCGTTTCCGAGTAGGAATGCAGTGAGTCCAGCCCAAAATCCGACTCGATGACTCCGGGCGAATCGAGCCCAATTGGGTGCTTGCGTGCCACCACTAATGAATGTGCCTACGACGACGGTGACTGCTCCGGCAAAAGTCATCTCACCACCACCACCCTGTCCAATAAGTTCATTAACGCCGCCGACATCCTGAACGGCAATCCCAATTGATAGGACTCCAACAATAACGAGTATTGGAACAGCGACTAACGAGAGTTTTTCCATCCCTTCGTACCCAAAATATGCGGTTACGAGATGAAGAAATCCCCAGATCAGTATCAGTACCGCGGTAATATCAACAATTCCTCCGAGAGTTCCTGTTAATCCAAAATAACTGGCAGTCGGACCCGCAATGAGAGGAATCGTCACCCCGAACCAGCCGACCTGGGTTCCCCCTAATAACAGACTCACAAACTTTGCGCCGTAACTGCCGAAGCTATACCGTGCTAGCAGGACTGCGGTCAAACCAGCCTTTGCTGCGATTCCACACAGCGTTGCGACATATACACCGAGGATTGCGTATCCGACAAACATCGCAGCGAGCATCGGAACAAACCCAATTGCCGCCCCCACCTCGGCGCCAGCGAATAATGTCCCCGCGAAGAAAACAAATCCAAGCAGGACTGCTGCAATACTGAGTAGTCCTTTCCGCTCGGTGTCTGGAACGTGGCTGATCGGAAAGTCTGGGTCAGGCAGGTTTTCATTTCCAAGCACAACGCGTCGTATCCAACTTTGCTGACCGTCTGTTGCCATGTGTGTATGTTACTCATACACATATCTGAGGGGTATATAACTGTTGATTAAGGAATATGTGCGGACGACTACTGAATAAATATAAGAAAGATCATCTGATGTAATATATTACCAAGATCTCAGTGAACTCAAATCAGCGTGTCGAGTAGTTGATGCAGACCAGAGTCTTGTTTCGTCGCTTGCTCGGTGGGCGTCACCCAGAATAGGTGCTCAGACTGCAAACCCCTATCTCACTCCTCACCACAGTCGGGATTCCGTATATATGCAGAGAATATCAACCATCGACAAGCCGGTATGCCGGCGGGACATCATCAGTTGCCTCAACCATGTCTGCCTCAATTTGTTCCTTGCAAACATCTCTAATGATCCCCGTTGTCATATCGCGGCTTCGCGTGGCGATACGATGCTGGATTGCTGACGCCGACAGCGGTTCGTCAGCCGATTTGAGTACTTCAAGAACCCGGTCTGTTGTTTCCCTGTTTGGCATATTTGCATACACCTGTGATGAAAAATAAAATCTTCCGGTTAGAGTGTGCTGAATGAGCACCATTCGATATGATATTGATTGCCTTCTGTGTGCTTTTTATACCCCTCGCCAAAATTTTGCTTACCCGAATATCTCCCTGAACTCAACAACAGGAGTATGAAAGACATGATACCTGCTGACAAATAGAGCGCTATCTAAACGAGTCATGCCAATATGAAATATCCTATTCGTCTTGAGGAAACTCACAGTGATAACAGCGGGAAAAAGTGACTTCAGCCATGGAAGGTTGACATCCACGTGCTCATCTCATTATTGCTGATGCGATAACTCTCTTTTATTGAACCCGTGGAATCAATCCGATGGATTCATGTGGCTACTGTCACTCTCCGCACTGGAGTTTCGCGGAGTTTTCTATCACCCCCTCGGTAAGCTCCTCGTCTCGCGGGTCCACCACCCTCACGCGGGGTTCTCCGAAACCGTACTTCGAGTAGGAGCCGATCCAGAGAATCCCGTTGCGGGCGGTCTCGACCGGTTGGTCGCCCTCACAGCCGACAACCTGTCCGTGACCAACCGTCTCGCAGTCTTTGAGCATCTTCCCGGTACGCATCCGCAAGTGCTCGACCTTCGCGCCGGGATACTCGGACTCGATGACGAACGGCGTCACCACCTCGATGAGGTAGATGTCCGCGCCCTCAAGTCTGAGCCCGATTGATATAACTCAACTGAGTATTGAGATGTAAGGTATGAGTGACTTGATGATTACTCCACGTGGTGGGGGAACTGAAGTTGGTCGGTCGTGTTATCATCTCCAAGCCGGTGACCATGATTATCTTATTGATTGTGGACTAAAGCAGTCTGATAGACCCGAATACCCACTCTTCGAAGATGTAAGCCAAGGGCAGATTGATGCAGTCTTCGTTACACACGCACACATCGATCATATTGGTGGTCTTCCCATTGCTGAGCATCACGGACTTCTGAGTGATGATGCTTCGATTTTCATGACTCGTCCAACGAACGCCCTTGCGAGTATTCTTCTCCATGATTCGTTGCAAATTCATAAACAGGAGACAGCAAAACTCAATCAGCCTCAGCAATTTACTGCCACCGACGTTGAGCGAGTCCTTGCTCGCGTCATGAGTGTCGGCTATGACCGCGATCAGCACCTGAATATTACCTATGAATTTGGTGATGCCGCTCATCTTCTCGGTAGTGCATGGATTGCGATTGAATATAATGACCGCCGTGTTGTATTCTCCGGAGATCTTGGTGGTCGAAGTGCTCACCTTGGAGATATTGATGATCCGCCTGAGGCAGATGAACTTTTCCTCGAATCAACCTATGGAGAGACACTACAGCATCGCTCGTTTACCGACGCCCGCACTGAACTGTATCAACAAGCAAAACAGGCTCACGCAAATGGGATCCCGGTCCTCATTCCAACGTTTGCTGTCGGTCGAGCACAAGAGATTCTTCAAATCTTCCGTGAACGTGAGGCTGACCTGCGCGATGCCGTTGACGCCGAACCTTCAATTATCTATGATGGGCTGATTACCGAGTCGATGTCTGTCTATGAGGTGTTCTGTCAAGATGCATTTATGAATGAGTCGATTCTCAATTATCGAATCAACTCTGGCGATGTCGAACCATTCACGCCTGTGTGTGCTAGAACGCCCGACACGATGGATGAGCGCGAACGACTTCTTACCGGGAGTGAAGCACCAATTATTATTGCACCATCAGGGATGCTGACAGGTGGGTGGTCACCATATTACCTCCGTGATCTTGCGCGATATTATGAGAAGGCGCAGATACTGTTCATTGGGTATCAAGCACAGGGAACACCGGGACGACGCCTCATCGAGGCATCGGGTGACGTTGCCGATGTGCGTGTGACCGCACTACCCGCAAGTGAGGATTATGACCCCGTGACCGGTGAGTTCGCGTTTCGAGATCAAGAAATACATGTGCCAACTGCATGGATTCACCAGATTAGTGGCATGTCTGCTCACGCGGGTGCAAACGACTTGTTGTCGTTTGCTCGGCAGGTGAATCCACAGGAAATTTCACTTATCCACGGACCTCCCAGTGCTGCGGGACATCTTCGGGAGTATCTCTCTGATAATACCACCGCGAACACGATCCAGATAGCTCAACATCTTGAACCAATTGAGATTGAGAGTGAGCGTGAAAATGGTGACGACGAGCAGTCTCGCCCTACTCATACTTCTGATTCTCCGTCTGACTCTGCTCCTGACTCTCATATCACAGATGTGGACCTCAAGGAGATACGAGAACGTCAAAGACAGCTTGAAGCTGAATTGGAGACCCTCCGTCATAAAGTCGAACATCTCATAAATAATAACTAATCAGATAATTTTAGTAATATAAATGATTGCAACCAACCCTCATGAGCAGACTCATGTCGCTTGATCTGTGCAAAACATCTCGATATATTGATAAAAACAGATAGGAAACGCCCCACTATGTGCGACTACTGTGTGATTCGATGTGAGTATGTCTACCACTCGGTCGGTCTCTCTCATGTCTGCTGATAAGAGTCGGCTGAGGTGGGTCAGTGAATGTTAGTGTGTTTTCTTATCAGTATAACTCATACTCAAGCAGGAAGTGTCATGTCGATGTTTCTCACTCTGAGAGCGGTTTTGTGGTTATATATCCAATACTCTCAGTACGTAATCTATGCCGACACAGAACGCACGAGTCAACGCTGGTCACCGATTCGGTTGCGATACCACGAGCAGTACACAAAGACAACAGAATGATGAGCAGACGCTCGTCATTCGGAACTATGACGCCTCCGAGATCCATACAATTCATGTCCAAGTTCACGATACCGGAGGAAAATGCGTGCTCGAGCGAACACTGCAGGTCAATCCCTCACGAGCAGTGACTATGAATATGTGCTGTGATGCGGCGACATATACAATTACAGCACAGATCGAAACCGGATCAGTTGATATGACTGAGTGCCGTATTGGGACCAGCATGGATAAGACGGCACTTATTGAGACTGGCAACGGATCTGTGAGGGTTGCTGACGGTCTTGTTTAACCTGATACTGTCTGACCTCGGATTTATATTGCTCACCTCATCTAACGCATAGTATGGGTTCGTTTGTCGAGGCAGTAGATGGGATTGTGCATAAACCAACACAAACACGGGATGACGGTGGGGTTGATATCACCGTAAGTGAAATATACAACATACAGCAGCCTGGACAACTCGATTTTGGTGGTGGTGAGATTGAGCCTGCAGACTTACAGCCACACTCAAAACAGCGTCACAACGAGAGCGATAGGTACCAGTGGTGGCATCTTGATGAAGGAACATATCTGATCGAGTATAATGAATCACTATCAACAAAAGCGGATCTCCAACCACGGGCAGAAATTCTTCAACAGGGGGCGAGTCATCCATCGATACGCGTTGAATCACTCTCATTGATTCCATTATCTGTCTCTGCGGCAGGGATTCGACTAAAAGAGAATGCACGGGTCTCTGTGATTTTACCAATAGAGTGACCATACCGAATCGACGGGTCCCATCTGTGCCGGTACTTCACGAACGGAGCAATTGATCGGGTTAGTCCGCTGGAGTAACCGGGAAGAAATGTCTGGTTCTGGATGTGTTCAACATCCCAGATCCAGGCGGGTATCTCTCTGCATCGGAAATCAAAGAAATCGCGGAAGCGGTGATTTCTCCGCTCCCACTGCCGGGTGCGGGTGTCGAGGGAGTCCCCTCAACCCCGGCGATATCTGGCTCGTCGGTATCCTTGCTTGTGTGAACGAGACCTCAATCTGGGAAACCTGCCACGAGCACACCGGAACACCCTGCGATGACACCGTTCTAACAGTACTTCCGAGGTTTAATTCTGGCAGCTGATTTTCAGACACGGGATGAGTCGACCGATCCAAGATGAACGGGAACGGGACAGGTATTCCACCGTCATACCAAACCGCCGCGGGCTGACCACGGTCAACCCCGGCCCGGTCGGTCTGCCTCTGGATGAGCAACAGCTCTCTTCGAGAAGTAGTCGAAAACGGGCGAAACGAGCTGTGTGAGTGAGTACTCTGTGTGAAATGGAAGGCAACTCACTGATTTGTGCGACTCACCCGAGAAACCATATATAATATGACCATTTGGTCATCACTGTCGCTAGAAGTTTCGACCCATTCGTGAAGTACCAAACCTGCGCCGGACGCAGTCCTGGAGCACGGCACTCCAGTACATCGAGGACTACCACGAGTGGAGGCCCGACAGATGACGGCGATTCAGCAAGTGCTGTGGGAGCTGCGGATGGACTACATCGGCCACCCGTACTACGTCTCGGGGAACGCCATCCTGCACGCTCTCGGTCAGCACCTCGATCCCGAGACCCACGCGGCGGTGTCGACCAGTCACGGCGTCTTCGTGCTCGGTCAGTTCGGGACGTTTCCCGAGGAACACAGTCAGTCGGGCATCCGCCCGTCCCTCGGGAGCGACCTGCCCGACGTTGAGGTCTACGACGACCTCTTCCTCCAGCGGGAAGCGATGCACCCGTGGCTTCTTGACACCCGCGCTCGGGACGCGCTGAACACGCACGATCTCCGCGTCCACGGCGGTCACCCGGCGCTTGCTCACGAGACCATCATGGGCCGCCGGGAAGACCAACGGAAACAGCAGCAGACGACGAAGTGGTCCGTCCACGCCTACCTGCACGCTGATGACCCGGCGGTACTTCCGCTTGGCGAGGATGTGCTGGAGGGCCTCCAGTTCGGCGGCAAACGGAATTACGGCTACGGCGAGGTTCAGCTGAAGGACACGCAGATGGTAGACCTCGACGAACCCGAACTGGACGACTCGCGGCTCGAAGGCGCGAAGGCGCGAAGACGTCCCTCATCGAGTTGGTGACGCCGTTCGTGATGAACTCGGAGTATCCAGAGGCGAACGACCGCACTATCCCGTGGTGGGCCGAAAACCGCGACGATCTCCGGCTTCGTCGGGAGAGGATCCTCGAACAGCGTGAGGTCTTCCGCCTGGAGACGGTGGACCACGGTCAGGTCGTGACGTACCTCAGCGACCGTCCGGTCGAGACCGCGAAGAACGGCCTCCAACGGGTCGGGTCTCACTCCCGAGACGGCTACGGCTTCGGCTTCGGCTTCGGAGAACTGCGGCTGAAGCCTCTCGGCGAGCAGTATCAGGAATCAGAGAAGAAACGACTAATTGGTCACCAGTGGAACACCAGAATCAGGATGAATCGGGCGAGAAACATACAGCGGTGTGGCTGAATAAAGAAACCGTATTATCAACAACTGATAATCACAAAGAGAGACAAAGCAGTCCCCTTTAGAATATTGTCCAGAAACTTTCTGTATGAATAATATGGAGTCATTTGATGAAAAAGTCGTGCTTATCACAGGCGCGAGTTCAGGTATCGGAGCGGCGACCGCACGACAATTTGCGAGTGCTGGAGCGACGGTCGTGCTCGCTGCCCGAACTGAGACAGCTCTTGAGACAGTGGCAAGTGAGTGTGAGACAATGGGCGGGACTGCGCTTGCGGTCCCCACAGATGTTGTCGATCATACCGCAGTCAATGCGCTCATTGATGCCACTATCGAGCGGTTCAATCAACTCGATATCTGTATCGTGAATGCCGGGACCGGCGAATCGGTTGACACTGCACTTTCAGACATACCCATTGAGCAATTCAAACAAGTAACTGAGACGAATGTCCACGGTGCGTTCTATACAACCCGTGCAGCAATCCCTCACTTACGAGAAAGCAATGGATCATTAATCTTTATTGGGAGTTTCAAGGGTAAATATCCGAGCAGCTCAACCCCAATATACGCTGCTTCAAAATGGTGGCTTCGAGGATTCGCAGCCAGTGTAGCCGGTCGTGTTGGACCAGATGGAGTTGCGACAACTCTAGTTAATCCATCCGGAGTTACAACGAACTTTGGTTCACAGTTCCGCGAGCGTTCTAACAACGAAGCGCTTGATGCGCAAACAACCCTCGATGTGACTGATGTTGCCGATTCAATCGTATTCGCTGCTCAACAAGATGCACCTGCAGCAGTGACCGAACTTGATCTCAATCGACAGGATATTTTTGAGCGATTCTAGCGAATCATCACATACCTAACGGAGGAACCACGTCATTGTAGCCACACCAACCAGCTGATACATCATTAATATCTCGTCTGCAGAACTCACTAAAACTGATTATCATCTTGATCATGGACAGGCTGTCGAGGCGACTCCCCGGGCTTAACTCCGAAGTTCACGTCAGCGATTAAGTTGGTTATTTATCTCACGTCTGGTATAGTCGAAAGAGAAAGACCACAAAGACAGACATGATTACTAATCGTGAATATAATTGCGTTCCTCAGTCTGTCCGATCGACTCGAAGGCTGTCTGATCAGTTTTTTGCATCCGTCTCCGCTTGGAAAGACTCGTGTCGCTGTTCGTTCACCGACGGATACTCGAACACCACAAAATCGGTCACTGAACCGCCTTGCCCCATCGCAGCGAGTGTAATACAATCCTTATCCACGCCTATGTGGATACCCGTGTTTGTATCGTGCTTACTTGCGACTCGGTTGCATTGCGGATATGTTGGGCTTCGAGATAGCCTGTTTTGCAGGTCGCCGCCGTTCTCCGTGTGGATACGCTTGGACGACTGAAATAGATGTAGTGTGGTTTGATGCTAATTAAAACCTCGTGTTGTGATGTGCTTCACTCACGAGTGCGATGACCCGTGGTAATCGCGTTGCTGTTTTTATAGATTACTCAGAAGACAACTATTCGGGGGGGCAGTATCCTCAATAAACAACATCGATGACTATCTCGGGATATCAATATCAATGTCCGCAAAAATTGTATCTTAATTACCCGATTAAACAAGAAAACAGTATAATATAGTCCTAGCTTTGTTCATTTATCCATTATCAGCCGATCAACTAGTGCCTCGAACCGTAATACTTTGCTCAATTAAATTTTTTCAGTACTGAAGACAGTCCCCCAAATCCATCTGGCATGATATTTCGATGCTCGTGACCGGCAATATGACAGGATATAATAACTCCCGCAAATCGGAGATAGCAGATTCATGCAGCTTGGTGTACACAACTACGATGCTGTCTCGGATATTTGATAAATCTATACAGGAAATCAAAACTATCAGCATCGTCAGGACCCTCAATAAAGTATGCGTGTAAGTGTTATCGGTGGGAGCACAGTGACAGATGACGAGTACGCAAAAGCAGAACGCCTGGGTGAAGTGATTGGTGAGCGGGGACATGAACTCATCTGTGGTGGGTTGGGTGGGGTGATGGAAGCAGTCTGTAAAGGCGCACAAAACACAGGAGCTCACACGATTGGAGTCATCCCAGGTAAAAATCCACAGGAAGCAAACGAATATGTCGAAACGGCAATTGCAACAGGAATCAACGATGCACGAAATCCGGTCATTGTTATGAACGGTGACGGTGTCGTTGCTGTTGATGGCGGTCCCGGGACACTTTCAGAAATCGGACATGCACTTACTTTTCGTAAGCCAGTGGCTGGTCTCGATACACACCGAGTTGACGGTGTATACGGCATCGAACATGTTGAAGTCCCAACAGAGGCGATCACACATCTTGAAGACAGTATCGAGTCATGAATTACTCAGACAGATCCGCATGACGGTAACCGGGGATACGATTAGTGTCTAGTGCTCATCTCTGGCTCTCCTGATTTGCGTCCTTGCGTCGAATTTTCCTCGATAGATGTGTCGAGAACTCTGAGAGAATTAGTGATAGATGATATCAAGCCATTCTGTCAGTCTTGTCTGTGAATCGTCCACCAAACAAGATTCTGATCGCGATCCTAACCCTGACCGACGAGACGGCTCTGTGGGACATACTAATAGGAAAGACAGTATACATCAAAAAAGAGACCCCACAGCAGTGAAACCACCCCTCGGATCCGACATCTAACGGGTATACCATCAGCATCTCAGTTGCGCACACGCTTCAGTCCCAGTAAGATCGACAGAGGGAATAACACGAGTGCTGAAGTCATCCGTCACTGTGGTGGTTCACGTTGAGTGTGAGCGTCAGTGTCAATGTAAACGTCTCAGTTTTCTGGTGAGATTGAGGTTAACTCCGGGGCTTCCTGTTTCAGCAACTTGTCAGACGGCGTCTGACAGCCTATAAGATGTTCTCGCTTTGCATCCACTCCAAAAAAACGGAAAGAGTGCAGTCTACACAGGTGGTGACTCGGAACACCCCGCCGCTCTCTGTGAGCGATTACGAGAAAGGATGTTCTTCGGTGCGTTCAGGTCCCTGTCTTCGGTATGATCAGACGCCGGACAGGAATGCTCTGGAATCCAGGGTGGCTTCGACGTTCCCACACCGCACTCTGAACATTCTGTGGTCGTTCCTGCTGGGTCGACCTCGACAACGTGCGTGCTGTGCAAGTCGGATTTGTATTCCAGCAGGTCGAGAAACCCCGACATGTGGCGTTCTGAGTGGTTTTCAGCATTGAGTTTCCGTCCAAATTCCTCAACAACCACCAAATCGTATTCTTGGAGCAACAGTGTTGTGAGTTCGTGCTGGTAGTGTAGCATTTTCCGCTTTATGTGTCGCTTTGCTCGGGCAACCTCCTGCCGTTGCTTCTCTCAGTTGTTCGACCCGTGTTCCTTCTCATCAAGTTTGCGCTGTTCGCGCTCTCGCAGTCGTGCTCGTCCGATAGTCGAGCATATCCACTGCTGTCTCGTCGCTGGTGTGGGTGGACGAGAGAATCCCGAGGTTTACGCCCACACAGCCAGCAGGACCAAGCAAGTTTGGACTCGGCTTTTTGAGAAGGTTCTCGTTCGAGTATTCCGTGATGAGGTACGCGAACTACTCGCCGGTTCGTTCCTCTTATGATATACCGCGTCTAATACTCTCGGTCACAGAAGGTTCCCGGTGCGCTCGAATCGGGATGTGGTCGGTCTTCGAAGGGTCGGAGTGTCGCGTATCCGTCTTGAATTGTGTGTTATGATTCACGCCGAAGCCCTCACCAATGCGCGATTGATCAACTTCAGCGCTTCCTTGCCACTTCAACCGCCCTGTGTTGTCAGCTGTTGGGACTGTGAGTTCCTTTATGAGTATTCGAAGTTGCAGCGGAACGCGTACACAGGCATTCTAGATGCAATGAGTATCAGCGTAGGTTCAGAGAGAAACGGTGCTCAGAGTGCCACCGACTGTTGTGATGTGTTTCTTCTCGCCCTTCCTGCGTCTCAACGGTTTTCGGTATTTCGGAGACGATTTGCTGGGGGCGTGTGCTGAGGCTTCCGAAAAGAGCGGTTACCGCTGTTTCTAGTCGGTGAATGTGCGGTCTGGTCGTAGGTGGTCGACCGGTTCCCATAATCATGCGAGTAGTCGCAGATAGCGCTGTTCCATATCTACCGGTGGATTTCGATGTGACGCCACGCTTCGCTGGCAGTTTCTTCGTCGGGATATGCACGCAGCGAAGCGTGACATCCATCTAAGTTAATCCAGCCGTTCGACAGTGAGTTTGATTCGATCGCTCGGTTTCATACCGTGGTCTGTGGAGAGAGACAACCTGGCGGTCGGATTCACCTTCTCAGGGTCGAATCAAAGCCTCAAGACACTTGCCTTGCTCATCCGTAGCCGTGCTCTCATCCAGACTCTGCTGGACATCAACCGATATTTCACTGAGTTCGGTTGCAACGAAGACATCAAATATCTCGCACACAGGCTCATAAGCGATTGTATTCTCAATTTTAACTCTTAGCAATCACCAGATGTATGCCGTCGATCAGAAGATGCGGTTTTGATGATAATCGAGACATTGTTGACCGCTGGTGATTCAAGACACGTTAGCCGATGACGCGGTTTTGGAGATAATCGAGATGCTTTGCGTTGTAGACAATCTGGATGTTATCAGCCGCCGGTGATCCGATACACGTGAGTCGAACGTTCTTCTCAGAGACTTCCTCATTAGAGAGAATCTGTTGCATATCCATGTCGATCTCTCCTTCCTTCACGATTGCAGCGCAATTCGCACACGCGCCCGCGCGACAGGAGAACGGCCAATCGTATCCTTGTGCCTCTGCGGCTTCAAGAATATACTCGCCCTCGTTTACTTCAAGTGATCCGTAATCTTCGTTTTCAAGATCTGAGTCAGCGGCCTTTTCGAAAAGGTCCTCATCGTCCATCTCCCAACCCTTGTCATCAAGGGTCTCATAGTTCAGATATTCTACGGTTGCCATCGATAATCGATATGTGCGTCACACAATTAGTGTTTGCTGTTTGTTTATTTCGATATAATATTATCCTCTCTCGACCAAATCAGATCGACGATTGAACATGAGGATACAGATTATCTTCGCTCGCTTCCTCTCGAAAGTCATGTTCACTTTGAAATATTTTATATTGATGTCAGGTGCTCCAGCCCACTCATACACCTGACCGTGTAAATATAATTACGATGACATTAATTAGGGTCTATGCATGAATGCTGACTCCCTTACTATCCCAGTATAAATCAGATGCAATATAACATATTACATATCGATTTCGTACTCTCAGCCAATATGAGGTGTTCGCAACGCGAAAGTTGAGACCAGTAGACTAATGTCACTTGTTTGATACACGCCGCGCCTTGTCTCATGACGGAGATGACAGGTTTGCAATCTTCACTGAGCCTTGAGATAGTAGAAATCTGCAGAACCCTCGTTGCTGGTATCCACCTGGGCTGCTAGGAGTGGACGTGGACGCGGGAGTACCAAAATCCCGTTTAGATCATACGCACACACTCAGTGGTGGCTCTGTTGTGAGGAATTCAACAAGCTTTGATGAACTCGGAGTTCGTTTCAATCGAATTATCAAGTTACCAGACACTTACGTGATTGATGATAGAAACTACTGCTTAGCTGAGAGGCGGGTCCGACGACTGTCTCTTCGCTTGAACTGGATATGTCGCCATCACAGGAATCAGCTCTTTTCTTGTCCGCTCATCGCTCGTGATATATCCACCAACCTGGCAGTTCATCCATCAGATGTGAGATTTCAGATTATGTCAACAACGCTGCTTCATATCTTAGGTGACAACGCGTACACGGTGTGAGCACATCGGAAGGATGTCTGCTCTGCATATAAGAAGGATATTAATATGCGCATTTCATATCTTAGTCTGCATTGATTGCGGTTACAATGCAATAAGGATAGAATCTTCCATGGCAAGGTCACGCTGACAGATACCGCTGTCACTGCTTTGGGGACACAGCAGCATCCCCAACAATCTGCGTGTAATGCTGTTTTTCACGACTGATGATAATGGCTCCATACTCACGTAAACCAAAATCAGAATCAAATTAACATGGCAATTGATCTACATGCATATGACTGTCATCCCACGCAGGGGCAGTCAACTGGACGACTCAATCAGAAAAAATCTGGGCAGGACCTCCCCGCTCATACTGCTTAAAATCGATTTAGGCAGCCCGAAAAGTATCTTAGGCTGGTCTAATCCCTTAATTATATATCATACGAATCCCTATTAACATATATGAGTGCTGAAACACTTGAACGACAGACACGAAGTTATCTGAGCGAAAACGTCCCGCAGATTCAGGACCACGGAGGCAATTTTGAGATACGTGATGTTGATGAGGAAGCTGGGCGTGTGACGGTTGCCATTGGTGGTGCCTGTTCGGGGTGCGGTATCGCGCCGATGACAATGAACGCAATTGAGCGTCAACTACCGGATGATGTTGACGGTATTGAGTCTGTTGAAGTCGTTCGAACGAGCGGACCACGCGCGGCCGTTATGCCCTCGAAAACCGAGGATATGGAAGAGATGGACGAATATGATAACTATGAGCCACCGTTCTGAGGGCGAAACAGGCACACTCATCCTCATCTCGTGATCGACTCCTGACAGTATCAGTCTGATTCGTTCTGTACAGTATATCTCCGACGGTTCTATTCTTCCGTCAGGAGATGTATCTGTCTCTCTTTTATCTTAAATGACAGACTACGAACTCGGACTGATCACACTATTTACTGTATATCTGATAATTCAAGCGATTTGAAGATCCACTCAGGCTCATCGGAGCTTCCTCTCTGTGCGTGAACCGCCTCGGGGTCAAGCCCCGAGGCTTCCCGACTCAATGACGCGACGTGCAGACACAGACCGAGGCGAACCCCCATCAGTCTCCGCAGCGGTCGCAGTCTCACCGGGCGTGACTTCGGCCTGTCCCAGACCTAACTCCTGTAATCCTCGATTAAGAATATTGGACGCTGCATTCGCATCACGATCCGCCGCAAACCCACAGCCCGGACAGCTATGCTCTCGCACCCACAGTGGTTTGTCGGTCGCAACACCGCACTAAGAGAATTCTTTATTTGTCCCAGCAGGATCAACCTGCACGACGTGTGTCCCGTACAGTTTGGCTTTGTACTCCAGCATCTCGATGAACTGTCGCCATGCGGCATCCTGCTTGTTTTTGCCGTTCTGGCTGGACTCAAGCATCGGCTTTACATCCAAGTTTTCGACAAACATAGCATCGTACTCATTCACTACCCACGTTGTGAGTTTATGCTGGAAATCTTCGACCTTTCGGGTTATCTTCCGGTTGGCTTTCGCCACCTGTTGCCGTTGTTGCTCGCCTGCTCTTTTCATGAAAGCGACCGTTGCTCATGGCGAAGACGGTCGTATTCCTCACTTAAATCAAGGCAGTCTACACTATCGCCGTCACTTGTGTAGATGTACTTCTGGATACCGAGATCAACACCAACACAGTCGTCACCATCCAGTTCACCAACCGGTGTTTTTGACGGAAGTGCATCGTCGGGCATCTCTAGGCCGAAGATGACGAACCACTCGCCGATTGATTGTGACCTATTTGATTGTCGCGTTCAGCGGGACGTCTCGATAATACCGGATTGGGATGTCCCCAATCCCAGAGAGCCAAAGTATCGCTCGCTGACCGCTCGTGTTTTTGGAGCTTGAACCCAGACTGACTGTAGGTTATACTCCGGAATTCTCTCGGTGGTTTCCACCAAAGCATCCCAATTTTCTGCCCGGTTTCCTTCAGTTCGGATAGCCCACTCAGATTGCTGTAGAACCGCTTTACGGTTTCTTGAAGTGCCTTGGAGTGGACCTCACTGAACACCGGAAATTTGTCTTTCCACGTTTTGAGGCGTCCTGTTCTCGGGCTGCCTGATACACACAGCCAGCCGCGACACCCGCGGGATTGTATCCGTTCGCGACACCGGTTCGCACTGCCTGCTTCGCGAGCGCCGCTGCTCGCTGGCGCGTCCCCGCCGGGAGGCCGAGTGCCGAAGTGACTCTCGGGACGTACTCGAGAGGCTCCATCGGTACCATCGGAAGTTCGAGCTCCCGGTTGAGCACGCTGTATGCGTTCTGAACGCGCTCGTGGGAGACTGTCGAGGTCACGCTGACTTCCTGGAGCGTTCGGGGCAGCCCGGCACACCGACACGCGGCGTAGACGCTGGCGGCAGCCATCGCCTCGATCGACCGGCCACGGATGAGGTCCTCGCCGGCAGCAGTTCGGTAGAGGCGACAGGCCTGGGAGGCTCCGTGGGAGATCAAGTGCGCCGACGATCCGTCGAACCTCCGAAAAGCCGTGGGCCAGGTTCTGCTCGGCCTTACTTGACCAGCGGCCGCGCCGATGCTCGCGCCGAAGACGGCCGATCTGACTCCGCTTTCGGCCCGACAGCGTCGTGCCGTTGGCGTCGGTCCGGTCGAAGCCAACCTCGCTCGACAGCCCCCGGTCGTGGCGGGTCGGTGTCAGCGCCGGACCGGTCCGCGTGCGTTCGATGCGCTCTGTGTCGTCGAAGGCGCACTATTCCGAGCCATGGTCGATCGGACGATCCTCGAGGACAAGCCCGCAGTCGTCACAGACGGTCTCGATGCTGTTCGTGTGGACGAGACCGCCGCACTCCGGACAGCCGCTGTTGGACCGCTCGGCGGCGGGGACGTCCTCGTCGAATGTCCGTTCGTCGACGTTTCTCAGTGACATGGTTTGAACGGGGAACCGACGCTGTTGGTTGACTCCCCGCATCCCGTTGCAGGTAATAAATCAGCTCGTCGCTGGATCGTACCGGGTCAGCGATGACCTCGGTACGGAACCCTCACGCCACTCTCGGCTTCGTTGCGTATCGATCACTCGTCGGGGTCCGTCCGGTGACCGTCGTGAACTTCGAAGAATGCGATCGGGTCGGTGTCGCCGCGCCGGGCCATCTCGTTGGCTGTCTCGAGTTGGGAGTCGATCAGCGTGTTCTGCTGGCGCGACCACTCCTCGTCGTCGTGAGTGCGGACGTACTCGACCCAGCGCTTAATGAACGCCCGCCGCTGTTCGGCGTTCTGCCGCTGGGATCGCTCGAACTCGTCAGAGCTCAGTCGTGACCACCCAGTATACCGACTGGTGGAGGGCAACTCATTTAATACGATGCGCCGGATATACGAGTAGCAACCGACTGATCGCGGCAAGACCTGGTCGTGACCGCGCGAGAACACAGAGGACAGGATCTGATATGAGCATGGATACCGGCGACCCGACGGCGACCGACATTAGCCTCACGTACGACGAGGAGGCCGATCAGTGGCGCGCTCGCGACGAAACCCGCGGCGTCACCGTCCGGGCCAGCACCCGGGAGGCAGCGCTTGACGCGCTTGACGAGGCCGTCGCGGACGATGGTGAGACCGATCCCGATGTCGAGGTCGACGCTGACGACCCGTTCTTTACAGCACCGACGTTTTCGAGTGGTCGGTCAGATGTCTCCCGGAACGTTGACGAGTACCTCGCTGAGGACACCTATCGGGACAAACTCGGCTCTGACGAGGGCTCCTGAGTGGCGATGAGCGGGATCGAGCCGACGCCACTGTTCGTCGATACCGGGCCGTTCTACGCCCGCTTCGACGGTGACGATGGCCTCCACGACCGGGCGACCGAACTCTTCGAGCGGATTCGGACTGCCAACTTGCTCTACCGACCAGTGTACACGTCCCGGTATGTCCTCGCCGAGACGACACGGTTGCTGGTCCAGCGCGTGAGCCACGAGGCAGCGAGCGCGGCCTTATCTGCGATCCGCAACGGAGAGTTGTTCACTATCCTGACTGTCGACGAGGACCGTTCTGAGGCTGCCTGCGAGCGGTTCGGACAGTACGACGACCAGACAATCACGCTTGTCGACCACCTGAGTGGCGTGCTGGCTGAGGCACACGACGCGACGCACATCCTCACGTTCGACCCCGATGACTTCCGGACGCTCGACCTCACAGCCGTTCCCGACGATACAGGCGACGGGTGAGTATACGGGCTCGAAATCGAGTCCTCAACAGGGGAGGCACCCGCTCACCGTTCGTCCTTCTCGTAGACTTGGTACTGCGAATCGGTCAAGTAACTCACGACATGGTTATCATTCAGCAGTCGAATCACGTCCCATTTCTTTCGCATATCAGGGACTGTGATTCCCCACTCTCCGTTCTTGATCACCGCCTCAATTCCCAGTTCGAATTCGTCAATAACGTCTTCGACGTCACCACGGTCGATCGTGTCGTATAGGCCACGCCGTTCGACCGATTGCATTTTGCGCAGTGCCCGACGGTCACTCCTAATTGAGACCCGGATCATATATCCTCACCCATGAGATTTCATAAACTAGACTTCGTGATTGCACGTATTGTCGGTTGGTGGAACGCTTTCAGCTAGAGGGTCAACAATCGCTATTTAATTATATCTAAAGATATACGTTATGTTGCAAATGTAATAAAACGACAGAAGAGTCTGGGATCCTGATTGTGATCGTCAGTTCGTCGTTATTATTTATCTGTGAGCACCACTGATCAAGTGTGGTGATATCTCTTGCACCGTACTGGCACGGACGGTGTATTCTGCGAGATTATTCAACCCACAGTCCGCAGCCACGATTCAATAAAAAAGCTCAACTCCGTGTCTCGATTTCATCGCAGATATAAAGAGTCAATACACGATGATCATGATCATGATCTCGATCAATGCGCCAGCTGTCGGCGCGATATTGTTGATTGCGGCGGTGCTCACTGGGTGGTATAGTCGACGACTTCACCGACGCCAATCGGTCATAACGAAGACATCAACGACTGACATCGGACAACTCTCTGAAAACCCGGTCGTCGAGGTTCAAGCCGAGGTGGTCGATGGGGAGACATTTGCCTCACCAATCGGAGATACCGAGTGTGTCCTATCGGTGTGGGAAATCGATGAATATGATGATACTGGGTGGGAGACTTCCGTCTCAGGCATTGACGCAAGACCGTTCATACTTGATGATGGAACAGGGCAGACTCGGGTCGATATTGAGGATCATGTCAAAGCGAAATCTAATGCGGAATGGGAAATTAATTGGCGCGGACTCGACATTGACCGGATGCTCTCGGTTGGAGTCTCGATTGATGATATATATTGCGTGTTTGATGAGTTCTCCGTTGAACACTCCGTGTCATCCGACTGTGAGTTACCACCGCAGATTGCCGCATTTGAGAGCGCTGACCCCGATATTCCAGAGCGGTCTGAATCGACGATCAAGCTTGGGGAGATGGATCTGGAAACCAAGGGTAAACGCCGATACTTCGAGGAAACAATCACTCCGGGACAGGAGATATATCTCCTTTGTGAAGCGACAGCGACAGGCGAGACGACTCATCCGGCTGGACCGGATGACATAGTGCTGAAACCCCGGCAGGGTGACGAGTTAACAATCATTTCTGATCAGACTGAAACAGATCTCATCGCCGATTTTAATCAGTATCGGTGGGGGTACGCAGCAGCAGGAATTATGGCTTTCATTGGCTTGATAACGTTCATTCCGTCGTAATCCCACAGAGTAGCCAATCCCGGCGGAGTGAAGTTGATTGGAGATTCTCTAAGTGAAGACCTCGGGGGAATGGTTTACTCTCTGGTTTCTGAATATAACATTAGCACAAAAACACTAAGCTTAATGACGCCACATTGAGTATTTGCTTATATTTCGGTGTCCCCGATCTACTGACATATTTGTATTTTCGCTACTCGTACGTGCGTTCGCCGCGGCGTCATATCTCCTCGCTAGATGTGCGCAAGCACAAAAGTTGCCTGATTTGTTGAGTATTAATTATTTTATCGATTCCGCTGGGATGCGCTTTGATAGGGTTGTGCGTTTTGTTGTCGCATAACACACTTATAGCTGCATGCAAATATTTTACATGGACATTTATTATACTGCCTCATGCGTCGATACATCAACCTACGTCTCTGTTAGTTACGAGGTAGATTGATGCGAATTGCCGTTGCTGGAGCGACTGGTTGCGTTGGGAGCCGATTAGTCCCGAGGCTTCTTGACGCTGGACATACGGTCACGGCACTTGTCCGCGATGCCTCAGCACCCCGTTCCGCATCGCTTGTTTCAGCCCCGGACGTTCGTGTTGTCGAGGGCGACTTGCTCACCCCAGCAGGCGTCGATGAGTGCTGTCGCGACGCTGATATTGGTGTCTATCTTGTCCACTCACTAGGCTCCGGTCCGGACTATGCCGACCGAGACCGTCGAGCTGCGACAGCTTTCGCCCGTGCTGCATCGACAGCCGATATTACCCGTATTGTCTATCTCGGCGGTCTCGGGGACGTCGACGGAAATGGAGATGATCATCTCCACTCTCGAAGGGCTGTTGAGGCTGTCCTTGGCGCTGACCGGTATGAGCATCAATTGACAACAATTCGAGCGGGCGTCGTCATCGGGTCGAATAGCCTCAGTTTCCAATTAATGCGACAATGTGCCGCTCGGGTCCCTGTTGCGCCGGTTCCCCCAGCAATAAACACGCCATGTCAACCAATTGCCGTACGCGATGTCGTGCAGTATCTGACTGCTGTCATCGATACTGAGACCACTGCTGAGGTGATTGAGGTCGGTGCACCGCATGCTCGACCGTATGCTGAGTTACTGAGGGTGGTCGCTGACGCACTTCAGACACGATTCACCGTTCATATCGTCCCTCGAATGCCACTTCCTGCGGCAGCACTTGGTCTTGCTGCAGTCACAGATGTTCCGTATAAGACGGTTTCGCCACTTGTTGAGAGTTTATCAACGCCTGCTGTCGTCTCAGATCCGAAGCCAGCAACGGCGCTTGGCGTTGACCCGGTCAGGTTCGAGACGGCTGTTCATGAGGTGTTGAGACCAACTGAAACTCCTATGACGCCGAAAGCGGAACTATGACAACTGCAAACAGAACAGAGTTCGGTGAAACATGGGTATATGAAAGTATTATTAGCGCACTTCCTGGTATCGAGATCCCAAATACCCTTGCGATTGGCATTCAGCTCGTCTTTTTTGAAACAGCAGTTCTCGTCTTCGCAGCGTGGGATAATAATGTCGCAATTGCTATTGTCGGAACTGCTGCGGTTCTGCTTGCCACACTCGGTAGTGTCGAGATGCTCCGCATTAGTCGGCTTGTCCGCTCGCGGGCAGTACCAACAAGCTATAAGCGATTATTATTCGGATCAAAGGTCGAAACTGTTCTTGGGGTGTTGGTCTATGTGGCACTTATTACGCATTTGTTTGTATTTGAGCCGCAACAGAGCGTGCAGCCGCTGTTGCACTCGCTTCTTGGGTCGAACCCACCAATCGTTGTCATGTACGTGCTTTTGCTCGTCGGCTGGGATATCTCATATCGTATTGGGACAAATTGGTGGGCAAGCCTGCTTGGACTCTGGCGAGCAGGCCGGTATCGACTTTCTGGGACCGGTTCGCGCGAATTTGATCTTGACCCAGAAACGGCTCGACTCCTTCGCCGGGCAGATTCTGAAACGGCGCTGTTCGGTCTACTCCAGTTGTCGATTGTCCCAGTTTTGGAACCAGGGTCGGTGCTCCAGAATGTCTTGATTGCACACGTCATTGCTGTCGTCGTCGTCTCTGGGACAGCGGCGATATTGATGACTCCGAGTTTTCAGTGATACTGTTGTCCGTCGCTGTTTCCTCATCACACTCGAAGGCATAACTCCTTGCATAGAGAGCGACCATCAGAGAGAGCTAGGTGGGGTGGTTCACACAGATCGCTGAGCGACCACTGAGATATAGCCAATACGACCCTCTGCAACAGCGGCTTCAGCCTCGTGAATTCCATCAAGTAGCCGCTGTCCGCGCTCACCGAGTAGCCCGAGTATTTGTTCATAATCAACTTTGTTTTCTAATTCTTCTTGCATCGCTAAGATATCGTGACGATGGTCCTGAACATCTATGACATCATATCCAGCCGCTTCGATTGTCTCGATTGTCTCGTGTCGGCTTTGAGTGGTCTCTAGACAAAGTCCGGTGGTAATTGGGGCTGGCAGATCAGGCAGGCGCCCCTCGACAGTCACATCTGAAAGCGCAAGATATCCGTCTGGTTCGACAATTCGGGCTGTTTCTTCAAGCGCGGTTTTATGCTGTTCGGTGAGACACATCACACACTCTGCAAGTACGACCTCAACACTATGTTCTGGAAATGGAAGATATCGCATATCACCCCGAATAGTGTTCTTCCCGCTTGGTTCATGATCGACTCCCACGACATCGGCTCCACGCTCGCGTGCTACCGACAACGATTCACCGGCTCCACAACCGATATCAGCGACCTGCGTCCCTGTAGTCACCGCCGCACGATCTAATAGTTCTGCCGTTGCCTCACGACCACCTGGATGCAGTGGATCATCAAGGATACGACGAAGTGTCTCCCATGGGTTCGCAAACGCAGTTTCAAGCATTCCCTGCATATTAGCTATTGTGTGATGTTGATTGATTGGTGATTTCCGTTCGCTCATTACCATCGAAACATTGTGCATCCTCCTCAGCAGAGCACGCCGCACTGTCATCAACTGCTAAGGGCTCGTCGACTCCTGGCTTCCCTCCCCAGTCATTTCGATTCCGAAGTGCATATTTGCCATCATCAGTCGTCATATTATATCCACAAAATGGGACTAATTCACCATCCTCAGTCGGCACAGAGATACAGCAATTATCTAACCGACCGGCATCGGCAGCATCGGCATCCATGAATCCCGTGAACGATATTGGAAGCACGCGATCGAGCATCTCATCGGCGCCTGCCGGGAGCGAAAGAGCATCCCCTCCACAGCAACTAGCTGTCTGACAGGCAGCCTCACCACCAGCCGGGGTTTTCGCGATCAATTCCATCCAGTCACTTTCATCAACGAGACCGGAGACGTTGGTGAATAAGTCTGCTGAGAGGAATTTTGTCACTGGAATCGGACCCTGCTCACTGGGAAGCAATCCGGTGGCTGATTGACAGTATGCCGAGCAACACGGAACGGGCATAAGATCCCGTGGCTCAATTGCTTCAAATCCACTGGCGAGACGTTTCGCAGCTGTATCTAATGAAAATCGACCGTCATTCGTCTCATATCGACCAAAGTGAGCCACCGGCTGAAAGTTGACAGACTCGACAATATCGCGATTTTCTAACGCATATCGAACGATATCTCCCATCTCATGATCATTCGTGCCAGGTACAATCGTCGGCACCAAGACAACAGAGAGTCCGGCTTCCCGACAGGTTTTGACTGCTTCGCGCTTGAGATCGGCTAAATCGACTCCTCGGATTGCCTCATATGTCGCTGATTGAAGCCCATCGAATTGTAGATATATCGCAGTAACCCCAGCATTGGAAAGTCGACGGGCATACCCCTCTTTTTCGACAAGTTCAATGCCATTTGTGTTGATCTGAATGTGTTCGAATCCCATCTGACCTGCCTGTTCAACAATCTCCGGAAGATCATCGCGAACAGTCGGCTCACCACCAGAAAGCTGAATCGGTCGTGGACCACCACTCTCTAAGATTGTCTCTAGCAACTGTTCGACCGTCTCAAATGATCGATGTGTCCCGCTGGGTCCCGAGCTTGCAAAACAAAATGAGCATGAGAGATTGCAATCAGAGGTCACCTCGATAACTGCCAGACAAGCGTGGTCATTGTCGACGGTGAAATCTCCATCCGGGTTGAATTCGGCATCAGGTTGAAATTGCTTTGCCCACTCCCAGTGATCAAGTGAATCCCAAACCTTCCGCGTTGTCTCACCGTGCTCTGGACATTCACGGTAAAGATACACTGAGCTATCATCGGTGACATATTCACCTGGAATACGATTTAGACAACTTGGACAGAGGCTTGTCGTTGATTCTAATTTCCGTTTAGCTCGGCTCATATCAACTTCCATTGGAGGAGGATTATATGTGTTATTGTTGTGTGAGATATATATCCAACTGCGATACAACGAAATGTGTCCTCAACATATATACTCACTCATGACACACTCGGAGTCGATAGCATCTGTCTTTTCGGACTCTACCCAGAAGTCGGTCGGATTGGGGAGAGCACAACGGGGAATGGTCCATCGTCGCATATCCAATACAAAGGGATTGAACGAGTCCTCAGTCGATACACCATCCCCCCCGGTAGCCTCACTATTGCCATGGCGATCATCTGGGTCTAAGACTCAGTCTGAGTCTGAGTCTGAGTCTAAATCCGAATCTGACATCGAGATTAAATTATACATCGTGACTGGATACCACGGAAAACTCAAAATTCCTGAGAGCTTCTGCCGAGAGTGTAACTTGTTTGTTCGGGCCGCGGATGCTGCGGCCGCACAAGTTGACGCCGATGTGCGTGTGTCAGTTGTTTCGTGGTGGACACACTTTCTGTTTGCACTTCGCTACGGTGGCTATCATCCACCTATCATCGTCGTTGGTGGGACTCGCCTTTCACAGGGACACCAGGTTCCAACAACCCAAGAAATTGTGAAAGCGATTCAAGAATCACTGAACCGGTGAAATAAAGCCGCGTGAGGGACTTCTCCTCGTATGTCAACTCAGTTGACTGAATTTTCATTACCCAACGTAGCCACCGGACCGGATCCATTTTCAGTCTCTGCATTGTCCGAAGGGATTGATTTCGTTGTGCTGTTTTTTCAGCGGGATCATTATTGTACCAACTGTCGCAAACAGGTACAGACAGTTGCTGAACGAATAGACGCTTTCCACGATCAGAACGCTGAAGTTGTCTCAATCGTTCCTGAGCCCATTGAGCGTGTCGCAGAATGGCAGTCAAAATATGACCTTCCATACCCACTGTTAGCCGACCCAGCAGCTGAAACCGGAGATGCTTACGACCAGCCTGTTCGGTTCGGGATATTGGGACGATTCAGCGATTTCTTTGGTCGGATGCCAGCGGTTGTCATCTTAGACCGCCGCTCTTCACCAACAGAGATTGCTTATACATATAAAGGAAGCTCCACGTTTGATCGGCCTGATATTGAGACCCTCCTCACCGAGTTGGAGTCACTTCATACAGCACCCGAAGCTGATACCGCATGACTGATCTTTACTGCATCATCACTCGTGGGTCACGACAATGTTCGGTCGCGCTCTGGCAGACTTTACTCCAATTGTTGAGCATGGTTACTCGTGTGAATGACTGGTCAGTGGCTGGTTCACCTGGCAAGAATAATATCATATGAACAATACTCTCATGCTTATCGCCTCAACTCGTTGGGTGTTATCTCATAAATGTTCGTCTCAAGATACTGGATCGCTCACGCTCAACGAGGAGTTTTTTATTATCTCTCCATGTGTCATATGCTGGCTGGATCCGAGTCCCGAAGAGAAACAAATCATCAATCTCCCCCGGTTGAACGAAAATCTCTCTCAAGGGCTCGGTGAATGTCAGCAAGCCAGCTGGGACGGGGGAGTGAATAGACAGTCAACCTTACTGTGTTGAGGAACACTCACACCCCCAATCGTTCGAAGATACCATTTCTGGCTCTGTTGAAATCCTCAGAGATTTACAGGTTTGTCCGGTAGTTTGACCGGATGCAAGCCCTCCCAAAGTCGCGGTTACTCCGGTTTGTTGAGTAGGCGTTTCATTTGGCTCGTTGAGCTGTCGCTCGCTACTCTTCGAAATTCTCAAAACGACGGTACACACTTCATCAGCACATTGTTCTCTTGTGCCTCAAAGTGCGGAAGGACACGACCTATCGGACTCTCCTCAACGAACTCATTGAGATGCCCCGCATTCGGAAAGCAGTTAACCTCACCGAACTCCCTACGCCGTCAACGCTGTGCAAAGCGTTTGACAGACTTGATATGGCTGTGTGGCGAGTGCTTCTCAACCTCTCGGTCACGCTTCTCCCGACCAACGGTGTCGTCGGGATAGACGCCTCCGGCTTTGATCGCAGTCACGCCTCGAAGCACTATACGAAGCGAACAAAGTTGACGATTCAGCAATTAAAAGTCACGCTCCTCGTAGACACGAGGTCGAACGCGATTATCGATCTGCACGTGATGACGACCAGAAAGCACGACTCCCAGATTGCGCCGTCGCTCATCAAACGGAAAACCGGGGAAATAGCGGTTCTTCTCGGCGACAAAGGATACGACGACCAGAAGGTTCGGGCAGTAGCTCATGAGGAGGATGTTCGCCCAGTCATCAAACACAGAGAGTTTTCGTCGCTCCACAAGGCGTGGAATGCTCGACTAGATGCTGATCTCTATGGTCAGCGTAGTCAGAACGAGACAGTTAACTCCAGGCTCAAACGCAAGTACGGCGCGTTCGTCCGCTCACGTCACTGGTGGAAGCAGTTCCGTGAACTCACAATCGCTTGTCTCATTCACAACGTTGACCGATCACTCTGACCGGTCAATACAGCTCAATCCCCAGCAATGGTATTAAGTAAGCGGTCTGAGACCGCACGACGGGTCACAAGCAGAGGCACCGTGTACACGCCACTGAGACCGACTTTTTGATTTTCTTTGGAAAACAATTGCAGGTGGCTAGCTGTTCTCAGTACAGTTGGTCGTGTTAATCCGGTACTCGGCAAGGGTTTGATTTTTAGGATTGGTTGCCCGTAGTGTAACACTTCCATTCTCAAGCTGAGCGGTGGGTATCGAGATCACGTGGGTTCCCTTCGGCACGTGTTGACTCGTATTCATTGCCTGGCTGCCCACCGTCAACTCCACCTCGTTAACGATCTGATTGGCTTCGTAGGAAACCTCCAACGCACCATTATTCTCAATGACTTGTGTAATATCGACGACTGAACTGGACTTGACCTCCTCGAATGAAACGTTACACCGCTCGTCTGTCGGTGTTCCAGTGCCGGCCATACAGCCGGCAAGGAGGATCAGGAGGACCAATATTGGGACAGCTCGCTTCATCAAATTCGAATCCACGTTGGACTAATGTGGCTCTTTTATTAATTGGTCGTCGGATCTTTTTTCCGGCAGCTGAATAGACATACGTCTACTTGTTCGTTCATACCATCGAACCGGCTATACGGCACCTCAGTAGCACGCAGTCATCAGTGACTGAAAATTTCACTCGATATTGTGTCTGAACCATGGGATTTCAACAGAGCCCCATTTCTTTTTATCTCAATTATCTCGCTAATGTCCTGTGTTGCTTGCAGTCATCCGGTTGTCTGTTATCGGTGAAAGAGACATTAGACATCATTCAACATCTTTGAGATGGAGTCCCTCCCTCAACGAGGGAGCCAGTTACGATGAGCGAAGTAGGGTGAGGTAGTTGACTGATTGCGATAACATCTTTTTATCCACCCTATTGGATGGAGACCACACTGTCTTGATTCGAAGGAAAGTCCATCTCCTTGTTGTCAATCTCGTGTGTATTAACTGAACACCGTTTTTGATACTCCTTGGCAATCACACTGATGAGAGACTGAAATTTCATCGGGGTCACATCTCCGTCCAGGCTCCGGGGCACTCGCCCTGTTCCGCCCGTAGATTCACGACGATTGTCTTGGTAACCGGGGAGCGAGCCACCGACCCAAATCTCACGATGTCACGTATTATTTCAACATACAACTAGTATCAGTGTAGCCCCCCAGAAAGTCTTCAGGCTATGACTGATATTCAGTTAGTTACGGCGTGATCATAACTCGCAATTTTGATAATGAGACGGACATAGCGGTTGGCAGATGAACTATTCTACATTCGGGGCTGTCTCGTCTGTAGTTCCTGGAATTTCGACCTCAATTTCTAGTTCCTGCTCATCGTACCCCTCAAACTCCACCTCAAGTTCAATCGGCTCCCCGAAGCTAAATGGCAATTTCCAGTCTTGATCAGTGATTGTCAATTCATTACCTTCTTGTAATTGCTTGCCAACCTCAACTAAGAACCGTCCAGCCTCAGCAGAACTGAGTCGATATTCCTGTTCAAAGTCTCGTCCGTCCCGAATGAGCGTTCGTTCAGCGTCAGAGGCAGATTTGGATTGTTGCTGATTGTCGATGTCTGATTGTCCCATGACAACTGTATTTTAGGCAGACCTAAATAAAAATCATGTGCTAGCAGACTGACTGTCTCACAGTGAGTTATCAATTGTTGGTACTGGGATTTCGTTATTCCAAACGGAACGCCGAAAAGAGATTTCCAAGGCAAATGAGTGTGGCTTCGAAGAGAAACACTACTCAGAGTGCCACCGACTATGATAATAAATTTGAGGAATAACTGGAGTGTATCAACTCAGTCTGTCCGTCATCACTCTGCTCATCATCCGTGATTGGGAGACTCATCGTGGAGGATGATTCGATACACCCAAACCAATCGTCTTTGTTATATTGTATATGCTTGGATACGCTGGTCGCAATAACACGCTGCGAGATCAGCAACCACCGGTGAGATGCAACCGAGGGATGCAAAAGAAAACGTGGGAAAAGAAGGGACTCCCATACGCTGGTGAACTTGCTGAAGAAAACTTCCGCGATCTTCTTACTATTCTCCAATGGAACTACGAACACGATATTAGGTTTTATCGGTGTACCTCACAGTCATTCATCCCGTGGAATTCTCAGTATGATATTGAATCACTCCCAAATATCGACACGATTCGAGAGATTGCAGTACAATGTGGTGAATTTATACAGAACCATGATATGCGGCTCTCATTTCACCCGGATTACTTTGTAAAGCCGGCTTCCACGACAGAAAGTACTCGTAAAAAAGCTCGAAAAAGTCTTGAAAATCATGGTTCATGGCTTGATTTGATGAATCTTCCACGAACAAACGAATATCCGATTAATATCCATATTGGTGGTCATTACGGTGATAAAGAGAGTACAGCAGACCGTTTTATCGAGTTCATGGAGACGGTCTCATCCAGCGTCGCTGATCGGCTCGTGATTGAAAACGATGATAGCCCGAATCTCTGGTCTGTAACGGAGCTTGTTGAAAGTATTTCAACGGCCACTGATTGCCCTGTCACATTCGATTATCACCATCATTCGTTCTCTGCGGACGGAACCACATATCGTGAAGCGTTTGCGCTGGCTGCAGAGACGTGGGGCGTTTGTCCAGTGACACACTACTCCGAACCGGCAATCTTGCATGGGGAGGACGCAGATCGACCGCAGACTCACGCTTCGTATGTTGACCGTGTCCCCTCATGGCTTCAAACTCAGGCTGATGTGATGATTGAATGCGATGGAAAAGAACTTGCTGTTGACCAGATTCAAACAGCTACTTGATCTGTTCTTTCAATGATCCCGGGAGGATTCGCGAACACGAGGATATGAGAAGTTATCCGTCTGTGCTCTCTTGATGTGAACGACCTGCGTTTGATTTTCGACGTTGAGCAGCAAGACTCCATTGAATATAAAATACCCAATAATTATTTGATCTCTCTGGGAATCCGGGATGATCCTCCGTTGGAGGTCCACGACATTGCTCACATTAGCGTTTACTGTCTCTTCGGGTCAGAAAAAGACGTATTGATATATGATTTTTGATGAATGAATAACTGTGAATCGTTTCGAGGTCACATCTCTGTCCAAGCCCCGAGGCAGTTGCTCTGCTTGTTCTGTAGACTGACAGGTTAATATTGAACCTATATCATGATCGGTACTCTACTGAGCGTTGGTAACCGATTCGATTTGCAATGTGGTGATCAGGATTAAATACTCCTCTCGCAGTCCATGTCGTACATAGACGGGATTCATCACGACTGTCACCGAAGGTATATCACACTACATTTCTTATTTATACGTATGCGACCGAGCGTCGATATTGAGCAGTGTGAGATGTATGAGTGTCCTGATTGTGGCGTACGCGCAAACGAGCGAGGAGAATGTGAGTCGTGTGAAACAGAGCTTATCTCAATTGGCTGCGAGCGGGACTTGTAGGACCTGTCTCCGCTTGCGGTGGCGTCAGGAGTTGTTGCATTCGGCGCAAAATATGTGACATATGCATGATGTAGTGAATAGCCCTGGTGTCCTCCCGAGCATTCACCCCCAGATGAACGAAGATGGATTCCACAGTGCCGTAGGATCAGAATCATGATCATATGCATATGATCTCGGGCGTCTCACGTTATGATCCAACCTGTCTGAAAAATCACTCACATGAACCTGAGGTTGCAATAGCTTGCCAATAGCAATATTGGGTTTATCAGATGTCATTAGTCTGTGGTCGGACCACGATAATTAATCTCAATTGCCATCGTTCTTCGGTGCGGTGGTGGGTTCACGCAGAGTGACGTGTGGATGTCTCAAAAACCACTGTCACGCGGTTTTAGATGTGGAGTCACCACGACAGAGATATATTAATTATTAATCGTGCGCGACAGTTGTGTTTCTCATCGTGCCGCCACATTCTGGACAGTCACTCTGTTCTTCGGCATCTTCGATGCCAGTCCCGCAGTCACGACAGACATGTAAGTCGCCGACAGAGTAGTTCGGATCTGTTTTTATCATAGTTTATAGTCAATATCTTAATATACTTAATGTACGTGCTCTATTTTTCTCAGTGAGCTACTCAATTTCAGTCGTCAGTCACAGCGGTTATCTGAATTCTGAGACTTATCTTCAGTGATGTGGAATCCAGATTGGGGGGCATTACACAGAGTATCGATTGCTTTCAGCAGATAATTCTACGTGTCCGCTCATCTGTGTGAGCGGGGCGTTCGTGGGTTTTCCAATCGGCACGCATATCGACGCTTCAGGGTAGTTTTGCACCAGTGTCCAATGCGTGTTGAAGCCTAATCTCACATTACAGATATATTTGAAACTGCATCCTGTCTGCAAAGAGGAAATCAGAGCGCCAACCGCCTCGGTGTGGGGACGGCAGGTATCGACCTCAGTATCTGTCACCGTGCGATTGCCACGTATAGTACCGAGGATGCCGATCTGTCTCCCGGCAACCGCTTGAAGCAAGCGGATACTTCTTCCCGGGAGAAATTGCCACACGACGATTCTGGTAGTGAGCGAACCACCAAATTGTAAAAAAAAAGCGCACCCATCTTCAACACTCGTTAGCGACACACCGCAGCACGGCGTATTGAACAGAAAGTTGGTCGAATCAACGTCAGAAACTCGCTGATATTCATGAGGATAACAATGGTGAGTTGAAGAGTCGTGACAAGCACGGGACCCTCGACTGACACGTGTGGCTCTTCGATCGACGCACGTCGACACTCACGCACAACCCAGAAGCCGAAGGGGTCAGACTTGTGGGGATTTCAGAGCAGGAGATAACGAGGGACGTGCTGCGTGTGTAGTGAAGTCCCTCAGGGGTCACATCTCCGCTTAAACCCGAGGCACTCGTCCTGTTCCGTCTATATAGAGGACGAAAGCAGCGCGTTAAGCGTGGTCTGGACACATCTGAAGAATGACGCGGCATTCAATACAGACATCAGCAGGGCAGAGAACATCCGTCTCAATATGATCGATGAAACCTGGTCTAACTTTGTTACAAATCCACCTGGATCGTCTGAGTTTACAGGCGGTCTAGGAGAATGCCCCGGGGCTTTGATGCTGATGCTGATGTTGGTGTGACCCCGGGGTTGAATCCGACAACACGTGAGACAAACCATTAACTGAGTATATGTATAATAAGGGGACAGCGATGGAGCACAGTCACCGCTACCCTGCATACCCGACACAAGAGATAGCGGCTGAACTGGAACATCACATCAACATTCATCGCCAAGCGTACAACTACACCCGTTACGAGTACGAAAACGTGGACGCCGATGACACCGGCTCCGCGTATAAACACCACTCCCGACTTCCCGGCTGGAAAGACGAGTTCCCTGTCTTCTCGGAAGTCAATTCGAAGGCTTTGCAACGGACCGTCACACGGTTCTACCAGAACCTCAACGGACTCTTCGAGCAGAAACAGAACGGGCGGAAGGTCGGGAAGCTCAAGCGGAAGTCTCCACGGGAGTTTCAGAGTATGACGTTTTCACAGTCTGGCTTCGAACTCACAAACACGAGTGGCCGACACGCGACACTCTGGCTCTCAAAAATCGGAGACATCCCGATCCGCTACCACCGCGCCTGACGAAGCGGACATCAAAGAAGTTACCATCAAGAAGGAAACAACCGGTAAGTGGCTCGTCTGCTTCGGGCTCGAACTCGAAACCGACGACGCTGACCTTCCTGAGAAACCCGACGTTGAGTCTCTCAACACAACCAACAGCGTTGGGATTGATCTCGGTATTCTCAACTACATCCACACCACCGATGGGAAGACCGTAGATTGGCTTGATCTCGAAGACGACTACGAGCGATCCAGCGCGAGCAACGCACACTCTCACGGAAGCAGAAAGGATCGAACAACTACAAGAAATAACGGCGAGAAGTAGCGAAAGTGAAGCGGCACATCCGTCGGACGGTGCTGGTGCTGGTGCTGGTGCTGGACTCCCAGCACAGAATACCGACGTGGCTCGTCCGTGAGTACGACGCGGTGTTCGTCGAGGACTTGGAGGTAAACCTAAAGGGAATGTTGGAGTTGGAGCAGTCGCACAATGCTCGCACCAAGCAAGATGCAGCGTGGCGACAGTTCATCACACTGCTCGAGTATAAGGCCGGTCTGTACGGCTGTCACGTCGTGCAGATCAAACCAGAGGGAACGACGAAAGAATGTGCGTCGTGTGGTGTCGAAACAGCGAAGCCGATTTGGGTACGTGAACACTCCTGCCCGTCATGTGGGTTTGAGTGTGACCGTGACGCGAATGCAGCGATGAATGTCCTGCAACGCGGCTTTTCTGAAGTAGGGCTGGAATGGCCCGAAGACACGCCTGTGGAGACTGCGCTCGCTACGGACACCCATTCGGTATCTGCAAAGCGCGTTCACCAGACTCCGTCTGGTGGGCTGTCAGACGCAGTCTGACAACGTCATCGAAACAGGAAGCCTCGGGGCTTGACCCCGAGGCGATTCACCACCCGACTGACGGTCGACTGGTTGGTACTGCTGAAGACATTCAATTTGTCCTGAAATTCGGAGCGGTATCGCAACCCCTGGCAATCTCCGATTGGTTATCCAGCAGACGTATCCCGGCTCCGAGAAGAGAAGATACTTGAACAATATGAAGTCTTCAGACTGGAGACAGTGGACCACAGACAGGTCATAAAGTACCTCGGCGACCGACCGGTGGAGACCCGAAGAACGGTTTCCAGCGAGTCGGCTCACACTCCCGAGACGGCTTTGGTAAACTCCGCGTGAAGCCGCTCGGTCAACTATGTCACGAGTGAGAGGGAAACGGCTGAATGAGCTCGTGAATCAACCCAGGAGTGATGGCGAATCGCCCGACGAATATTTGCGCGGGACACTGAACAAAGAAATCATATTTGCAACAACTGATAATATGATTCAGAAAAACAGGACAGGCTGAACTACCGATCTATGACCTTCGTATATGGCCAATCGCCAATGACTCGCATTCCTTCAGCGCGGTTTTCACGCTCAAGTTGGTCAGCAATCGCCGATGGTGAGCGATGTGCGACTGTTGTATCGTCGCTCGCAAGTTCAACAACCAGTTCGGTCAATAAAATCGCTTGCTCACGAAGGTCACGAGCCGATAATTTATCAAGCGTGTCGGCATGGGTATGACCCCAGCCACGACCGACATCACCTGTATCTGCTCGAATATGATATCCCGGGACACCCCATGTGACGTATGGCCAATGATCGCTGTGTGGATTCAATTCAGGCGGCACGTCAATCGGATGGTCCATGCGGGCAGCAACGCGATTCGCAGCGTCAATGAGGTCATCAAATCCATGTGCATGACAGACCAGCGTTCGATTCCGGACGACGCCATCATTATTGACGATTGCTTTAATCGTTTCATGATCGCGGAGAGCAGCGTCATATTGTGACCCAACGAGCCCAACCTCTTCGGCTCCATACACCAGCAGATGAACACGGGTATCAAGATCGGATTCACGCTGTTCGAGTGCGCGTGCAACCTCAAGCACTACTGCGGTTCCAGCAGCATTATCAGCCGCTCCTTCTCCAATGTCGTGGGCATCAACATGGCTTGTTAACAGAACAGCATTCTCCGTATCCGGACCAAGATCAGCATGGATATTCTGACTTGTCGTCTCAGCAATAGCCACATCGGTGCTGACAGCTACATCATCGCCTGAAAATCGTCGAGAAAGTCGCCTGCCGACCTCTTTTGAGACGCCAACCGCCGGAATCTCCCCAATCGGAGCTTCCTCGGTTCCAACGCTCCCGGTTGGAGGTAAACACCCATTGATATGGTTTCGATAAATGAATGCTGAGGCTCCAGCGTTGACTGCTCGGTAATATTTCTCTCGGCGATGAACGTAACGGTCGTGCCAGTCTGGAATATCGCTGGCAGCAAGGACAACCTTCCCGGTAAGATCACGGTCAAAATCAGCAGGGAGTCCATACTCAATATCAACCAACTCACCTGTTGGCTTTCCGCTTGGGCTGCGGGGAAGGGCAATACAGTCTTGTGTCGTCTCTCCGGCGTGTATCATAGCAGATCCACGCGCCCAGCCCTGTATTTCAAATTCTTCGAGATGCGCATCCCGTACACCAACATCCACAAGCGCATCACGTGTCACCTCAGCAGCACGGCGTTCCCCATCGCTGCCAGCCATCCGAATATCAATATCAACCAGCCTCTCAAGATGTTCCCACCCAATGTTACTCGTGAATGTATCACCTATCCAATTAGTCATATGTGATTGTCAGCGGTGTTGATTAAATGCTCTTCTGTCCGACCGAGTCGATGACAAGTAAACTCCTTACACTCCTGACTAATAACCAGAGTAGTTCCTGATTTTATTTCTGTTTCTGTTTCGACCCAACGCTAATATCGAACCGGCAGTGCACACAGCGGTTCTATTGTTCGATCCCCCTCCCCGGAGAAATTCTCTTTCCAGGCGGTTCCCAACTCGAAAATTTCATTCCGCAGAAGTAACATAGCGCGTATTGAATATCTACTTATGTCAAATGAGTACTCAATATGGTTTATTCCTGATCGCGACACGGACGCATATCGGGAGTTATCGAATATGATCAGTGAGTACGCTGAGATGTATGACGATGCCCCTGAGTTCAAGCCGCATATCACCGTCCTCGGTGGGATTGACCGTGATGTTTCAATCCTCAAAAGGAATGTACAGGATCTCGCTGAGGAATGTAATCCAGTCGAGACTATACTGACAAGACCACAGTGTTCGACGACGAAACATCAGTGTGTGTTTATATTAGTTGAACCAACGGTGAACATTCTCTCTGCACATGAAACGATGAGAGATGCGTGCAAGCTTGATCAACAGATGTATGTGCCACATCTTAGCCTCATTTACAGCGAAATGGGCATAACGGAGCGATTACAAATAACTAATTCGATTGATATTTCATCGCTTCATAATATTATTTACGCCGATGAGATTGCACTCGTTGACACAGAAGCGGGGGTTCCAGACTGGGAGATTGTTGAGAGATATGATGTATCGATGGAGTGATAAGAACCATGACCGACCATATTTGACTCATTTATCCTGTTTGCTTCTTGCGGCGGGGGTTGAGCGCCTGTAGACTGCTGATCAGGAGTCCGCGAGAATCAGCTGTTTTCTTCGACACTCACCATATGTGGATATTCAATCGATATACCGTATTACAGACTGAAAGCCTCTAAGGTTGCCAGAATTTCCTCAAGTGCACTGATCAGACCTTGAAGCGCTGACAGCGGGTCTCCACTGCCTGTTGCTGCGGCGGCAGTTCCGCTTACTGCAATCAGAGTCATCACTATGACCAGTGTCACAAAGATAGATTCTCTCATATTCTGTTGTACAGGGTAGACGCAAAAAAGATGTTTGGTGTGGCAAGCATCACAGCACGCATACTCTCAATATCATGTCTATTTCGTGACACGACATTCGGAGGATAGCGAACAGTGCCCACAACGCACGCATTGTTATGTGTGTGATTGCTACAGTATTACTTTGTCACTCTCAGTAATAAGATGGTAAATAGTCGTATCTGTGATTGACTCACACGAGCGAAAATCGCTATACAATCAAGTGATTAAAAGTATGAGCTGCCATCCAACAATGTATTCAGCGTGCATATTCAATAATGGATAGATGAGACAATCTGGACGGCGCCAGAAGATGGCGATACTGACCATTGTTGGCTTACTTCTTCTGACAGTGTTTGCCAGTAGCGTCGCGATTGGGGTTCCTGCCGCGCGAGTCGCAGTGTCTGATACGACGGTGACACCTGCAACACCGACAGCAGGAGCTCCAACGACGGTCACTGCAACGGTCCGACTATCAGGCGGGAGCACCTCTGCGGTAACACTTGATCGTGTTGAACTCGTTAACTCAGATGCTAATAGCTTCCGTGATGATACGGTGGCCAGTGCGACCGATCTTGGATCGCTCTCAGCTGGTGAGACACTAACCGTTCCAATCACAGCAACATTCGATACGGCAGGTGCACACGACCTTCGGATCAAAGTAACTGTTACTGATGCTGATAATGATGAGACGACGGTCACACGACCAATTTCTGTTATCGTTGAGCAAGGCGTTCCACAGGTCACATTTGATGCACCAAATGCTGTCGTCGGAGCAGATTCATTTGTGCAGGCAACGGTATCGAATCCAACGAACGCTGCTTTACGCAATCTCTCGATACGTATTATGACACCTGAGGCAGGTGAGCGTAGTGTGCGTGAAATCCCGGTGTTAGCTGCTGGAACAACGGCAACGTTGAACTTTTCAGTGCAACCACAACAACCCGGACAACAGCGATTGAGTGCCGATATCTCATATTTAACACCTGCGGGAACGGTCCGAAATATAGATGAAACGCGACTGATGCGTGTAAAACCGTTGGCGAATGACGTTGGTATTCGCGTTAGTCGTTCAACAGGAGATGATCAAAACAATGCAGGCGGAGTCGCAGGTGGGATTGGCGGGATTCTTGGTGGACAAAGTGATCTCCAGGGTGGCGGGTCGCAGCAAGATGGAGCTGAGCAGGGTGAAGTAGAAGTAACCGTCTCAAACTTTGGAAACGCACCAATTAATTCCGTTGTTGTTATTCCACAGACAGCTAATGGAACGGTTGTTGAGGAGATTGGGCGCGTGATTGTCGATGAAACACTCTCACCAGGGGCAGCATCAACTATCACTGTCAACACAGCCCAAGCCGAGCAGATTGGGGAGTTACGATTTGCCGCAGCATACGAACTTGCTGGTGAGCGTCACACTGTGGCTGCGGAATTCAACCGACAGATTCCGGGTGCTGTTGATCTTACTGGTGTGAATCTTGCAGTCAGTTCAAACGGGTCGATTGATTTACGTGGCAATCTCGCTAACACTGGAGGCAGTGAGATTTCTGGCGTGGTTGTGCAAGTGGTGAGTAGCGAGTATGTCACACCCGAGTATCCAAGACGAAGCTACTTTGTCGGAACACTCGGGAGCAGTGACTTCGCACCGATTGAATTAACGGCTTCAGCTGATGTACAGAATGCGACAGAGGTGCCGGTTCGCATTCAATATACTGTCGGTGCTGACCGTGTTGTTGAAACGACTACAATTTCCCTTCCCCCGGATAATGAAACAGATGGGACTACCCCAGGTGGAAGCGAAGTAGGTATTATACTGAGTGTCCTTCTCATTGGGGCAGTTGTTGTCATGAGTGCTGTATTCATTATGAGGCGTCGAGAATGAGCGAAACTGAAAGTATAATCAATACAAAAACGACAGGAGAGACACACTCGACCCCAATTGAATTACGACACGTAACGAAATCTTATGCGAGTGGGATGGACCGGGTGACGGCACTTGACACGGTTGATTTCTCTGTTAATGCTGGAGAGGTCGTTGCTGTGATTGGTCCTTCAGGGTCAGGCAAGTCGACAATGTTGAATATATTGGGTCTTCTTGATGAGCCAACTGAAGGGAGTATTCTCCTTCATGGTGAGCCTGCAACAGGGCTGTCTCCTGTAGAGAAAACGACTGCCCGGCGTGAGACGATTGGATTTGTCTTCCAGGATTTTCACCTGATTCCGACTCTCAGTGCTGTTGGGAATGTCCGGTTACCCACAGCGTTTCTTCCGGGGGATGCGACGGCGCGTGCTGAGGATCTGCTCACCCGGGTCGGTCTTGGTGACCGTCTCCACCACACTCCTGATGAACTCTCTGGTGGACAGAAGCAACGCGTAGCGATTGCTCGATCGCTGATTAATGAACCAGATGTGTTACTCGCAGATGAACCAACAGGGAATCTCGATTCGGAGACTGGTGCGGCAGTCCTTGAGGAAATTCGAGCAATCGCTGATGAGGGCGTCAGTGTCGTTGCCGTCACACATGATGATCTCGTTCGTGAGTACACTGATCGGACGGTTGAATTAGTTGATGGTGTCTTAACAGATGCTTCGTAAGCTGTTTGAGCAGCGATTTCCAGCGGCTGTATTAGCTGGACAAAATCTCTCTCGACAACGCGCTCGGGCAGCGCTTGCAGCACTTGGGATTGTCATTGGTGTGTTCGCGGTTGTGACCCTTGGAACGCTTGGGACTGCATTACAGGTCGCAGCGACCGCTGAACTTGGTGGATTAGGGAATCAGGTTATTATTAGTCCATCTGAGGAATCACCAAATGAAGTCTTGAATAGTCGCGATATTCAGGCAATCGAGCGTGCTGCTGCTGGTCGAGGGACGGTGATTCCACTTCAAACGACTGGTGCAACAGCGAGAAATGGTGAGGCTCAAACTGCCACACAGGTGTATGGGACGACAACACCCAAAACATTATTTAATGCTGATGACTCGATTCCAGAGTTTCATCGTCAAGGAGCAATCGTTGGAGCGGAAGTAGCAAGTTCGCTTGATGTCCAGCAAGGATCACAAGTGCAGGTGGGACCACAGTCCTATCGCGTCATTGCTATTCTCGAAGCCGAAACCGGTATTTCACCAATTCAGGGGAACTCCGCGATTATTCTGCCACCGAGTGCGTTCACCACAAGTGGTTACTCACAAGTAGTAATCAAAGCAAACTCAGGGGGCGATGCAACTGCGGTTGCGACGGAGGTTCGATCAAGACTGAATGGACGAGAAAATCGGGTTTCAGTATTCTCACTCCAGAGTGTTCTGACACAGATTGAGGAGTTTTTCGGCCTCTTGAACGGATTCTTACTCGCAATCGCAAGCGTTTCTTTAGTTGTTGCAGGTGTGTCAATATTTAATATTATGCTAATGACAGTCTCCGAACGTCGTGGGGAGATTGGCGTCTTACGTGCAGTGGGAATTCACCGCCAACAGGTGCTTCGAACACTCATTATTGAATCAACACTGCTTGGCGTCGCTGGTGGGTTTGTCGGGGCGTGTGGTGGAGTGATCACAGTAATCGCGGTTGGGATGAATACACAACTCCCGATTTCAGCGATATTCGTTCCATTGAATGCAATCATCGTGTTCGTCGGATTTGGATTTGGCGTTGTCGTTGCCCTCATCGGTGGACTCTACCCAGCATACAAAGCAGCATGGGAACCACCGGTGGAGTCGCTGCGTGGGTAAGTCTAATTCTCATACATGTGATACTACTTCTGATCATCTTCTCACGCCCGAACATCAATCAGCAAAAAGGTTCATATGAAGCGATGATACACTACCGCCAATTGAGTGAGCTTATTTCACGGGGAATATTATTTATTTTGCTATTGTCGGCTTATGTTGGATTATTCATATACCAGTCGCCATCTGAGACGTGAGTGATACAACACTCCGAGTAGCTCCGCTTCAGTTAATCGTCGGGTGGGTCTCAGTCTGCATCGACGGGAAGAACCGACCATGAAATCCGAATGGCTCTGAGTGCGGGAGTTGAGCTTGTGCTTGTATCTCAAGTGTTGATGCATCAAATATCATCAATGTTGTTCGATCCTTCTCGACATCGAGTGCTGGCGCAATCACGACACCATCATCATCGGCATGACCATTTGGGTCTCGGATTGGGAGAGGTTCCTCAAGATACACAGATGGCTCCCACCACTCACGTGTGTCTCCGGTATCACAATCGAGTTTCACGAGTCCATTTCCACCCGCTTGATCTGTCAACTGTGCGTAGGTGTATCGATGACGTCCGCTGACATCAGGTTGTGCAATACGTGGTAATTCCATGCCAACATCGCTGAGTGGTGAACGTTCGACAGATCCCGTTGTTGTATTAATCTGATACCGGATAGGGTTCCCATCTGGGGCTGGATTTGAACTGAACGCATCGAGTTGCTGCATTTGCATCGCATCAAGAACACGGTTATCCGAGTACTCAATCAAATCGAATACAATCGTGTCGTCATTGAGATATGCATTAATATGATGAAACACAAACGCTGAGTCCACAACTGGATCTGCTATGAGTTCACCACTTTCTCGCTCAATCACGATGAACCTCATTCCACGATCGGGTTCCCAACTAAGAAGATCCTGAATTCCCTCAGAAAACGGATTGAGCGCTTGCAACGCGGAAATAACGAGTGGTACCTCAACAAGAACTATATGTTCGTCTGTGACACTACAATCGTGCATATAAGCCGGTCCACGTGCGTCGACTGATGTAATCCGCTCTCGTTGTCGACTCTCATATGGAATTTTATAAATGTGATACTGTGGTACGCGCCCAAACTGTGTTGCGAATCCAATAAGCTCGCGGTGGTCTTGGTCATCAACAAGATGTGCCGCAGTAAGATGCTCGGTTATCTCATCAGTAAACTCAAACTCAGTCTGCGTTTGCAGTGTCTCAGGATCAAATGATACTCGGCGCGGCGCCTCTGTCAGCGCAACATACTCCTGATCGATACGTGCAACATGTACATTTGCGTTATCTGTGGGTGTTGGGAGCCCTGAACGAAGCGGCTCAATCAATCGCCGCCATCCTCGTGTATCAGTTCCAAATTGACCGGTAAGTCGACCGTCCGCTGCATCAGCGTATGCATCAGTCCGGAGAAATCGGTTGCTATATCTGATATGTCCGTCAGCAAAATGATATCGTCGTAACATCGCCAATCCATCAAACCAGTGACTGACACGCGTTCCATCGATATCAAACAGTCCTGGTCCGTTCCGGATCAATGTCCCCTCAAGCCACGCGGGAACCGTCCCCTGAGTCTCAAGTTGTTTATTATCGATCTCTGACTGGAGAGAGCGGAACCCTGGGTGAGTCGACATACATATATCTGATTGCTTCAGAGGAAATTGTCTTTCGACAGACACTCAGTATGCTGATACCACGCGTTCACACCTAGCACAGAGACTCTCTGTCAGGATTGTATTAGAGCGAGTTATATCGATATGTAGGGGTGTATATGAGGTCAGCTGTCGGTACTGTGAGTTTCTTTGTCAGTATGTGAAACCGAATGGAGCGCGCAGACGAGCGCTCCAACTCAATTGAGTGTGGGTTCGGAGAGAAACACTATCAACGCGTCAACAACTGAGATAAGGGAGATTATCACGTGCGCACCCCGATGTGAACTTAGCAATGATAAACGAACACGGATTTGCGGATTTACACGTTCACACAACTGCATCTGATGGGGTTGACACGCTTTCTGAACGATGTGCCCGTGCTAGGGAGGTCGATCTTCCTGTCTTTGCTGTAACTGATCATGACTGTGTTCATCCAGCGTTCTCAGAACCAATTATGAAGCGAGATCATTGTGCCGTTATTAGTGGGGCTGAAATTCGAGCGGGTGTCGCAGGTCATGAGATCGAAATTCTCGGGCTCTTTTTAGATCCGACATCATCAGAGCTTCAAGATGTCCTCGAGCGCGTCCAACAACACCGAATCAACCGTAATCAAACCATTGTGAATGCACTCCGCACTCACGCCGGACTGGAGGCCACATACGAAACGCTCATTCATCGTGTTGATGGTGTGCTGACACGTCCGCACTTAGCCGAGCAACTCGAGCGTGAGGGCATTGTTGAGTCACATGACGAGGCGTTTCAGCAATATCTCCAATCCGGTGTCAAAACACATGAGCCACTTAAGTTAGTTGCGTGTGAAACAATTATCAGCGCGATTCATGCTGCAGGTGGCGTTGCATCGCTTGCACATCCCGGATATTTTCAACCACCTACATCGGAACATACATTTGATTCACTTGCGTCATTAATCCAGAGACTCAAAACGGCAGGATTAGACGCAATAGAGGTGACATATGAGTATGGTGCATCTGGATTCAGCCCTCCAAGAGCAGCGGCACTGGCGAATGAGACTGATCTATTGCAAACTGGTGGTTCGGACTGCCACGGGGTGGATACATCAATAACAAGCATTGGCGATGTTCGAGTCTCTCGCTCACAATTTCGTCGTCTATATGAAAAATCAGACACCACTATCCGTCCGCACTGATATTCTCACTGAGCACGCAGTATATGATAAAACCGCTAATACTTGATACTACCTCGCAACTCTATGAGGACATTACAGAATAAGATTATGCGACGCTGATGGACGCTCTGATAACCGTTGTATATACGACATTCTAATTAGTAATATCAACAAATTAATATAATCATAGATATTCAATATACTCATACGTAATTGCCGATGTTTGTGTATGAGAGTACAAAATCTGGATTCTTAGATGATGTCCTGGCAGGGCGGTTAGTTTCAGAGATTAAGCGGGGATATCAATCACACGGGATTGGGATGGGCGCTTCCAGTGAAATTCGGTCTTGGAAGAACTCACTGCAGTACATGCATACAGTCTTGGTTAACAGTTCAGTGCCAGACAATGCAGGGGTAGCAATCGAATTTAAAATCCCACTTACCTCACGCCGAGTCGATTTTCTTCTTTCAGGATATGATAATTCGGATAATGCGAATGTCATAATCATTGAACTTAAACAGTGGAGCGGCGACAGCACTCAAATGGTCGCAGATAAAGATGGAATTGTAAAGACTCCCCTGGGGGGTGGTATACATGAGACAACCCATCCAAGTTATCAAGCAAGTTCATACGCTCAATTATTAAAAGATTTCAACGTGACTGTTCGTGAAAAGCCGATTAATCTGTATCCACTGGCATATCTTCATAACTTCGAGTCGGAGCATCGGGAAAAACTCGATAATGAGACATATCAGTCATATATTGCGAAAGCACCGCTCTACATCCGTGAGGATACAAGACAATTGCGTGAATTCGTTGCATCACACATTGATACTGGAGACAACAGGAAGAATCTCTATGAGATGAGCGACGGGAAAATCAGACCGGCGAAATCATTACAACGCTCATTATTATCAATGCTCGAACGTCAGGACGAGTTCACATTAATTGATTCACAAAAAGTTGTCTTTGAAAAAGCCGTTGAACTGGCAATACAGTCACGACGTGATGGGCAGAAACGTGTATTACTCATAGAAGGCGGTCCGGGAACAGGCAAGACAGTTGTTGCAATCAATATCCTCGCTGAGTTAATTCAACAGGATATGATTGCACAATACGTCTCGAAAAATCGAGCGCCACGAGATGTCTATGAACAAAAACTCCGTGGAGATAAATTAGTTAAAGAGATCAAACACCTATTCACAGGCGCGGGTAGTTTCGTTGAGACAGAGACAAATACGATTCCTGCATTGATTGCTGATGAGGCTCATCGGCTAAACGAGGAATCGACATTCTTTGGTCGCGGTGAAAACCAAATTATGGAAATTATCAATGCTGCCAAATTTAGCGTTTTCTTTATTGACGAAAATCAGCGTGTCCATATCGACGATATTGGTTCGAAACAAGAAATCCGGCAGCATGCACGCGATTTGAATGCTGATATTGAAGAGATGACCCTTACATCACAATTCCGATGCAATGGGTCAAGAGGATACGTCGCCTGGGTAGATGATGTGCTACAGATTCGACAGACAGCCAACGCAGGTGGATTTGATCTTGAGTTTGATATACATGTGTTTGATTCCCCACATGCTCTTCATACGGCGATTGAACAAAAGAATAATCAGAACCGAGTTTCGCGTGTTGTAGCGGGATACTGCTGGGAGTGGGAAAAAGACGGTCGCGCTGATCCTTCTATCAGTGATATCAAGATTGGTAATTACGAGCGGAGTTGGAATCTTGATACAAACGACCCGTGGGCGATTACTGAGGGGTCAATTGATCAAGTCGGGTGCATTCACACGTGCCAGGGGCTTGAGTTTGACTACGTTGGCGTAATTATTGGTGAGGACTTGAAATATCGCGATGGAGATATCATCGTAGATCATGAAGAGCGAGCGAGCACTGACAGATCATTATTCGGGATTAAGAAAATGTTTCGAGAGAATCCTGACAAAGCGGCTGAGACCGCTGAAGAGGTGATTAAAAATACGTATCGGACACTGCTGACCCGTGGAATGAAAGGCTGCTATCTGTACTGCTGTGATGATGAGCTTCAATCATATCTAAAAACTCGAATTGAAAATATCTCTATTAACTCATAATCAAAGTGCACGGATGCTGTGGCTGTCACCAGATGAACCTCATTGGTGTCTGTGCAGGTGAGTCGGTGATTATTCTCTACTGACCACGACCTATTTATTAAATACTCGATACTACCAACAATGGAGTACAAAAGAGAATATGTTTTGCAATTTGCTATCTTGTGTATCTAAGGTATCGAATGACCAGCAGGATCAGTTATATTCAGAACTTCACACTTCCGGGGGTTGCATCCAGTCACTGCCGAGACTAGTTGTTATGAGACAGTATATGAGATTGCTCAAGGAACTCCACCGTCGGTGGTAAATACAGAATAAAAGCCACTCAATCTGCTGTAATTAGCCACAGTGAAACACCACTGGTATGTGTATCATCCATCCAATGCATCAATCACAATCTGTTTATGATCGAATCCCATTTGAGGGAGATTCTCCAAACTGAATGTCTTTACCTCAGCGGCTTCCTCCCGCGGAACTGGCGCTTCACCGGTGGTACTTCTGCATCGATAGGCTGCGGTCACATTTCCGCGCTCATCCCAGTCAGGGTCATCATACAGACCGATAAATTCCTTAATGAAGATGCTAAGACCAACCTCCTCTTTCGTTTCGCGGAGACATGCCTCTCGTGCTGTTTCATCTTGCTCAACAAATCCACCAGGAAGTACCCATGACCACTCAAACGGGGGATGAGTTCGCTTCATGAGGAGCACTCCCTCATCAAATTCAATGACAGCATCAGCCGTTAGTGCGCGAGGTCCCGGCATAATCAATGTTCAGCCACGAAACATAAAGACGATCGGGATATTTGTTCACATTCAATAGGTCATGGTCAACTCACGCTCGGGTTTACTCACGAATGTTATCTCCTTATGTAGGATAATCACTAGCTAACATATATGTCGACTCGTCCGGCGGTCTATCAGTGATTACAATTTCTTGTACCCCACATTTCGCACCAAGTGCAAATGCAATTGAGGCTCTTAGGTGAATCACTTGATCAAGCAGAGAGCTAACCTCTTGTTCAGATAACCAAATCTTGAATCCGTCTTTTTGCTCATGCTCTTGTAAATTCATAACCTTGCTTCCGGCATTGTGCTATACTGTAAACCAGAGGATAAACTCACGCTCTGAGGCAAGGGTTCATTTGAAACGCGTTGCGATTGTCGCCCTGGATCTGATGCGTGAATTTGCTTCAACCCAACGGGTTCATCTGAAACCTCGCGATATACGGACTACAGACACGCACACGGCAGGTTACAATAAATAGCTTCCGTCGACCCCCAATAGGGTGCTTTCTCTCAGGGGGTTGATGAAAACCGACACAAGATGATGACTGATGACCGAGTAATCCTCTACATCGGTGGTCTTGATGTTCATCACGCGGACACGCGCAGACAGAAGCAATGATAAATCACTCAATCGACACAAACGACAAAACAATTTATGATTCAGCGCGAGACTGCGACGTCCTGCTTGAGCAGTGTTCGCCACCGTCAGACCGTCAGATCGTGTGTGGCTGGGTCACGTGGGCAAGCACAGCCCCAGCAGAACAGCGGCTGGCGCTGGCGCTAGTGCCGCCTCGTTCAGGAGGACCCCGCCAATGAGAATAATCACCACAACCGGTCGTGGGACCGTCACTCGCAGCTTCCGGGTGAAGGAGCCGCGGACAGGTGGGGTCGCAAAGGCTGCCAACAGGAGATACACCGTTGTCGCACAGATAACTCGGACAGGCATTTCGGAGACGCTCTCGGTGACTGTTTCGCCCGCCAGAAAAACCAGCAAGCCAGCAGCGATCCACGACGTAACCGGTCCAATCGTCTCGATCCGTATCATTTTGGCGCCCTTGTCGACAGCACCAGCAACAGAGTGAGCCCGTCGTTGCTGGGTGGTCTCAACTTGGTCGGCAGCAGAGGCGAGCGGCCTGTCTTTTGACGCGAACTCTTTCAGGATCGACGGGATGATTGCGGACAACACCAACAAGACCACCGTCATGATCGCTTGGTTGAACGGGGTAATCTCGTATCTGCTCGACTCTCCTGGATCAGGAATAACGACGAGCAAGAGCAGCTCGACAGCAAGAAACAGAGACGCAATCGCCCACCGAACAATCGGCCGCTCAAGTTTGCCCATGCTTGGTGATGGATTGGCTTTGGTCTGAATAAAGTCACTGTGTCAAGATGGTTCAGTTCTAGCAGAATCGAAGATTCATATCGAAAACAAACTCAACGCCCACAACGTCGACATAATCAAACGAGACGCTTACTGAAGATAATGAAACAGGTTGGATCTGTCTCAAAACTAGGAAATCAAGGGGTGCAAGATACAGAGGGTAGGTGCATCACTCGTTTGGAGTGAATTCCCAGACCCCATCCACAGAATGGATGGTAAGATATGTTCCGTCTGATGATGCAGTCACGCGCTGAAACTGACGCCTGCATACGAACATTAACCTCAAAAGGGAGTCTAATTCGGACAATTCCGGGTATGAGCACACAAGATACGCGGACATCGAAGACAGAGGACCGCCGATATGATGATATCTGCGGCGCGACGAACAACCCGGACAATCCGTGCAAGCTCCCGGCTGGCTGGGGCATGCTTGGGTCTTCTGGGGACCGGTGTAAGTTCCACGGCGGCTGTTCAACCGGACCCGATGATACCTCACAGTTGGAGGACAACGACTACGCGGAGGGCAATCCCGGCGGACGTCCGCCTGAGAACAACGATAACGCTGCTCTCTACGGCGGATTTAGTGCGTGGACGAGCGACTCCGAGCGATTTCAAGAGGATCAAGACGCCCGCGAACGCATCGAGATGTTCGTAAGCAATTATCTCGCAACCGCCAGCGAACACGCCGACGATCTGGAACGTGGCCGGCGCGAACGGTTAGCGCGTGAGTTGGCAACGCGTCGACTGTTGAAATAGCGCGCACAAGAAGACATCTGGAACGATGACGACAGTGACACCAGAGGGTTGGTTTTGGAAGACGACACCGGGCGGACGGTCAACCCGGCGCACAATGCGGCACATCGGCACAGTCGCCGGATCCGGGAGATTGCTGGGGAATTGAGTCTGTGGGTCGGTTTTCAGTGAGTCCTACCGAGTCGGTGGCGGTGGCGCAAGTTCGCGCTCAGACTCATCATCGTGGATGGATTTCAGCCGGTCGGACTCATAGTCCCGGTGGTCTTTCATGTTCCGGCAATGCGCCTGGATGTCCATCTTGCGTGTCCGAACAGCGAACACTGGGGACATTCATACAGGACGGGCATCGGCACTGAGGACGGTATCAGACCGATTGAATCACTCGCTTACTGTCGGTGAGTCTCCCTCTGTTTCGACAGACGGCGATGCGTCGGGAGGGATTCTGCGGGACTCGTCTTATGTAAACACACCGTGAGACGGGGACGGGGACAAAAAATTACATAAGGCGTGATCTTGACCGGCACTCGTTACGATGAGTGACAACCCCCTCTGTTTCGACAGACGCGGGGCGGGGTCGGAAGGTTGTCAGTGGTTGTTACTGGACTGATTCAGTCATTCGAGAGAATCGTCTCAATCGCGGGGTTCAGACGGCAAATGCGAGGTCAATTGCATCATCGAAGTCACCGTCACCATCGCGATCAAAGTCGAAGGAGTCACGATTCTCTGTCACGGAAGCCGCACCGGTATTGAACGCGAGAACAATTGCGTCATCGAATGTCGCCTCCCCATCACCGGTGACATTCTCAAGCTTTCCGTCATCATCGGGGTCAGTTGCTGGGTTGGGACTGACAATCACTGGATTCGTTATATCGGTCTCGGGCGAGTCTGAGTCGGACAGTGCGATTAATTCTGGGTAGTCACCGGACACAGTCTGCCAGGTTTCTTCAGATCCGAGAGCCAGATTCTGAGCAGCCGCACTCCCTTGCATTTCAGCGGTCGTCAGCCCGATCGCGTTTCTATCCCAGTATGAGTCTCGAACCGTTCCTTGCTCTCCCAATCGGGACCGATCTGCGATAAGCCCGCTTGCGTCAGTCGTTGCGATCACATCCCCAATAGCGACACTGTCCCGAACAATCCCGATATGGACTCCAATTAGCCCTCCAGGAAATTCACTCGCACTGACGGTGCCAGACGCGACTGTCGGGTCCCCACCCCTGCTCTGGGAGAGTTTCAACCACAGCGCGCGACTCTTTCTGACGGGTCCCGGATCGCTGAAACCCGTCGGGATCGTTGGAGAGGTGCTCATGTTCGGAAAGTCGCTCATCGCTCTGATTCTGCTGGCGCTTATCGTCTTCGTCCTCGGCCGCCGGGCGGCACGGTGAATCTACCCGACGCATTTCTTGGAGATGTGAATTCCATTCGCCGGAGCCAGTTCTGGACACGGCGTGTGACTCATAATACAGTCCTACATGTAACGCACCATGGGAAGTGTCAGTTTCCGAGTCCCCGACGAGGTAAAAGCACGGATGGAAGAGCACGACGAGATAAACTGGAGTGCAGTGCTCCGTGACCACATCAAGGAGGAACTACAAGGTCTGGAGTCGCGGAATATCGCCCACGCGGTTGCGACCAGCGAGCGACTGAGCAGCGCTATCGACGACGACGAGGTGGCGACGACCAACACGGCAGCACAGATTCGTGAGTCTCGTGACACCCGATACAGCGGGGAGCGACCCTGATGGCCGACGTCGTCGTCGACACCAGCACGGTCGTCAAGTGGTACATCCCCGAACAGCATCACGAGCAGGCCCGGGCACTTCGTGACGATTTCCTGAACGGCAAACACGATCTGTGCGCACCGGCGCTCATGCCGTTCGAGGCGGTCAATGCACTCAACTACAGCGGTCACTACGATGGTGAGCGACTCCATGAGGCCGCACACTCGCTCGACAACTACGGTATCGAACTCGTCTCGTTCGGGTCGGTCGGCCCCGTCGCGGAGATTGTGAGCACCGTCGATATCACAAGCCTACGTCGCACTTGCCGTCGAACGAGACGGGACAGCGTACACCGCTGATGGGACTCTCTTGCAGGATCTGGAGGGGAATGAGTACGAGGATGCCGTCGCCCACATCCAGACCTACTGACTGTCCAGTATCTACTGTCAGAGAGGGAGACGAGAGCGAGATTTATCATTCGAGAGCAGACGAGCGTAGACACGATGACCGATCCCAAGGGAACGTGCGATTACGCCGCCCGGAAGGAGGACACGTCAAACTGGCACGGTGACTACCGTGACGGCTGGATGCTGGATTACGACGCACCGCTGGCACTGGAACAGGAAGTCTGGAAGTGTCCACACGAGGCGCTCGACGGCGAGGAGCACCGCCTGTTCCACGCCGATCCCGAGGACGTGCCCGACGACGTGGACGAGAGCGAACGATTTGTTGAGACAGTCAACGAGGCGAGCGCAGTCGACGACGAGCACCCGATTCGACTCGACCACGCGAGTTCGAGCGTGGAGTGAACGCGAAAAAACGCCGTCTTCGAACATAACGTGCTCGCGACGCGGGCGCGGTTCGAAACTGACGACGAGGAGGCGACCATTTGGGATGAGTACGACAACGTAATGACGTCAGGGATGACCAATGGTATTGGGTACGTGTCGTTCCTTTCTGCGGAGTTCGGGGAGGGAGAGGTTCGAGGAGGCAAGAGTGTCGTTCAACACCGCAACCGTCGCCGCTTCTCTCCCGTTTCTGAACACACGGTTCGATGCCAACTCGACGGTGGTTCTTTCCGACGCTGAGTTCCGTGACGATGTGACGTTCGGATTCGACGGTGGCTCGGCAAGCCTCACCAATAGCAAGAACATCCCGTCCGCGCCACACTCGCTGGAGTTATTTGGCGGCGTTGCTTCCGGTGACGGTTCCAGACGAACCCCTGTGGGTTTGAAGCTGCTCACGCGAACCACGCAGCCACAGCGCCGAGGGCAATGACAACCACATCGGCGATATAAATGAACTGCTGCTCGGCGACAGTTGTGACGCCGACTGTGCGCAACAGACTACGATACGGTGCCCACACACCACCGCTGAGCAGATTGACGCCACCGATGACAACAGTGGCAACTCCTGCGAGTGCGATGAGCGTCCTGATGACCGTCCGCCCACGGATGAGGCTTGTTTCAGCAGTGATGCGCAATCGTTGCCAGTTCATATGCACGATATCGGTGACAAGAAATAAAAAAGCCCCCGCGCCTCAGCGTCCAAGAATATCGTTGACGGCTGTTGTGCTGGTGTCACTCTGCTCATCTGACTGTCCGAACACCGACTCGGCATCGAGGATACAACTGGTAAATGTCTTGTCGAGGATGAGGTTGTCTGGATCCTCTTCGTCATCTTCCTCATCCTCACCGAACAACCGGGGCAGGCGGTCTGCTGTTGGTGGCTCTTGTGTTGTGACGGTTGGGGTCCCGAGTCCTGGACCCGTTGGTTCTGCTGGCTGTTGTGGCTCTGTCGTCTTGGGCGCTGTCGGTTCCGCGCCGAACCGCGGCTGTTGGGCGTTGATGGGAGCGCTGATGACATCGGTCAGTGACCCAGTATCAGGTTGTTGCCCAACGTCCACACCGGAATCGACGCCGGTGTGGCCGCTGTCCGACATCGGGCAGTGTTCCGGTTCCGGTTCCAGTGTCAGTCCCGGTCTCCGGCGTGACTGCTGGTTGCTTGATGCCAGGAGATACTTCGGGTTGTTGTCCCGTCTCGGGTGCGAGTACTGGGTCCTGATCCTGTGCAGGGGGTTACCCCACGCCTGCGCCGGTATCTGCATCCGGTGTCTGCTCGGAATCGACATCGGGCGCGGGTGGGAGGTTGGGTCTGGACCGGGGACGGCACCCTGTCCGAAGTCGGCGTCTTGGATATCTTTGAGCAGCGATGGGTCGCATACCTGCTCCTCAGCATCGGGTGTCTGCTCATCGACCCGCCGCTCCTGGATTATTTCCTGTGCCGTTCGTCGATCCTCAGCAAACTCGCCAGTATTCTCAATCGCATCCTGAATGTCGTCTCGGACCTCTTCTCCGATGCTGCCACCACCGCTAAGAATTTCCTCAAGCTCGTCGCGGTCTGCCCCACGGTTGCGACGGAATCGACCTGTGCCTGTGCCCGTGCCCGTGCCAGAGTCTCTGCGCTGCCCTGGTCGGCGCTGTTCGCTGATGGGGGTGGTAATGATCGTCGTTGGGTCGGTGGCTCTATGTTACTGCTGTATCTCGTCTCAGCGGTGATCTACTGGCAGGTCGGGGACCTGTCGATGGGCAGAAGCCTGTACTACAGTATTGTGACGTTCACGACGTCGCCACCGGCAGAACCAGATCTGACAGGACAAATTCTGGGGGTTGTCGAAGGATTTGAGACGTTTGCAGGAACAGCAGCTATCGTTTTTCTCGGATATGTGCTCGGAACCCGCGAGCGGGTGCAACTGTGGGTGTGGGAAAGAATGGGATTCGTTGCTTTTGTTCCGAGTGTTGTCGAGTTGTGGGCAGCTCGGTGACGAATGGATTCGCGCAGGTGGATCAAATTACTCACCGCTCGTTCGATTCAGTTCCGACAATATACAATTCCGGAATCAAGAGCATGGATTGAGGGTTTCAGACGCAGTTTTGAGCAAAAAAAAAGCGACTGAGGGGGATTTCAGTTCCGAGTTTCCCCATCAAAACGGAATTCGAACTAAGGGCTCTGCTGAAATCATCAAAATCTGACAGTTTCATATCCTCAATCACTCAGTACATGCTCTCGCTCGGTCACTATATTGAATTTATTTTGTCTTAGAGACGGTAGATGATTATAACCGCACCTGTTGAGAGTGCAACTCCACTAATTATTGACCAAGCAAGCATTTCATCAGAATTATTCCCTAATAAAGCGCCTACTGTAACCGCAACGAGTAGAATCGCTGTCGTGCTAATACCACCGACTACACGAACGAATAAATCTTCATTCATATCTTGTCTATCTGTTGAACGAATTCTATTCGGTTGTGTGTTTTCTTGCCGTTCAACTCGCAGTTCTCATCAAACGGCTGTTTTATGCGAGAACATATCTGAAGAATAGGATTTCAACAAAGCCGTTCCGAACTGTCATATCTGGGTAATTGACTTAATCATTTAAATGGGTATTATACATTATCACGTGACAGTTCTAGCTTATTTTACTCGATATCTCGTGTGAATAGTTCAGACAAGATTGTGAGTCAATATATTGAATCTAAACTTTGTCTGAACGTTTCACATACAGACTTATTCCCATGAAATACAGTTTGCGATTATGATGAATCTCGTCACACGACAGTGGTTGCTTAATCGTCGACTCCTCTTTTGGGGCACTTTTGTTGGACTTGCATTCCTCGTCAGCTCAGATCCAACTGGAGTGGCACCGATCATTATTGGTGCAACGATGATTGTTCTGTTTGAATTAACACTTCTCGTGTTAGGCTGGGTTCAATCCACCGACTCACCGAGTCAGTGAGCGTGCGAAGAGTATACTATTTGCAGTGATCCGGGAGCGGCTGAGAGGAGACGTTCCAAATTCAACGGTAGAGTGAATAAACAAGGATCCGATAGATAAGGACCCGGACGGAAACAAAGAGCAGAATTTAATATTAAACACGCTGGATAACGAGACTTTCCGGCAGATAATAAATGGAAATGTGGTGTCAAATGAAGAATCGAAGCTGTGGCAAGCTGCAGAGTACTATGCTGATAAGATTCAGGTTTTGACCATTGAATACCTTATACCAATGTGAAGTGGTTCACAAGTGAATAAGAACTCACTAATGCAGGAAATGTGAGACCCGATTGAGTCGGTCTTCACAAAGTACCTGTGGGACGATCAGTGAGGGGGACCCTGCTATCTGGAGCGGCAGGCGATGTGTCGACGGACACGGTTGGATGGGATGTTGGACACACAGAGTCCGTTCAGCTGAGCGTGCATGATTCTCGGACACACTCAGAGCCACTTGACTCGCTCCATTTGTCAAATATGTTACCGAGACCCTGAATTAATATATGGGGATATCCGTAGAATTTGGCATGAGTAATCGACCAGACGCAGGTCAACTCAATGTGCCGTCGCGGATCCTGATGGGACCCGGACCCAGTATGATTTCACCGCGTGTTCGCGAAGCCATGGCCGCCCCGGCATTGGGATACATGGACCCTGACTTTCTCGACGTGCTGGACGACATTCAGGAATTACTCCAATACACGTTTCAGACTGATAACGACTGGACGCTGGCCACCAGTGGCACCGGAACAGCCGCGATGGAAACCACGATCGGGAACCTCCTCGAGCCAGGCGAGACAATGCTCGTCCGGGAAAGCGGATACTGGGGCGACCGGATGGCCCAGATGGCTCATCGCG
>KE356560.1:1596340-1599450 GCA_000415965.1 Haloquadratum walsbyi J07HQW1
GAGCCCCCAGCGACGACGATTTTGAAACAGCTATGATGAGAAAAACCTTCGCTCGTTCCGATAGAATAAGATATATTCTAACAAGATATGAGCAAACGTTGATGAGTGGCGACCAGGGGAATGAAGAACAGATAGAGCATATCGCTCCCAGGAGTGCATTCACTGCAAACAAATATACCAATTGAACAACATATCTTGACGTAGGGAAAGATGAGTTCGAAGAACTCAAGCACATGATTGGTAACCTAACCCTCATGGAGAGTAGTCTAAATATTGCAGCAGGGAATGACTCGTTTTCTGACAAGAAGGAGAAATATAAACAGTCAAACTTTGAGATGGTACAGAGCATATCTCAGCATACTGATTGGTCAAAAGAGAAGATACAGGAGCGAACCGAGAAAATGGCGCAAGAAGCGCCTGATATCTAGAATTTTGACCATTGAATACCTTACACCAATGTGAAGTGGTTCACAAGTGAATAAGAACTCACTAATACAGGAAATGTGAGACCGGATTGAGTCGGTCTTCACAAAGTACCTGTGGGACGATCAGTGAGGGGGACCCTGCTATCTGGAGCGGCAGGCGATGTGTCGACGGACACGGTTGGATGGGATGTTGGACACACAGAGTCCGTTCAGTTGAGCGTGCATGATTCTCGGACACACTCAGAGCCACTTGACTCGCTCCATTTGTCAAATATGTTACCGAGACCCTGAATTAATATATGGGGATATCCGTAGAATTTGGCATGAGTAATCGACCAGACGCAGGTCAACTCAATGTGCCGTCGCGGATCCTGATGGGACCCGGGCCCAGTATGATTTCACCGCGTGTTCGCGAAGCCATGGCCGCCCCGGCATTGGGATACATGGACCCTGACTTTCTCGACGTGCTGGACGACATTCAGGAATTACTCCAATACACGTTTCAGACTGATAACGACTGGACGCTGGCCACCAGTGGCACCGGAACAGCCGCGATGGAAACCACGATCGGGAACCTCCTCGAGCCAGGCGAGACAATGCTCGTCCGGGAAAGCGGATACTGGGGCGACCGGATGGCCCAGATGGCTCATCGCGTGGGCGGCGAAGTAGTCTCGCTGGATGTGTCCCCGACAGCGCCGATAGACCCCGATGATGTAGCTGACGCCTTTGCCGACAACGACATCGACGTGTTCGGGTTCACTCACGGTGACACCACGACTGGAATCTTGCAACCAGATGTTGCCGAACTCGCCAGCATCGCCCGTGACCACGACGCATACACCATCATGGACTGTGTTACTTCCCTGTCGGGCGTAGAGGTTCAGGTGGACGATTGGGGAGTCGACGCTGTCTATGGGAGCCCACAGAAGTGTCTTTCCTGTACGCCTGGCGTGACGCCGCTGACCGTTGGTGACCGTGCCCGTGAAAAAATCCTGGACCGCGAGACTGATCCGAAATCCTGGTATCTCGACCTGACCGGCGTGATGGAATACTGGGGCGACGATCCCTCGTATCACCACACGCCGCCGACATCCTCACTGTACGGGCTCCGTGAGTCGTTGCGACTCGTCGCCGAAGAGGGGCTCGAAGCACGCTGGAAGCGTCACCGCGACGTGGCAGGCGCACTCGTTGAGGGGCTTGAAGACCTCGGACTTGAGCTCTTCCCAGACCGCGACCACTGGCTTCCGAGTCTGAACACGGTCAGAGTGCCAGACGGTGTCGACGATGCTGCTGTGATCGACTTCCTGCTGTCGGAATACGATATCGAAATCGCAGGCGGTCTCGGCGAACTCTCCGGCGAACTGTGGCGCATCGGGTGTATGGGTCACTCGGCCCGCCACCAGAACGTCGCCGCCTTGCTCACCGGGATGGAAGAGGCGCTCGCGGCTCAGGAGTACGATACCTCCGCCATCGAAGCGTAATCTGACACGACAGCCAACCGTCTCACCCCACCCCACCCCGCCGCGATGCCGACCTCACGGTGTGGTGTTTTGAGGGGCAACTTGTGACGGGACGAACACTTTCCAATTCGCTGATACTGAGACGGAGTAGCTCGCTGGGGTATCTCAGAGAGTGGGAGTGACATTATCAGGTGATCTCGTGGGTCAACTCTCTGCCCCTGGTTGCGAGCAGACAGTCTAACAAAGTGTCTGACATAGTTCCAGAGGTAATCGAAAATGGGGAAGAATGATACTGCTCGCTTCGGGTGAGCTTCTATGCTGGGCTTGGGGCAGGGCTCAGTACCGAGGAAGACACGCTTTCCGACCCACTCGGATTTCCTGATGGCTACTGCCGTGTCTGTAATGCGGACATTCGAGAGAATGAGAACCACTGCTCGGTGGAATGTGAACAGGATGAGCGACCGAACCGCTTCTGCGAAACCTGTGAGGAACGACTGGACTGGGACAACATGATTCGGCATCACGTGAGCTATTTCCCAGAGGAGACGGTCACAGTCTGCCGTTCCTGCCACAAAAACTCCATAGGACGATAGTTTCTATCCCGAACTCACACCGCCTCAAGACGCGATAGATAGGTTCTACCAACTTCAGAGCTTCCCGAGGACACTCTACGAACAGGATGTTCAGTGCGTTGTTGTGCGGTCATCGTTGCTAAAAGAGCAAGCAGAGAAGCGGATTGCACAGGATCTCGATACCACCGAGGAAGACCTCATGGACGCGGTCGACCAACTGGGCGACTGCTCGTTTGCATCTGAAGAAGACGCAACAGAAGCCGCCGCCGAGTGGCTCGCTGATCATGACGAACACTGTTTTGAGATTGACACAGACGTCGTCGAAACCGACGAAAAGAAATCACGTGACAGCCCTGGTCGCCTACCGAAGGACTGGGAGCCGTACAAAACAGTGTATAAAATCACTGTCACAGTACAGCGAGATGAAGAAGCAATCGAGACACGGAAGCAGCGCAAAAGCTGCTTTGTGCTAATCACAACACTGACACACACCGACGAGTGGAGTGGTGAAGATGTCTTAGGGCTACATAAATATCAACAGACGGTTGAACGGCGGTTTCCGGTCCTGAAATACCCCAAGTGGGTCGGCCCGGTGTTTCTGAACCGACCCGACCGCGTGGAAGCGCTCGGGTACGTGCTGATTCTGGCATTAT
>KE356560.1:1599500-1601143 GCA_000415965.1 Haloquadratum walsbyi J07HQW1
TTCAGTTGTCTCGAGAAGGGCACCAAAGTCCGCCTCACTGATGCTCATATCGATATATGCGGATTCAAGCCGAGCACGAACCGTATTGGCGATCTCCTTCCATGTTGGACTCGTATACTGAGTCCAGCTGAGTTCATATCGGTTATCGGGACCAAACCCAGCATCCTCCATGACAGACCGTGCGCTCTGAACGTCTGTCTCACCGGGAGAATATGGGTACGATGACGGTCGAGAAAATTCTGTGGAGCTTGGACCCCCGCTGTCATCAGGTGCTTGTGTCTCAGTCTCAGTCTCCCCGTCACTCCCCTGTGAACATCCAGCGACGCCAACCGTTGCCGCAACAGCACCAGTCGCACGCAAGAACCGACGTCGGTTCACCTCAGAGTCATCAACCATTTGCTATCGAATAACACATTAACCGGTTTAAGCGTGCTGACCGGACAAAAGAATCACATCTCAGGGCTGATGATTATCGATCACCAATAACTCGTTTCTCAGGTCATGACACAGTAATTTCATTGTGAGTAATCATGACTGTCACTCCTGAGTGCTTGCCTCGCGTTTGGATCGGCTCTTGACGGTATGGTGATGATGATAGCTGAGGCTTATTCTTATTTATTCACTCTACTGAGAGCCGACAGCACAGACATTATTATGTCAAAAACGTAGTTTTTAGGGTATATGACAGACAATTTGCCAAGATTATCTCTGAGCGAGCGGACAATCATAACAATATCTAAGGTAATTATCGGAGAGATATCATGAGTAGGACACATTGAATATGACCGGTCATGGTCACACGAATACCTGTCAAAACGGCTTTGAGAATCGAATATGAACTCAAGGGGTTAATAAACTCATCAAATTATTATAGAAGCTCCGATTCAATGGTAGAATCAGAATTAATCCACATATAGTATTGTCAACATGACATAATAGCAACATTGTTAGTGGTGGTCATCTCATGATAAAACGGATGACGGGTGTCTTAAGTCTAATTGAACCAGCGTTATCTCGACATATCGACACCAATCAGCCGCATCATCGTTATGATTGGTATCAGTATCAATATCAAGAGAGTGGAGGGTCATTTGCTTCTCAACTACCAATCACAATCACCAGATGAGCCACGATACTGAGCAAATCGACTATGCATCCCGTGCTCACGACCAACTTGGATTTTCGCGATGGTGGTTGCTCCTCGCTGCTGCGGTAAGTATGGCGCTTGTCAGTCCGTATCAGTATGTATGGTCATCAATCGAGGGACCATTAGCTGCTCAATTCAGCGTTCGACCTCCAGCACTCGGTGCTGTTTTTACACTGTTCGTAATTTTTCAAGCGGGGTCGCAATTTCCCGTCGGATGGTGGCGAGATAAACGCGGACCGAAAGCTCTCTCATTCATCGCAGCAGTGTTAGCCGGGGGCGGATATATCGGACTTGCATATGCAACAGCAATCTGGCAGGTATACATTCTCTACTCATTGGGTGCAATCGGAGTTGGAGTTGTCTACACTGTTTCGGTCAACACGGCTTTGAAATGGTTTCCAGATCGTCCAGGATTGACCACCGGTGTTGGAACAATGGCATTTGCGGCTGGAAGCGCGCTTGTGGTTCCATTGTCCGAGCGAATGCAACAGCGACA
>KE356560.1:1601163-1669715 GCA_000415965.1 Haloquadratum walsbyi J07HQW1
TGAGCTTCTATGCTGGGCTTGGGGCAGGGCTCAGTACCGAGGAAGACACGCTTTCCGACCCACTCGGATTTCCTGATGGCTACTGCCGTGTCTGTAATGCGGACATTCGAGAGAATGAGAACCACTGCTCGGTGGAATGTGAACAGGATGAGCGACCGAACCGCTTCTGCGAAACCTGTGAGGAACGACTGGACTGGGACAACATGATTCGGCATCACGTGAGCTATTTCCCAGAGGAGACGGTCACAGTCTGCCGTTCCTGCCACAAAAACTCCATAGGACGATAGTTTCTATCCCGAACTCACACCGCCTCAAGACGCGATAGATAGGTTCTACCAACTTCAGAGCTTCCCGAGGACACTCTACGAACAGGATGTTCAGTGCGTTGTTGTGCGGTCATCGTTGCTAAAAGAGCAAGCAGAGAAGCGGATTGCACAGGATCTCGATACCACCGAGGAAGACCTCATGGACGCGGTCGACCAACTGGGCGACCGCTCGTTTGCATCTGAAGAAGACGCAACAGAAGCCGCCGCCGAGTGGCTCGCTGATCATGACGAACACTGTTTTGAGATTGACACAGATGTCGTCGAAACCGACGAAAAGAAATCACGTGACAGCCCTGGTCGCCTACCGAAGGACTGGGAGCCGTACAAAACAGTGTATAAAATCACTGTCACAGTACAGCGAGATGAAGAAGCAATCGAGACACGGAAGCAGCGCAAAAGCTGCTTTGTGCTAATCACAACACTGACACACACACCGACGAGTGGAGTGGTGAAGATGTCTTAGGGCTACATAAAGATCAACAGACGGTTGAACGGCGGTTTCCGGTCCTGAAAGATCCCAAGCGGGTCGAGCCGGTGTTTCTGAACCGACCCGACCGCGTGGAAGCGCTCGGGTACGTGCTGATTCTGGCATTATCAGTGTACTCGCTCATCGAACAGCGAGCACGGCAGGCATTAGCCACGGCTGAGGAGCCGATAGATTTGGCCGGTGGACCGACAAGCTTTGGACCCACCGGCAGGCGTGTCCTCGAACGATTTGAGAATATGCTGATTCTCGTTGACGAGGATGGGAATAGAGAAATCCCGGCTAATGTTGATGTCCCTGAACGGGTGCTTGAACTGCTTGACCTGAGTGTGGAAGTGTACGGTGTTGAGGATGTGTAAGATTGACACAGAGGGGAGACTCTGTCATTTGCCCCGAGAAGCACGTTTTTATCACTCAAATGTGACACAATCAGTGATACGATAGGTGAATCCAGCCGTTTCATTTAGATTAATCGACAAGAGGGTTTTAGATCTGGCATGATTTTCTAAAATTCCTCATCAGTTCGTTTAGGGTGCGGAATATGAGTTGTCCTCTGATACACATCAAAATATAACCACAAAGAAACATATGATGTATGTGATGTCAGAATTAGCAAATGAAGCGTGCGAAGCATGTACCTCAGATGATGAACCACTCGTCGAAAACGAATACGCGGAGTATCGCGATGAACTCAGAGATGATGTCTGGGAGGTTGTCGATGATCATCATCTTGAGGCAACATATAATTTTGAGGACTTTCGCGATGCACTTGAGTTCACGTATGAAATCGGTGAACTCGCTGAGGAGGAATGGCATCATCCAGATATTCACCTCCAATGGGGGGAGGTAAATGTTGAAATGTGGACGCACAAAATCGACGGACTGCATAAGACGGACTTTGTGATGGCCGCACGAATGGACCGCATCCACAAACAGTACGGTTAAATGACAACGAGCAATTGACAGTGTGGAATCGATAGCAAAGGAAATCACATCATACTGAGTCTGTCAGTCTTATGTATCAAATAGTTCATAATCAACAGTCAGTAATCACTCACTATAACAGTCGTTGGCAGTCTCACCAGTGTTTCTTTCCGAACCCACACCCACACTCAGACTGAGTTCAACTGGAACGCCCGGTGACGCGTTCCGCTTCGGAGACAGAAATCACAGTACCAATAACTGATAAGTTAATCCTCTGACATTCATCATGGACACTATTGTGTGAATATAGCGGGTAATTGATACACATTATTCTCATTCGATGTCGCACAATTGCTTGCTAGCCGCCTCAGAGGTCATTCAATCGATTATATCTCCTACATTATGATGATCTCATCGACAGTTGTCTCCGTATCCTCACCCAGTGACTTCGATATTTGTTTTGAACAATTAGTTAGAATCACACTCGGGGCAGTTATGCCGGAGATGAACGTTCATTGAGTGTATTACTTATCTGATAGATGTTGTAGACGTGATGTATCATTTTGTCACTCATTCATGAGTGATACTACTCCTCTGTGATAGCAAGGTAGTGAGTGCGTGTCTACGAACCGAGTCAGAATCCTCAGTGTATAATCGAGGAGGCACGGACTTCAGACCCGTTCATCACGAGATCGTACTGGCATTAGACAGAGGGACTTATGATATACATACTCCGAGATAATAATTGTCATCCCATTTTATTGGGCTGGTTCAAGAATTGATTGGACATCCATCATTATCTTTGATAAACATGTGGAGGATACAACATGCATATTTAATGGTATTTCCATGAATTTTGATGATGTGGTTACGGAACTTAATCTTGCTACTGCAAAGCAACTCATCGAAGCAGCAGAGCAAACAGCAGCAGAGGATGTTGGTCAACCAATGGTCATCACAGTAGCGAATAGCGAGGGTAACTTAATCGCGCAACACAGAATGGACGACGCATGGCTTGCTTCTGTGTCTATCTCTCGAAACAAAGCCTATACCGCAGCGGCGCTTGATATGCCAACTCATGACCTTGCGGAAGCAAGCGAACCAGGGAATTCCTTATATGGTCTGCAGACGACAGATGATAATAATATTGTCATTTTTGGTGGTGGATATCCACTGACGAGAGACGGGGAAGTTGTTGGCGCGATTGGTGCCTCTGGCGGTGAGGTCAGCCAGGATCGTGAGGTCGCAGAGGCAGGCGTTGAAAGGTGGAATGAACTTGTCGCCGGAACAGATGAGTGATCCAGTTTAGCTGGGATTAGGCGCGCTCAACCTCCCTCCTGTCTCAGCAAGCGTCGAAGACACGAGTAACGACAGAGAGAGGAAAGCGAAGGGTACATACGGAGACAGCGCCCGTAGAAGTCTCTTCTTTTTGACGCTTGTTGCCATGCAACGATACGCTCGGTCACCCGAGACGGTCAAGTAGAGTCGTCTGATGGTTACCCGGATTTTATTTTCGATGATGTTTCAGACGCGATACGCGAACCGTCGATTGTGATTATGACTGTGGTCGTGTATCTATCTAAGAGGAGTGAGACACTCACGCTCCGACATACTGACCTGTCCCCTGAAATGAAGCCGTCTGCGGCGGTTAGAGCAGGCGTGTTCACGTCGGAGAGAGACTCTGCCACAGAACTAGAGCTCACCTCCACGCTTATCAAACCCAATCGAGAGGTGAAGAGCCCCAAACGCGGGCGGTGAAGTCGTTTAGCGGTCGAGTGAGGATTTAATCACCCATATAACTCAGCCGTTATCTCGCTGCACACGATTTGATGATTATCGGGCGGGTGAAGATTCATTCACTACTGGAGTCAAACAGTGACAACTGAGATGTGCTTCGTCAGTGTGGACCACTCGCCGTGGCGTTGCGGTGTCTAGAGTGTGTACTAACTATTTGTGATTGTGCTGGTATTCCAATAGTGGAAACAGTTCACTAACGAATATCAGAAAGAAAGGAATATGATTAATCACATGCCAGATGACGAAGATGGATCTATGTCAAACTGGTTCAAGAAGTACCCACGATATCCGAGTAAAATAATCGGTTTTTCCTGTGTCACCCTCAGCGTTATTGGACTTGTGACAGCGTCGGTTGACTGGTGGGACCCCTCTTTCGTGACGGCTGGATTTGGCGTTGTCGGAATCATCCTTGGGTTATGGGTCGCATGGGCAGATCGATAGTCAATATGAGTGCCGAATTGCGCGCGTGCCCTCAAATACAGCGCATACATGCCTCAGGTTGATTGTGGTATAAGTTGCTGTGACTATTTTTGACACTAGTGTCGGGATTTCATCAGGGTGGTACCCGAGACCGACAGGAGTCTCGATGCTGGAGTCCAATCGTGGTCGGGAGCATATCTATCTATGATGCTCAACAGTTGATTGATGAACTGTATGTCGCGAGATTCTCTATGCAATCCGAGTGAGCACGGCTGGTAAATTTATCGAACCGATGATGACAACAGATGCTCTTGATAACCTGTGTCCGCAGGCTGTGCCCTAGAATCCAGAGAGACTCAGTAAGTGATCTTACCACAATTTACTCTATTGAAATACATAAACAACATATCCATGACATCATGACTGTGGCGGGACATCCTGTCCAAGCAGTGATGGAGTCTTGAGCACTGCCACTGTCTCAACGTCAACAGTAACAATATCTTCAGATGGTGTTGTATCCACGCTGATATCATTATCAGTAAACTGGTCTGTCGTATCAACAACTGCCCGAAGGTCCACGTGTCGGGACTCTTCAGCGAAATTAATGATAATTACTCGCTTCGGCTCATTCATGCCCGCGTTTCGAGCGAAAACAAGCACGTCCGTGGGTGTCTCACTCCGGTGAGCGACTCGGGTGAGTTTTGATTTCACCCCAAACACGGGTGAGTCGTGATACAGCGCAATAAGACGTTGATAAAAGGCAAAGTGCTCTGTAGGAAGTGTCGACCAGTTTATGAACGCTCGCTTATATGGATCTGACTCGATATCATCGCTTTGGGTCGGGTCGTCCGGATATGCAGGCTCTCGACGCCGACCATGCTTAGTGATCAATCGCTCCTGTCCATAATATATCATTGGGATCCCCGGAAGCATGACTGCTGCTGCCATTGCCGCTCGCTGGACTTTCTCTGCAGCGGGTCGTTGACCAAGCATCGCCTGATATGTTAATCGAGGTTCATCATGGTTCTCCGTCGCATTGAGTAAGTGAGTATGCTGTGGGAATCCATCGTTTCTGCGGGCTGCAATATCGGTGAGGAGATCTGTTGGTGACCGTTTTCCTTGAGCAATTGCATGGACAGACTGCATGAATCCTGCTGTATCGAAATGACAATCGAACTCTGAGGCGGCAAAGCTAGCTTTTCGTGGAATTGCCTCATCGAGGAGGAAAAACTCAGGATTCTGTGCTCGCACTCGCTCACGAACTTCAACCCAGAAGCTGTGTGGTACTCCCCATGCAATATCACACCGAAAGCCATCAACCCGCTGAGCCCAGAATTCGATAACAGCGAGGATGTGTTCTCGAAGTGCAACATTACCGAAATTGAGATTTGGCTGATATCTCACATCAAAGAAACTCGTCTGTGCAGGAGCGACATCGTACTCATTTCCTCCCTGTTGTCGATCAAACCAGTCAAAATACTTTGAGTCGGTATTCCAGGATGCAATACTCGGAAAGGTGCTGATATCATCTGGGTTCGAATCAGCATCCAACTCAGCAATAGTGTCCTGAAAGAATGTGTGAGGCCATCCACAGTGATTAATCACTAGATCGAAACAGACCCGGATATCATGGTCATGACAGCGCTCAACGAACGCTTCAAATTCCGCTAGCGTCCCTAAATCATCAGCCACAGAAAAGTAATCGGTTGCGCTATACCCATGTGGTCCACCGGGAGCACGTTCCACGGTTGGGCTCCATGCGGGCACAATTGGTGTGAGCCATATAACATCAATACCCAGAGAACTCAGATACGACACGCGGTTGTCCAGCGTCTCAAATGTGGTTTGACCAGGGGTCCCTGCAAATGACCGAGTAAAGATTTCATATATCACAGCATTGTCAAGCCAATCAGGTGGACGGTTTGGCAATGACACCGTCTTTGTTTCGGGATTAAGAAGTACGTGATCGCGCACACCAACACACTGACCGTCAAAAGGGCAAGCATATACACTCGTTGGGGCATTGAGCGCTGACAGTGGAATCTGTGCCTTCGTGTCACTCACAGTGATATCCTCAGTATCAAGCTCACTCGCATCGTGTGGGAGAAACTCAACAGTAAGATCTGAGTCGGATGCCTTGCTGTTGGGTGCAAGTGCCGGATGTGATTCAATAATAAATGAGTCTCTCTGTGCGTCATAATATCCATCAAGACTAATCCGTGGGAGGGCACCACTATCGGTACCGGTATCGAAGTATCGGTTATTTCATCTGTTTTTTGATGCTCATCTGGGCTATCGAACACACGGATTGTCAGCTCATGTGTTTCATCAGGGGCTTTCAATTCAATTTTATACGTTCCCGGTTTATCCGGATTGAATTCAGCAGTGTTGTGCAATCCATGGTCGTACCGTTCTCGATGGTCATATGGACTCAGTGCATGCTCAATCGTGGTTGAACTCTGTGATGGTCGAGTAATAACCCGCCAGGTAAACGCATCTGCATCGTAGTTTTCAGGATCCTGAGTCGGCTGACCCGATATTGTCGGGGCAAGATTATCCCGGTCGAATCCGTGGTCCGTATCAACGAAGATTGGATCGACAATACAATCATCAACAGAAAGAAAGCGAGGTGGTCCAGGGTGGTGACCGTCATGAGCCGTCTGATTCGACATTACTCATTCGCCAGGGTGAGAACAGTCTTGATACTTTGGAATCTGATTGTACGCTTATTTACCAGTTCCAGTTTCATGAATCTGATCTGAGTTTGTCTTTATTTGTCTCTGATTCTTCAGTGATACCCTCTTGTCTCGGTCGGTCATCCACCGTCATTCAGTGACTATTGATACATCACAGAGCAGAAATGACTGTAACCAGTCTGATTGTATGCAGCAATTGTCTCTCAATTGCGGTTTTATGACCGCTCGATAATCTCACCCTCTCCAAGGTCGTATTCATCTTCAAGCGCTTTGAGGATACGCTCTCCCTCAGTGTGTAACTGTTGTGCCCGCTCTAATGAGACATCACCATCCTCAAGTTCGGTAATAATAGCCTCAAGACGCTCAATTTGTGCCGTGATTGACTCATCGCTCGGGTGCGTTTGATTATCGCTCATATATTACTAATAATCAATATGGTTGCTACCACAAGTAAGATGCTCAATACCACGATTATAAGACGCTGTCGGTGAATCGTGCGCTCATATGGCTTGACCATTTCAGCTCTCTCACGTTCATGTTTCTTTTGTTGTTTAACCGTCTCATACGCAGTAGTAAGTCGGTTGGACAACGATCGAAGTTCGTCCGTAACCTGACGTCGATAAGCGCTGTGTAGACGGTCGTGCTTTCGTTCAATCGATTGATTGACTGTGTCGGTATATGCACGGTGGAGATCAGTTGCGAGTCGTTCGACTTTTTGTTGTGACTCGTCTTTTCGTGGCACAACTTTGCCAACCTCAGTTGGTGTCATGACACGCGCATCTGCGACTGCTCCAGCGAGTGTTCGGTCGGTTTCATGACCGACACCAACTATAATAGGCGTTGTTGTCTCGTGGATCACACGACACAGTGGTATCTCATTGAATACACGCAGATGCTTTTTTGCACCACCGCCACGAGTCAGGATGATTAATTCAATCCGTGCATCATCATCAAGACTGTTGATGGCATCTACCAATGAGACTAATGCGTCGTTTCCCTGAACACTCGTGTCTTGAACGGTGATATCAATATCTGGATACTGGTCATGAATACTTGTCACGGCATCTTGACGAGCGGCACTGTCACCACTCGTTGCAATCCCAATGTGGGTCGGAAGATGCGGAAGCGGCTGCTTGGCTGCTTCATCAAGATAACCACTTTCGGCGAGTGTCTGTTTGTTTTCCTGATAGGTCTGTTGATATATGCCCTGTCCGACTGCAATGACATCTCGAACAAGAACCGAGACGCTCCCTTCGCTTTCATAATAGGAAATATCGCCACTCACCGCGGCTAGAGTTCCTTGCTCAATATCATCTTGAAGCTCGTCTAATCGGGAGCGAAAGACAACACAGTGAAATGATGAGTCCTCATGCACCAGATCAAAGTGACCGTGACCATTCGATGAGACGCCGTAATCGGAGATATCCCCGAGGATATACTCATGTGCAAGCGTTTGGGTGCCCTCGATGAGATCCGCAATTTGTGTGTTTATTTCATTGACAAACGCAATATCTTCACTGCCGAGTTCTGTCGTCAGTGAGGCGTGGTCATTCATATTCTTTGTATCACCACTCCCCGACTCAATGCCCATATTTATGATCTATTGGAGTCTCACTCAAAAATATCTGGATGAGGGTGACATAGTGAATGTTCTTTTCATGAATACCCGAAAATCATATGCGATGACATATCCTCATCTATACGAAGACGTGAGCAGTGAGTGTGAGTGTGAGTTTGAATGTAAATCCGAATAACACACTCATGATTGTCTTTGATGTTTTTGCATCTTCCGGTATCACTCAGTAAAATTTCATATTTCGGCGGGTATCGATTCACCCTCCCGGGCTTGCGTCATACGACCGCTTTCGGCGTCAGAGAGTGCATATCTATTCGCTTATCTTGTGTCATCTCCACATCACAAGGGTGTGACACGACTAAGACTGTCTCAGTCGTTCGGTGATCTATTAATGCATCTCGCACAGGTCTTCGTGATTTCGGGGTGGTGAGTAATGCGTGATGCATGTGATTTAGCTATGTGCACATACATACTCAGATATGCAGGTTACTGCCATTGGAACGAGCGGCGGTGTTCCTACCTCTCAGTACGGGACAAGTTGTATTTATCTGAATATATTCGGGGATAAAATCCTCTTTGATTGTGGAGAGGGGTCTCAACAGCGCTTGATGAAATACAATTCATCACCAAACGTTGATGCTGTTTTCATCAGCCACTTTCATGCTGATCACACGCTTGGGCTGCCTGGACTCATACAAGCTCTTGAGATGGACGAGCGCAAGAGACCTCTCGATATCTATGTCCCAGAGCAACGAAGACAAAGAACAATCGATATGATTACAGGCGCGTACGAATGGCCAAGCTATCCAGTGGAGATACATGGGTATGAGAGCGATGAACCAGCAGTTCAAACAGAAGACTACACCATTCACCCGTTCAGTACTCCCTACACAGAACACTCCCATGGGTTCTCTGTCCAAGAGGCACCCAAACAAGAATTTCTTGTTGAAAAAGCCCAAGCGCTTGGTGTGAACCCTGGTCCGAAATATGGAAGACTACAAGATGGTCAAACTGTTGAGACAGATGACGGAGATACTGTCGAACCTGAGGATGTATTGTCAGACCCAACGCCTGGAAGAAAAATAGTGTATACCGGGGATACCAGACCCTCTGATGCTGTCGTTGATGCAGCATCAGACGCCTCATTATTGATATATAGCGCGATGTTTACCGAAGCACAAGCGGAAAGAGCGCACTCGACGGGTCATTCGACCGCGTCAGAAGCAGCCCAAGTTGCGTCAGAATCTGATAGTCAAAAGATCTGGCTCACACATATCTCCCCAAGACATGAAGGTGATGAGCAAGAACTTGAATCACAGGCGAATGAACAGTTTGACGGGGAGGCTGTGGTCGTCAGAGATGGAGATTTCACACAGATTACCTGAACAGTAGAATCAGAAGATTAAGCTTGGATAAAGCTCACATCTGAATCCGAGGACACGCATCTTACTCGCGCATCGGTGCAATTGAATTTGCATATACTGCTTATTTCATATGCTGGAATCATAATCTGCTATTCTCCGATTATAATTCGGTCTCCGAAGCGTTCAGAGGTTCTGAAAACATGCAGCCGCCTGCTGCTGGAGTAACTGTGTTGCTGTCCCGCCAGCCTGTAACAAACGAAGGACAACGGAAAGAGTAGAGACGACATCGGTATTGATCGATAAGAATTGCTCTGTGGCTGTAAGATCAGAGCTATCATTTAATTCCGTTCGAAGAACACCACAGCTAGCCTCAGTCGCGATGGCAATGATGGACTCCGAATTAAATCCTTGATGTGCGATACGAAGTGCATCATTATGACGCCCATCATTTACTGCTTGCTTGATCTCACACAGTTGTGCATGACAGGTGACTCCTGACTGGAGATGCGATTCCTCAGAATCAAACTGCTGATATTGTTTCAGTGCGGTTTCATATTCACCGCGCTGCTCAGCCTGACGAGCGGTCGCAATCGTTTCAATCGCATCCAACTCTCGCAGATGAATATACTCCTGTGGAGATTGCTCTGCAGCGGATCGTGCACGGTTACTGGCAGTGTGGACTGTGTTATAATTACCCGCTTCAAATGCGACATGTGCAGAGGCTTCAAACTCTCGACATTGATGAACTGAACGTGTGCCAGTAATCGCAGTCTCAATTTCCTCGGCACTCCGTAATTGCTCAGGGTTTTCTGCAACAACTGTCGGATCAAACTGATCAAACGTTGCCCATGCTGTTCGATGGAGATGCTTTCGGGTTTTCCAGTCATCTGTTGCATGCCCAGCGTGTCGAACAGATTTACTGAGATATTTAATCGCTCGAACCATATCGACAGCATCGATTGCTTGTGCTGCTCTGACATATGCCTCAGCGACACTCCACCACTCGGGCGGAAGGTTAGAAGCATGTGTCGAGAGCCACCGACCACCACCTGCCTCGATCGCATCTGCGATATGCCGGTACGATTCGGCATATGCCTGCTTTGTCTGATCCCATGATTCTGGATGGAGACGGTCAACTGCCTGTAGCTGTCTCCGTGCGACAATGAGTTCGGCCCGAGTTATGTCATCTCCTCCGTGTCGATAGTCCTCAATCAGATTCGACGCTGTGAAATACAGATAATCACTTACCCGTGCGCTCGATGGGTCAGCATGTAATGCAGCCTCATAGAGACGTTGTTTATCAGGGTCGGTAGGCGACCGTTCCTCAGCAGCTTGTCGGTACTCTGCGGCTGTCATCTCTGTGTCTACCCTCGGGAGTGAGACATTTTCGAGATACTGCAGTACAGCGGTGTTGATATCGGCTTGTGGGCTTTCAGAAGCGAGCAGTTGCTCTGTGAGTCGAACCCGTGAGAGATATTCAATGGCGTCTCGCTGATTTGCCGGTGTTGCCGCCAGTAATGACTCACAGGTTTGACGAACGTCCGTTGGTGAGGAAACATCATCATAGAGATGCTCAATAGTTGTCTGGACGACCGCTAATAACGAAGGAATCTCGATAGTTAATCGCTGAAATGTCTGTCGACGTGCTTCAAGCTCACTGAGCGTATCGACAGCATATGCACGACCACGAGGGCTTGTTCCCAATACCATGTTTTTGAGACTCCGGTCAAGTCGGTCCTCGATCCGAGAACGGATTGCTTCGGTTGGACCCCGAGTTAAGAATATACCCCGCAGTCTTACATACTCCTCAAATGTTTCCAGTGACTTTTGTGCGTTATTTCTGAGTGTCGAATAAAACTCGAGTTCTGTCTCGTATTCATCCGCAAGAGAGTCGTATAAATCCGGATTACTGACCAACGCCGCCGCTTGCTCAGCAGGGCTTAATTGGTGAATCATTTCGATATTATCTCTTAGGGTGTAATCTACATACCTTCGTCGGCGCGTTATAGCGATAGACCGCTTGCTGACGATTGCGTGAATATTCGAAACCAGACAGCAAGGACAATCGAACAGAGTTCGCGTTGTCGAAAGATATATTCAATAGATGTCGCAGTCACACTCTGCAGAGTAGGTATCTGTGCGTTATCACTCACTCTGCTCGGTTGGAAGGTCTGGATCTGCCGTCCAGTCACTGAGTGAGCCATCATACACAGCAACATCAGTAATACCAGCTTGATGGAGTGCTAATGCCTCACTACTTGCTGCGATACCAGCTCCACAGTAGGTAGTCACAGTATCAGCCTCTGTTGCACCAACTTCTGAGAACTGTTCTTTGAGCGCATCATCAGACACATATGTGCCGTCAGCATCAAGCACACCTTCATCACCGAGTGCAGGAACATTGACACTGTTTGGAATCCGCTCAGTCGCATGGTCGCCTGATTGAAGCGCATTAATCACGCACGCATCGGCATCGTTTATTTGAGCGCGAACATCTTCCTTGTCGGCAACGAGTTCGTCGCGGTACTCAGCAGTGAAGTGAGCTGATGTCGGCGTTGTCACCGTCGAGGATACCGGTCGATCTTCAGCCGTCCATCGAGACCAACCACCATTGAGGACACCGACTTGGTCATGCCCAAATACACGAAACATCCACCAAAGACGGGCTGCCCATTCATTATTATTCCCCTGGTCGACAGTATCATACAAAACAACCCGCGAGTCATTACTCACTCCTAATTCACTCACTGCAGAGGCGAATGCATCCGGTGTCGGTAACTGAAACGGGTAGTTTGGATTTTCGGTCTCAGAAAGATCTTCGATAAGATCAGCAAACTGACTCCCTGGAATGTGTGCTTCACTCCAGTTGTCATACCCGGATTCAAGCTCATACGTTTCCTCACCACTTCCAGCCTGCAGATAGACCGTGCAATCAAGCACTTGCACATCGGAGGCATCAAGTCGTTTTTCAAGCCACTCTGGATTGACGAGCGTTGGTGTCGTGTCGTCGGACATGACCTGATTGTGGTTTGCGGACAAATCAATCTTCATATTATCGGTTTCTATCGGCGTCCCAACACTCACAATATCATCTAAACCAATGAATAGATACTCTCACGTCAAATCGAATATGAAACGTGGATATTCAATCCCACTTTGAGACCCAACATCCAGTGAATGACACAGTCATTCAACATCACCGTTCGGTGAGTCGAATGCCATACACACCCTGAGGTGCTTCGGCGTTCATTCGGGTCTCAATCCATCGTTTCGTGTCCATGTCCGTGTCGGTATCGGTATCTGTCTTTCTCTGTAATTCATTCAGCGTCAACTGGACTGTCGCCTGCGTGGTGATTTGCTCAGTGTATTCATTAACCATGTCGGCTTTCTGCACATCAACTGAACCGACCGTTGCATCGCCGCAGTTGATTACCCCCTGGATAGCACTTCGAATGATTCCCTCGGGTTGATCTGTTTGTGAGCTATCAAAATCAACAATGCAGTAGAACGTCTTCGAATTCATACTGACAATATAGCGAGCGCGAAAATGAGACTAGCGGATAGTTGCTGTCACAGTGATACCTGAAATGAACCTCGATATGGAGACTTTGACATCTGAGACAGCCTCATTGATCGCACCGACCAGGAGTAGTGCTATATGATTATCACTTAGAACAATAATCAAAAGGGATATTTCGACTGTGATTATATCTGCACGCTCAGCACCGCTTCACGTCGTTTAGCTGAAACGGGGGCTTTCTCCGTGTTACTTTAATTCGACATCAATATCGCCTCCATCGCTTGTAAACACACTCGCGACCCCACTTCCAGCAGCGAAAGCAACGCGTTCTGTACCGATACTTAATCGCTCGGCAAGACCTCTCTTCGGCTCAAACTCCCGAATCTCAGGCTCAGCATCGATGAGATTCTCGATTCGATCTGTGACATCATCCTCAGTCCCGAGCTCATCGATGAGTCCAATCTCAAGCGCATCGCTTCCAAGATAGATGCGAGCTTCTGTGTCACGAACCTGATTGGGGTCCATATCACGACCTTCACTCACAGTCTCGATAAACTGATCATAATACCCATCAACGATACTCTGGAGATACTCCCGCTCACTCTCTTCAATCTCGCGGAGGGGAACGCCAGCATCCTTGTACTCTCCAGCGGTGAATTGTTCGTATGAAATTCCAATCTTATCAGCTAATCCAGCCGCGTTGGGTCGGGATCCAACGACACCAATCGAGCCAATAAGACTGACATCTCTTGCCCACAGTTCATCACACCCACTCGCAATCCAGTACCCGCCTGATGCGCATGTATCAGTCGCATACGCAATCGTCGGACCGTCAAATTCAATCGCAGCCCGGCGGATATCGTCACTTGGTAGCACCTCTCCACCTGGTGTATTAAGCTCAAGAAGAAGTGCCTCGATTGCATCATCATCGTCGGCATCCTCAATCCGCTCGACGATATCATCGGCAGTTGACGCTCCCGAAGCTGACAATGGCGATGGTCGACCGCGGTCACGCTGAATCGGTCCTGAGACAATGACCTTTGCTACATTATATTCCTCAGTGCTCCCTAAGCGACCGCGTGTGAGTTGTGCGACGATCTGTTTCCCAGCAACGGTCGCTACAGCTCCTAGTACCCCAGCGGCTAACAGAGCTGGTCTATTGCCGTCTGCATCGAATTTCATGTCCGATTTAGGTAGTCTATCCATAGGTATAAATCCGCGAATTTACCGTTCAACTCATCCGGTAAACCAGTGATTCGACTTTCGAAATCTATCCGATTTCTCGGCTTAGCGGCGTTAAAACCCGCATATGTGCCCGCGTTGGGTTTAATACCAATGAACTAGTAGTAATAGTACTTTGACAGCGGAACTGTCGTGTTCTCCAGAGGAGTCCGTCCTCAATCAGCATATCGCCGATGCTGACGTTCCAGAATACGCCCTTGTTGTTGAGAATGCAGATCGACCATCGGTTATTGAGCAGATGATCGAAGACATATTCACCAGACAACCTGTCGAGGTTGATACCACGGCGTTGAGTGGCGGTGAGCAGAGTCGACTTGTATTGTTAATCAATGATCGCATCGCAGCGAGTTCGCCACTGCAGGAGATCGAATCATCGCTGTTGTTAGTGAACTCAGATAGATACATCACTGGTGCAGCACAACTCGAAGAGATTGAATATCCGGATGTGATCACAGCTTTGACTGACACACCATTTCATCTACACGGATATCCTGAATCGAATAACGAGAAGCTGATTTTGGTGCTTATATCACGGTATATTGAGCGGTTATCATATGAATATGGCGGTGTTCACCGGGCATCCTTCCAGCGACTCTCTCGACTACTCGATGAGAATGGGACTGAGAATGTCTACCGACGGCTTGGGGATGCCGACGTTGATACGCATGTATATGGCGTGCCAGACCAAATTCCGCCGCGTGGATACGGTGTGAAGATACATGGGGGATATACGTGTGATTATCGAAACTCATGGTTTGTCGTTCATCAATCTGAGACGGCCGCAGCAGCACTGATGGCAATTGAAATTGCCCCAAATAAGTGGAAAGCTGAGTGGACGTTCAATCCGAACAAAGTAACAACAATCAATGACATCATACGAACGAAACTGTAGTCTTTGACATTCTCCTCCGCGTGAACGCAGAGGAATCCCACGGCACCGCAGCGCTGAGTTGAGTTGAGTTGAGTTGAGTTTGAGTTGAGTTGAGTTGGGAGTGTCAGGTGCAGGTGCGGGGGTCACACAGACTGCCAAGCGAACACACCGTGGGAATCGGTATATAGCCGGAGCCGGGCAAGGGACAGCCTCTGTGTATCGGGAGTGCCAAACCCACAAACCCAACCCCCGCCCCCAGGACTCTACTCTTTAGCCAAGAACGCGTTCCCGTGTTATTTTTGCCACAGGAGCGGTGGTCGGTCGTTGGGTTCACCAGACTTGGAGTTATTTACATGACGTGGTTGTTGTTTGCTTCCCACATGGGACAGACCCTGCTTCCAAAGTGGGCGTATACTCACACTCACACTTCACACTTACACTTACACTCGAACCGCCACCTGTCGGGCGCCCGGCGACACTGGGGTCAGAACCAGTGCGCCGACACTTACAGGGATCTCATGTCGCAACAGCAGTGTTACTGTTCGGAAACCCAGGCTGCGACGGCGCGTATCCACAGCCTCAGTGGGATTGCGCCTGCTTCACGTATCACTCTCATCATCCAAATTTAATTAGATACATCGCAGATAATGGTTCAGTCATCTGTGAGTCATCGTTCATTGTATTACAGTCACAATGGATATATATATGCGCATCTCTCGTATCGATACGCAATCTTACTCAGAGACTGCACATACATCCTGTGATAGTATCAGTCGTCGAAACTCAAAGCGAAGAGAATCTATATCCCATGATTCTATATGTCACAGATTAGATGGCGAAACAAAAATGAAAATGAACTCTCGAAGGTTTGGGGACTACTAACAGACACTTCACTACGTTGTATTCATTTGTTTGTCGAGAGACAAACTATGATATCTGATAGACGGCAGGATTACCGCCACAGTCGGGACACGTATCGAGGTCAGCTTCGAGATTTGTGCCACAGTTACGACACTCGATATGTGTCTCTGCTGCAGGTGTCTGGTCACTCTCGTTGGTAGGTAGGATATACAAGAACTCACTGATCCCCATGAATATAGATAATATATGGAGCAAATGATAATAAATGTGACGGCAAATTCGCTCTATATCGGGACGAGAATCACAGATGCTACCATTTACAGTCGAATAAATGGTCAAAGCAAATATCATGGTGTCACATAGAGAAATAGTATCAAAATATTAATTTTCTGGCGATGGAAGTGATTAATCATAAATAATATTCGCATTAACATTCGTTCAGAAGTTTGATGAAACATAGATGATACCTGTTTGTGGACGAAACTGCTAGTATATGATGTATGAATGAGAGTTGCCATCCTGACTATTGATGATGAGCTTCTTGTAGGTGATACGGCCAATACAAACGCAACATGACTTGCACAGCGTTTTAGAGAACGCGGTGTCGCCGTCAAGCGAATACTCACTGTGGCTAATAAGCATTCTTTGATCCAATCGCGCGTGCGTGAGTATAGTGAGAGTTTTAGCGCAGTGATTGTCAGCGGTGGGATCGGCAATACTCCTGGTGATCTGACACGCAGCGAGCAGAAGCCCACCTTCAGCGGTGGGAGGAAGTCAAGATAGGCTGTTATCCAGACCGGGATGCTAGTCATAATCGAATTAAGATGACCGCTACTGATGAAGAAACACTCACGAGCGCAACAGCATGGCTTCAGAATCAGATTGATGCGAGCGGCACACCGGTGGGGCGGGACTATGATGAGGACATCGAGTACAACCAGCAAGCTGAATGAGGATATAATCGAATCAATTCAACGACGGGTCTCAATATCGACACGGACGGTACCTCTTTATTTCCCGCCTGATAATAAGTGCACATTTATCAATGCCTCCCGAAATATTACAGATATTTATTATCGGAGAGAAAATACATGTAGACCTCTCGTAATATGATGTGTAGCACTCACAGGTATCCGAGATCACTTTTCCAATTAATTATTTTGATGGCTAGATGAATCAAGAGTTGATGACCACAACATTACACACAAGCGGGTGGTACTGTCTCGGTGTCGATATATAATGTCCGAGTCACCCACAACAACAGCATTATGTCTTGATATAGACGGCACACTCTATCGTGGTGGTTCTGTGTTTATCGAATCGATCAGCTATCTCCCATTCGTTCAGTCCGGTCACTGGTCACCGACTGACCGCCGTATACTTCGACAGGCTGTTGGGCTCGTTGGGCGCTACTACGGGAATCCGTGGACAGAGAAACGATGGCGAATAACACTCCGAACTGTGGATCTGCTTCAGCGTCTTGGTGATGGCGAGTTAGCCCTCTCACTGCTTGATACTCTTCGGGAAGTTCAGACGCAGATTAATACTGTGATTGATCCCAAATATACGTTCAACTCGCCGTCGACGAACAGTTACGACGAAATGCGAATCTCATTACTTAAAAAGTACGCAAAAGCAATCACCACACATCGCCGAGGCGAACTCCGAACGGCAATGAAGCAAGCGCTTAGCCGATGCGCACTCATCGATAACCCAACAGCCGCTGCATTAGAAGATATTACGACATCGACACCATCAGTTGAACTCTTGCTTATAACAGATATGCCAGCGACGATAGCGAATATATTCGCCAGCAAGGCAATTGAAGTCCCTATCCAAGCAGTCGTTGCAACGAAATTTGAAACCGACCAGACAGGGCGTTTTACCGGGGATTTCTACTCAATAAATAAATCTCGAATGCTCACAGCATTGGATGAACAACATAACTGGGACCATGTTATCGCAGCGGGAGATACTGTCCGGGACCTCCAGATGCAGTCAACTGCTGATCAGTTCATTGCTGTTTCCGGACAGGGTCGGATCGATGAACATCTTCAGGAACCATATGTGACTGTTTCTGAGTCAAATCCTGAAAGCATACACGAGTCACATGACGTGTATGTCCCAAAGGAAGTCCCGCTTGGAGTGGTTTTACGAACAGTAATTTCGACATGACCGCCGATATCCCTCAGCATATAAGATCCAATATAACATCGTCTAACTGACGTATTTGTGAGTCTATTAAATGCACGTGATTTCCCTTGAAGCTGAGTCAAGATTGAAGCCATTGACAATCGCCACTGCATGTTTGACATGTTGTGCATCTGTTCAAGAGCTCACGGGGGTTTTATTCACTCACACAGTTGGAACTCAGACAGGACCCGAGTAATTTACTCTGCACGACCAGTTGTCAGTTCCAGTGACTCTCCGGTATTGAGAAGTGCATAATTCCCGCTGACAGGGTTTTTCGGCGTCTCCTTGCTCATGGCATTGATCGATATATGTGATAATCCACGGAACGTCGTGCGTCCTGGCTGATGAATATGTCCGCTTACGCTGACCTGAGCCGTTTCTTGAAGCGTTGTAAGTACCTCTTTCCGATCCCATGGGTATGCACGCTCTGGGTAGTCTCCAAACCAGACATTATCACTGATTGAAAACCGTCCAAGGGGATGATGTGATAAGACGACAGCATCCGACGACACAGTGCGATCAAGCCAACTGCGCTGGTCGGGACCGATTACTCCACGAGCCCCGACATCTTCTCTCACAGAATCAAGATAGATGAATGCTTGATCATTAATCCGAATGACCCCATAGAATCTATCCTGATCGAGGATTGCACTAAGTTCATCCTTTGAGTGCGTCGCAACATCGTGATTACCGAGTAGATAAGTTACTGGTGATACCCAGTTATCAAATATTGATTTGATCTCGAGTAAGTGCTTCCGATCAGTGTGTTTTGTCGACTCCTGTAATAAATCTCCCAGAATAAACGTATGAGAAATCTGGGTCTCATTCATTTGTTCATCCCTTATTTGATACAATCGTTCAATAATTTCATCATGATATGTCTCTCGCAGATGAATATCAGTGATAATCCCAACGGTACTCATTGATCCATCCTTACTATACTCTTTATCTGGATATTCAAACACATATACTCATCTTCCTACCGGGGTCAGGGGTCACATATCAGTTACTAATAGTTCTATAGAGGCATACATATGCAGCATCTCTGCGTATTCTTCCCGTTTTGAGATGGCGACCATCGAAACCAACTCATATAATCATGTAATTTAGAGATGCTCAAGTTGGTGATGATAGCTGAGAGATATATCAGGATGAAACAAACCCCTCAGAACGTATTGAAGCCGGCATCCACGACTTTCTATTAGTGATTGTGGGTCAACTGAGCAACGGAGCTGTGATGTATCTTTTAGATACTAAAGATACAGAGTACGTTGAAGTTATGTATTGACATTACTGACGCTCGCTGATTATTTCACCCATGCGGTTACCAGGGCGGCGTAACTCGCCAGATTCAACCTCATACACATACCCTGTAATAGTAACTGAGTCAGGAATCAACTCAGACTGACGGAGATGTTCAACCTGCGTGGCGCAGGCTTCATCAATATCATCCGTCATTTTCACCCAATCCATAATATCAGCGTCACCGATATTCAACGCTGGTAATGACGGATCAATGTCTATCTCACTTAGATCACCAGCCTCGGCTTCAAATCCCTCACGGACCGCTTCATCAGGAGCACTCATCATTCCACAATCAGTATGATTGATGAGAATAATTTCCTCGGTATCAAAGAAGTTCGTCGTCAGCGCGGCTGAGCGAATAACATCGTCAGTGACCTTCCCACCAGCGTTACGGAAGATTTGTGCGTCACCGAGTTCAATCCCGAGAGTTTCCTCAACTGGGATACGCTCATCAATGCAGGTGATGACGAGAAGATTCTCATTTGTCGGGATTCCTTCTCGACGACGCCGAGCCCACATTTCGCGATTTTCAACTGATTCATCAACTTGCTCATGCACGCGCTTCGTATCAGACATCATTTTCATATTGATTCAGACAATGGTTATCATTGCGTTCCCCACGCCTGTTACCGGAACCTATGACAGCCTGCTTATTGGTCGGTGGTAAGCTGACCACTGTCTCTGTTTAAGCAATCACATGCTGGTTTATGACAGTACATATTTCCGGTGGTGTTGCTTACCCACCGTATGAGACCGCTCAGAGTCAAACTCAATATCTCTGAGAAAGATCATCATACAGCGGCACGAGAGGCGTTCGAGGAAATCTCGACAATACATGACGACCAGGCAATTTTCCAAATCAATCGAACGCAGTATATCAATCAAGACACCTGGGGATTCAAAATAACATATCGCACGAAGAGTGGATTTATTCAAAGTGTCTGTGCGGATGCGATTGAACAAGTAATGTGGCAGGTTGCCCCAAATTCGTTCGACCGGAGACTCACATCTGAGTAAAATTACCAGAGAGCGTTTTGTCGCTGTGAGCTGCTTGGGATGACGCTACCCAGAACCCTTCAGTTTTGAACGGATTAGCGCTCATATCATCAACAGACACTGAATGTGGATATGTGTCCGGTAGTTTCTTTGATATATCTGTCGGAGAATACGTGATATATCAGTTTGTGTCAGCTGAACGCACTGTAAGTGCTGCTTCACATACGCATGATGTGCCACATTTCGGACAGGGTCCATCAGTATGTCCGGCTATGGAATGCGTGTGTAAGATGTCATACTCATGTGTAGTGAGTAATTGTGCTGGGGAATCAGGACCACCATGGAACCATGCGTCAGCAACGAAGAGATCGACATCCCGTGATTCACCGATCTCGTGGAGTCGCTCGATCAGGGAACTTCCAATCCCCTCCCCAGTCCGGTCAGGGTCGACATATCCTGCATGAATAAGTCCATACCGAGATACAGATGGAATCGGTTCAATTGTATCAATCAGATGCATAGCCTCTTGCAGTTGCTCTCGTGACATGTATATCGTGAGTGCCATCACACCAACTGGATCAGTATCTTTCTCTGCGACTCGAACGAAGGTCCCATCACTCTCGTTATTCACTGGGACATCATACGACCAATCATCAGCGAAATGTGATGTAATAAGCGAAGCAACTTCACTCGTCTTGCTGTTATTGTCGGTGAGCGGACGTATAACCGGCATATAGTGTTATTGATCTGCGCGCATGTATGGATATTTATTTTCGCCTCCACGCGGCTCTGATACACAGTTCATCTACGTGATCAGACATACCGTGAGGAGTTAGTTGTCAATTGATGATCGGACCCATCACTGTCAGTATCGGTATCTCCAATGTGAGTTGAGGATCGGAAACCGAGGACTGAGTTGACTGAGCGTGGAGGTCACTGTCTCTGTATCGCTCGCGGTCGGCTTCAGACCGGGTCTCGCCGGTATTTTCCCTTTTGTTATGAATGGAAACGGGCGACGTTCCACAGTTTCGACGCCGGGTGCCCGCAGTTATTGAGATCGTCGTCTCCCTGTTGGTGGGCACCGGTTTTCGCCCGGTAGGCACGGGTCGTTTCCAGCATCAGACCGTGCGTACAAGTAGTTCTAGGAAATATCGTGGTAACTGTACCGGTCAAGATATAAAATATCGACACTGCTATTGAAGTTGGTTACACGAAGAGTTATTAGCTGTCTCCTCGCTCTGAACAGCGAGGGTTTAGCCTCGGAAATTCCATAATCGCTGAGTCCGAGCACGTCATCTGATTGTTTTACTTTGCGGTTTTATTATCTCTGAGATGGTGGATAGCCAAGATGAGACCAGACAGTCATGAATCGCAATCGAATTACGCCGACATTGATTTGTTATCTTAGACTAATAGATTACATGAAGCAACCGAGTTATCAGTCGCTTTATGAGGCGGTCGTTCCATCCGTCGTGTCTATCTATCGGGATCCTGGTCAACGCGGTGCTGGATCAGGCTTCTTCTATACCGATACCCACCTCCTCACGAACGAGCACGTGGTTCGAGAGCGCGACCGTGTCGATATTCGATTTCATGATGGAAGTTGGGAGACTGGAACTGTCGTCGGAAGTGATGTGTATACTGATCTCGCGGTTATTCGCGTCACGGATACTCCAGCAGACACGACGCCATTACAAATCGCTGAGCACACAGCATATCCGCAACCAGGTCAGCCTGTTGCAGCACTTGGAAACCCGCTCGGTTTGGATGGGTCAGTCACGACCGGTGTCGTTTCAGGTGTCGATCGATCTATGCCGACATCAGGGGGATTTGCAATTCCCGACATCGTTCAAGTAGACGCCCCAATCAATCCCGGAAACAGCGGTGGTCCGCTGATCACAGCAGTTCCCGACACGGCTGCCTCGGGTGAGGAATACCCTGTTGTCGGGGTAAACCGAGCGAAGTCCGGCGATAACATTGGATTTGCGGTCTCAGCAAGAGTTATTTCCGAGGTCGTGCCAGAATTAATCAATACAGGTCGGTATCAGCATTCGTATCTTTGTGTCCAGACATTAGACGTGACACCACGTATCGCAAAGGCAAATGGGCTTGACACCGCACGCGGTGTCATCGTCGTTAATGTCCGACAGCAAACGAATGGCGAGCGATTGAATCCCAGTCGTCAGGAGCGGCGGGTTGACCGAGCAACAGTGCCAGTCGGTGGTGATATTATTGTTGGAATCGGTGATCAGTCGGTGCGGTCACACGAAGAGCTCACGCGCTGTCTGCTGACTGAAACAGAACCTGGAACTCCGGTCATGTTAGACATCGTGCGTCGCGGACAGGAACGTCGAATAAAAACAGTCCCTGCTGAGCGACCAGTGGCAGGAGACGATCGAAAACGCGCATCAGATTCCTCGACAACTATTCCGATTAACTGATTCGACATTACTCAGATTATGCGGTTGTCCACACTGAGTATAGACAACCGCTTCGACGCCCTTCGATAACCGAACAAGAAATCATGACCTGGCAGCCATTGACCGATGTATACCCAGTTATTATACTGAAGACCGAATATGAACATACGTTTCAAGTGTATGTTCTTCAAAATGACGAGTAAGCATCTATGCCCTCCAAACGCGAACTGATCGATAATCCTCCTCGAAATAATGGCTTGAGTTGGTCAGAGATCCAGTGGGGTCGAATCAGTGCATTTCTTATTGGGATTAGTTCCCCTTTCCTCATATTCCCTCTTCTCAATTCTCAGTGGGTGCCGTCATGGATGATTGCAGTTACTCTGACGATTCCGATGATATTGCTATACTACGGCTTCACACAAATCAGTCGGCGAGAGGCTCTGAAAGCAGGTATGGGTATGATTGTAGCCAGTCTTGTCGAAATACATATGCTATCCTGATAACTGATCTTCATATTGGAATCAGCCAACGATTTTATTATTGTTATTTTAGATATATAATATAAACTGAAGAGGGGGTACTGAGACGCAGTGGGTACTCATATCACTTCTACTAGCGGACAACATGATTAATATCAGAGCTTGCAGAACACTCAACAGAAAGCTTCTCAAAATTATTAATAGTGACTGAGGAATCTTCATCACCCTCGTCGAAGAAAAAAGCACGACAGGTGCTTACTGAAGCACAGACATGTACATTGGCGACAGCATCGCAGGACGGCGTTCCTGAAGCGGCAACAATTCGGTTTGTTTCTGATCAGAATCTTGATCTGTATATTACGACTGAATCAATGTATCGAAAATACGAAAACATGACACTCAATCCACGGGTTGCGCTCGTCGTCGATGAGGCGCAATATAATCTGCAATTGGAGGGAGTGGCGACAGAAGTACAGGGTGAGGCTGCTGAACAAATTAAAAGTAAATACAGGGATAAATACGGTCCCAGTCAGTATCTCAGGAATGATGATAGTGTGTTCTTTGAGATCATCATCGACTGGGCAAGACTTCTTGTTGATGGTCAGTTTCCACCAGAATTTGAGATGGTGATCGGCAGTAGTGACGCGGATCCACACGGAGTTACGGTAGATCAAGCTAAGGGCTAATATCCTTCTTCAAGCGAAAATCTGTTAGGCTGATTTGACGATCCTCACCGAACAACCATTCACCGCGTATGCGAACCTGAACAGATTGTTCGCGGTCTGCGACAGGGACTGTTAAGAGTGTCAAGCTTCAGCTTCAGCTTCGGTTTCCCTGCATCTTATTATATTCAGACTCCCGGAATTATTTATTCAGAAATTCTTTCAGTGCCTCAGTAATCTCATCTTCAGCATGTGTCCCGGTGAGAACTTCATATAGTGCGTCAGCGAGCATCGTGACCGACTCATCGTCCACCTGTGTTTCAACAATCTGACGATCCCCATGGAGTCGTATTGTTTTAATCGTCGGCGCATCGTGAATCACCTCGGTTGTAGTAAGAAATCCAGCCTCAGAGGGGTAATCATGGTCAAGACGATCTAATCCGGCAGGGGTAATTGAGTAGAGTCCACGATCAACTTCCGTGACAAAACCAGCTGCGCACAGTTGCGCTAATACCTCCGGAACGCTCTCGTCATCAAGATTACTTTGCTGATAGATATGATGCGTGTTCGATCGACCATGAGCAAGTATCTGTAGAATACGCTTTTTACCATCATCCTGTGTCATGGATAGATATTTTTCTTTCAAATATGTCGGTATTGGCATTTGATCATGGCCAAGGGCAATACCTCTTGCTCAAGGAGTAAGGGAAGTAAACGAGTAGTGAGGACTGTGGACCCCCACAGCGAATAAGTCTCTTCAATTTGGGAGATAATTGGAATTTGAATAACCCTCGCTGGAAGCCCCGTCGTTAAGAAAGTTATCTGTGATAGCTGAGTAGGTCGGGAGAGTTCACCAGTCACTCCGGTATTTTATTTGACCAGTCCAACAGAGACGGAGTAATAAATGGATATCTCTGTAACTGTATCCTAAGCAATTACTCGTCACGGTGATTTTTTGACTTGACCACGTTAGTAAATCCATGTCCAAAGAGGTCCTCCGGGAAACATCAGGACGTGATTCAATTGATACCGCTGAAGTTGATCTTGACTGGCTTACACTCGAAGACGGCGAGTCAATTGAGTGGGTCAACACACCACATAAGTATAGTATCATCCCTGCATTTGTGATTGGAATCCCTCTTTCGTTTCTCCTTATTGGGATTCCGATCGTTGTTAGTTCATATCTTCAATATACGAATACAAATTATGTTGTCACAAATCGTGGATTGTATAGTAAACGTGGTATTTTATCTATGAATGTCCAGCAGATTGGGTTTGAAAAGGTTCAAAACACATCGTATTCACAATCGGTTTTGGGCTCATCGCTCGGATATGGATCCGTCGATATTAGCACGGCTGGTGGGTCGGGTGTTGAACTCCAATTCCGTAACATTCCGAATCCAGCATCGGTTCAGGAACTCGTCGCAAAAGAAGTTGATACTCGACAGCACAGTGAGTCAGACTCAACAGCTGATACCACTGAGGTGCTTGATGAAATTCTCACAGAACTCCGGACAATTCGTTCGGCAGTGACCGATGATGCGGGTGAAAGTGACACTGACGGTATTCATCTTGCCGGTAATCACACATCAACGGGTCAAGCATCAACAACGAAGGATAATGAAGATTGATGAGCAACGGATGGCGATTTCAATTTGATGATGAAAAAACCGTCTGGCAAGGAAATCCACGTCTCTCAGCGGCCACCGGCGGGATTGCAATTGGTATTGGGTTTTCTCTTCTTGCGCTTGCGGTGGCAGTGCTCGTGGATAGACGGCTGATTATCGCTGGTATCCTCGGCATCGGTATCATCATATGGGCTGTGCGTCGGGTGCAGCAAACAGAGTATGTGATTACAACCCGAGCAATCTGGGCGAAGCGTGGTGTTATGAGACGAACTGTCCGACGGATTGAGTTGTCGAAAGTGCAGAACACAGCCTACAGCCAGTCAATCACTGGATCATTGTTTGGATACGGAACGGTCACGGTTGAGGTTGCTGGCGGGGGTGACTTACAGTTCCGGCGGGTCGACGACCCCGAGATGGCACGTGAAACAATCACCAGTCGTATCGGCGATATGAGTGAGGAGATTCCAGGGTCAGACGATCAGTGGCGCTCGGTGCTACAGCTCGTTCGTGATATCAGAATGACAATTAAATAACTCCCCAAACATAAGATGTGATTGACCGAAGAGTTCAAATCTTGTTATATAATAATGTATAATCGGGATTACTGTTGGGTAGCTGTGTGATTGTTCAGGAATCCAATCCTCACAAGCTTCAATATCGTCGATTCAATTACCGTAACACATACTACACTGATAATAGCCACAAAGATTTATTTATGACACTCATTATGCGACTATGACATTCAAACGTAGAATTCGTTCATATTACGCTGCACTCCGCGCTGGCGAGCCGCTTGGTGAATTTTTTGCAGATGAGGACTCAATTGTGAAGTTCGGTATTTCAGACCGACTTACTGGTGGGAACGCAATTAGAGAAGGACTCAGCACACAGACAAAACGGACCACAGACTGGGTGGTTGATAGTAAGAATCTCACCGTATATACGGCGAGCACTCATGCGTGTTTCAGCGATGACGTCCGACTTGAGTGGACCGACACGGTTGAGCATGAGCAATATGCATTCGATACACGATGGAGTGGGACGCTTGAGATGAGGAATGCTGATACTGAGCCAGGAGAAGGTAATCCGGTGTTCATTGGAATGCATGTGAGCACCCCTCGATTTTTCCGATAACGCCTTGAGAATGATATTTACTCATTACGTCATCGGGTGACTCTTATTAGTTGGTATACGCATTAATTCGGAATTCAGATAATCTGTTCACGATCAATACAGTATCATTTGCCATTATTCATGGGGTATAGTAATGTGCATCAATCCCAATATTTTACTAACGCTGGTACTAACATATCTCTATGGAGTCAACACTTGAGCAGGCGAGATCTGAATCATCAACAGGAGCAGTCAGTTCGAGACTTGAGATGATAGTAATTGTCCTATTGACAATCACAGCAATCACACATCTATACGCTGGCATCAGTCAGGGAATAATCCCACCACTCATTCTCGCAGGACTTGGATTTCTGGGAGGGATTGGGCTCTATATCCGCGGGAGTAATCAGCGTTTACTGACGATTGCTGCTATTCCGTACACAGCAGTGCAGATTCCACTCTGGTTCGTGGTCAAATCTGGAAACTTTACTCCGGTAGGCTATCTTGATAAGGTTGTACAAGTCCTCTTGATTGTTGCACTTCTTGTTTTACTCTTTCGCCAACGCTAGTGGTTATCTGGAATTAGATTCATATTATATTCGATACGCTGAACTCTTGTTGTGGTTTGGTCAATCTCAAAGCTAGCACTGAGGATAAAGACGACGTTGTGACTCTCTCTGTGATGAGTATTCAATTATCTGTTATGATCCCCAGGCAATCCAGGGCGGATACCACGGGAATTGATCCCAGACCCATATTCAGATCCAACTCAATGACGCAAGGTGATACAATTATCAAAACCAATGAGAGTACAGATAGGGTACTGGTATCTGCAGCAATCATGAAACTGATTACTACTTCGCTGATTGTAGGCGCTCATCTCCTGTCCGCAAGAAGCGACCAACACGAGCGAGTAGAGCAGAGATACAGCGCCCGCACGAGTTTCTTACACCCTCTCCGAAACGGGTACCAGGGACCACCATTTAATTGAATCTAACAGCACGGTGTTCGCCACATATCCAGCAGTTTTCAATCACGACAAGAAGCGCCGACAATCGGTTGTGGTCGGGCGTCCATCTCAGGGGTGAGAGACCGACACGACGAATTATACTTAAAACGGAGCAGCGCGAAGTCTGGAGCCGCTGTGTCCACATGCTTTAGTGCGGATCGATGAGTCGTTGATTCATTCAATCGTGTCCGTGTCCGTGGTGTCATTCATAATCCAAATCAGTTAATCAATAACTCTAATTTATAACATAAGTACCTTTGTTAGCCGTCTCCAGTCCGGAAAGACAGTAATGAAGCTGTGCTACGAGGAGCTCACGTCGTTTACTTCGACTGTTCATGACAGGGCAAAAATCAGATAAAAACGAATTCAAATCGTGTATTGAAAAAGACAAATGATGCTATAGATACAAACAGAGAATGCGTGTGATGAGAGATGATCATTGAGCATGACGATGGATAAATTTTCAATAGAGGAGGCAGGCTCACATATTGAGCGTATCATTGATGAAATCAGCAGTGCAGTCATTGCTGATCGCTCGTTTTTAAACACAATTATCACCGGATTACTCGCTCGTGGTCACGTATTAGTTGAAGACGTGCCTGGGACTGGAAAAACACTTACCGCAATTGCGTTGGCAGACGCGTTCGGGCTTGAATATAACCGAATTCAATTTACCCCTGATCTCCTCCCAAGTGATATCACTGGTACACATATTTTTGATGAGCAGACAGGTGAGTTCAGCTTTCAACAGGGACCTCTTTTCGCCAATGTTGTGTTGGCTGATGAGATCAACCGTGCCCCACCGAAGACCCAGTCTGCATTACTTGAGGCGATGGACGAACAGCAAGTAACTGTCGGCGGTGATACATACTCACTGCCAGAGCCGTTTTTTGTGATCGCAACACAAAATCCGGTTGAGCAGGAAGGCACGTTCAGCCTTCCTGAGGCTCAACAAGACCGATTCATTGTTAAAACGTCAATCGGATATCCAAGCCGCGAAGGGGAACTTGAGTTGATCAATCGCCGTAGTAACCGACAACTGACAACCCCCGAGGTTGATGCTGTGATCAATCCTGATCAAGTCGTGACGCTTCGACAAACACCTGAATATGTTTCAATGCGTCTCAACGTTCGTGAGTATCTGGTTGATATCGCTCGTCAGACTCGCAAGGATGACCGCGTTGATATCGGTGTCTCACCACGTGGTATCCAACGATTCTACGAGGCTGCACGTGCATCTGCGGTGATTGCTGGACGGTCCTATGTAACACCAGATGATGTCAAAACGATTGCCTCAGCAGTTATCACACATCGACTCGTCTTAACCTCAGAGGCCACAATTCGAGATATCAAGCCCAAGGCAGTCACTCACTCTGTGCTCGATGCTGTTGACGTCCCTGCTGCGCAGGGCATGAAGTAGGATCTGTTGAGACACCCTTAGCAGACAGTTCATCATCGGATTCGTATTATTGGTGAGTAAATGGAAGGAGAGTCCTCCGGCTCATAGACACTCCAGCGAATATTCAGCGGTGAGTTATTCGTGTCTATCCCCGCAATATTGTCAGGAAGATCAACACCGCTGGCACAATAAGGAGTACCCCAGTGAGCGCACCCTCCTGAGAGACAGATAGACTCATTACGGTTGACTGAAGACCCCATGCAATACCAACCCCAAGTAGTGCAACGGCGATTGTATTAAGACTGTGAAGTATCGTTACGCGAGTGCCACCGCGCGCTCCGAGTTCAGATTGGGCTGTGACTCCGTGGCTACTCGAATCCCATGCAATAATTGCGAGTGCAACACCGCTGAAGACGATTAACGGAGCCTGATCAAAGATTCCAATAAGTAGACTACTCCCAATGAGCCCCGTCCCGGCGATTGCTCCGCCAGTCGCATGAGATGGAAGATATCCAATCACTTCCAAAATAGCACTTCCAAAGAGCACGACTCCCAGTGCAAATAATGCAATCTCAACATAGATGAGTACTATCCCAACTGGTGAGATAAGCTGTATGTATTCCGCTATTTGTGGTTGAATCGCACTCGGCAGTGCTGAAAGAACAGATTGAATTTCTGTACTCAGTATCAACGCGACGATGATCACCACACTGACGCCGATTGATACTGGGGCAATCGACTGTGCTATACCCATGATGTTTCCACTCAATTGTTGAATAATATATACTAGAATAATAACACTGCTGCAGAGACAAATAACTGTAATCAAAAACACACGGAATCCAGACGAGACGGAAAATTCAATCAACAGCGCGAGGGGTGGAATACGTCTAATAAGTATTGCTAACCAACCAGTCTGTGCTGCTACGATACTGAGAAGACTGAGCACAATGCTGAAAACCGCAAATTGTGATAAAACTGTCTGAGATTGCGTCAGTATCGTCTGAAGTCGGTCACGTCGTGATCGAGAGGCAATTTCGACTATCGGCACCGTTTGAGTGACCTCACTTATCAGAAATGCCGCGATTGTCGTTTCAAACCCGGTAATAAACAGACCAACAGAAAGTGATCTCGGGTCAATAAGAAGTTCACCAACTACTCCAAGCGGCAGTATCGGTAGTGATGTCTCACTCAGTAAATTGAATCGCAACAGTAGAAGTCCAGTCGTTACCGCACCCACGGATAGTTCGACAACTGCTGTTTGCTTCCAGAGATTGAGCAAGACACCGTCAGTCGGTCCGTCACGAGGAGTCATGATCGCCCCATAGATACCAGTCCCAATACCAAGCGTCACACCAATATACATGATGAGACGCCCAAGAAGCCTCTCAACGGGTTGTTCGGTGCCTCCGAAAAAAAGCACTGGAAGGGTACCACTCTCAACTGCTGCCACGCCGAGACTGGCGACCCCACAGGCTGCGCTCACCGGGAGTAATACTGTAGTTACCCCTGTCAATACTGTCGAATCAGAGTTCTGTTGTTCTGTGATGGTGACAAATCCAAGTGTCCCACCCGCAAGTATGCTGAGTGCGACACTGCTTCGTGCACCAATCTGGTATATGAAAAGAATCACCGCGATGAGGACTGCCGTGGCAGTGATAACACTCGCGACTCGGGTCGTTCCTGACCCCTCACCTGTCATTGCGAGTTGATATCCCTCAACGCTCGTGAGAGAGCTATTGGAAGTGTCTCATTGCGTTTCCAGTCAACAATCGTCCCGCCAAGTCTGCGTATTCTGAATAGCCGATCGGCGCGGTTGAGATGAGCAATACGTCCACCAATATCGCTATTTGATATCTGTGGAGAGAGAACTGTCAATTCATGCCCATCGGCTCGGATCGATTGAGCGATCGAAACAGCTGTATCGTCTAATGCAGGAGTACAGAATAACACCTGCTCATTGCTGTTTAGACGTGATAGAAGCCGATGCTGATCAACGATGCCACCATCTCCAGCAAGCGCTGATGCGTCAGTGTCAGTGCGAGTCATCATCTCGTCGCTTCCTGTTGCGGCCGCATTACAGATCATAGCCGCATGTGTTCCAAAGGCTGTTTCCTCATCAGTCGACGCGTATGCCGGTGGTGGGTCTGACCGAACTGGGTCGGGGGTCCCAAGGGCTATGATTGTGAGAGTATGTCCCTCATCAAGAAGAACGCTTACGCTTAGTGTTGCAGCGTATGCACAAAGAGTTGCGCCCGTCGGAAGTGAGGGCTGTGAGCTTACATGTGCGGATGCACGGCTATCAATGATAATCGCAATCCGGATTGCCCGTTGCTCGTGATACTCAATTGTCGAAAGCTGACCTGTCTTCGCGTACTGATTCCAATTAATGCGCCCGATTGGGTCGCCTGCTTGATACTCGCGGGTTGCATAAAATTCAATCCCAGAACCTCCGGTTTCTGTCGTAACTGGACCAGTGACGTTCATTGTTTGCTTAGAAAGTGGAATATCATCGACACCCACACGAGATTCAAGACTGCTCTGTCCACTTGGCGCAATTTTTGACTCAATCATGATTGTTCCACTTCTATTCCGCGCGCGAACTTGGACTGGGTCGAACTCATATGTCCCTCGATTAGTGTTCACCGAGTAGTTCACTGTCAGTTTTTGTCCTGCTCGAAGGATTGCACTTGCACGTGGGTCCCCCCCAATAGTGCCCAACTCTGTTGGGACGCCATCAGCAATCCGGAGATCAGGAATTGTCGAGTCGCCCGTATTCATGATGGTGAGCGTCACCGATACCGGTTGCCCTGGAAGCGGAGCTTCCGGAGAGAGTTCTCGTTCAACAGAGAGTCGATTTGTGAGTGATGGTTCGGTCGCGAGTGCATCCTGTAATACAAACAGCAGTGGCACAATTGCTGCAATAAGAAGCGTCCGTGAGCCAGTTCCAATACCACAAGCGGTAAGAGCGGCTGTGACTGCGAGAAGACTTCGATACCGATGTCGATGGACCTGCTGGATCATAGTCATATTTACCATCACTCGCTCTCTGCTGATTGCGAATCAGCGATGTAAGAGGAGGTGTTCTCCGGATGCTGAATGTGTGATTTGGTGCGTGTCGGTGGGTCGTATTGTATGTCATATGCCGCATATTTTGACTCGATTGCGCGGAGTGTCCGGCGGACGCGCACCTCGTATGCAGCCCCTGGATATAGCCATGCATGAAGCCGATGTCGAAGCGGATAATCAATCCTCGGTGAGTCCGTTACAAATGCGGCTGCATATTGATCACTTGTCCACTGACCAGCTTCAACATACCTACGTGCTGTCTCTCTTGTCTCAAGCTTATGAGTGTATAAATCGATAATTGACTCTTTGAGTTCAGCTCTGAGTGCCGTCGTGTTTGAGTCGGTCGCATCCGAGTTTTCGGTCCGCTGTCGATTGAATTTCGTGGTTAATTGCTTTCCTGCGATAGCGACATCTCGTGTCACCGTATGAGGATCTGCTTCTGGGAATGGGTCATCGATGGTCGTTGCCCGCCGAATCCATAAACTCATAAACGCATATATACCAATGATTATTCCAGTCATTGATAATAGCGCGCGTGCGCTCAGTTGGTTTGTCATTACCTGAAGTGACTGTCGGAGAATCCCCGGCAGACGCCCAGGTGTATATGTCACACCGAGCGCAAAAATGAGTATACATACCGCAACCAATGCGGCAATCCATCGACCTATACGCTGACCTGAAATTTTCATTTGTCTGTCTTACCCAGTGCACTTCGGATTGTTTGGAATGCATCACGGGCGCTCTCTAGTTGTGATTCAGTTGTACTTTCCACTCCGTACTCTGCTTTGCGATACATCTGTGTTAAAATGGTAACTGGTTTCGACGGAACTCCCTGCTCAATAGCGTATGTCGCTACTTCTCTCGGTGTTTTCGTACGCAGTCGGGATGGGCCAACAGCACGTGTAAACACATACCAGAGTTTTCGGATGATTGACTGTGCGTCCGCTGTCTCCACATCGGATTCAGATGAGCTTGAGATCCCTTCCTCACTCTGTGGCATTTGATCTTGATTCCGATTTCGTAGCGCTCTCATAAGTGATCGAAGCCACTGATAAACGATAGAGGCAATCTGGCGTGGACTCAGCAGTCTCATATCAGTCAATCTATCCAAGGAAAGATGACCACGAGGTGCGAGTATGAATTTTCTGAGTTGCATCGAGAGCTGTCGGAACCAACTCCATACATGATCAATACCGAGAGTCAGTCTGACAAACATATCGGTCACGAGCATCGGAGTCTGTGTCAATGTCGTGTGAATGCGTATGATGATTATCCTGATTGTGTCTCGATTGCGGTAGATGAACATGATTCCGGCTACAGCGAAAAGGAGTATACCAAGAATAATCCCTGCAGTGGTTCGATACAGTCCTGAGATTGTTTGCTGTGCCCTCGTGTTATCCGGTCCAACCACGGTTATCGATGCTGATTGCTGCAATGGGATTGTTGCATCGACTGTTCCGTTCGGACCAGTCTGTCCGACTGCTGACCCAGAAAGGGTTACGGTGGCATTCGACACCGGCGTGTTCGACTGCGTGATAATAATTCCTGCGTTGGTTAGTGGGACCAACACGCCAAACTGCGGTGTGACAGTGATATTTATTGAGGAGGTGTTATCTTGAGATGATGTGACTGGTGTTGGTGCTGGCGTCGACGTTCGACGTTGGGGGTAGTGTTGATGCTGAATCTTGTGTCTGTGTCGGCTTCGACACCGATGATGCATTCAGAACACGAATTGTCGCCGTTCCTGATGCCGCTTGTCGTGTCATGCTGATTGAGTGCGTTCCGGTGGTGACGTCATCAAGGACAAGGGTGAATTCTCCTGAGTTGTTAGTATATCCTCTGATATCTCCGTCCACTGTAACGGTCCCATTCTGAACTGGGACTCCACGAATCGATGTCGAAACCACTACAGACTTTCCACGGACTGTTGAAGCCGGTTACATCAACCGAGACGTTTGTCTCACTCTGACATTTGAGGGCTGTTTCACTTTGGATCGAACACCCTGAGTCGTTAGTCGATCTGAGTGGTTCATTCGACACTGATAGCTTATATTGCCGTGACGACCCCCTCAGTCGAGGGATCTCCCCGACTGCCGGGAGGGACATGTCCTCAACCGTTGCGACCGTCTGCTCGTTGAGATACTTACCCTGATCACCCGGTGGGCGTGCACTGACCGTGACAGTATTAGCGTATGGTAATTGTGTTGTGATAGTTCCAGTTGCGTCTGTCCATCCAACGCGTTCTGTGTTGACACGGACTGGAGCACCAGTTACTGGGTTGGTGTTTTTTTCAACTGAAATATCGACAGTTGCACCTGCGACCACTGTTCGATTGAGCGTAATGTTGTATGGTGGCTGTGGATTCTGAATTGGGAGATCCCCGGGTGGAGTTGGATCAAACCGAATCCATCCAACATCGGGGAAATACACCTCAACCCATGCGTGACCAGTGTCGCTCGTGATTAGATAGCGATCTTCAGCAACCTGTGTGCCGCCTTTAAATCCTACCACATAGCGGGCAGGAATATCTTGTGAGCGAAGCATGACAGTCATTGCTGTTGCAAAGTACTGACAATATCCTTGATTCATCTCGAAGAGAAATTCATCAACAATTGGTCTGCCACGTTCATGTGACGCATTCAATGAATACGCCTTTGAGTCTTCTAACCATCGCTCGATCACAGTCGCTGTCTCATAGGGCGTTTCAGCATCTGAGGTAATATTCTCAGTCAATGATGTAACCCGTGATGGTGTGTCCTCAGGTATCTGTGTATACTGTCGAGACAACTCATTTGGATACCCGTTCCCGGCGTCGGTTAGTATGTCAGGGTCGCGAGGCGGTGCTGCACTTTGTGCTGTATAAGTAGTCTCTCTCGGTAATGTTTGAGATGTCTCAAGTGTCCCTGCCGTTGAGATCTGCATCTCTGTTGAGCTATCCTGAATATTGACAGTCTCAAGTTGCCATAATACCGGCAACGACGAGGTTTCTTGCAGTGACGTCACCTCATATGTTGTTGTCTGCTGTTCGATTGTCCGCTCATTGTTTGGTATCGCTCCTGTATATGACTGTGATTCTGTCTTCGAAACCCATGTTGATCCCGTATATGTTGTATATACAGACTGTCGCCAGTAGCCCGTCCGAGGAGATTCAACTGTGAATACTGGTATTTTTGAAATTTTTCCCGAACGGGGTCGCGTTGATCCAATAGCCATCGACGCAGGTGGCTGATCGAGTGTGCTCGCCTCCGGGGATCCATATCCTGACCGAGTTGATTGAGCTGTCTTTCGCGATGACTCTGATTGTGATTGGGGGTCTGCAGTCGGTGGGACTGTCTGCCCTGAATCGGATTCCCTCGAAGTGCTTTCGGGATTCAGACGAGATGAGGAGATATCTCGTGTTGCAGTATCGAAACGATCAGGAGTATCCCCAATGGAACGAGGATCTGAGAGTACCCCTCCATCGACTGGTGGAAGAATTATTGCAGTAATAATGAGTGCACAGACACTGATGACGACGAATAACCCCTCAGGAATCACTCGATTGTCAGCATCATCAGTATCGTCATCATCAGTATCGTCAGAACCCACCGATGCCATACAATATATTATGTGTTTCATTTTCGGGCATTTATGTCATTCCTTCAGCAGCACCCTCACTCTGTGAGCACTCATAGCTCACATTGTCCACCTGGAGGGAATCACTTCGAGAAAGCATCCTCGCCCGGAACGATACTTAGGGTGGCGCGAACGCCGCGATGATCGGATTCAGTGGTCGTTCCAAAGGTCGAGGCAGTTTGAACGGTCAGTCCACGGACAAACACATAATCAATTCGTCGAGAAGGGGTTGGTGTTGCAAACGTCTTTCCGTCACGTTGACCAGCTTCATCCCAGGCATCGGTAAATGACTGAGTCATTAATCTAATTGGTCGCTCAGTCGGTGTGGCATTGAAATCACCAAGCACAACCGCAGGGTCGATTCCATCGAGAAAATGCTGGATTTCTGTAGTTTGTCGGACACGAATCTGCCCAGTTGTATCGAGATGAGCAACGACAATCGAAAGTGGTCCCCGAGGATGATCAACGACTGCATACAGTGCATCACGAGGGGGACCGTCTGTCTGAGGAAGTGAGATTGTCTGTGTTTGAGTAATCGGCCAGACCGAGAGCAACGCAACACCGTATCCTTCAGTACTCGTTGGCGGCGCAATAGCGTAGTGATATTCAAGTTGTGCCGCAAGCCATCGGACACCATGGGTGTGACCGGTAGTCAATCGTGTTCCAGTTGTCTCTTGTAACCCGATGAGTCCAACACGCTGTGCCCGGAGTACATTAGCAACTGATTCAAGATTGTATGTCCCTGTAGAATCGAAATAGCGATGAATATTGTATGTTGCCACATGAAGGTCACTCTCAGTTGTGGTGTCTGTCTGTGGGGCTGAGTCCCATGCGGCGAGACTGCTGATACTCCCGGTTGCAAGGTAAGCAAGTATGCTTCGTCTGGTTTGAATGTAACCGGTGGTGGAAGGATCTGAATCAGAACGGAGAGTTCGGAGACTGACTATGAAGCCACTCAAGGCGACGAATGCAGCCAACCCGATGATAAAGATTGGTGCCTTATTCATAAGAAATACTCCGCCCGGGACAAACGCAGCATTGACCGCGAAAACGAACCCAAATAATATGACGACACAAATACCCTGAACGCATGCAGTAACGAATCCAACATGCCATGCGTTTATCTGAATGTGACTGTGTTTGTATCTCTGTCCGCCCGCGCTGGCAAGAACAGGGACTGAAATAGTGGCGAGGATGATCCCGACAATTCCAAACGTTCCGCCGATAACAATCCCAGACATGCCAATAATTGCGGTTACACATCCGAGACTGGTCTTTCGAAATAATGAGAGAGTGTGACCGGAAATAAATAATGTCCCTCCTGTGAGACCAACAACCGAAGACACAACCGCGGAAAAATATGGATAGCTAGCCCACCGTGCTGATGCAACGGGTGCGGCAAGCCATGCGCTCGTTAAAACGAGAACACCCGCAAGCGGTGCAAAAGACGGGAGCACCGTCAGGGCAGCAAATTTGTTCGTCGTCTCATCAGCCTGTGCAAGCGATATACCGATAAATATGAAGACCATCCCAGCAATCTCGATACGACCAATCGTTGTCGCATAGAGGCTCACTGCACCGGTGACTGCACGAGTCATTATAATAATGAGGACGCTCAGACCGGTTGCGACACCGATTTGATTTTCAAGTATGGTTGTGTCGACGAATAATAAACTCGTCAGTGAAATGATTGCAACCGCCGCCGCAAGAAGTGAGATGACTGGGTTTGGATACAATGAAAGAAAAACACCAGTTGTTGTCAAAGAAATCAAGACCCACTCACGGTGGATCGAGTATGACCGGAGCGTAATTGGTACTGTTATCCCAGTGATGAGCGTACATGCGAGCAAGGCTGTTGCATTTGGTCCTGCTGTTGAGAAGTTCAGAACGAATACGCGCGTAATTACTCGCTTTGTCGTAATCATCAGCAGTGACATACTGAATACCGCGCGGACAAACGGTCGGTCGATTGTAATATCTGGTATGTGATGATAACCGTTGAGTAGATCTCTCACGTTACTGTCTGATGATCAAATATATTACCTTATCAAAACGACTCATGAAGCGCATCATTTCGATTGCCCACGTTCATACGAGGTCAACACAGATTATCATACTGAAAGGACTGGTATTCGAAAACTGTTGATTGATATTTCTCTGGGTCGTTTTAATCCCATTCCTGCCGGCGACGTTGATAGATATCATCATCTCGAAGCTGATCGAGATACTGTTTGTATACCAACGCGATTTCACGCTTTTCATCATCATACCACTCTTGAGCCTCGCGTTCCTCACCATTTTCATATTTCTGCCCACCAGGATATTTTGCATATCGCATCGCACGCGTCCATCCCATTTGGAGGTATTTACGAGCGAGATCCATTCCCGGGAACTCGTCCGCATCGCGATACTCACAGAATTTCTCATAGATTGCTTGTGCTCCGTCCTCAGCCGAATCCAGTGTCTTGATTGACCAAAGCGGGAGTAACTCACTTTTATATGGCTCACATTTGAATACATCCTGTTCCCCACGACCGATTTCATACTCGTCCGGATTCACACGGAAATTAATGTCATATTCTGGACCATCATCATCATCATCAGACATTATATGAAATCATGAGTGCTCGCGCGGTTAATACTACGCTTGTCCCGACCCATGCGGTTTGTATCTATATCGCGAGGTGATGAGTTTTCGTGAGTGATGAGAGAACCATATGCGGATGACAAACGTGCCTCGCCGATGCAATCGTATGAATAATAATAATAATTATAATAAGAGCAAGAAGATTATCGAATATCATCATCGCCATTATCTGTTCTCAAGAGGAGGTTCAGCCACAATAGATATGATTTTCTGATGTGCCCTCTGAATATATCTAAGGTTAATATATCATGTCGCTTGATACAATAGTTGTCACGCACACTGCCGCGGAGAAATCTGAACGATATCTGACCTGCTCGCAACTCAAAAAAGTACTGAGAGAGGACACTGGCTATATCTGTCGACAGGCATCCCCGAATCACGATGGACTGTACGCTGATAATAAGTTCATCATGCGCGGTGAATTCTTTGGACAGTCACTTGATATCATTTTTGCTGTCGAAGACGATCACGTCGTTGTGATAACACAAATGTCACAACACTCAGATAGCCTTCGTGGACGGTTCTACGAGTTTATTGGATCCTCAGTAACAACCGCAATCGAATACGCACACTAACTTGTCGTAATAGTTTATGACTGCTTCATCCAATTGAACTATCCTTGCATGCAGTTTCAATGCTCAATCTGTTTTCGAATCGTCTGACAGGACATCTTTTGAGACGCAGGGCTGTCGATGTCACACAATCTGATAATCATGAACTAACACATTATCTCCAAGTTCAGTATTACCGTGGACGAGTGTCGTTGGGTGATGCGTCATTCGGTGTCATATGAGGTTGTATCTGTAACGTTAATAACTCAGCATGATAGTCTTATTGAAATATATCATAAAATAGCTCTTACATAGCAGTCGATTTAATAAGTATGTGGCAATTACTACATCGCAATGAATACGCCTGACTCAGATCAGACCGGTGATACTGGTGAACCACCGGATCATGCTTCTGAGACTACTCAATACAACACACAACACACAGATGATGTCTCTCAGTCGACGACTGATACTGACGTCACACAGTTTTCAATCCCAGAGATGGACTGTCCGTCCTGCGCACAAAAGGTGATTACCAGCGTCGAACAATTGGATGCAATTCGAGATATTGACTCACAGGTAACAACAGGAGTGCTCACAGTATCATACGATACCGACCAAGTTACGCTCAATGAGATAGCCAATCAGATTCAAAAGGCAGGATACAGCGTCAAGAATGCAGGTGAGACGACATCAGAGTTCACAGTCCCAGGAATGGACTGCCCTTCGTGTGCAAGTAAAGTTGAGAATGCGCTTGATAATACTGACGGCATTACTGGGTATGATACACAGCCGACAACTGGAACTGTTATCGTTAGTTACGATTCTTTCAACAGCAGTGACGCTGATGTCATCGATGTAATTGAGGACGCTGGATACGAGACGACAGATCACTCACACACCGAATCAGCACAGCAGGAAACACTCGATGAGCGTGAGCGTATCTGGACAAGCCCTCGAGCACTCAAAACATGGATCAGTGGTGGGTTCGTCGGCGTTGGGTTGCTGTTTGAGTTCGTCATGACCGCACAAAATATCGAGATTGCAACTATACTGGGTACGGGAATTCTTGTTACCGAGGTAGTATTTCTTGCTGCTGTCATTTCTGGCGGGCAAGAGATTATTCGCAATGGATATTATTCGGCACGGAATCTGAGCCTTGACATTGATTTTTTGATGTCGGTGGCTATCCTTGGAGCAGTTCTTGCAAGTTTTGTCTTCAATCAAGCACTCTATTTCGAGGCTGCCACTCTTGCGTTTCTGTTTAGTGTTGCTGAATTATTAGAGCGGTACTCAATCGATCGCACTCGTGAGTCACTTCGAGAGTTAATGACTCTCTCACCGGATGAGGCAAGAATCAAACAGGACAGGAGCACCGAAACAGTCCCACTCAATGAGGTCACGATTGGAGATATTGTCATTGTGAAGCCAGGCGAGAAGATTCCAATGGATGGAACGATTGTTGATGGCGAAAGCGCAATCAATCAAGCACCTATCACAGGCGAGAGTGTTCCTGTTGATAAAACGATAGGAGACACCGTTTACGCCGGCAGTGTTAATGAGGAGGGATACATCGAAGTTGAGGTCACCTCAAAGGCGAGTGATAATACGCTCTCGCGCATCGTCGAAATGGTCGAAGATGCCCAATCAGATAAAACCGAGCGTGAGCAGTTTGTCGAACGCTTTTCATCGTATTATACACCAGTTGTTGTTGCCTTTGCCATTCTCACAATGATAGCAAGCCCGTACTTCCTCACGACGACATGGTCCACAGCCATTGTCTATGGGTTAACACTACTAGTGTTAGCATGCCCCTGTGCATTCGTCATATCAACACCTGTGTCTGTGGTGTCGGGAATTACCAGTGCTGCAAAAAACGGTGTTCTCATCAAAGGCGGGAATCATCTCGAAGCGATGGGAGGTGTTGATATCGTTGCTTTTGATAAAACAGGAACGCTCACCACAGGTGAACTGACGGTTACAGATGTTATTCCGCTCAATGAAAACTCAACGGAAGATGTCCTTCGGTGCGCACGTGGACTTGAACAGCGAAGTGAGCATCCAATTGGCGAGGCAATCGTCGCCGAGGCTGCAAATACACAGACCGCTAAACGTGAAATTGAGGGATTTAAAAGTATCACCGGAAAAGGCGTACGGGCAAGTCTTGATGGAACTCCTCACTTTGCTGGCAAGCCAGGACTGTTTGAGGAACTGGGATTTGATCTCTCACATGTCCATGCGACAACCGATGGGGGTGACATCACACAGACCGCTCATCAAATGTGCACCCGGAATAACTGCATTGATCTTCTCGAAGAGACTGTTCCCCGATTTCAAACAGAAGGAAAGACTGTTGTTCTCGTCGGCACTGAGACTGAACTCGAAGGTGTCATCGCCGTTGCTGATGGGATCCGCCCAAGAGCAAAACAAACAATCAAACAACTCAAACAACGTGGTGTCTCTCAAACCGTGATGCTGACGGGAGATAACGAGCGGACTGCTCGCACGATTGCCCATGAGGTCGGTATTGATACGTATCACGCTGAATTGCTTCCTGAAGAGAAAGTGAATAAAATTGAGCAGTTTGTCGATGAGTATGATGGTGTTGGGATGGTTGGCGATGGGATCAACGATGCACCAGCACTCGCCGCTGCGACGGTTGGTATTGCAATGGGAGCCGCCGGAACTGATACTGCATTGGAGACGGCTGATATTGCCTTGATGGGTGATGATCTTCAGCGACTTCCATATCTGTATGAACTTGCGAATGATGCGAATAGTATTATTCGACAGAATATCTATGCAAGTCTCATTATTAAACTTGCTCTGGCAGTTGCCGTGCCATTTGGATACGTTCCTATTTGGCTCGCCGTCCTTGCTGGTGACGCTGGAATGACCACAGCCGTCACTGGAAACGCGATGAGACTCTCAGGAGTCATGCCCGACACAGATAAAAATCGTTGCTCAAGAGAGATAACACCAGATAATCTCTGAGCAATCTGGTTCAGACGAATGCAAGTGGGGTCTTTTCTCTCATCGCGTGCTCCGACGCATTCATATTGTGTTTGTTGTTCCAGTAATCGGTCAAATCACTCTTTACTCAGAGTCGGCTGTTCATGGACTTCACTGTTGTAGCCACCGCCACCTCCTCCATCCTCACCCTCATCGCTATCGCCTCCGGTGTCTCCATCATCCCCGCTCTCTTCGCTTTCTCCAGGACTGGTGCATCCTGCAAGACCCACACTGGCTACTACGATGGTCAGAGAGAGAAGTGTTCGACGATTATATCGCCCGCCAAGTCGTTTCATACTCTATTCACTCACAGTCATATCATCTTAATTATTCTGCATAGTGCTTCCGATCTGATATACTGCGAAGCTATCGACTGGGGAGAATCATTTACTTCGAGATGGAATCAAAGGAAATCGAATGTCGTGGTCAAGCACGTAATCCACGACTAATGTTATGAGCGCTATATCGAAAACGACCGTGTCTAATCACCTTCCATGACACTCAGTGCTGGTCGGTCTCCTCGTGGGTCAAGATCAGTAATCGACTCAGTGAGCTCAAATCCTTCATATCCTTTCTCTGCTACCTCTTGAATAGTTTGGTGATACACATCGACACCACCTATATACGGAGTAAAGACAGTCGGTTTATCCTCAATATTCTCATTCATGTACCAAGAGTCAGCCGTTGGGTACAGTGTTTGTTCGGCTACCTCTGTATTGTGTGCTGTCCATGCTTCTTCCGCTTCTTTTCGTGGCTCGACAGCACTAATATCGTTATCCACAAACTGACCGATTGCATCAGAAATCCATTCGACATGTTGTTCAATCGAGACGGGCATATTGCTAAGCACTGACGGGCTCTGTGGACCAGTAACGGTGAACATGTTTGGGAATCCATGAGCACTCAAACCAAGATACGTCTGTGGACCATCTTCCCATTTTTCTTCAAGTGTCAGTCCGTTTCGACCCTGAATATCCATATTGAGGAGCGTCCCCGTCATCGCGTCGAATCCAGTTGCATAGATAATCATATCAAATTCATGAATAGTATTCGTTGTCTGGATTCCGTCTGGGACCATTCTTTCAATTGGCGTCTCTGTTACGTCGACAAGACTCACCTGATCCTCATTGAATGTTTGATAGTAATTTGTGTGAAGTGGGGGCCGCTTTGTGGCATAGTAATGATCCTTCGGAACGAGCTTTTCGGCCATCTCCGGGTCATCGACGGTATCTCGTATCTGCTCGCGAACAAATTCAGAGACTTTCTCATTCGTTTCTGGGTTGATAATCAAATCCTCGAAGGTAAGCATAAATCGGAAACCACCCTCTTGCCACCGCGGTTCGAGAATCTCTCGCACCTCTTCCATCGAAAGATCCTCAGCGGTAGGATACGCCGTTTCGAATGGCATGCCGAATCCGCTTTCATGTGCATTCCGCAGGATTCGATGATAATTATCCTGAATCTCATCCCAATCGCCATCATCCAATGGACGGTCTCGAGCGGGGACAGCGTAATTTGGTGTTCGTTGGAATACAGTTAGATGCTCAATATCCTCCTTTGCAACCTCTGGAATAACTTGAATCCCTGATGCGCCCGTTCCAATGACTGCGATCCGTTTATCAGTGAACTCGACCCCGTCATGCGGCCATCTTCCAGTATGGTATGACTCACCCTGAAAAGAGTCTCGTTTCTCAAAGTCTGGGACCCATGGCTCTGACAGACAACCAACGGCAGTGACAAAAAACTGTGAGCTAATCTCTGATTCATCGTCAGTGCTGATAGTCCATTGACTCTCCGTCTCATCAAACGAGGCGGCAGTCACTGCGGTATCGAACTCAATGTTTTCTCGTAAATTGAGACGGTCTGTGACAAAACGAAGATACTCAAGTACTTCTGGTTGTGACGGATATCGCTCACTCCATTGCCACTCTTCAAGAATGTCTTCATTGAATGAATAGCAATAGATATGACTCTCGCTGTCACATTGGGCACCTGGATATTGGTTCCAGTACCAAGTCCCTCCGACATCGTCAGCTTTCTCAATGAGTTTGACCGAAAGCCCAAGTTTATCACGTAGCCGATGGAGCTGGTACAGCCCCGAGAATCCTGCACCGACAATAACCACGTCGTAATCCGTCTCATAGTCTGTTGTGTTGACTTCTGTGACCGAACTCATAACGACGATTATATATAACAAATTATTATAGTATAAGTCTTGTTACCGCATGTAATTACTCATATTGTATAAGGAGTATCAATGGATAGAGAAGAGGCGAAAAATGTTCACAGGCGTTATCAAAGAGGCTATGCTATCGTTCTGGAGATATCCGCAGCAACATCATCAAGTAGTTCACGCGCTCGCGTGAGTTCCATCGGACCAGTCAACATTTGAGCAATTCCATGAATGCAATCATCATAGTTATGATGAGTCACATCAACACCAGCTTTGCGTAGCCGCTGTGCATATGCAGCACCCTCATCGCGGAGTGGATCAAGTCCGCATGTGACCACCGTCGCTGGCGGGAGTTCTGCAAGGGTACGTGCTTTGAGTGGAGAGACGTATGGATGCTGTCCGTCAATTTCAGTCTCAAGATAATGATTCCAGAACCATTTCATATCAGCCTCTGAGATCATCCCGCCCTCTCCATTTTCCTGGTATGATGGGGTATCATACCCATGATCAGTGACTGGATAGATCAAGACCTGTCGAGCAACCTCAGGTCCATTATTATCACGAGCATACAGTGCAACAGCAGCAGCGAGGTTACCACCAGCGGAGTCACCCCCAATCATTAAGTTATCAGTGTCAATCTGCATCGGCACCGCATTATTTGAAGCCCACTCAAGAGCCGCATAGCAATCCTCAAGCGGGACTGGGAACGTATGCTCGGGTGATAAGCGATACTCAACAGATATGACCATACATTCAGATTCACTCGCTAGCACACGACAGGTCTCATCATGTGTGTCCAGATCACCGATAACCCAACCGCCCCCATGATAGTACACCAACGTTGGGTATGGACCATCGCCCTCCGGGATATATATTCGAACTGGGATTCCTCGCTTCGTGATGGACAGTTCCATGATATCCCCGACTGGTTCCGGCTCCTCGGGCTCCGGGAATATTTCCTTGACAAACTGCCGGGCACCATCCGGTGAGAGAGAGGCAAACTCTGGCATTGGTGCTGCTCCCATCTGATCGAGTAAGCCAGCGATCTCTGGATGTGGTTCGTCTGCGGCCTCCGCCATTGGACTCTCTATCGACATTATGATAAATCATTATATTAGGAAGTATATATTTCTACTGCACATTTCTTTTTCGTGGATGCAATATCAAATAATCTGGATGACTCATAAAAAGCAATGAGCCGCTGTTGATGAGCTAAGACTGAGTGTGATTAAGATAACTGCACAGTAACAAAGGAGACTCCCGAATTGAACACACTACCCGCGGCAGCGCTTGCAGTGATCGGTGTCACGTGCGACTCCAATTGATTTACAATCCATACACGTCAATTCTTCACAATCTGCACAGACAAATGCATCACTCACTTCAGAAGGTGATTCCCTGCTTGTGAGGAGCGTAGTACCACAGATATGACATGAATCAGCCATGTTCCAGGTCCGCGGTAATTATTAATAAATCTTCTCAAATAATGATTAAATTTGCCATATGAGTGTATTAACCGCTCTCATTAATCGAAACGATGACCCGTCATTTTCGCATATCCAGTGTCGAAATCTATCTTTCGGTTATTCATGGTCACTCAGAATCCGAATCACCCGTTGGATAGATCGCTCTCGGTCGTGTGCATCAATATATTAAACACAACAATTATATTGATTATGTGACTGTATCAGGTCGTGCCAACGCTTTCAGAAATCCTTATTTACCCGGTCAAAGCACTTGATCCGAGCAGTGTTGGTCGGGTATCAATAACCAGCATTGGTGGACTCTCTGGTGATCGGGCATATGCAATGAAGGATGTTAATGGCGAGTATATCCATGGCAAGCGTACGTCGGCTGTTCACCGACTCCACACAGCGTGTGACCGAAACGCACGACAACTCAAACTACGGGTTCATGAGACAGACCAGATATGTGAATTTCATCTCGATACTGACCGAGAAGCACTCGAAGCATGGCTCTCGGAGTATTTTGAAATGAATGTTATACTCGCGGTTGAACCGGGAGGAGGTCAGACTGATAGTGTCATATTTACGACGGATGGAAAGGCTGGTCCAACAGTTATCAGCAAGGCTACGATTCGTGAAGTTGCATCATGGTATGATGGCATCTGTCCCGAGCAGATGCAACAACGCTTGCGTCCCAATCTTGTGATTAGCGATGTCCCACCATTCTGGGAGGACCGGTTGGTGACAAACAGTGATTATCGGTTACAAATTGGAGATATCAGATTAACCGGCGCTGAGCCAATCCCACGGTGTATTGTTCCTGCTCGTCATCCTCATACCGGTATGGAGTATGATGGATTCCGAGAAACCTTTGTTCAAAAGCGAGACGAAACTCTTCCGACGTGGGTTGGTCCAGACGACCTTGACGGAAATCTTTTCAGTCTTATGATCGGAACCGAGATACCAGAGTCTGAACGAGATGGCGAACTTGCTGTTGGAGAGACGGCTCAAATCGTATCACCGTGATATTTTGACTTCCTCTGGCACACCAGGGTCGTGGATGGAAAGCGCATCATCAAAACAGAAAGTCCCGCCCTCACCGGAGCCGCGTCAACGGCTGAGTAGGATAAAGTGAGGTAGTCCATATGCACATAGAGGGAATCTTGAGCGTTCGAACAGTAAAATTTGCACCCTCTCGGGGATCCTCAGCAAGTGCTGGGTCACTTGGATAGATAGACTGCAAATTGTGATGATCAACTGGATGTAGACTCGAAATTACTTCGCTGAGTATCATCATTAATACTGTTCAAGCGGATGTCTGTGAGTATATGTATCTCAAATTAAGCCTCCACAGTACATGATGCAGGGCTGTCGTCCGCAGACGCGGTGAGACTACTCCAGGATCCGATATCCGTAGTATCATTATTATATATAGTATATATCATTACGTACTGGTAACATACTAAATTATCGATATATAGTGTACATACAATTCAGTAACGATATTATAAACCCATTTTTGCATGATGCTTGGAGTTATAGTTGAATGAATCCAACACGGCGGCAACTCCTGAGTGGTCTCGGCACAGCAACAGCAGTTGGGATTGCTGGGTGCTCTGGGAGCAGTGACTCCGGGTCAACTTCCAATTCTAACGCTGGGTCTGGGTCTGAGAATGCTGACTCATTCGAAGTTGGATATGGTGATTATCAGACCTCAGTTTCTGCAAGTAGTTTCCCGGATAAATTGTTCATTTATGCCGTCCAGACCGGGTGGTCAAACTGGGGAGCACTCATGCAGGAATTCAAAAACACGTATGGAGTCGCACTCAACGATGATCAGCGTTCCTCGGGTGAGGCTCTTTCACATGCCCGACAGAACGCACAGGACCCGAATCATTCTGCAATGAACGGGGGATACACTTTCGGTGTGGTTGCGCGAAACGACGGATTAACACAACCATACAAGCCGGCTAATTATGACAAAGTCCCAGATGCGCTCAAAACCGATGACGGTCATGTTACCGCAACTCGTCGGATGACCACAACGGTCACTTATCGAAAAGATCTCTATGAGGAACAAGGTATTGAACCTCCAGAGACCTGGGAGGATCTCAAGCGACCCGAAATTGCTTCCAAACTTCAGATACAACCCCCACAAGCAGCGGTTGGACTTGCTGGTGCGATCTCAATTAACAATGCATACGGTGGTTCACTGGACGATGTGCAACCTGTCATCGACTATTACAATGATGTGAAAAGCAAAGGAGCAGTGTTCGCCGGCAATGTCGAGCAGAAATTCACAAAAGGTGAGATACAGACGTTTGTTGAGTATGACTACACCGGGCTCGATCTAAAGTACAATTCTGACTCCATCGCCGAGGATAAAGTCGGAGTCTCATTGCTATCTGGTCCTAATGGTGAAAAAGGGGCATTCAACCAGCCATATGGGTATGCGATGCTCAAAGGGGCACCAAATCCTGAGGCCTGTAAATTGTTCATGGATTATGCTCTTTCACTTGAGGGGCAGCGAAAGTTCCTCGATGCATATGTCCGACCAATTCGAGCACCTGAAGTTGAATTGCCAGAGGAGTTCCCAGCACAAAGTCGATATGAGGAAACGCAGTTTCAAGTTGATTATGGGAAACTCGTCGAGAATCAAGAGAGTGTTATTCAAGAAATTGGAAAGGGTGTCGGACTGACTGGCTACTGAATTCAATGTCCACGCTTGATGAATCATCAGTACTTGCCCGCATTCGAGAAACCCGCCTTGGGCAGGTATTCTTCCCAACCACTGAGCGCGGTCGAAAACGTCGCCGTATCGTTGTGCTGGCGGTCCCGTTTTTTATTCTTGCGACATTTGGTGCCTTTATTCCGCTTGCGAAGATGTTCCGAATCAGTGTCTCCGAGGAATTCCTGTATGCTGTTCAGGGATGGACGATTGAGCCGTATCGTCGGTTATTTGCCTCGATTGCTGCATTTATTCCAGTTATTGGGACTGAACTCTCGGGTATAATCGCGAGTGGAACAGAAGCCGTTGATGATGTCTATGGAGAGACTATCTGGAATTCGCTGTGGTTTTCAGCAATCACCACCGTTTCAAGCGTTCTGCTCGGTATTGCACTTGCGCATGGGCTTGAGAAGTATGAACTCCCACGTAAAGACTTACTTATTACACTTATTTCGTTTCCAATCAGTCTCCCTGGGATTGTCGCTGCGTTTATGATGATCGTTCTTTTCGGTCAGACTGGGTTTCTAACGAACTTCTTTGCTATTTTAACAGGGGCAGAACCACTCAATATTCAACTCACCGGACAGCCCTCTGGGACAGTACTTGCGATTACTGGTCTTTTCTTTGGCTATCTTTATTCGATGATCCCCCGGGCAACGTTGTTGTTGCGTGGAACATACGCTGAGGTCAATACTGACGCTGAGGAGGCCGCCAGAGCACTTGGTGCAACTCCAATACAAACATTTCGATACGTTACCCTTCCACAGATTCGTCCAGGCATTGTGGGTGCATGCATCTTGACGTTCCGGACGGCACTTGCCATCTTTGGCACTGTGTTGGTTCTGAAGTCACTTTCAGTTGTCACGTTCCGGTTTGATCAGCTTGTCAAGGTTGGATATGAATTGAATATCGCCTCAGCACTCGCTGGGGTCTTCTTTATCTTCACCGTGTTATTTACTTTCCTTGGTCTTCGCTACACGAGCGCGGAGGTAGCACAATGAGCACTCCAGAGTCTGATTCAAATACAAATAGCTCACAGGCAATCACCGGCACAGTGCCCGAGCGTGAGCCTGGGCAACTCGGTCGACTTTCTGCAATCTATGGTCGAAAGTTGATTACGGTACTTATTTTTGTTACTGTTGGGTTTCTTATCGGTCCGGTATTGATCACCTTCGTTGCATCGTTCTTCCAGAACTGGACTGGCATCCTTCCAAGTGGTGGTTTTACCGTACAAAACTGGGCGCAAGCACTCGGAATCGGTGCTGAAAGCATTGGCGCTCAACGAGGACTTGGTGGATTCTGGACGTTTGTCGCCCCGGATATCCTGTTTGTTTTTCAGCTCCCAGGGATTGCAGATATCACAGTCTCATTTCCCTTTGATATACGCATCCCAACGCCAATCCCGGTCGCATTAGGATTCAGTGTCTTACTCGCCCTGCTTGGCGTTGTCATTAATTTACTCGTCGGTGTTCCGATTGCATATGCAGTCACTCGGTATGAATTCCCTGGTCGACGGCTGGTAAACACGTTTGCTGTCTTACCGATTGTTCCTGGAATTATCCTTGGGATTGCCTTTCTGAAGACATATCCTGGTCTCCCAAGTGTTATTGCACTTGTCTTAGGATATTCGCTATTGAAGATTCCATATATGGTGCTTGCTGTTCAGTCATCATTTGAGTCGATGGATCTGCGAAGCATGGAAGAAAGCGCTCGTTCGCTTGGAGCCTCCTGGACAACCACCTTCTTACGAGTCATCATTCCAGGAGCAAAACAGGGCATTATTTCAGGGTCAATCATCTGCTGGACGCTCGCAGCTGCGGAGTTTAATTTCTCATATGTGGTATACTCCAGTGGTCCACGACCATTCTCATTGTTCTTGTTCGAGAATATTTCGAATAATCCGTTTTTGCGGGCTGCGGCTGCGATCTCAATTTACTTCGTGATTGTCGCTGCGGTGACAGCACTGTTGAATTATATCGGTGAAAGCGGCTTTTCAGTTGGAGGTGTCAGATAAATGGCTGAACGTGTCACGATTGATAATATTACGAAACAATTTAATGAAACGGTTGCTGTGGATACTGTCTCATTAACTGTCGAACCAGGAGAGACAATTGGACTCGTTGGTCCTTCCGGGTGTGGCAAGACAACGACGCTTCGAACGGTTGCAGGATTTGAAACACCGAATGCAGGTCGTATCTTATTCGACGGTGAAGAGGTAACACACGTTCCACCCGAGCAACGCAACGTTGGATTAGTCTTTCAGTCGTACGCGCTGTTCAATAATATGACCGTTCAAGAAAACGTTGAATTTGGCTTGAAAATGCGAGATATGCCGAAAGAACAGCGTGCTGAGCGAGCAGCAGAGCTGCTCACGCTACTCGATATCGGTGAGATGGGGAATCGTGACCCAACAACACTCTCAGGTGGGCAACAACAGCGCGTTGGTCTCGCTCGGGCGCTGGCGATTGAACCCCGTGTTCTGTTACTTGATGAGCCAATGACTGGCTTAGACGCCAAACTCAAAACGCGATTACAACAGGAGATTGGCTCATTACTCGATGAGATCGATGTCACCTCATTATATGTGACCCATGACCAAAGCGAGGCAATGGTGATGTGTGATCGGATTGCCGTGATGAATGACGGGCATATTGAGCAGATCGGAACACCGGCTGAGATCTATGAAGCTCCAGCAAACAACTTTGTTGCAGACTTCGTTGGGACTTCAAATCGACTGGATGCAACGGTTCGTAATGGAACGCTTGATTTGGGTCATGCAACCGTCACAGCACCGGCAAACGCCCCCGATGGGAATGTGACTGTCGTTGCTCGCCCAGAGGCATTTACCCTTGATGAGGGACCGATTGAGGCGACAATCGAGGATCGGTTTTATCTTGGCGAGCATGTGCGGATGACAGCACGCACACCGGATAATCATGAACTGACACTTCGGTTTGACCCAACTCACGCCCCTGATTCCCGACATGTGACGCTCTCGCTTGACACTGACCGCGTGCACATACTCAGAAACTAACCGGCATGGACAGGGTTTTGTCTGAATTGAACCATACATGTGGTAAAGTCAGTCCGGATAGTTTATCGACGAGATTGATATCTTGAACACAGTATCTCATTACTGTCGACCGACACTCATTGTATCCTGCATATCTTACTGAAATGTATGTCGACGACCTGTGCACTCTGTCGTCGCATCATCCCCGATGAGCGTCTACAGGATCCACAAGCTGTCCAAGAACACCACCTTCGACCTGAAGAACGGGCGGAGAGTCCAACTGTGATGGTGTGTCGACCGTGTCATAAACAGATTCACGCACTGTTCACGAATGATGAACTCAGATCAGAGTATGATACCATTAACGCACTCCGCTCAGCCTCGCGGCTCGCGGAATATCTCTCATGGATTCGTGGAACAAATCGTCTTGATATCAATGTTGAGACAAGTAATCACGTCCGCCAACAACAGAACAGATGAAGTGAAGCTGAGAAAAGATAGTGTTATGACCGATAATAAATCCAGTCGTCGGATAACCAAACGAGATGGAAGTTTCAATTGTGGTGCGATTGTTACTTATCAATAATGTGATTAGTATCACACAGTTCGACCGAGTTGGGCAGTGTGGTGCCCGTGTCGGCTAGCACCCAGTCCTCAGTGCTTTGGTTTCGATATGGTTCTCTGCCTCTTAGTGGTGATTTCAGGTAAGATTCTCTAAAACTGTGCTTTCACCCGAAGCCGGCGTCAGACTCCACACAAAGAGCTGACTATGAGCACCGATGCGTATATTCAGTAGGGTTCAACAATTTCGAGTACATCACGAGCCTGAGACTATCGATAGCGCTGCATGCCCGTCATCCCGATGACGATTTCAGTATCTTCGAGACGGGTCATCACGTCATTCACGCCCGCCCCTGTGCGATCGAGAGACTCGGCAGCTACTTTGATTGGTACCGACGGCTGCTCAAACAAATACTCAACGAGTTCATTGAGGACAACGCATCCAGAAACGGAGACGTGACACAGGTGTCCAATGTCGGGTTCGTTGCGTTCGGTATAAAAGATCAGAATAAGGATTAAACTCAGAATCATGATGATCCAAACAGAGAGTATGCCAACGCGGTCACATAACGAAATCGTATTATCACCGACTGACAGTGACAGTAGTACGCACGAAGGATAATTAATCATAACACATGCACGAACCTCAATACTATTCGTCAATATCATAGGAACGAATAATGACAAGAGACACTGAACCGCGGGTTGGCATCGATATCGGCGGGACGTTCACTGATCTCGTCGTGATTAATAATGGGACGGTAACTGTCACAAAGACACCATCGACAGACGCCCAAGAACGTGGCGTACTGAGCGGACTGAATCAATTAACCGAGTCAATATCACTGTCAATATCAGACATTGGATTTGTTGCACATGGGACAACTGTTGCGACGAATGCTGTCTTAGAGGAAGCGTGGGCTGACACTGCGCTTATTACAACTGATGGATTCCGAGATGCACTTGCGATTGGCCGACAGGCACGTCCAGATATCTATGACTTCCAGACTGAGAAGCCAACTCCAATCGTTCCTCGACAACGTCGTTTCAGTGTCCCGGAGCGAATAACAGCCCAGGGTACAATCGATACGCCACTTGATGAGGATGCGGTTGAAACACTCGCAAAAAAACTCAAAAACGCAGATATCGATAGCGTTGCGATTAGTCTCTTATTCGCGTATGAAAACCAAGTCCATGAAACCCGTATTAAGGAGATATTAACCGAGCATAATGTTGATGTGAGCTATTCATTATCGAGTGATGTTCTCCCAGAAATCCGCGAATACGAGCGCACATTGACAACAGCGCTGAATGCAGCATTGAAACCGGTCATGGACCGCTATATCGGTAATCTTGAAACAGAGCTGACACGTGCTGGTGTCACAACAGATCTCAATATTATGCAGTCAAACGGAGGAATTATCACTGCGACCGCCGCGCGAGATACCCCGGTAAATACACTTCTGTCCGGACCAGCAGCGGGCGTCCAGGGAGCGACGTACATTGCTGAATTATGTGGTATCTCAGACGTTATTACGATGGATATGGGGGGAACATCGTGTGATGTCTCATTAGTCCGCAATGGCACGCCAACGATTTCACGCGATGTGACCGTCGGTGAGTACCCCGTACACACACAGATGATTGATATCCATACTGTCGGGGCTGGCGGTGGGTCGGTTGCATGGGTTGATGAAGGCAATGCACTTCGTGTCGGACCGCAGTCAGCAGGCTCGGATCCTGGTCCAATCAGTTACGGTAAAGGGGGCAATCGCCCAACGATCACCGATGCACATCTTCTGCTGGGTCGACTTGATCCGTCGTCGTTCCTCAATGATGACGTTACCGTTGATATTGCACAGATTCGTGAAAGATTTGAGACGGAACTCGCGGCGCCGCTTGGGATATCGATTGAAACCGCTGCACAGGGCGTCATTGATGTTGCAAATGCAAGCATGCAACGGGCACTTCGAGTCGTCTCCGTTGAGCGCGGATATGACCCCCGCGAATTCGGACTTGTTGCCTTTGGTGGTGCAGGACCACTCCATGCGACTGCAATCGCCACAGCGCTTGATATTCCGCAAGTCATTATTCCACAGACTGCAGGCGTCTTATCAGCACTTGGGTTACTCATCAGTGATACAATATATGATTTCAGCAACTCACACGTTCGACAATGGGATATGGTCTCTCCAACGACGTTATCGACAATGTTCGCAGAGTTCATCTCAGATGGGCGTGCACAGTTGGATGCTGAGGGAATCTCACCCGCTCAGATGAGCTTCGAACGGTCAGTTGATCTTCGATACGCTGGGCAATCATTTGAGTTGTCTATTTCAGTTCCATCTGGAGAGATTGATACAGAGACACTATCAGTCATCGAATCGAGATTTCACAGCGCTCATGAGCGACGATATGGTCACGCCGATAAAACAAAACCGCTTGAACTCGTCACCGTTCGAACGCGCGCTCGCGGAAGCACTGCTGAGCCAGATCTCACGATGACCACCCCAGAGACAAACACTGCTGTGAGTGATGCTGTTATCGAGACCCGATCGGTCTGGTTCGATGGTCAACAGCGCGAAACACCGGTGTATGACCGATCACAACTCCCCCCTGAAAGTACATTCACTGGTCCGGCAATTATCGATGATGCCCAGAGTACAACCGTTGTTCGTCCAGAGCAGACCGCAGAGGTTGATGCATATGGAAGTCTCATCATCGAAATAAATCCATGAACTATATGCGAGGGCTCATCCGGTACTCCCATCAGATTCGGGTGACAGTAATATAGGGTGAGAATAATAACTTCAGAAACAGATATGAACACCAACGCAAACGCCGACAGTAACGATAATAACAACACCAACATAGAGACTGATGATGACGTTGACCCGATTACACTTGAGGTAACACGCAACGCAGCAGCGGCTGTGTGCGAGGAAATGAATGCAACACTTATTCGAACGAGTTATTCTCCAAATATCAAAGAGCGACAGGATTGCTCGTGTGCATTGTTTGACCGTGATGCGCAAATGATTGCACAGGCAGAGACAATTCCCGTGCATCTTGGCGCAATGCCGTTTTCAGTTCGTGCTGCAATCGAGCAATTCCCACCATCTGAACTGAATCCAGGTGATGCTATTGCGGTCAATGATCCCTTTGCGGGGGGTGCTCATCTTCCGGATCTCACACTTATCAGCCCAATATACAGTGATACGAACACCGAGACAGATCCAGATACTGATAACAGCGATGAGCTGATCGGATTCGCGGCAAATCGGGCACATCATGCCGACATTGGCGGTGCGTACGCTGGGAGTGTTGCCGCAGAGTCAACAGAAATCTATCAGGAAGGGCTTCGAATCCCTCCGGTAAAACTATTTGAAGCGGGTGAGCAGAATACGGATGTATTTGAGCTTATTTTAACGAATGTCAGAACGCCTGATGAGCGACAGGGAGACCTTCGTGCCCAAAAAGCAGCAAACGAAACAGGTCGACGACGATTTCAGGAACTTGCCAATCGGTATGACTTTGATACATTCTTCGCAGCGACTGACGCAATCAAAAACTACTCTGAGCGTCGAATGCGCACCGAGATTGAGTCGCTACCGGATGGCGAATACTCGTTTTCCGACGTGCTTGACAGTGATGGGGCTGGGAATAAAGCGATTACAATTACCGTGACAGTGACCATTGAAGCTGATACGGTACATGTTGACTTTACTGGAACAGCCGAACAGACAGATGGTCCAATTAATGCTGTGCGGGCAGTGACGACCTCAGCAACATATTATGCTATTCGCTGTCTCACTGACCCGGATATTCCACCAAATCACGGTTGTTATCGACCCATCACTATTGAGACACCATCTGGAACTGTTGTTAATCCCGACCCACCAGCAGCTGTTGTTGGCGGGAATCTTGAGACATCTCAGCGAATTACAGACGTAGTGCTTGGTGCCTTCGGTGAGGTGACACCTGAGCGGATTGTTGCTGGGTCACAGGGGACAATGAATAATGTCACCTTTGGTGGGACCGACCCCCGAAACGGAGATCAGTACACCTTCTATGAGACCCAAGGTGGTGGATTTGGTGGTCGTGCCGGCAAAGATGGGCTTGATGGCGTCCATGTTCATATGTCGAATACATTAAACACGCCTGCGGAAGTGCTTGAAATAGCATATCCACTTCGTGTGATGCAGTACTCACTTCGCCCAGACTCAGGCGGCGCTGGCGAGTATCGTGGTGGATTAGGGCTTCGTCGTGATATTCAAATACGCGATCATGAGGCAACGTTCAGTTTACTTGCTGATCGGCATGATCATCGCCCATATGGACTCACTGGTGGTAACCCAGGTGACACTGGAGCGGCGATTCTCAACCTTCCAGATGGTGAGTCAGTTACTCTTGATCAAAAGCTAACACGGACATTACCTGCGGGAAGTATTGTCAGCATCCGGACGCCTGGTGGTGGTGGATATGGTGCTCCGACTGATCGTGAAAGAGAGGCAATAACACGTGATCTTGATGCCGGGAAGCTCACGCCAGCGCATGCACGTGACGTCTATGATTATCACGGTGACTGTGATTCTGAGAATGCTAAGAGCAATGAAGACACAGATGATGATTCAACGTCAATAGCCGATCCCAATTCGGATTCTAACCCAGTCTCGTGATGTCCCGATCTCAGTTCTGAAGGAGGGTGTCGAGTTAGTTCGTAGTTTCGGCTGCCGCGAGCTTAACACCTCAGTAATTGCGGTAGATGGTGATGCCGAAATCGGCTCTTTGGGGTCGACTTCGAGCATGAAAGAGAGGTGATAGAAGAGGTAGTTTATCTCCGTCGTGCGAATTAAATTGGTCTACGAATACCGGGGCAACGAGACAGTTTCACAGTTGGCTCCATATCAGTTGTTGGCAATTTAACTTTTGTATCCGAAGCGGAACGCGTCACCGGGCGTTCCAGGTGAACTCAGTCTGAGTGTGGGTTCGGATAGGAACAGTGGTTATATTGACACCGACTGATATTGATGAATGAACTGAGACAGATAGATATATACTAAACAGACAGCGATAGCGTCGATTGCAGGGTTCTCCGAACAACGAGTGGCTCCGTTGCACGTAGCTGTTCGCACCCTCGCTATGGGCGTGGCTAATCATATCGAGGAGCAGCCGTGTATCGGAAATTCATGGCTATTCAGTTCGAATGGCATCAAAAAGAGTGTTGGCGTTGTGACGAGCCGCGTATCACCGAGCAAGGCGTGGGTTAAACCGAGCCGGGTGAACTCGTCACAGAGAAAGAACGCAGCATTGAGATCGTTCCGATGGCGATATAAGAGATAATAATTGTCGCTCCGGCACCCATAGATAGCTCCAGTGTCATGCTTGATTATATGTGGAGCAGGTGCAATCCCACTGAGGCTGTGGATACGCACCGTCACAGCGGCAATTCCCACACCTTTTGATTCCAAAATGGCACAGATGATAGTGTCGGCGCACTGGTTACGAACTCAGTGTGGCCGAGCGCCCGAAAACTGGCGGTTCGAGTGTCCGCCCACTCTGGAAACAGGGTGTGCCCTCTGTGGGAACCAAACAACAAGCACCGGGCAAACACCACACAAAGTAACTCCGAGTCCGTGTCCGTCGAAATCTGCCGGACTCACCAAGGCACAAACAACTTCGGGAGCCCGAACATGATAATGGATAGGAGTACCGGGGGCTGAGATGTGGCACTCCCAAGAGACTGCCCACGACCGGCTCCATACCGATTCGAACGGTGTGGTGGCTTGGGAGTCTGTCTAAACCTGACATCCTCAACCAACGCAGCGGTGCGGTGCCGTGGGATTCCTCCGCGTGAACGCGGAGGAGGATGTCAAGTAGGGACTAGTTGGATCATCCAGACCCGTCTTGGGCGACCCCCCTCGCTGGTAATGGCTTCTCAACGATTTTTCGTTTTCTGTTTATCTGCTGCGTATGTCTTGGAGGACGCGGTTATTGAGAGAGGTACTTACCCTGTCTCTTGTGAATGTCCTTAGTTGGTAACCTATCAAGTCTCGACACAGTGAACAAACGTCACATTTCAGGTTTAGGCTATCCAAAAAATTAACCTGAATATACAAAAATTCTTTATGATAGAGAAAGCACGAGTTGATATGGTAGTCCTAACCCATCTCGCGCTTGTGTTTGTTGCCGGTCTCGCAACCGCGTTGGCGACGGGATTGGGGGCGATTCCGTTCTTTTTTAGAGAGGAGTTCAGCGACCGATGGAATGTTGGACTCTGGGGCGTTGCCTCCGGAATCATGGTCGCAGCGTCGTTGTTCGGTCTCATTAATGAGGGAATGCAGTACGCCACCGGTGGATTTCCGGTATTGATGCTGACTGGTCTGTTGATTGGGGCTGCATTAGTTGAGGGTTCAGGTCGGGTGCTCAACCGAATTGATATCAACGCAAACGGTCCTGATGAGAGCGGTCATGGAGATACCAACTATACTTCCGACGGGAGCAACGAACAAACCGACCCCACTCCGGATATTGGTACTGATGGTGGACCGGGGGCAACGCCAAGCACCGAATCACAGGAGTACAACGACCACCGCTTGGAAGCCAAGGCGTTTGCTGACGGGGATTTAAAGATGTTAGTATTAATCCTCGGTATCTTGACTGTTCACAGTTTCCCCGAAGGTGTGGCTGTCGGCGTCTCATTCGCCGAAATCGGATTTGACGGCGGAATAGATGTATTCGGTGTTGCCATCCCATTATTGGCTGTCTTCATGACGGTGGCAATATCAATTCACAACATTCCTGAGGGGACTGCAATCGCTATTCCGATGCGAGCGATGGGACTCTCAAAATGGCGGATGGTCGGTGCAGCGGTATTTTCGAGTCTTCCACAGCCGATTGGTGCTGTTATCGCCTTTGCTTTCGTTACCTGGGCTGAGTCATTCCTTCCGTTTGGGTTTGGGTTTGCTGCAGGTGCAATGATATATTTAGTCGTCACCGAATTTATTCCTGAAGCTCTCGAAACCGGTGCTGATCTTGAACACGGCGGCTACCGTGCACTCGCAGGAGGAATCATTGCTGGGGTAGCAGTGATGATCCCGCTGTTGTACGTTTGATTTGGATATACATCTTGTATTCTGACTGCTGAGTTGGGTGCGACGCATGATATAGCGGAGGTATATATGCTGCGCTGCTGCGCTTCTGGCTCTCGCAAACGAATGCTATCTACTACTGTGGAATACATCGGTATCTTCACTCACATCCACACGGATGAAGAGATAAACTCGAACTATTTTGCATTTAATTGAACGACTGTGAGATTGATATAACGCCGAGCTCAGCTGATGTCGTTGGCTTTTTGATATGTCCGTTAGTACCGATCACCACGATCAGCTTTGGGCGGGGAGAGCTATCGTTGTAAATTTGGAGAGACTATATGTGGTACCTGCCGGAGAGCGTAGGTCTCCTTGTCTCAACGAGCGAGTGAACGAAAGCCACGAGCGCCGCGAATTGATCCGAGCCATTCACCCATCCCAGAGATACAAATGGCAACAGAATCAGGCTTACTTTTTTTTGCACCGCCACACCCTACAAATGATGTGATAGTGCCGACTGCAAGCACTGTTGACCCATTACCCATTGGACGATAATTCGCGGCGATTCATGTGAGACACCCGTAGACTCTCTGATAGTTATGATGTCTGAAAAATCAGTCTCGTGACCGAGACAGATTCCCTCTGTGGCGTAGTGATTCTCACGGATGTGGACACACAACAAATTGGTGTCGTTGAATGTCTCATCACTCATACGACTGGGATCAAACCGAACTGTTGATACTGAGTCCATTTCAGGACTGCCGACAAGATGATGACGACTTGGAGAAGAGACGCTAGCTGACAAGTATCATAAGTTATCGGGAACCTACGCCCCAGTCATGGTACTTGTGCTTTCCGCAGAGGAAGTCAACAAAAGCCTTGATCTTGCGACACTCGTTGACGTCGTGGACGATGCATTGAGCAAACAGGCTGCCGGCGAGGTCGAACGACCACGGCGACCACATTTCACAGTTGGCGCGGGTCTCGACGGTGACGAACCAACCGGAACTGGGATTGCGATGCCGGCGTACATCTATGGTGCGGACCACTACGCGACAAAACTTGTCGGTGTTCATAACGAGAACGCAAAGCGAGATCTTCCGACGATCAACGCTCAGGTTGTGCTTACAGAGGCTCGGACAGGTCTCCCAAGGGCGTTCATGGCAGGGACGACAATCACGAATGCTCGGACCGGCTGTATCGGGGCAGTCTCAGTCCGGGCACTTGCGCCGGAATCAGACGATGATGGTCTCACGCTTGGGATGATAGGCGCAGGTGCACAAGCACGCTGGCAGACCCGCGCAATCGAGACCGTCACGGCGCTTTCAGATGTGCGAATCTACTCACCGAGTGACTCGCGGGAGGCATGTGCCGCAGATCTGATGAAAAAAGGAATTCCAGCGCGCGCGGTCGACACGCCTCGGAAGGCTGTCGCAGGTGCCGACGTAGTCGTGACGGCGACGACGGCGACCAATCCTGTCTTTCCACCCGACGCGCTCGGTGCAGGATCTCTCGTCGTTGCCGTTGGTGCATTCACCGCGGAGATGCAGGAACTCAATCCCCGTGTTCTTGAACGCGCCAAACAGACGTTCGCCGACGTGCCCGAGGAGGTCGCCGAAACCGGAGATATCCTCGCAACTGATCTTACCACTGATGACATGGTCGAACTTGGCGTCCCACTCACGAACGGATACGTCCGGGACTCACCGGACGAAATACTGACCGTCATGAGTGTCGGATCCGCAACATTAGATGCCGCAGCGGGCGAGATGATTTATCAGCGGGCGGTTGAGGCAGGCAACGGGACCGAGATTTCGTTATAACCCGGCTATCATCGTTTGGCGGCGACTCAGTCGACGGGAGGGCTCGGATTCGACTGGCATTGCATTGAGATCAGACGGGGTTCCAAGTACATACGTCTGTGTTCGGTGTTCGATGTTCGATGTGTGTTCGTATCCGGCATCCCTTTTTTATAACTTTGAGTATCTGATCGAGGGATAACCAGATCCACCCCCGAGTGGACTGGACGCTGATTGACGATTCCCGTCGGCTACCGAAACGAAAACACGATGTTCACGCTGAAAGGGTCCCACTACAGGACGCATATACCACTCGAGTATTTTTTTTCAGACGAGCACTAGATAGTTGACCGAATCATCCTCGACAAAGTGACGGATAGTGCTGTACTCAAAGAGAATCTAATAGATAATAAATAATGATAATAATCGATAGCAAGATAATAAGGAACTGAGCTGTCGGGACCGCGAGAGATGAACAGACTGAACCAATCCCTGGTAAGGGATACTCGGTGTTCTCGACGCTATTGCCCCGATATCGACATTACTTGAGAGTCTCAGCACAGAACAACTCGGATCTGACAGTGAATTGCTTCTATGTCATCCACGTCGTCTTTATCATTTTTTGACATAAATGATCGTGGCAGGATTGATGAATACTGGTATTGAATCGGCACTAGCGTTGTTGGAAAGAGTGTATTCTAACTGCCGTGTCTCCCTCTTTTTGCGAGTGAATGGTAGGATTAAATCTGACGCATCGACACATGAAACCGTGACCGCCAAGCCCAAGAGGGCAAAGGACCGAAAGTAACGTTCAAGCACGGATCCTCAATATGCTCGCAATTCAGGAACCACTCAACACACACTTATCGACATCGGCGAAAGCAGTGTATTCACTGCCCATTGTGGACCGATTAATGAGTGATTCGTCATCACGGCTTTTTTGATCTAGCTCATAGGCCGAGATATGACTCGCACAGCAGTCATCGCGGGTGTCGGTCCAGGACTCGGTGAATCGCTCGCACGAACATTCGCAGCCGAGGGCTGTCAGATCGCGCTCTTTGCTCGGTCTGAGGATTACATCGAAGAACTCGCAGCCGATCTTCCGGACCCTGGTGCGGGGCTCGCCGTCCAGACTGATCTCACCGACGTGGATCAGATTCGAGACGGGTTTGAGACAGTTCGCGATGAACTTGGATCGGTCAATGTCCTCGTGAATCATGCTAGTGCCGCCTCATGGAAGGGGCTCATGGAGATGGATGTTGAGGAATTCGAACAAGCATGGGCGGTCAACGGGCGAGGTGCATTCATCTGCTCGCAGGAAGCCGTCAGCGACATGCTTGAGACGGGCGGCGGGACAATCATCTTTACAGGCGCGACCTCTGCAGTACGAAGCCTCGGCGGCGCAATCGGATTCACAGCCGCGAAGTTCGCTGCCCGCGGAATGGCAATGGATATCGCCCAAGAGTTCGGTCCCGAGGGGATTCACGTCGCGCATGTCGTCATCGACGGGCAGATCGACACCCCGGGTGTTCGTGACCAGCTTCCCGACCGGGAGGATGAGACGATACTTGATCCCGACGAGATGGCCAAGACCTATTGGCACCTCGTTGAACAAGACGGTGTCAGTACACAGCCATTCGAGATTCACATTACGAACGGTCCACAGAACTCCGAGTTCATCTGACTCGTTCGGAATCACAATACACACTGGTGATATTTGATGCGCACGACGAGACAGCAGGATTATACATATACATATACATGAGAACCTCTCCACCGTGTCATGCGTCGGAATGTGCTTGCCAGCAGGGACTGACGAACATCCCGCTGAGGATTCAGACCTTCTAATGGAGTAATCGCTATGCAACTAGACATGTCTGCTCACGCGGTCATATCGAACACGCCACCGTGTATCGCCAAGAAATCTAACTCCCCGACAGCAGCGGCCAGGTCGTCGTGTTCGATGAGCGCGCCGAGAAGCTGGTGCTTCAGGTTCTAATACGCTCGGTCGTTGCTAGTGATCCACACACCGTTGTCGTGACGGGGAATCTCGCCAAAGTCGAAATCACCGTGGATCAGCTCGTATCGCTCTTTGAGATGCTCCTCGATGGCTTTGATTCGAGGAAGTCGGGACTTGTCTGGATCCTCATCTCCCGCTCCCGGATTGACACCGTATTCCGTTTTCTCGGGATCGAAGCCGGGATTTTCGTCCACTACCCGTAGATGTCCCTGACGCCTTTTAAATTACCCCGGTCAAACACCGCCAGCAAAAACTGTCCCCGCTCTCAGGCGTCGGGGTCGAGAAACTCGTAGTCGTCGGAGTCGATGTCGAACTCGTCGGGATCGGGGCTTGTCTCCTCCGCGAGAGCTTCGACCATTCGCTCACCGAACTCGTCGGCTGCCTCGGCTACGTCCTCAATTTCTTCCTCGGTCATTGGTCGGTCTCGTTCACGTTGTGCCATGTTTCGAATCTCGTTCCTGTTGCTAATTCGATCTTCTTTGTTCGGGGGTGGTTACTCGCCGCCGTCGGCCACGGGCTCGCCAGCGCGGTCGTTGAGATACTCTTCGGCGTCGTAGTCCTCGGGCTCTCCACCGAGGTCTTCGGCCAGCGCCTCGCGGATGTCCTCACGCTGTTCATCCATCTCCTCCCGGAGCGCCTCGATCTCTTCCTCGCTCACTGGTTCCTGATTTCGTGCTATTCTTCGAATCTCCTTGTGAATCGTTGGGTGTTCTCCGCTAAATGGTCTTCGGCGAAGTCGAGTGCGACGCCTGCCGGCATCGGCGGTGCAACGTACTCTTGGCGGTATTTTTCGCCGTCGCGGTACACATCGATGTGCAGTCCTTCGTCGGTGACATCGTGGCCGTGCATACTCGCCGGGTCGTGATCGTAGCGGACGGCTGGCGTCCACTCGCCCTCGTACAGGTATTCCAGTTGCACCACGAACCGCGTCACCTCGCCGTGGTCATGCGAGTAGCCGAGTCGTCGCCGGACGGTCGTCCTGCCCGCGTCGTGTACTCGCGGTCGTACTCGCGCGGTTCCTCGCTCATTCTTCGCCACAGACGACCTCTCGAAGCTCTTCGAGTAGATCGGCTCGATGTTCTTCAAGAATCGAGACATCACCGTCAACACGCTCAATCTTGTTCCATACGGATACGGATACGGTCACGGTCGGCATCAAAGGTCTGTCTCGACGCTACCGAACAATCGATTGCGGTGCACGCGCCCACGGTGACAACCGATAGGCTTCAGGACTATTGTTTCAATTGCGATTATGCCCACCAGATCGTTGGTCCCGCTGAAAGATTCTGAGCCACAAACACTCTCAGCGCATGGAATTGGTCATAACCGTCAGATATTGATGCGATGCATGAACTCTTCCGACATAATCACTACTAAACATATATGACGACGACAGCGAATTTGGGATTCCCACGAATCGGCGCACACCGCGAGCTTAAGCGGGCGGTCGAGGAGTATTGGAATGGTGACCGCTCAAAGGAGGAGCTCCTCGCGGAAGGGGCGGACCTGCGCGAGAGACACTGGCGGAAACAAGACGAACTCGGTCTCGATTTTGTTCCCAGTAATGATTTTTCATATTACGACCAGGTACTCGACACCTGCGCGATGGTGGGTGCGGTACCTGATCGGTTCCCCTGGGATGGCGACACGGTCGATATCGATACCTACTTTTCGATGGCTCGTGGGATCCAAGAAAAAGACCTGGAGGGAGAGACCACCGGCGTGCAGGCAATGGAGATGACCAAGTGGTTCGATACGAATTATCATTATCTCGTTCCGGAACTGTCCCGCGACACGGAATTCTCTCTTTCTTCAACGAAGGTGATTGATGAGTACAAAGAGGCCAAAGCAATGGGGATTGATACGCGCCCGGTCCTCGTTGGACCAGTGTCATTCTTGTTCCTTGCTAAGACGCAAGCGGAGGATCTTGATGCGCTTGATCTGCTTGAAGAGTTACTTCCGGTATACATTGAGGCACTACAGCGACTTGCCGACGCCGGGGCGCAGGCAGTCCAGATTGATGAGCCGGCTCTCGTGTTCGATCTTGACAGCGAAGAACGGGCGGCCTACACTGAGGCATATGAGGTCCTTGCTGACGCCACCGATCTTGATATTCACCTTGCAACGTACTTCGAGTCACTCGGTGACAATCTCCCGACTGCTTTAGATCTCCCAGTTGATTCGCTTCATCTTGACCTTGATCGGGGTGAGGGGCAACTTGATGACGCGCTTGAGTACGGCGTCCCCGACGAATTGAGTCTCTCGCTTGGTCTTGTGGATGGTCGTAATGTATGGCGAGCAGATCTTGATACTTTGTTGGAGACGGTACAGACGGCTGTCGACGCTCTTGGTTCTAATCGAGTGATCCTTGGACCATCGTGTTCGCTACTCCATGTGCCGACCGATCTTGATGCTGAGCCAGGTCTTGACGACGATACGAAACTATGGTTTTCGTTCGCGACAGGGAAGATTGAGGAAATCGTGGCACTAGCCGACCGTGCGGACGGTAATACAACAGGAACGGAGGCTCTCTTCGAGCGGAGCCGCCGAGCACTCAAGGATCGAGCTGAATCCGACTGGATTAATGACCCGGACGTCCAGAAGCGCGTGGACGGTATCGACGATGCAATGACACGACGCGATTCCAGCCACGACACACGGCGAGAGATCCAGCGCGAGACGTTTGACCTGCCGGAACTACCGACAACAACCATCGGCTCGTTCCCACAGACTGATGAGATGCGAGAGATGCGGGCAGCATATAAAAACGAAGAGATTTCTCAATTTGAGTATGAGACATTCATTGAGGAGCAAATCGCCGAAACAATCGAGCGACAGGAGGAGATTGGGCTCGATGTGCTCGTCCACGGTGAGAGCGAGCGGGGTGATATGGTAGAGTACTTCGGGCGTCAACTCGACGGGTTCATTTTCACCGAGAACGCGTGGGTTCAAAGTTATGGCACTCGCTGCGTGCGTCCGCCCATCATCGCAGGTGACGTAAGTCGTCCGGAGCCAATGACTGTACGCTGGCTGTCTTATGCCGATGAGCAGACCGACGAACTGGTTAAGGGGATGCTCACTGGTCCAGTCACAATCCTCCAGTGGTCATTCGTGCGCGACGACCAGACCCGTGCGGAGACATGCCGTCAGATTGCGCTTGCAATCCGTGATGAGGTCTGTGATCTTGAAGACGCCGGGATTCAGACGATTCAAATTGACGAACCCGCCTTCCGCGAGGGGCTCCCATTGCGCGAAAGCCAGTGGGCTGAGTATCTTGACTGGGCAGTGGAGTGCTTCCGGCTTGCCTCCTGTGGAGTTGCGGACGAAACCCAGATTCATACCCATATGTGCTACGCGGAATTTACCGACATTATCGATGCAATCGTCGAGATGGATGCAGACGTGATATCTATTGAGGCGTCCCGTTCGAAGATGGAGCTTCTCGACTCCTTTGATGAGCTTGATTATCCAAACAACATTGGACCGGGTGTCTATGATATCCACTCGCCACAGGTCCCATCGGTCAGCGAAATGGAGGAGCTCATTCACAGCGGTCTTGAGGTGCTCGATCGGGACCAAATGTGGGTTAACCCGGACTGTGGTCTCAAAACACGTCGGTGGGTCGAGGTGGAACCATCACTCAAGAACATGGTTGAGGCTGCTGAAAGCGTTCGCGAATCTTAACCAACCGGGTTTCTGGGATGACCAACCCGCTGACAAAGCGATTATGTGGTCAGCGGGTGATCCATCAACTCTGACGACGGGTTTAAATAAACGAACTTCGAGATGATGACCCCGGATCACGAGGATTACCTATCACTTGTCGCTCTCATAGAGCCTGTTCCTGTCGAACTGACTGTGAAGGCGAGATATGATTACCGCCTATCTCTAAACTGATATGATATCTGATATCCCTCATGATAGAATGAGAGTCGACTGACAACTCCATGGTTCGATTGGTGGTCGCTGGCTCCTGATGGGTGTTCATTACGGAGATACATAGATAAGTCACTGAATTGTTAGCTTATCATGACGCGGGAGTGGCTTGAGGAACTATTAGCAACCAGTAGCAAACAGCAAGACAAATGTACGACACAATTCTCGTGTCCACGGACGGTAGTGAGGGAGCGAACGCGGCAACTGAACACGCAGTTACTATCGCGAGAACATACGACGCAACACTACATGTTCTGTATGTAATCGATGTTCGAATGAGTCCCCTCAGCACGGGAATGGACCGTGATGAGGTCATTCAGGTGATTGATCAATCAGGTGAGAGACCGACGACGCCAGTTCTGAGACAAGCCGAAAAAAGAGAAATCCCAACAACTGAGGCGATTCGACTCGGCGTTCCACATGACGTCATTCGTGAGTACATCGACGAAGCCAATACCGATCTCGTGGTCATGGGGACGCATGGTCGGACCGGGCTTGAGCACGCACTTTTGGGTAGCACGACAGAACGAGTCGTTCGTACCGTTGATGTCCCAGTTCTTACGGTCCATCTCGATACAAGCTAAACGCGGCTTTAGTTGTCCTCGAACTCGAATCCAGAGAGATCACTAAGACCTGTCATTCGAATATGAGTTGGTAATATCCAATGACTATACATACGCTGTCAAGCGCAGTACTGTACTGTACTGTACTGTCTATTTACCTCTCGTGAGCGATAGAATAAGTATTATGTATAAGATATGTTATCTACTGTAATTGAGTTCTCCGTCGGCAAGCGGGCGTGATTCCGGCTCAGCGTGGATTCTCGCTTGAACCGAAACGTCGCCAGGAGAATAGCCTTTATAGAATTCGAGGAGAATACCCGCGTCTTCAGCCGCGGGATGAATCCGACAACTCCTCGGCAACCACCGCCGATAGCTGGACGGGATATTCCACCGTTCTCAAACACCAAATGTTAATACTGAATTGAGTATAAATTATTATACAGACGTTCAGAATGCTCGAAGTCCACCGAACCCATCGAGTGAAAATCCTCAACCACGCACAGGTAGAGGAATCGCTTGACCGGCACGGGTGGAGTGCATCGAAACTCTGGAACGTTCTCAGACTCCGTCTGAGAGCCCGTGAGACATAGTCTCACGACGTCGCCAACTACCACTCTCGACAACAGTGGGAAGCCACGGGCGAGATACCCGACCACAGCGACCTCAAAACCGAGTTGAAGACTCACAACAACTCCAAGGGACTGCACAGTCAATCCAATCCAGTCAGCGCGTTCTTGAGGAACTCGCTGAAGCCTTCAACTCGTGGTACTCCAGTGATGATGACAGGGACAATCCGCCCGGCTACCGCAAACAAAACTACTCCGACCGACAGGGTCGCCGCGTCCACGAAGAACACCCTCGTTCAACAGTCACGTGGAAGCAGAACGGCATCAAACATGACATCAAGAACAACCGCGTTCGACTCTCGAAGGGAGCAAATCACAAACAACACCCGAAAGCGTGGGAATACATCCTTATTGAGTACGAAACCGCACCCGGTGTCACCGTCGAGAACCTCCA
>KE356560.1:1669765-1674735 GCA_000415965.1 Haloquadratum walsbyi J07HQW1
GAAATGTTCGGCGACTTCTCGCGTGTATGTGTATGAGGATGTCATTGATTCATTCACTGAAAAACTCGTGAAAAAAACGGAGCAGTTGGTCGTAGGACCTCCAGAGAATCGAGAGACTTTCGTCTCGCCACTCATCAATAATGATGCGTTTCATCGATATCAGAGAATCTCACAGCGCGCGCGTGCTGATGGACGAATACTTACTGGTGGTTCTCGTGTCGATGACACTGAACTCCCCGATGGTCGATATGTTGAACCCACAATCGTCACGGAGATTCCACATGAACATGCCCTAGCTTGTGAGGAACACTTCGTGCCTTTCGTTACTATTCATCCGGTTTCTGGGCTGAGTGAAGCTCTCGAAAAATCAAATGATACCGACTATGGTCTGTGTGCGGGCTTTTTTTCTGAGGACGACTCAGAGATCGATCGGTGGTTCGATGAGATTGAATCCGGGATGTGCTATGTCAATCGATCTCAGAGTGCAACAACGGGGGCGCTCGTTCAAGCTCAACCGTTTGGTGGGTGGAAATTCTCCGGTACTACTGGGAAATTCGCTGGTGGATACTGGTATCTTCAACAATTTATGCGAGAACAGAGTCGAACACGGGTGAGATAGCCCTCAAAGTCAGCATCGTGGATACACAGTTACTTTCTCATTGCACTCTGTGTATAAAGACTGTCGTTGATAACTTCGAAACAAAAATTGCATCACCTATCATCCTCAGTCGGTATAAAAAGGAACCCGGACTCAACGAATTAGGTGAAATATTTTAATAAATCATAACAATAATCACTTTAGATTAATCCGGGGGTCAGATTTCAATAAATGCTGGATCAACATCCCTCAGCCGACCAGTTGAATTAAAAAAGTTCCAAAAGTTATTATAAAGTGTTGGACATTTACTCTCATTATCATATCGGAGCGTATGGAAATCACCAACAACCGCACAATATCGTCGTGCCCGCGTCAGTGCGACATTGAGCCGACGCGGACCATCCTCAGGGCGACCGAGGAATCCAATGTCGCCTTCGGCGTTACTTCGAACCAGTGATATAATGATTGCAGTCTTTTCACTACCCTGGAAAGAATCAATCGTGTCAATCGTAATCAAACCTGCGCGGTCAGTGTGATCATGAAGCTGCCCCTGAAGGAATCGGGCCTGAGCTGCATATGGTGTAATAACACCGATATCACCGGCTGGGATATCATCTAAAACATCCTGAATAAGATGGATAACGAGACGTGCCTCAGTTTTATTGATTCGGGAATGATCAACGACTTCGACCGCTCCACCGACATTGTACGCTTCAATTACCGGCTTTTCATTGACTGGCTTAATTACCTTCCCAGTGCGAAGAGCTTGGTTGTAGAACTCTCGATTAGAGAAAGAAGCAATATCTGGGTGCATCCGGTACTGTGTCCGTAATTGAATACCAATATTCTCATACACGCCGCCATCTGCGTAAAGATGTTCAAATAACGAGAGTCCATAACTTGACTCAGGTGGGTCTTCTGTCGCGCTGAACGGTGGAAGCTGCCGATGGTCGCCTGCAAGAACAGCCCGGTCAGCGTGAACGAGCGGAATACATGAAGCAGTGCAGGTTGACTGCGTCGCCTCATCAAGCACCAGCAGATCAAAATCTTGAGAGAGCGTAGCTGCGCTACTATTTGTCGTCGAAATGACGTCGGCATTCCTGATAACGTCATGATAGCTTGTCTGAACGACATTATGTGTTGATCGCTCTGGATTGATTCGATTAAGAATAAACTCCTCATCACCGTACTGTCCGTACGCGTGCAGTGAGTCTCCGTCCGTATTCTCTTTCGTTGAGTTGCCTACGACAATGTTATCTACCGCCTGATTGGAGTCTGCACACACAAGAACTGTCTCTCCAGCATCGACAGCGCGACGGATAACTTCGAGAAGCGTTCGAGTTTTTCCCGTCCCCGGTGGCCCGTGAATACAGAACAGCTGATCGGCAAGCAAAGCGTACTTGACAGCCAGTTCCTGTTCTTGATTCAGCGCGTTATCAAACGAGTCGCTCAATGCAGCCGCCTCATTTGAGAATGTGAGTGGGCACTCACCCACGAGTACCTCGTGAAACGTGCTTCCTCGAAGCTTCTCAATCGCATTGAGTTCGCGGGTAAACGGAATAGGATTAAGTAGTATTGAACAGCCGACGGTGTCAATTCCATTGAGATACGTATTGACAGCTGCTGGGTTCTCAATACTAGTCCACTTGATGGTCAGCCAGATATCTCGCCCTCGGATACGCTCAACCTCAGCGGGAATTGGGAACGACTTAGGTGCATCTTCGCCGTCAGCATGTATCGAAACCAAATTCTCCTGATAAATGCCAAACTCACTCTCGATGAAATACGCCCAGTCGTCATCGCGGCGGGCTTCTTGATGAGTATCAGCATTCACACGGAAGTGGTACTCACTACTATCTTTCTTGATAAGACGTATTTCAGGAATGGCTGAGCCCCCACGGTCATACTGTGTACGTGCGGACTGACGCTGAGCCTGCATTATATTATCTTGTTTGACTGCTGCCCTTTCGTCGCTGATGTACATCTGAAACTCATCGAGTAAATCTGTGTCTGTGTCGCTGATTGGGTTCTGCGGGGGTTCATGATCGTCGATTGGTGCACTATAACCCGGTGGGAATGTCTCTGGAAGATAATCAGAGTGCCAAAACCGGATTTGATTGGCAAGACGGGTATTCTGAAACCTCTCGGCGGGAATATCGTCAATAGCGCCATCATGTTCAACAAGAAAGATCTCTCCACGCACTGCGTGATCAATGTACCCGATAAACTCACCCGTTGGAACTGCGGTATCAACCTCATGTAATGGAATACACGTCCATTCTCGATCTGGATCTGGATGTGCAAGTTCATCATGGAGACTTGCAAAATTAGCAATCAGACGGACTGGAACAGTATCGTCACTTGATGAGAGTGATGCCTTTGTCGCTGTGTATAGTGTCGCATTGACGGGAGAGAACTGATCAACGACATAATTGAATAGCAGTGACATCTACACATATATCCTGATCTCATGTAACATAAGATTCGTGACTGAAATCAGTTGAATATTGGATCTGACACTCTCCCAGACTCAAGCCGTGGTCTCTTCTTGCACTGCTACAATCGAACGGATCCATCTTAACAATCAAATGTATATTGGATATTCGAGAATGGTAGCAAAATAATCACCTGCGATTGAACTGCTCTGCTTGCCGTGTGGTCGTTTCCTTACGTGGCGATGGTATAGTGACCGATTATATTCGTCCTAATTATCAACACATACCTGTCGGTCTGATTCATCTGATTACATGATGGATAGCCCCGATCTAGCAGTCCCAGCAGAGGATATTATCAATCCTTTCAATCAAATAAAGTGATCTACCCATATAACGAGAGTACATTAGTTATAGCATTCTGATAGAATATTCATCAATTCAGTATGTGGCGCGAATATAAACGTATATTCTTGACGTCAGTTCACAACTTGGTAAGATATATATTTCTTATCGTATATCCGTGTTTATATGCCACAAGGTCTATCGACACTGTGAGTTTATTTACTTACAGACGCCATGACTATCCATTATATATCATTAAACTGTACTGTAATAATTATTTCTACCGGTGTGAGTTTACATAAAATCGTCGCCGGACAGCACTCGCTTTTGATTTTCAATAAAAATTATCTCGAAAAGACCCTCAGCATAAGACTTGCCGTCTCAAATGAAACTACGAGAGACATCCCGGAAGATGCTACCACTACGGTGCATCTACTTGAACAGGGTGAAATCATGAGTCTATTCATTATCATATTGCTCTTCAACCACGTTCGGGTATCGCAGCAAGAAGAACAACGCAGATCAAAGGTTAGCGGTTAGTGGGGAGAGGAATTACAGTTGGTCAATCTTGCTAGACGGTCACTGGTTATAATAGTTTGAATTATTCGACCGTCGCTGTACCCAGTAACCTGTACTCTGTGTCGAACACAGTATGACGCTACCTGAGAAGTATTGAGAACGAGTGTTAGTTGTCATGGATATAAATGGAGGTGATAGATCTGGATCTTCGATAACTCTCACAAGATCTGTAATCGTATCCGTTATCCTGATATCTTCCGAGTATCCAGTAACACGTAATCTCAGCGTTAGTACATTATCGCTTGGGTGCCTCTGAATAATCTCGAACACAGTCTGATTAGGAAGGTGCACACGATCAAGACTAACTAATAATAAGGATCCAACTGTGGCATCAAAAACATCAATCTGAGTATCCCCATCTCACATACAACTCCAGAGATCAGTCAGTGTCTTTGTTATTAGTCGGTGGCACCTGCTCGATCAGTTTCTTCGTCGTTGGTCCAAGTTCATTCAGAATATCGGTTGTGGTAAGGATACCCTCGACACTGTCACTGACAACGACAAGATGTTTTATTCCGTTATTGTCTAACCGTCTCGCGGCGGTAGACAACGGGCGATCCGGCTCAATTGTTATCACAGAAGTTGACATCATGTCTGAGATGGGCTGCTCGCTCGGCGTCTCACACCGTGCGTATCCTTCGAGAAGGTCAGTTTTAGTTACAATTCCTTCTAATTCCAACGTCTCGGTGGTGACCACGATCGAGCCGACTTCCTCGTTGAGAAGCCGCTGAGTTGTCGTTGAGAGAGATTGATCAGGAGAGACAGTTATCACCGGACTGGACATCACTTCGGACACGTCCCCAAGGATATGTGCCATAAAAATCATACTACTCTGCAGTAGAATATATATACCGCTCATGTTGGAAGAATCCACATTTGATCCCAGCTTGACAAACCATCTGTTCACAACATGATTACTCAAATTTGGAACGCTCTGCGGTGTATGTTTTTTCTTCATACTCGAGTCGAGTATGATGTAGCACCGCCAGTGGGGGTTACTCCATTTACCAGATATC
>KE356560.1:1674785-1688787 GCA_000415965.1 Haloquadratum walsbyi J07HQW1
TCGGTATCTGCACTTCGCCGCCGTCGCGTACAGTACCGAGGAAGCCGACCTCTACCCCGGCAACCGCCTCAAACAAGATGGCTACTACTTCCCGAAAGAAATCAAAAAGTGTGATGACTCTGGTGGTGAAGAAGCCACGCGACTCCATGCGAAGTGGTCAGAGCGTCGAACCCACTTCTTCCACAGCCTCGCGACACACATCGTTGAGCGATGTATCGAAAACGGTGTTGGGCGCATTCACATCGGGAAGCTTTCGGGTGTTTGAGAGGACGAAAACGGTAACTCGAAAAACTGGGGTCGCCACGGAAACCTCGATTTGCACGGGTGGGCGTTCGATAGGTTCCCGAACATCCTCGAATACAAAGCGAAGGTTGAGGGAATCGAAGTTGTCGAAGTGTCAGAGCGCGACACAAGCAAAACGTGTTGTGTCTGTGGGAGAAAAGACGAGAGTCAGCGTGTTGAGCGTGGCTTGTACGTGTGTGAGGACACGACGACGATGCGTTCAACGCTGACGTGAATGGGGCCGAGAACATCCGTCTCGACATCAACGACGAAAGTAACTCTGAGTCTGCACCCGATTTGGGTGGGGATAGGAGTCCCGGCTGCGGTTAGTTGGCACAGCCCGGAGTCTCCCTTTACGACCTCTCCCGAGGATTCCAACCTCGGATAGAGGTGGTAGACTGCAAACCGTCATATCCCAACCCAGCGGTGCGGCGCCGTGGGATTCCTCCGAGTTCACGCGGAGGAGGATGTCAATCATCCTTCAGACCCTCCGAACCAGATGATCTCTGACAGTCCGTTGGCAACTTCGACATAGTTGATTGAGCGTTGTGATTGTTGCCAAGACCGGATGGTCAACCGGGAAGTCCTGATAGAGATATGGGATGAGGCTTCGATGTCGGATACCAGCATCAATGCAGTCGTTTGTCGTCTCCTGGAGGAACGCCTGCCGGTCATGAGCCACGTCTTCACAGCAGTCACGGTGACCTGTCAGGGTCTCATGTCGCTGTTTCAACGCATCAAAATCAAGCTCGGTCAACGGCGTCTCGTTCACGTCATCAATCCATGCGATAATATCATCAACCACCACAGTCACAGCAGCAAGGTGAGTTTTCTCACAAGCAAGCGCCTATTGTAACACCGCTGTTTCCGACCGGCGGGACTGGGCCTCGGCGAGCACAATTTGTTTGATATCAGCGGTGAATAATACTTCTGTCGTTGGTGCGAGTGCAACAGCAATCGCGTCAGTGAGTTCTTCGGAGATTGTTTCCAGTAGGGATTCGGTTTCGTCGGAATCGGCGATAATGTGGGGGTGAATTGTCTCAGTAAACGCCGTTCGCACTGTCCGACAGCTATCGACACTATATGTGTCTGCAGAAAGATGGGTGGTTCCACCCGCTGCTGTGACGCCAGCAACTGATGTCGATGTCTGATCAGTCTCAAGCCCCTGCACCCGGCGGATGAATGTTTCATACGCATCCAACTTGTCGTTGGTGACCGCCTCTTCAGCGCGAACGCAGGCTTGTGCTTGCATTGATATTGATATTGACATTTGTCTCGACGGTCATCTCAGATCACCCCATCAATTGGAGCGCACATAATTCCGCTCTGATCTCCTTTGTTCGTGAGGGCGAACATGAGTTGCCAACTGTCGTCCATAGCGGTCACCCAGACTGGTTGAGGAAGTCGTTCTGTGCGGTGGCGACAGAGTTCGAGGGTCAGCGGTAGCACAGGGAGTTGACCATTTCGTGCTGAGAGTGCGTCCCTGAGACCTGAATCATGGCGGTTCCGATACTGTCGTCAGTATCGATGACGGTCAATTTCGGCGAGCGTGTGTACTCTCCAATGACTCCCTGTCGCTTAAGACTGGCAAGCGTCGTGTCGAGAGAACTGACCCTCAAGAGGTAGCTCAAGTCGCGCTGCGGCGTCGACGATAATCTCAGTTTGGTCTGCGTTGAATAGGTGTTGATCAAGTTCACTGGACATACTCTCCAGCAGGCACAGACAGAGTTCATCGGGGTCATCAACAGTCTCGGCGAAGTTGAAGTGCGTATCCACGACGGTGCTCTCGACGGTATCGTGCCCGCCCTCTAAAAACGTCTCGAGGATGGCTGCTGCTGCGGTGTGACAGAACTCAACGAGGCGACTGTGTGGTTTGTCCCGTTCGTGATTCAACATGCGATCAAAAAGTGCCCGTGTCGTCTGGGGTTCTGCCAGCGAACATGCTTTCGGTCTTTGTTTGAGTATGCCTGTTGTTTCCTGACAGACAATCAGGTCATAGTAAGGCAGTTGTGGGTCGTACTGTCGAAGTGCCGTTCGGTACTGTCTCGCTGCATGGGCGGCGCTTTGAGCAGTTGATCGTTTCTCGAATCGAAGCCCACAAACCGGCACGGGCTGATCACCCGTTCGACCACACCGGATGAGGAACTCACCGTCTGTGACACTCAGAGTCTTAATATGCTCTCTTACCTCGACCGATGTCGTGCCAACCATTGTATCAGGTCTCCCTTGGACCGCTCGGTTGATACTGCTGATGTGGTCTCTCCCTCCTTGTCGCGCGTGAGCTAATCATCGTGTGTTGAGTCATCTTACCGGATCCTCGATCATCCTGGGTTGGTGAAGAGACCTGAACGCGCCTCGTTGGTCTTCATAATCTAGTGATTCCACCGTCCGCAGGCTCGAACTGGTCGAAAAATGCGTCTTCGATGCTCTCTGAAATGTATCGGGGGAGTCGTCTTCGCTCATTGGAGGGAGTTGCTTGATGCCCATATTTTTAGGTCAACCTAAAAAATCTTAGTTTTTGCCCTCGAGGCACGTATGGACTCACGATTCACCCATACGTATCCATCACCGACGTCGGGGCTGGCGAGAATCAACACTACTGAATGAGTATCCATCCCAGGGCTATGATTGCTTTTCGGTGCGCGGCGGGGCGAGCCGAAACACAGCCGGAGCAGCTATCGCGGCAAGTGTGACTTCAATCGCGCCAGCGAGGACAAACACCGTGGTGAATCCAGTCGCGTCGGCGACGGTCCCGGCGAGTACCACCCCAGCGAGAAACCCGATACTGCCGGTAGCATTGAACCCAGCCATCGCGACACCACGGTCACCTTCGCTCGCGAGATCGGTCACCAGCGCCATTGTCGCCGGGGACATGAGCGCGCCGACAATACCAACCGCCACCATCGCAACGCCGACAATCGCCACTGTCGGTGCTAGTCCCACCGCGATTACGCTGAGCCCATAGCCAATCGAGCCAAACACAATCGGGAACGTCCGACCAAGCCGGTCCGACAGCGCACCAAACGGATACTGGAAGAGCGCGAACGGTCCGAAAAATAAAAACAGCATCGCTCCCGTCGCAGCGGGTGATAGATTAAACACCGTCCGGAAGTAAAGCGTTCCCGCCAGTGCGAACACGCCAGCGGATAACCGATCGATAAAGCCGAAGGCATACGGGACAATCAGCCCTGGCGTTGCGCGAATGCGATTAACAGTGCTCGTGAGAGGCTTTGAGCTCTGTCGGCTCTGATTCCCAGACGTTGGAATGCGGTCGACAAGTTGTGTCGACAGCAACGCGATACCCAGCGCAAGCACCGCCGCTGTCGCCAGCGGAACAAACGGTCCCTGTCCATACAGCAACCCGCCGATTGGTGCCCCCAGCGCAGTGCCCGAGCCAATGGCAATGCCGGCAGCGCCCATGTTTTGACCGTGCCCACCTGGTAGATCCATTAGCATCGTCATCGCGAGCGACAACACCCCGATAGTGGCCGCTCCCTGAATGGCGCGGATCACTAATGCACCCGAAAATGAGAATCCCGTCACCTGTGGGAAGATAGCCAACCCGCCATAGCTCGCCGCTGCAAGGAGTGCACCGACTCGCAATAATGGCACCCGAACTCCCCTCGCATCGCTCATCACTCCCCAAACCCAGACGAACAGAACCGATGCCCCCAGCTCGGCTGCTAGGAACCACGTGCTCCCCCCGAGAACGCCAGGAGCACCCAGCGCAGTCACCAACGTGTCAACCCCCGGGTAGACCAACAACTGGAGGAACAGAACGGCAAACACCACGCTCGCAAGAAGAGCCCGCTCCGTATCAACTGCGGGCGTGCTTGGTTGCGGTTCGGAACTCATGTGACGAAAGTGATAGTATGCCGAGATATATGTCGCGTTGGGCGCTCATGATACTCTTGAGAGCTACACAATAACACTGAAATAGTGAGACGTGCATCAACAAAGCCATGACTGCGACGGATAGTAACAGCGTCATTAGCGGGAGCTTTGTCGATAGGACTGTCGCCAGCACCGCTGTTCATCGATATGATTGTGTGTTCCACCTCGTACGCTCGTCCGTGTCTATCGTTATTGCCATTACCAACATTTTGATGTACTCATTTCGGGGTTTATGATCCATAATCCTGCGTTGACATCCAATGACAGTGATCAATGTAGAGAAAGTATCAAACCGACAGGGAGGTTACTTTCGATACCGATATCCACATCGACATCGACTTGACTCTGAGCCGATTGAAATCAAACGGCTATCTTGATTATGTCAGTGAGTGACTACTGAGATGTCGTGGACTCTGTTAGTGTTGGCTGGACTGTTTGAGATTGGATGGGCAATTGGACTCGAATATTCAGATGGATTCTCAAAACCACTCCCGACGCTCGGCACTGGTATTGCTCTCATCATCAGTATGATTTTACTGGCGCGAGCAGTCCAAGATCTCCCGATAGGTACGGCGTATGCCGTCTGGACCGGTATCGGCACTGTTGGGACGGCATCATTGGGGATTGTTCTGTTTGATGAGCCTGCAACTGTGGGACGAATCGGATTTATTAGTCTGATCCTCATCGGGATTGTCGGACTTCATCTTATCTCCGGGAGTCAGTGACCAGTGGAAGAAACCCAGCTTGGGTGTGTTCGATATGAATAACGATACTGCCGCGAAGCACACGAGCAGTCACTGTGAGACAACAAATGACAATACTCCAGTGATGCCAACGCTCATGAGGACAGCATTAATTATATTCAACGCAGTCAAGAATCATACTCGGGTTGATAGAAGCAAATAATCAGATCATCGAAGGATTGAATCACTTGCCATTCAGATGCGTGTGATCCTCGCAGGGATGGAGGCGGTCACGTGGGAACGCGAGTGAGATTTCTGTGCCAACAACCGGCGGTGAGGATGAGTTAACGAACGTTTCGACAGTGACATCATCAAACGCGAGCGTTACACGGTTTGTTGTATCCTCACGTACGACGCGTTCGACAGTCGCAGATATATCCCCTTCCTCGCTAAGTGTAATCGCCTCGGGTCTGATAGCAACATGAACTGCTGTGTCGGTGGCTTCAGTATGATCGGACGAACTCGGAGTGCCCCCATCGGAGTGTGTGTGAGATTTGATATCGCTGTTGAGAACTCGGCGAAGCGAGGGTGCCGCTGAGAGATCAATTACGTTCGCCCCAGTGAATCGAGCGACCATCGGGGACTGTGGGCGCTCGAAGACGTCCTCAGGCGATCCACGCTGGACGATCTTTCCATCCTGCATCACCCCGATTCGGTCGGCAATCGCGCGGGCAGTCGTACGGTTATGTGTCACGTACACCGCAGTTACATCGACAAGCACGTCGGCAAGGTCGTCTCGAAGGGTCTGTTGCGTCGGGACATCAAGTGCCGCTAGTGGCTCGTCAAGAAGCATTACAGATGGACGGATTGCCAGTGCTCTGGCGAGAGCGACCCGTTGTTTTTCTCCGCCTGACAGTGTTGGTGGAGTTCGTTCTGTGAGATGATTTACACCAAGTTCTGTGAGCAGCGTATCGACATCACGCGATGACTCTCGATACCGTGTGCCATACTCAACATTCCCCCGGACAGTCATGTGGGGAAACAGCGCGTAGTCTTGAAATACGAAGCCAAATTCTCGTTCCTCTGGTGGATGGTTGGTAATATCGGTTTGATTTGTCATCACGACCCCAGAGTGTTCATGGAAGCCAGCAATCGTCTCCAATAATAGAGTCTTGCCGCTTCCACTCGGACCGAGTATGACACAGGTCTCATTGGGTTCGACTTCAATTGCGGCATCAACGGTGAATGGCTCTGTCCCATCAGCGGTGAATGTCGCGTGGATATCAGCAGTGAGACGGGTCATACCATTCCTCTTGTCTCCTCATCGTCAGTCAGGTAGCGGACAATCAAGAAGATGACTGCTGAGACAGCTAACAGTAAGAATGCCACTGCTCCGCTTTCTTCGAGACCGCCCTGAAGATATGTATTGTACACGAAGACGGGTGCATGTTGTGTCGTGACGCGTTTTCCCGCAAACGGATAAAAGAATTTGACAGAGTAGGCAACAACGGCGACAGCACCAAACTCGGAGACAGCCCGCGCCCACGCAAGCACACCTCCGGTGACCATGCCACGAACAGCAAGCGGACCAGTCACCCGCCGGAATGTCTCCCATTTATTCGCGCCGTGGATGCGAGAGGCGTACGCAAGACGGTCATCAATCGCCTCAAACGCCTCACGGCTGGCGTTAACTGCATACGGGGCTGAGACAAATATCATTGCTAACACCATCCCACTCATCGTTCCTAATACCGAGAACTGTGGAAATGCCCCGCCTTCTCCAAAGCCAAAGAGAATGATGATACCCGCAACAGAGTGTGGCACAACTAACGGAAGATCAACAAGACTCTCAACAAGAGGTTGGGCATAAAATCCTCTTGCCAGTAGGTGTGCCAATGGGACGCCGAGTAAGAGGCTGATTACTGCTGCCAATAGCGGACCATACACTCCAAGATAGAGTACGCGATGAACATCCGGATTGATTGCCTTCTCGATTATGAGTGCGGGAGTCTGTCGTGCAACGAACATGAATAGCGGCAGACCCAAAGCAACAATCAAAAGACTACCGACTGTTGCCGATGCAACGGTGAATGAGGAGCCATCAAGTGCATACGCCGTCACAACCGTGCTGCCGACGATGAAGTATGCATACCACGTTGGTTGCTCAAGTGAGTAAGCAGCGACGAACGCCAGCGCCTGGAGGATCACAAACGCTATGACCAGTGGTGTCCGCCCGACTGTGGTAATCTTGAATCGGGGTTCAGTCTCCGTCGCCATGGTAGATACTGCCGAGTGTATTATCTCTTGTAGTGCTGAAATATTCGTGAACTCGTATCATACTGTACTTAGAGCTCCAATGGGCCGAGTGTGCTCTGTGCGCTGGCGACGTTCATCACGTTGTCAGGGACGGAATCCTCAGAGCTCGCTGGCACGACAATTGGGTCAACAGGAACAAGTCCCTGCTCTTTGAGTATCGCTCGTCCCGGCTTGGTTGCAAAGTAATTGATCCATTGAGCGCCACGACCTGGAGCCTCAGCGACGCTCGGAACTGTTAATCCATATGCGATTGGCGCACCGATGAAGGTGCCGCTGTCGGTCTTCACCTCCGCTTTTGCATAATGTTGTGCATACTCACTCGTCGCTTGGGAGAGATCAACCTCCTGTTGAAGATCAATATACGGCAGTCCCGATGTTGCCGAGATAGACTGATAATATAACACATAATCGAGTTCGCCTGACTTGAGTTGTCCTTCAAGATTTGTTTCAGTTCCTGTTGGAATGGTAGTGTTGCTCATCAGTGTGTCGAGTTTCGCATCATCATAGAGTCGCTCCCCATTGAACTCCTCGGCGCCCAATTGAAGCGTCATAACCGCGCGATAGCCGCCAGGGTCGACCGCTGGGTCTGAGTGCCCAATTGTAATGTCGTCTCGTGAGAGCACCTCCCACCAGTTGTCTTTGGAGATATCTGCTGCGCCTGGAGCGTCCTCTCGATACTGAATCGACATTGAGTTGGTGGTGAAAATGGCATACCAGTCGCCATACTCAGGGAGGATCCGATTGCGGATCAGCCGGAAATCAGAGGTTCCAAGCACGTCTGCGGATCGGTTCTGTTGGGTAATCTTCTGCGTTGAGGCGACTGATCCCTTCGCCTCCCGATTCACATCGACACTGAATTTTTCTTCGAATTGCGGTTCCGCAGCCGAGAACGGCGGTGCGAGCGAGCCTGCATGAAAAATAGTCATTGAGTCAGCGAATGAACTCTGCATCGAAGATCCACTACCATTGCTTTCTGTCGGATTGTCAGTCGACGGGGTGTCAGTATCGTCACCACCAGTGCAGCCTGTGAGCGTAACTGTCGCCGCGGTTGCAGCAGTTGCCAGGAACATGCGACGAGTTCGATGTGCTGTCATTGATACAACGGCGTTGTTTCAACACCGACATAACTGTTTTGCTCTCTGCCACTCTTCAGTGGGTATGGAAGCAGCTTTTGATGCACACCTTCGCGCGGAGAGCGTGAAATTCACACAGAAGGACGCATCACTCCTCGAAGCAGTCGACGAGATTGGATCCATACACCAAGCCGCTGATGAACTTGGTCGGTCCTACTCTCGCTCGCATCAGCGTATCACTACACTGGAAGATGTGTTTGGAACGCTTGTTGAACGGCAGCGCGGAGGCTCTGATGGTGGTGGAAGCAGTTTGACCAAGACTGCAGATGAATTACTTGCTCGGTTTGACCGACTCCAAACAGGGTACTCATCAATTGCAGAGACCACCGAAGCAGTATTAGATGGGACTGTCACGATGCGGACCGGCGAACTTGGAACTGTGATGACCGCTGCTGGTGAGGTGCGGGCAATTGTTCCCCCGGAGATTGACACAGTACAGGTAAGTCTTCGCGCTAATATAATAACACTCCACGATCCGGATGAGACTCCAACAGAAAGTGCAACGAGTGCTCGAAACCGATTTGAGGGGCATGTCGTCAGTATTGACCACGGCGATACGATCTCTTTGATTACTGTTGATGTCGGAGCCAAGAACCATCTATATGCTCTTGTCACTGAAGAGAGTCGAGCGCGACTCGAACTTGAACCGGAGCGTCAAATCATCGCATCATTCAAAGCTACGGCAACACGCGCGACTGCAAAACATGAGCGAGTGCACTGATAAGCAACTAATACTTCGACGTTTTCTGGGATCATAAACAGGGTGCTGTGGAAGACAAAAACAGGATAATTCGTCTCAACAATTCATTCAAAAGTATGTATCACGGATTTAGGTCATATCCCAGCGAGTCGGTCCTCTCGCGAACTAGCCTAAACGCTTCGACGGCGGTGTCCGCGAGTATGTTCAGATTGCCGCCCACTTCGTCGTTAAAGAGGTCCACGATCGCGATTTCTCGACTCCTTGTGTTCGGTCAAACAGCGCATTGAGTCACTCTGGTGACGGTCGATTGCCTAGAGAACCCGCCTATTTATTGAAATCCATTTCTGAAGTCGCTTCTGGGATCGTGTATTTACGATTCTCGATGGCACAGGATAGACGCGTCGACGTTGATTGCCAGGTCGTCGGAACGTAGTGCTCGTCTAGAGTTGCGAATCGCGGGAGGTCGGTTTCGTGGAACTCTACGGCGTCGGTCTCCGTTCGGCCTGCCAGCTCATACAGTCCGATGGAATGGTCACCTCAGTGTTGCGTGTGCTAACAATCCGATTGCGAATAGTTCGAGTCCCCGCATTGTCAGAACGACAGACGCCATAATTGGATCAGCCCCCCAGACTGTCTTCATTCCGGCAATAAAGAAATAGCCTGCAAGGACATTCTCGAGAAACAACACAACACTGAATCCTGTCAGTCCAAGTAACATCGCCGATCTGAACTGCCGGTAGTTGCGAATCCACACTACTCCGATACCGATCAACAGAGCAGCATTGAGCGCAGCAAGCCCGACACCGAGGATTCCAGGGGGTCCCATCGCCATTTTATTCAACCTCAGCGCTGATTGTCTCGAACGCTGCCCAATGTTGCTTGAACTGGTCGGTCAAAAAGTACAATTGACCGTAGTCATTGTCACCAGGTTCAACGACGTTGTGCTCAACAAGCACATCCAGATGGTGTGTAATCGTATTGTAATCAACTTCGAGCCGACTTGCCAGCTCATTTGCGTTTCGAGGGCGTGATTTGAGTTCACGCACTATCCGGATCCTGTTCGCACCGCCCCGACTCCCGACGAAAACGTACCACAGCGCCTTCTCCATCTGCTGGTAACAACTCCTCTCCACGGTGTTAAATCGTTGCCGTCGTGCGGGCTGAGTTACCTGCCTGGATCGATAATCATGTACCATCTGGTGAGTGTTCCCCGTGTCTGTGGTATCAACTTGTGAGACTGCCTTTCTATATGGAGTTGATCGGTGGAATTGCCAGCAGTCTGAGTCTGAGTTGGCGTGGTTACTGTGGGGTTAAAGTTACTTGAATGAAATTCATTGTATCTGCGTACATAAACTCATCGTTGACACGATCAGCCGGATGTACAACACCCTCGGTTGGACCGGCAGTTGGACCGCCGTTCTGACCCTGAAGGGGTGCACCAGCAATGTCAACACCAGGCTCGCCGTTCAGCTCAGTTCCAGCGTCAAAGAGACCAATCGTTTCAGTGACGTCACCGGAGACGGGTTCGCCACCCTCATACAACTGGATCGCCGGTCGTGGCGAGAGGAACAGGTCATTCGAGGGAACATACATCGAGGCAAACGAGAGTCGGTCACTGGGAACCGCCTCAAAGCTGATTTCAAAAGCACCGCCAGGGGCGATTGGTGGGGCACCAGGAACCTCACCCATCGGATCGTTCGGGTCCTCAACGGTGTCAGCGGGCGTGAATGCGCCAACCGATGAGACGCGATTTACCTCCGGGAGTTCATCAACGAGACCCGGTTGGTCAGGAAACCCTGTCGGTGGTCCTGTCTCGGCTAAAGCCTCGAGTCCAACCGACGCTGTGTCGCCGACTGAGAAGATCGGATTTTCTCTTTCATGGACGGCGAAAGCACCTGGTGTTATCCAGATTTGACCGCCAGTCGCGGTGTCGTCCCCATAGAAGTCTGTTGGCGCTATATTCTCAATTCGAAGCATGAATTTGCTATCTCCGTCAGACGTCAGTCCTCACATTGACAATATCACTTGGCTGGGCGTACCGGAAGCCGTCGTTGACTCTATCAGCCGGATAGACGACGCCCTCAGTCGGACCAACAGTCGCGCCGCCGTTCTGACCTTGGAGAGGTGCACCGGCGGTGTCGATGCCAGGTTCGCCATTCAATTCGGTTCCGGCGTCGAAGAGACCGACTGTATCAGTGACGTCGCCAGAAACAGGTTCACCTTCCTCAAATAGTCTAATTGCTGGGTCTGGGGAAACGAATAGATCATTGGAGGGAACGTACATTGAGGCAAACGAGAGTCGGTCGCCAGGAGCTGCTTGTATCTCGAATTCATATGCGCCACCTGGTGCAATCGGTGGCGCGCCAGGGACTTCGCCCATTGGGTCATTCGGATCTTCGACAGTGTTGGCAGGCGTAAACGCACCAACCGAACTCACGCCAGTTGCATTTGGGAGTTCATCAACCAATCCTGGGTCTCCCTCAAACCCAGTTGGCGGACCAGCCTCAGCGAGTGCCTCAAGCCCGACTGACGCCGGCTCACCAGTACTGAAAATTGGGTTCTCACCCTCGTGGACAGCATAGGCTCCTGGGGTAAGCCATACCTGACCGCCAGTTGCGGTGTCGCTCCCATAGAAATCTGTCGGTGCCACGTTCTCAATCCGAATCAGAAAGGTTGTCTCTCCGTCTGCGTCTACATCTGCTCCGATATCAGTGCTACTACTGTCTTCACCGGCACTACCAGTGTTGTCAGCTGAACTATTGTCATCTCCACCACCGAGACATCCTGCAAGACCAACGGCAGCGGAACTGCTCGCTACGGCGATAAATCGACGTCGAGTGCTTTGCGGTGACATGCATCTCATGAATAGTCTTATCAGTTAAAGTATATTTTTCAACTTTGACTCAAACTCAGACTCAATTCCGTTCAAATTTTGTTCCAACTTGAGTCGGTCATGAGCCACAGATCCAGTGAGGGGTCGAGACGCTCGTTGGTTTCGAAGGATCAATCTAGGGGTGCAGATTGAGATGCCGTCCAGGGTGACCGCAGAGATCCGAATGATGTTAGAAACGCGAGTAAACGGGATGTGATATTTAAATATCAGTCTCAGCCTCGGTGTTGGTCTCGAGTTTTATCAGACATGATCCCCGAGTTCACATCATCGTATGAGGATAGCCGAGGATGCGAACATCGATGCACCAGAAACGGCAGTCGAATGGACGAAAGAACTCTACAGGGCGGTCGACAGCACTGATGAGGCGGGCTTTGCGGACGCTTTCACCGAGAAGGGGCACCTCACGTGGGGTAATCAAGACATGATCAAGAGGGCAGAAGGAATTGAGGAATATATCGGTACGTTTTTTGACTCCATCGATACCCTTGATCACACTTTCAGCGGCATCTGGTTGAGTGAGGGGATTGAAGCCGCTGATGACATCCTCACTCTTGAGGCGGATGTGACATATACGCGCCGCGACGGGTCACGCGTGACCGTCCCCGCGACTACAATTATCGAGCGCGATGAGGAAAAGGCAAAGGCTGCCCGAATATACGTCGATCTCAGTCCCCTCTAGGAGGCACCCGCCGCTTGCACCCAGTTCTACCGTGGGGGCTCTCCTGGGCTGGGATCAACAGCGTCTCTCAGTGTAAGTTCGATAGTTCTAAGCGGATTCTGATCACAGTTCTATACAATAGAATATGAGTATGCCGACCCGAGTATCAACGGATGATACTGGTCACGAACGTTTGACCGCAACATGCACACATGAGTAGCAGTCAAAACCGACCCCCGATTCGAGGTGCACGTGGGGAAATCGATGTCAGTCACGCTCAGAACTTATCACTCATCAAGTCGCCATCCGACATCTGGGTTTTCGAGCATTAGTTTTGATTCACGACGGAGCTTCGCAATTGTCGCTTCGATAATCTCACGATCCCATCCAAGTTCGTCTTCGAGATCAGCAGCTGTTAAGCACTCATCTGCGTTACCGCTTCCACTTTCACTCTCACTTCCAGCAGCACGGAGTGTTGCTCTGAGTTTATATAGTCGTCTTCGCTGTGAGTCCGGTGCATCCGAATCTGACTTCTCGATACCATCTGGCATCAGCATATCGCGAGTATTGTATTCTGTATGTTTGGTTATGACCGGTTATATGTATCGGCATCGCTCTGATTTCGGTCGCAACTCTGACTCCGACTACGACCGCGAGTGTAATTGTGGTGACCATCTTAGTACTCCTATCCACCCTCCTATTGCGCTTGATGATAGGACATATTGGACAACAGAGTAGCTGGTGTGGATGTCTGTCGTCTATGAGTGCACTGCGCGTTTGATGTTGAATTGCTCTTCAAGTCACCGTCTCTTTGCTCCAGCGTCAGTCAGTCATCTTCTCGAAGAGATATCACACAGCTACCGCGTCACTTGGACGGTGTCCTGAGATGCATCCGCCCCCGGCACGCTCTTGCACAGACGCCATAGCAAGTTCCTGATCTGACTTCGGCATGAGTGTGACAAGCCCTTATACGCGGAGCAGGCGCAATCCCACTGAGGCTGTGGATACGCGCCGTCACAGTGGTAATTCCACACATTTGTGTCCGAAAACAGCGCATATGTTAATGTCGGCCCGCTGGTTACGACCCCAGTGTAACCGAGCGCCCGAAACTGGCGGCTCGAGTATGAGTGTCCGCCCACGCTGGAACCAGGGTGTGCCCTCTGTGCAAACAACAACCACCGGGCGAAGCTCGCGGTGAAAGTAACTCCGAGTCCGTGTCCGCTGAAGTCTGTCGGTGTCGGACGCCCCGAGGCAAAAACACCTCTGGGCGTGAGCGTCCGACTCTGACAAACGAGAGGAGTACCGGGGGCTTGGCACTCCCAGGAGGCTACCCATCGACCGGCCCCGGTCACTCACCGATTCGAACGGTGTGGTGGCCTGGTAGTCTGTAAACCTGACATTCCCAACGCAGCGGTGCCGTGGGATTCCTCCCGCCTCCCGCCT
>KE356560.1:1688807-1774172 GCA_000415965.1 Haloquadratum walsbyi J07HQW1
AACCAACTCTGGGCGAGGGCGTGAGCGTCCGACTCTGACAAACGAGAGGAGTACCGGGGGCTTGGCATCTTCTCGAAGAGATACCCATCGACCGGTCCCGCACTCACCGATTCGAACGGTGTGGTGGCCTGGTAGTCTGTAAACCTGACATTCCCAACGCAGCGGTGCCGTGGGATTCCTCCCGCCTCCCGCCTTCAGGCTGAGGAGGATGTCAATCCTCACGGTCAGGTTCACGCACTGCTCCCTTTTGTTTGAGTTCAGCGAAGGACGCGAACACCCCTTCTGACCTGCGTATCGTTATTCGGTCGACTCTTGCTGTGTACAGATTCGCATTTCGTAGGTCGGTCTCAGTCAGGTCGACCTCAGAGAGGTCTGCCTTGGTGAGATCAGCATCAAAGAGTTTAGCACCCGAGAGATCCGCTTTGGGGAGCTCAGCACCAGAAAGGTCGGCGTTCGAGAGATCAGCCCCGGAAAGGTCACTTCCAGGGAGCTCAGCACTTGAGAGAGTCGCATTCGAGAGGTCAACACCAGAGAGGTCCGCCCCGGAGAGGTCCGCATCGTGGAGCTTTGCCCTTGAGAGATCGGCACCAGAGAGGTTTGTCCCGGTAAGATCGGCGCTTGAGAGAGTTGCATTTGAGAGATCAGCCCCAGAGAGGTTCAGCCCTGAGCAATCAGCCTCTCGTCTAATATCAGTCTCATCAATCGGGTCGTCTGAGTCGAGATTTACCACATAATAATTTACCACGGCGTCTGCAAAGTTTGTTGTGTCGCGGCAGCACCGGATGTCTCACTCTCCCGGCTCTCGAAGAGATCACATGATGTTTATCATCATCTGAGTGAACGCTGGATGCGTAGTCTCATCAGTCATGGGAGAATTCGAAGAGCAACTGTAACAATATACGTGTGCGAATCAATGTTGATATTCTGTCAATAACACTATTTAGGTAGCAATCCATCTGGCGCCTCCATGACTGTTGGTTTGTCAACCGGAGCGCTGCTTTTCACTGATTTCTCAAATGTTTCGTGAATCTCACGCGGTTCATCTGAGAGTTCGAGTTGAAGCATATCGGCAAGCCACTCGCAAAATTCTGTTTCGATGTGACCAAGACGTACTCCTTCTTCAGTTTGAATGAGTGTCACATACGTCTCGCCATCGGTATGATCTCCATCTGACGTTGAGTCCATCATGACAGTGACTTCACCCGAGACTTGAGTCCCGTTAGCCCAGCACACGTTATCATCTGATTCGAATGTTTGTGTGTCATTCGCCGATGCCGGTGACATTACTGTGAGTTCAATCATTAATATTATTTCGCCGTATCAACACATAAGTTTCGTTGTTAGCTGTCGTATCGTGGCACAGAGACTATGAAAATCACACTGCGAGTAAATCCTTGCGTGAGGAGTCTCAGCCCGCCCGTCTCTCATCCAGCGTATAAAATCACATCAGCGGTTGTATGGAATCAGCGGGCTCTTCGAGTATAACAGTCGTTGGCAATCTCACCAGTGTTTCTTTCCGAACCCACACTCAGACTGAGTTCACCTGGAGCGCCCGGTGACGCGTTCGGTTGCGACTCCGGAGACAGAAATCACAGTCCCACCAACTGATAACCACAGTCGCAATCTATCACCGAGATTGAGCTGGTATACGAGTCGCCACAGACAAGACTACCTCACGGTGATGAGAGAGGTGGACAGAGCCGATACCCAATCACGCACTCGTTGGATGTTGAGAGCGTGATAATGGTCCATATCGAAGAAATTCATTGCAGATTATCTCCCTTCGGCAATTGCACCTGGCAGACGACATGACGCTTCGTAGTAACTCAGTGGAGTTGTGCCCGCTCGGCGAACAGTATCACAACTCAAAAAAAAGGACCGATGACGGTTGTTCGAGGCGAAAGCCCACAGCTCTAGCCGTGAGAAGAGATCAACTACAGTTGTTAGAACAACCGAGAGAGAAATCCACCATCTGATTTGGGTTGTTGCTCTGAATGCTTTCCACCATCTGTTGAGACAGCATCTGCATTAACATTAGCCGTGGCTAGTCTGTCGACTACCTCCTCAGTCGTTGCAGTCTCGTGTGCGATGAATCCGAAATTGGTATGCGCTGCTTCTAGAGCGTCGTGTCCGGCGGCCGCAGTCGCGTCTGTTACTGTGAGCACTTCGAATCCATTCTCGACAGCGTCGCGCAGATGCGACTCGACACACAAATTCGCGCTCATCCCCGCGAGGACGAGGGTGTCAACCCCACGCTGACGAAGTTGTGTTCCAACGTCATTGCTCCAAAAGCCTGATAACTGTTTGTGTGGCGAGAGCACGAACGTATTGTCATCCGGTTCCAACTCGGGGACAAAGTCACTCCCCTCGCTGTCGGCGTCAAACATCCGTGTGTCAAACATTATTTGATCGATCGTATTCAATTTCTCCCAGCTATCGAATTCGTCGTCAGTGTACTCGTGAGGAGAATAAAGCACCGGGACATCGCCTTCGCGTGCAGCATCACGTAACGTAACCAACTTCTCAACCACTGCATTCTCTTCGACTGTCTCTCCAACCTTATCCCACACGACGCTGTCCGGCTTCAAAAAGTCAATCTGTGGGTCTGTAATAAGGAGTGCTGTACTGTCTGTGTCAATTTCAACGGCTGACATACAAGTTACCTCTCGTTACTTGATACGGGTTAGTAATGTAAAAGTCCGAGCTGAGAAGATAGATACCTCATAACCAATCGGTAATTCGGTTACTGAAACCGAAGGTAAAATCGCTGTCATCTGGGTTGGATATAAATCCAATATCAGTTTCTATAATTCGAATAAACTAGTGAGCATACTCTTTTTAACCTTGAAAATCGTCTTTCTTCACCTCAACAGATGACCCGTCAGCAATTGTGATGAGTGCCGAGCACATACTCAAACATAGACCAATTACTGTTATCCCTTGTCCTCGTCACTGAGACGCGAATACGGCATTTCCTCAGTTGAATCATCGACTCTCGAAGGAAACGACATTTCCATTCACCCGTGCGGTCCACCTGGATACGAAAGAGTTCTGTGACGGAACTCAACGCATTGGAACGCGCGTTCCTGGTCATAACCAGACAGCAATCAGTGAAGATTAGTTTCTATACGACAGCATCCTTGAGACGAGAGAACGTACAAATGAAATATCCTTCGCGAGGAATCCTCGTCGATAGGCAGAAGAGCATCTCAATAGACGGGTGAGTGCTGAATGATCACGGAATTGTTTACCTATCGAGGTATCATGACATGTGCGAGCCTCGCTCTCGCCTATTTTGAGTTATTACTGATACAATCATAACGATTATTTACGCCTCTGCAGACACAGTTACAGTACGTAATGTACTATTGTATAGTAACCTTATTTACTACCCTGCACAAAGATAAAATCGTGACCGAACAAACGCGACTTCCAGTCTGGTGTGGTGGGGAGGAGTGGTGTCCAGTCACGTCAACAGCGACGTTAATCGGGCGAAAGTGGCATCCAGTAATCGTTGAACGACTCCTGGACGACGGACCGATGGGATTCAGTGAGCTCAAAGAAGCCGTCGACGGGATATCGAGTAAAGTGTTATCGGATGTGGTTGAGGACTTAGAACAGAAGGAATTGCTTGATCGAGCAATCATCAGTGAAAAGCCGTTTCGTGTCCAATATTCGCTGACAGACCGTGGAGCTGACCTACGACCAGTCATTGAAGCGATGGACCGCTGGGGTCGTGATCATCTGCAGTCTGCCTCCGATGAGGAGGAGTCTATTGTCTAGCAGTTATTGGCAATACGATTTCTTTATTCAGTCTCCGATCTGAATTTTTTATGATTGATTCACCGAGATTCTGACGTATGCCTACGGTTCGATTCAGTCTTTCCTCTTTGGGTTGTGATACTGTTCATCAACAGACTTCAGCCGCAGCTTTCCGAAGTTGTCTCGGGAGTGCGAACCGGTCCTCGTGAAACCGTTCTTCACAGTCCTCAGCGGGCAGTCCCCGAGGTACGTTACGATCTGTCTGTGTTCCACTGTCTCCAGTCTGAAGACCTCGCGCTGTTCAAGGATCTTCTTCTCGCAGAGCCGGAGGTCGTCGCGATTCTTAACCCACCGCAGTCACAGCACAGACCTGTCGGTCGCCTCTGGATATTCCGACGCCACCACGAACGGCATCACCAACTCGATGAGGCACATCCCTGCACCTTCGAGCCGGGAGTAATTCAGGATGGTTCGGTCTATCGTCTGCATGTACTTTCATTCGACCTCGCCGTAGCCGTAGTGACGCTTCCCACTGAACTGAGGTCCGTCAACCACAGCCTCGCCAAGCGTGATCACCGCTGTATCATCGGCGTGTATGTAGGTGTGGACATCCCACTTCGTCGTCTGCTGCTGTTTTCGTTGGTCTTCTCGGCGACTTATATGGTCTCGTGAGCGAATGCTCAGTGACCAGCTTGAACACGGAGATTGTGCGTATTCAGCGCATTCCAAGCGCGCGTATCCAGCAGCCACGGGTGCATCGCCTTCCGCTGGAAGAAAACATCGTCGGAGGCCTCCACGTCGGGCAGACCGCTCCCAATGTTAAGGCGGATGCCCGACTGCGTATCTTCTTCGGGGAACGGCCTGAACTGACCGGACAGGAAGACACCTCGTGGCTGGCGGAGAGCACCCTGTGCGTCTCGGGATCAAGATGCTGACCGAGAGCGTGTATGATGATGTTCCTACGTAGTACGGATGACCGATGCAGTCCATCCACAGCTCTCACAGGACTTGCTGAATCATCCTCATTGGTCTGGTCTCCATTCGGTGTAGTCATCGATTATGAGTCGGAAATTGGGGAACTTGTTCCCGGCTCGGTAGTTATCCAGCAGTGCCGCCACCAGCAACGTGTGGAACGCCAAACTCGTATACAGATTGTCAAGGCGACTGCCTCGGGGCTTTGATGTTGATGTGACCCCGAGGCAGGTTCACGGGTAGATACACCGAGTTGTTGAACGCGGCGGCGACATCGGACGCCAGCCATTGTTCGTGCGTTGTTTATGCGTACAGTTGGTGGGACTGTGACTTCTATCTCCGAAGTTGCAACCGAACGCGTCACCGGGCGTTCTAGGTGAACTCAGTCTGAGTGTGGGTGTGGGTTCGGAGAGACACGTGATCATATTGCCAACGATTGTTAATGACGACGAGGTCCGTCACCTCGTTTTCGGTTGTCGCTCGGGAGAACTCGCCGGGGTCGTAGGCTGCCTCACCAGTCAGCAGCGAGAGCCGGTAGTGGCAATCGTGAGTCGGGACGGTCTGTTCCTGCTTTTGTTGAGGACGCGAGACAGCAGTGAGACTGTCCGCTTCGGAATATTCGTTTGATATTGATATTCTGCTGTCTTGTCTTTGTCTTACTGCCGACCGATAGGATCCTCAGACCCTCTCGTGAGTATATTCGATCAGACTGACTGGAAAATACACATCGTCTAACGATATATTCTTTTTCAGATAACTTACATAGATGTTTCGTGATCGTATCAAATAGTATGTCGCCAATCCAGATGTATTCGAGAAAGACATCGCTATCGCCATTGAGACAGCAGGACCAAATCATCGTTTTGCTCAGTCGGCAGTTATCGGGAGTGACAGCTACTGCATCCGCTGATACCACGAACCCGCCTCTGACAGCGTGAGACTATAGAGCGTAGACTTCTTTCGATGTCGCTCTGCGTTTACTAGCTAAGACCGGTTTATAATCGCGCTGAGACGTCATTATCAAACGGTGAAGTCCAGCAGTGAACCCACCCGAGGACGGTCGCATTATCTGAGACAAGATGTGAAACGGCTTCTGCACCCCCGTTGTTCAGAAACTCAAAATGCAGAGAATCGTATCGTCGTCTTGTTTGCTTCCTCCGGTCGCTACTTGAACACGGGAGTGAGCCTCGATAGATTATATATCGATGTCGATATTACCGCCATCATCGCCACTCGCTCCACTAAACGGCATGTCTTCGGTAAGTTGTGTCACAAACCCATCATAATTCCGGGTTTGCGTGAATACAACACCAGGACCAGTGAAATCCATCACAAGTCCTTCACCGCTTAGGACAGTCTCTTTTAATCCGCCGACACGGCGAGTCTCATAGTCCATATCTGCATTCCACGCGACAATATGCCCCGAGTCAACGGTGAGGGTTTCATCGCGTTGGATTTCTTTTCGATCGATTCCACCGAAACTGCCGATAAACAATACACCACTACCATGTGCTTTGATCAGTGAAATACCTTCACCACCGAGTAATGTGTCAAGCCCACCTAGTTCCGAGTCGATGCTGACATCGGTTCCGCATCCGATATATGCTCCACCTTGCAGGTATAATTCATCGCGGTCTAATGTGAGTGCAGTCACGTCACCTGGTGTCGATGGTGCTAGCTCAACCGTTCCCTGCCCGCCTTCTGATGTAAAGCGATTTCTAAACAGCGATTCATCACCTAAGACCGAATCTTTAAGCGATGAAAACATTCCTTCATCTTCATCACCAATTCCCGTTTCAAGCCTGATTTCTTCGGAGTGTGAGACCATTGCGCCTGCTTCGGACGTCACCGTCTCGCCGCGTTCTAATGTGACTTCCACAACTGTGTATGCCGGGCTCTGTCGTAACTCGTACTGCATATCTTGCTTCATTCTCCGCTAAAATAAAAAATATAAGCTTGATTTCACGTTGAGACACGCTTGACGGTGCTGTGAGTGCTTTAGTTGATCATCGCCGCTTCGCTCCCTTTTTAACGTATCTAAGCGAGACATCGCCGTTGTCGTCAAAATAATAAATTCAGACCTTTCCTGTGGTAGTTATAACTGGATATCGCTCATTTCATTTATATCAGTAAGATCAATTATAATGACAATAATAATTATGAATCTGAACCATGAGAGATTAAATGGAATAATGCTTGTATGTATGCCCTGGAGAAGCGATTGATAGAAGTACCTGTCAGATTTCGGTCACCCCCGTCTCAACGTCGGAGGGAGCTATCTGTCCTGGCTGTGGGGAATCAATTGAGTAACCACTGGATGGAGTGCCCCCATGAGCGTATTCTCACATGAATGACTGTCATACCGCCGTCACATATCTCTATAGAGGATAACTCACTCATAGCGTGATGATAAGACCCGATAGTCAAAATTATGATATAAAGTAAGTGATAAAAAGAACATTATGTAATCATTCAAATTATGTTATTGTATATAATGGTTCATCAGTCGTCGAGCGTTAATCATCAACAATCAATACTATCGACATGTGCAATATTCGAGAGAAGAAATAATACTGATCAATATATACTCTCGATACCGATCTATAGTGCACTTACAAGAAGTTAAGATATCAGGCTAACGAATACTCACATATTGAAGCTTGAGTAGACTAACTTATAATCAGTTTACGAACGGGCTGGGTCAACAGTAACTCCTCACTCTCACTCTCACTGTAGCATGACAGAACCAGATAGTGTGTCGATACGCTTGCTGAATATCCGTAATCGATGGTCCCAAATTTTGGGGTGTATATTCATTGGTGTCATTTTTGCTGTAGGGTATACCTGGCTTATCGGTCCGAGTGCACTGTGGCAGGCGTTGACGAGCGTTTCGTCCTGGCAATTTGGATTCTTACTTCTGATTAGTACTGTTCCGATGATCCTGTGGGGGAGTGGCTTCTACGTTATTCTTCGCCGACTTGGACATGCAGGAAGTTTTGTTGTCTCAATATTACTCATGAATGCATCGGGATTTCTCAACACCATCACACCGTTTGGACAACTTGGCGGGAATCCCCCCGCTGCGCTGTTAATTAAACGAGCACTTGGGACTGATTTTGAAACAGCATTGGCAGCAATCGGGGTAATAAATGCAACAAATCGTCTTGCATCGCTGTTTTTAGGCTTTCTTGCTGCGAGTTACTTGGGATGGCAACTCGTTGTTGAACGGGCATTTAATACGGCAATTTTCACACTCACTGGTGTCATAGTCGCCGCCGTGTTTGCGGTCGGATTTTTATGGCAGTATCGATACATGCTTGTTGATTACAGTAGTTGGGTGCTCTCAATTATATCGAAACCGCTTGATTATCTCCCGCGGATTACCGCTCCATCACAACAACGGTTTCAGCAGCATGGAGTGCAGTTTATTGAGGCACTAGAGTTGCTCGCAACTGCGCCAGCACAGCTAGCGCTTGTATTTGGGTTGTGCATGGCTGGACAGATTTTCATTGCGGGAATTCTCTGGGCAGCACTCACAGCGCTTGGTGCTGAGTCATTATTTGTAACGGTCTTACTCGTTATTCCAATCGCCAAACTCGGTGCAGTTGCACCAACACCAGGCGGTCTTGGAGCCGCAGAAACAATATTGACCGGAGCGCTCGTGACTATGACAGGTATGTCTTCAGCAGTTGCTGGCGCGGCGGCACTACTATATCGTGCGAGTGCGTTTTGGATTCCAGCACTCAGTGGTGGATTCATTACCGCGTGGTATCTGACGCACAAGTCTGCATCTCAAAAGACATGATCTGAATACCTTGCAGCGCTGCGATATCGATATTTATATCGATGATACTCGTTGCATATCCTCAGAGCGCCCACCTAGTATAAAATAGCTGAAAGGACAGCTCACGATCAATCGAAATCAGCAACGGAGCAAGCGAGTAGACTGAGACTGAAGACGATACTCAATAAATACGTCCTCTACGTCATTTCTGCAAGCGGACCAAAGTCATCAACCGGCAACACGGAGTAATCAATCGTGAGCGTATTCTTTGTGGCGCGAATCTTGCCGACGAATGTCGAGATCGTCTCGAGTGACCCCTCAAGAACGAATAATTCCATGCAGTGATGACCGCCAACATGACTATGAAAGTTTGAGGCGACGATATCCTCGTGTTCATGTCGAAGGTGCATCATTTTCTCCTCAACATTCGTTGTTTCATAGTCAAACACAACCGTCACGATACCCATTAATTCACGATCTTCGAGTCGTTTATCCTCAAATTCCTCTAATAGATTCCGACTCGCTTCTCGAAACACCTCACTTCGACCTGTATAGCCGTGATCATCAGCAAACTGATCAATTCGCTCAAGCAATTCCTCAGGCATTGAGACGCTGACAACGCTCATATAATAATCCATGCCCAAGAAAATATTAAGTATTGTTATCGAAACGGAGACTCCCACACGAGAGTTCATAAGATGATTTCAAAGAGTCCACACTTGACAAGGTGATATCCGGCATAGGTGAGAATGAAGGTATTACTCTGGGTCGCTCCGAACGCTCATGATGTTGCTCTCAGCATGGTGTCAGGTCGATACTCATGTTTCGATCATATGCTCAATCTCATGAATCTCTCAATATTTTTTTTCCATCTCAGCGCGTAGGCACTCTCCTCTCTATGAGGCTATTATTTTCGATCAAAAACCTCATAGATATGATAGAGACAGAAAGCGGGTTTCGCTGCTTCCTCATTTTGAATTCGGAGGATACTTATATAAATGAGGCACTGAGGAACGAGAGACCCACATTGAGGAGAATTTGAACCACAACGACTGCTCCGACGACAATCCCTGCATTCTGAATCGATATGTTTCTGATTTGTGCAACCGCGTGCGTCCATATCCACCCAGCCCAAATGAACGTTCCCGCATTCACCGCGTGATTCACAAATCCGATTGTTCCGGTTGTTGCCATCTGTGAAAGTTGCCGAGCCTGCTGTGGATCAGAGAAGTTTGTTCCAGAGATCAAAATAAATCCGGTTATCCCTCCAATCACGGGAACAATCACCCGTGGAGCAAAACCCCACCCGATGACTGCAAACAGATCACGGAATTCGCCGTCGCCACCGAACACGAGCGAGCCAATAAAAAATAACCCTCCGATAATCAGCCACGACAGAAATGGTCCAATCACTCCAAGCAAACTCCCAACGGCAACCGAAATAATGACAAACACACCTGCGTCTCCAGGTGTTGCCTCCGCAACAGCCAATAATGTTGGAATCGAGCTGAGAAGCCCAACAATTGCGACAGCAGCGACCACCAACGCTGGACGGAACAGGCTGGGTTCATCTGCATCTGTGTCGGTTTTGAAGAACGATGCCGGGCGTGTAGCGGCGTATTGAATGTCCGATATCATACTCATTCTTCCATGTTCACCTCACTGTGGATCATTTATAATCCGTATGATGAGTTACAGTGAATGTAACAGCAAAGAATAAAAAAGACTGTTCAATCAGCAAACGTCCCTGAAGCATGTTTTGTGTCGTGTATAAGAAGGTGACTGATCCGGGTGTCTGATACTGATTTTCGTCATTTTGAGTGCGTGATATTGTCGTTATTATCATTGGATCCGGTGAATTTGGTATCTAATGGATTAAGATGACAGTGAGGTCATCTACTATAATGATTTTAGAAAGCGCCTCCGGAGATGTACCAATACGTCAATCAAGGCTCCGCGCTCTGGTGGGCAATATGCACGGTTCTGGCGTAGACCTGCTCAATCTTGTCGGCGTCAATAGCTATCTCCCGAGGACGTGGTACTCCTGGTCAGCCGAATTGACTGATTTACCTGATTGATCATAGCAGTAGTTGTCACTCTGACCACTGTGTCCCCGTGGAACCGTATCAAGCCTGAGCGACAGTTCCCGTATTTCGCTTCGAATAGTGCCAACAACTGATAATGGATTGCAGTAGCGTCGTTGAATCATCATTCGGAGAATGTGTATTCATGTATACATTGTCTGGTTCTGTTGAAATCTCTAGAAGGTAACAGTCTCACTCACTGATTGCTAATTGATGGACATTGTTCCGAAATCTGACCTACTTCGGGTTGTCAAACGTGTACTCGAACTGGCGCAATAGATGATTGCCTGCTACTCGTCAGAATACCCCAGACGACGATACAGCGAGCCTCAACGATGATTTTGCTCTATCTTAACTTGAAGAAGACGACTGCATATCCGGATCTCGTTGACAAACTCACCGAGATGCCTCAGGTTCGTGATGCCCTCTCCTTCGATTTGAGCCCTGCAGTATCCAATTCACCCTGTCGAAAGCGTTTGGTCGCGTGAAGATGACCGTCTGGCGTGTTCTGTTGGGGGTCTCAGTTACTAGACTTCCATAACAACGTAACTGGTATTGATGCATCTGAGTTTGAGCGAGCATATACCTCAGCTCATTATACCAACCGAACCGATCTTACGATACAACAGTTGAAAATGGTGCTATTGGTCGACACCGTGAGCAACGCAGTCCTTGATATTCATGTGACGATGACGCGGAACCACGATGCACAGATTGCACCACGAGTAGTGAAACGCAGTGCGGAGTCGATTACAGCACTGATCAGGGGGTGTGACGACCAGAAGCTTCAGCAGTTTGCCCGGAGTGCGATATCTGACTACTGATCAAGCATCGTGAGTTCTCGTCGCTCCACTGAGCGTGGAACTTACAACTGGACACTGACCTGTATCATCAACGGAGCATAAAAAGATAGTCACTGCGGCGATCAAACAGAAATTCGGTGCATTCGTGCGGTCACAGCTCTGGTGGGAGCGGTTCCACGAACTTGGTATCAACTGTATCGTTGACAATCTGGAGGGGGGCTGAATCTGTCATGTGATGAGTTCGGAAACGCATAATCTTGAACGGAGTAGACTGTTGCGTATAAAGAATGAGTGCAACGGACGAGAAACTCGCGTTTACTTGGAGAGTACACTATTCATTAGTGTTTTGTCTATCGATATTGTCGCACACAGTCAGAATCTAGACGGTGGGTAGTTCAACATTGACATCCTCCTCCGCCTGAAGGCGGGAGGAATCCCACGGCACCGCACCGCTGCGTTGAGTTGAGTTGGGAATTTCAGGGTTGGGTTGACAGACTCCCAATACCAAGCCACCACACCGTTCGAATCGGTGTGGGACCGGTCGATGGGTAGTCTCCTGGGAGTGCCACATCTCAGCTCTAGCTTAGCTTCCGCCCCCGGGACTCCTCTCGTTTGTCAGAGTCGGACGCCCACGCCCACGCCCAGAGTTGGTTGTGCCTCGGGGCGTCCGACACCGACAGACTCAGACTTCAGCGGACACGGACTCGGAGTTACTTTCACTGCGAGTTTCGCCCGGTGGTTGTTGTTTGATTCCCACAGAGGGTACACCCTGGTTCCAGCGTGGGCGGACACTCACAGTTACACTCACACTCATACTCGAACCGCCAGTTTCGGGCACTCGGCTACACTGGGGTCGTAACCACTGCGCCGACAGTGACATTCACATATACATATGCGCTGTTTGTGGAGAAAACTGTGTGGAATTCCCACTGTGACGGCGCGTATCCACAGCCTCAGTGGGATTGCGCCTGCTCCGCGTATAATTATATGATTTTTATCATATAAACGCAGATGGATTCGTCGTGATGCTATATTCATTGATTATGATTGAGATAATAACGCATGATTATGCTAAAAGATATAAATAAACAACGAAAGAACAGATATAAGATATGCACTTACCCAAATGTCCAATTAATCGGCGAGTCTCGAAAAGAGTGCTTTCGAATCCGAAGCGAAGCTAAATGGTAAAGAGAAGATACGTTACTGAATGCAGTTGCATCTCGGGTTGTTGACCGACAGAGAACCAACGAGATACCCCGGACACATTTCCGAAGGCACTACCGGGGATTAGTGAGTCGATGATTAGACTTGTCCGCGAAGAATCGCCCCGTCATTTGGCGATTGTGTTGCGAAGTTACAAATGAAGAGGTCGTTCGAGTTGGGGGCGAATAACACGTCCGAGGGGAATACGAGCCCATCATCGGCAGTGGCGATGGTTTCGGTCGTCCCTCCAGGGTCGACACGAACCACGCGGTTTTGACTGTTGGCAGCAACGTATATATCACCGTCACGGGCGGTAATCCCATCCGCGCCGAGGATTGCCTCACTTTCGACAATAGTGTTCGCCTCACTAGCACTCCCGTCTGACCGGACGGGCACCTCGATGAGTCGACCAGTCTCACCCGCTTGCGTCACTGCGACGTAGACAGTGCCGTCGGCAGTCCGAGTGATCCCGTTGGCGCCGAAACTTTCGGTCGCCAACCGGTCGTCGTCGAGCCATCTCTCACGTAACCCGTCAGTCCCGACGGTGTGCACCACGCCGCCAGAGGATTCAGTCACCAATATTCGAGATCGGTCAACATCGAACAGGATATCGTTCGGAAAGCCACCGATTTCGACGAGTTGGCTCACCTCGCCGCCGGGTTGCACCGTCCAAACGCCTGCGTTATTATCCTGCGTGGCGACGGCAACATAGATGACGCCATCTGGTCCGACCTCAACCCCAACGGCTCCTGGCATCGTGGCCAATCTCTCGGTGTCCGCGAGAGTCAGCCCGGTCTCATTGATCCGATTGGACGAGAGACGGCGTACCTCGCCGGCTGTGATTCCGAAATAGAGGTTGCCATCAGCATCGAAGGCTAGATTCTCTGGCACACGCTCGCCCGAGACTGACACGACGGTCTCCGGGGTGAAAGTAGACTGTGCAGTTTGAGTATCGGGTCGGGGTGTCGTTTGGACGACCTCGGTTGCTGTCGCTGTATCCTCAACCGCGGTGTCGGTAGGCGTTGATGATGATTCAGTCTCCGCACAGCCGGCTAGTCCAAGTGTTACTGCCACGCTAGTTGTGAGCAACCCGCGCCGAGTGAATGAATCGTCCAGCACAATCATCATTAACGGACGGATATCGTTTGAATGCACGGAACTCGAACAGATACTCATTCGAGATGAGCGTATGTCTGAGATTCATATCGCTGAAGCCGCCGGTTGGTCTGATGAGTGCCGGACCAATGAGAACGAATATCGATGGGAGTGAGTTGTTGCGTGCCGAGACTCTATTATCCACATTACCCGTCGGATGTATCTCCTTATCTGAATCTCGGGATCTCGAAGTGTACTCGTGTCAACGACACCAGTTGTGTCGTTTTTGTACTCGTGGTGAGTGAGGGCGCAGATTGACCTCCTCCTCCGGCTGATGCCACGTGGGATTTCCTGGTGGGGATATGAGGGTTGTGCATTTTCTCGGCGGCTCACAGACGCTTTCGCGTGGTCAGCCTCACAGGTTTCCGCTCGATTCTTACCGACATTCCATATCGTGTCTGTATTCGCTTTTTGAATGAGCATTGTTTGCCAATTTTTATTTATTATTAGAGATGTCTGTCAGGTAGTGGTTGGAACGCTGATTCAAGCCCTCTCGTATACGAGTATCGCTGTTATCGCCGCGCTGGTTGGCGGCGTGGTCGCTATCTATCGGACTCCCGGACCCCAGATGGAAAGCAATGTCCAACACCTCGCCGCTGGCGTGGTCTTCGCTGCGGTCGCGGCTGAACTTCTGCCGGATATCCACGACCAATCACCCACAGTGGTCGTCACCGGATTTGCGATTGGTATCGTCGCTATGCTTGGCATCCACCGACTCAGCAAGGCTATCGAGAAACGGGGCGTTGGCGGCAACTTTGCGGGCGCCGCAGGTCTCATTATTACGATTGCTATCGATATGCTCATCGACGGCGTGCTCATCGGTGTCACGTTCATCGAGGAGACAACCACGGGAGTCATTATCGCCCTGGCGCTCGCCATCGAGGTACTGTTCCTTGGGGTGGCTGCCGTCGTTGCACTGCCAAAGGGGATGGGGAACATTCGAAAGATGGCTGTCCCGGCAACGTTTGGAGCGCTGATGACGATTGGAGTCACTGTCGGTGTGCTCACCCTTGAGGGGGCAGCTGGGACGACGATTGCAACCGTCCTCGCTTTCGGCGCGGCGGCGCTGTTGTATCTTGTGACGGAAGAACTACTGCTGAAAGCCGGCAAAGTTCCACAGACACCAGTGTCAACGACGCTATTCTTTGTTGGCTTCCTCACGATATTTCTCCTCGACATTATCGGGTAGAGTTGGAAAACATCACAGAATGAACATTAGGGTTTCCTCCATCTTGGATGAGTGTTGAATAACCCGCTTAGTCTCTCACATTTTTATTGACGGTTTCGCAGATTGGTGCTGGACACCACAAGTAAATATGACAGAACGTGACTAGGAGGATATGCACCGTCGCCACGTACTTTCAGTCATGGGTACAGTCATGATTACCTCTGGGTCTGGATGTCTCAGTAGTGATAATACAGACACAGGGTCTGAAGAAACCAACTCCAACTCGACGCAGACAACCTCACAATCTTCATTTTCGGATGTCACCGATACTGCAACAAAACAGCAACAAAGACGATATCAGCTTTCTGTCGGAGAAACAGCATATTTGTCCACCGGAACAGTCTCTATCACAAATCCGACTGTTCAGGGCTCTATCATATATTCGAGTGATATTTTTTACTCGCTACTAGGCTCGAATGAACCGACTCAGCAATTCGTCGTCGTTGAAATTGAAGGAACGCTCGAAGTAGATCCAGCCGCGTTTGCCCTGAGGCGGAACGGACAGGTGCTCGACCCTGACCCCGCCCGCAACAGATTGTGCCAGTTATTCGGAGTTGTCCCACCCTATGTATCGGCATCCCGCTCGACACACAGGCGACTGATAACGCTGCAGTAGTGTATCACCCGTCTCACGCTACGTCTAATAAGTCTGACAACATCGATGCGGCATGGAATTTGGACACAAACACAGTGAAATTGTTGGGTATCCAGCCTCGTTGTCAACTGCAAAAGGCGCGGATAATCGAGTTTGACGGAACAGTCGCTCTCGAGGTGACAGTGAAAAATGTCAGTCCCAGGGATGTTGGATTTCGAGCACTCATCAGACACGCGGACATCGCTGATGAGAGTGAACCAATTGGGTTTCCGATAGCGAAAGAACAGACTGTCACGCAAACTATCGTACCGTCGAATCTTCAATCGCATGATCCTGAAGAGGCAACATTCACTCACCCCATCAATGAGGATACACGGTCGTTTACGGTGGGCACGGAGACATAGCCGACGCGAACATTGTGCATACAATGCTCACGTCGCGCGTTGATTGATCTCAGCCGTCGAGTAACTGAGTTACATTGCGCCATTAACAACGAGTAATTACAAACCTATATAGACAATTCACAATCTCACCCTTGATTCTTATTCAGCCTCTTCACGCTCTTCATCAATCTCCAATAACTTCTCTGCAATGAGGGACATCGAAGTATCACCATCAACCAACAGTTCAAGATGTTCACGTTCCGAGATTGCCTGTAATAATGTCTCTCGATCCAGTTGTTCTGTTTCTGATTCTGACTTTGCCTCACTCATGACTAACGACCTCCTCGTAATCGCCTCGTCTAATAGCACTCGCATACTCCGATCCCGGATTAGGGTAATTCTCGACATTATCACGACAGAACGAATATATCTCAGTTGCATCAAACAACGTCTTCGGGACTGATTTCTCAAGATAACCTTCGATTTATCATCTGTTTGACTCTGTGGGATACGATAGACCATCTCGTTTCCATCAACATCTTCGACAGTAGCCGAATCTCGATCGTCATTCCGAAAATAATGTCCACAAAACCAGAACAGATTCCGTTGGAGGCACAAATCCATTCATCTAATATCTAACTTGAGGATTTCCGTCAGAACGAACATACTAGCCTCTTACCTGAAATTTCCTCAATAATCTCACGTTCAATCCAAATCTCTCTATCATATATGATCTTCAGAGCGTAGTGTCAATGATATTCTACATTGGAGTATGTGCAACTTTCCAGAGGTTCTTTTTCCGACACTCAAGACCAACGAACTACGTAGCGACCCGATATTTTTCTCGTATGAAGAGTACGTCTCTCTGCCGAAGCAATGGTCACTACGACGCATCCGACATACTCTTGCATCTCTTCGTTTTTCTCACACCAAGAGACAGCTCTCTATGGAAGGCACGAGCTTGCTATCCTTGGAATATTAATTTCGACGCTCTGATAATCAAAATCATAACGCACGAGTAAACAATAACACGGACTCATCATTATCGGTAACTAATCAGACACGAATACTGGACTCACATGTCTTCATCACATTCAGACTCTGCATTACTAACTTAATGGTAGTTTTTAGATTATCAGATTACGCCCTCTCCAGGTATGGTTAAGATTAATTTTGTCCTAATTATGTTTTTTGTTGGTTTAGATTCACAAGACGTGGAACTATTACCATGATTGGCAGGTACACGTCTGTGGCTGACAGTTAATCAGGTGCGCAGAGGTGATTGATAAAGTCACCTACGATGACCTCGAGTTGGCTGTTATTTACTCAATTGCTGTGAGGTAAAGCATCAGGTTCATAGGTCGGTATGTCGGTTATTGATGAGATGATTCTTTCTCTGAGTGTGATCATCAGGAGATTGTCCAGAGGTCACATCAGGACATTTTTCAGAAGTAATTTCGTGGATTACTTCTGCTATTGCACGCTCGGTCTCAATGGAGGTCACACGACGGTGATATCAGTTCCCCTTACTCACTGGTGGCTCAATGACGATCAGTTCAGACCCGAGGTACCCGATTTTCACATCATCTGATGTTAACTTATCAACGCGTAGTGTAATCGTATCATCCCTGCAGATTCCATAGAAAACATTGTTAGAATGATCAGAGAAGCGACCAGTAACTCGCAGTAAATGACGATCACCAATCATACCGCTGCCATGGGTAAAGCATCACCGGATGCAGTCATACAGTTCCCTAAGGTACTTCTGACCGTGACTGTGATGATATCGCCTACACCAGTTGTGGTGTCTTCCATTGGGGTAGCGCACCCAATTTTTTCCAGTTAGCTATATTTAATGCTAACTTATCCCATGGGTAGGGTCAAATAACACACAAATACTCCGAATAAGCTGTATGTCACTGAGCGCACGATATACAATAACGACTCAACACAATTTTATTTTCTCGGGTCAAGAGTATATATATCTCTACCGAAGCAGTGGTCGCTATGACATCCGAGTACCACTACATCCCTTCGACTCTCTCACGGCAAGAACGGCTCTTAACGCAAATCTACAGTCATAAGTGGTCAAGAAAAATACACGTCTGTCTCAGCAGGATATACAGACATCACGAATACCGGAAACCAACAAGTAAGCTCTGAACGATTCATTTCCATAGATAGAGATATTATACTACAGCATTTTAGATATACTTGAGTTATCAAAAGACGCTTGGGAAATGACATAAGATGCTCTACTCATAAACCACTCATATTGTAGGGTAGACTGCTATGAGTGAGGATGTATTTGACTTCGATGCTACCGAATTAGAAGCGTTCATTCAGCAGTACATGAATCTTGATCAAGGGTCCCAACAGCCTTCGGGCATCTTCTCTATTCTCCGAGGACCCAGAGAAAGGCAGTATCAAAGTGCTTTACAGTATTTTTTGAATCCACGGAAACCTCATGGGTTCGGATACGCACTTCTCGAGCCATTTCTTTCCGAAGTTGGTATGAATGAATTCAACCTGAGCAGCCAACATATCGAAATCAGCGAGGAGGTCTCAATTGCAGACGAAGGCTCAGAACGACGCATTGACCTCATCATTGCCGGTGGGAGCGCGTTATCTGAGCATCCTCGATGGGCAGTCTTCATGGAATTGAAAGTCGGAGCTAAGGAAGGCGATGGGCAAACAACATCATACTCTAAAGCGGATAGCTGGAATTTTAATTGGTTTGACAGCAATGAATTGAATGTAAGTCAGCTAGATGAGAGTCACTTTGTGTATCTGAAACGAGAAGCAGCAAGTCAACCCACGGACATAACCAACACGTTTGAGACTCTCAGTTGGAGTGATATAGTTGACCAATTCGAATCTAAGGTTCAAGATTCGCTGTACGACTACCCTAACCGGAGCGTTATTCAGTTCACGGACTTCATTCAATCACTAAAGGAGACAGAGGGTATGGACTCAGATATCGATACGGACGAACTCAACGAGCGGTTGAATCTCTATTTCGAGCACGATAGACTCATTCGGCAAGTTGAGAAGGCGAACAGCCAATTCGAAAGTGATTTTGAGAACGTAAGCACGTATCTGATAGATAGTTGGGAGAACAAAGTTCGATATAAATTCGACTTCGAGAACTCAGGCTGGAAAACATCACCATCCAGCACTCCGAAGTGGCAATCGATCTTCCCGGCGTATTGGGACCAAGACCCATTTAATCAGTCGAGTACAATCAAGCTCTTTTTTCGACATTCTCCAACAACCGAGTCGATCCGGAATCAGCAATTCATATTTAGACTTCGGCTCCCTCCGGCGAGAAATGTCCACACAAAAAACCATCATGACGGTGAGCAATCATTCAATGATGTATTTGCTGAGAAGTGCACCGGTGAGTACAGCGAACAGATACAGGAAGCTCTTAATCACATCGATGGTAGTGAATCCAGACTTGACAGTGCTTCTGGTCTTGTCAAGAAGACATACCCGCTAGATCCAAACAATCTAACGGAATCGTATTTCGGACAGCTTGAGCGGGCAGTCGAGGAATTTTGTCGTAATGAGGAGTTAGTGACGGCGTTTGACCGAGTGTTTGAGGACTCATACGAAACAGTATTTGATATGAAGCCTGAGGGAGAGTTCCCAGGACCACTCCCTGAATAAGAGTAGATCGCTACTACCTGAGTTTGATGTTTTAATGATGCCCCTTGAGAATGGTAGCGTCGATATGTAATTAATACAGCATACTCCAGAATAACCCAATATTTTCACAACGACTGTATCGGAGTTGGAAATTTTCCGAGATCTCTCCCCAACAGGCGAAATCAAAGAACCATTACACCCGATATATTCTCTCGTGTGAAGAGTACGTCTCTGTGCCGAAGCAATGATCACTACGACGCGTCCGACATACGTGTACATTGCTCCGACTCTCTCACGCCAAGGGACGACTCTCCATGGACAGGGTTGTTACCCTTGTTCTCTGGATCTTGGCTATGATACAACATGGAGAGCGGGTATGAGACTATATTTGTTTGAGTCTATTGAGAGTGACACGACTGCGAACGACAAGGTATGGACAGACAGTTCCCTGGGATCCTCACCGCTGGACACCGGCGGATGAAACTGATATATCTATGTTAGAAATTAGTGGGGATTAAATCGGTCCGATCTTTATATCATTCATAATACGGCGATAGTCAGACTATCCCGGGAGGCAAAAATTGTCCTCCCGGATCACCTCATTCTCAATAGTCATAACAAAGCAAACCAAACCAGACCCAATGATGCTCACTCAGAGAACAGACGCTGGAAACCACAGTTACACAACGAGATTTTCAGAGGAAATTATATCTCAACCGGATTGCTCTACTATGCAATATGCAGCGACGACAATTCATGACTCTTGCCGGTGTTGGATTGCTTTCGGCGACAGGGGCCGGGTGTCTTCTCCGCCCGAATCCACAAGATGCAGTTGTCAATATCGCCCCCGCAAGCGTTGATGAAGACGCAAGTGCAGTGTTATATGCTGACCTTCCACAGGCTGAGCAAGAAATCGTCCGGACGACCCTTACTGAAGGGTTTTATCATGTGTGTGAAGTCCCGGGCACGCTCCGGTCGTTTGCCCGGCGATTCGGCCCAGAAGACTCTGCAGAGGACTCGTATCTCATATACAAAACCGAGATGTATGGATTGTGGATTCGGATTACAGATACGCTGCGAGTGTCAACTGCTCCATCACCTGATGAAAATCCTTCTTGTGGTCTCTTATAGGCTTGATTCAAACACGCCGCGGTCCGCATTGAATCCGACAATACAATGACAGTCATAACCGACAATATAGCCACATTCACCAGATGATGACTGACACCGAATTCTCAATTCCACACAGCGATACAATCTCGCTAACAGACATTCATCCCAATGCCAATCTCACTAATCGTAAAAAACCCATCCTTTCGGGGCAGACCTCACTAATGCTGAATTCTGTCGCGAATATAGAGAGATGAGTGATATTGAAGAGCCATATTCTGATGAAGATACTCTGAACATGATTGCCGCTGGGGTAGTCACGACAGTGACTCTCCTTGTTGGGTTTGGGCTCTTAGCCGCTGGTGTGTCGTATTTTTGGGTTGCTTTCCTAGTAGGGTTTGCTGGAGTCCTCCCACTGACAATCGGGGTTCTGCGTTTTTATCGAGAGAATAATAATACGAGTAATCAGACCTCAAAAGAGGACCCAATTACGACACTTCGAGAACGATACGCGAATGGGGAGCTGACTGATGAGGAGTTTGAAAATCAGGTTGAAAAGTTAATTGAGACGGAATCCGGTGTTAGCTTTCACAGCAAGTGCGAATCTGAACGTGAAATTGAGCGTGAAAAATAATAAAGAGACGAGTGCATACTCCCGTCCTCAGCTATATTACATCTACTGTTCTTGCACAGCGCGCTAGATGTGTGACTATTGTAGATTCACGTCTTGTGTAACATCTCTCGGCAATATCGGACATAAGAGACTCCTCCCTCCAGGCGTAATCAGGTAACGCCCCCTCTGTTTCAGTGCTCATCCCGATATCCATACTAAATGGGGTTGGATTATTTGTTAATGGCGTGTCATGGAGAATTTGGCACATTCTCCCTATCGTATCGAAGTATCGTCAAGAGTCGCATGCAAAAGACAAAAAATGAGTCTTGTACAGTCTCTCTCGGCAACTACACTCGCCCAACCATCGGTTCGATTTCCCTCGTTTTAGATCCAGAAAATCAGGAGTCGTATTATCTGCTGTCGGTCTCATGAGCAGATATGCAATCAAATAGCTATAACCGCTCAATCCCACAAGTCTGGCGTGTTGCGATTCTTGGAGTGATAGCTGCACTACCCGCCACTGTGATAATCAACTGGCTTCCAAACTCCGAGGCGAATATCGGTGGTGGGGCAATGATAATTGGATCAATACTCGCTGGAGGTTTCGCAGCTACCCGCTCGGTAGAGCCGAGTGCTGCTGGACTTCGGACTGGGTTTTTGGGTGGTATGATTGCAGTCTCTGAGTTTCTTATCACAGAAGGCACAACATTGACGTGGTCTCTCAACTTGACCGTGTTCTTCTTCATTGCCGTTGTGATGCCTCTGTGTACTTCACCGTTTTTCGGCATGATTTTCGGTCGAATCGGTGGCTGGATAGCAAGCGCCGTCACCGAGTCCAGGGGCAGCTTATGTTAACGAGAATTGAGAAGTCAATATCAGTTCGATACAGTCTTCTTGAGAATCCCGTGCTCGCGCTTGAGAAGTCACCGATAACCGGTCACTTCGACATGAAGTAAATATCCTGACTCATGTGAGATTCGTTCTATGACATTTAGATCTGACTGTCTCTGCACAAATTACTCTTCGAATGTGTGCAACCCAGGTAAGCAAGACCCGGGTGTATTTGTGTCATGATATACCTATACCATATCATGCCGTCATGTCCTATTTGCGGAGATAAATGTGATACCAACCGCGAAATAAGAATTCACGCTTCCCGTTCGCATGATACGACTCTCGCGGGAGAACCAACTGAGTGTGGGAACTGTGGCACGGATATACGCCGTCCGCAGCACCATCTTGAGGAAGAGAATACCGTCTTTTGCTCAGATGAGTGTGAAACCGAGTGGCGTACGGAAGCCAGACGTGGGTGAGTTGGAGTTGTTGTTGAACGTGCTCACTGCACCGTGTGAAACGGTTTATGAACGGTTATTATCACACGGTCTCTACACGGTTTTCACGATATCCCCACTCTAGTGTGTGTTGCGTTAACAATTAATTTGAAGACCCATCCGGGTGACCATGTTTGTGAGTCGGGAAGATTTCGTGTCTGCTCGTGCGCCCAGTTGCCCGGCTCTACGGGCACTTGCAGATCTGGGGAAGCTCCGGGTCCAGATCAAGTCGTGCTCAATATTTCTGTCATTCCACTCTGTTTGAGAGACGACCTGTTGTATATGAACAGACTAACACGACGCAGTGGCGGAGCTGTGACATGTTTGATCAGAACTCACGTGATCAAGAATGAATCTGAATAATGTATTTGAAATAGCGCTGACAGTGCTGGCAGTCGTGCTTGCAACGTATGCTGTTATCTCATTTACATCAATACAGTTGCTCTCGTCTCCAATTACAGTGTCCTCACTGATACTTCTGATAGCCCTCTCAGCACATTTTCTTCTTGCAAGAACAGAAGACAGCACGCTAGTCGATACCGGATACACCATACTGTGTTTGTACGGTATTTCAGTCGCTATCTATTTGATGACGACATTCTCTGTCGGTCCACTGCTTCGGTCAGTAATACTGCTATCGTTGTCTGCGGTCATCTTAGCTGGGGTCTATTCCATACGCAGGGACCTTCAGGTCCTCTCACAGAGAAATCTCAGTCTATTAGTTCTTGGAGCACTTCTCTTATCGGCAGGTCTTATCGGATTGGATATCTTCTCCGACGGACCGACTGATACTGTTGTTCCTGTAGACGACATCACGACCACTGGCAATGGACAAGAACTCGTGATTGCTCATATAAAAGCTGAGAATCCCTCTGTACTTCCGAAGTCTTATGACTCAAATAGCTATGTTGCCTGCGTTTCAGAAGACATTTTCGCAGGTGAGGAGGAAGCGAGATCAAAGAACATTGGATTCGCGAGTATCGCTGATGATGTGATAGTTGAGTCTGTCTCGAAAGAGATGAAAATACCATCTCGGGCGTTGGCGGAGCCTGGCAGTGTAAACAACATAACGGTCATTCGGACAGAAAAATGCCCAGCCAACATGAGTACCAACACAATTGCAGTGTATCAGAATAACTGACCCCCTCAGGTCTACTCACTCTCGGAATCGAAGATAATCATACACCCCACTGGCTGTTACGCTACCTAACGAACATAATGACACAAATTACTTGCCAGTATTATAATTGGATACCATTCTGTTCCTCCGTGTTTTCCTCCGCAGCCCATTGACTCGCACTCATGAGAACAAAAAGAGTCGTTTCGGGCTCAAACGCGGAGTTATTCCAGGAGACTGCGCCTAGCGAGTGGGGTTAACATCGCCTCGGAGATAATGACACTCCAGTCAGGACGGAACCAACGTTCATAGATGAGTCGACGGAGAGCCCGCACATAGCTTATAGCTTGAGGAAATATTCACGTTTTGATTATCTTGACAGCTTGACGGACGAGTGCATCGTGGGGGTCTGTGTCCGGTCTTCGCTCAATTACTTGATTGAATGCCTCGGTGAGGGTAATCCCTGTGAGAGATGTGATTGCCGTTGCGGCGACAGATGGACTGCGGGAGGACCCAGCCGAGCAATGGATGAGAATTGATTGATCGTTTTGATACTGCTGCATCACTTTGTCCACGGCGTTACTGAATGTTTCCTCACTGTTCTGTGGTCCGTCTCTCATCGGCACGTCAATTCGAGTGATGTCTCCTGTATCTGGTTGGCTATGAGTAAGAGAGATCACAATATCGATGCTATGTCTCTTAAGAAGTGACTCATCACTAACATCAGATTCCGCACCGATGAAGATCCCATCAGCTACCTCATTCATCTCAACATGTCGTTGTGAACTACCTCTTGAGACTCGCTTGCGTTGCTTGCTCCTTGAGGAAGAGGACTGATGTATTTATTCGAAAATACCACTGGGCAGGTGACATTACCCGCGAGTGTGACCATGACAATAGTTATGAATTTTATGCTCAAAAATGGCGCTCTTCGCGAAGGGACTGAGCCGGTGGTGTTCAGATAAGTATGAGGAGTGAGGCGGTGTGTTTTCTGAGTGATTCATGCCCAAAAACACACGCCTCAGCGGTAGTATCGACCAGATCGAAGGGTTTGTGGAACGAGAAGCGACACCGAGACTGCTGATAAAGCTCGGGATTCAACTCCATCTTGCTGGACTCTCAGTTTCGAATACCGCTTTTATTCTTGAGATATTCGGTGTCGAACGTGCTCGATCAGCCGTTCATAATTGGGTTCACAAGGCCGATCGACAGCCCGAAGCTGGTCAGTGTCCGGATCACGTTGCGGTTGACGAGACGGTGATCCGACTCAACGATGAGCAATATTAGCTGTCTGCCGCCGTCAATCCCGAGACAAACGAATTGCTCCATACGAAGGTTGAACCGACGACAACAAAGGTCCTTGCTCATTCGTTTCTGACGGAACTCTCCGAGAAACACGACGTCTCCGACGCCGTGTTTCTCGTCGATGGATTGCACTCGTTACAAGATGCGTGCCACCGCCACGGCTTCGATTTCAGATACGAGAAACATGGAAATCGGAACGCTGTTTGAACGTGTCTTCAAAGAAATAAAACGTCGAACTATCTGCTTCAGTAATGTCAAAGCAGAAACCGCCGACGACTGGCTCAGATCGGTCACCTTCGCATGGAATCAGCTTATCTGAACACGAGCACTGAGCCAGTTACAGTCTTTTTTTTGTCTTCATAATGCCATTGGAGGCGTGACCGACTGGAGGGCTCATTCGAGAGCCTCCGAATGCCGTGGGTATTATTCCTAAATGATATGTTCTATGGACCCTGGAAAAAATCCTCGGTGAGAGGTCTCAACGGTCCTGTTCTATCGAATACACGCATGAAGCTGAGTATAACCTATCTCCAGATTCGGTTAGACTGGACTGATCAACACACGAGTTATGATAACCGTCGTGTAACGCCATTGAATATTTTCACCGAGCGGGAGCGGACCTAGTGGTGTTGATAAAGACACCTCTCTGGATTAAATCGGCTTTTCGGAATCCTCTCTCCTGCTCGCTACTCAACAGGCGGATTATGCCAGTCAATCAACATCGATTATTCATTGAGAAAACTGACTATCATTGAGGGTGCCCATGTTTACGAGCACCGAGACCAGTTTCAGCAGCGGTCGGAATTCAACGCACAGCCACGTGAGCAAAGCATTACCAACAACTGTTATGCTGGGGCTGAGATATCAGTGACTCTTCGACTATCGCAGGCGAAGGGTACCTCTCAGAGCACGACGATATGCGACCGGAGAATGGGCAGTCCAAGGATTTGCCACCAGCAAAGACCGACGCCAGTCAACCGATAGACCAGGAAGCATGAGAAAACCACAAAATAATCGGAAAGTAGTAACTCGCAGGGTCAACAGAGCGAATCGACGAGTTATAACCGGGCTTCGTCGCTAACCCGGAGGTCAGAGTCATCTGGGCGCTAAAAGCGGTGACGACGCGCCGCTAGTGACCCCTACCAATGTATGTTTCAGTGCGGTCGAACTCTTGCTCCTCAACCATCATGAGACCCGACTCCGGGTCTATGTCTTAGTCCAATGCAGATCATATAGAAGATAGATGCTTGCACCGGTCACGAGAACACCAACTGCAGCAAGGGCTAACGCAGTGAGACCGCTCGTGTAGAATGCGATTTGAACCACTTGAAGTCCAACAAGAATCGTAAATGCAGCCACTATCGTCCAAAAAATCGTTGAGAGAATCGACCATACTGCCCTGAATACCTCCTCCCTCACGACACGACGGACTTCAGACTGCCTAAGGGCATCGGACTCAGCCATATCAATTATTCTTGTCAGCATCCACTAGATGATTATGCTTATACTGGTCAGGGTACTCTTTATCTGGACTGTCTGAGTTACAACCTCACGTTGAATTTGCCTCAGATGCCCACTGTCCACTGTGCACTCTATATCTTGCACAATCATTCGCACGCCTCCTTGAACCGGGGGAGTTCCACGAAGATACCAGTGACATCCGTGTGATGACCGACTAGCAAAAACATTGATCTCCGACCGTCATGCAAGTCGGTTGTATGTCAGACCTGTGGGAAGAAACGGGAGTTATAGACATATATTCCAGCGGCGGATTTAATCTGCTCGTACCAGACCATCGAATGTCAAATTAGCGAACATCCCTGCCGGTCTGACGATCATTATCGGGATTTGTATAGCTCACCATTCCCCAAATGTAAGCTCCGGAACTTTCCAACGAGGGTGCTCGATTCCAGTTACCTGGTCTTCTGCATGACGTTAGTGAGGCATGTCCCTTGAGCCATGAAGACCGGACACAACCTGTTTGAGTGAGTTGAACCGAACATCTCGGATGCTGCGTGGACATCATTCGATATCTATCCGCCATTTGAAAGCGAATGGACCCGGTGACTGCTGATGACCGTCTTCTTGCATATGAAGCCACCCACCTTCTCGAGGGCGGAGACTGAGTTGAGAAAGCTCCAGATCGGAGGACGGGTTGCAATCAGACGACATTGTGCGGATCTGAGAGCGCTTTCGACCCCGGAGTAAGTTGTTGATGAATCAAATACAGGAATGACCTCACAACCTGAGTTGATGTGTGTATTTTCTGCACTGAGCGTGTTAAACGCTCTCCGATCTCGGCGGGATGACTACGAGATATGATACTCACGCTGTGTGTGACCTGGTATGAGCATTAACATAATGTGGAAGACATTTCAGCGACAGATACCTAAACAGAGTTCCACAACTGCTCGGGGTGGCGTGGACCAAACACCGTGTCGATCCATGTCGTTGTCTAATACGCCGTTTCGACAGACGCTCCCAGCACAGAGCAAAAGCGAAACTGAGTCCGAACGATGAGGACAGAGAATACAACTACACACATTGTCCACTGTGACATGTCATCGTCGACTGCTTCAGCGTTCGAACCCATGGTATGAACAACCGGGGATGTTGAACCGACTGTTCAGTCGTGAACTTCATACATGTCACGATTGTGTATTCATCAACAGTCAGACTGACCGGTCATTGCCTTTGCAGATCACTACTCAACCGTGCTACATTCGCGCGTTGGATTTAATACGACCCCTGAAAACCTCTGAGCAATGGCGTGTTTCGACAAGCCCTTCCTCATAACTACAAGTAATTTTATATGGATACTCTGAGGGATGTATAATTCGTGCGTGTGACCGCATACGCATCAAAACTACCTAAGAAGATTAGCTATATTCCTCCATCCAGAGGCGATGCAGATCGGCTACCTGTGTGAAGATCGTATGTATGGTGGCATCTTTTCGCCGAATTGAGGGCGAATCGGTCTCTCCAACTTCAATCTCCGGAAGATCTCTGTCATCCGGATGTTGGACATATATGACCTTCTGATTGAATACCCCTGCTGGCATTCCGATATCGTTGTTTTCCATCAGGGCGTGCATCTCTGTGTCGTCCGTTTGAAGATAGAATACCGCGGTATATCCGCTTTCGATTCCCGCCTTTTCTCTAATCGTTCTTAGTGTGAATTCATTTGCGGGCATCCGATAGCTATGATCTAATTCGGCATGATTTCCTGGTTTATCTCGTGAGTATGCTGAATATGCATAAATATCGGCTCTTCCATTATATGAGTCAATATCTACCTGCACGGTCACTTCCGTTCCGGTGAGTGATGACGTTTGATCAGTAACACTTACCGTGAGTCTGAGCTTCTTCAGTGCGCGCTGCATTCGCTTGTCTCCGACGAGTTCCACCTGCGTGCTGTCCATCATGAGTATCTCACCAGTTGCAATATTTCTTCTCTCAGTCTCAGTCTCAGTCGTGGGGGAATCCGACATCACGTTGTACATCTGTGGTACGAGAGCTGTTGGTCGGAGACCTAACTTCTCACTCCAAATGTACTGTGAGCCAGTCGAGACATAATTCGTCCCCGTGCCTATCGACCAGTCATCATGATTTCGCGTTTCGATATCTCTGAGACTTCTTTTACGCAACGAGACACCGATTCCTTCTCCCTGGTATGCTGGTCGTATTGAGAGTCCTTTCGCTTCATACCAAAGTGGTTCAGCGTGCTCTCTGGAGAGAAGTGCAACGCCGATGGCGCGTCTGTCTTTTTCAGCAATATAAATACTGTTGCCTGCACTCGCAACGAATGTATGGAAAAACTCCTCGTGAAGTCTCTCTTCTGAGGCATAACGTATTCCATAACCCTCATTGCTGTTCCAAGCAGCCCTGTATATCTCTGGGAGTTGCTCGCTATACTTCTTTACTTCAGCTGACTCAGTTATCCGCTTGATATCGACGCTGGCTCGGATATCTTTCATCGTTGAGTCTTTCTGAATAACTGACCTGAATTCGATTTCTTTCTTTGCTGGGCAATCTGTCTGAAAGACACTGATCGGCGTGTCGGTCTCACTCTGTGTCCTGTCTCTGAGACCAGTGATTCGTGATTGTTTCCGATGGCATTGAGAATGTACAGATAATAGAATTAATCATGTGGACAGATTAAATGTATGCTCTTTACTCGGACGTTCTATGGATTTGAATCTGACTGTTACACATCGTCAATCCCGAGAGAACTACTATTACGTTGTCAATAACAGTCGGTGGCAATCTGACCACTGTGTCTCTCCGAACCCACATAACTTACTTCACCTGGAATGCCCGGTAACGCGTTCCGCTCCGCAGACAGAAATCACATTCCCAACAACTGATAAGCGTATTCGGGTCATGCCGTACGGTGAACAGAGATCATAACGGCGTTGATGAATCGCAGAGCAATTCGTTCGTATACCAGAACTCTTCGAGTTCTGAGAACGCTGTATCCCCTGCTCGTCCCAATCACTCTCATCGGTCGCGAGTTAATAAAGGGGGATTAGCGCCCGTAGCCAGCCGCACATTTCGAGACTATCGGCATAGATTCACCTATATGTGAGATTATGGGTGACATGGGTGTTGGAGTATAACAGAGACTACTCAGAATATTTGTGGTTTCGAACCGATATAATATACGTAATTTACGCATTGTCAGATAGATTTTAGATTCCCATTCCCGATTTATAAAGATACAAGCAGAATACTTGTGGGTGCAGCTGCAGAATAAATCCGGCAATTCTGAACCAATCTACGCAGGGATAGCCACTCGGAGGTTTGACAATCCGTGGGTTAAACTGACAGGCAGTCCCATACTGAGACAGGAACTAGACCGAACAGAGAACGATTCCGGTCACTCCGACGATGGCGGTCTGTCCGCCCCAAGCAATCAGACAGAAACCGGAACCAGTCAGGTGAACGGTCGGTTCCTCTGACTATTATGAACCGATGCTATGCCCGACTGCTGGACTCCCCACAGAAAGTAACTCTAAGCCTATCGAAGTCTGCGGGACTCCCCGAGGCACAACCAACTCTGGGAGTCCGAACACGACAGAGGAGAGGAGTCCCGGGGGCTGGGGCTGAGAGGTGTGACACTCTCAGCACTAGCAGTCCCACTCCACCCGCGACAGTCCGTGAACCCCACACGGATTCTTCCCGTACTGGGGTTTGGTGGGAGTGCAAACCTGCAATCTCCACTCGCTCCCGCTTCACGCTCAGGATTCCTCTGTGTTCACGCCGAGGAGGATGTCAAGAGGATCGATTGCAGCCAACATGCAGGTTCATTGATCGGTTATGTCGGGTGAGACTCTGTATGAATCGCCTCGGCGTCAACCCTAGGTATTCGGCTTATGCTTATCTAAAGATTCAACATTCAACAGAGCGTCAGGAATGACTGCATGGTGACCAAGTGGATGGGTGAGAGAACAGACCGGAGGGGAGTCGATGTCAGTTGTTGACCCAGTCCTCGAAGCGTTGAGAGACTCCCGCGGGTTTGTGTTTGGACTCATCCTCAATACTGCACTCATTCTCGGAGTGATTGTGTTTGAGTGGAGTCTCGTTGAGATTGCTGTAATATATTTGATTGAGATAGTGATTATCAATCTCGTTTTTCTCTTTGTCGCGTTGTTTACGCCACAACCAGCGGACGACCGTGATGGAGACATGTGGAATACAAAGCCTACGCCATTTCAGCCGATTTCCCGGCTCCCGCCAATCTACTGGCGGAATATCAAATTTGTCGGGCACAGGGCTATTTTTAGTGGGATCTTCATCGGAGTCTTTATTGGTGGATTTCTTAACATTGTGTTTTCTAGCTCTTATTTTGATTCAGGAGTTCCCCTCTCAGTCGGAGTTGCGATTGCCGGCATTATTCTGTTTCAACTGAGGCGGGTTCGGCGATACTTTATAATTGATCAATCATATCAACATAAGTCACCGCTGGATGCGATGCAGTTTGCGTTTGCCCCAGTTGCCGAATTATTGCTTATGCTTTTCTATGTGTTCGTTCCAGTCACCGCTGTGGTCGTAGGTACCGCAATCGTAATGAATGTTGACGTGACCTCACGGCTTGTGTTGTTGTTGTATCTCGTGCCAATGGGAGCCATTCGGGCGTGGATAGGGAGCTTAGATCCCCAGACAGACGACCTTGAGATAAGTTTCGGCTGAGGGTTCTCACCGCCCGGATGACGACGCAGGGTCTGTCACTATGATTGATGGATCGTTGAAGTGACCTGCTGAATCACGACGTCATTAAAAAGCACAGTATACGAATCTGATATGAAATATTCGTGTACTCACACAATACGACCGATGCAATCACCGTATGGATTATCCTCACAATACAAGATATAATATACAATATGATCTGTGGCTCACCGTCGCGTGATGAGGGGTGCTGTCACTCCCGAAATAGAGCTCTCTGTGCAGACAGCGATTCATATCGCAATTACCATTGGTGGCACTGTGCGTTCCGTTATTCGAGATAAGCGTTCAATTTAATACTATTGAGTGTGGTTTCGAATTGAAACAGTGGTCATACTGATAACCACTGTGAAACGAACTATGCTCGATTCTTGATCAACTCATCAACTGAATGTGTGCTGAGTATGAGCGTGGTTGGCACTATGATACGTACACATGCGACTGTCATCATTATCCAGCAGGTCAAGGGCGACACCTCGTGGAATCTCCGAGACAAGCTTGAGTTCAGCCTTCCCTCACCGTGGACGCGCACATACTTCCTTTCCTCAGCGGATGAAGTATCGGGTCAGACTATCGAGGAGTAAATCGGAGCACAGACTGGACGATAGTGATGCGTCGAAAAGTCACCACCACGGTCCGGGTTCGGGTCACACTCCACTCGCTCACCGAGCGGAAAACCCAATTCGTCGAACATGAGTACGGCGCGTTCCAAGATGCCGTTCACGATGACGACGCGAACCTCTACTCCGCCACCAAACAATAGCTGGGCAAAGTCTGGTCGAACGAGAACCCACGAAAGGACACCACACAGCCTGTCATCCTCCGCAACAACTGCATCACCATCGAACACAACGAGGAGACAGTTCTCTCGTGATGGTTCACACTCCCCGTCTCCAACCCCGAGAAGGAACGTGGGCATAGTATCTGGGTTCCCGTCCACGTCCCCGAGAAGGACACACACCTGCTCACCGACGAGTACATCCGTGACTCGGAACTCATCCACCGGGAAGGCGAGTGGCACGTTCACCTCGTCTGCAGGCGATCTGCGGTCGTCGCAGACGAATTCGACAATGTTCTCGCCATCGATATGGGTTCGAAGTGGATAGCCGTCAGCACGCTCCCCTCTGACCGAAGCCAAGGCGGTACCCGTACATATCCGTTTCTGCCCGGTTAGAGACACTAATGGTTTTAGTTCCGCCAGTCTACAGAAAACAAAGGCGAGTGTCTCAGGGCTTTGGTGCTGATGCTGAAGCTGAAGCCAACGATATTTCTCACACTACGTGACTTCTAGACAAGTATAGCTAGAGAACCGAAAGACGGGTGAAATACCTTCACACAATGCTTGCTACGGCAGTGTGGAAACGTGACTCCTCTCAAAACCCGCTATTGGCGGTGCGACGGGAGTTGTCGGGTCGTGGTGGAGCGACCGGCTCCCACGGACACATCGAGTGTTCGGGTGTTACTTCCAGCCGATCCATCATGGAAAGGTCGGGAGGAATGAAATCCCCTTGTCCGAGCAAATGCAGCCGACACAGGGAAGCCTCGGGGATTGAGCGTAACCCCAGGGGACTTCACCCTCGTCTTGGGTTCGATATTGATTCATCTCTCCATCTTCGATTGGATTCAGCAAATCAAATTAGTTGATATCGTCAGTCCGTATCAGACTCGACAGTTCAATGAGTGCTTCCGAGCGGGGCTACTGACAGGCTGCCAGACTCCGAGTTTGAACCCGGAGAGCACCTCATGTGCTCTCGGCTGAGGAGGTGGGAGCTGAGTGGCTCTGGAAGACTCTTATAATCCGAGACGACAAGCTTCCAAGCAGAAATCCAACTGCAGCAAGAGGTATTCCAATGCTCACGGCAAAGAAAATCGCTGTCCCAATCGCGCTCGGAAGAGAGACGACTCCAACTTCGGCTCCTCCGGAGTAACTGAGAGTCGTTCCATATCGAGTCGCCCCAACGCCGAATATCGGCGCGCTCACCAGAAATGTCGTCGGAATAATTCCAGAATTTACTGCTGCACTGATTGCTCCAAGAGTAATGAGTACGCCAACAGTAACAAACACTGCTAGAGAAGGGTTTGTTCCAACCCAGGTTCCTTGGACCAACGCGGCTATTCTTCTATATCCAATGCTCGGACTGACAGCAATCCACCAGGCTGGAGCGAGCGCGAGCACAGGTGATAAAAGAACCGTCAAAAGCGAGACATCGGTTCGGCGACCAAAGAGGGATACGCGGAGTGGACCAAGCACAAACTCTCTGATCGGACCAGAGAAGAGTTCGCCCATTCTGCGTTGACCGGTCGTCATCAAGATGTGCACTCGATGTGTGAGACGACGAATTGACTGCCAGAACACAGCGCAGGTCGAGGTCCCGATGTCTGCAATCCAAGCGAGAGAGAATATAACCGTCCATACCGCCTTCCGAAGAACTGACCGAAACGAGGACCACTGAGGACGCATAGATGTATTCTCTGCTGACAATTATTAATCGTTTTTCTGAGTTGAGCGTGATGAAACGGAATCGTGAGCGACTCAGGCGAGTGTCACTCCTGTGGATAGACACGATGTGCAGCACTGCCTGTGAGATGGATTATATGAGTATACTGAGTGCGGTCCAGCCTACAGGAATCCCCTTTCGAGTGTCGGTCCTGCTCTCTCCCATCAACGGAGCGATTGGAGATGTCCTCGATTCCCGTTAGAACCATGCGTCGACCCACATTCTGACAGAAAGGGCTGTGTGGCGTGGATCTGATTACTCACCGTACCCGAGGTATCGACGACGTTATTTCTGAGTGATGAGTCGTCGAAAAGAATAATTACTCTCTGGTGTCACCGAGCGCGTTACTCGTCTGTCGGCACGAAGATGTCCACTCCAGCCGTCAATGAGTTGAAAGAGTAAACATATCTCAGTGAGACGCTGATCGAGCATCATCAGCGTAGTCTTGCAGACTCTCTGCTACTGCCTCTGCCTGATCGGGGGTTAGTTCGATACGGTCCGCATGGGCTGGAACCGCATCAATGCCGACTGTGTCCAATTCAATACCGAGGATGACGCGGTCCGGACACTCGTCTTCTGTCGTCACATTGAGGACACCATTGAGCGAAAGCGAATCATCGTGAGTCTCGAGTCGAGCGGAAACAAGATCAAGCGTTGTATACGCGTTTACTGACAGAATTCGATTTGACATATGTCGTGTATCATATTATCTTTAATCGTCGGCGGTTGATTTCGTCCGGGCTGTCTCTTCGGCGGTGATTGCGTTGGGTGCCGGTTCGAGTGCGACCGCACACTGTTTATAATTCGGTTCGTCTGAACGGGGGTCGGTCGCCGCCACGGTCAGTTCGTTCGTTGCCGGATTATGAATCGGGAGCCAAACCATCCCTGGTGGGACAGCATCGTCACTGGTCACTCGCACAGGGACCGACGCGCGACGAGACGAGACGAAAGCGATTGAATCGATTTCAATAACATCGTTTTCGTTGTCGGCATCGGTTTTCAGATTTGAAAGCGTGTCTGGAGCGACCCGGGCGACTACTGTGTCTGTGTGGTCCGGTCCTGTGCCCCGTGACCGGATACCGGTATTATATTCATCGATTGTACGACCGGTCGTCAAGGTGAGCGGATACGACTCATCAGTTGGTTCTGGTACCTCGCTGTGTGTCCCAGTGGAGAATTGAGCCCGCCCGGACAGCGTCTGGAATGACCACTCACCGTCATCATAGTATCGGTACCCGCCCTCGGTGGTGGCAGATGGCGCTGGCCATCGGACCGCTCGCTCGTCTTCGAGTCGGTCATACGAAACGCCTGAGAGATCAGCAGTCGTGCCCGACGTAAGCGAGGCGAGTTCGTCGAACAATATCGCTGGCTCTGTCTCGGAAAATAGTCCGGGCGTGAGTTCGTTGCCGATGGTCGTGATGATATCAAGATCGGTTCGCACGTCGGGTGTCAGATCCGACGCGGGTCGGATACGCGAGATCCGCCGTTCCATGTTGATTGCTGTCCCATCGGTCTCAACCCATGTTGCGGCTGGCAGAATTACATCTGCCAACTCGGTTGTGTCGGTGTGGAATGCGTCCTGAACGACGAGGAACGCGTCTTCAAGACGGTCTCGAACTGTCGATGCGTCCGGGAGCCCCGCGGCTGGATTCGTGGCGACCGTCCAAAGACCTTCAACCGGTCCATCGTCAATCGCCTCAACGATATCGACCGGTCCCGGACCGGAGTCGTCCGGTAGTCGCTTGACAGGCACGTCCCACGCCTCGGCAATCGCTCGACGTTCGACAGGGTCTGTAAATGAACACATGCCTGGCCAGGATCCCTTAGATGAACACACGCGCGTTCCCATTGAATTCGCCTGTCCGGTCAGCGAAAACGGACCGCTTCCTGGTCCGAGGTTGCCAGTTGCAAGACATAAATCGATCAGCGAACCAGCGGTTTTGGTGCCCTGAGCGCTCTGGTTTACCCCCATTCCCCAGTAGACAAGTGTGGTTTCTCTCAGGGCGTCGGCAAGCGTGTCGACGGTTGACATAGAGACACCAGCGGTCGCCGCGGCGTCTCGGGGATCCGGAAGTGATGATCGAGTCGCCTCAAACCCGGTCGTTGCCCGATCGATAAATTCGTCATCGATGTCTCCGCGCTCAATGACTCGCGCGAGAATACCACGAGCGAGTGCAAGATCAGTTCCGGGGTCAGGTGCGATATGACAGTCGCCACGTGCTGCGGTCTGTGTTTCGACGGGGTCGACAACGAGGAGTTGACCGTCACTCGCAGACGCGCTGTCAACAATCCAGCGAAACATGACGGGGTGGGCAATAGCTGGATTTGCACCCCAGACGACGTGTGTTGTCGCAGCCTCGATGTCATCATATGTACATGGTGGTGCGTCGCTGCCAAACGCGTCATAGTACGCGGTCACAGCACTCGCCATACATAGCGTTGTATTCGCATCGTAGTGTCGCGTTCCAAATCCGCCGCGGGCAAGTTTTCCCAGCGCGTAAGCCGCTTCATTCGTCTGTTGCCCGCTCCCGAGGACCGCAACTCCATCGTGGTCGTGCTTGAGGATATCACGGAACTCCTCAACAACCCGAGTGAGCGCTGCGTCCCACGTGGTGCGGTGCAACTCGCCGTCACGTCGGACATGCGGCTTCGACAGTCGTTCGCCGTCCGAGTTCCCGGTTTCTTCAATCCCGCGGGCACATGCAAGCCCTTGGCTGACTGGATGCGCGATGTCGCCTCGAACACCGTCGATTCCGTAGCCCGAGTCGGTCGTCTCCGTAAGATGCCCACAACCGACCGCACACCGCATACAAGTGGTCGGGACGAAGTCGCTCACTGACTCCCGCCCTCCGTTTGATTGGTTGGTGAGGTTCCTGATGCGAACAGTTCTGGAGCAACGTCCATTGGTGCCACTGGTATAGATGAGGGTATGATTGCCATCCTCAATTCAGTGTCGTCTTGTGTTGCGTCGGTAGGCTCAGTCATCGCTCTCAGTCGCGAGTGGCGTGCCGTCAGGGGCGGTTGGAGCAGGTCCCTCGCTGTCTGCGAACGGATACCATGACCCTTTCGCGTCGTGGAGACAGGGATCCTTATAGTCGGTTTCTTCCGGTTCAGCGGCCTCGATGAGCACCTCCTCGCTGGTCGCCTCAACCCATTGTCTGAATGTCTGTCCCTTCTCGCGGTGCGCCGCGAATGTCTCAAGAAGATTCTGTAAGAGTCCGGGAACCTCGTCTGCCGGCACACGCTGTCTAATCCACTCGACGAAGGAGGGGTCAGGACCGATACCGCCGCCGACACCAACGTCAATCGCCTCAACCATTTGCCCGTCTTTCCGCGCTCGCATTCCCTGAAAGCCGATGTCGGCGGTCATCGCATGACCACAGTCAGCCGTACAACCGGAATAATGAATCTTGATTTGTTCGATGTCATCCGGCAGGTCGACATTTGATCGCAGCCACCGAAGCAGCGTTGCCATCCTGGCTTTTGTTTCCGTCAACGCCAGCGAGCAGAACTCTGTCCCTGTACACGCCATTGCACCTCGCGTGAACACACTTGGTTCGGGACTGTGAGTCTCAAGCAGATCAGACGCAAGGAGCGCGTCGAGTTCCGACTCGGGGACGTCTAAAATCAGCGGATTCTGTCGCCGGGTGAGCCGCATCGCCCCAGACCCGTGTGTGTCTGCCAGATCGGCAAGCCGGACAGTCTCATTTGCGGTGAGCCGCCCAATTGGGACCGAGAGACCAACGTAGTAGGAACCGTCTGTTTGTTCATGAACACCGATGTGATCGTGTTTCCCATCTGCTGGTGATTTGCCGGCGTTGTACGTGTACTCATCGCGGCAATTTGCGCCTTCATGTTGAAGCTCGAAATCGACATATGATTTCTGGAGTCGATGACGTATTTTCTCCGTCCCCCAATCGTCAACGAAGAAGCGACTCCGATTTTTTTGTCTGTTTTCTCTGTCTCCGTTCTCAAAGTACAGTTCGACAAATCCCCTAACAACGTCGTATGCATTGTCGGGCGTTACAAAGATATCGAGACTCCGTGCTTTACGTGGCTCACGACCGCCGAGACCGCCGCCAACACGAACATTGAATCCCCATGTTGTCTCGTCGTCAATCGTCTTTTGTGCGGGTTCGAGCCCGATACCGTTAATCGAGTCCTGTGCGCAGCCCTCACGACAGCCGGTCACGCTGATGTTGAACTTTCGAGGCATGTTCGCAAGGTCGTCATCGGCGCGGAGCTTCGCAGATATCTCGTCAAGCACCGGTTGTGCGTCGACGAACTCGTGTTTGTCTCGCCCAGCGACCGGACAGCCCGAAATATTCCGCATCGTATCGCCTCCAGACGACCGGGATGACAGCCCGACGGATTCGAGTTGTTCCCAGATTTCCGGCACGTCCTCAAGATTGAGCCAGTGGAGTTGGATCGATTGCCGGGTAGTGAAATCAATCCACGCATCGCCGAACTCTGGGTTTGAGACCGGACCAACGGCATACTCTCTGGCGACCTTCCCGATGGTACGGAGCTGTTCGGCGTTCAGGACGCCGTTGGTGTTCGCCAGTCGCATCATAAAGTAACTTTCCTGCCCGGACCGCTGGTGGAAGACACCCCAGAATTTGAAACGTGAAAACCACATCTCGCGTTCATCCTCTGGGATCGAGTCCCACCCGGACTCTGCAAACTCAATAATCTTCTCTCGTATCTCGTCACCGTACATCTCGTCTTTCCACTGTTCTTTCTTTGTCGTCATGCGTGACACCCAGTTTTTATTACTTTGGTTAAGATCGATATATTTCTGCTTGATTGCATCGTTTTGATTGGCTTTACATTAATATCATAGCGTAAAATGGTGTTGATTTAATAAATACAGAAATTATATCAGGAAATCGGAGAGAACGATACATCGATTAGTTCAACGTCATAATTTCGATCATAAGGGGATGAATATATCATCCCGTGATACTCTGGGCGGTTTAGTGAAAGATCGGAAGTTTTGATTCCGAGGTAAGATATTCATTTAGTTCCCTTCATGAATTAATACGTCTTCATACAAACCACGCGTGACAGCGCCTCAGACGGTCGAAATTTAAGGATTCTTTATTATAAACAACGGTTATATGTCGGACAAAGCTGTGTGTATCTATCTGAGAGGTCTGACAATGCTCATGAACATCACACGAACTGCTGATCAGTTCTGGAAGCGTCGGTGGCTATGAAGGAGACGCGACCGACAACATGTATGCGATGTGCGGTTGGCTGCGGTTACCTCCAAACGGAAGCCGACGCCGACGAGCATATCGTTGATGTCTCTGGGGATCCAGATCACCCAACCAATCACGGGCTAAAGTGTCAGAGAGGTGTCAATGAGACAGTTAATCCAAGCGCAGGCAGAGTGACACAGCCACTGATCCGCCGCGGTGGTTCGCTCCAGCCGACCACATGGGACACTGTGCTTGGCGTTACGGCAACGCGGCTCATTGAAGCTGTTCGCCAGAGCCCGGACAATGTCGCGGTGTTGGGGAGTGGTCAACAGACGAACGAGGCAGCCTACGCCCTTGGAAAGGTCACCCGAGGCGCAATCGGGACACAGTACTACGACGCGAACACAACGCTGTGTATGGCTTCGGCGGTCACCGCATACTATCAGGCGTTCGGGAGTGACGGACCGCCACCGACTTACGACGATATTCCGAAGGCGAATACTCACGTCGTCTGGGGTGCGAACCCGGCTGTCGCTCATCCTGTTTTATACTCGTGGATTGCGAACAGTGTGACCGAAAGCGATGGTGAACTCATTGTCGTGGATCCAGTTACCACGACAACCGCAGCCGACGCCGACATACACGCACAACCGAATCCGGGAACTGACCTTGCGTTGGCGCGAGCGGTGCTGGCAGCTGTGATTGCATCCGGAAACGTCGACGAACGGTTTGTCGATCGTCATACTGAGGGGTATGCAGAGATGGTCGAATCGCTCCCGACGGTGGACGCCGCCGCGGAGACAGCGGGCATCGCACCCGAGCGCGTCCGCGACATCGCCGGCGCGCTGACCGCAAACACGCTCGTGTACTGGGGGATGGGCGTCAATCAAAGTATTCAGGGAACGGGAACGGCGCGAGCACTCATTGATCTGTGTCTTGCGACCGGAAACCTCGGACCGGGAAGCGGACCGTTTTCGTTGACAGGACAGGCTAACTCGATGGGCAATCGCGTGTGCGCCTCAAAAGGAACGTGGCCCGGACACCGAACGTTCAACGACTCAGCTAACCGCAAGATTATCGCAGACACATGGGATGTTCCGTTCAGTCGACTTCCGAAGTCTCCCGGTCCAGGATTCGTGCGGATTGTTGACGCGCTTGCTCGCGACAACATCGACATCTGCTGGACGGTCGCGACGAACCCAGTCGCTGGCGTACCTGATTCGAGCCACGTCGAGACCGCTCTTGAGGACACATTCTTGATTGTACAGGACGCGTTCCGCTCGGATACCATCGAGTATGCTGACGTGGTATTACCGGCAGCGACATGGGGAGAATCGGTCGGTACGACGATGAACATGGAACGACGTGTGTCGCGGGTCACCGCATCAGCCGACCCCCCAGGGAAGGTCCGACAAGACATCGACATTATTGCTGCAATCGGAAACCGGATTCATTCAGGGCTGTTTAATTCGCCCCCACTAGACCCAGAAACCATCTTTGACGAGATTCGCGAACTCACCGCAGGAACGAACGCAGACATGTTCGGTATCAGCTACGACCGGCTTGAAGCCGAACGAGCAGTCCGGTGGCCCGCTCCAAGTGCTGATACTGAGGGGAGCTACCGGTATCATACGAATGATGATGAGTGGTCGTTCCAAACAGCGTCCGGTCGGGCACAGTTCTCAACGGCGACACATAATCAAGTTCCAGAGCCGGTCGATTCGGAGTATCCGCTCACGCTCACGACGGGTCGAACAGATGGCGTCTACAATACAGGTGTTCGGACACGAAATGATGCCGACACTGAGCGACCAACAGCGCGGATTCATCCAGAGACGGTCGTTCAACACTTAGACGCCTTTGAACAAGGGCAGACGGTTATTACGTCGCGTCGGTCTCAGGTCGTCGTGGACGTCAGCCCGAACGACGACATTCCACCTGGCATGGTCTGGTTGCCGATTCACAACGCGGCGATCAACGAACTCACACTGTCTGCAGTTGACCCTGATTCTGCCGAACCGAACCTCAAACAATGTGCGGTAGGGCTGTTGGCACCGGCGCGTCGAAAGATGGATGCGCCTCATAGAACCACCTCGAAGTGACATCTCGGCTCCCCCTAATCAGCTACTGATTTAATGTGGGTTCTTCGCCGTTTCTCGATGGCGACAGTGTGTTGCGACGGTCGACAGCTATCGACGCGCGCTCGTTTCTATTATCCCCGGTCAGGCACCGCCGTCATCTTCGGTGGAAGCAGATAATGATCATAGCTAGCTGATGAAAGACGGTTGTCTCACGGAAAGACACACAGCAATAAACAATCATGAGGTACATTTCTTTACTTCATCTGATTATCTGTTAATTTTAGAAAGAAAATGAATTTCTCTTCTCAGGCTGTTAAAACGAACGCTACTCCGATGTGTTCTTTCTATTCCGCAAATACTTCTCAATTAAATTGACCATGCATCAACCAAATAGTTTATCAATTACCCGTTGATGATATATTCGTGTGAAAAATCACAAATACAGAAGCAAAAGGCGTATTCCTTATTGGAATGTAATTGCCATGCCAGACGAATCGCGAATACCGGATACGAAGCCGTCTGAACTGTCGCCATCGCGATCAGATAATGAGAAGCGTCAGTATGTAGGGCATATCGATATCATGGGGTGTCTCGAATGAACAGTCCAATGAAGATGACGAAGTATCGGACGTTACTGCTCGCGACAATCGGTTTTAATTTCTCTTTTCTGATTTGGTTCTCATTTGCGCCATTCACTGGACCGATGGCGGATGAGTTCGGTCTGTCATTAGCCGAGATTGGTGTTTTGGCGAGCGCAGCGATCTGGCTGGCTCCGTTTGGACGTATCCTTACGGGATGGCTCTCGGATCGGTTTGGCGCACCGACAATCTTCGCTATTGTTTTGGCGTACGTCGGGGTCTTCTCGATTTGGAGCGCGTTCGCCGAGTCGTACACTGTGTTCTTTATCACGCGATTAATCGTTGCCACAGCCGGTATCACGTTCGTGATTGGGATTCAACACGTCTCTGAGTGGTTCGACGCAGCGGAACTTGGGACTGCTGAGGGGATTTACGCCGGTATCGGGAACGCCGGCGCAGCGGGTGGGGCGCTGATCCTTCCTCGGGTATTCTCGCCTGGGTGGAGCGGTCCAATTTTCAACACAAACTGGCGGGCTGCGTTCTTTTACACCGGAATTGTCTCAATCTTGTTGGCAGGTATCTACTATACGTTCGGTGAAGCCGCAAAAAGCAGTCAAAAGCGCGCAGCGACCAAAAGCAAAGCAAGCCTGAAAGAGTGGGTTTTCACTGCGACGCGGTACGGAACGGTGGTACTTGCACTGGCGTACGTCATGACGTTTGGGCTTGAGTTATCAATGAACGGCTGGCTCGCTACGTATTACCGTGAAGGATTCAATACGCAGAATCTTGTATTGGCTTCCACATTTGCAGCGACATTCTCAGTTGCGGCTGGACTGCTCCGTCCGGTCGGCGGGTACGTGAGCGATCTTCTCGCCCGAAAGGAACGGAACATCATTCCATTCTTTACTGGTCGTTATCGTGAACAGTGGACGTTTGTCTCGTTGTGTTTCGTCGTCCTTGCCATGTTTGGAATGACACTTGCGGGTCTGACCGGGCAAGTACTCATCGCTGTCAGCGCAGGGTTCCTCGTTGGGATGGGTTGTGCGTTCTCAGAGGGAGCAATCTTCGCACAGGTACCCGCGATGTTTCCGGACAGTTCTGGTGCCGTCGCAGGCGTCGTCGGTGGAGTCGGGACCGTTGGGGGAATCGTCTATCCATTGGTGTACGCCGCGCCGTTCCTGCCGAATCTCCATACTGGATATTCCATCGTGGCTGTGTCGATGATTCCGATTGTGTTATTGGCAGCGTGGGTCTTCCAGCCCACCGTTGCTGAACGTGCGACTGATGACGGACTGGTTACCGGACGGGATTCTGGAGGGGTTGCTGACGATTAACGACGTATATATGATCCCATCGAAGCCTGAGTCGAAACGGTGATACTATCATCAGTCCACCTGATACCGGTCTAACACATCGTGACCAGTCACGGTATTGTTGCGAGCTTGCGAGCATGTTGAATCGGTAAATTGCCTCGGGATCATGCCCCGTAGCATCCGGCTTGTAACTCAGTGAACGCGCTACGTTTGTTGCATCTGATTATTATATTAGTATGAAAGAGGCTCACCGAATACTAACATATCTCATCTGACGTCGAGTCAATCAGCGTCACCCCGCTTAAACGCGGGTTTTGGATAATACATCTGATATCCCGAGTCACCGGTGTCAATACTCCTGACGACATTATCGTTGACCTGCAGCTTCGTAAACGGTGAACTACTGACCCAATAGACTACCAGGCTGTCGTAGGTACTAGAGTGAAGTCTGAGTGCAAAAAGGTAGGATTTCACCGAGAGAGACCGTTGGCTGGCAATTATATATTTAGACTGTCTGAAATTGTATGTTTCATTGTGAATATGAAGAGAATATCACAGACACTGTTTCGTGAACCCGATGGACGGACGAAAGGGCTCTGTTTTGCAGGGGTGTCGCTTGGAGGCGCTCTTGTGTGGGTGTCTCTGAGCGTCACATTTGGTGAGTTCTTATCGCCTTTTATCCTCTTTGTGTCTCTGTCCTGTGGATTGGTTGGGATTGCCGAATCTCTGCCTGTGTCTCAGCGACGGTTCGCAGGAATCCTCCGGGTGGGAGCTGTAGGCATACAGTTGGCAGTGCTACTGCATCTCCTGAGTGCTCCAGAGTTCTATGTGTCGTAGCTCTTCATTTCCGTCAATATCGGCGTTGACATCAACATCACGATTGAGACGAATAATCAATTCATGTTGTTTAGTATATGTGACACCTACTTAGGTGAGAGCTATCTTGACCATGTGAGATCAGAAAGAACAGACTCAAGCAGTCGATCGAGTGGTTGGTTCCTTGAGCGAATTTGATGAAGGCGCAGTGAGTAAAATGGTTGCGGGAAGCGCATGGTTATGTTATGATACAGGCGAGGAGGTAAGGCTATGATAGACTCTTTCTCTACAACCGGCAGAGTAGTTTCTTATATTAATGATAACTCAGTTGAGCGGGAGAGAGTGTTTGTTAAGATACTACCAGAGTAGACAGAGCCACGAGTTCTAGAAACACTTGCTCGTTCGCGTCTCATAACAGTGTAATGAAATCGTGGTATATTCGTGACGGTGTTCGTATCTCTGTTATCGTGGCGAGATGACGGAGATATCGACAACGCAACCGTGACACCGACAACGACAGTTATGCTCAAGACTGAGACAGGACCGGACGATGACGATATCGGCTTCAATTGAGACTGAAACACAGCTTCTCTCGGAGGTGGGGGTTCCTCTACCGGAGTGTCAGCTGTCCGTGGACTCTGTGTTTAGATCAGCAACCAGCCAACAACGTGGTTCATACCACGACCGCGGGATTGGGTCGGCGTTAAGTGTCTCAGATTCAGATTCTAGATTTTGATTCCAGTCTTCAGATTGCTGCGTTTCCATTGAATCAGCACGGAGTTTTTTTGAAATCTAATCGCAAACCCCGTCATGAGTCAGCCAAGCATCTATTTGGTATTAGTTAAAAAGACCGCGTAGCGTTTCATGTCCATAGATGTCACCGACGTTCATTTGAACGAGTACGATGCTGGCGTGTCGGGCGGACGGCTCGTCTATCAAGAGAGGAATCTGGCATATACTGACCCTGCCGAACCGGAGCGTGAGGTGACGACGATTCCAGTTGAGGACATCACGCGGGTAGACGCGGGGACCGATCTGTCGCTAACTGGCTTCCGGGGATTAGCACTTTTTTATTTACTCTTCGCAGTTGTAGCAACCTATCGTGCAGTCCTGTTCCTTGCTGATGGGGCGGAACTGACCGTGGTCTCTGGGGGGACGTACGTCATCGCCATCTTCTGTTGGTACGGTGTGGCTAACTTTGCAACGCAGGAGGTCGGTGCAGTGAGGATTCTGACAGTCGAAACTGTCGAGACCGAATACACCTTTCTAACGGACGGACAAACCGAACGGTTTGGACAGATTGCCTCGCAACTTGGGGGAGGCCAGACGTGAGAGACATGATAGCAGCTAGTTGATACTATCAATCAGGGCAGCAGACTGTCTCCTCATCTTGTCCGAGGAGCGGGCTTCGTTCAGTTATCCCCGCTCCAGTACTAGAGATGATATCCCCGATACCTGTTTTTTGATTCGTCTGTGAGTGGTTATCGCCTGCAGTGCTGTCTGCTGTCTGTTGTCAGGATCGATCAAGTAGTGCATAGTATTTGTGTCACTGCATCGTCTCCATGACGATGCAACTCGAATTGTCACACCTGGAGGACAACTCACTCGATCATCCATCATCTCACTCAGAAGGGAATTACGCTGTGACATGCTCACGAGTCTGAATCAAACGCGAGTTAACTACGCTACAATCGAGGGTCAAATTATCGCTGTTGAGTTTTGTCGTTTCGATGTTTCGATCAGCTTGTTCCCCCATCGTTCGTTGATGTCCTCGTTAATACTCGTCTATGTGGCAGTACACGGTCTCTGTGTGTGAAGATTTCATTTGAGTGCCCTATCTCTCTGGTACTCGTGTCGTCTGTGCTTTTGAAAAACAGAGTATATATCATCACTACCGTTGGATGTGATCACATGGGTGATTCGACGACAGGAGGCTCACTTCCCCAAAATAGTTATATCGATGTTGATACGAACAAACTGGTTTTTCTGAGTCGCACTCAGATTCGAAGTCCAATTCAAGACAGTGCAACCAGAGTGACCGTCGAATACAGAGATAAATTGAAGCAGACAGCGCGATGAGTTACTCTCAATGCTCAGAATGATACCACTACCACCGCCACCGCCACCATCATCGGCATTATCGGATTGTGACGAGTGTCAGTTCTCCAGAACTGAAACACATCGGATGCAACCGACCGTGGCTTAATCTGCAGACCTCTTACAGAATGACCCGACTCACAACAGACACTGATGACCCAGATCACCCAGAGCACAAACACGACCACGAACACGAACACAATCACGAGAATGACCTCTCATTCGGAGACATTGTGATTGACAGGAAACGTTCGGACTCGAAGAACAAGAGGACGGAGAACAACAACAAGACGAAGAATGAGAGTGAGACTGGGACTGACACTCACAAGGCAGTGGTAGTCAATGTGCCGCCTGTGACGGCTGAAGAATGGGATGTGCTCGACCGTGGGACGACTGTTGCGGAAGATAATCCACAGTACCGGAGTGATGCACCGATAGCGATCGTCGTGTTCATGCCAGAACTTGACTCCGAGTTTCAATACTATTCTGGAGTCGCACCACTCACATTGACTCGACTCAACGGATCTGGAGTCAATTGGTATGCATTTCCACAGCCGCGACTTCGGAAAGTGGGTTCGAGAGGACCGGTCGAAGTTGATATCAATCAGATACAGCCATTGCGATACCACTCCCGGACATTTTCGGTGAGTCATAACAGACAATTTATCGAGGAGATTGCAGCCAGAGGGCAACTATCGAGGGCTCCTCTTGTGTGGGCAAACCGCACTGACAACGATTCCCTGAGTTTATTGGATGGTCACAAACGGGTCTGGGCAAGTCATGTGGCTGGACTCGAAACAATCCAGGTTCTTGGCATGTATCTGGACGACGAGACTGCAACGAGAGTGTGGGCAAACCGCCATCTTGGGGGCTACAATCGCGCTGAAACGAACTGTGCGAAAGAGCGGCTCAAAGATGAGTGGGGAGAGGATTATCGGCAGTTTTTCTGATGAATAATGACAACTAATTGAGTAAGTTCGCCCTTGATTCTATTGCGATGACCTCTCCTGGACGTTTTCAACCCGGAGCAGCGGATAGATAGGTGCCGAATCCATATACCTGTTACGCAGAAGGACTCAGAGACAACTCCACGTATCAGTTTCGCTGACCGAAGGGTAACGCGTTCGAGCGGGACACTCCCCCCCTCGCGCTTGAGCAGACGATGGACGAGCGGTTCGGGCCGGTCGACAGCTGATTCTGACTCGGATGAGGACATAGGTGGGAGACGGAACCCACGCGGGAATCCCGCCACCCAATTGAGGGCCGGTAAATTCGCCGGTCAGGATGCGTCGTGGAGATTGTCGAGCCGGCACTGGATGCAATGGTCGTTTGATTATACGTCTCCAACAATTCGAGTGGAGTGATCACTCTTGGAACTGATACCGATTTTCGACCGCCTCGACGAAATCGAACGCTCGGACCAACTGGACGCGGTCCTCGTATCCGTGTTCGGTCAACGCCCGTTCGATCCCTCGAAACGCTGGTAGATCATGCGTGTAGACGGCGACCGGTCACCACGTTCGAGAAGCATCGCCGTTGCCCCACCAACTTCGGCATCGGTCTGTTCGATGTTGTGTTCGGAGCGGTCGTCAGCGGCAGCAATGTATCGACGAACCATATCCATCGTCGCCGAGATCACGGACAACGAGAGCTCGGTACTTCTGTGGCTCGTCGTCAGAGAGCGTCTCAACTGTACCCATCTCTTCGAGCCGAGACAGTAACGTCTGAGTAGTCTCTCGAGAGAAGTCGAGCGCGTTCATGACCTCGCGAACGGTCGCAGGCTCTTCACGATAGAGGTACGCGTACAGACCGGTCAGCTGTGGATTCTTGAGGAGAGTTGCGACTGAGAGGAGATCTCCGACTACCGATCCGTGCGCACAGCGCGTATCGTCAGGCATGATTCAACCACCAGTCGTTCAGTTTTCCAGCATCGCACCTATTCGACCTGCGTCTTCAGCGTTCTCGCTTCCGGACAGATCGTGCATCGCAAGTCCCTCCTCAACTATGTCATCGAACAGCATGTGTGCCTCTACGATGCTGCAGCCGCTGTATCTCCAGCGTCGGGATCAAACGGGAGGTTGATGACGAGTTCGTCGAACCAGACGACCGGGCGCTTGCTCTGACCATCTTCTTCGAAGAAGGTGATTCCCAGTTGGGCAAGCTGACTGAGTTCCTCGTGGACGTTCTTTACGTCTCGGTCAACAACCAGAGCAGCCTCGTTGATGCTCGATGGTTCGTCCCGACGAATGGCCTCGATGAGCTCGAGGACACGCGGCGTCAGCGTCTCCATGAGGTCGTCGTAACTGGTAAACGAGAGCGTCGGCGTAGCACCGACTGGAACTGCGCGTCGTGTTCGTGCATGTAGGCGATGGTCTCATCGCGAGGAACGACTGGGGAGCCGTCGACATAGTCAACTTCGAGCGTTGGTCGCGGAGCAAGGACAATCTGGAGGGACGTCGAGTCCGCCCCGCGGTTGTTGCTTGAGCACTGCTGGTAGAATTGCTGAAAAAAACCATGCCTCGACGTTCTGCTCACGAACGGGGAGAAAGGCTCGATAGTCGTTGCGACCGATGTGGTAGCCACCCTCCAGGCGTCGACTGCATCGATCTGGGTGAATGCAGACGGTCAGTTTGACTCACGCCGCCCGACACTGGAATTACTTTATCCAAAATCACGACCTCATCTCTGCGATTGAGCCACTTTCATATATCCCTGGTCGAGAGCGTGCAATCATCAACGTTGAACCGACGATAATGACAGGGAGATGAAACAAGCACGTGAGCTAGAGCAGGGATACTATCTTGAATTGAATCTGAGCTGGGATCAGAAACAACGTGAGATGGAGCGGATGGCAGAAACCTGTGGTGTGGAAGTCAGCACTCAAGAATGGGAACTGAGCAATCAACTCGTGATTAAGTCTGAGTAGATATGCCGGTCTGGTCCACTTGTCTCCCTGTGAACGATATTCTTGAACGCTGACTGATCAAGTGCATCAATATCTGGATGGTCAACCTCAATGAGATTACCTGTTGGATCATGGATATACATCTGAGCAGTTCCGTTAAATTCGAATACCTGCGGTGGTGCTGTGTCACTCCCGACTGTGGCGAAGATATCGCGTTGCTTTGCTTGCTCATACACGTCAGTGAACTCATCAACGTGTACTCCAAAATGAGCGAATTTAATCGATTCAATCTCTCTCGCTGGATCATTCCAGAGGTGTAATTGGACGTCGCCAATCTGAAGCATTTGAAGATCGGGGTGTTTTTTCGTATCAAAGTCTGCTTGTGTTCCGAGTTGTGGAGTAGCAATTGATTCTGCGCCGAGCACATCCCGATAGAATTTGGTTGATTCTTCAACATCTGCGGCAACAACGCTCACATGGGTCAACTGTGGATTCTCAGTAAGAGTAGGTGACATATCTTAGTCATAATGTGTGTACTTATATAATAATATCTGTTGTATACATAAACAACAGATAATGTCGACGTGTGATTTAGATAGTATATTGGCACATCTGAGCATTAATTATCAAAATAATCTCCATAATAATTGTATCATTTCTGGTTCCAACTCGATATAGTATGGCAATTATTATATATCGGTAACACAGCAGTCGTGTTGAAATGTTTGATAATTCAGGCAGAATTAATCGACGCAATTATATCAAGTCAGTCGGGGCGGCGTCGGTGGCTGGATTAGCTAGTTTGGCTGGATGTAGTGGTGATAGCTCAACCGATGATACCAGCAGTGATGGCAACGAGGGCGGCGCCACAACCGGAACTGCAAGTCAGAATACAATCACGCTTCAGGCAAATTCACCAGCGGCTGAAGGCTCGGTACATGGAGACGCTGCTGCAATGGTTGGTGATATTGTTTCCTCACGAACTGATGGGGCTATCGAGGTCGAGGCATTTCGAAACTCAGAGTTGGGCGGACAGGCTCAGTCCATTCAGGATATTTCATCAGGGGCCTTAGATATGTATGTTATCCCATATGCACTGACTGCAATCGTCGATCAACGGGAGGCTCAGGTGTTTGACGCGCCATATATGTATGATCCAGATAACCCATATGAGGATATCTATGAAAAGACGGATCCACAGGACTCTGAACCTGCAAGGCGGGTTATTGAGAATTTGGCTGAGCAGGCAGACATTCGCTCGCTCGGTGCTGTTGCACAAGGGACTCGGCGAGTCTCGCTCAACGTGCCTGACGGAACAGAACCACCGCGTAATCCCGAAATGCTTTCAAATTATACGATGCGGGCTGTTCCAATCTCAATGTATGCTGAGGCACTCAACGGTCTCGGTGCGCAAACAACAAATATTGACTTTTCTGAGGTTCCACAGGCATTAGCGACTGGCAGTGTTGACGGTCAAGAGAACCCATATAATATAATCCGGTCATCTCAGATATATGAAGAGCAAACACATATAATTGAGACGAATCACATGCATGTTCCACTTGCAGTATTAATGAATGAGGGGGTGTTTCAGGATCTCTCTGACAGTCAACAGCAAGCATTCTATGATGCCGTTCGTGAAATTCAGCCTCAAGCGACTGAGACACTCCGGTCAAATCTTGAGGACACAAAGCAACTCTTTCGAGATGAAGGGCTTACCATTGTCACGCCAGATCAAATTGAGTATGAAGCATACCGATCTGCGACACGGGCGAACATTCGTGAGCAGTTCTCTGATTTGCGTGACACAATTGAATCACTCGCTCACGACGATTACAGTGCATAATACAATCTAACTATCATATATATGAGTCGTGTCGATACGTTCATGAGACAAATAAAATTGGTGACATATGCAATCGCAGCCGTTTCACTCGGCATTATATTATGTCTCATGACATTACGAATCCTCTCTCGAAATCTTGGCTTAGAACTCGCAGGACTACAACTTTACGCGCAGGCGCTCGGTGTGTGGATGGTGTTCATTGTTGCTGGGGCGCTAGGGCTAGAGAATCGTCATATCAAACTTGATTATTTTACAGATCGCTTTCCGGAACCAATACAGACGTATCACAACATTCTCACAGGACTACTCAATACTGCGATGTGCGTCGTTATTGTTGGTGGCTCACTGTTGGCTATACGCGAGTTCTGGACCGGAACATCACCATCGGTGAATATTCCACTACCACTTTATTATGTGCCCGCAATCATCGGACTCACGATGCTTGGTATCGTTTACATCCGCCGAACTGTTACAGAAATTCAGAGTCTCTACTCATAAATGATCAAATAAAATGGAATTCCTTGGTATCAACGCTGGCTTAGTCGTTATCCTTGGATTTGTGCTCTTGGCACTGCTCCGAATACCGGTGTTTATTTCATTGGCATTACCGTCAACGGTCTATGTGCTCGCATCGGACCGACCTATTCTGTTTGTTGTTAATCGCATGGTCCGAACAGTTGATTCATTTACACTCCTCGCTATACCATTGTTTATATATGTTGGATCGTTGATGAACCATGGTGATATAACTGAAAAGATATTCGATTTTGCTGATAACATTGTTGGTCACCTTACTGGTGGGCTCGCGCAGGTGAATATTGTTACGAGTCTTATTTTCTCTGGAATCTCTGGTTCAGCACTTGCAGATGTCGGTGGTATCGGTCGAGTTCTTATACAGACCATGTCCGATAACGGATATAACAAGGACTTCTCAGCTGCACTTACGAGTGCGTCAGCGACTATCGGACCAATTTTCCCACCGTCAATCCCGCTTATTCTCTATGGAATTCTGGCTGAGGTTTCAGTTCTGCAATTACTGATTGCTGGTGCTGGTCCGGCGATTCTAACGACAGCACTGCTCATGGTCTGGACCAGCTATATTGCTCGACAGCGAAATCTACCAAGCAATGATGAACGCGCAACACTCAGTATTGTCGGAAGCTCGCTTGTCATTGCCGCTCCTGCGCTACTGACACCGGTCGTATTGATAACGGGGATGTTGGGTGGCATATTCACACCGACGGAAGCAGCCGCGGTTACAGTTGTCTATATACTTATAATTAACACTGTGATATATCGTGTGACCGGATTTGAATACCTCTGGGAGGCAGCGATTGAGACAGCACGCACGACAGGTTCAATTGTTCTAATCCTCGCTGCTGCCGCTGTGTTCAGTTTTGTCCTTTCTGTCGAGGGGATCGATACAGTCTTTGCGAATTTCGTTTTTTCAATCAGTGAGAATCCAATTATCGTCTTACTTCTGGTCAATGCCTTGCTTCTGTTTATTGGTCTTTTCCTAGATCCGATTGCTGCATTAGTGATGATGACCCCGATTGTTTTTCCAGTCTTATTCGAGGTTGGGGTCGATCCAGTCCAGATTGGTGTGATAATGGTATTTAATCTTATGCTCGGACTCCTCACGCCGCCGTTAGGTCTCTCGGTATATCTTTCTGCGGATATCGCTGATGTTTCAGTGAGTTCGGTGTTTAATCAAACCCGCACATACTATGCCATCATGATCATTGCGCTGTTAGTGGTTACATTCGTGCCGGCAGTTAGTTTATCAGTTGTCGAGATGTTCCTCCGATGACTACGAGTTGATTCCCACAGGATTGACTCTCCCACTCAAACCCTATTATTCAATATAAGAATTGTAAATCGCACGTTGAAGATTCAACGAATTCAATCCAACGTTGCTCGTATTCTTGCGCATACTCCTCTTTCGCTTCGTGTGGAAATATATCGAGTTCGCATTAGATTAACCATAACCCCGTGTTTTCGTTCCAGTGTCGTTGCTCCGAATTCACGCGAGTGTCTGAAGATGACATTCCTCTGTCGGGCAGTCAAGAGCCGCTTTGACTCATTGGTGTGTTCATTCACCCAAGCTAGTCGTATTCGTCCAGTTTAATATCAATGACAGGAATCACGGAACGAATCCTCTCTATCGCTCACAATGCCACTATCAAAACGAGAGCAATTGCGTCAGCATGTGCTGAATGCAGCAAGTGGCTTTTGCCCTCTCTCCAGAGGAAGTGGTGGCGTTTTCTGAACTTGTGAGCATATTTTATACGATGGTCATAGGGACCGCTTCCTGTTCATGACTCTCTTTGGACGGACTTCGTATAATCAGCTCCGACGTTATTGAATACTGCGCGCGAATCTTGTAGGAGTATATACAGATTAGCGATGGGTTTAGGAAAATTTGATTACTCTATGTTGCATTCCAGAATCGTGTTGGCGAGGTCACGGGCTGCTCCAACGTGTTCGTCGGCGGTCGAATCGCCAGTTCCCTGAATGTTCGAGAGCAGTTCTGTGACATGTCCAATCCTATGTTGAATCACACCCGGGGTTGAGATCTGCAATCTCTGGACTGACCAAGTCATCAGTGATGACATTCGCTTCACCAATCCACCGGCTGGCTTCCCGTTCGATGGGTCGCTGCAAGGTGGTCACGAGGTTGCCTAACCTCTGGTTCGAGTTTCTTTCGTGACATGGACTGAGTAAGACGACGCGTCAGCAAAGTCGCTTCGCCAGCATGAGAATCTATATTATGAACGTGTGATTCTAAAGAAGAATTCACTCGGCATAGCTCATATCTGAGTGCTGATGACAGCCTCTGCATCTCGCAGTGTGATCTAGTGTTGGGACGCGCCGATTGAAAAACCCAACTTCAACCTACCAGGGGTTCTTGTTTGAAATTATCTGCATTCATCGATCCAGTGAAGCAAGGAATTGTGAGGTATATCTCTAAATAACGAAGCAGTTCAACAGCACAAAAGGGAAACAGGAGGTTCTAACTGGAATTGGGAGTTGGTGGATGGAAATGAGAAAACATTTGAGATGTTCAAAGCCAGCCAGGATGGATGCCGGCACAAAACCCAGTCACCATATGTGGGAAAAACAAGCACAATATAAAGACTGTGAAGACGCTCATATTCGGCAGGACAGATATTAACTCAACTAGGAGGCTTGAGGGTGGAGTGGAGACGCTTGTGAATTACCAGACTAAGACAGCTGACGCGACCAGACAGTTTTTTATCGATACTATTGTATGAATCATTGTGAGTAATCACACCCAAACACAGCGGGGAAGATATGAGCGAGGAGATTAAATGACCGACCCCAGCGGGTTGCGATTGCATGACATATGAATCGTCAAGAACTGGTTACAGCGCTTGAGAATGCTGGACTCTCACCGTATCAAGCAGATGCTTATGTTGCGGTGTTAGAACTTGGAACAGCGCAAGCGACTGCAGTTGCGGACGCAAGTGACGTCCCCGATCCTCGTATTTATGATGTGTTGCGTAATCTCGCAAGCGAGGGCTACGTCGAAGTGTACGAACAGGACTCACTTCACGTGCGTGCAAACAGTCTTGATCCTATGACCGCTGATCTCGAAGAGCGTGCCGAGCAGTTCATGACTGCGGTAGATGAGATTGAGCACCGGTGGAACGACCCACCAATCAACGACTCTGCAGTGACCATCGTTCGGAAATTTGAGACCGTGCTCAAGAATGCGATTGAATCTGTTCGGTCAGCGTCAGTGCAAGTTCAGGTCTCTTTGAGCGTTGATGCGTTTCATCGGCTATATCCCGCACTTGCCGAGGCAACTGATAATGGTGTCACTGTCCATCTCTCGATTCACACAGCGAACGGTCCTGAGACATTGCCATCGACCGAGAAGATTGCAGATGTGTGTTCAGAGGCGCGCTACCGTGAACTCCCCGCACCGTTTACCGTCATCGTCGACCGAACTGAGACGTTCTTTGCCCCGCACACTGGGTCAACAAATGAGTATGGTATCTTGGTGAATGACCGAACGCATACATATGTGTTTCACTGGTATTTCCTGACGACACAGTGGGACGTCTGGGAACATCTGTATGATGAATCTAGTTCTGAACCCCCTATTAGGTATGTTGACATCCGTTACTGTGTACAAGATATTCGACCGCTTGTGGATGCAGGCGACACGGTTATGATTCGAGTTGAAGGGAGCGAAACTGACAGTGGGAGTGAACGAGTGGTTGAGGGTGAAGTGGTTGATGTACTCACGAGTGACGCCACAGAAACCGCAGCTGGTTCGATTACCTCCTATGCCGGACAGGTTGGAATGACCATCGACACTGGGTTTGACCGCGTGAGCGTCGGGGGATTAGGCGCGATGGTTGAGGACGTTGAGGCTCACCGGATTACGGTTCTGTCGGTCGAGTGAGAGACTTTTTTGATACCCGATTGCGAAGCCCTCACGCTTAGTGAGCTCAAATAAGCGAGTGCATCGAACCGGAGAACTCAAACACAGGGTAGCACGACGAGTGAACACAAGACAAACCGTATATCTTTGTGCTGCTACGATATAGAGTTCTTGTGAGCAACTCAGATACAACAGGTGTAGTAGCCGATGAGAATTGGTGGAAAGAGGCAGTATTCTATCAGATCTATCCGCGGAGTTTCAACGATACCGATGGTGATGGTGTTGGTGATCTCGGTGGGATTCGAGCGAAAGTTGACTATCTTGATTACTTGGGTGTTGACTGTGTGTGGCTCAATCCAATCTATGCCTCTCCTGGCGTTGATAATGGGTACGATATCGCTGATTATCGGACCATCGACCCGACAATCGGAGACATGGACCAGTGGGAACGACTTCTCGAAGAGCTTCATAATCATGATATCCGACTAATCATGGACCTCGTGATCAACCACACCTCAGATCAACATATGTGGTTTCAGCAGTCACGAGACGAAACAGAACCATATGCAGATTATTATTACTGGCAATCAGAGCCGAACAACTGGGAATCTCACTTCGAAGACTCTGCATGGAGTTATGACGAGAAGCGTGAGGCGTATTACTTGCATCTGTTTGCAGACGCTCAGCCAGATCTCAACTGGGAGAATCCGACAGTTCGGGATGAATTGTACGATATTGTTTCGTGGTGGCTCGAGCGTGGTATCGACGGATTTCGAATGGATGTAATCAATGTCATTTCGAAAGCACATGGTCTCCCTGATGGTGACCCCGAAACGCCATCTCTCACCGGGTCAGAGCATTTTATCAATGGTCCTCGGATGCATGAGTACTTCAATGAACTCGCTGATGATGGACTTGGCTCTTATAATGATGATATCGTCACGGTTGGGGAGTGCGCCGAGATCGACCCAGAGACTGCTGTCGATGTCACTGGTCGCAAGTCGAATGCGCTCGATATGACGATCTTTTTCGAGCACATGGGACTCGATCGAAACGAGGGATGGGAATCGTGTGAGTGGTCGCTGTCGGAACTGAAATCCATCATGCAAAAATGGCAGGAGACCACTGAGGATGGAGCCTGGCTGAGTCTCTATCACAGTAACCATGACCAGCCTCGTGGACTTTCGCGATTCGGCGATGAGGAATACCGGTATCGGTCTGCAACGATGGTTGCCACGTGGCTTCATGGACACCGTGGGTCACCATTCGTCTATCAAGGCGAAGAGATAGGGATGAGTAATGTCTCATTTGAATCGCCTGCACAACTACGCGACGTCTGGGCGAAGAATTTCTGGAAGCGTCAAGAGCGGGCGGGTAAAGACTTCGAGCAGGTCCGGGATCGTATCGAAGAATTCAGTCGTGATAACGCTCGCACGCCTATGCAGTGGAATGATGAACCGAATGCTGGATTTAGTGACAGTGAACCTTGGATCGATGTTGCAGACGATTATGAAACAGTCAATGTCGCTGCCCAGCGTGGTGCTGAGAGATCAGTGCTCGAGTATTATCGAAAGTTGATTCGATTACGCGATGAGGATGATGTCATAACGTACGGTGACTTCGAGCTTCTAGCGCCGGAGCACGAGCAGGTATATGCAATCAAGCGATCGCTCCAGTCGGCTGATTATACCCTCTTGATTATTTGTAACTTTGCTGCTGAGCCACTTACGTTTGAGCCACCGCTCTCGGTGGATCTGGCGGCGGAAGACGTAACAGTTGCTCTTGGGAATGAGCCTGACCCGGCACTCCCACCAATACTTGAACTTCGACCATACGAATCAGCAATTTATCGGCTACACGACTAACCGAAAGATTCCACAAAGGCGTAGCTCAGTTTGATCTGCGGCAGTGTCATGACCGGTCAGGTGTATTTCCTCGTTATTTTGTAGACGTGACAAACTGTTTACAATCAATGAGTGAAACTATCCACAACATATAATTGGAAATACATACAACAGCTGTGATTAATCGATATATTTTTTCCTTGCCGTTTTATCATGTACAATATGGGATCAGAAACCAACAACACACGCTCAAGCAGGCGGCAATTCTCACGTCGACAGTACCTCCAGACAGCGATTGCATCTGGTGTTGGTGTCGGACTAGCAGGATGCGCCGGGGGTAATGGATCTGACTCATCAGGTGGTTCGACTTCAGGGTCGACCTCTGAGTCTGAAACGACGATTCAGTTTGCGTCCGATGATACATTCAAAGAACAGCAGTCGAGAATCAACGAGTTGCTACACGAGAATGGTGTCTCGGACAGCGTCACTGTCGAAATTCTCGGCGGCTCATTCGTGAGCAGCGGTCGGAAGAATAAGTATGGGAATATCCTCAGCGCGAGTCAGCAGCAACCGACGATGTTCATGATGGACAATGGGTGGACAATTCCATTTATTGCACGCGGGGAAATTGCAAATCTGAGCAACGAACTTGATGATTCACTTGTCAGTACTATTCGAGACACATACATTGACACGATGGTTGCCACCGCGACGCGAAATGGTGATCTCTATGGTGTCCCATTGTTTGCTGATTTCCCTGTGATTCAATATCGCAAGGATAAGGTCTTAGAAGCGGGATTCAGTGAGTCAGAACTGGAGACGTGGTCAACTGAATCAATGAGTTGGCAGCAGTTTTCGAATGTCGTCGCCGACACAATGGAAGCCAACCCTGAGATGCGAGGGTATAATTTCCAGGGTGCTGCTTATATCGGGCTCTCCTGTTGTAACTTCGTTGAAATAATGTCCGCGTGGGGCGGCTCTTACTTTGGCGACTTCGAGAATCTTTTCGGTCCGATTGGGGACCGACCGGTGACTGTTAACGAAGAGCCAGTGGTTCAAGCAATCAATATGATCCGGCATTTCATTCACGACGAGAACCCAAATGGGCAGTGGGATGACTTTGCTGGTGGCATTTCTCCAGAGGCGGTTGTTCAATACAAAGAGGAATCCTCACGAAAACCATTCACCAACGGAGAAGTACTGTTCCACCGCAATTGGCCGTACGCGATAAATATTAATGCCGACCCTGAGAATGGACTCGGTCAGGAGAAATTGGGAACGATGCCAATTCCATATGGTGTCACTCCTGAGGAATCCAAATATGGTCCTGAAATTGGTGGGATTCCAGCCGCCCTGGGTGGATGGCACGTAACGTTGAACCCAAATGCCCCCGAGGAAAAGAAAGCTGCCGCCAAAGAGGTGATGGAGGCCTTGACAAAAAAACCAGTCCAGATTGGACTTGCTGACGCTGGGGGATGGCTTCCACCAGTTGCGGACACGCTTCGGTCTGACGAACTCAAAGAAAAGACTAGTACTGTGAGCCCGCATCTCGACTCATTGGCGGTTGCTGCTGAGAACGCAGTGCCACGCCCAGTTACTGTGGTATGGCCGCAGCAAGCACAACAGATCAATTCTGAGGTCAACGCAGCGTTCAAACAAGAAAAATCTGCTCGTGAGGCAATGGACTCGCTTCATCAGTCCCTTACCACACTTGAAGAGCAAAACGCACAGTAACACAGCACTCCCTCATGACGGATAGATCTCCACCAACGACAGTACATACACAATCGAATCTGAGTATACAGCATTTCAATTAAGATATGGCATCTGAACAAGCACCGCGAAACGAACCTCGCCAGCAGCTCAACACCGGTCCACTAGCGCAGGTCACCCGGTGGATGGAGAATCTCAATGAGACGCAGTATGCATACCTGCTACTGACACCTGCGTTAGTATTATTGACAGTCATCGCGCTGTATCCACTGCTCGATACACTGCGGATGTCACTGTTCGCTGATAGTCTCACCGGGGGTCTCGGTGACTTCACCGGGGTAACTAATTATGTTGAAATCATGACTGGTCAGCGGACAGCCTCACTCCCGTCACCATTTTTACCTGAAGCAATAACAGTTGATGCATTATTTAACAGCGCACTCATCGTGACGCTCATCTTTACAGTCGTGAGCGTATTTTTTGAGACCATAATCGGGTTTGGTCAGGCGCTCGTGTTGAATCAGGACTTCGCTGGACGACGCTGGGTCCGCGTTGCGATTATTATCCCATGGGCGGTTCCCATCGTTATTCAGGGAATGATCTTCTTTTTACTTTTCACCCCTGGTATTGGATTGTTTATCGGAGCAGAGAATAACCCGACACTCCTCCAGGAGTGGGGGATTTTCGGACAGACACCGCTTGCAAATACGACCGAATCAACGCTTATTGTCATCATCGCTGATATCTGGAAGACAACAGCATTCATGGCGCTGCTTATTCTGGCTGGTTTGCAGAGCGTTGACCGGAATCTATACGATGTCGCTCGCGTCGCTGGCGCATCAAAATGGCAGATGTTCAAGCGAATCACACTCCCAGTCGTTCTTCCGAGCGTCCTGGTAGCGATGCTATTCCGGACCATTCAGGCGATGCGAGTGTACGGTGTGATTGAGGTTGTTGCCGGATGTAATACCGTTCCATCGCTTTCGTGTTTGGTGATTACGACGTTTAATCAGAATCTCTTCGGGTCCTCAGCTGCGATTGCATTCATGACTGCCGCTATTATTGGAATAATGACTGGTGTATACATTATCGGATACGCACGGGAGGAGGTATAACATGGCAACCGACGAGCGCAATACGGGTGAAATTGAGCGTGGTCCCTTCGAGCGCTGGGTTGCAGCCGCTATCACAAATCCAGAGCGGGCCTACCGATCCATGTTCTGGGTCATCACGATTTTCTTTATTTTTACGACGCTATTCCCATTCTACTGGCTTCTTGTCCTAGCACTAACACCAGAGGCAAGACTCTACGATGCAGGGCTGGTTCCTGCGGGATTCAATCCGGAGAATTTCATCCGTGTGTTTGAGACGATTCCATTCCACGTCTACATGTTCAACAGCCTCGTTCTGGCGACTGTAACGACAGTGATTGTACTATTACTCGCGAGTTTAGCAGGATATGTATTCGGGCGGCTCGATTTCCCCGGTAAGAGTGTGATGATGCTGCTCATTTTAGCTATCTCATATTTCCCACCTGCAGCGTTCTTCTTACCTCTCTGGGATCTGTTTACCGGACAGGTTGTCCCTGGGTTACGTCTGTACAACACGCCCGGTGCGATGGTTCTCCCGTTTAGTGCGCTCTTCTTACCGTTATCAATATTCGTGTTGACGACATTTTATGGTCAGATACCCGATGGACTCGAAGATGCTGCCCGGGTCGAAGGGACAACGCGACTTGGTGCCTTGTTCCGAGTGATTGTCCCGCTCTCTGCCCCTGGTGTGGCGACCGCTGGTGTATTAACATTCATTGCGGTCTATAACGAATTCTTCTTTTCGTTCTTAATGAATAACGGACAACCAGAGAACTGGGCACCAATCGTCGGCGGGCTTCTTCAGTTACAGCGCTCTGGGCAGTTTGAATCGACATTTTCGGTGATGGCCGCCGGCAGTATTATTGCTGTGTTACCGGTGGCGATTTTGGTTGTTATCGCTCAGGAGAAAATTGTCAGTGGACTCACAGCAGGCGCACTCAAAGAATAAATCAACGTATGTCACGTCACACGACGCATACAGCCAAACACAATCCAACCATACTATTATGAACAACACGCGATTCAGCATTTATCAACGCAGTACAAATCCTACATATGGCACGAGTTAGACTCAAAGACGTCACAAAAAACTACGGAGATGTAACGGCCGTCGACAGTATCAACCTTGATATCCAACATAATGAGTTCGTCACACTCGTTGGTCCGTCAGGATGCGGAAAATCAACCACGATGGAGCAGGTCGCAGGACTCACACATCCAACAAGTGGACAAGTGTATATCGGTGACAGAGATGTGACGAACCTCCCACCGAAAGACCGTGGGATTGCAATGGTATTTCAGAATATCGCATTGTTTCCACATCTCGATGTGTTTGATAATATCAGCTTTGGTCTCCGTCTTCGTGATTACACCGACCAGGAGATCAAACGCCGCGTCGACAACGCTGCAGAGGTTGTCGAACTTGAGGGCATGCTCGACCGCATGCCAGATGAGATGTCTGGTGGGCAACGACAACGGGTCGCGATTGCCCGGGCGATTGTGCGTGAGCCCGCGGTTTTCCTGATGGACGAACCACTGGCAAATCTCGATGCCAAACTCCGCGTTCATATGCGAACGCAATTACAACGTCTGCATAAAGAACTCGATACCACGATTATCTACGTCACCCATAATCAAGCAGAGGCGATGACAATGTCCGACCGAATTGCAGTTCTTGACACTGGCGAACTGCAACAGATTGATCCCCCGCTTGTGTGTTACAATGAACCAGCAAATCTCTTTGTTGCAACGTTCATTGGATCACCGTCGATGAACACGATTGAAGGCACGATTACGAATGCAGGCTTTGAGTCTGATTACGGTGAAATTACAGTCGAACTTGACCCAGTGAGTGCTGGTGTCACAACCGGAGAGACTGTGACGTTAGGTATTCGACCGGAAGACGTCCACCCGACTACCAGTGCAGACACAAGTGACGTTGAGCATCCAACTGGGACGTTCTCAACGGTGAGCGATGTCATGGAGCCGATGGGTGACCAGATCTATGTGTACCTGACGACTGCAGATGTCGAGTCATCGAGCATGGACCAAGGGTCGGACCGCGGAGAGGTTCTGATGAGTGTCGACCCTGACAGTACTATCCAGCCTGATCAACCAGTGGATGTCGTGTTTGACCGCTCTCGTATCCATCTCTTTGACGAGAGTGGAGAAGCAATTATTCACGGGATCGAAACCGCTGGAGCAACCGCCGGAAGCCTCACCGAGGGATCCCGAAACACCGAAGCCAACAGAGGTGTCTCAACGGATGGTTGAGACGATTCTCCCGTACTTTCTCGCTGGGACTGTGTTGTTCTTCTTTTGGGTGTACGGAATTGTCTCATTCATTCTTGACGTCAAACACAAGTTTATACCGGCGGCAACCCGGTATTGGTATCACCGACAAACCGACTCAGCGTCGGACGCCTCTGAGGACTCCTCGGTCACCAAAACAAAGACAGATACAGATTCGATGACTTCACTATGGAGACAGGAATCCGGTGGTGATTCGAGAGCGAATTATGCTGATCGAACAGATGCAAGGACAGCTAATGAGTCGACACATAATCGAGAGAATATCGACAGCGATGAGAGTCTGCATTGATTAGCGTGCAGCTACTCACACCGTTCAACTCAGATCAAGTGATTATCGATTACGGTTAAGACTCATGCGATCATGATGAAGATAGGAAGCCTCCACAAGATTACCACTGGGCTAGGCTGTTTAGCAGTTATGACGATGTGGATCTTTCTCAAAACTGGATTTATTCCAGCTGTATTACTCACGATCATCTGCAGCGTTGCAATCGCGTATATCATCGTTGATACTATTTGGCGGCAATTTCAGCGGTGGCTCGGATGGACACAGCTTGAGCACTAACTCTTCGGTCGTGTCACGACAGTCTGTGTCGGGAGTTCACACAACTTGGCTCCGTTCATATTGGTATTCCGGGGTGTCCTGATATCGGATATAAAATCGAGAGGTGAGGGAATCAGTCTTTGTTGATGTCCCCATCGCACCCGTCACGTCCTCGGTGTCGAGAGCAAACGCCGAGTTGAGTCTGAAAGCTAATATCTCAATACTGGGGTATGGAGGAGATAGTTGGGCTGTATTCAATGGACGATCCCCAGAATAATTCTCATTTGAGACCAATATCAACGGTACATACACAGATGCGCTCTGCCAGTTGATTATGTCGCCTCACACCTGTATATACAGCGTACGCTCATGACAGATGTCACTCTCGCACGTGCTCCAATCAAGAATGGGAAGACCGATCAGCTACGTGACTGGTTCGAGGAGATGGAACACCAGGAATCAGAAGTCAGGAGTCACAGAGACTCTTCAGCACAAAGGTGTCGATACTGTGACTGATTCATTCTTGAGTACAATGGGGATGCATATCGTTATGTCTACATGGAAATTGAAAACTTCAACAAAGCCGACAAGCCGGTCACAAAGAAAAATATGATATCGATAAGCAACAGCATGAACTGCTCGGCGACACAGTTACTGGGGTTGGGAGAGCCCCCGAGACAATCGGTCACTTTAGAAACCCAACAATAAGATAGACTGAGTGGAATGAACCTTCCGAACGTGAACTCAAAACCATCTTTGCATTGGTGATTGTATTTAATACGCGCTGTGTACTTAGTGGTGTCCAATTAACGTATTGATACTCAGTTCGCCCGCCTACTCATCTTTGGAGCCGGGATGCCGTTCGATAAAAAGAGTTCGCTATGCCGTGGAAATTGACTTGCTCACAGCCCCCGTGCAAGCATATATGAGCCGTCAAGAGACAGGTGACAACGCCGTGAATGGAGCAACCAAGACCGCCAGCGGTGGGTTCGGGTTGAGCACCCATCCGACATATCCCGAGCGTGGCGGAATCGATGTCTTTGACTCGCTATTCATTCGCCAACCGATCGCCCGTGGACGGACTGGAGTTGTCAGAGATATACTGGCAGACTGGGCGCGTGACAACACCGAGGGTGATGTTCACACGCTGTTGCCGGTTGACGGCGTGACATTAGTGACGCTGTTTCTCGACGACGGGGGGTTTGGCTGGACCACCGACTCTGAGCGCGACCGACAGCGCAGCGATGCATTGCTGTGGTACATTGAGGTGATGGACAGCGACGCAGAGGTATGGACGCTGCCGGACGAGACCATCCGGAGTGCGTCGCCGCTGTTTGAGCGTGGGCTAGCAGACCTACTTACTGGGGAGGCGACGGTTTACGCCGACGGTCACGGCGACCATCGGTACGTCACCCACGTGACAAATCCACGGCGACAGGAGCGGTACGCCAACACCGTTGGGCAGACGCTTGTCGCCCCCGTCGCTGGCGACAAATTACCGATACCGGTTGTAATCAGCTCCCTCGCGTTGAAGCCCGGACTCACCAGCACGCTCGTCGCACGTGCAATTGATGTCGTTAATTGGCTCAAGCAGTTCGACCGGATTCAGTCCTGGGCTCGCAACGAAACCGACACGGTCGAAGCAGAGGCGATGTACACTGAGTCGCTGCTGTTGGAAGCAATCGATAACCGTCAGGTGATCCACTACTATATGGAGACCGAGGATATGGACCGACTCTATGAAGCCTTCTACGAGTCCGACAATTGGGAAACACGGCTCTCGGAGTGGTTGATGCGGCGGGTCTTGGCAAACCCCGAGGTGTTTCTCAATCCGCCGCTGCAGACGGATTGTGAGATTATGATTCACGCCGTTGATCCCGAGCGACCCTGACGTATCCACTACCGAAGATGTGATACCTTCCCGTTCGAGTAACAAAGGTGTATTCGCATGGGCACTCGACATCTCTTGCAGCAACTGTGATGATGGACGGACATTGGTATGTCGTGGTATCAGTGTCTTAATACATCGCAGTAACTTCGTGCACGGGTCGATTGCTGTGGATCTCATCTGACACGGTCACAGCTCAGTGTGTTTGACTATGAGGAGATCCTCACCACTTGAGTGTCGCTGTGTCTGTACTACCGTGAGAGTATGAGTCGTCGCGAACTCCTCAGTACCCTCCCGAGCATCATCATCATTTCGGACCGATGACCTCGTCACAGTTGTCCACGGCGAGAATCGAACTGAGTCTGGGTTCGGAGAGAAATACTGTTCATGTTACCACCGACTGATAGAGAACTGAATCCCGGTGATGCTCAAGCCCGTTATCTGCTCATAGTTAACAAGGATGTCCTCTGATAAATTGTATCAGAGGAGATCATGGGGGTACCTGTGGCAGTGATGCTTCGGGTAGATTTATGTGTAGTATTGTTTTTCTTAGATATGAGGGTCTGGAATAACCACTGATAGTTTATGGATGATGTAACTGATATGAGTGATTGGCCGCGTCCCTCGGGTGATGAGCTTCCGGAGTTATACGAGGAGACCGAGGGGATGATTAAGCGGGCAAATGGTATTCTACGTAACCATTTTCAGGTCGATAGCTCTGGATCTATGGATTGTATTGTATTTGATGATGCTGGTCAGGACGACTTTCTGCGTGCGCTTGATGCTGATCACGAGGTCATGGTTCCTCTGTTTCAGAAGGTTGCGGGGTTGCCTGACAGGGAGTTTGAGCGCCAATACGGTGTAAGTGGAATTGGGCAGCGGTTGAAGGGTCGAAAGAGCAGTCTCAAAGGGTATGAGCCCGCTGAAAGGTTTGCTGAGGTGCTTTCTGATGTAATGCCCGGTTCGTTGAATCTGGAGAGTATTTTTTACACGTTCTTCAAGATGCGAGAGTCCGATCAGCGGCGGTGAACCGAGGCGGAGTGTCACACAGTGAGTCGCTGTCCAAGCATCGAGATACCGGCAACTGCGAATATCAAAATGACCAGATTAAATCCAGCCTGAAACAGTGGCTCGAAATCAGGGGCAATCCAGATGCTAATTGCCCGTGCAGAAGCCATGTAAAGTCGAATCACCGCTATGAGCGCTAATAGTGAGAGCCCCCCGAAAGCCACCAGTTGGGTATACCGACGAAGATTTCGACTGTCACGAGACAATTCATCCTCATCATCTGCCTCAGATTGTGTGGAGGCGTGATTGGTTTCATTAGAGTCACTCATGGGTGTTACTCCAGACGATAATCGTGATAACCAATGCAAGAAGACCGATACTTATGCCAAACCCGGGCTGAGATGTCTCCGATTCGGTGAGTCCTGCTGTTTCACCTCTGTCCTCTCCAGTTGTCTCAGCACCGGTTTCGAAATCACTTGCTTGGATATCAATCTGTTCGCGAGTTGAGTTCGCAGGCAGCGGTTCTGTTGGTGCGAGTTCAGCGGTTGCACTCGCGACCTCAAGAATGACTGAATCACGGATTAACATCGCATCGAGTGCATAATTGTACTCATCAGGGACTTCAAGTGTCGCGTTTACCTCTGTGGTTCGTCCAGATCTGACCGTCCCGACAGTTGCTGTAGTCTGATCAGCGATAATATTTGAGTCTGCCTGGCGAGCCATGATGCGGAGTTGTAGTCCATCAGTCGCCGTATCACCAGTATTCGTCAGGTACGTCGTCGTTGTGATCTGCACCTGATTTTCAGTAACGTTTGCGATTCGGTAGGTGATTGGTGGGATTGTTGTCGTCTCAAACTGCTCAAAACGAACTGTGGATTTCGCATATGCCGGAGTCAGGGCACTCACGCCAGACACAGTCGTCGCTCCATTCTCGACCCGCTGCCCTGAATTATAGATTCTCACATCGAATCGATATCGACCTTCTCGTGGAACAGTAAGATTTGCTCGAACCGGCACTTCCCGATTCCCACGAATCGATCCAACAGATACACGCTCCGTCTCTCGGAGCAAATTCGAATCTGCACCGATAGCTCGCACTTCAACAGAGATATTTTCAGAGACACCACCACGATGAGAGAGACGGATATCCAATGAGAGTGTGACCGACTGACCACTCACTGTCAGTGGTTCCACCGCGACGTCCTGGTTGAGCCGTATAACCCCTTCTCGAATATTGGTATCGCGTTCTGCAATCGCGCCGGGCAGTACGATTGCTGAGACGAGAATGAACAGCATCATTACTAAACCGGCGCTGATGAGAATACGATGTCGGTCCATGACGGAGTCATTCGATTCGTGTGCTCCTGTCATCATTTAGTTGTTGTATCAGTCTCTCAATCTGTAATCATTCTCTCGGCTCTGAGCACGCCGGGAAGATCTCGTGTGGGAGTCTCTCAGCATATGGATTCTCTTATTTTCACCCGCTGTCGGGATGGACTGCTGGCTCCTCTTCTTATTCCACTGAGTTTATTGATTGTGTCTCACAGACCACTATCCCGATGAGCCGACTCCTCTCGATCAGAAAACTTCTGACCAGTGTCAGTGCCATGCGCTGCGCTCTGTGAGCTCGCCTCGGTGTCCACAGTTGTGGCGAGCGTGGACGTATGCAGTCCACCGATGAGCCGTCGAATAACGCACAGTGGTATCAATCGTGCAATCAGGAAGTCCTAAAACCGTTATGCTGTCCTCAGCAACAAAGGAAATTGATACTTACTGTGTTTGCGTGTTAGTGCTGTAGTAATCGGCATAATTACCAATCATGCAGAGAGATTTCCTCGCGTCACATATAATCGCGGTTTTATATACCATTTTAATCACGGAGTTGATACTCGTCGCAATAACGGCGAAAGGCAGTGATAAGACACTATCGTTATTAGCTAAAACTCATATCAGCTGAACAAAACACGGGAGTTGACCTCCGAAATGACTGTAGTCCAGAAGTTGAGAGAATACTCTGGTTGTTCGTGTTGAGAACTTCGAGTAAGGCGATGATACTGAGGAACTTGCGCAGACAGTCGAGAATCAACCCCAGATTATCACAAGCCAGTAAGATGAAATTGAAGAATTGAAAGATAAGCAATCGGCTCGCTAAAACAACTCAACAAAACAGAGAGATAAATTGGGACAGATCGTGAACAATCAGCAAAGAACAATGGAGGAACTCGGAGAAAACAGAAACGGAGCGAGAAAGGATAGAACGACGGTAAAAAGAAGTTACGCACGACTGTGGAAGCCGACCCCACCGGTGAAACGTCGACACCGACATCGAAACGTAATGATGGGCAACCAGATGTCCAACAACAGGATTTGACGCCGATTGAATGGGTATTCCGTGTCGAGGATGTCTCAGAGTTCACTGATTCGCCAACTGTTCAGCGTGCAGTCTCGTTATTCAAGAACATGAACATGACAAAGTGGGGCACCCGCTGTCGCAAAGGCATCGTTCTCAAGCCAGCCGATAACCCCAAAATCTAGTATCAACTGACATGGACGAGGACCTATACTGGAATCAATCAGACGGCTCCTACCGTTTCACGTTCATCGATTCAGACAGACACGGCAAAGTGCTGGTCTTACACGAGCACTCTGAGACATATTCACGAGTTGTTGGATATTCACGAACAATGTCGTCAGTGGGCGCGACAGGATAGCCGTCAGTGAGGGCACGATCTCACCATACCATCCACCAAGATAGGATACTGATACTCCACGGCAGTGTTTGCTTGTTCTTATTGGCGATACTAGAGCGCCTCTGACGCTATATACTGCAAACATACTGTATAAGGGGACAGCGAGGCAGTCATGACCTCCGGATGACAGTGTCAGTGACAGCGACTGAGACTGAGGTTGAGACTGTGGTGTGTCTTCGACAGCAATTCCATAAGATGTTCGAGAGAATATAATCCATCAACTGCGTCCAACCGTCGTATGTGATCTTTCCTTCGGACGAGGCGACTGAGAGTCTAATGAGAGTACAGTTGTTATCATATTCTAATAATATAATTACAAATCCGATAATTACTACGAATTCAAAAATACATGGACGATATTATATGATATCTTAAACAATTTTACGCGTCTATTGCGAGACTTATGCATAAATATCTAAATCTTATCAGTAGAACTGTCACACTAATTCATATAATGCAGTTGTTCTTCTCTCGGTATTCGAAATATGCAACAGATAGAATATTGATCAGGTAGACTTTGATTCGGATCAGTCGCTGTTTTATCGAATCTCGTAGTGACATGTTAATACAGTCATCCCAGTATGAGGACACGCTGCGGTCGACAGTAACGATCGAAACGACAGTAAACAGGCGTCAGTGGCTGACGGGGAGACAGCAGACGACTTCGATGCCCCTGATCAGACTGCACGTATCGAGCGGATTTGGGATATTCTCAAGGACACTGAGGAACCAATCGCACAGGAGAAGCTGACATCGAAGACGGGCAGATCTGCTGCAATCGTTGTTGGCACACTCGAACCCTGCTGAAGCGTCAGTATATGATGGAATCAAATGTCGAGTATGTGTTGATTTGACGTACGGGCTGGCGGTATCACTATTGATAATGAGTATATTCGGAGTAACTGTATAAAACTCCGAACAGCGAATAGATATCTGCGAACTGCTGAGAAGACTGCACCGAATCGCTGTCGATAGATTCTAACTTCATGGAACAGGACTAATTTTTGCAAATCCTAATATCGCTCTACAGTGTTGACAGGAATACACTGTTGTCGGTCTATTTGATATACTCTTTACATTTCTTATATCGACTATCTCTTGACAATCTGAACAATGTTCTATATTCGAATTATTATTTGATGTCACTGAAAATTTTATGTTGAAACAACATCTATATTACATATACAACTACTGAGAGCTGACAGAATCTATGTCAGAACAATCGAAATGCACTATCTGTCGTGAATCACTTCCTCATCCGAATGAGTGTAATTACTGTGGACGCACACACTGCATGGAACATCGCCTACCTGAGAAACACAACTGCTCTGGGGGGGCATCTGGGGGATCACAGACGAATGAATGGTTTGATCGGTCAATTTCATCAGGTCGGTTACGATCGATGGGAAGTGAAAAACGGTCCACAGGGAGCCGATTACTGAAGTATGGACTGATACTTATTCTCGGGCTGATGATTGGCGCTGGCATCATATTTTATTTGCCTGCTATGTGATTTGGACAGAATACTCGAGTTCTGATGCTGACTCACTCCTGATTCGCACACGGTGAGTGACAATTGTGTACTTTAGACTGTTTCTGATAAAAACCGCTTCACAACTCTCACCTGGACGCATGTCATACTGAGACTGATGACATGATAATTACATGGAGCCGGACAGCGACCTGTCGGATGCAGACTGGAAGGAAACGCTGCTGATAATTATTAATATCAATTAGCGGGAAAATTTTTAAAATATCGAATTTTGACCAGATATGTCGAACGGACATCATAATTGTGCTGTCTGTGGATATGTTGTCAGACAAAGACAGGTCCGACGCGAAATCCATCTGCTGAATTCAGGCACACACCAGATCATTGACTGTCGCCAATGCTCGCAGTGTATATATGCCGTCGGTCCATCAAAGTAGAACAGAAGCACTGCACTTGCACATATACCGGGCAATAACTTGTGTGGAGACGGCAGTCAGTGAGATGACAGACAGAATTTTTATTTCATTTACACGTCTCACTGCTGGGATTCGTGCAGGAACAGTGTTAGATTCCAGAGTGTGAGCCACTCCCGTCGTCTGCTGCTCGCTCACGGGTCGTAAGTTTCTGTGTCGCTACCTGAGTCAGACAGATTAGTCCCACAATCCGGACAAAAGCTCATAGTTGTGGCTAAGTCATACTTCGGAAGATAGCTGTCACACTCTGAATTAGGGCACATGACCTCCCCGGATTGATTCACGGTTGTTCCCTGCTTATATCCCTCACGAAACTCCCTCAGGCTCTGAATCAGTTTGAGACTCAAGAACACGGCTCCGACGACCATCGTACCGTACATCGCTAGAATGAATAACTCCGGTATTCCGGGAATCGTTTGGAGGGGAAGCACAGGCGTATTTTCGCCTGTCCTCGCAATACATTTATGATAAAAATGCTTGATACTCCCTGCTCCGTTGGCACCGAATCGGTGCTGTATCGGATAGCAGCCAGACGCTCTATATTCAGCACTCCGCTCATTTTCATATCACACGTCAGATAGTTGTTTCATCAAATTAGATAAGAGTCATAGTAGTAAACAGTCAGACAGAATTTCCTGAGGAACACCTATCAGCGATATAGTGAATTTGAGCCTTTAAATGTCTCAGTGATAGAAATACCTTTCAGCAGGTTCATCCTAATCAGTAAAAGTACTCACCAATATCATTAATCTCAGAAAATGTGAAACGGGTATATAAAGAGACTCTCGATATCTTGAGTCTCCTTCTTAGCAGTTGTTGGGACTGTGATTTCTGTCTCCAAAGTTGCAGCGGAACGCGTGACCGGGCGTTCCGGATAAACTCAGTCTGAGTGTGGGTTCGGATAGAAATACTGGTCATATTGCCAACGACTGTTAGATAGCAGTCTGACCCTTCATACTTTCATGCAGAGTGTGATGTCTCTCTGTGCGAAGAGTACGGCATCTGATCGACAGAAGACCATATGGAGGAATGAAGCCAGGGCTATCCAAAGCCGGATGTATAATCAGCAATCGGGGTCATCATGACTGTTCTTCGAGTGATATCCATATTAGGATTACACTGGGGTATGCCTCCCCGAACATACTGATTAACCAGCAGGTGGTCACTGATATATACGCCATCGGAAGATGTCTCTACTCACTGTTTCTCACCCTGCAAGAGTGAATTAGGGCTGATATACTGTCATCTGCATAATCATACTATGGCTCAGAGTCAACACGCTCAATCAAGCACCGCAGACGGACAGTCGCTCACCGGTCGCATCTTTGGTGTCGGGTTTCGTCGACAGACATATGCAAATCTTGCATATTTACTCGCCAGATTCCCACTCGGTATTGCATACTTCACCGTATTCGTGACTGGACTCAGTCTGGGAGTGGGTTTGATTCCGGTAGTGGTCGGAATTCCGATATTAGCCGGCGTTATTGGACTCGCTGGCTACATTGGGATCATCGAGGCTGCACTCCTGAATAGACTCTACGGGCGGGACATTTCATACACTGTCGCCAGTCCTCGGGAGTTATCAATCATCGACTATTTGAAAGCTGTCGTCACTACCCCCTGTAATTACCTGCTCGTCATATTCGGACTTGCGTCATTCGTCGTCGGTCTGCAAATGTTCGTCATCATTACTGTGGTGTTTACCCTCGCACTGACGCTCGTCGCTGCTCCCCTCCTGTACTGGATACCTGGCATCAAATACGATGTCACACAGGCGAGTGGGACCGTTGACGTTGGATCAGTGACGATTGATATCGGGTCAGTCGCCGGTGCCAGCGTTAATACGCTTCCGGAAGCACTACTCGCTTCGGGACTGGGTGTCATCTGTTGTCTGATCGGTCTGCACGCCGTCAACCTGATTGCGTGGATATTGAAAACGCTGACAGAGCGACTGCTTGAAACCGGGGCTTCCTCAGAGTAACATCTTCCGGCGAGTGAATCCGTTCTGCCAGGGATGAGCCCAATCTCTATATCTTGCAGTCGCTCGAATCTTCTGTCGAAAATCCGTCATAGTGGCGAGTAATGAATAGAGCGCGCGTATCGGTCATAACGCCGAGACTGCTGGCGGAAAGTCATTAATTGCGAATCTCCTTGATTAGGAACAATGCTAAAACTGTGACTTGATTTACCCAACATATGCCCTCCATCGTAGACAAACTGAACGATTTTAGGGGAACACGCCCAGCACAGGCTATCTCCGCCGCGATGTTTCTTGCATCAGGCTTGTACAATCTGTTCTACAACCCTGGGGTACTCGCGCTCATATTCGGTGTCCTATTTTCTGTTGTCGGAGTGCTCGCAGTCTACAAGTTGATCGTCGGGGAGAGCATCGTGCAGTCAATTGCGTCTTAATTCCCCTTTCATCGGATCCGATTCCTTCGAAGCATGCGCGCCACACAGTACATCCGCATACTGATTTAACCGCTGTTTCGTCGCTGGTTGGGCGGAATAAACGTGAGGACTGTTTCACATTCGATGGATCCCATGCTTCTCTGTCTGAAACTATTGCCAGCAGAGAAACTGGCTGTCTCCCGTTATATTCATTCACTTAAGAGATACCAGTATGCACAGATATATGCAGGCACAAAGCGCTCACACTCATCAAGACTCCTCAGAGACTGAGTTTGAGTCTGATTATCATCCTGATCTCGATCAGAGTAATTTCTCGCATTTCGCAGCAGTCAAACTCGGTCTTCTCATGATCATCTACTGTGTCGCCCTCACAGTCCGTGGTGTCTGGCAGGGGATTTGTCACGTCGGACAGTTTATTTGATTGTGTGTGCGGGAATTCAATAGATGGGGCTATATTGAATATCTTCAGTTTGTTATCCGTTGGCTTCACACTGATCCGAGGAAACCAGCCTTCCGAGCAGGACTGGGTTTCACAATCAGGAACTCGGTTCGCTGTATCATAAGCGACTGTCTTTTGAAAACCCATATGGAAACTCAAAGCGACGTCGCCAAGCCGGATACAGGAGTGCGAGAGGTAGCTCGGAGTGTGGGGGGTGCCGTATCACTTGCAACTCCAGGTGTTATTGTTGCATTTGTGTCAATCGTCGTCGTCGGTCCATTGTTTGCCATCATTGAAATTAAATGGACACTATTTGGGGAGTTATTAGATGGTTTCACTGTCCAACCGGGGTTCGGACTCGTTGCCGTCTGTTACATCTGGTGGCGTGATAACTATAATCCACTGGACCGTATCTAGATGTCTTCAGTTGAGGGAGTTGCGTGGATCGGTCTCATACCGATCGGATACGAGAGGGCAGTGCAAGCGGTGACGCCGGTATTACCAACGCTTGGGCTGAGTCACGGCGCACACGGTGGCACGGTGAAGTGGTGTGTGTTCTTTGACCACCCGGAGGTTATCTTACCAGGGCTGGTGGTCATGTTCGTTGTCATGGCACCCATGGAAGGGATTCTGGACAGAGGGGTAGTCCACGATGCGCTTGAACCGGCGATTGGGTCGCTTGGTCGGGTGCTGGTCGGCGGTCTCCTGTTCGGTGGGATGCATCTGTTCCTCTCAGGTGGGATTGTGTCGCTGCTGCTCACGAGCATCTCTGGTGTCCTCGCGGCCGGGAGCTACGAGCGGACGCAAAACTTGATTATGCGCCGCACGAGTATCAAACATATCCGACGCTCGACCCACAGGACCACACAGTCGCAACCGCTTATTTGTATACTCTTCTCAAAAGCAGAATCACAACCGAACCCGAACCCGAAAGCAAAACCAGTGCCAGTGCTGGAGTCAAAATAGTGAGATATACTCCTCGACTCAGCGCTCACTCTGAGTTCATCCGATTCGACTCAAGTTGAGTTGACTCGATTCGACTCATATCGACGTTAGTCACTTCGAAGCGTGCCCCGCCTTCGGCACTCTCTGTAATTGATATTTCCCATCCATGGGCTTCGACGACTTGCTTCACGATTGAAAGTCCAAATCCAGTGCCCTGTTTGCTCGTTGTATAGCCCGCTTCAAACACATCGTCTCGCTCATCTGCAGGAATTCCACTTCCATCGTCTGCAAGATAGAATCCATCCGCAAGCTCACCAACAGTGATTGTTACATCCTCATCCTCATCCTCATCCTCCGATCCCGACTCCCGTGCATGCTCGATTGCATTCCGCATCAAGTTCTCAAATACCTGTGCAAGGCGATTTGCATCCGCCTTGACTGTGACAGTCTGGGTAGCACTGATATCGAGATGGATTGTTGCATTGATTGTCTCGACATTCTGCCAGCAGTTCTGAGACAACTCGGCGAGATTGACTGATTCGACACTCCCGATTTGCTCATTTGCACGGGCTAACGTGAGAAGATCTTCGATTAGTTCGTCCATCCGAGTCAATGCCGAGTCAATCTTGTCGATTCTGTCACTCTCACGTCCCTCGCGAAGAAGTTCCAAGTTCCCCTCTGCAACAGTGAGTGGATTCCGCAGGTCATGACTCACAACGCTCGCGAACTCATCCAACTGTTCGTTCTGGCGTTGGAGTTCTCGTCTGTTCTCGACATACTGTGTGATATCCTGTGCCACTGCCATCACACGTGTAATCTCTGTGTCTGTGTTTGTCTTTGTTGTATTACCGTTGCCGTCCACAGGTGTCACCCGAACTCGGTAGTGCTCACCTCTGTACTCCTGTTCGATAGCGGTCGTATTCCCATTGAATGCCTGTTCGTAGTGCTTGCAGGCTTCATCCGCGAGTTCATCGGGAAATACTTCGTGTGGTGTGTGACCCTCAATATCCGTAGGTGACAGATCAGCTTGTTCCAATGCTTCCCCACGAGCACGGACATACTCGAAGTTATCGTCGATTAAGTACACCGCCCCATCAGGAAAATTCTCTCCCAACGTCTGATACTGCTTTTTTAACTCTGCCAGTTCTTGTTTTTGAGTTTGAATATCAGTGATATTACGAATTGCCCCTCGAATGTGAGTGATATCATCGCCATCATCACCATCATATACAGCCTCACCAGTGGTACGTACCCATTTTTGTTCGCCCTCGGCGGTAATCAATCGGACATCAACCTCGTATGCTCTGCCCTGTGTGCGACACTTTTCGACCGCTTGCTGGATTGTCGCCTGATCATCAGGATGATAAAACTCCATTGCAGTCTCAATCGATGGCTCGAATTCCCCGGCGGGATCAAGATCGTGGATTGCGTATGTTCCCTGCGTCCAGGATATCTCGCCAGTTTCGATGTCAGCCTCCCACCCGCCGACAGTAGCCAATTGTTCGGTGTGTCGCAGCAGGCTGCGGTTCCGCTCAAGCATTTCCTCACGTTCTCTTCGGTCAGTAATGTCTGTGTAGATAGCAAACCCGCCTACCCTGTCGTCGTCGCTGTAGACAGCGTTTTGAAGAAGAAATTGACGCAGACCATCGGCAGTCTCACGCAGAACCTCTCTCGATTTCAGACGACCACCTGCCCGGACATGTTGATTAATCGCTTCGGCTTCATCGATTCGGTCATCAGGGACGATGTGAGTGTCAAGGGAGTCGCCAACGATGCTATCACTTTCTACCCCGAACACATCCTCGAAAGCCGAATTGACTTGAGTGACGATTGGCTCATCGTTTTCATATTGCACTTCCACGGTGGGTTGTGAGAGGCGGTCGAAGAGGGTTCGAAGTCGCTGTTGCTCTTTGTGGACTCGTTGTTGTTTTTCCTGCACTCGTCGTTGAGCTTGTGACTGTTCGACAGCGTTCGTGATTCGATGAGCTAACAGTTCGTACTGTTCAGTTCCAGACGATTTCTGCAGATAGTCAGTCACTCCGGCAGAAATAGCTTTGCTGGCGACTTTTTCCGAGCCTTTGCCAGTAAACAGGATGAACGGTAGATCAGGCCACTCCTCACGCACACTCTTAAGAAACTCAATGCCATCCTGAGTTGGCATATCATAATCGGAAATCACACAATCAAACGACGAATCAGCGAGACGAGCGAGCCCGTCTGTTGCACTCGCGACTGCTTCGGTATCGAATCGGTCATTCTCTCGCTCGAGAAATGTCGTCGCCATCTCAGCGAAGTCTAAGCTGTCATCAACGTGGAGGAGACGGATTGTCTCTTTCCGTTCCTCTTGCAGAGCCATGATTGTGGTTTTTTATTTCTATCATAAGAAACTTGACTGCCAATGCAACTGGCATGAACATTGGTTTGTGGCTTTGAATACTCAACTCGTATTGTCTCGGTCCGGACGACACTGATGGGAGAAATGCGCTTGTGTCTCGAATCTTCAATTAACAGAGACCTCTCATCAAACGAATTTGGATATTCAACTCAACGAGCCCACCGCGACACCTCAAAAATGAGTCATGACATCAGAGAAACTTCGATCACTCACCGTCGATATGTTCCCTCGTATCCGATATGAGTCTCATAGGACAACGACGTTATGAGGGCAGTCTCCCGGATCAAATCCACTCAGAACGTGATAATCTCGTAGTCGTCGTCAACGAGCGAGCGGATGCTCGGGTGACCGTCGTGGTCGCCGACGAGTTGGATACCGGAGTCGGCCACAGCGTCCGTCACACCGAAGGCATCCGAACAGTAGTCACAAGCTGAGGAGTCGGATTTGACAACCTGATAGAGCTCGTGGTAGTCACTATCCTCATCTTCGAGCTCTGGAATCCACTGTGTTCCCGCGCCGTCGAAGATTACTTCGAGTTCGTCGCCGTCAGTCTCGGCGAACTCCTTAGCCGCTTCGAGACCGTTGGCGAGCCGACCGTGGTCTGCGTGTGATTCCGTTCCGGCAAGGATCACGACTGCTGCTTTCGTCATTACAGTCATTCGTACCCAAGTTACGGTAATAAGCTCACGGAAACGCACACGTCATCCGGTGAGTGGTATGTTGCCACCGACACCACACGCTGTGTATGCCGATGCGGGTGATGCACGGCTCAGTCATCACAAAGAATCGCATCGACTCGAAGGCATGTGCAAGAATCAATGCGCTGTCGTGCGTATCCCGACGAGGAAACCGCCAGCGAAGCGTGGCGTCACATCGAAATCCATCGGCAGATACGGAACCACGCCATCCGCGACTACTACTCCTACGACTACGGAAACCGGCCAACCGCCTACGACCAGCACCGCAAACTCACCGACTGGAAACAGCGGTGGCGGCTCTTTTCGGAAGTTTCGGCACACGCCGCTCAACAGACCGTTTCGGAGATACACAGGAACGTCGAGACACAGAAGGGTCGGCAGGAAAACGGTCACAAGACGGGACGGTTGAAGTGGCAGGGGAGCGGCGAACGTCGGTCAGTCGCGTATCAGTCTGAAGGCTTCGACGTGAATCACACCACGGACCAAGACGGATACGCAACACTTCGACTCTCGAAAATCGGTCACATCCCGATTCGAGCGCACCGAGAGCTTCCCACGACCGAGAACACCAAGCGCGTCGTGCTGAAGAAGGAGCGAACCGGCGACTGGTTCGTGTGTCTCGTCACGGAACGACCGGACGAGGACCTTCCCGAAGAGCCCGACCCCAGCACGCTCAACCCTGCCGACTGCGTGGGCGTAGACCTCGGGATTCTCTCGTACATCCACACCAGCGACGATACGGCGGTGGATATGCTCGACCTGTCCGACGAGCACGACCGCTACGGGCGCGAACAGCGGAAACTCGACCGGAAAAAACACGGGTCGAATAACTGGGAGAAACAACGGCAGAAGGTCGCCACGGCAAAGCGTCACATCAAACGGAAAGTGCTGGACTACCAGCACAAACTCACGACGTGGCTGGTCCGAGAGTACAATTTGGTGGCTGTCGAGGATTTGGATCTAAAGCCGATGCTGGAAACCAGCCAGAACGCCAAGAACAAGCAGGACGCTGCATGGTCACGGTTTCTGGACCTCTTAGAGTACAAAGCCAACCTGCATGGCACTCACGTCGTTCGAGTCGAACCAGCAGGAACGACCAAAGAGTGTTCGACGTGCGGTGTGGAAACGTCGAAACCACTCTGGATTCGAGAACATTCCTGTCCGGCGTGCGGTCACACCGAGGACAGGGACCTGAACGCGGCGAAGAACATCCTTTCTCGCGGTCGCTCACAGATAGGGGCGGGACGCTCCGAATCACCGTCGTCCGAGAGACGAAGTCTCTCGTGATCATGAAAATCTTCGATTTTCGAACGACCTGTGCAGACTGCGCTCCCTACGGGAACCCTCTCGGTTCCTGCAAAGCGCGTCGTAGAAGCAGGAAGCCCCGAGGTGGGTTCACGGATGCAGTGACAGTCAGACAGTGCTTGATGCCGCAGAGAAGGGGGAAGTGACGACGGATCAAAACAGGTCAATCCCGTCGATAGCACACCAACACAGGAAATGAATCCAAGAGACTATGAAAAGTTACGTCTATGATCAGGTTTCATTGACGACATTCCTATGGTATATCTAACGCTGCGTTCCTATTCCCATTTGTTTTAGCTCGTCGGGTAGTTCCGAGGTTGTGGATGGAAAGCGCGTCATAGAAACAGGAAGCCCCACCCTCAAGAAGCGAACGGTGCAAGCCGTGAGCGAGTAGGGTGGGGTAGTTCACACTTCTTTATTGAGTAGTGAGTGGTGACCACATGATAATGCAGAGTTTCACAGAGTGACACAGGGCAATCGTGATTAAGTGATTACATTAGGAATCGAAAGGTGAAAATCGATGAACGGACGCCAGCTGCTCGGATCGCTCCAACTCCCAGTGGCGACGATCGGTGGTGGATTAACAGTCGTCGGGATCTGGTCGCTCAACACGATGCCCGCTGGGGGCGGCGTTGCGGCGGGCTTCGCGGCGATTTTGCTTTTGGTGACCGTCTGGGTTGGGCTCCTGTTGCTCCCAGTGGGATTGTTAATCCCGCCAGCAGGCGGGTATGGGATTGAATTCACTCACGTACAACGACGACTGCTCGCCGTGATTGTCGTTGTTGTTCTCGTGGCTCCGTTCGTTGGAGCGGCATTACTGCTCGTGGTCGTGAAATATACTATATAACTCTCGGCGTTTTAGGAGTCAGATACCGCTGCCCGTAACAGCCCCACTTAGCTGGAGTTCCCACACCGGAACGTCACACTGAAGTAGTGCAGAGAACTTCGATAGCAGAGCGGTACTGCCCGAAATATCATTTCACGATGCGGTCACTCGATCCGGTCTCTTGAGCGGCGAGGAAACTAAGAATGTGTAGACTCTACACGTACATTGATGACTAAAGAGAAAACCCGCGTTGATTTTAACGCCCGAAATCCCTCGTCAAGCGCGCCGATAGCGTCGTTGAAATCCTCGATATCTCTCGGACTCGTCTCCTCATCGAGGCTCTGGAGGACGAACTCGAAGAGCTCGCGAACGACGAGGAGTTCCGCCGGCGACTGAGCGACGCCTACTATGACGACCGCGTCGATTATGACACCGTCGAAGCAATCCTCGGACGTGAAGAGGCAATGCGATTGAAGCTTCTCCAAGGTGACTGGCGCCCGCTGTCTATTCGGTCGCGAGTTCGTCGTAGATTTCCTCGTGCTCGTCAAGGTCCTGCCGACCGAGGAACCGGATGAGATACTGCCGTGCCTCCTCGGGGGACAGCTCATCGGGAATTTCGGGCTGCTCACTTTCAGCGGCCATACTTATTGCTCATCATGGGGGTCATCATAATAATCGTTCGGTTCGTGTTATTTATTCTCGCCTGTGTCGAGCTTGTGATCTCTGGGTAGCTGATCTGTGCCTTCGATGCGTGCCAGCCACAGGCTGATGATTGCCTCGTACTCGGGGGGGAGCGGCTCTGTGTGTGCTCCGAGATACTCGATCACGTCGCCCTCATCCTGTCGCGAGCGCTTTCAGGATTTCTTTGATCTCCCGATTGTAGTCAAAACGGCGGCCATTCAACGCGTAGAAAATTCGGGTCGACATAAGCGCCGTTCGCTTGTTGCCATCGACGAATGGATAATTCGCCGCAATAAGCCGCAGCAGCTGGAATGCCTTCTCGTGGAGCGACTCGGGAACCTGACTGAAATGGCTCTCTTGGATATGTTCGACGGTATATTCGATATCACCTGGTGAAGAGATACCCGCTGTCGTGTCCGCATTTGACTCCACGATCAACTCGTGGATATCACGGATATCACCAGCAGACAAATAGCTGATTGGCTCCGGTCCCTCGTCCATTATCAATACCTCTTGTGACAACAGTTATCTAACCTCTACTTTTTAGAGATGTTCCGAATCGTTGCTGTTGAGGCGTTCGCTACGTCCGCGGCCTCGGATTGCGTCAACCATCGACCCTCCTCGCGACTGTGTAAAGACAGGCCGCGGCGAACCCAGCCGGATGGACGCCCGTCGTCACGCCGCACTCCTCGGCCTGCTCCGCCGGGGTTTGGGTCCGCTGTCGGATATCGTCCGGACACTCGAGGTCCGAGGCGAGTCACGGCACGAACATGCCGGGGAGACGGACTCAGCGGGGAGGCCAGGCTCCTCGTTCAACGTTTTGTACGCGTCTTATCCAAGTCTTCTCAAGACCTGTGTGCACGGTACAGGACACGGACTTTGCGGAGCGATTGTGGACGAGTCGCCTGGGGAGTGCGAGTGGATTAGCGATAGTCTGTGTCTCTTAGTTGAGCCAATCCACCACATGTGGTGAACTCGCGATGAGCCCGTCGGCGCCACGCCGAGAGAGTGCCCACGCTCCCGGGCGGGAGTCAACGGTCCATGCATTAACCGCCAGTCCTGCGTCATGAGCTCTGGCGACGACACCGGTCAGCAGGCACAACCACGCATTCGGGTGGACGAACGCGCAGTCAAGATCCATCGCGACCGCCAGGTCGTCGTCGGGGGTTGCCCCGAGCACGTAGGCTAGTTCAACGTTCGTGTTCTTTTCAGGATGGACACCACGGAGAGCATCGGGGTCGAACGACGAGATAATCACTTCATGTGGGACCGATTCGGCTACTGTGAGGGCCTGTTCTGTGATTTTGGGATCCTTCAACTCAAGATTAACACCCACCTCGGCGGGAACCATGTCGAGAACGGTATTGAGCGTCTGGACACCCTCGCCATCGTGAGCGTCAAGGGCGGCGAGTTCTGTGGCAGTCAACTCATCAACTCGATCAATACCATCGATATCGATGTCAATCAGAGCATTGTGTGCGACGACGAGTTCGCCCGAGGCACACCGACGAATATCGATTTCGACCATATCGGCGTTTTGAATCGCCCTTTCGATAGCTGCAACGGTGTTCGCGGAGTACTGCTTATCGAAGCCACGATGGGCGACGAGTTGCATGAGAGTTTTATTTTGCGACGAGCGGTAAAGCTATTTTGTCCGACCTGTCGAATACCTCGTCCTGTGGGCGATCTTTTCGTGTCGGCTATGGCGGGTGCCCTATCGTCCTGCTGTCCATCTTGGGTCGTCATCGCCGCTTCTGCTTGCGAGTCTCGCGGCTCCTCGTTCTTACAGGAGCGACATATCCACATGTCGCCCTCCGTGTGCATCAACGAACCACACTCGTCACAGAATCGCATATACTGAAGGGATACACGGGTGTCGGATTTATATATTTAATTTCCAATCCGTCGTGGAGTTCGGGCAACTGTTCACGCTGACTGTACTGCTCCGGCTCTCGGTGGAGGATATGCTGCATACGCGCCCTGTCTCTCACATGGCGTCAGAGAAATTCCACATATTAGCAATGAAATATTAGCGATAAGAACTCACATTTTCAGGCTTGAAGCGACAGTAGGAGACGTGCGATATCGGCGCAGTCAGCGTCCTCGGGTCCCTGTCCCCGTCCTCGTCGATAAGAGCAGAACTCGTCTTTCAAGATAGGCATTTTATGATCGGGTTGTAATGGAAAGCGTGTCATAGAACGCTCTTTGACGGGTGAAACAGCGTGTTCTCAATGCCTAATCCGATTGGTTCGCGATTCGTGGATGAGCGACGGGATAATACCGCCAGTGCTGGTAAGTACGGCAACGTGAGTCCATTGATGATTGATCACAGCGGTCGTACCCGCCATCGATAGGAGACCGAGTATGATGAAGCACGCTGTGATCTTACTATCTGTATGAATCAGGACCGCTGACCGCTTTCGTCGGTGATGGATGTGTCGAGCGTTGCGTATGGTTCTCTCAAAGACATGGCTGTAGCCTTGTGTCCTTGCCACGTTGCTCCAATCATTATTGATTTGTCACAATTGTCAGTAAGTCCAGTGGGTCAGACACTAGGCGATTCGCTGTGGTCCAGGTCGGGAATGATGGCGCCGTGTCGAACATAAAAATACCCGGTGATCAAGAGGATTCCACCCACGTAGACCGGGAGCAAGCTGACTGGATCGGACGTATTGAAGCCAATCGATCCACCAGAAACGCTGTACTCCACGACCTTTGGATAGGTCGAACCGGAACTACTGATGAGCATCGTGGTTGTGAGATTAACGCCCGTATGGAGACCGATAGGAAACGCAAGTTCCCCGGAGAGCAGATAGGCCCACCCGTACAGTACACCACTGATAGCGGTCATCACCAACGCATAGAGTAGCGAATCTCCTGTCGAAATTGCTCCGGAAATCCCGTGGCCAAACCCGAAGACAACCGAGCTACTGAGTAGAGCCCCGAGAGTGGCTGCTCGACCAGAGAGCCCTCTAGACGCAAGTCCCTCGACGGCGTTTGTAATAAAAATGCCTCGAAATAGCGTCTCCTCCCAGACACTGAGTGCTATCCATCCGAAGACGAGAATCCCAACCTGAAGAACGATTGGGACAGCAGCCGCGTCGGTCCAAGTGCCGATGATTTGTATCCCTCCGCGCTGGTACTCAATGACGAACAACCCAGCCACAAGGAAGACGCCTAACACAAACCCAGCAAGAGCATCTGCCCCCCACTGACGGGACAGATTGAACCCGTAGCCCCTGATGTCCCGGTGATCGATGTATCGCTTCAGCAGAGCCATTGCGATGAGGACGCCGATGAGGGCGGCCGGATGTACGATGGCTATTTCTGCCCAATCGGGTGGGTTGATTCCGACTGCCCTAGCGATGAGTATGAACCCGAAAGCGGCACCAAATGTGATGATGCCAGCGAGCAAAATACGCCAGGAACATCGTAACTGTCCATCTTGAGGACCACGTAGTGCCGATCTGACCATGGAGCGTAGCGATTCTCTCACACCGTCATCTGGTAAGTCACTCGATATAAAAACCGACTCGGCGTTTCTTTCATAGCAACGCCTGGTGAGTCACTCGACACAAAATTTGGGTTCATCAGGCTGCAGGAACGAGTCCTGACGAAAATCAAATGTACTCCGTCCATCCAGCGACGGTTATACTACCGCGGCGGACATGCCGATGTGTCGGCTTCGGTCGCTCGTCATTCACTCTTTTTTCGCTTTCCTGAAATTGAATATGAGTCCGTAGAGAGCGATTGTGCTGAGCGTGCAGCCTGTATCTAGCGATTCGTCTACGGATAATCGGATAGTCTACACTACTCAGTGTGTTGAGCGTGTTATAGACAGTACTTCCGAGGTTTAATTCCGGCAGTTGACTTTCAGGCACAGGACGAGTTGGCTGAGCCGGGATGAGTAGAGTAAGACCAAAGCAGGCCGAAGGGCTACAATTTCTCAGTGACTACCAAACAGCATTCACAACTCGGGAAGATGGATCATCGTGGTCAAAACACGAACGAACGTGGCTGAATGTGGGCTGGTACTTCCGGGGCCTACTGCGCCCCGGAAGTTCCAACACCGTCACTGACATCGCTGAGAAAATGCATATCGATCAAGAACGACTCGAACGGTTTGTTTCTGAGAGTCCGTGGGCACACGAAAACGTCGAAAGTGAGCTTCGGGGAACGCGTTCCCGAAGCGATCCAAGACCGAGAGGCCGCACTGATTGTCGATGGCATTGGTACCTCGAAATCAGGAGACGAAAGCGTCGGCGTTGCCCGTCAGTGGTGTGGTGCGACTGGAAAACTCGACAACTGCCAAGTTACGGTTAACTGCACGCTCGCCAGACCTGGCGAGCGGCAGAATGCCGATCAACTCACCTGACTACTCGGGATGCGCTTATTCCTGTCCGAGAAGTGGACTGGCGACGATGCCGCAGACTACGACAGTCAGCAGGAACGTGAACGCTACGCTCAGCGACGGAGAGACACAGATGTCCCTGCTGACGTTGAAAACCAGTCTAAGCCCGACATAGCACTGAATCTCATTGAACAGGCAGTTGCAACTGGTGTCGGTCACGGCTGTGTCGTTGCTGATAGACACTTCGGAGAAGCCCGGAGTTTCGATTCGTTCCTGAAGAGACTGATACGGTACAGGTGAGTCTTCGCGCTGATGCAGTCACATTACATGACCCAGATGAGACGCCAACAGAGAATGCAATGAGTGCTCGAAACCGATTCGACGGGCACGTGCACAGTATCGACCGCGGCGGTTCGATTTCGCTAGTTTCCGTCGATGTTGAAGCCGAAGATCATCTGTATGCCCTTGTCACCGAGGAAAGTCGAGAGCGGCTCAAAGCTGAACCGGAGCGTCAGATCGTTGCATCGTTCAAAGCAACAGCAACCCGTGCAACTCCGAGAAACACGAGCTAACGATATCTCGGTTTTGAATAGAATCTAAAATAACATGAATTCTGTGAGTGCTCCATCTAGAATCAGATCCTCAATCCTGTTACTCTGCTATGTTCACACAATCTCATCGTATCTCGGCGAGTGCTATACGATGTGCGTTATATCCATCCAACCTCATCATTACGAGCAGCAAGATGTGCAGGATCAATATCGCTAGCTGACAGTGGGAGTTGTTCACCAGTCTTATCGAGAATCGTCCGCTGAAGAAGTGCACTATCGGTATCAAATTCTGGATTGACGCGAAGTCGAAAATCCCTATCAATGGTGAATACTGCATTATCAAACGCCGCATGATGGGTTTTACTCAATGGAAGAACGTTCCTGATATCTCCGCGGTACGTTGGATACTCAGCCCATGGACGCACATGTGCAACATCAAGCAATGCCGGCTGGTCAACACCTGAAATAGGGCATTCACTCTCATGTTGATGTAGCACAGTCGCTCGGAACTCTGGGTCAACCGACCGTGTTGTGGTGACTGTCGTATACTCTGCTGTATCAGCGATC
>KE356560.1:1774222-1775773 GCA_000415965.1 Haloquadratum walsbyi J07HQW1
CAGACGAGGTCAAGACGATCGAAGAGTCCATCCACTCTGCTCTTGTCGGACGGTTCTGATTAAACTCCCTGCATTTCCACTGCAACTCGTCGAGCGTCATAGGCTTGATCACAGAGACTGAAAGTCTGCTCATCGAATAGACTCAGTCCCTGACCTCGTTACCATTTTGGAACCTATGCTTCCCTTCATTACGAAATCACTATGACGACTACAGTGTCTCTATGCGTTGCTCTACTGCCGTGAAGACGGTGAAGTATACGTCGAGTGGATGGAGTGACGGGAGTTCGAGGTCGGTGATTTCGGTGGCAGTCGGTGGTTTGTGGAAGTGTAACCGGGTGTTGTGCGTGTTTGGGTGCCGGTCCCAGCGACATTCCCAGCGTTCCACGTCCTCATGCTCTTCGACGTAGTGGACCGAGAAATCGCCAGTCGTGAACCATCGGATGTCGAGACGGGCAGTTGTTATTGTGTCAGGATATCCTCCAGCGTCGAGCGGTCCACGAAGCGGTGGTGGGTGGGGGATGGATGTGGTCGTGCGTATTATGGGGGTTCGGATGCCAATCCCATCGGCATTCCCAGGCTGGGTGTGGAGACCACTGATACAGAGGATTACTCACTCATCCTTCATCATCCCTCATCTTGTCTTTGTTTCCGTCGACCCCCGGGAAAACACCCTATTTCAGGTCGACGGAAAATATTTATTCTAACTTGCCGTAATCGTGTTTATGTCCTCGTATATCGGGCATGATTTCAGATGAACCCTTGTTGGGTTGAAGCAGACTGTGCAGGTCGTTGCTGACGATGCGCTAGACAGTTTCAGACGAACCTTTGTTGGATTGAAGCTAATCATCCAATCAGTCCGGTGACCTGCTCACAAGGGATGATGAGGTATTTTTCTCTTGTAGAACCATGCGAAGAAACCAGTTGGGTTTCATATGAAACAGAGCGGTGTCTCTGTCTGCCCGCCTATAGACCGGCAATTACGAATTGCAGTAACTTCGGTAGGGCGATGCTGAGGAGCAGTTGTGACCATATGCTGAACGTCGCAGGATACTCGCTTGTTGCATTGACGCGCGAAATTCGTTCTTCAATATCCGCAACCAACTCCTCATCACCTTCTGGTACTTCATAAGACTTCACATCGTATGGATTCTCAAGATGCGCTCGAAATTCCTTTTTTAAGAGGTGGATTTCTTCGCGTTTCTCACGATACATGAACCGGTGTAACACGAAGACTCCAAAAGCAACACCGCCAATAGTGATAATCCAGATAGCAGTAAAAAGTAGATTCGCCTCAGCATCCACGGTCCAGCCCCAATTAATAAATGGGGCATATGTAATGAGTGCGTAGCCAACTAATCCAATGGCAATATAATAATACGACTTCTTTATAAGTTCACCAATAGGTCTGAGCCCGCCAACCCCCTCCGGATCAAGGAAATCAATACCAATATCGGACTGCCAGAGCCGTATCGGGACGAGCACTTCGATTGCGAAATATGTTGTAAAAAACTGGATGACAATTGGTGTATAGACAAACGGCAGGACGACGAA
>KE356560.1:1775823-1779712 GCA_000415965.1 Haloquadratum walsbyi J07HQW1
CACGGTGTGGTGTTTTGAGGGGCAACTTGTGACGGGATGAACACTTTCCAATTCGCTGATACTGAGACGGAGTAGCTCGCTGGGGTATCTCAGAGAGTGGGAGTGACATTATCAGGTGATCTCGTGGGTCAACTCTCTGCCCCTGGTTGCGAGCAGACAGTCTAACAAAGTGTCTGACATAGTTCCAGAAGTAATCGAAAATGGGGAAGAATGATACTGCTCGCTTCGGGTGAGCTTCTATGCTGGGCTTGGGGCAGGGCTCAGTACCGAGGAAGACACGCTTTCCGACCCACTCAGATTTCCTGATGGCTACTGCCGTGTCTGTAATGCGGACATTCGAGAGAATGAGAATTACTGCTCGGTGGAATGTGAACAGGATGAGCGACCGAACCGCTTCTGCGAAACCTGTGAGGAACGACTGGACTGGGACAACACGATTCGGAATCACGTGAGCTATTTCCCAGAGGAGACGGTCACAGTCTGCCGTTCCTGCCACAAAAACTCCGTAGGACGATAGTTTCTATCCCGAACTCACACCGCCTCAAGACGCGATAGATAGGTTCTACGAGTGAATGCCTGATGCCGAGACTCTACAAGTACTGTGGTAGAAGCTTCGGGGGTCTTTGCCCACATCTCTTTGAACTACGGATGTGACGACCTTCCCCGCTGACTTTGGCTTTCGTGCTTGATAACGACCTGACTCTTGAAAGGGGCAGTGAACACACAGTTCGGATCCTCGAGACCGGCGAACTGCGACAGGGATAATCGATAGAGTAATATCAGCAGTATGTGGATAGTCATTCGATCCTATTCATAATCGGATAAAAGGGTCAGTCCGGGGTTTTTACCAAGATCCCCACCGGGCAACTTCTGATTATCAATAGTGATAATCACTGGCGAGCCCAGGGCACTTGACTCGTGTCGGTAAGCCAGATTGACAGGGGGAATTAATCATCCCAGTCCCAGCCATAATCACCGCCTTGGAGTCTACTTACCATCCCAGCATCGCTTGCGTCATCTAAAATCGGCTTGAGGGTTTCTTCATAAAACACACTCTGGTTCAGATTTGACGCTTCAGGATCAACCGTCTGGTTCGTCACTGTAGCATCACGATCACGGCAAATCTCAAATAGACGTCTCGTCGGGACACGCTCATCTTTGCCATTTGCCACATTCTGAAGATACTGCAGTGCTGTCACTCGTGCATTGATTACCTCATCGCGTCTGTTGTCAATCCACTCTGTCTGAGCAGTAACGAATTCTTTGAGAGTATCACTTTCAGCATCATCAACGGTCACGATAGAGTCATCAGTTGAGTTAGTCGCTACAATTTTACTTGACGATGAGTCCTGATTGTCCTGACCGGGCTCATATCTGCTTCGAGTTGAGAGACACGTTCCTGCAGTTGCTCGAGTTCACTTTGTGATACAGTTGGTGTATCAGTTTGTGTATCAGATAGCCAATCTGTATCAGTTAATGAATCAGTATCCGTATCACTCATTGCACTCTTAACGACTCGACGAACGATTTCCCCCTGAGAGAGGTCATTCTCTGTTGCTTTCGCTTCGAGCCAGTCCTTTTGATCATCTGAGAATGTGAAGGCAAATCGGGGCATGTGATTAGTGTGTATGAGTAAGTGTATCGGTTAGCGTAGGTTGTATCAGTCAGATAGTGCCCTCTCTAAGAGATATAGGTGGGGTCGCGCAGTCAGACCACTGGGGGTCACCGGTCTTTTCACTGGTAGTCTCATGGGGTAGTGTTATTTTCGACGGCGCTGTTCCGTGGGGTTTGATTAAAAAGGAACCCACCCACCGCTACTCGTCCCCTTCTCGCTCCGGGTTGGAGTCAGAACCGGGACCAACCGATGATGTTGTTTCATAGGTTACTGGCAGTTCACGCTCATCAAGAATCGCTGCGATCTCCGGTGCGGTAAGACTTCCCTGCTCCTCTGCGACATCAAGCAGCGTCTGGATGTCACCGCGTCCGTATGCAGCGACACCACCGCACATCCGCAGATAGTACCGTGCCGCTCGGTCTAGTGCCTTCGAGCGGGCATTTTCGTCGGTGGCTTCGCATAGGTTCTCCCAGAGTCGTTCGCGGTCGTCAGTACTCTGAATTCGCATTGGTTATTGCACAATGCCCCTGAGTCGGCGTGGGTCTTTGGGTGACTGAGTCGGCGCATCAGCAGCACCGATATAACTCAGAGTGGGGTGTCGGTGGTGATCCCGACGAACCTGGGTATCCAGATTGGGAAATTTGCACACCCGACTCGCGGAGTAATGTGCAATTCTGGAGATTCGATTCTGTCTACGCGTGACCCTGGATGAACATCAAAACCACCGATGCAGAGGATTACTCGGTCATGATTCATTATCTTGTGTTGACCTATGAACTAAACAAAGATTACATAGTACCCAATTGAATGTGTTTGTATGGTATCAATTCCTGATAGAGGGGTTGACCCGCTTTATACAGCTGTAACTCCAATCTAATTCTCTATCCAAACAGTTCAGGCCACGTAACCGGTTTCTTTTATATTGATTTGGGTGACTCTAATCCAGATGAGATAAATCAAATGGAGAAGCAGACATATCTTATAACAAACCACCATGCAGTTGCAGATAAAGAGGGCAACCCTATCTGTGACTCCTTTAGGATAATAACACGTCCCAACAGTCAGAACTTAGCCAATTTACAGTATTATGATGTTGAATTAAAAGATGATAGTGGTAGTTCTTGTTGGCTAGAACACCCTGAGGGCTTAGAGATAGATGTCGTAGCGATTCCCTTAGAGATTGATTTGTCAGATAGTGGCACAAGAGTAATTTCAGATCAATTGAGGATTCCAGATAATATAGAAGTAACATTCGATCAGGAAGCCGCCGTTTTATGCTATCCCATCCGGGGAGAGGCACCATATCTCCCGATTGCCAGAAACGCAATGATTGCTAGTCCGTATGGGGTTCCTTTTCAGGGACTACCATGCCCTGCAACGGACGCTGATATGCATTCTGGAACCAGTGGGAGTCCTGTGCTAACAAGACCATCTGCTCTTCAGCAAACAAACGAAGGTTTTCAATTAGGAGGTCAACAGCGGATGCATTTTCTCGGAATTCACTCAGCAACGATGCTATCAGATCATGAGGTCGAAGAAGGCCCACTCAATATTAATGTTACTTAGTATGCTGAACTACTTGGTGATATAATTGAATAAAAAGCTTGAATACTACAGGTTAATGTGACGGGGTAATCGTATAGTCTGAGCAATTGAGGTTGTTAACTGAATCACGTATTAGCGTGAAATACGCGCTGTCCATCTTGCACGCCACCCAGTAACAATATCGCTAATCTGACTGTTGTTTCGCTCAGCTAGCTAAGAGTGTTATCGGTTACGGGCTGATATGAGCGCCCCCGATTCGCCCGTTAGCGGCGATGAGACTGTACTCTCTGAGTTTTGAGAGGTGATTCCGCACCATTCGCTTCGTCTTGGGATCGCTGACAGCCGCACAGTATCGCTCATACAGGTTCTTGGGCGTGATCTCACCGGTGCTGGTGATGATGTCGTAGAGGGCTTGCTGGTGTTCGGTGAGCTTTTCAGTCGTCTTCTGTCGGATTTCCGATTTCGCTTCCGAAACTACACCGTCGATCACACTAGCGGTGATCCGGTCGTGTCCCTCTCGCTGAGCGACCTTCGCTGCGTGACGGAAGATACTGATGGCAGCCCGAGCGTCACCGGCGGCGTGATCGGCTATCAACTCCAGTTGTTCGTCACTGATTGTGCCGGGGTTGACGCCTCACTGGACACGATCTTCCAGTATCGTCACCAACTGGCTGATGCTGTACTGCCCGAACTTGATCCGAGCACACGCTTGCAAGCGGCTGTTGAGAC
>KE356560.1:1779762-1785695 GCA_000415965.1 Haloquadratum walsbyi J07HQW1
CTGTGGGTCAGAGAAGTTCGTCCCAGAAACAAACACGAATGCAGTGATACCCCCGACCAATGGAACAATTATTCGTGGCGCCAAACCCCACCCAATGGCTGCTGACAGATCACGGAATTCGCCGTCACCGCCAAACACGAGCGAGCCAAGGAAAAACAATCAGCCATGAAATGAATGGTCCGAGCGTCCCGACTAAGCTACCGATTATACTCGTGACAATGAATAGTATACCTGCGCCTCCAGGTGCGGTCTCCGCGACAGCTAACAATGTTGGAATCACACCGAAAAGCCCAATAACTGCGACAGCAGCGACTACTAACGCCGGACGAAGCAGACTCAGCTTCTCTGTGTTTGTGTTTATGCTGTCTTTGAAGAACGATGCTGGATGTATGTTGGCACGTTGAACGTCCGACATCATGCTCATTCTTCGATCTCTATTGTTACCTCACTGCGAGTCACGTATAATCCGTGTGACGGACTGCAGTGGATGTAACAGAGAAAAACTGAAGACCGGATTGTACGTCAGGTATCACTGTGGGGGCCACCAATTGAGATCATCATTGTGGCGATCAATATGGTTATCAGACACCAATGAGAGCTTCTCTGATTTCTCTCCATGACGACTGATAAGCGAACTGCGAAGCGTGTCGCTCTCCGTGTCAAGACCTTTTTTAATCCAAATACGCCCTAACTCATCAAATGTCCATAGTGCGGCATCAAACGCCATATGATGGGTCCAATCCAGTAACATTACATTTTTGATATCTTCAGCTAGCTCTGGGTGATCAGATCGGCTAAGCACATGCGAAATAGTGAGTAATGCCGGTTTCTCTATTCCTGAGAGTGGGCAGCGATAATCAAATCGTTCATACGTATCTTGCTTGAATCCCTCGCTAACGCTGACGTGATTACGCTTAGTCTGTACGACTGATCCGGACAAATTCGTATCTTGATCAGGTTGTGGCTGGCTTCCAGATTGAGTTGATGTCTTATTGTTCATTGCATAATCGAACAGCGCATCCCAGTCATCGACATATTTTGCTAAGGGTCCAGAGTACTGTCCATCACCCTCAACGCCAATTCTTTGATCACCCTGTGAATGTGTTTCATTGATCAGCAACTCCTCGGTAAGAAATATGAAATGGCTCTTGTTTGGATCGTACTCATCCTTTTCCCACACATCCAGTGTTATGTTGACAATATCTCTGTCTTCGTCTTGATTTTTGTTTTCCTCAATCGCCTCAGTTTCTCGATTATAACGGTGCCAAATGTATTTTTCACCTTGTTCATCCTCATAATCACGTTTTTTCCTCTCCGAAATCCTCACTTTTCCAACTACAGCAGGATCTTTTCCGATACGAAAATGAAAATATCTAATATTAGGACGTATCTCATGTGGCACATTACGATCACGTGCACGCCTTTCTAACAGAGCAAGCCATTCTTTTGTTGCCTCTGGCGGCATATCAAATAGATATAACATCTGTGATTAAAATGGTATGTCTACGCTAACTGTGAGTTCATATAATTTATTAGAAATTCTATCCGGAACAAGAGGATTTTCATAACGATTATGAAACGGTAAACCGATTAATGATTCTCTCAAACTCCAACGCTGAGTTGATGTTGTATTAGCTCCGTGAGAACTGGACCGTGTACATATTTTTGAGTTCTCCGTTTTAATTTTCATAAGCTTGATGTTTATCGCTTACTCCAACTTTTTCTGAGACATCGTTGGTCAACTTTGCGTTATCAATCGGTATCCTCTCACGTGCACTCGGTCTCGATACCGCTCAGATTGGCACTGCCCCAACGACAGTCGCATTCACATTTGATTTTCAACTTGAACCGCATCCCGATCACCCAACAGTCGTTCATCATAATAGTGGGCAAGTCGAGATTGATGGGGTTATCATGACTCGTCAAGGGGGCGAACGGATTCTGCTGGTTATTGGGGCGAAACGTGGACGTGGACGAAAATTAGCAAAGCATAAAATAGGCTATCCGACGCTTGCAACTGAAATGTCACTGTCGCTCACCGTCGACCAACTCGTGCCTGTGTATCTTCGGGCACACACAGTCGGTGGTGATGACGATATGATCCGATATAGCATTTATGAATGTTCAGATATTCCAATTGGGAGGCACAGCCATGTCTTACCGGACTCTGTGTAATCAACGATCATCATTATGAGGTACATCTCGGGTAGTCTGGTCTTCAAAAACAACGACTCAGCTGGTTCTTTGCCCGGTTGAAGTAATTGAGCACAGATCTTGGGTAAAACTATGCTCCTACCGAAGTATAGTTAGCGGGACATCACTCGTAGGATTGGATACAATCGCTTGGTTTAGATCAATGTCACTCGTCCAACTACCGAATGTGCCGTTTTCAGAGAATCACTGCGTAATTATATCCTTCACCTGCGGTTTGGGATCGTTGTTACCGTGTGCATCTGGTTGCATAATGCTACAATCCGCTGGGTTAGATGTAGAACCTCTCAATTGGAGATGAGAGGCGAACCAGCAACAACCGCGGTGATCCATGAACTCGCCCGCCGCGATCACCCTGGCTGACGACGGTGATAACATCTCCAGCGTCTCATATAAGCACGCGAACATTTATTTGTTCATACATATATGTGAAATTGAGTGAGTGAGAGCGAATGAACATTGATGATATAGCGGATAGCGTGACGCGTCAAGACACGCCAGGTGAGATATTTCACTCAGAATGGCTCTCAGATCTTCCGGAGTCACAATGGCCTTCATATATCGATCAAAACGCTCGACTTGTTGCCGATGGTATTGTTATCGGGAGTACAGAGTTGACAAAAGGTGACTTTGCCCCAGAGACTGGCGAGTACTATCAAAAGGGGCTCGCTGCATCCGCAGGAATCAATATCAGCGAAACATCGCTTCCGCTGGGTCAACACGATCCTACGGATATTGGACGAGTTGCGTGGTCGCTCAACCGTCTTCGTGATGAACTCTCTACGTCAGAGTATACGGATCTTGAGAACCCAAGTCGCGCTGTTGAGGCTGTATTAAACAAGAGACTTGTTGCGGCAGCCGAGACGGGAGATATCGAGACAGCGAATTTAGAGACAATCAGACTTCCTGAGGATGCATCAGTGACTACACTCGTCTCAGAGGTGTTTTGTCGTCCTCGGCGTGAATCATACGTATCTCTTCTCGTTGATACCGTTGCTGATAACAAAACCACTGGGCTGTTAGACCGGATCGACGAGCCACGGATGATAACGCAACTGTGGGATCATCAGCGGTCAGCACTCACTGCATGGCTTGAGCATGATTGCCGTGGCTACGTTGATATGGCAACAGCAACAGGCAAAACGTTCCTTGGACTCGCAGCAATCGCCCATCATTTCGGGTCACTCCATCCGGCTGATACGGATATTTTTGATGCATCTCAAACACCAGATTATGACACTAATGATCGAGCGACTGTTCTCATCGTTGCACACCGAGACCTAATTCTCGATCAATGGCAGCGTGAGTTCGACACACATCTCAATATTCCAGAACGACGCCAAACACAAGATGGTGAGCGGACGGCAACATTCGAGTGGGGTGATGTCCATTTTTGGACGCCAAACCGACTTCAGGAGCGCGGTGTTCCCGAGACAGACCTCATCATACTTGATGAAGCTCATCACTATCTTGGCGGGTCTGGATTTGGTGGATTGCTTGATGAGATGAATGGAGATGTTCTTGCACTCTCTGGGTCGCTTGATTCAACGAACGCACGAACACTCAAACGACGAGATATTCCAAAACTGTTCGAGTTCTCACTCCGCGACGGGCAGCGCGCCGGTGTTATTCCACAGTTTGACTGGGATGTCATCTTTACACCATATCGGAATCAAGCAGAGTTGGCGGATATTACCACAGAGTGTCGCGATGGTATCGAGACATTTGGCAGTGGGATTGATCTTCCAGATGGCGTCAATATAGAGAGTGAATCAACGAGTAACATTGACGCCGTCTCAGGTGATAGTATCTCATTTACTACATTGTCTGAGGCTCGCTCGCTCGTACAATCATCGGTCGGTCGGGAACTGAAACAAGCGGATCCAGAGTTTCGCTCATTTGCCTCTGCGGTGATGGGGCGACAGCTCACACGATATAATCTCTCACCCGCACTTTCGACGGTCGTTGATCTCACGCTTGATCATATCAATCAGCACAAATGTGTCGTGTTACTGGAGACAGAGCGTGAAATTGAATATGTCACCGATAAGTTGGCGTCTCAACTTGGCGAGTCGTATGAGTCACTCATTACAGTACTTGACAGCGATGACGCCCTGTCAACGGTGAGAGCATTTGATACAGACGCAGACAATGGCGCACTTATTGGTGTTGCACAGACGCTCGGAGAAGGCGTTGATATTGAGACTGCAGATGTCTGTATTAACCGGAGTCGGGGGCGGCTTAGCCGCTCACTCGTCCAGCGAATGGGTCGAGTCCTCCGCAATCCACAGAAACATAAATATGCACAATTTTTCCATGTGATGGGTGTTCCAACACGCGATGGGGCAATCCTTCCGCGTGAAGATGGTGTTGAATTACTTGAGACGGCAAGCCAACTTCTCGCGTGGGGAGACTCATTTGATGCTCGCCCTGTGTTTCGCATTGACCCAGAGACATATCTGACCGAGGGCGCACTGTCATCGCTTGAGATCGCCGGTGTCAACGCAATCGATACATGGACACCTGATCAGTATGAGTGGCCTGAAGATGATGACATTCAATCGAATCTTGAGTCATTGTGTGATCGTGCAACAGACATCGATGGTTCAGCACTGATGTCGATTGAAAGGCAGTCACATAAGCGACCAGCAACCGCTGACTCATACACTGATGCGGATGCCGGTGATGATACCGCCACCATTGAAAGTGGTCATGATATTATCAAGAGAGTCCCTGAGGCAGTAGCTGAGAGAGACACAGACGCGCCCGATCAATCGACACCGTTTGTCTCGGCTTCTGACGACGCTATATCAGTACCTGCGTGGCTTTGTCGGCTTATCGAGATAGCAACAACTGATGATTTAGAAACGTTTGCTGCACAAAGTGTCCGCTCGCATCTTCAGGAATCACTAACACTCACAACGGTGGGTGCTGATGACACAGGTCGACGATTAATCTCAGATGAGCAATCTGCAGAATTAAGACAACTATCACTGAATCCTGCACTCGAATCACTGGTGACCGCCTATACTGCAGAGACAGACGCCTCAAAGCAGGCGGTGGTTGAGACGGCGCTTGCATCGACCATCATGCAACGCGATGACGTTGAGACGCTTATTAGACGAGGCAATCTCGCTGCATCGCAAAGTGATGTCGCACAGCGGCTGGAATCACTCAGTGTGAATACGTGAATACCGGGTTATCTGTATCAGGTGAGTGTGACACGAGGATCTCCCGATATTTAGATACGCTCATCACGGATAATAGTGGATATTGTGTGTCCAATGTGGCAATATATTGCCAACACATACCGATCAGCAGGATAGGGCGAGATGCATTGAATATCCGACAGTATTATTCTCATGCTTACCACAAGAAAACATATGTCAGGTCGTTCAGCAACGGATCTTGTTTCCAGTGCTGATGGTGATATTACCACAGATGAGCTGACATCAACTGGTGGGTTTGTCTCGACATATCTGTATACCGACCCACTTATTGATTTATTAGACGAGTCGGAGCAGCCACAGTACTGCCGTCGCGCTGAGAAACTTGGTGAATTCGACACTGGTGAGAAAAACACTGACGCTGACACCGGTGTTGATAATACGGTGCAGAAAATCCCAGACGAGATCGATGGTCGTGCGTATGTACTCATTACTGACACGCGTCTGTTATACATTGCTGGCTGTGCTGACGCGACATCGTACGTCATTCGCATA
>KE356560.1:1785745-1787782 GCA_000415965.1 Haloquadratum walsbyi J07HQW1
GTCGAGTTCTTGGCTAGCAGACAGACCATGATGTTGACTGCATCCTGGTCGGTCGTCGAAATGAGTGCGTCCGCCCGGTCGGCCCCAGCGTCGACGAGCGTGTCTTTCACCGTGGCATCGTCGTTAATGACGAGACAGTCGTGGTCCGTCGCGGCGTGCTCTGCCCGCTCGTCGTCATGCTCTATGACGACGACTTCGTTCCCCCCCCGAGTCGCGATCTCGATGAGGGGCGTTCCGATGTCACCTGCTCCCACGACGACGAGATACATCGAAATTAGCCCTCTACACCAGCGCCAAACGTGGTTCTGAACTCTGCATCGGTATCGCCTCGGAGTAGTAGTGTGACCGCGTCGCCAGCCTTGGCTGTTGTCTTCCCACAGGGGGTAACGGTGACGTTGTCTCGTTCAATCGTAATGACCAGCACGTCCTCATCGAGGAGATCGTTGGCGTTCGCTTCTTCGAACGTCTTGCCTGCGATGTCTGCTCCCTCCTCGATGGTGATTTCGAGCAGTTCCGCGTCCCCGGCAAGACTAACAAAGTCCGTGATCGCTGACCCCTGTTGTGCGCCATCTGAGTCGAATTTCCGGTACGGGCTAACGTGTTCACGTCGAACCAGATCCTCTTTTTCGATGTCGACCCCGATATCAGTGATCGCCCGAGCGATCTGTGAAATCCCGTCTGTGTCGTGACCGGTAGCTGTAATCTGCAGATTGGTGTGTCCAGTCATAATCTCGCGGATGTTGACCACTCCGGTGATCTGGAATGGTTGTCGGGTCAAACGTTTGCGGTCGTTTGTCGACGTGGCACACATGAACAGGTTCGTAAGTAGACCGTCGACCCGTTCGTAATCGATTTGTGGATGATGCTGTTTGATCACACTACTCTCTCCGAGCTGTTTGATTCGATTGCGAACCACCTGGGCGGATACTTGGACGTGGTCGACGATATCTGTTGCCGAGTTACGTCGGGCATCCCGAGAGAGGGTATAAAGGATCGATCGGTCGATATCGTCGAGTCGGTGTAGCATAGAATCTATATTTGGGTAGCAGTAATATATTTTGCTTCTCTTGCTGAAAGTTCTAATTCATCGGGGAGTCAGATGGTATCAACTGTGTCCCCGTTTCTACCTCACTCGTTGCTCAGGTCTCTAGGACTCTGTCATTCATAATACCCAAGTGGTGGGAGATGAGACGGCGATTGTTTCTGAACGCGACCTGTTGAACCCAAGCATACGAGCGTGGTGACTGTCCGCGTCGAAGCTCCCGTATCTGGGAGGGGGATGGGGACTGATGTTCCAGAATGACAGATATCAGGAGGCAGAAACGATGGAGGCGACGCTCCACCACGATTTGAAACGTCCAGTACAACTGACAGATGACAGATCTATATCGAGTCGAAGATTGTCTCCGAATCAATACAACTCTTCGATGATTAGAGTGAATTATCTCATTGACAGTTATCTGTTGTTCGAATTTCCGAATACCCAACAAGCGGAATATCTATATCGTCGAATCTCCCGTCTAATTCACAGAACAGAATCCCCAAATTCCTGCATACCCCGCCAGAGAAACTGTCCGCCATGACAAGCCCCTCGCCAGACACCACGGACTGCGAGGGCGAGACAGTAGATGGTCATGAGAGTACCGAGGCTGACTGCTGCGAAATATAATAAATTACCCTGATCGAAATCAGCATGATAATCAGACTCAAAGTCAGTCTCTGAGGACAATAGTCTCAGAGGGAGAAGTATGTACTTTCCGACGTTTCGCAGCCGGAAGTTGCTGCCCTCGTGTATCGCGATACCGATCGATCTCTATAGAGATGCCCCAGTCGCGGCGTGCATTCGTCACCGACCCACCAACGCGACGCCGTTCTTCGGCGTCGTATGGCGTCCATTCAGGACCGTAGTCGATACAGTCCTCATCAACGACGAGCCCACACTCAGGACAGTACCTCTCAGTACTGTCTCGTCTGAGCTGGACCTCAGAGCACTCGGGGCACTGGTCGGTCGTAGTGAGTCGTTCGTGAGTCTCAACA
>KE356560.1:1787832-1793889 GCA_000415965.1 Haloquadratum walsbyi J07HQW1
ACATTGAGGCATTGACTGATCGTTTTCACCGATGAGTGTGTGAAACGTGTCGTTGCTTCCCGAAATATGAACCACGATGGTGTGAGCGAGGTAACTTCGAACGGATACTCAAAACTGTGATTCACTCGCTGAGAAAAATCGAATAGATAACACGAACACCCGGTAGGCAATTTATCAGCAGACAAGGCGAATACCCCGACGCTTGATTTCGGGGATGAAGCCCACACACCGTGATACAAACCAGTAAATCAACACGTTCTCACTCAACAGACAGCGATGGAATACAGTTACCGCTACCACGCGTACCCAATATAAGAGCTAGCGGAAGAACTGGAACATCATCTGCATGTTCATCACCAACTCTCCAACACCGCCCAATGGGACTCTGAGAACAGCCCAGAGGACCACAAGCAAAGTGAGTACGACCAGAACAACAAACTCCCCGAGTGGAAGCGCAAATGACCGCTATTCAGTGAGCTACGCTCGAAAGCCACGCAAGCCACCGTTGCACGCTTTCACCGCAATCTCTCGAACCTCCGACTCAAGAATACGAGCCCACACGACCACTCGAAGGCAATCGAAGTTCGCTCGAAAGAATCCGAAGCTGGCGAGCTAACTGACGTCCGGGAGGACGCCGTCGTTGAAACCCTCCTCAGACAAAAACACCTGGAGTTCAACGCGGTAACGGGATTAATCTCTCTGACTACCGGGATTAATTCGAGTGATATGGAGACTTCCTTCGATCCGCGAGTGACAATCGGATTTCCCGAGGGACGAGTGACGTTCGAACAGTTCGTTCCCGAGGAGATTTTGATCAAGTTCAACGATATCGTGAGACGGTCCCTCTGAATACCCGACAAGACCAGTTGGTCCCCCAACTTTCTTATCCATCTTGGGTATCTATTGGTTCATGCCTTATTCGCGAACTTTTACAGGCCCTACACTCCGATTTCTGGAGTCTAAAGCATTTGAGACGCTCGCAGATACTGTTGGAAGCCAACCGAAGAGCATTCTATACGTCGGACAACAGGAACACCCGCGAGACGCAACGAGAGAGCAATGGCAGACACACGGTCCTTCGGCTTGCCTCCGTATCGATACATTCGACGAGGTCGTTTCGGATTGCTACGAACGCGACCAGTATAAGGGGCGAGTAACTCACGTTGACAGACCGCTCCTCTTTCGGCTCGTTGAACTTGGCGTCGAAAACATAGAATCGCCGGCCAACCCGTTCCATACTAGCGGGGAGTTTCCCCGTGCGGGGCTCGTTGATGCTGCCGAGGACCTGTATACCAATCTTGAATTCGCCGGGCTTCTCTCACCGGAGGAAATGCGGTCCCGATTAGTTGAGGAAGATCTTGACCGTCGTGCCGAGCACGTTGAGGAGTTGGCGGAGGCGATTGAGGCTGCACGTCGGAAACTCTTGACAGACGAACTCCCGGAGACGTACCGTACGGAGCGGATGGACCACGTCGCAACGATGGATAGGGAGCTTGAGGAGGTCCTTCCTGCTGTTGACGCTGTCATTTTCGGTGGGTTCACGCGCTTCGATCCACTCGAACGTAATCTCTTAGAACGCTTCGCGGAGACGTGGCCGACAATCGGTCTGCTCCCGAAGCAGATAGATACAGACGATGCGGTCGGGATCGATACCGTTGCATTTCGTGCGCTTGAGATATATCGTGACCTCGGGTTCGCTGTGAAACACTACCAGGAGACGCCATCGCCATCTGTTGAGAGACGGCGGCGCATAACTCGGAGTCTCTACCGACATCCTGAGCAGGCTCCATCTACCGACGATATCGATGCGAATCTGCTGAATCTCACATATACCGAGTCAGAAACAGCCCCGGAGGAAGTTCGAAGTGTAGCACGAGAGATCCGCAGTCAACTCGCTTCGGGCGCTGAATCTGGACAGATTGGCGTTGTTCTCACGAGTCCAGCCGAATACGCCGATCAGGTTGGCGAAATTTTCGACACGTATGACCTCCCGTACACACTCCAGATGGATCTGCCTCTCTCAGAGACGGCACTTGGGGAAGTGGTCGAAACGATCTGTGATCTCGCGCGCGAACCCCGATCAGTTGATACGCTGCTCACCCTCCTCACAAATCCGCTCGTCTCGGTTTCGGACGGTGGCGAACCGCTTGATCACAACGAACTCGCTCGTGTCGCCAGCCGGGTTGAAACAGTTCGAGTTGAGACTGTTCTTGATCACGTTGACGATACTGTCGCGGCGACGATTGAGTCGATTCTTCACGATGCAACTGCCCTCTCTGAGGTCGATCTCGAATCGTTACCCGGTCGGTTGGACGCGCTTCTGCAACGGCTCGGCGTCTTGAATCGGTTAGAGAATGATGACGCATTTTCGTCTGCGTTCGCATCACGCGAGTCGAGTGCGCGTAGCCGACTCGAGCGGGTCCGAGAGACACTCGCCCTGACCGCTTCTGCGGCGGATACCGAGGTCGGCGATAGTGTTGACCGGCTTGCCCGGGCCCTTTCGACCGTCTCGATGCGACAGCCTGACCGCGGAGGCGAAGAGCACATCGTAGTGTGTGGACTCAGTGAAGCCTTTCTTCAGGACTTCGAGCACATCTACGTTCTTGGGATGACGTCCTCGCATTTCCCGTCGGATCAGGACGAACTGGCGTTTGCGCAGCCCATCTATGAGTCCCACCCGGATTTCGATCAGGGGGACGCTGACGCGGAAGCTCGCTACCAGTTTGGTTCGCTCCTGGCGAGTGAAGCGTCGCTTCACCTGTCAGCGCCACAGCACAGTCTGACCGGTGATCCGTACGTTGAGGCAGATGTCCTGACGGAACTTCGTCGCCTCATCGATCTGTCTGTCATAACCGAGGAAAGCGACGTGCCATCGGGGAGTCAAGAAGATGTACAGCGAGTTATCGGTGATCGGTGGACAGAATTGGAAGACTCGCGTGCGCACGACCTCGTTGATGATGCAGTTGAGGCTGGCACATTCAGAGACGACCAACACGACCGCATCAAATCCGGGGTAGAATGTGCGGCGTCACGTGCGGATCCAATACCAACTCCGTATGATGGGAAACTCTCAGCAGAGACGACCGCAAGCGTGTACGCAGCGACAGAACGTGAACCGTATAGCCCGAGTCGTCTCGAAACCTACGCTGCGTGTGGATTCAAATTCTATATGCGTCGCGTCCTCGGGATTGAACCACCGGATCCGTTGACCCGAGAGCCTGACCCTGGCGTTCGTGGCTCCTACATCCATGCGGTGCTCGAACACTACTATTTGTCTCTACAATCGGCAAACGGGGAGCCGGTTAGTCCTGGAGGCGATTTCGATGAGCGGCAGACACGACTGCTCGCTGTTGCGCGCGACCAACTGGAGGATGTGTTTGACGAGTACTCGGAGACTGCATTCCAAAATCAGTGGCTCACGTCAGTGCTCGCTGGTCTCGGAACGCCGGAGGATAACCCGTACTATGGACCTGAACAGGAAACGGATGATGAGCGACCTGTTGCGCGAGGCCTGTTCTATCGGTTCCTAGAACACGAGTTTGAGGAGCCAGCGAAGACGACTGCCCGTCCGACCTGGTTCGAAGCGCGAATTGGTCAGCCATACGATGCCGGAACGCCAATCGGAGACAGACCAGCGGTTATCGACACGCCACAGGGCTCAGTGCCGATTCATGGGCTGATCGACAGGGTCGATACCGTGCCTGGTACAGACCCGACCCATGCGGTCGTCAGGGATTACAAGACCGGAAGTTCGATCCCAGGAGAAAACGACGCGCTGCTCGGCCTGAACTTCCAACTGCCGCTGTACGCGCTGATGACCGAGGACGCGCTCCCCGATATCGAGACTGTTGGAGCAGCCTATTATCAAGTATCGCCGCCGACCTCGGTGAACTCTCGCAGCGGTCAGATCACATCACAAGAGATGGCAGCCTACTACAAGAGCGACGAAGTAGACGTCCCGTTGCTACGGTTTTCGTATCCGCATTTCGAAACGCATGCGGCATTCAGGGGGTTTGTCGAAGAGACGACAGCAGAGCGTCTCGGCGAACTCGTCGGTAGCATCACCGAGGGTCGGTTCTACCCAACGGTGCTCGATCCATCAGATGCTGGCTGCCGCTACTGTGATTACGCGCACGTCTGCGATGTCCGATCGGAACAGCGGCAGCAGACGATTGAGCGGATTGACGACGAGGACCTCGGCGTGTATGTGCCCCCGCTGGCGCGTGGCTATGAGGCTGACGACGTGGTGGAGGTGGAGTAGCGATGGTGGATTTTGATGAGTTGACTGACGAGCAGAAACGGGCAGTCAAAGCACTGGACCGGAATGTGACGCTTACTGCAGGGGCTGGTACCGGGAAGACGACCACGTTGACGGCTCGGTATTTGCGGATGCTTGAAGCATCGATTCAGGCTACAGTTGGCGATGACAGTCCCGAGGCTGAGGACATACTGCTACCGGAGAATATCCTGACGACGACGTTCACTGAGCGGGCAGCGAACGAACTTGGAGAGAGCATTCGGACTGATATCACCGACCGGATATCTGAGCTGGATGCTGACGAATTCAAGGCGTGGCGGAGTATCGCTGACGAACTTGAGGACGGATACATCCACACGCTACACGGCTTTTGTGCCCGCCTGCTCCGGGAAAATGCCCTGTCGATAGAGGGTATTGATCCTGGCTTTGAGCCAATTGACGAAGACGAGACAGCAGCCCTAATCCACGAGACGGTCGGGACTGTTCTAGAGGACTACGAGGACCACGACGCTACGCGGACGCTTGCACAGCGCTTCTCTCGACAACAACTGCGAGACGTCTTAACAGATCTACTCGAAGAGCGACCAGAAAGCATCGAATGGGCCGAACAGTGGGCGGACGCATCTCTAGAAGAGTACATCGGGTTTGTTGAAACGGAGTTGCACCCGATCGAGCGGGAGGAAGCTGCAGACCGGCTCGCTCAGCCTGCTGTCGTTGATGCTGTCTCGATGCTCAGCGATATGATCGAAGACCCGCCGGAGATCGATACAGGTGGGACTGCGTGGCAGCGTGTTGAGGGCGTTATCGAGATTCTCGATGAGGGGTTCGATGACGGCGTCCCCTCACGGCGGAAGCAGACAATGATTGCGGAGCTTAGTTGTCATCTCACAACATCCGGTGACCGGTACGCGAGTTACACCGGAGCGAAGACGCGATGGAGCGGGCATTCGCAGAAGGATGTGTTTGACGAGGCGACCCAGCAACTCGTCGAAGTAATCGAGCCTGAAGAATACGCTGTCAATGTCGATCTTGAGTTGGAGGCGAACAGTTTCCCGCTCGTCAGTGCTCTTGCTGAACTGACGGTGATCGTCAGTGAGGAGTACGAGGACCGGAAGCGACGCCAGAATGTTCGTGACTTCTCGGACCTTATCTCGTCTGCTGTCGAGTTTCTACAGGCAGATGAACACGAAGCGATTCGTCAGGAGTTGCGCGAGCAGTTCGAGTACGTGATGGTGGATGAATTCCAGGACACAGACCCCCGCCAGTGGGATCTCATCACGCTCCTGACCGCCAGTGAGAAAGGCACGTTCGATGCACAGAACGTGTTCGTCGTCGGGGATGCCAAGCAGAGCATCTACCGATTCCGGAACGCCGATGTCGCGCAGTTCCAAGAGACGGCTGAGACACTCGAGCGCACGTCCTGTGCAGCCGGCAGTGACGGCGGTAAGCGTAATGACGATCAGCTCTCTACGAATTTCCGGACGCTTCCGACCGTCCTCGAAACAATCAACGAACTCTTCGACGCGATATTCGTTGAGGATGGCGAGGCATACGAGGCGTCCCCGCAGCGGCTGTCGGCGAATAGAGATGATCCGACCGACATCGGGAGCGTTGAGTATCTACCAGTCCCGACTGACTCGGAACTTCGGGCGGACAGGTTCGACCACTACGAAGAATTCGCGCACGCTGATCTAGACGATGACGCTGAACTGGAAGCGATGGCTCTCGCTGCTCGCCTCTCACAGGTACTTAACGAACCCTACCAAGTCTACCCCGAGGATACAGAGGACGGCGAGCAA
>KE356560.1:1793939-1796782 GCA_000415965.1 Haloquadratum walsbyi J07HQW1
ATGTTGATGGATTCACCATTTGGGTATCTTGACCCAACATATCAACGACGTGTCAGCCAGAAACTGCCGGAAATGGCTGAACAGGTAGTTGTGTTGGTCACTGAAAGCCAGTGGAGTGACGCTGTCGCTGGTGAACTTGCAGATATTGCAGGACAGCGCTACAAACTACAGTATCACGACGAGCAAAAATATGAGTACACTGAGATAGTTCCAACAGGAGAGACATACTAATGCCGGCGACGTTCTATTATGAAAAAAATGATATATATCCAGAACTTGGAGAGGGAAGCGACGCACCGTTCGAGTCGAATACACGTCTACTGATTTTCGCTGCGAGCGTCGGATACTCACGAGGTCGATACGTCGAGGACCCTGATGAAAATGGAGAAATCCGGTGGAATTACATCAGTCAGAATCAAAAATTATCGGTGATTGTTGCGGCATTGGCGTACGCCGATCACAGCGATGCAGAGGTAATTCTCAAACCGCAAAAGCAGATTGAGACACTGCGACGATATGGAGCAGGTGGTGCCCACGTGATTAAAGAAGAAATAGTCGATGAGCCCGGATCAAATCTTGAGAATCTTATTGCATTTATTAAGGAGACGCAAGATGAGGACCAACTGACTAAGCAGGTTGGAATTCTTGAGGATATCGAAGAGGAAATCAGTAGTCTCCGGGCAACGCAAGATTAGCTCTCTATTGAGAGATAATATCTGGATATTTTGAGGAGAAGATTGTCATTTAAAAATATTGAGCAAATTAAGAATTCTTTGATATCCAATTTCTCAGTAATGATGCTCCAAATTGCATCCATCTCTCCTACTGTCTGAATTAAACTCAAAATATTTGTATGCAGTCGAAAGAATTTCACTCCTAATCATAATTAAATATCTTCAAACTCATCCTCCATCTGTTCAAGAATCCCAATTTCCGTGCTTTTCTTATTGGTATCTTGTTGCTGCGACTCATCCGAATCCTCAACAGCATTAGCATGATACGTTCCTGCATCATCAACGAATTTAATCTCATCAGCATCCCGCAGTTGTTGGAGAACTTGTCTAATCTTTGCCCGAACGTGATTATTTCGTGGGTGCTTTGCGGCTAGTCGCTGCTCTGAGTAATCATAGAAATCGTGTAATCGAAGCCGTTGCTGTCCTTTCTCTTGTTGATATCGAATCAATTCTTCTCGAACATCCTCTTTCCAAGTCATCGCGTGGATAATCTCGTCCAAAATTTTTCAATTAAACTAAATAAATCCACTGGCAGCAATATAGAAAATTAAATGAATTAAAATCGTCTATATGATTTCGAGATGATTCACTCTTGTGCGCCCTCACTAAGACTTGTTTCAGTATCATCACTCCGAGGAGGCACTGTATTCAGACTCTTGTGTGAGTCAAGTGGTTTGCTCCCCGGACCTTCGAGAGTGATTTCGCCACATCAGGGCTCTCGCCCAGCCGCATCCAATCGACGTTGTATGTATGCCTCGCTCGGCCGTTTGCTCAACCGTTATGATGGTAATGTTTCTATCAATATCACTTGACATCATATTTGTCAGGAAAACGACCCAATTGTTAAGTTGCGTCGCATCCGCTTCCTCGTGCTCACTAAGGAGATCAATAGCCGTTTCGAGACCAGCATTCATGTTTGTCCCACCACCAGAGGTCACATCACGAATGTGACCACAAATCGCCTCCATATCTGTCTCCCCGACAAGAAAGAACATGTCGGCGACGTGATTATAAAAAATTTCCGTCTCAGAACTTGCTCACGTCGGTCATGTCCACGCCTGACTTTCTCTCCTTGTCGTCAGTTGTGGGATCGATATCGCCAACGAGCTGACCGTAGATATTGTCTGATATTTCTGTGATTTTGACCGATCCCTCTCCAGTCGTTGGGATGTCATCGCTTATTATCACAGTAACGTGTCGACCACTAAATTCAATTTTTGCCTTATTTCGCGGCGCGTATACTCTGCCCTCATGCGTCTGTCCAACTTGAATAGGTGGGGCAACATACTCAACGATTTTGCCTTTGTAAAACCCGTCTGCTCTATCCAGAAGGTCGATCGTCGCTTTGCCATTGGCAGGCGTGTTGTGACTGAGTGCGACTGTGAATTCGGCATCCGCCCTATTCAAGCGGATCTTTGTATGGTCTTCACCCTTCGTAACATTGGTTGTGAGTCGATCCCCAGATCGTGGCAATTCGGTTGGGTACTCAACCACTGTTGCCTTTGGTGGGTCAGTGTCAGCAACTGTGATTTCCGCAGTCGCTGGTCCTGTGGTCCAAGCAGGTTCGGTCAATTCGACTTGAAATTTCGTTCCTCCATGTTGGTCTAACACACTAAGTGTAGACTCATCCGCGATGGTTGCACGAGTTGACCCGCCGGTTGTGCTGAGTTGAATACTTCGACCAGCGACAAGTCCCTGATCGTGAATAGTCACGGGCAGTGCGAAGGCAGTTCCATCGCGGATTTTCGCCAGTGTTGCTGTCACATCTGCTCCAACCGAGACACCGACAGTGTAAACTGTGTTTAGATTACGGAACTGGTCTAACGCAGCCTGACATACCGATGAGGAGACTTGCTCTACGGTCTGCATCCGCAGAGAATCGCCCGGGAGATGCTGCCGTTTATACGCTCCACGCTTTTGTGTCAAAATGGCTGCCTCCTCACTGATGTCTGTAACTGTGTCATAAATCTTTGTGCCAGGTGCGATAGAGGTATTCGAACCGACTTTGATGATTGCCGATTCGATGTTACTCCACGGGGACGTATCGATGCGTGCCTTCCCAGCACCAGTGTGAGTCACAGTCGCCTGGATGGAGTCTCCCACGCGCAG
>KE356560.1:1796832-1799275 GCA_000415965.1 Haloquadratum walsbyi J07HQW1
AAATCAGTAGTCTCCGGGCAACGCAAGATTAGCTCTTGACAGGTACCGCTAGAAAGAGATTTTCAATGATTGTGTGGATGATCATCTTTAATCCAAGATCGTAGCGCTGACTCTGCAGGAACGGAAACAAACATGCGACAACAACTTTCTCTTAGATTGAATTCAATAATTATATAATGAATATTGATCCAAGCGCCCCAATTGATCACACTGATATTACACAGGGGAGTGACCTCTCCGGAATGGATCTCACCGGCGTTGACCTCACCAGTGCCGATCTTAGTGAGGCATACCTTTCTAATGTTATCCTCGCCGGTGCTGATCTTAGCGAAGTCTGCTTTGTGAATACCCACCTCACTGGTGCCGATCTCACTGATACTACCCTCGCCGGTGCTGACCTCTCGAACGCTACTCTCACTGGTGCTGATCTTTCGAACGCTGATCTTTCTGGTGCCGACCTCTCCGATGCTGATCTTATCAACACTGATCTCACAGATGCCACTCTTAGAGGTGTCGACCTCTCCAATGCTACCTTCGCCGGTGCCGACCTCACTGGTGCCGATTTGAGGGGGACTGCTCTCACAGATGATGAAATACGTGGAGCGAATGCATCAGAAGCGCGGAAAGACACAACCACGGCTACACCGCAGATACAGCAGGAGCTGATGCATCACTCTCTGATCTCCCTCAAGGGAAATCTGCAGATCAGAAAAAGTCTGATGAATTGCTTACGATACTGCAGCCACTGCATGATCGTCTGAACCGCATTCCAAAGCCGAGTGAGCTTCCCGAGGATTCTAAATACTCACCACATGACTTCTACACAGAATTCGGGAGTTGGGACGAGGCACTGGAGGCTGCTGGTATTGACGAGAAGCAGGCATTGCTGGACGAGCTAAATCGGGTAGGAGGGAAGCTTGGGCATGTGTCAAAAAATAGTGAAATAAGCGCCCATGGAAAGTATTCATATTCAACTTATTCGTCATACTTTGGCTCATGGGACGAAGCACTCCAACAGTCTGGATTCGAGGGAAGGTCTAGGACGAGATGTGAATCTAGTGAAAGAACCCGAGAGGAGATGCTTAGTACACTGCAGTCACTTCATGAACGACTGGACAGGGTCCCAAAGACGACTGATCTCCACGACATGTCTGGGGTCAGTCAACATAATTATACTCAAACGTTCGGAAGCTGGGACAAGGCACTGGAAGCCGCTGGTATTGATAAAGAGCAGGCAATTTTAGACGAGATTAAGCGGGTAGCAAAGAAGCTCGGACATATTCCTACCACTACCGACATTCACAAACACGATGCATACCCTGCGTCGAGGTATAGCTCGTACTTTGACTCCTGGGACGAGGCGCTGCGAAAATCTGGTGTTAAGGAAATGTTTGAGACGAAGTCAGCAGGAGATGAAAGCGAGGATTCCGCTAAGACACCCGATGAAGAGTCTCAATCGTCAATTCATGAGGATGTTGACTCCGCAGATTTCGCAGATCTAAGTGGTTTCAAGCGAGATATTTTATACATTATCGGCGGGCTCAAGGAACCTAAAGGGCTTGAAATAAAAAAAGAGCTTGAGAAGTACTACGATGAAGAAATAAATCATGGGCGATTGTATCCAAATCTTGATTCTATTGAAGACGCTGGTTTGATAAACAAGTTTGAGATTGATGCACGGTCGAATGGATACAAATTGACTACTGTTGGGGCTGCGCATCTCAGAGCACGGCTGAAGTGGAAAGCACCGGCTATCAATGGCTCGGTTACAGGCACTGACAGAGCGGAGATGCTCGAAGATCTTGAGACAAGTGCACAAAGAGATAATGATCACAAGCAGTCGCAATCCACAACGACAGCAGAGTCAGAGACGTCGCCAGAGAAGAAAAATAATGACTCTATTGAAATACTCGATAAAATAGCCAACGAGTTCGAGGAATTATAGATACCTCACACTAGCTGATTGCGTCTTTACCCTATCCTACATATCAGTCAGTACATAATAATGGTAATTATTCACAAATCTGGCTCTCTCGGATCTGACGGTTGGTTCCTGAGCAATTGTGGTAGCTCATATACGTCATCGAAACTCCGATTCACAAGCTTGGGACTACTCTGTCATCCCCGTCTATACAGATGAGATATGATCATTGACACGCTCGTTGGCGCAAAGACTTCGAGGAAGTGCGTTTGAGCTGATTTGGTACCTAAACGATTACCGAGTGTTCCGGGACATCCACGCCGGCCGCGATGACGTCCTCCCGCTCGATAAGAGCACCCTGGACGGACTCCAATTCGGCGGGAAGCGCAACCACGGCTACGGCATCACGCGGTTGAAAGACACGCAGGTTGTAGACCTGAAGACGTTAGACTACTCGCGTCTCGGAGACGGCGAGGCGTTCATCCTCGAACTCGTGACGCCGTTCGTGCTGGAGTCTGAGTA
>KE356560.1:1799295-1864690 GCA_000415965.1 Haloquadratum walsbyi J07HQW1
GCAAGCCATTCTTTTGTTGCCTCTGGCGGCATATCAAATAGATATAACATCTGTGATTAAAATGGTATGTCTACGCTAACTGTGAGTTCATATAATTTATTAGAAATTCTGTCCGGAACAATCTCACAGGTATTTCGAGTAACCGAATTTAGCTCAACAATATAGCATCCTGTCGCTATATTTCAGCAGGGATATCTCCCATACTGTCGGCGTCCAGTTCAGCGTCACTAAGCCACTTTTTCAGTTGATCACGTCCGTAGAGAGTGACATCTGAGTTAGTAGCCGCTTTTTTTGCACTATCAGTGTATCGTGAGGTGGTAACAACAGCGGCAGTATCGATTTCATATTCAGAATTATGCACCGTCACACCGGTATAAATTTCTTGAACGGCACTGTTACCGACCGGATTTGCCTTATCGTAAGCTTTTGCTTGGATTCCGACTGTCTCCGACTCACGAAACCAAACCACATCGACACCCTGGTCACCCGATGCTCTGGTAACTGGCGCTTCACCGTCGATTCGGTCAAGAATTTCAGCGAGAACATGTTCGAATTCATACCCGGAGACGAGTTCCAGATCTGTGAGGTCCGTGTATCGGGGAGACCGAGCAGATGTAGTTAACGAGACACTCTCATAAGAGTCCACTCGGCTTTGTTCGTCACGAATGATTGTAATAGCACGGTCGCGTGGAATATCTCTGTTCCAGCGATGTTTGATAAGGGCCTCTGCTTGGGCACTGAGTGATGCATCAGTTGTCTCAAGAAACTCGGCGAGTGAGCTTGTAGTTCGAAGTTGCTCTTTGAGATCGCGTCGGTCCCGGTTCGTCATTCGTATCCACCGAGTTGTTTCAGTATCCCGGCATTATGCCGGTGTTTTTCACTTCCAGACTCAATCTCGTAGACGATTATCTTGTTTCGTCCGAGAAGTTGTTTCCCAAGGATTACCATGTATGCGTCATTCATTCCGGCTTTCACTGAGCGGAATTCATCGGCAATATTTGTTGGTATTTTTCAACTTCGGTGTTACCTATCGAGCGACATGCTGAGCACCAGCCGTTCTCTAACTCAGTATCGGCATATGTGATATCGCAGGAATTGCAAGAATTACTGTGGGACTAACAGACATACCCAGTTCCAACGGTTTTCCGTTCATAATGATTACCGCACAAGACCTCATCGCTGACTGAGCAATAGACCGCGTGTGTACTGCAAAATCCACGGTCGCTGCGCTCTGGTTCAGCGAAACACCGTTCACAGTAGCTGATATGATCACCGCAGAAGCTGTCGTTACATGTGACACAGGTATGACCGTGTTCGGAGCAGGTGAACTCACTGCATTCGTTGCACTTCTCGGTATGTGCTTGACACCGAATCGAGCCACAGTGATTACATGATTGGGTGTGAGTGTCGCAATGATAGCTGTCACAGTCTGTACAGTGTGCAAGGTGGGTATCGCAGTGGAATTCTCCACAGGTGCTACACTCTTCACCACACAAATTGCACGTCGTAGTATTACACGCCTTGCAGATTTCACTGTGACTAGCACAGGCTGGTGATCCACAGGACGAACACGTCTGCCGGCAGTCGCCACACACAGGTTCCCAGCAGAGTTCGCACTCAGCCGATGCTGAGGTACTGCTGCAGGTGTCGCAATGCGTCAACCCACAACTGCGACAAGTCGTCGAGAATGGTTCACCGACAAGATGACCGCTTGCACGGGCAGGTGGTCGCCTACGAGGGCGACCGTCCGGTGGAGACCGCGAAGAACGGCATCCTCCGGGTCGGCAGTCACTCGAAGTACGGCTTTGGTGAACTGCGAGTGAAGCCCGTCAAACCACGCTCGAATCAGTATCAGACATCAGAGAAAAAGACGAAGCTCACCGGGTGACATAACTCATGCGAGACTGAAGAATCGACACGAAAAAATCACCCCGCAGACTGAATAAAGAAATCGTATTTGCAACAACTGTTATGAGCCTGAGACAGTCCCTGATGAAGAGTTGAGCCCGCTTGCGAGTCGCCTCCTCCTTGCTATGCTTCTGATTGGCGTGGTAGTCTCTTTGTTACTATTCTTCCTATAGTGTAACTTGGTGCTGACTTGTGGAACGTACCACTTGAACGGGTCAAACAGGTCAATCAGGTATCTCATAGCATAGTCATACCCTGTCGGAAGAAACAAACGATTCCTTTTGTGTTGTCCTGAACAGTTGATAATGTCTCATTCCATCCGTCACGAGAGAGTCATCTGGATTCTCATCGAGAGAGAGACAGATATGTATCAGAGAGGGACATCTGGCACAAGAAATATCATGTATCGTCAATATCCGCCAGTGTGAACAAGTCATTGTTGTATCATGGATCACTGCTAAGTTGTGGCGGAGTGCTCGTACTTCTCGGAGTGACGGGAATAGGGACAGGACTCAGCAGAGTACTGTCCGTTCCGTTCGGCGTTGGAGTGATTCTTGTCGGTGGATATCAGTGGAAGACGATGTCTGATCCGTCTGTTGAACTCCCTGCAGACTGGGTTGTGTGGGCAATGACTGTGATGACATTCATCTCGATTGGATTCATAACCATTGCTGTGCTCGGAGTTTAATACCATCGCACCTTACAAATTCAATAGCTCTGATTTGTGTCATACTCGCTGAGCGATATGCCATTCCGACAGAAGAGACGATTGCTGTTTGCTATTTGTTATTTGCTATTGATTCGCCGACCGATATACTGAGTAAAATCCACACGACAGAATACACATTAACCACGACCCTCTCACGGAGTTGTTACTGTTGATACTCAACACCCCACAGAGGATTCCCACCCGTGATGACACGTGTGTTTCACACAGAAGACGTCCAACAGATTGAACAGCTGACTGTCTTCAATTATAATAATCGTTTTTGATTGAAGATGGAACATGAATCGTTCGCTTCTGCTCTAGTATGCCTCAATGGTGGTTTGTGGTGGTGGATTGATTCATATCGGGCTGTCAGACACAGCTCTGAGGAGAATACTGTTTCTCATCAATGGAATCGGTGTTGTATTCAGCGTGAGCTATGAGTGGGTGACAACGTTTGATCGGTCTGAGTTACTCCCCGCTGAGTGGGTCATCTGGGTTGTGACTGCGATGGCACTCATAACAATTGTACCGAGCGAGAGATTGTGGCTATTTTGTCATAATTGTGTAACAGATTATAGCCGTTGAATCCGGTCATAGAAGTGCTCATGGAACAATTCGCCACACTCCACGAACCAATCTTGGTATTCGGTCCACTGATTGGTTTACACCTCAGTATCTGATACAACTTACAATTGTGATGAGCGGAGCACAACAGCGGTGCCACTGAGCTTTGTAGATTGATTCTCTACCACGGTAATCAGAACACACGAGTAATCAAATGACACCGGACGGCAGATCAGATATACAGACACGCTCTGTGGCCGCCCGTATCATTCCCGTCGAGATGAATCACCCCGTGGCGTCTGTGACCTCTCAGTCCTCTGTGCGTTCCTGACGCTGGCGGTCTTTCCGGGTGAATCCGTCTGTCGTCCCTTGATTACGGGCTCGGGAGATACTTTCCGAGACTGACTTGTGGGCTGCTTCGGCGCCATCACCATCATGAGCCATGTCCAGAGATCTGTCACGGTCCATCCCCATCTGCTCGGCGGTGAGCGCCGCGTCTTGGTTGGCGCCAATAAACAGGAATTCCCAACCGTGCTCCTCACGATACTCCTCAACCCGCTCGCGGACGACCTCCTGGGGCGTTTCAGAAGCGTTCTCTTTGCCATCGGTCAACACCACGATAATAACATTCTCGACGTCCGCAGCCGCGATGTAGTCGTCAGTTTCATCAATCGCTCGTGCGATGGCATCGTGCAAAGCGGTCTTGCCGCCCGGGCGGTAGTTATCGGTGTCCAGCGTTTCGGCATCGGCGATTTCCGACCCCTGGTACACCAACTCGACGGTGCTATCGAAGTCATACAGCGTCACCGTCGCCTCACCCTCCTCTTCGCGTTGCTCCAGCAGAAACGTATTAAATCCACCACGAGTGTCGTCGGCGATTTTTGACATTGATCCCGACGAGTCTAGTACGAATGTGACGTGTGTCTGAGACTTCATGCACATCAGTCATAATCCCGCGATAAAAAGTCATTCGGTTAATATTATTTACTGTCAAACATATTCGGGAATCAACCCCCCTTAGGGGGTGCTATCCCATTCAGCAGATTCGTCTTAATATCTCATCGAGTGAGTGAGAAGCATATATCACTGCATATCAAAACCTGGAATCCAAGAGCACAGACCTAAGGGTTACAATCGGTTTTTGTATATTAGAGGACATGAGTCTCACAACTACTGGCTTGACGTTAGAGTCGGATCATTTGACTCCAACGGACGAAATGGTGGTTTCAATACGAGCAGATGGACGTGTCACAGCATCATACCCTACCGATGAGACAGCATGCTCACGCCAGCGCATGCGGGATGTGCTCGCTCGGCTGATGGAGCATAAGCACGCGTGGAACATATACGCTGGGTTGCATGAGTCGGCAGATGACACATGCGAGGAGACAGATGATTGATTCACTCCCCAATCGTCCACTCAAACCCCCTGAGGTGGATGAAGTGGAGGCGCTGGTTGACTCAGGAGAGGTCTCACCGTTGACGACGATGAAGGTGTTTCCAGATGATATACTGGCGCCATTTGATGAGATTGATGAAGCCGGTGATTTCCTGCATGTGTATGAGGCACTGCGTGTATACAGTCTACTTCACGTCACTGAAGAGCACGGCACCACAGTTGCATTCTCCGAAGAAGATGGAGAATGGGTGCAGGCGATTGAAATGACAGCAGAGTATGATGCAGATGAACTTGAAACGCGCACACACGAGTTTGTTCAAGAGCACATGAGCATAGATATTGATACTGATTTTAATCCGGTGCCAGTGACATCGGAGTCATCTGATGGAGACAATGATAATGTCGATACGTGACCCACAGGAGTATGGATTTTGCTGCACATGCATGCGATGAATTAGCTCAATTAAGACGGATACTCAGGGACTGATGGCACTCAAACTCGATCTGGTGACACAGCAGATGATCTGCCATCTGTACTCGTAATCATAATAAAACCGAGTATGAATCTCAGCGATTCGACCTGACCCGTGAGTTCAGGCACGCGCTGGTGGCTATGTTCCTGCTCAGAGCGTGAACTCTGTCAGGGTCTCAGGATTGACAACGTGCATGGGCTGTTCATCATTGAGAAGCGCCGTAATATCATTCACGGTCAGTTCACTGTGTCGTTCGATGACATCCTGCGACGCTGAGGCGATATGCGGTGTTGTAACGACGTTTTCCATCTCTAACAATGGGTTGTTTTCAGCAATCGGCTCTTGGGGGTACACATCGAGTGCTGCGGCTTGTATCTCGTCGGTCCTGAGCGCTTCAATGAGCGCGCCGTCCTCAATGAGCGCAGCCCGTGCCGTGTTGACGAAGTATCCATCATCAGGCATTGCCGCGAACTCTGCCGGACCAATCATATTGCGTGAACCTGGTGCAACTGCGGCATGAAGACTGACCACATCACTCTGTTGACATAATGATTGAACATCTGTCACTTTATCGACCTGGAATGGTTCCATCTCGACGTGGTCAACAAACGGATCATACGCACGGACATCCATCCCAAAGCCGTCACCGGCTCGCTTTGCGACCCGCCGTCCAATCCGACTAAAGCCAACAATGCCGATTGTCCGATCGCGAAGCTCTGGTCCCCGAAGGGTTGTGTATGGTGATTCGGAGCCGATTCCCCACGTTACATCTTCACGCTCTCCACCTGCTGCGGCGTCTTCCTGTGGGGTACCAGTATCTCTGCCCATCCGCAGTCGATGATGAGCCTGTGCAATATTTCTCGTTGCAGCCAACAGTAATCCCATTGTGTGATCGGCAACAGTCTCTGCGTTTCTGCCCGGTGCATATAGGACAGGAATCCCACGATCAGTTGCGGCACTGATATCTACGCTGGCTTCAGGACCACCCCGCGGACAGGCGATTAGTTTGAGATCATCGGCAGCATCGATAAGTTCAGCTGGCACGCCCTCAAACCCAGAAATAAAGATGTCGACACCTTCTAAGCGCTGTGTCAGCGTATCGACCGGCATCCGTCCGTCTCGGGTTTCAATTGGATCAAAAATGACATCAAATCCGAGCTCTGTCAATCGCTCAATTCCGGATTCAGTGAAATTTGAAGTGATGAGTACGTTCACAGTTGTGTACAATCTGTACAATTATATTACAACAGCAAGATATTAATACTGTCGTATATTCCACTTTCGTGTATGTAACTATCATATAGTATTTCACTTCTATGCACTACCATGTTTTTGACGTTCTTTTGAGTGTATTGACACTCTATGTGTCTCAGGAACACCAACTGGGGCACACGGCTCAATCGATGAAGCCCAACTGGTATGTCAGTGTCTACCCAGTCTCATGTGATAACCCGCTTGATCCCTTCAATTCGACAGTGAACATCTGATCAGCATGTGTGGAGATAAGTATATCTGGGTAATCGACCATCGATGGTAATTTACTGTGACTTGCATCTCACTGAGACAATCGTGTATACTTCTTCACGTGACTGGGACATAGACAAGCAGTCGATAGCCGCGTATACTCAGTTACCCTGCTACACTGGTCACTATTAGGGCTTTGATCGGAGGATCAACAGCGTACTCGCTCATCAGTGGCGACTGAGGTCTCCCGATATTGATCCGGACAATTGGTGGGTGTGGACTGATTTTTGTCGTTGTCGATACGTCACTTCGAACCGACCCTGATGAGTTTTCGATTCCTCCCACAGGGCTGGTGTTGCTGGTCAGTGCTGTCTGTCTTTGCGGTCTCGGGAGAGTTCTCTTTGTCATCTCTGGTGGGTGATTCGGTTGACTGACTCAGACTGCCCTGCAAATAACGACCTCATTTGAGAGACAAACCCTGTGTTCAACAATAGCTAATGACAGACAGACAGTCTCAGAACAAATACGACACATGATGTCTGTATGTCTCTGCTATATCAGACGTCCCCATAAACTCAGAAACTAGAAATCAGAAACCAGACACATTTTGGGGAGTAACTCTGTTCGAGCTCATCGTGAGTGAACTGAGTAATGTCGTCTGGAGTTGCCGCGTCGTCGCTGCTCAGATGACTCTCTCGAGGCGATTGATGAATGTCAACAAAACGACGAACGGCTCATAAAACTATGTTCGCTCAGATTCTTGAGTTCACACATGATTGAGTTATCGACGCTTCTTACCTTCGTTCCCGCCGCGTTGGTCATCATCATCTCTCCCGGTCCGGACACCCTGTATGTACTGACCCAGAGCATCAAGAGTGGACAGGGAGCCGGTCTGAGTGCTGGTCTTGGGACCGCGAGTGGTGTGCTCGTTCACACGACTGCTGCTGTTTTCGGTCTTGCGGCACTCCTCGAAACGAGTGGACTCCTGTATACAATCATCAAGTATCTTGGCGTTCTCTATTTGTTCTTTTTCGGGGTTCAGATGCTTCGTAACGACGACGAATTCAACATGGATGTCGACGCTCTCGATGACCACAACGACTCTGTGATGGAATCTTATAAGAAGGCTGTTGTGGTGGATATTTCGAATCCAAAGGTAGCGGTGTTCGTCTTGGCGTTTTTCCCTCAGTTCATTCCATCGCAAGCGAACGTTACACTCCAGATGATACTACTCGGTGTGCTGTATGCAATCTTGCGTCTTTCATATCTCAGTGGTGTTACCCTCTTTACTGCTCACGCACAACGAAAGCTGCTCGAGTCGCCGCTCACCCGGCGAGCAGTCCGGTACGCGAACGGTAGCGTGCTACTTGGATTCGGCGCAAAGCTTGCATTCGAAAAACGTCCACTTCCTTGATGAGCGATAATCTGACTGTCTCATCTTATTTTTATTTTATTCTACTCTTCTGCAATCTCTCCCAGTTGATGATCTCAACAGAGACGATTTAGAGTTGTTGCGTCTGAAATAATAACTGACATTATTTGCTAATCAATAGGAATCATCGAAAGCACAGATGAAAGAACACCATCGGAATGTCCAGATGCATAGCCAATTACGACAGCCATTGTCATTATCTCACGAAAGCACGAGAGACAGAGACACACATGCATGAGATGACCCGTCCGGACTCGTTTGTCCGCCCGCCTGCCGTATCGCCCGGTGATGATGTCGCAATTATCGCTCCCGCGAGTGGTGTTGCCGCATTATTTCCTGATATTCTTGATCTCGCAGTTGAGCGCCTGCAAGAGCACTTCGACGTGAATCCACGGGTGTACCCGACCGCAAAAAAAGATCCTGAGTACCTGTTTGATCACCCCGAAGAACGAGCCCGTGACGTTCACGATGCTTTTCAGGACCCCGATGTGAGTGCTGCCTTTGCCACCATCGGCGGTGCAGATCAAATTCGAATCCTGAAACACCTCGATCCAGAGAGATTGCGAGAGAATCCAACTCGATTCTTTGGGACAAGCGACAACGCCTGTCTTGCGAGCTACCTCTGGGGTTGTGGTATCGTCTCATATTACGGTGGGACACTCCTCAGCGATGTTGCCACACCGGGCTCTCTCCCCGAGTATACTGAGCGATATCTCCGTCGTGCGTTATTCGATGAAACGCTTGGAACGCTTGAGCCCGCCGACGAGTGGACCGACGAACCTATTGACTGGGCTGATGATGATTATGAGCATACTGAGCCAACATTCGAGACGAATCCTGGCCGACAATGGCACACTCCAGAAGGGACCGTCGTCGAGGGACGCCTCTGGGGCGGGTGTCTCGCCGTTTTGCAGGCACTGCTAGCCGGTGACCGAGCCGTCCCATCACCCACTGCGATCGATGGTGATGTTCTTGCAATCGAGACATCCGAGGAACTGCCGAGTGCAGACAAAGTCGGGCTCATGTTGAGCTGTCTCGGAGAGCGTGGTTTACTCGAACGGTTCGATGCAGTGTTTATTGGTCGACCACAGACCCGCTCGCACGAACACGACCCGGGTGTGAAAGCCCGTGAGACGTATCGCGAGCACCAACGGTCCATCATCCAGGATATCGTCCACACGTATAACCCCGCTGCAGCCATCATCTCTGGTCTTGACTTTGGTCACACGAGTCCAACGGCTCCAATCCCAATCGGTGACCGAGTCGTGATAGACCCAACAACGAAGACGATCAAATTTCCCAAGTCATACTGACAGCCACAGACCTGTTCGAGGATTGTCTTTCGGTCAACGCAACCGTCTCTCACGTCGTTTCTCTCTGCTCGTTGTGTCGAATTGTGGTTTGCGCTATATCGATATAGTGTCTGTATCAGTAGTCGACATGAGGCTGAGACTGAGACTGAGACTGAAGGTAACAATCACACGAATCTTTCTTTACCAGTCGTTGGCAATATGATCAGTGTTTATATCCGAAACCACACTCAGTTCGACTAGAACGCCCGGTGACGCGTTCCACTTCGGATACAGAAATCAAATTACAAACAACTGTTACGCAGTCAAGACGGCTTCGGCATGTGTTTACCGTCTCTCACAGCATAGATGCCGCTGACTCATCAATTGCTCTAGAGACTCGAATCAATCAAGCAGGCGTTGAGGAGTCGAACATTCCCCAACGCCTCATGCTGCGTTTGTATCCGAATAGATAGTGACACCCCCTCATCCAGTGAGTCGACACGAGACATATATCCTGGAAAGCGTGTAACTCAGGGGTATCCGTGTAAGAATCAGAGCAAGAGATAATCGAATCACACGTCACAAACGTCATTATCACGAGACACAGTCAGTGATATCCCCAGCTTCCTGAGAGTGATGATTCCCTCACGAGTTGTTTTTTCTCTGTCCAGACGAGACAGCATCGATGAAAGCGAGAATCACGGATCCAATCGGAAGCATCACTACCCCGAAGACAATCGGTGGAATCTCCCCGAGTACCATGGAGTGTTGAGCAACCAGACCGATACCCCACCCGCCAAGGAGAAGAGTGGGTGCGAGAATAGTCATGAGCATCTTCGCAATTCGTGGGTGATTCCATTTAGCATCATCTGTCCAGAGCAACCGAGAACTGAGTCTCTCTACGAGTGTAGACATCCCTCAATCCAACCCTTGCAACGGCAAGTTATCATGATTATGATCATCCTCAGACTGTCACAGAAACCATCTCACGATAAACCATCTGACGATCACTGATGTGTCATCTTGGGTATGAAAAAGTCACACTCCCATCAGGTTCCAGTACGCGAGCAGCCAGGCGAACACCAGCAGCGCCGCCGTGACAACGGTGTAATGGATGCGTCCAAGAAGCCCCCAGAACTGCTCGCGCCAGGCTAAGGCGGTCGCGCCAACGGCAGCAAGGCTTCCGATAGTTCCCACCAGCGGCGCGGCAAAGGTGACTGTTGTCCACCCAGGCAGACCGTACACAATCGCATTGGGAGTTAGCCCGACAGCGAAGATGAGCCCAATTGGCGCTGCAATTAATAGTAAACCACTCACCCCGACAAGCACACGGGCAACGCGGGGTCGGCGCTCCATCGGCGGGCGGTCTTCAAGGTATCGATAGAAACCGGCACCGACCCACCCGACCATCGTGAGAATAAGCAATGACATCGACGCCGCAAAGCCGGCAGTCTGACCGAGGGGGTTCGCTAGCGGACCAAGTGGACGGAACACACCCAACGAGTTCTGGACCATATGTGTAATTTGGTCGTCCTCAGCCCGGAATGCAAGGCGCTCGTGACCGTCGATTTCGCGAAACACGAGCGGTTCGATCTCAACCCAGCGTTGAGAGTCAGCACCAGGTGCAACTGGGTCGGTGATGAGCGTGCCGTCGTTGATTCGTACCTGTACCGTCGCGCTGGCACCGATGAGTTTCGTCGGCTCGGTCGCAGATATCCGCGTGCTTCGGTACCAGCCGGTGAGTTCATCCGCTCGCGTCGGTGTTTCACTCGAAGGCTCGATGGTTGGAAGTTCCGGCGTGGCGAACTCGTTAACGAACGCATCAAAGAGCTCCTGTCGCGCCTCGATCCCGCCTGCGGTATTGTATGAGAGAAAAAGCCCCATGTCTCGCTCGGGGAACAACGCAAGCAGACTGTGGAACAACCGTGTATCGCCTGCATGACCGACGATTCGTGTGTCCCCCCGACTCATCTCATAGAAGCCGTAGCCGATACCATTGACAGCCGGATGATTCTGGAATCGAGCATTATGCATCCCTGTAATCGTCTTCGGGCGGAGGTACTGCTCGCCGTCGAACTCACCACGCTGAAGATGCAGTTGCATGAATCGCGCCATGTCCGTCGCAGTGGCGCTGATCGACCCTGCCGGTCGGAGGGGAACGAACTCAAACCCGCGCTCCTGGAAGCCGTCACCGGTCGCAACGTAGCCCTTCGAGACCGCCTCACTCAGCTCGCCATCCGGCGGCTGGGCGGCTGTGCTCTTGTTCATCCCGAGCGGCTCGAACACCTCCTCGCGAATGTGGGTGGCGTAATCGGTCCCTGCAGTCGCGCTGGTTACATACCCTGCTAGCCCGACTCCGTAATTTGAGTACGTGGCAAACTCACCGGGAGGGCGCACGCGTGTCGGTGGGTCTGCTTTGACTGCTGTTTCAAGCTTTGGCATCGATTCCGCGGTATCGGTGAACACCCCCGAGACGACACTCTCAAAACCAGCTATGTGGGTACCTAGATGCTCAAGCGTGATTGGAGTATTGTACTCACCAGGGAACGACAGCCCATCGACATACTCGCGGACATCCGTCTCAAGACTGAGCCGACCAGCCTCAACCCCGCGCATGACCGCTGTCCCCGTGAGAGACTTCGATACGGAGCCAATCCGAAACAGCGTCTCATCAGCCTTCACCGGTTCCTCGGCAGCGACGTCTGCGAGACCGTATCCCTCGCTCAGACGTCGTTCGCCATCGGCAACGACCGACACTGTCGCACCTGCAATATCGTGTTCTTCAAGTTGTTCCGGAAGTCGGTCGTCAAAAAACGACTGAACTGCGTCTGTCGAGATTGGGTCAGTAGTCGTCTGCGCCGGCGTGCCTCCAGGAGTAGTAGCCGTCGCGGTTGTCGTTGCCGTTGTGGGTCCAATCGCCATAGCCGTCGCCGCTGTCCCAACCCCAGCAAGGAACCGGCGTCTGCTTTGCTCACTCGACATGATCCTCTGGTTACAGTTTATTCCTTAGCGCCTGTCATAAATACCCAGTGATCACTTCAATCGCTGCAACGCGGGTTGGCTGTCGGGGGGTGCCAAACCAGCAGCTCAAATGTGGTCCTAATTAGTGATTGCTCCCTCAGCAGCTTCATGAGGGACTCCAGTCAGGTCCGCAGTGTAAAGAACTATTCTCGTTATCATTACTTTTATACCAAACACATCAACAATAATATTACATCAATATTAAAATTAGTGAGCTCGCTATCGAATCGTTTCTCCCAGCCATATAGTTCACACTTGCATACACGCGAAATCTCACATATATTTTTTCGCTGGTGTGCCCGCTCCGATGACCGTATGTGATCATCTGAGAAACCGTGTTGTCGTAACCCGCAACCGTTCAATCATCGTTCGTCGATGAGAGATTTTCATCAATCACGGGGGGTGTCTCGACACAAAGACGCACAGATGCTTGGACGCCAAGATATTTTGATTGTGGAATCCAATAATACCAGTCGTTGGGACTGTAATTTTTTTATCCAAAGCGGAACGCGCAACCGGGCGTTCCAGGTGAAATCAGTCTGCGTGTGGGTTCGGAGAGAAACACTGGTCATACTACCAACGACTGATACACAGAGAAAGTCGAATCAGTGAATCAAAAAAAGTGATAATGATACCGACGTCAGTCAATCAACGCTATATATCAGTCACTGGACGGTCTCCAGATCAGGGATACAGAGATTACAGACTGGTTTATCAGAGCCATCTGAGTGTGTGATTACTCGGACGTGAATATCATAATACATCTGTTCTTGTTCATCAACGACACCGCAGTAAACGCACTCGCTCTCGGATTCGGAGTCGAGTTTGGGTTCGTTCTCAGTCATAGTTAATTTCCGTCTGTGATAGACAAATGACCGTTGATTCCGTGTTCAGAGCATTTTCTCGCAAGACAATCAGCCGATGTGTGACCGTGACCGTCGGTGCAGTTGTGATATTTGCATGACATTTGATACAGTAACCAACTGAATTGGACAGTCACGTCGCGTCTGAATGCCGCCTGGAGAGTTATACTGAGAACACATGCGGTATCTGAGAGACGGACGGATGCGGAGAGCACCCATTGAGATCTCTTTATTTTATCTCAAGAGATAGAGTGAGACTGTACTGAACAGTCCGACCTATCTCAGGTGTGTGATAATGTCTGAAGACGCGATCTCCATCGTTTCCGATGGCATCTGTATTCGTGATTGAAATATCATAATTGTTTTGGACTGTTATATCTGAACACAGAGAAATTCAGGTGTCGATTCTCACCAATTGGACCCGTTGTATCAGTTATTGGGAATTTGATTTTTATCCGAAGTTGCAGCGGAACGCGTCATCGGGCGTTCCAGCTGAACTCAGTCTGAGTGTGGGTTCGGAGAGAAACACTGGTGACATTACCAACGACCGGTATGGATACTGTTATCTCCATCCATGTTGGGACTCATAGTGATTAGTGCAAGTCTTTACCGCCGTAATTATCCGTGTCGGTGATGGGAGCCGCCGAACCCGCGTCATTCGACACCGTCGGTGAAACTGTTCGAACTAATCGCTATCACTCATCATCAGCCCCCGTTACAACATCGAAAACGGTGATCACGGACGCTCCGAAAGCATGAGTAAACACGGTGACTAGGAGAAGAAAGCCGCTCACCACAAGAAGCCTACGATTCCAACGAAACACCATCCCAAGGGTAGACGCAGACCCAGAACGAGATACAGGGTTATCGCTGAGACCGGGGATAGCAGTCGTGGTGGTGGTCGCGGTCGCAGTGAGTGCTGAGAGAATCCAGATGAACAGCGACACTAACAGTACTCCAGCTATGAGCGTTTTGAGAAGTTGAATCCCGTCATGCGCGATAGATGCAATATCACGCGTCTGATAAAAAACGGTCCCTGATGACGAATCTCAAGAAAGCCAGAGACAACCGCATACACCGCAAGAAGGGTGACACTGGTGAATCCAGCGACAACGATCATCATCCCAACGTCGAGTATTGAGGTATCACCGTCCAATGCAGTAAATACTCCAAAAATGATGATTGGGAGTGCAATAATCCAGATACCAACTGCTACGATAGCCAATAACGTCTCAACCCAGAGCGCATTCGTCAGAAACCACTTTTGAAGTTGGTTATCACTAACAGGTGATGAGAAGGGTACCATATTCCCATCTTTTAACCATCAATATATAGTTTATGTGACGGGTTGCAGTGGATGTAACAGACAGCATTCAACTTACTCTGTCGGCTAACAGGTAGCCCCGGGTCAAAATCCGACTCCGACCTCGACACGAAAGCGGTCGTTCGTTCATGATAATACCGACGCTAATGACGACAACTGTGAGTACAACTGTCACCGTCTCTGTTCTCGTGGCTGACGTGTGGTGCAGGTTTCAGTTACGACACGAGTCACAATACCCCCTCGAAGCGGTTATTTTGTGCACGTCTCTCCGTCAAAAAGAAAAGATGAGCCTGCGCATCCAAGGGACACAAAAGCAGATATGAACGTATGAAGATTGAGAGATTACTCGTCAGGCACTCATACCCACTGTCACACTCACGATTACCGTCACCGTCAATCGGTGAGTGTCTCACCCAATCACACGACTGAGGGTAAAAGCTGTAATAACTACGTAGATGACCGCACCGACAGTACCCACTGCACGGATAATGAGACCGCTCGTTCCAGGAACTTCGAGTGTTTTCGGCGAGCGAATATATCCAACGCTCCCACTTCCGATGAGCAAGAGCCCACCAAATATCCTCACAGCGGATCCGAGTGGTGCAGACCCCACAACCACATCAACTGCGCCCTGGATAATCATAGCTCCCCCCATCGCGCTAAGGGTAATCCACACTGACGGTATCCACGAATCTATGAATGAATACCATCGCTTTGACGACATCAGTGGGTGCAATAGGGGACCACATAAAAAAACTCGCGCAGTCTAAATTGATTTCCTGTTACATCTGGGTCAGGATACCCGTGTCTCATGATGCATCACACGAGCAGAAAAGCGTCCAATTGATTCCAAATATTCGAAGGTCAACTCCAGTTATTTGAGCAAATAAAGAATCATACTGCAGATCATCACACAGGAACACTACTATTTCTGAGAATCAACTAACACGAGCGAGAATCTGACTGCGAATTGAGCCGGTATTGATTTCCTGATTGTGATATCCTCTCCATTGATCGGTGATTATGTCAGCAGGAGGTCGATGCATATCAGTTGTTGGGGATTTGATTTCCGTATCCGAAGCGCAACGCCTAGCCGGGTGTTCCAAGTGAAGTTAATGTGGGTTCGGATAGACACAGTGGTCATATTGCCACCGACTGATATACTGTTGAGCGCTGTTGTGATCAACTGAATTGAATTTGTCTCACACTACTCGTCTCAAAAGCAGCCTCACCAGTATTCAGACTCACACGCGATTCGCAGTGCATATGTTCACCAGAATTTCTCAGTTTCTGTCAAGTGACGCCTCACTGTTGTTGTCGAAATTGCGACTGAGCCAAAGTGAAAGTCACATTGACAACGTAATCACTGCAGTATCATTGACAAATAATCATATCATTTCAATATTGAAACCAACCGGTTTCGACAAATTTATACAAGTCTGATATGTGTGCATTACGTACTATTTCATATCTGTGTCAGAGTTTTCTCGACGGTCACTCATACTCGGAACAGCAGGGGTCGCCGCTGTAGGGGTAGGAGTCACAGCCGCCGCATCAGGACTCTCTGGAAGTGTTGAAGGACGAGCCGACGTGCAAGCTGAACAAGCGCTGACAGTGACGGGGTTACCATCAATTCAACTGTGGACGCAAGCTTCAAGCGAATTTCCGACGACAACACAGAATTTCAGGTCGCTGTTGAACTCAACACTGGTGATGATGTCGTATTCCTCCCCGAGGTGTCAAACAATGCAGCAGATAGCCTCGATGTTCAAATCACAATTGACTCACCAGACATGATTGATATTGCAGTTGGAATCGACTACCCGACTAGCGGCGGTTCCAGTGTGGGCGACAATGACGCAAACGTTGACGACGCAAACGCTCAAGATGGGGCAATCAAAACTGGAGAAAGAACATACGTTGCGACGCTTCCAGGTAGCAGTACTAATAGCAGTGAGGGTGACAATACGATTGCGATTGTTGCCGAAGTTGATGATACCGCAGACGCTAGCTCCTACGACATCGGTGTGGCAATCAACCCACTCAGCACCGACAGCTAACGACTCGATTCAGATTTAATTGTCCTCCGACACTCGTCGCCGTGTGAGTCCACAAGGAGATAATTCAAGTCCTCGTCGCTGCCCTGCGTTGGCGTTGGCGCTGGCGTTGGTGTTGGTTTTGATTATCTTCTATCGCCATTTTTTATCGACTGTCATCCCTAATGTATCGATCTGTTCGAGGGTAACGGAATTTGCTGGGACAGACTCTTCAGGGGCAGCTGTCACGACCCACAGCAAACGACAAAATGGATTTGCACCCTGAATTGTGAGTGGATTCTGTGCCTCCTGTTCGTCTTGACTCTGCCATGTAGAGACCATACTTTCGACCCCGATTTCCAGTTCTCGAGATTCACTTGGCTCGACTGTCTGTCCTGTGAGATATTCGGGGTTCATCTGCGCGTCCCTTTCTTCCGCAGTGGATACCTCAGTTGCTTTTTTGACTGAGAGAGTGATTCCTTCCGTCTCTGCACTGTCCTGCGAAGCAGGTCTTGCAAATACTCGTCGTGCAATTCTTTGATTCGCGGCGGAGCTGTTTTGTCTTTTTTTCATCCACTCCCGGGGAGGTCCTCAACTGTCATAATCAACTCTTTTGCTGCGGACTGAATGAGTTGAGAGTCATTCCCTTCTGTTGAGAAGCGTGGGTCCTCATTCCCATTGCTAACGCACCCTCCAATTGTAACTGTTCCCACAGTACTCAGAGCTGACAACAGTGTTCTTCGCTGCATGAGTCTCATTCCAATTGCTCTATTTGCGAACTGAAAACGACCAAGCAGTGCTTCACACTGAGAAATAGTCCATGGCAGTGTCGAGTTCGATTGTCCCGAGTTATGAGTTCAATTCATCAAGTCTATTGAGGACGATGCACTGAGGTCGACGATTCATTGATATACACGAGTGTCGATGGTAGTGCTCTGTTGAATAGCGGTGCTGACCGACGGGTCGGAATTTGAGTCGGCTTGCTGGCGATTGTTGTGAGTGATCTCAAGATTGGTCTCGTCTCACCGTGGCTTAGAGGCCGCTGTTCAACACGGCAGATGGTAGTAGGATATGGTGAAATGTAGTAATCTCGCGGTGTTATCTATTATTATCGGTGTATCAACCAGTCTTTCTGGACACCGTATAGACGGGCACGAAACAGTAATCAGAAAAACGCCCGTGCGGACAGATTAACTCATGAATAAATATTATCAGACAGCAGAATGATGATAAGATTGATGACACCAATTGTGAACTTTCTTGTCCCGTTACAGAATGATGGTGGCGGTATCCTTGGCATAATCGCCCCTTTGGCTGTCACTATCGTTATTTTCGCTGGATTCTGGAAGACATTCGAGAAGGCAGGTGAACCGGGATGGGCTGCAATTATTCCGATATATAATTTCTATGTATTAACAAAGATAAGCGACAACGCGTGGTGGTGGGTAATTCTATTTTTCGTTCCGGTGATCCAGGTTTTTGCCTTGGCAAAGATTAGTATTGATGTAGCTGGCAAGTTCGGCAAAGGCATCTTATTCGGTCTTGGACTGACGTTTTTATCATTCATTTTCTTTCCGCTTCTTGGGTTTGGAGGCGCCCGATATCAGGACGCTACACAACTCGGCTGAAACTGTATCCGGATAATCGCCGAAGCGACATCTCTCAGACTCGGAGTGAGAAGACATTCAAGAAACAATTGCTGTACTCAGCAACTGGGCTCTCTGAATAATACTGAATGACGGAGGAGACAGATGAGTGGCTTTGTTGAAATCCTCAAAGAATTACATGCTTGGTCTGTTATCCCCCGAGTGAAGGCCCTCCTGAAGTCACAGATCCTCCGGGTGACTGAGAAGGCAATCCATCTGGCACACCGAACGGTCTCCCGATACTCCTCACAGCTCTCCACACACCGCTATACACTTCCACAGCACGTTTTTCTGCTGTGTCTCACAGTGCGGGAAGAACACGACCTATCGTGGTTTGCTTGATGAACTAATCGAGATGCCACGTATCTGTCGAACCCTTGGCTTATCTGAACTTTCTCCGGTATCAACGCTCTGTCGGGCTTTCAATCGAGTGAGTATGACCGTGTGACATCTCTGAGTGACTCTTTCAGCGACGCCCCTGCCGACGTGAGCGAGACAGAACCGACACAGTAGCTGCGGCAGTAGTGCCGTTGGAAGTTTCACAGAGATGTGACAGGGGCACTGATTTTAGCTGCGTTTCTCCGCCCGAGACACGGAACAGGAAGTATACGGGAGACGACCGATCAGCCGGCATGACAGAGGATGTCTCAGCGGGCGGGTCCAGCCCCGAGGTTGACTGAGCGACGTCACACTCCGACACTTACTCGAATCGGGCGTATACGTGGCTTTCACGGAACGGGATTTATGTCTGGATCGGGGCTTCCGTCGTAGCAATAGCGCTCGGAGCATTTACTATCCCGCGTTCCCCTCGGTTCATTAGCAGCAATCGGCGGAGGAGTCGATACTCGCTGGCGGAACCGCCATCGTTCTCCTCTGTACTGTCTTACTACTCGGCTTGGCAGTCGTACTACTCAGTTACGTATACTTAGAGGAATATCGTCGGGGGCGCTCCGCTCGTCGGAAACGGCGGTACGCGGACGCTCACATATGATGGGATTCGAGCGCTAGAGACGGTCACGGCGGGAACGTTCATCAGCGGACTCTTCACGATGCTCGGACGAGTGGCTTCAGTGGGTACTGGTCCGACAATACTCTCAGTTACCCGCGATCGGGCTCCCGGTAACAGTGTTAGTACACGCAGCCGGGCGCTTTGTGTTGCTTGTCGTTGACACGGGCTCGGAACCCGCCGTCGAGTAAACACTCGTGAAATTCCTCGGTCCTGGTTAGCTGGTCTCGTTTGTCTGCGCGAGATCCGAGAACGACTCTCCGACTCGAAGCGCGATTGGTTCAGTTTCCTCGCTTGAGCCAATAGAGATAGCGACGATTTCCTCTTCAGTACTAGTAATCGAAAATCGCTGACTCAGCCCTGAAGTTCCTGCTATCACGGTATCCGCGAGCTCCAAATCAACATGATACTCGCCGGTGGTGGTCCATACGTCGGCGTAGGCGACGATATTGCTCTCACCGTCTGACTCGGTAGAGGGAACGTCGAAGGAAGTATCAAGGACCGTCTCGCCGTCGGGATCTACAACCTCAATCGACCCGCTAACCTCCTGATTCAACTGGTTGAAGAGGTTGACCTGTTCGAAGATTCGGTTGCCGACCGCGTCAAGGACTGTCGAGCAACCGGCGGTGGACGCTACGGCGGCGCTGGCACCGATTGCGAGGGCTTGACGACGCGTAACGGAGTCGAATGGCGAGCGTATATGTTGATTCATCGTTAGGAGGCATATTGCCATTGATGTGATTTTGGATTAAATCCGTTTGGAGTGTCTCTGGCGGTGAAATCGATTGATGGGGTCGAGGAAATGACTGTGATTGCGTCCATCAGCAGGAGCTCACGGTTCTCCCGCGTGTTGACCGCGAGTCCCAAGAGGTGACCACAATGTCTCGAAGCTTGATCGGAGGCGATTGCTGAATGCGTCCGCTGTTTCGGCGTAGATACCGGTGACCGTCAGCCTAGCACGTGTGGTAAAAAAGGTGTAGGGCAGTTCCGCCATCGCCAAGCCGCCCAAACTCGAACCGTCACCGAGTTGCCGAACACCACAGTTGACAAGCCAGAGGCAGAGACTGATTCCGTGACTGTGCTGGAACAGCGACTCACCGTCGTCGCGTACCGTGATTCGCGTCTTATCATTGACCGTCGACGGCATCGTCTCAATTTCGACTTCCGAGGAGTCATTACCGTGTCTGATGACGTTCCCGACGAGCTCACTTACCACCAACCGAAAGGTAGCTGTATCAGTCGGTGGAGGAGCCTCTGTGGAGTACAGTTGAATCGTCGCTTCGTCGTGAGACTCACCGAGGTCGGCGACGACGGACTCCAGTACTGTTCCGACTCTGCGACTTTCGGTTGTTCGTCGTCCTGAAGCATCTGACTGACGGCACGCGCCTTAGCTCAGTTCTGAGAGACTGTTCGCAATATCGTGACTGCTTTCGGCGTATTCTCGGATGACCTTGTCTCATACACGGTGGGTACAGAAACCGCAAAACAGGGTATGATCACTCCACCTGAAGATTCAACGCCCGTAGCCTTACACGGGACCGTTGACGACTTCGCACATGATCTTGAGTTTATATGGTAAATGAACGGACAGGAGAGTTCTGTCTTCACGACGCTTTCTGGTCTCAGATAGATAATAGTGAACGCAGGAAACTATCGCAGAAACTTGATTTTACATGCTGATACATCCGGTGAAACGACGTGGTGCCCGGTAATCATAGCGCCCGTGCTGACCGATCTAATCTAATCTGATCGAATCGGAAACAATTCTATATGAGATACGCGCTCTGCATCTAGGGTATCTCTAAGAATATATCGCTGACTGAGGATTTCAACAAAGTCAAATGAGTGCGTGGTTGAATCCGATAGGGACTATTCGTTATCATCCACATGCTCGCTCGATTTCTCGGTGTGAGTCTGGGTCTGATCTTGAGTTGAGAGACGCAGTATCATCATTCGTTTCAGCGTCTGTGTATTGATCATCGTGGTTGTGGTTGCTCTCTCGTTCACGAACGGTCGCAATCCGCTGTTGTGCGTCAGCCACCGCATCAAGGACGGCAAATATCCGATAAAATCCATAGACGCCCAGCGTTAACATGAGCATCAAAAGCCCACCCAGTAGAAGTTGCGCAGTAACGATGAGTGAGTACACGAGAATGAATAGACTGATTCCTCCAAGAATGATTCCTGGCTTTGTTCGAAGGGCCTCTGAGGGCGAAAGCGGGTCATGGACCATGTGCAATCCTCAGATTGAATTCTAAAAAGTGACTCGAAGCATCCGGGCGATCACCGACGTTATGAGAGCACCACTGTTGCACCTCACGGTCACGTGATGACTGCTGTGACCGTGACAGATGTCAATACCAACAGAACTGTGAACTGCCTTCTCACCAGTCGGTGAAAATATGACCACTGTGTCTATCCGAACCCACATTGAGTTCACCTGGAGCGCCCGGTTACGCGTTCCGCTGCAACTTCGGATACAGAAATCACAGTCCCAACAATTGTTAAACGAACGCTCAGAGACGCTCGCCTCGCTCATCTGTCAAAACAGCTGTGTCTTGATTGATGCGTTCGCCGTGCATAACAACAGCTATTCTTCCAACTTTTTTCTGTATCAAATGAATCCCGAGGGATACCTGTGGAGAGAGACTCCTTTGATCCGTGTATCACACAGTGTGGTTCCATAACGACCTTTTATATGGCGTAAGTATCAGCGAGTGTAGTGACTGTCTCGTGGCTCGCAGTCGGAGCACTTGCTTCCGGCATCGCATCGGTCATTTTCCTCCGATATCTCTGGGAGTACCGCTCAAAGCCAGGCGCGCGCTTTTTCATTGTGACCATCGCATGTGAGGCGCTCTGGTCGTTCTCATATGGCACCGCTTTGCTCGTATTTGACCCACTCATTCGAGAAATCCTGGAGATTCCAGTCTGGGTTGGTGTGAACTTCATCGGGGTGTCGTTTCTCGCTTTCGCATTAGAGTACACCGGTCGTGGATCCCTCGTCCGGTCGCGGTGGATGGCTGCGGTTGTTGCGCTTCAGACTATTCACACCGGAATCATCGTGACGAATCCGATACATGGAATCGCTTGGAGTGAGTACTCAATTGAGCCGCTATTTGGCGCCGCGACAGTTACATACACACATGGACCGTGGCTGTTCGTGAACGTTACCGGCGTGGTCATCATGATTGCTGCCGCATCGTTTGTGCTGTTCGATACGTTCTTTAGCTATGGTCCTCTGTATCGCACTCAAGCCGCAGCAGTTGCGATATCACCTGTTCTTCCTGGCGTAGCTTTTCTCCTCTGGCTGTTCCAAATCGGGGGATTCTGGCGGGTGAATCTGACCCCGCTTACCTTTCCGATTCATCTCGCCTTCGATGTATATGCCTTCTTTTCCCGAGAGATGTTCGAGATAACCCCTGCCACGCGACGTGCCGGCGAACGCGCCGCGATAGACGACCTTGGGACAGCAGTACTAATTATTGATGAAGATGCACGGCTCGTCGATCTCAACGCCGAAGCCCAGCGGATTCTTGAGATTGCGGATAAGCCAACCCTCGGTCACCCTCTGAGTGAATATCTGAACGGCATCGATCCGTCTGAGACTGAGACTGAGACTGAGACGGGGATTGAGATTGGGACTGACGAGGTGTTGTCAGTCACTGTTGAAGGCAAAACCCGGCAGTACACGGTCACGACATCACCGATTGAGGACGCTGGCGGAACACATGTCGGTCATACAGTCGTCCTGCAGGATATTACCGCCGAGCGCCGGCGCGAGCAGCGTCTTGCTGTGCTCAATCGAGTGCTCCGACATAATCTCAGAAATGACTTGGGGGTCGTCAAAGGATACGTTGAGCTTGCAGCGGACCGCACAGACGACGACAGCGTCTCAAAACCATTAACAACAGCAGCGACGACGACGGCAGATCTCATGACTCTTGGAGAAAAGGCACAGGACATTGAGCAGATGTTTGGGTCTGCAGGGCGCTCTCCCAAACCGGTGGATGTTCCGGAATTACTCGCCGAAATTACAGCCGAGTGTGACAGCGATGGAACAATCCGGGTCGATGTCCCCGATGGTTTGCAGGTCCGCGCGGATCCAACAATCCTTATCCAGGTATTCCGGAGTCTGATTGAAAACAGTCTTGAACATGCCGGGACCGCTCCGCGAGTTGAAATCGAGTGTACGGATGTCGAGAACAGTCGCGCGACTTTCGAAATTAGAGACGACGGACCGGGAATCCCCGATCATGAGCGTGAGGTATTAATCTCTGGTGAGGAAACACCCCTGCAACATGGCAGCGGTATCGGTCTTTGGATTGCCAAGTGGGGCGTGACCTCGATTGGTGGAACCCTCCGATTCAAACCCGATAATGATGGGGCGACCGCTGTGATTACGATTCCGTATAAGCCGGATTTGAACGCACAAATCCCGGAATTGCGTGATGCTGGCTGATGCATCCCAGTCCTCGTCACGCCTTACTTGCGACGTGAGGTGTTCACTCTCACTCGGCAATCCTGAGACGACTGGAATCGAATCGCGTGTTATTCTTAGCATCTTCAGTCAGTTCAACCGTCCAGCTATGCGCTCTGGAGGTGTCTGACTGACAGGGACAACTCCAAATATAATGATACTGTCTTGTATTGATTCGCATCAATCGAAACCAAATCAAAAGAGCAGCCGTCATCATCGTTACGCTCATTAAGCAACTCACAACTGACAGCCTCAAAGAGATGACTCATGATGTCTCTGGCAGTAATCTAAACTCCCAGGACAACAGCGGAAATTAACCCAGAGAATATCCACACATGTCTCTGTTTCTGGTTCTACCTCTATGTGTGCTATATCGTTGAATAATGAATGAGTGTTACTCTCTTTTCACCTCTACGTATATCTCTCCCGACTCGGTTGCATTTCGGCTGAAGAATTCGGATGATATCAACGAGAGCGAGAGTGCGAGTGAGTGACGGTGTAGTGTTCGATGAGCGATTTCAATGCTGATGGGAGAATAAGAGATGCAATCACGGATACAACGACTGCTATCACTTGATCAATCCAAAATAAGTCAGCAAGGACAACAAAACAAAGCAACTCTGCCCCAAGATGCACAACAGCAATTGTCCATCGAACGGTGGGACTCTCAAGTAAATGGAGAAGGCTCATTTTATGGGATGGGTTTAATCGGTACTACATGTGTATAAAACGCAAGTCGCTCAATCGAGTGGCAAGATTGCAGACAGTCGGTTCCTCTGTATGTGAATGCAACAAACATATTATTTTATGATAAAAGAATAATTATCTGATATTTTCAGGAGAGAGTCACTGAAATGTTGATAGTAAAATCTCTGTCTCCCATCCTCGCCCTCCTGCGCTCCTCGCTTTGCTGCGTTGTTCGTCAAGGATGAGGGATGAGCGCCGACAGACTGCCAAACATGAGGGAATCGGAGGTGGGTATTGAGACGAATGTCTGCGACCCCGCTCGCGCTTCAGTGCTGTGAGTCGTCTTGGAGTCACATCAACATCGACATTGACATCGATATCAACGTCAATATCAATATCACGGTCCCGAGACACTCGCCTTGTGTTCTCTGTAGAACTACTCACAGTCACCACAGTGTAGTCGCAACGAATACGAATACGAATACGAACGATAAAACCAATATTGTCAGTATTGCTGTCTGAGTGAGATGATATCTCTGTTAATATGGAGCGGGGTTTGACGGAGTGGAGGCGGTGTCAGAAGTTATAAACCGGAGTCAAATAACATTTATTCAGTTACGATGGTGGTATTACTAGCTGTCGTCGGTATCATTGTCGCCATATTTGTTGGGTTCAATATCGGTGGATCATCTACAGGCGTTGCATTTGGTCCTGCAGTCGGTTCACGTCTTGTTCGAAAGACAACTGCGGGGGCATTGTTCGTCGGATTTGCATTTCTCGGGGCGTGGACTGTCGGTCGGAATGTTATCACAACGATGAGTAGCAGTATAGTGCCAGCAATCCAGTTCACGCCTATTGCCAGTGTTGTCGTTCTGTTTTTCACCGGCGCGTCGCTGTTAATATCGAATCTCTACGGCGTCCCAGCGTCGACCTCAATGACTGCCGTGGGTGCCATCATCGGATTAGGGCTCGCAAGCAGTACGCTCAATCGATCATTAATGTTTGTCATCCTCTCAGCGTGGATTGTCTCCCCGCTGGTGTGTCTGATAATTGGGGTCGTTATCGGTCGCTATATGTACCCCTATGCCGATCGTTACGTTGCGTTCACGACATTCGATCTCCATTTTATCCAACTTGATCGATCGAGCACGATTCCACGGTTGTCGATCAATCCAAACGCATCACCGCAGGATATCGTTGGATCATTTCTGGTAGTTCTTATTGGCTGTTATATGGCGTTTTCTGCTGGGGCGTCGAACGCTGCAAACGCAGTTGCTCCACTTGTTGGTTCGGGTGGCTCGCTCACCGTTAATCAGGGTGTCCTGCTCGCAGTGGGAGCCTTTGGGTTGGGAGGTCTCACTATCGCGCGCCGGACGCTTGAGATGGTTGGGGACGATATCACGGAACTCCCGATTCTCGCGTCACTGATTGTTTCCGTGATTGGTGGGACGGTCATCACCATTCTGTCATCGTTTGGAATTCCAGCGAGTCTCGCCGTGAGCACGACATCAACAATCATCGGGCTCGGATGGGGACGAGCAAGTCGGGTGGCGACGCTGGCAGAGTTAGCAACGCCATCCCCTGACCGTCCAGATGTCGCAGTCTCGACTGGGGCGTTAGCCACCTCACGCGCCGAGGATACTCCGTCCGGACCGACCATTGGGGATGTTGCCAGTGGAGAGGAACCAACTGAAAAACCAGATGAAACCCCGGATGTCCCAGATATTGGTACCGAGGGACCGGCAGATATCGATGAGCAAAGCCTGTTTAATCCGGCTGCGGCTAAACGTATCGTGACAATGTGGCTACTGACCCCATCGCTTGCAATTATCGGCTCATACCCAGTGTTCGCATTCCTGATTTGAGCCTCTGGAGGTCTGGCGTCCTGTGAATATCGAGATACTGCCGACCCTACTTATCCCGAGATACTTTCGATGTATCATCAAAACGTATCCATTACACTGAAAGGTGGTTTTCATTGCGCAAACTACATGATGCTATTATCATGACCCCGATGATCAGCGCAAGCGCAGGACACACCTAAACATGAGACTGAGACTGAGACCGAGACTATGAGAATCAACCAGCATCTCAGTGACACTGACAGTGACAGCCAACCGTAGGAGTCGGTGATTGTCCACCTATGATCAAATTCCACCGCTCAAACTGCTTTGAACGCTACTTATCAGGAAACATATAAATACGAATACTTGCGCAACCGAGAAGATCACTATTGTGAATCGAGGATCTCCGTCACATCTTCAGGGCATCTTCCATACTCAGATTTCTCACAGACAATAGGAACTCGTGTGATATCTCGTATTATGTCTGTATAGAGTTTCATTATCATCTTCATTTGAGTTTCCTATTCAATAATACGCATTAGACTCATCCGAGTTATTATCCCGGGGGTCTGTACCACAATGAGGTCTGCGGCAGCATTATTATTCCCACGTATACATGCATACTCATTTCATCAAGAATAAGATTATTTTTCCAGCCGATACGGAGACTCGACCCGACTTAATATTCTCACACCCCTGAAGAATTGGATTCCTAACCGCCGTTGGATATGATAATTGATGATGTGAGTTGCGCTCAAGCGATACAGCACCAGTTTTGAACTGGCTCTCATCATTGCGATATACAACCTAATATGGGAGTGATAGCCTGATCGGAGGGATCAACAATGGGTGAAGATACGGATTGAATCTTTTATTCTGCCGGGTGGAGTTCTCTCTTGCTTACTCTTCGCCCTGCTCGTCGCGGAACGAATCCTTGTTGTCCTGATAGATACACAATCCACTCTTGAGATAGGTGGAACGTTATAATAATGGGATATCTAATCATAGATAATTTTATACTTCGACTGGTGAACGAATATACTGATATCCATTCATCAATGTGATAGTTTTATTGGTAAATCAGTAAGATGAAAACCCAACTGATATCACAAAAATATGTACATGTGTACGTTACTGATGAATAGCCATTTTGCAGCTTTCGACTGGGATAAATCATTGAATGAGTGACTACTTTGGACGAATTTATAACACCTGTACTCTCATTATCGGTTCAGTCATCTGAGTTACTGGAAATAACATGCGGTGGTCAGACGTGATCTCATAAATGATATTATTCGATAATCTCAGTACTGATTATCTGTGAGACATGCAGGCGTCCTTCTTATGCTGCTTACTCAGTTGTGTGGGCGAGGACTTGCGTCAACGGTGACGTCGAGTTTGAGACTGGCGAAATTCAATCGAGGCAATTAACGGGTGTCGCTTATGAGAGCGCGGAAAACAGAGTCAGATCTGAGCTGACGCGGCATGCGTGCTCGGTCACTGAATCGTTACTTCGCCGTCTTCGACTGTAATATCAACGAGACTCGTCACATCATGTTCAAGATCATCCATCGCAGACTGACCGACTTTCCGTATGACGACGATGATATCTACTATTTCTGTCCCGATGTTATCAAGTGCCCCACAGATTGCCGCAAGTGTCCCCCCAGTCGAAAGCAAATCATCAATGATGAGTATGCGGTCACCCGATTCAATATCATTGATGTACATCTCCGATTCGGAGTATCCAGTCGATTTGTGTAGCGCTACCTCCCCGGGCAGACCATATGAGCGTTTGCGGATAACGACCAGTGGGAGATCTGTCTGAAGCGACAGCGCTGTTGCCAGATGGATACCCATTGCTTCGGGAGCGACGATTTTGTCAACGTCAAAATTCGACTGCTGCATGATGTCGATAATCACTTCCCGCAACAATCTCGGTTCCAATACCGGAACCCCATTGCTGATTGGGTGGACCAGATATTCGTATCCATCCTTATCAATAATCGGTGCTTCGTGTAGGGACTCATGCAGTCGTTCCATATGCTGCCGTCTCCAGCGATACTCAAATACCCTTTGTGATTGGGATTGAATTATCCTGTCGAGCATTTCTTGATCATCCGAAGAACGTGTGCTCATACCGAGTGTCTCCTCGTTCGCATGTGTCCGTTCATGACCCGCCTGTCCTGATACGGTCAGATATTTTATCGTTCCTCATCCAGGAACGACAAAGAATGATTTCCCGATGTGGAGGGCAAGTTACGGACGACTGCTGCCGTCTCAACAACGGGGGTATTTCACAGAATCCCGAGACGAATGCAACGGATCCTGGTGTGAGCCCGAGGTAATTCACACTGTCGAGTGTCGTTTCCGTAGAGTCATGGACACCTCAGCAGTAATCCAGACACAAACAAAAGCGGTGGGGACCCCAGAATTGACACTGAGGAACATGAGGGGCTTCGCCACCGACACCGACACCGACGCGGGCAAGCTCAGTCCCACGGTTTATGATTTGTGCTCGATAGTGAGGGAAATTAAGCCATTTTGATGGTGATTTCTTGTGTGCCGTCAGCAAGCGTCCGCTCTTCCAGTGTTTTGAGTTCTTCGCGGCTTGCATTAACCGTCGCGAAATGATTGCCCGCCAGCTCTCCAGCAGGACTTTTGAAACAGGTCGGTCCACAAGACCAGAGAATCTCCTGTTCGTTCTGATACCCTGGATATAGCAGTAAATCACCGATAGACGGATAGACAGTGTGGTTTTCGCGTTGGAGTGCCGGTAATTCTATGTCGTCGATATTGATCCATGTCGCGATACCACTCCATCGAACGTGCATGAGTTCTGAGTGAAGCGGCAGGAAGTCAAAACAGCGTCGACTGATTCGGGGGCTTTTGTCTCCAGTAATGCTGCCGTGTACGATTCATCACCCACAATCAATTCGATTTCACTCATCGGGTCCTCCAGTTATCTCTTCGAATGAGCCTCCTTCTCTGTGGGTGCCGTGATAGCCCAAGACGACAGCATTTGCAACAATGTAATCTATCACATCTCATAGCAACGTAATCATACATAAATAACACGAAGATATTGACAATTATTTCCAGTCACCGATTAAATTATTATACTCCGCCACACAATAGTGGCGTGAGATGAGGGAACTTCTTGCTCAATGACTCCGAAATCACCGCTGTATATTATTCGTGCGGTCAGCTATGACACACAATCGTCAGTCTCTTGGCCGCAAGATGTGGTATCCATGTTTGTGAGTAGTGATAATCCAGTCGCTGGGGTCATAATTGGACAATGAACAAATTGAGATACCTCAGACCCCGGAGACAAACCCAACAGACGATGCCGAAAACCTGGTCAGGACCGATGTATGACGGTTGATCTTGCCGTCAGAAACGGGACACTGGTAACAGCCGAGAACACCGTGGACGCTGACCTTCTCATCAACCAGGGGAGTATCGTCGGGATGGTCGCACATGGAGCACATGTCGATACTAACACGACTGTCGACGCATCCGACCGCCTGGTGCTTCCTGGGGTCGTTGATCCGCATGTCCATATTGAGGGTCCAAACACCATCGATTCCTATGAGACTGGGAGTCGGGCCGCAGCCCTCGGGGGCGTCACGAGCGTCATTACGTTTGCCTGGCAGGCATGGGACGAACTGGGACCACCATGGTCACGTGATCGCACGCTTCATGATGCCGTTAAGCGTCAGTTTGACGCCGCAGCGTCCTCACTCGTCGATTACAGTGTGCACGGGACAATTGCTCGAGACGACCCAGCAGTCCTTGATGAGATCAAGGATCTCGTCGATTCCGGTATCGTCTCGTTCAAAATGTTCACAACCTACGACTTTGGACTCTCAAATGGGTTCATCGAGCGTGTCTTTGAGGAAATCGAGGCGACTGATAGTGTCGCCGTGCTTCATACCGAAGACGATGACATCTGTTCAACCCGGAAAGCGACAATGCGCGACACTGGGCGTGGGAAGCCGACAGCGTATCCGGACTCCCGACCAGATCATGCAGAAGCGATGGCTGCAGACGACGCCGTCCGAATGGCACAGACGGTGGGCAACAAGTACTATGGAATCCATACGTCCTGCAAGGCAGCCGCTGAGGTGCTCGCCGCAGCCCAAACTGATAAGTCTCAGATTCGTGGCGAAACATGCGTTCACTACACCACTCTCGACAGAAGCCGATATGCCGAACAGGGGTTATTACCCATGATTGCACCGCCGCTTCGAACGCCCGACGACATCGAGGCGATGTTCAAGCATCTACAGAGTGGAACTCTTGATGTTGTTTCGACCGACCACGTCGCATTCACACGCGAGGATAAGCGGGCGGACAACTGGTGGGACTCAGAATACGGAGCAAACGGACTTCAGCGCTCACTTCCGGTGTTCCACGACGAGGCAGTCGTCCAACGAGAGCTGTCGTATCCGGATCTCGTCCGATTAATGTGTTCCAATCCGGCTCGTATCTTCGGTCTTGTTGACAAAGGGACGCTTGAACCGGGGACTGACGCCGATTTCGTGCTCTTTGATCCGAACGCGACTCAAACAATCGACGCGACCGATAATGCCTCACGGGCTGATTTTTCGATCTATGAAGAACGAGAGGTGACCGGGAAAGTCGACGCGACGTACCTTCGGGGGGAATGTATTGCAACTGATGGGGTGGTTGTCGGTGAGAGCGGGTATGGAAAACAGCTCAATCGAGTCCCGCCAAACTGGGGTGAGTACTATTGATACTATAGGCTGAACGTCACAGGCGTCGAAACGGCTGATAGATCAGCTGTGAACCCACCCCGGCTTTAGATCAAAGCCCTGAGGCAGTCGGTTTGTCCCGTCTGTACATAGATAACAGTGCCCTGATTATCATCACCGATCACGGTTTCTGATCTTGTGCATCAGCTCGTGCGTCAGATATATCCAGTGACCTGGCAACTTCCGTGGCTGATCGCCGAATCCTCTCAGCGTCGGCGACTGTGACCGTTCCGTTTTCCATTAGTATGTTGCCATCAACCATCGTGAATTCGACATCATGACCACGCGCCGCAAACACGAGATATGAGAGAACGTCATACAGCGGTGTTCCTCGTGTGTTATCCGTAGATAATCCGATTATATCAGCCCGCCACCCCGGTTTGAGCTCGCCAAGACGATCAAATCCAGCGGCTCTTGCACCGTTGATTGTCGCCATCTCGAAGATATCCTCCATTGCTGCCACAGTTGGGTCTAATTTATCGACCTTCTGTAACACACTCGCCTGTTTCATCTCGGTAAATGGGTCGAGCGTATTGTTACACGGTGGACCGTCGTTTCCAAGCGCGACGTTGATGTCCTTATCGAGATAATCGACGACAGGAGCGATCCCACTTGCGAGTTTCATATTCGATGAGGGGCAGTGAGTGACGTGGGTTCCGGTCTCTGCGAGTAATTCCCGCTCAGATTCATTCGTCCAGACACAGTGGGCGAGGACGACATCTTCACCTGTGAGTCCAACCTCATCAAGCCAGTGGATATTACGTTGTCCGGTATCCGCTTCAACGGTCTTAATCTCGTCCTGATTTTCGCTTGCGTGGGTATGGATACGGACACCATCGTATGCATCCGCCAGTTCCCTTGTCCGACGGAGACATTCTTCTGTGCAGGAAACGGCGAACCGTGGTGTCACAGCATAGCGGATACGATTGTTGTGACTGCCGTGATATGTCCGAATCAGTTGTTCTGTTTCAGCAAGCGCATCCTGTGTCTCCTCAAGAAGTCCGTCTGGTGACCGCTGGTCCATCAACACCTTACCCAGCACCCCACGGATGCCCATTTCGCCAGCAGCCTCAAACGCCTGCTCAGCGTGGGCGACTGAAAGATGGTCAATCGCCGTCGTGGTTCCTGTTTCGATAAGTTCGAGATACCCGAGTTTGGCGGCAGTTTTCATCTCGTCAGCGGTCAATGTTGCTTCCATCGGGAGTATATAATCGTACAGCCAATCGATGAGCTCGGTATCGTCGGAGATACCACGACCAAGACTCTGGACGGAGTGAATGTGACCACCGACCATCCCTGGCATGATAATATCGTAGTGTTGTTCAGAGTGGTCTGGATACTGCTCAGATAAATTGTCCCGATCCCCAACTGCGATAATTTCAGTATCTTCGACGACAACCGTTCCATTCGGAATTATTCTCGAAGAATTTTGAACGATATCTCCAGATAATTTCATCAGTTCTGCTACAATGTGGTCTCATACATAAGTCATCTGTTCGTACTGTTGCTATCGGTTAATTATCGACAGTGCTCAGACGAGTCGGGTATGTCTCATATGGCGATGGAAATGACAGACAAAGGAGTGGTCGATTGATTACCTTCCCCGGAGCCACATTCGTGCGGTCGATATATCGGTAGATACCGAAATCAACGATATGTATGAGGACCAACTCCAGATTGATGCTGAGGGGTTCATGACTGCCCCTGTCCCTCTCTCCGGGAACCACAAGAACCACGAGAACCGCGAGAACGCGGGTTTTTCCCGCCAAAGTAACCTTACCGACCGTTTTGAGACTATCAGGAGTTATAGCAGAGGTTACCTTCGACACTCAGGTTATCTCATGACCCTGAATTATTAGATGTACTATCTTATTAATTCGAGTCAAGACAGAATGTCACAGCATGAATATAATATATGCGATTTAGTTCATGTATAAAACATATGTATCTGTTGGCGAGGTCCGTTTTCAAAAGCGTTAAAATATGACCCCACAGATACAAACTAACGGACGAAGTCGGATATCTGCAGTATGATTATGAATATATTACCGCGTAGAATGCAAGATTTCATATTTTATCCCCACGGAGAAGGAGATGAATAACGAATTGGAGATAGATCGAAAGGCCGTGCAACATGATCTTGAGCGGTCAGCTAGTTTTGGGATGGTTGATACCGATGACGGTATCGGGCGAACCGTGCTCACTGGGACGCCAGCGAATTTTGCTGCTCGTAATTACTTCGTCGATCAGATGGTTACGGCCGGACTTGATGTATCAGTCGATGCCGTTGGTAATATTACTGGGCGCTGGTCACCCCCAGAGTGTGATGAGTCTGCTGACCCAGTTGCCGCAGGCAGCCATCTCGACTCCGTCCCTGAGGGCGGGATATTCGATGGACCACTCGGTGTCTATGCCGCGCTGGAGGCAGTTCGCACTCTCAAGCGAAGCGCTCGGACGGTGGATCGCCCAATAGAGGTCGTTTGTTTCACTGGTGAGGAGGGGACACGGTTCGCGGATGGCGTGTTGGGCTCCTCAGTCGCAGCAGGCAAACAATCCGTTGAGGAAGCACTTTCGCTCAGTGATGGTGAGATAACCCTTGAGGAGGCATTGGAAGATATCGGATTCCGCGGTGATGGGCGAGTTGATGCCAGCAAGTGGGATTCATGGGTCGAGCTACACATCGAACAGGGGATGCTGTTAGAGCGCGCGAAGGAACCGGTCGGGGTGGTATCCCGAATTACTGGCACAACACGATGTCACGTCCACATTGAGGGTGAAGCAAACCACGCCGGGACGACATCAATGCATGACCGAGACGACGCACTCGCTGCGGCAAGTGAACTCATTCTTACAATCGAATCCGAAGCCCAGACCGTCGCCAATCACGAAAGCGGGTCGGCTGTTGCGACCGTTGGGTCGCTCACTGTTGAGCCGGGCGCGATAAACGTCATTCCCGGGAGTGTGACACTTGATATAGACATTCGGGATGTGACACGCTCCTCAATTGATCGGATACTGCAAACTATTGAGGATGCCTGTGAATCGATTCGACACGACAGGGGTCTCGCAGTCTCGATAGAGACACCGTACAGTATTCCCCCACAGCCGATGACGGAGCGCGTTCGTGATGCATTACAGGATGGCTCCGAACAGTTGGATATAAGCCCACCGACGCTTTCCTCGGGTGCGGGTCACGATACGATGCAAGTCGCAAGTGTCACTGACGCTGGAATGCTTTTTGCTCGCTCCCGTGGCGGTCACTCTCATAGTCCGCTTGAACACACAGACTGGTTGGACTGTGCCTTTGCGACACAGGTTCTGACCAACGCAGTGGCGAAACTTGCTGGTGCCGAGCCAGCAAATCAATAAAGAATCAATAACAGAACTATCAGTCGTTGACTGAAGCCACAGGTAGGTTCGTCCCCCGACGGTGATGTTAGCTCCCCCGGTAAGTCGTGTACCCACCCGGCGATAGTAATAATGGAACGTGGTAGTGCTCGTCTGAGTCGTCGATTTTGAACCGCACTGGGACCTCTCCGAGGAACGTGGTTCCAAATGGCTTGTCTTCATAGTACGACCCGACATCAAATACAAGTTCATAGGTTCCGGGCTCAATCTCTTCGGGACCCAACAATGGCTCCTCCAGTCGCCCATCGTCGTTGGTGATGCCTGATGCAATCGTCTCAGAGTCCCCCGCAAGCCGGTGGAGAGTCACGGAAACGCCTTCTGCGGGACCCTCTCGGCTGGTATCAAGAACATGTGTTGTCAGACCAGCACTCATTCTTCGCTCCTCTCAAGATCACCTCGGTCCATCGAGAACTGTTGAAACCCAGTTGGAGCAGGTGGTTCTCGAAGCACCTTACCATCACCTGCAAGGTCATCGTCGCGCACGCCAATCCACGTCCGATTATTAGCCTCGAAACGTACCGAAGTGAGTTGGGGAAACCGTTTGAGAATCCGTAACCCAATTTGGTAGATGAGTTCTTGAATCGAGTTGACATCCATGTCGTCGAAGACGACTTGAGCGATATCGGCTACCTGTTCGGCTGGGACGTATTCCTTGGGTTTCGAACCGAGTGCGGCGCTGTCGTCCTCATACGTCCAGAAGATATCGAGACCAACGTACAGTGTGCGATTTTCTCGCTCCGGTAGCGTCGTATATTCATCTTGCACATATCCAGTAAATGAATTGTCTTTGACTTTCACCAGTTCGATTCCGGTGACACCGCTTGTATGCTCGGTAATAGTCGTCCCATCCTCGGTTTCGTCAACACGGAGTTCGGCGTAGCCTGACGGACCGTCCGAGACACCGAATACCACATCGCTTGGAACGAACTCTCCGTCATTTGGAATCGCTTTCTCGTCGAATGTGAGCTGATCAGCCGACATGGTCACAGCCTCCATCTGTGAGTATGTCTCAAGTATTTCTGAACCAATATATTCAATCAATCCTTCGAGAGTTGCACCGTCATATTCACCCATGTGATGATATATGAAGTTCTTCATCGAATCAGTTGCCACCACCATGCTGTTGTCACCTTCAGTAAATGATGGCAGAAACGCCTCTCCCTCTACCTGCATTCGAATATCTGCCCCGAATAAGATGTTTTTTCGACCATTAAACGAGGACTCGGGTATTGTGCGCACGCCCTTCAGTGGTGTTGCGTACGTTCGGTATACTGAGACGTTCTCTTTCCCGTAGTTCATTGTCCGGTCGTCAGGAGAGGAGTTCTCGTCGCTAATCATCGCTCAGGAGTGTCTCCACACTGTTGTAATACCACATAGTTCGATAGGTATTTTACTTTTTCACCGCTCACGTTGTCAATTATCATTTTCCAATTCTAACTCTCGGACTAACGTGCAATATATCTTGTTTTTCAATATAATATTCAAATAGATATTCACAGCGACTGTGACAACTGAAGAAGTGCTACGACACGAATATCTCCTGAAGACGGAGCTGTGCGATTTGATGGACCTGATTGAGTGCAGTCTCAAACTCTTGATCTATTTCGTGTTCCACTCGATCTTCCATTGCGGCTTGTATCGCGTCAGGCGACTCATTTTTGACAGCCATAATGAAAGGAAACCCAAACTCCTCACGATATCGGTTGTTCAGTCGTTGAAACGTATCGTACTGTGCTGGGCTTAGATCATTGAGCCCGGCAGAGGCCTGCTCGGTTTCTGAGGCGTCTGTCATTTCAGTCTGTTCGCCAAGATCAGGGTGAGCTCTCAGCAGTTCCAATTGCACATCCCGGGACGCGCTATCAACCGTGTCCCGCAGTGCATCACTCAACACTTGGACCGATGAAAAAGGTCGTTTCGAGTAAGCTTGTTCTGCAACCCACGCAGACTCTTCATATACATCACTCAGCAGTTCGACAAACTCGTCTTTTTTATACGTATTTAATTCCTCAATAGTGCTATGTTTCATCTCAGATGGAATCTGTAGCTCTGCTTGTTTAAACGTCAGGTAATGGTATTTTATTTTGGATATTTTTCACTCAGAAAATCCATATCTAAGTCAGAAATACAACTGTTATACGCACAATATCAATAATATAGCTATCAAACCATACATTCATTATATATAAGGTGTATGTTGGATGCATTGATGTATTTGTATGCTCCGGACTCTGTATGGGAGAAAATGAAGTCGCTAGTGACGGGGGGAGTTCGGTCGTACAGTACGGTATTGAAGATCGCCCACCGTTAGGTGAGGCAATTCCACTTGGGATTCAACACGTCCTTGCGATGTTCTTAGGAAATGTTGCGCCGCCACTCATTCTTGCGGGTGCGGTTGGTTCAGTGACCGGTCAGACGACCTTTCTGGTTCAGATGGCGCTCATCGTCGCCGGAGTCGGAACAATCATTCAGGCATTCCCGATCGGTCCAGTCGGTGCACGATTACCCATCGTCATGGGGACGAGTTTTGCTTTTTTAGGACCGCTAATTGGAATTGGCAATCAGTTCGGTATCGCTGCAGTCTTCGGTGCTGCGTTGGTCGCAGCGCCGGTCGAAATAGGAATGGCGTTCTCACTCGATCGATTTCGAAGCTATTTCCCACCGCTGGTAACCGGCATCGTCGTGATGCTTATTGGGCTCACTCTGATCCCGACAGGAATGAACTACGCAGCCGGTGCCTCAGCAGGACCATCAGTCGAAGGCTATGGGTCATTACTCAACCTTGGGCTGGCAGGACTTGTCCTCGTTGTAACAGTCGCACTCAACCAGTTTTTCAGTGGATTCGTCCGCGTCATCAGTGTCTTCGCCGGTATCGCCGTTGGGTACGTCGCAGCGCTTGCCGTCGGAGTCGTTGATTTCTCTGCTGTTGCAAGCGCAGGATGGTTTACTGTGCCAGTTCCATTGAAATATGGACTGACATTCGAACCAAGCGCGATACTCACCGTTGCGTTTCTTTATATTATTACCGGCGTTGAGACGATTGGAGATATCTCGGGGACAGTGTCAGCAGTTGGTCGTGATGCTGATGAGAAGGAATTTCGCGGCGGACTCATGGCTGATGGTGTGATGAGTATCTTCGGTGCGATATTCAATGCAATGCCAAACACATCATACTCCCAGAATGTCGGTCTCGTGAATTTTACCGGTGTTGCAAGTCGGTACGTAGCCGGTATCGGTGGCGTGGTTTTGCTAGCGCTTGGCTTCGTTCCAAAAGTCGGTGCCGTTGTTTCGGCGATGCCTGATGCGGTTCTTGGTGGTGGTGCTTTGATCTTGTTCGCGATGATATTTTCTTCTGGAGCACGCATCATCAACCAGAACGTGACACTCAATCAGCGAAATTCAACTATTCTCGCGCTCTCGATGGCACTTGGACTCGGTGTAGCGTTTCGACCTGAAGTGCTTCAGCAGTTCCCAACTGAGATTCAGACACTGTTTGGCTCCGCGCTTGTCACTGGTGGCATCGCAGCACTGGTGTTGAATATCATTCTTCCCGGTGGCAGTGTTGGCGTTGGCGAAACTGAGTACTCACCCGGTCTCCGACCCGATGATGAGGCTCCAGACGCTGTAGCAGACGACTAATTTTCGATATAAACAGTAATTAGATCTCCAACCACTGATATGAAAAATCGCAGCGAACCGATGGATTTGAGATAACTAGTTTGAAATCGCTTTTTGAAGTGAGCGACGGACATACGGTCCAAGCAGAGCTTCTCGGTAGTCAGCAGATGCCTTCTTATTATCGAGTATCGCGTCGGTATCTCTATCATCGCCAGCGGCAGATGCCGCTGATTCGATTGTTTCTGGGGTAATTCTGCGACCTCGGAGAGCCTCCTCAGCAGCAGTAATCCGCACAGCATGCGCTTGAAACCCGTTTGCCGCGATTCGAGCCTCACTGACGCGACTGCTGTCTGCATCCTCAAATAAAAGATCGGTCGCAATACCAATCACCGAACCGCCCGATGCAGGCTCTTTCTTTTTTGCATATCCCCCACAGCGTTTTTGTTTCCAGTCATCGATTGCAACGGCTGTCACAAGTTGTGACTCCTCAAGACACGTCTTGCAGGCACCGCAGAAGAACTCCGCTGCTGGAACTATCTGCTCGCCGTCTGGACCAACAATGTGGATACGCGCCTCGGATGCACGCAGCGCTCCGGGATAATCGTATGCTGGGTGTGCACGCGCGATATTACCACCGATAGTCGCGACGTTGTGAACCTGTATGCCGCCACTGATCTTCGCAATTGCCGCTGGAAGTACAGGCACGAGATCATCAAGCAGGTCGGAGCTGGTTATCTCTTTGTGGGTGCTGAGCGCACCGATTCGAACCCCCGAGTCCGTTTGTGCTATCCCATGCAGTTCGTCGATACCACTGATATCGATGAGTGTCCCGGGTGCGACTTTGCGCTTTTTCAACAGTGGAATCAGTGCTTGCCCGCCAGCCAGTAGCTGACTGTCTTCGATTTCTTCAAGTAGACGGACAGCATGTGAGATACTTTCGGCCCGAGCGTACTCGAATGGCTCTGCATGCATCTATGTGCCCTCCGTGTTGATTGCCCGCCAAACCTTTTCAGAGCTAATCGGCGGTGTCATCGGTTCAGGGTCGAACGGCTCGATTGCGTCCTCGATTGCATTCAGGATTGCACCAGGGGCCGCAATCGACCCCATTTCGCCCATGCCTTTTGCCCCATGTGGCGTGTGCGGTGAGGGTGTTTCAGTCGAGCGAATGGTTATCTCAGGTATATGCTCTGCTTTCGGAAGCGTGTACCCACCCCTGGAGCCGACTCGTTCTGTACGGAAGGCATCAGACAGCAGTGTTCCGTCTGTGCCATACTCAACATCCTCATACAGTGCCTGTCCCACTCCTTGTGCAATTGCGCCGATGAGCTGTCCTTCGACAATGGTTGGGTTGATTTGAACACCACAGTCCTCGGTCGCAACGTAGTCAAGAAAATCGAACTCACCAGTCTCGGGATCGACTTCGATGACGGCGATATGAGTCCCGAACGGCCATGTGCAGTTTTCAGGGTCATAATATGTTTGTGTCTCAAGTCCCGGCTCCATATCGTCGGGGATGTCCTGACCCAGGTGGACTTTTGAGGCCATTTCATCGAACGAGAACGACTGTGTATTACTGTCCTCAGCGGTAGTAGCGGTAAACACCCCCTCATTGTATGTGACTGTCTCGGGGGGGACAGCAAGTTCGTCTGCAGCCAGTTTGATACCTTTTGAGATGATTTTTCGACAGGACTTGACCACAGCACCCCCACCAAGTGCCGCGGTACGACTTGCGAATGTTCCAGCTCCCTCGCTTACCTCTTTTGTAGAGTTCTCAACGACACGAACGTCAGTAAATGGGATGCTGAGTTCATCTGCGGCCACCTGTGCGAGTGACGTCTCGTGTCCCTGTCCATGGTTTGAGCCGCCACAGTGGACGGTTACATCCCCAGTTGGATGTACCTGCACACTACCATACCCCCACGAAGGAGCGTCAATGTGACTCGCTGGACCAAGACCGGCAACCTCAGTTGCACAGGCGAATCCAATACCAATATATCGGTCTTCCTCTCGAAGACGTTCTTGTTTCTTTCGGAGGAGTTGATAATCGACAGTCTCGAGACCGAGGTCGAAGTTGCGTTCGTAGTCACCACTATCATAAAGAGCGCCGCCTGGGGCTTGATATGGGAATTGGTCAGACTCAACGAAATTCTGCTTTCGGACCATTGCCGGATCCATATCTGCCTGTTTCGCAACCTTGCTGACCAGTCGCTCAAGCATGAGTATCATTGGGACCGATGAAACGCCACGATACGCGTCGACCCGGGCGGTGTTGGTCACGACCCCGGTAACGTGCGAGTATGCGGTCGGGATGTCGTACAACCCGGTCATGAGGAGGTTACCAGCCTCTGCAAGGGAGGCTGCCCCCCATGCGACCCACGCGCCGAGGTCATAGCGGATATCCGCCCGAACCCCGAGGAGATCGCCATCATCAGCCATCGCGATTTCCCATGTTCCTTCATATCCGCGACCGTCGTTCTCGACGAGTTGGTTTTCAGTTCTGGTCGCTCGCCATCTGACTGTCTCTTCCAACTCGATTGCACACCACCCAAGGAGCACATCAGCGGGATAAGGGTGCTGACGGGCACCGAATCCGCCGCCCATATCAGGAACTGTCACATCGATATGATGTTCTGGATAAGCAAGCATCTGTGCCATCAGCCGCCGGTACGCATGTGGGATTTGCGTTGTTGCCGTGAAGTCAAGATGTCCCGATGCTGTCTCGTATGCAGCGATTGCCGACCGCGGTTCCAGCGGACTCGGTGAGAGCCGCTGTGGGTCTTTTTCAAGTTCAGCGGTGTAACTCGCTTGTTCGAACATCTCTGCAACCGACGCCTCGTCACCCTGTCCAGCAGAAAAGACAACATTATCGGGGACTTCCTCGTGTACCGCTGGCGCGTCATCGGCAAGTGCTTGGGCTGGCGTCAATGCCGGTTCCAAGGCGTCATATGTGATATCTATCGCTTCGAGCGCATCGCGGGCGACTCGCTGTGTCTCCGCCACGATAATACCGAGAATCTCCCCATGATAATGAGCTTTTGTCTCAGCGAAACACCGTTGCCAGAGCGCCTCGTCAGGATAGTCGAGACCGGGCATCGGTGCGGCGAACAATCTGAATGGCAATGGCGTCGATGTCTCACATTGTTTGATATCTTCAGGAGTGAATACCTCAACGACACTGTTCATCTCGCGTGCGGTCTCAGCATCAATATTAAATCGAGCATGAGCCTTCTCGCTGCGGATAAACTGAACATGAAGTGCGTCCGAAGCGTCAATGTCGTCCGTTCCTTTTGATTCTCCAAGTAGGACTCGCCTATCCTCTCTGCGCCGAACGTCGCTACCAATACCGCTGTCGGTCGACATATCTACTCCTCCAATGTGTCAGACGCGATATCAATTGCATCAACAATATTCTCATAACCGGTACAACGACAGAGGTTCCCCTGTAGAGCCTCGGTCCGAATCTCGTCCCGCGAGGGATCAGGATTATTATCGAGATACTCGTCGACGACCATGAGTATTCCCGGGGTGCAGTAGCCACACTGCAGGGCATGTTCGTCCGCGAACGCCGTCTGGAGATCTCCGAGAACCCCGTCGTCGGATAGCGTTTGAACCGTCTGAATCTCAGAGCCGTCCTCTTGAACGGTCAACCTCGTACAGGATTTTACTGCCTTCCCATTGACCTGAATCGTGCACGCACCACAAAGCGTTGACTCACATCCAATATTGATACTGGTATAATCGAGTCGTTCGCGGAGCGTCTGTGATAACAGCTCTCTTGGCTCGACGGAAACAGAATGAGACTCACCGTTCACTGTCAAATTAACGTCCGCTTTTTCCGAACTCATTATATATCTAGCTTATGTCAGTGCGTATTTGTAAATAATTTCTTCGATATGTGTAGACATACATACGAAAATGAATACAAAATAATACGGATAATTAATTATACTCTCACGCTGAAGCATCTCCTTGATATCCTCGCCACCCTGAAGCGGCGTGGTTGAGCCTCATGAGTTGATAACAGCAGTGTAATGACTTTTGTAACGAACTGATTGACATTCCTGAAACCACCCGCATCTTGTTACTGGTAGTGTCCGAAGAGGTCAGTTGGGTCGGGTTATAAACAAAGATATTCTTTATTTCCGTGGTAACGAGCCTCAACACCACCGTTGGATAATCAGTCCGAACGTTACTTTCATGAGAGGATAGCGTAATTACACTGGGCGTGAGTTATCACATAGAACTCACATCCCAAATCTCACAACCGATTTTTATTGCGCTGATTATCGAATGACAGCAACTCCGGCGTTAGCTTCGTCTGATTAACCAGCAATTCAGTTTTACTTTAGTTTCAATCTTCACTGCGTCGATCTTACTGATACTTTAATCGTATTGTTGATACTTCTACAGTACCATCATGCGGCACTTCAGTTTGCTTGGGGATGAGACGTAGTCGCTCTTCATTGATGAGGAAAGATCCTCTCCTCATCGCCGACAACCGAACGTGGGAGGAGATAACCACCACCCTGGGTTCGACAACCACATCGATGATGCCATTACATTTCGATTGCCTCCATCCGTCGTGGGATCAAACGAGACTGTCTGGGCATCCCCGATTTGAATTTTGCCCGAGCGGAGTATCATTATCACTGGCTTCAATCCGTCTGCTGAGGTTTCAGGAGTGTATACATCCCCGATTACCGCATCAGTGGTCGTTTGAACGGAGGTTTTTTTCAATTGGTTCAATCGGTATTCCACAGACCAACATCTTCCCCGACGGTATGAGATTATCAGCGTTAGAAGTTATCAATGACAGCACTGTCGGCTGCGGGTTGTGAGTAATGTCATTTCCCTTGTCGTGGGAAGTACTAATCTCGATGCACGTAGTCAGAGCCAGTGCCTCCAAATAAGACCTCAGGCGTATCGAGCGAGTCGACGCCGGACGCGCGCTCGCATCTCTTCAATTTCCCTATCAGCTGACTCCTTCGAGGGGGTGGCTATGAGTATGTTATCCATATCAACAATTGTCGGTTGATATATAAACCTCTTCTGCATATCTAAAATAAGGTCCACATAATATTTGTATTTACAGAGATTTTCTGGGAGATACACTTATAATAATACACAGACGTTAGATTCTTGGCTGGGCTGGTTCGATGTAGATAAGTATCAAATATATTACATAAATCGACATCGACCGATCATAAACATCCAGACAGTAAGCGGATAGATCGTCACAATGGTACAATTGCGACGTCAGGAGTATATCAGTTGATTAGGATTACCCCTCAAATGTATGTCACCAATGTGAAACGATTGTTTCTATCTCAATAGCTGTACGGTGCGCACTCCGATTGACTCTGAGAGTTCGACACGAGCACCGAAGTGGTGATATCAGCCATCGAAATTGTCGTTTTCAGTATGCCATCTCTCATCAATTCTGCTGTGATACGTATCCGCTCGATGTTCCCAGACGCCTGTGTCGTCTGTGTACTCATCGATTCATCCGTAAGTACCTCTGACCGGCGCCTGATCAGCGCGGTAAAGAACGCTTGCGCATCTGTTGCGGCGTGGGATACGAACCAGAAGGCGCCGCAGTATCCTATAAGAGTTATTTTTTAAGAGCTTGGTACTTCTCCCTCGATACCCTCAACATAGCTGCCCATCTGACTGAAGAGGAACTCATCAGATTTCCCCTCGAACTGACTTCCCTCCCAGACGCTGCGTTCACCGCTGATAATTTCCTCTTTTTGTGTATCAACTTCACTGACAATATCGTTGCTAACTTGCGGACCGAAATCATCGATATCGATGACGCCTGACTCAAGTCCCTTCCAGTACGCATCAGGTTCCCATTCGCCGTCACGCACCGACTGCAGAGTGGGCTTGTAGAACTCTTCCCAATCGAAGACAGCCGAGCTACCGTAAAACTCGCCACCAGCGTCAGCCATCGATGTCGTGTATGTGAAAGCGTAGGCATCGTTCTCGGCTGCGGTCTGCACGGCTGCAGTTGAAGTTTGGTGATTGTTAATCACATCAGCGCCGTCGTTGATGAGAGTATTTACAGCCTGCGTGACGGTTGGCGGATCGAGCCATGCATTCGTCCATCGGACGCTCGCAGTCACGTCTGGATTGACGCTCTGTGCACCGAGTACGAAGGCATTGATTTGACGGACCAACTCGGGAATCGGGAACGCACCGACGTACCCGAGTCGGTTCGATTCGGTTAGTAATCCGGCAGCGACACCACAGAGGTATCGTGCCTGATACAGTCGACCATAGTATCGACCCATATTGTCTGTTGTTTTGAATCCTGAGCAGTGCTCAAAAACAGTGTCTGGGTATTCCGGTGACAGTTCGGTCATCGGATCCATAAACCCAAACGTCGTTCCGAAGATAACATCTGTTCCACCGGTGATATACTCTTCCATAACGCGTTTCACATCGCTCGAATCAACCGCCTCAGAGAATCGAGTCTCCAGCCAGTCAAATTCGTCATCAACAGCCTGTCGGGCGTCCTCATGTGCTCGATCCCAACCGACTTCGCCAACCTCGGACTCATACAGGAACGCTGCAGTTAAACTATCTGTGGAGCCACTACTATCACTGTTGCTACTACTCGTACCGCTACATCCAGCGATTCCGGCTAATCCGACAGTTCCTGCCGCTTTTAACGCTGTTCGTCGCGTGATTGGCTTCTCACTCATCGTAATTAATTCCTCCTTCGGTGTCGTCAGTCGTTGCTTGAGTGTTCATTGTCCATTCGCTCATCAATAATAGTTTGTGTTCTTGCATATCTAAGCCAATTGTATGATGCTTGTTTAGTTGTTTCATCGCTTGTTTGCCACTCAAACACATATTCTGCATATTTATAAATATTTGTTATATGTCGATTTTTACCTGTCAGTGCGTTGGATCGGGACGGTTACACTGTATAAATCATAGTGCTATTCGTGCCGTGACCCTCTGTTGAACCTCTAATCGATCTCTCGACTGTAAGACTGGACCAGTGCTGAAGGCTGTGCGAGCTGACGGTTCTCTGCTCGAATGACGGTAATGACTAACACAAGCAGTGTAACTATATAGGGGTATGTTGACATAATCGTTGGATTCATAACAAATTCAATAATTGGATTGAGTAAGCCAGAGAGTGCCGTTTCCGGCGCAAGAGTAAATGTCAGCCCTTGAGAGTACAGTTGAATTGCGTTCAGTAATCCGAATAGATATGCACCAACAAGTATTCGTCCCGGCTCCCACCGCGCGAAGATGACCAAAGCGACAGCAATCCAGCCGTTCCCAGCAGTCATGCCTGATGACCAGATCTGATTAAATGCAAGCGAAAGGTGTGCGCCAGCAGCGCCAGCAAAGAATCCTCCAATGACCACAGCCACATATCGCATTCGAAACACATCGATGCCCATAGTATCTGCTGTCTCTGGGTCTTCACCGACAGATATCATTTCAAGCCCAATATTTGTCTTATACAGAAACAGCCAGACAATCGGAATCAATAACAACGCGATGTAGTCCGTCGGCGTGCTCTGAAACAGTGCCGAGCCGATTATCGGAATTTCAATAAGAAACTTTCCGATTATCGGGAGAGTCACTTCAGAAAATCCCGAGACGGAATCGCCTGTCCAGGAATTTCCAAAGTACGTTGTCAAACCAGCGCCAAGGAGTGTGAGCATAATTCCACTTACTGCCTGATCGGAATTAAGCGAGACACACAAGAAAGCGTGTAACAATGCCATAACACCGCCAGCGAGAATCGCAATGCACAGACCGAGCCACGGGCTCCCCGTCATCGATGTAATAATGAAACCAGAGAGCGCACCAACGAGCATCATCCCCTCAACACCGAGATTGAGCACGCCTGATCGCTCACTTATCAGTTCCCCGAGTCCTGCGAGAATGAGTACCGTACTCGCATTGACCGTTGCGTTTGCTAATCCAGTCGCTAGCCCCGCCATCAGACATCACCTTCCGGGTCACCGGGTGCACTGTGGGTTGGTGTCCGTTCAACCGACACCCCCACGCGATAGTTTTTGAAAAACTCTGCGGTAATGAGGAATAATATAATGAGTGCTTCCATGACACTCGTAATCGCCGAGGGGACACCAAGACTCGTCTCGATGCTTGATCCACCAATGAATAAAACGCCAAAAAACAACGCTGCGAGCAACACTCTAAATGTGCCGTTGCGACCGAGTAACGCAATCGGAACTGCGGTAAATCCATATCCGGGATCGAATGACGCCCGCAATCGACCCTCGACACCGGATATCTCGCTGATACCAGCAAATCCAGCCATCGCGCCACCAGCCATGAGTGCAATGAGATATATTTTGAGCTTGCTCATTCCAGCATGCTCGGCCGCATTGTCGTTCGCACCCATGAACGTGATTTCATATCCGAGTCGCGTGTAATTTATTATCATGTACGTGCCTGCGACGAGGACTATCGCTAGGAGGATTCCAGACGGGAACCCGACTATAGGGAGAGATGGAAGCGTCGCTGCGGTCGGGAGTGATGCTGACTGTGGGAAATTTGATTCGGCTGCCTGTAAAGGTCCACGAACGACGTAATTCAGAAGCGACTGTGCGATAAAAACGAACAACAACGTGGTTATGATTTCGTTGATGCCATACCTTGCCCGGAGCCACGCTGGGACAACAATCCACATAGCGCCTGCGACCCCGCCAGTAAGAAACATCAATGGCAATAGCGCGTATGTTGGGAGCGAAACGGTCAAACCAACCGTCGTACCAACGATGGCTCCGATTATGAGTTGACCTTCTGCACCGATATTCCACAGTCTCGCTTTGAGCGGTAGATACACTGCTAACCCGGCAAATATCAGCGGTACGGCTTTCACCAACGTGTTGGTAATGCCAAAACTGGTAGTCAGCGTTTGGATAAACATGATATTGTAAGCTGCCAGGGGATTAACCCCTAAGCTGAACAGTGCAAATCCACTTACAGTCAGCGCAGCTAGTACGGTGAATACCGGGGTTCCATACGCCATCCACGCTGGAATGTCTGACCGTGGAATTAATTCAAGATTCAATTTCATGAGACGTTACTCCTGCCGCCGTCAGCAGCGATTTGTGCTGGCTGCTTGACCTCCTCTTTACCACCGTTCATTTCAAGACTAATGCGTTGACGGTCGGCTTCTTCCGGAGTTGTCTCATAAACGATCTCTCCTTGATAGATGACCAGTATTCTATCGCTGAGGTCGAATAATTCATCAAGATCCTCAGATAATAATAGAACTCCCGTGCCCGATTTTCGCTGTTCGACTAATCGCTCCCGAATGAACTCGATGGCACCCACATCAACCCCTCTGGTCGGCTGGTTAGCAACTAACAGGTCGGGTTCACGCAGCATCTCCCGTGCAAGGATGAGTTTCTGGAGATTCCCTCCAGATAATTCCCCGGCATTTATTTCTCGAACATCACTGATTCCTCGGACGTCAAACTCCTTGACGAGGGTGTCTGCATACTCCTCCATCGCCTGATAATTGAGTGTGAACCCATCAGAAAACTCAGAATCACCGTATCGTTTCATGACGGCGTTATGCATGATAGAGAGTGTTCCTGCACAGCCGTCTTTGTGTCTATCTTCAGGAACAAACGATACCCCACTGTTAATGAACGCACTGGGCGGTTCATCAGTGATATCATCGCCAGTGATTTCTATCGAACCGCCGACTGTCTCTCGGACGCCGACGAGCGACTCAGCGAGCTCTTTTTGCCCATTTCCACTGACCCCCGCAAGTCCGACAATTTCACCAGATTTAATACTCATATCCACACCAGAGACGGCTTCGATACCCCGGTCATCCTCTGTCCGAAGTGACGAAACATCGAGTACCGTTTCGCCTACCGGGACATCGTCTTTATCGACTTCGAATAAGACGTCTCGTCCAACCATCATCCGAGCGAGATCATCGGAGGTCTGCTCGCTCGTTTCGACGGTTCCGATGTCTTTGCCATCTCGGAGCACCGTCACACGGTCGGTGACTTGTTTAATTTCATCGAGTTTGTGTGTGATTATAATGACTGTAAGACCCTCATTTGTCAACTTCTCAAGCGTCTCAAACAGCCGTTCTGCCTGTGTCGGAGTAAGCACCGCTGTTGGTTCATCAAGAATCAACAGATCAACATCCCGGTAGAGCGCTTTGAGAATCTCGACACGCTGGCGTTCGCCGACACCGAGTTCCCATACGGGCATGGTGACATCAATATCAAACCCGTAGTTATCAGATAATTGTTGTATCTGCTTTTGTGGTGCGTCAAGACCAAGCGTGAAACGTGAAGCAAGGCTCTGGACGATGTTGTTGGAGGTGAGTGATCCGAGAACACCTGATTTAGCTCCACGATCCTCCCTGAACGCTGCAGTTGGTTCTCGCTTCCCCAAGATAATATTTTTTGAAACAGAAAGACGTGGAATAAGCTTAAAATGCTGGTGAACCATGCCGATACCCGCATCGATTGCATCCTGTGGTGAGTCCATCTCAAGTCGGTTATTACCGAGCCAGATCTCTCCTTGATCAGCAGAATAAAGCCCATACAGGATTTTCATGAGCGTGCTTTTTCCTGCCCCGTTCTCACCCAATAACCCGTGAATCTCGCCTTTCTTCACTGACATTGATACGTCATCGTTTGCGATGACTCCCGGGAAGGTCTTCGTGATGTTTTCCATCCGCACGAATTCTTCAGCGCTCATTTATGTATTGTAAGTCCATGCCCGCTATTCATATATAATTCCTGTTTCTTTGGTCAAAATTTGCGGACAAACATAGTTACTTTATCGATTCGGTGTTATTTTATGAAAATTGAGTCTTATCGAGAAAGCCTCAAAATCCAGTCTCCCACGTGATGGAAAATCAACTGCCTGTGAGGAAAGCCGGCACATCAGGATGTTTGTACTGTTTACTATCAGAAAGCCACAGACGTATTTTCCTTTTTCAAAACGTAGTACGATTTCGTATTTACCTGCTAGTTTGTGAACATGCTTATTTTCACGCCAGTGGACATCAGCATATGTGGAGATATTCACAGTCGCGAAACACCAACACCAGCACCAGCAAGAGTCCACGTAATCAACCGATTCAATCAGAGACGACGTGTCGATGACGGAATTAATTATTATCAATGGGACGGTTGTTACACAGGACGTCGACCGAACTGTGCTCAAAAATAGCGCTGTCGCCGTGCAAGATGGCAGCATATCTGCAGTCGGACCGACTGCTGATGTCACTACCAATCATACCGCTAACCAGATTATTGACGCCGACGGTGGAGTCATCATTCCCGGGTTAATTAATCCGCATACGCACGTTTCGGATATCCTACTCCGGGGTTCGTTCGCTGAGAACCGCGGTCTGCTCGACTGGCTATACAATGTCAAACGACCGGGAACACTGGCGATGCAACCCGAGGAGCACGCCACCGCAGCGACACTGTACTGTGCTGAAGCAATCCGGGCAGGGGTCACAACGTTTGTCGAGAACGACACGGAGGTCCTCTGGGATGATTGGGCAGACATCGAGGCAAAACTAGAGATATACAACCAATCTGGTATCAGAAACATCTATGGAGCCGGCATGGTTGACTGCGGCGCAGACAATGCATTCCAGGCACTTGTGTTGGATATTCAAACTCGAGACAATGATGTTGACCACCCACCACTGGAGAGATTTGTTGAGGAGACCGACAGGGTTGTCAAGGAGGTCGATTCACTTATTGAGGCATATCACGGGTCCGCTGATGGTCGGCAATCGATATGGCCGGCGCCGGTCGTCGTTGAAACGACGACGAATCGCTGCTTCCAGGCAGCTTCTGCGCTCGCTGAAGAACACGATGTGATGACGACTGTCCACGTTGCAGAGGCAGAGGCACAAGAGCAGCGATCACTGTCAAGTATCGAGTACCTTCGAAATATTGGATACCTCGGTGACAGGGCACTGCTGGGTCACTGTGTCCAAATTGACGAGGATGACGTTCGTATCCTCGCCGCAACCAACACGAGTGTCGCACACAACTACATGGCGAACATGCGCCTTGCGACTGGGTTCGCGCCAGTAGCGGCGATGGTGGACGCCGGTGTGACAGTTGGACTCGGGACCGACAACTCGATACTGAATGATACAGTCAATCCGCTGAGTGATCTCCGAGCGATGGCTGGAGGATATAAAGGATACCACCGTGATCCGGGTGTCGTTTCGGCTCAGAAAGCATTCGATATGGTGACCATCGACGCCGCGGAAGCGATTGGTCGCGTCGGCAGTCTCGGCTCATTGGAGGTCGGAAAGCAAGCAGACATCGCTATCGTCGATTTTGACTATCCGCATCTGACTCCCAGCCCAGACCCAGTGTTCAGTCTTGTCCACGCTGCACAAGGATTCGAAGTTGACACCGTGGTATGCAACGGTGATATCGTGATGCAAGACCGACAGATACAGTCGTTTGATGAGTCCCTTGATAATATCTTATCCAGAGTCACAAAAACGGCTGCAGATCTCGTCGACCGTGTCGGGTATGATTGACACTACCGGCTGTATCAGACTCACGGAATTCGACACCGTGGGCATTGAATATTGTGACGATCGCGCAGCCACCAGTATGACACGATTTGTAAATTCAACTCCTGCGTGAATAAACATACCACAGGTGGACTGTCATGTTGAACTGTGACTCCGTCTGGATTCCCGATCGCTGCCAGCGTATATAAATTAATTGATAGTACACCAATCCCGTCCATCTCGGCTATGTGCTTGTGTTGGGTGGGTATTCGTCAATGTCATACTCGGAAGTGGAGAAATTGCAATCGACAATATGTAAGATATGGCTTCATTCGATATCATATCTGTGCTGATTTCGAAATCGATACCGTCGATTATATGTACAATTTATGATACTCACGAGGTGAGTCAGTGATACATAATTCAACTATTCTTTCATATCTCCCACCACGTAACGCCATCTCCACAGGAACGACCGTCGCAGTTGCATGACCACTGAGTGATTGCTTAATCCTCTTAGATGAGTTTGAGATCTTTCTCTGAACGATTCTAGAGAATAACTTGTGTGCTCACGCCATCATTCTCGGTCGATTCGGATCTGGGAGTGAAATCTCCTCTATCGACTCTAACTGCCTCCTGAAATCAATGAGGTCTGTTCTGTGTAAACAGAACACACAAGCTGCTGCTGGAAGAATTAAGCGGGTGGTGAGCAAAGTTGAGCGACTGAGTGTTATCTTATAAATTTGATTACATATTCACGCTAATGATAGTTACGGCATTGATTGTCATAACTAAATCAAGAACTTTTATTTCAATCCAAAAAATTGAACAACGGAATATGGCTACCGGAGAGAAGCGTACGGATACGATCCGTGTCCTCCATGTTGATGGCCACGTGGATTTCGCCGAAATGGCAACGACGTTTCTCGAGCGAGAGAACGACCGATTCGACACTGAAATTGGTGCGAGTGCAAGTGACGGGCTCGATCGCCTCGCTGACTCATCATTTGATTGCGTTCTCTCTGATTACGATATGCCCACTCAAGATGGGATTGAGTTTCTCAGGACTGTGCGCCAGAAGTACCCTGAACTTCCATTTATTCTGTATACAGGCGAAGGATCCGAAGCGGTCGCCAGTGAAGCCATTTCTGCTGGGGTAACTGATTATTTACAGAAATCATCTGGAACCGAACAGTACGAACTGTTAGCCCATCGGATTACAGACGCTGTCGAGCAGTCACAGGCTGAACAACAAGCACAGGAAGAACAACGGCGATTTCGTACCCTTTTTGAGCGCCTCTCACAACCCACCGTGGAAGTGCAGTATAAAAACGATGAGCCAATCGTCACTCAAGTCAATTCGGCTTTCGAGGATGTGTTTGGATACACCGCTGACACTGTCGTCGGTGAGTCACTCGACGCCTGCATTGTTCCCGAGGACCCGATAAGTGACGCCGCAGCAATCAACCAGCACGTCCAAGCCGGTGGTCGACTCGAATCGAGGGAGGTGATTCGGCAGACAACAGATGGACCCCGAAGATTCTTCTTAGAAAATGCTGTCTACGACGATTGCTCGGGCGGATGTTTTATTTACACAGACATCACCGACCAGCATGACCGTCGCCAACGGCTTGAACAAATTGAGACTTTCTTTCAACATGCACAGGATCACCTATTTTTAATTAATGTCGATGAGTCATTCAGAATCGAACGACTCAATCCAGCATGGGAAGACACACCAGGTATCTCCGTTGTGGAAAGTTGTGGACAAACAATACAGGATGTGTTGGGTGAGACACAAGCACAAAAGGTCGAACAGAAATATCGGAAGTGCGTCGAGCAGCGAGAGACGCTCGAATATGAGGAAGAAATCCAGTTTGGTGATGACCCTGCTCGCTGGGAGACCAGAATCGCGCCAGTCGTTATTGACGGAGTAGTCGAGTATATTGCGGGTGCGAGCCGTGATATTACTGAGATCCGAGCTCAAAAACAACAACTAGCAGAATTGAAACAGCAGTATCAGACACCGGCAGAGAATTTCCCTGATGGGGCGGTATACTTGATTGACGACAATTTCGAGTACGTCCGTGCTCGTGGTGAAGAATTAGAGCGAACTGGTCTGTCGTCTGCAGACATTGAGGGGCACACCCCACACGAGGTGTTTCCCGATGAGCTTGCGGATAAAGCCTGTAAGCACTACAAACAGGCGTTTGATGGAATTGCTACTACCCTCGAACAGGAGTACAGACGTGAACACTACCGAATTCGGGTAACGCCTGTGAAACCCGATGGAACAGAGATGGCACATGTGATGGCGGTCGCACAGAACATCACCGAGCACGTCGAGGACGGACGAGAACTCCAACGTCAGAACGAACAGCTCGATGAGTTTGCAAGCGTCGTGAGTCATGATCTGCGGAATCCACTCTCTGTTGCAAAGGGCAATTTAGAACTTCTCCGGGAAGACTGTGACAATGATCGAACCCGTAAGATTACGTCGGCACTGACTCGAATGGATGAACTGATTGATCATCTCCTGCAGTTAGCCCGGATTGGTGAGCAAGTAAAGAATCCAGAATCAGTCAATCTCGCCGAGTTGTCTCAGAGCTGCTGGCAGAATGTCGAGACAACCAATGCAACCATTCATCTCAATATTGATGCAACTGTTCAAGCTGACCGGGGTCGGCTTGCGCAGGTATTTGAGAATCTGATGCGAAATGCAATCGAGCATGCAGATCAAGATCAGGGTAAGAATGAAACCGAGGATGAGGACGAGGACGAGGATGTGACAATCACTATTGGTGAACTTGCGGATGGATTCTATGTCGCAGACGACGGAAGTGGAATTCCGGTCGATGAGCGAGACGATGTGTTTGAAGCCGGATATACGACGACCGAGCAGGGTACTGGATTTGGACTCTCAATTGTCAAGCAGATCATTGAAGCTCACGGATGGGAGATATCACTCACAGGGAGCCCTGAAGACGGAGCACGCTTCGAGGTGACCGATATTGAATTAAATCGGCGTTACATCGAGTCCTGAAATCGATTGTTCCAGTCTCAATTGGAGTCTCAAACGGCTTCAGCTGACAGATGACGGAGTTTCGATCTCACAACATCTTAATATTCACTCATGTGCAGCCTCCAGAGGAAAGTCATCCCTATGGCTTCTTTTGAGCCCAAGTATCATTGTTAATCCTCTGCTGGGCAGCTCCGGCTCTGACTCACACTGCAAGTTACCACATAGTTCCGTCTGTATTGAGACTGTGCAACATTGTATTTATTTTATATTGTTTTGATTTGCCTTCCTTCGGTTTCAGGTCTTCATTCAACACGACATGATTCATCAATGATATTTGGAGGTTGAAATAAATATCGTACACGTTTCATGAAGACCCGATCAGACCCGTCAGCTCAGCAATCGATTCAACGATTCGATGTGGTCGATACGCATACTCCGATACGTCCTCACGGTCAGTTGACCCTGTTAAGACGAGATACGTGGTCAGACCAGCCTCAATGCCGGCTACCACATCCGTGTCCATACGATCACCGACCATTGCCGTCGATTTGGAGTGAGCCCCAAGTTTGTTCAAAGCGCTACGAATCATGATTGGATTTGGCTTGCCAACAAAGTATGGCTCTTTGCCGGTAGCCTCCGTGATGAGAGCCGCAACAGAGCCAGTCGCTGGAAGCGGACCCTCAGCTGAGGGAGCCGTCGCGTCTGGGTTTGTCACAATGAATCGCGCACCCTGATTGACTAACCGGACGGCCGCAGTGATGTTCTGAAACGAGTATGTGCGACTTTCCCCAAGAACAACAAAATCTGGATTAGTGCCAGTAAGCGTGTAGCCCACGTCGTGAAGTGCTGTCTTCAATCCAGCCTCACCAATCACGTACGCCGAAGCGTCTGGCATCTGATTTGAGACAAACTGTGCCGTCGCCACGGCTGAGGTCCAGATTCGCTCTTCCGGGATTGTGAGTCCAACGTCTGAAAGGCGCGCAGCCAGGTCGCGTCGTGTGTAGATTGCGTTGTTCGTTAATACAAGGAACTGACGCTCCTGTTTTTTGAGTTGATGAATAAAACTTTCAGCCCCTGAAAGAGCATCATCATCACGTATCAACACACCGTCCATATCGATTAACCATGTCTCAGGTTGTTTCTCTCTATCAGACATCTTTACCAACACCTGCAATGATTCATGCGAGCGACAAACTTCAGACTTTATGACACGATAGAGTGTCGGTAATCCAGCCAAACAATCACTACAGAGAACCGTTGCTCATATATACTCGTTTGATACGAGAACTGACCATCATAATCCTAGCGTAGTTGCTATGTTGAAGATCTGTATTCAGCACAGCATCTTCGAGTATATGATCGATTGAGCATTTCAGCACATCACAGATCGAGAATCAAAAAGCAAGGATCAATCAAGCATCATCTCAGATCCAACCCGCCTATCTGCGAGTCATCGATGATAATCAGCGAGATTCTCTTGATTCAGTACTGACGGTTGTGTAAATATACGACTCATTCGGGGTGGATTCATTTATCTCGTTGGTAAATTATCATGTATGTCATCGGACTCACCGAATCAAGAGTTCACTGAGGTCGCTAGTATCGATGTCCTCCGCGACAACGGACGAACAGTCGCAATGGTAGAGGACCGCCCGGTCGCACTCTTTCATCACGAGGGTGAGGTGTACGCCCTCGATAACCGCTGTCCACATATGGGTTTCCCGCTTTCGAAAGGCAGCCTCAAGGACGGTCTACTAACGTGTGATTGGCACCACGCACGATTCGAACTTGCACAGGGGGATACACTCGACATCTGGGCTGATGATGTTCAAACGTTCCCAACCCGGGTTCAGGACGGGACTGTCTACGTCGATCCAAATCCCGAGCCAGACGTTCCCCCAGAGACACATTGGCGTAACAGACTGGCAGATGGTTTAGCGGAGAACCTCTCGTTGGTCGCCGCGAAGGCTGTCATCCATCTTGACCACTACGACGAAGGATTTGTGACACCGCTCGAAACCGCAGTCGATTTTGGGACACAGTACCGCGCTGACGGCTGGGGGCGGGGCATGACGACGCTCGGTGCGATGGCGAACCTCTACGGTGATCTTGCTCACGATGAGAAACTGCGAGCGATGATCGTCGGCGTCACCGAGGTTGCAGACAACTGCGACGGCGAACCGCCCCGGTTCGAACAGTATGCGCTCGACAATGACGATCTGTCTCAATCACGACTCAAGTCCTGGTTCCGTGACACCTGTGATGTCCGCGACAGCACGGGCGCCGAGCGCTGTCTGCGCACCGCGGCGAATACTCTTGCCCGTGAGGATCTCGTTGAGATGCTTGTCGCTGCTGGTACCGACCACATCTACATGAATAACAGCCACACAGTCGATTTTATCAACAAAGCCGTTGAGACGCTGGATCATGTCGGCTGGGACCGACGTGAGGCCGTCCTTGCAACTGTGGTTGACGCAATTGCTGATGCCTCGCGTGGTGAGGAGACCAGCACATGGACCAGACCGGTTGACGTGGCTAAGATGTGTTTCGACGCTGCCGAGGACCTGCCCGAAATGGTCGCCGCTGGTGCCGGCAAAGACTGGAACCGCCCCGATGGATTCATAGAAACGCTGCTTTCCGCTGACCCACATCGCCTGGACGAAGCCCTCCGAGACGCTGTCGCCAGCGGTGCAAGCACCGAACAACTTGCGCACGCCATTGCGGTCACCGCACTTCGACGGGTTGCCCACTTCGGCACCGGCAATGAATTCAGTGACTGGAACACGGTTCATCACACAGTTTCGTTTGCTAATGCCGTCGACAATCTTGCACGTCGCACCAACGCCCCAGATGTGTATAAGGCCTGCTGGCAGGGTGCGATGTCGGTGTATCTCGACCGGTTTCTGAATCAACCACGGGCAAGTGTCCCTGAACCCGGTGCGGGAGCGGACGGTGACCCTGCCGAACTACGGGAACGCCTGCTGGCGGTCTTCGACGAACAGGGTGGCGTCGACGAAGCGGCACGGGTCGTTGGCGGGCATTTTGACGCTGGCGGTGACCCCGCAGCGCTCAAACGGACGATAGGTGAGGGACTGTTGAGAGAGGACGCCGGCTTCCACACGCTTCAGAACGTCGAGGCTGGCTTTCGACAGTTTGAATTAGCCGAGAGCGAGCGCGAACGACGACTGGCATTAATTGCGCCGGCACGTTATATGGCTGCTCACTTCCCTACCCGGCGCGAGGACGAACAGACAGTCACAATCGCGGAACGACTCTTCGAAGGTGAGAGCATCCACAAGGGCGTCAAGAACTGATACCGTTGGCACCCGATATCGATACCGCGCGGTTTGATCCCTGTAATTGCGCCCTCACATACAGATATATCACACAGTCTTCTGTCACAATTCATCGCGGTCATCACAGATTCGCAGACACTCAGATGTCTTTTTGTCAGTCAGTATGAAAAGTACTATATGAAGTATTTGCGGATTCACTGATATTCGTCAAAACGATGTTATGATGAAAGTATAGAATAATGAAAATTTCACAGCCTGGTTTGAGTAATGGCTATCCAAGTTGCGAGTGAGGAAGCGACAGTGATAATGGCAGCGACAGCAACAGCAACAGCGACTCCGGACATCTCGAATGAACGCAGAATTGATTCATAATTGAGACTGCAACGAAGAGTAATGTTAGTGAAATTTCGACTCGAGACACTTGCTAGTGTCACTATTCTTTGTGTTCTTCTGAGCACTCTCATCGTGGTATCTCCGCGAGCAACCGTCGTCACGACCGCACAGCAAACTGATCGTTCATACTCTCATCAAGATGGGACTGACCCAGCGGTTCAATTCGAAAACCAAACTGTTTCGACCGGTTCGACATCGGTGATCGTCTCAACTGCAACGCTCAGTGGAGATAATAACGAATAGTTCAATATCGTTGTTCATCAAGCGACCGACACCGATAGCGACGGAACAATCCAAGCCGACGAGATTGGCGCGAAAATTGGTGAATCTGTCGCAGTTGATCCTGGCACAACGACGAATATCACTGTCAATCCCAGTAAGCAGGTGGGTTCTGAGGATACTGTGAGCTAAATAACTGATACGCAGACACTAGTGACGATGCTGCACACAACAGAGACAAACGACAGTGATACTATCGTGCATGCTGTTCCGGTCAAATAAAACATGGTGCCCGTGTTTGATTAGGTAGACGTGACTGTCTCCGCAGAGCGAACACCAACCGCGACACCGACCACAACAGACCCTAAAGACCCCGACCCTCCAGGCTTTGGTCCAATCGTCACGATTGCTGCCGTGATCACCCTCGGAATCACTGCTTGGTATCGCTCTCGTCATCAGTGATGAATTGAAATCAAACTCGACTCAGAATTGTGGTGAAACAAGAAGTAAAATTTGAATGAGAGTCATAGTTACAGTTGGATTCCCCCTTTCGTAAAGGTGAAATCCCACTCTGCTCCTCGGACGTACACCCGAACGACACCAATTGGAAGAAGATAAGCCCACAGCACAACCTGTGACTCGATTGCGTCAATTCCTGTCGCAAACATCCCAGCCACGAGAATGACTGTTATCGGGACGACTACGCACAGAAGTATCATGAGAACTTCGAGAAGAGGAATCACGCCGAATCGAAGTGCTTCTGCCGGCGACTGTGTCTGATATTGTTGATCACTCACGAACTCCTGATACACACGTCTCAATTGGGCAAGACAGATGCCACCGATTGCCATCAGTGTCGACATCGTAAAAAGCGATTGTGGAGTATTCTGAGAAAACTCAGACAGCGCCGTCAGGGGGATTAGAATCACAAAAATAAACGCAAACACAGCGTACTTTCCAGCCAATTTGAGGTTCCGAGAGTATATTGGTGGGAGCCACTGGACTGGTCGGAGTGTCCGTGGTTGCGTCTCTCCACGCCAGTGGTCACTCTCAAGAGTTTCGACAGGATCTGCTGCAAACAACGCGACAGTTGGAAACAAGATATTGATCACGACGATTTCACTCACGTACAGGAACGCTATTTCAGTGAGACTCCACTGGAATACAGCGATTCCGACGTACAGCGCCAGATGTTCAATGACAGAAGGAAGATGATCCGAATGTAGCCGTAACGGCAGGACTTCGGCAATTCGTTCCTGCATGTTCGGGTTTTGGTATCTCATCGCACAAAATCCGGTCGCTTCGATTCTCTTTACTCACTTGGACTATCGGAGTTACAACGCTCACGTAGTCGCTCGGAAGGTGAACTTCTGGGTCAGAATGCTGTGTAAATCAGCAATTCCTTGTTGATAACATCGCTTTGCGTGATGTGTTTTGAGGGAACCTGAGGGAATTATGAAACCCGCGCGTCATCCGACGCAAACTCATTTATTGGAGATAGTCCAGGAATATATGATATGTCTATCGAAAATCTTCTTGGCTCTCTCTCATTGTTATTTGGAGGAATTGTTGGAACTGCAGTCGGGCTGATTGCGATGACTAATGGAATAAAAGACGTGAACAGGTGGTGGAAAACATTCACCACAGATTCAGTGTCAATTGATGAGGCTATCGCAGCGGATGAATTGGTTCAGATCCAAGGCTCTGTTCGCGTTTTTTCGTCTCAATCGGATTCACTCCCGGGTAACACACTCACATCACCAATCCGAAATGAGAAATGTGTCGCATACGAGTATGTGATTAACTCTCAACTGAACGATAACTGTTCGATTGACTCTGGGGGCAACTCTCGTCCGTTCATTGTTTCTGATGAAACAGCGGAGATATTCGTTGATCCTTCCCGGGAGAGTATGTCGCTGAATACACAGACAAAGACAGTCACAGGCGGGGAGGAGATGTTAGAACAGATTGAGAATACAGAGAGAGTTGATGTTGAGCCATCAGCCTATACAGGAGATGCAAGCAGTATCCCAAATCCTATCGAATTAATAGAGGGAACGATCAATATTAATGAAACAGTAACAATCGTTGGGAAAGCCACCCAAGTGTCAAAGGAAGTCACCGTCGATGCTAATGGAGGTGTGGATATGAACTCAGAGACAATTACAGATGTAGATGCGGACGCAGACATAAATGCAATCATGACGCCTCAAGAACAACACTTGACATTGATGAATGGTGAGTCAAGAACCACCGCGTTGAAAACAGGCGCCCGAGGGTTGTCTATTTTGATTCTTGGGCTCCCATTTGGTCTCATTGGGATAGCCGCTCTTGTGACCAGTCTCAGCAGACTCATCGGATTGGTCATGACAGTAACCCTCATTCTCACTCTCACTGTTGAGGTCATTCCTGAACTCTAGAAGATCGTCAAGAGGGCAGACAAACACAGATGGGTTGTAATCATTTCAGTACATCGTATCTCTGTCTTGCTATTTATAACCGGAAACGCGTGGTTATTGATTCTATCTGTGATTCCAGTGTCACCGATGTCCATATACTAAAAAATGAACTGGCATTTGGTATCTCCGCGGGTGGGTATCACAGTGGTCATGAACAAAAACTGGTATCGCTGAAAGGGACATTGAATGATGACATCGTCAATCACTCTTTAAGATCATCGCGAGGCTCAAGATTCGAGAGTTCGTATAAGACTGAGACGCATATGAACAGAGGCGTCCTGTATAAAAGAATCAAAACTGGCACAGAAATAAGCCAGGGAGTATTTCCATCATCCAACTGATAGGTTATCGACGCCAGAAGAAAGATGATAATGGTGAGGAAGTATCCATTACGTCAGATTATTATCTCTTTACGAGGAGCGCCGTTATCAATGTATTCTCTCATTAGTGGAATGTATCGATAATGAGTGCATGAGATGTGGGATATCTATAGTATCAGACGGTATTCTCAGTTTTAATCTAAAGAATCGTGAGCAATAGACGGTATTGAGATGTCCTCAAGAACAGTGTATAAAAACGGGAGACGCGAATACGGGATTCTCGACCACTACTTACAGTCACTAAATTAACATTTTTTTCCACTATCAAGCTGCATTATTGCGTATGTGAATTTGAAGGCTCTCGTTATAGCCGGCGGATTTGCAGGTATTACAATTGTCATTCGCCTTTTACCGACAATCTCCAGAGTGAATTTGAGTCCAGCGTTTGGCATCTTTTTTATTCACAGACATATCTCTCGTTGTGGCTTTCATCAATAGGATATTATACACAAATTGCAGTTGCACAACTAACCTCAAGAATCTGTATAACTGGAGCACTGAAGCGATTGTTTCAGTCGTGTTCTGTTGAGGAGAGAGATAAATAATGAACACGAAGAATACGTCAAAACGTGACACTGAAACGACTGAGTTCAGCTCTCACGGCGAGACTGGTGCTAACAGTCCTGATCATCGTGAGCATTTCAGTTCTCAGTTCGGTTGGAATTGTGACCACACAGCAGAACAATACTACGACCACAGCCACAACGATAACGACAGCGACACCAGAACCAACGCCCACGCCAACGCCAACAAACGGCAGCGGGCACGGAAACAGGAGTGACAACGACAACATCAGCAGGAATACCAACTCCAATTGCGAATCCAATATCACCACCGCCAACCACGACACTCACTCCGACACCAACTCAATATCCAGAAACAACAGAAGTCAAAGCCATCGGCACCCCCCAGCCAGTCTGTTGATACTGATGAAAGCCGCACTAGACGTCTTGTGTATCCCAATAGCAATCATGGTCGGATTAGTTGTTCTGTTCTGGGTATCCTGACGACGGTCAGAGTCGAATTAATTGTTCTGTAGGCTGCCCTTCCGAGTCTGGAATATGATCGGTTCACGCTGGTCACTGAAAATCACAGGATTGGCGATAATCTACTGTCGCTACACAAACTAACTCCTAGAATCTGTAAAGCTATTGTAGATATCTGTCTTATGTAATATTTATATGTGATATGTTACACACGGTCACTCAGAAATCTGGATATGTCAGTCCCAAGTTATTAAATGAACAGTGTCAATAGCCGGTTATTCGTCGGCGTCGGAGCTGTCAGAACTATCGGATTCGATATCGTCACCGCCATCGTCTTCGTGCAAATCCAATTGCGCATTTTCAAACTCGAATTTATCGACGTCATCATCTTTTTTGATCCCGAGTTTCTTGCGACGTGCAACGAGCCAATCAACCGAATCCTCATTCTGGAGATTCGCTACATCAGGTGGTGTTTCTTCTGGCATTATTTTATGTTACGCACGTTTGCAGTTAATATGCAGTGTAGATACACCGGCTAAAATTGTTAATTCGCGAGTGAATCAGTGTCATCCCGCTGCTCCATCGTGTCCATTCTGAATGGCGTCTCATCAACCGGTGGATCCTGTATCTCAACATCATCAAGGAGTTCATCACTAGCGTACTCAGTAAGTCGCGGGATGTGTGCGGTAATTGAATGAAACGGCTGCGGCTGAAATAATATATTGCGCTCAGTGTCAAGAACACGAGGCGGCGTCTTCAGGTGGTATTTCAGCGTCAACATATTCATCGCTCCCGATCAAATATTATGATCCATTCGGAACATAGCCGATTATTCTCGCGCACATGATCTGTACCTAATGTAACAGTTCCTGAGCCAATTATAATAATACCCGTGTCATTACCTCTCTACGCCTAGAAAGAATAGCTGACTAGCGAGAGTTTTTGCGTTCTATTGTGAGTGCTCGGTTGTGTGAATTTTACCCAGAGTGAGTATCTGATTATCTTAATCTGAGACACACCCCGTTATCGATGTGTAAAACTACGAAATGATAGGGGGGAGAGATACCGAGTGCTTTCATCCTGACTTTTGCCCGTCCATCCTTTCCGCCCGTTATCGAGCGTTTCGTTGGGTTAATCTAGTTTTCTCAGTTCATACTAGAGGGCACCCCTCTACCCCCGGATCGTTTACACATCAATAACGTGGGGGTTGGAGTATTAACTTCGTCGAACGTCACGAAACAGTTTCCCGAGCGTCTTGAGCAGATAAGATATCTAATTATTGAAGAACAGTTATGAAGCCTATTTCAGAAACTGACTGTATATTACATTCTGTCGTTTGTTGACGAGCTATACATTGCATCTGACCAGACGTGCATTCAGACACGTGACAGGGCAGCCCAACCGAGAACGACGGAAGGTATCGGAGCACCCATGACAAATATGAGACCCACTGCAGTGGCGTCGCTGGTGTTTCCGAACACGAGAATTATCACCGGCACCAGCGCAAAGACCCCGAACAGACCGCCTGCAACTGCCACAATTGCGTAATCCGTTTCGGGACGGCTCGGGTCAGCAATCGGCAGTTAGACCATCGACAGGACCGAGTCGAACCGAACCGAGGTCTTCGGGAGTGTCGGCAGTCGCCGTCAGCGCTCCCGTTCCGAAGAACCGATTCAAGATCGCGTTCGCGACGCTGAAATCGCCAGTATATACACCCGCACTCCACTGTGATGTCTTAAGAAGCCGGTCGTACGCAATGATCTGGTCGTCTCGCCGCCGGTACTCGACAGTGCCGTATCTCAGGTAATGACTACCCACGTATGCCGTAATCAGCGCCACCGCGCTGATCAAATAAACCACGGCAAGTGCTGGGACACCAGCGAGTAGTATAATCCCGGATATACCAATGGCGCCTAATCCGAGTTTGTCTGTAAGTTCAAAAAATATCGTCGTGACATTTCCGAGTAGTACGACTGTGGTGTCCGGTTGGATCCGCCCTTCAATTGGTTTTTCGTCACCGACACCTCTGGAGGCGCTGTCCGTGCTTGACTGGATTATAGTAACCCCGCGCCTTCGAGTTGACTGAAGAGACTCACGGACGGTCCGCCACTTCGGTCCACGCTGTATCGGTAGGCTTCAATAATCGTCCGTATAGCGACAATCGCCCCCAGCATAAACGGACCAGCATCAGAGAGGTTCGTGATGAATGGAACGATTAAGTACAGTCCAAGCACTTGTTGAGTGAGGACGCGCCCAATCTCGCGGGCAGAAGTATCGTCAAATCGACGGTCGCCAATGAACTCGTAGCGAAATTCTCCAAGACGAGTACTCAAGAGTGCTATGACACTCAGAGCCATTCCGATGGACAAGACCGGTGGGGAATCTAACGTCGCCCATGCCAGTAGACCGACCGGGAGCCCGATCACTAACCATAGAGAGACAATCAACGCCGAATAGGGAATATTCCGAGGATAGATCGGGGGTAACCTGGCATGGACAGTTAGACTGCCACGTTTCCATTGTAGACTGGCGAGTGGTAAACTGGGTGTATATGTGGATATATCCTCCGTGGGCGAGCCAAGTTCCGCGAATAGCGCTTTCACTGCGGCGATGAGTGCGGTAATAAACGCCTCACAAAAGTAGATGACGAGCAGTGGGACGACGCTCCATTCAAACACAACCACACCGACCAGCGGTGTGAGATTCCCGGCGATGACTGCTAACAGTCCAACAACTTGTCTCGGTGTTTTTAGACCCAGTTGAGAGTCGATTTCATCCTTTGGAGGAGGGGATTGCAACGCTGACCGACGTTTCAAGAGATACACTGTTGCCAGCATCACAGCAAGGAACCACACCACCGCCCAGAAGGTATAGCCACAGAAAGCGAGGCCACCCGATTTGGGCACGTAACTGTCTGGCGTCCCAGATCATCGCTACTGGCACCACGACCCAGGATCCTATGAAGAGTCTACTCCAGACGCCAAGTGGTATTCTGTCGCCATCAGAAGAGTAGTAATCCACCCTATAATTCCAAGACTGATCAACAGCTTAGGAATTGAAGATACAGACTCAAGATCTCGATCTGACTCACTCATCCTGTCGTATAGTCGCTATTCAATTTTGAGTAGCAACAATCTGAAAACATAGTTCCTACACTCCGCCGAGTTGATGATTCCATGGAGATTGTCCAGGAGTGTTCACAGCTGTCTTGAGAGTATATCGAGAGTGGGTATACCAACTTCTCTGGTAGAGGGCGTTACCTGGTCGCTGACAGGCATATATATTTGTGTTTTCGGTCTTCATAAAAGCACTGCCACAGTAGCTGACTCTGAAATATAGTTGATTGGTTATCTCTCAATCAGATGACAACATGATGCCCTCGACAACTTTCTATAACAACCTAGATATCACTGAAGCCGGTACAATCACTCTCTATGCAAAAAATAGAGTACACCGAAATTTGAAGTATTACTCTAAGACTCTGACCGTTCACGGTCTCAAACGATAGATCAACGTTCGGCGATAGATATGCTATCTAACTGTTTGTCAATATAATTTAATTCATCCCACTGGTATCCTGTGAGACAATGAGATCAAATTCAGGACCTCCCATCCCACCGGATTCGAGATAACCTGCGGCGAAAGCCGTGTACACCTGTCCACCAGCCAGACTCACATCGAACTCTCCAACTATGTCACCGTCATTGCTCTCGGTATCACCACGAACCTCGAGCGTATAGTCACCCGTCGGAACTTCAGTGCTGTCAGACTCACTGTAGGAAACGCCGTCAAAGAGTGCATTACCACTAGACGCGACAGTGATGTCAACAGCGGGCGCATCAGGGGATACATGTACTGCCCGGACACGAGCAGTGTCGCTCCCAGGGTTCGAATTATTATCCTCAAGAATCAGCGGTTCGAACGATTTCTCAGCCATATCGCCGACTTCTCCAATTGCGGCGACTGTATAATTCGTCTCTGGCTCGAATGTGACTGCCCCAGCGAAGACTGAGCTATCAGGGTCACCAGCGGCAGTAATTTCGAGTTCACGTTCGCCAGCAGGGACCTCTAAGTAGTCGCTTACTACGTTGAAGCTACATCTTCGAGGGCTACTGAGCCGTCACGTACACATCAACGTTTGGTGCATCTGGTGACATGTGTGCCA
>KE356560.1:1864710-1870575 GCA_000415965.1 Haloquadratum walsbyi J07HQW1
ATAGCAATGTGATGTGGACGGTGTGGTGCAGTCACGGTATCATCGTCATCAAGATGCTGACAAATCCCAGCACCAGATGCTTCATGACCAGCTGCTAAATGTAACTCACCAGGTATTGGTCCGGCACTGATATCGAATGAAGGCTGCTTCCCTTCGAGGTACTCCTCCCGAAGTCTCTCCTCATAGTGCCGAGCAGTCACCATATTGGAGTACATCTCCTTCATTTGAGTGACGCCAACTATTGCCATAATTTAATCTAACATTAAAGATAATAACATAAATAATATTGGATAGCTCTGAACACAATAGTAATCAGAGCATTTCGTCATACTCGGTGGTTCCCGAATGAGTCGTTAGGACGTGCCTGCAGCGCACACTAAGCAATCTGATCATCGTTTTGTACGTCACTCCAATGTCAGTCATCAAAACCCAGCATGAGGATGCATAGATAACAAAAAGAAACTGGGCGGCTTTCGGGATGAGAGCATTAGAAACCAACGCCGAATGGGACCCACATTATGAGCATTGCTGGATACTCTCTTATGATTGAGACGAATTCGACTCAGGATGAGGTATCATCACGTTCAGTGTATGAGTTTCGGAGAATCGACATTTACTATTCAAAGTCAAATATTTAATTTCCGAGCGTCACGCTGAATAGCTTTTTTATCAATCAACTCTGACGAGTGGATCGGTTTCAGTATAGTGACTCCGACAATATCAGTGCTTACTACAATGATAAATATACTAATATCATAATTATACTCCTGCAGTCAAATTAACAATCTGTTTGGAATGACTAATGGAGGGAGAGCCGAATCCCGGTCTGTGTGAGTTGGTCGTATAATTAGCGACGACCACGATGCTGGTAGAGCTAATAGATATATAAATAAAGCGAGGTGAGTTTGCTTTCTTTCAGCCACAACCAATTTTAGCCTGTGAAGGATTATACGACACAGTGGCAAATGGTTCTTACTCTGTCTCAAATCCTGTTTAGACAGCCTCCTGCAGAACGGCACAAACGATAGCAGATTAGTCTGAACTGCCGTTATGAGGCGACATTAATCTCAGCGGTGTCACAATGCCGAGGCTCACGACTCGGCTTACCGATGGGTGGAAGCGTGCGCTACAGCATCTCTCGCTGACAGGTACTTCAGCACCCTGAATATTCAAAATCATCAATGTTTCGATAGTATTCAAATTTGAGCGGAGACACATCAGATTCACATTCAGGCTTCCGATGTCGGTAGTCACTGTCTAATAGTTCGTGAGCATCCCAGACTCAACACGAACTTTCCGGTAGAATCGCCTCTGGTCGCTGGGATGGCCGTCCACATCCCGCTGCTGACTCAGACGGTTTTGACCCCCGGATACCCCGGTAGCATCCGAAACACTCTGTATGAAGGCCCATGCGGGTCCATTCCAGACTACCGGCGGTATTTCAGCCATTTCTGATTATCACAAGTGTCTCAAATAGTCCTCTTATCGCCCCTCACAGGAGGAATCGTTGGTCGGAGTGCTATCTCCGATAGATTCGACAGCGAAGCGATACTATATCTCTGGTTGGCTTGGTGACAATTATGATCTTCGGATATTGGATTTATTCCGTACCTCACCTAGTCGTGCTACAACAGACCGGTGTTATGGTCGTTTCCCAACGAGAATACGTGCCTCGGCACAAAAATTTATACTTCGCTTACATCATCAGGTTTGGTTTGTTTATTTCTTCTTGTCGTGTCACCGTCCTTGTGGTTAATATTCCAATAATTGGGCTGTCGGCGTCGTTGTGGGTGGACGGACTTTTCAATCTCAGTATAAATCTTATTACAATACGATTTATTTCCCCGGATTCTCCAGCTCAGCAAGGCAGGTGCCTCGGGACTGAGATGTGACCCGAGAGTGAGGTGTGCTCTGCTCGTTCGAAATACTGTTTACTCATCTCGTCGGATATTTATCGCGGAGTTCCGGTATAATATAACTGCTCCTGGGACCCACCGCCCCACAGATACTCCCTCAAGCGCAGTTTATGCTATCCCCACATTTTCCGCGTCATGATGAGTCAGTTGTCCGTATAATCTCGCTTGGCGCGTGCTCGGGGGACAGAGAGGAACTTCCCTCAGCAGCTTGGAACCTCCATGAGCGGACGAGAAACGGTGATTTTTATTCGTATATTGGACTACTATATCTGAGTTCAAGAAAGGAGAATGATAGCATACTGACTTCCTCGAAGAGTGCACAACCACGAGCTAGTACACGGCGTCTCAGACAGTCGAAAGACTTGATTTGATTTCCCACGTTCGACAATGTATGTCGTCGTGCCCGCACTGTGACGCTCCCACCGAGTCAGATCACTCTGTCTGTCCGAGTTGTGGATCCACTCTCATGGACCCTGATTTAGAGTTGGAATATAGTGAATACCGTCCGAAACTGCTCATCGAATGGGTCGCAGAGCAGACACGAGTCGCGCGACTCGCGGATGCTCTTCCAGGAGATATTTATTCTGCATATCTGTTGGTTGGACTTTTGCTTTTCATCGATTATGGTATTATCCAAACCTATAATTATCTCGTCACTGGAAAGGTGTCGTGGCTGTCGAACCCATCGAATCTCGCACTCGCACTCGGACTGGTGGTCGCTGTTATTGGTGCACGGTATATGGCTAATCAATACGCCATTGCTGTCGACAGCCTCGAATTACGCGACCGACCAGGTTCGCTTGACACAACCCGGTTTGAGACACTCGTTTCTTTTCGGATAAGACTCGGGGTATATGTTTTCGGACTGAGCATCTACTATCTCAACCTGTTTTTTGATCCGGGATTTCAGACGTTAATTGAGCTTGAGGGTCTGCTCAAATTCGTGATTGGTCAGTTCATACTGGCTCCACTTGTGAATCTCGTATTAGTTGTTGAGTTTACGGTTCTGTTCTTCGGTATACAATTTCTTTTCCCACGTCGAATTGCACAGGCGAATCTCGATCTTTTCTTTTACGATCCGCAGAACATGGGCGGATTCAGAAAGGTTGGGCAGCTACTCAAGCGGTCATACTATGTTTACACCGCGGGAGTCATAGTTTATTTTCTAGTTGCTTACGGCGATGCAATATTTTCTGCGTTCCTGAATAGTCCATATCCTGAGCCAGGACTCCAGGTGGCCGTATTCTTTACACTCGCATGGGCAATCGGGGTGGTCTCAATACTGTATTCGATGTGGCGGATGCACCAGTTGATGATGGCGAGGAAGGCTGAGCGGATTCGAGAGTTGCAGGCGGATTTGAAGGAAGTCATCCAGAATCCATATGACATCCGTTCGTCACAGATTACGGACACAGAGGCGATGGAAGTGAATGAACGGCAATTAAATCAGGTCCGAGCCACCCGGACATATCCAACGACGTTCACGATGTGGTCACAGATTGCTATCAGTGTCCTGCTCCCGCAGGTGATGCAGCTTGCAGTACAGGCGACATTATGAGACAAGAACAAGTCCAATAGTACTATCTTGCCATACCCTGCAATATTCCTTCACAGTTAGTATCATACTTTTGCAAATACAGCGATAACAGCTCCTGAGATATCTACGTCTCAGATTTTATACCTCGGCGACGGAGTTCGCATACGGCGCTTTCGAGTCCTATAAAATCGGTTGAGTGCAACTGTTGATCTAGTACATACATGTTTAATCGTGCTGCATGTCAGCTCTGACGACACCATTCCTCTAAATTTTCGATTATCAGAATTATTTATTTTCCTCCAATAGAGTGAGCTACCTCAATTCGTTAGTTATGAACCGCAAAATATTCTGAAGCAATATCGATGGATATAATATATGTTATTATTCTGTCCAGATGATTATCTATCGGCTATTTCGAAATAATCTATCGTATTGTCGGTGCTACCCATGAATTCTATCTATTGATTCTTAAGATCACTGTTGGAAATATTTAATATATAACACATATTTTGCTTCAATCAGGATCCCGACATACCGCTTCTGAGGGAAGGAGCCATTGATCATACTCTATCGGTCTAAAAATATCGATGTTGACTCTCAGCGGATATTAAATGAGATGTTATTCTAGTATAAAGAACAATATAGGATGACAGGACATCACGGCAGATGCTAACATTAGTGTCAGGGCAAATTATATGTAGGTTGGAAACAATATGAGACACGTAAACATGGGACTATTTGGTACTGACCCAGGTCCGTGCCACTTCTGTCGTGGTGAGGTTAACTCAGATAACGGACTTCACTGTGATACGTGCGACGCATATGTTCATAATGACTGTATAAAGAAGAATGGATTAGTCAAAAAAGACAGCGGGATCATCAGTAGTTCCACGAAGGTCAAATGTCCCAGTTGTGGAACGGTAAGTGGGCTCTAATTCTGGATCGAGTAACTACGTTTTAATGATGAGAGTATGTCACTTTATCCAGCAATCCCTGAACTGCCGATAGTAACCAATCCTTAGACGATTACGCCACATAGATGAATGCACTCTGCCGACGAACCAATACATCAGTTTTTCTCCAATGTTGTAACTCATGAATGGTCCATCATGGTCTCAAGCACGCACACAGTCTGGTGGTAACTTACGCGATCTGTGACATATGAGAGTCTGTAAAGCGGATTTAGATTTCTGGGTCGGCATCAGCACATATCATAATAGGAAAAATTAGTCAGTCCTCGCACCCCACTCGCTACCTATGGAAGTGTATGTTACCTATGTATTAACTCAGCTTCCTGCTTATATATACTCATCTTTGCTAGCGATATGTTCTATCACCACGCTGATTGAGTTGTTTAGAACCGGTCGTAGTGTGAGACATGAGTATTTCAACTCACAAGATGAACGACGCTACAATCGGTAACGTATCAATGACAACGACACCAATCAGACTTTGTCGCTTGATTGGCCACGTTGGTGCCCCCTGAAGCGACTGCCACGGTTGTGCGTCTGTCTGCGTATCTGTGAACTCATCCGAGTGAGATCGGTTACTCTCCCGTTTCCGAGCCTCACGCTGTTTTTCTTCGATTTGTTGTTTCTTTCCTTTCTTCATTTTGCGATGAATTCGAATAAACGAATGATATAACCAGAATACGGTCAATGCCACGTATCCAGCAAGCGGTCCGAGATAGAATATCCCCCACGTGAGGGCAGCAATTGGTGATGAAAGGTTCGTCCCTGAAAGGCGGACAACTCCCTCCGCGTAAAACCGATATGCAACATACATTCCAGCGACGAACAGGATCACGTTCACGCGCATCGCAAACCGACCCAAATCGCGGAATCCTCCGTGTTCGTCCGGATGGAACGGTCGGTACTGCAGAATGTCCTTGCGAAGCAGTTCGACAAAAAAGTAAATCAATACGAACACATCATAGAATACAGCGATGACGAACACTGTCACAAGGTTGTACGCCATATATGAAATTGCCTCCCACGGCTGAAATGAGGTGAAAACAAACGGCAACGAGAGCGGACCAAGCGCAACCACCAGTGCAAACACGAGTGAGCGCGGGAGCTCGATGGGAATAGCCTCATGTGTGTACGAGGATCCAAGCTTCTCAGTCATGTCTGTATAAAATGTGCCATACGCATCCGAATTGACGATGCTTGTCTTCCCGAGCTGATCGAGGAGATGCTCTGTCTTGAGCACTAACCCATCATACACGAGATGTCCGACGATGAGAACAAACAAAAAATAGCCGGCCTGAACTGTCATAGCTGGCTTTCCCGCTGAACCGGACACAATTAAGACATCGTACAACGTGTATATGGTTCCAATGCCGAGTGGGATGGCCGTCCCGAAGAATATGATACTTCGGTGAAGTGACGACCATACAGTGGGTTTGTCATA
>KE356560.1:1870595-1946185 GCA_000415965.1 Haloquadratum walsbyi J07HQW1
TTGTGAACAATAACCAAGATGCTAATTACTTCGGACAAAACGAGATTATGATTGCTCTGCCTCAGGATGCATCGAGCGAGTGACGCCGGAGCATACTGTGAAAATCAGTGTATCGGTGGACTCTTATTTAATCACAGAAAAACCCAATCTACATGGAAACAGTCCTCTGGCAAGCCCTCGCTGGCACGCGTGGAGGACCCAACCGGGCGCGAATCCTGCGCACACTGGATGATCGCCCCCGGAACGCCAACCAACTGGCGGATGATCTCGGACTGGCATACAATACTGTTCGTCACCATCTCGATGTGCTGGAGCAGAATAATATTATCACCAGTGGCGAAAAGAGCTACGGGACAGTCTACTTACCGAGTGACCGAGCGCGATCCAACTGGGACACTGTGGAGACGATCATCTCACAGGTGGAAGAATAATACCCACCAGCACAACTACTCTTGTACCGTGATTACACACGGGGGAACACAGATTCGATGAGTCTCATGCTTGACACGGCACGCGTCGCTGCGGTTGTGAACACTACATTTCTTGTCGGTCTTATTATTATGTGGGCGCAGACATACCGTGAGATTCGTGCTCCCCTAACGCTTGGTTCGATTATCTTTGCCACACTACTGCTTGCAGAAAATATCGTTGCGCTTTATTTTTATCTCACTGCACCCACGATGCCGAGACCTGCTGTCCAGTTCATGATGATTCTTCAATTATTGGAGACAGTTGCCATTGCAGTCCTCACATATGTCACCTGGCAATAATGATGAGATGCATGTTACTCACTTACTACCAGTAGATCACCCGACGACGAACGATTGCAACCATATACGAGTGACCTACCGACTGACCGGATATGACCCTTATTCAGACCTCGAATGAATAAGATGAGTTTATTCTGCTAGGGTGGCAACTGACTGTATGCTTCTTATTACTGGGCTGGCGGGCGGGACGGGAACGACGGGGACACTTTATGAACCAGATGAGACTGCGCCGTCTTATATGGGGGCACCCACATCCGAAGCCCCGTACACGTGGATTTGTGATACGTTCTATCAGGTAGACTCTGGCGGTCAGCAACTGGACACAGACGATGGGGAGATTCGCGTCGCATTCGATAGACCAACCGTTCAAGGCTTCGAACAGCGCGATGAAGCCATCTCCGCGGCAAAGACACACATCCACACCCAGTTTTCACGGATTGGGATCCACGCCGAGCCCGAGTTTTATGTGAATCCACCTGACGAAACCGACCACGTCTCAATCAATCCGTGAGTGCCTCTCGGAATCCCGGCACTCGTCGTTTGAACATGGCTTTTGTGCAGGCACAGGGACCCGATAGCTACAGGACGGAGGACAAAAAACAGTCTGAGGTGGGGATACAACGCGCGTATTTATTACGTCGGACATAATGAATTAAGCGCCGTCTGATTCGATCAATACAGCGTACACACGTAATCTAAATGTCTGTGGCGGTGTAGCCGGTTAGTATGGGGCAGTACAGAACGCTCACGTACCTTGATTGGGGTCTGATAGGTATCCTTACTGTCGGCGGAGTGCTGTGGCAGCTTTCTATCGGTAATTCGTTCACGTCGAGAGCTACCAGCGCAGCACTGGCTGGCGGACTCACTCTCGCAATCAGTATGCGCTTGGCTCGGCGGTATCACGAGCGGTGACCACCCACGCTCAATCTGGCAGCGAGCTCAGGACAGACCGGTTGAAACAAACAAAGTCAGTATAGTGCATCCACCCTCTATATCGGTCATCCGGCTCCCTATCAGCTATTCAGCGTGTCATAGATTCGTTAACCGGGGGTTGACCTCATCGACATTCGATTTACAACAGCGGCTCGGTGATTGTGCGTAGTCGTGGTTAGGTGTAGCCATTATTAGGATCTTGATAGCGAAGAGTCGCCAATGTCTGAGACAGACGCTCCGAGCTCGTGGCTCGATCTGCAATACGTCTCAACTGTTGTCGGAGCTATTGCCACAGGCGCGTTTTTTACGGTAGCCTTGTGAATCCCGCGCCATCTCCTGAGACAATCGGATTAGTTGTCCTCTGGATTTCCATTCCGACAACTGTCGCACACGAAGTCACACGCAGATGGCGATAGCCTCTACATAGTCAGTTTATTGAGGACAAGAACCTGGATTCTAAACCTATATATCACATACTATCGGTATGTGGTGGGTATATTACTACTCAAGTCATAGCTCTAGATTCAGTTGAGAATTATTCTATGACGCGTTGAGTTTGATTAGGTCGGGCCGGTCAGCGATTGAAGCATATATCGCCCAATACAGAGGCTATAGATACTGTGTAGCGCTTTTTTAGTTATCAGTGCCCTTTATTAAACTAAAATTTGATTAATAAGTATGGAAGTAGTTCGACAGAAATTGTTTCGTGAGCCAGATGGACGGGGAAAAGCACTCCCTCAGTTGTTGCTGTCATCTATTGCATTCTTTGCGTGGGGATATATTGGCATTGTACTTGATGGCTCCCACCTTTTGTTGGTTATGGGTATTGCGTTCGGATTTGCTGGAGTCGCCGAATTACTGCCTCCAGATCAACGACGTTCAGCAGGCATACTTCGAATCTTAAGTGTTAGTGTTATTATTGTCTTTCTCGGCTTACTCGCGACGAATCCAGAGCTAATAATATAATGTGAGAGATCAGTCGTCTTATAACAAAAGTAGCTGTTATCAATCTTAGTGAAAACGGTGCCGTGTGGGAATTGATAGACAATTTTGCGATGGATACAATCTCTGTATCTTACACGCGACTCCTGACAATAATGAGGTAGATAGTGTGGTAATTTTTTATGACACGCTGTGAGTAGTGAGATAGCCACCAGATTGGAATGAGACTCGTACTGGTATGCAAGATACAAAGCGTATATGCGTCAAGAGACGCATAGCCATTTGCTAGGATAATAAAAATATACCTGTGCCAATATTTTTTCACTGATTGTGTCCTCAACACTTGAGTCCCTCCTGGAAATGTGGAGAGCCTAACTACTTTTAATTCAGGATGGGTATGTGTATGGCTTCTTATTGTTGCAGTTGCCTATGATGTTGGACTGTTCATAACTTGGGAACTGACTCAGCTCTGGAAACACTTGCTCGGGTACTCCTCAGTAATTACCCACCTGATGGGGATATTCGTTCTTTTGTCTTCCTATTTTATCTGATAGCAGGCGCTCAGCCCCCTTCCTCAAGGACCACCACAGTCTGCGCACGCGGCGCAAGCGGCGCAACGAAACGAGCGCAGTAGGGAGGGGATACAGCGCCGTCATCGTCTTCCATACACTGTTTTTTGTCTGACCCACAGACCCACGCAGTCATAACTTCTTTGTCCTAGCCTCGACAAGTATTAACTGAACATAATGGAGTACGACCTCGACACGGGGGCGCACTCTGTGCATTCACTCCACTACCACCTGATACTCGCCAGCAAGTATCGGCGTGGTGTGCTCACCGAGGAACGAACCCAATTCAACTCATTCGCGGGGTCATCGAGGGGTTCGCGGACAAGTATGGTGTCAGACTGACCAAGACCAATCTCGACGGCGAAGACGACCACGTTCACATCCTGTTCCGGGCTGAGCCGACCACAGATCTCGTGAAGTTCATCAACATAAGGGTGCAACTGCTCGACGCATCCGCAACAAGTACGAAGATGAACTCAAAACCGACCTGTGGGGCGACTCCTTCTGGAACGACTCGTACTGTCTCATCTCGACAGGACAAGTCTCACTGGATCTGTTGAAAGAATACGTCGCAGACCAACGAGCATGAACTTGAACTACAACGACAGGTATCGCCTCAAGCCGACCGACAGCCAGCGTGAGACGCTGGACTCCCACCGTGATACCTGTCGCCAACTCTACAACCACGCCCTGTATCGCTTCACCCAGATTCCCGAAGACCAGGGCACCGTCAAACAGCGTGTCCGCACGATTCGTGACGAGCTTCCTGACCTCAAAGACTGGTGGGACGCACTCACTGATATCTACTCGAAGGCGCTTCAGCCCACGGTCATGCGGATTGGGAAACATATCAAAGCACTCGGGAAACTCAAAGACCAGGGCGACAGGGGGTGGTGAACTCCGGTGGAAATCACCTCGGGAGTTTCGCAGTTTCACCTCCAACCAGTCTGGCTTCGAACTCGACAAGAAGGGTGGGCAGACCGCGTCATCGTTGTCGCTGTCGCTGTCGAAACTCGCTGATATTCGTATCGAAGTTCACCGACCGCTCCCTGATGATGCCACAGTCAAGGAGGTCACGCTCAAAAAAGCGAAACCCGGCGAGTGGATCGCTATTTTCGGCATCGAGATGGACACAGAACCACCAAAGCCACCGCTGGAGGATATTGACACTGGCGAGATGGTCGGGATTGAGGTTGGGATTCTGAAGTATGCCCACGATACAGACGGCACAGCAGTCGAATCACTCGAGTTCTCGGAGGAACGCGACAGGCTTGAGCGAGAGCAACGGAAGCTCTCGCGCAAAGAGTACGGGTCGAACAACTGGGAGAAGCAACGTCGGCGTGTTGCAGAGTGGCATCTCGACATCAAGCGCAAGCAGCGTGATTTCCTGCACAAACTCTCGAACTACTATGCTCGGGAGTACGACTTGGTGGCCGTCGAAGACCTCGATATAAAAGGGACTGGAATCGCCACCTAACAGCCACAACACCGCGTCTGCTGCGTGGAACACGTTTACCGATCTGCTCGAATATAACTGCAAGCATGAAGGCACGCACTTCGTAGAGGTTGACCCGGAAGACACGACCAAGGAATGTGCGTCATGTGGCGTCAAAACAGAGAAGCCGCTATGGGTGCGTGAACACTCCTGTCCTGTGTGGGTTCGAGGCGGACAGAGACGCAAACGCAGCGTGGAACATTTTTTCTCGCGGACTCACCGACCTAGGAGTGGGTCACTCCGAAGGCACGTCCCCAGAAATCGGCGATTTCTGGTGTGCGAACGAATCGCCCCGCGATTCGTCACCGCCTGTGGAGACTGCGCTCGCTGTGGGAACCACGGTGGTTTCTGCAAAGCGTGTCGTGGAAACAGGAAGCCCCGCCCTCAGCGAGCGCGTCAGCGCGAGCAGGCTGGGGTAGTTCACATGTCAAGTACGGCAGATTATCTCAATTTGTGACTACAGGCGTTACTTCAAGATACTTCCGGATCATAGCTTCATTTAAGATAGCTTCGCGGGCACTGTCTCAGAGAGAATAAAAACGGGCTACTGTTGGCAATCTGAAGCTAGATACAACAGTCTGCCGTGCTCCACAGGAGCGGACGGGTAATAGGACAAAGATTCATACTCACAAAGACTGACGTGCTTGTCCTAATGATTCGGAACAAAAGGAACCCGGGCAGTTGTTTGATGACGATGAGATATGCTCGTTCTGTCGTAATGATGTCGCAAGTTATCCGAACACAGGCTCCTCGTGCGCGAGTGCTATCAGCCGATGCGACTATGAGGAGGCGATTAACGGTGAGTGAAGCAGAGTCAGAAACACTAGAGTTTGAAAATAAATTAGGGGGGCTTCTCAAAAGGAGTATCTTGAGGCACTAGCTATGAGTGACTTACCTGTGTCAACTGCCGCAGAAAAAAATATTGGAAATGTTTGATTTTGAGGATGAAGAGTAGTAGGGGACTAGAGGGTGGTGTATACGGTTGTAATTATTTGTTAGTTCTGCGGCGATATCCATAGTATCCGAGTCAGATTTCGGTATGACGGTCGATGAATAGTCGATAGTAGACAGTTCTGTACAAGGATCTTATGCAGCATATTACACTGGTCAAGTTGTGTATTCGCTTGAGCCATGCAATTGCCGACTGGGAGTCGTCAGTGACATCTCTGAGTATCTCGAATAAGATTTTTCCGAGCGTACGCGGTGACCACACAACGATCACCGTCGAGTAGTCGGTCCTCCATCAGTTGGTATTCGAGCCATATCGGAAAGTACTCCAGAGAGTTTTATGCCAATCGAGACCGGATTATATAGTATATGAGTCATGTTGCAGATACAGAAGAATTACTTGAGGAGCTTGCGACACTGCCGACGCTCGCCCACCCGACAGTCTCCCCAGACGGTGATCAGATCGCGTTCTATTATGACATTACTGGACGCAATGAGTTGCACGTTCTTAATGTCGACAGCGGCGAGGTGAGTCAGTGGAGCGAGGGTGAGGTTCCTCGAAACGCCCGATGGCCCATTAATTGGGCTGCCGACGGAGACAGCGTCTTTTTTCATCTCGACAATAACGGTAACGAGCAAAACGATATCTACCGGATTTCTCGGGATGGCAAGACCGAGGCTACTATCGAAATGGACGGACAGGTCGCTATCAACGATATCGGCGAAGACGGCGACACACTGATTATTGGCTCCAGCCGCGACGGTCAGATGAATCTTTATTATCACGACCTCCCATCCGGTGAGACGACGAAAATCACCGAGTACGAGCGAGCCGCCGCCGGCGGTATTCTTTCACCGGAGTGTGACCGGATTGCTTATGCAACAAATGAAAGCGACGACTTCGATAATCAGGACGTCTACGTTGCCGATATCGACGGATCGACACCACAAAATCTCAATCTCGGAGACACTGGTGCAGAAGCCTCGCCTGCTGATTGGGGACCAGATGGGGAGCGGCTTCTTATCTCGGATAACTCGCCAGATCTTGGTCGTCTCGGGGTCTATCATTTCGACTCTGAGGAGGTAACGTGGCTCGAAAATGATGCGTTCGAAGAGAGTCCAAAGGCGTTTCTCCCAGACGGTGAACGTGTCTTAGGCTATCGAAGCCGGGAAGCCGAATCAGTGCCGATCATCTACGATATTGAGACCGGCGAGGCGACCGAGTTTGACCTCCCTGGTGGTGTCGCAAGCTTCGGTACAGAGGCAATAATAGATGACACGCGAGTCCTCCTAACCCACGCGACTCCGACCCAGCGTCCGGAGTTGCTTGTCTACAACCTCAAGACGCACGAGCATGAGACGCTGGTTGAGGCGGAGTATGGTCCCTTCAATACAGAGGATTTTGTTGACGCAGAGTACATGACTGTCGAATCCGATGGTGTTCCCGAAACCAATCAAGCAGCAGTCAAACACGACCCGTATGAGGAGCGTGAGATTGGGGCACTCTTTTTCGACTCGGGGCAGCGTCCGTCGCCACTCATCATTAACCCTCACGGCGGTCCACGAGCACGTGATACGAAGCGATTTAATCTTTATACACAAGTGTTGGTCTCACTTGGATTCTCTGTTTTACAGGTGAACTATCGCGGTTCGAGTGGTCGGGGTCGAGAGTTCGTTGAAGAATTGTACGACGACTGGGGTGGTGCAGAACAAGGCGACATCGTTACTGCTGCCGAATATGCTCTTGATGAATACGACTGGCTCAATGATGACCAAGTCGTCGTCTTTGGGGGCTCTTACGGTGGGTACTCCGCGTACTGGCAGATGGTCCAGTATCCTGACCTCTACGAGGCTGGAATCGCCTGGATTGGACTAACAGATCTTGCAGACATGTTCGAGACAACTATGCCACACTTTCGGACTGAACTAATGGAGAAATACCTCGGCACGCCGACGGAGAGTCCCGACATTTACGAGGAGCGGTCCCCGGTAAATTACGTTACGAATCTTGATGCTCCAATTTTCGTCATTCACGGCGTCAACGACCGACGCGTCCCCGTCTCACAGGCGCGCATCTTCAAACAGGCTCTTGATGACCACGGCTTCGAGAAAAGTGACGACTATGAATATAAAGAACTCGGCGAGGAGGGGCATGCTTCCTCAGATCAAGCACAGAAACTCCGGACATTCCAGGCACTTGCGGATTTCCTCGACCGTCGAGTTGGGACAGAACCCAAATCAATCGTCGCTGACGACTGATTCTCGCGGCTCGTCTCCTATGAGACAAGAGATGGAGCAAACGGAACGGAATCTGAGAGTGGTACTATCAGCTCCATGGCACGTATATTGCGGAAGTTTAACACTGAAAGTAAACAAACAACCATCTACTGGTGATGAGAGTGAGAAAGCATGTGGTCCAATGAGTCACGATTGTTGCCCGATTGGATTGAACGCGAACGCGGATACCGGATCCTATCGGCTGAAATTGCCGACGCCGGTAGTGAGGGGGCTTGCTCGCGACCGTGCCCGTGAGGAATTTCTTATACACGAGGGATTAAGCGATGAGCCCTCTGATGCAGCGTATGCGATTAAGCTGCCGTGTTGAAAAGCGGTCTCTGAGCCACGGTGAGACGAGACCAATCTTGAGATCACTCACAACAATCGCCAGCAAGCCGACTCAAATTCCGACCCATCGGTCAGCACCGCTATTCAACAGAGCACGTCACAGTAATTTCTAACACGCTCGCCTTAGAAAATAGTGACAGAAAGGCGTTGAACGACCTCTTAGACACCCGTTATCGAATAAAATATGCGTGTTTCAACTGGTAACCATGGTATCAGTGTACGCCGACAGTTGTGATGATTTCATCAGTGAGCATTTGACATCACCTTAGGAAACTGACTGTGATTCGGGTTGAGACATCGGCGTCATCAGATCCGGAGTATCACACTCATGCGACAGTCGCCGTGGATTCTGATGAGTCATATGCGTCATCAAAAAAGGCGACTTCGTGGGCAACCGCACGCTCAAACAATCGGGCAACGCGGCGCTGACGACGGGGTGAGAGCGTCGGACCGACCGTGTCAAGTTGCTCTCGAAGCCACATGACAAATGTATTGAATCCACTATTGGCGTGGAGGTCAATCCATTCGCTGAAGTAAAACGCCTCGGGTGGATCCTCACATTCGCGGGTCGCCCATGAGAGATAAATCCACTCGACGGGCACTAACACAGCAAGTGTCTCAGCGTATCCACCCTGCTCTTTTGCGAGTTCAAGGAAGTCAATGAACGCTTCGGTCGTCTCTGTTCGCTCTGGATCATCCCAGCGAGCCGTTGAGACATCAAGAGCCTCAAAAGAGCGCTCGAAGTAGTCATCTTCGTCATCGGTCACAACATCAAGAAATTCAATGAACTGTCGTTTCTCAGTCATCGTCGGTGCCTGTCCAACCGCATAACCGAGCACACCGACCAGTGTGTTAACGAAGACGTAGTCTTGAACAAGATACTGTGCCATTACAGTCTCCGCAAGCATGCCCGTACCCAATTCGTGTGTCATCTGATGCTCCGTTGCCTCGGTCCACGTCGGTTCAGATCGCTCGCGAAGCCAGTCGCTGAATCGCGCGTCATCGCGCTCCTCAGCGTACATAGCAAAACTATCGGCGAGTTCGTTGCTCATATGTCCCACCCCTCCGTTGTGTAAGCCATCTCCCAAAATCGGTATTCGAGTTTAGCGCTCATGAGGAACGCCTCCTCCATCGCCTCACGCTCACCAGGGTATCGCTCCCAGCAGTCGTCGACAAACCTTCGTCCCCACGCAACATCTTCGCGGAATTCCTCGCTGGTATATGTGTCAATAAAGGGCGTATACTCATGGGTGCCATCGGTCAACTCAGCCATATGATCAGCGATATCAAGATACCCCTGCATACAGGGATACAGTGCCGCAGCGATTTCGGCGATGCTGCCCTCATAGGCTGTTCGCAACAGAAAATTTGTATAGGCAACGCAGGTGGGGGCTTTCGCCGTGGCTTCGAGTTCCTCCTGTGAGATGCCATAATCGGCTGCAAACGAGCGGTGGAGATCCATCTCAGTCTCAAGGATGGTATGTGCGACATCCAGCAAGGCTGTCATCCGCATCTCCTCGCGAGCTTTGGTGCCAGCGAGCGCCCATAATCGGGCGTAATCCTGCAAATAGCGATAATCCTGTTTCACCCAGTGTTCGAACGCTTCGCGATCAAGCGTCCCATCGGCAAGTTCGACGACGAACGGATGTGTTTTTTGAGCCTGCCAGATCGATTCGCCTGCATCAAGAAGGTGGTCGCTACCAGAGGAGCTCATAATCAAACCGTATCACTGCCAAATAATAAATGACTGCTCTCATTGGGTTTTCTCCCGTCGAGTCTGGTATTTCCTGGCGTCTCTCCCAGAGGCAGAGTCAACTCAACAGTGCTCAGTCGGATGAGACAGAACTTGTCGGTGTTCACAATCCCCAACCCCAACCCCAACCCCAACCCCTTCACTCGGAAGTTGGCTCTGAGCGCAGAATGAATATCCTCCGGCGTCACTGTCTCTAAATTCACCCCTGTACCCTGGGCAAACTGAGCATTCTTCACATGTGATTGTGATTCGTTTTCCATCCTCAATAAGGAGCAAAGTCTGGATACGCCACGAAACCACCCAGAGCACAGATCGGGCGAGAGGAGTCCAAAGTGGCATCATCATGAGTGATCACGAGTAGTTGCACCGAAATCGAAGTCGAAGTTGAAGTTGGCTTTCTCAGATAATCTCTTTGTGTCATCATGTACTCAGTTGGTATCTTGGAGAGACGTTGCGAAGGTATCTGGTTTTATGACTATCAGTTTCTGTGGGACAAACTCAAGATAGCGTCCCACTTTGTAGCAAGGAAATAACTCATATATAGGATCCCAGAGTGAACTGGACGATAGTGGCAGATTTTGAGAGTGCGGTCAGTCATATTCATCACGGATGAAAACAATCGCGTGAGGAGAGAATCAGCGTGAAAGTGAAACTGCTTGGAACAGTTCAAGACGGAGGCGTTCCACACATGGGGTGCAGTTGCGAACTCTGTGAGTCCGCCCGGAAGAACTGTAAGAACCGAATGTACGTTGCGGCGCTGATGTTGAAAGAGTGTGGTGAGGAATATTCCACCAGATATCTAATCGATGCGACCCCTGATATCAGATATCAGATCGGAGGAGGGATGCTGGACGGGGTATTTCTCTCACATGGGCACCTCGGACATACCGCTGGACTTCCGTTTTTCGGCAGAGAGTCGATGGATACCGATAATTTATCTGTATACTGCACTGCGGACATGAAGGAGTATATAATGAATAATGAGCCATTCAAACTGCTCGCTGAGAGAGGACACATACGGTTACATGAAACGCGAGACGGAGAGAGAATTAAGATAATCTCCAAGTCTAAGTCTGAGTCTAAGTTTGAGTCTGGGTCTGGGTCTGGGTCTGGGTCCGGGTCTGTGGAATTCCGGCAGGTGGCTCATAGATGTCTCAATACCGATACGGTATCGTTCATGATACGCGGATCAAAGCGGACACTGTACTATCTGAGTGATATCGATGAGTGGACAGAAAACGCCCTCGACAACGTCAGAGCGGCTGACATCGCTATCGTTGACGGGACGTTTTATAACAGGGATGAGATAGACAGATATGATGAGGTACCACATCCATGCATCAAAAAAACGATTGAGCTCACTGAGGACTTCGAGACCGATATCAAATTTACCCACCTCAACCATACAAACCCAGCACTCCGTGAGGACTCACAGGAGCGAAGGGAAATTCAAAACCGTGGCTTTCAGGTTGTTAAAACGGGCATGGAGATAACACTGTAGGAGAGAGTCCACCTGAAGTGATGAGACAGAGAGATAGACCGCACGCAAAATACATCACAGAAGTTACTGATGAACTCTGGAGAAAATAATGTCTACTTGATATCCTTCTGCGTTTAAAGACGCAGGAATCCCAAGCGTGGGGATATTAACATCGACAGTCTACCGCCTCTGTCTGCGGTTGGAATCCGCAGGAGAGGTCGCACAGGTAGACTCCTGGCTGTGCCAACCAACCGGTACACCTATCCCCGGACAACTGCCCGGAAGACTCGGAGTTACTTTCATCGTCGCTGTTTATATCGAGACGGATGTTCTCCGCCCCATTCACATCCGCATTGAACGCATCATTGTGTTCGTCGCACACGTACAGACCACGTTCAACCCGCTAATTCTCATCTGTATCTGTTTTCCCGCACACGCAACACGTCTGAGTGGTATCGCGTTCGTCTACTTCGTTCACTTCAATATCTTCCACTTTCGCCTTGTACGTGAGAATCTTCCTGAAGCGGTCGAACGCCCACCCGTGCAAGTCGAGGTTGCCGTGCCAGTTTTTCGCCTCACCATCGCTGTCTTCACGCACTCCCTCCAACTCACCAATATTGATTCGACCAACCTGTGTTTTAATACACTGCTCAACGATGTGCTTGCTGAGACTGAAAAGAAGTGGCTGCAGCGTGCACTCCATTTCGCATGGAGCCGGGTTGCTCGCTTGCCGCTTGAGTCGTCGCAGTGAGCGATTTCTTTCGGGAAGTAGTACCCGTCTTGTTTCAGCCGGGTGCCCGGATACAATTCGGCTTCTTCGGTACTGTACAACGGCGGCGAAATTGCAGATTCCAAGGTCGATGCCAGCGGTCTCATTACCGGGACACCGGAAGCGTCTGGGGTTTCAATCTCGTCTTTGCAGACGATGCGAAGCTCCCAGCGACCTTTCGTACGGGTGGAGACAGCACGTACCTGTTGGGCGTTCTCAACAGTCGCGTCAAGCCGGGTTTCGTATTCGACCAGCAGATACTCCCACGCTTTCGGGCGTTGTTTGGGTTTTGCGCCTTTGCTGAGGCGAATCTTGTTGTGTTTTTGATCGTGGTTGAAACCCGTTCCGTTTCCATGTCACCGTGCTACGGGGGTGTTCTTCGTGAACACGATTGCCGTCTTGGTCGGAGTAGTTGCGTTTGCGGTAGCCCGGCGGGTTCGCACGATCATCGGAGTTGCGTTTCTGATCCCACGAGTGAAAGCTTTCAGCAAGCTCCTCCAGAACTCGCTGACTGGACTGTGAGTGCAGTTCTTTGTATTTTGGATGGGTCTTCAGCTCGCGTTTCAAGTCTTCATGATCGGGAATCCCGCCGGTTTCGTCGCAGACGTTGCGGGCATGGTAGTTGGCAACGTCGTGAGACTACATCGCACGGGCTCTCAGACGCCGTCTGAGAACGTTCCAGAGTTTGCTGGCACTCTACCCATGTCGGTTGAGCGACCCTGCAACCCGTGAGTGGTTGCAGATTTTCGCTTGGTGGGGACGGTGAACTTCTAGCATCGTGTGAAGTGCCTCTACAGCCGTTTATAATAGGTTAAATTCCAAAGGTTGTGGTTGGCGTTGAATATCCAGCCGTGGTGTAGCCGGTGGGTTGATCATCGGAGTGTCGGCTTCATGACCCGCCTGTTCGGTCCTCGGTTCCGAGTTGCAGTCGGAACACCCGCACGGGAAGGCGGGTGTATTCGCCTCGAATTGCTATAAATTCAGTATACCCTCATTCTCAGTTTCAAACGAAGAGGTCACTGACAAGCCCCACCCTCAACGAGCGAGCCAGTTCCGATGAGCGAAGTAGGGTGGGGGGGAGTTGACGGGACGGTCTAAGTGCCAACTTTGGCTGTAATCAGAGTACTTAGAGGCACCGGAGCGGTCGTCTTGGTGTTTCCTATCTATATTGAATCGAACTGTTGGGGATCGGCGTCGACACGGTTTGAAGTTCCTGATTGCACAACCCACGACAGCGGTGTAGGCATCCAGGTTAGTGATATTCATACTCTCTGTCAAAAGTTATTTTCACAGCGGAGTCTGAGCTAGAAATCGAATGGAAACAGGTGCATGTGATTCGACCTGACGGTCCGACACGCATCGTGCGGGCTATCTTAGCCAATCTCGTCGCTGTCGTCGGTGTCGCTGTGCTTGGATGGTCGGTCGGCGCATTACTGATTGTCTACTGGGTGGAAGCAGCCGTCGTCACGGTCCGAGGAGCGTTCCAGGGCTTATTCGCACAGCGTCAACCGGAGGATACTGCACTCACATCCCTCCCTGGGCAGTCATGGGATGAAAAACGCGGTGGTGTCTCGTTTGGACCACTTCCACCGATTTATCCCCGCAACATCCACGTTGTCCTCAGCGGAATCTTGGCGATGCTTATTTTCTGGCCAATCGCTGGCGCGGTTGTGGTTGTCGCTGTCGAGTCGAGTTCTGGGGGAATCCCCGCCGGGAGTCTCGCGCTCGCAGTGCTCGGTGTGATTGCCAGCCACGTCGTCGGGATTGTCGAGTATTTTTGGACCACACAGTACACAGATTGGTCCGTTCGATCAGCAATGCCTGGAAGCTACGTAGTTGGCGTATTCATCCTCGGGATCGGTGGGCTCTCCGCGCTCGACGCGAGCGGACGGGCTGCGCCAGTGGGAGTATTGATTGCCGCGACCACAGTCAAACTCCTTGTCGATCTCTCTCGAGGTGCACTCGGATTCGGCTTGCGCAGTAGCCCGAGTCCCGTCGACTGGGCGGACGAATCACTCGAACAGCAGGTACCAGACGGCGACCCAACCGCAGTGTTCGAAACAGACCGTCGAAGTCTCCTCGTCAGAGCGCCGGCACTGACCCCATTGGTTCTGATGGCGCCACCATACGCTATCCTCCCGCTCCTCGCCGGGGTCATTGGATTATTTGTCGGTACACAGGCTGGGATACTGACACTCGGCGCTGCGGTCGCCCTGGTTGCCGGTGGTCGGGTTATCGGAGTTGACGTAAAACGCGGGCATCTGGAATACCGAGTGTACCACAACCAAGTTGTTGCCTACGATACCCTGCTTGAGGCGCCACAGTGGACAGTCCAACGAAAGACAATCGAGAACATCGCTATTGTGTCGAGCATATTTGATCCAATTCGTCCGGGAACACCGACCGTTGTTGTGTCGACGTATGGGGACGACCGGCGACTCTATGCGCTTGCACGTCCCACGGATTTTGTCGATACAATTCGCGGCGAGGACCGTTGAGCTAGCGCCCTGGGCATCCGTCTCAGATTGTCATCAGGACATATCCAGTATCACGCATGCTGACGTGAATCAGAAAGTAAGTCATGATCTTCATTGATATTTTCGTAATCGTACTTCACATCTCGCCGATTGTGGATTCGTCATTTACTGTACTTTCTCTGCCGACGGACCAGGTGAGTGTACAATCTTGCCTATAATGAAACCCTTCAGTAATAAACACCCACCCCACATGGCAGTAGTTAAATTACTCACAGCTATAGATCCATATCTCTGATAGACGCGATGATGTCCTCAACATCTGGGAGGACCTCATTTTCCATTGAACGGGCAAATGGGATTGGGACATCCGGGATTGCAAGCCGATCGATATTATCGACGACAGTTGGATCGTGTTCAACGACTCTGGAAATCACTTCACCAGTAACCCCATATGACTGGTAATCTTCATCAACGACAAGTAGATTTCCGGTCTTTTTGACTGATGAAATGACTGTTTCTTCATCTAGTGGGACGAGTGTTCTAAGATCAACAACCTCAGCCTCGATCCCATTATCCGAAAGCTGGTTCGCTGCTTCCAGTGCACGATGGACATGCAGACCCAAAGTAACAATTGTCACATCCTCCCCGTCACGCTTGACATCAGCTTCGCCGAATGGTAATAGATAATCCGCCTCAGGAACAGCTGTCTTCGCCCCCTCTGGTGCTGGAAGCCAATCAATACCCATCAGACGTTTATGAAAGAGATAAACGACAGGATCATTATCACGAATTGCATTGTGCATTAACCCTTTAGCGTCATACGCTGTTGATGGGACGACAACTTTCATTCCAGGAAGATGTGAAAATGTCGCATACAGTGTCTGGGAGTGCTGTGCCGCGTCATTATATGTCCCACCAATGCCGGCTGTTAATACCATTGGAACACTGGTATTACCCCCACTCATGTACGTGTTTTTCGCCATGAGATTATATATTTGATCCATCCCAACCCCAAAGAAATCAACAAACATCAATTCAGCTATTGGTCGCATTCCCTCCATCGCAGCACCGACTGCTGCCCCGATATATGCTGTTTCACTAATCGGAACGTCCATGATTCGATCACGATCGAATTCATTGAGTAACCCATCAGTTGAATCAAATATTCCACCATAATCCGCTACATCCTCACCCATGTAGAAAACCTCCTCATCCTCACGCATTTCATGAGCGACTGCACTCACCATAGCGCGACTCATCTTCAGTTGCCGCTCTGTAGCCGTTTGCTGGCTCATTAGTCATCACCTCGAATTACGTTATCAGTATTTTCACCGCCAGTAACGCCTTCCTCGGGATTGCTAAACATGTCTGTGTACGCCTCCTCTGGATCTGGTTTTGGTTGGCTTTTCGCCCATTCAATTGCCTCTTCGACGCGATTTTGTGCTTGTGAGCGCATCTGTTCAATCTTATCAGAAGCCACGCCTTGCGATTCTAAATCGTTCTTTATTCGGGTAATTGAGTCACGTGCATTTGCCTGTTCGATATCATCATCTGGACGATAGCCCTCTGCATCACCCATGAAGTGTCCCATTCGTCGGTGTACTTGCACCTCGAGTAAGCTTGGTCCACTCCGATCTCGTGCCCTCCCAATAGCATCAGCAGCCGCTTGATATATTTCGATTGCATCATCTTTGTCAACGCGATACCCAGGAAGATCGAATCCATTAGCCCGATTTGACCCATCACTCACATCCGTAACGCGACCTTTCGGCATGCTGATAGCCCAGTCATTATCTTCAATCACGAATACCACCGGAAGATTCTGGACAGATGCAAAGTTGAGTGATTCAAGAAATGCTCCCTGGTTGATCGCGCCTTCACCAATAAACGCCACAGCGACACTGTCTTTCCCTCGTTTTTTTGCTGCAAGACCTGCACCGACAGCAGGTGGACAACCCTCTGCGATAATACCGCTGCAAGCAAAGCCAACGTTTGGATCATATAGGTGCATATGACCGCCCTTTCCTCCTGAGAGACCAGTTTCCCGACCAAAGATTTCCGCTGTCATTCGCTTTAGATTGACGCCCTTCGCAATAGCAATGTGATGTGGACGGTGTGGTGCAGTCACGGTATCATCGTCATCAAGATGCTGACAAATCCCAGCACCAGATGCTTCATGACCAGCTGCTAAATGTAACTCACCAGGTATTGGTCCGGCACTGATATCGAATGAAGGCTGCTTTCCTTCGAGGTACTCCTCCCGAAGTCTCTCCTCATAGTGCCGAGCAGTCACCATATTGGAGTACATCTCCTTCATTTGAGTAACGCCAACTATTGCCATGATTTGATCTAACATTAAAGATAATAACATAAATAATATTGGATAGCTTTGAACACAATAGTAATCAGAGCACTTCGTCATACTCATTGATTCCCGAATGAGTCGTTAGGACGTGCCTGCAGCGCACACTAAGCAATCTGATCATCGTTTTAGATGTCACTCCAATGTCAGTCATCAAAACCCAGTACGGGGGGTGCATAGATAACGAAAAGAAACTGGACGGCTTTCAGGATGAGAGCATTAGAAACCAACGCCGAATTGGACCCACATTATGAGCATTGCTGGATACTCTCTTATCGTTGAGACGAATTCGACTCAGGATGAAATATCATTACATTCAGTGTATGAATTATACATTCCAGCGACGAACAGGATCACGTTCACGCGCATCGCAAACCGACCCAAATCGCGGAATCCTCCGTGTTCGTCCGGATGGAACGGTCGGTACTGCAGAATGTCCTTGCGAAGCAGTTCGACAAAAAAGTAAATCAATACGAACACATCATAGAATACAGCGATGACGAACACTGTCACAAGGTTGTACGCCATATATGAAATTGCCTCCCACGGCTGAAATGAGGTGAAAACAAACGGCAACGAGAGCGGACCAAGCGCAACCACCAGTGCAAACACGAGTGAGCGCGGGAGCTCGATGGGAATAGCCTCATGTGTGTACGAGGATCCAAGCTTCTCAGTCATGTCTGTATAAAATGTGCCATACGCATTCGAATTGACGATGCTTGTCTTCCCGAGCTGATCGAGGAGATGCTCTGTCTTGAGCACTAACCCATCATACACGAGATGTCCGACGATGAGAACAAACAAAAAATAGCCGGCCTGAACTGTCATAGCTGGCTTTCCCGCTGAACCGGACACAATTAAGACATCGTACAACGTGTATATGGTTCCAATGCCGAGTGGGATGGCCGTCCCGAAGAATATGATACTTCGGTGAAGTGACGACCCATACAGTGGGTTTGTCATAATACGGTAAATAAGGTATAGCCAGATTGCGGCGATCAGAACGCCGGGGATAATTAGCCCAATCGTTGCTAGATCCGGCGCTCTGACGGAGACCGATAGTCGTTCCTCATCAATGAACCCGAAAGCGAGCGTTGGGATATAGACCACTAGCACAGTCTTGACATCCTCCTCCGGGTTCACGCGGAGGAATCCCACGGCACCGCACCGCTGCGTTGGGAATTTCAGGTTGACAGACTACCAACCAACACACCGTTCGAATCGGTATGTGGCCGGTCGTGGGCAGTCTCTTGGGAGTGCCAAGCCCCCGGTACTCCTATCCATTATCATGTTCGGGCTCCCAAAGTTGTTTGTGCCTCGGGGAGTCCGGCAGATTTCGACGGACTCGGAGTTACTTTGTGTGGTGTTTGCCCGGTGGTTGTTGTTTGATTCCCGCATTGGGGCGCACTCTGTTTCCAGAGTGGGCGGACACTCGAACCGCCAGTTTTCGGGCGCTCGGTCACACTGGGGTCGTAACCAGTGCACCGACGCTGATATGTGTGCCGTTTTGGAATAAAAACGTTTGGGAATTGCCGCTGTGACGGTGCGTATCCACAGCCTCAGTGGGATTGCACCTGCTCCACATATAACAACAGCAGGAAAATTCCGGAGAACCCATCGGGTAATTCCGGAGGTCACCTCGATTTCCGGTTTCGTCTTCGAAGAGATATCTGTCGTGTCTCTGAATGGAATAACGGCGCAGGCACGATAGAACGGTCCCGTCTCGCCACTCCACCGCTTCCAGTGTGACTGCTGAGCCGAGTTCGACTCATCATCCATACATTATGTGGGAAAGTTGACTTGAATTAATCATTCGGATACAGATAGACAATCTCATGAGTTGTGATTATATTGTACTGAGAATGTACTTTCGCATCTCTTTTCAATGTACATAGAACGATATTATATACAGACACTACCAGTAATGTAGGTGGGTGTGGAGTTCAGTCCACAGTCCAGTTATTATCAGAAAATAATCGTCTTATTCAAACAGATAATCGCTCACTCAGCTTTTCTCATGCTACCGGAGAGATACTCACGTGGATGCTTTGCTTTCTCTCGAGGGACATTTTCGATAATATATTTTTCATCACACTCATTACAGAAGACATGAATATTCACGGATTTGCCACCGATTGTACTTACTGCGAATCCCTCATGATTTGAGTGATCAAGAATCGCTGATGCTGTTTCATTCGTCTCGACTGTCGTGACATTGGTTGTCATTGCCATTGTGTATTATATCATTCAACTTCAAATTATGGTGTCATGTCTCGGATCACAGCCACGATTGCACTTGTTCGAGACAAAGACCCATCTTGAACCGTTGGACGAACCCGGCACATATGAGACGAATCACCATCCGATAGCCGGACCAGACGGGAATTGTCTCGCAAGCGTTTCAACTCGATCCTCACATACCATGTTGTGACGGTGTTTTCCAAGTCATGACATGTGATTATGGTTTTCGTTTTCGACCCGACAGACGCGTCGTGTCTCCGCGTCTCCAGCCCATAGGAGAAAAACCGGCCACCAGCCCACGGCGTCACACGTGAGATAACGCGAACCGTAGTACCCAGTCAGTTCAACACCCGATTGTGGAGGGACGAGTGGCATTCCGTCGTATTGAACCACCCGGCACGTTCGGGTGGGAAGACCCATGTGACCGGGCTGGACGCGGTGGAAAGCACGCTTGCGGTAATGATTGAGTTCGAGTGGCGACCGTCGAATACCCCCGCAAACCCGTGTTTTTACGACCACAGACGGGATTATCAATGGACATCAAGAGTATATTTTTCAACTGACGACAATCATTAAATTTATTACTATCCTTTTTGCATGTTATAACAACTGTACTCTCATTATACTATTCGCCGCTTCGTCCAATCCAAAAATGGAACAATTCATACTCAGGTATGTCCTGAGAAATTGTATATATTCGATAATTGCTGATTTCAGAACGTTTGTATTCACACCAGACGCCGAAATCACAGGGTTATAAATCATATACCGGACATAGTCACATCAAGCGTTAATTAACAGTAGTTTGCCAGACACGCAGTTTATTTACTGAGAATTGTGAAAGAACGGCGTCGAACCGCTGTCTACACACTCGTTAGTGAAAACATATCCGTGTTTTAATTACTGTCAACACTCCCATCTCGTGTCGGTGATCGACTTATTCAGATGGCCTGACGGCTGACCCATCGGCGTGGTTATATCAGTCCCAATCCACCGCTGACCAGACGTAATCCAACAGCAGTGAGAAGTCCTAATACGACGAGTCTACGAGAACGTTCACTGGCAGTCACCCGGAGGCGTTTCCCGATAGCGACTCCAATCGCGGCTGGGACAGCAGCGGCAATAGACACAACCAGAAGCTCTCGGCTCGGATACAGTCCAAGCAGACCCGCCACACCGACGCGAACCCCGTTGAGTCCCAAGAACACGAGTGCGACGACACCGACGAAAAGTCCATGAGAAAGCTCAAAACTCCGAAGATACGCGATAATCTGAACACCAACGTTCGTTCCGCCGAACAGTAGTCCTGAAATTCCACCCACACCGACCATCCCAACTCGTGTGTGAGCAATCGTCCCAATCTCGCCCGTCGACCACGCCGGAAGGGGAATTCGTCGTTGAGCAGTCGCGACGAATCCAAGCGTCAACAGCCCGAGACCAACACGCAATGGAGCAGTCGGAATGGTATTGAGGACTGCCATTCCAACAACCGTGCCGACCAGTGCTGCAGTGATAAGTGGTCCAAATCGTCGACTACAACTTCGAAGCTCCTCTTGGGAGAGTTCGCGAACCAGTGAGAGATTCACTGCAAGAATCGGGATAATCATGAAGACAACTGCTGTTGCTGGGTCGATTACCGTTGCAAGTGCCATCGTCCCAACAAGGGCAAACCCGAAGCCAGCAAGTCCATTCGTTGTTCCGGCGATCAGCATGACGAGCGTCATTACTGCGATTATTGGTCCATCGAGTGCTGAGATCATCTATTAACGCTCGTGAGTTGCTCATAGAGGACTGGAAGCGTCCCATAGCTGATGGCGTTTCGAACCAGAGCCTCGGTCGTTGTGTACTCATCAGTTCCGTGTGCTGTCTGAGTACCGAAGCCGAACTCAACCGTTGGAATGTCGTTGTGTCGAAGCACTTTGGCGTCGCCACCACCGGTTGCGCTTCGTCGGTGAACCCGCTCGTCGACGACGTGTCCAGCTGCTTGTGCGCTTGCTTCGACGATTGGACTCTCAAGGGATTCATATGACCCACGAGTCCATGAGATATCGGTAATTTCGATGTTGTCCATTCCAGTCAGACAGTTCCGTATTCCGCTGAGCGCCTCCCTCGTGTCAACGCCAGCAGTTAATCGAATATCCACCCGTGCGCATGCTGAGGCCGGCACTGTATTGATTGCTGTTCCGCCTTCGATAGTGCCGAGATTGATTGTTGGGTATCGATACAGATTACGGGTAGCCTCGGCTCCGGCTTCCGGCTGATAGAAGTTGACGGACTCCGTGATAATCTCATCCATCGAGGAGTCAACTGAGAGTTCTTGTTGTCCGAAGTCACCTCGTAACTGCTGGACTGCCTCTGTCAGGTGATCAATTGCGTTTTCTCCAATCATCGGTCGGGAGCCGTGGGCAGCCTTTCCGGACGCTTCGAGTGTCAGCCAGATTTTCCCACGATCAGCAACTGACACTGAGTGACGCCCATTACGAGCTGTTGTCTCGCCTATCACACAGGCGTGAGGGTCGAATCCTGTTGTCTCCAAGAGCGTCGTGAGGCCGGCATCGCCACCTGTTTCCTCATCGCTCACGAATGCAAACTGGAGTGTTACTGGGGGCTCAGTCCCGGTTCGAGCGTAGCTAAGAGCGATCTGTATCATGGCGGCGACAGCACCTTTCATATCGGTCGTCCCGCGTCCGTAGATCTTCTCGCCATCTCGCTCTCCCAGTGGATCATAGGACCAATCACTCTCATGAAACGGAACGGTGTCGAGATGACCATTAAAACACAGTGTTCGATTGGTCTGTCCGGGAAGTGTCGCAACAAGATTCGGCTTTCTCGGGTCGACCTCAAAGCGCTCAACCGACAATGCTGGCTCGTCAAGTGTATTCTCAAGCCACTCGACGATGGTACGAGTTTGACCTGGAGGGTTCTGTGTGTCGTAGCCAACAAGTGTCTTCGTGAGTTCGAACAGTTCGCTGCGATTATCGCTGAGATATTCGGCAACTGCTATCGGCAAGTGAGATGTATCCATATGTAGTGTGTGATATTCACACTTTGGTCTTTACACCTATCTTGATTGTGAAATCGCTGTGAAGAACCCAGTTGATAACACTCCACTCATTTCATCTTTCCTATCGAGGATTAGACATGACCGTCGTAGATAGCAAACCCGGTTGCGTGCCATTCAGCTCATCAAATCGGAGTGTTCAAACCTCAGAAGATGCGTGAGTCTCATTAGTTCGGATCATGTGTATATTTTGATCAGCCCGTGCCCGTGCCCGTCAATCGACCGTACTCGTCTTCTCGTGTGTTCTCCGCGCCTCTGTAGGGCAGAGAGGACATAACACTGACATCGCAGCCGTATTTACTCTCACGATTGTATTGATATTGGTGTTGGTGTTGGTGTTAGTGTTGATAAAATCATGAAAGCACGAGAGCACTGAAATCATCAATAGAAGAGATGAGCGTAATGAAAGTCCCCTCAGATATATGCCTCAAACTCTTGACCGAAAACGAGAAAGTATCCAGTCCCAACAATACCGAGTACTGCTGCAATTGTGAATGCGATTTCTGGACTCACAAACTCCCAAAGATAGCCACCGAGTGCGGCACTTGGAATGACAATCGTGTTTCGCAGTAAATAGTATGTCCCAGTCACGCGCCCTCCAGCACCCTTCTCGGCGGGACCGACAATTAGCGCCTTATGCGAGGGTAACCCGGCGAAACGAAGCCCAGAGAACGCAAAAATAAGAATCATCCCCCATGAAACCGGCATCACCGAGGCAAGAACTTCCGGTCCACTGATCAACACGACGGGAAACAGCGCATACACCGCGAATCCAAGAGCAACAATTGGCTTGAGCCCGACACGCTCGGCAACTTTCGCGGCTGGGGCCATTGAGACGAGCGCAATCAACATCTCGACACCAAGCAGATAACCGAAGAACGCTTCGGGCGAGAGATTGACCCCGTATGAGAAGTTCGCCAGCGAGAGTGTTGTCTCAAATCCAACCTCATAAAGTTGCGTGATTACCAGCACAAAGAAAACGTAGACCATCCCATTCGCAAATCGGACAAACGTATCACCCACAAGGAGTGGACGGAGTGGTTCGGGCATCTCACGCAGATCACGTCTTATCTGCTCGATACCGTTAAATGAGTCACCCATAGAGTCCTCGCTAGCATCGTAGAGGATGTGTTGAGCAACGGTCCCGACGATCCCGAAAGTGACCGCCACGGCAAGGACGTACTGGAAGCTCACCGTGAACTCCGGATGGAAGCTGATGAGGACAGCCGCAATCACCGGACCAATGAGGAACGCAGTCCGACGGAACGTTTCAGTGCTTGCAAAGCCAGTCGCCAATCGCGAGGGGTCCGTCGCTTGTTTGACGACTGCGAATGTCGCGCCGAGACCAAACGACTTCCAGCCCTGTGCGAGCAACAGACCAACGAAAATCCAGATCCATGGCTGAACCGTGATGCCGGCAGCGGTAATGACGCCGAGATTCGGGGCAAGGAGCCAAACCCCGAAGCCAAGTGTTGAGACGAACCCGAACAGTGTAAGCGCATATCGTGATCCGATGCGATCTGAAATCGCGCCGCCAGGATATGGAAACACCGCCGAGATGATGTTGCCGGCAGTCCCGAAGAGACCGACCACGAATCCCGATGCCCCGAGTGCGACAATATACTCAGGGAGGAATCGGTTGGTCATCTGAAACCCCAGACTGAACACAAACATCGACAGCGAAAGCACCAGCACATCCCGCTCGAGTGCAAAGAACTGTCGAAATGCATCCAGTGGTCCCGATTTATCTGCCTCAACAGTGATTTGTTCCTGACTCATTGTCGAAGTGATAATATCTTGATATTGGATGTGACGTCTGTCACTCCGAAATAACTCATTCGTTCGGGGGATTTCACAGACGATTTTGCTTTTATTATCGGTATCGGCATGGGTGTCGGGTATCTGATCACGAAACAGGGCACATATGTCTCTTCTGGCGAATGATGAATAATATTTCTATACCCACGCCGTTCATCTAAACTATGTTCAGTCAAGGCAGGCTCCTTGAGTCCGACACTCTCACCACGCTCTTGAGTTCTTCCCCTGAAAGAATGGCTTTTGTTATCTCCATGTCAGTCTGATTGCTTGAGCGACTGAGGTGAGTCAGACCCACGCAATGATATTCGTGCCTCCCGATAATTGGTGGTGTCGTCCGCATGACAAGAAGGCTGGTGAGAGTGAGAACGAGTAAGAGCATCACAGCGCGGGAGATGTGACAACAGCATGAGTAGCACAGTATTTCGAGGAGTATCTGTGGAGTGGTGGGTCATAGGAGCAGTCGGACAACACTGGAGCGGTACGGTAGGGCAGGTATCCAGCACGACGATTGAGTAATATAGAACGAACAAAGCACACGCAACTGTCGACTTCACCCGCTTGAACTCACATTCAAGCGATAAGCCACTCAGCTTCGGTATTCATAAAACAGGTCCGTCTAGTCTGGGGGATTTTATCCGCTGTGAACTACCCCACCCTACTCAGCCACTGGCGTGGCTCCGGTGAGGGTGGGACTTCCTGTTTCGACGAGCGCTTTCCATCCACGACATCGGACGCAGCCGTTTTTCACCGAACTGCGAAAGCAGTGATTGAGTGAAGAGGAAAATCGCCCTCTGCCGTGTCTCAAAGAGCATCACTTTTGAAACCGGAGAGGATCTTCGTTCAAGAGTAAGCGTTGTTTCATCTGCTACCGAAATCATCGGGGATCCCACAGAGAATAACTAACGCCGTGAGAGAGGAAATCATACAATGGAAAAAGAGACAGCTTCAATAAAGATATCAAGTAAAACAAAACAGAGAATTCAGGAAATGGCTGATGAAAGAAACGACACCGTAGACGACATGACTGAGTATCTGGTGCAGAAAGGGTCAAGCAGAACAAAAAGCGAATCCGAATCTGAATCACGAGTCAAGGACACCTACCGATGATGGAGTGAAACCCAACATAGGGCTAAACCAAGCGGTCCAGAAAATACGGACTGACATCTCTGAGCATAAGCTATTGTACGGACTTGACGCTGCCGGAGTGGTGTATATCAGTGTATATCTAGCAGTGGACATACCAATTGACCTATCGCTTGCGACCGGCATTCCCCTTGGGATTGGACTTTTAGTGAGTAGTTCAGTAAATATCTTCCACCTGACAAAATAATAACCCTATACAGAGAGTCAATCAGTTCTCTTGATATGTGCTGACCGTACTGACTCGTTGGGGGATGGCACACTCGCTGATACCAATTTCGCATCCCCATTCAAAAGAGTGACATCTCTCAGATATCAAACGGCTTAACTCAACAGATTGGTTTCGGGTCGATACCGAGTGCCTCAAGATCGGTAACATACGTCTCGTAAGCGACTTCGATTGTCGTGACGGCGGCATCACGTGCTCGTTCGTACTCGTCGTCCGATCCACATATTGTGTCAAGCAACTTGACCCCACGCTCAAGCGTCGTGTCAGTCTCACTTCGAAGATCACGAAAGAGGTCGGCGGCTGTGGTGTTTCCCTCATTGATAAAGAAGTTGATGACCTGCAGTAACGATCGTAAGGTGACAAGCGGTCGACCCACAAGTCCTGCACCAACGCGCTCTGGCGTTTCCTCAAGAGTGCGGAGATGCTCGTGGAGCGAATGAGGGCTTGGCTTCGGGTTCGGGTCATCAGGAGCAGTATCAGCGAGCGCGATGACCCGCTCATAGTGATCAGTCTCTGTCGTAGCGACCTTACGGAAAGTCTCCGCCGCCGTCGGGTGATCCTCGTCATCTTTCCAGATGCTAAATGTCGTATGTGCATGCATCTCAGCGATAGCTGCCTCAACCAGCACCCGGTTCCGGTCGAGCTGAGCATCCGTGCTTGCTATAAGCGACTTTTCGGAGCCAAGTCGATCAATCTCTGTTGCACATTCCTCGCGGGTCGCCTCAAGTACACCCATTCCATCCATATCGACTATGTGGTAACCGTGCGTATAGTTTTATCTGTCAGTTCCCAAGAGTAACACCACACATGAATAAGGAAATTCCAACGGCGGTCACTCTGTCGATGAGGCACAAATCGACAGTATCATTTTAATATAACCCAATACTCGCCGTCATAGTTGTATTCCTGATGATTTAACATGCTCGTCACGCGGACGAGATACTTTCAGAGTCGACACCTCGGGCGCGTTACTGATCAGTCGACACGAAACAGGACTTCACAGACGGTTCGTCAGGATGGGTAACATATCTTGACATGCACCGAAGGTAAAATATAAATATATTGAATATCGGGGCATCAAAGAGGTGGTCAAAGAAGGGACCTGCCGATGGCAGACCGCAAGCAACGGTCGCTGCTTATCGCACCAGTACATACACAGGGAGTCCTCTATACTGATGGCGGACGTATCTGTTGGCTATCGAGTGATTAATTGTAATTGTGTCTGCGTTGAGTGATCAATCAGGACCAACCCGGGTGGTCGCCTGCTGGACCGTACTCTTATGACCGAGCCGATTCGTTCCAGTGTATGGATAATTCGCTGTCACCTGACGCGCTCGCGACCCGTCTTGACCACGGTGAGTCACTCACACTGCTTGACATCCGGAACCGCTCAGAGATTAACAAATGGCGTATCGAGTCCCCATCGCTCACGCGTATTGAGGTATCGTATATGAAGTTTCTGGCTGCGAGAGCAAGCGGTGACCCTGCAGGTCTCCTCCCGGCGCCCGCAGGCACTCCTGAGCCGGTTGTCACTGTCTGTGCACGCGGCGAAGCAAGCGATGAGGTAGCCACAATGCTTCGCGAGGCAGGCGTCAAGGCGGTCAATCTCGCCGGAGGGATGGAGGGGTGGGCGCATGTCTACCGTGCGACCGACTGTACAACTGAGAGTGGGGTTCTCCGACAGTATCGTCGCCCCTCTTCGGGCTGTCTTGCCTATCTGTTCGTCACGGGTGAGTCGGCGCTCGTTATTGACCCATTACGTGCATTCGCCGACCGCTACGTAGCGGACGCTCGGGAAATGGGTGCAGATCTCGTTGCGACCGTCGACACACACGTCCACGCTGATCACGTTAGTGGTCTTCGTGCGGTCGCATCCCGGGTCAGTGATGCGACTGCATACATGTCACCGAGAGCTATCGAACGGGGGGTGACTTTCGACGTGGAACCGCTTGCGCCCAATAGCGCATTCACTGTTGGTGACACGGCAGTTGAGGTGCTTGCCTCACCAGGACACACCACAGGCGGTATCTCGCTCGCCGTCAACGGGCATCTCCTCTGTGGTGATACGCTATTTATCGATGGGATAGCACGCCCCGATCTTGAGGCAGACGACGACGCCGAAGCGTTTGCATATGAGCTTTATCAAACGGTGACGGAGCGGTTCGCTGACCGACCCAGTGACACTGTCATCGCGCCAGGGCACTACCGCACTGACGCGCCACGGGCGCCTGATGGGAGCTATACCGCTCGGATAGGCGACCTCCGTGAGCGACTGTGGCCGTTTACTTCCGACGCGGACACCTTCGTCGAGCGGGTGCTTACCGATCTTGGACCGCGTCCGGCTAACGACGAGCGTATCATCGCTATCAATCTGGGTCGTGAGCAAGCCGATGATGAAGAGGCGTTTGAACTCGAACTTGGACCGAATAACTGTGCTGTCGCTGCAGACTGAGACGTCAGAGGTTAATCCCATGCAGACCACAGCTACCACTGTGATTGATGAAGGTAGTGTGGACTTGGAGCACACAGTCGGAGATTCGAACAGCCCCGTTGACAGAGCAATGACACTCAATTAAGACCTGAGCTCAGATGGATCCGTCTGGTAAGTGAGGTCGGGTTCAGATACCATGTCGAAAGCAGAGATGTGGAACATAACGAATCATTCGAGACAATCGAGTCGATGTTCGCTAGACGGGATGAGTTTCACACACAGTCTCGAGAGAATATGTTTGAAACAATAGAGATTCCCTCGCCGACTCATTGAGTCATGAATGTCATTCAGATTGATATCTGCATATTCACTCAGGATGGCAGCACAGTCAAGAGCCTTTCAGTTATCAGTCTGTATGCTTTCGCCAAAGCCAAATCAAAAAGCAGTATCGAACCACGAGCGTGCACTATTATGTGAACGGAGGAGTCATATCGAGACAGAACAACAACAGATACTCATGGTTCAAGAAACAGTGCGATATTCCGAGTCCATTGTTGAAGCCGTCCAGACACTGGTTAATGAAGGCACATTCGAGCATAAATCGGAGTTTTACCGATTCGCGACCGAGCTACTGTTAGATTCACTACGAGAGGACTACAATCCAGAGATGCTCAACTACGATACCCTCGCTGAGACCACTCATCAGCAACTGGGGGAGTTCATGAGTGAACAGTCGGCTGGGAGCGGGAGTATGTTCTATGAATCTGCAATTATTATCCGTCGGCACGCCCGTCGTGGAGAAATTGATGCCGCCGAGGAGTATATTGAGACACACTACCCCTCAGAGCGAGGAGAGTATTTGCTTCTTGAGGCGTTATTGGATTACTATCACGACACAGAGGCTGAATGACTGAAGTCGAGAGTGAGACCCGAACCGCTCACTCTCACCTTGTTGGCAGCGAGGTGAGATATATTGAGCTGCAACTGTGTCTGCTAACGGTTATCCCTGTGCTTCTCTCCCTTCTCGTAGTTTGCATATCGACTGATATTTGGGACGGAAACGGAACCCTCCACATTGACCAGAAGTTAGATTCAACCTCAACCTCAGGCTCAGAGATTTCAAACGGTTCCCAATCCACATGATCGTTGGTTGAGTTAATGTTTGGAATCAGTGATACTGATATCAAGGACTCTCTGATGCTGTGCAATTGCCCGAGTTAATTCCTGTAAGTGTTACTACAAAATATCATTTCAGCGAAATTTTTTGTGAGAACGAATCGTGGTTATCCGTGATGTCGTGTGGAATCACTACACAGATAGTCACACTCTGTGAAAAGTTACACAACGGGAGCCGGACACAGAGGGCGTTGGTGAAATCACCAGCAGTATCGAAGAAAGGTGGGATGATGCATGAAGCGACAATCAACAATCAGGAGATCATCAAGCAGACGCACCGATTCGGACAAGAACTTGCTCTGTGCGCTGGTATGATATCGTGCTCTAACATGACTGTGCGAGTCCCCGCCATCATAACCGACAATCGAGTATAAAACTGAGAGATATGAAGGCAATACAGCTGAGAGAAACCGACGGGATCGAGTCACTACAGTACGAGGATGTGCCCCGTCCTGAACCAAGACAAGACGAGTATCTCGTTCGAGTTCATGCGGTTGGAATCAATCCTCTCGATTGGCTCATATGTCGAGGAATGCTTCCGCACCTCATTGACAGCGACCTTCCGTGGATACCTGGCTGGGACGTGTCGGGCGTCATCGAATCGGTCGGAACCAACGCGACAGCATTCACTCGTGGTGACACCGTCTACGGGATGTCACGTCTTCCTGATGGCGGAGGGACATTCGCCGAGTACACTACGATGTCAGGCGACGAGATTACCGACAAGCCAGATACGCTCTCGCACAGTGAGGCCGCAGCCGTTCCTATGGGAGGGCAGACAGCCTTTCACGCACTCTATGAGGCAGCCAAGCTTGATGCAGACGAGCGCGTGCTTGTGCACGCAGCAGCCGGTGGTGTCGGACATATGGCTGTTCAGTTCGCGACAAATACAGGGGCACACGTGATCGGAACTGCCTCTGGACGCAATAAGACGTTTCTTCGCAAACTTGGGGTCGATGAGTTCGTCAACTACCGGAAGGAGCGATTCGAGAACGTCTTAGACGATGTCGATGTTGTCCTTGATACGATTGGCGGGGACGTTCTCAAACGGTCGGTTGACGTTGTTCAGCCAGGCGGTGTTGTCGTCACACTTCCAGAGTCACCCTCTCAAGAAACTGTCAAGCGATATCAGGACGAACACGATGTCACTGTCCGCTTTTTTGATGTGATCAGGGATTCAGAGCCGGTGACACTCCGACAGGTCGCTGCTCAAATTAATGCCGGTGTGGTTGCGCCCAGCGTCAGTGATGTGTATGGATTCTCTGAGATACAAAACGCACTCAGCAGGAGCGCAAATGGTCACGTTCGTGGCAAACTTGTCGTCACTCTCATGGAAATGATTGATAAACGGGGGTTCGAACACCGGGCAAATCAAAACATGCAACCGACTGATGATATCCACTAGCGGCGATGACACGGGACTGACTCGGTGAAAAATTCCCAACGGTGATAGCGGCTTTCAGTGTCAGAGTTGGATCTACATATAAAATGCTATTAAGACGGTGTACGCGAGTCAGTGTTGTTCACAGTATGGATCACGAGGGGATAACCGCCCCCCCAACTGTGGTCAGGATGGGTTCTGTTGGCTAACCCGGAGGACGATGCTCACGCGGATGACGATGCAGCGAGGAATATCAACCTGAATTGTCTCTACGATCAACAGAAGTCCGAAAACAAGGACGTGCACATTGCAGTTGAAAACTAGGATGGCAAAAACGAATGGCGAGCATTCGCCTCTCTGTTTGAGGGGTTACAACGGGAGTCCATACTGAATGCCACGCTTTTCAGAGGTGTGATTGCTTATTCATTTCATCATGTCACATCTGAGTATGAGTGAGTGGAGTGAGTCAGACACGAGCGTTATCTGAGCACGAAGCTAATCACACACAGTCACTGCAGTAGCGGGGATACGAACGCGAGTCGGACAGAGCTGATGTGAGAATGTCTCTGAGGTTGGCAAGGGTGATATGACACTGAGAGTGCTAATCGTTTCTAGAAGGCGCTTATTATACACACGTATCTGTATGACTACTTTTTCATATGCTCTTCTCTCAGTGACGGACATGACGTGAGGGGACGGAGTCTCGAGTTATGACTCAAAAATCAAACATGCCAGACGGGTTCCAGGGACAACCACTCTCGCCCCCTCACGACATCTGCAATATGTCACGCGAAGATGGTGAAATATCACACATAATATAACGGTGGGTTGTCATAAATAAGATCGAACAGTGGATCCGGAGATAATCTCAGTCAATATAGATTATTATTCTCAATCGGTTCAGTCTCCAGTATCTCTGTGAGCAGCTATCCGATACCTATCGTCACAATGCGATATCGGGGCATCGCCTGTTCTTATGATGCTCACGGCTCATTTGAGATATCACATAGCTATCTCTCATTCTTATCTAATCATACTTATTGCTGGCACAGTTCGTTCCCAAGGGCGTGTGGCTTCATTCTTTTAGAACACGTCTACAGACATCGAATCGATATCCATTGGAAGTGCAGTGTTCACAGACGGTGATTCAGGACAATCTGTCCACTGTGTCTGAGGACCGCGAGACAGACTGGTCGGCAGTCAGTGCGATATTAGGATAGGGTAATGTTCTGATAGTGCAACGAGCCAAGACATGCCATGCCGTACAGATGCAATCACGACGGGACTGTATCAGAACCGGCGTAAGCGTCGCGGTTTGATGTATCCAATGAGATGGCTTACTGAAGAAAATTTCAGTAAGTTCGAGTACAAAAATGTTATTCAGATTATCTTTTAGTGAGTATGGTCCCTACCTGTTAATATGATGCATTCACACGTTGCACGGCCTTCCCACCGGGTCTCAATACTTGCTAATTACTCACTTGGTGAGCTGATTCTGCCTGCTGTGTTACCGATAACTGCAATCGCCCTATGCGCGATCCCGATGGTGACGCTCGCGTTTGCATCTGGCGTTGCCAGCACAGTCGTTCTGACGCAACTGAAAAAATAAAGCATGAACACAAGAGACAATCTCATGACTGCGGTGATCTGGCGTGAACTGCGATATAAAAACCTGTTTCGCGTGAGAGTTGCTCGCTCCGATTCGGCTGGTAGTAATATTTGTGAGTTTCTACTTGAGGGATATGAGTAAGGCCGACGACCTTACTGAGTGTACCGAATGCGTCCCACCAGCTGACGCGTTCGGATTAATTGCAGACGAAACCCGGATTTCGATTCTTGAAGCACTGTGGAAACGAGAAACACCTGCTCGATTCTCCGATATTCGTGCGACTGTCGGGATGTCTGACAGTGCACAATTTAATTATCACCTTGGAAAGCTTACCGGTCAGTTCGTCCAGAAGACCGACTCTGGATACGAACTCCGGACTGCCGGCGAACGGATCGTCCAAGCAATCCTTGCTGGATCCTTCACTGAGCATCCGACCCGCGAGATTGAGATCAATGATTCATGTGTCGTCTGCAGTGAGTCACTTTTCGCTCAGTACACCGACGAGATGCTTCAAATTAAGTGCTCGAAGTGTGGACACGGTCATGGACGATACTCGTTTCCACCCGGTGGTCTCCACGGTCGGACCGACGCTGAGGTGCTCGATGCGTTTGATCAGCGTGTCCGTCATCTCCACTGTCTTGCGAAGGATGGTGTCTGTCCAGAGTGTAATGGGCAAATGCGAACTCACATTGAAGAGGGCGGAAACTGTTGTCTCGGAGCATCCATACGAGCGAATCACGTCTGCCAACAGTGCAGCTCTGAGCTTTGCTCGGCTGTTGGGTTGGGACTACTTGATCAGTCGGCAGTGGTCGGTTTCTATGATGACCACGACGTGCAGGTATCCAACACGCCGTATTGGCAGTTCCGCTGGTGTGTCGACGATCAGACGGTCGAAATTAACCCGGAGGGTCCCGGTACCCTCTTAATCGAAATTCCAGCCGAACAAGAGTTCCTTCGAGTCCTTCTGAGTGATGAGCTCTCAGTCATACACACTGAACGTGTCACAATAGACTGACTGCTCATCAGAACAGTAATGAGCAGACGTGTAATTGTAATCCGCCCAGTGTGCTATGATACTCACATACTGTGCTGTGCGATTCTCAAGACACCACTCGTCAAGCCACGCTCCTGGTGTGAGCAGCGATCCGGCGAGGTCCGGAGTCGTGTGGGTAACCAACAACGGTCCCCACGGTGATGCTGACATTATACTCTCCACGCGGGTATAAACCGCTCTCTAGTAGTAGTGAGCACAGGTGACCCCGTCCAGACGGGTACTATATAACGTTATTATTCGATGGACAGCGTCTTCGAGTGGATGTTACCAGACCGACAGGGCATCGATGACACGTTCGCGCCTGATCCTGGGGGCGAAGCTGGGATTGAGATTGAGTATAAAGAGACTCACCTTCGTGAGGGAGTAACAGGAACAAAACGTGCCCGGTCATACGACATCACTATTACCGGTAATCAAGTGGACAACTGCCCAGTCGGCATTCTTGCCCGCACTGTTCCTGCCGACGCAGAGGATCAGCAAGCCCGCGAGACGGACAGACCCTACAGTTTCACTATCACGGGCAATACTGTCAGCAACGCAGCCAACGCCGGCATCCGCATCCGCTCGGGCGCAGACGGCGTCGTTGCAACCAACACCGTCCGGGGAGTAGACACGGCTATCGACATTGCTGAGGAGTTCACAACAACCATCCAGCAAGACCTGAACGTGGTCCGAGAGTAAAGAATCGGACGCTGGTCATTCGGTCGCCTCTCTACGGGAAGAAGCTCCAGGTCCAGGGTTTGACCCCGGAGCAGTTCACGATGGGTATATCTCGATTGGTCGAGTCACTCTGGAAAGGCAGTGTCCTGAACCATCACAAAACGACCTGTTAACGACGCTGACAAACTATTTGTTTGTCAATTCAGGCGAACAGCACTGTCCGATTGAGAGATGGTGACTGCCAGATTGGACCTGACTGTTGGGTTCACAAAGCGGTGTGCTCTGCTGAGCGAGTGAGTCGATTACTGCTTGAGTGTAATATAACCAATATGATACTCAATATGTATTTTGCGATTGCTGGCTAATTACGAGTGTCATGCACGTCGACAGCGACGACATCGACTGGAATGAACCTGACACTGACGAGAGGGCAACGACATTCCGCCGGAAGCGACTGTCAGCGGCAACAGACGCCAAAGACATCGGTTGTAGTCTCTATAAGCTTCCACCTGGAAACCGCTCGTGGCCGTATCATTATCATGAAGCCAACGAGGAGGCAATATATGTCCTCAGTGGGACGGGGACTATCCGGCTTCAGGACAGTACTCACGCGCTGTCAGCAGGTGATTATGTGTCTCTTCCGGCGGGCGAGACCGGTGGTCACCGCGTTATCAACGATAGCGACGACGATGTCACATTGCGATATCTTGCCATCTCAACAATGCAGGACCCAGACGTGGTGATATATCCTGACATGGACAAGCTCGGCGTTTACACTGGAACACCGCCAGGGCGTCATGAAGGGCGGAAACTGACAAAGTATTACCCCGAAAACGCCGACGTCGACTACTGGTCGGAGAAACCGAAAAAATCAGAAGCTGACCCCGAGTAGCCTAGTTCCCGCTCACTATAGTCTTCACATATATTATCCAACAGGATTGAACGCGATCCCCAAGCATCGACTGGAGAGCAATTCAATGACCCATCTCCGAAGAAGTTGGCTTCCGCTCGCTGCGTGTCATCCTCCTAGTGATCGATTCGCGTCCACTTGGCTTGATTGAGAATTCTCAATCTTGAGAGCGGAGTTCTGTGTGAATAGAATTTAGTTGCTCCACTCACTCGCACACATCATGAGGAGTTAGACTACGACTCATCATCCAGTGAGTGTGAGTCATTGATAAATTGTCCGGATATACGGAGCACGATGGTATGAAACAGCACAAGCGTAATGACACTTCCAACGATAATGCTAACACGAAGTGGCGTTGACAACAATCCAAGCGAGACAATGAGCGTGGTCGCACACGCTGGTGGATGAACCGTATCGGTCGCGGTCATCGCCCAACTCGTCAGCATGACCGATGTTGTCGCACTTGCTGCTAAGCGGAAGCCATCAACAGAGAGCGGTGATGTCGCAGTGATTGAAGCTCCGGTTGCTACGACAACCCACGCCGACAACCCAGCAAGGCCGCCAATGAGGTGACTTCCGATGACGCGATAACTCTGTGTTCGGTCACTCTGACGATTAAAAGCGAGGACGAACGCCGTTGGTCCGAGACTGGGAAAAATAAACGGCTGCCCACTCCCCCACGCGATTACGCCAAGCACTGAAAAAATGAGACCAGTATAAAGGCTCGTGCCAACACGGCGTCGCATGAATATATTGTTCCGATTGATCAATAAATCACTCCTGTTTTTCCCTCTTATCGGATAATTGGAGCACTAGAAACGGAACAAAAGAGTGAGAGCTAAAAAATCCTCTGGGAATGTTCCTCTCCTCACCATGGCGGTACTTATTCTCTGATAAATCTCGGGGGAATTTCGAGTATCAGACACGCATTCCGTTTCTCTGTGTTTATAACCCGATATATGACTGAACACTGCGGCGTGTTGAGATACACAATTAGCCCACCGCAGGTTCTATCGATTAGCGTGTCATAGAAATGTCCACATCTGAGTTGATGCGATCCAAACGGGGGCAGAAACATACTGGAGTGAGTCTGATTATCGAAGGAACTGCAAGATGGAGAGGGTAAACTCAGCATAACATAGCTCTGGGTGTCACCGCACCGACGCCGAAGCACCAGCCAGGTCGCCTCTGTGAGTTTAGCCAACACACTGATTTGAGTGTTCACATTCGTGTCTGTCTGAGTACTGACGCTGAGTCCCCGCGTCTCTCGGTTCTCATTCCGGGTCTGCAGCGTCTGAGATAAGCACAATTTGGTGGAGTGTTGGCACTGCTCGTTGGAGTCAGCCAAATGCTCGTGGAGGTTGGTACTCTGGATGGACTGCTGACGGTCGCTGTCGGGTGAGGAGGAGGACTGCTTGTACTGTTCGGCTCTAATCTTATACAGAACAGACCTGCGTTTTATCATGGGTGGAACGAAGATAGAAACCAGAGGGAGTTCAACTGACTGATATTAACACTGACAACGACATCCATTCTCATTACTGTCGGACTGATACTCCTCGGTAAACTCGTCGTTGAACCGCGAGGCTACTCCAGTGTCGATTGTCAATGCTACCAATCAATAACACGCACTCAGTCGGACCGCTTTCGCGTGAATAGTTTCAGTTCAACTCAACTGAGTGTGGTTCCGAAGAGAAGCAGTGCTCAGAGTGCCACCGACTGATACGGGAGGGTGGAGTCTTAATCGAGGCGACGATACGTGAGTCATGATTACCGTGCAATGATAGATGTCATTTTGAATGAACCAAATACAACGTAATGTATATTATCTTTCAATTAGCATTCTCATATGTGCCCTCCAATCAATCATTTCCGGTCAAACGTGGCACCGTATGCATCACCGATGATGCTATCCAGATCAATGAGTCACTCAGCGGGTATATTCAGTCTCTCTACACAGAGTATTGGAAGAGTGATAGGTGGTGGCAGAAATGTATCTTTGCCGGGTACGTACTTGCGTTTCCGCTTGGAGCGGTGGGGATTATCGGGGCAATTCGAGATGCGAATACTCCGCTTATTGGCGCCGTCATCGGGATTGTTATTCTTCTGTGGGGACTGGACTACGCCCGAGGATTCAGATCGCCTGATAGATTACCCCTTGATGCGATTGATTCTGTCTCTTTCACTCGTGGAATCAAAGGATTGACGCGTCCTCGGATCATCATCACCTACATCGACGACAATTCTACCGCTAAACGGCGTATTAATCTTCTGTCTCTTTGCACAACTCGTGGTGAGACGGCGTACCAACAAGCACAGGCGGCATTTGCAGAACGGGGGTTCTGAGTGTCTCCTCTCATCGGTGAGTGCCTGAACTATCAATACTCAACACCAGTTCGTCAATGTTGAGTGCAACAGGAGAAGTTCAAATGAACGCCTCTGTGTATGACTGGTAACTAATGAAATCATACAAACGAGTGCAGAGTCTGTTTTTCACACATAAACTGGCTGTATATCCAATACCTATTAATTCTCTCTATTATATGTATACGATGTTAGCTGCACTCTCGTTCCCTTCGCTCGCTTTTGATTAGATCCTCCGTTTCCAAATTGGGAATCTACTAACAGTGACTGTGAGATAGGAATAAATAAGAACTCACTCCGCGTGGATAGTGTATAATTGATTATCAAGAGACTCCTAGCCTCACTCAGGTCGGGGATGCGACACAGATCTACATATGACACAATTAAACGCAATCGTTGATTCACGAGAACCGGGTCGTGTCGTTGAGCTCTTGAGGCGACATGATGATGTCTCATCGGTTGAAAAAGACCAACTTACTGTGGGAGATATTGTGTTGGGACCGGGTGATGTACACGTCGATACTGGTAATTTCGGTTCCGATGTCGGTGTTAATGTTGATCTGGTAGCAATCGAGAGAAAGTCGCCGGCTGATTTTGTGCGGTCAATTCAAGATCGGCGATTGGAGGATCAGATTGACCGAATGTATGAGTGGTTCGGCGCCACAAACTCGTATATTATCGTAGAGGGAAGCGTAAACGATCTGATAGCCGAGCCATCGGGGATCCCGGACAACGGTATCTATGGGTATATCGGGTCGCTCGCGGCGCGCTGGCAGATGGTGCCGTTGTTCGCGGGGTATCCAACAATGGAGATTGAGTTATTAACCCGTGTCGCACGCAAGCATTTTGAGGAAACGAACCGCGTTGTTCGATCACCTGACTCCACCCCAAAGCGCAAGAATGATGCCTACTATCTCCGCATGTTGATGGAATTGGATGGAATTGGAAGAAAAACAGCGAATAATATTGCAGATGAACTCGGGAACCCAGAGGATCTGATTCACGCAGATACAGAACGGCTACAGGAAATCGATGGGATTGGAAAAAAGCGGGCGGAGTGTATTCGGACGCAGATCTGGAATGGAGAATGAGACGCGGTAAGTATCATGCTAACCGTGTTTTCTATTATCGGGGGCAAGAGCCTGAAGAAACAAGCCGCGCAAACGGTGAGTACGACAGAAGATATCACCAAAGGAAAACATAAAGAAGAATAATGGGAGAAATAAATACTCCATGCATCGGGGTGTGTAACATTGATAACTCAAAGAATGCATGCGCTAATTGCGGTCGGACATTGGATCAAATTACAATCTGGGCGGAGATGACCCCATCTGAGCGCCAGAGGGTCATAGAGCAGTTAGAAGAAATGAACTATCCAAACCCAGATGCGTGAGGGACAACTAGACTACGACTCTCTCACCGTCGAAGAACAGGAGGTTCAGTTATAGGTGATATAGACCCAATCCCACGGCCTTTAGCCCGTCACGCCGTTGGGGGGTTCCGAACAGTGCTGTTGCAACATGATATCCCTGTAAGTGCCGGCGCACTGGCTCTGACCCCAGTGTCGCCGCATGTCCGACAGGTGGCGGTTCGAGTGTAAGTGTGAGTGTCCGCTCACGCTGGAAACAGGATTTGTGTGGGAATCACATGACAAGCGACGGATAATCATCAACGTAAGTAACTCTGAGTCTGGTGAACGACCGACCACCGCTCCTATAGCACAACTCACACGGGAACGTGTTTTCAGCTGAGGAGAGGAATCCTTGGGGCGGGGGTTTGGGTTTGGCACTCCTAATCAACAGAGGCTGTCCCTTGCCCGGATCCGCCTGCAGACCGATTCGCACAGTGTGTGAGCTTGGCAGTCTGTGACCCTACACCTACACCTGACACTCTCAACTCAACTCAGCGATGCGGTGCCGTGGGAGTCCTCCGCGTTCACCCCGAGGAGGATGTCAACAAGAGGATCTAAAGACGATTTAATTTATCTCCGTGCTCAAGCGACGAACCGCGTCGACGGTGAGCGAGCAGAGCGGGAGAATTCACGACTGAAAGAGTGGCTTTTATTCCGTTGGAGAAATCCGATGTTGTGGATAGAGCACACGTCATAGAAACAGGAAACCCCACCCTCAAGAAACCCCGCGCAAGCGGGTGAGTAGGGCGGGGTAGTTCGCTATGGCTGATCTGGCGTCTGCCATGTTATGATCCAGACAAGATCTCTCAGAATTCATACCCAACTGAGAAAACAGAAACAGAGAGAATTCTCGTAGCCGCAACGATTAATTCAAGAAGACAACAGGAGAAAAAAGCAAGAGCGGTCAGCTACGCCGTTGCTCTCTGTCTCGGATACAGCTCAACATTACTGAATACAAATCTAGCACCACCGTTAGCACTGTCCTCGACTGTGACCGTCCAACCGTGGGCGTCAGCAATCCGATGAACAATTGCGAGTCCGAATCCAGTGCCGTTGTCGTCGGTCGTCACGCTTGGCTCAAAGACACGGTCATAATTGTCGATCGGAATCCCCGGACCGTCGTCTTCTATGTAGAATCCTTCTGCTTCTTCTTGTTCTTCTCTGTCGTCTAACTCCGTGAGTACGCCGACGGTGACAGTCACATCTGGACCGGCGTGGGTATCGGCGTTTGCAATAATATTTTCGAATAGCCGGCGCATCCGACCAGCCTCCCCCTCCACTGCAGCCTCAGATTCAATTTGGAGCGTCATGTCTGTTGTGACGGTCCTGCCTGCCTCCTCAGCAAGTGTCGAGAGGCTCAGACAGTCTCGGTGCGTCACTGACTTGCCCGTCTGTGCGAGCGTGACCAGTTCAGTGATCATCTGCTCCATCCGGTCATGTGCAGCCGTTACTTTCTCAAAATACGCCGCTTCATTGGTTTCCTCGGCGAGTTTTGTCGCGGTTTTCGCCATATCAAGCGGCGATCGGAGGTCATGTGAAATGATTGAGACGAACTCCTCAAGCCGCTCGTTTTGTCTCCTCAGCTCGCGTCGTTGCTGTTTTTGTTCCGAGACATCCTGCAAAATCCCGACCGAGCCGCGGAAATCATCCTCAAACGGCAGCGCAGCCATGTGATCCTGGCACGGAATGACCTCGCCGTCGTTGGTGTAGATATCGACCGAGAATTGCTTACTGTCCGGACCGGTACTTGAAACGATTTGTGCGAGCATCTCGTCAGCCTGTTCAACACCTTCGTCGGATTTCATCAACCCTGGTGAGGCACCGATAATTTCTTCACGATCGTATCCGGTGAGTTCAACGAATGCGTCGTTTACATACTCGAAGTTCGCTCTCTCGTTGACCACATAAATCGGGTATCCAAGTGCCTGCAACACCGTCGAGTATCGTTCTGATTCGCGTTCTGTGCGGTATTCATTTGTGGCGTGTTCGATACGATTTGCAAGCCGTTGATACTGGTCCGGACCACCCTTTTGAAAATATCCCGTGACGCCGACATTGAGAGCCTTACTCGCAATCTCCTCGCTCCCTTTGCCTGTGTACAGCACAAACGGGAGACGTGGCTGGCGCTCGTTGACCGTCTCAAAGAGCTCAAGACCATCCATTTTCGGCATATCGTAATCGCTCACAACACAGTCGAAGTTCCTATCAAGTTCGTCGAGCCCTGCCTGCGGGGTATCTGCGGTAACGACCGTCGCGGCAGGCAATTCTCGCTCAAGATATGTTTGTGAGAGGTCTAGAAACGAACTGTCGTCATCAATGTGCAGCACTCGTATCGGCTGCTGAATCTGTTTTCTTGGAGACATAGATATACTACCAGATAAGTGTCTTAGTTAGGGACTACTCGGGCAAAACGATACCGACTGTGGATTAATTTCCCATTTTGATTACATTGAGAAATCACCTCGAACGCCTGAGGTCGGCTTGTTACTATCTGGTTGTCCCTATTGTATCGCGACCGAAGTCCCCATCAAGTGTCCTGAGACTCACAGACTATCTGAGATCTGTCGTGACTACCTTCTGTGACTATATATTAATAATAATTGAAATTATCTTATTTGTCGTCGGTCTGTAAATGTTCGTCATCACTATTGTGATGTTTACCCTCGCACTGACGCTCGTCACTACTCCCCTCAACTGGATACCCGGCATCGACTACGATGTGACACGGACGAGTGGGACCGTCGACGTTGGATCAGTGACAATTGATATCGGGTCAATCGCCGGTGCCAGTATTCACACGCTCCCGGAAGCCTACTCGCTTCGGGACTGGGCGTCATCTGTTGTCTGATCGGTCTGCACGCCCTCAACCTGATTGGGTGGATACTGAAAACGCTGACAGAGCGACTGCTTGCAATCGGGGGTTCCTCAGAATAACATCTTCCGGCGAGTGAATCCGTTCTGCCAGGGATGAACCCAAGACACGGAGAGACTCGTCAGTTGACCGTCGTGGTGAATCATATTGTATGGTTTGGATTGTACAGACGGTCACGGCGACTGCCCCGGAGTCACATCAGACTCCCGGGTGGGTTCACCAGGACAATCGACTTACGATATTTCGAGGGTCTCTGCAAAGGCTCGCGTGCCGAGATTCTTTGCGGGAGGGTTGTCTATCCCGAGGTGAATACGCTGCCGGATGGTGTGATCGAACTGTGTCCGTGTTCACTCTTCAGTTTGAACCATTCTGTCCCACTGTGGAACCCAAGAGATGTTATCACAGACGACCGTCAGGAGGTAAACAAACAGTATCACACTAAGGCCTAAGCTAGCGAGATATATGCGATTAATCTCTCCGGAGGGACCAAACACTCCGACATATTGAAAAATTGCAGTTGTTATCAGGATAGTTGCTACAGACTCCACATAGTCTCGATGTGAATGGGAGGGCAATCTCATACCATCATCGGACTGTCGAAAAATCATAAATCCCCCTGCTCACTGTCACAATACGCAATCAGCCGGGGGGAGTTCCCTCAGTAACTGAGGGCAAGGCGGTTTTAATCCCAGCTGATTCAACATGAGAGTTTCATCAAACACACTGAGACTGAAAGAGAAGATGACTGGAGCGTCCAAAGCACCAGTGAGCGCGAGCACAGTCGTGCTAACAACTTCTGCTTTCGGTGCTGTGATCCCAACCCAGCGCTGCAGTGCTGTGATTTCTCCGTGTTTATGTAGGGAGAATTCAGTATTCTACAGAACCGACAGGTCGGAGAGTAAACACAGAGAGTCCAGCCAGCCCCATTAGGATAGCACCAAACAGAAACGATACTGACCAACCGACTCTCGTAATAAGAACGCTTGCAACGGAACCGGCGAACAGACTCCCCCAGAGTTTTGCCGTATAGAGGGTCGCGTAGTTCTCTGATGAGTACCTACGTCCGTAGTATTCACCAATCAGTGTCGGAAAAATAGCAAACACCGGACTCCTGAAGAACCCAGCCACTGCGATACACACAATAAAAATCGGAGCGATACCATTCGCGCCACTGACGACAGCGCCAGCAATTCCAATTGCACTGAGTAATAAAGAACTCCCGACTGTCCGGACTGACCCAAGTCGGTCCGAAAGCCCTCCGACGATGAGAACGCCAGAACCATCTGCGACAGCAATAATCGATGCGGCAGCCGTTGCGATGCCGGTCGATAACTCCATTGCATCGCTAAATGCAATGAGTTTCCCAATGAGCATGAGACCAACACCATTGACAATCACAAAGGCACCATAGAGGATCCAGAACTGCCAAGTCTGAATCACATCGGTCCACGTATACTCCTTTGTGTTCGTGCTCGTGTTCGCCACTGAATCTGTTTGTTCGGTCGCTTTGCTCTCAGTATTATCACGCTGGGGATCACGCAGAACAATGGCGGCAAGCAAACAGCTAACTGCAGCGAGGGCTGCAAAAAAGAGCAATGTTCGCTGGAAGGTTCCAAGAATACTCCCGCGTGTGAGTGGGATGAGCCCAAAGCTCAAAACCGCGTACGACATCGTGATAATCCCGGTTGCAAGACCGCGATACTCATCAAACCATTTCACGGGTGTATTCACTGCAACCGTGTATATCGCCCCAGCACCGCCGCCACCTGCAATGACCGCAAGACCGGCGGTGACCGGTGATGAAGCAACTGAGAGTCCACCGTACCCGCCTGTCATAAGAATTGCTCCAGCGAGTGTCGGAATTCGGGGACCATACCGATCTCGGATCCATCCTGCAGGGAACTGGACAACCGTCTGGACTGCAATCACGAGCGTAAATAGCGTCCCCAGTGTTGCCTCTGTCGTGCCGAGTTGTGTCCCGAGTGGTCCGCGGATGGATGACCAAACAAACTGGAAGGTGCCTGCCATTCCCATGGCTAAGCCACCACCGACGATGAGCCACCACCGGGAAAACGAAAGCGAACGCCGCTTTTCAGCCATCATCTTGAGTCATGAACGTATAATTATTTCCTGTTGACATGAATTCACTCGTACGACTGAGGTTGGTGCCGGTGGCGGTGTCGGTTAACCAACGCTGGTTTCTCAACCTCAGTTCGTGATCTGATAGTTTTGATCTGTGTAACTGTGCCCATTATATCTCGCTATTTACAGGAGTAGACCGTATGGTGCGACTGAGCAGACGCAGACGCAGACGCAGACGCAGACAGACATGGTATTACCTCAGACATAGAAAACTCAAATGTTGGTCATACTTCTGGTGTAACTCCATGGATAACGTATATCAATGTTCTTGCTGACGGAAAATGTGAATTTGGATTTCTATTTTGACTCAGTTTTCCCATCTCGCTCGTATGCACGTTCAAGCGGATTATCTCGCACGGCATCTCATATATATCCAAATCAAATCCAATCACCCCGATTGTGTGTTTCGAGTTTATTGAATTTAATATCTCAATACATACCGATCGCGAGTATAACTTCAGGAGCAAACAAACTCATCACAGGAAGAGACAAAAAGAGGAATATCGCTCCGAGACGGAGCACACCAGCACTCTGTTGTTGATCGTCTGGGAGTGACTCCGCGATACCAACAACAGTGACCCCACTCAGCATGACGATACTCCCTCCACTGATCGACTTTCCTGTGATCCATGCATATAGTATGATCGAAGACAAAATCGCCGAACCACCAAAGTGAACGACCGCCATTGTATATCCAGATGGTCCGCGAAATATTGTCTTGATAATCAAAGAGAGCACAACAGACGATTCTGATTCGACAACGAAATAAAACCACCACAGTGTATGGTGTCTGAAATTCTCGAATCACTGGAAGTATGAGCATATACCCGTGTGATGAAAATCAGTTCTCCCCTGATTACTTGCCTCGTCTTTTCGACTCGCCGGTCGCTGAAGAGGACCGAGCCTGTGAAGATCAAAACACACGTCTAGTGCCGATATCATCAAGTATCCATGGCTGAGGTCCAGGGTTTTATTTTACAGTCTAAAGCTTGTGCGAGTCCTGAGTTGGTATGGAAAAATCTCGGATCGGGTCTTTGGGACTCACTCTGCCTGCGATTATTTCACTCTCTGTCTCGCGAAGACGCAAACCGTCGGAAGCTACGCCATTCATAACGTGATCGTGATTCACTCTGGCATCCAGAGAAACACGACAACAGCTCGAATCTGCGCCCTATCGCTGTGAGATTAACACAGTACACAGTGTATTACGCGTCGATTGATTGTTCAACCCAGCCATGGGCACCATTCGGGAACGAGTCAGTCTGTTCCTGCTGCTGGAGGTTTCCCTCCTTATCAACAGCCCGCACGACGACTGTTCGGCTATTTTCAGGTTCAGGCTCAGGCTCGAACTCGTGGCGCCACTGACGCCAGACATCCTCCCCATCAAGCGGCTCAGAGAGTTCCGCGTGAGCCCAACTGTCGCCGCCATCAGTTGATATCTCAACCCGGTCAATCCCACGGGTTCCAGCATAGGCATGACCGGCTAGCTCAATATGACCGTCGTCGAGACGCGTGTCTGACCAGATTTTTGCCACGGTATTGACAGGTCCTGTGCCGTGCCACCCGCGCTGTTCCCAGTATCCTTTCATCTCCTGATTAAGCATCTCGATCTCGCTGAGCCATTTCACATTGGTCTCACCCCAATGACCGGGTAACAGCACCCGCACTGGTCGTCCGTGTGATTGAGGGAGCGGTTCGCCGTTCATCCCCCATGCGAGGAATGCGGTCTCTAAAGCGTCGATAGGATATTGGATAGAGTAACCATCCTCAGCGCGTAGCATCGCACACTGACACTGACCATCAGAGTCAATCTGGTCAAGAATTGGCTTGATTGGAGTGCCAGTCCAAACCGCATTGTCAAGCTTCTGCCCGTTGAGACTCTCGCCGATACACCGCAGCGTAACAAAGCGGTGCTCAGTAGACATATCTGTGAGCTCATCGAATGTAATCGTCAGTTCATCATCAACCTCACCGGTGATTGTCACCGACCAGTCGTCAGCCGATAACTCTGGGTCAAACTCAGCAATGTCGACATTGTAAAATTCATCAAAGGTGCTGACCAGACCGGGGATATCGCCGTCGATGTCCAGGGCTTTCTGTTCTGCGTGTTGTATCATCGTCTCAACTCCATCGGTATCACTCTTCTCAGTACCTGTGTCCTCACTGACTCCAGAGAGTCTGTTTTCGTCAGATCTGTCATTACCAACCGTTCTTGTCCTCCCAAACCCAATACCACCAAGCACCGCAGCGACCGTGGCAACGCTAGCGGTCAAGACACGGCGTCGAGATGGGTTATGATTGGGCTCGGCGAGCGGATTGATCCCTATCCCTATGCCGGCTACCAGTGTCACCGGTCCAGCAGCGGAAAGCGAAAGAACAGGAAGCCCAGTGATTGCGCCTGCGATGCCCCAACTGAGGAGACCGGTCGATAAAATGCCGAGGAATGGTCGATTGCACTCGCTCGAAAGACGAAGACCAATTAGCGCTGCTACGCTCAACAATCCAACTGCAAGAACATACGAAAGCGCAATGTGGAGCAGATGCGCTTCTTCACCGACGGTATCAATCATAAATGCAACAATTCGACCAGGAGTCATACGAACGACCATAGCGTCGATTGGGGCGACAATGAAATCCCGAGTGTATCCAGCCGCTGTAAATGACCCAGCCACACCGGCGATACCTGCCAGAGTGGCGATTATCAACTCAATCCGGGGTACCCGACCGATTTGGCGTCTCCAATATGGCTTTATCAGGCACACCAGCAGTCATGAGAGTCGGTCCCACAGAACAACTCTGCTCAACAATCCCCCCGTGTCAGATCGATTGGCGTCAATTTTCGTCAACGGCTCTAATTCGGGCTGAGACTGAGAGCATGACACTATCGGCATCTATTAATAGAGATATTTGTATAATAAAAAGGATTTTCAACAGACCAATCTGAATCAGTATAATCGGCACCGACAGACCGAATGCGGCGAGTGCTTTGAGGCTCCGGGAAGCCCATCACAGTGTTTCACCTCCCATGGGAGACACTACTGAGAGTGGGCGCAGTAGGTGTTAGAGATCTTACCGCGGAGCATCCGTCCGAAGGAAATGCGCCATCGCTTGAACACCGCGACACTGCATGACGGTCGCGACGGATGTCGTTTGGAGCCTCGATTCTTTGTGAACCGTGTGGGGCTTCACACCAATGATCCTGGGAAGCATTCATTCCAAACCCGCGGAAAGGCCTTAGCGATTTGATGTTGACGTTAACGTTGATGTGACCCCGGAGTGAGTCACATCGATTCCTTCGTAATTTTTTCGAGCGAGTTATGAACGACCTGGAGCATCAGCCCGCGAAGCAGGCATATGATACTGAATCTGTGAGCACGCGCACGACACCCGCACGGATGTGATTGCCATATTTGTATGTATCACCGACGCTTCATTTTCACAGGTGCTTTGCCGCCAGGCGTTCTATCCGAATCCTCGCAAAGTACTGAACCCTAACAATGTCCTTGAGATACCGGAACACAGGATGTCTCCACGAGTTATCACCAAGGATGAAAACGCCAGTGTCGCCAAGCGATAGATCTATGATCTTTTTGCCCTCGCCCAGCAGTGTCAATTCCTCGTCGTCAGATTTGTCAACGTTTTCGGCCGCCACACCTGCCTGTATCATAGCGTTGTGAGCCGTCTTTATTTGCCCAGTGTCGGCGCAGTCACCCAGAGCATAGACGTTGTCGTAATCAGTCGAGACTAAGCCGTTGTTGACAGCCATTCCCTGTCTGCCGCAGTCGAAGGAATTCTGCACCACAGGATTCGCAGAGATTCCGCCCGCCCACACCACGAGATCAGCCTCCACATCGGACCCGTCTTCGAAAATAACTGTGTCCTCGATAGCTTCTTCAACTCGCTGCCCGCCATCGAAGACGATTCCCACATCGTTCATATACTCCAGTATCTTTCGTGAAACCTCGTCACTGGAGTTGCTCATCGGTCGGGTTGATGCGTCCACGACGGTTACCTCGTGACCCGACTCAGCAAGTTCGCCTGCCAGCTCAACACCGACATACCCACCGCCAACAATCACAGCCTCATCGCCCGGATCAAGACGGGTCCTGACCCGCTTGGCGTCCTCGGCGGTATAGAATCTTTCAACGCCATCCCCGAGTTCGAACGGTTCAAACGTCACACCGCCGAGCGCCACGACAAGATCGTCGTACTCCAGATTCCCGTTTGCGGTTTCCAGCATATCTTCTTCGGGAACAAAGCAGGTTACCGACTCTTTTCGTAGTTCGACGCCCGTTTCGTCAAGAAAGTTCGCAAGATCAAGCAGGTTGACGTCCTTGTGTTTCCTATTTCGTATGCGATCAATTATACCAGGAATGAACTCATGAACACCGTCCTCGTCCACGAGAGTCACATTGTGCCCCTTTCTGGTTAACTTCAATGCGGTGCTGAGACCTGAGAACCCCGCGCCCGCTACTACCACATCGTGTGTCATGAATTCTGTTGCACCTGTCGGGTAATATGCGTCCGGCGAGTATGCGTGGCGGCCTTCATCCCCCGATGAGTTGAAAAGATAGTGTGAATTCTATGTTGCTCCCGTGCGTCCAACTCACATTAAGTGGCTTTGACCTCACCTTCGATGAGCTCGTGTCTATCCATCACCAGAGTGTAGATATTATATCAATACAAGCGTCTCAGTTCGTGGGATTGGGACTGCACCGGGACAGTGTATATGAGATAATGACGGCGTTGACGAATCGCGGAGCGATTCGTTCTCACACCAGAACTCACATTCTGGGGACACTGTATCCCCGCCATACTGCGCTCCTCGCTTTGCTGCGGTACTCCTTGAGGACGGGGGCTAATCGCCTGCAAACCTACAAAAAATGATGTTCGAAAAATTGGTGTGTGGGGGTGTGCCGATTCGAGTGAACCAGGTCTGGCGTTTCTGTTTGTCGCGGGTCTCAATACTCCAGTCGCCACATTATCCTGATTCTGGTTCTGGTTCTGGTGTGTACATCCCACTGCAGAACCGCAAGTAAGCGCCGCTGGGTCGCAGAGAGTCTCAAGACACTCGATTCGTCTTACGCACCTGAAAACTGGCAGCTTGCGTCACAGTCTGTATTTCAACCGTGTAGTTGCACTCTTTTGATTGGCTGGGGCTGGGCTGGGGTTGGGGCTGGATGATTCCGTTGGAATCTCCCCCGAGAAAACGTTATTTTTCGCGCTCCACCTCACGCTCGCTGTGAGAGAAATCAGGTCGATCGCCATCAGACTCCGTTTCAACCAGCTTTTCGACCTGATTTTCAAACGCTTCATCAGTGAGTTCCCCGCTTGCGTACCGCTCTCGGAGCGTATTGATTGGGTCATCCTCTGAGGTCTGATTGGTTGTCTGAGAACGTCGTCGGAAAAGACGCATGAGACCAATCGTCAGTGGGAGCACCCCGCCGAAGCCTACTGGGAAAGCGACCCAAAAATAAGAGACATCGGCAATCAGAAGCCCGAATCCTAGAAGTAGGGTCAAGATTGTGACTACTCCAGCGGCAATCGCAATCATCGTTGCTTCGTTGGAATGTGGGTTTTCTCGGGGACTCATCAGTAAGCACCTATGTAATCACGCTTTCTGAATATCCAAAAATCGTGGACTCTGTTTCACTGCGGTGAAAACACCAATAGACTCCCTCACCGGCATACCTTCTCTCGATTGTGCTCTTGTATTCATTTTCTTTATCAATATGTCTAATTGGTCTTGTTTCAGTGTTTCTCTCGTCGTTATCCACATCCTTCGTCTCATTGAGTCAGTATATGAGTATGGGTAATTGCTACTCCACCCTCTCAACAGAGATAACAGGCAGTGGGGTCTGTGGACGCTCCGACTGTGACCCACCACACTACTGGAGGTCACCAGAGCAATACTGTGTCGGGTGTGTTCGACCAATCCACGGAAAGAAGATTCAGGACTTCGACAGAGATGTGACCCCAGAGCAGTTCACACTACCTACTGCCGAAGCACTGGCAGTTACCAGAGACTTCGAGTTAACCCAGAGTGATGAAACACAATTATAGTACACAATTATACTCATGCTCAGGGTTCGCGTTTGAGGATTATCAGCCGAAGCCAAATGACAGTGTGTGCTGAATAACCAACATTTTCAGCCTCAACTCAGGGATAGTTTTATTATCGAATCCATCTGTGGTTTTGATATCAAAATGGTACGAGAAACCGAGCAAATCGTGCTTGAATCGCTATGTGAGAAAATAACTGACCGATTTGAGTATATTGCAGAGATATACGTCGCTCATGCCCCATCCGCTCTTGACGTCTCATGGTTACATATTACTGTACATACGACCGAAGCAGACTCGCTCAAACAATCGCTTGAGATCACAACCGCTGAAAAGAGTGCCGTGATGGTCGATACTGGCAGGGCTAAGCCGCTCTCAATTCCATTCGATGTGATGGCGACTATCGACGGACCTGGACACAGACAGGGTATTAATGGAACAACCGTCTATATGAACGACCGTGTGATGAGCGCAGACTCACGTGAGTTGGACACTGGATTATTGATGCTTCGACAGAAACTCGCCGGTGAGTGTCCATCCTGTGGTGATAGTGTTGAGTCATTTAGTAATCATTACAAGAAGAGTCGGATATGTCGTGAAAGAGAAAGAATATAATCTCTCTATCAACTAAAATTACGCTGTATCGGTCATGAGAGTCCCCCGAATACCTTATTCCGCTTTTATTATGTCATGTTTTGGAATCATATATCTTACGACTCAGTCGATTCTAACTGATTGAGTAATGCTGATGCTGCAATTCCATGCGTTTTGAATCGGAGTCACTGATACGCTGATTAGTGGGTTGCAGGCAGTCAACGACTCCACCCTCCCTCGCTCGCCGACGGCTCGCTCCTTGAGGAAGGGGACTCCACCTCGAAGATGTTGAACCAACTTCTGTGCTGCATGAGATGAATGTGTTGAGATGATTCAGTGAGGGATTGACGGTCGTTGTCCGGGAGACGACATTGTGGCTCGGATAAGTATAAGCTCAAAAACGGTTCCATCAGAACCTGTTTCAGGTACTCTGATTGAGCCATTATAGCTATTGATAATCGCCTGTGCGAGGACAAGCCCTAACCCGTGGGTATCATCATGTCGGATTTTCTGATCAAAGAGCGTATTTAACTCGTCTTTAGGAATCCCTGACCCATTATCCGAAATCTCTATTATAATTGCATTTGATTTTTTCTCAACTGTCACCGCAATGTGTGGCGTCTCTGCATTGTTGTGCTCAACGGCATTATGAAGAATATTGGCGAATACCCGCCGGAGAGGTTGGTCTGCCTCTGCGACTGCGTATTCTGGAAGCGAGGTATCGATTGATACGTCGGGATGTGTGTGTTGAATCGTCTCAATTTCGTTAGTCAGTAACTCGATAATATCAATCGGTCGTGTCTCAATGTCGCCCTTCGACGCCCGTAAGAGTAGGCGTACGTCCTCAATCACATCTTCCATGTCTTGAGTGTGTGATTTGATTATCGATAATCTATCACGAATTGACTCGTCTATTTCTTCCTCGGAGAGGGCAAGATCTGCATGCCCAACGATAATGCTGGCAGCATTGAGAATTTCGTGACGAAGTGTGGCATTCAGATACTCGAGTATCTCAGTCTCATCCTCCGCTTCTTCGGCCCGGATACGTTCTCGTTCTGCCTCAATCGCCTTTTTAATACTCCGAGCCTCAAATACTCCAATCAAAAGTCCGATTCCGGCGCCGATTGTCGTTGCCCACCGTCCCCATGAGAGTAACTCAAACACAGTGTCAGGCGGCATCGTAATCATAATGATAAGATTGATTAGAAGAAAGATACCCAGACCGCCTACATACCATAACCCAACGCGTTGATATCGATACGGCGAAATGAAACTCGTTGGAAGCCACGCCCCTGCATATATCACTGCAAAAGTAAAGGGCAAACTCGTCATGAGGCCTGCTGTCCATACATCTCCCAGCGGATTCGAAATAAATAAGATATAGTACGTCTCAACAATGATAATGCAGAAACACAATATCCCTGATGCGAGGATAAGCTGGGGGATCACATTCTGGCGCTGCTTCCATCTCTGTTTCATAAATTCCTCCATTTTACTCGCGATTCAATCTGAATTTTCGTGCTTATGATTAATATTATTCCCTCTGTAAGACACAATGAGTCACCATATCACAGATCTGAATCGTATCATCCTCTCTGTCACAACATCCTGGTGGTGAGCGAACCGACTATCTAACACAATAGGAGCATCAAAAAGAATAGACTCGTGCATTTATCAGGAACATATTACTGTATCTTAAATTATAGGTGCTATCTGAGGACATCATAAACGATGACTACTGATAGACATTGGCATCATCTGTTCATCCCCTCCATCAGTGGGGAGAGGGGAAAAACTGAGATGCCCAACTCGTTTGCGGTACGTCGCTGACTCAGATCTTCGTTTCGGTAGAATTACATGAACAGTTCCCGACTCCCGCTGTTTGATCAAATCAAGTCAACTCGGGAGGATGTTTATATTTATTCAAAGTATGTGCTGAAAAATCCCACCAACCCCGGATGGATGGGAAGTTCACACATATCAACGCATATTTACTCATTATTTCCGTGTATGTTGACAATGTGGTTGGAACTCACCGATGTCATCACGACAGATTTCGATGACACAGTGACATTTGAGTGTGGAGTTGACTCTGTTTCTCCCGACTATCCAGTCCCCGACCGTGGGTTTCCACTCACTACCCAATTTTTAGACGACCAGACACTCAGAATCCTTTTTCGACCGAATCCTGAGGCATCTTCGATAGATTGTTCACCGCTTTCTCTCGCATATGATGCATATGACCGGCGTCCACAGGTAAGTATTAATCAAGATAACGATACAGCGAGCGGTAGCGGTGCTGTTGAAGTTACGACCGAGAAGATGTCATTTCAGATCGATACAGAGACAGCGAGATTTAGCGTTACACATGATAATAAACGACTCATCGATACAAATGTCAATGTTTCGAATAATCGTGGGGAGTTGAGTGTTCCTTCATTCGGGTATGAAGAGACAGTCGTTGAGAATTATCCCTTAGAGGTGACCCGGACGGGGTTCACGACCCGGTCACGTCCCACGGAATCTTTCTTTGGGCTTGGCGAGCAATTTGGACCCTTTGAGAAGCGTGGGCAGCGAATAACCACTTCAGTGACACAGGCACACGGCACGAACAGTAATAACACATATGCACCAATTCCATTTTTTCTCTCTGATCGGGGATATGGAGTGCTTATTGAGACAACAGCGGATGTCACCTTTGATTTCGGCTATACAACACCCGACGTGACGGCTATTGATGTCGAGTCACCGGTCCTTTCAGTCGTTCTGTTTGCTGGGTCCTCATTGAAAGACATTCTCTCATCATACACCCGATTGAGTGGACGGGCACCTTCGCTTCCTCCATGGACATATGGTGTGTGGATGTCCCGAAATTCATATCAAACACAGACTGAGGTGCTCACCACTGCATCTGAGTTGCAAGACCGTTCAATGCCATGTGATGTCATTCATATTGACCCACAATGGATGGATATTGATTCTCCAGAAATGGCGTTTGACCCAGAATCATTCCCGGACCCTGAGGAAATGTGCACACGTCTTGGTGAGGACGGATTCAAACTCTCAGTGTGGGAGTATCCATATCTCAACACGGAGACGGATCTCTTTCAGACGGCTCAGGAAAATGGGTATTTACTCCGCAATCACGAGGGTCGGGCATATATTTTCAGACGACCGAGTCACGCACAAACGCGCGCCGGGATTCTTGATTTTTCGAGCCCTGAGGCGGTCGAATGGTGGCAAGATCTCCATCACGATTTGATTGATATCGGCGTCGACGTATTTAAGACTGATTTTGGTGAATATCTTCCACCGCAGACGACAACGAACAATCGACACACAGGAAAAGGAGCAAAGAATACATATCCACTCAAGTATCAGCGAGCGGTTGCAGGGGCATTTGAGAAAACGAATAAACCGCCAGTGCTCTGGTCTCGATCTGCATGGGTTGGGGCTCAGCAATATCCAATCCACTGGGGTGGTGACACACGGTCAACATTCGACGGCTTCCGGGCAAGCGTTCGCGGTGGATTGAGTTTACTTCTATCAGGATTTCAGTTTTGGAGTTGTGATATCGGTGGATACAAACCGACCCCATCGGAGACACTGTACATTCGATGGGCACAGTGGGGATTGCTTGCTCTTTCGCATCCCCGATTCCACGGGAAAACCCCACGAGAACCGTGGGAATTTGGCGACACAGCGGCTGAGATCGTTACAAAATTTGCCAACCTCCGCTATCGGTTACTTCCATACTACATCAGCTATGGATGTGACGCTGCTTCAACTGGAATTCCGGTGATGCGGCCAATGGCACTTGAGTTCGAGGATCATATCGACTCACTCACGTCAGCAACGCAACATATGGTGGGCGAGGAATTCCTTCTCGCTCCAGTTCTCTCGAAAGACGGAGTCGTGACCATTACCCTCCCACCCGGCGAGTGGATTGATTATTGGAGTAACACACATCATGTTGGTCCAGAGCGCCAAGAACTAACTGTTGACATTTCGGAACTTCCATTCTTTATCCGAGCTGGCAGTGTCATTCCAGAGCATCAATCAGAAGCGAAAGCACAAGCGGGAGCAACAGCAGAATCAAAATTAGGATTGCATACTGATGAGTTGCCAACGAAACTCCGGTATCATGTATACCCAAAGCAAAACACGCAGACATCCGCTCAGTTCACACTCCGGCACCCGAAGTTTCCTGAGTCTGAAACAATCACCGCTGTGATTGATGATTCACACGATGAGATTACAATCACTTGCTCAGAGAATTTGCCATCAGGGACGGTGGTGATTGAAGATGTTCATTCGCCGCCAGATTATGTCATGATCAACGAAACGGTCGTTGAGACGGCTGCAATGACCCATGATACCGATACTAAGACACTCCAGTTCAACCTTGGGCAGTGAATTCCTCGATTATTGTCCTGACCTGGGGAGGCTGGTACTGCTATTATACTATCTCATAGTCCCTATGGCTCAAATCGTAGGCTGTTCTATCGTACCTGTCAAAAAACCAGCGAATGAAGAGAGTATGTATTTATATAGATGTCTGTCGCCCAAGCACTAATAAAATCGGTATAATTTGTCGGTGTATCGGGTTACTGGTTTGCTCCTTTCGCAGGTGCATAAAGGACTGACATGACTAGTTCATCCTCAAACTCAAGGAACTGATGATCAGTGCCTGGTTCAAGATGGATCACGTCACCTGCGGAGACAGGAGTGATATCTCCCTCAATATTAATTTTTCCAGCACCAGAATCAACATGATAGATTTCTTCTTCAGCATGCGCATGCATTGGATCCTCATCGCCCGGTTCAAATCGCATTACTTCAAGACTAAATGAGTCTGTTCGGATAGACTCAGTAGACTCTTCACCTTTTTGTTCCAATTCAGCGGCTTCCTCGGCGATTTCGATTGCGTTCATCGACAGATGAATATAGGAGTGCTAGTAGGTTGTATGTTTTGGTAACGCGGATATAGGTAGTGTTATATTGGATATATACACGAACAAAGATTGCTCATGACCCAGCACGACGTCGCGAGCAGGAGTAAATACGCGAGTACTTGGGACACATATTGGTTGCTTTATATTCAATCGACGCGCACGGATGAAATATTGGAGACAGTATATACGTTATATCTGTAATTTGACTTAATTGATAATCAAATATCGAATATCGATTATCAAAAGCGAAAAAACATATATATTATGTCCAGATCGATATCTGAACATAGAGATATGTTAGACAGACTCTCCGATAGAGTGCTTTCTGTGCAGTTGAGTGAGCGGCGGATTATTTGTTGCCCCGTGCGGTAGAAACCGCTGCATCTACGCGTTCAGCTGTCAATGCTGAGAGCGGAATCCGCTCACCGTTCGTCACAGAAACAATCGTCTCGGTGACCGTGGCTCGCGAGCGCGACCCGGCATCAACAACAACAACATGTGGATTATGTGCTGCAAGGGTCGTTGTAGCTGAGCGGACTGCGGCTGTCGGTCGCTCTCCAACAGCGTTCGCGCGACCATCAGTGACGAGTACGACAATTCCGGTGTCAGGGTCTGCACGCGACAGTACCTCTGTTGTTGTCTCGATTCCTGCAGTAAGTGGTGTTTGATCACCAGTCGGTAGCTCCTTGAGATGCCGCGCTGCTAAGCTTACATTGTCCGTTGGTGGGAGCATAACGTCAGCATCATCACCTGCAAATGCAATGAGTGCTACTTCATCGCGTTGCTGGTATGCATCCTTGAGAAGTTCAATTGCGACACCTTTTGCCGTCCGCATCGGACCGCGCATTGAAGCGCTTGCATCAACAGCAAAAACCACGAGTGCTGATGTTTCACCTGCACGAACCGACTGTCGAAGGTCTCGGGACGTGACATGGTCTGCTCCGCGTGAGGCAGCCGCTCGAATTGAGGCGCCAGCATCGACGTTCGAGTCTGTCGATGCTGCCTTTTCAGTTCGAACGCGGGCACCGCGATTTGTTGTATCTGCTGTCCCCGGCTGTGACCCGCCATTAGATGCATCAGTTGATTGATTTTGATGCTCATTCTGTGCATCAATAGTGATATCAGGAGCTCGTGTGATCGACTCATCCGGATCGACTGCCGTTTCAGTGGATGGCTGTCCAGGAACTCGTGGCGTTGCCGTTTCAGTATCGGATTCATCATTATCCTCACCCGCCTGATTACTCTCTATTTCATTACTGGGATTGGACGCATCCCCATCTGCGCCATCACTCTCTGCGGATGTGCTCTTCTCGGATGATGCGCCACCTGATTGCGGTGATGATCGACTGGATCCATCATGTGTTTCATCGGTGTCTGCCCCGTCCTCAGGATGATCAGGAATATCCGCATTGTCATCATTCTCACTCTCGGTAGCACCCCGACTGTTGTCATCGTTTGATGATTGCGCTGATTGTGAGCGACCACCCTGAGAGTTACTTTCTTTCTGTGCGTCAGCATCATCAGCGGTATCAGCATCAGTGTCTGCGTCTATATCTGCGTCATCTGCTGTGTCCTCGGTATCACCCGATTCATCATCGAGATGCTCATCAAGAACGTCCTCTGGATTCGGTGCATCCTCAAACGGCGTCGATTGTAATCGATGTGGTAGTGCAAGTTCAGCTGCTCGACGGACATCCCCCTCAATGACTGTCGTCCGTCCCGCGAGTGCAGCAAACGTGATTGCAGCGCGAGCTGTTGCAATATCAGCGCGATGACCATCAACACCAGCGTCACGACAGAGTTCTGCGATATCAGTGGTGAACCCTGACGGAAGTGTCACTGATGGCAGTAACTCGCGTGCGCGAATAATCCGTTCACGAGTGGCGGCAGGACTATGTGTGTCTGTCGCATCGTCGGACGGATGTGTATCGGTCTGATTCGATGAAGATGAAGATGAAGATGAAATAATCCAGTCCCAGTCCCAGTCCCAGTCTCAGTCTCAGTCTCTCGATCACTCTGAAGTGCCTGCTCGATTACATCAACGCGATCAGGAATTTCCTCAAGCCCACTGACAGTCGCTTGCAATGCAAATCGATCCTTTAGTTGTGGTCGGAGGTCGCCCTCTTCGGGATTCATTGTTCCAATAAGCGTAAATGAAGCTGGATGAGTAACACTCACTCCATCACGCTCAACTCGATTTTCACCGCTCGCAGCGGCATCAAGTATCACATCCACAAGATGGTCATCAAGAAGATTGACCTCATCAATATACAGTAAACCACGGTTGGCAGCCGCAAGCAACCCTGGATTGAATTCAGACTCGCCCTCAAGCGCAGCCTCGACTGAGAGACTCCCAACGACTCGCTCTCGAGTTGCCCCGAGTGGAAGTGTTATGAGTGGAACTGGACGGGACTCCACAGTTGGATTTATTCGCTCCTGACAGTCTGCACACTGCACCGACGGTCTATGAGGTGGGCATCCATATGGACACTCGGTAATGACACGCTGTTCGGGTAATATCGCTCGTAACGCCCGTACAGTCGTTGATTTTGCTGTTCCTTTCTCACCTTGAATGAGTAATCCATCAAGTGATTTATTCACGACAACCGACATGAGCGCATGCTTCAACTCATCCTGCCCCACAATGTCGGCGAACGCGACTGGCGTCGAAGTTTTTTTACTGTTCGCCATATCAACCTTTTTTGCACTAATACAATAGAGGTTTAACAACATTATGCCCACAATCGGTCTTTATACGGCGACTGAGAACGAACTCGGATCGGTTCAGCGTGCTGCTGCTAGTCTTGCTGATGATATTTCTCTTGTCGTTCGGTCAGCAAGTGATCTTGATGACCCAACCGACACTGAGGCGTTTCTCGAGGAGGTGACTGGCACCGGCACCGGCACCGGCACCGGCACCGGCACCGGCACCGGCACCGGCACTGACACCGACCCAGCGGCAACGGTCTTTTGGCTCCATGGAGGCGAAGAAAGTCTTCCAGGGTATGAACAGGCCGTGACCAAGCTTGCTGAAGCAGGGGTCCCACTCATTGTCAAATCAACCGGTGATGCATACGCAATGGAGGACACATCCGTTGATACCACCACTCGCAATCAGGCATATGAATATCTTGAGCGTGGTGGAACGAGCAATATCACAAATCTGCTTCGATATCTGGCTGAAACATTCGGATCTGAGACATATCCATATGATGATCCGGTAACGCTTCCCACAGAAGGAGTATATCACCCTGATCACCCGGGAGTGAGCTATGATGAACTTCGATCGACGTTCGATCCAGGTCGTCCAACGGTCGCAATCTGGTTTTATGAGTCTCATTGGACACATGAGAACACACAATATATTGATGCGCAGGTGCGTGCGCTCGAGGCGAATGGTGCGAATGCACTTCCAATCTTCTGTAATCCAGCGACGGACACTGATGATCAACAAGACGCTGAATGGGTTACTGACACGTGGTTGATTGATGATGGTGACCCGGTTGTTGATGCCGTGCTCTCCTCATTCATGTTCTCATTATCAATGGATGAGCGAGGGCGAAGCGCCAGCGACGAGGGTAACAGTGCAGAAGATGTTTTTCTTGATCGACTTGGTGTCCCTGTGCTTCAGACTATTACGACAATGCGCTCGCGCTCGCGATATGAGGGCAGCACCACCGGAGTGATGGGATTTGAACTCGCACTCTCAGTTGCTCTTCCAGAGTTTGATGGGAACGTCATCACCCACCCAATTAGCGGGAAAGAGCGACTTGATGATGACGCCGGGATTGGAAGTGCACCGAAACAGCATCATCCGATGGCTGACCGGATTGATCATGCGACTCGTCTTGCAGTCAACTGGGCTCGACTTCGATATCTCGAAAATGATGAAAAACGTGTTGCGGTTGTACTGCACAATTACCCGCCGAGTGATGATGGTATTGGGACTGCATTTGGGCTCGATTCCCCAGAGAGTACTATCAACCTCCTTGATGAACTCGCTGAACGAGAATATGACCTTGGTGGTCGTCGACCAGAGAGTGGACAAGCCCTCATCGATCAACTGACAGCACAACTCACACTCGATGATCGCTGGGTCGCCCCAGCAGATGTTCGCGATCTCAGTGTTGATGTCGTCTCCGCTGATCAGTATCGCGAGTGGTTCCTCGACACTGATGACCGATTCCAAGAAAACCTCCGTGATGAGTGGGGCGCCCCGCCGGATCGACCCTTTGCAATTCCAGGTATCGAGTTTGGAAATGTTCTCGTTACTGTCCAACCACCGCGTGGATTTGGGATGGACCGATCCAAGATATATCACGACTCAGATCTCCAGCCACCGCATGACTATCTCGCGTTTTATAAATGGCTCCGCGAAGAGTTCGCAGCTGATGCAGTCGTTCATCTTGGCACGCATGGGTCCTTAGAATGGCTCCCAGGCAAGACTGTTGGACTCAATGCAGAGAGTGCTTCTGACCAACTTGTCTCAGCGCTTCCGAACATCTATCCATATATTATTAATAATCCTGGTGAGGGAACACAAGCCAAGCGGCGGTCATATGCTGCGGTCGTTGATTATCTCACGCCCGTTATGTCAAATGCGGGAACGTATGACGACCTGCAGGAACTCGAATCACTCGCTGAGCAGTACCGAGAGGCGGGCATGACCGATGCTCGGAGCGACGATGGTGAACAACTTGAGACGCATATTCGCGAGCATGTTGACGAGCTTGATCTTGCAGTCGAATTGGGTATCACAGGCACTATCGATGAGAAAGCAGAGGTTCGCGGTCCTGATGCTGCGGGGTCAACACTTGCATCCGGGAATGTGACGGGGGATGTTGTCGATATTGACACTCTCGTCGAACGCATTCATGAGTATTTGACAGATATAAAAACGACCCAAATTCGCATGGGACTACACACAATGAGTGAGCCGCCAATCGACGAGCGTCTCATCGAATATCTCGTTGCACTCACCCGACTTGAAAACCCAGGAGTGCCGAGTCTTCGTGAGGCGGTTGCTGGTGTCCTTGGTGTTGATTATGATCGGCTTCGTAATGATCCCGGAGTCTATGATGCGGATCTTGGAATGACATATGCTGCTGCTGCGGATGTTGTCTATGAGACAAGTTGTGACCTCGTTGAAACACTTGCGGCTGAGGAGTTTTCGATTCCAGCATCTGAACGCGAGGCTGGTCCTCATGATGAGGTAAATATGAATCTGCTGGTTGTCGATATCGACACAATTGGTGACGCCCGAGCCACTGCTGGTGCACACGATGATCTTCGGGAGGTACTCGAGTTTATCTGTACAGAGGCTGCCCCGCGTGTCGCTGCAGCTGAGGAAGAAATCCCGCAGACCGCAGACGCACTCGATGGTGCGTATGTTGAACCCGGCGGATCAGGTGCCCCAACGCGCGGTGGCGTTGATCTCCTGCCAACTGGGCGAAACTTCTACACACTTGATCCACGCAAAGTCCCAGCAAAAACGGCGTGGCGTGTTGGTCGTGAGGTTGCTGCTGGCGTCGCCGAGCGACATTATACCGAATCTGGAGAATACCCGGAGGAAATCGGTGTTGTTGCATGGGGGACGCCGACGGTTCGAACTCGTGGAGAGACAATCGCACAGGTACTTGCATTGATGGGCGTCGAACCACAGTGGACTGACGCCGGTCGGATTGACGATGTTGAGCCCATCCCTCTGGCAGAACTCGATCGACCGCGTATTGATGTGACAACACGGGTCTCTGGACTGTTCCGAGATGCCTTTCCACAGGCGGCAAGTGTCATTCATGATGCAGTTGAAGCTGTTGTCGAACTTGATGAGTCTCATGACGAGAATTATATTAAAAAACACGTTGAGACTGAAACAGCAGAATATGAAGCCGATGGTATAGATACAGACGATGCCCGAAGCACTGCCATGCATCGAGTGTTCACAACGACACCTGGCGGGTACGGTGCTGGGACAAACAAAGCAGTTGATGAAGGAAACTGGGATGACCAAAGTGATCTCGCATCCGTCTACGTCCAGTGGGGTGGATACGCACTCGAAAGTCGTGGACGAGTGACCGATGCACATGATGCATTCAAACAGCGATTGAGTACTGTCGAGGCGACTGTCAAAATCGAGGATACTGCCGAACAGGATGAACTCGATTCCTCTGATTGGTATGCTTTCCACGGTGGATTCATCACCGCAGTCAGTGAGCATGCTGACTCAGAACCGGCTTCATACGTCGGTGATTCAAGTGACCCTGATAACGTCTCTGTGTATACCAATGAAGAAAAAGTTCGCAAAGCAATGCGAGCACGTGTTCTGAATCCAGCATGGATTGATTCGATGAAAGATCATGATTATAAGGGCGCTGGTGACCTTTCAACGACGGTTGATGTCGTACTTGGTTGGGATGCAACAACAGGTGTTATCAGCGATACGCTATGGGAGGATGTCGCAGATGCATACGCCTTCGATGCAGACCGACAGGAGTGGCTTCGCGATGTCAATCCATGGGCACTTGAATCGATCACTGACACATTGCTTGAGGCCGCCGAACGCGATCTTTGGGATGCGTCTGCGGAGACAGTCGAACAACTCCGCGATCTCAATCTTGCCGTTGACGGTGATATCGAAGCTCGTGACCGCAGTTCAACACCTCACGGGATATCTGAGACCGATTCCGAGCCAGGAGTGACAAATGATGACGACTGAGAACAACGCACACATGAGTCTGTCCACTGACGGCGGGAGCAGTAGTACTGATGAGACTGATGACGAGTACGAGGAGTATGCAGATCTTGGAGCAACAACTTCCGATGCGATGGAGATTGCAGAATCGAGTATGGATCGCGTTCGTGAGCTTGTTCCTGATGAAACCCTTGAGGACCGCCTTCGACAGAAGGCTGTCCACGCAACCGGCGATCCTGAGTTCCAGCATCTTGTCCGGTTTGCAGGTGACCCTGTTCGGACCGGTGCTCGTGCAGTTCTCTCTGAACAGCCAATCGTGACTGATATCACAATGGTAAAAGCCGGTATTACCGGTCGTGGTCATCAGTGTCCGGTCAAAAAAGCGATTGGCAATGGGTCCGAACTCGCCGCTGAGACAGGGATGACTCGAACAGCCGCGTCCGTGCTTGAGTTAGACCGACAAGGTGTCTATGATGATGCAATCGCGACGATTGGAAACGCCCCAACTGCAGCGCTTGCGCTTGCTGACTGTATCGAATCGGGTACCCGTCCTGCCGCGGTTGTTGCAACCCCGGTTGGATTTATTAAGGCAGCTGAAAGTCGGAATCGAATTCGAGCCGTTGCGACTAAATACGGTGTCCCGGCAATCACAACTGTTGGACGACGCGGTGGAAGTGGACTCGCAGCGGGATTGACAAACGAACTTGTTCACGTAGCCAGCGATGTACGTGATGATGAAGTAACACTTGAGAACGCAGCAACAGAAGCGAACAGACATGATCACAGAGAGGCCGAACGATGAGCGAGACTGACGAATACGATCTTGAGTCTGGACCTGATCCAGCGACAATCGCAACCGATCGCCCGGAGCCGAGAGAAGCAGTCAATCCAGTTCATGCAGTCGGAATCGGACCAGGGTCGAGTACGTATCTTACGCCACGAGGGAAGCGTTCGATTACCGAAGCCGATGTGATTGTTGGATTTGAAACCGTCGTTGAGTTCATCCGCGATCAAATCGGCGATGAAGCGACGGTTTTCACATGTGGATATCGTGACGAGGCTACTGCATTAGAGAACTTTGCCGATCGTGTTGCAACAGGAGCGAGTGGAACAGCCGTTCTAATGGGTGATCCAAATCACTCTGGGTATCAATTTGTCGGGAAGGTACAACGTGTCGTTGACCGTCCCGTTCGGATTATTCCAGGAATCTCTGCATTACAGATTGCTGCAAGTCGAGCGCGAACGCCGATGGAGGCAACGACATTTGTTACCTTACATAAAAGCGGAGAGATTGATGATGCCCTCACACGGATCCGACGTGATGTCGGGACACGCAATCTTCTCATTCTCCCACGCCCATTCGATTGGATGCCTGAGTCGATTGCAGCAATGCTGTGTGAGGCTGGAGCAAATCCAGAGCTTGAGACTCTCGTTTTCGAACGGCTCACGCATGAAAACGAGTCACGAACACAATCAACACTTGGCGCACTTGCATCAGACACAGCGGTCGCAGAACCAACACGGGAAGATACTGACTTCTCAGATCTCTCTGTTCTGGCGATTAGACAGAGCACAATGTAATTTTATACCAAGCCCCAGCCCACACGCAGACTGATTGCAGCTGGAATGCCCGGTTCCGGTTGCGCGCTCCGCTTCGAAGACAGAAATCACAGTCTCAACAACTGTGACAGACACACAAGACAGGAATCAAATCGAAACTAACCCTATCATACATACATAAATAACTCCATAGCATGAAGATTTACACGAAACGCGGTGACAGCGGACAGACAGACCTTCGAGATATGTCGCGTATCTCGAAACAGCATCCACGAATCGAGGCATATGGGCATGCTGATGAACTCAATTCATTAGTTGGGACCGTTCGTCCAACAGGATATGATGATATCGATACGACTCTTCACTCAATACAGAATCATCTCCATATTGTTCAAGCTGATTTCGCAAATCCTGATCCTGATGAGGATGACCCGACCGTCGATATGTCGCATGTTGATGCTCTTGAAGAGTGGATTGATACCTTCGATGAGGAACTTGAACCGCTTGAGGACTTCATTCTCCCTGGTGGTGCAGAGACCGGTGCAAAACTTCATCATGCACGTGCGGTGTGTCGACGCGCTGAACGACGAGCCGTCTCATTTGAATCAGAAGTTGAAGAGATGAATAACGTCGCAGTTACATACCTCAATCGACTCTCAGATCTGTTGTTTACGCTTGCACGCGTGACGAACCAGCGCGATGGCGTCGCTGAAGAAAATCCGACATACTAATCAGTCAATTCGCCAGATTAACTGGAGCTGTTAGTCTCTTTATTGCTTGAGCCATTGCACGCTTACTCGTTCATTAACCACACATTGAGCCGATTTGTGAACGGGTAACACGTAACCACGAAATTCTGCATCAATAAAAAAGAAAATGAGCATTATCTCTATCGCGTTGGACATAACTCCGATACCTCACTACGACTCAAGTATCATATATTTGAGTTTATGAACTGCGGTCATTATCATCATTACTACTGGCAGTGTCATTCATATCGGAGCTCCTGGTATCACAACAGTCATCATCCGCCTGGTCGGTATAATCTGGAAGATCAAAGACACCCTCGAATGGTTGTTCATCAAGACACGTTTCAACTGAGTTGACAACCTCATTCATGATTGTGTATGGATCGGTTTCACCCCGACGGACTGCCTCTGCAAGCGTGTCAACGCCACCAGCTGCATTGAGTTCTGTTTCGATGCGTTGATCAATCTCCTCTCTGAGCAGCGTGCGGATTTCCTCAGCATACCGCTGTCGTGCCTGCTCAGCCTTTTCACCTGACTGTGTTAGATATCTCCGATGCTCTGCGAATGCCTCGATGGCTGTCTCAATGCCGGATCCCTCTGTTGCAACAGTCTCAATGATTGGTTTTGACCATGGTGACACTGTATCGTGATTGTTGTCTTTTGTGATTGGATTCGATGTCTCTGTCTCAGTCTGATGAGCCGTCAAATCAGCAGCGGGTTCGGATTCTGATTCTGATTCTGTTTCTGTTTGTGTTTGTGCGTGCCCTCTGTTGTCCATTCCAGCGCCTACTGTTGTTCCTGTGTGACCGTCTTGTCGATTGATATCGGCTGTCGATGATCCAGTGCTACTCATGACACCATGATGACCGCTTGCATCACGAGATGTTTGTTTTCCTTCGCCAAGATGAACCATTTCACGCAGTTCCTGGACTGTTCTGTCAGCTCCATCGCGGTCAGCTTTATTCACAATGAACACATCTGCAATTTCGAGAATTCCCGCTTTCAGCGTCTGCACATCATCGCCTGAGCCGGGTGGCACTAATACAGCCACCGTATCGGCGGTTTGGACAATATCGATTTCATTTTGCCCTGCACCGACAGTCTCAATAATAATCTTATCCTTCCCAAAGGCGTCCATTGCTTTGACCGCGTCCGCAGTTGCCGTTGAAAGACCACCAAGCGCTCCGCGGGCACTCATTGAGCGGACGAAGACGTCCATATCACCGACTGTTGATGCCATCCGGATTCGGTCGCCAAGAACGGCACCGCCAGTAAATGGTGAGGAGGGGTCAATGGCAATGATCCCGACAGTATCATTGCGGGCACGATAAGCCTCTGCAAGCTTATCGACAAGCGTTGATTTGCCTGCACCCGGACTCCCTGTTATCCCGATAACATCCGCACTCCCGGTGTGTGAGTATAGTGCTGAGACAAGCGATTGATATCCTGTCTCACGGTTTTCGATTTTTGAGATGGTTCGTGCGAGAGCGCGGTGTTCACCCGCAAGCAGCGATTCAAGTAACGACTCATCACTTGCATTCATACTTATCGCTGTGGTGCGTTTTCACGAATAAATTCAACTGTCTCGTCAATTGAGGTTCCTGGACCGAAAATTGCAGCAATGCCGTGGTCTCTCAGATCATCACGGTCTTCCTCAGGAATCACACCGCCAGCAAGAACAAGTGTCTCTGATTTCGCACCGTACTCCTCAAGTCCATTCATAATCTTCGGAACGAGTGTATTATGCGCCCCCGAAAGGATCGAGATACCAAGAACATCAACATCCTCTTGAACAGCCGCTTGAACGATTTCTTCGGGTGCTTTGTGCAGCCCAGAGTAAATAACCTCGAAACCAGCATCACGGAACGCTCGGGCGACAACATGAGCACCCCGATCATGCCCATCGAGTCCGACCTTCGCGATCATACATCGGATGCTTTGTTGTTTGTTCTCCGTGCTCATATATAACAATGCCCGAGCATACTGTATGACTTTATCGGATTATCATGTCATAATCACTGTGGTAGTTCCAATCGAATGAACTGTCCTCATGTCACTGGAGTCCCACTCCGACGCAGATTGCCGTCTGAACAGGTATCATCTCGACTATCAAATGTAGTATGTCATGTGTAGACACAAATACATACTACACAGTTGACTGTACTGAAATGATCATCACAATCTCAAAGCGAGCGAAATGGACCCTTCGATGGGTGAGTAAACACACATTTGAGATGATACGCATACTGAGCGTTTCGAAGAGACCTACCTATTCAGGCGTGTCAATATAATGTACTTTATTGGCGTAGACTGGCTTATCAAATCAAAATCCCGTCGCATTCGCCTCGCTGTTCTGTGAACGAAAGGATTAGGTGAGTACTACACCGACGCCCGCTTGATGACACGTGATATCGAATCTGTCGAGCAGATTGGCGTTGTCGGCGCGGGCACGATGGGTAGCGGAATAGCACAGGTGGCAGCAGCGGCAGGGTATGACGTAATCCTGCGAGATATTAAAGATGAATTTGTCGAGGATGGCCTTGTAGCGATTGCTAATCGACTTGACCGCGATGTCGAAGCCGAACGCCGAAGTGAAAGTGAGGCGGCAATGATACAAGACCGTCTCACTGGCACGACGGCGCTTGATGACCTCACACCGTGTGATCTCATTATTGAGGCTGCTGTCGAAGATATGGAGATTAAACAAGATATCTTCAGTGATCTTGATGCAATGACAAACGAGGATACCGTGCTCGCGACAAATACAAGCACGCTATCGATCACCAGTATTGCGAGTGTCACAGAATATCCTGACCGTGTCATTGGCATCCACTTTATGAATCCCGTGCCCGTCATGGACGGTGTTGAACTCGTTGCTGGGGAGCGGACCGCTGATGATGTCTTGGCGTTCGCTCGGTCATTTATACAAGTGCTTGGAAAGGAAGCATGGGTTTCCGATGACAAACCGGGCTTTGTGACAAATCGAATCCTCATGCCGTGGATTAATGAGGGAATTCGTGCATATGATGAAGGCGTTGCAACAAAGGAGGACATCGATAAGGGCATGACACTCGGAACAAACGCACCAATGGGACCGCTGACGCTTGCGGATCATATTGGGCTGGATATCTGTTTGCATGCGACAGAAACACTGTATAACGAATTTGGTGACCGATACAAACCGGCATACCTCCTCAAGCGAAAGGTCGAAGCTGGCGATCTTGGAAAGAAGACCGGTCGGGGGTTCTATGAATATGAATAATTCGATCAAGAGTAACGATTAGATCCTCATGACTGAGTGACAGTGAGGTCAACTCAATTACGACGATCACACTATTCGATGGGATCTCAGAGACGAAGAACACAGCACGAGAAGAGCTGTTCAGTCCCCACTGGTATTATCGGGTGACTCCGCGCGGATTGTCGCAGATGAGGAAGTATAATCAGAAAAGAGGGAAACAAGGTCAGCTTCTGTGACCGGTTGAGCGGTGGAATCAATCCCAACATCATGCGCTACGCGGACCGCTATTGGTGGACGAAGGTTTGCTTCGGTTAATAACTCACTATCATAGAACACTGTCTGTGGTGTCCCGCTATCAATAATATTCCCATCAGCCATTACACAGACGCGGTTGGCGATTTCAGCGGCAAACTCTAAATCATGTGTCGATAAGACGACGCTGATACCCTCTTGATAGATTTGTCGAATCCGCTCAGCGACTAACTGTGATCGTTCGGGGTCAAGACCAGCGAGCGGTTCATCAAGAACGACGACGCTTGGATCCAAGACAAGCACGCCGGCGAGACCAATGAGGCGCTTTTCACCGCCGCTGAGATAATGTGGGATGCGGTCTGCAAGATGTGAAGCATCGACCGTTGCCAGCGCTTCGCGGGCGCGACGCTCGGCTTCCGTGCCGGTCATGCCGTAGTTTTGCAGACCAAACAGTACATCGTCTAATACTGTGGGCGCCACAAGTTGTGTATCGGCATCTTGGAAGACAAATCCGACTGCCTTCCGAGCGTGTGCTTTGTTATCTTCGGTAATGACGGTATCGTTGACGACTAATTCACCATCATCAGGAACAAGGGTGGCATTTAGATGTTCCAGTAATGTTGATTTACCGGCGCCATTCCCACCAACAAGCGCAATCACCTCATCGGGATACACCGAGAAGTCAATATCATGCATCCCAACGGTGCCGTCAGGGTAGGTATGAGCCTCACACTGGAGATCAACCAGCGGCGTCCGCTCTTGAGAGCGATCTGAACTCATGTCGGCAATACCTCATAGACAGCGATTAATGCATAAGCAATAACGCTGATGTAGCAGGCACCGAGAAGAATGACTTCACCGGCGGGTGGTCGTGAGACGTCACCGTATAGTGTGATATCACCATCGTAACCGCGAGCCTCCATTGACTTGACCAATCGTTCGGAACGTTCGATGGCGGTTAAGAGCGTCATTCCAAGGATTCGAGCGTAAACGCGACGGTTCGCCCAAAACTCAGAGAGAGACGCTCCACGGGCGAGAACACCTTTCACTAGGTCTTCAAGTGTTTCAATCATCACAAATGTGAACCGATAGGTGAGTAATGCAACCTGGTCGATCGGTCGCGGGAGCAAGCGACCGAGTAGATAGGCAATATCAGTGTATCGCGTGGTCATCGTCGTGGTCAATGTGAACGTTACAACAGTAAGTGACCGGCAGGTCAACTCCCCGAACAGCGAGGCGCCTGCCCACGTGACTGAGAGTTTACCAATGGGGGTGGCGAGTGCTCCACCGATTGGTATTCCTGGTTCAAGAAAAGCTAGTGGTCCCGCGACTGAGACGACGAACAGTAATGGCAGTGTATACCAGTAAATAAGCCGATCATATGGAAGTCCGGCGACGCCGTAGGTCACGAGCGTCGCGGCGTAGAGTCCCGCAAGGACGGTGAGAGTATCAACGACAGTCACGGCACAGACGAGCGCGCCAACTATCCCGACTTTCGTCCATGGATTGACACGGTGGAGCGGTCCCTGTCGATGCTCAGCGTACGCGGTGATGAGCCGTGGATCTGGGACGTGATTTGAGAGCGTTGTCACAATTATTAAGCCGCGCGTTCAGAGTCGTCAAATTCGCGATACCGACTCGCATATACATATAACCCGATCCCGAGCACAGCCAACAGAATAACGACGGCAAGAAACTCGAGCATCATGCCACCTTGCCGGATCGGACCAGCAATGAGAATCCCACGACCGAGGTCAATGAGCGCACCACCACCATCTCGCGCACCGCGCTGGAGTGCCTGCGCAGAGCGCTTTGCCCACGGGAGTGCGCCACCGGTTGAGGTGAAGCCCCAAAAGCCAGCAGCGAGACAGACTGCAAATAATCCAGCGAGTCCACCATACTGCTTCCACCGATCCATTATGCTGTCACCCCAGTAGACTCCTCGGTCGCAGTCCGGTCACCAAGACCAATGAGGTCGGGTCGGACGGAAACAAGAAATTGGATAATAAAGCCGGTCAAAATCCCCTCAATAACGGCGACGCCAAGATTAAGTCCAACTAACCCGGCGACTGCGATTGTCAGGTCACTCCGAGGGAGAGCACTACCGTTGACACCACTAATAACAATAATTACACCCATCAGGATCGCTCCAGCTGAGAGTCCGAGGGTCGCGGCGCTGGCACTGGCAGGGAAACTGTCCCAATCCATCTGAATCAGCGTCTTGAACGCGTAGTATGCGACGATGGCTTCAGAAGCATTGACCAATGTATTCGCTCCAAGCAGACCAACAGCACCGTGACCCAACGCTGCTGAGAAGATATTGACCACAAGGGCAATGAGCGCGCCGAGCAGCGGTCCGGCAAGAATACCGACAAGACCGGTGAGGTTCATGTGAATACCACCCCACACGGGAATATTCAATTGAAAGATTGCAAAACTTGCTGCTGCTCCAATGCCGGCAAGCGCGATTTGATGCGTTTTGGTTTCGCCCTGACGGATCCGATAAACAACGACGCTAATGAGTGCAACACCAGCGGTCGTCCACAGGACGAGTGCCCAAAGGGGAAATGAGCCTTCGCCGAGGTGAATATGTGCCATCTCTATTTTACTAATTTGCTACTTGAATATAATAACTTTGCGTTCATGAGAACGATAACCTAACAATAATTCAAGCGTGAGAGGCTTTTGTTGATAAGATACTGTTTGAATATATGAGTCGATTGTCCCCGGATATACAGATTGTCAAGGCGACTGCCTTGGGGGTTGAGGGGGTGAATCCGACACCTCTCAGTGACCCGTCATATGTAATCCGATTGGTGATTAGATGGTGACTGTGATGGTCAGCGTGTCTGGCTGAGAGTCGACTCACACGGGCGGTCAGACACCACGCACTGTCCAACTCAGAGAGGGACGTTCCAAATCACCGTCGTCCGAGAGACGAAGTCTCTCGTGATCACGAAAATCTTCGATTTTCGAACGACCTGTGGAGACCGGAACCGCTGTGAAACGGCTCTGTCGGTGAGAGTGGTTCTGGAAGTTCTGTCGAAGAACGAAGCAGCAGGAAGCCTCGGGGCTTTGATGATTGATGTTGATGTGGATATGACCTCGAGGCAGGTTCACAAATCGGAAGTCCTCTGATTGGGTGTCGAACCAGGCGTGAGTGTATCAGTGTTTGACATGACGCTCGGCGATTGGATATAACACTGCAGCAATCAGAATTAAACATACCTGTTGTCGCGTCGTGTTATATTCCGCCCTATGATTTCATATGACAAAAAGAAAATAACCGTGTTACCGGCTGCTACGTGTCCCCTCCTGCACACTCACTCTCAGAGTGAGTCATGTTCGTTTTCGTTTTGATTGCACCTGTGCGTGCGCTTGTGCTCGTCATCGTGAGCAACCAAGAGCACAGTTCCATTCGTTTCGGGTCACCAGAGTAACGGACCGTTTATTCTGAACCAGGTGGCGTTGGTTTCGATATCTGTCTCATTACAGCGTTTTTGAGGAGCAAGCCAACGGCTTCGTGGAGAGAAACCGACAACAGCCGAATTTTGACAGGTCTATTCGATAGCAGCATAGCTGTAGATACTGGACCCTCAAGACGGTATTGAACGGGGGATAATTCGACGGTATCAGACTGTATCTCGCAGGTCCATGTCGCAGGTCTGCGTCGCAGTTCCGCGCGAGGATTATTCTTGAGTCAATTTAAAATAAGATGTTAATAGCACTTACCGAGTCTTTTTATGGAATCTCACTAATACATTGATATGGGTCATCCACGGGTCGCAGGCGTTGGACTCACACACTTCGGGAAGCATCCTGAACGCACAACACGGGATATGTTCGCAGAGGCTGGTCTCACAGCCCTTGATGATTCTGGAGTCGATACGGACGACATTGAGGGTGTTTTCTATGGGAATTTCATTGGTGAGGTCTCTGAAGACCAAGGACACATGGGACCAATCTCAGCAGAGGCACTCGGCATTGATGCCCCTGCAACGCGGATTGAGAGCGCATGTGCATCTTCAGGCGTTGCCGTGCGTGAGGCTGTAAAAAATGTTCGTTCCGGCGAGTCCGATGCGGTGATTGTCGGCGGCGCTGAGCGAATGAATAATCTCGGGACTGCTGAAACGACCGCGTCACTCGCGCTTGCTGCAGATGATCTATATGAGGTTCGTGTTGGGATTACCTTCCCTGGTGCGTATGCCCTGATGGCAGACGCATACTTCGAAGAATACGGTGGGTCAAGAGAGGACCTCGCGCATATTGCACAGAAAAATCACGCAAATGCCGTCGAGAATGAGTTTGCACAGTTCCAATATGAGATTGATATCGACGATGCTCTTGATGCGCCACCGGTTGCGGAGCCACTGCATCTCTATGATGCATGTCCAGTGACCGATGGAGCCGCAGCAGCGGTAATCGTCAGCGAGGAGTATGCCGAAGACAATGGGCTTGATATCCCCGTCTGTGTGACAGGATCCGGTCAGGGCTCAGATAATCTTGCCCTCCAAGATCGGGAGTATCTGACACAGACACCGGCAGCAACCGATGCTGCGAATGAAGCGTTCAATGACGCAGCAATCGATCCCGATGATGTTGATGTCGCAGAGGTGCATGATTGCTTTACAATTGCAGAAGTCCTTGCACTCGAATCAATGGGAATCTTCGACCATGGCGACGGAATCAATGCTGCACGTCGCGGTGAGACACTCCCTGAGGGTGACACTCCAGTCAATCTTTCTGGTGGACTCAAAGCAAAGGGACATCCTGTTGGGGCAACAGGTGCTGCACAAATTGCAGAAATGACACGGCTACTGCGTGGTGATCATCATAATAGTGAGTATGTCTCAGATGCATCCGTTGGGATAACTCACAATGCTGGTGGAACCGTCGCGAGTACTGTTGTTCATGTTCTGGAGGTGGACCAATGAGCGACGCTGGTGATGCTGGATACGACGAACTCCTTGAGGCAATCGATGCGGGTGAAGGCTACTATCTTGAGTGTGAGAACGAACATGGATCGCTGCCGCCACGACGAGTCTGTCCACACTGTGGTTCAACCGAAATTAAAGAAGTATCACTTCCCGAGACAGGCGAAGTCATCGCGCACACAACAGTTCATGTCCCAACCCCGCGGTTTAGTGAGGACGCCCCGTATGATGTTGTGATTGTTGATTACGGACAGGTGCAATTGACAGGGCAACTCGTCGGCGCTGATGATGATGACATTGCACATGGGCTTGACGTTGCAGTCCAACTCGGTGAAGCAACGAAGACGGGTGAGCCCGTTGTGACATTTGTCCCGGCTGAACTATAACAGTAATTTGATGATCTGACTACTATTTGTCTCCGAAACCACACTTGCTTCATCGAGAACGCTCGGTTGCGCGTCGCGCGTTCCGCCTCGAATTCGAATCACGACACTCACAGTCCTAACAACTCTGATAAGAGGCTTTGAGTACTGACGGAACTTCGCACCCACTGATCTTTCTGTTTTCTTTTGCTGATCGAATAATATCAGCTCACAGAGAGACGAATCTGTCAGGATCAGGGTCAAATCATTTGGGGTCACACTCAATCCTTGAGGGACACCTGTTCGATCTGTCAATCAGGGTATTCACGCGAGGATGTGTGATCAGATTATCAATGAGACATGCTCAGAGTCGCTATATCGAGATAACAAGACACACCCGGATGTATTCTGATGGTCCTCATTTCGTTTTTGAGTAGTAACAGGAAACGGTGCACGCATTCGCATACCAGAATACTGCAGGTCCGAACGGCAAGGTAACCCGCCTCTGTTAGTCTGTACAAGCAAAATAAGATAACACGTTTTAGCGTATATGTTCGCAAAACAACAACCGAGCAATGGCTGAATAGCAGTATTAAAACAGCATCATGAACGGGAAAAGTTCAAAGATCCATCGCACCGTTTACATCAATAACTTCACCTGAGATATATGAGGCTTCTTCACTTGCAAGGAACTTGACGACATGTGAGACGTCCTCAACTTCACCAAACCGACTCATCGGGATATCATCTCGAATCGAATCTTTGACATTATCAGGAACATCTGCAAGCATATCAGTTTTCGTAAACCCTGGTGCGACCGAATTTGCTGTTGATCCCGAAGAGGCAAGTTCAAGCGCAAGTGTGCGCGTGAACCCAAAAATACCCGATTTTGAGGTTGCATAGTTCGCCTGTCCAAAATTACCCTGTTTGCCAACAATCGAGGAGATGTTGATCAACCGCCCCTGATCTGAGGATTTAATATCACTAAAGAAGACTTTTGTTGCGTTGAAAGTCCCATTCAGATTCACATCGATGACCGACTTCCATTGATCAGGTGTCATCTTCTCGAACGTGGTATCCTTGGTGATACCAGCGTTATTGATGAGAATATCAACTGATCCAAACTCATCATGGACTCGGTCCCGCATTGATTTGATTGCTGAAAAATCAGTGACATCTGCTTGAGCGGTAATTGCAGTGCCGCCGGCATCACGGATCGTCTCAACAACGTCATTCGCTTCTGACTCTGATGACCGGTAGTTGACCGCTACATTGGCTCCTTCACCGGCTAATTCCTCGGCAATGCCGCGACCAATACCTCGCGATGCACCTGTAATAACGCAGGTTCTATTTTCGAGGTTCATCATTGTTGTAACCCTGCTGTCCAGTTATTTGTTCAGCAGATGGTTAATATGATGATACGACGCCCATAATATTTGGGTAGGGTATGAGAAAAGAGAGCACGCTGGGAAATGTGTCGCTCTAGTATACTGTATCAAATTATATGTGGAGCAGGTGCAATCCCACTGAGGCTGTGGATACGCACCGTCACAGCGGCAATTCCCACACGTTTTTCTTCCAAAATGGCAGATATACTAGTGTCGGCCCAGTGGTTACGAACCCAGTGTGACCGAGCGCCCGAAAACTGGCGGTTCGAGTATGAGATGCTATGAGTGTCCGCCCACTCTGGAAACAGAGTGCCCTCTGTGCAAACAACAACCACCGGGCAAACACCACACAAAGTAACTCCGAGTCCGTGTCCGTGTCCGTGTCTGTCGAAATCTGCCGGACGCCCCGAGGCACAAACAACTTCGGGAGCCCGAACATGATAATGGATAGGAGTCCCGGGGGCGGAAGCTAAGCTGAGCTGAGATGTGGCACTCTCAAGAGACTGCCCACGACCGGCCCCATACCGATTCGAACGGTGTGTTGGCTTGGTATTGGGAGTCTGTCAACCCACAACCTGAAATATCCCAACACAGCGGTGCGGTGCCGTGGGATTCCTCCGCGTGAACGTGGAGGAGGATGTCAAATGTTATTGTATCCTCGCTCTGTCCACAGAAACAGTCTCCGTTGGAATTGCTGAGAGATGAGAGGAATCGAGGGTACTATTCGGTCAGTTCACTCGCACGCTCACGCCACTCACGGAGACGTGATGCACTCACCTCAACCGTCTCAGCAAGCGTTTCAGGGTCAACTGCTGCGAGGTCGGCCACCGTTTCAACTCCCGCGTTTTCTAATTGCTCACTATATGCTGGTCCAATGCCCTGAATTGATTCCAGCTCGGGTTCAGGCTCGGATTCATCTATGGGTTCGGTCTCAGCCTCTGTTCGGTCTGTCTCCTCATCAGCCCCGGTGTCATCACCAACAGGAATCTCAACGGCAGTGTCATCAACAACTTCCGTTGCTCCGTCTGCTGAGAGATTTGACGCTGACTCAATGGTCGAACGCTCAGCAAACCATCCGGCAACATCCGGCCACAGTTTCTCATGTGAGCTGCTTGAGACAGACAATCCGATGTGTCCAGTCGATGCCTCCATAATTTTGGTATCCGACTCGGGATGACA
>KE356560.1:1946235-1947801 GCA_000415965.1 Haloquadratum walsbyi J07HQW1
GACGCTTGTCGGTCAGCGTAGTGTCCACATTGCCGGACCGCTTCGGCCGACGAGAATCGCCGTTCAGAGCATTATTCAGATCGCTCTTGTATTCGTTGGGTTCGAACTTGTCGGGATGCTCCTCGGGTACGCAGTTGGAACCGGGATCATTACACTTCTGGGAATATCGTTCGTTTCTATACGTCCTCAATTGCCCGGAATTAATCATTTCCAGCGCCTCTTGGAGTACGCAAGGTTTTCCTGGCTGAGTGGTTTGAAGTCCCGAGCTTTTAATGACGTCGACATTCTCATCCTCGGCGCGCTGACTTCACAATCTCTCGTTGGTATATACGCCGTCGCATGGAGCCTGACAAAGTTTCTCAATCTGTTTGGCGTGGCGATCAATCAGACGATGTTTCCAGAAATTAGCAATATTTCCGCACAAGAATCGATGGATTCGGCTGCTCAGCTGGTCGAGGATTCACTGGCTTACGGCGGATTTGTCGTCATTCCGGGGACTATCGGTGGGACAATACTCTCAGATAGACTGCTCCGTATATATAGTCCAGAGTTTGTCGAAGGCACCACTGTTCTGTGGCTCCTCCTTCTTTCGATCCTACTATATACATACATGCAACAGCAGTTGAACGCGTTGAACGCCGTGGACCGTCCGGACGCAGCGTTTCGGGTCAATTTTGTGTTTGTCCTCAGTAACGTGGTGTTGAATATATTATTTATTTATCATTTCGGGTGGATTGGCGCCGCGATTGCAAGCGCTATCGCGTCCGGAATTGGTCTGGTAATTTCCCACACGCTACTTGTCCGGACACTCCCACTCAGGATTCCGCTTGATGAAATTGGGCGACAGTGGGTGGCCGCTCTCCTCATGGGCGGACTCGTCTCAGGATTACAAACCCTTATTGAGACGACTGGGATTGTTCGGCATAATTTTACTATCGTCTGTCTGCTGGTAGCAGGTGGGTCTTTGATGTATGTCCTTATTTTGATGATCATCTCACCTCAACTCCGAGCGACAATTAACCGGAACTTTCCAATAGAGTTGCCCCACATCAAAAATTAACATTGCTGCATGTCACAGTTTGTCTTCTCTCAAGTCAAATCCACAATATTAATAAATTTGACTTTCTGAAAATATAGGACAAATGGCTTAAACTCTCAATATCATGTTTAGTAGTAGAAATGAACAAAAGTCTTAATTCATGCGATCAGGCACGTTAATTAAAAGCAACAGGCAATGCAAACACGACCGAATATCATCTGGCTCACGCTTGATAGTGTTAGATACGATCACACGAGTCTAGGAGAATATGATCGTAATACAACGACGAATATACAGGAACTATCGGAGCGCTCTGATGCGGTATCATTCTCAATGTGTTTCTCCCACGCTCGTTCATCACATGCCTCAGTCCCGTCAATCCTGAGTGGGACATTCCCTTCGCGACACCGAACATACTTTGGCAATCAAAATCAATTTCCGGAAGAACTGCCTCTTATCTCCGAATTGTTGGGTAGCGTTGGATATCAAACCCATGGTCTTTCGAACAACGCCTATGCGAGTTCGCT
>KE356560.1:1947851-1951412 GCA_000415965.1 Haloquadratum walsbyi J07HQW1
GCGTCTGTCGAGGTCCACTCAGTATCGGCTATATCTCCAAATATCTGCTTGGCCTCTGGTGGCTCGGTCGGAAGCCGAAGGTCGCGCAGGTCGTCCTCGATGGCCTGCATCAACTCACCAGCAGTCAGTTGCTTCCCCTCACTCAGGGCTTCACCCGTCTCCTCAGCGCGGAGGATGTTCGCCACCGTCCAGATGTTGAAGAGGTGCGCCGCGAAGTTGACATAAAACGCCCGAAGCGCCGGGTTTCGAGACCCACACTTGGCGAGGAACTCCTCCTTGATCACCCGGAAGTCCGTCTCGATACCCCACCGACGCCGTAGGGGTAGTACGACGAGCGCAGATCGGCACGCGCCATCCTGTTCAGGAAGTGCTTGACCGTCTTCCCCGACTTCCGGCCCTGTATCACCAGCTCCAGACCCTGCTCGGTGATGGTCGAGATCGTGTCTGAATTGTAGAACTCCGTTCCCGCGTCGAGATAGACGCGGCCGATATTCAGGTGTTGCCTGGCCAGACGGAGCATCCGGCGGATGTACTCTGGTGTCTTGCTCTTGTCTTTGACCGGGAGCACGACCAGAATCAGCGGCGTGTCAGTCCCGACGAGAGCCAGCGTGATGTACTTCCACGCCCACGAGTAGTTTCGTCCCGGCTTCGTCCCGCAGATGAACTCGTTGCTTTCGTTGTCGCCGTAGAACGGCCAGTCCGTGATGTCGATAGCCACCTCCGCGTTGTCGGGGAAGTAGTCGTGCCGGGCGGCGATCTCGAAGAGTTCCTCGTTCGCCTCACGGAACATCCTCAAGACGGACTCTCGGGAAGACTTCCTCAGGTGGTGCGTGAGGTTCTGACCCGTCGGAATGTCGCCGTCGTCGTAGAACGGCTTGTACTTGAGGTTCTTCGCGGCGTCGTTGACGAAGCCGTTGCCGTTCGCGGCGGCGATGAGCACCCGGAGTGCCGCGTTTCTTCGTCCATCCGCCCCGGCATTCGGTTCGGTGTCGGCTGACTCACCGAGTTCTCGATGCCCAATGCCTCCCGGATGTCAGGGTCGTTAATGGCGCGAACCACCTCTGACTGGTTGAGAGCAGAGAGGTCGAAGAACAGATACAGCCGCGTTGCGTCCTCTCCTTCGAGGTTGTCTGTGAGATGGTCGTTGGTCGGCTTCGACCAGTAGTACGGACGAAGCTGGATATTCCCGAGCGCCTTTGCGAGCCGATGCTCGGGCGTCTCCAGTTCGTCGTACCGATCTCGTTCCACCGACCAATTGTAGATGCTATAGATTTTTGATTTGATGACTTCCCATAGCGGCGGCGTGATGTTCTTGGCCGGATTCCGGCTCAGGAGACTCGTGTACGCCCAAGGATCATCCCGCGGGTCATCGGGCAGCTTGCTCTTGGCCTCGGTGTACCGGCTTGAAATCCCCGCCTTCCGCTGCCGGCGCTCGTGGATTCCACCCTTCGACTCAGGCTCACGGTCGGCGTCCTCGTCTTTCTCCTTTGCCATCCTGCTGAACCTCTCGTCTACTCCTGTTCAACCGTCCAGACCAGAGAATTACCGACCTTCTTCTTCGATACCTTCCCATTCTTTTCAAGACGCCGAAGACGGTAGTCCGCCCCCTGTCGGGCAATTCCAAGTTCATCTGCTACTTCTTTCGTGCCCGCAGGCTCGTGCTCTGCAACAGCACGAATAAACTCCTCATCGGAGTGTTCGGGCTTGTATCGCCCGTGCTCGTTCCGCTCCTTGTCTTCCATACTCTCCCTTCCACGCCACGGCACTTGTTCATTTTGACGTGTAGCAAAAGGCTTATTACCTATTGCCTTGTAGCAAGAGGCGAAGGAGCCCGGCCCCTCGGGGTGTGACCGTCGCAGTAAACGCCCGCGTGCTTGGAACACGTGGGCCGGGTTCCCCAAGGCGATTGAAGAACCCATGTCAATGAAGACATCTGCCGGAGTTCAGGATTCCGGCACGGAAGCCGAATCCGACACTGATAATACCGAATCCGACCTTACTCTCGCGGAGCTGATCGAGCAACACGAAGACACTGACTGGAGTGCCGTTCCGGGCATCAGCGCCGCGGAAGCCGATGCGTGGACCGCTCGGCTGATAGAAGCGCGAGAAACCGTGCAGGAGGGTCTGTGATGCAGCGTTGTCAGTTCCTCGCCACTATTCCACAGACCACGACTGCTGACACGAGTCGCGTTGAGGAGATCGTTGAAGACAGGAGTGTCACCGACGACGGGACGCACTCCATCACGGACTGTGGCTCTGTTCTAAGCGGACTCAACAATGTCCACGTCACGGCAGATATGAACGACGGCCCGCTCAACGTCGAAGGCGTCCACGAGGAGAACGGCTGGAGTGGCGTTGACCTCCGATGGTCATCCGGCCCCATCGAGGTCGGCACCGGCCTCGATCCCGAGGACGCCCGCGACCTCGCCGCCCGGCTGGTAGTCGCCGCCGATGCAGCGGAGGGGAAGTTCGATGAGTGACGACGACACCTGCGCTGCGAAGTTCCGCGGGACGGGCCACTCGCTCGATGCAGTCTCATGGGAACTCGAAGCGCGGCAGTCGGACGGCTACGCGTTCGTGGCTCTGCGATTCGGGTTCGCCGGGCTTGAAGCCGAGATGACCTTCGACATCGAGACTGCCGAGGAGTTCCTCATCCAGTTCCGCGACGAGATCGTCCGAGCGAAGCAGAAAGAACTGGAGTGGGAGATCAACACCGACCCGGACACGGGCATCGCGGAGGAGTGCGAATGACGCTCCAAGACGCCCGCGTGACCGCTCGCATCGTCCGAACGGAGGACGGTGAGACGTTCTACGAGTACGAAGTCGGCGGCGTTTCGTACCCCTCGGCAGAGGCTCTCGAAGCGCGCTAACCCCCACAAGATCATGATTGAAGACATCAACCGCGACGTATTCGTACGGATTCAGACTGACCTGCTGGTGGTCGGCGACAGCATCATGACCGACAGACACCACGCCTCGAACGGCAACTACGAGGACAACGACCCGCAGAACCAGATCGGCGGCATCATCCCCGCGTTCCCCCTTTCCGGGTGGCTTCGCCACGGGATGGAGAAGGTCATTCAGGAGCGCGACGGTACGACCTGTCACCCCGGCGAGGCCAACGCGAACTTCCGGAAAGACGGCGTCTACAACCGCGACCTCGACGCCGGGTACCACCCGAAAGGCGACTGCCTCGAAGACGACGACGGCAACGGGTGCGTGATTTTCGATCTCTTCGGCGGCTTCGGGAATCGCCCCGGCAAGGTGATGCGTCGCCCGATCAAGTTCTCGCCTGTCCGTTCGAGCGTGGACTACACGCGCGGGCAGGCAGAGGGCCACTACCGGCGGCTCAACCGGAACGTCGTCTCCCGGAACGAGGAAGACAACCGGGAACCGCTCCGGAACGCCGAACTGGACGCTGTGGCGAATCTGGACGGCTGCTGGCATCTCTCCTTCCGGGAGACGAAGCCCGAGTTCGTCGCGCTGCTCGCCGAGGCCATCGACTACCTGGACGCGCACAAGACCGATTTCATGCACCAGCTCGGCGGCGCGCGGAACTCG
>KE356560.1:1951462-1959048 GCA_000415965.1 Haloquadratum walsbyi J07HQW1
TTGCTGTTGATCCCGAAGAGGCAAGTTCAAGCGCAAGTGTGCGCGTGAATCCAAAAATACCCGATTTTGAGGTTGCATAGTTCGCCTGTCCAAAATTACCCTGTTTGCCAACAATCGAGGAGATGTTGATCAACCGCCCCTGATCTGAGGATTTAATATCACTAAAGAAAACTTTTGTTGCGTTGAAAGTCCCATTCAGATTCACGTCGATGACCGACTTCCATTGATCAGGTGTCATCTTCTCGAACGTGGTATCCTTGGTGATACCAGCGTTATTGATGAGAATATCAACTGATCCAAACTCATCATGGACTCGGTCCCGCATTGATTTGATTGCTGAAAAATCAGTGACATCTGCTTGAGCGGTAATTGCAGTGCCGCCGGCATCACGGATCGTCTCAACAACGTCATTCGCTTCTGACTCTGATGACCGGTAGTTGACCGCTACATTGGCTCCTTCACCGGCTAATTCCTCGGCAATGCCGCGACCAATACCTCGCGATGCACCTGTAATAACGCAGGTTCTATTTTCGAGGTTCATCATTGTTGTAACCCTGCTGTCCAGTTATTTGTTCAGCAGATGGTTAATATGATGATACGATGCCCATAATATTTGGGTAGGGTATGAGAAAAGAGAGCACGCTGGGAAATGTATCGCTCTAGTATACTGTATCAAACTATATGCCATTGTATCCTCGCTCTGTCCACAGAAACAGTCTCCCTTTGAATTGCTGAGAGATGAGAGGAATCGAGGGTACTATTCGGTCAGTTCACTCGCACGCTCACGCCACTCACGGAGACGTGATGCACTCACCTCAACCGTCTCAGCAAGCGTTTCAGGGTCAACTGCTGCGAGGTCGGTCACCGTTTCAACTCCCGCGTTTTCTAATTGCTCACTATATGCCGGTCCAATGCCCTGAATTGATTCTAGTTCGGGTTCAGGCTCGGACTCATCTATGGGTTCGGTCTCAGTCTCCGTTCGGTCTGTCTCCTCATCAGCCCCGGTGTCATCACCAACAGGAATCTCAACGGCAGTGTCATCAACAACTTCCGTTGCTCCGTCTGCTGAGAGATTTGACGCTGACTCGATGGTTGAACGCTCAGCAAACCATCCGGCAACATCCGGCCACAGTTTCTCATGTGAGCTGCTCGAGACAGACAATCCGATGTGTCCAGTCGATGCCTCCATAATTCTGGTATCCGAACTCGGGATGACATCATTAAACGGTCGAGATGCCTCCGGTGGAATAAGGTGGTCATACTCACCCATCACCTGCAATACCGGCATTTCTATTTCGGATAGCCTGACCGATTCAGTCCCAAGTTCTAATTTATCACGATAGAGTTGATTCTCCTGATAGATTTTCTCAAGAAATTCAACATATGCTGTGCCTGCAACATCGATTCCATCAGAGAGCCATCGCTCCATCCGCGCGAAATTCTCGACGAAGTCCTGATCATCAAGTTTGTCATACAGCGTTGTGTATTTTGAAATATAGTTATTCACAGGGTCCATCAGAGCAAATCCAGTGTCAAGGAACTCCGCTGGGACATTCCCAAATGCATCAGTGACATCCTGTGGCGAATAATACTCATCATCTCCCCACTCTTCGAGAATACCACCGGTTCCGGCGAAACAGAGTCCTGCTGCCATTAATCCAAGATTTCGCACTTTCTCAGGATTAATTGCACTGTACATGACACTCATCGTTCCCCCCATACAGTATCCCAGTAAGTTGATTGAATCAACGGCTGACCGGTCAGCAACAACATCAACGCAGTTATCGATATATCGATTGACGTAATCATCAAGGGATAATGCGTGATCAAGAAGTGATGGTTCTCCCCAATCAATCAGGTATACGTCGAAACCAGCCTCAAGTAGTCGCCGGACAACAGACCTATCGGGCTGCAGATCAAGTATATATGGGCGATTAATCAACGCATACACGATAAGGATTGGTACATCATGGGTCTCCTCAGGGTCGATGCCTGCCGCTTCAGCATCATACTGAAGCAATTCAAGCTTATTTTCCTGATAGACGACGTCACTCGGGGTCTCACCAACCTCGACGGTCGCCATTGTCTCAAGACTTTCTGGCAGTGCTTGCATCGACTCAGTTGTCTTTGTCATTGAGTCGATGAGATTTCGTTGTGCATCGAGCGGATAGGTAAACGGATTCATGCCTGATCAACAAGTTGGTCTAATTTTGATTCAATTGCTTGCTGTCGCCGCTCAACCTCAACAAGTCGCTCTCCGATTTCACGGATATCACCGGTCGTGGCGAATCCCATCCCATGAAGGGTTTCCTCAGCCGTGTCGTTCATTTGCTGTTGGAAATCAAGCACGCTTTCGAGATTTTGACCGGTCATTGCTGCAAATGCGGTCGTTGACATCGACTCTTTGAATGCCTCATTCGCGGCATTCAACCAGATATCACGGAACTCTGTCGGGTCGACATCTTCACCCTGGATCATATCGCCCATTCGTTCATATGAGGATTCTGCGGCTTGCATCCACGACTCATATGCCTGTGCGGCACCCTCTGAGGCATCATCAAATTGCTCTTCAGAGACCATCTCATCAACTGAGTCCATCCACATGTCCGCGAACTCAGATTGTGCGTCCATGTTGCGTTTGAGCGCGTCAGTGTATGTCTGTGAGAATTGCTCGAACATCGATTCCATCATCTCTGTCCCCATCATTTCTGTCGGGTCGCTTGCATCATTGCTCATTGTTATTCGTGTGTATTATAAGACGGATATGGTGTCAGTGTTTGGGTTTCGCTTTCGCCTTCGCTCTTGGGTAGATTGAGAGGTGTGTCTGCAGGATCGGTTAGAAAATAAAGTGATAAGAGGAAATATATCATAATTTGAGTGATATCCACATGAGTCATATCGTCCATGTGAATACTCTGAGAGGGATAAAATGAAACTGGATGTGGGTCTAAATCTTACTCGTCTGTTGAGATTGGCACTGCTGTGCCGTCACTCATTGACTCTGCGTTCGTCATCGCCTGCGACATCATCTCATACATTTCATCGACCATCTCAGCCTGTGTTTCGGTGAGTTCGTCATACCCGTCAATTGCGTCTTCTGCTGAGTCTTCAAGTGATTCCCAGGTTTCACTGTGTACCTCAAGTAACGCATCATACTGATCGTCGACAGCACTTCGAAGTTCCTCAGTGGCATCAGCCGGAAGCCCAGGTTCCATTCCATCGATAGCGGCATGGAATGCACGACGAGTCATCTCAACACCGTCTTGCTGGGCACTTGCGGTTGGTTCGAAGCTCTCGACAGCCGCTTCGGCAGCCTCCTTTTGGAATTCGATCGATTGTGTGACTGCTTCACGACTTGCTTCGATGTACGTACGCTGCATCTCGAACATGCTGCTGAATGGGTTTTGATCTGCGTTCATTGTATATCACCGATTTCGTTTGATTGGGATGACAACCGTTTGGACAATGTCGCCCTCTTCGATGTCAAGTGCCTCTCGTTCTGCGTCAGGAATTGAAATTCGTCCACCGCTTTGGACGCGTGTTTTGAACATCGCTGTTCCCATTGTCATTGCACTCAACTGCGAGAAATCACCGACTCCGCCAGCGCTCAGATTACTCTGGAGGTACTGCTCAAAGAGTTCCTGTTGACTTTGTGTCGCCTGTTGTGTCGCTTCCTGAAACTGCTTTGCAACAGCTGCTGGCGACCAGATGGGCGTCTCATCGTCCGAATCGTCTGTCATCTCAATTGTATATAGACTGCATAAGCTTATAAATCTTGTTATTTTTACCACTCAGTACCACTCAATACCATCATATGGATTTATTTGTCTTAGATATGTTTTTATTCCCGTCAGCTGGCATGTTCACAATTAATCCACAACTGGTATCAACGATGATTACATCTACTATGATATGACATCCGATCAGTCATCAATGACTGACTCATTCGAGGGGATGGCTACTGCATGGCTCGAGTCTTCAACGGCAGTCTCAAAAAACATGGCTCGAATGTGCTCAAACATTGCTGCAGCTAATCGCGAGTTATGGTCGCAGACAATGAACTCAACAGAGTCACCCAATCGGGAATCTGGTGATGACTCAATCGCCTATAGTAAATCATCATGGACGACGGTTCAATCGGTTGAAACGGTCGAAGAACTCGAAGTCGGTGATGAGGTGATATTTAAAAAGGAGCTGACAGATAGTGATGTGCACGCATTTGCGGACATCAGCGGCGATACGAACCGACTGCATCTTGATGATGAGTTCGCCTCAGAGACTCGATTTGGTCGCCGGATTGTCCATGGCACGCTGGCGTCAGGGTTGATTAGCTCTGCACTCGCGCGTCTCCCTGGAATGATTGTATATCTGTCTCAGGATCTCGATTTTGAGCGACCTGTTGATATTGGGACAACTGTCGAAGCGACTGTCAGTATTGTTGAAACGCTTGATGGTGACCGATACCGACTCAATACAACGGTCCAAACGGAGGATGGGACAACCGTCATTGATGGTGAGGCAATTGTTCTTATCGACACTCCACCAGCAACTGAGACTGAGACTGGAACAGACAGACAGACACAGACACAGACGCAACTGAAACTGAATAAATTGACGCAGGGGTATCGTCCTTATCAACATGAATGAGGACAGACGGTCGCATCAACTATTGCGCTCGTCTCATAAGAGACAAACAGTCATGAATATCGGTGTCTCAATTGGACCGTATTTTGACCGGATTGAAACTGTTCCAGATGCGTTTGAGTATGTCGAAGTTGGACTAGGCGAGGGCGAGCGTCCGATCGGAGAGGTTGATGTCAATTCGATTATCAAACGACTTGATCAACAAAATCTAGATATCACCGTCCATCTCCCGTATTATCAACCGCTTGCGACTGCTGTCGAGACAATTGATTCTGCAACGCTCTCATATCTTGACTCTGTATTAGAAACAGCGAGTGCTCTCGGCGCAACAACTGCTGTGGCACATCCGACACGTCGTGGGATTGCCCCGGATTCAGATCAATTTCATGATCAATTACATGACCTCGTTGAAATTGGGCGTGTACATGATATCACTGTCTGTTTTGAAACAACTGGATATGCCGGTGATCTCGCACTTGAGCGTGTCGGGGCGACCATTGATGATGTCGGTGGCGCAATCTGTCTTGATATTGGATACGCATATCTTGAAGCAGGGGTAAGTGGGATACGAACACTGCTCACGCAACACAGTGATATTGTCGAACACCTGCATGTTCACGACGGTCGACATCGTGGCGATACACATATTCCAGTCGGGAGTGGTGATGTTGCAATGGCTGATATTGGGTCGCTGCTTCAAGAATTCATTCCTGAAGCAACAGCGACGATTGAGGTATTTACTGATGACACTAGACATCTCACAGACTCTCGACAACGGTTCGTTGAATTGACGACGGATATCGATAGCCAATATCAATAACACAGCCCCACACGATCACTGTGCGCTGTGAATCCCCTGGGTCAGACAGATGCTTTGGGAGCTTCAGTTTATTCAGATGATAGGTCAACTGTCTCAACTACTGGAGTGTTTAATTTTCATACGCTAAGTCCACATCCTCAAGCAGGAAGCCGTGGGTGGGCGAGTAGGGAAGGGTAGTTCAGTTGTTGACCTCCTCCTCCGCCTGAAGGCGGAGGAATCCCAAGCGTTGGGATATTAGGGTTTGCGCGTCACTCGGCGGGTGCTCGCGGTTGGAATCCGTGAGTCCGACTGAACTGAATGACGCGAGGCTGGGCCAAGCAGCCGTTACCGCTATTCCCCAAGGGGGAGTCACGGGTAGCGTTTTCTGTCTGATGTTATCGGCTCCATTCACGTCGCCATGTGCGACGACGCCACAACGGTCACACTTCCACAGGCCACGTTCAACACGGCTGTCATCATCCTCGTGTCCACAGACACTACACAACGATGACGTACCGCGTTCGTCTGGCATCTCCACCTCGATACCACGCTCACGGGCTTTGTAGTCCAACAGGTTCATCAGCCGCTTGTACGCCCAGTTGTCGAGGCGTTTGTTGCCGTGTCTGCCCCAGTTATCGTCGTCTACACCGCTCGGGTCGCCCACGACGAGCGTTCCAACGTCGTGTTCGACACACCGTTCAACAATGTCTTTCGACAGGGCGTGCAAGAAGTGGTCTTTCCGGCGTGACAGCTTCTCTCGCGCCCACTGTGCCGTCTGACTGGGTCCATGTGGTCGTTCTGTCTGGTACTCTTGTTGTTGGAAGTAGTGTTTGTCTTCGCGCACCGTGTTGCCCGGATACAACAGGGCGTCGTCGGGGAACGCGACAGCGGCTGGATTGCAGATGCCACGGTCAACACCTGCCGTGTTTTCACCGGGCGACTCTGCGGTAATTTCTTTTTTACACACGACGTGCAATTCCCACCGACCTTTGCCAGTGTTGTAGACAGCACGCACCTGTTGAATATTGTTTCCTTCGATTTCTGGTGGTGCTTGGTACTCGCAAAGGATGTAGTCACGTCCGTCTTTGTGGTTTTTGCCTTTGCTCAGACGGATTCTGTCGTGTTTCGTGTCGTGGCGAATGCCTTTGTTCTTCCACGTGACGGTCGAACGCGGATGTTCTTCGTGGACTCTGTTGCCGTCACTATCGTAGTAGTTGGTTTTGCGGTAGCCCGGTGGGTTATCCCGGTTGTCGTCGGAGCCAAACCACGAACTGAAGGCTTCAGCAAGCTCTTCGAGAACTTTCTGGCTGGACTGGGAATGCAGTCCTTTGTATTTTGGATGAGTTTTCAGTTCGTGTTTGAGTTCGCCTTCATCGGGTATTTCACCGGTTTCGTCCCACTGTTGGCGGGCGTGGTAGTTGGCGACGTCGTGAGACTATGTCTCACGGGCTCTCAGACGGAGTCTGAGAACGTTCCAGAGTTTGGATGCTGACCAGCCGTGTCTGTCAACTGCACCAGCCACTTGAGAGTGGTTCTGGATACGGCAAATGTAGGTACGGCGTGTTGTCGGCATTCGGTACACATTGTTATGAACAGGTATTTTTTAATTGTTGTGGAATATCCAGCAGTGGTGTATCTGGTGGACTGTGGTTTGGATTGGAGTGACGGCGCGTATCCACGCCGTGCGTGGTATTGCGCCTGCTCCGCCTATAACACCCACTGTATCACCACAGTTGAGTTTCGATGAAAAACAAAGGATATCCTCTCAGAGGAACTGAGATATCGATAGACGATCAGCCGCGTCCTCAGACGGTGTCTCCAGGATATCTTACACTGAGACGGTCTGAGTCATATCACTGATACTTACTCATCGATATCAATCGCCGGGCGACCGGGTTCAGCCTGTCGAGCGACATCTGCTGGTGCATCATCAGCATGTACAACAGTGACAGGGGCGTCGAACTCGCGTTCGATAAGCCACGTCGCAGCACGAAGCGTTTCATATTCACGCTCTGGGGGGAGTGTCCTCGCCAATGCCTCACGCTCATTTTGTAACTGTTGTCCATACTCAGCAGCCGCATCGCCCTGTTCGCGGATAGTTGGGTTTTGCATCAACGCAGAGATGAGATTGTCAGCATCGCTT
>KE356560.1:1959068-2035293 GCA_000415965.1 Haloquadratum walsbyi J07HQW1
TCGGGAATCGCCCGGGCAAGGTGATGCGTCGCCCGATCAAGTTCTCGCCTGTCCGTTCGAGCGTGGACTACACGCGCGGGCAGGCAGAGGGCCACTACCGGCGGCTCAACCGGAACGTCGTCTCCCGGAACGAGGAAGACAACCGGGAACCGCTCCGGAACGCCGAACTGGACGCTGTGGCGAATCTGGACGGCTGCTGGCATCTCTCCTTCCGGGAGACGAAGCCCGAGTTCGTCGCGCTGCTCGCCGAGGCCATCGACTACCTGGACGCGCACAAGACCGATTTCATGCACCAGCTCGGCGGCGCGCGGAACTTCGGCGGCGGGATCGTGGACTGCGAGCTCGTGAATCCGCTCTACAACGAGACCGAACTCCGCCGCGTCTTCGACCGCGGGAAGGGGAACACGAACAAGATGGACGACAAAGACAAGAAGTGGAGTGAGGAGTACCTCCCGGAGTTCGAGGCGGAACTCGCCGCTCGCGTGGAGGCTGAGTCGTGACCGACGCGATGCTCGCCGCCTTTCGGCACGACGCACATAAGTTCACCGGCGAGAGACACGGTGACGCCCGCGAGGAGTTCGCTGGCGTTCCCGTGAACCAGTCGGTTCCCGAGCAGACGGCGATGCAGCGGCGCTCTCGCGGCCTCAGCAGAAGCAGGAGCAAACTGTCCCGACCCACGACGACCACTACCGGTTGTCCCTGCTCACCGGCGAGACCGCCTACGACCCCGGTGAATTCTCCCGGGCGACCATCGAGAGCGAGGTATCGGACCTCATCGCCATCGAGGACGCACAGGCGGCGCACGAGCGGTGGCTTGCCTCCAACGTGACCGCCGCGTTCAGCGAGTCGGTGTATCACCCGTACACCTCGCTGAAGTTCCACACGCTCCTCGTGGCGGCCCTGCTGGACAACTACCGCGCCGGTCACGAGTTCGCCAATCTCCGGCTCATCGTTGATCCGGCGGGCGAGGTCGTCCCGTTCCGCACGGTCTTCGACGGCGACCGCTTCGCGCTCCGCATCGACGAGAACACGGACGGGAATCCGTCGGCCCGGCTTGGGAGTCGTCCGTGGCGGTCGTGGGCGTCGGCGTGGAACCGCCTGACTGCGCATCCGCTCGATACCGGCCACGACAAGTACGACATGACCCTCGACGCGAACCTGCGACGGACGCAGTCCTGGAGCGCGGCGCTCCAGTACATCGAGGACTACGCTGAATGGAGGCCCGACCGGTGACGGCGATTCAGCAAGTCCTGTGGGAGTTGCGGATGGACTATATCGGCCACCCGTACTACGTCTCGGGCAACGCCATCCTGCACGCCCTCGGCCAGCACCTCGATCCCGAGACACACGCGGCGGTTTCGGCCAGTCACGGCGTCTTCGTGCCCGGTCAGTTCGGGACGTTCCCCGAGGAACGCAGTCAGTCGGGCATCCGCCCGTCCCTCGGGAGCGGCCTGCCTGACCTCGAGGCCTACGACGACCTCTTCCTCCAGCGGGAGGCGATGCATCCGTGGCTTCTCGATACCCGCGCTCGGGACGCGCTGAACACGCATGATCTCCGCGTCCACGGCGGCCACCCGGCGCTCGCTCACGAGACCATCATGGGCCGCCGGGAAGACCAGCGGAAGCAACAGCAGACGACGAAATGGTACGTTCACGCCTACCTCCACGCCGATGACCCGACGGTGCTCCCGCTCGGCGAGGATGTGCTGGAGGGCCTCCAGTTCGGCGGCAAGCGGAACTACGGCTACGGCGAGGTTCAGCTGAAGAACACGCAGATGGTAGACCTCGACGAACTGGACGACTCGCGGCTCGAAGGCGCAGAGACGTACCTCATCGAACTCGTAACGCCGTTCGTGGTGGAGTCGGAGTATCCCGACGCGGACGACCGCTCCATCCCGTGGTGGTGGGCCGAGGACCGCAACGACCTGCGGCTCCGTGAGGAGAAGATCCTCGAACAGCGTGAGGTGTTCCGGCTGGAGACGGTCGATCACGGACAGGTCGTGAAGTTCCTCGGCGACCGCCCGGTGGAGACCGCGAAGAACGGACTCCAGCGGGTCGGGCCTCACTCCCGATACGGCTTCGGAGAACTGCGGCTGAAGCCCCTCGGCGAACAGTATCAGGAATCAGAGAAGTAACGACTAACTGGCCACCAATGCAACACCAGAATCAGGATGAATCGGGCGAGAAAAATACAGCGGTGCGGCTGAATAAAGAAATCGTATTACCAACAACTGTTATCAACATGAATGAGGACAGACGGTCGCATCAACTATTGCGCTCGTCTCATAAGAGACAAACAGTCATGAATATCGGTGTCTCAATTGGACCGTATTTTGACCGGATTGAAACTGTTCCAGATGCGTTTGAGTATGTCGAAGTTGGACTAGGCGAGGGCGAGCGTCCGATCGGAGAGGTTGATGTCAATTCGATTATCAAACGACTTGATCAACAAAATCTAGATATCACCGTCCATCTCCCGTATTATCAACCGCTTGCGACTGCTGTCGAGACAATTGATTCTGCAACACTCTCATATCTTGACTCTGTATTAGAAACAGCGAGTGCTCTCGGCGCAACAACTGCTGTGGCACATCCGACACGTCGTGGGATTGCCCCGGATTCAGATCAATTTCATGATCAATTACATGACCTCGTTGAAATTGGGCGTGTACATGATATCACTGTCTGTTTTGAAACAACTGGATATGCCGGTGATCTCGCACTTGAGCGTGTCGGGGAGACCATTGATGATGTCGGTGGCGCAATCTGTCTTGATATTGGATACGCATATCTTGAAGCAGGGGTAAGTGGGATACGAACACTGCTCACGCAACACAGTGATATTGTCGAACACCTGCATGTTCACGACGGTCGACATCGTGGCGATACACATATTCCAGTCGGGAGTGGTGATGTTGCAATGGCTGATATTGGGTCGCTGCTTCAAGAATTCATTCCTGAAGCAACAGCGACGATTGAGGTATTTACTGATGACACTAGACATCTCACAGACTCTCGACAACGGTTCGTTGAATTGACGACGGATATCGATAGCCAATATCAATAACACAGCCCCACACGATCACTGTGCGCTGTGAATCCCCTGGGTCAGACAGATGCTTTGGGAGCTTCAGTTTATTCAGATGATAGGTCAACTGTCTCAGCTGCTGGAGTGTTTAATTTTCATACGCTAAGTCCACATCCTCAAGCAGGAAGCCGTGGGTGGGCGAGTAGGGAAGGGTAGGGTAATTGATAACACCCACTGTATCACCACAGTTGAGTTTCGATGAAAAACAAAGGATATCCTCTCAGAGGAACTGAGATATCGATAGACGATCAGCCGCGTCCTCAGACGGTGTCTCCAGGATATCTTACACTGAGACGGTCTGAGTCATATCACTGATAGTTACTCATCGATATCAATCGCCGGGCGACCGGGTTCAGCCTGTCGAGCGACATCTGCTGGTGCATCATCAGCATGTACAACAGTGACAGGGGCGTCGAACTCGCGTTCGATAAGCCACGTCGCAGCACGAAGCGTTTCATATTCACGCTCTGGGGGGAGTGTCCTCGCCAATGCCTCACGCTCATTTTGTAACTGTTGTCCATACTCAGCAGCCGCATCGCCCTGTTCGCGGATAGTTGGGTTTTGCATCAACGCAGAGATGAGATTGTCAGCATCGCTTTCGATTGCAGTCGTCAACGCAGTATATTTCCATGCTGGTGAAACAACAATTGTGATTGCCTCCGGGTCATCAATATCAGCAACAGTGATGATCTGACGGACATCCTCTCGGGTATCCTCAACGAGTGTGCGTCGTTTTGTGACTATATCACGATCAACATCTGTCTGTGGCCATGATGCATTGGTAATAAACTCATCATGATCAAGCGCTGAGTACAGTTCTTCTGTCAGGTGTGGTGCAACTGGGGCAAGTAATCGAATCACCGTTTCAAGCCCACGACGATATGTATCAGCGTGTGGTGTCGTGTAATTTCGATACTGCCTCAGGGTCTGTACGAGATCTCGTGCCTCTCGAAGAGCAACGCTGAAAGATAACTCATCATACTCTTGGGTTGCAATCGCAACAGCAGCATCAATTTCATTATCAATGTGTGATGCGATTGGTGTGCGGTCATCTGTGAGTGCGGTCTCAGTATGTGTAAGCGATGATTGCGCAGTTGCATCGGTCTGCTCAATACCCGCTCGATCAATCTCTGCGTCGGCGATGACATCGACAAGTTCGATAAGTTGTGTCAAAAGCTGATTGGTCGAGCGCACACCCTCCTCCGACCAATCGAAATCACGCTCAGGTTGTGCTGCTTGCATCATAAACAGTCGTGCAGTGTCTGCACCGTATTCTTCGACAATTCGCTGCGGTGAGACAGTATTTCCTTTTGACTTTGACATTTTCTCACCATCTAATTGAACCATTCCTTGAGCCAATAGGTTCTCAAAGGGCTCAGTGACTGCGAGATTATCATTCTCAGCGAGCACCTTCGTAAAGAATCGCGAGTACAGGAGATGCATGACTGCATGCTCAATCCCGCCGACATACTGATCGACTGGCATCCACTGGTTCGCCCGCTCGATATCAAATGGGTCGGTCTCGATATCTGGTGAGACATATCGCAGGAAGTACCATGAGGAGTCGACGAAGGTATCCATTGTATCTGTCTCACGAGTCGCTGCAGTACCGCACTCGGGACAGGTTGTCTCTTTCCAGTCGGTTGCGGCTTCAAGTGGATTGCCAGTTGTGTTAATAAACGGTGGAAGTTCAACAGGAAGATCCTCCTCGGGAACAAGCACTGGACCACAGTCCTCACAGTAGATAACCGGAATCGGTGTTCCCCAGTATCGCTGTCGAGAGATACCCCAATCACGCAGTCGATATTGTGTATCTAATTCAGCCCCGTCGGTATCAGCTGTAATCTCCGTACGTGCGGTTTCACTATCGAGCCCTGTGTACTCTCCAGAATTGATCAACACGCCATCGTCGGTATAAGCTGTTTCAGAAATATCCGGAGCGGTTGGAGTGCTGTCACTGGTATCAGCTGATTCGGGAGCGATAACTGGTGTGATGTCGATGTCCATCGTCGTTGCAAATGCGTGATCACGGTCATCATGCGCTGGGACGCCCATCAGTGCGCCCGTCCCAACATCAGACAGAACGAAATCAGCAATATAGACTGGGATTTCATCACCGGTCACGGGGTTCGTCGCGGTCAATCCAGTCGGGACACCATTCGGTTCGTCACCGTCGGGGTCAGCCTCGTCTGTAATAAATCGCTCAATATCCGCGTGTTCTGTCCGCAGATCATCAGCAATCGGATGATCCGTCGCGACTGCAAAGAACGTCGCACCGTAGATTGTGTCCGCGCGCGTCGTGAATGCCTCGATTGTACCATATCCATCAATCTCAAACGGGAACAGCGTGCCGTATTGTCGACCGATCCAGTTTCGTTGCATCTGTTTTACATTGTTTGGCCATCCCTCAAGCCGGTCAATGTCATTAACGAGTTCATCAGCCCACTCAGTGATTTTGAGAAACCACTGTGCTAACTCACGCTGTTCGACCGCGGTATCACATCGCCAACACAACTCAGCCTCGCCTTCGACCTGCTCATCAGCAAGGACAGTCTCACACGATGGACACCAATTAACATCGGCATCTCGCCGTTCGACTATTCCAGCATCGTAGAACTCACGGAAGAAGTATTGATTCCATTGATAATACTCTGGGTCACACGTCGTAATTTCGCGGTTCCAATCATACCCAAACCCCATTGATTCCATTTGCTCACGCATTGTCGCGATACAATCATACGTCCAATCGCGCGGATTCGTATCGCGTTCTTTTGCAGCGTTTTCTGCAGGAAGACCGAATGCATCCCACCCCATCGGATGAAGGACATCATCTCCACGCATTCGACGGTACCGAGCGTATGCATCAGTAATGGTGTAATTTCGAACATGCCCCATATGTAATTTTCCGGAGGGATATGGGTACATGCCCAAGACGTAGGTGAGGTCTGCTGGATCATCTGGCGTTCGGTAGGTGTTAGCCTCATCCCACGCGGATTGCCAATGGCTTTCAACGGCAGCGTGATCGTAATTTCCCTTCGTCATCAGTTGATACTGAGTATCTCTTAGCGACGCCATATTTTCAACTTGGCGCAACAAATCTAATGATAAGCCATTCAGTCAGTATATCATCCCTCAGGAGTACGAGAAAGGCACTGATCAAATATACCCTGGAGTTACATACTCCGATTCGCGATATAAGGACACTCCGAAGGCACCGTCTGTGGAGACTCCGTTCTCTATGAATACGTCTGTCTCTACAAAACGCGTCGTCAAAGCGGGACACCTTCCGCTTAAGAAACGAGTGGTGTCAGCTGTGAGCATGCATACTAGAGCAGTTCACCACTCAACTACTGTGACCTAACGCTTTGATCCGCAGGAATACTCCCCTCTGCGTATATTGTCAACAAAACAGTCGTTCCGTCACTGTCGACAGATCAGAGTTTTTTGGGATAGTTGTAAGTTTGCCCTTGAGTTTGAGTAAATAAACACTGTGTGGGTAGTTCAGAGGTACCATCGAGCCTGAGTTGTCGAGCGGCTTCAATAGTTATCACATTCTCTCAAGACTCCGTCATCAATGTAATCATGCCTGACACCTCGCCCGTCTCGTCAATAAAATGAGAATGTGTACGCTCTTTCTGGAGATCATAGTGCTCTGAGACTGCCCCTGTGAACTCACCCCGGGGCAGTCGCCTCGACCGCCTGTACAAGGGTTTTCATACGGCACTTCATTATATTGTATATGGCTGTAGATGTCCCTGCTGATGTTGAGGCAGTACTGACACAATTGCTGACAGCCAGTCACGAGGCAGCGCTGACGATTGCCACTCGTCCGAACGCCGATAAGAGATACAGAGAAAAAGATAGTATTTCTCACACTCACTATACTGCATCAATCGAACACGGGAAATCGTCCATGACCGATGAAGTTCAGACGATACAATCGGCAATTGAGACTGTCGAAACCGTCTCGACAAACAAACTCCCAGCTGGATTGCTTCAAACACGGCTTCAACATGGATGCAAGAGGGTTCAGGCTGCTATTGAACCCGACCCCGAACCTGAACTTGATCCTGGCGCAGATGCAACGACAGATATCCAGCCATTGCTAGCTGCGGCATATATAGATGCAATGTTGAGGCGAGTTGAAGAAGAAATATAATTACTCTGACTCACGTGGACATCCGCTCCAAGCGACGAGGACTACTCAGCACGCGTATGTCATCTCACGATAGCGACCACGTGATTGATTATCTCTCATTTTTTCTCTTGAATCTATAAGCTGTCAATCAAATAAGTAGATTACTGATGCGGGGTATCAGCGATTGATTCAGTCATATGCGTATCATGACCTGCAGCAGTCGCGTTCAGTATCGCTGCAGTTGGCGATTCTCGTAATGCATCTTCATCGTATCCAGCGTTATCAAATGCCTCAATCGCCCAGCGTTTTGAGCGAAGATGGTATTTTTGATGATAGTCCTCAGCATGATAGAACGGCGACGGTGGTGAACGAATACGCGTTGCCACTGAATCAAGATCAAATCCGTTTGAATCAAGGACTGTCTTCACTGTTTCTTTTTGTGATGGTGTGGGAAACAAAATATTCTGATACTGTCGTTTCGATGGTTGTCGATGTGGGTCATGACTTTCGAGTGCGAGCATGAGAAGTGCCGTATATGTAACTTCGCTTGGATCATACTCTAGTTGAACTGCTTCAGTGTGGTCCCCAAGGCTATGATATGTTGGATCCGCTGTCGTTCCACCGGCATAGCCAACTCGTGTGCGAATTACCCCATCGAGTGACCCGAATCGTGCGTCCGGACCCCAAAAACAACCAAGAGCGAATGTCGCTGTCTCCGTCTCTGCTGGCGTCGGAGCTGACTCGTCGTACTGCTTGATATCCTCGGGTGTTACTTTCATACGTACTCTGTGACCTCAGCAGCAATATACACACCGCAAATCACGCAGAATACCGACACCCAATAATCATATGAGTGTTTCATCATACATATTGATATCCGCAAATGTCTGCAGACAGACACCCATTGGGGATTATCAAAAATCTCGGTGAGAAAACGATTCGTGGACTTGATGAAAAAATAAGCGGCGATCTGATCTTACCGGATAATGAGCAGTATCATGACGCTCGCGATGTTTGGAATGGATTAATCAATCGATATCCTGCAGTTATCGTCCGGGCAATTGACAGCGATGACGTGGCAGCAGCAATTAATTTCGTACGTGAGCAGAATCTCACATTGTCGATTCGTGGCGGTGCCCATCATCAAGCCGGTGAGGCAATCGTGGATAATGGTGTGGTCATTGATCTTGCGGCGTTTGATCATATTGATATTGACGCTGAGGAACAGATCGCGAATATCGGTCCTGGAACTCAAACGAAAGAGGTAATTGAAGCGACACAAGCGCATGGACTCGCAACACCGACTGGAAGTGCTGGTTGTGTCGGGATGGGCGGAACGACACTGGGTGGCGGTATCGGGTGGCTTCGTCGAAAACATGGGCTCTCAATTGATTCACTCCGCTCAATGGAGGTTGTGACGGCTGATGGAGCCGTACACACCGCAAGTGAGAATCAGAATGCCGACCTGTTTTGGGCACTGCGAGGTGGTGGCGGTCAGTTTGGTATTGTCACTAACTTTGAGTTTGAGCTATACGATGTGGGACCACTTATTGGCGGACTCATTACATTTTATCCGGCAGATGCTGCGCGAACAGTTCTTGAGACATATTCTGAGTTCACCGAACCAGAGGCGATGTCGTCGATCGTTAATTATGGAGAAGTACCTGCTGTGCCGCCCATTCCTGAGTCCCAACAGGGTGAACCAGCAATTGGAATTATCGGCTGCTATGCTGGCAATCCTGAGACAGCGATGGATGCGTTCGCTCCACTTCGGGAAATTACTGAGCCGTTGATTGATGCAACAGAGCCTATGGCATACACCGCGCTACACGAGATAGGGACGTTGATGCACCCATGGGGGCGGAAATATATCAACCGCTCTGTCTTCGTGGACGAACTCACCGAGCAGATACTCGAACTCGTCATAACCCAAACTGACACAGCACCTGGTGAGATGGATGGTGTTGGTATCTGGTCAATGGGTGGGGCTATCGACGATGACTCCGAGACTGCATACGCGTGGAGAGATAAGTCATATCTTATTCTCATCGAAGCTGCATGGGAGGACCATGACAATCCTGCTCATATTGAGTGGGCTCATGAGACTGAACAGCGATTCCGTGAGGCAGGTGCTGAAGGTGCATACGCAGGATACGCTGGCGTTGAAGAGGGTGAGTGGGAACAATGGGAAAGAAAGATCTTCGATGATAATCACGACCGATTGCGCACACTCAAGACTCGCTATGATCCTGCTGGAATATTTGATCATGGACTTTCTGTCACTCCAACGACAGAGCAATAAATACGCAGGGTGACTGTATCGACTCTCATATTGGTTATCACTCAGCCGCAGTGGAGTGTGCGTATCAACCCGGTTGTCCACCAGTTATCATATCTCGAATAGAACCCCACCCGTTGTGAACCTGCCTCGGGATCACATCCACATCCACATCCACATCACATTAACATCAAAGCCCCGAGGCAGTCGCCTTGTACCGCCCGTGCATGTCATTACTCACGCAGCTCAATCCGTGCGGGCTGACTCAGGGCTTTTGCAATCTTGCGGCGGGGTTCGTCTTTCTGTAACGGTGACGATAGTTATGAATGATGACATCGTGGCTCGTCTGTCTCTGCGAGACCGCACTCAGCAAAGTTGGAACGCCAGTTTTTCAGCTCTATTTCGAGTCGAAGAATTACAGCACCAACAGTTGATACAACGGTGAAAAAAGACTGTGAGACTTGGACGTGACTCGAGACTAAATTCGATAACTTAGCGATATGACCGATTAGAAGTCACCAAGCGTTGACTGGTTTGATTTTAATGCTTGTGTCTGATATCCGTACTTGCGAGTGAGCCGTGTCGCGAACGTTTCAGTAAATCCATGTTGGGTATACACACGCTCGGGATCGACAGTCGTGACGAGCTCAATGAGTTCATCATAATCGCAGTGATCTGAGAGTACAAACCCTTCATCGACTCCACGCTGATAAATAAATGAATCATCAATCGCCCATCCAGAGAACCCGGCTGTGATTGCATCAGTCGCCTCAACAAGCGACTCAATCCACCCAAGACGTGCTGTCTGCATTGGTAAGACAACTGCATCACCAGGCTGCAGCGTAACATCGTTCGTATATCGCTGCGAGTGAAAAGTAATATTTCGGTGTGACTCAATGACCGTATTCAATTCTGCAATTGCATCCGTGATGAACACGCGTGAGCGCGCTGTCGATTCAAGTAATACTTGCAATTTCTGCGCTCGACCAAGTGCGTATCCAAACAAGATGACGACATCATCCATTGTTTGAGCAAGCCACTCACGAATCCGGTGCTGTGTTTTTTCAGGTGCTGGAAAGCGATATGTTGGGTCACCATATGTCGTTTCAAGAATTAACACATCTGCATCGACCGGGTCGAATCCATCAAGATAGAGTCGATCAGATAACCGACAATCACCGGTGTAAAGATACCGACGATCGGTTTCAGGATCGGTGAGAAGAACCGCTCGTGACCCAGCGATATGACCAGCCGGGATGAGATCAACTGCTGGATGGGTGATTGTCTCTGGGTCACATTCTGACTGGCGAACAGATGCGAGTGCAGCGGTAAGCTCAGAGGCAACAATTTCACTCGCGGTATCAACCAGGTGATCACCGTGAGCATGACTCACAACTGTTGTTACTTCCGTTGTGGACGTTCCTGCTGCGACTCCATCACAGACAATCCGTTCACCACTTGCGAATTCGATCTCAACGCCGTCACGAAGCTGAACACCGGGAGCCACATAGGAACTTCTGTGCCGCGTGTATCTATTGGTTTCTCTCCATTCTCAAAGACGCAATCATTCTTAGCTATCAGACAAGTTTTACTGAGCGGGATCAATGTCTATCCGATTCTTCATCAACTGGTCTGTGATTCGTTTCGTTGCTTTGGCTCTCATCGGCTGATTGTTGTGCATACAATCGCTTCACACGCTCAAGTGAATCCGCCTGCGATGGGTCACAATCATCTCGAATTTGCTTCAGTCGTGGAAACCGAAGTGCATATCCAGAGTCATATGTCGATGAAGTCTGTATTTCCTCATACGCAACTTCAAGAACCACAGCGGGTGTGAGTGTTGCTTCTCTTCCCTCAACACGTTCGATCAGTGGTTCAACACGGTCGGTAAATCTCTCAAGCTGTTCATCAGTGAATCCGGTGTGCATCCGACCAACCTCTGCGAGATTACCATCAGCAGTCCGGCATGCGAGATACGGTCGACCGAGGAAGTCGCTTTTCCGACCCTCACTCCACTTTGCCCGCGTGACAACCAGATCAAGTGGCTCCATGATTGGCTTTACCTTCCGTTGATACCCGACTCGGGATCCCGGTTGATACGGCCGAGCCGGATTCTTGATCATGACACCCTCATGACCAGCAGCAAGTGCATCTTCATAGAATTCCGCTGCTGCTGTCTGTGTTGTTGCCCACGTACACTGTGCCCGTCTGAGCGATGAGACAGATTGACCGCGATCTTGGTTATCACTTGGTGTCGTCATAGACGTCGAGGAAAATGAGTCAGTTCTTGACTCGGATTTCGTGTTTGATGGAGTCTCGGTCTTCGGAGTGAGGATTCTGTTGAGGTGTTTCAACCGCATCTCAAGCGTATCCTCTAAGAGCGATTCATTCTCAAGGGCAAGTAGATCAAAAACATATGCTGTAACCGGAATCGACCTCGCGATAGCGGCGACATCATCGGTTCGTTGAATCCGCTGTGCGAGCGTCTGGAATGTGACTGGGGTATCATCATTGCTTTGTGGGTCATATCCAACAAGTTCTGCCTCGACGATGTAATGTTCGGCATCAATGTGGGTGCGTGCTGCTGAGACGACATCTGGGAACTGGTTTGTCACATCAGAGAGCCGTCGTGTATATACTCGGATGTCATCACCATCGCGGTGTATCTTCGCACGAATTCCATCGTATTTATACTCAATAAGGACTGCTCCTTGTGAGGACTCGACAGCATGATTGTTCTCACTGTGTGTTTGGTCTGCGGCAAGTTCAGCAACCGCAGTCTGAATATTCTCTGCTTGCTTTGCAAGCATTGGTTTAATTGGACGAAACAACTCAAGATCAATATCATCCAATCCGGGTCGCCCCTGCTCAGCAACACGCCGTGCAACAACAGCAACATCATTGGTCAAATCAATCGCTCGTTGGACGGCATCCGCAGCATCATCAGACATGTCAAGAAACGCTCTTGCAAGCGCGTTACGGACGATTCCTTCACCAACACCAAGTCGCATTGCTCCTGTCACTGTTCGGACAATGTATCGAGCAGCGAGTGGTGATGCGTCGGAGATAAGCCCAGCAATCTCATCTCTTTGTTTTTGTTGGCTCCCTGATCCTTTATACCCAGCAACATCACGGAGTGTTTCATACACACGGGTGACTGTCAACGGCGTTGCAGTGAGTGTCTGCTGTACACGGTCATCAACAGCATATGCAGCAGCATCACCAAGATCACCCTCCTCTCGCCACCATGTCTCAATCTGCTCGCTGTCGACACCGGTTGCCTTACTAATCGCGGTTACAGCACCAGCGGTTGAGACACCAATTTCTGCTGCTTCCCACCGAGCGAATACGCGACCTCGGACAAGCCGAACAGCAAGTGGGAGTAATGATGTCTCATTATGATGATAGATATCTGAGAAACAATTAGCCAGGAGTGTCTCTTTTTCAGTCGTCGCTGATGTTGCAGCAACATCAGTATAGACCTCAGCGAGTTCACGATACTGCACAGTTTCTTTTCATATCAATAAGATGACGATAATGTCGATCTGCTATCTCTTCAGCTTGAATGCCGGGTCCCGACTTCGATCCCGGATTGATTATTCCCGAAGAACGCGGTCCGTGAGCCAACAATCTGGTTCTGGGATAGTTTCTCCATCAGGTGCGGATTCATACTTTGACACGCCGAAGCGATACGTGACGGTCTGCCCATCTTCTCCGGTGAGTGTGACTCGTTGTTGTGCGCTGTCACCATCACGCTCAAGTGGTCCTGTAACTGCTTCATCGTGATCAATCATCGGTGCATAACGTTGGTTTTGAACCATCTGTCGGAATTGATCGAACGGTCCGGTTGCGCGACGATTTGCCGGCGACGCGAAATTATACGCCGTTTTGATACCAGCGTCTGGGACCGGTGAATCATTATCTGCAAATGCCGATAATTGAATTGCAATGACCTCTTCGGCATCATACGTTGATTCTGGGACCGCAACTGTCGTGATTGGATAGGTGTGTTCTGTTGTCATATGTTTAATCGGTAATTATGTATGTCTGTCTCTACTTCGTTGGTTCAGATGTATTCACTGTCTGTGATCTGATGATTATACTGCATGTCAGGCGGGGGTTGCTGATGAGTCATTTATCCCGAGTAGTCGCATGCGACCAGCAATTAGTCCGATTGCAAGTCCAGCAGCATGCCCAACGAGTGCAGTTCCCGGACCACTCAGGAGAATAGCCATGACAGCAGCAACAATAATGAGCACTGCAGTCACAGCCCAGGAGACATCTGTCAATTGGTCGAGTGTGTCGATGAGCGTATCCGCAATTGCATTGCTTGTGATAAGATATCCAAAGAGCGCAAACACCGCTCCAGAAGCACCAAGCACAGCTCGCGGGCTAAACGCAAGCAGGCTTCCAAGTGTGATCTCTGCAACGCCGGCAAGCGCACCAGTAAGGATGAAGAATGTATGAAACCGAAGCCGTGTCGTTGTTCGTTCGACGAGTGCGCCAAAGAGAATCAACCCAATAAGATTACTAATGAGGTGACCAACGCTGCCATGAGCGTATGTACTCGTGATGAGCGTCCATGGCTCGATAACGACAATCGGACTTAATGCGAATAATCCGACAAGACCAATCGCAGACAATGGGTACTGTATGAGGAAGAATCCACAGAGGAGTACAACTGTTTCAGCGGTCGGACTCCGTCCACCGCGGACTGTGGTCCGTGGAAGGATTGTATCACCGTTCTTCCCGGATAAGTGTGGCTGCCGCGGTTGTTGATTGCCCATGTAAATTATACGTTGCTCACACTGAAAAACACTCGTATAGATATCGAATTTCCCGGACTCACAAGTGGCTGAGTCGTTGTTTTTTCGGACTGACCCATCACGCCTCGTTCACGATCAATCTACTCGACGAGCAGCGATTCGGGACGCAGCAGCACCAGCGATAATAATAAGAATCATCAATCCACCAAGTGATGCCATCTGAGGAATATTCCCATTTTGGTATGCTATCCACAAAAACGGTGTGACAGCAGCAGCCGTTAAGAGATGAATTCCTCCGACGAGTTGCGTGAGTGAGAAAGGACCCGGAAGTGGCTTCTCATCACGTCCCGATGTGGTGGAGCTGAGATCCGAATCAAGATCTGGGTCAAGGTACTCTTCGATATCTTCACTTTGTTCGTCTGGCATACAGTACAATTACATCCGCATCCGTGAGTAGTTTATCCTGCGACGAGCAGCATCATCGACTAATATCGGTGAGACCATACAGATTGAAGTTTATTCCCGACGACTGTTCCATATGGCAGGGCCGTCTCCGGCCGAGTTGCAACGTGCAGTCGATCAATTTCCAGCACCACCTGATACTGAACAGTTTGCTGAGGCAGACGCACTTCTTAATGGGACATACAGTGCAATAGCTGACTCGTGGTACGAGACACTGCAGGAATACACTGAGGCGTATGAAGCAGGGACGTGTCTTCGAGAAAATGTGCTTGAGCATATTGAGTCAATCCCTTCGTTTCATCTTTCTGATGGTGCAGCACCGCTTCGAGAGCGCAAAGAACGGCTCATTCACGCCGCAGAGAAAACCGAGGCGGTGACTGCGGTGAGTCAGTGGTACCATCAAGTTCGATCACTGCTCGAAGATACCCCTCACGAATTAACACTGTTTGAGCGCGCACTCCACGATTTTGGATATGCCCTTGCTCATGTGCTTTTTCTCGGAGCCCGGACGCCAGAGGCGATTGCACGTCGACTTCGGGTTGCATATCAAGTCGTTGGCGTCCGTATCGATGAGACAGCGCGTGATGGAGAAGCCGAGCGTACCCGGTTTACCTGTCCATATCGAGATATCGGAGCCGAACAGTGTGGTGACCGCTGGGTATGTCATGAAAAACTTGATCGCGTTGATGATGGGTATGTAACATATCTCGGTGAACGTGGAATTGATTATCAACGTCCACGGGCATGCGATAACGCAACCCAGTGTCATTCAACTGTTGCACAGAAGAGTCCAGAGCGAAAATGGCCACATATACCACCGACGACAGTCGCGAGTGCAATGGATATTGAGACATCATTATTGTGATAATAGTTGGTGGTAATATGACCAGTATTTCTATCCGAAATCACACTCAGCTCACCTGGAACGCCCCGTTGGGCGTCCCGCTTCGGAGACAGAAATCACAGTCCCAACAACGACAACTGTTCCTGTTCAGAATGCATTCATCCCAACGGGATGCCTATTTGCTGGATTTAATCGCTCGTTCCGATTCGAAATCTCGACATACCTGCAGCAGTGATATCAGGACACCGATCAGACAGGAAGATCAGACGACAATCAGAGCAACTCACAGAAATGAGCAGATATGAGAGACCAACAATGTATCCTGAGTCGCTAGGTTCTTCAACAGTTGTATTCAGTGGAGATATCGTACCGGTGTGAGCGAACACAATACCTCGCGTCTTGAGCGTATCCGCGCGGATTATGGTACATGGGCACCCGTCTATGACTGGTTCGCACGGACAACAGCATCTATCGGTGGGATTCGAACAGCCTGTGTTGAGCAGCTTAATCTCGAACCTGGAGCAACAGTTGTTGAGTTTGGCTGTGGACCAGGGGTAAACTTTCCAGCACTTCGAGCAGCTGTCGGGGCAACCGGACGTGTTGTTGGTGTTGATGTAACGAAACCGATGATTGACCGTGCCCGTTCACTCGTTGCCCGTCGCGAGTGGGACAATGTTGAGGTGATCTGTGCTGATGCAACAACCCCGCCGATTGACTCGGTCGATGCTGTCGTTGCGACGTTTGTGACGTCATTATTTGAGAATCCACAGATGGTCGTCAGTGAGTGGTGTCACGCCGCTGAGACGGTTGTCATTGCGAACTTTGTCCCAGGCGAGAACGCGATTGCTAATGCCGGGCTCTGGGCATTCACACGATTGAATGCACGACTGTTCGATCTTGCGAGTGACGCCGATAACGCGCTTACACAGTTGGCGACACGAACAGCAGCATCAAAACAAGCACTCACAGAACAGATGCAGTCTGTTGTGACGACACGGCATCTTTTTGGGACGATTGTTGTTCACGCTGGACGAGAAAAAACTAAAAAAAGTGAACCCAGTGAAAACGCTGAGTGACGATAAGTCTGCATCGTCTCTGTTGCTCCTGAATCAAATGAAGGGGATAACGAGGACTGCAACAATTGGAACGATTGCTAACTCGCTGGATTCCAGCGGATCCCACACTCATCACAGGTAACGCGAAACCGTTCTAATCGCCATTCATCAATATCATTTTGATGCCCGTTTGGACACATGAGTTCTGTTTGTTCAGCTTGTCCGGTTGATTCGTTCACTATCATAAATATATATTATAGATACTACAGTATAATTGTTTCCCACATCAAATATATCAATTGTCATGAGACGATAGCGGCGGTCAAACGTATTGGGTATATTATCTGATCAGGTCACTCTCTCAGACAGTTTTTAACACTCCAGTGACCCCAGCTGATTCAGCGATAATCCAGAGAATAAAGAGTGTATATGCAACGCCAAGAACGTATGACTCACGCTGTGTGAGTGTGAGGTCAGTCCGCAAAACAGTAAAGAGCAAGACAGTCGCGAGTGTTAAGACGCCAAACATTGGTACAGCCGTCGCAAAATTGACCGGCACGGTCCCAACAATCAACACACCAATCGGAATAACAACAAGGAGATCGAACGTATTCGATCCTAAGACATTCCCAAGGCTCGTTGTTCCATCGCCGCTTCGCGCTGCTCGAACGCTTACAAGTGTATCAGGTAAGCTCGTCGCTGCGGCGATAATCGTCACACCAGCGAGGAACTCAGGAATTCCAATAATCGAGCCGAGCTCTTCAACAGCCCCGACCATCTGCTCAATCGCAATCAGAATCGCGACTAACCCAGCGATTAACCGCCCCCATTCCCGCCAAACAGCGATTGATTCCGTCGATGCATCCTGTGTATAATCGCTTACTTCCTGCCATTGAATGAATAAATATAATAAATAGACAAACAGCGGGATTACTGCGAGAGGGCGCGTAATCATCCCGACAAGCTCGCCACGATTTGGTGCTGGAAGATAGATAACCGCAAGTGCAAATGTCACGACAAGCGCTGAGACAGCGATCATATAGAATTGTGCTTCTTTGTACACAATATTTCGATTCGACTCAACGCCTCGCTGTGCGAATATGCCAGATAACGCAGGAATAACGAGAATATTGAATATCGCGGAGCCGACAATAGCGCCAATGCCCATACTAAAAACACCTGCTTCAGCGGTGAATACAACGCTTGCAAACTCAGGAAAGCTTGACCCAATCGCAACAACAACCGAGCCCTGAACGACGGGTGGCAGCCCATAGTACGTTGAGAGACGCTCCGCTGCTCCCTCAAGCCATCCTGTCCCAATCCACACAAGTCCAGTTGCTATCAAAATAACGATGATAAACACAGACGGTATCTGTGGCACCACGCCTCCAAGAACCATTATCAGACATCATGAGGACCTTCCTTCTGAATCTCTCGATTATATTATACGCGTGAGACGCCTCGGGGATCACATCGACACCCACATTCAAGAGTTGAAGCAATCGGTCTGAGCCTGCCTGTAGATGGATCAACTGATGATAAATATCCAATTGCGTAAGTTAACACTCGGTCTCGGCGTCGGCGTCAGCGTCGGTGGCACGCTGATCACTGTTTCTTTCCGAAGTCATACTTATTTGCACATTCGGCTTTGGATAACAGTCGGCGGTAATATGATCACTGTGTATATCCGAACACTCAGACTCAGACTCAGTTCAGCCGGAACGCCCCGTTGGGCGTCCCGTTTCGGAGACAGGAATTACGGTACCACCGACTGAAAACGAATCTCACAGTACAAATAACCGTTACTCACTCGTCATACAATAACTGATATGTGTGCGGTGATAGAGTATCTATATGAAAGTCCTCGTTGCAGGCGCGACTGGATTCGTCGGTCGTCGCTTGGTCCGCGCTCTTCACGACCGGGATCACGATGTTGTTGCCTTCTCTCGAAGCGCTAGCGAGGCTGGGTTCCCCCCAGGTGTCGAGCCATTTGAGGGCGATTTCGGTGATCCCGCATCGCTTGAAGGGATGTGTGATAACGTCGATGTTGCATATTATCTTATTCACTCACTCACTGCTGAGAATTTCGCTGAACTTGATCGGACATACGCACGCCGATTTCGCGAACGCGCATCGGCAGCAGGTGTCGACCGTGTTATCTATTTGAGTGGAATCAGCGGGAATGAACGAGACCTCTCACCACATCTTGCATCACGACGAGAGGTCGAAGCTGTCTTAGAGGGGGGCGAATATGAGTTGACAGTCCTTCGAGCAGCCGTGATCATTGGTCGTGGAAGTGCCAGTTTCCGAATTGTCGATGACCTCACAGACCGTCTTCCGCTGATGGTCGTTCCGACGTGGGTCCGCACTCCAGGAAATCCAATTGCTGTTGACGATGCGGTTAGCTATCTTGTGAAACTACTCAATGTGCCGGAAACCCGCGGACAAATATTCGACATTGGCGGTCCAAGTGTACTCTCATACGAAGAGCTCCTCCGAATGACCGCAGATGTCAAGAATAAACGCGTATTTATTATTCCCGTTCCTGTATTAACGCCTGAGTTGTCCTCACATTGGCTTCGGCTCACAACCGATGTTCAATATCGGATCGCGAGACCACTGGCGAAAAGCATGCGACATCCGGTGACCGTTGATGATGACCGAGATTTGCAAAATATCGTCCCGATTGATCAGACTCCTATTAAGACTGCAATTACTCACGCACTCACAGCAAATTAGTCTGCACTGCAGTAAGGGTACTCAGCTATGCTGAATCGAACGGTGAGCACTTGTGAGTGCGAGCCCACGAACTAATATGCCGACCGTTACGGTTGGAACAACAACCATCGAGTGTGACCACGGTGCAATCCTCCGTGATGTTCTGCAAGAATACGATTTTGATATCGACCCTCATAATGGCACTGCATCGCTCATCAATTGTCGGGGTCACGGAACGTGTGGAACCTGTGCGGTCGAAATACAGAGAAAAACACATCACAGGGGCGATACGCGGGCATCTGACGACAATGATGTTTCCACTGATACCGCAGACATCACTGGTACTGATATGACTACTGAGAATAACAGGCGCATTGATACGGACTCACCTGATACTCGAGGATCCGATGATACATCTGTCCCCGTTGACTCACACACAGTTATTGAACGCATTCGATTGTCAGTTCCGCCACATACATCCAACCCAGAACTCCGACTTGCGTGTCAAACGCGTGTTCGTGGTGATATCACGGTTATAAAACACGACGGATTGTGGGGGCATCACACTGATGATGACCAAGACAAACAGTGATAGTGAGGACTTACACCGATGATTGGAAAACTAGTTGATATTGTCCGTGGTGCACTCACGATGTGGGGTAATGACGATCCTCCTGTAGAAACGCCTGATTATGGACGATCTGTCACATATACGCCGTGTCGAGTCTGTGAAGAGGGTCGATTAGAGTATAATTCAGAGACAAATGCTGATGTATGTCAAACATGTGGTGCGACATTCCCCCGGTCATGATCACATGTACAATGTATTGTACCTCTAATATTACTATTCGAGACCGCAGCAGACAATCGACAACAGACGGTCACAGGCACTGCTGTGGGTTCTAACAATTATCCCTTTTTGAACCCAGCAAGAAATCCGCCGGTAAAGCCAACAGAGACCGAAAGCGTCGAAAGAATTGTTGAGAGCCACCCGGGCGGTGTCCCCTCAGTTGCGCTTTGAGTCGTGTCGGCGAGCCCAGCAGTCAATCGGCTCCAATCAACAAAGATGATATCTCGTGATTCAAGAAATTTGAATACTGCAAGCTCAATCCCAACAAGTAATGCAATCAGCTTTGCAACCTTTTTGGCTGCAAATCCAATTATTGCCCCAATGACTGCTCCGCTACCAAATTCAATCCCAAGTTGCGTTGGATCCAGTGATAGCTGTAATGGGTCAACCATGCTAATTCTCTACTGTTTTCGGATAAATCGTTTGTGTAATGATACAGCGTGTATCACCTCATACGATGATTATATACCAGTATCAGATGCATCTATATCGGATGACGGCCGATAGTGTTCAAGTATCTTGACGTGCTAGCTATACTGAAACAGTGCAGGAATCAGATACATACCGGCGGAAACCGCATAACTCAGGTTGTATCGCACACGAGATGTATGCTGGGACCGCCTTTACTGCAATCACTGTTCGAGGTCATATGACTCATCATATCGCACAGACAGAGGCGGCTGGGGTGATATCATGACAGAAACGCCAGTCATTATTGCACAGCGAGTCGACCCCAACTCAGTCGCTGATCTGAGTGAAATCGCTGACCTCGCCAGGGCGGCTGGATATGATGTGAGCAATACACTTACCCAATCACGCGAAGAGGATGCAGCATATCATTTTGGTGAGGGAAAGGTCGAAGCGCTCGCTCGATTAGTCAAGCGAACTGGTGCAGAGGCAGTGATCGTCGATAATCGCCTCGGACCATATCAAACGTACAATATTGGTGGAAAGCTCCCGACTGGAGTCGAGGTTATCGATCGATTTACCCTTATTTTAGAGATATTCGGACAACGAGCGAACACTCGAAAAGCACAACTCCAAGTTGAACTCGCCGAGCTTCGATATGAACTTCCACGGGTAGAGGCAAAATCATCGCTCGCGAAACGCGATGAACGACCAGGATTTATGGGACTGGGTGAATACGATGAGAGTCGCGAGCGAGATATTAAAGCGCAGATTTCACGAATTAGCCAGGAACTCGATGCAATTGCTGAAAAAGAGCAAACACGTCGTGAACAGCGTCGTGAGTCTGGATTCGACCTTGTCGCGCTTGCAGGATATACAAACGCAGGAAAATCAACATTACTCCGCCGGCTTGCAGATGATCTTGATATTGCTGAGAATGAAAATCGGCATCCAGATCTTGAACAGACTGCTGAGTCTGAGGATCGGTTGTTCACGACACTCGGGACAACAACGCGACGAGCTGACACCGGACGCCGAGACATATTACTCACCGATACTGTTGGGTTTGTCTCAGATCTTCCGCATTGGCTCGTTGAGTCATTTGAGTCAACGCTCGATTCGGTATATCGAGCTGACCTTGTGTTGCTCATTGTCGATGCCTCAGAGTCAATCGATGCAATGCGTGAGAAACTCATCACGAGCCATGATACGCTCTATGAGCGTAATGAGGCTCCAATTGTCACTGTATTGAATAAAACTGATTGTGTTGAGGAGGGAGCACTTAATCGGAAGATGCAATCACTTGATGCGTTGGCACCGAATCCAGTTGCCGTTTCAGGGCTTACTGGTGAAAATATTGAGCAATTAACTGATCGAATCGAGAGCGAACTCCCATCATGGCATGATGAGCGTCTTCTCCTGCCGCTATCAGATGATGCAATGAGTCTCGTGTCATGGTTATATGATCATGGTCACGTCGAAAATGAGGAATACACTGACACCGGCGATGCAGTGCTCATTGAGTTCTCCGCTCGGTCGACGATTATCAAACGAGCACGCGCCAAAGCAGCGGCGCTTGAGGAGTCTGAATCAGAAGGGGTATCAGATGAGCACGATTCACACGGAGTGAATGCACAAGCGCAAGCACAGCTGAGTGAACGCAGCAATCACACTGGAGCAATAAATTCGGACACAAACCCAAAGCAAATGGAGACGATAACTGAGGTTGAATCAACGTCACCTGAGCAGTCTGGGGGTGAGACTACCCGGCGGATTGCTCCAGACAGTCCTCACAATCACATGTCAGAACCGACGACTGAGACCCGCGAGAGCAATCCACGGTCGATTACTGAGGATGATTCCAAACAACATCAGCGTTCGAAAGAAGTAGACACCGATGTGAGTTACCCACTCGCAAGTGAGGAAGGCACATCCGAGACTGACTCGAATTCCGAAGTTGAGTAACAACTTATCAGTTGTTGGGACTGTACGTTTCGTTACTCGAACTGACAACGGAACGCCCAATGGTGATTCAACGAACTTCTGGGTGAACTGATTCACTCATTCGATGCGAGAGAACTACCCCGACCGATGCATGTCTAATTAAGCACCCCGTTCTTCTGTGAACTACTACGGGGCGTTCCAGCTGAACTGAGTCTGGGTTCAGAAAAAACAGTGCTCAAACTGCCAACGACTGGTGTGACTCACGTCGATTATAAGTCCGCTTGCATAATCGGATGTTCTGTCGATTGTAATCTTAATTTTGACTTTGTTTCTGTTTCTGTTTTTGTTTTTCAACAATCTCAATATCGGTGATTCCTGTTTCAGGATACTGCCCTGCATCATCCTTCTCAGCGGCTTTGACCATATCCCAAATAACGTTTAACCCTGTCGTCACACCCTCAAGTGCTTCCATCTCACACCCGGTTTTACCAGTTGTCTCTACGGTGACGCGTAATTCAATTGCAGTCTCGTGAACATCAAATACTGTGTCGACGTTTGTAATTGGGATCTGGTGACACATTGGGATTGTCTCCCATGTATGTTTGACTGCTTGGATAGCACCTACTCGTGCAGTCGCAAGGACATCACCCTTTCCGATCTCATTATCATGAACGGCGTCAATTGTTGTCCGCGTGAGTTCAATTTCCCCGCGAGCGACTGCCCGTCGGTTTGTGTCCGGCTTTGCTCCGACATCAACCATCTGTACATCACCGTCAGTGTTGACATGCGTCAACTCATTTGTTGTTGCACTCTCAGTTGTCACTTCTTCATCGGTGCTTCGATCTTTGTCCTCAGAGTGTTTGTTGTGTGTTTGTGTGTCGATATCCTTACTCATCTGAGTTCACTCCAGTTGCCATATCCTTTGGATCCTGTAATGCAGTTGGGATTGCCTCGAGTAGATCCGTCGCAAGCAATCCATTTCCGTGCTTCTCAACGACGATATCACCAGCCCGACCATTCGCGTACGCACCGACTGTTGCTGCCTGAACCGGATCAAGAACGCATGCAAGTGCACCAACAATACCAGCGAGGACATCGCCTGTGCCACCGACTGTCATTCCTGGGTTTCCGGTTCGATTAATTCGTGTTGTTTCACTATCAGTAATGATATCGATCGCCCCTTTGACAAGGAATGTATGAGTCGTCTCAAGTTCTTTTATGAACGTTGATATCCTCTCTGCCCGGCGTTCCCAGTCATCTGCCGTTTCACCTCCCATTGCCTCAAGTTCACCTTGATGTGGCGTACAGATTATCTCACCAGCAGGATCAACCGTTGGAACAACCGACAGTGCATCAGCATCGACAACAACCGTCCCAGTGTGTGTGCGAAGAACCGAAGCGACGACTGAGAGTGTTTTTTCATCATCACCAAGCCCTGGACCAAGCACCGTGACATCATGATCCGCCGCGAGCGACTGCACATGCTCAGTTGCGGTTGGTGTGAGTCGCTCTCCGGGGTACGCATTGACAATGAGACTCTCATCATAGCCTTGTATCTCATCAGCAATCGCCACTGGACATGCGATACGAACAAGATCAGCGCCAGCCCGTAGTGCTGCTTGTGCACTCAACGCAGGAGCACCGGTGTAGGGTCCCCCACCGATGATGAGCACCTCGCCAAAGTCACCTTTATGACTCTGTCTGGGCCGTGAAAGCGAGTGAAGATCACCGGGTCCAGCAACCTGTTCGGCTGCCTGTGGAATACCGATATCTGCGACTGTCACATCTGCGTCAATTGCTGTGAGTCCTGGTTTTTGATCATGAAATGTGACGACATGGTCGGGCTCAACCGCGATATCTGTGGATGAGCCGGTATCAGCGTCAACGCCTGAGGGTACATCAACTGAGAGAACGGTCGCATCAGCCTGATTGATCTGTCTTGCTGCTGTTGCCTCAGGTTCACGAAGGGCACCAGTGACCCCTGTTCCAAGCATTGCATCAACGACGATATCCGGTGATCTGCCATTCGGTCCAGTAAGTTCGATAGCTGACGTATCTCGAATGACTGTTGTATTGTATCTGCTTGTCGTGAGTGCCTCCCAATTCTGTTTTGCGGTTGATGTCCGGATTGTCTCTGGACGACCCAATAATATGACATGAACAGTGTATTCATCAAGAAACCGCGCTGCGACGAAGCCATCGCCACCGTTGTTCCCGCGTCCTGCAACAATAACAACAACTGGTGTTGCTGTTGATTCTACGTTTACATCAGTCAGCTCCCGCACTGTTTTTGCAACAGCGTTTCCACCCGACTCCATGAGTTGCTGTGGGGAAACTCCCAATGATTCAGCGTTACGGTCCACAGCCGCCATTCGTGCGCTCGTAATCATCATCTCACTCTCGCAGGTCGGTCACGAAAAATCCAACGTCGAAAACAAGCAGTAAGTGTAATTTCATAAAGATAACCGAAGCGGATATGAGATAGTTATCTCACACGGGTATTTTTAGATAAGGACTCACCAATCACGCGCAGAGTGGAGTTGTCGAGTTTATCCGATAACTCTGAGTATGAAGACTCTTTATAACTATGTTTACTCACCCTCTTTTTTCTGGAATATATCCAGTCGTAAATCATGATAGATATCGAAATTCGGAAGCCTTCTGTCGGTTCCACTCTACTATTAATTCGTGACGCGACGGCTTTTTGCAACTCTTTGTGGGCTGGTTCTCCTCGTTAACTTTGGGCGGACGGTATTTGCACCACTCGTTGAACCGCTTCAGACAGCCTTTGGTGTAGGTCCGGCAACAATTGGATTCGTGACGACACTTGTCTGGGTCGGGAGTGCGCTTCCACGCATCCCGGTTGGATATGTACTCACTCGTGTCCCACGACATCATGTCGTGCTCGTCGCGGGTGGGCTTCTCTCCGTGGCGGCAGCATTCACTGCGAGTGCAACGTCCGTATGGACGCTTCAATTGGGAGCCCTTGCGATTGGCATTGCTTCTGGCGGATACTTTGTTGCTGCTATTCCACTGATTGGCGAACTTCGACCGGAGCGAGTTGGTCGGTCAATCGGAATTCATGGGACGGCCGCACAGATTGCGGCCGTCATTGCAGCACCTGTCGCTGTTGCTGCGGTAACAGCACTTGATTGGCGTGCAGCATTTTGGGCACTCGCAGCGACCGCAGCAGTGACAACAATATTGCTTGCTGGCACCGCTCGTGCCATTGAGGGACAAATCGGCACCGGACCTGACCGGGACTTCTCTGCGGTACTCACCCATTGGCGTGTTGTCGCAGTTGGACTCATTATGATTGCTGTTGCTGGGTTCGTCTGGCAGGGCGTGTTCAATTTTTATGTCTCATATTTGATTGACGCGAAATCGATTCCTGCCGCAGAAGCGGGTGGATATCTCACAATCGTCTTTGCGGCTGGTGTGCCTGCGTTTTGGCTCTCAGGACAACTCGTTGATCGATTTGCACCAGTCCCATATATTCTCACAATGCTTGGTGTGTACACTACAGCATTGTTTACGCTCACTCGTGTTTCCGGGATTGGTGGCATTCTCACCTGCTCAATACTTATTGGATTCGCAATTCATAGTCTCTTCCCGGCATTAGATACATGGCTGCTTGGTGTACTCCCATCTGAGGTTCGTGCGAGTGCATATGCTGTCTTTAGTGGTATTGCACTCCTTATTGAGGCAACAGGAAGCAGTGCTGTTGGATTGCTGACTGCTGCAGGGTACAGTTTCGATGCTGTGTTTACCCTCTTTGCTGCCGGAGTTGCGGTTGTGTTGATAGCGCTGCTCATCGCTTTTCGCGGTGGATCGATTCCACAACCGGCAGCGGTTGAACCAACTGGAGAGTAACCGAGTGAAGACACATTGTGATACGCTGAGTGGGTGTACTCTGACGGTCCGCAAACCGGGAGTGAAGAGACACAAGACCAAGCGACGAGACAGTGTATCGATTCCGATATCCCGGGTGTGCAACAGTCAAATGAGTTTCGAGTCAACTGTGTGTTAGTCTATCAGTCAGTGGCACTACGATACTGAGATCCGTGTTTCTCTGTGAGAGCATACCTATCGGACCTGAGACGCCAGTGTCCGCGTCTCATTCCGTTTCTGATAGCAAAAGCCACAGTGCCGCGACTGAGAGAACAATCGCTGTGTGACATCTTTCCCGTATTAGACGAGGGTTTGAATATCCGTTCGATAAAAATAACTAACTGACTGATAATAGAGACGTTCGCGAGAACATCTGATATCTGTGGGTTACTTCGCAGAATTCGAATCCGAATTCGACTGAGACTCGAATTCAGTATAACAGGTTTCTGAGCAAAAATGTCGGTGTTGAGCAGTCCCGTCCTCAATCCACGTAACAACGCGATGAGTTGGCAACTGCACGATTGCCTCGCCACAGGTCGCACATACCGATGCATTAGATTCGTCGACATCCTCTCCAAGATCCGAGGTCGGGTCTACCATCTTTTTACTCATTGTCGGGCGACCACACTTGATTCCGTCTCAGGCGGCGGAAATTGCCTCAGCGTGGCGATAACTGAATTATGGCCGGCGATAACGCTCTCACGTCGGTATTGACGAGTACGCTGTTATGATGTTCATATGTGACCGTCTGTCGTTTTACTTAACGTGGGGTTTACCCCTGTCAAGACCCTCAATTTTGGTATAATGGCTTTTTCTGAGGCAACAATCACGAGTATTAGTCAAATCAGTCCAGATTGTAAACAGTACATCGTCGAATTAGATAATGGTAGCTTCGAGGGTGAGCCTGGACAACACACAGCGATTCAAACCGAAAATGGGGTAAAACCATATAGTGTTCTTGCTGTTGATGATACACGGATTGGTCTCATGCTTCGTGCGTACGGGACCGATGGCGTCGCCGATTATATGGATGCACGGTCAGTCGGGGATACCGTTCAGGTAAAACCAAGATTAACTGGGAGTCTTACTCTTGAACGAACAGACCGACAAGCGGTGTTTATTGGTACTGGGACCGGTATCACACCACTCATTGGTCTTCTGCAACAATATCTCGCCGATGGCGGTCCACAAGCAGTGTTTATGTTCGGTGAGAAGACACAAGAACAACTACTATATAAATCGCTATTAGAGCAGTATGAACTCACATACCCAGTTGAAACACGATTTTCGCTGTCTCGTGAAGACTGGCATGGTCATACTGGCTATATCCAAGAGCAACTTCCGAGTGTGATTGATTCGCTGGCGAATGATGCAGATTATTATATTTGTGGCGTGCCGGTAGCGGTCGTCGCCGCGAAGGAGCGATTAGATGAATTGGGTATTCCATCTGATCGGGTCCATACAGAGGGCTGGGAAGATGCACAGGTCGCGTGATAACTGAGAGGAACAAGTCATTTCGATACTCTCGTGTCATCGCTGCCGTCTCAACACTGCGATACTGTCTCTCAGTTGTTGGGACTGTAAGTGTCGTTATTCGTTGCAGCGGAACGCGCATACAGGCGCTCTAGGTGCAGTATGAGTATGAGTGTGGGTCCGGGCACAAACGGGGCTTAGAGTACTACCGACTGATATGGATAACAATGCGTTCTAAACAACCTGCGAGGGCGAGTTCCCCGAGCCACCGGGGTCGGGGGTGAAGCCCGACACTCGACTCAGTGTTCTGTCTCCTCGATATACCGTTCAACCACTTCCTTCGACACCGCTCCCGTCACGTCGTTCCTATGGAGTATCCGACCTTCCAGAATCCGCCACCCCAGAAATACGACTCCCGAATCTCGGGATACCGCTCCAGCAACTGCTTACCCGAGTACGACTTGAACTGCCGAGCAATATCCGCTGGACTGTGCTTCGAGTCAGTTTGCACAAACAAGTACAAATGTACGTGGTCGTCTTCGTCCGCAATCTCCAACGTCAGAATCTCGTGGCTGAAGTGGTCGGCAGTCTCACCAAACAATTCTCCCACATCGGCTTCCACGACATCGAGAACCGGGTAGCGATACTTGCGGCACCACACGAAGTGATACATGCACTTGCAGGAACTAACCGGATGTGCATGACTACGGTACTCTTCCATCCCTCACACCTCCATTTATCACAGTCTGGATCTGGAACGGTTGTCACAGTATGGGTGAAGAAGCCACGAAGACGATTCAGACGCGCCTCCACAGAGCGTCTGGTGAACGGTCGTGGCTTCACGACGCCCGCCTCCCCCTCACGCGAGGTATTCAACGACACCATCCGCCTCAAACAGCAAAGATACAATCGCACCGAGAAATAAAGAGAGGTTGCCCGCGACGACTTCTTGCGGAACAACAACTGCGCGGTCGTCGGCAAAGCCCTCCACACGTGGGACTCCTACCAGTCACTTCTCGACTGGTGGCGCGAACAAGATGACCCTGATGGCGGGGGCAGCAAGCCGACGCCACCAAGCGCGGACAAATCTGGTGCGTTCCCGCTCGTGATGGCGCACACGGAAGGCTATCGCCTCACCGTGGACGATGACACGAACCGCGTCCAAGCCCGCATCAGCCCGAAACCTTACAAGAAGGTAACAGGATACTTGCGTGGCGAACCGGACGTGATGGGTGAACTTCGAGACGCTCTCACGTCGGAGGAGGTGGATGTGGATGTGGGACAGACCGAACTCCTGTCCCACGATGGCGTGTGCTCCCTACACGTCACGGTCACACGCTCCTTCGATGTGCCCGAACCCGACACCAGCGACACGCTTGTTGGCGTAGACATCAACGAGCGCAATGTCTCGCTCACCGCTCTCGACCGTGAAACGATGCGGACGAAGGGCACGCTCGTCGTTGACTACGGACAACTCAAGCAGGAACGCCAACGCCACCATACTATCACGAAACGCTGTCAGGAACACGGCAAGACGAGTATTCATCGGAAACTCGGTGACAAGGAAGAACGATTCACCGAGTGGGTATTGCATCGACTCTCCCGTGCTGTCGTGGAATTTGCAGACCAGTTCTCGAATCCGGTCATCGTGTTCGAAGATATGGAGGGCATCCCCGAGGAAATGCAGTACGAGTCGTACATGAATCGCCGATTGCACAAACTGCCGTTCCACAACTTCGAGACGTTCGTGCCGGACAAAGCGATGTGGCGAGAGATTCCGACAGATACGGTGGATGTGTATAACAACTCGAAGACGTGTTTGTGCTGTGGTGAGCGTGGGTATCGCCAGGGTCGGCGGTTCCGGTGTCCGAACGAGGAGTGTGACGTGGTGCAAGACCACGCCGACCGGAACGCATCGGGCATGGTGAATATCGCGTGGCGCGAGAAGGCAAAGCTCGACGGTAACGAATCGAATTCCCGGACTCACAAAACCCACCCGCAGCTTTGGTTGGTGCGTCTGTCCGGGGCGTGTAAGCCGCCCACCCTCATCCCGCTCGCTCGCCGAGCAGGGAGTGTGAGCGCACAGCTAAGGGAATTACAAAAGCCTCGGGCCGCTGTGCCCGAGGCTGTTTACCGCTATCGTTTCTTTCTTGAATTATTTCCTCGCACTTGATTGAGTTGCGACATGACTGCGGATCGATGGGACAGATCTACTTCCATGTCTTCTTTGAGAAAGTGTATCATGATCCCGTCGACATTGCGTTGATATACGTTTATGCGTCGGTGCCGATCCGAAAGGACGCGACCATGCAAGGTGAGAAGATTAGCTTCCCTGAGTTGATTGATCCGACGATAGCACGTCGCAGTTGGGATATTAAGTCTCTTACTCAGTTCCTGCGCGGATTGAGGCTGATCACTCACGCGGAGGATATCTGCGTTATATTTACTCCCAATCGCAGCAAGGATAGTATCGTTATTCACGATGTGTGATTTCCGGCTTTCTATATGAATATGCCGATTAGTATCTCTATATATAATGAAATAGCTATCATAATACAATACTATGAAATAATAACGAATGCTCACGATTATCTCTATGATCCAATTCCAATTCTTATCAATAAAATATGGTTTATCGAGTACAATTAACCCATTATGTATAAGATAGTGGATGATGAATATCTCCGGTGTATGTACGATCGTATCCTTATTCCAACAGATGGTAGTGAGTGTGCAGACGAAGCGGTCACGCATGCGCTTGACCTCGCCACGCAGTACGACGCCGACGTTCACGTACTATCGGTTGTTGATGCGAGGGATGTTAGCCATGGTGCCCCAGCAATCAGTCCTGCACAGGTTGAATCAACCCTGCGTGAGAACGCACATGAGGTGACCGATGCAGTTGCAGACCGTGCTGCTGACACTGAAGTTGATGTGACACCGGCAGTTGAAGCTGGGATTCCCGACGACTCGATCGTGACATATGCTGAGGAACATGATATCGATCTCATCGTCATGGGAACACACGGTCGAACCGGGCTTGAGCGATATCTTCTCGGGAGTGTCACAGAGCGCACTGTCAGACGTTCATCAGTCCCGGTACTGACTGTGCGGACAGATACTGACGCGACGTAGCTTCCAGTGTAATTGTAATCAGGGTATATACGAGTACGGTATGAGAGGCCTCAATCTTTAATCAATAAGATGCGGCGTAGTTAATGACGAATAAGTAATATACCTACGTAACGGTATAATAACATATGGAGGTCCGCCAATACGTTCGTGGGCACATCGAGTGGTCGCGATTGGAGGCGGTCGCTCGTGAACTTACCGATCGATATGGTCATGATGCTGAACCGCTTCATATCGAGTTTCTCGAAGCTGATAATTGGCTTTCGACGCCAATGGTCGTTGATGAGCAGTGGTTTGTGAAAATTATTTCAAAACAAAATTCTGTTGTACACGCGCTTTTGACCGCTGGTCGAAATCTCGGCGCGTTTTCTGCTGGGACCGAGGGTGAGGGGTTTTTTGAGCACTTTGCAACGCCGCTTGAGATGGCAGAACATGAGTTCATGGCTGCAAAGCGTATGCGTGATCTTGGATTAAATTCTCCACAACCAATTGAAACGTTTGAGATAGATAATTTGGGGATTCTTGTCTCTGAATATCTTCCAGAGTTTCAAACGCTTGATACAGTAGATCAACAAGTAGAACCCGATATTGCACCGGTTATATTCAGGATGCTACAGCGGATGCATGAGGATGGACTCTACCACGGTGATTTGCGTTCAGAAAATATTCTCCTGTATGAGGGTGATGTGTATTTTATCGATGTCACAAATGTGAACGAGGAGAGCGTTGCTGATGCGATGGCGTATGACCTTGCCTGCGCACTCGGAGCACTTGAGCCACATCTCGGTGCCAAATCAACTGTTGACGCAGCTCTGTCGTCGTATACGCTGTCAGAGCTGCTTGTGGCAGCACGGTTCCTTGATTTTGTTAATATCCGTCCAGATCACGACTTCGATTCTGCTGTGTTAAAAGGTGAAATCGAAACACGGGCTGCATCCGCTGAGTCAAACCCAGCGGTCTAAGACACAGTCTGTTCTACAGATAACAAGGCGAGTGTCTCGGGGCTCGAACGGAACGAAGATGCGACCCCGAGAGACTTCACTAGCTTTCGACTAATGCCTAATATAACATGTCAGACAGACTCAAAATCAAGACTTGTCGTTTATGTGGATCCAAAGAGGAGTGTGGGTGAGAGCCCAGGGTGGAACCGGGAGGTGAAAGCGGAAGTGGAGACGGAGGCGACGGATGGCGGTGAGCGGTGGATGCGAGCGGTGACCGCAGCGGACCCCGAAACACTGCGGCACGAGTGTGATGCGGCGTGTGGTTGTTAGATTTGCCGACTCGACGAGAAAAGCGTCTTGCGTCGGCATCGGTATTTTATTCACGTGTCGGTATAAATCCACCGAGTAATTGTTTAGTTACTCCGTGAAGCTCTGACGGAGTGCTGACTCAAGATTATCAAGCTCATCATCAAGATTTCGCTTGAAATAACGTTCAACACCTGGAACACGACCATCAACAACGAATTCGTTGATTAATCGTGTCGTATGACTCATCTCATCGTGCTCAATGGTATGTTCACCGGTAACATTCATTACAGACGATTTCCCGACGAATTTAACATGTGTTGGTGGGTCTCTCGCAACATCCTCTGTTTCGACTGTCGCCGTTGAATTGATGAGTGGAATCGGTAGCGCAACCTCCCACGTTGCTGACGTTGCGACGCTATCAGTATCAATATCAGTGTTTACTGCATCATCAACCTCATATGTATCTACAACGCTAATTGCGTCCGCTCGTTTCGATGGGTCAGCAATGAACTCCCATACATCCGAGGGCGGTGCCGTAAACTCAAATACGCGCCTGACCCGTACCGTCATACGGCGATTATACATGGCAATGATAAAAAGACCCTGTCCTCAGGATTGATTGAATTACCCTGCAGCAGTGTGATTCTTCAATATGAATGCAAGAAACAAAAAAATCCGTGTTTCATGCGGTTTTTTATAGAAAGTGCGAGGCGAAAATCACACGGCTTTAGCCGTGTGGATGAAGCCGACAACTGGGAACCAAACCACGCTTCAGTAGCAGTCCGACTCCCAAACGTTCAACAATCGCCCGTTTTACACGTAAGGATGTGCAACGTACCGTACCCGTTGCACTCGACGCGGACAGCGACGACGCCGCACTGCTTGAAGAAACTATTGACACGTTCATCTGGTGCGCTCAGTACGTCGTAGACCACGCTTTCCGAGGCGAATACGTCACTACCAGTAAAGCCACGCTGGACAACAAAACCTACGACGATGTGCGAGAAGCCACTGGTGGTTTCAACGGTGGACTGGTGCAAGCCGCCCGGAACAAGGGCCGCTGAAGCCTGCAAAAGCGTGGTCGAACGCTGGAAGAATGGCAAGAAAGCGTCGAAACCACGCTTTAGCAGTCCGCACGTCGTCTACGACAAACGCACTGCGACGTTCCACGACGACTACGTGAGCCTCGCCACCACAGAGGGACGCGTCGAAGCCGACTACGTGCTGCCCGACGAGGATAGTGGCACGCCGCACTCGGAATATCTGTTTTCAAACAAGTACGAAACCACGGGTGCGGAACTGCACTACCAAGACGGAGATTGGGTGCTTCACGTCCACTGCAAACAGGACGTGGGGTCTGACACGTCGGACAAGGCAACGCCTGAGAACGAAACGGTTCTTGGGGTTGACCTCGGCGTGAACAACCTCGCCGTCACCTCAACAGGCACGTTCTGGACGGGCGACGAGTTCGACCACTGGAGGCGTGAGTACAAAAAGAGGCGTGGGTCGCTCCAACAGTGTGGGACGCGCTGGGCACACCAGAACATCCGATCAGTCGGACGGAAAGAAGACGGTCGGTTCAAACAGATGCTCCACCGCATCAGCAACGAAATCGTCGCTGAAGCTCGTGAGAACGAGTGTTCAGTGATAGCGTTCGAGGATTTGACCGACACTCGTGAGCAGACTGGCGCGTCGTGGGGGCACAAGTGGGCGTTCGACCGTCTGTACGAGTACGTTGAGTACAAAGCCGAAGAATACGGCATCTCTGTAGAGCAGGTTGGTCCTGAGAACACGAGTCGGCGTTGCTCACACTGCGGGTTCACACATCCCGACAACCGCGATGGCGAGGCCTTTGCGTGCCTAAAGTGTGGGTACGAAAACCACGCCGACTACAACGCTGCGAAGAACATCGGGTTACAGTATCTCCGTCGCAACCAAACTGGCGGCGACGGAGACGCACCCTTGGGCGTGCGCTTGAACAGCGGGACGGTGAACGTGAACGGAGGCTATTCTCCTGCCTCGTCAGAGGCCAGAACGGGAGTCCACGCTGAATCCCACCGCTTTAGCGGTGGGTAGCTCAAGAGTATATTCAATCATATAAAGGATCAGCTTGTCATTCAGGACAGACCGTGTAAACTGGCGTTTGAAATCTTCTGAGCAGATGTGCATGGATAGCAGTAATTGAAAACACGGCAATTCGATTCAGCAACCCCTTGTCGAGAATCAGTCGGTGTTTGAGCTGCTCCAACCCTCTATAAGAAAGTCGCCGAATACCTGTCGAGGTTCTGGTGGTTCGGTCGGGGTCTGGAGATCGCATGGGTCGTCCTCGATAGTTTGCGTCACTTCACCAGCGGTCAGTTGCTTCCCCTCGCTTAGATCTACACCCGGCTCCTCGGTTCGGAGGATATCCTCAACGAACTATCGTGGGGAAGCCGGACAGCGCGCGGAAACGGCAACAGACAACGAAGTGGTACATCCACGCCGACCGCGACGACATCCTCCCGCTCGATGAGAGCGCTCTAAATGACCTCCAATTCGGCGGGAAGCGCAACCACGGCTCGCATCACGCGGCTGAAAGACACGGCGGTCGGAGACCTAGAGGCGTTGAATCACTCCTGTCTCGAAGACGGTGAGGCGTTCATCCTCGAATTCGTGACGTCGTTCGTGCTGGAGTCGGAGTACCCGGACGCTCATGAGCAAGACGTGCCGTGGTAGTGGGAGGAGGACCGCGATCTCCGCGAACGCGAGGAGAAGCCGCTGGAGCGACGCGAGGTGTCCAAGCTCCAGACCGTGGACCACGGGTAGGTGGTTGCCTTCGCATACGAGGGTGCGTGTGGAGACTCAAAGAGCGGCATCCTTCGGGTCGATAGTCACTCAGAGTACAGCTTCGGTGAACTGCGAGTGAAGCCCGTCAAACCACGTTTGAATCAGTATCAGAAATCAGAGAAAAAGACGAAGCTCATCGGGTGAAATAACTCATATGTAATGTGAGAATCGGCACGAAAAAATCACACCGCAGGCTGAGTAAAGAAATCGTGTTTGTAACAGCTGATAGCCGATAGGATACTCACAACCACCGTTCGGGTAGGACCTGAAGCATAACCGGACACTAGCATTCCGGTCGGTGAATAGGGGCATCTACGTGAGATAGTTACATGTATGATGAATCAGTATGATCAAACGCGACCAGCACAGTAATCTATCACTCATCAACAGATTGCTATCCGCGCGTTACACGCCACGTTGTTGATCTTGCTCGACCCCATTTCTCAATATCGACATCGTCGGATTTCTCTGCCAATTGGGGCAGTCGTGCACCGACTTGTTTCGCCGAGAGACCAATTGCGTCGGCGATGTTTCTCGCACGGAAGTACCGCTCTCCCGCAGCGACGCTATCGCGCAAGTACGCGACAATCTGCCGTTCCTCTTCGGTGTACTCACTCATCATCATGAGTGTATGTACGGTTTGGGCTTAATCGTTTCTTGTCTGTTCAGCTTACGCACAAGTCCACACGAATCATATTCTTCTTAGAGTCCGTTCGGTAGATCTTCTCAAGTCTGCAATACACCCAAAATAACGCTTATCAAGCGCATGGAGAACACCCGCGTCTTCTAGTGGAAGATATCAGGATGTATTCGAGTAGTCAGATACGGCATCGATCCATGAGAGTGATCAATCGGGTACCGGGCTGTCTTTGCTGAGTAGTGGATCACCTGAGACAAGCCGCCATCGGGGACTCAAGAATTTACTGTATACCCCTCGTTTCCACAAATCAAGGACACATCAAAGTGGTTTGAGGTAACGATTGAGAACGGTTGTATGAAACCCTGATTGGAGCCAGCTTACATCATACGATGCGGTGTTTTGTTTATACTTTCACAACGAGATGAGATATCGCTGTTAGCGTCCCGCTTCGGCGATTTTTTTACGCTCCTCACCATCAAGCCACCATGGCGTCCAACACCCAGCAGCCGGTCTCACACACGAGACGGCGACTTGGGCTTTATATTCTTACTGCGTCTGGTTCGATTATACTTTTTACTGCTCTTTACCAATGGTCAATGGCGGCTTTTGAGGGCATTTCTGTCAGCTGGATTGAAGCGCTTCATGTTGTGATCGAGACATTTACAACGACAGGATATGGTGAAGATGCGAGCCAGTGGAGTTCAGCACCTGTGCTTGCACTCTCAATATTGATGCAACTGACTGGGGTTGCATTCATTTTTACAACACTTCCATTATTCGTCGTTCCACTCGTCGAGCGAGCACTAGAACAGAGCCCTCCAACAACAACGACAGTCGAAGACCACGTTGTTGTTTCTGCGTTTACTGACCGTGGGGCGGTTCTTATCAATGAATTACAATCACAAGATGTTTCACATGTTGTCATCGAGCCTGATCGGAATCGAGCAATTGAGCTTACACAACAGGGGTATGAGGTGATACACGGTGACCCAGAGGCAGTCGATACACTAGCAAGCGCGAACGTATCGACGGCTCGTGCGCTGATTGCTGACGGTGATGACCGCCGGAATGCAAGTGTCATCCTTGCAGCACGTGAGCTAACAACTGAGCTTCGAATCGTGAGCTTTGCCGAGGATCCACAAGTTGCCGATTATCACGAGTACGCTGGTGCTGATGAGGTCGTTTCCCCACGGCAACTACTCGGTGAGAGTCTTGCTCGAAAGGCTGCATCGCCAATTGCATCAAAATTTAATGATGCAATTCCAATCGGTGATGATTTTGAGATTGCAGAAGTGCTTGTTCACCCGGATAGCACGCTTGTCGGAAAGAAAATCATCAACAGCGAAATCGGTCAGCGAACCGGTGTTAATATAATCGGGATCTGGTTTCGTGGCGAGTTTGTCTCGCCGCCATCACCGGAGGCTAAAATTGATGAACATTCTGTGTTGGTCGTGACCGGAAGCGAAGAACAACTCGAACGACTCCATGTGCTTGCACAGTCACAAACACGACGACATCGGCGTGGGCGCGTTGTCGTTGCTGGGTATGGTGAAGTCGGTCGATGTGCTGCTGAGACACTCGAATCTGCGAATCTGACGCATGTGATTATTGATCAGGATCAATCCAATACCGGTGAGGTTGATGTTATCGGGGATGTCACAGATGCTGAAACATTATCGGAGGCAGAGATTGAAGACGCCGAGAGTGTTCTCCTCGCAATCGATAACGATACTGCAGCCATTTTTGCAACACTTGTTATCTCACAGCTCTCCCCTCAGACAGAGATTATTGTCCGGGCGAACGATGCTGAGAGCGTTCCAAAACTCTATCACGCCGGGGCTGAGTATGTACTTGCGTTATCGACAGTCAGCGGTCGCATTCTTGCATCAAGTCTGGCTGAACAGGATGTTATCGTTGCACAATCACAGATTGAAGTTGTCCGCACTGACGCGCCAGGACTCGCTGGACAATCACTTGTGGAGGCAGATATCCGGGCGCGAACGGGAAGTACAGTCGTTGCCGCAGAGCGTGATAACGAATTACAGACCAACATTGGTCCGGATTTTGTAATCCAAAAAACAGACACACTCGTCGTTGTTGGCACTGACGCAGGGATTAAACGATTTAATCAGTTATCATCGACATAGCAACATATCTTATACTTTAATTCAACATATATCCTGTTCTTTCAGTGAATCACCTCGGGGTCACATCCACATCAACGCCCCATTGCATTCGTCTTGACAACCCGTCAAACGATGTGTATCATCTCATCATTTCTCATGTTGTTTCCATCGAAAACGATGAGACGAATGGTTTCAACGACGATGACACAGCGGATGATTGCGGCGAGCGAGAGGCAGATCAATGCCTCAGATAACACAGCGAGAACCGGAAGTCCACACTATGATTTGAGCTGAGTTCAGCACTCACAATCCACGACGATAACAGGTCAAGTTAATTTAGATTAAATTCAGGTCAGGTCAGACCAGATCTCGTTTTTTTTGATGAGCGGTCTATGCGCCGACCTCAGCGCCAAGATATAAGACAACGACAAGGAAGATCCAGACGACATCAACAAAATGCCAGTACATGGATGCAGTACTGACAGAGACGTGCCGGTCAGCCGAATACTGTCCAAATAAGCCACGAAGCGTGACAAGTCCAATCAGCACTGCGCCAAGACTCACGTGAACTCCGTGTAGCCCCGTTAATCCGAAGAATGCCGACGCAAAGATGCCTGAAGTGAGGGTGAATCCCTCGTGGATAATGAACTCATAGTACTCATACACCTGTCCACCAATAAATACGACTCCAAGCAGTAAGGTTCCTAAGAGACCGCCGATGAATTTCTTCCGCTTATCATTTCGAATGGCAACATGTGCATAATGAAGTGTCACAGACGATGCAATCAGCAATGTTGTATTAATCAATACGAGCGATCCTGTGAGATTTGGAATCCCCACAAAGATCGAACTCCAGTTGCCAGCGCGTATATAAAAGTAGTATCCGAAGAGCGCTCCGAACGTTGCGAGTTCGGAGCCAAGAAATGCCAACATTCCCCAGCGAAGTTTATTCGCACTTTGTCCGCTTGATTCTCGTGACCAAAAGTGACTGACAAAGGCATGATACACCCAGCCATACAGTCCGGCAAGAAAGATACCAACAGCAACAACCATCGCTGCGGGACCAACCATTGGTCCAACGAGTTCACTATTGCTCTGTCCAAGGATGTATAATGCTGCTGCTACATAGACACTCGCCGCCCCGACTGCGGTAACGAATGGCCACCAACTCGCCTCACCGAAGCCCCGAGGCCAATCCTCAACTGCCGGGAGATGATGCCCATGGTCCTCATGTGGTTCTTCCGTACCCATATAGAGTCAGTTGCGATTCAATGATTAAAAACCCACTCAAAGATATGTCTACAGAGAAAGCAAAGCGAGTGCCTGGGGATTCACATTGACTCCAAGGCGGTTCATAACAGTTGTTGTGACTGTAATTTCTGTCTCGGAAGTTGCAACCGAACGCGTCACCGGGCGTTCCAGGTGAAGTAAATCTGAGCGTGAGTGTGGATATGGATGTGGATGTGGGTTCGGAGAGACACAGTGGTCAGATTGTCACCGACTGATAAGTTCTGATACTGATACTGATACCGATATTTGATTGCTGATTAACAGACGAATTGACGATGCTATCGTGAAGATACAACAGTCTGAAACAACACAATCAACATCAGCAGCAATATTAATCAGCGCTCGTTGGACGCCGATGATACGGTTCCTCAGCAATTCGCGTGCGAAGTCGCTTCAGAACATCACGGTCAGTCGTGCCTGACATTTCTTCAACGACTGCAAATACTTCTTCGCGGGAGACTTTCACATCTGTCTCAGAAAGAGCATCCTCAGGGCGTGAGAGAAGTTCACGAAGGGTGCCAACGGCTAATAAAAATGGGATTGCCCATGCTTCGAGTGTGTTTCCATCTCGAAGTGGGATTGTTTCAAGATATGTCTGGGCATCATCAAGAAACGAGCCAGCAAGTGACGCCGTCCGTCGAACAACGGTCGCCGCACCAGCCTCATATTCAGGATCAACGAGTTCGTCCTGTGGGACATCCTCATCGTCAAGCCACTCTGCTGGGAGATAGATATTATCCTCGTCGGTGTAATCATCATAGACATCCTTTGAGACATTCACCAACTGTAGGAGTAGTCCAAATTCCTCTGCTGTCTCATAAAGTCGTCGTCGTCGCTCTGAGGCGACTCCACCTCGTGTGAGGAGATTCGTAATCAGATTTCCAACCGTTCCTGCCGCATAATAACAGTATTCTTCAAGTTCCTCACGCGTTTGGATGCGAAGTCCGCCAACGTCGGAATATCGATCAACAAAGGTAGTCATTCCCTGGACAAGTTCCCTTGCTGGTGGGATGATGGCTTTTTGAACCTCGTCAGGAAGTCCCCCGAACGTACGAAGAACACGAGGTGCATTGCGAACAACAGTCCAGTCATCATCTAACTCGCCTGCAGGGAGATGCGGTTCAACAGCAGACGCAAAAGTAGCGGCGTCTGTCTCATTGTCTGGGTCAAGCGCCGCATCGTACATTTCAAGCAGTTCCGCTTGCGTTTCTGATGAGATGTGTGAGGCATCCTCGATTGTGTCTGCAATCCGACAAACAAGGTAGCCAAGACAAATATACGACGACATCGGTTCTTCAAGAACGTCGACGGTAAGTGCAAAAGTCCGTGAGACGCCCTGCACTGACCGATGGCACCAACTTAAATCAGCCTGGTCGACTCTCGGATGGTCATCCTGCTGAGACATTCGGGGTACTATGCTACTACGAAGTAAGGATTAAAAAGGTTCGCGGGAAGCGATTCCATTTAATGAGGACAACCAACCGCTGAGGAGCGTGAGATAGTTCATTGAAGTATAATGTGCCCTCAGGTCATATCTTACCGTGACATGATCCAGAATTCATATTCATATTGATATTGCGACTGAGGGGGTGAGCATGCACATGGGTAGTATTGGATATGTCTCAGTAATAGTAATAGTAATATCGGATGAACTGTTCATTACACGGCCGGTAGATACGACTGTCTTGATATCTAATAAGATGATATGTCTGCACATGAGACAGAAGCCGATGGCATTGTTGCACGATATCGCGAGACTGAGACCGAGCGCGTACTTGAATTCGAGTCAGAAACCGGTGGACAGACAGCCGCGGTTGCACAGAATCTGGAGGGATATGCAATGTTGAAAGTGAGACCAAACGCAAATGGTGATGAATTAGAGCGATATTATGGCTTTGATATGGCACTTGATCACGCCGCAGAACTCCTCAATGTCAATGTTCATGAACTTCCAATTCCCGAACCTGCGTCGGATATGGGAATGTAATTTCTGTTCGTATTCGTGTTCGTGTTCGTGTCGTGCTCGTGCTCGCATCTGTATTCTATGAGCAACTGCGGGTCAGAGACAGCATATCTGATAAACCATGTATCAAATTGGGTGATTGACTCACAGATCCTCGATGACGACTGATTGTGAGTATCGTATGAGAGAAATCTGATCTTCTCTCTTTTTTTATGAGTGAGTAATTGTTTTTGAACGCCGCACGGTGGTCAGTTCCACCGTTTGATACCCACACAGTGAGAGATTCGTCATTCGCGTCGCCAGTAAAATCGCGGTCCAAACACGAGATAGGCAAGTGATAAAAACAATAATCCAAAGGCGAACCCCTCCCCGAGTGTCCCGACAATACGATGCCCAAACGGTCCGCTCAATCCAATAGCCGCTGTTTGGACGGACCCCATCACGATCGCATCTTGTGCATGGAGGTCGGGATACGTAATCGGTGCAAGCATAAGCACCGTCAAGATTGCCACCAAAGCAGACAGAATCACTGCATTCGTGAATCCGGCAAGCACACTTGCAGCAAGGATTGTCGCTGCTAGTGTCGTCTGGACACCCTCAGTTTCATCGCTTGCACTATCATAGGCGGTATAGAGACCAAGTCGTGTGACTGCGGCGGCGACAAACAGTGCCGTACCACCAAGAGCAAGCCCCCACCAGTTTGATTGATGCCACACGTCGAGAATCACTACCGCGGCTACTGCTGCCGGTGCAACACCAAATGAAGCGACATCTGCGAGTGAGTCAAGATATTCGCCAACAGCCGTTCCTCCACGACGTCGGGCGATGACCCCATCGAGCGCATCGGCAATCGCTGCGAGCAGAATAAGCCGCGCTGCAAGTGTAATATCCACTGTTGCGGCTATTGTGGCGAGAAATCCAACAGCGGCATTAGCGATAGTCACGACGTCGGCGAGTCCGATCCGGCCGACGAACCGTGGTCTCATACTCTCAGCAATTCAGAGGACCAATTTACCTCTTTACATCTGTCTATTCGATATCATCGTATCATGAACTCAAAACCAATGTCAACGAAAGATACGTTCCACGGACAGTCGGCTGTGGAGAATCGATGACTCAACGAATGGACTGTCTCAGCTTCATTGGATGCTCAAGAAGAATCACTGCAGAGGGCGATAGTATCGATAACTGACAGACAACGCCGTCATTGGGCAGCGTATAATTATCATTAAATATCCTTACGAATAACTGATATACCGCTTGCGCGTGGAAAACAGATATGAATAATAAGGCGGTGAGCAGTGCGGATAGTCCATCGCGCCGACAGGTTCTCACTTCAGTTGGCACTGGTTTTAGCGCTCTTGTGACAACGAGCATAGCTGGCTGTCTTGGTGGAAGCTCTGAACCTGGAAGCGGTGATGCATATGATGTTGGCATGACAGCGATTGCGTATACACCACAGGAAATTACGATTACAGCAGGTGAAAGCGTTGTGTGGCAGAATACAAGTTCCCGTGGTCACACCGTAACAGCGTATGAGTCAGGAATTCCTGATGCAGCATCATATTTTGCAACTGGTGGATACGAAACCGAGGATGCTGCTCGCGAGGCGTTTCGGAATGATCTCGGTGGATTAATCGATGGCGGTGAGACCTGGGAATACACCTTCGAGATACCAGGGACGTATGAATATCTCTGTATCCCACATGAACAACAGGGCATGATTGGAACTGTTATTGTCGAGCCTGCTGAGTGACTTGTTAAAACCGAGAAAGAACAGCTATTCAATCTGGACCCTCACAGCATTACTGAGGAGACAGGTGTGTTATTCGACTGCGACGTCCGTTTCGCCAACGTCAACCGCGGCAGCCTCCTCAGCAGCAACCTCTTCTGGACGAGCCTCAAGTGTTAGCTTCTTCACCTCAACACGACGAAGTGGATAGATCGTCTTCGCCTCACCGTAGATTGCAGAGGATAGTTGTCCCTCAATTGCGGCATCAATCAGATCCGCAAACGTGCGTTCATCAGCAGCGTCCTCGACGAGGTCAATCATAACGCGTCGAATTGCCTGTTCTTGGCTTCGGTCAGCTTTCTTTGTCGTGAATGCAACTGGTTGGAGTTGGACACGGTAATCATCTGTCGTGCGGACAGTAATCGCAGCATCAATCTTCGATGCACCGCGTCGAATAAGACTTCGCAGATAATCGCGTGCAAGTTCGTGTTTGATAAACTCCGTATATGCTGCATCACTCGTGACGTCGTTTACTTTGAATGTGAGTTTCGTGTTGTTCTCACCTTGGTCACCGGTGATATCACCAAGTGTGACCTCGACTGTTCGTCCATATATTTTCTCAGGGTCGTCTGCAAAGGTCGACCCAAGTTCACTGCGGTCAAATTGCTCTGGAGCAATTATGCTATACCATCGGTCGCTACTCTTCTGTTTTGAAACTGATCGTTCACTCATGTGTTTGAGATGTCTGTGATTGTGATTGTGAATCTGTACAAGTGTGACGACACTGTTCAACTGCGGTGACAACGGCATCTGCCACCGTCAGGTTGACAATCGTGTCATCGACTGTTGATTGCATCCCACCAGTCGTCTCGCGGGTTATTGTCGTTCGAAGAGTTTCTGCCTCCTCATCAACAGCCATTGTCATCGATGCAGTGTTGTCTGGTCGTAATGCTGCTGCAACGAGTTCAACATCAGTGTGTGTTGTTGCAAGTTGCGCGGTTCGTGATAGTGCCGTCGAATCTGTCTCGGCACCCGATCTTGCATCTGTTGACAATGATGACGATGACGACGCCGACACTGGCTCTGAACCAGACGCTGATTGTCGCCTCTGGGTCTGGGTTTTGGTCGTCTCCATACGTGCGTCATCATCCTCCTCTATTGCATCGTAATCGTATTGCTCATCTGCTCGATGCTCCGTGTTGGTGTCGTTGTCTCTGTGTTCGTGATTGATGTCGCTCGTCGGTGTCTTATGCTCCTCTTTTTGATTTTTGTCTGTGGAATTCTCTGTCATATCTCCATCCTTATGATTCCTCGCGGGTGAGTTCACGGACGATAGCAATAATCTCCGCTGTGGGGATTGTCGAATCAACACGCACAAGTGCTTGATTCGCATTCCCAACCCATCCATGCTGCATGTGAATTAATTCAGGGGTATCTGCATCATCGCTATCGTCGCCATCAGTATATTCCGCTGGTGTGTCTGTTGTTTCTGTTTCTCTCTGACTGCCAGCGTTATCAACTGCTTCTTGGAGTAACGGTTGTTCTGAGTGCCTCTGCGACTGCGACCGCATCAACATCAGTCGATGATGACTGCGTATCCGTTGTTGGTTGTGTAGCAACCGCGACGACCTCCTTCCCAAGTGCAAGCACAAGGGGTTCAGGCGTTTGATATCTCGATGCAAGCTCCGCGACTGTCAATAACCGTCCCGGGGTCGACGTGTCGTTGATCGACTCTGTGGGTTTTGCTGTTCCGGATTCGACGGTATCACTCATCTTATTAGGATTCGGAGCGGTGTCTCGACCCTGGGATTCATTTTCATCCTGAGTGTAACATCGAAGGACATAGACGCCATCATATCGTCCAGTATGCGCGGTTTCGAGTATGTGATGAACGGCTTGAGCATGCTCACGCCAAGCGGTAAGTGCTGCATCGTTTGCATCATGACTGATAGCGAGTGCAATAGCAGTTCCCGGACGCTCACGTGAAACCGCACGCAGAACATCTGCGTATCCCTCAATCGTTGTCATCGGACCATCTGGTAGATACTGTGGATGAAGAGCCCGTTCAAGCGATATTGCAGTTCCAATTGCCGCTGTCGATGTTTTGATTACATCAATCGTCACTGCAGAGGCAATCGTTCGCTGATCCTCGGTTGAGAGGTCTATCAATGACATCGCATCAGTGGATCCATCCTGATTGTCAGTGTCATCATTAACATCAACATCAATATCGATCTCAGCTATCATCGCTCGAGTCGCATCAATATCTCCGCTAAATGATGCATGTATCAATGTCGAGTGAGCGAGCCCATCAACAATATTGCTGACAGGAATCCCAACTCCTGGGTGCTGGTCAATCGAGATCGTATCTGTTTTTATGATTGTCTCAAGCAACGCTGTAGCAAACCCGCTTTTGTCCTTCTTCCGTGATTGCGTCTGGGTTTGCTCCTGTGTCTGCGTGCTAATTACCGACTCAGCCTCGAGTGAGACTCCGGTTGTAACGATACCGCTCACTGCAAGCAGCGTATCAGTCGGTGGAATAGTAGTGTCGGCATCTATATCGACATCCTCTCTACTCACATCGCCGGGAGTGTCACTCCCGGACGCAGACGCAGACGCAGACGCAGACGTCAGACGTAGACGTGGATGCGTGTTGAGACGCACTGAGTGCCTCAGTAACTGCGTACACACTGCGTGTCACCGATTGTTCGACTGGATTAATATTGATATCCGCTGCAGGATGCGATAATCCAAGTGCAATACAACAATCATCATCTTGATCCTGATCTTGATCATTAATTGTCGGATCAGCCTGTCCGAACTGGTCAGCACGGATTTGAAACGGAGTATTCTCTCGACGGAGTGCGCGTGCAAGCAGTCCTGCTGCTGCAATGGGATCACCGTCACTCCGACAGATGACACGAACAAATGCTGTATCCGCAAGCGTCGTTGCGACGCTCTCAGCAGAGCCATCAATTGTCGGAATCTTAGTGCGTGTCGATATTGTCATCGTCGGTGTGGGTTGCGTTGTGTTAAGTTGAGTCGAGTCGAACTCTGTCAGGGCTACAACTCTACTATGATGATGTGGGCGTCATTACTGGTTGTCCCTGTTATTGTTAGATGAACACACAGTACTCATGAGCCAAGGGATCATCTGATCAGTCCGGGTTCTCGATTTTGATCTTGGATTTCCTGTCTATGCCTCTTCTGTGTCGAGTAATTCGACAGCGACGTCAAAGCTGTAGGTGAAATCCTCATCGAGTTCGTCACCACGGTAATATGAGACGAGACGACGAATCTTCGACTCGGTGTTTTGAAGCGCACGCTTGTTCTGCATATCCTGTCCATTTTCATTGACATGTCGTCTGAGTCGAATTGCGCGCTCCATGAGATTTCGAAGATCCTCTGGAAGCTCCGGTTCTGCGTTATGCTCTTCGAGAATTGTCGTTACCTTCTTATCAGTCGCCAATTTGACATCTGGGATCGGGGTTCCTTTAACGCCTTCATCTCGGAGTTTCATCCCAATTTGACTCGGTTCATGTCCTTGCTCTGCAAGTTCGACGACGCGTTCTTCGATTGCTTCAGTATCAACATTGCTCCATTCTGGGGGGTCATCTGCCACCGGCTTGTCCGAACCGGACGAACCGCGGCGGCGGGTGTGCATTCGTGCCATTGGTGTATCAATCTAAATTGGTCAATATACGGTGATTGGAACGGCACAGACCGCAGAAAAGCGGTGAAATAAGAGACGAGCGTCAGATACGGCTCTTGTGTCACACTTCCGCAATCCCAAGCCGTCTAGAGACGGCAAGTCAGATTTGCGGCCGTGCTGTTCCCAATTGAATTACCAGTTGAGCGTATAAAAAACATTGCGACCGACGGATACCGGCGCAACTTGACGTATGAGTCGAAGGGCTTAAGATTGTAATTAGAGTAGTATATAATGCAGTAAGGGCTCGTAGATCAGGGGTAGATCACTCCCTTGGCATGGGAGAGGCCCCGGGTTCAAATCCCGGCGAGTCCATCCCGCTCCCGATGTGAGCGTATTCGGCAGACGGCGAAGACTTCTTATATACCATTCACACCATCACTGAGCCGATTTGATGCGGAGTACCGGCAACGGATTCTCCTGCTATTGGAACCCGTCACCGCGGTCGGATCGGTCACGTCGTGCGATTGCGTATATTTGATTCCAGACCAGAGTCTAAAGGCTTCCTACATCCTAACAGTGTATAGCCAGCAAATTGCCGGTTAGCTGAGCCGACCTCCGAGTAGGATTACACCTGGCTTCCGAGGCTGACAGCAGGGTCGCTTCGGTCAGTCAATTATCTCCCTGCCTCATCGATTAGGAGAGACTAAGACGGTTACTGAGGGTTCTTCCCACTCAATATCTTTTTTAAATCCACTCGGATTGTCGATTACTTCCTCTGGATCATAAATAAAGCACACTAACTCATCGTGATCCTGTTTACGATAGTGATCTTTGTCGATGGCCAACTCCTCCTTGATGTCCTGGGTACCGTGATCGGACCTTGCGTGTTTGACCTCAACCAGAATATTCGGCTCCTCTATCAGGAAGTCTATCCGTGGTTGTGTGCCCGCATAGCTGTCAGTATATATTTCAGCCCTTATGTTATCAAACTCTAATTTTAAAAACGAATGTAGTAGTGACTGGACATCATATTCGTTCTCTATTTCGAACGAATCTGATTTTCCATGCGTATCACGTAGCTGTTTCGCCGCTGTATGAAATCGATTACAGATCCGTTCTACCCTTCCTATCGCCGGTACTCGCTCGTTTTCCATTGTCTCTGGATTATGCGCACTCACAAAACTGTCTAAGACTTCACCGACCATCGTATCGAACATTTCCAGATTTTCTTCGTCAGTGTACTCACCTTCCTCAAAAGCTGTTGCAATCGGAATAGAAGCGGCACCTATGTGATTACGTGAATCGTCGAAACATTGTAAACTAATTACATCTCCTTCGACATGTATGCGAACATACGAAATATCCGTGTTGTCTGTATCTTTTCCTTCGTACTCACCCTCTGCGGACATGAAACCAGTGCTCGCTTGAATTTTGAGTCCAGAATCCAAGCGCCGTCTAAGTATCTCGTTGACCTGTTCGAACTTATCGGGTTCCTCAAGATATACTACGGCGTGGTTATTCCATGGAATATCAGCTCCGGAGAGAGTTGTTTTTGATCTCTTTGATTCAATTATAAAATATCCATACTTACCTTCCTCATGTCCGATTTGGACCTGTGCGACATCCTCAAAATTAAATTCTCCTCCAGCGTAGGACCTGCGATTCAGTATTTTTTCTAATTTCATCGGTTACCTCGATCTCTGTTTATGTGTCGAACGTGACCTGTGACATAAGCTTGGGTCGGTCTTTTTCTTGCTCTTCTCCTTCAGGGGCGACAACCATCCAGCAGACCAGCTTCACCTCTTCTTCCGCTTGGAGCTGGGGAAGCGGGTTCGGCGCTTCGTGAGGCTGGAGCCCGAGATCTTCGACCTTCTCGACGAGCTCTCGCGACTTCTCGACCGGGGGAGGTTCTCGTCCTCGTAAACCTCTCGTAGCTCACGCTCGTACCGCCGGGGCCATGGTGCCTCGACAGAGGAGACCGTCGTCTGAAGCTTCTCCTGGGTCATGTCGTCTGGCCAGTGGTCCCGGAGATGCTGGCCGACCTCACGGAACAGCTTCTGATGTCGGGCTGGACATTCAACGGGTCCGTCTGCTCCTGCCACTGCCAGAAGATGTCCTCGCGAGCGACCTCCCACGCATCATAGATTCGTTCACGCATCTCGTCGGGAAGCACGCGCTCCGTCTCTGCCGGACACTCGATCCGCTTCAGGCAGGTGAGCGTGTCCTGGATGAGGACATCGTCGTCATCATCATCCGTCTCAATCGTCTCCCACTCGCGGGGGACATATCGCATAAAGACCTCATCGCCGATCCGCGCACAGAAGAAGTAGCCACTCCGGACCAGTTCGAGCGCGGAGAACATCGCCACTTCACGGTCGCCTCGCCGGATCGCTTTCTGGAGCGCCGACCCAACGAGGTACATGTTGTATTCTCCCTTCGTCTGGTATTGATCGGGCGGTTCGCCGATGTCATTTCGTTTGATGTTGCTCATCGTTTCGTTTGTTCGTTGTCGGTGGTCAGGTAGCGATGCCTCTATCGGGGTGGTGCTGTATCCCTGAGTTAGTGTTTAGTAGTATACTTGTTGATTTGTAAATACTTCTGTTCACCGGACGGGGACGGAGCGCACCCTGCTGTCAGCCTCTTCAGCCTGGATCGCGACAGTAGGGGTGGATGAGGATGACTACGGGTTCCAATACGTGGCTATTGGATGAGTCAATGGTCCATTCTCTTACTGTTGGATTTGTTCAAGTGAGCAATAATTAACACTCTTCTGGGCTCATCTAAAGTATACGTCACACCATTGACCACCGTGAATCGCAAAATCACGCGGGCAAGACCCTCAATGAAGGTCAACTATCGCTGATGATCGACCGCAACTGGGTCGCCGCTTCTCCCTCCATCTTCTCGATATATTCTGTAGCAGACGATACATCCGCTGCGGTGGGAAGATACACTGACCGCAATACATGCTCTCCCTGTATCACTGACTCCCGCTCTGTTTCGTCCTGTTGCGGATATACCAACAACCCCGGCACTCCCTCAGCCAACATATACGAAGTCAACTGATACACATCACCAGAACTGTCCCCGCCGGTCTTCCATTTCGCATCGGCAACCGCAATCACACACCCCTCCTCATCAAGAACGACAGCGTCAGGTTGCATCCCCACAGCATGCGGCCCGTCAATCAAGTCACCAAGTGATCCCTGTCCCTCGACTGTCCAGTCCAGATTTATCTGAGCTGCCCCAGCCCGCACCGCCCGTTCGACAACAGCTTCATACACCGTGTTCATGTTAATGAACAATCCGAACGAAGCAACTGCTCCAGCAGTCAGATCTTCGAAAAAGCGCCGTTGGAGGACTAATCTACTTAATTCGAGCAGGTCGGCGTAGTAGGCGTTGAGCCGTGTGGTCTCGATCGCCTCAATTTCGGCCGACGTTACGTGGTTCGGCTCAACAGTCTGTCTTAATTGCGTCGCCTGGCGGGACAACACTGCTGCCAGCGTATCCCCTTCGACAAGGCGAGTCAGTATCTGTGTTGCAGCCAGAATCGCCTGATTGGCTGTGGTGTTCGCGGTGAGGGTGTCGTATTCGACAGCGAAATCCGTGGGCACCGGCGTGGGGCGCTGGAGTTGCCGCTGGACATCCAACCGCCCGCGGACCGCCGTCTCAATTGACTCGATCCGCGTGTAGTCTCGTCGGATGTCCCGGGTCAATAGTTGTCGCAGCTTCGCGGTGAACAGCGCGCCGAAGGCATCAATAAATGTCTCGGCCCCTGAGAAGCTCGTCTCTTTGTCGACCGTCGTTGACGACACATCGAGAGCGTACTGCAACAGCGTTAGCAACCGGCTCACCGTTTGCTTCGGAGTTACATTGAGCCGACGACCACTGGGGAGGGCTGCGACACCGATGTAACTCGACGTACTCACACGTGGCTTTCCCTCCCGCGTGTACGTGACATTCAAAAGACCTTCATCTGCCGCCAGCTCGTCAAGGAAGGACTGATCCTCACTCGACAGATCCAGTGGATCAGACTGGTCATGCTCTTCTAAGTCGATCGGTAACCTGTCGGTATCACCTGCACTCCCGCCATTCCCCGTATGGGCGGAAACGGCCTCTGAAAGACTCCTCATACCTATGAGAGCGCTCCTCGGTCGCTATCCGAAATCTCTGCCAGGTCACACAGACAGTCATATAGCTCTTGAGCCGAGAACTCGGCCACCGTCTGCTGGTCGGTGTCCAACAACGACTGATCGACATCGTTGAAGAGATCGTCCTGCAACGCATCGAACTGCCCGAAGTAGTATTCTTCGAGCTGGGGCATAATCTCATACTGCCAAGTGTTGACGATCGCATCGACGTCCTCACAGTCGAACAGATACGTGTGGCCGAGACGCTTGCCTTTCCCCAATTGCCGAACGCCCATTATTTTCTTGTTCAGCTTCTGGAGGCCCAGGATCGACGCTGCAAGCAGCTGCGCCCGATCGTCTTCGCCGTCATCGATGACCGCTTCCAACGACGTTGCATCCTGGAGTCTGGACTCCGATTCGGCGACAGTCTCGAACTGCGGAGGGAACGCGAGGAAGCGAAACCGTCGACGGAGCGCTGTATCGATCAACGCAATCGATTCGTCGGCAGTATTCATCGTCCCGATTACGTAGAGGTTCGGCGGCACTGTGAACGGATCTCCGGAGTGTGCAAGCTGTGCCGTCACTTGATTCGGCTGCCCTATCCGCTTATCAGCCTCTAACAGCGTAATGGTCTCTCCGAATATCTGGGCGAGATTGCCTCGATTGATCTCGTCGATGACGAGGAAGAATGGGGGTGCCGTTTCGTCGTCGGCTGTAGCCTCGTACGCTGTTGTCGCATCGTCGACAATCGAGGCGAAGGCGCCTTTCTTGTAGTCATAGGAAACCTGTCCCTCCCCTTCTACGGAAGCAGTAAACCCTTCGAGGAAGTCCTCATAGGCAAAGGAAGGGTAGAACGAGACTGTACGTACCTGTTTAGTACCGACGGCTGTCTCATCGGTGGTCGCTCGGTACCAGTTTGCGAACCGCCGTGCAGTGTAGGTCTTCCCCGTCCCTGGCGGGTCATGGAAGACGAGCTGTTTCTTCGCCTCCAGCTGAGTGCGGATCTCCTTATGTGCGTTTGCTCCCGGGCGATTCACTGTGGACGCCAATGTAGCGCTGCCGCACGATCTCTCGGATTTCAGCCGCCCCATCCTGGTTGCTTGGCTTCTGGGTGGTTTTGACATGACCTATTTTTTCACTTCCAAGCACGTCTCGGATTGTATTCAACGAGACGGCTTCCTCGTCTGGTAGCGTATATTCCCAATCGACTGGGAGGTGATACTCTAATGCCCTATCGCCTTTAATCGGCTCCACATTCTGGTCATCGTGCTGGATCGGGGACCCATCGGTTTCTTCGATAACTGTCCCAGCGCCAATAATGCCGAGTCCTTCTCGGTAGGCCAGGAGAACATCCCCTGAATTCGGTATGGCGAGCTTTGACCCATACTGGTCATCGCCGTATGCAGCCGCCACACCGCGACGGAATGTTGCCCGCCCATCTGTATTGTCGTTGCTGTAATTTGTATTCCAGAGGCGGTAGGTCACGTCATCATCATGGGTTTCAGTTCCCGTGTCGTCTGTATTCGACTGTAATCGCTCGTGGCCCGAGACATTGTACCCGTGGTCAGAAATGTACTCTGTGAGATCGTCGGAGGCGTCAGCCAACACTTCAACAAGTGGTCCCGGAGCCTTCGTCAGATATCCTCCTTGGACGAGAGCACGGTTTTTGTTGTAGAAGATGTTCGAGTACTCCTCTCGAATCCAATCAATCATCTCCTGTCGGTCAGGGTGGTCGAACAGATCCGGCTTCAGTTCAAGCGGCGTATCGAATCGCTCAAAAGAGCGGAGCTTCCGCAGATACCCGCCTTCATCCCGCTGTGTCTGTTCCCACCGCTGTTCGACGGCTTCTGGGAAGTCATAGTCAGTAATTAGCTCTGATTCGACAATAGAAGCGCCGACAATCGCATAATCATCCTGAAGCAGATAAAGCACGATATCCCCCTTCTCGGCTTCCCGAAGTTGCCAGTATCGGTCACCACCACCCTCGTCCTCCTGTAGGGATAAGATCGCTCGTCCAAGTGCGAGTTCCCCGTTGCCAGGCTCTTTGTATGGAGCATGAATATCGGTTTTCTCGATCCAGACAGTCGGGTCTGTCGGCTCTAAATCGCCTCGCACGAGAAGGTGCAGAAACCAATCGAGATCGCGGAGATGACCGTCACCGCGATTGGGTCCGTGGGTATCGCGAATATCACGGTAGCGTTTGGCTTCGTCGGTATAATCACTCAAATCGTTACTCACCGTCTCCCCTGTAACTTGCTTCAGCCCATCTCTGGAGCCCCCATTGACGATAGGATAGTATTTGGGATGAAAAAAAGCAGATTGGAGAGAGACCACCTGCTTGGATCCCTGAGACATTGAACTCCGCAGCTACAGATTCCGCACGCTCGGCATATTCACGCTGTTCCTTATTCAGGGTTGACATTATGTTTTTTACTGAATAACCGGGCATAAATGGTCGGCTTTGTCGGTTCTGTCATTAAATTATCCACCGAACCTTCCAGTGCCAGTGCTACTCTCAGTAGATGTCTCCAGGATACATTTTGACTGTGCCTCTATTTCGTATATGATTCAATGCGAGGCGTGAAGGTATCCAACAGCTCAGTTCGTTCAGCAACACCGCGTACGCCATGACGAACGTCAGGTCCAATGATGAATGAGTCGCCTGATTCCAGTAACTGCTCATGATCACCAAACAACTCGATAGCCCCATCGATAACGTATACTGTCTGTTTTGTTTCCTCATGCTCGTGTTCAGGAAAGACCGCATCAGCTTTGACGGTATAGTGGACCTGCATTGTCTCATCATCGAAGCAGAGCACGCGTCGCTTGATACCCTCGTATGGTTGTTCAGTCTTACATGGGGCCTCCCATGTTCCGACAGTGAAGTTCTCGAATGAGCTCACATGCGCATTCGGCACCCGCCAAGCTTGATAGATTCGCTCAAACTGAGCACCACAAACACCGAGAGGTCCTAATTTGTAGTTTCTGATTCCCAACGCATAGGTATATACTCAAGCGGTGCACCCTGAACGTACAAACAAGGCTAGTATTACAGGGAACCACCGGACAGGATGAATAATGTAATACAGTTAATAATCCGGAACCACGCGAGTCCTCAACGATCAGTCAGGATTGGCTTCCGGAAGCATTCTTGCTCTGAGGTCCCGAATAAAAAGGGCTCAAAATCAAAATCATGGTGAATCGGAGTTGGCGTCTTCGTCTTGGAACAGCAGGTAACCTGAGGTGGAACGACAAGGAAAGCCGGTTTGGACTTGTGCCCGACGTACGAATTTGAAACTGATTGGATTTGAAATGCTACGTTGAACGCTCTAAAGGGGTCAAGCGGACTGAACGATCGAGAAGTCGCTCGATTCGAGACAATGTCTTCTAGATATCGCAGAGAGGACGTGAATGTATCCGGTGTACGAACGAATTGCTCTGGAATTTCTCACCATCTGTGGAGACGGCGACCCCTGTGGTTATCGATGGTGGCTCTTCAGCTATGGTTATGACTACAACTCGCGTCACAGAAGCAGGAAGCTCGAGTTCAGGGGAACAATGTATGTGATGTTGATCAACGAGGGGGCTTTATTATAACCCTCAGCGACTGTCCATTTTGACCGAGAATATTGACAGACTTGATATTAACAAATAATGAGACCGAGCGCAAGCAACATGTCTTCCGTACAGACCAATAAAAGGATAACTCTCAATCAACATCATCATATAGCCCGGGCACCAAATTCCGTATACTATCATTCTTAATGATAATGAATCGACCAATCATTACTTCATGAGAATAACCCGAGTTACGACATTCGCATATTTACCCTCATTTTTCGAACTATCATCTTCGAACGTAACATTGACCGGAGTGTCATTGAGATAGGCATCGTTTCTCTCATCAATAAAACTGCATCAGTTGATAAGACTGAGACAGAAACTGTCTCAGTCGCTTATCGCAACTGTAACCTACTCAGTTCAGGTGAGTTACCGATTAATTAATTAAGAACTATACCTGAACGCGAGGATTCCTCAGACTCCGTTTCTGAGGCAACGCGAGTCATTGTGTAAACTGGCTCAGAATCTTCGTTAAGTTGTTTTGTCATCACATGTTATATCTCACCGTAGCGGTAAAAAGGTACTCATTATGTAGTAAATAATTATATACCATGGATACTCACCTCGAAATGGTACAGACACGGTTACAGCGTTGTGTGAGGGACGTATCTACAGATAAGGCTCTGGAAGGAAGTGGAAGTGGAATGCAACAGCCATGATTGGATACTCGGCGGTTGTGAGGAGCAATCACACTCGGTTAATGAACCCAGAGTTAGTACCCTCCGCAGGTTTATAACAGCCATTAGCAATATGAGCAGTGTTTATGTCCGAACCCATACTCATCTCACTTGGAAGGCCTGTATGCGTATTCCGATTCGAAGGAGCGACACTCAGAGTATCACCAACTGATAACTGAGGTACTCAGAGATTCAGTCGATTGCGTTACCACCGAGGAATGCAACGGCTTCAGACGCATGAGAGGAACTCAGATAATTCTCGAAGAGACTGTGACTGAGGGTATTTTTTTATTTCGCACACATGACAAAGAGTATGGGTCAGTCCCTCCCCACCTTTAGTAAAAGACGATTGGCTGGACTCATCGCCATCCTCTCATTCGGTCTGTCCTCGTTGTTCGCAGTCCTCGGATTGGGCACTATTGTGTCGGTCACATTCATTCTTGGATTCTTCATTTTGTTACCGTTGATTGGACTACTTGGTTCGGATTTCCCCCTCGTCGAATCCAGCGATAATGAACCCTCGGCAGATGAAACGACACATGATGAGGACCCTCTCACCACGCTTCGACAACGATACGCGAATGGAGAAATTGATGAGGCTGAATTTGAACGGCGATTAGAATTAATGCTTGAAACTGAGGATGTCCAACAATCCACAACAAACTCAGACACTGACGATGTCTCTGATCAATTGCGTGAAATTAAGCGTGAATTGGAGTGAGGAATCGATTGTCCGTCAAAACTGACATATGAAATATGTTTCCTCAACTCATCCTCACGTCGACATCAAAGCCTGGGGCAGTCGGCTTGGACTACCTGTACAGATCGAGTAAGAAAAAATCTGGATAACTGATCTCCGAATAGTGCCACCAGGTATCCCGTGATGAGTCTCTAATCGAATTAGTTGTCCATTGGTACTCAATCATCGTGTCTGCCGACAGAACAATACCACTGCCCACACACTGTGTAACAATGTCTGGAACGTCTGAAATTCATCCTCGCAGTGTGCTGTGTCCGATTGTGACACCATTCACTGAGACTGAGACTGAGACTGGTGCTGGCACTGGGAATGATGTCGATCATACTGGATTGCGCTCTGTGATCGAATTCGTGAGTGACGCTGGAATTGATGGAATCGTCCCATGTGGGACGACAGGTGAATTCGCGAGTCTCACACCAATCGAGTATCGTGCAGTCATTGAGACAGCAGTCGATGTGGCTGATGAGACAACACCTGTGATTGCTGGTGTCGCTGCGACAGATATCCCATCCGTGCGGTCAAATCTGGAATTTGCCGCCCAGACGGGTGCTGATGCTGCACTCCTCGCACCGCCGTACTTTCACACAGGACCAGGATCAACAGGCATCGAACAATTTTTTCACTCTGCTGTCGCAGAAAGTCCCCTTCCGGTCGTACTGTATAACATCCCTGCATGCACCGGACAGCCAATCAGCCCTGAAACAGTTGCCACACTCGCAGAGACTGATACAGTGATTGGATTGAAAGATTCGAGTGGTAATTTTGATTATGTTCTTGAAGTCCTTTCGAGAACTGACTCCTCATTTCACGTATTTGAGGGATACGACCGGCATTATGTGAGTGGCGTTCATGCCGGAACAGCCGGCGGGATCAATGCACTCTCAAATGTGCTTCCAGAGCAATTTTGCATGATTCGAGAGAAAGCGTTCAATGGCGAAACACAGACTGCATTCGAGATTGAGCAATCAGCACTCGCACCGCTGTTCGACCTCTGTTTGGAGTATGGATTCGCACCAGTCACAAAAGTGGGACTCACACATCGCGGGGTCATTGATTCGGCAAGTGTGAGAGCACCGCTCGTCGAACTGCCGGAGGAGGTACACTCACAGGTAACAACTCTTGTCGCAGACGCAATTGTCGATAGCTGAACAGACTGACGTGTGGATGGTACCATCATCACCATCACCGTCACCATCACGATTAATATCAACATCAACATCGACACCTTGTCATATCTCGCCATCGCATATGACCAATGTGTCTGAGAAAATGCAAGCGGCTGTTGTTTCTGAACCGGGAGCAGAATTTGATCTTGTTGACCGTCCGGTCCCAGAGCCCAATCCGGACGAAGTTCGCATTGCTGTTGAGGCATGTGGCATCTGTCACAGTGATGTGTTTGTCAAAGAGGGAACCTATCCGGGGGTCGAGTACCCACGAGTCCCAGGTCATGAAGTCGCAGGACGGATTGACGCCGTCGGAGCAGATGTGAATATGTGGGAGATTGATGACCGCGTTGGTGTTGGGTGGCATGGTGGTCACTGCTTCGACTGTGATCCATGCCGGCGTGGTGACTTTCAACAATGTGTTGACGGCAAAATAACTGGATTGACATATGATGGAGGATACGCCGAATACACGACTGTGCCTGCGGAAGCGGTGGCTGCAGTCCCTGACGAGCTCACTGCTGTTGAGGCAGCCCCACTCTTATGCGCTGGCGTGACGACGTATAACGCCCTCAGGCATACTGAGGCTCGCCCAGGCGATCTTGTTGCTGTACAAGGAATTGGTGGGCTTGGTCACCTTGGCATTCAGTACGCGCACGCAGCAGGCTTTGAGACGGTCGCTCTTTCACGAAGCACTGACAAAGAGCCGCTTGCAAAAGAACTCGGCGCTGATCATTTCATCGACGCAACGGCGGTCGACCCAGCAGAACGGCTGACTGAACTCGGTGGCGCTTCGGTCATCCTTGCAACTGCACCTGCAAGTGATGCAATCAGTCGTGTGGTCAGTGGGCTTGGAGCTGATGGGTCTGTTGTTGTCGTTGGGATTCCGGGTGAACCAATCGAAGCCAGCGGACAAGACCTCGTCGGATCGCGAAGTAGCGTTGAGGGATGGGCGTCTGGAGATGCACGTGACTCACAGGATACACTCGAATTTAGTGCTCTTCGTACGATTACCCCTGAGGTTGAAACATACTCGCTTGACGAGGTGACGACGGCTTACAGTCGGATGATTGAAAACGAAGCACGCTTTCGTGCTGTCATTGAACCCTGAGGATAGTTCTCATCGAATATTTTAGCAATATGGTGGCTTCTTTTTTGCTAATCGGATACCATCATATTGAATCCGGACTCACATCCAACTTCGATATTCTGGTTGGTTTTCATCCGTAGTTGAGAATAATACACCTGTGACTGGCGTTTCATCATAACATCTCCAGCCCACTCTCTACGAGAGATCAAAAATGTGAGTCTCGATAGATATCTCACCGGGCACTGGACGCTGTGTCCTCGGTGGTATCAGCGGGTGAGCTGTGCCCAAAAAATATGACAGAAAGATTGCACGAAATAATTCTTTGACAGAGAACAGAGATAGACGAGGTATGTTACTGAGGAAATGAAAGTATGGTGAGTAACTGAGACACTTAGTCAGCGCGGTGTTGTTTAACCGTCTGGGTCAGACGTTCTTTGGTTACTGGCAGTCGGATTGGTTGTCGAGCACCAAGACGGGATCCAATAGCCGACTCGAGTCGATCAATTGTCGCTGATACAGCGACACCAGGTAAATAGAATTCACGTTCGTCTTCGGCAGTGCGTCGTTGCTGTTGTGAGGTGTTTCGAACCATCTATTTCAGCAGAGGCCTTTTCTACCTATGAGGCTTTGTCAGTACTCATTCATGCCTTTATATCCGCTATCTATCACGAACGATAAGGGTGAAATATTAATCGATTATGATGGGTATTACAGCTATGTGAATTGCCTGCAAACAGCATGAGATGGGCAAAAAACAGTAAATCATGAGTATTGTATTAGCCGTGAATTCTCATCTCTTTTCAGCAACTATTCAGCAATTATCTATAAGTTCTGATATATACACGACACCGAATAGTATCATACAAAATCGAATTATATTTGATTGATTTTATATGAAATAAACTACCCAACTAACTTAGACTGAGAGTAACTCGACAAGGTTTGATTCGGGGTCACGAAGAAAACAGACCCGCGTTCCTGTATCAGTGGTCTGAGGAGAACTGACCGTCTCAACAGTATCTGGAAGCGACGTATATACCTCATCGATATCTTCGACAGCCACTCCAATGTGTGTTGTTCCAGAGACGTTCAGTTCATCCGCAGTTTGGTGTGTATCTGATGGGGTGTATGAGACGAGTTCAAGACGACCATTGCCGGTATCAAGATGGACAAACTCAGCATGCGCATCTGGAATATCAACGGCTGTCGCAAACGCCTCATCACCAACGCTAAATCGTGTGAGGACGTCGAGATTGAGCACTTCAGTATAAAACTTAACCATTAGCTCAAGGGTGTCAACGGTAATTCCAATATGATGCAGTGTCGGTGATGGTGTTGATGTCATCACTGGTATTCATGACTGCAGCATCAAAGACGGTACTAAATTATCCGAAACGGTGAGTGAAGAAGATCCAATGGTCCCTCTCAGAGAATCACAAAGCGACCGTGAGTCGAATTATCCCGAGAGTTACGCTCTTGAGACAGCCTAGATGACACTCACTTACGTCTCACCTATCTCCGTATCCGGATATCCAGTCGCTTGAGCGCGTGAATTGACGGAGATATCAGTCTACTTATTTTAGTATTAATTGGTTGTATAAGTGCATAATAATTTTACCGCTCCGTTGACATGGACTGCATACATGGCATTCACAAAGAGGATACGCCCCCGAGCAGACGAGATTTGGACAGCAATTGTCGAACATCCAATGGTTGCTGGTATTGGCGATGGGACGCTTCAGACGGACCGATTTAAATACTGGGTCCGACAGGATTATCAGTATCTCATCGAGTATGGCAGACTCTTTGCGCTCGGGGCCGCGAAAGCGCCAACGTTTGATCGAATGAAGACATTCACAGACTTACTCACTGCAACACTCACCGAGGAGATTGATCTTCACCGGTCATATGCGGCAGAATTTGGAATCATCAAGAATGAACTCGAAGCAACACCACTGTCGCCGACAACACAGGGATACACTGATTTTCTTCTTCGGACCGCAGCACTTGGATCATTCACAGACCTCGTTGTGGCATTATTACCCTGTATGTGGGGATTCAATGATGTAGCCACACGTCTTGCCGCTGATGGACTCCCCGGAGATGAACGGTATGCGGCGTGGATTGAGATGTACACCGGTGAGGAGTTTAGTGAACTCACAGAATGGTGTCTCACTCTCAGTGATGAGATGACCGCCGAAGCAACCGAGACAGAAATTGAACGGTGTCGCCGTATCTTCGAGACTTCAGCACAGTATGAGTACCGTTTTTGGGATGCCACATGGCGGCGTGAGGAGTGGACGGTCTAATAATGTCTCGACACCATCCGTGTGGGCTTGCTATGATAGTACTACAGCAACAATCAGCAGTCATGAGAAAAACTAGAGGTTGGAACTCATGGTGAGCACAACCGTTGTGCTTGGACTCACGGTGATGACACTCATTGGATTCACGATTGCTGGGATGTGGCACAGCCAGGGTCGGGTGACATCAATTGAAGATCTCATTTCTGCACGGAATCAAGCGGGAACCAATCGGATAACAGCAACACTCGTTGCATCTGTCATGGGCGTCTGGATTCTGTTCGCAGCACCAGAAGCAGGGGCAGGCTTCGGCATCGCAGCGGTTATTGGATATGCTATTGGTGAGGCTGTACCAATGTATGTGTATTCTCGGGTCGGACCGCGAATTCGATCCCTCATTCCATCGGGGCACTCGCTCACCGAGTATGCACGTGCACGCTATGGAACGACAATGTACGCGTTTGTCGTCGTCGTCAGCGGTCTGTATATGTTTGTGTTCGTTGCCGCGGAGTTAACCGGGATTGCAGGGGCGCTTGCATTTGTTGCTGATGTTCCACAGTGGCAAACAGCAACACTCGTTGGTGGGTTCGTGTTACTATACACCGGCTATGGCGGACTTCGAGCAAGTATATTCACTGATACGGTACAGGCGGTAATCGTTATTCCATTGCTTGCTGTTGCATTCATCGCAACGGTGTTTGCACTTGGCGGACCGACGTCAGTCCTGGGAAACATCACAACCGCTGACCCAGCCCTGCTCGATCCAACGACCGCAGCAGGGTTCCAGTTCGGGCTTGCACTTGCATTTGCAATTCTCGGAGCGGAATTACTCAATCAAACATGGTGGCAGCGAATCTATGCGGGAACAGACAGTGAGAGTATTACAGTCGCATTCCGTCGGGCAACGATCCTGAATGGTTTCATTGTCTTTATCGCCGCATTTCTTGGTGTTGTTGCGACCGGACATGCAGATATCGTGACCGACCCAGCAAGTGCAGCGTACAATGCTGATGTGGCATTTTTTGTGTTGCTCCAGACGGCAGTCCCAGAATGGGTGATTGTTGTTGTGGTGCTGCTTGCATTGTCACTTGTCATGAGCTCTGTTGATACGCTTTTTAATGCGCTTTCGAGTCTCATCACCGTTGATCTTGCGCGGATATATCCGGTGAGTACTGATCGTCAGCTTCGATGGATTGCACGTGGATTTACGCTGTGTATTGCATTTGCGGCTATCTATGTCAGTGTCCGAGCACAGAGTGTGCTTCGATTGTTTTTCCTTGCAGACCTTCTTGGAACAGCCCTTGCGTTTCCACTTGTATATGGGCTCTACAGTGAGCGACTCACCGGCTTTGGTGCACTCGCTGGGAGTCTTTCCGGACTTGCGGTTGGGCTTGCGTACTTTCCAGATCTCCGCGGGTTCATCACTGCAATCCCGCTTGTCGGTCCAGCACTTCCGAGTGCTGACCCGTTGTATCTCACCGCGTTTGGTGGATCATTCCTTACCTCAATCGGTGTCACAGTGGTTATCTCCCGACTCACGACGACACGGTTTGATCTTGATACGCTTGGTACTGAAATCACTCGCCTTGACGAACCGATCGCAGACGGTGGTCAGGCGTCTGCTGAGAAACCATCCACATGCCCTGATCCTCCATCCAATGACGAATGCAATCGAGATTGAGAAATCCAATCTGAGATGGACTGTCATGTGTATAGACGAATAATAGTCTGATGAACTGTCCGCTGCACTGACCGTCACCGTCCTGGTCATGTGTGAGACGTTCTTGTGTGAACTCACATGCGATGAATCCGGAAGACCACAGAAGGGTTATTGCATATAATTCACAATATTGATTGAGAGGAGATATCATATGAGCACAACACCTGATGACTGGCAGACAGAAATCAAGGAGAGTCGGGCGAACAAAAAGCGATATTTCCGCAGCAGTGATCGGTCACCACTCCCCCCAGAGCTTAGAGGCGAGTCATTTCCTGGCTTAGCATATTATCCAATTGACCCGGAGTATCGATTTACCGTCCCACTCACGCGTGATGATGACCCAGAAAGTATTACGATTGAGACAACCGCTGATGGGGAACAGACATACCGTCGGGTTGGGACCTTCGATATCACAATTGAGACAACTGCAATCTCACTCGCAGCATATGAGCCAACAGATGGCGGGAATCGACTGTGGGTCCCGTTTCGGGATGCAACGAGTGGATCTGAGACATACGGTGCGGGACGGTATATTGATCTTGAGCCGGCAGAAGACCACAATGACGATGGGACATGGACACTCGATCTGAATCGTGCGTATAATCCAACATGTGCGTACAATCCGGCATATGAGTGCCCGCTCGTCCCCGCAGAAAATTGGCTTGATGTCCCAATTGAGGCTGGTGAAAAAGACTTTCCTGGAAACCCCCATCATTGATATTCTCCTCGGCGTGAACGCGGAGGAATCTCACGGCACCGCACCGCTGAGTTGAGTTGGGAATTGTAGGTCCAGGTTGACAAACTGCCAAGCTCACACACCGTTCGAATCGGTATATGACCAGGAAACGGACAGCCTCTGTCGACTGAGAGTGCCAGACCCCAATAATCCTATCCTCGGCCGAGAACGCGCTCCTGTGTTATCTTTGCCACAGGAGCGGTGGTCGGTCGTTGGATTCACAGACTCAGAGTTGCTTACATGACGTGGTTGTTGTTTGCTTCCTACACGGGGCACACCCTATTTCCAGCGTGGGCGGACACTCACAGTTATTACACTCACACTCACACTCGAACCGCCACCTGTCGGGCATGCGGCGACACTGAGGCCAGAGCTAGTGCGTCGGCATCTATATCTGCGTCATATTGCAACAAAACTGTTCGGAAACCCCGGCTGCGACGGCACGACGGTCTGAAGGCTGTGGGATTGCGCCTGTATCATCGATAAATTTCCGTGTTCCGCTTCGAATAGTGAAATAAAAAAGGAAAGAATGATCTCAACAGCTCGTGACGAGGCAATCCCACAGACCAAGTGCTCATATTTTGAAGAATCAGAGAAGATTTCACGCTGAGAGGGAAGGAGGATATTGTCTCACTTAGAATGTCGGCGCACATGATAGATAGCTGTTAGCCGGTAGTGCAAGAAATAATCAGAGTAAATACAGATCACTCCGAATGACGAATTGTCAGGACAGGTGTATCTGAGAGACGGACGACCTTCTCCGCAACACTTCCAAGCAGATAATGATCGACACCGCGTCGTCCGTGTGTCCCCATTGTAATCAAATCAATATGATGGTCATCAGCGTAATCAAGGATTTTCTGATAGACATCAGCACCGACCTGAACCTCCGTCCGGGTCCCAACTTCACGTAGATCGTCTGCAACATCATCAACAACTTTTTGACCGTACGCAAAAAGTGACCGACGCGTTTCCTCAGGAATCTCCGGTGATCCACGCATTCCGGACTGTTTCCCGGTTGATGACTCACCAGTCATCCCAGAGATATTGTCTGGTGATAACTCCGCTATCATCCCTGATCCAACATGCCCGGGATCAACGATGAATAACACATGCACAGTTGCATCGTGATTGATTGCGATACTCTCAAGATGATCGAATGCTGCCTCAGCGTTCTCGCTCCCGTCTGTCGGGTACAATATCTGACTGTACATCCAACAGGGGTATTCAAGCAATTGGTATATAAATATAGTTCATAATAATAAATTATATGTCATATAGTGACTGTAAGAAAGTATCCTCTCATCTGTCGGTCAGATAGTATGATTTATGACACAGGATATACAGTGGCGAACGACACAGTTCGAATCATATTGAGGACAGAGGTTCTCCCTGTGAATGCACAGACCACGATGTTTATTGCTTTGATAGAACAATACTATTGGTATGGACAGACGGAATTATCTTCGCGGTATCGCCGGCGTAGGGGCTCTCGCGACAGCTGGGTGTCTGGGGTCGACATTGAGCCTTCGTGATGGTAATCCGAATGTCACCCTTCCTGAGCCCGAGCGTGAGTACACAAGCGAAGAGTTACCATATCCGGCATGGGGGCAGCGTGTTCCAGATGTAACACTTCCTGCCCCGATTGCGTCTCAAACAGTGACAATCAGAGCCATTGAGACGCCGTCGATTGTGACGTTTTTTTACAGTCACTGTCAGACTGTCTGTCCGATCTTAATCCAGACAATACGTAACATCCAGACAGATGCAATCGAAAGCGATTATATTGATCAAGTAACGTTTCTCCCGACGACATTTGACCCACAGCGCGATGACGCTGCGCGACTCCGTGAGTATAGCGAGATGATGAATATTGCAGTTGACGACGCCAGCTGGCAGTTCCTTCGTCCAACGTCGCCGGAGCGGGCAAAAGCAACCGTTGAGAAGGAATTCGGCGTTACCTTCGAGCGAACACATCCAGATGACATGGATATGTATATGTTCGCTCACTCTGCACTCACATATCTGATTAATACTGATGGATATGTTGAACGCGCCTATCGAACACAGACACCAGATATCAATCAAATGATTCGCGATCTCGAAACACTACGAAAGCGATGAGACGGCGTGGGATTCTCAAAGCTGCTGGTGGGGTTGTGCTTACCGGTGGAAGCGTGATAGTACTACAGCGCGGAGTTCCAACTCTAAGTTCAACCGAGACGCAGTCAGATACTTCTGGTGGATCCAGTGGGACAATTAATTCGAAGACGACGCTTCCAATCCAGCTATCGACACTGCGTAATGGGGAGTCGACGGAGGGAACAATACAGATTCCGACGGCGGGGATGCCAACAATAATTGATCTGTTCGCAACATGGTGTACACCGTGTCAAACACAGATGGACGCACTTTCGACGGTCTATAATAAATATAATGATCAGGTCAGATTTGTCTCGGTCACAAATGAGCGGATTGGTGGGACGCTCACCCGTGCAGATATCAGATCGTGGTGGGATGAACACGATGGGAAATGGAGCGTTGGTCTTGACCCACAAAGCAGACTGATGAGTGTCCTTGGTGCGCAAGGACTTCCATATATTGCTCTCACTGACCCAACAGGGGACATTCAATGGGAAGACGTTGGTGTAACATCAGTATCGACACTCCAAAATAAGCTAGATGCTATTCTAACAGAGAGCGAGTGAGTATGACTCCAGAGTTATATATAAACCGTTCAATGTTGTTTGATCGACAGGACATACAGGACGAGTGTCTCGGGGCTTTGAGCTTCAGTTTCGCTTGTCTCCAAGATGTTTCACATGACTGCACCGTCATCTGCACACGTTTCGTTCAGCAACAATTGAATCGCTTGCATGGCTTGGTGTGAGTCTGTGGACCCACTGAGCATATTCGTGGGTAGTATGATGAGACAAATCGTACTCTTCGGATTCGATATAAAAGCTGCTGGTACAATCGGGTTCGCTGCAGGCGCCGGGATTGCGACATTTTTTGCACCGTGTGCATTCCCGCTCTTGCCTGGTTATATTGGCTATTATATGAACCAATCTGACACACCATCGGGGCTACTTTCGGGAATAACAGCTGCGAGTGGGGCGGTTGTGATGCTTGGGATTGTCGCGGGGCTCACGGCGATGATTGGTCGTCGTCTCACGGCAATATTACCCCTATTCGAACCAGTTGTCGGGGCTGCACTCATTGTGCTGGGAGTGTTGCTATGGGTTGAGGTTGAGTGGGCATCGACAACGATCCCGCTTACTCACCGACCAGACTCACTGCTCGGATTTGGTATCTTTGGTGCAGTCTATGCGATTGCAGCCGCTGGGTGTGTCATTCCGTTATTCCTTGGCGTGGTCACACAGGCGGTTTCACTCTCACCGACAAATGCGGCGACCGTTCTTCTTACGTATGCTGCCGGAGTCGCGGTTCCGCTTATTGGCGTGACACTCCTTGCAGAATCTGGGATGACTGCTTGGCAGAGACTTGGGCATTACACAGGACGAATTGAACAGATAGCTGCCGGTCTGCTCATCACTGCTGGTGCCGGACAGCTATATCTCTCGATTGTGGTTCTTGATATTGTATAGCTCCTGCAGACGTAGCTCTCTGTGTCATCGATGCAGAAAGTCGAGATAATATATAATATATAATACATAACGTTCGTCCCAAAGCTTGTGTGTGTTCGTTTCCACAGAGCAGATAATCTATATCCCGACTGACTCAACCGGGAGAGTCGATTTATTTCATCTACTCGGATCTCTCGCAACGACGTGCTCTTTGCTCCTGAATGACAGTATTCCCGTATGCGCGGAGGTGTCGTCCTTGCCGGCGGTCGATCGACACGCTTTGGCAATCAGGACAAAGCAGTCGTGACCCTCGCCGGGACGCCACTGATTAAACGGGTTGTTGACCGAATCGCAGGCGTCGTTGACGAGGTCGTTATCAATTGCCGTCAGTCACAACGTGATTCGATTACTGCAGCACTAGCCGAAAGCGATACTGAGTTACAATTCGCGATTGATCAGACTCCAGACCGCGGTCCAATGGCAGGATTAGCCCGTGGACTTGAGATAACGGATGCGACGTATACCATCGCCGTTGGTTGTGATATGCCGTTTATTGATCCCGACTTTGTTGAGTATTTATTTGACCGCATTACCGAAGGATACGCCGATGCTGTTGTTCCACGGGTGGATGAGTGGTATCAGCCAACGCATGCAGTCTACACAACGACTCCAATGTATGCTGCCTGTCGTCGCGCGCTCAATGATGGCGCACGACAACTTATTGCCCCATTCGAGTATCTTGATATCCGTACGATTTCGGAAGCAACGATTAACGCACACACAACACAGCAGACATTCAGAAATGTGAATACTCCTAAGGAACTCTCGATGGCTGCGAGCGAGCTGACCGCCGATAATGATACTACCACAAACTAATGATATCATTGAGAAGACATTTGAGAGAGTAACGACGTGAGTGATATGAGGGTGAAAATGGAGGTGTTCCCTGAGATGACATACTCGGGTCTCCGGTTGACATCCTCCTCCGCGTAAACACAGAGGAATCCTAAGCGGTGGATATTTCAGGTTTGCAGTTCCACCGAACCCCAATACGGTGAGAATCCGTATGGGATTCATGGACTGTCGCGGGTAGAGTGAACTAGGACTGCTGGTGCCGGGAGTGCCACATCTCAGCCCCCGCCCCCGGGACTCCTCTCCTCGGTCATGTTCGGACTCCCAACGTTGTTTTTGCTTTGGGGAGTCCGGCAGACTTCGGTGGACTCGGAGTTACTTTTTCTGCTGTTTGCAAGCAGTCGGGCACTGCATCTGCAACTGCATCGATTCATGAGACTGAGAGGAACCGACCGTTCACCTGAGTGGGTCCGATTATTGTCTCATTGCTTGGGGGCGGACAGACCGCCATCGTCGGACTGGCGGGAATCGCTCCGTTCTTAGCCTGATTCCTACCCATATGTAGAACTGCCTTTCAGTTTAAATTACGGATTGTGAAATATCAGAGTGGCTTTCGTAGCGTCGATTGACTCCAAGTTGTCGGATTCATCCTGCGGCTGAACCCGCAGGGATTCTCCTTGATTCTGTATAATATCCAACTGAGGAGATCACAGTGTACTCTTGACATCCCCCTCTGCCTGAAGTCGCCGTCACGCTGGGCGTGACTGCCCGCCGGACCGTGTCTGGTGACGGAGGAAATCCCGAGCGGTGGGAGTCGAAGGTTCGCAACCATGACTCCGGTTTCTTATTCGGGACCCCTTTCACCCATCACGAAACGGTAGCTGACTGGTGGTCCCAAACCGCCGTTACCCCTATTCTCCGCGTCAGTCACTCCCATCTATTGTTTGCGCCAGCGGGGGGGTCAACTCGCGTCACCGGACTCGGAGTTACCTCTCGGCTCGCTCAACCAACAACCACGGAGACGAACGGTTCCGCGTTCATCTTCACCGTGTTAGCGTTTCGAATACTGTCTCATTGTTTGGACAGACCGACTTCAAAGGCCGTTCGGAATTGCTTTGTTCCGACCTGATCTTCCTCTCTGAGACGATCAAATACTTTGAGGAGACGATAGACTGTGGCAACTTGAGAATCTCACCGAATGGTGGTATGTGTTATGTAGTGTAGTGTATTGTCGGATTCATAGCCCCAGGGGTTCTCCTCAAATCTCTCTAATCGCGATGTTGTCGAAACAACAGCTAACTGTGTCTATTGGAGCGGTTGGTAGGTGGAGAACTGAGAGACTCGCTTCTCGTCTTCTGCGAGCGATCCGTGTCAACGAAGACTGAGACGGTCAGGATAACAGAGCCCAGTGACCCCTATAGGATGTAGTGAGTTGTGATTGCAAGCGATGTCAGCGAATATGGAATCATCTCCGAGTGAATTAAACTGCTGACGTTATCGACGAAAAGACACGTTTCATCTGCTTATGTTGAATCTAATTGAGGGTGATTAATGAATAACGCATCTCCAACAACAATGCCTCCAGCGACTGAGGCAACGCCCATCGAGGCTATCTGCGATAATGTTAGCGCAATCGCACACGTCATATATGTGATACATACAACAAGTGGGATTGCAATGAGAAGCTTGTCATATATCGTTACTGAGAATGAGAATATAAGTGATCCAAATTGAGTGAGCCGCCCTGGCATTGTTTCTGTAATTATATCTCATTAGATGCAGCATCATAAAATGATATCATTCATTCACACCGACTGTCTCCGATTAAGGATTCGCGTTGTTGCCACAGGGGAAGATAGGAGGAGTATAAATTATTCGACACACACGTTTGGAGACGGGTTCTCATTTATCAATAATTTGGAAATATAACGAATGTCGCATCTCTTTTGAATATTCACTACGCAGTAAGCAGTGATGGCAAGAATTGATCCAGATACGTTGTTACCGAATGAGCACGTCAAGAGCGCTGTTCGCAGCGGGGATATTACACAACTGAGTCGTGGGGCAGCAAATCGATATGCCTCAGAAGGTGATACGTTTTCCATCGATGAGGATGTGTTTGTCATTGCAAGTGTTGATGAGCGAACACTTGGCGATTTAACCAACGCGGACGCTCAACGGGAGGGATCAGAGTCACTGACGGCATATCAAGAGCGGATGCAGCGCGTTCACAATACTGACTTTGAGTGGGATCCAACGAGTGAAATCCTCACATATCGATTCGAGCCCGCCTAGATGTCTCGGACATCAACTCGAACCGATTGTGTAGTTATCCAAGCGTTCGACACCGCCTAATGAGTGAGCAATCATCGATAATAACACCGTCGACGGTTGCAGAGTTGTCCTCGCCATCGATTCTGGCTAATGAACTGAGCGTTTCGGTATCCTCGACAGTCCATGCGTTGACACGCAGTCCTTGCTCGTGAGCCGCATCGACAATGGTAGTGTCAATACAAAGTGATGCAGAGGGATGGACGGCTGTACATCCGATTTCGACAGCACGCGCGAGTGCATCCTGAGGTTCCGTTGCAAATAAGAATGCAACGTCTGTGAGGCCCGCTGAAACAGCCGCAGTCAGTGCAGTCGGATCAAATGATGAGATGATAACATCATGCGCAAACTGGTCGATGTACATCGCAACATCATCAATAACAGATGGTTCTTTCAATTCAATATGCAATGTCACGTCCTCAGGGACCGTCTGAAACACCTCCTGTAAGGTTGGGACATGTGCATTCGAATCCATGACGTGTACTCGTTGTAACTCGGTCACTGACGTCTTTGAGACAAGTCCGTCAGCGTCAGTGACACGGTCGAGTTTCTCATCATGTATCACAACAGATTCACCTGTTCCACAGCGACGGACGTCGAACTCAACCGCACCAGCTCTTGATCCAGCGCTTCGAAGTGCTGTGAGCGTATTTTCAGGATACTGGCGTGGACAGCCGCGATGAGCAATCGGTTGCACGTATCGTGCTGTTATCATCTCATATCATAACACCATCGCAATGTGAACGATGTCTTTTCTTACTAACTCATCATCTTCAACAGCGGGTTATCAGTTGTCGGCACTCTGAGCACTGTCTCCCTCCGAAACCACACTCAGTTGAGCTGCGCTGGAACGTTCGCTTGGGCGCCCCGTCTCCGTTTTCGTTTTCGTTTCCGTTTCAAATAACAAAAACCATACACAAGACAATCATCACTGACCGCAGATGAGAGCATGTGTCCGTCTTCGATATTTTTCTCAAAGCGATAATCAAATGAGATTATTGGACGAAAATTTGGCATATTATCGCCCCGACTGTGACCAATTATAGAACGTGTACGAGAAAACCCACGAATTGACTCGTGGGAGGATGTCACGAATTATCAACAACAAATGAGTACTCCGTCGAGGAGATTCAGTAGCGAACCGCCTCGGGGTTATATTTCCGTCCAAGCCCCGAGGCACTCGCCTTGATTTCTCTGGAGAAAATCCTAAATGCTTCTAGAGTGGTCTGAAGAAAGCTACCACCCAATAGGCATCCGGTCCCGCCAGCATCGACCAGCAGGCGCGTTTGGTTTGAATCGTGCTAACCACGCTGGGGTGTCTGCTCCCTCGGTTGGTGTCCGTGGCGCACCGGGTGTTGCGAGCTCGGTTTGTACCCAGCCAGGTCGGGCGGCGTTTGCAAGGAGTCCCTCGGTCCCGTACTCACCATGGAGATACGCTGTAAATCCATTCAATCCTGTTTTTGAAACACGATATGGCGGTGACCCACCATCCATGCCTGGACCGATTGCACCAAGTCCAGATGAAAGATTGACAATACGTGCACCCTCTTGCTCACGAAGTAATGGAAGTGCATATTTTGTCAGAACAACTGGTCCGCGGAGATTGACTGCAAATGTCTGGTCAATCTCATCAACTGATGCGTCCTCAAGTGATGTTGTCGGACCTCGCACACCCGCATTATTTATGAGAATATCAAGTCGACCCTCAGCGTCATCGATTGTATTGATTGCTGATTTCATTTGCGCATCATCGGTCACATCAATTTCGATTGGGCGCTGATCAGACGCTGTAACTGTGTCTGTGCGTCGTGCGCCGGCATATACCGTCGCCCCTTCCTCAGTGAGCATGCGGGCAATCTCAGCGCCAATACCTCGATTTGCACCCGTAACCAGTGCAACCTGGCTTGATAATGAATCATATGTCTCGACTTTCATACGAAACAATTCGATGCAGCATGTCTGTATCTTGTGGCATGTGATGACTCATGCAACGTGGACATTCGGAAAATATCTCCCATGAAAATCAAATGGGACAGCGTGTGGAAGGGTGATTCGGGCGCGCTCATCGAGCGTGTCGCCGGACAGCACAAACAATCGTGATCGATTCTGGTCGCTGTCGAGCCCAAGTGTAAGAACAACTCCATCATCGCGTGCATCACCAGTTGGATTGGGGACAAAAATTGGCTCAGTAAAGTAATCAGCACCCTCTTGATATTCGATTGAGTCCATCGTGTGAGTATCGAATTTCAGTACCGCTTGAGCCCACTCTGTGACCGGTTGCTCCATGCTCATCGCATAAATATAGCGATGTGGCTGACACCACTGCGCTGGTGATGCTGTCGGAAGAGCAGTTCCGTCATCATATAACGTCTGCTGGCTGACTGTTGCGGTGGAATTGCCATATCGATCATCAGTCGGTGACCCGAGATCAACGACGAATCGTTCAAGACGACCAGCAAGCGTTCCCAACTCACCGTTGCGTAATGTATCAAGATATAATGAATCAATCGAGGTATCATCAGGGACTGTTTCAAGATCAAATACCACTGTACGACCGCCATCTCGTTCAAATGCATTGACATGATGAAACCCAAACACCGGATCAACAACAGGTTCAGCAACGATTTCACCGGTTGTTCGATCAACGATGATGATTCGTGTCCCACGGTCAGGTTCCCATTCAAACTGTTCGATAAATGGGTCTTGACGACCTGGGCGGAGAAACTGCAGTGGGTCAAGCCGGAGTGGAAATTCTGTCAAAATAACATACCGAGGGGTGAGACCGAAGCTATGCATATATGCTGGTTTCTCAGTTGGGACGCTCCCGATATGCGTCTGTGTATCAGTACTGTCGATTGTGTACAGATGATATTCACTTGTCCGAGCAAATGAGGTATCGACGGTCAGGAGTGTCCCCGTTGCTGGGTCACGTCGGAAATGTGCACATCGCAACTGCCCAGTCGGCTCTGTGCCATCATATTCAATGTGACCTTTTGTTTCGAGCGTTGTTGGGTCGACTGAGACGCCTCGTGGCGACTCAGTAAGAGCAAGGAATGTATCATTGACACGCTCAATAATAATATTTGTATTATCATATGGCGCTGTGAGAAATCCAGCGAGACGCGATCGGAGTGTTGTTTCACCGGTTGCGAACCCCCCAGTAAATTCTCCTGTGCGGGCATCCTCATACGCGTTTGTTCGGAGAAATCGATTTTGATAATGAATCATATCATCTTCGCCTCTCACAGGATCAAAGGTAAATCGCGTGAGCATTGCGAGCCCATCAAACCAATGATCAACTGAACTTCCCTCAGGAAATGAAAATGCCCCTGGACCATTTCGAATGAGCGTCCCAGTGAGCCATGATGGGAGTGATCCCTCAACTGATATTGACGTATCCGTTTCAGTTGTGAGTGAGTGAAATCCCGGATGCGTCGACATACAATTGATATGAATGCAAGCTGCTAACACCTGTTGATACAGCGGTCATTCTGCTAAGCAACATATCATATTCTCATCACTGTCGTCGGTGTCGTGATTGTCGTTTCCGGTTCCGCCTTCCGCTTTCGCTTGCGGTTGGGACTCCTGTTGTGTCCGTGTTTATGTTTAGTTTCCTTTTGGACTGTAATTCGGCGCCTCATCAGTTATCATCACATCGTGAGGATGACCCTCAGTCTGACCAGCGCTTGAAACCCGGACAAACTCAGCACGCTCTTTGAATCCAGGGAGCGTTTCAGCTCCGACGTATCCCATTCCAGAGCGCATTCCGCCAACGAGTTGATGCAGTTCCGATGCGAGTGTACCTTTATACGGTGTTGCTGCTTCTACCCCTTCGGGGACAAACTCTTGATCCTCATCAGCCTCTTTCAGATATCGGTCGCCACCACCCGATTTCATCGCACCAACGGAACCCATTCCGCGATATTGTTTGTATTTCTTCCCGTTCATGGTAATAACCCGCCCGGGAGCCTCATCAGTCCCTGCAAAATACGACCCAAGCATCACTGCATCCGCACCAGCAGCAATTGCTTTGATTGCGTCGCCGGAGTACCTGATCCCACCATCAGCAATTACTGGAATCCCTGCTGGGGCGGCAACATCCGCCACCTCTGCAATAGCTGTAATCTGTGGCATCCCCGCTCCAGAGACAACACGGGTCGTACAGATCGACCCAGGTCCAATCCCAACTTTCAATCCATCGGCAAACTCAACGGCAGCCTCAGCCGCCTCCCGAGTTCCGATGTTTCCAACAACGACATCGGCTCCGACGGTGGCTTTAATCTCACGAGCACTGTCGAGTACGTTGAGGTTGTGTGCGTGTGCGCAGTCAATAAAGAGGATATCAGCACCAGCTTCATCAGCGGCGACCGCACGATCGGTTTCAAACGGTCCCACAGCTGCTCCAACCCGAAGGCGCCCATCGTCGTCTCGGACAGCATCCTCGTGTTGGCGTCGCTGAAGGATTCCCTGCATCGTAATAAGCCCAACAAGGCGGTTTGATTTATCAACGAGTGGCACGCGCTCAATTTTATGATCATACATCAACTCAAGCGCATCACGAGCATCGACGGTGAGTGATGCGGTCACAACCTCATCGGTCATTGCCTCACTGACAGCATCTGAATCACCAACCTCAAGATACGGGCGGATATCTGTCCCAGAAATAATTCCCAACACCGTATCATCATCATCAACGACCGGAGCACCTGAAACACCCTCACGCTCCATCATCGCATCAACTTCACGAACAGTCTGTGTTGGACTTGCGGTTACGACATTTTCACGACGAATCACTAACTCATCTGCACGTTTGACCTGTTCAATCTCAGCAATCATCTCCGGTGTGTCCATATTTCGATGCAGGACACCTAACCCTCCCTCACGAGCCATCCCAATTGCTGTTCCACTCTCCGTTACAGTGTCCATTGCTGCGGAAACAATCGGGATGTTTAATTCAACATTCCGTGACACATGAGTTGAGACGTCTGCAGCATCAGGTTCAACGCGACTTTCCATCGGCCGTAAAAGCACATCGTCGAATGTGAGTGCCTCAGGTACCTGTAATTTCTCGGAAAATTGCCCCCCGTCAAAAACGTTGTTCGCCATGTAAACGGTCAACAGGGAATCGACAAAAACATTGCGAGAGCCTCTACGCGTGTGTATTGCTGGCATATCGCGTCAATTGCGCGAACACAGGCGCGAACGCGCACCTGTCGTTTCGACTGAGCGACCGAGAGCAGAACTACCAATAAGACTCGAAGTGGAAGTCGACGTAGGAGTCAAACAAGATAATCTAACGCTCCCATCGGCGGATCTGTGGTAATGCAGACACCGTGTCGCTGTATCTCACACAAACATTAAACCACTCAGCCAACATGTTGCAAGTATGGACTCCATGTGTCCCGCTGCATCGTGTATCGCCAGCCAGTCAAGCAACGACTTTGGTGAGGCATTTAATACAACATTTACACAGATGTGGGACACATTCAAGCGAACAAATCGAATGCTGCTGTGGACACTGACTACAGCATTTGTTCGTGGTGGGTATGGAGTGCGCGGGCGATCGTCCGGTGTTGGGTCTGCGCTTGTTTCAGAAGACCTGCACCCGGGCGGCCGCCGGTATCGCCGGTTGGCCGATGGTGACGGCCACTAGTTCCGAATGAGTGTTTCACGACATCCGGTTGCGCTTCGTCTTGAGCAGCAGGTCGGCAGTGCAACTCGGCTTTTAGCGACCGTTATGGCGCTTCCATTGGTCGACGGAATCTTTCCGGCATTAATCATTGCCGGTGCGCTCGACAGCCCACTTGGAATTATCGAAACGGGACTATTGATATTTGGCGGGTCAGCGACTGTTGCTGTCATTCTCGCAGAAATGGATGGATCCCGTCGAGAACAGGTCCGCTCGGTGCTGATCCTTGGCGCAATATTACTGCCAGTTGCTGGAATTGAGGCATTATTTGCTGAAACATTGAAGTCAGTACTTGATTTTGCCGTCTTTCACCGGTTTGCTGGCTTGGTTATTCTTGCTGTCGCTGCAAAAACGGCCTCTGCAAAGATTGGTGAGTATCTTCCATCCTCAGGTGTCATCATTGGTCTTGGACTAGTCGCAAGTGTCAATCTGACGAATGCATCGCTCATTATCGACCCAAACGTTGGAACAATCGCACAAGCGGTCGCCGCTGCAGGCGTTGGTGTCGGGTTTGCTCTCGTTGTTGCACTCTTTGCGCCACGTCTTCGAGGTGTTGTTGAACTTGATCGCTTCCGATTCGGGAGCTCGGTCGCATTAGGGATGCTTGCGCTTGATATACTAGGATTGCTCCCAACGGAGGCACCAGTCGCGCTTGGTGTTCTCTGTGTGACTGCAGTCTTTGCATATGACCCTGATAGTCCGACCGTTGGAAACTCAGTGGCAGCTGCTGGTCATGCAGTCGGCAGTAACCACCCGGAAAGTACTATTTCTGAACCCGTTCCTTCCCCATCATCTGAGTCAGCCTCCGCTTCCGCTTCGCCTTCGAGTGTTGGAGCGAAGAGTAATGTCACAGCATCAATTGAGAGCGCCGAGGGTGAATCGCACGCGATAGATGCCGAGTCAGGTTCAAGTTCAGGGATTCTTCGGATTCGGATTCGGATTCAGATTCAGATCTGGACCCCGGAGAGGCTGGATATGGGTTCCCAGACGAGAACGATTCACATGCCCCATGGCTCTAAGTGTGAGTGAGACAAATCCTG
>KE356560.1:2035343-2036838 GCA_000415965.1 Haloquadratum walsbyi J07HQW1
GACGCTGTATGTCTGTTCAGTCGGTCCGGCTACACTGCTGATCTCGAACACGTCGCTGAAACGCGTGATGATGTCTCACTTTTCAAGCCAGCTGATCTGATCGCTCCCAATCGTCTCTCTTGAATAGTCTTCTCCCGGGAACAGAGGGACACAGTTCAGCATCTGGGCTGTTCGCACTGCCACTTCCACCAGTGTGTAGTTTCTCAGCTCTTGAGAGGTCTGCCAGTCCGGGTTTGATGACTTTCCGCCAGCAACTCTAAGCTATCCAGCCATATCGAATCATTCAGTCCCCCGCTGAGAACAGTGACAAGACGTTCACGCAAACGGAGATTCGCGAGGCGACAGATATCAAGCGAGAAAGTGCTGTTCTGCTTGGGGGATCGAGGTCTCGCTCGGCATCGGGACCGTTACTGGGCGATCGCAGAGGATGATCGTTTGATCTCACATGCCGCTCAACTCGACGCAAGTTCAGCCTCAACGGCAGATGACTACTACGGTGAGAAATGACGACTCAAATGAGGGTTAGCGAGTAGGAGATTCTTCTCTTTGGAGTCGAGAAGGCGCAACAGATCTTATAAAAGCAAACGGTCATGCTTGTTCCCACTCATAGCGGGAATATGACAAAGGTGGATTCGAAAGGTCGAATCGTTCTCCCGAAAGACGTGCAAGAGCGTCTCGGCATTACGCCTGGTACAGAAGTGGAGATATACGAAGAAGACGGCAAGGCAGTTGTTGAGCCAGAGGACGACCCACAACAGATCATTGACCGTATGGAAACACTCGTTGCGGAGGCGGCTTCGAAGCGGGGGGAAACAACTCCGCTTGATGAAGAAGCTGATTGCCAATACACCCAATACAGTCTACTACATATAATCGTACATGCCAATCAGCGAGGATCGATTTAAGAAACTGGGGGGTGACGGCAACGGGGATAGTCCTACGCTGGGGACAAATGCAGCAAAGATACTCAGCTTTCTCTGTAACCATCCAGACGAAGCGTTTACCCAAAGCGAAATTGTGGCCGAAACCAATGTGAAAGCGGGCTCTGTCTGTCCGACACTCATTCGACTGCGAGAACGGGGACGAGTTGACCATCGTGGGAAATATTGGCGGGTTAGTGACCACGATGAGGCTGTCAGTGCCGCGACTGGGCATGCGGCTGCTGCCTTGGCTATTCGAGAAATCAACGGAGAGATACCACAAATGGACGAGTGGCAGGACCACGCCGTCGATCCTCGTGAATACCGCCATGAGTAGAAACAGTAATATATTCGAATCCGGCGATGTGTTCTGGGCTCCCGGGTCCATACAACGAGGGCAGCAATCCTCGATTGTAGGTTGGTGTTAATTGCTGGTAATGGCGCGGTTCAGTCGACAGATACCGCCCGACTATTTTCCATCTTCGGTGAACGTGAGTGTTTCCGGAACAAGCCGGGAGACGATCCCGTCGAAGTCGTCGTCAAAACTCACACCCATCTACCTCGTGGTACTCGAC
>KE356560.1:2036888-2038913 GCA_000415965.1 Haloquadratum walsbyi J07HQW1
GGTGATAGCCAGGGAATAATAGGAGCTGAGACAAAGGAGGTCCCAAGCAGTGCCAGCACGAGTGTCACAGCGGTCAGGCCACCCTAAAGAACGCCGACAACACCGACGAGAGCGAGTGCTTCACGCGAAGAGACACCAGTCCATCGGGTTGTGAGGTACCCCGCAAGCGGGAGACTCTGTAACGCGTGGAGTCGCATAAGATGAGCGATACGCAAGTCGCCACCGGTCAGACTCCAGCTCAGCAATGTAAGCCCGGGACCGACATTGGGGCGCCGACAGCATGTGATTGTCAAAACACTATGGGTCATCCCTGGAAGCTCATGAGGACGAACAGAAACATCCCAAATCCGAGACTCCAAAGATACCTAGGCGAGAGATCGGGAGGATTCCTAACGACCCGCCAGAGCACGTATGCAACGACAGATGAACTGATTGTTTGTCACTGCGAATTGTCTTATGCTGTGCTGTCTCGTGTTTTATGTTCTCTCATATTATGTTTGAGTGAACACTTCTCCGTGCGAATCCACTACGGATGAATAGCGTTGTTGCTGAGAATCACAAACAAGTCATATATCATGTGTCACGAGTACCCCGCCATCAGGTGAGCGACGAATCGCTGTCAGTCCGTCCCCGCCTGGCTCCTCAATCAGAACTCCTTCACCACCAGGAGTGGCATTATTTGCACGGATCACGTTCCCACAAACAACGTTGCCTTTCCGAACTGGCTTCAGTTTTTTTGAGTGACCGACGATCTGTGGCGGGGCTGATGGCTCAAGATGTGCGAAGTCCATCCAGCAGAGACCGGCGTCGGCTCCGCGACCACCGTTGCGACCGAGTTGACAGATTGTGGTGTAATTCGACGCAATTCGCTTTTGTGTTGGTTGGGTGAGCCCCTCTGTGAGGAGTTCACTCGCAGCAGCTTGGATTTGAGCGTTGACATCAGCGGCTTCAAACGCTTTATTCCGACCGGCGTGGCTATATATGTACTCATAGCCTTCATACGCCACCGTTACATCTCCCTCAGCCACACGAGTGAGGAACGCTCGCTGTTCATCGGTATCAAGAGTGGTCGAGTAAGCTCGTGGCCAATGCACGAACGTTGGGAGTAAGATTGCTAATTCATGATTACCGAGGTGATACCGAACCCGACCCGGTGGTGCCTCGCGCTGTAGTCGCCATACGAGTTCCATGCACTCCTTACTCGCCGGTCCTCGATCAACGACGTCGCCATTGACGATAAGGATATACTCGTTTCCTGCCCAGTGGAGTCGCCCATCGTCATCACTCCTTACGAGTGGAGGATACTGGTCGGTATCGGAGTCACCGACTGCAGTGAGGGCACTCCGAGCATCCGTCAGATATCCATGGAGGTCGCTAATATGGACGATTCGTGGTGTTCCGGATACGGCGTCAACGTTTGATTGGTGAGAACTCATATGGGTTATTCATCCAGTATCGTGTTGTCGGTGTCGATATCAGTGTTTCGACGATATGTATTTGCTCCACTGCATCAAATCCATGATTTGCCCAGATATTATTCACCACAACTCGCTCAGGTCGACAGCGTTTATAGAAATTCGAGGAGAATACCTGCGTCTGTAGCCGCAGGATGAATCCGACAACTCCTCCACAACCCACTGTTCGATGGATAGCCCGGATATTCCACTGTCCTCAAACCGAACAGTTACAACAGACGCGAGTATAACTGATTATACAGACGGTTAGAATGCTGGAAACCCACCGCACTCATCGAGCGACAATCCTCAACCACGGACAACTAGAGGAAATGCTCGACTTGCACGGGTGGGACGCCAGCAAACTCTGGAACGTCGCTAACCACCACTCCCGCCAACTGTGGGAGGAGACGGGTGAGATTCCTGACCACGGCGACCTCAAAGACGAGTTGAAAGGTCACGCCAAGTACAAAGGATTGCATTCGCAGTCCAGTCAGCGCGTTCTGGAGGAACTCGCTGAAGCCTTCAACTCGTGGTACGGCAAGAGAAACTCTGACAGTCACAGTCGAGC
>KE356560.1:2038963-2040571 GCA_000415965.1 Haloquadratum walsbyi J07HQW1
GCAGGTAGTGAAACGGAATGCAGGTTCCATTACGATGTTGACCGGTGACAAGGGATATGACGACCAGAAGCTCCGGCGGCTCGCTCGGAATCACAATATCCGCCCACTCATCAAGCACCGTGAGTTCACATCTCTCCACAAGGCGTGGAATGCGCGGCTGGACGGCGACCTCTACCATCGACGGAACATGAACGAGACGGTCAACGCGGCGATCAAACAGAAATTCGGGGACTTTGTGCGGTCACGCCTCTGGTGGAAGCAGTTCCGCGAACTTGTCATCAAGTGCATCGTCCACAATCTGGAGCGGAGCCTCGCTATTTCAGAGGAAGAGTGTGGTCGCCCGTGATTCTGAGAGGAACGGACTGCTGAATAGAGAGGTTCCATTCAGTAGTCGATTTTCGTTTTTACCCAATTAGTGATGAAACAGCCACTAGGTGAACGTATGTACTGAGATATGTTATATGGACACAACAAGTTGTGGAAGCAACGCTGTCGCGGCTACTGTTACTGACTTTGCTTCTTAGCTATATCCCCTCTGAGAAGCAGTGCCCAGACTGTGATGAGTCCTTAGAACGGATGAAGCTGAACGAAAGCCACGGTCATCAATCGTTTCATCAGACGATGGATTCTTTGACCAGCTGATCTCGGGGACTCTCACACCAGTGCCATATGTTTGCCCCGAATACAAGCGGACATTGCTATACGCAGAACAATAAAATCGTTTGAGGCTCTTACCGAAGATACTGGAAGAGCAGTATCTATTTCAAAGAGGAGAGATTGAGCTGTGCAAGATGCAGAGGATCTATGTAGCAAACATAACCATATTCAAGTTCAACAGCGAGGTGTGAAGTTCAATAAGCCCCTCCCGCTGGCTGTCCTGATTGGTTGCTGCGTTGGTGGTGGAGTTTACCGATTCCTGCTTTCAGATTGGTTCTTTGTGTCGAGCATAGCAACAATCTACATTGGGATCGCATACTTCATTCTAGCGTATGACTTCGCACTACTCGGTGAACAGTTTACGTTCTATGAGAGGTACGACAGGCTTGGTTATGCCGTCGGTGTTTTCGGGTTGAGCATAGGCCCGTTAGCACTCATAGAATATGTTGAGCTTCAAGAGTCCGAGGCTGTCGGCGTGCTGATGTGGTCACTCGGTATGATTGCGTATTTCGTTATTATATCGAATGCACGGACCCAACAGCGGCAATAGCGACCGATGACACACGAGTTTCTCGTCAATGGAAGCGAAGACATCAGTAGTAATTGCTGAATATGCGCCCTCTATTCAGCAAGATTCCTGAAGCCTATCATCGATTGAGGGTCTCAACAAGGCCTGATATTTAAATAATTGGGGGTTGATAGAATCCCGACTCGCAGTAAGCAATTCACACACCATCGATCCCTAAGCATGAACACGGGGGATTGAGATGTCACATCCTGTCTGTGACTTCTGGACACCGAGGGAGACTCGTCTGAGTTAGTCAACGTTTCGTATGCTCGCTGTACCTCAAGAAAATCATCTTTGCTCCCGCCAGTATCGGGATGCGTCTCACGTGCCTTCTCTCGATAGGCAGTTTCTATTTCATCTTGGGTTGATGGCGGAGATATATC
>KE356560.1:2040621-2042073 GCA_000415965.1 Haloquadratum walsbyi J07HQW1
TCATACACAAGTGCAACCACCTGGCGGGTCGAAGCGACTGCTGAGACTGCTTAATCATCATTGAACGCCTACAGTCACGGCCAGTGACTGCGTCTGTACTTGAATTGACATCACAATTATCCGGATGAGATTGAAACCACTGATCTCCGGCACATTATTGTTCTTACTGCGTGCACCATGACTAACAGTGGGTGTATTGAGACAGAGTGCTATTCATTTTAATAATTCTGAGTTTATAAGGATCAAAGAGAATCCCTGCGGGCTCAGCCGCAGGATGAATCCGACAACTGAGAGTCAATCTGCGCTGCAATAGCCACGCTGAGAGTGACAATCCGTCACTGAAAGTGATAGGAACTCCTCCATATAAGGAGGAATCAGGCTGAGAACGGAGTGATTCCTGCCAGTCCGACGATGGCGGCCTGTCCGCCTCAAGCAATCAGACAGTAATCGGAACCAGTTGGGTGAACGGTCGGTTCCTACAATGAACCGACGCAGTGCCCGACTACTGTACGCACCACACAAAGTAACTCCGAGTCCGTTGAGGTCTGCCGGACTCCCTGGGCAAAAACAACGTTGGGAGTCCGAACATGACCGAGGATAGGAGTACCGGGGGCTGAGATGTGGCACTCTCGACACCAACAGTCCCACTTCACTCTACCCGCGACAGTCCGTGAACCCCATACGGATTCTTACCGTATTGGGGTTCGGTGGAATTGCAAACCTGCAATCTCCACTGCTCACGCTCACGCTTAGGATTCCTCTGTGTTTACGCGGAGGAGGATGTCAATCATGCTACCGTCACACGGACAACCTCACGCGTTGTAGCCGTTTCAATCACGGTGTAGTCAAGAGGTTTATTGGTCCCTGTATCATATTTACTCATAATGGAATCACTCGATCCGGCAGTGGACCCGCCGGTCGACGCCCTCCAATCGGTCTTTCATCTCTATGAGACACAGCGGGACGGCGACCGTATTCTCTATTACGGCGAATCGCTCGTGCCTGAGCAGATGTTAATTCGTGAGGCATGGCCAGCATTCCGCGAGGCGGGCTATGAGATTGAACTGGCATCCACAGAAACGCGTGAAGATATTGTTGTTGCGCGTCCGATCGACACTGGTATCGATGGATTTCCGTGGAAGAATATGCTTCTGTTTCTCGCAACGATTGTTTCGACGCTTCTTGTCGGTGCAATCACATGGTATTATATTCCACCATCAGATCTCATCGCAAATCCACTGACAGTGCTGCGGGCGTGGCCATTTACTGCAGCTATCCTTGGTGTTCTCGCCACACATGAGCTTGGTCACTATGTCATGGGGAGATATCATGGTGTTAACGTGTCACTCCCGTATGTTATTCCGTTCATATTTCCCTTTGGGACGCTCGGTGCGATTATTCGGATGCGTGGACAGATGCCGGATCGAAAGGGCATTATTTGATATCGGTGTC
>KE356560.1:2042123-2056439 GCA_000415965.1 Haloquadratum walsbyi J07HQW1
GTTCGCTCTCGCTGGTGAGCTCCTCCATGACTTCGAGTGTCTCGATCTTCTCCTGGATGGCCTGTCGCGTGACCTCACTCCAGTTGATCTCGGGGTGCTTTTCCATACGCTTCTTCAGGTCGTCATCCACGTTGACCGTGATAGTTGGCACACACAAAAATATGTACACACAGGATACTGTGTTTTTCGGTGCATTTGCACACCCGCTGATTCCAGCCGTCTCACGCTTCAAAGATCGATTCGTTCGACAGTCGAACCGGAGCCTGCAGATGGAACCGTTTGGGCAGGCGATGGCGAAAGCTTTGCAGGATGCCCGGGTCGATCCCGAGACCGGCGAGGGAATCTGGATCAAGGAGGATCACTGTTCGCCGCCGCTGGCGATGGAGCGCGCGGAGGTCTTGACCGAGTACTTCAGGGACCTCACGGTTGTTGACAAGAATGTCCGAGAATCCGACGGGTGGGAACGCATCGAGGATTCCCCCGGTCTATCGAACCGAGTTCTCGACACGGCCTCAAACCGGTCACGTCCTTGGGTCGATATCAGCCGTCACTCAGACGTTTACCAGACGTTCGAGATCCTCACGATATTCGATAGTGTTGAGCCATCGCTCAGGAAGCGATTCACGCTCCGCCAGCACGTCGTTCTTCTCTGTCTCAAAGTGAAGAAGACGACCACGTACCGCGACCTCGTTGATGAACTCATCGGGATGCCTCGCATCCGTGACGCCCTTGATCTCGATTCGATTCCCGCACCCTCGACACTCTGCAAGGCGTTCGACCGCTTGGAGATAGCCGTCTGGCGGGTGTTACTGAGCGTCTCGCTCGCTGACGTGCCGCTGAACGGTATCACCGGCATCGATACTTCGGGGTTCGAGCGGGTGCATGCATCAACTCACTACACGAAGCGAACGAATCTCACCATCCAGCAGTTGAAGACGACGCTGTTGGTTGATACAGCTACCAACGCCGTTCTCGATATTCACGTACCGACGACATAAAAACATGATACGCAGATTGCACCGCAGGTAGTGAAACGGAATGCAGGTTCCATTACGATGTTGACCGGTGACAAGGGATATGACGACCAGAAGCTCCGGCGGCTCGCTCGGAATCACAATATCCGCCCACTCATCAAGCACCGTGAGTTCACATCTCTCCACAAGGCGTGGAATGCGCGGCTGGACGGCGACCTCTACCATCGACGGAACATGAACGAGACAGTCAACGCGGCGATCAAACAGAAATTCGGTGCATTCGTGCGATCACGCCTCTGGTGGAAGCAGTTCCGCGAACTTGTCATCAAGTGCATCGTCCACAATCTGGAGCCTCGCTATTTCAGAGAAAGAGTGTGGTCGCCCGTGATTCTGAGAGGAACGGACTGCTGAATAGAGAGGATGAAGTCAGCAGTCGGTCGCCTTGGTTTTGCACTGATCTCGATGAGTTAGCCGGTCAGTAGAACTGCTTATTGAGCAGCGTGCATTCTGTCAGGTTTAATACCAGAGCCAACAGGAGCAAATAAACGACTTACGAGCGGAAGGTTTCTAAACCTCTGCAGTGTATATATACGTAAGATGGCACTTCCGAAACCACCTTCCCCGCTCTCAGAGGAAGAAATTGAAGTACTCAGTACCAAGTTCGCCGAGCACAAAATCTCGGAAGAACAAGAACAGCGCCAAGAGAAACTCCGAAACGAATTTTAGTTTTCCGAGTGTCTGACTGGCTAGTGAGTTCTGAGTGACCGACGATCTTACAGCTGATATCCCCGAAGAGCTTATTCTAATCTCCGAGTTTCAGGGGTCGCTTAGTACATTTTCATGTGGCTCTGACCCACTGGACGAATTTATTCAGGAGCAGGCACACGAATTTTCTGAACGGCTGCTTGGTGAAACGTGGTTACTCTGCGATGGGGATGACGTAGCAGCTTTCTATACACTGGCACCAGCCTCTGTCCCGAATGATGATTACACAGGCGATGAGACACCGGAATTTGGAAAGCTTGACGATATCCCATATCCAATACCGGCATTACTAATTGCTCGGTTCGGCGTTGCTGAAGAATATCAAAACCAGAGTATTGGGAGCACCCTTGTAGACTATATTATTGTATGGGCTGAAGAGCAAGATCTTCCGTTTTGGTTTATCCAAGTCGACTCAAAACCCGAATCAATTGGATTTTACGAGAGTTTGAGTTTTGTCACCAGCGGAGCAGAGTCAGATGAAGAAAGTATAACCTCAATGTTCTATCCGCTATCTCCTCGGATTTGAAACTGATTGATCAGATTCCTGTGCTGACTGAATGAGACAATCCCGATTCTCGGTTTGCGACGTGCAAGACTCGCGCCCTCTATTCAGCAAGATTCCTGAAACCTATCATCGATTGAGGGTCTCAACAAGGCCTGATATTTAGATAATTGGGGGTTTGATAGAATTCCGACTCGCAGTAAACAATTCACACACCACCGATCCCTAAGCATGAACACGGGGGATTGAGATGTCACATCCTGTCTGTGACTTCTGGACACCGAGGGAGACTCGTCTGAGTTAGTCAACGTCTCGTATGATCGCTGTGCCTCAAGAAAATTATCTTTGCTCCCGCCAGTATCGGGATGCGTCTCACGTGCCTTTTCTCGATAGGCAGTTTCTATTTCATCTTGGGTTGATGGCGGAGATATATCGAAAATATCATACGCTTTTGATGCTGGTACGCCCGATGTTATTTTCCTTCGTATCGAAGGCTTGGAGACTTGCCACAGGTGTGATCATAGCCTTGGCGGTGAATGTCGATGTGGCATTCCGCTTCTACAGCTAAACCTGCTCAGAGAAGCACGGAAGCGGTAATCATACCACATCTCTGTATTGTCATGTATGGACCACAGCAACTGAGTGTGGTTTGTGTCAATCTGTGCCGGCTTCATCCACGGTCAAGTCCTGTGGCATTCGTGTGAACTCTCCCGCCCTGCTCGCGCTGACGCGCTCGCTGAGGGAGGGGGCTGAGCGCCTGTATCAAGCTAAAACTGCCTGTAAATGAAGATGTGAGCTCTTCCGTAATCACTCCCCAACTGAAACTAAGTGTGGCTCAAGAACCGTTGCCTCATCGGGGTGTGTTGCACTATATGATGCCCACTCTTCATGCCGGAATTCGAGTACAATCTCACATGGCCACTCAATGTCGCCGCCTTTTGTCTCAAGTTTTGACTGAATCGTTGCAGCCTCCTGTCCAGTAATAAGCGCATCACTCGTCACCGTTAGGAACTCTTCGAGCGCATCGTAGGAAGCAATATCAAGATCGGCACGATATGCCGTCTGAGTCTTGGTAGTGTCGGCATTCGCTTTGTCGGATGATTCTCTGGAGGAGGCGAAACGAGTCGCCTCAGGTCGGGTCCCTTGTCCAAAGTAGAATGTAAATCGCTCCCCTGCCCATTGGAAAGGCCCATGTTTGCACTCGGGATCAGTCGGGAAACACCGCCATGGAAACGTCGCTTGGCAGTCGAGACAGCGAAACCGTGTGATTGTATTCGTCCCAACAGGGTCATCTCGATCGAATCCACCTGCTGGTTCGATGACTGCACATCGAGGACAATGCGCTGGTCCGCGTTCGTCGCTCACATGATGTATTGGCCGCGCGGTGCACATGCTCGTTTCGCTTGTGCATCACCCACTGCCAAGCAGTTCAAAATTCAAAACAGTATGCGCTCAGCCAGACGCTCAAGTCGCTGAGTGAGTCGCGACCACTCTTCGACGACGGCTAATCGATGAAAGCACGAACGATCTGTTTCGGCTGACCGAGTTTCAGGTGTCTCCGATGACCGAAGATAGACTCCTAAGACAGGAAAAGTTACACTATCGAGTTCGGCCTTATACGCACCGACATCATCCGGTCGTCCATCAGTTACGACGATCACAAATGGATTTTCTGCCTCTCGAAACCGTGTGCGCACCAGCGATAATGCGCTCGCCAGTGGGGTTCCACCGCCGGTTTGCTCAGTCAAGACACGCGCATATAACTCGCTGACCTCTTCGACACGAGTCTTGACGAGGCGTGTCTCCGATTCGTAGAGATCAAGTATTGTCACAGAGATACCAATCGACTCGAGCGCAGCAGCAGTCGTGAGCGCGCCCGTCTCAGCAGCTGTGACTGCACCGTTTCCCATCGAACCAGACCGGTCTAACATAATCACACATGTATACTGCTTGTTTTCGCCTTCCTCAGTCTGTGTGAACACGTCTGGCTGTCCCCGTGAGGCAGCGATAAGTCGCGACCGGTCAAGTGCGCCACGTCGACGATGTGACCGTTCGACATCGCGCTGGTGTTCCTGAAGACGGCTTTGAAAACGACGAGCAAGTCGTGTTGCATCTCGCTGAACCGTCTGCCAGCGGTCCGAAGCAGTGGTATTGTCGAGCTCAGTTGTGGTAACGACACGTAGCGACATCTCGTTGTCACTCGTGGCGAGTGCCTGAACATAATCATTGAATTCGGCAATTCGAGCCTCGGCCTTGTCGAGTTCAGTTACCTCGGCCGCTAATTCCTCAGCGTATCGATCGCGGATTACTGATGTAACCTGGTTTGAATCATCACTCACCTCAGATACCGAATCTGTCGAAGCGATACTCTCGATTGGGTCGACATTGGTGTCTTCTTCGGCATCACGCTGTGACTGACATGGGAGGTCAGCAGCCCCCGGATAGGGCTGTGTATTAGACTCTCTATGTTCATTTGAAGGAGTCAGGCTCTCAGTAGCAGTTTCTGCACGCTGGCTATCATCATGACCTGCTTCTGCGATGCACCCTGAGCTCTCATCATACAAAGTTGAGCTTGTGGCAGTGTCCGTCTCTTCAGAGCCCTCTGTTTCGATGTTTGAATCATCGCTGTGCTTGATATCTGTGTTGGAACTGTCTGGGTCGATTGCGCTTATGACCTGTTGCGTTACTTCGTCGGCGATTGCGGCACGGCCAAGATCACGTGCTGACTGCGTTGCGGGGCCGAATTCTCCAGCCGTATCGTCCGGCTTTCCCGGTATTGGCGCTCCTAATGTATCATCTTCGAGAGCGACTTCGTCAGTCACCCGTTGGGCGACTCTTGCGGACTGATGGTTACTGGTGCGAACGGTCCCATCCGAATCAAGTAACCGCGCCAGTTCGCTTGCTTCAGCTCCAGATACAGTTGCATCATCCAGCGTGTTACATAATTCTGTCCAGAACGACCAGATGTGCTTGTTACGGGTAGTAGGATTTGTCTCGGTGAGAATACGCTGGACTGCCTTCCCCATGGTCGGGACGAACCGATCAAGCGTTCGTTTGTCTCGGAGAGATGCCATCTGCAATGTTTTCATCTCGCTGGCCCGGAGCTGTTGAAACCGTCCACTATCGTAAATCGCCATATCAGCGAGCCCACAGATGACTGCGTGAAAGAAACTGAATCGCTGGCGTCCAGAGTCTGGGGTTTCATGACTAAGCGCATCGGTATGCAACAGATTGGCGTTCAATATATCTAACTCAGTTTCGACTGCATACCGGTGCCGGAGCTGTCGTTCGATAGCACCGTCCTCAAGTATGTTCCACACTCGTGTAAACAGCCGAAGACGGTCAGTTTCTGTCGCGGCAAGTGACTCGTGAAACCCATCGAGGTCGGTATATCGCAGATGCCCAATCTCATGTACGACCAATGCCTCTTGTATGGCGAGATCAAACACTCGTCGACGCAAATCCGTCACGGGTTGGTCAAATGCACGGGTTGTGAGTGTGATTTTTGGCTGTTTCCCGTCGTATTCGGTCGTTGCTGTGTGTAGCTCTGGCGAGAAGTTGATGATTGGCCTGTCTGTTGCTAACAGCCGTGCATACGTCTGCAAGTACCGGCGTCGTTTCTCTGACTCACGGAGTGTCTCAGCGTCCCCAGTTCCGAGTCGCTCCTGTATTGCCTGTAGAGATGTCGAACCAGTGAGCTGCATCTTATTTTATTCCCATCGCGTCGAGTCAATTGCTTTTCCGACAGCACTGCGATCCTCAACTGTCGCTCGTGTCTCGAAGACTTGCTTTGCCGCCTGTGCTGGTGCCATCTCGAACTCTGTGATAAGCCGGCCGATCTTGATAATCGCCCGGTGTGAGGTTGGTGTCGCAATATCGTGATCCCGGTAGCTTGCTCGGAGAGTCGCAGCCAACTCCGTTAGTCGTTCAGCGATCCGTTCCTCTCGGTCGACACCGTGTCGGAGACCAGTCGTCTCATAGAGAAGTTGGCGCTCGGCCTCCGGCGAGAGATAGTCGAGATTGAGCTCCCAAAACCGGGACCGAAACGCATCATTAAGTGGACTCGTGCCAGCATATCGTGGAGGGTTCATTGTTCCAACAAATCGGAATGATGGGTGCGGGTTGAGCACCTCAGCAGTTGGTTTCACGACTAGCTGTCCATTGCGCTCAGTCAACCCATGGAGCGGCATTGTTGCATCGGGGCCAGCAGCATTCAATTCGTCAGCGACAAACGTCCATCCATACTTTACGGCCTGGTAAAGGATACCGGGAGAGAACGAAAACGCATGCTCAGAGCCAACCAGTTTTGCTGCATCGCTGGGGTTCATATTATGATCGTCAGCTAACTGCTTTACTCGGGCAATGCGAGCTTCCTCAGCTGTCTCGTTGGGTGCATACTCGCCGACCAAATCTGCGTATGTCGTCCCGGAGCCGAAGTTGACCCGAATGAGTGGCCGGTTAGTTCGTGCACAGAGCTGTGTGATCAGGCGGTCTTTACCGACACCGGTTTCGCCCGTTAAAAGCAGCGCGTATTCGTCATCTGCAAGAAACTGTGCGGCTAGTTCAACATCGGTACGCTCGTCTCGGACCTCTCGTTTGATATAGGTATGATCTGTATCGGGAACAAGTGGGTGGTCGGCGTCATCAAGCACATGGAGAGTATGAAATGTCTCCTCAGTAGAGGCGCCAGCTGGGCGATTCAAATCGGCCACGGTCGTATGACTCGTGTCTTCGTTACCGGTTGGGGATGCCATCCCAGAATCAGTCATTGCCTAATATACCTGCCCGGCAAATAAATTCTCCGTGGCATTGAGATCTGATCTCTCCTCTGCTGACTCAACTTGAGGGCGACATTTGAACTGAATAGCCGCTATCACTCGCTGAGAAGACCGGTTTCCACGTCATCTCGTGAGCTTGTTACACTATGACAAGGAGTCGGCTGATGAACGCGTGTTTTGAGACTTAGCCCATTCACAGCACCGAGGGGAGGTAGTCGGTGGGCTTCACCTGCACGAACTTTCGTTCGCTGCGTACGCTTTGCCCTCAGTGTGTACGTATGAAAAATTGAGGCAAAAACCCACGAATCCAACTGGTTCGCGAACTGCCGCCATGCAAACCGAAGACAGCACTAAGATACGCTCAGGACTCAAACGGAACGGGTCCAACGTCGGGAGTCTCAATTGGACAACACCCAGTAAATTCAAGAATTCCATTTAGATGCAGTCTGGCTTTGAGTTCGACAAGAAGAGCGCTCAGACAGTGCTCCCTTCTCAAACTCGCAGACATCCACATCAGCGATGACGGAGAGCCGAGAAAGAAAGTCTCGCGGTTTCATTCTGGGGAGGATATCAAAGCATAATCAGACAGTCCTCTAGTTGTTGTTGGACGACATCAGTGATGTGCCCGCCGCTTCCAGCGAGTCGAATGAACGTTGGAAATACTGAGAGAATATCAGTGTCAATTGAGAGGAACTGATCTGAAACGCTGTGTACGGCTGAGTCAAAATCTGGTGACAGGCCATAACTCGCCTTCGTCGCAGCGAGAATCGCTGGCTATGGCAGACAGTGACAATAAGCGCCAAATATGGACAGATCGTATGAGTAATTCCCGGGTTTCACCACCGGAGACCGTTGTTTTGCAGAAATTATGTTCGAATTTGAATCTGGACCTAACCCCGATCCTGAAGCTGAGTCTGAATCCAATACTGAAGTCAACACCGAGATCAAGCCACGTCTTCAGCGCGCTCTCGAAGAACCACTCTCGGTCGTGTCAACTGAGGGAACTCCTGTCGAGAGCGACGCATGGTTTGTCTCAGTTGTTTCACATAGTGGTGAGTCTTACACTGTGGACGTCCGTGACGGTCGCTGCAACTGTCCTGACGCGCAGTATCATCTCGGTGCGGATCAGCGGTGTAAACACCAGATTCGTGCCGAAATCGCGCTTGGACGGATGCCAGTGCCACCTCACGCTGTGGAGACCGCTGATATTGACCGACTCCTCGGGGAACACACTGATGCAAATCTGCGATTCCTCGTGAACGACGGAGGATGTCACCGACATCGACAGGGCATACACCTGCGAACCTGACGAGGTGAAAAGACGCTAGGACGAATCTCACTCTCGAATCTAAATATGGGGTCTACATTCCAACTGTTCGTTTCGACGAGGCAAAACGGATCGAAATTGCTGAGTCTGTCTCGTGGAGTCGGGGCTTCCCATAACGGACGGTTATGAGGGGTCGGGGCGTATCGGGAGTTCGATGGTCGCCTTATGTAACTAATCCTTTCTGTATACGACGATATGTTACATAAGGCAGTCCGGGTGATGAAGTGCGATCCGGATTCATTCGAGACTCCACTGTGTTTCACACTGAGAGGGGGCGGACGAACAGATATCCCGATTGATTGTTTGATAGTAATTTTGTGATTTGATATGATCCCAAAATTGATACTCTATTATGGGTCACTGACAGTCTGTGGCGGAGGATTAGTGTTCATTGGACTCTCGGCACCCGGTGTTTCGACCCTCAACGCCTCCGTGATGATAGCCGGTCTCGGGATTCTTTTTACAGGGAGTTACCAGTATGTGACAGTGTCGAATCCATCCGAATCGCTGCCTGCTGACTGGGTCATCTGGATTGTGATTGCACTGGCATTCATTACAATGGTAAATGCTGTCGGTAATATATTTCAATTGATATTGGAACACATCTATATATAAACGAATTGATACTAGACGTCTATGTATGAGTGAAAATATCGGGGTTGAAGTATCAAATCGTCATCACAGTGAAGAAGAGGATTTCAACACGCCAAAACAATTCAGTGTTCTGATATGAGTACCCGTGTTGTCTGTGCTTCTGGAAAACAGACATATGTTATTATGATTGCAGTTGAAGAGAGAACACGCCAATCCGAGTCAGTGCACCTAGAGCGACCGTTGAATACAGAGATAAATTGAAGCAGACAGCGGAGTGAATTCCCCTCAACGGTCAGAGTGATATCATTTACCACTACCACTGCCACTACCATTATGATCATCGGATCGTGACGAGTGTCAGTTCTCCGGATTGAAACACACTGAGGGTGTCATAGAAATTCACAAGAGTTCTTTTCACGCCGTTGGGTCTGAATCATCTCTCAGAATCCGCCTGCGAACTAACCGATTTTTGCTCACGGCTCTCATCTGTACGGGTTGTCATGTGCCGTTTAAGAACCGTCCCCGCGCCGACGAGCACGAAGAGGAGACCGCTGATAACCAGGAGACACAACCCCGGTTCGACTACATACCGTTCACCTGACCGATAGTTATCGAAGAAGTTATGAAACCCGATGATGAGCAGGTCACCAGCACCGATAACTGCACTCTCCGGTCGCCAACTTCGGTATCGCGCCAAGACGAGTGACACCGACTCCAACGAGTATGATGACAAACGGGTCAATCCCCCAAATGCCAATGCCGGGCTCGAGACCAGGCACATATTCCGCCGTGTACTCAGGATACCCATCAATATACTCGACTGGACGCTTCTGAACCCGCGGGAGATACACCCCAACAACCGTTAAAACTGACGCGACAACCGTCACGGTAACATACGCAAGTGTTGGCTGTTTCTCCATAGAATATGTCAGCTGGTTCTGGTAAATATATTGTCTGTATTGAGCGATTCCTGAGTAGTGTGAGATGTCTTCTATGACACCCTCAGACACTGAATATGACCCATCGTGGCTTCATAGACAAACGCTTGATAAGATGACCCAACTCACAACAGATACTGATGATTCAGATCACCGAACAGAGCACGAGCATAAACATGAACACGACCGCAAACACAATCACGAGAATGATCTCTCATTCGGAGATATTGTGAGTGACAGGGAATGCTTGGACTCGAAAAAAAACGAAGAACAGCAACAAGACTGAGACTGACACTGATACTCACAGGGCAGTGGTGGTCAATGTGCCGCCTGTGACGGCTGAAGAATGGGATGTGTTTGACCGTGGGACGACTGTTGCAGAAGATAATCCACAGTACCGGAGTGACGCACCGGTAGCGATCGTCGTATTCATGCCGGAACTTGACTCCGAGTTTCAATACTATTCTGGAGTCGCCCCACTCACATTGACTCGACTCAACGGGTCTGGGGTCAATTGGTATGCATTTCCACAGCCACGACTTCGGAAAGTGGGTTCGAAAGGACCGGTCGAAGTTGATATCAATCAGATACAGCCATTGCGATACCATTCCCGGACGTTTTCAGTGAGTCATAACAGACAATTTATCGAGGAGATTGCAGCCAGCGGACAACTACCGAGAGCTCCTCTCGTATGGGCGAGCCGCACTGACAGCGATTCCCTGACTTTATTGGATGGTCACAAACGAGTCTATGCAGGTCATGTGGCTGGGTTCGAAATAATCCAGGTTCTTGACATGTATCTGGACGACGAGACTGCAACGAGAGTATGGGCAAACCGCCATCTCGGAGGCTACACTCGCGCTGAAAGAAACTGTGCGAAAGAACGGCTGAAAGACGAGTGGGGAGAGGATTATCAGCAGTTTTTCTGACGAATACTGACGACTAATTGAGTAAATTCCCTCTTGGGTCTGTTGCGATGCTCCTTCCTGGATATCTTTTCACCCGGAGCAGCGAGTCGATAGGTGCCGATTCGGCACCTCTGTTAGCGCAGAAAGACTCAGAATAGCCCCACATATCGGCTCCGTTTGGAGAGGTAGTGCAGACCAATGACAACGCCGATAACAGGTACGAAGAACATTAACGAGTACCACATCGATGGGGTCCACTCGGAGGATTCTGCGACGTATATTATATCAAAGGAGAGTCCCACAAAAGCACCCACGAGAGCAACGAAGAAACCGACAGAGAGGATCCGAACCACCCAGATATACGCACTCGAAGAAGGGTAGTCTGTGGGGTCCAGTATCACTATCGCAAACAACTGGAGTCCAATCATTAGATACGGAGCTCCCAGCGTGACCCACCATTTGTCTCTGATCGATTCTGTGGTGCAGAGCGCGGTTCCCATGCAGTTCAGGCGAGACATCTCGTGGTTCTATCGAGAATCGAGGCGACTGAATATCATATGTGACAGTTTCGCCAAGAGATACAAGATCTATCCTCGCTCTCGAGTATTACTCTGCTGGTATCACTTTCGAGTCATATATGTAGGTTGAATCCCGGTCTCAGTGCCGGTCACTCTGAACGATACGGCTCTTCATACACGACATCACCATCCTCGTCGGTCATAAATATCGTTCCATCCTCGGTGTGAGTCTCGTATCCTCGATGTTTGAGTGATTCCAGATATAAATGACCGATAACTTCGCAGATGGATCTCACGGGGGGCAGCCACCGATATCATTAGTTAGTTCGCGGAGAATCACTCGCTGCCCGGAGTTTTTAGACAGTTACTCCGGACACAGTTCTAGTTGTCAATACTGATAACGCCGAGATTGAAACCGATTACTCTTTTTGACTGTCAATATCGTAAAATACACCTCGTATGGTAGGTGTTCAAACTGATATGTTTGCACAAGAGAGTAAAATCATAATCGCAGTCATGCGGTTATTTGTCAGAAAAGTGTCTGATTTAGCTACACATCTAGAAAGCCTAACTCGTGCAGATATCGTATTTTTCGCACAGGGTAACCATGTGAAACGTTCAGTAACCGTTCAATTGCAACCGTTGAGTGACCGTTTCACACGGTCACATCACAGTTTCCAACAACAACGCCACGGGCGAAAGGCTCGAAATGTGGATATCCACACGAGTATCGAAAGTGAGGGTTCGGATAGTCGATTCAAATTGCATTTCTCAGTCTCTGCTGGCAGTTGGACGGCACTGTGCACACAGTATCGAATGGTCTCTGAACCGCTCAGACGAGGGTTGGGAGTCTACAGTAACTGACGAAGTTTCTCACGTTCGTCCCACTGGATATGTATATCAGCGGGAAGCTTTGCTCCGACAACGACGTACTCACGATTATCTAAGTGTCTCATCGCTGCCTTGGCATGTTCTCTCTCATCCCTGTAGATATTTCCTTTCACCTCAATGACGTAATTATCGGTGACAAAATCAGGAATATATTTTGCTCCCTCATTATATCGAATCACCTCACTTTCGTACTCGTATGTCACGCCAGCATCAATCAATATATGTGCAACTTGTTCTTCCCAAGTTGACGTACCATGTGATCGAGCTTATCAGGATGTCGGACTCTTTGATGCTCAAGATTCGCTTGATTGAGAGACTCAGCCCAAGATCCAAAGAGTCGCTCGTATGTTGCATGTGCAAATTCACCGTCAGCGTCCATATCTGTTACCCGAGGAGTCCGACCCAGTTCATCAGCGAGACGTTTAATTTCATCAAGTAGGTCTGATCTTGAAATATTCAGTTGAATATGTTTCTCAAGATCAGCTGCTTCGATAGCGGCATTCCATGATCCAAATGCTGTCACAAACGCCCCGACAGCAAAGCGACCTTCATTCATCATCTGGTCGTTTGTGGGGGTTTGTCCTAACTTATCAGCGAGACGTTTGAGTTCTTCAATCAATTCCGACTTCGGGACTTGTCGATGTCTCGTAGTTTCAAGATGAGCTTCCTGAATTGCGTCATTCCATGTCTCAAATGCTCTTGTATACGATGTTGGAGAATGGTTCCCGTGTTCAATCATATCACGAGAAGTCGGGGTCCGTTCTAATTCATCAGCGAGACGTTTGAGTTCTTCAATCAATTCTGACTTCGAGATGTGTCGATGTCTCGTGATTTCAAGATTAGCCTCCTGAATTGCGTCATTCCATGATGAATGTGTTTGTATACGATGATGAGGCATATTCCCCAAGTTCAGCCATATCGCGGGATGTCGGAGTCCGTTCTAATTTTTCAGCAATACGTTTGAGCTCTTTAACCAGATCTGATTTTGTTATTTTTTGCTGTTTATTTACACTGAGATCCGCTGCTCTCAATGCGTTATTCCATGTTCCAAACTTTTTCTGATATGTCTTAGATCCAAAGTTTCCCTGCTGATCCATATCACGGAGGCTTGGTGTTTTTCCGAGCATATCATGCAGTCTGTCAATTTCTTCAATCATCGCTTGTTTCATTTCACCATCAGTGTGTGACTGCCCCCGATGAATGCCTCTACCCTTTGATGAATCAAAAGAACGCCCACAGATTTCGCACTCATACTGATCTGTCTGTGGTGGGTCTCCTGTTCCAAAATTCGACAAATTTGATTGATCACTCATACTTTCGATTCAATTACCTTTGTCACTGCATCTCATGAAAATAAGTCTGTATGTGAACCTTTAATTGTGACTTGGGATTCATTGAATAGACTCCAAAGTTCAACTGCATGTATCCCGTGTTCCTGTTTAAATAGACACCTCACACATGAGCGAGAATGGAAACTTCAAAGTTCAAGCGAGTGTTTGGCTCAAGCCCGGTCAACTCGACGCCCTCCGGACCGCCGTCTATCGCTGTCGTCCCGACTATCTTCAAGAACGCGACGACACAATTGTCACACTCATGTACGATACCGGTATCCGCGTCGGCGAGCTCGTCGCGATCGACACCACGCTGTCGCGGTGCTTGAATCCCAGAGTACTCCTCAGCAATCGCCTGCAGGAGCGCTGCGTCACCGTCGGTATCTTTCGTCGCCGGGTCGCCCTCGTAATAGCGGGGCATATCAGCCGCTTGAATCACACGGAGGTCGAGGGTGTCCTCAAGGAATTGCCGGCGCTCGCGATTGCTGTCGAATATATCGATGGTTTGGACTTCCTCTCCGAGGACCACTCGCCACAATTCCGCGCGCCCAGTCGCGTCAAGCCCGACGAGCGGCGCTTTTTGACCGTTCCCAGCGACGCGACTCGGTGGTATGTGTAATCTCGCGCCGTGGTCGTTTCGATCAACGATCGTCGTCGCGTTCCCAGCGGTCGAGACAACGTCAAGAACGGTTCCATCGTCGGCGCTCGGGTCGACGCCCACGAGGAGGTATTGATTCGGGTCGCGTCGCGTCCGCGTCCGCGTCGTGTTGACGTTGCTGTCGTCGTCTGT
>KE356560.1:2056489-2057672 GCA_000415965.1 Haloquadratum walsbyi J07HQW1
AGTCGCCATCCGACATCTGGGTTTTCGAGCATCAGTTTTGATTCACGACGGAGCTTCGCAATTGTCGCTTCGATAATCTCACGATCCCATCCAAGTTCGTCTTCGAGATCAGCAGCTGTTAAGCACTCATCTGCGTTACCGCTTCCAGTTTCACTCTCACTTCCAGCAGCACGGAGTGTTGCTCTGAGTTTATATAGTCGTCTTCGCTGTGAGTCCGGTGCATCCGAATCTGATTTCTCGATACCATCTGGCATCAGCATATCGCGAGTATTGTGTTCTGTACGTTTGGTTATGACCGCTTATATGTATCGGCATCGCTCTGATTTCGGTCGCAACTCTAACTCCGACTACGACCGCGAGTGTAATTGTGGTGACCATCTTAGTACTCCTATCCACCCTCCTATTGCGCTTGATGATAGGACATATTGGACAACAGAGTAGCTGGTGTGGATGTCTGTCGTCTATGAGTGCACTGCGCGTTTGATGTTGAATTGCTCTTCAAGTCACCGTCTCTTTGCTCCAGCGTCAGTCAGTCATCTTCTCGAAGAGATATCACACAGCTACCGCGTCACTTGGACGGTGTCCTGAGATGCATCCGCCCCCGGCACGCTCTTGCACAGACGCCATAGCAAGTTCCTGATCTGACTTCGGCATGAGTGTGACAAGCGGTTATTCCTCACGGTCAGGTTCACGCACTGCTCCCTTTTGTTTGAGTTCAGCGAAGGACGCGAACACCCCTTCTGACCTGCGTATCGTTATTCGGTCGACTCTTGCTGTGTACAGATTCGCATTTCGTAGGTCGGTCTCAGTCAGGTCGACCTCAGAGAGGTCTGCCTTGGTGAGATCAGCATCAAAGAGTTTAGCACCTGAGAGATCCGCTCTGGGGAGCTCAGCACCAGAAAGGTCGGCGTTCGAGAGATCAGCCCCGGAAAGGTCACTTCCAGGGAGCTCAGCACTTGAGAGAGTCGCATTCGAGAGGTCAACGCCAGAGAGTTCCGCCCCGGAGAGGTCCGCATCGTGGAGCTTTGCTCTTGAGAGATCGGCACCAGAGAGGTCCGTCCCGGTAAGATCGGCGCTTGAGAGAGTTGCATTTGAGAGATCAGCCCCAGAGAGGTTCAGCCCTGAGCATCAGCCTCTCGTCTATATCAGTCTCATCAATCGGGTCGTCTGAGTCGAGATTTAC
>KE356560.1:2057722-2059194 GCA_000415965.1 Haloquadratum walsbyi J07HQW1
TCTATTCTGTCAACTCCATCACTATCTGTAAATAGTCTTTGAGAACTTCTTGATTCGACTCTTTGCACCACGTACCTCTATCTCACCACCACCATCTTTCCGAACGAATAGTGGGTGTGCACGCTCGAACAAGCGACTTCGGACACGGTCGTTTTCCCGAGTGGTCACACGAACCTCTTTGCTCGGCCACACCAGTGTAAAACCGTCAATCAACTCTTCGACGAAGAGTCCCTCATCTTCGAGTCGGCGAAGTTCGTCCTCGAAATTAGTTTCCACCTGGAAACCGTTGCCACCGCTGCTCTTTTGCGTCCATTTTTTTGCCCAGGTGGTGAGTAGAAGCTGTTGTGCACGATCTGGTGATTGGTCCTTTAATTCTGCGAGTAAGTCGTCGACTGACTCAAACCGGGAGTCAATCCGTTTCGTTCGCCCAACGTAGAAATCCGATACGAGATTTTCAAGTGTCCGTCCTGACTCCGGGATTTTATCATATTTCTTCCCGAACAGTAGACCCCAGAACCCGTCATCATTCGAAAGGGGGTGATGTCATCTCGTTACTCATTTAATTATCTGACTAATGTGAAACCCGGTATAAAGAGACTGTCGGACGACACTAATGTTCAGAGCAGTTTCAGCGGTCCCTCTTTCTCCACTTCATCGGAACTATTCTGGAAGAAATAGAGGTCGATCCACTCCTGCCCGTGCTCGCGGCAGAACACCGGTACACACGTCGTCGTATGCTCGTAGCGCTGTTCACAGCGCGTCTCGATCTGTTCTCGCGTCCAGTCACCGTCTTGCTCTAGGTCGTACCGATTGCGAACTTCCCACGAGTATTCGTCGGCAGCGGCCTTGAGGACGCGGAGCGAGAAGTCCCGAGTATCTTTGAACGTGAACGGACCGCTCATCGATGTCGCTTCGCTCAGGGCAGTCTCTTCGACACCGTCGAGACACAGGCGATTCTCTGCGACGGCGCGGAAGGCTTCGAGTTCGGCAGATTTCTCGACGAGGACGTCGTGTAGGTAGCTGTGGACGACGTCGCCGTATCCGTCTAGAGTGAACGACTGCTCTGGTGAGACGATCTGCAGTTCGGCTCCGGTCTGGGCAACTAGGCGACGTTGTGGTTCGAGTAGCGGACACAGGAATGCAAGTCGATCTGTCTGAAGCAAATACGCGTAGCTGAACAGACGAGATCGAGACGGGGATTCCTTTACTGGGTCATGGTTTTCAGCATAGTACTTCGAGTCCAACACAGCAATCGTCTCATCACCCTCCTGTAGCGCGTGATCTGGCTCATGGTAGACTTGACTCTCCCCCTCAAATGGGTTTTACTGACGGGGATCGAACAGCGTCACATCGTCTAGTTCGTTGAGATGGTCATATGATTTGATGTCGTCTAGTTCTCGTTCATGACTACTTGGGAGTACTGTTCGAATAATGATTCCGTATTCAAACATAGTCCACAACAGCTCTCGTGG
>KE356560.1:2059244-2062375 GCA_000415965.1 Haloquadratum walsbyi J07HQW1
AGGGTATCCTCGAGGAATTCCCGGCGCTCACGAGCGGTGTCGAATATATCGGTGGTTTGGACCTCCTCTCCGAGGACCACTCGCCACAATTCTGCCCGCCCAGTCGCGTCAAGCCCGACGAGCGGCGCTTTTTGACCGTTCCCAGCGACGCGACTCGGTGGTATGTGTAATCTCGCGCCGTGGTCGTTTCGATCAACGATCGTCGTCGCGTTCCCAGCGGTCGAGACAACGTCAAGAACGGTTCCATCGTCGGCGCTCGGGTCGAACGCCCACGAGGAGGTATTGATTCGGGTCGCGTCCGCGTCCGCGTCGGTCGCGTCGGTGTTGACGTTGCTGTCGTCGTCTGTCGGCGTAATAATCCCAGTGAGGATATGATGAGCGTCGGGATGAGCGTATCCGTCGTCAGCCCATGCGGCGAGTTGTCGACACCCGTCGGGACCACCGCGGAGCGATTCGATCGCGGCGCGGATACGTTCGCGAGCGGCGTCGCCTCTCGTGTGAGCGGCGTCGACAGCGTCCGCAAGTAAGGAGGCGAGGTCTCCGCCGATCGGGAGGTTGGTGTCCGCGGCGGTGTGAATTCCAGCGTCGGCGGGCTCGGACCCGCTGTCTGTCGCTCTCGCGAGCGGGTTGTGAACGTCGCGGTGTATCCACTCAGAGATTCCCTGGAGGTCGGAGTCGACACGCTCCTCGCTGAGAATACGGCGCCCCGAATACCCTTGACGAGGATGAGGATGAGGATGAGGAGGCAGGTTGGATTTTTTTCGAGACAACGCTCACCCAATCGTAGGATCAGTGCATCGGCTGGGCGAAGAGTACAGATTCTGCCTAGAGGTAGCATGCACCCGTTTCTCACTCATCCACTGTCCGAAACATCATCAACGGGTCTCCTCTGAGGCGGGCGTCAAGCCCTTCACCGGTCCGGAGCGGGCGATCCCGAGCCGAGAAGGTGGCACCTCACGCACTCCGCCGTCGTTCAATTCAGCCCACCGAGTGAGTGTCCGACCACATTATCGAAGTATGACCCCGCTTGATTCAATGGATCGATGAAAAAAATCAAACTGACAGATCGAAGATCAGTACAAACATCGAGTTCCAGTAATCCCAGCTATGAGTTCATCTCGCAAATAATCGCATGTCTCCCTAATCAGTATAAGCGTGCTCTGAGAGCGTTTGTATTCGGACATGGTGCAACGCCACGACGGCGGCTGTTCACACGAATAGACTCGATACAGAGGTACTCCCCCGAGGGGAGATGCGACTGTTTTGCTGTCTTCGATAAGAGAGTCTTTTACTGACAGGACAGGAATAGCCACAAACCCACATGGAGCGCCAACAGATGCTCACGCTGGCGAGTGGTGTCGTCGGGAGCTCACTCGCCGCTGTCGTCACAACGTTGGGACAGTTCTCGTTCCGGATTGTCGGGGGTGCCGCGGTGGTGGGTCTCTGTCTCGGGATTGTTGTGGGCGCGCGGATACTCACCGTTGAAAAGCTCGTTCAGCTTATGAAGACACCGGCCCGTCGGCTCCGGGTCATGGCGACGATCTTGCCGATATTCGGTCTGCTCGGGTGGGCGATCTGGAACGGCATTGGTACCCGGTATTGGGTTGCAATGGTTGGGCTGCTGCTCATCATCTTCGGGTGGGTCACGGTTTTCCAGATAGGACAGAACGCCGAAGTCGCAGCGGCCGACAGCCGCACAGAGACACTTGTGAGACTCCCGGAAACAGACACTATCGGCGTGTTCGGAATGGAACGCTATCGCACATACATCGAATGGCTGACACGGTTAGGCGTGGTGGGAAGTGTCGGTCTGTTTGGCTGGCTGGGCTACGACACCGGCGATCCGTTCGTAATCGTCGGCGGGTTGCCTGCGATCCTGTTTTTGATCGTCGGGTACAATTACACGGTCCGCATCACGGAGGCCGGGGTTGTCTCTGAGACCTATTTCGGATCAACGATTTCGATTTCGATTTCGATGGGATCGAAACTCGCTGCCTGGGATGAGATTACTGGGTGGGAGGTGACCGACGGATACCTCCGGATCAACACCGCGATCGGGCCGAATCTTACCTACGACTGTGAGCGGATCGACGACATGGAACGGGTCCGTGCTGTTCTCGGCGACTACGTTGGGCAGGGGGAGTATCGAACACACAATGACTCAATCCACCATTGAAATCGCCGCCGAGGTGGGACTCTCCCGGCAAGGAACCGACCGGCGGCTCCGGTCACTCTGCGACACTGGGCGTGTGTCGTCGAAAAGATGATACTCCGAAGTCAGGAATCAGACATTCAGTCTCTTGTTTCAGAATCAAACCGACCATTTTCAGCATATCACTGACTGCGGGGTTATTCTCTGCCAACTGATGAGCGTGTTTCATACTCAACGGGGAGCTCCCGCTCATCGAGAATTGCAGCAATCTCCGGAGCGGTGAGTGATCCGTGCTCTTCGGCTGCATCGAGAAGCCGTTGCACGTCACCACGTCCGTATGCAGCAACACCACCGCACATCTTCAGATAATATCTCGCAGCTGTATCGAGTGCTTTGCTCGTGGCTTGCTCATCCGTGGCTTCACACAAATTCTCCCACAGTTGCTCCCGGTCATCGGTTGATTGAATTCTCATTTTTGCACAACCCTCCAGATCGGCATGGTTTTTGGCGGTGACTCACTCGGTCATATTCGGTTATCGTTTATAACCAGATGTGTGGTGTGGGCGGTGATCACGCTGGGTGTGACGGTGTGATCTCGATTTCTTGCACACTCAAACGCATCCCCGATGTGCAAAACGAGGGATTGGATTTTGTCTTCATAATTACCGGGACTTGTGGCAAAACCACCCTTCTAGGGGGATTCGTTTGTGTTAAAATATTCAGTCACCAGTATTGGAGCGATGACTCCAACACCAATCAGGATGACGTACGGGAGCCATTTGGGAGGGTTGGTCCATCCAGTAATCTGATGAGTCCGCGGGTCGATGAATACATCTGTCCATGAGTTGGAAGGCGATTGGTATTCTCCTCGTGTATGTTGGCGGACCCGTGATACTGTTACTGTTCATGGCAGTGATCAATCTTTTTTACTGATGCAGTTGCACCGAGAACACCCTTCTAGGGGATTACTCTCACACTC
>KE356560.1:2062395-2063878 GCA_000415965.1 Haloquadratum walsbyi J07HQW1
ATACATATGTCGTTGAGCAATCCCTGCTGCCGATTCGAAATAAGTACAAAGCGATGGATGCGAATGAAAATGTCGTCATCCGTGGGAAACAAAAAATGTTCAGACTCAAAGAGGAGTTTCCATTCGTTGATTCAAACGGCGAAGAGGTGTTTGAGGTCAATGCTGGAGGGATGATTGATATTGCTGGTAACTATGTCTTGACAGACTCACAGACGGGTGAAGATCTCATCGTTCTCGATAACGATTATTCACTTCTGCAAGACACTTGGCGGATACGGGATGTGGACACAGAAGAGAAGATTGCAGAAATTAATTCTCGTGGGACCCTCGTGACAATCGCTCGTAATGTGATTCCATTCGGTGAGTTCATTCCACATAAGTATGAGATTACTGACGCCAATGACTCTCATATTGGAAATATCGATGGACAAATATCACTCCGAGACCGATATACAATCACTATTGACGATACGAGCACTGTGTCAAGTGAAGCTGTTATTGCTGCGGCAATGGTTATTGACGCGATCCAGGGTAATTGAGTAGCTGAGTGATTACCGATCTCCCGAGGACGTAGTCATCTTATTGTCTGAGACGGCGACTCATCGCAGGCATCTTTTTTATATTTCTATTGAGAGACCCAGCAATTGAGTAATTTTGTCGGTCGGTGGAATTGGCTACTTTGGTCATATAGATGAGACACCGATATTCTACGAGTAATCCGTGTTATGCTGCTTCCACGATATCTGTGAATAGTGTTGCGGGTGTGAATGTGTGTCTGTTTGAGCCTCGATCGGTACCATTGGAGTGTCGTATAGTATGGGAAAAGTAGTTGTCTCGGGAGCGTCCTCGGATAATTACCGTAACGACGGTGGTATGTCTACTCGCCGTTGCGGTGCGCTCTACTGACACCATGTTGCTATGTTTATATGCTCAACACGTAATTGAGGGCAAGCGTGTCCATCACACGAAACGATGTCGGTGCTGCATTATACCGTCCTGACCACCTGCCTCAAACCCCCCACCGAGTGCAATGCAATGTGTGAGTGACTGCAATCAATAATCATGCAGTGCAAGTTATGCTGCTGATCGTAAAGGGGTGTAGGTGCAAGGAGACGTCTTTCTGCACCTGACACACCATTCACAATGAGGGGTGGTATGTATCTCTGATCGAGTTGCTTCGAATGCGTTAATAATACTTGATTACGACTATGCAGGTTATCTAAGAAATACTTGTTCACGACTATCTCCGAGTACTCGAAGTTGTCGTATCTCTCTGTCTCTAGAGGTCAGAATTCGGTCATTACGCTAGTGTTACTGCTCCTGCTCTCATTGAGTTTGATGCACATGATTATATATTCCGATTACTTGTCTGTCGAGCACAGACCGGTGTACGCAGTCATGTGGACGCTTTCAGGTGGGGCGGTCACAACGGTCGTCTTTTTGAGCGTCTATGAACTCGGACTGTTGTATCGTGGGGTGGGCT
>KE356560.1:2063928-2067377 GCA_000415965.1 Haloquadratum walsbyi J07HQW1
TAGATGCTCACTTTCGGTATACAATTCCCAATGATGAACATATCTTGCCTCACGAGATTGTCCCAGAGGCGACCCTCGCCAAATCCGACCTCTCTTTTGCTGACCTCTCCGGTGCCAGCCTCACTGACGCCAACCTCTCGAACGCCGACCTCACCGGTGTCAGCCTCTCTGATGCGGACCTCACCAACGCATACCTCATGCGTGCGGACCTCTCGAACGCCGACCTCTCTGAGGCTGATCTCACTGACACCACCGTCTCCGACGCCACTCTCACCGATACCGATGCTGATGCTGATGCTGATGCTGATGCTGATGCTGATGCTGATGCTGACCTCCCGGATGGCGTGGAAGACTCGGACACGGGCACGGAGTGAACAACTCTGTATAATGAATCCAAAGTTAGACTGAAAGAGTGACACACGATTAAGTGATATGAGACTCATTTTCTGGATGACTCACGGGGCTGTTTCACGCCTGTTTATTCAACGTGAATCATAAACCCGCCGACCCCGCGAATATTCGATGAATGACGCACGATTTGGATAAGAAACCGACCGGACACCTCCAGGCAGATATCCGCGGCTCGATGAATACGCTGTTGGCTGAGGTGATTGGGGACGAGTACGAGTCCGACCCCACCAAATTGGACGAAGTGGAAACCGAGGCCCGAGCGATTGCAGAGTGTGCAGAAGAACTCGCATTCCGTCATCGCCACAAGGAGGGTGATGAATAGTACCTACCCCAGCGATCAACGCGACAGCGGTGACTGACCGACTCTCCTTTTGATAATAGTACATGGTATGTATGCAGTTATTATTATTTTAGAACACCGTGCTGTCGGGTGGTTTATTTCTGAAAGTAATAAACAAGATTTCCGCCGCGAACGGGATTAGATAACTTCATATTAACAGTCCGCCGAGACTCATTCGGTTCGTTATTGTTGTCCAAGGCTCTTGCCGAACACAGCGAAACAACGGGATCTATCGGAAGATTGGAGCGGAGCCCAGTACAAGAGACAGCGTGCAACTCGGTCAGTGGCGGCTCAGAGGTACAGACACCGCACGAAATCCGGGGGTCGAAAGTTTATTTTATCGAGCGAGGGTTCAATAGGGTACATGCCCTCCATCCACTCACGAAGAACCGTCCTCAAAGCCTGTGGGACCACTCTCTGCCTCGGAGTCGCGGGGCTTAGTGGCTGTAGTGAGGTGCTGTCATCGAGAGAATTGGGGCATACCGTCGAGGTATTCAATACGATGGAGTCTACGGAAACGTTCGCCGTCGAGGTGACGAACCGAACCGATGAGACACTGTATCGACGTAAGTTCCGATTACGCGGTGGGTATGGCGAAGAAGGAACAGAAGCGTTCGGCGGGACACCGATACAGATTATCGTAACAAACGACCGACTCGGCACGGTCCGACGCCAGTGGCCCGAGACTGACTGTGAGGGCAGTCAGTCTGCGGGGGGAGTAGACCTCTACCTGACTGCCGAGGAAGTCCAACTCGGGGTTGATTGTAATACACAGTACATCGACTGAACGACCACCCCCACCCAGGACGCATCTGTCGGAGGAGCGTCGCTGACCGGTCACAGGCGGGTGCTCGGTGCGCTCACCGTCTGCTGATTACATCCTCTCTATTTCTATTTTTATTTTGCACGCCAGTTATGAGCAATATCAGCAGTCTGTCTGTCGTTTCACCAGATTAGCCAAGAGCCTTGTCCAATAATCACGCGACCACGTCGGGAGGTTATATCTACCTCCCGGCGAACTTCATATTCTCAGTAGTGATACCCGTGGATCCAGCGATTAACTATTCGGGTTTTTAATTGCCTTCCGTGGTTGTCACCACGTTAGCTACTCAACGAAAGTCTGTGAAAACCTGATTATCGGATTACAACCGCTCTCTGGCGAAGAACCCGTACCGAGAGCGATATTGACCGGTTCACACCACTCTCAATGCCACTCTCGGGCTTTTTGCAAGGGATTCGCTTACAGAAGCACCGTGGACTCGAATCGATCGGACACCACCCCTAACCAAACATTATGAGGACCGGAATACAGCCCACTTCGGATTTCTATGCTTGAGAGAGGCGGTATGAGGAGGTCACTCTCGAGATCACATATCCTCGAAGGGGTCGAAAAACGGGGTTTTGGAACCTATATATGATTGTACGTATCGAGATGTAGTAATTCCCGTCCTTGGAATCACCCCCACTCATGTTGGACTCGTATATACAACGATATGTGTATCTCTAAGATAGATTGAGAAGCTCTTGACCTTCCAATATCGATTATCGTCGAGAAGATATTAGGGGTGGATAAATGGGTAACAAAGAGGAAATCAGAGGACAACCGAAAACGAAGGTACCGAGCAACTTTGAGATGGCTTTCATCGGTCTATGTTAGAGATACTCTTTGTTTGTCTAGTTATCCAAGGATCACTACTCGACGTTTGAGGAGCTCAGACTAGCGAAAAAACACCCGATGATATACCATAGCGTTGCCTCCAAACGCTGTGTTTGGGTCCCGATTAGTAAAGGTCATTTTGTATCGAGAATCCGAACAAGAGGGGTATTTAAACTATATAAAAAACGTCTTGAGCAGATTTCACGGGAATAGCGTGTGTTCCCAGGGGTAATGAATCGGGTAAAATAGAGCACCAGCAGAGGCAGCGAGTCCCACTCGTCATATCTCCGGGGGGGTTCGGTTATCTCATCTATTATGCTTCCCGAAAGAGCCGTCCAGATAATATGAACAGATTTCATGATTATACCCGCCAAGGTTCTCCGACGAATAGAACGCGAATCGGATTCAGACAGCGATGATTTACCACTGATGACGCTGGCAGAGGTATTTGATCATGATCTAACAACGGAGCGAATAAATGAAAACGTGATTCGGATAATTGAGATCGACAAATCACGGCAAGGATAATCAATCTTCTCTGTTTTTTCTTCTCTAACAATGCCTCTCCGTGACGCGACAGAAGATTTGATCCAATCGAGAACATCGGCATCAGGATCGTCACAGGACAAGCGGAGAGAGACATAGCCTTCTCGGCGATTTCACACTCAGAAGATCAGAAGGACAGTTATATCTCTTCTCGTGGCACTATTCTGTACCGTTGTAACGGGGCACACCGACTGCAAGCCAGCTTAGCCTTAGCCTTACATTCCCATTTCCCCTCCCCCCGTCCTGTCCGTTGCAACGGCGAGAAAACATACTGAGTGAGTTCTCAAAAGAAACACTCAAACTGACACTGACACTGATCATGTTGCTGTTGAAACCTGTTTAGGTTTGAATCTGATAGAGTAGAGCAGAGTATGATAACTGTCCACACTGATGCAAGTGTTGACCCAGCCGAGCAGGAGGCAGGCATCGGATGGATACTCACAGATGGCATGGGCGAAGAAATCACACACAATTCACGGATTGAGTATCGAGAAT
>KE356560.1:2067427-2069504 GCA_000415965.1 Haloquadratum walsbyi J07HQW1
GGTGTCTGTTGTGTAGAAGAACCGCCGTTGGATGGCTCCGTATCATTTCCATCAGTAGATATTGTATTTTGGGTTCTCATATCACGTTGTGTTGACTGAGTGCTGTTACCGTGTCCGCTATCGGTGGGATATTCCACGTTAGTGTCGGGCTCGGATTCGGCTTCGGTCATTCGGCTTCAAGATATGGAGCAACTACTGAGGACAGTGAATTGTCACGAACAATTTGATAGAGACCATCTCCATCGACAGTCTTGACATTGAGATCATCTGCGAGTTCTTCTGCTGGCTGTGAAAATGAACTGCTTGGAACGATTCTCACAGTCTCCACATCGTCTTCTTCATCAGGGATACTTGCGTCCCTCTGGACTTCGCGCGAGATTATTTTGTCAGAGTCATATCGCTTGAGCTGAATTGCTTCTGTGCGCGAAATAACCCCACTTCGAGAAGCGATCATGTTTATTGGTCAGTCATTATCCGGTCTGATAACGTACACATAACTAGGGACTTAGTACCCACATACTCACCACCGCACGTTATACAGAGAGGCTAACAGTGAGAGTAATCGAGAGAGTAACTGATTATCAGCTGTTGAGCGTGTCATAGAAATCCCGCCACAGGGTATCTATCTAAGTATCGTCAGGAGCCGCGTGCAAGATACAGGGGTTCAATTAATCACTCAGAGACTGTGACCCCGCACGAGGACAAATGAATCACTGTGTATGTGCTCGATCCGGCTCATCTGAAAACATTGAGAGTAAGTGTCCTACCGGTTGTTCTCATTGGAAGCCGTCAAACCGACTCCAAGCGAGATCAAGAAAGCCACCGACGCCCAAAATGATGAAGAGTACCGGTAGGTCGGTCGTATGACTGTTAATTAATGCGCCCATCCCAAGGATGCCGAGTGGGATCGTCAAGACACGTTTCAAATCACCCGCTTCTCCGAGCCTCTCAAGTGTCAATACGAGGGCGTAAAGTGTGAGTCCACCGAGGAGAATAATCTGAGCAGGGCTGCTTCCAACTACGATGGCTCGAATTATTAGTAGCAGACATCCCATCGTCGCAACCGCAAAAAACAACAAAGGATAATCTCGTCCGCCAAACACATCTACACTCGGGAAGACCATACCAGCAATAGGTGATGAAATAAAAATAGACACTGTCTGAGTCTGGTTAATCACTGTTTCCTCATGAACGGGACCGATTTGTCGGGGGGCAGGAGGTGGACTCTTTCGTGATCTCCCGATATATGATGGTGTGTACATATTTAGTGACCTTCTACTTTCGAGAACTGGAGAGTTTTGGCTGCTATTGCTAGATTTGTGATCTGGAGCGGATTGAACTGGAGTGATCGACCGTGTTCCCCAGGGGCAAAAAATCCGAACATGCCGGGGAAAAAGATTTAGTCAAATATTGCACGGAACGCAAAAGACTGGACTTATGCTCGATTAAAAAATTGAATATTATTTTGACTGAACATCAGTTGGTTAATGACGATGAATAGTGACTCACAACGGTATTACTGATATGAGTTCAGATTAGACTAGATTATCCGATAATATGATACTGGCTGAAAGGATGATCATAAACAACAACGACAATCCTGCACATGCACAGACCACCAAATGACGTTGAGATTGGCGATCGCCTCACTCAAGCCGAAATTGAAGATCAATTTAATACCGGGTTTGGATATCACATTTCAGGTATCAACCCTCGTCGGGACCAGAACGATAACCGCTACATCTTGGTGTTCGCCAACGAGGATGGTCCGTATGATGATTCTGTGACAGATGGTCAATTTAGATACATTGGAGAAGGTCTTGAGGGTAATCAAAGCGAGAAGTCCTCAGGAAATTCTGCACTTATTGACGCTATATCGACTGATATCCCCACTTACTTCTTTTATTCTGAGGCAGATCAATCAGGGTGGAAATATCAGGGGCAAATTGATGTGGTCGAATATCAGCGTGAGAAACAGCACGGGCGAGAAGTTTTGATTTTCACGATGAGATACGAAACAAATCGGCTATCTGACTATTCTAGCCCTGGATTGTATCTCGTTTCAGTAAGTGATTAT
>KE356560.1:2069554-2071829 GCA_000415965.1 Haloquadratum walsbyi J07HQW1
TGCCATAGTCAATGGACTCTCGCATGTCTTGAGCTCTCAAAGATCATCACTGGATCGGCGAATTGCGAAACCCATCGGATTACGTCACGAGAGACTTTGTGGAGTTGATCGTGAACGAAGTCGCGTTCTTCCGTTCAAATAACAGTCTCGAACGCGCCTTGCTTGGCTTTCTGCATCCGCTTGTGTTTGGTGTTCGTGACGGATGCGTTTGATATCGGGATACTCAATGACTACCGAATCGAGTACATCACCAGCAGGGGTCAGTGTGGCGAGTGCAACACAGTCTTGGCTTATATCCACACCAACCACCGTGTCAGCGTCTTCAGGCGGTCGAACCTGTTTCATCTTGTGAATGACGGTAACGTGCAGTCGCCATTCGTCGTGCTTGTGAATGAGTTCTGCGACACCAACTCGCCACACATCTGATTCGAGAGCTTTTTTCACTCGCTTGAGGTGGACTGGACTGCCGCGAAGAACTCCCTTGGCGTGGTTGTACGGTTTGTAGCTGACACGAAACCGAACATATCCCGATTTGTCTACGGTGAGTATGTATCCCTCGTTGTGGTTCATCCGCATCGGATACGATTCGTGGATGTACGGGATCGGTCTCCCCCATCCCTCGTCTTTGTGGTCGTGGTACGTCTCGATCTCATTGAGTGCTTTCTGCACGAGAAGTTAAGTCGTGTTCTTCACGAGGGTCGAGTTGTCCACAACGGTGTCGTGAATGTCGTTCCAGTCCCAGCCTTCACGATCTAATCGGTTGACTTCATTTCGGACTTGCCGGGCTTCAAGACACCCTTCATGCAAATTGTCAAAACATCCTCCGTGGATGGGTAATCCGAACGAGAGTGTCTAGGTGAGTTCTGACTCTTGCGTTATCCATTAGTTGCCGTGTGGCAGTGTAAGCGTAGCGTTATGACGACATTCACCTACCAAGTGATTCGTCGTACCTGTCCTGAAAGCCAATAGAAGCTTATTGATCTCCACGGAGAACTCCAGAGTGAATGGATCCGAAGTACACGACGCACACCGATTCGTTGAAGATAAAATGCGGATAGAAGGTTCAGTAGTGGACATCAGCGGGGACCACCCAGAGTTTGTCCTCACCATTGTGTTCGAGATGTCGTTCGACCGCTGACCGAGAGCGAAGCCCAGCGCCGTGTCGGTCGTAGATCCAGACGGAGGGGCCGGCGAATTGCCCGAGTCGATACCAATCGAACCGAGTGAGATTGACGTCGTCTATCACGGACTCAAGATCGAGAGATTCGAGTTTCACTCGTAGTTTGTCGAGTGTCTTATGCAACCACGCTTCTTGTGCTTCGACAGCGTCTTCGAGGAATTGCCTTCCCGTCTCCGACTGCAGGGACAGGGCTGGATCAATGTCGCCGTAGCGGGGATGATCTCGATACCGAGTCGTCGATTCATCTAGCGTTTTGTAGTAGTCGAACGCCGTCGAAGCCCCGTTGCCGTTGCTGTTCCCGATACCGATTCTGATTCCAATCAAGCAGTCGAGTGCGTATCGAGTTGTGCTAGCCGCCTCCGAGCTACCGACCGCCGGTACGAGGACTCTGATGAGCATATACATTTTCTATTCCTCACCTCATTCGGGGTCGATAAATCGCGACCTAAGGCTAACTAGGAGGGTATACAGAACTCTGTCGATCAGTCAACTCAGCAGATTATCGAAAAACACGACGAAGAGCCCAAAATCGAGAATATACGTCGGACGGACAGTTACTGGCAAGTGCTTCTTCACCGGCTTCACCGAGCGTTATTCGTACTCTGACAGTTGCTGCAGCCGCCATGTCTCCGGCTTCAGGATCGAACGGGAGGTTGATGACGGGTTCGTTGAACCAGACGACGGGACGCTTGCTCTGACCGTCCTCCTCAAAGAGGATGATTCCTAGTTGGGCAAGTCGACTAAGTTCCTCGTGGACGTTTTTACGTCTCGATCCACAATCCGGGCAGTCTCGTTGATGCTGAACGGTTCTTCCCGACGATCAGTCTCAAAGAGTTCGAGAACACGCGGTGTCAGCGTCTCCATGAGGTCGTCATAGCTTGTGAACGACAGTGTCGGCGTTGTGTCCACTGAATCACCGTGTTCCAGTGACCCGATGTCCTCAGTAATGTCGTCGTGGAACTCATCGGACGATTTGACCGTCACAACCAGGGTTGACCCAGCCCGAAGCTGTTCGAACTCCATCTGATATGAAGGTGCCGTTGATTCGGTCACGGTATCACCCTATGTAGATTTCCTCAGTGACTGGATAAACTG
>KE356560.1:2071879-2073799 GCA_000415965.1 Haloquadratum walsbyi J07HQW1
CGGACGAGCACGATACGATGACAGAGGAGGAACGAGTGGAGATGTATCAAGCGTAGGCTGAGTAGCGGGAGAACCTCCGTACTGGGACGAAACCGGGAGAGTAACTGTTACCCGACATTTTTCATAACGGTAGTCGTTGGTGATGTATGGATTCAGATCGGGCGCGTGGTGCCCTGCTTGGGTTAGCGTGTGGGGATGCGCTTGGCCGGCCAGTCGAGTTCGCGTCTGCGGAGGAGATCAGTGCTGAACACGGACAGCTTGATGAAATGGTCGGGCACGGCACGTGGAACCAGCCCGCTGGAACGATCACAGACGACACCGATCTGGCGCTGTGTATCGCACGGAGTTTGGTCGATAATGAAGCCTTTGACGGCCAAAATATCGCTGATCGATTCCACGAGTGGTACGAGAGCGGTCCCTTCGATATCGGGTTGATGACCGCCGATGCCATCCGCGAGTACGCGAGCGGAACGTCCTGGCGAGACGCCGGACGAGAAGTCTGGCAACACCGTGCCGAAGGCTCGAATGCCGGCAACGGCAGCGTGATGCGGTGTGCACCGCACGCGATCGCCTTCGCGGACGACCCTGACGTGCTCGTGCAGGTGAGCCGACAGTCCTCTGCGATCACGCATTACGATCCGCGATGCTCCTACGGGTGCGCGATACTGAACTGCACGATCGCCGGGTTCCTTCGGGGAGACAAAGACCCGTTCAGGAGCGCACTCACCCGCGTTTCGAGGCTCGCGGTGATTCAGTCACGGGGATATGGCGTTCGACGAGGCGGAGTCGGCGAAGCTTCTGGAGGTACGTGCTGAGCGATCCCGCATCCACGCCAGCCATGCCCACGATTTCGTTCGGGGTACGACGCCCGTGAGCGAGCGCGCGGAGAATACTGAAGTACGTATTCGGCTGCCGGAGTTCGGTACGAAGTAGGAACTCGGGCTCAGAGTACAGGAGTCCGCGCTCCGACAGAATCGCTTGCTGGACGTTCGTTCCTAAGGGCTGGTCGGAGTCGATAGTATGGAGTACCACCGTAGATCGACCACGCAGTGATGGCGGTCTCGGGATCGTACTCTGGGAAGAACTGACGTGCGTCGCCCACGTCGAGGGGTTTAAGATCAATCGTCGCTGTCTGCCGACCGTACAACGGTGCGCTACCGGAGAGGACCTTGTTTTCCATCACGCTGATCGACGAACCGACGAGCACGAGCGTCATCCCTGTCTCCTGTAGTTCCATGTCCCAGACGCGCTGAATTCGAGACGGGAGCGACTCGTCCTCTTCGATGAGGAACGGGAACTCGTCGATGACGACGACAGCATCTTCCTCACCAAGTGCTTCGAGAAGTACCTCCCAGTCGCGGCGGACATTACTCAGTGACGAGAACTGCGTAGTGACGGTGCCGACGAACTGTTCGAGTTGGTTCGGTGCCGTGGACTCGACCGCCTGGTAGTAAACGGCATCGTCCCAATCAGCGATGGACTGGCGGACGAGTTCGCTTTTCCCGAGACGACGGCGACCGTAGATCACGACGAAATCTGCTCCCTCAGACTCATAGCAGTCCGTGAGTTGATCGAGTTCGATATCCCGATCAACGAATTGCTCCATACTATCGGTACTATCCCCAAACAAATAGAATTCTCAATTTTGGAAACTGCGATTTCAGAAATCGTAATTTCTAATTGAACGAAGGTGAGTCCAAATCTGGAAGGAGAGAATACTCGTGACGGAACCGACTATGCGAGCCCAACGTGGGATTGTGGGGACTGTCTCTACAGATGAGCAAGGCGAGTGCCTCGGGGCTTGAGAGGGTGAAGCCGACACGAACGGTTAATTAATTCCGTTTCGTATAATAAGGTACAGTCAGAAAACTCAAAAGACGGGTACGGGTGAAAGACCTTCATCCAATGCTGACTGGGTTG
>KE356560.1:2073849-2080100 GCA_000415965.1 Haloquadratum walsbyi J07HQW1
GAGTCAGCAGATCGGATACATGCGTGAGATCTGGATGAGCGCTCTCGGATTGATGAGTGGAAGAGCGGGTGAGCGAAAGCAAGATCGAATTGATGAGCTGGAAGAGCAGCTGACTGAACGCTCTCAGATTGAGGAGAAAATCGAGAATCTGCCGGACAGGATTCGTGGTGACCGCTCATATCAAGATCGTCGGCAGAGGAAACTCGATGAAGGATCGGTTACTCAGAGATTGGTGTGGAAACTGACCGGTGTGCCGGTTGATCAGACCGACTAGTCACCTGATGAATGGTTTGTTCATCGGGCGATAACAACAACAGTCACATTTGGTGAGTGTGTTGTCACGGATTACCCAATGTATCACCAAAGAGTGAGAGAAGCAGTTGATGAACTTGACACTGAGTTCACGCGTGAAGAACTGAGAAATCGCACGAGTGCGCCACGAACAATTGTTGACGATGTGATTGATGAGATGCACCAGGAAGTCAAAGCAGCGCTTGATGAGTTGGAGTTAGATGACGAATTTACGCGTGAAGAATTGAACGAAAAGACAACTGCGTCAGGAACGATTGTTGATGACGTGCTTACTGAGCTGCATCGGAGGGGCGAGGTATATCAGCCAACGAGTGGCATCTGGTGCAAGTATTACGAGTGAGTTGAGCTCTATGGGATCGAATGTAACGGAATTGCAGGATTCAAATTTATATATTGTGGACGAATGTCAGGCATGTATTTGTCTCGACAGATAGCCCGCGAGGGACTGTTGATCACGCTTGGGTAGCAGATGATATCAACCAGATTGATTCGGATAGCTGGCATGCGAGAGCGTTGAGTCGGTCTGTCCGAACGGAATGATAGGTTCTCATGCGATCAATCGGGAGTAATGTTGGTTATGATGTAATTATCAGTAGTCGGGGGTTTCGGTGGGTTTGGAGAATCGCCAGTTTGTCAAGGGGATATGTCATGCAGACTGTGCAAAATTGTTGGCTATTTGTGAGAATAAAGTGCAGATAATATTGATACTGTGAGCAAGAGAAGTCAACATACGAGATTGCTGACGAACTTGGCGTGACTCCACCAACTGTCAGAAAGTGGCTGAGTGCACATGAGATTGAAATCAAATCACATCAAATCACCAGTCAGGCATCCTGATGATCTTTCACATCGTGTTGTTGGGAGTTGGGAACAGGATATAGCACATATTCTCGATGATAGTGGAGTTGATTACGAATATGAGTCAAAAGAAAATGTGGTTGGGTATGCTGAAGATCGCACGTATGCACCTGACTTCTCAACAGAAAACTATGTTATCGAGTGTAAGGGAAGGGATTGGGGCAAAGCGTTTGAGAAAGGATATACTGCCGAACAGAAGGCAGAAGCAGCGATGAGCAGTTGGATGGTAAAGATCACGTAGTTGTCGGCATACAGCTGCCATGTGACATTCATATCCCGTGGGAAAGACGTGAGACAATTTTCGGACGGTTAGTTGGCAGTTGAGATAATGTGGCTTTTAGACGGTTTATACAATAACTGATTCTCAGGTATGTGAGTCGTTAAGCCGATGTTGAGATTCGACCTATGAGTGCTAAAATTGAGTGATCTTGTGTAACATTATCGCCTGTAGCTATTACATAAGATGATCAGATATTGTAGCCTCACAGTCAAGTCAGCTGTGTCACTACAGTAGTCAGGTATATTAGCTGAGAAACAGAGAAATAAAAAATATACTTGTTGACAACTGTCTTTCGTCTATCATGTTTGCTGGAGCTTCTGTATTGGCTGTCGATGTATCAGAATTATTTCTCGGGGCTGGCACGGTGGCAGCTGGATTCCCTGCGATAATAAACGGACTCAAACAGTTAAATCGAGCATGGCGGGTATACACGACAGATTCAGTACCGATTAATGAGGCTATTGCGACTGATGAATTGGTTCAGATCACTGGATCTGTTCAGCCATCACAATCGAGTAGCGTGATTGTCTCGCCAATCCGAAGCGAAGAGTGTGTGGCATACGAGTATCAAATACGCTCTCAGTTAAGCGATAATTCGACAAACATCGATTCTGGGATCGAATATCGTCCATTTAGGATTTCTGATGGGACAGCAGAGATAATCGTTGATCCGACTCAACAGAGCCTGTCATTTGAAACTCAAAAAAAGACGGTCACTGGGGCTCACAGAGTATCAGAAGAAATTGATGTGGAGAAAGTTGACATGGATCCATCGGCTGATGTAAACGACTCAGGTAGTGTCCCAAATCCGATTGAGTTGATTGAGGGAACGATCAGTACTGGCGAGGAAATAGCCGTTGTCGGGAAAGCAAACCCAGCGTCAAATGGAGCAACCGAAGAAACTAGTATAGATGCAAATGGAGTTATGACGCCTACCACGGGTCATCTAAATATCATAGATAATCTAACGAGAACCACCGCAATGAAAATAGGCGCTCAGGGTGTCCTTTTGTCAATCGTTGGGTCTGTATTTTCGTTTGGTGGGTTAATCTTTCTTTTGAGGAATCTCGGCTATCTGCTGTGATGAGAATACAGTTGTATTCTCAATAGTGATAACGTCGCGAAACCCGGCTCCGGAACCGGTCAAGGGCGATTTGCTACACACAGCGGTGAAACAGTCAGTGATCAACTGTGTCAATTGTCGCATAGTGAAGATTCACGAAACAACTCATACGCAAATACTGATAGGCACAGACAGTGTGAGACGATCACCCGAAGCAGATACTACACATCATGGTTTCAGATAAATTCCTCTTGATTGTGGCTCTGACGAGTCTCTTTTCGGGGTGTGCGGGTTTCCTGATGATGATTACGGGTAAGTACTCACTATTTGAAATAGTGACATCGGTTGCATATCTGATAGCCGGTATCCATTTTACTAATATGTATAGACATAGGCGTTGAGACAGTCATTCGTGACTGACGCCCATGCATACTCTGGTATACAGAGAGGAGAGAGGGGTTTCGCACAGTCTGTGCGAATACTGTAGTCTTCGCCCAGCCGATGCACTGATCCTACGAGTGGGTGAGCGTTGTCTCGAAAAAAATCCAACCTGCCTCCTCATCCTCATCCTCGTCAAGGGTATTCGGGGCGCCGTATTCGGTTTCGATGTGGAATCCTGCTGTCTCCAGTTGCGCTCGAGTTGTCTCTGGACCGGCGATGTCCCACTGCATCTCAGCGCCTGCGTCCAGCCAGTTTCTATTCGTCCCTTCCCACTTTTGAGGACCCTCAGAGACGAGTAATCGACCACCAGGACGGAGAACCCGCGCAAACTCGTCGATGACTGTTTGATGTGTGTCCGCCGGAATATGAATCAGTGAGTGCGACGCGAAGATAGCATCGACACACCCATCAGTTAATGGAACCTGAGTCATATCCCCACACAGCAGCGTCGCCTCGGGGGCCTTCGAGGCAGCTATCTCGAGTTGTTTTGTCGAAAAATCCAGTCCAATCGTCTGTTGAAGTTGGCTACTCAACTGTCGAAGAACTGGCTTTCCACCACCACAACCGGCGTCGAGAACCCGCGACTCTAGCGACAGGAAATGAAGAAGCGAAGACAGCGCTTTGTGCTCTTTATCACTGCGTGATCGCTCTTCAGTATATACTCTTGCGACGGTGTCGTAGCCATCTAAGACTGCCTCTTTGTCAACCATACTGACGTGCTCTTCCTAACTGAGTATTTTGAAACTGAATAAAACCCTGAGGTGAGTAAAGCACGGAGGCGGAGACGGAGACGACGGTCGCCGTCTGACACGATGCTGAATCAATCGGTCATCCCAACAAGAGTTACAACGAGCAACGGTGGCACCGTGGTGACGGAATAAAGTCTCTAAACATACCCTGGGTAGGCGAGCGGAACGAGATACAACTGAAAATAAGGGGATAGCTCAAAGAAAGAGCAGTTTTACTCTGACGGATAACGGCAGCCACGGCATAGGCTGCCGGCATTTTGCTTTTTTATTTGCGGTGTCACACTAGCAGCGAAACTGATTGATCAGGCAAAGTCACAAGGCTGGATTACTGAGACCGATTACCGCCGGCATCGGCTTGAGTCACGGATGTCGCGACGGGCGTCACACCCACCGTGATCAGTCGTGATATTGTAGCAGTACAGATTCTTGGCGTGCTCTGTGAGAGTGTTATCGTTGGATTATTGTCAGTAAGTCAAGACACTATACTCTGGAATAGAACTCCCCTGAATAGACACTCCCAACGCTACCACTGTCATGTCATGTGATGTGAGTATGACTGTGATTGTTGCTATTCAGGTCTCCCTAATGACCACTCGTATACTTGCGTCCGTGAGCCCAGTTCAATGCGAACTGTCGCAAACTCTCTGTTAAAAGCCGATCCGTCTGTCAGTCGAAATACCACCCATCCTGAGACGCTGTCTCCAGGAGCAATCGTGTAATCGGTGTCTGCAGATACCGTGTGATAGGACTCATACGAGACTTGGTCTGCTGAGAATGGTCCCGGTCTTATTGGTGTCACTGTTTCGCCATTATATTCCATCTCAATCTCAGCAGGAAAGAGTACACCTGTCGGTGATGGAACCCGTTGATGACTGTCCCCGATATTTGTGATCTCAAACTGAATGAGAACAAAGGGACCGCCAGCAGTCCTCGGGGATGACACAATCCTGTCTGTTGTGGCAACGTCTATGACACTGGCAGCCAGGGTTTGTGTTGATGCTTCCTCACCTAGTTGTAATTGTGTCGGTCCGCCTGCTGCTCCTGCTCCTGCTCCTGTTGCGGCAGTGACAACAAGAACGGACAGGATGATCGCGGTCAGACTGTATGCGGTTACTGATCCATATCGGACTGTTCGGTTGTCGCTGCGAGTCCCTGGGAGACGAAATAAAACAGCCCCGCTCTCACCAACTCTCCAGACATACAGTGGTCTTCCAATCCAATACCACAGTGGAGACCCAACGGCTACACATCCAAAAACCCAGAACATACCATGCCATACTCCTCCACCACCGACCCCGAATCCTGCAACAGTATTTGCCACAGTCGCTACGACTGCCCCAGAGACCAACCCAATGAGTCCTCTCGCAAACCTGAATCCACGCATGAGACTAGGCAAGTATCGAGTCGAGAGCGTGTTCGATGATAATCTGAAAAAACGTGTCGGCAAGATCCTCGCTCAGAAACACCACTCGTGAGTGAGTCTGGCTTCTCTGTCGGAGTCTGGATAGAGAATCCCAACCTCGGCTTAACGGTTCACATACCTATGCCCATACTCTCGTGCTGATCACGTCCCCCACACTCTCGATGAGATTCTCTCAACTTTGGAGTCTGTCTCATGAACACCGAGGATGAAAACACGCTGTATGATGTTCGGAACCGCCTCCGACACCGTTCGATTCAAACCACGGAACGAGTGTCCGACCACATTATCGAAGTTTAACCGGGACCGAAGCTCAACGCCTCTCACACTCCAGATTTTGGAGAGAGAAGGCAGAGACACGAAGAGAAAACGACGCGTGAATATGCGCATGGGTGATGAATAATTGAGGGAAAATCGGTTGAGAGAGTGGGGTGGTGGAACACCCGACACCAGAAAACACGAAATATCCGATATCGAGCAATAGACACGCACAAGCCGCTCGGAAGCAACCACGCGAAGTTGGCGAAAATATCGCCGTGATAACGTCGATTATTTTGATATTATGCAGTATTCATTCATGCATGAAGGCATTAAATAATCTCTCTCACGCGCAGAGAGATTTGAAGAACCCAATTCATATTTCGGAGCACTCGCCTGTGGCTCTCATCTCGTTTTCTTCACCGTATTCTTATCAATTAGAGTGCGGCTGTGAGAACTCAGTATGAGGGACTCCGTATGATAATCGAAGAGGGTGTCATCGAACTCTTGTCACACCGTGGGTGGGTCCCTGATTGTCTCCGCGCTCGGAGTTGGTGATAGCGACACCGAGCGTTTCTACGAATCATCATATGGCTCGACAGTTGCGCCTCGGAGTTGCTCTCGGGGTTTGTGCAACTCTTCTATCAGTCCGTTGTGTCCAGCGGTGTTGATTTCACGAATATGGGTTTCGTGAGGAACCGAACGATATGTCCAAGACTGGTCGGTGAGAACTGCAAATGCTTCAATATTGAATAGTCGGTCAGTCCACTCGTCAGTTTCATTCGCTTGAATTTTGAGCAGTGAGTCGACAGATGCGCATCCGTGGGGAGTGCGGCCCGATACTCGTGTCTGAGGCGACGAAGATCCGAT
>KE356560.1:2080150-2085413 GCA_000415965.1 Haloquadratum walsbyi J07HQW1
AATAAAATGACAACCATCTCGAAAGGAGATATTCGATTTAGTACGCACTTTTTTTCGAACAACGTGTTCGAATAGCGGTCGACTTGCATAAAGAGCTGACAGTGGAGTTTCCGCTTCCTTGACGGTATCGCCCCTATCATACCAGATAATATCTCTTGTCATGTTGAGCGCGAGTCCCCCAGCGTCTCGAACGCTCTGTGTGAATCCCGGAAAGAAATCCTCAAGCGTTGCTCGACCAGCTTCGAGCAGTGCATGTGGTTGACTGGTCTGTGGTGCCCCACCACGGATTGCTGCTTCGTCGGATAACGTATCTCGTTCAATGATTATGACATCATCAAAGACATCAGCAAGCACTCGGGCTGCACAAAGACCAGCCATGCTCCCACCGATAACAACAGCAGTACCGGTGATGTGTTCAACACGCGACTCATCATATCGTTCCATACTGTTCAGTGGCATTATTATAATAAAACTCGAATATATTATGAGATATCAGTTGCAGACCCATTTACACCCCTATCATAATAAAATACGCGAGATACCGTATCCTCCAGCGTCGACTCCGGATATTAGAACTTCTATTATATTATCATTGGACCTCATAGATGTCTCTGGCTCGATGACTCAAATGAGTCGACGGCAACGCGGTTGAGTGCTTCCACACTCCTCGTCATCGACCAACCGACCGGAAATCGTGTTGTCGGCGGACAGGACGGTCTCCCGCTGCGACTGGACTTGGGTGGTGAACAGTTTCGCAATCGTCAGCCTGACCACGCGGTTCTCGTCGGTCGGAAACGCCGAAAGCGGGTCAACACGCCTCAAAAACAGATGATAGTTCCCCAAAGCGTCCTGGACTGCTCGCAACGCACACTTGTGAGCCCTCAACAGTGCCGAGTCGGTTAAGACATGCCGCTGTCCCGTCGTTGGTTGCTTTCTTAAGAAGTCCGGTCAGTCGTTGGACCCTGGTTTGTATCACTCGTTGATAGGTGAGTTGTGACAGATTCCCACGACCAGCCGGTTCAATCCGATGGCTTCTCGCTGACCTGTGTCCCTGTCGGCGAACGGCGATGGGCGGCGAGACCAGAGCCGATTCTATGTTATTACAGGCACGCCAGTCTGGGCACCGATCTGAAGCAGGATTTTATTCACTTGAGGGGATGTCTTAGTGCCAAGGAAGCGGCAAAGAAAGGTCAATAAGCTGTTGATAATACTCCAACCGCCCGGTTCTTTCTCCAGGCGCCCTACAGCTTTGTAGCCACCAATGCGGTTGCGTTCATGTGTTGTTCGTGACGCGTAAACGTTTGACAAAGATGACGTACTCGGGCTCGTGCATCTGAATATGTGAGTACGTTCTTCATAAAACGGAGCGCACCGATCAGCCCCTCATCGTCGATTGCACGCTGAGGTTCCAACAGATGCATTATCGCGGTCGCCCGCCACTCAACCTCGAAGCCAGCATTTTCGAGTAATGCAATCCATCCGGAGACGGTTCGTACTTGGGAATTCACACGCGTCGCCTCCGAGAGGTCCGATTGAATCCTCGGCTTGATTTTTTGTCAAGATTATTCGGTGCAGTCCAAGTTCGTGAATGCTATAGCGCCCGCCCGGTCATAACAATCGGTGGGCCTCCTCCGCGATTGACGCTTTTCTGTCGTCAGAGTGCATCGTCAACATCGCTTCTCCGTAAACAACATCGGCGATGCCATCGTCTAAGTCTGTGTTCGCCGCGTTGCCGACGATAATCTCTCGACTTGGACCCCCGAACCGATCGTCAAGATCAGCTTCAGCCTCTTGACTCAACTCGACGGCGGTGTATGAACGCGGACTCCGATTTAAAACACGTTCTGCCGTGAAGCCAACACCCGGAGCAAACTCAACGATATCGTCTTCAGGACTGATATCAAGCGCATCAATAACTTCGAGTGTCAGCTCTTTCCCACCGGGTCCCAAAACGCGTTTACCCAGTTCTGTCAGTGCCCAGTGAGCGGGCTGGTTGGCGATGTCAGTCATTGCTCTTCATGCTACTCTTTATCTGTGAGACCAGAACAACAAGTACTTGACTGGGAGTATCTGCAGTAGGTGAGATATCCTGATCGCTGCTGAACCGTGCGATATCTCCGTCCGTGAGTTCAAATTCTTTTCGCCAAGCTGAACCGTGGTTCTGCCCTGCAATAGGTAAAGCACGACTTCTCGCTCCAGATGTTGATGTGGGGCAACCCGTTCGCCGGCGTTAAGGGTGAGTCGAACCGTCTTTATTTCCGCCCCAAGAAACACGTCCGTGCGTGGGCCGCGGTCGGGATTGGGTAGGGGACGGATTGTTGGCATAGCTAACTCAATTCCCGTTTCCAGTAATTGTGCCATCTGTGGGGTCAAACTCACTGTGCCGGATGCCTTCTTGAGCCGGCTCGTGTTCAACGTTGCTCGGTGGTGGTGCCGTCACAGGTAGGAGTTCAAGCCGTTGATCCTCGCTAGCTCGAATCCCACAGGCGGTTTCGACCTTGATGACGACGATGTCACCGGACTCAACTCGGTGGGTGTCCTCATCATCGCGGAAAACACCGATCCCTTCTCGGACGCTGATGACGATGTCGCTTCGTGGAGCGTGAATCGGAATGAATTGACCAGCCTCGAAGTAGCTACATTCGATCTTCAAGCGGTCCGTCCAAAACGTTTCCTTTGCCGAGAATCGCTTGTCGTAGGCACGTTCCGCATCGAAATCGATAGCTGACATCGGCATGCACCCCGACCGCAGGAGTCACACCCAATTGACCAGATACCAATTAAGACGATCACGATGAGGACATGAGCGATAGCAAGCAACGGAAGCGTCTGCCAGCACATGTCCCGTGCGGCGCCAAGCGTTCGAACACTCGCTCCCAACAGCAGAGGTGCTCCAAGCATAATCCCAAGCCAGACTGGGAATGATTGATCGCCAACCGTGTACCCAAGACAACCGATGTATCTGCGTATCACTGCACTCGTATGCTGGCAAGTTTTTGAATTGCCCGAACTCCTGATTCACTGTTCGTCTGACCGCGGTCTATTTTAGGTGAGCCTCAAATCATGCAGGGACTGCTAGCGGTGACTATTGGATTAGTATTTCCCGAATATGACGGCTGGTTGTGGAAATGCCTAGGGAGGTGCTCATTTTCAAGTTCAACGGGGCAAGGCATGTGACCTGCACAGTTGACCAGCATCTTCTCCAAGTCGCTGCTCTGAAAAGTCGTGCTCTCAATAGATGTCGGCTCAAAGCCGAAGAATTTCCGCCCGGTGACTATTGTGACTCGGCACAGAGCGCGTGCCTCGCAGTAAAGATGAGCCAGGGTAAGGCTCTTGATTGATACAATTAATATATAAATCACGACGGTCCAGTCATGACGAATGACATCGAGATAACAAATAAAAACTTAGTTGAATACATCGCTGCCATTTTTGGCTTTAATAAACTAGCACAAATGCTCCCCGGCAAGGATATTAAACCATCGTATCTATTTATTGGGTTCTTTAGTATCTTAGATCTGGCTATTTTACAAGTCTACGTCCACTTTACCGGAGGTACTCATATATTCCTTCGATCGCCAAATGTTGCCATTGGATATGCGACTGTCATATTAGGGGTATTTGGCATCGAATACATGTCACGCTCGCTGAACGAATCCATCTCTGCTGTTAGAGTTCATGAACGTGTTGAGGATTATGAGAACAGTGAGACTCAGTGGATAATTAGTTGGCGAACAAAGATTATCATCTACATTATAGGCGTTATTATCCTGTATGCACACGCAATTTTCAATGTTGGTATTCCGAATCAAGTTACAGCCGTAAATCTTCTATTTACGTGGGAATTTGTTTTACTTCCGATTATTATCGAGTTTACTCTCACCTATATCAGTATTCACATTCGCTTACCACGTCAAATTAAGAATACTGATATGAACATGTTCTTTTATGATCCGCGAAATATGGGTGGATTCGCTGCAGTTGGCGTTTTATTAAAACGGTCATACTATCTTTATACAATTGCTTTGCTGATGTTTTTCATCTATGTGTATGGTAGAGTGTTCCTCTCATTAGGCGGCTATCAACCTGGTTTGTTTGATCTGATATTCTTTTCGACCGCATGGTTCATTGGTCTCCTTTCAATTGCTCACTCAATGTACACTATGCACCGATTTATGTCAAATGAGAAAGAAGACAGAATCCGTGAAATTGAGGAGGAACTCCATGAAGCCCTGGAGAACCCATATGATATAAATAATTCAACTGTAGATGATCCTGGGAAACTTGAGGATGCTCAACGACGACTTGAGCAAGTGAGGAATACCCGGGTCTATCCAGCTACATTTACCATGTGGTCCCAGATCGGGATTAGCGTATTTCTTCCACAACTACTTCAACTCACAGTACAAGCGACGTTATAATCGCGTGTTCGGCTATGCTGACTACGCGTTCCCTGTTCAGCACAGCGTCTAAACGCTATCATCGAAGGAGGGTTTCAATAGAGCCCCTTCTCAATTGGCAATATCGGGAAAGACGACTCGAAAACGGATGATTCGGTCTGACATATTCAGTATCGTTGCAAGCATCAATCAGCGGCGAGACATCTCTGGTATACTCACGCTATTTCATGCCAATAATCAGCAGTGCGATAAAATATAAAGAGAATTGCGTTAAGGACGCCGACGATTGCAAATAATCCTCCAAGCTGCGTTAAGACCCGCTCGAAGGAACTCGTAAATTCAGTCAGACCATGGCTAAAAAACGCGGCAATCAGTCCCCAGATAAGAAGAATCGTGGCGATACGCGCACCATCTGCGACGTAATCGACGACAGACTGTGATTCTGGAATGGGGGGTACCGTCAACACATACTCTAGTCACGACAATCTTACTTAGTGGCACCGATACACACACTCAGTCATTAATTCCAGTTCACCCTCTCACAACAGTCCGTTGAACTCCCTGCTTTGGAACGCACTCTGAATGTGAATGCAAATGCAGACTGTCTCCTCTCGATTCAGTAGATCAATTCTAACAGCACTCCGGTGGGTGTCGCTCTGAACTGAACTGATTAATATAGAGAATATATTCAGTTCCGGCGAGCGGAACTCTCTGTGAGTCACGTCATCGAATCGATAGCCACCGATTGCACATTCAATCACCGATAGCCAGAAAAGTAACGCCAAGAAGTGTAACATCGTCCAGATGACAGGCAGTGGGATTTGATCCAGTACCCCAGACGACTGGATAAGAATCCCGAGTCC
>KE356560.1:2085463-2087617 GCA_000415965.1 Haloquadratum walsbyi J07HQW1
GATGAGAAACAGCAGGAACTCGCGAGGGTCGAGATTCAACACGAGGTGACGAAACGCCGCCCCTCGTCAGGTTTCGAGCATGCATCTAACGCAAAACAGGTCCTCGTACGGCGAGAAGCCGAAAAGCAACGTAAGCATAAGCCGTTGCGTGAGTTATTTGACGAAGCCGGCTCGTTCATTACGCAACTCACACCATGTTTTATGATGAGCCCGCTGTCGGTCGCTCAGTATATTAAATCGGACTCGATTGAGTTTGATACAGTCGTATTCGATGAGGCATCACAGATTATGCCACAAGACGCTATGAGCAGCCTCATCCGTGCAGACCAAGCGATCATTGCAGGCGACACGAAACAACTCCCACCGACTTCATTCTTCCAATCTGACGTAGAAACCACAGAAGACGTACGCGAGGATCTCGATAGTATTCTTGAAGAAACGGCCTCTGTCCTTCCTGAGAAGAATCTTCGATGGCACTACCGTAGCCGCACGGAGGAGCTTATTCAATTTTCGAACTACCACTACTACGACAACAGTCTCCGGACATTCACAGAGAACAACCCTGACGTCGAAACCGGTGTTGACCTCGAGTATGTAGAGGATGGGGTCTATGACCGAGGTGGCTCAAGGCAGAATGAGATAGAGGCACAGCGAGTCGTTGACTTGATCGAGGAACACGCGGAGGAACGGAGCGATAAGAGCCTTGGCATCGTCGCGTTCAGTAGTGCTCAAGAACAAGCCATCCGAGATGTGCTTGCTGAACAGCGCGAGGAGAGCCCTATGCTTGATGCGTTCATCAGTCAGGACAACGTACTCGATGAGTTCTTCATCAAGAATCTGGAAATGGTTCAGGGTGACGAGCGAGATCGAATGATATTCAGCGTTGGCTACGGACCTGCTCAAGACGGCACGGTATCGACGAATTTTGGTCCGCTGAATAAGAGCGGTGGAGAACGACGACTCAACGTCGCAATCACGCGGGCTAAAGAACATATCACAGTTGTGTGCTCAATGCTCCCCGGCGATATCGATCTCTCTGGATCGAATAGCACCGGTGCCAAACACTTCAAGAACTATCTTGAATACGCTAAAAAAGGCGAACAGGCACTCATTCGGAGCGACCACGTGACAGAGACACTGGATTTCGACTCGGAGTTCGAAGCAGCAGTCTACGACGTGCTCGACGCAGAAGGATATGATGTCGTCTCGCAGCTCAAAAGCTCCAGTTATAGCATCGACTTGGCAATCAAGCACCCAGAACAGCCTGGGAAATTCATACTTGGGATTGAATGTGACGGGGCCGCGTACCACTCCTCAAAGACAGCCCGAGATCGTGACCGAACTCGGCAGATGATACTTGAAAGCCTGGGATGGACAATTCACCGGATCTGGTCACCGGACTGGGCATCCAATCAAGAGCGCGAGATTAGAAAAATCAACGAGAAAGTTGAGACTCTTCTTGAGGACTGATTATTCTCTACGGATAACTTTGAGGTCTTCTCTCAGAAATCTAAAATTCTTGGAATCGGTTTAATCGTAAGCATAACGAGAGTTGCGGGGTCAAATCTCCGATTGAGCATAGCGAGTAATCCGAGGCATATGATCAGGGAGCAGATCAGACGAACCAGAGTTTAACATAGAAACATCATTACCCAATCGAACGCGATACGCAGTGCAAGTACATTCTGACTTTTATTATTATCGTAATGATTAAAATTTAATCATAGAGTAGATTGATTATTTTCATTCTCTCAAAAAACTGACTAAATATATACTGTACGATGCGATCTCATATCGACGCCGAGGACGAAATCTACTCATCGAGGTAGACAACTCATAACAGCTCGATATTGAAGCAAGTCTCTGTCATTGCCTCTCGTGCATCATGCACAGTACGTTATAAACACGTCAGGTCCTAAATCAACCATACAGCGGATGCAAACTATGGATATCGAATTAGTATAACTCACAATACCTATTCCATTTGCATATTTCTCTAAGATCTAAATCGCAGCCCCACACTCTGGGCAATAGTTTGGATCTGGATACAGACTAAGATCTGAACCGCATTGGGAGCAACATTCATTACCGTCGGTGCTAGACTTGTTTCCTTCTGACGCAGACTGAGACGATGCTTCCTCTGTATCTCAAGTC
>KE356560.1:2087667-2091822 GCA_000415965.1 Haloquadratum walsbyi J07HQW1
GCTGAATCATCAATGTCAAGATCACCTGTCGATGTTCTCTGTGCGAAAAACACCACTCGTCGATTTATATCTCAGAGTGGGAGTCAGAGTCGAACTCATGAAGCGAAGGAAACTGGTAGTCAGTCTCATCACTGCGGGAACGGTCGCAATTGCTGGGTGCTCTGGGAGCGAGACACAATCCGCAGAGCAACAAAGAGAGTTCTCAACAACAGGCAACGACTCCAAATTGATTCAATCGCCGGTCGACGATTTGACGCTAACAACCGAAGATCTCCCTGGCAGTGACTGGGAACAGAATCGGTCGGGTGCTGATGCGACATTCGCAATGCAGGGATTTTCAAAACCGACCACAGAGAGTTACGTTGCTGTGCTTTTCAATATTCGAAAAAAACCTGACGTATCTGCTGCGACAGACGGATATGAGCCGATCACCCCCGAGTACCTCACAGGATCATCGGTAGGGGAAACTGAATCTCGAGAACTCAACGTTGGAGTTGCAAGTGAGCTGTATTCATGGGACGGTGAGAATGGTGTCGGACCAGGGTATCTGATAAAAATTCGGGATGCGAATGTCTTCTGCCATCTCCTCTGGGCGGTGAGGCCCTCAGACGGAGAGTATCTGCCGGAAGACCCCGTCAGCTTAGATCAGATGGGACAGTTAGCGGTAACAATCCATACCAAATGGCGATAGAAGACACTCAACCTAATTGAGTATTCAGAATCACATATGGAGAACACATTAACTGATGAAAAGTATGAGCAAACGCTTGATATATTTGATGAGAAATCAGAGGTATTTGACCCTCTGGATGATACTCAAACCGCGAATCTTGATTCGGTAGAAAGCGATTCGGTGGAACATGATTCCGTGGAATATGCAAACGATTGATTCGAGAGATTCGAAAGATTCGAAGTGAGATTATATTATCATCTGACCTGCTGATCAGCGCATCGGCTGGGCTGGGCGAAGACTATAGATTTCGTCCAGACTGGGCAAAATCTTCTTTCTTTCGTCAATCTCGTGTATGCGTGATTTGGAATCTGCGCGAGAGTTCGTTGACTCCCCATGTTCGATATGTAATTTCCGGAAATCTAAGAAACCGGAAACTAAAGCGTCAATTTGGACTCTCAGACCAACATTTGACCACACAAAACAGCAATAAACAGGGGTTCATTTCCGACTTTCAGTGTACTAACCGATAGAGCGTACCTGCTCACTGTATATGCGCTGTGGGTAACTCCCGCTAGAATTTGTAATATATCGTGCTTCAGAAGCTGAAACGCCCATTCGGTATTTATCTATCACCACCAATTTCGATTGCCTATGAGTCGTGCACATCAGCCGCCAGTTCAGAAATGGTCGCTTCCAGTCGTTTGGACGCCCGACAGTATGCATTGGAGTACAGAATTAAAAATGGGTCAGAGAAAATGACTGGTGTTGACAGCCTCAGACGAAAGGCATCTCACCGGCCAATTGGAACCTTCCTAGCTGTGCTTGCACTCTGTGCGGGACTCGTCTTTGCGGGCCTCTACGGGATGTTTGGATCCGCTATTCCGATAGCAGGGGGGGCGATCCTCTATGCATGGACTCCGATGATTGCTGCGGGGGTGACGGTCTGGGTACTTGATGAAAGCGTTCGAGATTGGCTTGGACAACTTCGTCACCTGCGAGTTGGCATTCACTGGTATCTCATCGGTATCACCATCGCGATGCTCGGCACCGAAGCCGAGACAATAGTTGCGGTGCTTCTCGGTGCCGACGTGGCGGTTCCGTATGCCCCAATCAGCGATTACATCCTCACCTTCGGTGTCACACTATTTCTGGCTGGTGCACTAGAAGAGTTAGGTTGGCGTGGCTTCCTCCAGCCCCGTCTCCAGCAGCGATTTAGTGCGCTTCCGGCGAGTATAGGGATTGGCGTCATCTGGGTCCTTTGGCATGTCCCAATGATACTCACTGGAACCGGCGATTTTACCGTTTTCTGGGAGTATATGCTGAATATGACAGCGCTGTCAGTCATTCTTGGATGGTTGTACAACAACACCGAGGGAGCGTTGCCAGCCGTGATGATCGCCCATGCTTCGCATAATATGCCCCGTATCGGAGACGCTGCTGGAAACGTGCCTGCCGTGTTTGACATCCTGTCGGGGGACACCGTATTCTATCTACTCTGTGCGTCGATCATTGCGCTGTATGCCGGGTCGCAGACGTTGACACGGGATGGAACTCTTCCTGTCGTTCCCGGTCAACTCGGAGACTGTGTCCCGCAGCAGGGGGGGACTGCTGACTAGCGACCTGGGAGACTGGTTGCGGTTCAATTAGTATGACACCTGTAGTGAGCGATCAGCTCCCCCGAAAATTGACCTCGGGTCACACTACATTCGCGCCCTGCATTTTGCATACCAGTACGAATACCAATCCAATCTGGTCGGTGGCTCGCTGCTCGATCTACACGTCTGCTATCGGTTGAGAATGGTTCTATGACATGCTGATATTGTATGATGGGCGACCCCCTGGCGGCTCGGCGGCGGGGAGCAGCTCGATGTCGAGGTTTCCAGGCGACCACAGGCACCCGACCGACGGCGGGCGGTCGCCGGCTGGTGGACGGTCACCCGAAGCCAACAGTACGCACCAACACGCGGGGAGTGTTCGAGCCGGCGGTACGACCTCGGCGACGACTTGTTATATTTCGCGTGACTCAAATGCGAAGCTATGCTGACCACCACTCAAAAACCGACGTACGCCACTCAAAGACGGGCCTACGTCACTCAAAATGGACCGCCTTTGAGTTGAAACAAGATTGCCGATTTGTCCGATAAGATTCGAGCGACTGCAAGATATAGATGATGTATACAGCAGCTGGCGGTCACATCCGAGCTGCCAGATATATGACTGCCAATTCGTGGAGCGCAGGATTCGGCGTTGCGCTTGGCCGTGCCTGTAACACGGCTGAGAGGGCATCGTGGAGTGGCCGGGATTCCTCGGCAGCAAGCGCCGTCGCGATAACGGTACTGCTCCGAGAGATGCCCGCTTTGCAGTGAATCAGCACTGGACAGTCCCGTCGGGAGAGCCTTCGTGCAGTATCAACCGCCGCTTCGAACTCCGTCCAGTCGTTACCTGAGCCGTCGTTGAGGGGATGGTGATGTGTCGTTAGTGGGTGATCGTTCGTCGAGAGTGAAAGCACGTATCGGAACGACTGGTCGTGCTGCCCGGGATCAGCCGCGTGCTCGTTCCCCAAGTACAGGTTCCGTTTCCCGACCCGTCGGATGACAGGGGTATCTTCGACGTGCCCGATGGGGCGAACGGTGGGCTCGGACATACGAACTGTCTGACATACGGGGAGATGGGATATAAATCCAGACACCTCGTCGTAACCGATTCGCGCGCTGTATTCATCGCGGCATTTGTCTCAGATGTGAAGGATGTTAACAGAGCCATTTGGGTGAATAACTGAGAACTGAGAAACACACGACTTGTTACATAAGTTAGCGAGGGTGTCATAGAACGATTCGCAGGGTGTTGTTTGCACCTGAGATTTGTTGGAACAGCTGCCAGAAAGAGACTGCGTATGTATTAGTAAGGAGCATTCAAATCAGCCAGAAGTACCAAGCTGCCAATTCCCAATCAGAGCACCCAATACCGGCGTTGAGCCAATAATTATAAGACGACAGAATCGGAACGCCGGCGTGTGAATGCCCTTGCCCTCCACCAATCGTCGCAATTTTCTCCGTGCAATCGGTTCTGGGAGTTCGTGTCTGGTTGCAGGATGTTCGGCGTCAGCTGGTGCAGCGACGGGTGAGCTCTTCGTTCGTACGCGAAACATGACCACCGACCGGCAGAATATGTCGATAACGGTGTCCGTGTCTGACGGGGAGGCTCCATCAGCTGAGGACACAACGACAATTCCCGCCGCGACGGACGGCTCCCCGCCGTGGCCGGAACATATCATACGTCGCGAAAAGGTCCATGCTACCGATTCGTACCGCGTGGTTGCGGTCATCGATGGACAGCAATACGAATATCAGGATACTGCAAACTGCATCGACAGAGACCGGGAAGATCTCACTGAATTTCCAGCGCACCACGAACTCGCCGACATCACTATTCAATCCGATGAGGTACAGATTTCCAGTGAGGACTGTCCGCTTGAGTCCGGG
>KE356560.1:2091842-2095870 GCA_000415965.1 Haloquadratum walsbyi J07HQW1
GCTCGACGAGCCGGTCGAAGATATCGTCACCAACGTGTTCAAGATCGGTGAGAAAGCGATCGACCGCGTCTCTCGACGGCGGTCGATCGAAGCCACAACCCAGCCAGACGACCGCGTTCTGTAGCTCTCGCTCAACAGGACGAATGCCGTAGATGTCCTTGTAGTAGCAGTGGAGAAAGCCACGCATCATCTCTGGTGGCTCGTGGTCTCGTGTTCGCCCCGTCTCCGCCGGGGCGAACACGTCGAACTCTTCGAGAAACTCGAAGGAGAGGTGCTCAAACAACGCAAGCGTCTCTGTCTCCACGACATTGAAAAACGATTCTACCGAAGGGTCATCTTGCAGGGTCGCTGGACTCATTCCACCTCAGCGTTCACCCTGCTCTTTGGTGTGGGAATCGTTCTATGACACCCTCTCATAATCTTACTTCGAATCTATAGAACCATGAGAGATTGAGCAAATAGACTGATTCAATCTTAGAATTATTAAAATATAGACGCGAATCAGGGATTCGCGAGTGGCTCTTACCGAACTCAGTGAAACGTACCTATCCAAGAGTTGGGAGAAGACACTGTGTAATATACAGCGCGTTATTCAGCACGGTTCCCCCCAGTTTGGCTGTTTCGCATCGTCCCCCTCGAATCCTGCACTCTCATCGAAATTAGATGGTTTAAAATTAATCTGCTCAACACACCACCCGCCGATATCCTGATTAAACGACTGACATGAAACGAACATCCCTTGCATATTTGTGACGCTGCTGGTGTCAGCATTTTCTAAATCAAATTCGCTCACGTCTGTCCCAACTTGGTCTTCGGTGAATGAACTCTCGGCAAAGTTATGTGCTGAAAGGTCGCGAGACCGGAATAAATCGCTACTATCTGGGGGGAGCACAACACTCGCTTGCTCTTCAGCAGTCTCCGTTTCTTCAGATGCACTGCACCCGGCAATTCCAGCTACGCTTATTCCAGCGATTCCTGTGATGAACTGACGCCTGTCTGGCATAATAGGAAATTCATCTGAACCTGAAAAAGTATTAACAGGTGATTACTCCAGACTAATTAGTGAAAGTCATAGGATTTGCTCTCATCTACTGTCCTTGTACCACTAATATGTAAAATCTGCATTGCTACAATTAAAACTAAGTTCTCCTATCATTAGTCTATCTAGTATGGCGTTCTCATATGACAAACGAGAGTCACTTATAGATGAGGTAAGTCCGGAATCAGTTAGCAAGGATCAGATCAACAAAATTTCAATGGGGATATATTCCGACGAGCATCTTCAAGAGAAAGCGATTGATAGCCTGGTCGACATTAGTTGAGTGTCTCCGAACGCTATTACGGAGACGGCTGCAAAATCGCTGACCGACGCGTTAACGAATAAAAATACGACAATCCGGAGCCAAGCAATACGTGCAGTAACTCACTTCTGTCAAACCCAACCTAGTGCATTCGAAAATACAGTATCGACTATTACAGATATTCTATCTAATGATAGTGATAGAGGCGTACAGCATCAAGCAGCTGAGGCAATTAATACGATCAGCCAACAAGAGCCAGAACTTTTGACGGAGAACGTGGGTGAAATGACAACTGTGCTTGACGCCGATTCACTTCATCATGACGAAATTGCCAAGCGAGAAGCTATCGTAACCGCTCTCGGGAATGTCGGATGTACTACTGAAGAAAACACAGAAATTATCGTTGATGCTCTTGTTGAAGCGTTGGGCGATCCATGGAAAGACGTTCGAGAAGCCAGTCTTAGCGCCCTCAGTACTGTCGGTATAGGTAAATCAAAAAACGTAGATGAGACGCTACAACATGTAATTGAGGTGATTACGGACAGTGAAGAAACACCTAGCGTTCGGATCAAAGCGGTTGATCTGATAGAATCAGTTGGGAGAGAAAGATCTGAACTCGTTATGAAATCACGTCCGGAAATTGTTGATGTCCTTCCTGACAAAGAGGCTGAGAGACTAGATGCAGCGGAATGAGTAGCCGCCACATATAGTGATGGAGAAACCAAAGTTCAGGCACGAATCATATCTTTTTTGGAAAATCCAAGTTTTGACACATAAATAGTGTTTATTCATTTATACTGGAAGTAATTATTAATCACATATTTTAAAGCGTGTAATTGGATACATGATAAATTAAATATGCTATGCGAGATGACAAATCAACTCTCATAACATGCTGTGACTTCTGGCAGTGGGAAACGACCAGCATGTGAGGTTTCAATCTCATGCACATACTGCGTTTTATCACCTTGTTCATCGATACGAATCACTTCTTCACCGCACTTAGGGCACATTGGCGGATCTGGACGGTCATCCTTGAGTAGTTCAATCGAACTCCCACATTCACTACAACCCTGCCTATTCTGCCGCGCCATTTTGATAACTTTACTGTTTCTTTCTCGGGTATCTATCCACTCGCACTCTGGGCAAGTGATCACATATCTGGAATCAATTTTGTCAGTTTCAAGCGTTTCACCACCAGATGCTCTTAACTCCAGTTCTTGATCCGCTGGAGGGTCCACCTTTAGATTCTCATTTTTCGCCGTTTTCAAGAGGCGATTCAGTTCGGCATCGGTTTTGGAGTATACCGTAACATCCTGTTTTTCTTGACTGTTGTCATGTTCTATATATCGATGCTCTGTTGTCTCTACGAGCAAGTCCATGTCGACCATTTTTTTCAGCACATTATGCACTATGCGGTTCCCAGCTTCCACCTGATTGGTAATATCGTGTTTTGTGAAGTCGTCATTCTGGAGTGCGGTAGCCCACACGCGGTCTATTTGATTTGACATGCAATTACATACATGATATTGAATCCCATTTATATTTATACACTCATCCACATGATATTTCACTCACACAATTAACCCCAAGAATCTGTGAGTGTGCAGTTACTCCATCTCTGTTAAGAGGAGACACCTCCCGGATTAATGATAAGTCTCTGTTGTGTGAAGAACAGAGATTGTAGCCTCACAGATAATATGTAGAATCTGGATTGCTACAATCCGCTGGAAGGGTGTTCTTGATGCAACTGCATCCGGCGGGCCTCGCAGCCCTGGCCGACCGGCTGTTTTGCACACTGATTCCCGGCGCGAGTTGTGCAAAATGAGAGATTGGTTTTTCTCGACGTGCAACCCCATCACCGTGGATACCAACCCGTGTTTATAACGGATATGGGATATTGCACCGTTGAGTCACCGAATAGACACGCCAATTCAGAGGCATTGTGCAAAAATCGGACTGTCTCATAACCCTCTGGAGTCCGATATTGAACATGTGCAAAGGATACGGGACAGTGCTTTTCTCATCAATACCGTCTGATTGGTCTCCTCGCGGATTATTCCATCTCGGTTTTGCGTCAGACGATGACATAGTTTTATATGATATGTTGAGAAATTACTAGTTACTCGTCGTTATCAAACGGCGATGGACAGTGTTGGCTCACTGCCCTGACTGCATGAAAATGTCAGTAAACATCCAAGGGGATTCAACTTCCCCATCGACTGCTAGTACCGAGGACATAATCAATCAATTGGTCGAGACGGCTAAACAACGACGCCAGACTATCGAGAATCTGCAATCTGAACTCTCAGACATTCGTGACGAGTTAGCGACACGAGCAAAACGAAATGCAAAGCATCGCAAACGTATCTCCGAACAAGAAGACAAAATTTCTGAACAAGAAGAACGGATTTCGGAGTTAGAAGACAAGACGGACAATACAGACGGGTCACAGTCGACTGAAGAGCAAGCTGCGACCGATAAGGAGGATGAGGGTGGGTCAGACGGTCAATCCACGGCGACGGCGTTAGAACAGGTGTGTGCGCTTCCTGAGGAAACTGCTATGAATAGCCTGAGTGCCAATCAGAAACGGGCGAGGTCGGTCGCTCGACGAGTGGACGAGTATGGCAAGTCGGTTCCAGCTGGTGTCGCAATCACATCAACTCGGATTCGCGATATGTTGAGTGGGCTTGAAGACAAACGGGTGCATCGGCAGACAGTCCAACG
>KE356560.1:2095890-2102091 GCA_000415965.1 Haloquadratum walsbyi J07HQW1
ACGATTTGTTACATAAGGACTGGTATGTGAATGTGTCAATCTGATGCTTGCATTTTCCCCCTACTGGAGCCAATCAAATTGCAGCGATTAAATCAGGGGCAAATATGACGATACCTCCGAGGGTAACTGTCAGGACAGTGTAAAATATGTATTTTTTCATCTGTTCCTCTTTGGAGGCATCATCTTTGTTCATAGATATGATACACAGTGTATTGTAGATAAAAAATCACCCATACACGATTCTCTCTCTGAAAATACAATGTTATCTACACTGAGGATATGTTCACACTGGCGAGTCCTGAGAGTGTTGCAGTAATTCGTTCCGTTGAAGTGGGGTTCTTGACGCGACTGCTTGTGGTAAAATGCAGAGAATATCGTAACCCTCGAATTGCACATCGAAGCCGGATTAGAATGTGCAATTTTCACAGATTGCCCCGTCACATCTCGTCACGATCACCGTGGACACCCTCAGTGTTTATAACCGACGTCGGATATTGCTCCGTTGAGTCACCGAATAGACACGCCGATTGCCCCCCATGTGCAATAATCGGACTGTCTCATTCTGTCTGTATTCAACTCAAGTAACGCGAGACTTCCTTTTTTGTCAAATATCAATTAATGTAGACGGGGTAGACGGGTGGGGGGTACTCTTTTTTCTGAGGCTACACCATGCCTGTCTACTCTCGACATTCCTTCTGTCTTTGACTGTTAGAATCACACTTTCACCCCCCTCCCCGGCACCCGTCTACACCTGCCGATAACAGACAGTAGCACTGCTTCAGACATCAAAAAACCGTAGACGGGGGAATAAAAAACCGACCCGTCTACACCCTCTGAATACGACCGTCTCAGTGTGTCGAGACTATCGCGAAAGCGTAGACGAGGTATAGCCTACCCGTCTACAACATCTACAGACAGGATCGAGAACAACAAGAGATAGGACCTGTCTCACTCAGCTTTGGAATTTTCAAAACCGAGTCTCAGAGAGTTATTTTACTTATAACGCTCGTGCAATATCGGGACTGAGATTGGGTAGTGGGCGTGATGCTGAACGTATATTTATATCCATATTTTCGTATTATACACATATAGACCGAATTGAAAATGGAGCATCGAATTATCTCTGATATTTCGTAATTTGAGAGAGTTTTCTCTGGTCCCATTATATATATATATATTCATATCACTCTGAATAAAATACCTCCCAAGCTGGCTCGCCCTCATCGTCATCGGGGTCAGCGATTGATTCGACTTTGTCCTGTTGAAGTGCATTCAGTTGTGTTGTTGCCGCTGCGGTCCACCGAGAAAACTCGCCACGGAGTTGTTCTCTTACCGTTTCTGGTGACACCGGCGTATACACCTATACCTCACCGCCGCTGTTGAGAAGTCGTCGCTGCTTTTTGATGACACCAATTGATGCAAGATGGTTGAGATGGCGATTGATGAGACTCCGGTCGTACTCAGTTTGCTCTGCGAGCGTTGATATCGTTATTGAGCCACCCTCCATGACACACAAACAGAGTTCTAATTCTGTGTCTGACATCTCAAAGACACTTTTCAGCAGATCAGACAGTGTTGGATTGCTTGACACAGGATCATCTTCGATTGCGCCCATTGTCTCCTCACAGCATGTAATCGGTCCATCCCCGACCCCAAGATTTCCACAGTGTGAGCACTCATAGGTCGTCACATCATCGCTCATGTGTAATCCGATGTTGTTATGATATAAGAATCTATACTCGCTGTTTCCCGCTGGTTAATCGCTTTCGTATTTTACACTCCACGATAGCTCGCTCTTCGAGAAAGACTTCCCAATCTCCATATGACAGGGAGGAATACGGATGAGGAAAATATCTTCTGCAAAATTGCCAGAGCTGAATACGACCGTCTCAGTGTGTCGAGACTATCGCGAAAGCGTAGACGGGGTATAGCCCACCCGTCTACAACAAAAAATAGACAGGATCAGCAGTCGTGCTCGCCGACCTTCTCAGTCATATCAGTGAATTGTCTACTGTATCCATACAGCACAAGCCATGTTGACTGTAGCCAGCAAGAATCAGTTTATTTATGTCACAGCGACAGAACATCCCGAGTAACAACTTTCTATTACGAACCAAGAGTTGAAGTATTTAACAAGAAGAGCGGTTTGAATCAAACGATGAGTAGAGCCTCGGCGCAGGTTCGAGAGCCATTATTAATCGAATGGGTAGCAAAGAAGTCTGGATTCAATTATATATCGACCAAACTCCCTGTATCGGATTTGGATCCTCCTTACTTCTATCTATTTGCGTTTTTGTTTCTGGACTTTGGCGTCATCAGTGTTTACAACCACTTTACAGGCGGCGAACACGTTCTATTACGCAACCCAATTGCTGTGGTTGGCATTATTGGTGTTTTTTTCGCCGCTTTCGGTATTCGGTACATGGCTGACCAATACCACGATGCGGTTAATTCGCTTCAGGTGGCAGACAGAGACATCGACTCCGAAGATAAGGATAGATTCACATACTTGGTGTCGCTGCGGTCGAAGAAATTGGTTTGGCTGTGTGCCGTCATAGGCCTCTATTTGCATATATTCGTGAATATTGGAATCTCTAATTTAATCTCCTTTGCAGGTCCTGCAGTATTGATTAATCGTCTTTTTACATGGCAAATTGGTTATCTGCCATTTGTTGTTGAATTTGCCTTTTTATTCTATGGCATTCATTTCCGGTTACCGCGTCGGATTAAACAAGTTGGTTTGAACTTATTCTTCTTTGACCCGAGAAATATGGGTGGGTTCGCATCAATTGGGCAGTTATTGAAACGTTCATATTATCTTTATACAATTGGTCTACTGATATTTTTTATTTTGACATACGGAATTTATATCATCAACCTCGGAGCGCAAGCTGCAGAACCTGGCTTCACTGAAGCAGTATTTTTTTCCATAGCATGGCTTGTAGGAATCCTTTCAATTGGGTATTCGATGTGGACAATACATCACGTTATGAGCATAAAAAAAGAGGAACGGATTCGTGAAATAGAAGACGAGATACGAGACAAGTACAAAAATCCGTATGATGTTAATTCATCTCAATTTCCAGACGACAGAGAAATCGAGAATTTGGAACGAAGATTGACAAAGGTTCGAGGGACCAGAGTTTACCCGGCTACGTTTACAATGTGGTCTCAGATCATCATTAGTGTCTTTTTGCCTCAAGCGTTGCAGCTTGTAGTCCAAGCAACGGTGTAGGAGTATACTGATAGTATACGCATTTAGACAATAATGTTACATGAACGGAATAAATTATGTGTGGCTGCCAGAGAATGAGGTAATTGATGCGCGAAATCCATAGAACGCCCCCGTCTCGCTAGTCCATCGTCTCCAATGATGACGCTGGCAGAGCATTTGATGATGATCTGACACGTCGGTCAGCGGGTTTATGACAAAATTCCAAGGGCTGTGTCCACACATTCAACATAAGTAATTTGTGCAAGGACTATAGATTATCGCCAATCCTATAGTTTTTAATGATCAGCGTGAATTGAACGTGAGCAGACCCCTTTTTTCTCTAAAAAACATTACATTGTCATGCGATTACACACAGGGCATAATGCGATCACCGTGTTATGTTAGTAAAAGGTAGTTATAATGGGATCAACAGGAAAACTTCTCTCACCCTTGATGATCTTTGCTACCGCGGGCACCCTCCTAGCCACAGGCGCATTCACGGCTGTTGAAGCAGAACGGACAGCTGATATCGATGTTGCTGGTGATGCGAATGCACTCCTTGCGATCCAACCGGCTGAAGACCCAGAGAGCAAGACCCTGTGACTCTGGTTGAGATGACCCTCACTGTGTTTTTCTGGGGAACACTGGTCCTATACGGCGGCTCTTCGCTCTGGTGGGTATTTGAGATAACCGTCCTCGCATACGACTGGGAGGCAGACAGTCTGACAGAAATTGGACTAACCGACATCCAAGTTCGGATTCTGACGGTCGATTCAGCGTCAACGGTACAGGTGTCGGTGAACTCTCTTCCTGAACAGCTTGACGATATCAAAGTAATCGCTGAAACAGAGATAGATATTGACGGGGCTGATGTCCACGTCCCCCCTGACGACTTCGAGTGCCAGGCACAGCGGAAAGGGCGAGCAATCGAGTGGGCACGACGACACGTCCCCTGTGACAGAGAGTATGTGCTGTATCTCGACGAGGACACTATTGTTATCAATCTTGAGGGACTGCCAGCAGCAGATGTGATTCAGATCTCGGAACATCCACTTCGCACCGGCTCGCGGCTCGCTTATCTGTGTGAGGTATTCCGTATCGGGTATCAGCGTGAACAACGTGCATTTCACCGGTTAGCCTACCCGCTGTACGCATGGGGGGGAGCCGTCGCCGTTCGTCGTGACCTTGAGAATAAGATCACATGGGATGTCCCGACAATTACTGAAGACACGACGTTCATTTGGCGAGCGGCAAAGTATCTTGACCAGCAGGACGAACAGTTGGATTACCAGTTGGTGAACGGACGATTCAGAAACCAAGCCCCTCCATCGCTCTCGGCGATGATCAATCAGCGGCGGAGATGGTTGTCTGGAACAGTTGATGATATGCATCGACTCCCGCGCCGCTATCTGCCGCTTCAGTTCACACGTATCATTACTTGGACGGTTTCCCCACTGATCCCACTCTTGTCAGTAGTGGCATTTCTCTTCCCAGGGGTAGTCCCACAGCACAATCTGTACCAGATTGCCTCAACCGGACTCTTCGGGATGTTATTCGTGTATACAACCGCTGGAATGCTGGAGTACCGAACGTATCCAGAGGTGGGGTTACTGCATCTCATAATCACCCCGTTTACTGTCGTGATTTACGCAGTTGGAGCGCTCTGGGGATTCCTGCGTCCGGTGAGCGATTTCGAGGTGACTGAGAAGACGGCTGGACAGGTCGACGTAGAGACGCTGTCTGAAGAAAATCCTGGATTTAGTCAAGCGGATGTGGATTCGAGCGATGACACGGAATCGGTTGTGGAGTCAGATTCAGCGAACAAGTAAACAGGTGGTTATCCCCACCGATCCCCGCCACCATACTCAGGCTCACACTTGCATGTATTGACATCAAGCACACTGTAAATGCCACACGTCCCGAGAACAGCGCTCAGTCCCAAAATGAACGCAAGCACACCAAGTATTCCGATCCCGGCGAGCACAGTCGGCTCTCGTGGGAGCGAGTAAAACAACCATACTGCGGCACCTGCGACGAATGGTATGAAGAAAGCTCGGATTATTCTATCAGTAGGTCCAACGTTCTGTCGTCTGCCGGCCATATGTGAACCTGAAGGGACTAGATGCTCAAGAACGCTCTGACCCCGGACGAAGAGGGGGATGTCCCGACTTTCCCGCGATGGGTGACAGTGCTTACAGCGTCTTCACAAGAAAAAATTAACCCGACACTGGATCGATCCCCGGACTAGTTCACCGCGAGAGAGCCCCGTCTCAATCATGCCACTCAATTGTCTGCTGTATGGACCACTTCCCCCACCCAAATGACGTGCAGAATGTGTGCAACTACAATACTCAGTTCATTAAACACAAATCACATAACAGCGTTGGGGCTGTCTATCTGAACTCTTTATATGTAATATGAGCTCTGATAGTCTCGATGAGATAATTGATGACGCATATACTTCTTCTTACAGCGATATCGCCGCTATAGGTTTCTCGAGCTTGATCTCATATATAATCATTAGCATAGTTGGGTCGGCTGGTTACGGGATATATACGACCATAAGTAAGAATCTAGACATAGCAAAGGAATTATTCGTTGGAACATTCATCAGTCTCTCAAGAACTGTCCCAAGAGAGGAGCATGAAGAGAAGAATACGATAGTTGTAGTTTCGTTTCTAATAATCTGTCTTATACTGCTTCTATCTCTAGTACCCATCTTAACATTTAGTGATTTAATAAAAACGAATGTATTCAGTAACGTGTCTTCTGAATTAATTCTGTATATAACATTAGTATATCTATCTCTATCTCTTTTCGTGCGATACGTGTATAAGATACTTACATCTTATAAGAAGATACCGCAAGCTAATGCCGTTAGTCGATGGGCGTATCCGTTATCTAAGATTACAGCACTACTGCTCTGCTCTTTCTTTCTCGCGGCAACAGTACAGAATGTGCTGAGTTCTTTGGTAGTAGCGTCGCTC
>KE356560.1:2102141-2103638 GCA_000415965.1 Haloquadratum walsbyi J07HQW1
ATGAACAGTTATCCGCCACATGTCTCTCGAAAGGGACAGTCAGAGAATCTCAAAGACGGATTAAAGATCTTAATTCAATGCTGACTGTGACAATCTAGAACTGGAACTGGAACTGGAACTGTGGTCCCTCTCAACATTCGCCACTGGCGGTGCGACGGGGGTTTCAGCGGGTCATGGTGGAGACCGAGGCCCCGACTCCCACGGACACACCGCGTGTTCGGGTGTGACTTCCAGCCGACTCCTCACGGAGAAGGTCGTGAGGAGGAGGAGGACTGAAATTCATCTTCGCCTGCGGGTGCGGGTGCGGGTCCAAAACGGTGAAGCCTCGGGACTTGTCCCCGAGGGACTTCACAATAGACCCCTGAATAGGGCGATCATCACTCAGGTAAATATGAGACAGAAGGCTCGATAGGCTCAGTCATATTCGTTCAACACGGGGCTCGATGTCTCTTGAGGACACCGGTACCAACTCCATCGATATCGAGTTTGATTCTGGTCTGTCCGCTACTCTACTTGAGGACTCGAACAAATCCCAATTGGGTCTCATACGTGCACTCATGCAAATAAGAGTGAATACTATCTCTTTTAGACATTAATAGAGACGTCGGAGTTATGATTGGTCACTGAGTTCGATTTCATCATCTCCTTTGGGAACAACACAGAGAAATGAGCCTCGTTCGCTGCTCTCGTTGCGATATCAGTGTGTGACGCCTGATGGGATCATTGACATCCTCCTCCGCGTTCACGCGGAGGAATCCCACGGCACCGCACCGCTTGGGTTGGGATATTAGGGTTTGCAGTCCACCACCTCTATCCGAGGTTGGAATCCTCGGGAGAGGTCATGAAGGTAGACTCCAGGCTGTGCCAACTAACCGCAGCCGGTACTCCTATCTCCACCCAAATCGGGTGCAGACTCAGAGTTACTTTCGTCGTTGATGTCGAGACGGATGTTCTCGGCCCCATTCACGTCAGCGTTGAACGCATCCCCGTCGCCGTCGCCGTCGTCGTGTTCTTCACACACGTACAAGCCACGCTCAACACGCTGACTCTCGTCTTCTGTCCCGCAGACGCAACACGTTTTGCTCGTGTCGCGCTCTGACACTTCGACAACTTCGATTCCCTTGACCTTCGCCTTGTATTCGAGGATGTTCGAGAACCTGTCGAAGGCCCACCCGTGCAAGTCAAGATTGCCGTGCTTCCCCCAATTCTTCGATTCGCCGTTATCGTCTTCGCGGACACCAGCGAGTTTTCCGATGTTGATGCGCCCAACGCCGTTTTCGATACACCGCTCAACGATGTGTGTCGCGAGGCTGTGGAAGAAGTGGGTTCGACGCTCCGACCACTTCGCATGGAGTCGCGTGGCTTCTTCACCACCTGAATCATCACACTTTTTGATTTCTTTCGGGAAGTAGTAGCCGTCCTGTTTCAGGCGATTGCCGGGGTAGAGGTCGGCTTCCTCGGTGCTATACGCAACAGCGGCGAAGTTACAGATACCGA
>KE356560.1:2103688-2168338 GCA_000415965.1 Haloquadratum walsbyi J07HQW1
ATCGTATATATCGCGTGTCATTAGTACTCTCTGGAGTCAACCATATACAGGGTTAATTATATCCATACCCGTATCCGCAGGAGTCATAGTAGTGTCAACATATATTAATTACAAGTTTGCACTTACTGAACCCGAGAGAGAGGCGTTGGCTCACAAGCTCAATTCATTAGTGTAGACTTCTGTGCTCGCAGATCTCAAGACCGATACAGCTTCCTGTAGCGTCTTGAGGATTTGTCCAGCTAATAGTACTGACAAGTGCGTAGTCTTTCTGATCAATTTCTTTGTCTCCATATTAGTTTTCTTACAGGTTGACCCGACAGCTATTCTTGATTCAAGAGAGGAGTTAGAACCGCGTTAGCTGAGTGATAACTGGATAATATTTGCGGAAAAACACGTATTGTCGTGGGAAGATTTAGTGGTCCAAGCGATACCTGCAAACAAAGATTCCTAACACGATTGCGATCAGGGTGATTAGAACTCAATCTGAGTTAGGATAATAGAATGCCACAGGTTCTTCATGTACAAGAGTGTCTACACATTTCTGCTTGAACATATCCTTGTCGTGTTAAGCTCCTACAAGACTCGGCAGGTTGTGTCCAGTAATCTCAATCCATCTCATACCTTCTCTCGTCCTGAGATATCCTTTAGATGCCATGAGGTATTCCCCGGATTATTGAAAATCCTGACTCATCCAAAGTAGTTCTCCAATAATCCGGAAAAGAACCCTCTCAACATATGACAAATCATTAACGGCTGTATGCACCCTCATATGGCGAGTTATTTGGCTGGGTGCAGCCACCGATCTGTCATCTGAGGTCCGAATTCTTGCGGCAACAGATCAATAATCTAAGATACACTAATAATCGCATGGGTAACCGCTCACCGTTCGAGATCGGTCAGACGTTTGGACTCTCAGACCCTGAAGTCCGCATCTTATACAAACTCGCCTGTTGGTTCAACGAGTTAACATTCGAGATTCACGACCGACCGTGGTCAATTGCGACCGACCACGAGCCCACGCTTCGCCGACTATGTGGAGAGAAATGCAGCCAGAGTGGGAAGATGCACACGAGCAGCTAATCGACCGTGGGTTTTTCAAAAGCGAAAGTCGGGATGAGAACGTCTACACCGCAGGGCAGCGATGCCGGTGGGGCCCAACAGAGAGGTTCTTCGAGGTAGTCAAGCACCTGTTCGCGGACTGGGAGCAGCTCTACCCTGAGTGGATCCCTGACGAGCATACCCGCCCACCTATGTTCAGGGACGGTACTGAACTGCTTGAGCATCGGAACGGTGTGCTGACCGCCAAAGAGCTCTTTGGCTCACTCGAACGTGTAGTGAATGGTCGATACATACCCACGCGTCAACCTCCCTCAGCGCCCCGATCTCCACCTCTGGGGGCACGGTGAGCAACGTGCACGCGTGGAAGTCCTCACTAACCACCGCAACAGCGAAACGTGGAAGAAGAAGTTTGACACATGGCGAACTCAATAAGCTGGCCCCACAATCTGGCTATATGAAAACCGAACGGGGATGGTTCGATTCTGGGACCATCTCATAAATCAAAAAATTATCGACTTGACGGTGATCGGTTCGACGACCGGTCGAGCAACTGGTCAGCATGGAGGGTAAACAATCGGCTACGTCGGAGCCGAGAGGGTCGACCGAGTACTCCTCGCATGATGTCGTCTGGACTATCCCAGCCGTCGTCAGCGCCGACCGAGTCGGTGCGTTCGAATTTCGAACATCAATGTCAATCGCCGCAAGAACACTGTCAAGCGGGCGAATAACCGCCCCCTCTACCATACGTTCAACATCAATCATAAACTCACCGTCGTACCTCGCAATCTCGTCAACAGTATTGAATCTGATCACCTCGATGTTCCGGTTTATCTCATCGGAATATTGATTGTCGAGATATACTCGCATTGGTTTATCGCCTGAGCCTGAGCTAATGTTTGTGTCAAGCATATGGTTCGCGTTCCATGCCGCCTGTGGGTGTGCCCTCTGTGGATGATTGCCGCTGGAAGACCAGTTGTCATAATCACAGGTGTTGTTTATCTCTCGACTGCTCCAATCCCTGAGGAGGACCCTGCCTGTAACTCAGGATTCTTATGAGCCTCATCTACGCCGGTCACTGATCCGGTCTGCCAATGAGCGAGGAGGCAGGCACGAGGATCAATCAGAGCGCTCCCCTTTTTACAGTTCCACATTCTGGTTGTTCGATTCTCCACATCTCACTCTGTGTGTTTTACCCTAAGCCCCAGGCACTGTAGCGGATTTTCACTCTAACTCCGGCGACATCTGCCGGACTCTCCGAGGGACGAGCAACTCTGGAAGTTCGAACATAGCTGAGCAGAGGAGTATCGGGGGCCGAGGCGTCGCACTCCACTCACCACAGCCTGTGGACCCCACACGGATTTTTCTCGGTCAGAGTTCGGTGGAACTGAAAACCTGCAACCTTCACCGCTCAGGATTCCTCCGTCGCTAGACTGTGTCTAGCGGGCGATCACCCCCAGCGTGACGACGCCTTCACGCGAAGAAGAATGTCAATTCGCCGTGCTCGGCATATTATCGTATGAATATTTAGAAATATCAATTTATGTATATTCGGCACAAGCTCTATTATATTTGCTTGGTATGATAGACTATAATGCTAGACGCAGAATTTGAAGCATGTGTTGAGTGTGGAAACCTGCATATGGAAGGTGGATCTGGACCCGATAATGTTGATGAGTGTGCTGTCTGTGGAGGGTACGTTTCCGAAGTCGAAATTGACGATCTCATCGGATTATGAGCAGATGAGAAATTCCTGAATGAATCCCTGGTTAGGTCACATTTGTGTTAGCTCTGAGATACCCACTCATGAGCGGGTGAGATTCCGATTTAACGCGGACTCCCGTTCTGACCGAATTATCGGCAGGAGGTTCATACGCTCCAGTCACGTTCAATATCCCGTTGTTCGAGCGCACGCCTCCGTCGTTTCCAGTTTGGTTCCGACAGAGATACCCGCGGTTGATATTCTTCGCGGTGTTAGAATCGGCGTGGCTTTCGGAGGCACATTCCTGGCATTTGAATGACCCACTCTCGCGGTTGTCTACATATAGGGGGTACGCACAGTGTGAGCATTGCCGTGAGGTGTTCTTTGGATCAGCCTACGTCACATTCAAACAGTATTCGGCGGCTTTATATTCGACAGAGTCATATTAAGACAATCGATTGAGCGTACATTTCTGTCCCAACGATGCGTCGAGACATTCATACATGTCGGTTAAATCCTCGAACTCGTGAGGCCGTTCGTGCTGGAGTCGGAGTACCCGACCGCGAACAACGTGGACGTGCTGTAGTGGTGGAGCGGAGACGACGAAGCATAGTTGTGCCACCGCCTGGAGAAGGTCATCAAGGGCGGCGATGTCTACGAGTTGGAGACTGTCAATCACGGCGTGCTCATCGGCGACGATGGCGACTGTCCGGGCTGACCCGCGTCGGGAGCCACTCGAAATACGGCTTCGGAGAGCTTCAACTGAAGCCTGTCACTCTAGATAAACGTCAAAAAACATATAAAAGAGACGAACTCGGAGCACTGACAAATAAACAATGACCGGCAAGGATTCCGCAGTGTCCAGGTCGGTCAGACTGAATAACTAGATCATATTGCCAACAATTCATAAGATGAGAACTCCTCGATTCGTTTGATAATCCGCTTCGGTAGCTGATTGTGGTTCCCACATATGTGCGCTCCCGTACCCTCGTTGTGATTCTTCATCGACTACGATGACGTTGTATGCATGACTATTTTGCGTATCAACCATGACACCAACTGAATTGATGAATGGATCCATTCGAGTAAATGAATCTCGAAGATCAAATGCAAAGTTATCACAGTCGTATCGATTGTGTTCATACACTTGATTGAGCTGTCGGTGGAAGAGATTCGCATACAGCTTTACTGTTTGGTATGACTTCGGGATACGGTATTCCGTATCTGGACCGATATGATAAATTCCATCACTTGGTTGTTCCCAATACCGTGGAAGTGCATTGTCGAGGGTTCGTTTTATCCACGCGATGTCTCGCGTTACCGTTTCGACTGATAATATCTCATCAAGAGTCAGTTTACACTCTGTCTGGGCAAATATCTCCGCTGACTCAGACGAGGGAAGTGGTGATGACATAGCTGTTGCAATTCCGACGCTGATTAAATACTTCCGACGGAGCATGGCTCTGTAAATATCAGCTTGAGTGACTCCGCGGGTAATGACCTCATATGTTGACTCATTTTTGTTCGCTCTGTGAACGAAGGATATGCAGACGTATGTTCTCTGTGTGGACATATGACCATCGTATATGATATCAGACATGAACATGTTGGATATAACGAGACATTCACAGTGTTATGAATACACCAATCAGTATCGCTGTCGAACAAACACGTTCTTGAGTGTTATTTGAGACAACAACAAAATACACACTGAATTGGATTTTTCCCGTCAAATCGACCCACGACGTTAACAGCCGTTGTTAATAGTGTCACTGTTTCGATTTGAAGCTATACTCAGTTGAGCTAGAATGTTCGTTTGTCCGCTCCGTTTTATTTCGAATACCGACACAGAAACTCACAGTCCCAACAACTAATAGGGCAATGGAGCTCAGAGACCGAGGATAAATTATAATTCGTATGTTTTGAGATGAGTCGAAACGGGAGGGTGTTTGCCGACCTCACGGATGACCAATGTTAATTCATCAATAGTGAGTGTCGGAAGGTCAAGTTCCCGATTCGACTCAAGATAGCTAATAAGTTCATCGTATTCGGTCATATCATTCAGATATCCAAATGTTAGATGTGGAATAAACTCCTCGCCATCACGGTCAAGGGTGGTTGTTTCTGCATACGTGCAGAGTCGACGATTGATGTCGGCGAGCTTTCCACCATCGTCAATCTCCCCATACACGACATCAGGGAAGATATTAAACTGGGTTAATTCGATTTCGAAGGGGTCCGTCCGTCTAATCTCTTGGGAGATGATTTCATCAATTCGCTCATTCGGACTGTTATTGACTGTCACTGATTCGACCGGATCATCAAAGAGCTTTACTGTCAGATGGAGGACCTCACGTGGCACAGGGTCAAAACATGAAAACTCATTGAGTGTGCCAACAACTCGTTCATACGCCGAGCAAGCAAGTGCATCGCTGACATCAGCAAGTAGTACAAGTCGTTTTTTTCCATTTGAGTTATGAGTTGGTGGGGTGATGTCGCGACGACGGGCCCAGAACTCTGCGGCTTTGGATGCCATTTCTTTATTATGCACGACACTTCCCCGCTAACGATGATGATCGAGAGAGTGTTGATCCCTGCTGAGAGGTGATCAATGCAGTATAACTACCGTTAAAATGAATCATGTTGCTACGGACTATTGACAATGTATCGTGGCTACGCATATGTGAATAATTCATCCGACTGTGAACTCTCCTTGCTGATTATGTGACCATGTGAATCAAAAATAGCTGCAGCAGTTATGCTCAAATTGCGAAGATAATTCATCCGATATTGTATACGTCGATAAGTATGAGACAGTCGAGCAGACAATAATGTTAGATAAGAAATAAATATCCCACAGGGGAAATATCCCCCGAATGATAACCAATCCCCACGTAACGACGGGTTCTGCATATCCAACCATATCCACGGTAAGAGCCATGCATACGCATGTCTATGCGGAGAACGCCGCGCATTGAATCGGGTAGCTCCGTCTTCAGCGGTGGATATGGTATTGGTAAGCAGATAGGGTAAGTATCCGATTATAAAGACGTTCGTGCGCATGAACTGAGTTATCGATAATGAGAAATGTATGAACATATATGCTTGGGTGTGTGTTGGTATGTCACTGAATGCATCAGAGCGGCGGTCTCACCGATTGACAGTCCTCTCAGTGAAACTCAATTCGTCTGGATATGCGAGAGACAGATAATAACAGAAAATAATATGACTGAGACACATCCAAAGAGATTCGTCCCTTGCACTGACAGTTTGCGGGGTGGATGTGGTGTCATCACAAAATCGTCAGTTTCTGTCTGATTCTGTGATACCCATTTGACCCCGACAGAAGTGAGGAAAGCTCAATCCACGGTCACGGCCAATCAGCTTGATTATAGATAAGATCACGCTGGATGTTATTCGCGCCTTCATAAATAACTGGAACGCGAACGTCACGATAGATCCGAGAAATTTTGTTCTCTTTCAGAACCGACCGTCCTCCATGTAGCTGCATAGCACTTTCAGCACAGTTGACAGCAGCCTCAGTGGCAGTCGTCTTCGCAAGAGCAGCCCAGTATCCGGGATTATTATCTGCAATAACATGTTTGGCTGCCCGCCAGGCCAATGATCTGGCGGATGCAAGTTCCATTCGCATTTCTGCAAGGTCGTGTCTGACCGCTTGAAAATCACTAATCGGTTGATCCCAGGCTTCTCTGTGATGAACGAATCGACTCGCCTCCTCAATTGCCGCTGCGGCTAGTCCAAGACCATGTCCAGCGACATCGACTCGTCCATGATTGAAAAATTCCGTGATTATCTCAAATCCATCCCCGACATCACCAACGAGATGTGACTCTGGAATCCGACACTGATCAAGCGTAATGTGTCCCTGTTTTGATGCGCGATATGCCATCTTCTCCGGAATATGCTCAGCGGTGTACCCAGGGATGTCAGTCGGCAGGATAAAGACAGAATAATCATCATATCGGGTATCTCCGCCGCCAGTTTTCGCATACAGCGTTAGCCAATCAGCCTCGACTGCATTGCCAACCCAGTATTTTTCGCCATTCAATACCCACTCGTCATCGTCCTTTTCAGCAGTGGTATTCATCCCCGCTAGGTCACTGCCAGAGTCAGGTTCGGAAACTGCCAGCCCTGTGATTTGCTCATGATCAGCGACTGGACGAACATATGTTTCGGCTTGCTCTGTCGTTCCATGCGTGTAAACGATATCTGCGCCAAAACTCGCAAGTTGAAGCGTGAGTGCGATACTTGCATCAGCCCGGTAGAGTTCTTCATATATGGCTAATGTCTGTTGTAGGTCAAATCCGCGACCACCATACTCCTCAGCGATATCTTGTGCAACAAGATTTGCACTCATCCCAGCCTCAAGGACTTCCCACGGATACTCTCCGGACTCGTAGTACGTCTCAGCAACGGGTTCAATCTGTTCGACCGCAAATTCCCGAGCCTCCTGTTTGACCGCCCGTGCGTGCTCAGGCACGATGGACTCATCTAACAGATTCATGAATCTGTATTATTATCAATGGACAAAAGTATACGGAACAAAATCTTGCCGGTGGATTCGATGTAACCCCCATTGGAAAGATGGGTCTCAATTATCTGTCGAAGACAGTTTTTCTGGTGAGACTCTGATATGCACTGAGAAGTTTCTCCGAGGGAATAATGATTGATATGTTTTCATTGATACCGCTGGATCTCAGGGATTTATTTTGAGATGTGAGCATTACTGTGTCTTTCAGCACGACCCACGTCACAGACGGCAAACATCAACAACAGCGGGTTCTACAGCCGATGAAAGCACACGATGCAACTCGTCGTTTCGTTGTCTGACGACGACACTCCCAAGCGGCAAACGCGGTCAGTTTTTGTTCGATCATCTCTTTAATCGTGTAGATGGTCAGCCACCGAGACGGGAGCGAAATAAACCTACTTGACTCATCAATCCGAACAACAGGTGGAGCTTTGTTTTCAACGACGGTGTATGCACTCAGTGGTATTGTCTATGCCGCTGTTACCACACCAACTGTCGCTGGAACGTACTTTTTTATTGCGATTGGGGTTGCACTCGTGTTGCGACCAATCAAAGGAATCAGTCAAACGCTGCAAAAGATCGGAAGCGAGCAGGGTGAGTCTGTCAGCGCGTATTTTGGTCTGACAATCGCATTCAGTATTGGTTATCTCGGTATAACGCTCGGTGGATTCATGATTCCACCACTTCGGCGGGCGTTGATTGAATCGACAGCGTTCGGTCCATCATTGGTCGGTCCAGTCATTCTATTGTCACTCTCAACAGCGTCGTTAATGATTACACAGAGTCTTGTTGCTGCGATTGGCTACCCAAGTGCTGGCACATGGATTACAGCGACGAAGGGAACACTGCAACTGATTATTCTACTTGCATTCGCTGGGATGTTCACAACGCCTGCAGATCTCATTATTGTTGTTGTTGGGACTCGGATGTTTGTGACAGGTATTGTGATTATTGGGATTCGAACAATCCCAACGGTCCCAACTCGTCGTGAGTTAATTCGTGCGTGGGAGTTTGCACGGTGGAGTATTCCTGATCAGGTCTTTGATCGATTTAGTTACAACATGCCTGTGTATGTTCTTGGTGTGGTCGCAACTCCCGCGGCTGTCGGTATTTATGAAACCGCAGATCGATTCGCAGACTTCGGGGCAACGATTTCGTGGCGACTTGCATCCCCACTGCTCACAAAGGTAAGCGGCGATGCTTCTGCTGGTGAGTCTGCGTTTGCATATCTGGACGGGGCTGTAACTGGTGGCACAGGGGTGACGTTTCTTGTCCTCGGATATTTGCTTGCTGGACACGATATGATTGCTGCTATTGCATTCGGTGGAACAGCCGTTAATTCGTTTTCGACGACAGCACTGATCGTCGGGGGTATCAATGTCTTTCGCGGGTTTTGGACGCTGTCGTCGCACGCAATGGAGGGACTTGGGTATCCGAGCGTAAGCTTTCGAACAAAGGCATATGGACTCGTGTTCAGCGTCCCAATCACAGCATTTCTTGGGACTCAAATGGGTGCTGTGGCTGGAGCAATTGGCTATGCAGTAATGAATCTCGTGATTTTTGTATATGTTATTTATTATGCACGACCCGTGCTTGGTGGGATTCCACTTGATGCTCCACTGGCAGCAAAATTAACCATCGGGACGATTGTTGCAACACTCGTAACCACGGCGACAATAGAACTTCTCAGTACGCTTGGAAGTACTCCAGGTGTAACCGCAGTCATCGCTGCTGTAATAACGACAATTGTGTTCACCGGCTTTTTGATGGTCGTTTCTGTCGGCACTCGTCGGGCAGTCCAGCGTGCATATGATATTTACCTTGGGGGAGCACGATCATTTGCCAGTGGACAATAATCACTCGCGAGAGATATCAGGCTGTGAATAAAGACTCTTATAAGTGTATATCAGCATTGAGATGGTCAGATTACAGAGAAAACCTCGCCTGGGCTCATTGGATGGCGTGATTCATCTATATGCGCTGTTTTTAATTATTTAAGAGGAGACTCATATCGGTGAGCAAGTGAGCGACTCATACCTCCTCTCACAGACAAGCCCGTAAATTTGCAGAGACAGTCAGAAGGTCTATTGCCGCTTTGTCCATGAGTCATTGTCTTTATCTTTGTATTTGTCTTCGTGTCAGCTGTACTGTGTCTACAGGGAAAGAGGGAGAGTGCATCGGGACTTGACCCCGAGGTGGTCCACAGGAGACTCTTGTGGCTGTTGTTTGTATCATGTTTCATACCATAAACAGAGGGTATCATCAATAATCCACCAATTCAGCAATCAATAGTTGACAGATATACACATTCTGACGTCCGATACTCTCTTAACGTCATGTCTGATGTATTCACGTAATGACAGTGGAAGCGGTAAGCGCTGGAGCCATCCTCTTCCGCGACACTCGTGGTCAACGGGAGTATTTACTCCTTAAAAGCCGACCAGGTGATTGGGAATTTCCAAAAGGCGGGGTCGAAGGAGAAGAGGAGCTTCAGCAAACAGCAATCAGAGAAGTCGAAGAGGAAGCCGGTATCGATGATTTTCGCCTTATCGATGGCTTTCGCGAAGAATATGAGTATGTGTTTGAAGCGAATGGAAGAACGATTCATAAGACTGTTCATCTTTTCATTGCACATTCATTTGAGGCAAGTGCCGAGTTGTCGAATGAGCATCGCGATCTTCAGTGGCGCGATTATCAACAGGCGCTGAATACAATTACACAGGATGGTCCGCGGGAAATTTTTGAGCACGCACACACGTATCTTGATGAACTGGCTGCGAAAAACGCTAATCGTGAGCGACCGACATATCTCCCATAATCTCTATCTGCGTGCTCATGAGTCGCCATCGCTGCCGCTGTCGCTTTCAGTTCCAAAAAGAGACGGACTGAAGTGCAAGCAGTGTCTTATATCGCCTATCTTGCGGCTTCGTCTGATGATCAATCCGTGCACTCTGGAGACGATGAGCACGGATAGCACTCAATCGCGCCGTCACCTCTCTCAATCTGTCTCAAACGATGTGGTTTAATCACTCAGAGTCAGATATGAGAGAACTCACCCAAATAGTTACTTAATTCATAAGAATATGTCTGACTATCCCAGTGATGCTGAGTTCGGATTCGAACTACTCGTGTGTCGGTGGGCCGAACAAAAGTGGCCACCACATGATGCTGAGGCGCAGGCGCAGACGCAGGCTCATGCTCAGGATGACTGTGCAGTGATTATTTCACGACAGCGTGGAACTCAACACCGACGATGGGATACAATTGTGCTTGAGTGTGACCCAGCAGGGCTCAGCGCACGAGAGCAGTTTGGTCCACGCACACTTGATTCGGACCTCCTGCGTGTTGTTCGGTGGGCACCGGAAACATGGACATGGTACCGCGATGCGATTCCTCAACCTGACTTCCCCTGGCGATATGTCCGGGCGGCAGTGCATCGAGCCGCCGACCGCGGCGTGATCAATACCCGTCGACAGGGGAATCGAATCGAGATGAAACGAGTCGCCGAATATCCACGGTGGCTTCGACGTATCATTGCAATCGAGAACAAGCCAGATCTTGATGCGAGCGCAGCCCGAACTCTTCGTGATCAACTACAAAGAGATGTTGAGACTGCGCTTGCGGATGAAGTCTGGGTTGCAACGACGGCAACCAACAATCAGGTTGAGCCTGTGTTACTCAAAGATCTTCCGGCTGAGGTTGGTATACTCACCTTCGATTTCGACCCTGATGTTCAGTATCATGACTGGGCTGAGGCGTCGGTGATATGGCATCCAACGAAATTGGACTCAACGGATCCTCAAGATTGGTCGAAGCGGGAAAGCTCCAGTGAACAACAGACAAACTCGGACGAGAACGAAGAGAGAAATCAATCATCAGAAAAGATGACAACGACAGCATCCAATTCATCACATAGGGAAGGAAAGACATCGAACGAGTCGTCATCTGGTCCACAGACCACTGATGCAACAACCACCATCTCTGATACGGAGAGAGTGATTGACACAGAGCGATATCGACAACGATTGATACTTGCTGAACGTGCGTATGGAGCGGGATGGCGCTCATATCACGAGACAATGCGTCCTGACTGTCGACACTTTGAGTTACGACGATTTGGGAATGCTGGTGTTGTTGTTCCATATTGCGCTGCAAAACAACGGTCACAGACCGCTGCAGAATGTGCTGGTGATTGCGCAGAATTCGAGCCAGAGCCTCCGAACTGGCGAATGCGCGGATGGCCACTCACCGGCGGTCCTGGAGCTCGGATTAAACAATTACTCACAACACGTCGTGAACGCGTGCGAGAGCGTGAAACATCACAGTGAAAGCTCACTCCTCCTCAGCATTCATCTGTTGAATCGGGTGAGACTCCAACAGCAGATAATCAACTCAATGAAGATAGCAATCAATCAGAATCGTTCATGTGTTCCTGTTGCAAACTGGATCATGTCATAACTGCTTTCCTCAACAGTAACTTAACAGTCTTGATGATCTGAGTGTCGTTCTTCGAAACAAAACGGAGCGCGCACACAGGCGTTCGAAATAAAATAAGCATGAGTATGAGTATACCTGTGGGTTCGGGTTCAAACAGAAAGACTACTCAGAGTGGCACTGACTGTTAATCAACATCTTCAAATTCCGTCTCAATTTGTTCAAGAGTATCTGAGTGAACGCCAGTAGTGTCAGCGTCAGCATCAGCATTAGCGTTGAGGGTGGAACGGTGATTTGACTCTGCTGTCTGTGCGGTCTCTGTTGTTGAATTCGAGTGCGTATGCGTACTTGTGTCCGTATCCGTATCTATATCTGATTGCTGTGTTTGTTCGACATCAATCATATCACGGGAAGTCGCTAATTGAAACGTCGGGACGGTCCGATAAACGATGGTGACAACGTCTTTTTGTCGGAGACTCTGTAATGCTTCTCTCACATCCTCGACAGATGGATCGATATCATACTCCTCTCGAAGGTCATTGAGAACAGACACGACGCTCTGTGATCGATCATCGGGTCCAGCAAGTACGGTGAATACGTGTGCGTGGAGTTCTGGTACACGAATAATTGATGGAATGCCCTCGTTATCCTCACCCCCCTCAACACCAGGAGCAACATCAACGAGTTCTGCTGCTTCCTCAGTCGCGCGAATAAGACTGTTATCATCACGATAATAGTACTCACCAAGTTCTGATTCGAGATATTGATGAATTTCACTTCCAGAATCAATTCCCCAACGCTCCTGTAGTTCTTTGTTCTTCGTCGGTTGTAATTGAACAACGTCTGCAAGTCGTTTTTTCGCTTGCTCTGAGAGGACCATATCAGCGGTTACACGCCCGATTACATAAACACGAGCGATAATGATGACCTCAATTGTATCCAATATTGAGCATCGGTATCAACGACATGAGCAATCTATCTGCAGTCATTATACAGCGTGTCAAATAACTGACACTACCACTACTGCCATCGGCATCGCTATTGCTATCGCTTTGTGACTCAGTGGAATCACCACAGAAGAGTCACACAGCAGATTCAATAGTCGTAATTGATTACGATTATAATAACTGTTAGAAGGGACCCAGACAAGAGTCTTTGATATGAGTGCTGAACCTGTTACACTCGATTGGAATGACGATGTTGCGACTATTACGATTAATCGTCCAGAACAGATGAACGCGCTGAATGAGGTCGCTCTTGATTTGCTCGAAACACATCTTCGCTCGGCTGCTGACGATGATGCGCGATGTCTCATCATTACCGGCGCAGGCGAGAAGGCATTTGTTGCTGGTGCTGATATCGAACGAATGCAATCGTTTGGAACAGAAGCCGCTCAACAGTATACCGAGCAGGGTCATCGGATTGCGAATCTGATTGAATCATTCCCAGCACCGGCTATTGCCGCAATCAATGGATATGCATTCGGTGGCGGATGCGAACTGGCACTTGCGTGTGACCTTCGGGTTGCTTCTGAGCGGGCAGTCTTCGGGCAGACAGAAATCGATCTGGGCATTATCCCGGGATGGGGTGGCACACAGCGTCTGCCAGCACTTATCGGTGATGAAATGGCACGTCGAATGATCTACTTCGGTGAACGAATCGATGCGACTGATGCATATGAGCGTGGGCTTGTTGGTGAGGTTGTTGCACATGATGATCTCACAGATCATGTTTCGGAGCTCGCAACCGAACTCGCTGCCAAACCGGCGACTGCAATGCGCGCTGCAAAGGAGGCGCTCAATACTGCACATAATGCCCCGCGCTCGACAGGACTTGAGTATGAAGCCCGAACGTGGAGTGGACTGTTTGGCACAGCGGACCAACGCGAGGGAATGTCAGCGTTTCTTGAGGATCGCGAACCGGACTTTGAGTAATGACAAAATCAATGAAAGAGTGCGTGAGAGCCGCTCTTTCAGTATCATATCGGTATGATATTTATCTCCCAACTGGTGGCGTCGCGACTTTCGTGATCTGAAACGAATGGAGCGCAGGGGAATGGGACGGGTGAACCACCCTGCTCTACTCAGCCGCTGATACGGCTCCAATGAGGGCGGAGCTTCCTGTTTCAACGAGCGGAGTGCCCGCCGTCTCGTTGATGAACTCATCGAGGACGATGTGGTGACACCAGTCCCAGACCGGCGCGTCTTCGTTCACGAGCCAAGTGACGAGACCTTCGACTGAATCACCCAGCTCGCCGCCTTTCATCGCGACTGGCAGGTCGACGCCGACGCGGAGGACGACTGATGCAACAGACGTTTTCGGGTGTGCGTTCTGCGATTTATCGCCCGGTGCAGAGATGGGCGAGGCGCATTCGTGGTGAAAAGACGATCGGGTAACACATCGGATCTGTATCGACTGTGCCACCCAGACGCGGTAGGATCCCGACAAGCGCGACCACTACACCTGCGACGGGTGTGGGCTCGTTGTTGACACGCTTGCGGCGTCGCTGGCGCACCGCGCCGGAGCGGGACCGAAGGTGCTACGCGGCTCACGCGCTTCCGTGTGGAACTCGGTCGTCTCGAGGAGCGTCTTGTCCAAGAAGTCAGTAAAGAAAGAGGACAAGCGATGTCCGTACGTCACCCCCCGAAATAAAGGCTGAGCCCGTCATTTAGATGTTTGTCGCACGACAGTACTATCATGAAATACGCGAGTGTCAGCGTCAGGTTCCCGGTCGAACTCGACACTGAGATCGAGCGATTCCTCGATGAAACGGGGATCTACACGAATAACAGCGAGTTCATCAAGGAAGCATGTCGGTCCTATCTCCGAGAATTCAATGACGACACGGCGATTGCCGCGCTTCGGCTGGAGCAACTGCTGGCACAGATCAAACAGAGCCGCTGGTCTGATAGCGATATCGACGCGGAGCTCGCAACACTCGGGGAGAAAGTCCATGCAAACGACCTCGAACAGGTCGTCAAAGAGGCACGGAAAGAGACGTCCGAGCAGGTGTACGGGTCTGACGCGTGAAGATCCTCGATACGAATCTGTGGATCTTCGGAACATTGTGAACCAACGAGCAGGCCGCTGTATTGCTTGCTGAAATCGACCGCGGTGAGACAACGTCTGCTATCAACGCGTACATGCTCCAAGGCGCTGGTCGCATTCGACCGGACACAGAGTCCCTCTGTGGTGGACCGTGAGACCGTCAAAACGAGGTTTCTGACGCGACTTACGGAATGGAATTATTGAGGTGTCGTTGAGTCGTGATGTGAGCGACACACTTCTGCGAGAGCAGCCATCGGCTCCTCCCGTGCAGACGCTCGCGTCTGTGAGATCCAGTCGAAGGACGTTCCAATCCTCGTACTGGCGTTTGGGCACCGGACCACGAACCGACTTTTCTCACAGATGCTAAATCCTTCGCCGAACTGGAGCCAGCAGCGTGCTCCCTCCCTGAAATCACCATCGAATACGGTGCCTGACAGCGCACAATCTTGCTACGACAGCGCCTCCTTGACGAGAATGTGATAATATGACTCGAACGTCATATATTGAAACCGGCGGCGGTGTTCGGTATCGACATGGAGTGTCCTGGGTGTGGCGGTCCTATCATAATAGAAGTGGAGCCAACCCACCCGCTCTCAGCATCAGTGGCGGATGCACTGCTTACTGCTGACAGAGACGAGCAAATTGTCGTCGCGCTTGAATGTAACCGTGATGTTCGTCCCGGTGGGGGTAGCGGTTGCCATTCCGGAACTGTTAGTAGTGACTGTATTCATCGTTTCTCCCGGAGCGAGATGGTCCGACTGGACAGCGGCAGCCCCGTATCTGGGTCGGTCAATCATATGACGAGAGTGCTCGTTCTGTTCCGTCCATACGTCAGCCCACCCGAGAAGAACCCGATACCGATAGGCCTGTATCCGGTACTCGTTGACGCGGTTATCCCACTCCGCATGGGGGACATCATCCGTCGCGTCCTAGAGTGAGACTGTTCCGTCGTCGACTTTGATCCGCATTCACTACCTGTATTCATGCGACCAATCAGATTCTCAACGGAAACAGCAACCACCCATACCCTGTAACCTGCGCAGGGAAGCTAAGAATTTAAATTCATGAGGGTGCTGACTGGGTGTACAATGAAATTCTGTGATGAGTGCGGGTCAATGATGAAAAAACAGGGCGACGTTTGGATGTGTAGTGATTGTGGCTCCGAGGAGTTAGCCGATGCGGCTGAGACAGCAACGATGACCTCCACGGAGAGTCAAGAAGAAAGTGGAGCTGTCGATATGTCCGATATTGACGATGCTGACATTGGACCAACAACGACTGTGATTTGTCCAGAGTGTGATAACGACACAGCAAGATACGAAATGAAACAAATCCGCGCAGCTGATGAATCAGAAACGCGCTTTTTCACCTGCACAGAGTGTGGTCATAAGTGGCGCGAGGATGATCATTGATAGCTCAGTACAGTGACTCGTCTCGGCTTAGGGTCACATCTCCGTGCAACCCCTGTGAGGCACTTGCCTTGTCAGTTCTGTGGACGTAAGTATTGAACATCACATTCGTCATGTCGTCATGGCTGGATAGGGTGACACTGCAGAGCAGGGATGCAAGATACTGATAACTAATATCTGCCTACGGTCCGATTATCTAGATGTGCCGGTGGATGTTCCCCCGCCAACAGTGAATCTCAGCGATCGGTGGCAATTACAGACTGATAAAACGACAACGCCATTTGAGACTGCGATTGTGACCGTTCACGCACATACCTGTGTGTTTACTGATATAAAATTGAGTGCTGCAATTAATACCAGTAAGGATACTGACACAGACACGACAACAACCTGGCGTTTTGTTTTTGCAAGTCGTCTCCAACTCTCACGGTCAGCCGCAATATCAGACCCAATTCTCACACTCGTGCGTAATCGTGCAGCCTCTCGATTCGTTGAAATTCTCAACGAACGGGGTTTTTCCTCAATCCGCGAGGCTGATACACGCCGGTTTGACCGTGGCGCTGAGACTGTGCCGATACGTCGATATCGTGCCACTGTTATCCCTGCCCCAGCCCCGACTGAGAAGATGGCTCAGACTCCCGTTGAGGCGTATGTTACGACGTGGGCGCAATCAGCAGAGCAAGATCAAAATCAAGACCTCATGATTGCCGGGGGAGCATACCCATTATCTGTTCCGAGTCACGTCCACTTTGATCGTAAGCAGGGTCGTACAGAGTTATTTGATATTATTCGATCTGTTGAATAATGCAACTATTTATGACGATTCTTCAGGGTTGTACTCATAATCATCGTCACCAACAGTCGTTGGCAATCTCACCACTGCTTATATCGGAATTCACGCTCATCTGATTGTGAACGTTTGTGTACGTGTTTCGTTTTTAATAATGAAAATGATAGTACCAACGACTGCTATCAGGAGTATGACTCAGAGTGACTCACTCCATACCACACTACTCGCTTGCTTCGCTCGTTTCTGACCGAGAGGAGTGTTGTCCTCAATTGTATATAAGAGCGTAAACGTCAGTCTCGTTTCCTCATCAGCGTCAGAGATCAGATTGGATCTGCTATCTGTGCTCTGGCGTATCGATTGAGATGAGCTCAAGACAAATGCCCGGGGTTTGACCCCGAGGCGATTCACTCGAGTCGTCCGATAGTCAAATACCCTGTATGACCGACACCAGCAGTCGATGGTCGTGACCCACGCTCGCCAAAGTCCATCTCACGCTGGATAGTCTCATATGTCTCAATTGCTTCGAAACCAGCGTCACGAGCCGCTTCAACAGCCGCTCGAGTATGCTCGATGAATGGGACATACACCCCAATATACCCACCAGATGCAAGAACTGCCTGTGCCTGCTCAATAATCGTTGGGGCATCACCGGTATCAAGCGTCAATACATCAAATGGTCCCTCAGTAGCAACAGTGTCACACGCTGTTGTGAGATCACCAGTCCGAACCTCAACAGTATCTGTGACGCCAGCAAGCGACATGTTCTCGCGTGCGATATCAGCAAATTCTGGGTCAATCTCATACGTAATCACATCAGCGCCAAGTCGACCAAGGTACGCTGCAAGCACACCTGTTCCCGTCCCAGCATCAAGCACGCGATCACCACGGGAAATTCCGGTATGACCGATCATGAGTCCAATGTCACGAGGAATCATCGGTGCACCGGTACGCTCGAAATGATTGAATAAATCTGGACCACGAAGCCGACGAACAGTAAACGGCACATCAAGATGCGTTTCAATGACATCACCCGGTTCAATGTCTGTCGGAACCTCAACTACACCAAGATCTGTTTGGAGTTCCTCGCCTGGTGCACGGAGATACTCGCGGTCGTGTTCGTCGTTAACGAGCAGATACGAACTGGAACTGGAGGCAGTCACTCCAATTGAGCAATTGCGGCTGCAAGATCGCCATCGGTCGACTCAAGCGCAGCACGCGCGTCATCTGTGTTGACGCCAGCACGTTCTGCGACAATCTCAACATCCGCGTCTGGGATTCCTTCCGTGTCAGTGTCCTCGCTGGTCTCACCCTGACCTGCAGTATCATCAGTCACTGCCTGCTGTGTATCGCTGCGCTCGCGCGTCTCTGGTTCACCAACAATTTGATATGTTTGTTGACCCTGCGCATCCATTCGCGTCACCTGTGCATCATCAAATACAAGATCCTCATCTGCTGTTTGGATCCGAACCTCCTCGACGTCAAGTTCGGTAACGTCGATACCCATTTGTTTCATCATCTGTTTCATCTTTCGGGGATTCATTCCGCCTCCACCAAACATGATTATCTAAGCTGATGGCTGCTGATAGCAAAAACGTGGCGACCGCGACCGCAAGTGCCGATGGAGAGAAATCAAACAGTTACTCACAACACTTGTTTTGTCGGAAGGTAATGGTGGTGTTAATCGATGTTCGCTGACATTCGTCGATGCTACTATTCTGCTTTTCATATCGCGCTACTGTTGTCGGTTCCAAAGGTATATTCAATACGCGTTAGTTTCATGAATAACTATGTTCGATGATGACGATCTCGCGGCTATCCGCGATGGAAAACGCGAGTGGGAAGAGCAAACGCTCGATTCGACACTTAGTCGATTTGGCGAACGGCAGGAACGGTTTCGCACAGATACAGGTGGTCAGACCGTCGACCGGTTATATACGCCCGCGGATGTCGCGGATATTGAATATGAATCAGATATTGGATTCCCCGGTGAGGAGCCATACACTCGCGGTGTCTACTCAACGATGCATCGGGGTCGACTCTGGACAATGCGACAGTACGCTGGGATGGGGACTGCAGCAGAAACAAATGAGCGATTCCGTTATCTGATCAATGAAGGCTCATCGGGGCTGTCGATGGCGTTTGACCTTCCAACTCAAAAGGGATATGACTCTGATGCGTCGATGGCTGCTGGTGAGGTCGGAAAGGCTGGAGTCGCGATTGATACACTTCGCGACATGGAGGTGGTCTTCGATGGGATTCCACTTGATGAAGTCTCAACATCAATGACGATTAACGCGCCTGCTGCGGTCCTTTTAGCCATGTATATTGCGATTGGTGATCAACAAGGTGTCTCACGTGAGTCACTTCGCGGCACAATCCAAAATGATATTCTGAAAGAATACATTGCCCGAAATCTCTATATTTACCCACCAGAGTCCTCAATGCGGCTCATTACTGATATTTTCGAATTCTGTGGAACGGAAACACCAAATTTCAATACAATCTCGATTTCGGGATATCATATTCGTGAGGCAGGGTCAACAGCCGCTCAGGAGATTGCATTCACCCTCGGGAACGGAATCGAATACGTTCAAGCAGCAATCGACGCTGGGCTCAATGTTGATGATTTTGCTCCGCAATTATCCTTCTTTTTCAATGCACACAATAACATCTTTGAGGAGGTCGCAAAGTTTCGCGCCGCTCGCCGCATGTGGGCGAAAATAATTGAAGACCGATTTGATGCGACGAATCCAAAATCCAAACAGTTGAAATTCCATACTCAGACTGGTGGGTCAACACTCACTGCCCAGCAGGTTGAGAATAATGTTGTCCGTGTTGCATATCAAGCACTCGCAGCTGTTCTTGGCGGCACACAGAGTCTTCATACGAACGGTAAAGATGAGGCATTATCATTACCGACTGAGCAATCTGTTCGGACAGCACTCCGAACTCAGCAAATCCTCGCACACGAATCAGGGGCTGCAGATACAATCGACCCACTTGCAGGGAGTTACTATGTTGAATCACTCACTGATGAGATTGAAACTGAGGCCTTTGAGATAATTGAAGAGGTAGATCGTCGCGGTGGGATGCTTGAGGCTGTCAAATCACGGTGGGTACAGCGTCAGATCCAGGATGTTGCTTTCGAACGGCAACAAGAAATTGAGGCTGGTGAGCGTGTCATTGTTGGTGTCAACGAATTTGAAGTCGATGAGGACCCGCATGTCGACATTGAAGAGGTTGATGAAGCAGATGAAGAGCGACAAAAACAGCGTCTTAAAACGGTCAAGGAGGAGCGAGACACCGATGCTGTCGAATCAACGCTCAAGGATGTTCGTGAAACAGCACAGGGTGACGGGAATATGATGCCACCGATTATTGATGCAGTAAAAGCATACGCGACGGTTGGAGAAGTTTCTGACGTGCTTCGTGAGGAGTTTGGAGAATATCGTGGCTGAAGCAACTGATACTCAGCTTGTTCTGTATTTAGACTGCTGAGTTCACTATGCGCTGTGGTGCTCCGACATACCCACGGGGAGTGCTGGTAGTATTAGTTTGGAGATTCCGTTTCTGATTACTTGATGATGAGATGCACGTCAGGATCAGGGTCGGAATCGGAATCGTGTGCATGGATCCTCATCGGAATAACAAAATTGTATTATCACTAATCGGTGACATATGTCAATGACGTTTGACCACATCGGTATCGCGACTGAGGACGCAACCGGACTCGCAGAGCGCTTTGCAGTGATATTTGAGACACACATTGTACACACAGAGACTTTTGAGGGCATGCATGTTGTTTTTCTTGAGATGAATGAGTCGTATTTTGAACTCTTAGAACCGACCACTGATGCTGATGGTCCAATCACAACGTTTCTCGCAGAACATGGTGCTGGCATTCATCATGTGGCTGTGAGGACCGAAGATATCACCGCTGCGCTTGAAACCGCTCGTGCGGTCGGGATTGAGTGTATCGATGAAACACCGCGACAGGGTGCATGGGGGCATCAGGTTGCTTTTTTACATCCACGCTCCACGGGTGGTGTGCTTTGTGAATTTGTCCAACACTAACAGAATCACTCCTTGGTTCTCACCGAACCACAGAGTATGGTAGCTCACAGTTGCTGGTTATGAGATGGATATCCATCCTCACGGCAAGACGCCTTCATAATGAGATTTCAACTTATCAAGTTCCTACTCGCAGTCGATTCTACAGATATCAAGGCGAGTGCCTCGGGGTCGGGGCTTTGATACTGATGTGACCCTGAGGGACTTCGCTCTTATTCTCCACTTTTCTCTAATAACTCACACACTGTCCGATGAGACGAGTGGATAATCATTCAATGGCAGTCTGATAGAAGAATACTGCTGAGAATGAGCAGTCAACACGCTCAAGACCGACAATTGAGTGCGTGTTAATAATGCGGCAGTGGCTTTCACAACGCGCGGAGACCTCCCCGACTGCATGTGCACTGATTGATGCGGAGACGGGTGATCATTACACCTTTGCAGCGCTTGATCAGGCAGTCGAGCAGCTTGCAGGGCGACTCATCGCACTTGGCGTGAGCAAAGGCGACCGTCTCGGAATTGTTCTTTCTCCTCGGGTCGAATCAGTGTTCACATTGTATGCTGCAGCGCGAATCGGGGCAACGGCAGTTCCTCTCGGTCACCGTCTCACAGCAACAGAGATTGAAACACGACTGACCCGTGCAATGGTGCAGACTATCATCTGTGGACGTGGGACTGAAAAGACGGTTTTCGAGGCAACAACAGCATTAGAAGAGAGTATATCCGTCATTTCACTTGATACATCGACAGTTGATTCAGTCGACGCAATCGACACAGTTGAGACTGCAACGTCAACCGGAGTCAATGCAGCCACATGGGATTCACAGCAGAGACAATTGCTTCTTTTTACCTCCGGAACAACGGGGTCGCCGAAAGCTGTCACATTGACCGCGGGCAACATTCTCTGGAGTGCAATCTCCTCGGCATTTCGACTTGGAGTCGACCCAAATGAGCGATGGCTCGTTACACTTCCATTGCATCATATGGGTGGTATCGCACCAATCCTCCGGAGTCCACTGTACGGAATGACAGTTGTACTCCGCGGTGAATTTGACGCAGAGCAAGCGGTAGCTGATATTCATCAATATGACATCACTGCTGTGTCGCTTGTCCCGACAATGCTTCGTCGAATCCTCAATTCAGTCGATGAGCCATCAGTTTTAGAGATACTGCGAGCTGTTCTTCTTGGCGGCGCGCCGGCTCCAGCAACACTGATTAATCGTTGTCAAGATGAGTCGATTCCCGTCTGCCCAACATATGGATTAACAGAGACTGCCTCACAGGTCGCGACCGCTCGCCCACGAACAGCGTTCAATAATCCTGAGACGGTTGGAGCACCGCTGCTTTGGAATGATGTCACAATTGTCGATGAGTCTGGGAGTCCTCAGCCTGCAGGCGATCCTGGTGAGATTGTTATTGATGGACCAACTGTAACGCCAGGCTACGCTGGTCCACACACAATAGCTAAAGGCACATATGGATTTCATACTGGTGACATTGGGGTGCTTGATACGGATGGGCGACTCACTGTGGTGAACCGACTTGATGATCGGATTATCACCGGCGGTGAAAATGTCGATCCCGGCGAGGTAACAGCCGTTCTTGAATCACATCCTGAGGTTGCTGCGGCTGCTGTGGTTGGGATTCCCGATACTGAGTGGGGTGAGCGTGTTGTGGCTGCTGTTACGCCACTGACTGAGGAGACGGTGAGCAAAGATGATCTTCGATCACACGCACGCACTCACCTCGCTGGATTCAAAATCCCAAAAGAGATTCAAGTCGTTGAGACACTCTCACGAACCGTCTCTGGTACTATCGACCGAGATGCTATTCGTGAATTATTTATCACTGATACAACTGTCACTCCCGAGGATGAACAATCAGAAAGTTCCGCTGCAATGACAGGCGATAATACTGATCACAGTTCAGATAGTTAATATTATACAGAGGGCGCTTTGGAGGCGACCGTCTCGTTGTAACGATGCAATCCGGTGGGTATCACTCTTGTCTCAGTCATGATGAACGATAGGTTGGCTCCGTCACAATTGAGCACCCATCAGCGAAGAATAACATAGTGAGCGTAAACAAATACATATCAGCTGTCATTACAGTCGTGACCGCCCGGGGAAACGAATCTCAGAATATTCATGACTCTTCAGTCACCTGCAATTCTTGAACTTCCGCCAAGGAGCCCAGAGAGAGCCCCTTATCCCGTCTCTGTAATCGTAATTGGCTTTATGTCTGTATCTGCATCAAAAAAGAATATTACAGTCTATACAGACTGATACGGACCAAGACGGGTTCCATCAAGCAGATATGCATCAGTCTGGCTGTTTTGAAATGCCGCTGGAAGGAATGGTGAGAGAAATCCCTCGTTGGTGTTTACCTGCGTCCCACCAGAGCGTTTGTTGAATGCGGGAAACAAGACCACATCAGGAGGATCACGGTTAATATTCTGAGTGTCAGCGGATGACTCAGATATTCCCTCAAGTGCTAGTTTATCCTGAAACGGCGTCCAATCAAGCGGTCCTCGGAGCCATGCTCGTGTTCGTTGGCTTCCTCCAACATGATCTGCGACCCGAAGTTGTGGATGTTCGTGTCCAACGCAAAGGACATCACAGTCAAGAACCGTCTCATCAGGCCAACTATGCCCGTGAACAAATCCGACATGACCAAACTTGACACCTGATGCGTCAGTTACCTCAATCGCATGTCCGGTTTGAGTACTGTTTGTTTCAACAGTTGTAGCGACTGACTCAATCCCTGCATCGTGGTTTCCACGAACAACAGTAATTGGGACGCGGTTCAACACAGCATTAAACAGCGAAGTAAGCTCCTGTGTTTCTGTATCAGCAGGATTGCCGATTCGATGACCAGCATCACCAAGGATAATCAGACGATCGACAGGATGTTGTGTGAGTAAATCAAGAAGACGACGACGTCGATCCTCAGCGTTACTCTCAAGTTCGACACCACGTTCATACCGGAGTCCGATCTCGATACCAGCGTGGTAATCGGCAACGACAAGTGCCGTCTCTGTCCCAATGTGTGCTGTTGCAGCGGGAACTGATGGAAGTGGTTCAACGAGCGGTTCAGCGGTTGTGGTTGTGTCTGTGTCCATATATCAAAGAGATATTACACAGGCAGGGTGGCAGTTGAACGATTGAGTGTGCGCTCGCTTTTGTATCGAGGGCGGAATTGAGAGCATCGCTGGGTGAGAGTGATCACTCGGCTTTTGTATGCTCATAAATGCTATTTTGTGTATCGGTCGAAGGGCAATACATATTTCACTCACAGCAATCATCCCGTAGGAATCCCAGTTTCACCGACAAATGATGTTATCCGCTGTGGTCGATACTGAATCACCAGCGGATTAGATTGCCTTCAGTGCATCGTCACCGGACTCATAACACCGTCCACTCATCAGTGCGGATTGGATTGCGGTTTCGACCGCATCGGGGCTGACATCATACATATCGACAACCGCATCAATGACCGCTTCGCGAGTCGCACCATCACCGTCATCAAGTTCACTCATCACTGAAACTGCTGCTTGCTCAAGATCAACATCCTGTGTGTCATCCGAGTCAGTGACCTGTGTACTTTCCTCACTGGTCTCAGTCTCACTTTCACTCTCAGTCTCAGTCTCAGTCTCAATTTCAGGGGAATTGTCATCAGGAGACGCAGAAGCAAAATTGGTCTCAGTTTCAAAATCACCGAGGTCATCGGAAGTAATGGTATCCTCTTCTGATATATCATCTAATGGGACATCCGTATCAGCATCGGCTTCAGTCTGCGTATCGGTGTCGATATCGGTATCGATATCAGGTTGAGCCGGTGTCTCGTGGGGATCGACATCAGCGGAGTCTGTATTACTCGCGTCGGAAGTGACCTCAGCGGATGGTTGATTATCGCTTGGATCCGCATCGGGTGCTGTCGGAACATCTATATCGGCACTGCCGGGTGCATCGACTTCATTACCCGTTGAGAATTCAGTCCCGAATTCGTTTTCAATCTCAGCTCGCTCGTCATCATCGAATTCATACATCTCCGTTGGATCTGCTGTTATATCCCCCTCAGTGGTCGCGGATCCAACAGTTGATGAGTCATCGGGGTCATCCGGTTCAGCGTCACTACCCTCGTCACCAGATACAATATCAGAGTTAGACGCAGATGTGGATGTAGACGTATTGTCTGCGGCTGTTGATATCGTCGATTCATCAACCTCTCGTTGAATTTCACGATCAAGTTGTGTTTCAGTTGAATCGGCATTTTGTGTGATATCATCAACTGTCTCCGTCGGCTCATCGCCACCTGTTGAGCCTCCGGGGAAATCAGCGAGTGAATCATCGTCTGCAATCGCATTCGCAGCCTCAGATTCTGATTCTGTCTCTGTCTCTGTCTCTGTTGTCTGTCTCTGTTTCGTTGTTGTGACACCGTTCTCAGCGTCGGTTTCGGTACCGATTGGATCTGGCGTCTGATATTGATCTGGTTCGGTTGATGACTCGACACTTGAGTCACCGTCAGCAGCTGGCTGCACAATATCAGTGTCGACATTGACCTCCTGGTCCTGATCCTGAGTCTGGGGTCTGAGCCTGAGAGGGGGATGACTCTGCGGTGACCGTCGTGTCGGTGTTCGTGTCCGTGTCTATAGGTGCGCTCTCGGCATCACTCCTGCGAGCAGTAAGATCATTATCCGTGGTGTCTGCGACTGTGCTCGTTGTGGTCGAAGTTGAAGTTGAAGTTGAAGTTGGAGTTGTATCGATTGCTATCGAGGGAAGTGCGCCTAAACTCGCTGCTCCCGTTTCGCTCGGATCGGGATCAGGCGTCTCAACTGTGTCACGATTACCGGCGACAAGTTCTAACACCTGGATTGCAGCCTTGCGGAGTGATTCGAGATAGAACTCGGTCGTCCCATAGTGTTCAATCGCAAGTGCTGTGCCCTCAGCATATGCCTCATCAACACCGCGAGACACAAGCTCATTCCGCAATGCATCACCGCGGACAGACAATGACCGTGCGCTGTTCATGATTGCAATGCGGCGAAGTGTCGCCTGCGCAGCACCGACTGCCCATCGATCGCGCGTGTCAGCGTCAACGGGTGTGAGACCCTCCGGTCTGGCAGATGTCAATACTTGATCTGACTCTTCTGGCTGATATGTTCGAGCTTTACCCGTTAGTGCAACAAATGTTGGTGGTGTTGCCTGCTCAAGAAAATTAGCCGCTGCTGGCTGGTACTGACCGGCATACGTAACAAAGACACCTGTCGGATCGGCAATTCGTCCGCGCCGAAGGTTGTCAGTAACAGATTCAACGGCAGTTAATGCCCCAACAGTAAACAATCGATTAATTCGCCCACCAGTTGGTGTCACCACATACTTTGGCGCCCGTTCATCGTCACCTGCTGAGTATGATAATGTCGCATCCTCAAATTCAGTTGCGAAGAGTCGATATGCAACTTCACGACTATTCTGAGTAGTACTCATGATGTCACCTCCTCAAGTACTGATTGGGCACGCGTCGCCGGATCATCATCTGTGCGATCAAATTCGGTCGCCTCAAGATTTGCACCATACTCATCAACAGAGAGATTCCCGCGGATGCGATACTCCCGACCAACGATACGCGAACGGATTTCCTCAGCAATCACAGACTTATCCATTGCATCACGTGCGACTGTCATTGCTTCGTCCATACTGCCACCATAGACAGACTCGGTCAGTTCGCGATCAAGAATCGCAGTGACGGCGCCTGTCCCATCGTCGACAATCGCTTTGACTCGCATATCGTCCTCACCTTCAACAGTTCCATGTTCGCGACATTGACCACCCTGGAGCGCACGATTACACTCTGGACATCGTTCAATCAACCCTGAGCCCTCGCGAACCTCAAGAACGGTCCCGGTAACCTCAACATCAAAGACGCCACCGGAATCAACTGCCTCACCGATTGCGACTCGCTGGGCATCTTTGTTAATCGCAATTGATTTTGAGAGTGGCTCGACCGTCGTAAATGTCGAGAGGTTAACCTGTGGAGCTCCGCGGAATTCACGGATATACACATCATCAAATCGGAATGTTTCACCGGACGAAAGGGTTGACCGCGCTTCCCAATCGGTGAATGGTAATCGTCCAGACTCATCAGCAATCACACCGGAGTGGATTGTCGTTTGTCCATCACGTCCATTGATCACACGTTCTTCAATTTCAACGACTTCGACATCAACGACGCGTCCTCGATTACCAGGTCTTAACTCAAGAAGCGACGTATGACCGCCGATCGAACACGGCAGATCATGCTCAGCAACCGAGACAGAATCAGTTTCAACAGCGACCGTTGAGGATTGCCCAATATTGAGCTCTGGTTGTCCATCCCACTCACGAACGCCGGCATTACCGATTGTGACTGAGTCGCCTGGTTCAAATCCGAAATCCTGCCAAGCGGTGTATGAAATCGTGCCTGTCTCATCGGCGAGAATCCCTTCACGGATTACCTGTTCATCACCTTGATATTGGATTGTCCGACAACCAACTGTAATGACACGAACCGTAACAGTCACATTCCCATCACTGACTTCGACTGCATCAACATCCTTCGTTGATGGCATGGCACCATCATCAGCGTCACTCCCGTACTTTCGGCGAATGCTTTGCTTGGCCTCGTCAACCGGAACACTGTATTCAACGAGGTTTTCTAAATCCGACTTGACCTCCGCTTTGTCAACACCGAGGGTGGAGGCGAGTTCCTCAGCGTGATCGTCTACGTCCATTGACGTATATGTAGAACCGCCTGGAATAAAAAGCGTTCCCGCAGGCATGAGACAATCTTGTTTATTCGATGGTATCTGCCAGATAGCCCCCCGGATTCACCATAGGTTTTTGACGTGTGATGGCCCTTCTCTAATATGTCGTCTCGAACGGTAGACCGGACACAACTCGCGTGGTGGGTTATTGGACTTGTGCTCGCTGGCGCTTTGATATTCGTCGTCTATTCGTTCATTGGGACAATCGTTTTTGGGCTGTTCTTTTATTATGCGACGCGCCCGATCTATCAGCGGGTCAATCGACAAATTGGTCCACCGAGCCTGGCGGCTGCTGTTGCATTGTTATTACTTGCACTTCCAGCGCTGTTATTAGTGCTATACACAGCAGCGATTGCAGCAAATGAACTAATTCGGCTCACAAATCAGACTCTGATTCAAATCGTCGACTCGCCAGTCACCTCCCAGCAACTGGCACGGATCACCGATATTGAACAGCTCATCCAGATTGAACCTACTCAACTGACGTCTGATCAGATTCGGCGTGTTCTCAGCTCGCTCGGGTCAGCAGGAAATTTCCTCTCAGTCATTGGTGTCGGACTCGTTCATTTGTTCGTGATGATTGCGCTTGCATTCTATCTCCTCCGAGATGATCATCAACTCTCACGATGGGTGCGGAGTCGCTTTGGCGATGAGCGTGGAGTTCTTGAGACGTATCTTGATGCAGTTGACAGTGACTTTACGAGTATCTTTTTCGGTAACATCCTCAACGCAGTAATCACTGGAACGATTGGTGTGCTCGCATACTCGCTATTAAATATCGTTGCACCACCGGGAGTCGCTATTCCAGCAGCAGCGCTGTTGGGTCTTGTTGCAGGCGTTGCGAGTCTTGTTCCTGTCGTTGGAATGAAACTTGTATACGTTCCGGTGGCTGTATACTTGGCTGCGACATCGTATGTCACAGATCCACAGACACTCTGGTTCACCGCGAGTTTTGTTGCAATATCATTCATTATTGTCGATACGATCCCCGACCTTGTGCTTCGACCATATGTCTCAGGACGGCGACTCCATGTCGGTGCAGTGATGGTCGCGTATACACTTGGACCACTCTTGTTTGGATGGTATGGGATCTTTCTCGCACCGATCATTCTTGTATTGGTTGTGAACTTTGCGTTGTATGTTCTTCCAACGCTTATCTCACGCGAGCAAATACGTCCGTACAGCGTTGACCCGGGTGTTGCTGTTCGTCAACAACAAATATCGGTCTCAAGTGATGTTGTTGTCGGTGATGGTCGTGGTGGCACAGACAGTCGGTCAGTCGAGCAATCTGATACGGAAGACGAGGTCGATGTGTCTGACGATGAGAGCAGTGAGAACGGACCATATTGATATCAGTATCAATGTTGAACGATACCTAAATAATCCAATTACATCAGTGTCCGCTCTCGTCTAACTTCTGAAGATTGCAACCAAAATTAAATCCCAGTGGTTCAAAGATTGATAATCAACAGAGAATCAAAATGAGTGCTCAGGGTTCTCGTTTGTCCCTAAAGGAGTATACGCTTATTCGCCAGTCACTCAGTAGCAAACATACTGGCGGGAGAGGGTGACCGTCCGATGGTTTGACCCCGTGAGTAGGTCACGCTGGCTATTCGAATCCGTCAAATGAGATTTCGATGTATGACCCCTCCCAGTCTGCTCTCGCATCAATCTCTCGCTGCCCTCGTCGGGTGAGGCTGTAGTAGTTTGTTCGTCTGTCAAGTTCTCCTTTATCAATGAGTCCTTTCTCAACAAGGGTGTCGAGATTTGGATACAAACGACCGTGGTGAATTTCTTTTTCATAATAGCTTTCAAGTTCATCCTTTATTGCGAGCCCATGTGGTTTCTCCAAGCCAGCGATGACATATAATAGATCACGCTGAAATCCTGTCAGGTCATACATCGTTGTACTATATTGTTATGTTAGTATGCAAAAGAATAAACATATCGAATGAACTTGAATAACGAAGTGCCCCTGCCTCGTCTAGACAGATACTCACAATCAGTATCTATCTATCTCCATATCATGTAAAATGACGAATAGTATTGATTTCAATATCAGTATGTGTGGATGTATAATATTCAGATATTTTACTTTTATGTTGTTTTATGCTGAGACAGATTGATTAGGGGATATGTCAAAAGCATATGTATCTACGTCTATATTTACATCTATCAGACAACTGAGACAGAGAACAATGACCATCCTACAGATCACGGAGCTAAGTATTTCGAGGCTTTTATGCGTTCCACAGGGAGCTGGAGTCAATTCTAATGATGCAGGTAAAATACTTCAGTCTCAACACAGTTATGTAGTTTTTCAAAGCGGAAAGCAGCCCGCGTAAATTACGCGGGCGCCTGCCGCCCTAAATTGGTCCCCGCTGACGCTTCGGCCCTCCAAAGCGAAGCGTCATATGTGTAGTTTTGCGTGAGAGGTTTAATACTATCGGCTGTCTCTCCACGACGCGTTTTTCCTTATTGGATGTCGACAATTTAGACATGGAGATTCGGGGTCAGCGCCGGTGCACTGAATGTGGTCAAGAGTGGTCGTACTTTGACACAGGAGAGGTTGCCTGTCCGGCATGTGGTAGTCTCAAAAGTGTCGGGCGTGGAGAGAGAAAAACTCACACAGATAGTGCTATTGAGTTAGATCTCTCACCCCATCGACAGGCAGTTGATGCAGAGACCGATCTCTCTGCCATCACAGACGGTCTCACCACAACACTTCGGGACTATATCCGTCAGCGAGGGTTCTTGAATGGAGGAACGTTGCAGCCCCCAGATGATACACTACTTTCAGCGGCTGAACTGCTACATGCAGTTGATGTACTTGACCGCCGTCGTCGTCCTACGGATGAAGCACAACTATATGTAACCAAGCTGCTTGGTGGTGCAGATGATGGTCATCGACCAGCCCCAGACTCAGTCCCGTCATCAATGACAACCGCACGTGGACTTGCGTATACCGAGGTTCTCTCTCGGTTTCATCAAGACTTCACTAAATGGGTCACTGAAGAGTCACCGATCATGAATGCATCTGCGGAGGGAGCTAACGCAATACGAACCTCTGATATATCTGTTCATCAACTCCGCGAGCGATTTAGCACACACCTTACTCGCAGCGAAGCATTGCAGGGAGATATCCCAGTTGAGACGAGCGAGACGCTCCTAGTAATTGCTCGCAAATTACATGACGGTACTGTAAATGATGATATCGACGCGCTTGAAACCGCACAGATGAAACTCGATTCAGTCCGGTTCGATTCACCAACCACAGACTGACTGAAAGACATCTCCCCAAATCAACCCCTCGTCTCCGAGTGTCCTCACCGCAGCGTATCCTCATCCGTTGTGACCGGCGGTGCTCCCTGAGGCAAGATAGCACCGATGACAGATGAATTCACAATTACGGGCGCTGTCACAGGAGTGACTGGGTTATCCCCGGCAGCGATTCAGCAAGACACTCAGTGTCTTCGACTATTCGTCCACAAGCGTATGTATCAGTGACCACAAGCGATACTGAATACCAATATAGATATGTAATTCAGTCCGCAGCAGATGGATCCGCCGGCGTCTCAGTGGCTTCAGGATCAACTGCAGCCTGCGGGTCGCCGGCGCCTCCAAGAAGCGCATCAATCGACCATCGACCCGCTCCGGTAATGAGGAGTGCTGATGCAAGTCCGAACAGTGAGATATGTGCAAGAACAGGATCATCTGGGAGACCGAACAACGTCGTCGTGAACAGAACAAATGAGACAGCGAAGCCATCCGGGCGAACGCACCAAAGAAAAGCACAGCGCCAACAGCCATCTCTGTGACGCCAGCACCAATAATCCATAACTCTGGAGTTACTGGGACGACAGCAGTTAGATTATATTTTGCAACGACTGCAGCAGCATCACCAGGATTCATGATCTTCTGTGTCACGCCAAGATACATGAAAGAGATTCCAAGACCAACACGAATCACTATCGGGACGAGCCATGTGTACCCAGACACTCGCTCCACAAACGGGACGGCGACCGCACGATAGAATGGGTCAATTCGTGAATAAACCGTATCTTCGGCTGCAAGCCGTGCAACGACTTGATCAGCACTTGGTCGACCACCACCTAGTAATGCAATCGCAGTGAGTGCAGGCACATACTCAAATGCTAACAGCAAGGTTGGTTCCAGGATGAGACCACCAGTGTAACCAACAAGTGAAACAAATGCCATCAGACGCGTCCCAAATCCAAATAGGAGTAAAAAGCCAGTCGTGACCCCGAATAATCGAACAAACGCTGGAGGACCAACTGTCACAGCTGGTGAGAAGAAATATCCAGAAAATCCAGCACCAACAAGTGGCAGTCCAACGCTCAAACGAAGAAGCCAGGAAAGCAGATCACGGTATTCTCCCATTGTCCGGCGAAACACGGCGAGATCGCGGCGGAATGGGCGTATCTGTAAATAGAGGGTTGCTGCAACGATACTAAAGAGACCACCACCGGCAAGAAGTATGAGATTAAATGGATCGGTGAGCGCACGACCGAGAAATTCGGCAACAGCTACTGGGTCACCACCGGGAGTGACATATTTGACGTGTGCACTCACCCGACCAGTCGCAAGCGTAACTGGCGCAATGAGACATAATGATAGTATCAATCCCAGTCGTAACCGGATGTATCTCGCTCTCTGCGAACCCGACTGCTGTCGCGACTGCGGTTGTGAATCTGATTCACCTAACATATCACTCATGACGCTCCGATGAGAATTAAATTCACTGGCGAATGATTATTTATGTTATTTATCCCTGTTGCGTATCTCAGGGCGTGACTGCGTCATATAAATTATTTGACTTTATTTACTCCTGATACGCAATACGAACCTGGTTCCACTTTCCGGTTGATTCAAGATGGCTCTGTAACTCATCAGCATACGCCTGTGCAAGACGCTCAGCCGCTTCAAGTCGTTCTTCATCAGTCCCTTGATTATCGTTTCCAAGCCCTAAGACGCCTTTTATCGACTCAACAACACCACCACCGGAGCTTCTTTTATCATCTCCTGGGGACCCTCCCATCTGTGACATCTGTGATTGGACAGTGTCAAGTTCAGGCATAATCTGTGAGAGATTTTCTGTATCTGCAATGAGCCGTGCTGTCTCAGGGTTCTCGGCGTTTTCAATATCAAGCTCAGTGGCAGTCATGATGAGTCCCCACTCTTGATTTGAAAATTCCGAGGCAGTGACACGATCATTGAATTCCCTATCGACTGTCATCCGATCGCCGACAATGCTGTCGGTCCACTCAGACATACTCTCGCGTAAGTCACTAGCTGTTTTGAGCGTTTCCCCACTGCCGGTTTCGTTGTTTGAGTGTGCTTGTTTCCAATCTCACTCAAGAGTCACACACCAGACAAACAGAGCATTGTAGTGAAACAGATCAACAATATTATAGATGATACAGGTCCAATCCCACATCGTTTCTGGCGTGGATACGCGCCGTCGCAGCCGGGGGGTTTCCGAACACTTCTGTTGCAATATGATATCCCTATAATTGTCGTTGCGCTGGCTCTGACCCCAGTGTCGCCGCATGCCCGACAGGTGGCGGTTCGAGTATGAGCAATGAGTGTGAGTGTCCGCCCACGCTGGAAGTAGGGTGTGCCCCGTGTGGGAAGCAAACAACAACCACCGGGCGTCACCGTAAGTAACTCCAAGTCTGGTGAACCCAACGACCGACCACCACTCCTGTGGCACGACTCACACAGGAACGCGTTCTTGGCTAAAGAGAGGAGTCCTTGGGGCGGGCGCTTGGCACTCCCAGTCGACAGAGGCTGTCCCTTGCCCGGATCCGGGTGCAGACCGATTTACATGGTGCGTGAGCTTGGCAGTCTGTGAATGCACCTGCACGTGCACCTGCACCTGAAACCTCCGACTCAGCTCAGCGCTGCGGTGTGATGCCGCGGGATTCCTCCGCCCTCCGCGTTCACGCCGAGGAGGATATCAAGAAGTGAAAAGCATAATCTATCCGAGTTATTATTATTACGACATGGACCGATATGACCGTATTTACAATCTCTATGAAAATTTCTCGACAGACACGCTACGGGATCGACAGAATTTCATCGATCTATTTCCCCCTGTCGATTCGCGTGTTGCACTTGAGTACTGGGAGGACGCTCATGATGAACTACAGGCTCAAAAGCATGAGATACGCGATGCATTCAGTAATGAACAATACACTGAGACAGACAGTGAGGACTTTTATGAACATGACACGTCGGTCGACCAGACGAGTGATTCCAGGACATCATTAGAGACGACCGAGGACGGGACACTTGCGCCTGAGACGATGGCTGCAATTGCATCTCGAGCGACACGTGAGCAAGCGTTCACTGCACTTGATCTCTCCATGAAGTATCAGCGAAAGGTAAATGCACTCGTCCTCGATGTGGATGAGACACTTCGCTCGGCTGGTGGGACAGATAATGAGATTCCTCGTGAAACGCTCCATCATTTAACAGAAATTCATGAAAACGACATTCCAATCATTATCTGTACGGGACAGACCCTTGAGAATGTCAAAGGATTCGCTATCCAGGGGCTTGGGAGTGAGTTAGTTCACTCAGGGGACATTAGTATCGTCTATGAGGCAGGAACGGGAGTATTTACCCCAGGTCACGGATCAGACACGAAACGACTGCTCTATGCAGAGCTCGATTCAGAGATTCAATCTATTTTCACACACGTTCGTTCACAGGTACTCCCGGAAGCACCGGAGAAAATACAGCAATCAGCGCATCTTCAGGGAAATGAATTCAATATTACGCTGAAACCAAATCATGAGACCGGCAGTGACGCAGCTGAGACAGTAATTGATGATGGGCTTTGCTATCTGATTGACCTCCTTGGGGGTGTCGTCACAGAGGCTGTTGATATAGATGATGAGACAGTCGCCTCAATACAGGACAATATGACGGCTGATGTGGACATCTCTTCAGTGTCAGACGGCGCTTCTGACGACGATGTTGATTCGGGGACACGGACAACTCAGACGGAGACAGAGGCAGATAACATCGGTGCACTGTGGGCACGGGCTTACTATGCATCTGCTGATCCAGAAATCGCAACTGTCCTTGAGGAGGCAGACGTAGCACCACCGATGGATTCAGATTCGATTCCAACACCCGTTCGTACACGCTTTGATCGGATCGATGTTGCATATTATCATGCTGATGCAGCCGAGATTGGGTCACTTGATCTTGACAAGCCGACTGGTGTTCAAGCAGCATTTGATGTACTTGGTATCTCAGACCCATTTGCGCTTATTATGGGCGACAGCAAATCCGATCTTCGAATTATGGAATGGGCTCAGACACACGATGCGGGTATTGCTGCTGCGCCACGACACGCATCAACACGTGTATTAGAGCACGTTCGGACGACAGACGACCTTGTGTTTGAACCGGGCGATGCAGCATCAATCCTCCGCACTATCTCTGTTCTCAATCACCTTGACCCAACAAAACCAGCATCAGAACAAAGACACGGATAAGAACATGAGTACGAATATGAACATGAACAGGAACATGATTATAATCATAAGTTATCCTGATATGATCGGTGTCTCTCGAGAATGGTCTGTGTTCCGAAACGGTGTATAATAATCGAAGCAGCCAGGAAACGGGCGTTCTCGGAAGGTTTACCTTTTTTCGAGTAAATGTCTTGATATGAGTAAGAACTACGCTGACCTCCATGACCCAAACGCGGAGTACACGATGCGGGAACTCTCCGCGGAGACAATGGGTGTGACGGCATCCCGGGGGAACAAGCGAGATGTTGAAATTACTGACGTTCAGACAACGATGATTGACGGCAATTTCCCATGGACACTTGTCCGTGTATACACCGATGCTGGTGTGACTGGAACCGGTGAAGCATACTGGGGTGCAGGCGTTCCAGAATTGATTGAGCGGATGAGACCGATGATCATCGGCGAAAATCCACTTGATATTGATCGATTATACGAACACCTGATACAGAAGATGTCAGGAGAGGGGACGATTGAGGGAGTGACTGTCACTGCAATTGCTGGAATTGAGGTTGCACTCCATGATCTTGCCGGGAAGATTCTGCAGGTGCCGGCGTATCAGTTGCTTGGCGGGAAATACCGCGATGCGATGCGTGTTTACTGTGACTGTCACACCGAAGCCGAGGCTGACCCAGAAGCATGTGCAATCGAGGCAGAGCGGGTCGTTGAAGAGCTTGGGTATGATGCATTGAAATTCGATCTTGACGTTTCATCCGGACTGGAAAAAGATCGTGCAAATCGACATCTTCGTCCGGGTGAGATCAGACATAAAGTCGATATTGTCGAGGCGGTCTCAGAGCGTGTGAAAGACCGTGCGGATGTTGCCTTTGACTGTCATTGGACATTCTCTGGTGGGTCTGCAAAACGACTTGCAGATGCAATTGAAGAGTATGATGTGTGGTGGCTTGAGGACCCTGTGCCTCCAGAGAATCTTGCGGTCCAGGAGTCTGTGACAGACTCAACGGTCACCCCCATTGCTGTTGGTGAAAACCGCTATCGTGTCACTGAACAACGACGACTTATCGAGAATCAAGCGGTCGATATTATCGCTCCGGATCTCCCAAAGGTAGGGGGGATGCGAGAAACTCGAAAGATCGCCGATGTTGCAAATCAATACTACATTCCGGTCGCAATGCATAATGTCTCATCACCAATTGCAACGGTCGCAGCCACACATGTCGGTGCTGCAATCCCAAATGCGCTCGCTGTTGAATATCACTCATATGAGCTTGGATGGTGGGAGGATCTTGTCGAGGAATCTGTCATCGAAGACGGGTACATTACGGTTCCAGAGGCACCCGGATTGGGTGTAACGCTTGATATGGATACTGTTGCGGCACATATGGTTGAGGGCGAAACGTTGTTCGATGAGGCCTGACTCCTCATTCGGCTATAATCATAATCGCTAAAAATTACCCTTCCCAGGGGGACTCCACGGATGAGCGAGGTAACTGTCCCGGGGGCTTTATATGACCCCCAGGGCAGTTCAGAAGAAACAATTGTATTGGTGTGTTCTGTTTGTAATCATTATATGCAATCCGTGTGATGTTCGAAAGTTCACATCTGTTTTCCCCTTGTACTTATACAGAACAAGGAGAATACCCGCGTCTGCAGGCGCGAGAGGATCTCAATGTTGTCATCACATCTTGATTATGACATGCCCGCAAGCGCATCACGTGTATCATCTGCTGCAAGTCGAATCGTGTATGTTGCAACAGCGATTGCAGCATCCCAGTCTGATTCCACCGTGCATTGTGTCGTGAGAAGTTCAAGCCCGTTATCAAGAACGTCCTCTGTCTCATCGAAAAGATCTCGAAAAAGGCTGGCTGCTGGATTATCCTGTGTTTCAGGGACGGTTTCAGTATGAGGGGTATTGTCGGGTATCTCTGAGTGGGACTCAAAATATGAAATCAGTCGCGCATGCGTCTGTAGGCTCGCGAGCGGACGACCAACCATCCCAGATGCAATCCGTTGTATTGTGGTTTCACGACCACGAAGATACGCATGCATTGGTCCTGGAGCATCCTGAGTGTGTGTTTCGGCGTTGGTATCATCACCGCCGGTACCACTGTTACTGTTACTGTCTGTCGTTCCCGTTCCCGTTCCCGTCAGTATCGGTTCCTCCAACGCCAATGGCATCCATTACGGCTGTAACACGGTCATAATGTGTATGCTCCTGTTCAGCGACACGTTCGAATGCTGCTTGTGCATTCGTATCGGATTCAGTTTGGATCCAGGTCTCAAACGTCATTGCTGCTGCATGCTCGCTCGCTGCTGCAGTTTCGAGGAGTGCCTGTGTTGTCGGCTCACCACCGGCTGCTGCGCGGAGAAATTCATCTGAGTCAAGTTGGCGGAGCGCGCTTGCTGCTTCCGTCTCGATTTCGCGTTTGAGTGTTTGAGCGTTCATATTGAAACAAACAAATAGAATCACCTGAGAGTTACTGTCATACAGTCAGACAACATCCATCGGTGGTTGCGAGCGAGTGTCTGTGGAAACTGCCCTGTCTACGGTTAATGGGGTGTGGATAGAATCAAAAGTAACTATCACTGGAATTGAGTGCAGGACTCAGTTTCTCTGCGTGCTCACCTTACTCACTGCTTGAGAGGAGACAACCCCGATAATTAATCATCTGCAGCCATATCCGGCTGAGTGGCATCCTGTTCGATGCTCGGTGGGTAGACACCCCGACGGAGTTTCAAATCGGTTTGTGGTCGCGCCATACAGGTGAGTGCATAATTATCCCGCTCAGTATCAGTGAGTCCACGTGCTGCCGGTTGGACAACATCACCTTCGATAATTTCAGCGGAGCATGCCAGACACATGCCAACACGACAAGAGTACTCTTGCGCAATTCCCGCTTCGATGCAAGCTTTGAGTATCGTCTGCTTGCTTGATACCTCGATTGTCTCCCCAGTATCAAGGAACTCAACCGTATGTTCTGTCATATAGCTCAGTTTGACCGAGCGTGGCAAAACTCTTTGTGAACCGGGTTTCACATCGCCATCAGAAAGTCATATTATGTGATATAACTTGCCACTCAAGACAAAACAAATCGTCTGTTGCTGTCATGTGAACTACCCCTGCCTACTCAATCGCCGACGGCGACTTCCTTGAGCCAGTGGCTTCGCTCCTTACGGAAGGAAGTTCCTGCTTCGACAACGTGGTTTGCAGACAATTCATAGATCTAAATCTGGAACCGCTGTACAAGCTGCACGAGGCGACTGCCTCGGGGCTTTGATGTTGATGTGACCCCGAGGGTGAAGCCGACACTCACTCCACATATCTGTAACATTTAGATCAGTTGGAGTTGACGACTGTGACGTAATGGTCAGTGTGTTTGGCTGAGAGTCCGATAACAAGGACGGTCAGACACCTCGTACCGTCCAACACAGATAGGGATGGGACGTTCCGAATCAACCGTCGCCTGTTGAGACTGGAACCTCTGTGAATCCATTCACACGGTGAGAATGGGTTTGTAAGTTCTGTCGGAAAAGCAGGAAGCCCCGGGGTAGGTTCACCACGGAAGAGGTGCTGTCCAATCTATAGGAAAAAATGGTGGCTTTGTCGATCAGGACTGTGTATGATCGTTGACAATATCTATTTATGCTCGGATTAATTGGGGTGCATCCGCTGATAGTAGCTATCTATGGGTTTTATCTAATGAGGACGGTGACACAGCAAATTATCGAAGAATCACAAAGAAAAGCCATCGTGTGGCAGTTACCGCAACAGTACCGGCGATGAGCACAACAATGACAAATGTGATCCCAGCCCCGCCCTCAAACAACGGCGTTGCTCGCAGTCCAAGCCCAATAATCGAAGCAGGAATCCACGCACGAATAGCAAGTGGAATCGCAGCTTTTGCTGATTCTGCAGCACCAGCAGAGTATGCACCAATTAATGGGCTGACAGCCACCCATCCAATTAAAAATGGCAGTAGGGTTAGCCCCCACCCGATGGGGGCAGTTGAAAGATACTCAATCCCGTTGTGAAAGATGACACCAAGGGTAAGAACTGCAGATATCCCTAGAATGTCTCCAATCGCGAGTGGATACGCACCAGCATCGATGCGTCGTGTGAGAAACGACTCCTCAGAATGTGCCATATGATTAGATATAACGGGTGGTTAATGTCTTTCCCGGATTTATTATCTCTGTCTCACTCAGACACAAATGTGAGTGAGCATGGACATTCAACATCTTCGAGGTGGAGTCTCCTTCCTCAAGGAGCGAACACGGTGAGCGAGTAGGGAGGAGTGGGATGTCGACAACCACGTCAACTCCAGCCCCACCCGACGCTCAAGAGTAGCAATCTACATCAGAGATAATGAACACACCGCAGCAGAGTAGCTCACTCGGGTATATCGAGTACAGGAGTGCCATTATCGATCTCACGAAGATATATGATTGCAATCGAGATCGAGACCGAGACCGAGACCGAGTTCACTGGATAGCGACAATCCATACAGGAGATAGTCGCTATTTTACCCGACCGACAATGACGTACTCAAATCCCTCATCAACCAGGTATGCTTTCATTGCAGCTGAGTGCAATTCATCATATAACTCAGCGGGAGTCCAGAATGTCGATGAAAATCCAATTCGATGCTCAGCCCACCGAAGTGCTTGTCCGAGAATGGTCGTTGGATCAAACTCCTGGATGATCACAATCCCACCTGGGGCGACAACACGAGTAAGCTCTGTGAGTGCACGTTTCGGAGTCGGAATATGATGAAGCGCATCAACAATCACAGCAGCATCAACAGCATCGGTTGCTACTGGGAGACGTCTGCCATCGCCAGCAACGACGGAGTGTCCGTCTGCAGCAGCATATGTGAGCATCTGCATAGAAATATCGATAACCACCGTATCGATTCCAAGCGTCTGCAATCCTGTAGCAGCTCGTCCGGTTCCACCCCCGACATCAAGGACACGGTTGATTGGTCGGTTCGCAACGACAAATGCATCCGTGATTGAATCCGTCGGTGCTGATGGCATGACGTTGGCATAAATCCGTGCGATGCGATCGAAGAATCTGACATCACCAGGACCGTATCGACCTGACACAGTCTGATTGTGTGGATGCTGTATACATGTCTCTTGGTGTGACTGCGAGCATGAGCCCGAAGCCGACTGACCGGCGGATCAAATTATCATTGTAGCCATATGTGATATTGCATATGTTGTCGTTGTATGTTCAATCTCTGTGCGACACGTCGGAGGTGCATACCCGCTGATTGCTGTTAGATTCATCTGCGTCTATATATTCGAAGGATAGTTTGAGTGCTCCACGCGAGAGGCAAGCAAATAATGTCGATGAAAACTGTCGCTTCGATATCGGTGAGTAAGAATCGATGCTGAGATAGTATCTATCAGATCATATTGGTAGTTGTCGACACACATCTCAGACACACCAATGAGCAGACGAGCAACGCTGTCCATCTCCCATCGCCCACCCGTGGCAGCGAAAATGATTGAATGAGTGGGTTCTGTGAAAACATATCAGTATGATAACCGACGAACTCTTTCGGTTGAGTTACAGTATTACCGTATGGAGTTCACCGTGCTTGGGTGGCCCCCGGAAGCACCGACACTCCGACTTGATTATCGGTCATTTGCATATGCAGGAAAATTCGTCCTCTCATCAGTCGGGAAAGCAGTTCTCAGAACCGAGGAATCATCTCGGAGTCCGACACCCACATCATCCAAGGCGGACACATATATCGACTCAAATGAGTCAGCGCAGGACCAGTCAGTGCACACAGATACTAATGCTGATGCTGGTGCCGATACTGAGTCAGACCCATATGATCGTTCGGTGCTTGCAGCGCTTTCATTTAGCGCTGACCGAACAGATGACACAACGCTGTGTTATCGTTATGTGAGTGTTCGGGCGGACAAACGTGGCAATGGACTTGGACCACATCTGGCAGCAGCACTCACTCCGCATGCTGTTGACCGAGGATATGACCGTCTTCGAATCGCTGTGAATAATCCATTCGCGTATGAGGCAATGTATCGGGCTGGATTCGCCTGGACGGGTCGTGAGACTGGTATTGCAGAGTTAGTGCTTGAGCGACCTGCTGAGACCCCAGCGTCAACGACATATGAACAGTATCAATCTGGGCTCGATATATATCGTAATCGTGATTACGATGGTCCAGAATCAACGTTTTTAGCTAATCGACAGGGCAGTGACCCACCAGAGTTGCATACCGCAGTTGATGCCGACTCACCACCGCGGCGGTCACAGTCGTAGTCATACGTAACTGACATGTTTTTTTCATACTGATGTGTCTCAGTCATCTGAACATCATATTGCGTATCTGTTATTATGAGTATTCATGCTCATCTTTCTTAGATGGGTCCGTTCATTTACTGCGCTACGCAGTGAGAGCGGGAGTCCACTGAGAAGCCTCGGGGCTTTGATGTTGATGTTGATGTTGATGATTTGATGTTGATGTGACCCCGAGGCAGTCGACCACCGGACGTTGTGGTGGTTATATCATCATTACAGAGATACATGACGAGCATCGATGAATTATCTAAGCAATAATCGAAAGACCGACACTGGTTAGTCTGTGTCAATCAATAATAGTGTTAATGGGAAATGCAGCGTTGCGGCAATTGGCGGCGCTTGAGTCAGTTGCTTTCGATGAGATTTCCGGGAGCACCGTCGCCGTTGACGCACACAATTGGCTCTATCGATATCTCACAACAACGGTCAAATTCACCCGTGAGACAGCGTACACAACCGAGTCAGGAGCTGAAGTAGCAAATCTAATTGGAATTGTCCAGGGGCTTCCAAAATTCTTCGAACATGATCTCACACCGGTGTTCGTGTTTGATGGGGGAGCAACTGAGCTCAAAGATGCAGAAATACAAAAGCGTCAGGTCGCCCGTGAGGAGGCTGTTGAACTGCAGGCAGCCGCCGAAGAGCGGGGTGATGAACTTGCGGCGTCTCGACTTGAGGCACGCACGCAGCGACTCACCGAAACAATTCATGAGACGACACGGGGGTTGCTCGACCGACTTGACGTTCCAACCGTCGAAGCTCCCGCTGAGGGGGAAGCACAGGCAGCAGAAATGGCTATCCGCGGTGATGTTGATTACGTTGGCAGTGAAGATTATGATACACTCTTATTCGGTGCACCGTACACGCTTCGACAACTCACATCAAAGGGTGATCCTGAATTGATGGATCTCCAGACAACACTCAAAAACAACGATCTGACCCGAGAGCAATTAGTTGATGTTGCAATCCTGTGTGGAACCGATTTTAATGACGGTGTCTCGGGGATTGGTCCCGCAACCGCGATATCAGCAATCACCGATCATGGCAACCTCTGGAGTGTTCTGGATGCCCGCGATGAATTTATTCAGCATGCTGATCGTGTCCGATCATTATTCTTAGACCCACCAGTAACAGACGAGTATACACTCCATACAGACATAAATCCAGATATGGACGCCGCGCGATCATACGTCATTGATGACTGGGAAATCCCGGCTGATGAAGTTGACCGTGGATTTGAGCGTATCGAAACGTCGGTTGTGCAAACTGGTCTTGACGAGTGGGTCTAACTGAGAGTTCCCTCCGCATACATGGAAGGATAATCGAATCGAAACGCACCCAAAAGTAAATACAACGTCCTGAGACGCGCGGCGTCACTCACCTGCAGATACTCATTGAGTATCACCCGGCGGCAAACGCGACGATAACGCCAAGAATCAATATCCCAATGAGTAACGCCGTTGCCCAGAACATGAATCGATCCGCGCCATTCACTAACAACTATATTCCTGCCAGTGGCTTCAATCTCGCGGGTATACATATTGGGTTCTTTTCCGTCAGCATAACCGAAGGAGATGATCAAATTGCATATATGAGTTAAATCCGACGCAGTCCTGCATGTATTAATAACCCAACCGGAATAAATAAAAATGGACCAACCGCGATCGTGAACCCAATCGCAGTAAGTGGTGCTACCTTTTCAGAAAAGTACATTCCGATAGGAACAACAAGAAACGAGAGTGCGAGTGCGGTTGCAGCGCCCATCACAGCCAAATCGCGATCGGGTCGGTCCGTCTGGGTAACCGGAAGGTCAAGCGTCTCAACTGCTGTTTCAATGTTGCTTACTGGACCAAACTGTATGTCTCGATCAATCTTGTCAACAGTGATATCGAGCGTGCCAGTATCAAGAAGACGGTCGGAAACCGCATTTTTCACCTCAAACTCGGCTGTCTGCACCGGTGCAATCCACTGTGGAGCATCTAAGACAGTATCATATGCAACAATCGACTCACCACGCCGTTGATACTCGATTGTTCCATACCGCAGATAAAAACTCAACACTTGGGCACCGAAGACCGCAAGTGGAGTCATCATCGCAACACCGATGAGTAACGGGTCCCCGATGATGACAGCAACCGCAGGAACCACGAGCGAACCAACACCGAACCGATTGAAAACTCCCAGAATAATCGTCCAGATTGATCCTAAAAGCACCGCACGTCTGTCAGTGTTCACCCGTGCGCTCACCTCCGCATCAGGGAGCGTTAGTTCTGGTTGCGGCTCGATTTCATCCTCGTCACTGCGGGACATCTCAACCACACGCGGGTGATCTGTTGATGAATGAAATCAGGCAACCCTGCGAGGATTGACGTCTCAACATGTTCAGCATAAAATCGACGCACCGAAATGATTGCTTTTATGATAACAATAAGAAAAACTAATACACCACCGGTTGCACTGTCTCCAGCAGTACTGAGAATGCCAACAGAGAGAACGACTGCGGAAAACTGCGCTGGTGTCTGAACGATTGCTTGTGCAGAAACATCCGCATACTCATTGTCACCGATATACTCGGTGATAAATTCAAATACCTGCATACCGACTAACGCCGCAATACTCAGAAGGATATCAACTGAAAATATGAATTCAGACTGCCCAAACCACAAATACAGGACACTTGGAGGAGCACCAACTGATATCCAGAATCCAAGTATTGTGAGTGCAAATGGAATATTTCGAGGGTAGATTGGTGGCCATCCATTAAATAACTGGAGTCCCCCTCGTTTTGCGCGAAGTTCATGGAGCGGTTCCATTTTGGTCTGCAGTCCCGGCGATCCCTGCTCAGCGAAGAGTGATTTTGTGGCAGCGATGAGAACGGTCATCACTGCCTCAACCCAATAGATAAGTAAAATTGCCCGAAGATTCCACTCACCGACGGCAATCCCGATCAATGGGAGCAGGTTCACAATCAGAACACCCAAACCGCCGAACACAATCGTTGAGACTGAAAGAAACCGATTGCGCATAGAGAGAGGTACTCACTCGATTGGTTCAAATGTATGTAATCTCTTGGTTGACTCTCAGAGAATGAAACACTGCCATACATTCAATTGTTGAGACCGAAAGAAACTGTTCTCAGAGGTATTACATATCTATATCGATCCAGAGATACCTCCGGGATCCCTTCCTGCCCGAATGTCAACCATCCTCATCAGTCGGTGGCACTCTGAGCCCACGCTCAGTTCATCTGGAACATCTGTTTCTGTGTTCCGCTTCATCTTTAATAAGAAAATCACAGCACGGATAACTGATCAGTATCTGTAGACAGGCGTGCAGATATGACCATTCAGTATCGGATATCCACGCTGACACGCAGACAATAATTGATGAACAGCAGTGTCGGATTTCTGCTCGCACCGGAGACGGGGTTTTTGTTTGGTGTGTTATCATCAGGCAAGTTGAATGTCTGATAAAATAAATTTGATATAACATCGTTTTATGAGAAATCGCATCACACACGCGTTATCTGCGTGATTTCTCAGATACACATGGTTATCCATGATGAATACGCCATACATCTGACAAACACAAGTTACTGGAGATACTATGAATAGATACGAGATGACAACAACGACAGCAGGCCGCGACCCAACGAGACGCCCGCAGATGTGTCATTGCTGTGGGAGCGAAGCAATAAGCATCGTTTATACAGAAGGGGGAACCGATGCTGGTACCTTTGAAGAACAGTGGCAGTGTGGTGAGTGCAACGCAAAGGGGTGGATCAAGGGAAATGCAGCCGATGACCCGACACAGTGGCAACATAAGGGCGCACTTTTTCGATAAAAATCACACTCAGGTACTCAGGTTGAGAGAAGTATCTGACCGCATCTTCATTTGATTTGATTTGATTTGATTTGAGTCAAGGCTGGTCTCAGATAACCCATCGAGTGGGGCATTGTTGTCCATCAACACGTTATCTTGCGTGATGACTCCTCCATGTTGTGTATTGACGTTACACAGACGCCGGGGCATTAACTCGGTACACCCCATATGATTGATAAGATATGCCCGCACGACGTCATTTCCTCGCAAGCGCTAGCACTGCTGCTGTTGCAGCACTCACCGCTGGATGCTCTGGTCGTATCAGCGGGGGTGAGTCAGATACTCCCGAACAAGCATCACAGCAATCACGTACCGCAACGGCGACAGACACAGATATAGATACAGACATAGACGCATACCTGCCGACGCGCGAAAATACTCTTTCGCTTCCGCTGTCGCCATCAGCACTCCGTGAGGCAGCACAATCAGGAGGACCGGAGAAAGATGGAATTCCTTCAATCGATAATCCGACGTTCGTTTCGAGCGATGAAACTGAGATACTCGACCCAGGTGACCCAGTCTTCGGGGTCGTTCATAACGGAATTGTCAGAGCGTATCCACAAGCAATTCTCGTACTTCATGAGATTGTTAATGATACATTTGGTGATGCGAACATCACGGTAACGTACTGCCCGCTGACCGGAACTGCCCAGGGGTTTAGACGTGGTGAGACGACATTTGGTGTCTCAGGACGATTAATTAACAATAATCTCGTCATGTATGACCGTGCGACCGAAACATGGTGGCCACAAATGCTTGCAACAGCAATTCCAGGACCATGGAATGAGTCGCCGACGATTCGCTCGCTGACTCCGATTCGAGTGACATGGACGACATGGAAGCAATGGAAGCAGCAGCATCCCGAGACACGCGTGCTTTCAACAGAGACTGGATATGCGAAAAATTACGGTCGGGATCCATACGGATCATACAATCCCCTTCGCGGATACTACGCAGATGAGCGGTTGTTGTTCCCAGCACTCCATCAAGATGATCGGTATCCAAAGAAGACAATTGTACATGGAGCACGGACGCCGAATGGCGCCGCTGCGTTTCATAAAGAAAGTCTTCGTCGAGCGGGCGTCCTTTCAGGGACGATTGATGAACTGTCTGTCATCGCTGTTTATGACCCAGAGCTTGACACCGGATACGTGTATGAGAATCCAGCGGACATGACATTTACACTCGAGCGAAAAGACAGGGACAGGGACAGATTATCGCGCCGGATGGAACCGAATATGATCCATCATCACTGCCGCTCACACGCGTGTACAGTTTCGATGCAATGTGGTTTGCATGGGCAGGATACTATCCAGAAACTGCGGTGTATGCTGATGACTGAACGCTCACACGAGCAATCGAGGGACAAAACAGACACAACAGACACAAACAGACGATGGCAAAAGGCTCTCTCAGTCATCGACTCGGTGCTACGATGGATCTTGACTGCGATATCTGCCATTCGTCAGCAGCGTCAATTAGGGCTACTTGCTGGCATTGTTGGAAGTGTCTATTTTGGCGTCTATCTCTGGGGCATTGGGCATCTTGCGCCCGGACTTGGCGGGTGGGGACTCACGATTGTTTCTGATCCTTTTGCGACGTTTACCACACCCGCACTTGGACCGTTTTCATATCGCCCCATCGCTCGGATACAGATTGGAGCACTCACGTATTTATTCTCACTCAATTCGATTATTGGACTCGCGCTTGCGATGCTCGTTGGGATGAATGTTGCAGGATCAGTGCTACTGTGGCGTCGACCGACTGCATGCGGATTGCACGGGGCATCAGGCGGGATCCTCGCTGGAATCCCTGGGCTTATTTCAGGAACGGCATGTTGTGGACCAATTATTCTTCTTGTGATCGGAGTGCAAGCATCCGGGGTTATCATCACAGCATTTGAATTGCTTGTCCCAGCCGCAGTTGTGATACTTGTCGCATCGTTAGTTATGATCGGACGGCGAATTGAGCGGATATCGTGAGCCATCACAGATACATTATCAGCCACCCGGCTAAGTGAGCGAACCAAATCCAATTTTCTCTCCAATTCTCTTGAGATGTGCTCTCTCAGCATGTCACCCGCGATCGAGATTCGCTCAGTCTGACCGAGAGGACTGTCGTCTCATGAGTGAATATTCACTGAGAGTATTCGTTGTCGACACAGTGAGTTCCATGAATCGAGACTGATTGGCGCGGAGCCACCAAACTGGCATCAGGCATCGACCGTTCAAATTCTGATGAGCGCGGTTATGCAAACAGACACATCTATCGGGCTCATTATGCTACTGCTGTGATGAGAAAATAATCGGGGTGAGCCTTCACCGGACACCGAGAACGGAACCGCAGTCCGGGCATCGCCACACCGCGCGTTTATTCGTTCCAATCTGGATTCGCGGTCGGTCATCATCGGTCGTCTCTATCTCATCAACCTCGTCCTCACTGACTTCATCAGCGTGCTCGAAGGATGTCTCACAGTTTTTGCATCGGACCATACTGATGAAGATAATTGCAATGATATGAATATATCTCGGTCGTGTATTTCAATTGCACATGGTAAATCATAATCTTTAGATGTTCATATATTGTGATGTAATATTGGAACCGGTGGTCGGAAAACAGGGCAGGTTCCGCAGGGGATATCAATGACAGAGGATACAACACAACTCTCGCGTCGAGATGTTTTAGCAGCGACTGGATCAGCGACTCTTGCTGGGTTAGCAGGATGTAGTGGCGGCGGCGGTGGCAGTGGCTCTCAGAGCACATCTGGCGGAGATGAAAGTGGCACAAACCCAATTGAGCTTCTTCATGCATGGTCATCCGGTGACGGGAACGCAGCCATTGCTTCACTTATCGAGGGCTTTCAAGAAGCACATCCCGACATCTCATTCGCCGAAGAGCCAGTCAACGGTGCTGCCCGCGGGAATCTCGATCAGGTCGTCTCAAATCGGCTTCAGGCAAATGACCCCCCAAGTACATTCCAGACGTGGCCCGGAGAGACATTGAGCAAATTCGGCGAGGCGTATGCGAGTATTGAGGAGGATGTCTGGACGGATGACCTGAGAGAGAATTACTTAGCTGGTCCCAAAGAGCAAGCACAGCTCAATGGGACATATGTAACAGTCCCGCTAAACATTCATCGGATTAATAATCTCTTCTATAACACGGCAGTTCTTGATAAGGCAGGTGTTGACCCAACCACGCTCTCATCACCAGCAGATGTCGTCGACGCCTGTGCAACCGTCGCAGAGAATACCGATGCTGTTCCGTTCGCACAACAGACAAGTAGCGGATGGTCAACAGTCCAGCTATGGGAAACGACGCTGCTTGCACAAGCCGGAATCGATGGGTACACTGCATACACCGAAGGAAACGGCGACGTGTCACAGGTGCAGCGTGCACTTGAAAGCGTCAATAAATTACGTGAGTACTATCCGAGTGATAGTTCCTCGATTAGCTTCACAGAGGCTAATACGATGGTAATGGAGGGTGATGCAGCGTTCATTCATCAAGGTGACTGGGCGGCTGGTGCTTATAGTGGAACTGATGGATTCAATTATGGTGAAGACTGGGGACAGATTACGTATCCTGGCACTGAGGGGAGCTATCTACTCAATATGGATTCATTCCCATACTTCGCGAACAATCCATCTCCAGAAGCAACAAAGACCTTCCTACGATACTGTGGAAGCGCTGAAGGACAGGTCCGTTTCAATAAAGCGAAAGGATCGATTCCACCTCGGAAAGATGCTGACGTCTCAGCGCTTAATTCATTCCAGCAGGATCAATACGAAGACTTCACCACCGCAGATAATCAACCACCATCAATTCAGCATGGGCTTGCTGTGTCACCGGGTGTCGCGACTAATATCGGAAGCGCATTCAGCGGCTTCCTCGAAAGCTATCAATCCGATCAGTCAGCCAAAAAGCTCGTCACTGCTTTCGAATAATCGGAGATCAGCCATTACATGATAGTTCCTATCAGACATTCAAAAAGCGAACTCACATGTAACCAGAGCAATCCAGGAGCGTGCTGATATCGGCTGAGACAACCCCGAAATAAGCAAATAAGTAGAATCACTCACAACCGGTCATGACACAGTGACGGTCTCCTCAGATGTGCTATCTTCTGCATCTCACGCAGAGCTGAAAAGACACAGTGGTTGGTAAGATACCAAGGATCATCAGAGAAACACACAGTTCAACGAGAGATCATACGACACCCACCAAGGGACACTGACAAGCGATTTACTGTCCTGACATGTGTGACACGATATAGAATTCTCAGAGAGTATGTATCGATTCATCGAAGAATGTAAATCCCGACTTGGATTCGACAACATTGGAGAACAGCAGCAGCAGCGTCAGCGCGAGCGTGAGCACCAGCGCCGGCGGGAATCAAATCGACAATCACAATCCGGGCAGCGTGACTCCGGTGTGACTCAGCTTCAACGGCTCCTCACCCGTCTCCGATCAGTGCTTCGACGTGATGTTGTTCGCTCAGCGCCATTTTGGATTCTCCCTTTTCTCTTGGTTGGGCTGTTTGTCTATGGTGCGATCATCTGGAATATCCTGTTATCACTGACGGACTTTGCTGGACTTGGTGAACCAGACTACAGTACGTTGGATTTTGAGAATTATATTATTGCATTTACCGGTGGAACGCCATCATGGTCCTCACTCAGTATTGAGCCTATCTGGAATGCAACACAGAATACAATCGCGCTCATGATTGGGTTTGCTGTTGTGTGTCTTATCCTCGGGCTGGTGCTTGCCATTCTTGTTGACCGAAAAATCCGATTTGAAAATACGATTCGGACGATATATTTGCTTCCAATGAGCCTCTCTTTCGTTGTGACGGCGAAATTCTGGCTGTACATGTATAATCCACAAACGGGACTCATTAATATTGCATTACAAGCGGTTGGAATCGGTCCAGTCAGAATCGTTCAAAACCCACAATTGAAACTCGCCGCAGTTGCATTTGCACTTGTTTGGCAGTTCAGTGGATATGCGATGATAGTGTATCTCGCTGCGCTTCGAGGCATTCCATCAAGTCACTTTGAGGCTGCCCGTGTTGATGGTGCCAGCACAGTTCAGATGTATCGACGGGTAATCATCCCACAGTTACGAACAGCAACAGTCAGTGCACTTGTTGTCATTACGGTGTTTGCGCTGAAAGCATTTGATTTCTTATTCTCGATGTACTCAGGATATCAACCGGGACCATCTGCGGACATTTTGGCGACACGAATGGTGAGAGAAGCATACGCAAATCAAAATTGGGCATATGGGTCGACAATCGCAGTTGTGCTATTTCTGATGGCATTGTTTATTGTCGGACCATATCTGTATTCACAATACCGAAGAGGAGACCTATGACAATGAGTGGGCAACGTATCCCTGGTGCTGATCGACAATCGTCAACGGCGAAGCTCAAACGAATCGGTCTTTATGTCATCTTATTACTGATGGCAGGGTTCTATTTAATACCCATCGAGACCGGGATAATGACAGCCTTTACTGCACCGGCATCATACACGGGAAACGCTCCGTTTCTTCCGCCATTAGAACCGCTCATTTCTGGAACAGGGTCATTCTCAATCCAACCGTGGATAAACGCAATCGCTGGATTAAGCGGGGGATTAATCAATAGCTTTGTTCTTGTAATCCCAGCAACGATTCTGTCTGGATTACTCGGAAGCATGGCTGCATATGGATTAACGACCGTTGATTGGCGTGGACAGATCGTGATTTATATACTCTTTGTTGCGGGGATTTTTATTCCATATCAGGCAGTATTGGTTCCACTGACGCAGTTTTGGTATAATGTGGTCCCACTACAGAGTATCTTTGTGACAGTTGCAGCATCAGTCCCATTCGTTGCAGAGTATCACTGGAAATTACTTGCATTAATTATCACACACACTGCGTATGGAATTCCAATCTGCACACTACTGTTTCGAGCACATTATAAAAAACTCTCCGCAGAGATGATCGAAGCAGCCCGTCTTGATGGAGCATCGATAGCAACCATCTATCGGCGAATCATTCTACCACTCTCGATTCCGATGTTCGCTGTTGTATTTATATATCAATTTACACAAATATGGAACGACCTTCTGTTTGCACTGACTATTATTCAGTTCGGCGATGCATCCGTCGTGACACAGGAACTCGTCGGAATTGGCGTCTCACAATCGGGAACGAACTTTCCACTCCGAATGGCCGCAGCGCTCGTTGCTGCCCTCCCAACACTTGTGATATACATCTTCTTTGGTGATCGCTTTGCAAAAGGAGTAACAACATGAGTTCTAGTAAGAAACCCCAGCAGAAAGGTACTGATAACAGCTATCAGCTATCAGATATCCTATCACGATATCCGATGGCAGAATCAATCCGAAGACAGTTAATCAAAATTAAACTTATCTAATTACACAACGAATGGCGACGCTTACACTCACAGATGTGACGAAGGTATTCAATAGCGGGGGGAGCAACGAAGTCACCGCTGTCGATGAGGTTTCGATGACCATTGATGATGGCGAGTTTCTCGTACTCGTTGGACCATCTGGATGTGGAAAATCAACAACACTCCGGATGATTGCTGGGCTCGAAACGGTGACAAGTGGCGATATTACACTTGATGACCGCCGGATTAACAACGTCTCGCCTGCGAATCGTGATCTCGCGATGGTATTTCAGTCGTATGCATTGTATCCACACATGACTGTTCGTGAGAATATGCGATTTGGACTCGAAGAATCAACGACCCTCGAAGATGATGTGATTGCTGACACAGTTGTAGAGACAGCGTCACTGATGGATATCAGCGAACTCCTTGATCGGACCCCAACAGAACTCTCAGGCGGACAGCAACAACGTGTTGCCCTCGGTCGTGCAATTGTTCGTGATCCGGCTGCATTTTTGATGGACGAGCCGCTCTCGAATCTTGATGCAAAGCTTCGTGCGACGATGCGAACAGAGTTACAACGAATTCAGGCTGATCTTGATGTCACGACTGTGTATGTGACACATGATCAAACGGAGGCAATGACGATGGGTGATCGGATTGCTGTACTTAATGATGGGATTCTTCAACAGGTTGGGACACCGCTTGAGTGCTATCATACACCACAAAACCGGTTTGTTGCCGGATTTATTGGAGAACCATCGATGAATTTCTTCGATGGGACAATGAAACAAGAGACACTCACTGCCCAACAGTTCTCATATCCGCTCTCGGGAGAGATCCAATCAGCTATCGGGAGCACACGGGAGGTGACGCTTGGTGTTCGCCCAGAGGATATCATAATGCATCAAGAGACTGAAAACGCAATTCAGACAGGCGATCATCATTTTGAGTGTGTGGTTGATGTTGTTGAGCCGGTCGGTGAGTCAAATCATATTTATCTTCGATTTGCTGGAGACAAGAGCCCGGATCCAGAGACATTCATTGCCACAATTAGTGGCATGCAAACTGTCAACAGTGGCGATCATGTGATTGTTGAGATTCCTCCGGAGGCGATTCATCTGTTCGATACACGCAGTGGGACTGCACTCATGAATCGATCACTGACCGATAATGGCTCCGTTGAAACACCACAGTTGCGCTGAATAGCTCTGCATCTGCGTGGTAGACGGTGTCATTCTGTGAGCATAAATCAACGCAGAGGTCTCACACTGAGAGAATACCGAGTCTCGATGTGAGAGGAATCAACATATCCAATTGAGTGCCCTGAGGAGTGACCCGTTTGGTATCTCAGGAACTGTCTGAAATACTGAATCGCTTCGGGCTCACATCCGCATTCGTATTCATGCCCTGGTCACTCGGCATGTCCTGACTAGCCGGTGGCACTCTGAGCACCGTGTCTCTTTGAACCCACACCCGGAGTCAGTTCATTTGGAACACCCGTGTGCGTGTTCCGCTTCATATTCAAAGAAAGAAAATTAAATTATCGATAACTACGACTGTGGATTCAATCAGATCATGCATTCATGGGTTTCGCCTGTATGATCGAAAAGTGAATAGCTATCAGTTAACCCTAATTGCGCCTGCCCGTTCTCTGCGACTCCGAGTTGGGATGCGGATTGTGATGATTGTGCCGTTATCCGTTCGCTTGACCGCAATCGATCCCCCAGCCTGCATGATAACGACGTTGACAAGCCATAGAGTAAGTCCTTGACCGTGTTCGAGTTGTGTTTCTTCACCACTTTCGAGGACTGCTGCTTTGATCTTTGAGAGTAATCTATTGGCTGTAAATTGGATTTCGATCCAATGAGTATCCGATGTCAGCAATTCAATATCGATAGTAACTGCTGTTTCTGGAGTTGTGTCGTCTGTCTCACGAATGAAATGCTGGAGTAGTTCATCAACTGCGACTAACACGACATCTGGCATCTCAGCACTGACTGCCTCAGCGGTCTCAAAATATATAGAACTGCATGTTTCTGGGGAATTAAATTGTTCGACTACCTCATCTAATCCGGTTTGAGCATCAACAAACCCCACTCCAGTGCCTTGTTTCTGGATCAAATTTTGTATTTGCTGTGTCTTCTGCGTAATTTCCTCCCAGCTATCAAGTACTGTGTGAATGTTCATACTATGGCTCTGTCGACTCTCGTGATCATCAGCTTCGAGGAGGAGACCCAGAAATCCACGGATCTTCGTAATGTCGTTCCGGATATTATGTCGAAGTACCCGCTGGAGCACCTGTAAGTGTCGTCGCTTCCGCTCTTGTGTGGTAATATCGCGAGCCTCAATCACGAGGAATTCAATATTCCCATCAGAATTGGTGATTGGTCGAATCGAGAGATCAAGTAACCGAAGTCCACTTGCTGACATTGCCTCAATCGTCTGTTGAACACTCTCGCCGTCGGCTGCTCGCTGAATACTCTGTTGGATTGTCTCAGTATGATCATCTGAGTGTGTCCATAAGGAGAGTTCTGAAAACTGGGTACTTCGAGGGTCATCCGCAACTTCAGGGTCTGTTGAGGAGAGTGCGTTATTGAGTCGGATGACTGTTCCATCTGTGTCAAGCAAGCCAGAGAGTTGATATTGCTGGTTGAATATAGCCTCAAATCGTCGTGCACGCTTTTTGACCTGGCTGATATCCCGGATATATACTAATATCCCACCAACACTCTCATCATCACTATGATTCCGCGCTCGTGCATTAACACTCATCCATGTATCATCGGGCGTACGGAAGCGGAATTCACACTCACATGCCTGTGTTGGATTGTCGATGATACTAACAAAGTCACTCATCGCTGCTTCTTGATCATTAACATGAATATAATCGAAGATGTTTGTTCCAGAGAGAGTGTCAGCATCGTATCCAAGAACACGGTTTGAAGCAGCACTCACATATGAGAATGTGCCATCTTCATCAACGATCGTGACAACATCAACTGATTCCTCGACAAATCGCTCTGTCCGTCGCTGTTGACGTCGTTTTGGAGAGAGATCATGAACAATTACGCCATATCCAAGGAATGAGTCATCATCGGTTTCGAGTGGTGTACATCGGACATCCGCATAGAACGTTGATCCGTCTTTACAGACACGTCGTCCCTCGTGTGCACTTTCACCCTGCATCGACGCCTGCGTCAACAGTCGTTGGATGATATTTGCTTGTCGATCTGAGTCAGGATGAAGCGCAGTGGCTGACATGCCAACCGCAGTTTCAGAGTCATATCCAAAGAGATCTTCAGCACCATCATTCCATGACGTGATCACTCCATCCTCATCAAGAATAAAAAAGGCGTATTCGTCAATCTTCTCCGTGAGTAATTCAAATCGTTTTTGCTTGCGTTGAACTTGCCGTTTTTGTCTTTTTCTCTCTGTTTCATCACGAACTGTACAGACGATAGATCCATGCTCAACAGCAGTCAATGAAATCTCTGCAGGAAAGGTACTTCCATCTGGTCGGGTCCCGGTTACTTCTCCTCGCCAGTAACCTGTTGATTCGAGTGCTGTGAACGCTTCTGATTGTAATCGTTCAATCTCCTCTTCACCATACAACCGATGCCATGATTCACCAAGGAGATCAGCTTTGCTTTCAAAGCCGTACATCTCGACGTGTGTCTCGTCAATGTAACTGTATCCATCATCCTCGAGAATTGCGACTCCATCGTGAGCCTGTTCGATTGCTTGCTGGAATGACTCGAGTTCTTGTTGTCGCCGCTTGCGCTGAGTTACATCATACGCCGTGATGAGAAGCGATTGAACGGTTCCACTCTCATCTGTCACTGGTCGGACAGCACCGCTAAGATGTCGAGTGTTGCCGGTTTCATCAGGCATCTCGGATTCATAGCTGATATACTCGCCATCTGCTGCGCGGTCTACCCAGTCGCGAATCGATGTTGCAAGTTCTTCATCATGATTCCAAAATTGTGTCTTCCACACTTGCTTGCCACAGATTGTTGCATAATCGACTGAGACATATTCCATTGCTCGTTGATTGATATCAATGACTGTCCCATCTGTCTCTGTGAGTCCAACCAGTAATTGTGGGTCTTCAAAAACCGATCTGAATCGGCGTTCGCTCTGACGAAGTTCCTGAGTTCGTTTATGTTTTTCAGTCACATCACGTACTGTCGTGTGAATATACACCGAGTCGTGTATCTCGACACGCCGGCTTGCGTATGACCCAACAATCGAATCACCGTCAGCACGCGAGATCCATCTTTCATCACTCAATGACTCGCGGTCAAGGATTTGTTGGTGGTATGATTGATATGCGTCCGTCTCGTCATCAAATAATACCGTCTTTAATCGCTGGTCACATAGCTCATCCCGGTCATATCCAGTCATTGTGCACGCAGCGGTGTTTACCTCAATAATAGATCCATCTACATCACTGACAATGATGGCATCTCGTGAGCCCTCGAAGAGAATCTGTCGCCATTCACGCTCCGTTTTGGATTGTTGCTCTCGTCTGATTCGATCGACTGCAGCTTCAAGATTCGAAGCCGCAAGCTCTGTGAGTCGAACATCAGAATCAGAAAACGCATCCACCTCAGTGATGCCAATGGATATGACACCGAAAGTTGAGATTGGAACAATTATTTCACTTTGAATTGGCGTCTCAGGATTGTATACAGAGTCAGCCTCGGGAACGTTACGGATGTGTTTGGTTTGTTGTTCATCATATGTCTGACCAGCAAGTGACGGTGGTGGAAGCGTTGGTATCTCACCAATGACATCGTCTGCTCGCTCTGATTGAGCGATTGGGGTGAGTAACTCGGTGTCCTCATTATATTGCCAGACTGCAGAGAGTGGTGCGTCAAACTCGATATCGAACATTTTGACAACAACGCCTGCGGCTTCTGTGATTGATGTCGAATGATTGAGTTCAGAGGAAAGCCGAAGAAGTCCTGCGTGATTTGACTCGGTGACACCATCTGGCGCAAATTTCATAATTTAGATGTTTCTCTGACATAGTAATATGCTTTTGTTTTAATTCTCACATGTAGATCTAGCTGACGCATCTCGTGATACATTCGCTGCTGAGTGTGAGTAATTTCTTAATCAACGCAACCGTTTGTAGGTAAAATGGTAGCAGCTATCATATCAGTTAAGACGCGTTTCTCGGAATATGCTGTTTCCATGCTGCGGTTGTGAGCTTATATAATGATGCGCTATCTTTCCAATCAAGAGGGGTAGTATCGGGACATCCATCGAATGTAACGCGTATCTCGCTCATCTGAGAGTAATCTGACATACAAATATACAATCAGCTATGTATGAATCAAGCAATGAAACTCTCTCATAGGGGAAATAGCTCTGAGCAGGATATCAATTAAATATCTTTGAATGCTTGCTGTGTATTTAATTGTCCAGCTTTTTCATCTACTTGCTGTTTAACTGAATCGAGTTCTTCGATAAGTTGTTGATATTCGTCGTTGTCCGATAACTCTCGCTGATCCTTTCGTTCCTCAAGCAGCGCTTTCTTTTCAGAAATCTGGTACATCTTATTCATCAACTCACTGTATGAATCTCGATCAATGAGGTCTGAGACAAGTTCGAGCATATCCTCACGCGAGACTGGCTTGACTGCGTAATCATCGAATTCCATCTCGAGGATATCGAAATCCGGCTCAACCGCCGTCACCATCGCTACTCGCATTTGATATCCTGCATCTCGCACCTTCCGGAGCACTTTCCGACCTGGCTGCTCTGGCATTCGTCTATCGAGAATCATGATATCAAATGACTCATCAGCCTTTGCTATCGCCTCTTTGGCTCCGTATGCAACATCAACAGAATACTCTGCGGAGAGCCATACCGCATATAGATCGGCGAGCTCTGGTTCGTCTTCAACAATTAAGATTTGCTTTTCATTATTGCTCATAACATTATTCTCTTGTCCTGATATGTATCTGCTAAAGCAATAATAATCATGGTATCTGAGTCGTGAACTGCAGCACTTGTTTTCGCAGTTATGATAGACGTGCATATAAATCTTATATTCATTCTTATATAAATTCAACTACACCACTCGGTAATATTGAGCGACGATGGGATAAGACGAACATAATAAGATATATGACTCCGGAAGAATTGTCTCATTCAACAATCAAATCGTAATGGCAACAGACGTACGATTACAGTATTATGGTGCGCAGTACGGTCGGATTATCAGCGTGTTGCTTGTCTTGTCTGCGATTGCTGCGTTTGCTGCAGCAGGCTTTGTGTTCACCAATCCACCAATAGAACAAACAAGCCCAGAAGAGACAAATGTACAATCATTCTCATTTGATGCAGACCACCGTGCAACAATAACCGGACCAACGCAGCTTTTCGATCGTGGGCGGACACTCCAAAATTATCCCGTCTATTTTCAAAACGCCTCACCTGATGTTACCTTCGCTACAACAATCTCTGTCCCACAAGATCGATCAGTCGATGTCTCATACCGGGTTGTTGCCAATTACGAAGCAACGTTTCGTGGTGAAGTATTCTGGGACCGACAGGAAGTCATTGCGAGTAATAAATGGACAGTGCAAGATGGACAAGTCCAACATAATACGACACTGACAATTTCGGAATATCTCTCACGAATTGATCCGTTTGAGTCAGCGGTTGGGAGCACAGGAACACTCTCACGAGATCTCCAATTCGTTGTGACATACAGTTCACCAGTTGATGGGGGGAGCAGATATGAAGGACAGTTACGCTCAACGACGACAATTCAATCATCATCTGATGCATATTGGGTAAGTTCTGAAATTGGAGATAGCACAACAAAAAGCCAGACACAGTCATCAGAGCAGTATGTCGGACAGCCAAATATGCAGCAAGTGCGATTGTTAGCCGGAACTGGTGGTATATTATTCATCGCTGGAGCGAGCGTGTTCGTCTGGACGCGTCGACAGGATGATCCGGCTGAATTGGAACTTGCTGTTGTTCGCGACCGCTATGACGAGTGGATCTCAGAGGGTGAACTTCCAACCGGTGCAGCGAGTGAGTACGTATACATAAACTCACTTGAGGGGATTGTCGACATTGCAATCGACACAAACAAACGCGTGATCTACGATGCTGATCTTGAGACCTACAGCGTCGTTGATGAGAATATCATTTACTACTATGCACGTGACCCGACCGCTGTCTCATCGTGGCTGAATCTTTCTGTTGATGAGTGATATCGTCTATTCGAGCCATTGACGGATTTTAACCAATAACGGCACATCGCGTTGTCGACGACCAATTCGAATTGGGTCAAGTCCAATAAGTGTCGTCGCAATAATAAACGATGCAGCACCGACAGCAGTATTGATTGCAACGAGTGGCGCCCACGGATGAATACGATATAAGCCAACAATCATTTCACGCGGAAGAAAGGCAAGATATCGATGTTCAACAATTGCATCGACATATACACCGGTTGAGGGTGGCGCAGAAATCGTCACATTTGTTTGTGCTGTTGTTTGTGCGGGGACAACCAACTGTGTATCAGAGACAGCAACATTATCACTTGCTGGTTCAATCATCACGATAACTGGAATCCACCCATTACTCGGGACTTGATAACTCACTGTCTCATTTGACCCCTGTCCAATCACAGAGATGCCAGCAGAATCACTCTCTGAACTCACGTACTGAAATTGATGAACACCACCCGGAAGGATCATACTCATCGTGAGCGTGGCTGTTAGAAGTAATATCAAAATAGCAATAATAATCGTTGGATTAATTTTTCCCTCAGAGCGTGAGGTGTCTCGGCGGCGAGTTAATCGGGTATTTTCTGCGTATGCTGACAGTGCATATGCAACCCCACCAAATCCAATAAGGATATATGACAGCCCTTGACCACCAAGGATTGCTCGTGTTCCAAGTAATACTGCTAGTTCTTCCTGGGCTGTTGTTGTGAGTGACCCTATTGTGGTGACTGCAGTTCCAAGATGCGGAATCACAACAACAAAATCACCAATCGCGAGCGCTTTTGCAACAATCTGTGACTCACTCACTGTGGGTTCAGAGCCGTCCTGATCAGTCACAACATTCGCATCACCACGAGTAATATATCCGTCTGATGTTGTCCCAACGACTCGATGTGTGACTAATCCACCACCATTGAGATTAACAGCGTCAAAGGTGACAATGTCGCCTTCCTCAATTGGTCCAGCTAATGCTGTTGGAATCGCAATGAATCCATCACCAGCGCTAATGGTCGGAGCCATACTTCCCGTTTCAACATATGCCGGACCAACTGGCTGTCCGAGAAGTGCCCCAGCGAGCATTGAAATAACGAATAACAGTGCTAGCGCGCCACCGACCCGTTTGAGTATCTGCACCAGCACCATGATTCTGATAAATCATTATACTATCTCAATCGTTTAGTATCTTTCAATCAGATAGGAGTCGAATTAATCAAACACATTATGACAGTCCTACAAGATCAATCCTATATGGGATTATGTTGTCCTCAGCCCGCGCGAATCAAGTATACTTATACCCGATGAGTAAGAGCAATCTGACTGAGAATAGTGCCGACACAATTGAGACGGTCTCAGCGACAGCGACAGTGATAGTGACGACAGCCGACATCAGTGAGGAAGTGATGTTCTCACGCGAGTCGATAATATTAATCGAATAAAGTGAGCGTCCACCAATCGATTGGTCAGTGAAACCCCAGCGATACTGGATACGCAGGGGATAATGATATTCCCAATGAGAGTCAACACCAGCGAATCATGATTATTCTCGCAATCACGATGAGAAGATCACATCAGTAGGTTTCATCGAATCTTTTGATGCAGTAATAGACGACTGGTTAACAGAAATCCTGAACGATGTACACTGTCTCTGTCTCATCAGTAGTCTTGACAACGCCTATGCCTTCAGCAGTGATATCCTTCTGTAGCATATTATTCCGATGTGCCTCTGAACGTGCAAATTGAATGACACAGTGGTCTGCAAGTGCCACGTATGAGTCAATCTCGCGTGAGAGTGCGTCATTATACTCTGTCATAATGATTGTATCCCATCTAATTTTATTGATATTTTCACCGCTAAAACAATCAGCACCACGTCTAACGCGCATCTCTGCAGTAGTGCCATCAGGTGAGTGATGTGAATACTCTGCTGTCTCCGCGATTGCTCGTGCATGGTCCGTGGCGACGGTCGCAAGGTCGCTGTCCCAGTTAAGCGAAGGCATGGCGGCTGTATTCGCGCGCCATTGATTCACTCGTGAATGTATCGCTTGCGCAGCATGAGAGGGGTCAAATGCATCATTCTCAGAGAGAGTGTCGTCTCGTGAGACACTACTCGGCGGAGTACTGGCGGATGTCCTGAGTTTAATATCGAGAGGCGACGCTGGTGTCACAACAAACCAAGCAGCGATACTACCAGTGATTGCTGCAACCAGGTCGCGTCTATTCGCCATGCAGTACGTATCGTCTGTGTAAACTTATAAAATACTAGCGCTTTGTGACACTTGTATCACATGAATTATCTATGATAAATGCGCTACATATCCACTTTCATACTGCGGTTATACGAGGGCTACGAGGAATATGTTATATTTTTATTTCATTTTGATGAAACGGAATGAGGTATTTAAAACGTGTATGGCGTCTCTGTGGTCGAGGTCACAGAGATTGTCGAGACTCGTATCAAAGTGTAGCGTTGTTATGCGCACTGATTACCCAATTGCATCACGACCATCCCATATAGCAGATACATGTCTCAGTTTAATCGATCAGTCGATTGCTCTGTTGTGGGTTCTAAAACACCCGTCGCGTAATGATGTGATATCATCACAGATTCGCCATCGGAGTGTCAATTCCTTGTCTCCGGTGGGATGTCCCTTGTGAGACGAATTCAAATGAAGTGAACAAACGGATTATAATGAGGGTCAACATGAGACAGTCTCTACTCTATATGAAAGCATGAGGAAAGTCAACGAGGGTTACAATCACCACCACCAGTACCGACTTGAGGGTGCTTGCCGGAATCCCGACCACAAACGTGATTTTCCGGCGATTGCTCCGGTCCGCACGACTATGCCGATGTGCGGTGGTATCGCCGGGTTGATCTTCCACCCGTTGTCGCCGTTCGTGATGGTGTTGATGTCGGTGTCGGTTGCCGCTCCAGCGATTACAACGCGCACTGTGGTTCTGAGTTAGCTCAAACCCTCTACGGGCGAAGCAAGGGGCGGTGTGGGTATCTTGACTTCGATGTGACCCCGAGACAACTGACCTGATAAAATAAATACGTATGAATAATCTCCTCGATAACATCGAAATATGACTCACGCTGAGGAAGGCATGTATTTTCGGGATCTCTACGAAATCAGCATTGACACGTCACTCTCACTGGAAGACAAAATCGAGCGTGCGATTACCCTCGGGAGCAATCGTCTTGGAGTCCCGCATGGGATTCTCTCATACACTGGGGCTGGTGAATACGAAATTATCGATTCAACATTCGCAGACGGTGCCTATGTCGCCGGAACTGTCCACGATCTTGAAGCCACGTGGTGCCGGCATGTCATTGACGACAGAGAAATATTAGCTATCTCTCATGCCGGTGAGTCACCCTATCGCGACGATATTGCTCGGGACACGACAGGTCTTCAATGCTACATCGGGGCTCCAATCATTGTTGATGGCGAGTCTTATGGCACGCTCTGTTACTCAGGGACAGAGCCACGTGACACAGCATTCACTGAAGATGAAAAAAGATTTGTCCGATTGCTGGGTCGCTGGATCGGATACGAAATGGAGCGACAAAAACACTATCAGCTGTTAGATCAACAAAACGAGCGACTCGAGGAATTTGCCAATATCCTCACACACGATCTTCGAAACCCGTTGACCTCTGCGCGTGGATATACGGAACTCGTGGCAGACATGGTCTCTGATCCTGAGGCTGGATATTTACAGACGGTGCTTGAGTCATTGAATCGGATGGAGACCCTTATTACTGAAACATTAGCCATTGCTCGGGATGGTGGTGATGTTGGTGAGCGTGAATCGGTAACACTCGCTGCTCTTGCGGAGACTGCATGGGAGACGGTGGACCCAGACGACGCCCAACTTGAGATTACAAACGACAGAAGTCTGCTTGCAGATAAATCGAGTCTTCAGCAACTGTTCGAGAACTTATTTCGAAATGTGGACGAACACTGCGGTCCCGACACGATTGTGACCGTCAGCGGGACCGAAGAAGGGTTCACCGTTGCTGATACTGGACCAGGACTCGAAGAGTCGATTGCTGAGTCTTTATTTAAAACTGACACTCCTATGGAGGACAACCGTGCTGGACTCGGTCTATTGATCACTGAGCGTGTTGTCTCTGGTCATGGCTGGGATGGTGATGTCGAGGTAGACAACGGAACCCGGTTCATATTCCGTGGAATCGGAAGGGTCTCTGAGCCAATCGCAGTGAACTAAGAGACTCAGTTTCACGACGCGCTCGCAGAGCAATCTGCAAATTTCGACATTCGGTTGTCTCTGCACGGGTGCTGTGATATGACACCCGGACCACCCGGACGTTCACTCGGCGATTTCAGTCCTCTGACTCATAAGACTGCTTACGGACAGGATACGATGCTGGAAACACCCGCGCGTATCGATCAGGCAGACTCAAATCTCACTATTGCTGATTTGTGCATGGAGGTCAACGAGATGTCGTCTGGATTAAGAGAGGAACCCGCCGTCGGATTCTGATTCTCGCTCTAACTCATCAAGAATGTATGCGACCTTTTGCTCAAAGGTGAGGTGGTGAGCCGGAACGTCAGCACGATCGGCGACGGTATCCTCCAGGCGTGATTTGAGTTCCTCACTGACACTTGGACGTGGCATATCTTTGATGACCAGGTCACGGTATAAAGATGTACATCACCGGACACGCACGTCAGGAGGCCCACACACGATGATTACACGCAGAAATAAGATTCGAGAGAGCCAGGCTGTGACGACCGCTCAGGAGTTGGCACATGGCGAATGAAAGAGTCCTCTCAGGATCGATCACGTATCCGCTGTTATCTTCCCGAGACAATAACTCAAATCTCGCAAAAAGAGAATCCGATGAAGCGGTCGCGTCAACCGATCTGGGAAGTCTGTGTCCTCACTCATCAGATCAGGCTGTCCCGACGCTCAAAACGTGACAATAAACTATATCATCTACTGTCTCACATAACCCACCCCAAAATTCAACATATTTCCAGGAGCGATTGTCGGCACACCAGGTGTTGTCGAGGATCAACTGTTTCCTGAGCAACCGCCGGATATCACGGTTGAACCAGCCGCTGGGGCTGAACAACACGTCAACACAACTCAAACTGTCAATGGAAATATCCGCGTCAATATCGAGATTGCAAATCCAGGTGTGAACACGGATGCAACCACGACATTTCGTGATCTCATCACCATCACTCACAATGATCCGACCGACGCTCGTCCGGTGACTGTTGAGATTGATCAACCCCAATCAAATCAGCCGGATCAAGGAGAAGCAGACATCGCAATCGGGCAAGATGTCACTGCTGGGAGTGGGATACTCACTGATGATGTTGCTGTTGCTGATTT
>KE356560.1:2168358-2171359 GCA_000415965.1 Haloquadratum walsbyi J07HQW1
ATCGCAGTGAACTAAGAGACTCAGTTTCACGACGCGCTCGCAGAGCAATCTGCAAATTCGACATTCGATTGTCTCTGCACGGGTGCTGTGATATGACACCCAGACCCACCCGGACGTCACTCGGCGATTTTAGTCCTCTGACTCATAAGACTGCTTACGGACAGGATACGATGCTGGAAACACCCGCGCGTATCGATCAGGCAGACTCAAATCTCACTATTGCTGATTTGTGCATGGAGGTCAACGAGATGTCGTCTGGATTAAGAGAGGAACCCGCCGTCGGATTCTGATTCTCGCTCTAACTCATCAAGAATGTATGCGACCTTTTGCTCAAAGGTGAGGTGGTGAGCCGGAACGTCAGCACGATCGGCGACGGTATCCTCCAGGCGTGATTTGAGTTCCTCACTGACACTTGGACGTGGCATATCTTTGATGACCAGGTCACGGTATAAAGATGTACATCACCGGACACACACGTCAGGAGGCACACACACGATGATTACACGCAGAAATAAGATTCGAGAGAGCCAGGCTGTGACGACCGCTCAGGAGTTGGCACATGGCGAATGAAAGTGTTCACAGGCAGGCGGACAGCGGGCGTTGGACGAGTCCTCTTGGGATCGATCACGTATCCGCTGTTATCTTCCCGAGACAATAACTCAAATCTCGCAAAAAGAGAATCCGATGAAGCGGTCGCGTCAACCGACCCGGGGAGTCTGTGTCCTAACTCATCAGAATCAGGCTGTCCCGACGCTCAAAACGTGACAATAAACTATATCATCTACTGTCTCACATAACCCACCCCCAAAATTCAACATATTAGGCGGGTCTAACGGGCTGTTTAGCGGACACTAACTGGATTTTGGTGATTATTTAGCTCTCCCTATAGCCTTCGGAGGAAACTGTTAGTCCCCTCTATCAATTCGGTAGAGGGGGATAACAAAGAGGGAAGGGTGCTTGTATACATGTAAGTGAGAACCCCTCTGATCGGGGGAACTCATATCATAATCACACAAACCATGATACCAAAAGGAAAACTCCTCGCGCTCTTGCTGGCTTTCACCGCTGTCGGCGGTCTCGCGGCCACGGGCGCGTTCACAACTGTTCAGGCGGATCGGACAGCAGATGTTACCGCAGCCGGTGATTCGAATGCATTACTCTAGATAGTCCCAGCGAGTAATACCGAATTTGCATCGAATGACACTGGTGATCAAGTCGAGCTTGACTTCCAAACTCCGGAAGGGAGCAATGGTGTCAATCTCGACGCTGAGACACTTGATGATGAGGTCATCAAGATCACAAACAATGGGAATGATGAAGTTACGGTCTTTGCGACCGCGAGCACTCAAAATAACTCAAGTCTGAAATTCTACGTTGAGGAAGGCGATGTAAATACTGTTGGAGAAAATGCTACAACTCTCAACAACAGTGTTAATCAGTTCCCGGATAACCTCCCTGGGGACCAGCGATATGTAATTGATTCTGAAGACGACGGAGTCGTCCTCGGAACTGGAGAAAGTATTAATCTTGGATTGTATCTGAGTACTGACGGTGATGTGAGTCAGGGGGATCAATTATTCGCTGGTACCGATCCGGTCACGATCACCGCGAACGCAACAGATACAGCAAATGACGGACCAATCGACGCAGCGTCATAATCCCAAACCAATCTGAAAATTTAAAACCCGAATTCGAACTCTCTCTGATTGATTCGCGAGTGAGCCCCTCCGTTTTCTGGAGTCAGTAGCCGTCTTTCTCTTTCATTGATCACCTGGTGAGTGACTGCTCGCCGGGGTGTGGTATTGACTCACATTCACACTCGCATGCACACACGCAGTTGAGTAGACCCGCAAAGTAACGAATCGCAACCTGGATCCGGAATCCGAGGATGACGATAATTCCCCATCGATTAGTCAAGACGCTCGCATTCGCCATCGTCATCGCCGCGATCATCGCCTCAACTGGACTGGTCCCGGCGTTAGACGCCACTGGTGGAACAGCATCAGCAGAAGCATCGACACCTGCCTCGACTGCAGAAGACGGCTTACAGCCACAGTCGCAGTCGCAGCCACGGTCAGTCGTGATTGGACCTGCCGAAACAGCTCCAGGCGCAATGACTTCACAGAAGACTCTGCGTGAGCGGGCTGTGACAAGCGTCGAGATTGCGCCGCCACAGGCAATCCCGACACAACCGAACCCATCCCAGCCAGTATTCACAATCACGAACACTGACACACAGTCGGTGACCGTCTGGATCACACACGAGGGCGTAGAGACAAAGGCAGACACGGATGCGGCTGCAGAACCGGGGTCGGAACCAACGCCTGCAGATCTGCAGTATCGTGATGCTGAGACTGGTGAGCGGTTGAGCGGCGCTGATGTGACTGTGACACTCAAGCCAGGTGAAGAGCGTGTTGTCGGGGTTGTCGCTGATGCTGGTGCTTCTGCTTCGAATGCGACCGCTGGAGTGGCGAGTTCGGCAATCACTACCACTACCACTGCCACTGCAAACGTCTATATCCGTCACTCCAGAGCAGGGGGAGCGAGGTGAGGTGAGCCATGAAGATCAACTCAGTCAGTCCAGTGTTCGTTGTGATATGTGCGTGCCTCGTCGTGATTCCAGGAGCGATTGTTGGCACTCCCGGGGTTGTTGAAGATCAACTGTTTCCTGAGCAACCGCCTGATATCACGGTTGAACCAGCCGCTGGGGCTGAACAACACGTCAACACAACTCAAACTGTCAATGGAAATACCCGTGTCAATATCGAGATTGCAAATCCAGGTGTGAACGCGGATGCAACCACGACATTTCGTGATCTCATCACCATCACTCACAATGATCGGACCGACGCTCGTCCGGTGACCGTTGAGATTGATCAACCCCAATCAAATCAGCCGGATCAAGGAGAAGCAGACATCGCAATCGGGCAAGATGTCACTGCTGGGAGTGGGATACTCACTGATGATGTTGCTGTTGCTGATTTGGGTGTTGGAAAGCAAT
>KE356560.1:2171379-2178854 GCA_000415965.1 Haloquadratum walsbyi J07HQW1
ACAACACGTCAACACAACTCAAACTGTCAATGGAAATATCCGCGTCAATATCGAGATTGCAAATCCAGGTGTGAACACGGATGCAACCACGACATTTCGTGATCTCATCACCATCACTCACAATGATCCGACCGACGCTCGTCCGGTGACTGTTGAGATTGATCAACCCCAATCAAATCAGCCGGATCAAGGAGAAGCAGACATCGCAATCGGGCAAGATGTCACTGCTGGGAGTGGGATACTCACTGATGATGTTGCTGTTGCTGATTTGGGTGTTGGAAAGCAATTCAGGCTTGGTGTGGGTGAGTCGACGACAGTTGGGCTCGCGATTGATACAGAGGGGGTGGATGCTGGGGAGACAGTCAGTACAACATTCACAATCAGAGCCGAACGTATTTCTGTTTCTCTCCCGCCCACACTGATCACCGGAACAGCAGCACCGACAGCAGAGGTAACAGTCGATGCTGGAGATGAGGTCTCCGTGGGCGAGTTTGTCGATCTCACAGCAACCGGCTCGACGGTGACGAGTCTGAGCTCGCTCGTTGAAGGGCAGGTTGAAACACCAAGTGAAACTCAAGCCGTGATTGATGGACCATTCAATCTCTCGGCCGATGACTCTGCAGTCACCTCTTCTGGGACAATCCAGGCGACACTCGACAGATCAGCCGTTGAGACTCCATCTGAGGACATTCGGATTGTTCATAGCCCTGATGGAGACAACTGGACGTTCCTTGAGACAGATGTGACTGTCAAAGGACAGGAAGGAGAATTAATTCTCGAAGCGACCCCACAAGCAGAACGCTACGGGACAGTCGCTGTCGTCGATGACTCGAATGTGCAGTTTGTGTGGAGTGGTGACCTCCCTGAGAGTGTTGCCCCTCGTCCGAGTCCTGATGGGGGCGCTGGCGAGAATGTGAACACGCTCACGTCTCAGAATACCGCCGGGAGTGACCGCATCCAGATGGGGAGAGCGATGCCGACAGCGTCGGTGTTTCTGTCGACACAGAACTCGGAGCTTGTTGATCAACTCAAGACAACTGCCGGCATCACTACGACTGACACTGACACTGACACTGAACAGCTTCAGGGTGAGGCAACTCCATCAGGACCAACCGGATTTGCCGTTGAGAACATGAACTTCGATGAGAGAGGCTCAAAGAACATTACTGTAACACTTGTCGATGCAGACGGGAGACAGTCCATCGCAAACACGACGATTGATGTTATCGACCCTTCAACAGGAGAGACGGACTCGGAGGATGATGACTCAGACTCGAAGGAGGAGTCTCAAACCCCGACCGAAGAGCAAAAACAGGAACAACAACCAGAGCAGCCGGAACAAGTAGCACCGGTTTCTCAAGAGCAAGGATCTGACATTGAGGTTGATGTTGAGACCAAGACCGGAACCACAGCCGCAACCGGACAAGAAGCTCAAACCCAAGAGCAGACTAGTGTTGATGTCACCTCCATTTCGGAGGATTCACTCCCAGAGGGGCAGACTCAGCCCAATGCCGTGATTGCTACTGAGGCATCTGCATCTGTCGCAGCCGAGACGGGTGAAACCGAAAATGCAAATGCAGATACGGATGCAAACGCAGGCAGTGAGAAAGCGGCTGAATCTGAAATATCCGGGTTAGAGGTAAGTGATGCTGATATCATCACAACGACTGATGAAGAGGTAACTCTTTCTGGCAGTCGCTCAACAGCTGGATCCACTGAGACAGTCTCTGTCTCACGACAGGTGTCGGCAGCGGTCGATATCGATCCGCAATCAATTCAGGAAGACAGCGAGGCGACGGTCACACTCACAGCGGATCGATCGACATTAGGGGAGATTGACCCTGATACGGCTGTCATTGGACACCTGACTGATGACGGATGGCAGGTGCTGGACACTGATGTTGCTGTTCGGGGCGAGTCAGTTGTACTTGCGGCAGAGACACCTGGGTTTTCTCCGTTTGCAATCTTCGCGAATCCTGATGTTCAATACACCTGGACACTTCCAGATGGATCAACGGAGACCGGCAGGGATATTCAAACGGCATTCACTAAACCAGGAATCTATGAGGCTCAATTGACAGTAACGAATAGTCTCGGTCGATCAGATACTACGACACAAACAATCATTGTCAATGATATTCCAGCAATCGAGAATGTGAGCACAACTCAGACCCGAGCGCAAGCGCAAACCGACGGCAATGAGACGACGCTCACGGCGAATGTCTCAAATAAGGTTGGCGATATTTCCGTGCGGTGGGAATTCCCTGATGGGACGATCAAGACCGGGCAGACGGTTACGTACCCAACACAGAAGAGACAATACGCAGTTCAACTCCATGTCGAAGATGAATATGGTGGTGAGGCATCATCTGTCGAGACGGTTGTAACGCCATCTCAGGAGACTCTCATCAATCAACAAACCGTCCCACAGCAGGTGCTTGTGCCGGGGATCCTGTCAGTTATTGGGATTCTGGGGTCGGTTGCTGGCTACCGGGTCGTCCCATGGGCACGGATCCTCACTCGCATCCGTCGTAACCCGCGAATTGTGGAACTCGGAACCCCCTTCTATGAGCACGAGAATCGATGTCTTGGCGTCGACTCACTCGTCGTTGAGGATGACAGCCGTCCGATCATCGCCATCAGACTCTCGATCGTGGACGACAGTGGAGACAAACTCCTCACGAAAGAGATCACCCCAGATGGGACAGCAACGACGGAACTCGGATCATATCGATACGAGTTGACCCCCGCAACACTGTATGTCCCACCAAGTCTCTCGATTGATGACACAGCAACACACACAATTGCGGTGAAAACAGTGAATGAAAAAGAGAACACAGCAACAAAACACACAGCAGAATTTACCTTTGATGCATGAACAAATTAAAGCAGTGAATCCACCGGCATATTCATTACATTAACCCGATGATTTCCAAAATCAAACTTCTCGCTCTCATGGCAATGTTGGCTGCGGTGGGCGGTCTTGCAGCAACGGGAGCATTTACAACTGTCCAGGCAGAGCGAACAGCTGATGTGACCGTCGCAGGCGATGCCAATGCACTGTTAGCGATTCAACCAACTGAGGATGCAGCAGACAGTTCATTCATCCAGCAGTCGAACACTGCGAATTCGGTGTTCGCTCTTAATCTCGATGCCGGAGAGGGCGTCAATCTGAATGCCACGACGACTGCTGGGAACCTGTTCAATATTACAAATAATGGAAATGAGACTGTCATTGTCTGGATTTCCACGCAAGGAGGTGCACAAGCAGAGAGTGACGCTGTCAACACCTCATTCTACATCGACGACCGGGAAATCGGAACTGGCGCTGACGATAGCGTCTCAATTAATGAGAGTACCGAAGTAGTCCCAATTGGAACTCGAGTGACTGACTTCACCGCCTTGGTCGATGCCAACGGTGTTGGAGAGAACTCAGATATAGTTATCTCAGAACCGGAAGCAAAGGCGGGATCGACTGGAATCGACGCTCAGGCTCAACGTGCGACCGCAGTTGCTATCAGCCCTGGACAAAGCATCCGTGTGAGTATCGCAATCGAAATTCAGCGGAATCATAATATCACCCTCTCGGGCGATGATCAGGATCAGGACCAGACCCAGATATTAGGAAACGTGACGATTTTCGCGGTGAACGCTGATGAGACTGAAACGGGTGTGACCGCAGGTCTCAAAACAAACACAAATTCAGACTGAATTATCACACAATCGGCTGTGGCTCAACAGATAGATATCTCTATCCGGGGTAGCCAGTCGAATACGTTAGATACCGATCTTTTTTGATTATCTTGAGGATCCGGTGAAACAGGAGTTTGAGTTTCCGAGGTCTGATTGTGCCGGAGTGGTCAACTCTCAGAGAGGCTTTGATCTAGCCAATCTCAATCTGGAAAATAATATATTTGCGGTTCCAATTGAAGTGGAGCAGACCGAGTGTGAATCGGGAATCATCGAAGAACGTTCATCAAGCCGGGATCGAGCAAATCAAATATCATCTATTTCCAGCCTGGTTTTTATAAGAAAATACTATCATGTGAGATAGTCCCCACAGAAGCGGGAGTCACTTACCCCACACACGAGCCGCTTATGACTGTCTGCCGAATCCTAGACCAATCTTGAGCTCTGGTTTGACTGTGCTTCCATTTATTTTGAGTGTTTTGACTGTGTTTTTCCCGAGCACATCATCGATATATTGTATCTTCCCTCCATCATTGCCAAAGAACAGCAATTCAAGATCACCGTCAGCATCAATATCGACAGGTGCAACGCCGGCTTTTTTTGCAACACCATTCTTATTCAGCCGTGTTTTTGCCCCATCACTCGTAATGAGAGTCGGGTTTTGACTACCGTCGATGAATGGAACTCGTGGAATGCCATCACCGTCAAAGTCTGCAGGCGGACCAATTCCACTTCCATTGTTGCTTCCTACGCCTCCGGTTGGGACTTTCTCTGTACTGCCATCCTGATTGAGATAGCGGATTTCTTGGGACCCATCAAAGAAAATTATCTCATCGCTTCCATCGTCGTCAACATCAGCAACCCCCATGACAGCAGTACAACCGTTTCCGGGTTTAGCAATCACCTCAGCGTTTCCATCCGCATCAACCCCCGCAATGTTTCCTTGATTACTCTCGGCGAGGATGAGTTTCCCCGACAGACCTGCTGGCTGCCACTCACCAACTGCGATCCGTGTTGGCTTATTCGGGTCAATTTTTGGTTTATTACTGTTGCGCTTCGGAATTTTCGTGTCTGAACTCTCCCCTACAGTCGTAGCATAAACCCGATTGCTACCCTGCTTAGTGAGGTATGGAATGTCGACCGTACTGTCGCCGACGATATCTGCTGTGTCTCCGAGAGCAGATGCAGACTCGGTCTGCGGTGGGTCACGGACCGTATCGGTGGCTGGATTGTACACTCTAATGTCCCCATTCGACTGTGAAGTTTTGACCGCGTAGATGAGGAGTCCTTTATTCCCTCCAGTGGGCTCGGACTTGATAGTGAGCTGTCGAGCAGCATTGATTGAAATTCCGCTGTCGCTGTCGCCGCCGCTGCCGCTGCTGTATTGAATTCTCAGTGTGTCAGTAACACTCCCCGTTTCGTTGGGACTTGTCACAACAAAGAATGACTGCGTCTCGCCCGGAGAGAGTGACGACAGCGAGTCCTCAAGGGTAGACTTTGTATTCCCGTTTTTTGTCTTCCTCAATTGGAGCGTCTGTTGCTCACCGGTCGTCACTATGGTAGAGTCAAGCAGGCTCTCGGTCTGGTTCGTGACTGTGATTTTATGTGGCTCGGTTGGGGTTGAGCTTGGATTTACGCCGGTAAGTTTTAATAGTGCATTCTTATCGCTCCCAGCAGCGATAGCACTTGAGCGATTTGCCTCAGTACTGGTGAATGCGTCCGACTCGAATGCAGCCGCACCAACGCCAGCGATGATGAGTCCAATCGCAGCGCGACGAGTAAACGTCCCCATATGGATTATCCCTCTTTCTGTGCAACCACATACTCATGAGTAGTGGGACTACTTACCCGTTCTTCTGCGACAAATTGTGCTATTTTCATGCCGACGCTCATTGATCTATATTATTATCCTTAGGTTCAAGTCTCTTTGGCGTGGTCACTAAACTAATCCAGATTTCGATGTTGTAACGATTTGATTAAAGTCGTCGTGCCCACTCAGATTATCCGGAAATGCTTTATTACACAGCATAATTCAAATAATCATACTCTACCGGGATTCCAGACAAACATTAGAGAGATAATATATCAATGGTTATTGCTCAAGTAATCTAGGTTGGATTGATTATGTTTGGTACGTATAATGATATCTTTGATATAGCTCCCAGAATGACGACTGAATATTCGTGGATTTGATACCAATTGACACCGCTTGTATGAATTGGACAAATGATGGCCGACGCTGTTGAACAACAAGATAGTGGAAAGACGTTATCGACAGATGCAGCATATAACATTCTGTCAGACCAGCGCCGGCGATATGCAATCCATCATCTCAAACAATCGAACACAGCAGTAAGTGTTCAAGACCTTGCTGAACAGGTAGCCGCATGGGAGAATGAAAAACCAATCGAACAATTAAATTCGCAGGAGCGAAAGCGAGTCTATATTTCATTGTACCAATCACATCTTTCAACACTCGACGAAGAGGGTATCATCAGATATGACAAAGAAAACGGGCTTGTTGAACTCACTGACGCCGCCGATGATCTAGACATTTACTTTCAGGTTGTGGCAGCAAATGATATTCCGTGGAGCATATTTTATATTGGTCTGACGATCGCTTTCAGTGCACTCGTTGGACTTACATACGCTGGAGTCGGCATCCTTGAGCGGAGTCAGCTTATTATCGTCACAATTGGAATGCTCGTCACCTATACTGCCACAGGAATTGTTCAGACAATTCAACGGAATCGTATGGAGCTTGGCGATTCTGGACCACCGCCAGGATTGCAATAACAGTCGCTGATAATATAATCACTGTTTATATCTGAACCCACACTTAGACTCATTTCATCGAATTTCATCGAGAATGCCTATCTGCGCGCTCCGGTGCACGTTCGAAATAAAGAAAATCAAATTACCACCAGCTGATACACACTATTGTCAGTGAGTAACTGAATATACTGACAGATGACTGTGGTATCAGATAAATAAAACTATTACGACTTCTACACGTCCTACATCCGTATGCTGTTGAGAACAATCTGCATAATAGCCATGCGGACGTTGTCGTTCAGTGGCTTCCCATCTCAGAGATAATTTTTTATCCCCGACCCCGACCCAATCCCAAATATAAGATTACGTCTCAATTACCGTATCAAAGAGTGGTCGGAGTGTGTTGATTGTGCGGTCTCCATCTGATGGTGTCATCAGGTAGTTTGTATCAATATCTGCGGATTGAAGACGACGACTCAGCGTGTGTAGGAACTGAAATACCTTCTGTGGGCCGAGATACTGGAGAAATGCCTGAAGCGTGTGAACGCTGCAGACTGTTTTTTGATTTGGCTCCTGCCAGCTGTCAAGCACCCGTGTAGTCATAATACCAAGTCGGGAGAGATTAGTCTGATTGGATATTTGATGTGTTTCGATTGATTCTTCCATTCCGTCACCGGACAGTTCCGCCACCGACATATCCCCAGGAACACTTGCTCCCGTTTTGATAATCATGATCTCTCCACCGTTCCAATTAGGATGTTCCTGACATGTGCGGAGGACATCCACCGTTTCGCTTGCCGGAGCGAGCAATAATAGATTTTGTGGTTGCTGCGCCTCTAATATCTGATCAAATCCAGTATTCCACGTTCGTGGACTGTCCTCTCCAAGCAAAAGTCTCTGTGATCCGCTGAAGTGAGTGCGACCACCGGTTTGAACATCTGTAGTGGTTGTTGTAGTGGGAGTTGTCTCTGAGCTAGTTGATGAATTCGTCTGAGTGGGTTTGACAGGAT
>KE356560.1:2178874-2202727 GCA_000415965.1 Haloquadratum walsbyi J07HQW1
CGAGGATCCGACTGGCTGACAGGAGCCGATTCACTTTCATCCTGATCACCCGCAGTATGCGTCTCCGCTGGTGAGTCTGAATGTGAGATCTGATTCCATAGACGACCTGAATCATCGTGAGAGCTGTCACTCACAGATTCAATCGATTCTTTGTCTGAATCTCTGGACCCAGATGCAGTGGAGTTGGATATGTCGTGAGAGCCTTCTTCAGGCGGAGGCGGAGAGCTGTCATGATCAGATGCTGATGTGCGATTGGTATTAGTATCGGTATCAGCGTCAGCGTCAGTGTCAGTAATCGTCGCATCAGACCAGGGGCGGTTAGATTGAGAACGATCCATCGTCTGACCTGGCGAATCTGAGCTATGATGATTGATATTCTCGCTTAACTCTGTGGTTGTGCTATCTTCAACTGGAAGGTCAGAGTCAGGCTCAGTGGTCTCATTGTCATCGTCATCACCATCACTCTCCGTTGATTCTTCTGAATCAGCGTCGTGCGCATCGTTGAACTTGGCAAACCGCGATCGAGTATGACTTGCCCGTGCTTCGTCGTCTGAATTATCCTGATCTGTCATTGGAATTAGGGAATATCGATTAATCTGCTCTATTTATATCACACAATTGATAACCGATCCTCCTCTTCATCCCCACCATCGCTCTCATTAGTTACTGAGACCTCCGTTAGTCACATTCTCGTCGAGAAGTGAATTCAAATTCTCTGAGTCATCGTTTGAGAGATCTCGGGGGGCACCAGTGAGAACATTTGAGTCAAGCGGATTCCATCCACCCGGAGAAACGTCGTTGAGGGGGGTCTCACAAAATGGACACTCTGGTGAGGCTAACATTGAAATTTGTATATTCTGATCACAGTAGTCACACTTTGCCTCTTTGATTCCCTCTTCCAGTGCTGTTTGTTTAATCGTCTCTAAAGTTGCTTTAGTATCAGCGATAGACTCGATGGTCTCGGAGTTATTTTCGATTTGATTTGTTAGTTTACTGTGGCGTGTCTGGATTTCCTCTTGTTGATTCATCGCTGTTTCGAATGCACTCTCGATTGAATCGAATTCAGTGTCAATCCGTGATTGAATTGCTTCTTGTGATCTCTCAAAGTCTTCAATCCTCGTTTCAAATTCCTGGTGTAACTCGAGAAGTTCTTCATGTGAGTTCTGAAGATGATCAATTTCTTCTTTGAGTTGATCTATGTCAGATTGTATATTATTTACCCTCATTGTATTCCCAGATGGACGGTCGGGTGCTTGATCTTGATTTTGATTATCCACTGTCTTCACTTCTTGCTCAATATCGTCAACACGATCTCGGAGACGCATCCACCGCTCGGTCTGGCTTTGACGATGTTGATCAATTTTATCTGATAGATCATATAGTCGCTGCCACAGTTCTTTTTGAGACCGTTCATCTGACATTGTTCTGAATCCACTGTTCTGAGTTGAACTATCCTCGGAGACACGCTCTTTTCTGGATGCAGGCTCCTGTGTTCCCTCTGATGATGGCTGTTGTTGTTGATCGCTACTCTCATCTATATCAGCGCTCGTATCAGTCGCTTGATTACGGGGAAGGCGTGTATTTGTCACAGAATTTAGCGTGCGTTGTAATTCAGTATACACCCAATATGCAGAAACAACCTGATCTAATATTTCCTCTGTGGACACTCCTTCAGATTCAGCCATCTCTTCAGCCCAATTGAGGAACTCCTTCGTATCAGTTTCTTCATTTTCATCCGACATATTACGTGTCATAATGATATCCTGCGATTATCTTTTGAATAATCTCATGAAATATGTTGAGAGAAATCATATGCCAGACAGATACTATTCGGTTACGATGACAGAATAATAATCTCGAAACGATTTCTGCTTAACCGTAGGATGATAGCTATTGTACATGTATTTCTCGATTATTCATGGTATCGCTCATTGGTCGATTTGAGCGACCCAGCGTGATATACTCGTTATGGATAATACACGCTAAGACCGTATAGTCCTTTTGTCATGTATATGTTATTTGAGAAAGGAGACTTATTTAGCCGTCAAATGTATTTTTTAGTGGTATTACCCACTTATCGTATAACTAATATAACATATATTAGCAATAACAATACGAGGCGTTGGATATCCATGCACCAGAAAGACGCTCTATATGTCTGAATCGACAGACCGAGTGCCTTGACGGTTGAAGATTGAATGTGACCCCGGAGCGATTCAATAGCGGTTATTTTTGTATTGTTGCAGTACTATCGAAGTAAGCACAATTCTGTCGCAGTATTCCGATAGATGTGCTCAATGTGGTTGTTCACCAGAAGATAATAAAGTATCAACGAAATTCCGATCAGATACGAAATTGTGGGGTGAAGAGGATTATACTGTGTCATAGAATAAGTTAGATTTTCTCACAACGTATCTGATTGATTATATACCAGGGATGCAGTCGTTCAATTTGGTGGGTTACACTCTGTATGTATGATTCAAAACGCGCCGCAATTTCTGTCAGAGAGTGAAATCTAAGAGTTGTCTATTATACGCAGGACAGGTGCAATATCACGTTGTGTACGACGTGAATACATACCGTCACTATATATAAGAATCCTCCAGATACGCCACGGCAGGATATTCTACAGTGTCTCAACAAGATTAGATCAAAATAAATACACTATCACTGATACCGCCGTCCACAGCGTCTTGAAGAACATTTTTATCATCCATAACTCGACTGTGATCCAGGGTGTATCCGCTTCACCACGTCGAGCAGTGTGTTCCCAGAGGCGTAACAGCTCTATGCTGCGCCTCAGTCAGCACTTGATACCAGTGTTTCGTCTGTCTGCGACGATTGCTGACTGTAGCTTGTTATCCGGATTATGATTGACGGACAACTCGTGTCGGATTCCCCCGCTTATATCAGAGACACCTCCCGAAGCGCTCATCTCAATATCCGCAAACTCAACACTTGGAGAAACGAAGTATTGAGGGTGAGGCTACAATATGTGTACTCCCCGTGCACTGTACAATCATCGAATTGATGATTAATACAGTGCTGTGAGAGAAAATAAAAAGAACCCAACGATGAGGCAATTAACGGACTATTATCTCTAATGTAACACAGCAATAGTCAGCGAATTTGATAGGGAACACAATATTATTGGCGTAAGAATATCAATTATTCATTCGTGAATCATATCTGGATAGCATATCTATCCGTCTTCGGATTCGCCACTATAGCCTGCTTCGCTGGAGCATATCGTGCTCGTCGCGCCGTTGACAGTGAGTTTCGAACCGGTCTCATGTGGCTGTTCACTCTCACTGGAGCGTGGTCGCTGACGACGACAGCACGAATTGCAATCCCAGATATGCGCGTCGACACCGCCCTTCGGATCGGGGGATTGATTATCGGTCTTGCAAGTATTGGTGCATGGCTGTATGTCGCCTCAGCATACGCCGGATTTAGCTATCATCGGAATACAGTCAATCGCGCTCTGGCACTGGTGATATATCTGGGTATTGTCATTGCAAAGATTACCAATCCGATTCACAATCTCTATTTTCTTCCGACACAGGAAGCACTTCCATTTGTACATCTTTCATTCAATCCTGGACCGTTGTATTGGTTCGTTACAGGGATTGCATATACGGCTGTCTCAATCGGATTATACTGGTTATTCACCACCGCTCCTCAAGCACGCGTTGACACCACCCGATTTCAAACGGTGCTCGCGTTAACCGCCGCACCAGCACTTCTTGATGTGCTTGTTTATGGAGATGCCATTCCAACAGTGCTTATCGAAGTGAGTTATGCACCACTTGGTATGGCTGTCTTCGCGCTCGGAACCGCAACTGTCACTAATAAAGAATTATATTCGGTTTCACAATCATGGCGTCGGCAGACACTCGACGACATTGCTGATGCGATTGTCCTCACCGATGCAGAGGATCGAATTAGATATCTTGGGTCTGATGCGACTGAGGTATTCTCGGCACTCGCCGATTCGGAGGGGCAACCATTTGAAACCGTCGCACCAGAATTATATCATCTCACACATGACAGCGGATCATTTCAGTGGGATCGGGATGGCACCACGGAATATTATACTGTCGTTGAACGTGATCTTGACTCATCAGGGTCTCAATCGGGGACGGTATTTGCATACATTGACGTGACAGAGTCTGAAAAAGCCAGATTACAACTTGCTGAGACTGAGATCGAGCGTCAACGATTCCAGCAGGCGATTGAGGCAGTCGATCACTCCATATTTATGACTGATATCCGTGGGACGATTGAATATGTTAACCCAGCGTTTGAAAAGAACACTGGGTACGATCGGTCAACACTCATTGGTCGCTCACCAGCAATCTTGAACGCTCCAGATGCCCCCAATGCATATCCAGATGATCTCTGGGAACAGATACGAGAGACAAATGGAAGGGAGACGGAGGTTATCCAACAACGTCGAGGACGGAACGACATATTATACACAACAGACGATTACGCCAATTAACCCACAGGATGGGGCGACGACATCATATGTGGTGATCCTCACAGACATTACGGAGTTGAAACAACATCAACAACATCTTGAGGTATTAAGTCGTGTTCTGCGGCATAATCTGCGGAATGATATGAATATTGCTCGGGGATACGCAGAAACAATGGATAGTGATACGGCTGTCAGCGATGAGAACTATACTGCGAATATTATCACGACGGCTAACGACGTCATAACGCTCGCTGAACAGTCAACAACAATCACTGACTTAATTATTGACCCGCCTGAGTGTCAGGAGGTGAATCTGAGTGATATTGCTCGACAGACAACTGAGCGTATCTCAGAAACATATACACAGGCGTCAATCGATATTAATTGTCAAGAAACACCACCGGTGCAAGCAATTCCACAGGTCCGTACCGCAATAGAGGAACTGATCAATAATGCGATTATTCATTCTGCTGGTGACAATGTCTCAATAGATGACGAGTTTAACAGAGATACCACAGTCACTCATACCGGAGATGATGAATCGATACAGTCGTTATCATTGGTGTCGTTGCCGCGATCCTCTGACGTTGCTGAGGCGCAGGTGTCAATCACAGTTGAGAGGCTCCCAACAGAAAATGAGGTGGTTGTACGCGTCGAAGATGAAAATCAGCCAATTCCAGGCATGGATAGACAAATACTCCAGCGTGGGACTGAAATTCGGTCTGTTTATCACGGAAGTGGGCTTGGGTTGTGGCTGGTGTACTGGGTTGTGATGCGATCCAATGGGACGGTTGATGTTGAGACACGAGACCCACGTGGAAATCGAATTGAGATGCGATTCAAGCAGTGTTGAGATACTGATTCACCTGTGGGCGAGTATCTTGGGTTGTGCTTATCAGCATCACTATTTTGTATTCGTATCACTGTTGGTTAGTCTCAGGAGTATCTACAGCATACTGGATGAACGCTGCGTGACGGCAATCATGATTTGAACATGCAGGTCACTAATATACGATGGATATGAAATGGCATCGACGTCGAGATCTTGAGGGTGGAAAAGAACTGGGTGTCTGGCTTTGTCGGGATGATACTGGAGCTGTCACAGAGGAACTCTATGTTGAATCACACGAATATCGTGGTGATGACTTTGATACATACACAGCGACACCTGCTGGTGAATGGACGCATCTTGGCTCATTCGAGACACCGAAAAAAGCATTTGCTGCTGCTCGTGAGCATATTGATTCAACTGCCGGTTCTCTTATGCCAGAATAATACTCTTGTTACGACTCCATCGACCGGAGCTGGGTGCTGTCTCGGAGTAATGTATTCAGAGCACTGATGGATTGGATGTGTTCATGACTCTTTTTGAGGAAACATCAACGCGTGGACATACAAAATGAATACCGACACCGGTATTTCCCTGCGGTCGAATTGAAATATGTATGAGTGCGAATGACGATACCCCAGTCGAGCAAACAAACAACTGGCCTGAACTTGTTGCAATGGTGTATGAAGAGGTAAGTGGTGGTGACGGGCCGACTACGCTCCGACTTCGCGATATGGAAATTCAGGTTCCAAGCAAGACCGGACCTGATGCAGAACATGCACATTGGACCGTTGACGGAACGATTGACCTCAATCCCCGAGAATAACTCAAATCGGAGCCAGAGCTCAAACCAGATACGGTAGTCCGCACGACTCGGCTGTCAATTAGTATCCGATAGCAGATATCGGATATCGATCATCAATCACCGATCAGCGAACTGAACGCTCCCTCGCAAGCGATGGGGGGAAGAACACGGAGCGAGCAGAAGCGCACCCCTTCAGCGGTGGGAGGAGGTCAAAGACGGATCCTGGCTCGACATTTTTTATTGGTATGTGATTGTGTGAATATCGATTATCATGAGCGATGTGTCGGGGTTTGATATAAGATATCGTATCGATGACCAACATATGTGAGTGTTCCATCAGACACCTGTTGACGTCGCGATGCAATCCAGTCATTAATCTCAGGAACGGCATCACTCGTTACAGTCTCTTCAACAAACGTGAGTAGCTGCTGCAGATAATACTGTTCATCACCGCGGTATGTGTTTTCTTGTGGATAAACAACTGCATCAGCAGCATCAACTCCACGCACTGTGCCAGGACGATTGCGGAGTGCATCCAAGAGGTGCCGTCCGGCGTGGCTATCTCGATCCGGGGCGGTGTCGATTGCATTGTGATAAGCCGCTTCAACCTCGCTATCTGCGGGGTGGTCCGGCTGGAAGACAGTCGTGCCATCAAATGTGAGCGGAAAGTACGCTAGCCCGCCTGGACGAAGTGCATCTAAGAACACGTCTAATGCTTGCTCAATCGAGACGAGATCCATGAACTGCTGTGCCATGAGAAGATCGATATCATCGGTATTCGCAGCGGCAGTAAGTGCATCAGCTGTCTCAAAAGTAACGGCAAGCGTCGATTCAGTGTGAGATGGAGAATCAGTATTGGTGTGAGCGTCAGCATCTGTTATATCACTGACAGTGAAGTTCTCCTCAGCGGTTGTCGTGACATCATATCCTCGGAATCGAAGTTCACGAGAGCGGACAGCACGGGCGTATGCAGTCAATTGCTCGGATGAATCAATACCGCGGTATGACCCACCGATTCCAGAGTCGAGTAACCGCGGGACCGTTGCTCCTGTCCCAGCACCGATATCAATCATTCGCGGCTCGGAGGGGAGCAATTCATACAGAGTGTCTCTCACCCGTCGTGAGAACGACCGGTCATCAACGGTTCGTTTTGCTTCAAGATATCGAACGAGTGCATGATCAACATCCATTGTCACAGTGTCCGTGTATGACTTGCCCACGCCGCATCGTCTTCCCAAATTTGCACTCGGAGTTGATCAGGTGTGTCCTCACCAGCAGCACTCAGCCTCTCTGCGACATGATCACCGAATATCCGTGAGAAATGCTCAACGCTTGGATTGAGCCCTTCAAATTCCGGGAGATCATTGAGCACTGAATCACGATATCGCTCCACAAGATCTTCAAGAATTGACTCAACGGTAACAATATTCAGAAGATATCCATACTCACCGAGTGACTCACCTGCAAAGTGGAGTTCAACCTGAAAATGATGACTATGTATCTGTCCCTCTGGCGGTTCTGGATCCGGCACTGTCAGGACGTGCTGTGCGATGAAATCACGTTGGACAGCGAGTTCATATGGGTACGCTGTCGTCATTATTTGCTTTCACGCTCCGTCGTCGTCTCATTTATTGCTGATAGTCTTGTATCAATCATCATAGTATTCGCTTGTTTGAAAGGTTGTGTTCGATTATGTATCACAGTCATTGTAAGCCCTGAACTTTGAGTTCCGACCACGAGTGAGTCGATTGCGGTCGTGAATGTGAATATGACTGTGAGTGTGGGTCAGCGGCTTGATTACTGTCACCGTTCGTATGCCGTCTCTCATGCATCGGGCGGTGTGTTTATTCATGAGTACGTCAGTAATACCTGGAGTGTCGACTCGGGTGTTTCTGTCAGTCGACGGTACGCACTTGGGGCATCGCGAAATGAGACTCGATCAGTGATGAGTGCATCAACATCGATTGTGTTGAGTTGCTCAATTGCGACAGATAACCGACGGTCAGTGGTCCATCGACCGCGAAGATCAGGGTCAATCGTACTCACCTGACTTGAGGTAACTGTTATGCGATCGCGATGAAAGTCACCACCAAGTTCTAATTCTGTTGGTTTATTCCCGTACCACGATCCGACGATAATCCGACCGTCATACCCAACAACATCGATTGCGGCATTCAGCGCGGCTGGCTGCCCCGATACCTCATACACGAGATCTGCACCGGGTGGGTCATGAGCAGTAAATATCTCATCATCTGCTGATGGGTCAAGCGCACGGTCTGCACCAAATGAGCGTGCTAGCTCTCTGCGAGCAGGGATTGGTTCAATGACAACAAGTTCGCTGATCGGGAGATTGGCGAGTAATTGTATCGTACAAAGTCCAATAACACCAGCCCCAAAGACAACGACTCGTTCGCCAACACGAGGCGATCCATCAAGTAAGAAATTTGTTGCCGTCTCAGCACTTGGTAACAATGCTGCAGTCTCAGCGTCCCAATCATCTGGAATCGAAACAAGTGTATCGGAGTCAACACAAAACCGGCTTTGATGTGGATGAAACGCAAAGACCCGCTCACCAAGTCGGTCAGTTGCTTCTTTTCCTGTTTCAACGACATCGCCAACAGCGGCATATCCATATGCTGTCGGGTACGACAAATCACCATCGAGCGTTTCGAGTGTCGCGTCAGCAGCCATTTGCTCGGGGACCTCTCCGCGATATAAGAGCAATTCCGTTCCAGGGCTGATTGCTGAGACGGTCGTCTCAACGATGACGTCGTTCGGGTCAGGATTGTCGATCGAGACTGAGTTGAGACGGACCTCGCGGACGTCGCTAAAGACAAGTTCGCGTGCGCTATCGGTGTGCTCGACACTCGTGTTCGTCTTCGTCTCTGAGTGCACGCGCGTGCCTGAGTCACCATCGGAACTATCAGTCATACGTTTGTCCGTACGATTGCTGTGGTGCCCTGATCACCGATGTTAGAGAGCGCGCGACGCTCATGCTCGCACCGATCCCAGGTTGCATTATCTCAGTATCCATGTGTCTATGTCCATGCATATACGATTGTACCGTCGTTTTCAACGCCACTGACAGCAGTCAGACGATTGAGGGAGACTGATTTTGTCATCGCCACTACTCGCCAACCCACTCAGACTCAACTGTGTCACGACCATGACCGCTTTTGATACTCTCCGTCTCGTCGTCTGCGGTATGATCTGTGCTATCAACTTCATATGCAGAGATGCCTGATTCGCGACATACCTCAAGTGCATGTTTCGCATCACTGCCAGCACCGTGTGCTGTTTGTCCTCGCCCGATGCCAACCTGATACTCAACACCAGCTTCTGCACTGACATGCTCAAGGATTGTTTCAAACGTATCATATGAGAGCTGTGGACAGACTGCAATGACATTGTCACCACCAACGAATTGTGCAACACTATCATGTTCTGCCCGGAGATGCTTGCGGAGCGTCATCGCGGAATCACGGATTGCCAACTCAGTATCAACAGCATTGGTATCATCGGTGTATGTCCCCGTCACATCAATAATATCAAAATGTGCAATGGTCAACTGTGGTGATGTCGTTGTTCCTGAAACCCCACCATATCGAAGTGCTTCGCGTCGATTAGAGTCTTGAGCGCTCCCAGCCTGTTGTAACTGTTCACTTGCTCGACGGACCGCCTCAACAGGTGTCGTTGCTTCACCGATGCCGACACTAGCAGTGACAGGATACCGATTTCGAATCCGTTCTTGAAACCGAGCGAATGCCTCTGGTGAAATCTTATTGACAACTCCGAGCATGTTGTCAAAACGATTATAAAATGCGTACCCATCGCTCCGACCAACAAAGTCGGCAAAATCAGCATAAATCCGAGCCTGTAATGCCTGGAGATCTGTCTCTCGGCGCGGAGCCGGTGTGACCGTCCATGGCCCGTAGTCATCAAGTTGCACAAGCGAGAATCGAATCGTCTCATCGAAGGTGTTCGACACAACATATTGACGACGTGCCCCTTCAGATTAAATCCTCACATTTAGTTACGGGTATAAATATATATACGTCAATTGAACACACGGAGGAGAATATAAATGCGGTCCAATGTCTAGCAGTTATATTGTATTTTCTGGGCTCGCTCAGTCGGTGAGGTTGGTTTCTGGTTTCTGTCAGTTAGATATGAATATTTTATTTTCTGATAACGATGGTGACGTTACAATGATGCTCCGAAACATAAATATGAGTAATGGATTGACTCTCGGGTCTGCCTGCAGTGACAGCAGTCTCAGCCGACGCTGATTCAGGTAAATACGGGCGGTAAGTTGGGGGGTATCCCTGAGGCAAACGAGAGCGAGAACAAGAACAAGACTCAATACTCAAGACGACCAGGAGAGATACCACCGTCATCGGCTTTGTCGACAGGGACGGAACAGGAGATTGAAACCGCGGCTGTGAGATATCATCTAATATCGCCGCGGAAGCGAGAAGCTCAAAGTCTTACCCTCAGATGTACAGAACAAACTGCGTCGATAGTGAGTGAGGAGAGTCACGGAGTTCACGAAACAAAATAGGTGAGAGTGCAAAACATCGCGTATGCTGATGACCAGCAGGGATAGAAGCAAAAATAATCGACAGCGCATGCGTCAATTCATGCACTCGTTTGTCGCGGAGAGATGATTCTTGGAGACCGTTAAGAGGTGCCAGTGTGATTTTCTCGACGTTACCCGATCAGAGGAAGATAAAAAAGACAAGAAAGTACTTTGTGGTGAAATCCACCAGTATGATCTGAGCTGAAATAACACGCATTGAGCGCACAAACCCGTAAATCGATATTCATCACAGTCGCATTACCACTGAGGATTCTTATAGTAGAAATGAAAAATTATCATTATGACTATTCAACGGAGACGCAAGCGTAAGGACACAATCCGCATCCTCCACGTTGATGACAACTTAGAGTTCGCTGAGATGGCGACGACGTTTCTCGAACAGGAAAACGACCGATTCGATACTGAGACCGCCGCGAGTGCAACAGACGGGCTCGTTCGTCTCGCTGACTCATCGTTTGATTGCGTGATTTCTGATTACGATATGCCTAATCAAAACGGAATTGAGTTTCTCAAAACTGTGCGTGATACCTACCCTGAGCTGCCGTTTATTCTCTTTACTGGCAAAGGATCTGAGGCGGTCGCCAGCGAGGCTCTCTCAGCTGGTGCGACTGACTATTTACAGAAAGAAGGTGACACAGACCAGTACACCGTGCTTGCAAATCGTATTGAATCGGTTGTTGAACGGACGCAGACACAACAGCGACAGATGGATGCTATCGAAGCCGCACAAGACGGCATTGCGATTATCGATTCAGATGGGTATCATGTCAGCGTCAATCAAGCATACGCTAATATCCATCGCACCGACCCCGAGGAACTGATTGGTGAGCACTGGACGGTGGTCCATCCAGAAGATGAAGCGGAGCACGTTCGAACTGAAATCTTTTCGCGCGTGGAGGGGGATGGATACTGGCAGGGTCAAACAACTGGTCTCCGTGCTGACGGGACGACATTTCCGAAAGAGTGTGTTGTCTCAACAACTGTCAAAGATATGATTATCATGACAGTGCGAGATATCTCCGAGCAAATCGAGTCACAAAAGCGTCTCAGCCGATATGATGCCCTCAGTGAGGTGATTCAGGATCCCGTATATGTGCTTGATGAAGAGGGTCGATTTGAGTTTGTCAATGAGTCATTCGTTGAGACGTTTGGATATGAGCAAGATGAATTGCTTGGAAATGATGTTTCGATGATCAAAGATGAAACAGCTCTCGAACGGGGAAGGAGAAATCTCGGACAGGTGTTGTCCTCGGAGGGACCTGACAGCGTCTATTTCGAGACGGACATCAAGGCAAAAAATGGAGAGACAATCCCCTGTGAGGATCATCTTACAGCCCTCCCATATGAGGGAGAGAAATTCAATGGCTCTGCTGGAATCCTCCGAGATATCTCTGAACGTACCAAACGAGAAGAAAAGCTCAAACGGCAGAACCGACGACTCGACGAGTTTGCAAGCGTTGTGAGCCACGACCTGCGGAATCCACTGTCTGTTGCAAAGGGAAATTTAGAGCTTCTCCGTGAGGAATGTGAGAGTGACAGAATCGGTAAGATTGACTCGGCATTGACTCGGATGGACGAGCTGATCGAAGATCTTCTCACGTTAGCCCGTGCAAACGAGCAAATGGAGAACGCAGAGTCAGTGAATCTCGCCGAGTTGTCTCAGAACTGCTGGCAGAATGTTGAGACGGCCGATGCAACAATTCAGCTTGATATCACTGCTGCTCAGACTGTCACAGTCAAAGCAGATCCAAATCGACTCGCACAGTTACTTGAGAATCTGATGCGGAATGCAATCGAGCATGCACGAACTCAGACTCAACTCAGACGCAGGATAATGAGGGTGAGGATGAAGATGTGACAATTACGATTGGTGAGCTTGCGGATGGATTCTATCTTGCAGACGATGGAAGTGGGATTCCTGAAGACAAACGAGACAATGTGTTTGAAGCGGGCTATACAACGACCGAGCAGGGCACTGGATTTGGACTCTCAATTGTGAAGCAAGTCGTCGAAGCCCACGACTGGGAGATATCCATCACAGAAAGTGCCGAAGGCGGGGCACGCTTTGAGGTAACTAACGTCGAAGTGAGTCGAGTTGAGTCGGAGCAACCGCAATCGGAGTGAGTGTTGAGTCGGGGAATTCGTCCGAGTATCTTGATTCTGGTTTTAGTCTTGAGACGTCGTCATACCCGTCTCGCTCGCATCACTGATTCTATCTATTTCCAACCGCAGTTACAGCCACAGTCACTGCCGCTGTAAGCGACTTCGGAATACAAAGCATTTCTGTTGTTCTCTTCATCTCTCTGTGCTTCCAGTCATGGGCGCGAAGAGCAAGGACTGATCAACCAATGTTCAAAGAAGTAAACTCTCCACTCAAAATTGGAGCCAGAAGGGATTGGCTAGTGACCATCTTATAGTTCAGAATCACCACTTGCGATACCACCGGATTAACCGCAGACTGACTGCAAGGGTCACTCCACCAGCCAGTATTGCGCTAGTCACTCTCGAAGTAATCGAGTCTCCGATAGAAAGTTGCCACGACACCACGCCGATTGTGACGGTCGCAATAAGACCCCAATCAAAAGAGCTGAGAGTCTTATATCGCTTCATCCTGCGGAGTCACAGTATGAGAGACATGTGCGTTATGCTCGTCTATGATCACCTCACCAATGGGGTGTGCTGAATAACTTCGAGTTGTCTCCAGACGTAAGAAGGGTTTTATCGTACGCTTCGATGGTCTCTTCATCTCTCTCACAGGCTCAGTATGGGTTCTAGAGAGATACAAATACGGGCATGAATGAAATACCGCTCGGACGCTCGCCGTTTGAGCTACTGTAAAGAGGGCTCTATCGGTGAGCAGATGCCGGCACGCAGAAATAACCACCAGCTACAGAGGACTGTGTCCAATCGGACTCCGCTGGAGTGACCGAAGCGGATTGTTGTGAGAGGACATTTGTCGTTGCACTGAACTCATCAAATAGTAGTTTTTTCTTAATACTCCCTCAGTTAGCAACTCACTTCGATCGGTAAAATACTCTGTGTGAACTACCCTGCCCTACCGCGCTCGGGGCTCCCCGCCCCTCGCTTGTTGAGGACAGGGCTTCCTGTTTCTGTGTCGGAACTTGTACCCGACGTGGACACAGCGGTTCCAGACTCCGCAGGCGATTTCCCTTCACAGGTGGTTCGGAGTGTCCCACTCCTCCCAGATGGACACTCGGCCACAACCGACGGTGCGCGCTTCTTGTCGCGCTTGAACACCGTTACCGTTAGAGACGTGGTGAGTATCGTACTATTATATTCAACCGTGTGGGTAGTAAATGTACCGATGAACGCGCAAACAAACTATGCGGCGCTGTATCCCCTCCCTACGCCCTCACTCTGTTCGGGCGTTGAGGAAGGGGGCTTAGCACCTCAGATCAGCTAAAACGCAAAAGAAATCCTCCCCTTGCATTCTTTCAGTTACTGATTATCCTCCTGATGTCGGTGCTCGTAGCTGGTTTCCAGCAATATTGTATACGTAATTGTCCAATTATACTCACTTTATTCGTTTCATGACGATGAGGGGAATAACGCCTAGAGGATGAAAGCGATATCCTCGGACTTTCAAGAGATATATCCGACACCGCCACGTTCACTATATGAGTATCTATTAATCTTATGAGTGATATTGCAGTCGTCGTTCTTGACACGGTGCGAGCGGATGCATTTGATCGACATTTTGGATGGCTTCCTGGGTCGCGATTCACACACGCATGGTCAACGAGTCATTGGACCGGTGCTGCCCATGCATCGCTTTTCACTGGGCGATATCCAAGCGAAGTAGGTGTGACTGTCCATGACTGGACATTATCGACGTCAGTCCCAACGCTCGCTGAGCGACTGCAAACAGCCGGGTATAACACAAACGCGTTTTCTGCAAACATCAATGTCTCACCGGCGTATGATTATGATCGCGGCTTTGATTCATTTGAGGGAACATGGCGTCTTGCACTTCCTGAATCGGAGATATTCAATTGGTTTCGACATATGGAAGAAAACGATGCGCCAGCAGCAATTGCATATGCAGATGGTGTGCGTCAGATACTGTCTGGTGAGTATGATACCAAACGGTCACTCCAACTTGGTATCAAACATGCACGTCACGCATATGATATTGGAGCCGTTGACAGCGGTGCTACAGCATTTCGAGATTATATTACCCGCGATGGACCGGATGGCACCCACACCGATGAGCGTCCGACGTTCTTATTTGTGAATCTCATGGAAGCGCATCAGCCATATCGCGTCCCATCATCACATCGATCGGTCAAACCGTACGCAATGGGTCCAGCATTTGAAGCAACGTTCCGAACAAGGTTCGCTGATCCAGCGGATGCGGTCGCTGCTGGTGTTAATCCGAACGCACTTGCCACACCTGAGGCGACGCTTGATCGCGATCACGCAACCGCAGCGTACGATGACTCAGTCTCATATCTCGCGGATATTTATCGTGATGTCTTCGAGAAATTACGTGAGGATTTCGATTACGTGATAACAATCGCTGATCACGGTGAATTATTCGGGACATATGATGTCTGGGAGCATGGATACGGGGTCTATCCCGAACTGCTTCAGATTCCATTGGTGATTACAGGACCGGGATTTCCCACCACCTCACGTGATGATCTAGTATCACTGCTTGACGTGCATCAAACGATATTATCAATTGCGACCGGGAGTGAAGGCAATGACATGAGTGTAAGCCGTGGTCGAGATCTCCGGACATACGGTAGTAGTGCACCTGTGCGAACTGAGTATCATGGGATTGCAACGATGCGGCGTGAGACGCTGCTCGAACGTGGATATGACCCAGCAGCTATCGATACCGTTGATACAGATTACTGTGGTGTTGTTACAGACACTGCGTATGGGTATGAAACAGATGAGGGGTTCCGTATCGCAGGTGATGAGACAGATGTCACTGCTAATGAACTGAAATTAGTACTACAGTCTCTTGACGATCAGATTCCAGATAACCGATCAGACAGCAATGCTGTTGAAGTGACAGCAGCAACGCGAAGTCAACTTGAAGATCTTGGCTATACCTAGTGATTTGAGTTATTTTGAGCTGACACTCAAGCAATCACGCGTATTCAACGGGCATCCTCGTGTCAACTATGAGACGGTCAAGCCCCGACTACTGAGAATATGTCGCCAACTATTGTTTCAGTCGTCTGTGAAAACAATTTCATCAATTTCGTGACGAGGGTTTTCGTCATCGTCATCCTCGTATTTATAACTCACATCATCCTCTTCATTTGCCGTTGCATTATGTGACCCATCGCAGTACGGCTTGTTATTTGAGAGACCGCACGCACAAAGGTATGCAGTTCCACCCTGCTCTTCAAGATCATCTTCATCAAGCGGTGTCGGTCCATTTGCCTCGTGTGTGACTTCTCGTGACATATATTATATATCGGCACCGAGACACAAGAGTCCTCCGCGGCATATCATCCAAGGTTATAATATCAATATATAACACACCTGTAAGGAGATTCGAAATGATACTGTCCATACAATAATTCGGTATCTTAATATTCTCCTTGCGCTGAAGGGCGAGGTTTTACGCTTGCATCCTCTGTAATGGAGACTACGACACAATTCAAAAGCGATAGGCGCAGTTATGTATCAGTGTGATCAAGATGCTCAGCGACAATTTCAAGCACTTCATATCCGTCATGCCCGGCGATTAACGGAATCGTCGTCACTGGTTGGTCGAACTGCTCTTGAGTCCGTTGTAACACCTTTTGCTGGCTTTCTCGACGAGTGCTACAAAGCGTGCATGAACTATCAATATCGGTAAGCACCTTATTCACGACAATTTGATCAACATGAACTGAGGCGCTTTCGAGTCGTTCAAGCAACCGCTCAGTCTCGAGTCGAGAGAGTCGTTCAGGTTCCATGACGACTCGAAAGCGGGTCTGATCTGGGTTCTGAAGAACCGTAGCAACACGCTCAATGCGGGATTTGGTCGAGTCAACATCGATATCTGAGAGTCCACGCTCTCGGTCGTCATTCCCACCGCTAAAAAAGCCACTCACTGCGTTTGTCACGCTTTCAACCTGAGACTTCACCTGTAATGCTTTACCGAACGTTGAATCGAGGATATCCGGGAGTTGGAGAAGTTTTAGCGTATGACCGGTTGGAGCTGTATCGAAAACAATGTGATCCCACGTCTCATCACCAATGTACTGACTGAACGCATCAACAACGGCAAGCTCATCGCTGCCGATTACATCACCAGCGTCAATCCCGAAGGTATCACCAATATCGACACCGAGATTCTCAATCTCATTCGTCAGCGCGTCAATCGTGTCTGTATAATTATCGTCAAGTCGCTGTTGAGGGTCGATTTCAGCAGCATAAAGCGGGTGCGTGTCATGAACCGATGTCGGCGTAGCGCCAACAGTCGTCTCAAATCGGTCTCCGACTGAGTGGGCAGGATCTGTTGAGACCACAAGCGTTCGCTCACCACGGCGGGCATCGGCAAGTGCTGTTGCCGATGCACAAGTGGTCTTGCCGACACCGCCCTTTCCACCATACAGGGTAAACTCGGGCATTATTGTCACATGGACCCGGGTGTGTATATGTCACGCGGACCGGTCGTAATACCATACATATACGATGTGATATAACTCGGTGTGACCTGTGATGAGGTAAATATACGTCAGCGTTACACTCCCGAAAACTGAGTGGAATGATGTGAGTGATATACATTGTAGGGGATGTCTGAGCATGCACTCATATTTACACGTGGGACATTTCGCCCACAATAGAGAATCAAACCCGACTCAATCCAATCCAGCTATCGGCTCACATTGTGTTCAGTGCTGATAGATTTCTTATATACCTATCAACACTGATACGTTCCGTCGGTATGGAAAATATCTCTTTGCGCGGAGGGTCAAACGGTGTTAGAGCGTTCCTGCGCGTTCCATTTCTCGAAGTTCTGAGACACGTTCTTTAATATTCTCCATCTCGCCATCCTCGCGTTTGTTATCCACATGGCTGTACATCAGCCCCATCCGATGGTTGCTCCGAAGGGTCTCCTCATTTCGATCAAGGAAGTCCCAATACAGCGCATTAAACGGACAAGCGCCATCACCGGTGTCTTTTGTTTTATAATACTCACACTCACCACAGTAATCACTCATTTTATCGATATAGTTTGCTGAGGAAACATACGGTTTAGTCGCGAAGACCCCATCTCCGTACTGTCCCATTTCGACAACATTCGGCGTTGTCACCCAATGGTATGCATCAACATATGTTGCATTAAACCATTCATTCAGTTCGCTTGGGTCAGCACCCCACAGCGTTGCAAAGTTTGCAAGCACCATGAGTCGCTGTATGTGATGTGAGTATCCGCGTTGTTTGACATCATCAACTGTCTCGCCAAGACAAGCCATGTTCGTGTCTCCTGACCAATACGCTGATGGAAGGTCATGCTGCGCATCAAGTTGATTTGCTGAGGCAAGTTCAGGCATTGTATGACGGTATACATGTCGCATGAATTCTCGCCATCCAAGCATTTGTCTAATAACGCCTTCGACAGAGTTCAGCGGAATATCGTCGCGATTATAATATGCAGTTTCGATCTCTTGAATTACCTCAACAGGATGGAGCAATCCAAGATTTATGGAACTACCTAATAACGCATGTGACATTGCCCAATCTTCACGCCGCATTGCATCCTGATATGGACCAAATGATGGAATCCGTTCGGAAATAAAATGATGCAGTTTCTCAAGTGCCTGCTCGCGGGTAACCGGCCAGATGAGTGAGTCTGTGTCTCCCCATGTATCAAATGTTGATTCGACCCACGACATCGTCTCCGCTGTGAGTTCATCATGCTCTGGGTCATACACTGGTGGTGACTCCCAATCATCTGGTGGGAAGTCTCTGTTTTCATCATCATAGTTCCACTCACCGCCGACCGGATCACCCTCATTCATCAACACACCGCTTTGACCTCGCATCCATCGATAGAATGTCTCATGTCTGAATGGATCCGTCTCCGAGTTATTTGCCCACTCATCAAAGGCCGCTGTTGTCCCAACAAAGAGTTCGTTCTCGACAGATCGATACTGCCCACCAACGTCCTCGACGAGTTCATCAAACCGCATCGCGCTGTTATAACTCGGTGAGCGCATCTGTATGAGTTCATCATCAGGATACCGTTCGAAATACTCCGCAAGCGCATCGCGAAACGTGGGGGCTTTGAGATAGACAACATCATATCCCGCATCCTCAAGCTCATCTCTGAAGTGTCGCATCCCACTGAACATGATCGCGAGTTTGTCATGATGATATGGCTTCCGTCGTGCAAAATCATGTGCCTCAATGAGCAGAACACGAGATCCAGAGGGCGCCCGTGCGAGCGGACCAACATCAGGATGGAGTTGGGTGCCAAGAATCCACGGCACTGTCGTCTCACCATCCACCTCATATGTCGGGGTCTCCCCGACCAGTGGCTGTATCATTATATTTTATACTGGCTAGACAGCAATATCAGTTATCCAATCTTGCATTTGCGCACTGCAATTCTTAGTTTAATATGAGACAATCATGAATTAAATTGAGCACTACCCAAGTTGATAAACTGACACAAGATCACATCCACCTCGTGCTGCCCATGAGTCTGGAGTGGCTCATAACGTGAGGTAATCTTTCTTCTCAAATATTAGTTATTTTCTGATTCGTATTTTTGACAGACACTGTTCAGCTTTCAACGAGAGAAAACTATCATCGATGTTTCAGTTTATGCGCCAGGACCAAGCCCGGCAATATCAGCACTCACTGTTGCAAGCGCATCAGCAGGATTTCGCTCAGCATCTGCAACATGCGTCCAGTGATGATCTGGAAACTCCGCAAGCAGTGTGTTGATGACACGTCGGTAGTTCGTGAATTCTTCTCGAGTCGCATCCTGCCAGATGTCACCAATGACTGTCATTGAATCAATCCGAATCTCAAGTGGTGATACCCCATATCGTGTGAGAACGCAGGCAAGCCCAAGATGAAGTGCAGCATATTCAGCAGTGTTATTCCCTGCTCGTGATCCAACGGGCCGCCCAACTCGGCACAACACTGTTTCATCCGGCGTTTCAACGACAGCCCCTGCTCCTGCTGGTCCTGGATTTCCCCGAGAACTGCCATCTGTATACAGTATAAGCTTCTCAACATCACGATCAGTTAATTGCGATCGATGAGACGCTTCCATGTCGGTCGTCGTCTCAAGAACTGTGTCAATTGCTGTTCGTCGCTCACTCATGGTTGTTCCTGGGTCAAAAAGCCCACCAAATCCAGGAATAGCATCGTCAATCGCGTCAATCGCTGCTGTGATGTCGTATGCATACTGCGTGATGACTTCTGTTGTTGCTGTAGCAAGGGGTGATAGCGACTCAGTTGGTGGCTCAGGGATTGTGTCTCGCATCGATATCTGATATGCGTATTTGTGACTGTGTGCATGTTAGCACATTGGTTATTGATTCTTTACCAGTGGTCGATAACACGCCTATTCTATTCAGTAGTGCTTCCAAGCTGCGGGTGGTATGAGAAGAGGCTCAGAGCAAGACGAATACTGTCGTCCACACATATACATACAAGAAGACACTCAATTTGCTCTTCAGTCTTAGATATGAGGTTCTGTTGAAACTTTTAACAGTAATTGGTTATGAATATCAATATCAATATCTCATCTGACCCCGTCAACGCTGTAGAGATTACACCAGAATCAGGGTGAATCGGGCAAGAAAAAGGCAGTGGTGCGGCTAAATAAAGAAATCGTATTCTCAACAACTGTTAGTTATCTCATGTCTGAATCGGTGAGCTGTCGAAATGACCGATTGTATGTAATATGTCACATCGTACGGACCATGTACTGTGATTGAATCATCGCTATTGCGATGGAAATACTCGGCGGGTACACATTCTTATATCGTAACACCATCGGCTTAGACATGAACGATGATGTGACGACGTTTGAGTGCTCACACTGTGGAAATATCGGGATTGGTGATGGAGAGATCAAATGCTGTGAGGAGACAATGGAGGAAATCAGGCGTGATCCTGTTTCAACTGCCCCAACGCTCTCTGAGCTGTTGAAAAGCGTCTTTGATATGTCAGAAACAGAATTAGAACTCTGCTTATGTGTGATGGAGGGCGGGTCAGTGACGGTGACAGCACTCGCAGAGCAGACTGAATACGACCGGAGTCTCATTAATCGGCATCTCAATCATCTTGCATCAATTGGTGTCGTGAAAAAACAGCGACGGCTGCTCGACAGTGGTGGTGAAGTGTATGTTTATACGCCAGTATCACCGGAAACAGTCCGAGCGCAATTACGCCGTGAGTTCCACCAATGGACTGCAACGGCAACAGCACAATTGAATGCACTTCAACGTGAAAAGGTCGAATCAATCGCTGATCCCGATGATGGGGAGCCAGCTTGGGAGGTATTTTACTCAGAATAACACCGACTCGCTGGAGTATACAATTAGACTCGGTCGCCACGGGCGTGGTTCGATTTGTGAGGAGGGTGTGAACCCGCGTTGACCTCCTCCCACGGCTGAAGCTTGGGATATGAGGGCTGCACATTTCCTCGGCGGCTCAGAGACGCTTTTGAGCGACCAGCGTCATAGGTCGCCGTCCAATCACTACCGAGGGCGTGCTATCTAGTGCGTGTCGCTCGGTCAAACCCTTGTTGTCGGCTTCATCCACGGCTCAGGATGGGATTGCGCCTCAAAAAACTGTAACACACACTTATACTCATATTCATAACGATATCTCAGTTCTCGAAGAGTTGTCTCAATTAGTCGAGGAGGGAACAGTGATTCCCCGGTTTTTTAAACTGAGATGTAATCAGTGATCGCTGGGTGGTTCGGAGTCATCTGAGAATAACAAAGAAAACAAAAATACCACCACTTTGCTCTGAGTTTTCCCGTCGTGGGTGACGTTTCGAGTGAGGGCATCCTTCTAGCTCACGTAGTGATTCTGAGCAGTCCATCCTATGTGTCAACTCGCTCTATATCAGTTATTGATACTGCAATTGTCGTGAGTTGACACGAAACACGCGAGTTGGCGTTCCAGTTCTGGCAGGTGTGGATTCATGCAGAAACACGCATCTCATGACCAGGTGCCAACCACTAATATACAAACAATACGAACACAGAAATATGCAGTTGCATTCAACACCACAATCGCTGAACTGCTCAGTATGTACGGATGAGATTACAGATGTCGGATATCTCCCAGCGACAGTGACCGATGGTGAGTACAAACCAAACCCACAGGATGCAGTCTGTAATGCATGCGGGTTCAATCAGGTTGGAATGATGGGATGTGCTCCCGAACTCACTGATGTAGTCGATCTCGACTCCAACTCCGACTCTGATTCTGACTCCAGTCCTAATCAGAGACCCGAACAAACCTTGCTACATATCCGCATGACAGATGATGGAGTCAGCGTGATTGATCACAAACAGTAGCAGATGATATATCGGATGAAGTCTCTCGCTTGAGGAATTGATTATGATGTCACCACTAAGTAGCTTGATACTATCGTTACAGAGAGCTCACTCTCGTAAACAGATAGGTTGAGTTGTCGATACTGTGAAGGCACTTATGAGACTCATGAGAGTTGAGGAGACTACGCCGATCAGCTGTCGCTGTCAGTATCGTTATTTTCTACTCGATATCAAGGCGAGTGCCATCAGGGCTTTGATACTGATACTGATACTGATGTGACCCCGATGGTAAAGCCGACATGAACAGTTATTCCGCCACATGTCTTCTCGAAAGGGACAGTCAGAGAATCTCAAAGACGGATTAAAGATCTTAATTCAATGCTGACTGTGACAATCTAGAACTGGAACTGGAACTGGAACTGTGGTCCCTCTCAACATTCGCCACTGGCGGTGCGACGGGGGTTTCAGCTGGTCCTGGTGGAGACCGAGGTCCCGACTCCCACGGACACACCGCGTGTTCGGGTGTGACTTCCAGCCGACTCCTCACGGAGAAGGTCGTGAGGAGGACGACTGAAATTCATCTTCGCCTGCGGGTGCGGGTGCGGGTCCAAAACGGTGAAGCCTCGGGACTTGTCCCCGAGGGACTTCACAATAGACCCCTGAATAGGGCGATCATCACTCAGGTAAATATGAGACAGAAGGCTCGATAGGCTCAGTCATATTCGTTCAACACGGGGCTCGATGTCTCTTGAGGACACCGGTACCAACTCCATCGATATCGAGTTTGATTCTGGTCTGTCCGCTACTCTACTTGAGGACTCGAACAAATCCCAATTGGGTCTCATACGTGCACTCATGCAAATAAGAGTGAATACTATCTCTTTTAGACATTAATAGAGACGTCGGAGTTATGATTGGTCACTGAGTTCGATTTCATCATCTCCTTTGGGAACAACACAGAGAAATGAGCCTCGTTCGCTGCTCTCGTTGCGATACCAGTGTGTGACGCCTGATGGGATCAATAAAGCATCACCTGGATAGACGGTGAAATTCTCCGTACCGATTCCTACCTCGTAGCACCCCTCAAGGACGTACTGCTCATGTTCGACGGTGTTTGTATGCTCAGGGACTTTCTGTCCTGGGTCGAGTATGAATCGCCGCATATCGAAATGTGGGGTATCCTGTGCATCCCCAAGGAGCATTCCCATAGACAGTCCATCGGTCAACTCAACCGATTCATATGTGACCTCTTCTGCACGCCGAACAATTGGGTTTGGGTCTGTGTCTGTGTCGGACATGATGATATTCGAATCACGCATGTCTTGGATATGGCTCTTTCCCAGGTTACTACCGCCCGACAATCCACGATATGAAACAGGAGCCAAGCAATCTGGTTGGTGAGAGGCAGTCAGTTAACTCACAGATACAGCGTTACAATCAAGCAAATTGATCCAATAAATACATCCCAGCGTGACTCGCAGTGCAGATTTACAGCGGGTTGAGGAGAAAGCCCACGACTTTACTCGTGGGATGAAGCCGACGACATGGAATTATCAGACTGTTTTCTGCCTGATTGCAACCCCAACAGTTAGATTTCTAAAAGTCCTAACTAACGGTTAGTGAGCGACCTGC
>KE356560.1:2202747-2227258 GCA_000415965.1 Haloquadratum walsbyi J07HQW1
TTTCGGGAGTAGTAGCCGTCCTGTTTCAGGCGATTGCCGGGGTAGAGGTCGGCTTCCTCGGTGCTATACGCAACAGCGACAGCGGCGAAGTTACAGATACCGAGGTCGATACCAGCAGTCTCGGTGCCGGGCGCGGTGGGTGTCTTGATTTCGTCTTTACAGACAAGGTGTAGTTCCCACCGTTGTTTCGCCTTGTCGTAGACTGCTCTGACCTGTTGGAGGTTCTCGACGGTGACGCCAGGCCGGGTTTCGTACTCAATAAGGATGTATTCCCACGCTTTTGGGTGTTGTTTGTGATTCGCGCCTTTTGAGAGTCGAACACGGTTGTTCTTGGTGTCATGTTTGATGCCGTTCTGCTTCCACGTGACTGTTGAACGAGGGTGTTCTTCGTGGACGCGGCGACCGTCTTGATCGTAGTAGTTTCGTTTGCGGTAGCCGGGCGGATTGTCCCTGTCATCATCGCTGGAGTACCACGAGTTGAAGGCTTCAGCGAGTTCCTCCAGAACGCGCTGACTGGATTGACTGTGCAACCCCTTGTAGTTGTTGTGAGTCTTCAGCTCGGTTTTAAGATCGCCGTGGTCAGGTATCTCGCCCGTGGCTTCCCACTGTTGTCGGGAGTGGTAGTTGGCGACATTCCAGAGTTTCGATGCACTCCACCCGTGGCTGTCAAGCGAGTCCGCTACCTGTGCGTGGTTGCAGATCTTCGCTTGATGGGTACGGTGGACTTCCAACATTCTGAGCGCCTGTATAATAATTTATACCCGATTCAGTATGAACGTTTGGTGTTTGAGAACGGTGGAATATCCCGTCCAGCCATCGGCGGTGGTTGTCGAGGAGTTGTCGGATTCATCCCGCGGCTCAAGACGCGGGTATTCTCCTCGTATTTTATAAAGCATCACCTGGATAGACGGTAAAATTCTCCGTACCGATTCCTACCTCGTAGCACCCCTCAAGGACGTACTGCTCATGTTCGACGGTGTTTGTATGCTCAGGGACTTTCTGTCCTGGGTCGAGTATGAATCGCCGCATATCGAAATGTGGGGTATCCTGTGCATCCCCAAGGAGCATTCCCATAGACAGTCCATCGGTCAACTCAACCGATTCATATGTGACCTCTTCTGCACGCCGAACAATTGGGTTTGGGTCTGTGTCTGTGTCGGACATGATGATATTCGAATCACGCATGTCTTGGATATGGCTCTTTCCCAGGTTACTACCGCCCGACAATCCACAATATGAAACAGGAGCCAAGCAATCCGGTTGGTGAGAGGCAGTCAGTTAACTCACAGATACAGCGTTACAATCAAGCAAATTGATCCAATAAATACGTCCCAGCGTGACTCACAGTGCAGATTTACAGCGGGTCGAGGCGAAAGCCCACGACTTTACTCGTGGGATGAAGCCGACGACATGGAATTATCAGACTGTTTTCTGCCTGATTGCAACCCCAACAGTTAGATTTCTAAAAGTCCTAACCAACGGTTAGTGAGCGACCTGCCACAACGAACGAACGAGTATACTGCCACGCCTGTCAGCGAGCGGTGCAGGCAGTGCTTGTTCGAGTGGCTGGCCGCCCCCGCCCACGCTCCTCTGTGGAATCAAATCACGTACCGATGCCGCTAAGCCTACTTTGACAGCGAGAAAAACGTATGGGACGATGTAGATGGAGAGTATACCGACCTCTACGATGACTACGCACCCATCCTCGGCAAAGCCGTCTGTCAACAAGTCGCTCGCAAGAACTCTGAATCGTGGCGGTCGTTCCTCACGCTTTGAGATCAATACAACGCAGGCGACCCGTCTGTCCAAGGGAAACCCAGTCCGCCTGGCTACTGGGGCAACCGAACCGACGGACACGACCTGCATGGCCTCGTCCGCAACGACCTCTCCGAGTTCGACTGGGACGAAGACAAGAGTACACTTGAATTCGGTGTTGGAGATGCGCTCGAAGAGAAGTCCAATTTCGAGGACAACGAGCGCATCACGCTCGGAATACGTGGGAATCCACAATGGAACGGTGACGATACGATGCCAGAGTTGCACTCATCTACGACGAGACGGCAGACAGGCTTCGTGTCAAGCATCCTGTTCGCATTCACCCAAATAAGGTGAAACAACAACAACAGCGGCAGGATGCCTTCACTCATACACTCGATACCGAGAACACGACGCACGCTGCAGCTGTCGACGTAGGTGGTAGGTGCGAACAACACGCTCACGCTGGCTCTCGTCACCAGCACTGGTACTGGTGACACAGCGGTTTCTCATGCTCGCCCACAGTTCAGACAGTTCCAACGGTACTCGGAGGAAACCTTGATACCATACCGTGTACGTTGGTGATCTGTCACAGGTGATGTATTGAGCACGCATTTGGTTGTCTGCGGTGAACGAGAAGACGCACGCATTCTGGAGTCACGGGCAGCTGACGGAGCACGGAGCGGATGACACTCACATTCGGTGATGTTGATGTCGGCATTACTGTCACTGTCGAAGAGCGAAGTGAGGCCGATTCGAGCAGCGAATGCCCAGAATATGGGTCTGAGAACGTGCGGCGAGATGGTGATGGGTTCCGCTGTCAGGAGTGCGAACTTGACGCGCATGCGTGTGTAGCTGGAGCGTGGAATATGTTGCTGTTGCAGTCAGAACGAGGGCTGATGGCTCGGTCTGCTACCCTATGTGCTGGCCGCAATAGGGACGCACACGGAGCGTACTGGGAGTGGGAGTGGGATGAACACAAGTGGATACTCAGTAGGTTTGAGGCGTATTCACTCAACCAAACGAGCATCAGCAAACCCGCAAGTTCACAGCTGGGGCAACCGACTGGTTGGGTTGCCCACAGAGGAATCCCACGAGTTCAGTCGTGGGAGGAAGTCAACTGTCCCGGTAACCGCAAGGACAAAGCGTTCCAGTATCTGAAATGCGGGTACGAGAGACATTCGAACCCTCCCATCGTGAAAACCAGTGGATTGTGAACTCCCCGTTACAACCAACCCGAAGTGACGGAGACGTACGCTTGAACAGCGGGACGTTGGATCTGATTTGAGGCTTCTCCTTCTCGTTCTGACGGCTAGTGGTCAAAACAGCGGTTCAGACCGAATTCCACGTTCTAGACGATATCCTCGGAGACATCATAGATAACACCAAGTACAATACCATAGAGAAGATGCCACAGCAATGACGGGGGTGCAAAGTTTGGGAATGGTGGGCTTGCGGGTGACCCGATAACACCGAGCCACACCGGCATTACGAGCGCAGCAAGTCCGACCCACGTGACAACTCCCCATACTGCACCGATGCCAACCCGTACACCAAGCCCTGAGAATCCTCCGACACCAATGAGTGCTGCGAAGATAACGCCGAGAACAGCGCCATGAGAGAGATGGACAAATAATCCAAGCCCAACGTTTGCTGGCGGTGCAAGTGTGTATAATGATGGAATCGCGACAGCAAGCGTTGGCGTGTTCATCGCGATTATTGCAGCAGCCATCACGATTGCCCCAGCGATGCCCCCAATGACACCTGCTGTCCATTCACCATTATATACGTCTGCTTGTGGGTTGTTAGTCGTCTCAGTCGTTGTTGACATGTTTCAACATACGTCAGAGTGATATAAGATATCGCCGCGGATTCTTGATGTACGCTGCAGGCAGCACAAGATTTATTCCCGAGATAAAAAATCGGAGTATCAGTTCCTCTCATCGCACCCGAAGTGGTTCGAAAGACCGGAGCTCCTTCGTCATCACGAGAATCTTCGATTCTCGAACGACACGTACCAAGCGAGATTGTTCGGACACTCAACAACGTCACGGTTCAAAAGATGTGAGAACAGCACGAGTCATTTTGAACGAGTATCTGTGGGGCGGTGAGTTCTAGCAACGGTCGGACTCCATCGAGGCTGCGAGAACTGTCTCAACGAAGACGATTGAACAGTATATCGAACGAACAGAACACGTCTCAGTGTCGACGTCACATCATCATTATCATCATCATCACCATCACCATCAATATCAAAACCCCGACCCTCGCCTTGCATGTCTGTAATCTGTTGTGAGCAGATGGGAGTCACGGTTTCGATCACACTTTTGATAATCGCTGGCAGCCTGAGTGCCGTTTCCCTGCGGAACCGAGCTTATTCGAGTAGAATACCGGTATGCGCGTTCTGTGTTGAATAACGAGACTCACAGGATAGTAGCTGGTAGCTGGTAGCCAAATCACGAGAAAATTCAGTACGGAAAGCATGCGTCATAGGCCCTCAGTATTGACCGTTCCAACTCATTGCGATCATTCTCATTTATACTCATGTGACAGCCCAGTTGGACGATTCAGTTGGCAATCATGACCAGACAACTCAATACGCTCACCATGGGACGGCTCATCTTGACGGCGAATTTATTTCGCTTCGAATGTATGATCGGCTTGCGGATGAGATAACAGAGCGTATGTAGTCAAGATCGTAATATATTGATAGCACTGGTGTGATTATTTGCTTTGTTTCAGTGTTCCAGGATATCGAGGTACTGTAAATAGCTGAGAATCCAAGTAAAACACCAACTTTGAGACGCTACTCCTCATATCTGAGGGCTTCTGATCTCATAAGAAACTCATCTCGACAGTCGACTCAGTAGAGTCAGTATGAAATGATGAATGTAAATATAATATATCCTCTCTCGTTGTTTGAACTCACAATCACTTATCGGCAGGTAAAATCACAATGCCCTCATGGGTACTCCCTTGAGGTACCACATGGGGACTAACACAGCAGTCAGTCGGCTGCGTGGTGATGGCCGCGGATGGACGCTCATCGCGATTGCACTCGGGTGGGTATTCGTTCTTGGTGGTCGGTTTCTCGTTCCTGCTGTCCTCCCACAGGTGAAAACGACATTTGCTGTTGGTAATCTAGGTGTTGGCATCGCAGTGACACTTATGTGGGCAACATATGCACTGATGCAATCACCTGCTGGCATCCTCATCGATCGATTAGGCGAACAACGGTTACTTACTGGGAGCCTTCTCCTTACAGCTGGAAGTGTTGTGATCCTCGGAGTCGCACCAGTATTCATCATCTTCTTATGTGGATGCGGCGTGTTTGGTCTGGCGACCGGACTCTACGGTCCCGCCCGTGGTACAGCGTTATCACGGACATTTCCGAGCAATGACAGTGCCGCGATTGGTGCAACGCTTGCTGCGGGAAGTGTCGGTTCAGCAGTATTACCATTGACAGCCGGAGCAGTTGTTGACGGGCTTGGGTGGCGCGTTGTGATTGCATCGTTAGTTCCCCTGCTTGTAGTGACGAGTGTCTTTACGCATCGTGTGATTGCAAATAGACATACCACAGCCTCTCAATCAGTCTCAAAATCAACATCAGCATCGGCGAATACATCTGAATCAGCCTCACGTTCACGAACAGCCTCGATTCAGGGGCTCATAGCTAATGGTATCCGTGCGCTTCGTCACCGGGGAGTTGCTCTCGCGGGAACAGCAGTCGCATTGATGTTATTCGCATTTCAGGGGCTATCGGCATTTTATGTCACATATCTTGTCTCTGCGAAACAACTTGATCAGTCTCTCGCAGCAGGGATGCTTGCACTCTTATTTTTGGGTGGTGCAATCACACAGGTCACTGCCGGAGCGATAACTACCCGATTTGGTGAGCGTATTACCCTGACTGCAATGACAGTGATTGGTGTTCCAGCACTCATTGCAGTGCCGCTTGTCGATGGGATCGCACCACTTGCTGTCGTTTCGGTGCTTATCGGGTCCCGACTTGGCATTGCACCGGTTTCAAATGCGTATATTATCGCTGTCCTACCCGATACAGTCACCGGAACCGCATGGGGAACCCTCCGAAGTGGATTTTTCTTATTCGGCGCTACCGGGTCAACAGTCGTTGGAGCAATGGCGAGTCGTGAACTCCTCGCGGAGTCATTTTTCTTATTGGCGGGTGTGACCGCGATTGCGGCCGTGCTCTATGCGCGTCTCCCGGCTCGAACGGTTACAAACTCAGATACGCAGACTGAGACACATATATCGGAATAATAATTATTCGATTCTTAGACATGCTCATCGAGAAATTCGACAATATCGGTATATGCATCGATTCGATTTTCACGCTTTGTGATTCCATGACCTTCATCATCGAAAACACGTATCGAAACGGGGACATCCTGCTCACGGACCGCCTCAGCAATTTGCTTTGCTTCCCCAACTGGTACGCGCGGGTCATTTGCACCATGAAGAACAAAGAGTGGTGTCTCAATCGAATCAGCATTTGTTGTTGGCGAAATCGATTCGAGAAACGCCCGGTCATCTGCCAGTGACCCATATTCCGCTTCGCGGAGTTCGCGTCGCCATGACCCTGTGTTCTCTAAAAATGTAATAAAGTTAGCAATCCCGACGATGTCAACACCTGCTGCCCATTTATCTGGTGTTTCAGCGAGTGCCGCTAAGACCGCAAATCCGCCGTATGATCCGCCCATCGCAGCAATCCGATCTGGATCGATTGCATCATGACCCGCAAGCCAATCAGCAGCAGCCTCAATATCTGCAATCGCATCCATCCGGTTTTCAGTATCATCAAGATGCGTATACGCCCGTCCATATCCGGTCGAACCTCGGATATTCGGTTCAAAGATAGCATAGCCATGATTGAGGAAGTATTGTGTCAGTCCCCGAAAGGAGGGTCGTCGTTGACTCTCTGGACCACCGTGAATATCGACAATGACTGGTGTTTGATTTGCTTCCCATGTGTCTGGCACTGAGAGCAATCCAGGAATCTCACGATTGTCGAATGTTGGATATCGAATCAGTTCTGGAGTAATAAAGTTCCTCTGGGGGATCCCAGCTGTCGAGGCATTGGTCCATTGTGTCGTAGCTCCTGAGTTGATATCAACAACATGGATATTCGGATTCTCACTCCGCCCGGTGGCTGTAACTGCAAACCGCTCCGCGGAGTCATCGAATGTGATCCCACCAGCAATGCTTCCTGGAATATCTGGCGTTGGAAATGGATTGATCTCTGCTGTCTCTGTTAATTCACCGACCGTCAGCTCAGTGTAGCCGTCAACATTGCGTGAATACACGATTCGACCCGTCTCGTGATCGATAACAACGTCATCGATATTCCATGAGCCACCATCGGCGACACACGTGATTCGAGAATCGATGTCGGTAATATCACCACTCCCGGTCACATCGAGTCGTGCCAGATAGAGTGTGTCGGCACGGTAATCTGTAATGACATAAATTGCATCATCTGATGGTGCCCACGTGGCACGGTTAAACCGGACATCATCGACGTGTGGCGTGAGATGTCGAATCTCCCCGGTATCGATATCAATCTCGAACAAATCTTGATCGAAACTCCAGTGTGTCTGCGAGATGAGCACGCGATCATCACTGGGTGCCCACTCACTGACGGTGAGCCATCCATCTCCCTCATGGATACATTCAGCAGTGAGACCGCTGTCGGTGTCACAATTGCCGATATAAACGTCAAAGACGGACGTCTCACGACGGTTCGCCGTGAAGGCAAAGGACTCGCTATTGTGCGCCCATCCGCCCCATCGATGAATTGCATCTGGTGTCTCAGTGAGATTTTTGCGTACTCCTGAGACGGTATCGAGATGATACAGTTGTGTTCGTTCATTACCGCCCTCATCCATACCGAAGATAAGCGACTGTGACTCAGGCGACCATGACGCAAATGAGATAGCCTCATCAGCGAACGTTTGCTGGGTCGGCCATGCATTTGGTGCTGTAACTGTCCACACCTGTGGGACGCCCGTTGTGTCAAGAAGGAATGATAGCGTTCCATCGGTGGAAAATGATGCTCCATATGCCCGTCGGACGGAAAGATATCGGCTGAGTTCGTACATGTACATCACTTGGAGCATGAATCCAAAGATGTTCGCTCATGCAGCACCGCGCTGGCTCAGATGTATGTGATGCAAATCCAGTGCTCTCGTTCTCACGATGGAATATGATACAGACCGTTGGGAGTGGTAGTTAAGATGGTCTCCGCGAGGACACAAAATAACTGTGAATTGATATTTCCGGCGGTTCGCAACAAATGTTAATATTATGTTACACACATTGATTGCTTGTGTCAGATGCCTCAGGCGGTGCCGACGAGCGACCCTTCGAACAGATATTTTATCCGAGTGATCAGATCAGATTACTCAGTTGGCAGGCACTTGCTGGACCGAAGTCTGCAGTCGTATTGATGGGAGCAGTAACACTTCTCTCATTTGTGACGGGACTGTCGACGCTCAGTCAACCAGCACTCACTCCCGTTGGCCCACTCACTGCGGTAATGCCATTCCCGACGCTGTTTATCCGGTTCGCTGGGGTACTCATTGCATTTCCACTCGGCGTTTGCACGCTTGGACTGCAACGACGAAGGCGAATTGCATGGATTGTTTCGATTGGGTTACTCCCACTGTTAGCGGTGCTTCCGCTGACTGCTGGTCGCACGACCGATATTCCACTTTTGTTGATGATTGCGGTCACAATCCCAGTCATCCTGAGGAATCACGACTCATTCAATACTCCGCTTGGATTATCATCATTCCAGACCGCCTCAGTCGCTGCGATTGGTGGTGTTGGACTGTATGGAACAATCGGCTCATATGGGCTTCGCACGCAATTTGTTGGGCTTCAAAACTGGGGAGATGCAATCTACTACACGATTGTCACGATTGCGACAGTTGGGTATGGCGATGTGACACCGACAACAGTCCAGGCAAAGATGTTTTCATTATCGGTCATTGTTCTTGGGACCGGCGCATTCACCGTCGCCGTCGGGGCACTCATTGCTCCGGCGATTGAATCACGGATGGCTGCCGCATTTGGAAACATGACTGCATCAGAACTCGCACTCTTGAGTGACCATCTTGTTATTCTTGGATATGGAGCGATTGCCGAATCATATTTGAACACTGTCGATCCTGACAGTGATATCGTCATCATTACAGATGATTCTAACGCCGCTGCAGAATTGTCGACAGATGGTCAGGAAGTCATTACTGAGGACCCCACTCAAGAAACAGCAGTCTCAGAAGCCGGGGTTGATGCAGCAAACACCGTCGCGGTTGCAAGTGATGATGACGCACAGAATGTGTTATCTATCCTTGCAGTCAGAAATGTTGACCCTGATGTTCGTATCGTCGCAGTGGCAAATAATGAAACGCATGTGGCAAAAATGCGTTCTGTCGGCGCGGATGAGGTAATTAATCTTCGAGGTATCGGGGGACAACTATTGGGGAAGGCTGTCAGTAATGAGTCTCATCAAATTATCTGACGGTGATACGAGTTGAGAGTGATATTGCGATTGCGATTGCGATTCGATTGCGGACGCATCGTCATTCTTACTCTTACCAACAGCATATATTTATGTGCTTGCCGTGGTATCACATCACATGTGAGTGCGAATGAAGCAGATGCCACAGCGACGGTTCCAACGGTAGGACGTTTACTGTTTGGGAGTTGCGTTGCCGCTGGGATGCTCGTTTTAGCTGGATTCTTTTTTCCACAGATTGCGAGTGGATTTCTCAGCGGAGAATATTGGGTTGCACTCTCATTGTTATTTTTTGGGTCGGCACTCGGATATCTTGCTGTGCTCCCATATGATGGGCAGCCATTTCGACTCTCAGAAACGGTTGGGTCGCTGCGAGCACGCGCTCTGACTTCGGAATCACTCGAGGTATCTATTCGCAACAGAATCGATCCACTCGTTGTTGGCACTCCGATTGTCGTTTTTGTCGGATATTTTACTGCTGCATCGCTTTTTCCTGCACAGACACAGACAACTGTGCGTACGCTTCGAGTGACAGCCCTTGGTGCGATTGGTCCTCTACTGCAGATAATCGTGTTGCTGGCAGTTGTGGGATGTGCTATTGTTATTGTCGGTAAGTGGGGAGACATTCGACTTGGAGGACCGGATGCCAAACCGGCATACTCATATCCAACGTACTTTACGCTTATTTTCACCGCTGGCATTGCTGCTGGGATTGTATTCTGGGGACCGGCTGAGGCGCTTTTTCACTATCGGCACCCACCACCAATGTTTGATATTGCACCAGAATCCGCGGCTGCGGCTCATATTGCACTCATCACGACCCTCTTTCACTGGGGGGTGTCCGCATGGAGTGCATATGCGATGGTTGGGATCCCAGTCGCGTATGTTGTATACGAACATGATGCGCCGCTTCGGTTTTCATCGATTCTTTTACCGATTCTTGGAGCAGATGGTCTTGAGAGTCCATGGAGCCGAGGGCTTGATACCCTCGCTGTCCTTGCGACGATTGGAGGGGTTGGTACTTCCATTGCGTTGCTTTCCAAACAATTTCTTGCTGGTATTGCGTTTCACTGGGGACTCACACAGACCAATACCGCTGTGGTGATCTTTGTGATTGGACTCACTGGTATTTATGCAATATCTGCTGCTAGTGGACTTCAACGGGGGATTCGGCGGATCGCAGCGGTGAATATTGGACTCTTTGTGCTGTTTGCAATTGTTCTTACACTCGTTGGACCAATAACAGTAGCGACAATTGCCCAGACCCAGACAGGGACAAATGCGATTGTTGATTATACACGGCATTTTCTAACACTGAGTCTCGGAGCGATGACCTCAGCGCCAGAATCGTGGGCGACAGTGTGGACAGTCTGGAATTGGGCATGGTGGTTTTCATGGGCGCCATTTGCCGGATTATTCATCGCTGCAATCTCCCGTGGACGCCGTCTTCGAACAGTTGTCGCCACAGCCGTTGGTGCAACATCAATGGCGACACTCATGTGGTTTCTTGTTTTTACACAGGTCTCACTCACTGCACAACGTCAGGGGACTGCACGGTTGTTAACTGCTGTTGCTGCCCGCGGTGGCGATGAGGCGGTCGTCGGGTTTACACTGCTGTCCTCACTTCCGCTTGCGGACTTCTTGTTGTTCATATTTCTTGCATTGATCATTGTCTTCATTGTCACTTCAGCGGACACAGCAACGTTAATCACGGCGTTTCTTGGAGCACGCCGAGGGATTACCCCATCACGTCGAGCGATGTTTTTGTGGGCTGGTCTGCAGGCACTCGTTGCGATTGGTGTGACCCTCTTCGGTGGAGGTTCATCCTTACAAACGCTCACTGTGCTCACTGGTGCACCGATCGCTGTGATTGCGATGACAGCGACCAGTGGTGTGTTTATTCATCTTGCACGAGACAACCAGCCCACAGAGTACACCGCACTCTGGACGAAAATCAGCTCCCGACTTCCACACGTGCAACAACATCATGATATCGATCCACCTGGTCAGGATGAGGAGTAGCGGGTAACCGTCGTGTCGTGGCGATTGGACCACTCAGATGGTATATGATGCAGACATTTTTATCCTCAGGAGTGTTGGATATCTCGATTTCGACTCAGAACAGACCAGAGAGTTCCTATCGTTTCTTTCGGTACTCTGAGCCTTCTGGGTATCGTGAACTGCTGGTGGGATCTACCGAAAGCCCGAGAGGCTTCCTGCAGGGTTGTCACAAACATTCTGAGGACCATCGATCTGACAGCCTCACGCGGTTCACGGGGAATGCGGTCGATCTATGAGATTCAGCATCACCCCTCGCACTCACGACAGCAACACGGTGTCGTGGTGTTTTTGAGAAGTGACCCATCTGCTTCGGATGTTCCGCGTTGACGTTGAGGTTTCTAATGCCTACTGTGCCCTTATCGATGCCCTCTCCCGCCTATCGATTCTCAACATCAACGTAGGGTCAATGTCTCCGCCAGATAAAAAAAGTGTATGCTCCTCAGTGCAACACTGTATGAACTGCCGTTGTGAGTCGAATCTTCCCGTCCATTATACGCCAGATGATCCAAATGACTGATTAATTATCTGATATTATGCGGTGATAATCTGTGATAATAGTAACTATTATTAACTTATAAATTATACATTCAATGCCGACAGAGGCACCAATTAATCGCTTTTCCCTCGATGTGATTGTTATTTGCGGGCTTTATCAATTAATCAGTGGTCCATATTTTAATTGCCAGTCAAGCCGAGTGCTGTGTGTTCCACATCATTAATATTTAATCGTATAGCAGTATCAGTGTGGGGATTTCTGTTCGACAAGTAACGGATACTCTGCCGCCTGCAGCGGCGCTTGCAATTGCTATTCTCGCGGTAAGCACAAGTGCTATTTTGATCCGATACAGTTCAGCACCAACACTCGTCATTGCACTGTATCGTGTCTTATTTACAACACTGCTATTGTTACCCTTTGCAGTTCATTCTCATCGTGATGCGTTTTATCAACTCTCTCGTCGTGATTGGATTGCTGCGAGTGCAGCTGGTGTTGCCCTGGCGTTGCACTTTGGTCTGTGGTTTGAGAGTCTGGCATGGACAAGTGTAGCTGCCTCCGTGACAATCGTACAGATACAGGTATTGTTCGTTGCGAGCGGTGCAGCATTGTTTCTGTCTGAACAAATCACGCGCCGTGCTGGTATCGGAATGGTGATTGCACTCTGTGGAATCGCTGTTATGTCATTTGGAGGGACGATTGTCGGTGCACCTGCGATTGGGGCAGCACCGCTCTATGGAAATACACTTGCAATTATCGCTGCAGTGTGCATGGCTGGGTATGTTCTTACCGGTCGGTCACTCCGACAGCGAATCCCGCTTATTCCATATGTTGTGATTGTGTATGCGGTCTGTGTAATTGTATTACTCGCGCTCACGACCACTGTAAATGATCCATTATTTGCGTATCCACCGCACGAATGGCTTCTTTTTATTGGAATGGCGCTTGGACCAGGAATCCTTGGTCATACTGTCCTGAATTGGGCTCTTGCGCATGTTGAATCAAGCGTTGTCAGTGTTTCACTCCTTGCCGAACCAGTCGGTAGTACGGTGCTTGCGGTGTTATTGTTAGGTGAACTCCCAACAGAGTTCACTGCGATTGGGGGAGTTATGACACTCACCGGGATTATTATTACCTCTCGACGATAAGCGTGGCAGTAGCAATGAGGGACTCCAAGTTGCTCCTCCGGACGATCTCGAATCCTGACGGAAGTTCTAGTTGGATTAAACACTGATATCATGTAGATTCAGTGACCTTCATCAACTCGCGAGGGTCACTCGTGTTTGTTTTCGGTTAGATCCTCTGTCGTCGCCTGTGAAGGAACCCACGTCTCATCGAAGCAATATTTGTCGTCTCGGAATCAGAGATTAAGACTCACAAATCAGAACTCAAAGAGGACCGACTGACAGATCACCTGTGAGACGGTCAAATCAATACCCAATCGGATGAACACGGTGATATAGTGTATCGATACCGAATACTGTGATGTATCGAACAGGAAGACGGGCGATTATTATTATTTATTCGAGCTGGTGATAATCGAGTTCGTGACCCTCATCGAGTGCTGCTTGGACAGCCGGACTTGGTTTGTCGACTGATTCGGTCCACGTTCGCATCCCGCCAATATCAGCCTGTTCAACATAGATGTTTTTCTGCCACGATGGATCGGCCTCAGTATAATCAGTTCGATAGTGTGCTCCACGTGATTCAGTTCGCATCGCCGCGCTTCGAAGAACGGATTCAGCAACAGTCAGCATAAATCCGACGTCAATAGCGAACTCGAAGGATCGACTTCCAACTGGACCAACATTCATATTATTAACCATCGATTGCACTGTTTCGAGTTCCTCTATCCCTGATTCAAGCGATGATTGATCGCGAAGCAGGCGTGCGTGCTCCCACATTAGCGTCTGTATCTTCTCGAAGACTGTCATCACATCGTATTCACCATCAGCGTTTGCCAACGAGCCCAACTCATCTAGATGTGGCTGGATAAGATTCTGACGGAGCGACTGTGGGATTGTGTTATCGACTGGGTTGGACTCCGTAAGCCGATCAGCAATCCGATCACCGGTGACAGTGCCGTATGCGACCGTTTCAGCGAGTGAGTTCCCGCCAAGTCGGTTCGCACCATGGACACCAGCCATCGTCTCGCCGATAGCGAAGAGGTCATCAACATCTGTTTCGCCGTATTCATCGACTGAAACACCACCCATTCCATAATGCGAGGTTGGAGCGACTTCAACTGGTTCTTCAGCGAGGTCAACGCCGAGGTCTGCAAACCGCTGATACATCCGTGGAAGTCGTTCTTGAATGAATGATGCATCGCGATGAGAGATATCAAGATAAACACCATCATTCTCTGTTCCCCGTCCCTCTGCAATCTCCTTTGCAATCGCTCGGGCAACGACATCACGTGCATCCAGCTCCATTTGGTCAGGTGAGTACCGTTCCATAAATCGCTCACCTTCACTATTATACAGTCGTCCCCCTTCGCCTCGGACAGCTTCTGTGACAAGACGACCACTCCATTCAGCCCACTCAGAATCACTTTCATCAACCGCCATTCCTGTTGGATGGAACTGGACGAACTCCATATCCATCAATGACGCACCAGCATCGTATGCAAGTGCTGCACCATCGCCGTTATTCTCATCATCTCGTGAGGTATGACGACTGTATGCTGCTGCGTAGCCTCCGGCAGCTAACACGACAGTGTTGGCGTTAAACACGGTGAACTCTCCAGTATCAAGATCAACGCCAACGGCACCATGCACGGAGTCACCATCGGAGATGAGACGGGTAATCATTGTGTTTTCTTCATACGGGATCTCAAGCTCTTGTGCTCGCGCAACGAGCGTATCAAGCAGTGATTCACCAGTATGATCACCTGCAAAGGCGGTTCGACGGAATGACTGCGCACCGAAGAACCGCTGATCAACCTCACCATCATCAGTTCGAGAAAAGTCCATGCCCCACTCATCGAGTTCGCGTAATCGATCCGGCATCTGCTGGGTTACGGTCTCGACTTTCTCTGGGTCACAGACAAAATGTCCTTCATTCAGCGTGTCCGCAGCATGAATTGTCCAGTCATCCTCCGGGTCATGCGTCCCAAGGGCACCGTTGATACCACCACGTGCCCACGTCGTATGTGCATCGCCATGACTTCGTTTCCCTAAGACAAGCTGGTCATCAACACCCTGTTGTGCGAGTTCGATCGCTGTCCGCGCACCAGCAGCACCAGCACCGATAATGAGTACAGAAACATCCGTTTGTTCGTATCCAATATCAAGATCAGATGATGACAGAGACCGCATGCTTGAATCCGACATACACAGTATACGTGCAGACCACTGATAAGCCCATCGCGCGCGTGCGCGCACAGCAGAAGCCGCTCATATCAATATAACAAGATAATTGATTATTGGCTGTGAGCTGTCGGTGTATGGTATAGAGAGCACGGGAAGTCCCTGCCGGCTTCAGCCATCGACAGAAATCTGTGAGTACTGTCGTGGGACCGAGACCAGCGGTTTCGAGAACGCAGGATTCCTCCGACTTCAACTGGGGGAGGATGTCACTGATACGCTGCTGATAATTTATTACTCGGGCATCCACTATATTCAGTTATACTATCAAGGAGATGGGTCACACAAGCCAATGTACACTCGAAAATATATTATTACCAATCAGAGAAATTAATGTACAGGAAAGGTCATTACGGTGCATCATTACTCGCATATGCTCCGATTGGATGTGTTGCCCTCATTGGCGGATTCGATGTTGCAGCAGTCCTTGGAGGAGTATTGACACTGCTAATTGCACCTCTTCCGGATTATGATACACAAATTGATACGCTCACCCATCGTGGCGTGACTCATACTGTCAAGTTTGCTGTTTTAACCGGCTGCATTGTCGCATTTGTGACCACGAGCGCTGTAGTGATTGCTGATGCGAGTCCGTTATTAACACTCATAGCAGTTCCATTTGGGTTTGTTATTGGACTCACGAGCATACTTTCACATATCGCTGCGGACGCACTCACACCAATGGGAGTGAAACCATTTGGTGAGGATGGTGCTCACTACTCATTTGAGTTGGTGTATGCAAAAAGCACAATCGCAAATTACTTCCTGCTTTTTATCGGTGTAATCGCATCGTTTATTGCTATCGTCATTGGAGAGACGATCCGAAATATCATTGTCGGATAGTTGAATTACGATGTGTTCACGCTGATGGAAACGGGGCGGAGAACATTTGCCTCAATGTGAACCAAACTAACTCTGGGTCTGATTTGGGTGAAGAGAGGAGTCCCGGTTGGTTGACACAGCCCGAAGTCTTCTTGTATGAGTTGTCCAGGGGGTTCCAACCGCGGGAACAACTGGGAGACTGCGAATCTTAATATCCCAGCTTCGAGATTCCCGCGTTGACGAGACCGAAGGTCTCGTTCGCACACCAGAAATCGCCGATTTCTGGGGACGTCTTGAACCGCGGGAGGATGTCAACTTGACCCTCGTCGTGATACATGATGTTAACAACGTGCTGCTGTGCTATCAGTTGTTGGGACTGTGATTTCTGTCTCCGAAGTTGCAACCGAACGCGCACACAGTCGTTCCAGCTGAAATGAGTGTGGTTTCAAATAGAAACACTGATTATGTTACCAACGACTGCTGTAGTGATAGATGAGACTTTCTGGCTAGGCTTGTCTTCCTGCGCGTTTTAGCACCCATGGCACAACAAGAACCTCAACGGCAGCAATGAGAAATATGAGATTGCGCGTAATACCCGGATCAAGAAACAAGAATCCGACCGCAAGAACAATAACCGCGTTTACTGCCGGTACCCCATAGTGCACGAGTGGGTTTTGGAGTATATTAGCTTGCCCTGACATTATATTAGATGCAGAAATCTCCAGTGGTGATAAATTTGCGGTAGTAACATCACAGTGTGTAACACAGTCTATTCGTGATAACGATTAGAATGATATGATATTGCGTGTCGTATTCTGATGGAATAACCAAGCGGTAATGAGTCTCAAGTTGGGTATTATTGATTATTTCTGATCATACGAGACTGTCCTGTGTGATTGTGACAGTTCATTATCGGATACCCAGTGTCTGAAAGCGCATCACCATGCGCACAATATGCGATGTATCCGCTCGGTCTCAACTAAGATAGACCACTCATACCCCTGTCTCAACGGCTGTATCGGTTATAACTCACCGTTGAGCTTCCGTTCAAAACACTGTGGGCATAAGTCAACCTCACCGGGAAGTAATTGAAGTTCTGTGTATGACTTATCACACTCATAACAAATTGTTTTCATTCAATAGTAGATTGAACTTCCTCCCGTATACGTTGGTTGGTCATATATATCTAGCAGCTATGGACCACAAACACACGAAAACAGGGGAATTTGTGTCAGTGCATACATGCTGGAGACGACTACAGTATGAACTCTTTGTTTTTTGACTGCTTTGAGGAGGTGCACAGCTCAATTTAGAGCGCTCGCAGCCTGTATAAATGCTGATTCGGTCTTGGGTTCAATTTGACGATGATTAAGATTGATTGCAAGACGGGGAATCGTCAATATTTATCTGATTAATTGGTGAGTAGACGGACTGTGAATTCTGTTGCGTCAATACAATCAGTCTCGTGGGATTATTGAACATATCGCTGAGGACTACCAGTCATGATCAATATATGCTTCCTCGTTACGATCACTTACAAGATTGACAGCTGCTTTGGCACCATCACCAATTGCGACTGCTGTTTGATATTCCCATGTATTCGCTAATCCAGCGACGTATATGTTATCACTCGCTCGGTTCCCATCATCGGTCTGGATGTGTTTTTCCATCGTGAACTCCCCTTCTGGTCCATCTATATATTCAATTTCGTCATCCAATGGAGCAAGCATGTCAAATTCATTCGCTGTTGCGATGATGACCGCTTCCCCCTGATATGAGTCATCAGATTCTGTTGTGACAGTGAACGGTCCAGGCGTATCCTCACGGGCAAGACGCGTGACTGTTGCCTCTTCAATCTCACCGTCAAATTCCGCAACCCGCTCACGACCAGTCTCAATGATCTCATCGCCTGCAATCCGTTCCTCGGTGAGGAGATTCTGAATTTTATCTGTATTGCGGACGAGGGGATTTCCATCATTCAATACAACTGTTTCGAGTCCGGCTTTCGCGGTGAAGACAGCGGCTTGTAATCCAGCAACTCCACCACCAATAATGAGTACATCGCGCATATCATATTATACCATTCAGACGTTCTATGTCTTCCCCATGTCCGTTTTGCGTCTTGTATTCTGTCTGTTATATGTTATATCTGTGAGATGACTCAGTCATATCTCCTGACGCAATTATCTTACTGATGGGTACCACTGTGATCTTGAGGTCCCCCTGGCGCTAAGACGCGAGACCTTCTTGTTGATTCTCCGTAAGATTGAATCTCAGACTGAGGGCATGACCTCGGAGTGCTCCGGCTGTGAGAGTGAGGATGAGTGTGTTCTCTCTGAACATACGTGGTGGTGGTTACTTGATTGATGGTGAGTAACAGCACTGATATCGAGTAAAGTTCACTTGCCTATCCCGGTTTGTGTCGATATATGCAGATCAAGCGATATCTTTTCACGGGCGAAAGTCGGCTCCGGACTCCACTAAGATTGTTAATCGCTGGGATAAGCCTATTATTGACACTTTTTCTCGGACGGGTGGCACTGCAGCAGTTCGACCTTCCGAGATCAGGAGTGTTACGACTGGCAGTGTCACAATCAACGATAGCAGTAATTGCGTGTGGTGTTCTCTGGGTTATTATCCGATATGTTGACCAACGAAACCCTTCAGAGTATGGTTTGGTACCACTGACGACACAGTGGCTCAAAGAGTGTATGGTTGGGATATTTGTTGCTGGAGGATTGATTGTCGCGATTGCGGGAGCTGGATTATGGATTGATGCTGTACAGATAATGGGTGTGCTGTCGACACAGCCTGAGTCCCGGTTTATAACTGCACGATCCAGTGAAACAATGATTTCAATCTTCAGTAAATTACTTGCAATCTTGACGTTCGTGATTGCAGTTGCTGTCGCAGAAGAGGTTATGATCCGTGGATATTTGCTCCCGAATGTGGAGAGTGGTCTAACCGCTCTGTCTGACCGATACGCGACACCTGGTGCAGTGATTATCACGAGTGGATTGTTTGCACTTTTACATATCCAAAACCCGAACGCATCACTTTTGAGCACGTTCAATACATTTCTCGCTGGTGTCTGGTTTGCGACGGCATACGTCTTCACCAGACGGATAGGACTCGCAGTCGGTCTTCATTTCGGCTGGAATCTTGTCTTGGGGGCTGGTGTTGGGCTTCCAGTGAGTGGATTCTTTTTCCCGATTACAGTGATTGATCTTGGCATAAATACTCCGAGTGTATTTCTCGGTGATAGCTATGGTCCAGAGGCCGGTTTGTTCGTTTCTCTTGGAGTTGTAATTGGTATCATCATTATCAGCCGCTATAGAAAGCGCCCAGATGTCAATATTGAGTGAGCTGGCTGAGCTCACGTGCGAGTCTCAATCATCAATAATGCGATTCATATTGACACTGATTTAGAATGCTTTGAGTCGGCATATGACTGTGTGACTGTTTGTTCGGGGATGAGGACGAGATACTGATATGTGGGCGCGTACACCAATCAATATGAGTGTTTTACACCAGACGTATTATCGGGTGGATAATTGGGTACGTGGACTCTCTCGAATAAGATACGCAATTCTTGTCGGAATCGTCTCAGCAGTGGGAGTCTGGATTGTCTCGTTATTCACAAGCAGTCTAAATCTGTTTTACGCCGTTGCGCTCGGCGTGTCAAATATCATTGTGTTTTATTGGTTTAATCCGTAGATAGGGCGGTGAGTTCTCGCTGAAACCAACAGATTGAATTCACCATCAGACGAGCCGACAGAAGCATACTTTTGTCATTACTCAGCCCAAATTCCCTTCCGGTTGAGCGTCCGTGATACCAATCGCTAACGCGATAATCATGAGATATGCGTCTCTGTGAACCTGCACTCATGAGATCCAGGAGGCGAGTTTCCACATTCCGTTCCACCTCATCCCATTACATTCTGTTTTATTCCGTTTCGGGTGAAGGCACTCACAAGTACCAACGGCTAATGACACAAACACCACGTGTGTTCAATCTCGGCACTTCCACCATTTGAAAATAGAAAAGTTTCGCTCCTCTTGAGATTCTCGCCAAATGAGGGGCAATTATCCTCAACTAGGGGAGAGCAAGACACGAAATTGAGGAGTAAGAGTAAAAGTAAATAATTTACTCGCCCGCTAACACTCGGGATCGTGGGTACACTGACATCCACTTTCATCAAGAAATGTCGTTGGGGACCAACGCTCACCACAGTGTTGACACGTAACCCACACAACAACGTCTACATCATATGAACCATCGGTAACAACATCGTTTCGGGTCCACTGCTTGATATGATTCCTCATGATTGCTCGCAAACGATTTGCAAGCTTGTGAATTGGTTCGAGAGTTGATGTTGGGTCGTGAGCTGATTGCTCAGGCTTCCGAGAAATATTTCTGTCGCGTTTGAAGTAGTTATAGACTGATTGATATGATATCAGACTTGATTCAAGACGATTGATATCAACTCCCTCATGTTTGAGGTTCTGCCGAGTCTCGATTCGCTTCCCTGTGGTAACGTCATCATCGGTGAGCAGTCGACGAATATTATCAGCTTCCCCGTCGAGTAATGTGAGTGACTCATCGACTGCAGCATGGATAAGACGGTTATTTACCCGATCAGCTAAATCACGCAGGCTCTCGCGTTCATATCCATTTTCGCCAAGCCATCGAAAGACCAGTTCATCTCCAAGCCCCGAGAGGTCATATTCATCTGCCACTCGCTCAATTTTCGATCCTTTCCCTCCGCGGCGAGATGCGGATGAATGCTCCTTTTGGATCTGGTTGCTCATTTTCTTTGATTAATTTATATATAGAATCATGAGGATTACGTGGACATATGACCATTGTATCAGATATATTTCATTCACGAGAGTCCAAGTGATATAACGAACGATTGTGCATAATATTGATTTCTCTATCTCGAAACAGTCATACTCGAGTAATCTTCTGTATTGATACACTCGTCAGCCGCTTTCATCAATTATTCATGCTTGTATTCGTGAGGGTGCTGAAAAAGACAACTAGTATCATTCCGGGCGTCACGTGATTCGAGAGGAACGGACCGCTGAACACAGAGGATGTCTCTTGCAGGTGAGTTACTGGTTGATATGTCCGAACATACCAGTTATTCCAGTGCACTCGGAGTGTATAGCATAGAGCTAACCGATAATCGTTGGTCCCTCCGTCTGAGCTGACTATTGCCTCTGTACCCAATCGGCGCTCAGTCTTGAACTCTGTTGGAAAGCTCAATAAGTAATTGATAGCCATGGATACGCCATGTCACGATCAACGTTCATTGAGTGCGACCGTCTCGAACCTAAAACGTCCGCGAATGTATCAGTTCGTTTCGAACCGCATATAATTCGTTGGCAATATGACCAGCGCTTCTATCCGAACCCACACTCAATTCAACTGGAATGCCCAGTGACGCGTTCCGGTTCGGAGACAGAAATCAAATTCCTAACAACTGATATACCAAAGACCGCTACCGAGACGAACTCTGGTCAAGAGAACATCATGAAGATGTCGTGTTCCTACTCGCTGTTCTGAATAACGACGATTGCATGGGAGAACCAATCGGATCAGTCCAACTTCTGCCCATTATCGGCGCAGATGGATACGCGAAGTTCGCCGTCTAATTCCATCCAAAGGCGTGGGGGAATGGCTACGCACTCGAAGCTAGCGCACACCTGCTTGCGGACGGATTCCAAGAGTTTCGGTTGCACCGGATCTCCGCTATGACAGTGGCTCCAAATGAGTATTCGATATCTCTGTGTGAATGACCAGGATTCGTACATGAAGGGACTGCTCGTCAGACAAGATTTGTGAATACTGAATACGTTGATGTCGAACAGTATGGTCTCTTCGTTGAGGAATGGCAAGGACTTTGTGGGGCACTGGAAATTGAGGAGAGCATGGCGTAATTTCTCGTGATAGAGGGAATGTGCGCTCTATACCTATCAGCGTCTAAACAAGCTATCGAGAGACTGTCAGTAGTGGCGTGTCGAACATAGAGTATTTTTTAAATATGTGCGAACAGGACAGTCGTTGCGCTGGGCGCGGTTGTGTGTGAATGGGTTTCTGACTCGGAGGGAATCAAAACAACTCGATCGCTGGGTTGATGACAGCGAGTTTGTTCAAACCAACCCGCAAGAAGGAACTTGAATTGTGATGCTCCGTTTGGGATTTGAACCCAAGTCCTTGCCGTGAGAGGGCAAGATGATTGGCCGGACTACACCAACGGAGCATGCCTACACCGTAATTTCTGCTGGAATAAATAAAACGATTCCGTTTCGAGAAAGTCACAGATAAAGAGAGCTTTGTTCGATGGCTTCACCGGAAAGATACATATGAGTCCTGTGCCACCTGCAATGCGAACTATGCCGCTTGAGATGACACTCGAAAATCAGACAGCAGTAATCACTGGTGGGAGTTCAGGAATCGGCGCAGCAACAGCAAGGCGTTTGGCTGCGGCTGGTGCTGATATTGCATTACTCGCCAGGCGCGAGGAGCGTCTCAATGAGCTCGCTGAAGAACTGACAGTCGAGTACGAGGCTGAGACGCTTACCGTGCCAACAGACGTTCGAGACGCGACTGCGGTTGAGGCAGCGATTGAGGCAACTGTCGAGCGATTTGGTGGGATTGATGTTGCTGTTGCCAATGCAGGACTTGCTCGTGGGAGCGACATCGAGTCGATGTCAACAGAATCATATCGAGCAATGATGGACACAAATGTCGATGGAGCGTTTTTCTTCACCAGAGCGGTGCTTACTCATCTCCGTGAGAGCACGGGAACAATTGTCTTTGTCGGAAGTTTCGCTGGTGAGTATCCACGACCATTTAATCCAGTGTATGCCGCCTCAAAATGGTGGATCCGGGGATTCGCAAAGAGTGTTGCCGCACAAGTCGGTGACACAGGCGTTGGAGTTAGTGTCGTCAATCCATCAGAGGTTCGCACGGAATTCGATGTGGAGGGAGAGCAGTTCACAGATCGATTCGAACAAGGTGAGGTAACCGAACCTGAGGAGGTCGCAGAGGCGATTACCTTCGCTGCTGCACAGGAGTATTCGACGATTCAAGAACTCGACATCTATCGTCGGGATAAATACACGGGATGGTGAATTCCCTCAAAATTGAGTGAAATACCAATGATATCCGCTAGCTGTTTCAGCATTTTCGAGGTGGAGCCTCCGACCTCAAGGAGCGAACAGAGTGAGCGAGTAGCCCGGAGAGGAAACCGACATGGGACGACACAAACGGGTTACTCCGACTACCTGACTCCCAAACAGCTAACAACCGTTGCAGCCACATCTGAAATATAGAGCTCCGGCGTACCGCGCCTGTCAAACTCGTCGTTGCCGACGAGCACCGCGACGACATCCACGAATCCGCCCGGCAGTTCCTTCACTGCGCCAACCGTGCGGCCGAGTTTTGTTGGTCCGACACCTACACCTCCTACACCGAGTGCGTCACCGCCAACACGACCCACGAGACGCGCCCTACGACGACCTCCGCGGTGACACAAACCTCGTTCAAGAAGCCATCCGACGCGCTGTCCACGCCGTCAAAGGATACGTCGAACGGTGAAAACAAGAGAAGCGAGTGAGCCAGCCGGAGTTCACGTCGTGGAGTATGCTTTTCGACAAGCGGAGTGCCACGTTCTACCGGAACAAAGTCTCGCTCTCGACCGTCAACGGGCGTGTCGAGTGTGGCTTTGAACTTCCATCGGACAGCCCGACGCCGTCCGAGGAATATGAGTTCTGGGCGAGTACGCTCCAGTATGACGCAGTGGACGACGAGTTCTATTTCCACATCACTACGCGGAAGTACGACTCCGATGGAGACGGTGAGTCGTCTGAGGTTTCAGCAGATACCGGGCACTCCGAGCAAACAGTCCTCGGTATCGACCTCGGCGTTCGCAAGAGCGAAGCTCTTACGCAACCCATCAGAAATCTTCGATTTCTGAGGACGTGGCTCCGGAGTGTCCCACTCGTGTTTGCTCGACGGGGTAATGCCGTGAGATGACGCATCTTGATGCGTTTGAACGCTACACATATCCATCAGCTTTGTAAGGAGTGAGTCGTTTCAGACGGAACGATGAGCGAGTCGAAGCCGATAGGTCAAACGCATATTTTGCATATAGGCTGGGTGTTCTGCGATATAACGCGTGGGTCTGTGGGCTGCAACAGAGTGGGCTACAATAGAACAGAGGACAGAAAACAGTATATGAATAGATGATGACGGCGGCTTCACGCCTGCAATTAGCTAATTATTCTTCAGATTCGCCGGTACCCTCGTATTCCGCAAGAATAGGTTCGATATCACTATCACTACGTTCACGGTACCCATCCGCGTCAACAATGCCAACGCATACCTCAGAGGCACTCAATTCCGCGTCAGTTTGTAATAACGCTCGAACGGCGACGTCAACACCATCACCAACAGTAAGATTT
>KE356560.1:2227288-2229450 GCA_000415965.1 Haloquadratum walsbyi J07HQW1
ATCTCTTCCGGGCACTTGCCGATCCTCAGGACGAGCGTGCACTGTATGCGGTCCTCCGGTCACCGTTATTTGGATTCACTGACGATACGCTTGCTCGGCTGAAGATCCACGACGAACCCCTGTGGGAAGCCTTAGCATCGGCAGACGCTAATGAACTCGCGGTGGCGTACGACCTGTTGTGTAAATGGCGGCGGCTCGCGGGCGTTGGTGACGATGGAACGGACGAGTTCAATGGGTCATGGGCAGCGCTGCTCACGGAGATCATTGAGGATACCGGTTACTTCGTGTCGATTAGTGCGGGCGATCGACCGCAGCAAGCGATTGCGAACGTCAAGAAATTCCGGCAGCGTCTCCGGGGTTGGAGCGATGATGGCGTCCGAAGTCTCACCACACTCGTGAATCGGGTCGAGCAACGCATCGACCTCGGGGGTCGTGAGAGCGAAGCAGAAACGTCGGATGACGGCGTCCAGATCCTTACGATCCATGACGCGAAAGGTATGGAATTCCCGTTCGTCGTGGTTCCCGGACTTGGTCGCGGCTTCAACGATGAGGCCGCCCTCGGGAGCGGAGCGGTCGAATTCGAGCAAGTCGCTGACCAGCACGCCGTAGGAATGAAGGCACCGAGCCTGGCTGATCCGTTCGAGATGGAGGACACGATTGCCCGTGAAGCGTTACGAGAGCGACGGCGACGTGAGGAACACGCCGAAGAGAAACGGGTTCTCTACGTCGCTTGTACGCGTGCCCGAGATCACCTGTTGCTCACCGGCTTGCACGGCTTGGAAGATGACGACGAAGCCGCGTCATTCACGAATCTAGAAGAGCCTGAGCCCGAGTCACCCTCAAGTTGGCGGGATTGGACACAACCGAAGCTTCTGCCTGACGAGATCTGTGCCGAGCTAGACGGTAAAAATCATGTCCAACGCCCCTTCGGTAAGGGCTCATACCGTGTGTCGGTGCCGACGCCAGAAGCCGAATTAGAACAAGACATCCCGCAGGATGATCCCCCGGTTACGCTTTCACCGGCACCGGCGTTACCAGAGTCCCGATTCCGCCTCTCAGCGACCGATTTAGCCTCGCTACTTGGCGAGTACGGCGAAATCCAGTTCGATGAGGAGACCCGGACAGCCTACGTTGAGGAAATTGAGGAGAGTCCCGATGACCGGCATGGCGAAAAGAACCTTCCCGATGATGAGCAACGAGCCGACCAGGAACAAACAGCCGGGAAATCCGATGAAGAGGTGAGTCCACGGGTGTTCGGTGAGATGGTTCATCGGCTGTGTGAACTTCGGCCCCCGGAATCACAGTGGGCGGGTCTAATGACGCAAACGCTCGTCGATGAAGATGCGGACGTCGAGCTAACGGCTGATCTACAACAGCGGGTGAGTCAGCATACTCGGCGCGGGATCAAATACGTTGAGGAGCAAACGCGTAACAAACCCGTCGAACAGCAGTACGACGAACTGTATGTCACCGCGGAATTCGAACGGGGGGAGATTGCAGGCTACATTGACCACCTGTTGATTACTCCTGACGAGTACCACATCATCGACTACAAGACTGGATCAGTTACCTCCGAAGAGATAGACGCTGATGCGGAATACTACGCTAATCAGATGAAAGCGTACGCAATCGCTTTGCATCAACAAGGAACGGAAAGAAAAGTTCGTGCGTCGCTCGTTTTCACGGATATAGACGAAGTGTGGGAGACCTCGTGGACAGCAGACGAGGTCAAGACGATCGAAGAATCCATCCACTCTGCTCTTGTCGGACGGTTCTGATTAAACTCCCTGCATTTCCACTGCAACTCGTCGAGCGTCATAGGCTTGATCACAAAGACTGAAAGTCTGCTCATCGAAAAGACTCAGTCTCTGACCTCGTTATCGTATTGAACTTATCCTTCCCTTCATTACGAAATCACTGTGACGACTACAGTGTCTCTATGCGTTGCTCTACTGCCGTGAAGACGGTGAAGTATATGTCGAGTAGAGGGAGTTCGAGGTCGGTGATTTCGGTGGCAGTCGGTGGTTTGTGGAAGCGTAACCGGGTGTTGTGCGTGTTTGGGTGCCGGTCCCGGTCCCAGCGACATTCCCAGCGTTCCACGTCCTCATGCTCTTCGACGTAGTGGACCGAGAAATCGCCAGTCGTGAACCATCGGATGTCGA
>KE356560.1:2229500-2315749 GCA_000415965.1 Haloquadratum walsbyi J07HQW1
CGTCCACCTCGATGGGATAACCAAACGGTTTCCTGGTGTCGTTGCGAACGATAACATCGACTTCGAGGTCAAGCAGGGGACTGTTCACGCGCTGTTAGGGGAGAACGGCGCCGGGAAAACAACCCTGATGAATGTTCTCTATGGGCTGTATGAGCCCACCTCGGGACGAGTCGAAGTTGCCGGCGAAGATCGGGATTTCGACTCCCCGCGGGACGCCATTGACGCCGGCATCGGAATGATTCACCAGCACTTCATGCTCGTTGACCCGATGACAGTGGTCGAAAACATCACGCTTGGCAACGAACCGCGGAAATGGGGTGGGCTCGCAGTCGACCGGACCGCAGCCAGGGAGGCCGTGGTTGAGATCGCCGGTCGCTATGGGTTCGATATCGACCCCAACGCTCGGATTGAGGACATCTCAGTCGGCGAACAACAGCGTGTCGAAATCCTGAAAGCGCTGTACCGCGGCGCCGACACGCTGATTCTTGATGAGCCAACGGCAGTGTTGACCCCTCAAGAGATCGAGGAGTTGTTCAGCGTACTCGAAGAGTTAACTGCTCAGGGAAAAACGATCATCTTCATCACGCATAAATTGGGCGAGGCTATGCGGGCTGCAGACGAGATTACTGTCCTGCGGGACGGTCAGAGGGTCGACACTGTCGACGCCGGTACCACTACCCGTAATGCCCTCGCGGAGTTGATGATCGGTCGGGAGGTGCTGCTTGATATCGACCGTCCGTCGACCGAAACGGGGGGCGTGGTGGCGTCGGTTTCCGACCTGGTTGTCGATGACGACCGCGGGGTTCGGGCGGTCGATACTGTCGATTTCGAGGTCTGTGCAGGTGAAATACTCGGGATTGCCGGTGTCGATGGCAACGGTCAGTCGGAACTCATCGAGGCAATCACAGGCTTGCGAGCCCCAGAGACCGGTACGATCCGGTTGCTCGACGACAACGTGACAGACAACTCCCGACGCCAGCGGATTGAGGCTGGGATGGCATATATCCCAGAAGACAGACAGGACCGGGGGGTGGTGATGGATTTTGACCTGGTAGGCAACGCACTGTTGGGCAGCCAACACTCATCGGAGTTTAGATCGAGCGGTCGGGTCAATTGGGACGAGACCAGAGAGCATGCCAAGACTATCATTAACGAGTATGACGTGCGGACGCCCGGTGCCGACACCTCCGCAGCGTCACTGTCAGGCGGGAACCAGCAGAAGTTCATCGTCGGTCGGGAGTTCGAACGCAACCCCGAGTTCGTGGTTGCGTCGAACCCGACTCGGGGTGTCGATGTAGGATCAATCGAGTTCATCCACGAGCGGTTACTAGAGCTCCGAGAGGCAGGGGTTGCGATCCTCCTGGTCTCTTCGAAACTCAAGGAGGTTCAAGAGCTCTCCGACCGGCTGGCGGTGATGTACGAGGGTGAGTTTATTGATCTGGTCGATCCCACGACGACGACAGAATCCGAACTTGGGTTGCTGATGGCTGGGCAGCAACCGGACGACACCGGTGGTGACGAACGCGAGGGCGAATCGGACCTGACTGAGGACCCGACTGATGTCACCACGGGCGGTGAGCGGGTGTGAGCGTGATCGACCACGCCCGTCGAGTCCTTGAGCGGTTGGTGGCGGCGTCGGCGACCGAACGGATCCTAATTAGCTCGGCGGCGCTGCTGCTTTCGATCCTGCTCGGCGCCCTGCTAGTGTTAATCGCCGGTCGAATGACGACGTGCACCGTGGGCGATGCGGTCTATTACTTTGGGACTGGGTTCTGCTACAATCCAGTTTTAGTGTTCGACCGGTTGTTCCTCGGGGCGCTCGGCGATCCATTCAGCGGCGCGTGGTCTCCGGAGGGACAGTTTTCGGTGACACTCCGTGAGACTACGCTTCTGATCTTCACTGGGCTGTCGGTCGCCTTGGCGTTTCAAGCGGGCATCTTTAATATCGGAACGCAGGGTCAGATGGTGGTCGGCGGGCTCGCAACCGCGGTTCTTGTGCTCCAGGCCTCAAGTGTGGTTTCGGGCGTCATCGGATCTGTTCTCTTGATTCCGTTCGGAGTCGTGGTTGGCGTAGTCTCTGGCGGGCTTTATGGGTCGATTCCGGGGATTTTGAAGGCTTATGCCGACGCAAACGAGGTGATCACGACAATCATGCTCAACTTCATCGCCACCGGGGTGACGCTGTATCTCGTTAGTGGCGTGTTCAAAGACCCCGAAAGTCCAGCGAACCGGACTGTGCCATTACCCGAGTACGCCCAGTTTCCCACAGTCCTATTCGGCGGTCGCCAGGACTTCTCGCTCGTCGCGCTGGCGTGTGGGCTGCTGGCAATCGGCGGACTCTACTATCTGCTCGAATACACGGCGTTCGGCTACGATATCCAGACCAGCGGGCTCCAACCCGGCGCCGCGGAGTACGGCGGTGTCGACGCCAAACGGACCGTCGTCGCGAGTCTCACGCTCTCAGGGGCGCTTGGTGGCGTTGCTGGTTCGATGTACGTGATGATGGTACTGGGGACATTCCAGTCAGGGCTGCCCGCATACGGCTTTGACGGAATTACTGTTTCGATCCTCGCAGGTAACAATCCTGCAGGAATTGCGTTTACAGCGCTTCTGTTCGGCATTCTTAAGAGCGGCACCACAGTTGTCCAGTTTGCGACGGATGTGCCACCACAACTCGTCGGTGTTCTCCGCGGGCTGATTATTCTGTTCGTGGCGATGCCGGAGTTCTTCCGAATGGTGGGTCAGCGGGTTGTCGACCCTGGATCGAAACCGGTCGCAACCCATGATGGGAATGTGGAGGCAACTGATGAGTGACTCCTCGTCAAAGACCACTGAAGTGGACACTAGTGGAGACCCGAAGCCGGATCAGGAAGCGACTCGCGAGAAGGGACTGCTGGCGTCGCAGTCGTCCCGCGAACTGACCGCGTGGGCGGCGGTCGGGTTAATCGCGGCGCTGCTTCTCGGCGGAACAGCGTTCCCAGACACAATTTTAGGGATCCTCGCCGATATTATCACCGACAAGGACACGTTTGCTGCGGCACTCCGACTGTCGGTCCCAATCGCATTTGCCGCGCTCGGGGGAATATTCTCGGAGAAAGCGGGTGTTATCAACATCGGCCTGGAAGGGCTGCTTATCATCTCAGCGTTCACCGCAATCTACGTCACTGATATCACTGGCGAAATCTGGGTCGGGTTCAGCGGCGGCGTGGTCGCGAGTGTGCTGCTCGCACTGCTTTTCGCGGTTGTTACAATCGAGTTCCGCGCCGACCAGATCATCGCAGGATTGGCGGTGTGGTTGATTGCGCTGGGACTCGCCCCCTTCGCATCGCAGGTCATCTACAATAGCCCCAACACCCCGACAGTGGGGACAACCGGATCTATCAGTGTGCCGGTGCTCGCGGAGATTCCCTTTTTCGGTGCGCTGTTCTCAGCGTCGCCATCGGTGTATATGCTCCTCATCGCGGTGATAGCTTCGTGGTACGTCTTTGAGCGGACCGCGTTCGGTCGATGGATCCGGGCGAGCGGTGAGAACCCGAAGGCGCTTGACACTGCCGGGGTGAATGTCAACCGAGTCCGATACGCGGGGGTGCTCATCTCGGGCGTCCTCGCGGGGATGGGCGGGTCGGCGCTGTCGCTCGACCTTGGACAGTTCACCGGGAATGGGCCGACGATGGTCAACGGAAAGGGATTTATTGCCATCGTGGCATATTTGTTCGGGAACTACAATCCGATTGGGGCGTTCTTGGCAACGATGCTGTTCGCGGGACTTGATGCGATTCAGACGGTATTCCAACTCCAGGGGATTGGTCTGCCACAGCAACTCATCCGAGTCATCCCATTTGTAATGGTGATTGTCATTCTCGCCTTTGTTGGTCGGACGCGACTTCCTGAAGCCGCCGGCGAGCACTATGAGTCCGGCGAAAAGTAGGGTCTAAGCGAGAAAGCACAACTACAACAGCACGCCCGTTAACTGGGATGGGGGATGGAGGATTTTGATTGCATAGCAGAGACATGATGATGATCACTTCTCACAAGTCCGGTGTCGTTGGCGTCGGCGCCAGCGCCAGGACAGCCAGGAGTTACGCCGCGGACGAGAGTCTCAATGGTGCGGTCGTTAAGCCGGAGACCATTTGGGGAATCCGGTCACATCGCGTGTGATAACGGGGAAAAACTGCGGACATATTTGTTCGAATCGGCTTCGAAACCGCAGATCGCGAGTGAGTTCGCCAGCATCAGTGCTGAGTATGATCACTTCGAAATTCTGCAGGAGGGCACTGTTCTTGATATCCCCTCTATGGAACTCGCGGTCATTAATCGGTTGGAGCTCGGGCGACTCCCGATTAGGGGCGTGGAGTTGGCGGACGCTGAATTCCACTACGACATGGTGTGGTCTAAGACGTGACACAGGCGGGCGACGGAACGGTCACCGGGACTCGTGGGAACTGACTGGGCTCGTCAAATATGTCGTCGATATCATCATTGACGACGCAGGTGCGCTGTCGGTCCTGCAAGACAAGACCGGGGTTTCGGATACTCAGTGCGATGCTAACGTGGTGTACTTGCAGTTTTGTTCGGTCTATGTGGGGTCACGGAGGTCGAAGAGTCCGTGAAGTATGACGGCACCCAATGCTCAAATTAATCGAACACACGACGGGCTATCCTTGGTGACGATTTCCGCGGACACATATCATAAACGTCAGAGTTGACTTCCAAACGAATGAAAACCGATATGATTGGTGAACTACTTCGGGGTCGCATCAACATCGGTATCAGTATCAAAACCCTGAGGCACTCGCCTTGATATCTGTAGATGGTGCTGAAAACGTGCAGAAGCTTCGTATGTGGAGAGGAAGCCGCGAACTCGACGTTGAATGAGCGCCAGTCCGCCAACAAAACATACCATGCGTTCGGACTTCTCTCCAGTTTCACAACCTGTTCAGTTGTAAAGCTCGTTCGCTTGTGTTAGTAGTGATGTTCAATTGATTATTTCAGACAAATTTGATCAACCCTCTTCGGCATACCCGAAGTGGGCAAGAGACAACGTTTCAACGGTGGGTAGCTCAAAGATCAATAACATAAACAGCAATACGTTATGAACTATCCGTCCTGCTTGGTCTGAGGGTTTCGCTGAGGGCCGGGGCTTCCTGCTTCCACGACGTTGTCAGACTGCGTCTGACAGCCCACCAGACGGAGTCTGGTGAACGCGCTTTGCAGGAACTATAGTGGTTCCCGGGAGCGCAGTCTCAACAGGTGTTTGACGAGAGCGAAGCTCTCGGTCGCACATCAGAATCGTTCTGCGATTCTGAGGACGTGGCTCCGGAGTGTCCCACTCGTGTTGCTCGACGGGGTAATGCCGTGAGACGACGCATCTTGATGCGTTTGAACGCTACACATATCCATCAGGTTCGTAAGGAGTGAGTCGTTTCAGACGGAACGATGAGCGAGTCGAAGCCGATAGGTCAAACGCATATGTTGCATCTAGGCTAGGTGTTCTGCGATATAACTGCTTGCGTGGGTCTGTGGGCTGCAACAGAACAGAGGACAGAAAACAGTGTGTGAATAGATGATGACGGCGGCTTCACGCCTGCGATTAGCTAATTATTCTTCAGATTCGCCGGTACCCTCGTATTCTGCAAGAATAGGTTCGATATCACTATCACTACGTTCACGGTACCCATCCGCGTCAACAATGCCAACGCATACCTCAGAGGCACTCAATTCCGCGTCAGTTTGTAATAACGCTCGAACGGCGACGTCAACACCATCACCAACAGTAAGATTTTGACTCCACTCTTCTTCGAGGAATGTCTGGAGTTCATCACGGCCATTGCCGATTGCCACTGCTTTCCACTCCTGTGGTGCACCGGATGGGTCCGTCTCAAAGAGTCGTGGATCTGGGTCGGATTTGCTCCCATCAACACCTGCAATAAGCAGCGCCGCTCCGAATGGACGTGTACCACCAATCTGTGTGCTTTCTTGGATCTCATCAGAAAGTGCACGCGTGAGTGCTCGAACATCCATCGGCTCACCGTAGCGAAGTCGGTTTCGCTGTGCGGCTGTTTGTGCATCATCGATGAGTTTTCGGGCGTCCGCCACGTGACCTGCGGATGCGGCGCCGATATATTCATCAAGTTTATGTAGTTTCTCAATACTCTCAGCTTCCATTAATGAAGAGCTCGTTCGTCGTTGAGCTGCGATGACGACCCCATCGGTCGTTCGAACACCAAGGCTTGGCGCTCCACGGTTAACTGCCTCACGCGCATACTCAACCTGATATATTCGTCCATCGGGAGAAAATAGCGACGTGCCCCGGTCATACGCCTGCTTATCATTACGGTTCATGAAATAATAGTTGCATCCGCGGACAAATAAAGCCACCACCGTCACCTGATGTTACCGGAATCGGTGGTGAACCGTTCAAAATGACGCTACCCCTCAAGAGATACCACAGGCAAATACACTCAATTGCCGAACCAGAGCGCCCGGATGAGATCGAAATGTCTGTGAATCTTGCTTCTGTCGAAGAGTCTATTACTGTGCATACTGTCGGTGAGCAGGATCTCAGATAAACTCCCGAATCCAATAACAGCTGTTGGGACTGTGAGTGTTGGTATTCGAAACAAAACGGAACGCACACACAGGCGTTCTAGGTCCAGATGAACTAAGTCTGCGGTGGGTTCAGAGAGAAATACTGCTTAGAGTGCCACCGATTCAGAAAGACAGGTAGCCGATGAAACGCTCAGCACCGATGCCGACAAAACACGATTATTCATACTTGAGAGTAATCATGGTGTTCGCGTATACGTCACAAAGTCAAATGTCTCATGATTTTCACGTGTCAACTCCTTCCATGTGGAGCTGTCCCACGACGGGAATCGTGTGTCTCCATCATATTCATCGTGTAATTCTGTCAGGCGCAACCGGTCTGCAAGGGGCAGAAATTGCTCGTACACGCCGCCGCCGCCTGCAACATAGACAGTTTCGACGCCGCGCTCATGAGCGTTTTTTGATGCTTCCCGAATCGCACTCGTGATTGAGTGCACTAAGATCACATCAGTCGGTACATCACGTGACTGTGATGAAAGAACGATACTGGTACGTCCCGGGAATGGCTCACCAAGTGCATCAATAATCGTCTCATATGTTCGACGACCGAGAATAACCGGATGACCCATGGTTCGGTGTTTGAACTGCTGAAGATCAGCCGGAATGTGCCATGGCATCTCTCCGTCCCGACCAATGACCCCATTTGCCGCAACAGCGGCGATGAGTACAATATCAACGTCAATATCAATATCAATATCAACATTCTCAGTGTGCTGCAGGTTCGATTCCTCCGCGGATGAACGACCATCCGAGTTGATATCACTCATTATTCAGCCACCGCAAATTGAATCGCTGGTGCAGGATCATATTCAGTGAGATGGATATTTTCAATGCCAAGATCGTCTAATGAGACATCATCAATTGCGATCTGTGGCTTCGACCGTGGAGTGCGTGCGCACTGTTTGAGTAATCCAGGAATATGATCATACCCTGATGTCTCTGCTGGCTCTGATGGTGCGGACTCAACTAGCCAAGCACGGACATCGCGATATTCGGCTGGGTCATCAACGGCTTCCAGGCGCGTTTGGAGAGATTCGAGTGTCCCTTCCTCACCGTACCATTCGCCCCGGTTGCCCATTCCACAGTAAATATGTGCATCAACGATAGAATGTGCAAACGTTCCTGGAGTGAGTTCACTCTGCTGTGCAACAACTGTCGCAAGTAAAGCGTATGCAGCAATATTGAATGGCACGCCAAGGGCAATATCACCGGATCGCTGGGTGAGATGTACGTTTAATCGATTGTCCTGAACATTGAATACAAAGGTATAATGACACGGGGGAAGTGTCGAAACAGCAGCGTTCGCGGGGTGCCATGCTGAGACAACAATTCGTCGAGACTGTGGATTCTCTCGTAATTGCTCGATTGCGTATGCAAGCTGATCGAAAGTTCCATCATCATTTCGCCAACGATGATCATCAACTGGCCACGCCTCACCAGGCAACTGTGAATCGGTTGATGGAACCGGGTATCGTCGCCAAAATCGACCATAAGCGGTCTCAAGTCGTCCATCCTCGTCTGCCCACGCATCCCAAATACTCGTTTCCTCACGGAGGGATTGAATATGTTCTTCACCAGAGAGATACCAGATAAACTCAGAGAGAAGTGAGTGCCATCGAGACCCAGAAAGGTCTTTAGTCGTTAATAATGGAAATCCATCGCTCAGATCAACTGTATAATGTTGACTAAATGAAGAGATGGTATCGACACCGGTGCGATTTGGTTTGTGTTCACCGGAGCGAAGAACAGCGGTGACGAGGTCACGGTACTGATGCATGAGCTATCTCTAATTATGGCGTTCAGTTATCTGTGTTGATTGTTGCAGAGTGTGGAGCGATTAGCTTAGTGGGTTCAAAAAACGTCGGTCCGACCCCGATCCGACCGCAAATTCGGGGTCGAATCCAATAATTTCGAGCGTGAGATGTCCCGTATTGGCGATATGACTCACACACGCCCGAATCTTCTCCGTGGCAAAGGCGCAAAGGCGTTCATACTCGATTGTGGGAGCGAGCCAATTTACAGTCTCGTTGTTACTTTCGCTGATGGAACCATCAGTATCGTTATGATTCTACTTTGGGATACCGAGATCAGTTCAATATTTATGCCGGTTTTATCTAGGATGGCTACCTCAAAGCCTCAATCGATGATTGATATGCATCGCATCTGCGGGTGCCGGTTATACTTGGAGATGAGAGCACACCCATTCAATAGTAATTTATATTGATCGTGTTATCTGATGTTCGAACAGAAAAGCCGAAAGCATCGGCGAGTAAGGGAATGATATGATACAGAATATCGCCGGTAATGTCCGCGCATTTACTTCGAACGTATTCCTCGTTACGGGAGAAACAACTGCGCTCATCGATGCAGGATCGAACTTCGATGTTATTGCTCGGATACAAGAACACACTGAGCAGATTGATCGCCTCTATCTCACGCATACACATGTTGATCATATCGAGAATGTCCCATCAGTTCGTGACGCATTTAGTATTGAAACGTGGGGTTATGACACGACACACGACGTTGTTGACCATGCAATCCAAGATGAGGAATTAGTCCCGATTGGCGATGAGACGTATATGACGCTTCACACGCCAGGACACAAACCTGATCATCTGTGCTTCTATGCCGCTGATATCGGTATTTGCTTTGGTGGTGACCTCATCTTCGCTAACGGGAGCTTTGGACGGACTGATCTTGAGGGAGGGGATCGAAAAACACTGATTCAAAGCATCGATCGCTTAAGTGACGTGGTCACTGATGATCTCACCACGATTTATGTTGGACATGGTCCAGCAATCACATCGGATCCACAGGAAGAAATCAATCTGGCCGCACAGGCTGCCCGACTGTCATAACTCACCGTCAGATTTGTTCGCACCAAGGCGGTTGATATATGACCTACAACTCAGTATGCAATATTTCGACCCGACGTGTTATGCATCTGCGTTATCGGGGACAGATGCTGTTTGTGTTTCACGCCTGAGCCCAAAATAACCTGGTTCATCACCAACAGGGTCGTTGATTACAAGCTCATCAGCATGCGCCATGAGCCATGGAATCGTCCATGCGACGACGCGTTCTTCGGTCTCAGATGGCAGATCGGCGCCTGGGTCTAATCCTTGTAAAAGACGGGCTATCTCATCGACCGTATACATCAATTCAGCGTCCAGTATCTCTGCGGGTTTATATAATTGATATGGATACAGTGTTTCAAATGCATCCTTTGGTCTGGGCATATAGATACTTACGCCTGAATTAACGTGAATGCCTGGGGTGATGCGCACAGTCGTTTTGTGATGAGAGTACTCTTACGATACCAGTCGGTTCAATCTGAGCTTTCTCTCCGAACCCACATTTAGACTCAATTCACCTGAACCTGACCTGGAACGCCTGTGTGCGCGTTCCGCTTCACATTCGAAAGAGAAAATCAAATTCCCAACAACTGATACACACAGAGAATACTGAGTTTTTTTCTCAGTTCAGTCGCTCTTGCTTACCGCTGATATGAGCGCTTCATACGGAGAGACAACTGAGGATAAAAAACCAAGACTTGAGCTGAGAGAATAATTATCCTCCTTCGAGTGACGATACAGCGACAAGTGCATACCTGAATCGTCACCCACATACCCGGCACCGGCACCGGCACCGGCACCGGCACCGGCAGCGACACCCGCACCCGTAGTCGTTTATTCCCGCGGGCACAATCATATGATAGATATGATGAACTCTCTAACTCGGAGAGTTTGCAACAAAACAGAAAATAATGACTGACTCACCCTCAATCATTGATGACTATATTGGATATTATGAATGTCGATGCGGCAAAGGGTTCTTGAGTGAAACAGATGCTCGAAACCATATCCAACAATGTTCAGCAATGCCACATGTCGGCACGAATCAAAGGCAGTGTGATGAGTGAAATAACAGTGAACTACCCCACCCTACTCGCTCACCCTGACGGGCTTGCTACTTGAGGAAGGGGTTCCGCCCTTGATTTGAGATCACAGAGAGATTTCTTCACGGTTATTGATACTGTGATTTCTGTCTCCGAAGCGGAACACGCACACGACCGGCTCAAGGTAAACTGAGTGTGGGTTCGGAAAAAACACTGGTCATCTTACCAACGACTGTTACACACATCACGTCTACGGATGTCTTTCCGATGTACAGATATGACACTTATGATTGTATAAGTTCACAAAAAATACAGGATGTTGTTTGACGACGGGATCCAGCTTCAGCTTCCGCTTCAGTATAGCCGCGACTTATTCGAAGAGCTCGACGGCTTGTGCGTACCGTTGGCTTGGCTCTTCCCAGTCAACAACCTCAAAGAATGCATCAACGAAATCACCGCGAGCTGGACCATAATCATGGTAATATGAATGTTCCCAGACGTCCAATGAGAGGATTGGGTGGGCACCCCAGAAAGCACCTTCGTCATGATTATCGACGACAATATTCCGTAGTTGGTTTGAGAATGAATCGTACACTAAGAGTGCCCAACCGCTCGCATCGCCTGCAGCGGCTTCAAATTCACCCCTCCAGGCGTCATATGACCCGAAGTCTTCCTCAATTCGGTCTCCAAGGTCACCCGTCGGCTCGTCGCCACCCTCTGGTGACATACATTGCCAGAACAGGTCATGGAGGAGATGACCGGAACTGTTGTGCGTAACATCGCGAATGGCACCTGCAGACGATGAGAAGTCGTGTGAGTCACGGTTCTCCTCAAGTTCCGCCTCGGCGTCATTCCATCCATTGACATACCCTTGTTGATGGGTATCGTGATGCCACGTCAGTACCTGTTCGGACAACTGTGGTTCGAGCGCATCGTATTCGTATGGTAGTGGGTCAAGTTCGTAGCTCATAATGAATCTGCCTCCATTACATATTGTGTGGCGGTTCGGGTTAAATCTTGAGAGGGACGTGTTAACATGCTGCTAATGAATGGTATCTCATTTCAAATAGATGATGACTATACGACCAGCAGTTGTCCCGAACAGCGTTTTTGATGCTCGGGCATCTTATGCCATTATGAGCGACAACGAAGCGAATGAAGAAGCATCTCCGGGAGCAGATGATTTGCGAGATCGGAATGTCCATGGTGAACCGCTCCAGCCGTGTGGACGGGACCCTGAGACGGGGTATCTGAGAGACGGGCATTGTCGAAATCTCCGTCGAGACCCCGGTCGACACGAAGTCTGTGCGGTACTCACACAGGAATTTCTTGAATATAGTAAAGCACAGGGAAATGACCTCACCACGCCACGTCCGTCATTGAATTTCCCTGGACTTACTCCCGGTGATCGATGGTGTCTGTGCGTTCCTCGATGGGCTGAAGCACATGAAGCAGACTGCGCACCCCCCGTTGTCTTGGATGCAACGAGTGAGGCTGTTATCGATGATATTCCACTCTCAACGCTCGAATCATACGCTGCTGAAGAATGGGGCGACCTGCCATGAGAGATGATGAGAAATATCGATAATCCTCGTCAGCAGATTTCAATCCCGCATGACGGCATATTCAGCATAGCGACTGACTGAGTACTGAGCATGCACTAGCAATCAACATGCTCGTACTCACGAGTATGAGTATGAGTATGTGTGAGGTATCGAATCAGTATTGGGTTTGATTTTATGCATCACCACGGGCAGTCTCAAACATCTCAAGCGCTTTTTCACGTTGCTCGCTATGATCGACAATCGGTGCAGGGTAATCCGTCTCAAGACGTGCTCGGTCGGTTGGTGAAAGCTCATGCCACTCGTGGATTGTCTCAGCAGGAACCCCTTTTAGTTCCGGCACGTGCTGTTTGATATACTCTGCATCGGGATCATATCGCTCACCCTGGGTCATTGGATTGAAGATCCGGAAGTATGGTTGAGCGTCTGTGCCGGTTGAGGCCGCCCACTGCCATCCACCATTATTGTTTGCAATGTTATGATCAGCAAGATACTGACGAAAGTGACCGTATCCCTCGCGCCAGTCGATAAGGAGATCCTTTGTTAAGAATGATGCAACAATCATTCGAAGTCGGTTATGCATATATGCTTCAGATTTTAATTGCCGCATGCCAGCATCAACAATCGGATATCCTGTCTTCCCGTCTTTCCACGCCTGTAGTGCTGCTGGGTCATCACGCCATTGTATATCGTTCTCGTATGATTTGTAGTTTTCAGTGACGACTTCTGGGTTGAAATACAGCACATGTGTATAAAACTCTCGCCAGGCGAGTTGTGATTGGAATTCTTCGACTGAGTCAGCCTCGACATCAGTTATCCCATCAGCGTCTGCGGCAGCAACAGTAGCAGCATACACATCACGGACACCAATAGTGCCAGATGATAAGTCCGCAGAGAGCCGTGAAACCGCATCACGAGATGGATAGTCGCGATCATCATCGTATCGGTAGATCCCATCAGCACAAAATTCTGATAATCGACTCCGAGCCGCTTTCGTTCCCGCTGGTTGAATATCTGCGATTGGCTCCTCAAACCCGAGTGAATCGATCGTCGGCAGAGGGTCTCCTGCTGCGTTATCAGGCACGAATACACCAGCATCTGGGGCATCAATCGGGGTCCCTTTCTCTCGGTCACGCCATTTCTTCCAGAAGTACGTATAAACTGAGTATGGCTCACCCTTGTTTGTCGTAATTGACCCCGGTTCAAAGAAGATCGAATCGCGAACCGAAGAATATGCAATATCGCGTTCTGTGAGTGCATCCGCCACTTGTTGGTCTCGGGATTGGGCAAACCCTGAGTACTCACGACCCCACACGACTCGATCAACATCATATGTGGTTGCAAGTTCGGGAAGGATTGATGTAGGGTCGCCACGAGCAATCAGAAGGTCAGAATCACGATTACGGTACCACGAGCGCAGTTCAGCTATTGAGTCGAGCATGTACCGAACGCGTGCATTCCCATCATGATCAAGCGCATCGTCATCGAAAATAAATACAGGGATGATTCCATCCTCATCAGGTGCTAACTCAGTTGATACAGCACTTGCAGCCTCAGCAAGTCCCCGATTGTCGACACCACGGAGATCACTTCGGTGCCAATAAAGTTGCATATCAATGCAACGGACGACAGCGGATTCAACGTGTCGGTATTGGAATTGGATCAATCGACTCTCGACGGTCATCTAATAACGCGAATTTCTCACCACGACGACGCTCAAGCAGTTCAAGTAATCGCTCAGCCCAGACGAGTTTTGCTGCTTTGTGTGTGCTCACGCTCTTATCATCGAAGTTCCAGCCGACAAACTGGAGTGATTCTGCATGTAATGCATCAGCAAGGAATGCCGCTCGGTCACCGTCGGTGAATCCACCGGGATTATTGACTCTATTGGTTGGTGCTGCTTGTGTTGTTGGGAACACAGCATTTGCAGTGAATGTTGGCACCAACTCACGGATTGCGTCGATATTATCGCCATGTGCGTGCACAGCAACCGGAGTTCCCTCGTGGGTCAATGCTCGAGCGGTAGCTGGATTCTTATCGAGGTCAGTTACCATTAGATCAACATCGTAACCCGCTGTGCGAATCGTGTCTGCAGCGGTCGAAGCAGCAATAATACGATCTGCGTCTGCGACATTCTCGACTGTCTCATCGAGACAGGGTGCTGCGCCAACGATTGCGACGGTCTCACCGCTAAATTTCAATTGATCGAATGAATGTGATGATGATGACGATGATGACGATGAGTCTGTTACTGTTGCAAGGATGTCTCGAGCCTGTTGGTCTGCTGTCCGGTCATATCCGAAGGCAGCGAGGATAGACTCATAGATAGGCTCCCATCTTTCGAACGATAATCCGAGATCTACAGTGGACATTGGTCTCAAATTGAGCTACCCACGCTAAAACCGTGGGTCTTCGCTTCGCAGTTGAATAAAAAATATGGACTAGAGTGGCAATAAGTACCCCTACCCAACTGCCCCTCCAGTACCCGATAGAATGATTTCCATCGCCGTGGCATAAGTTTTCTCGTACAGTACAGCAGTGGTCGCTGCATTGTACGCGGGTATTGTGCCGCGATAACAGTTGGTGGGACTGTGAGTGTCAATAGTCGAATATACAGCGGAACGCGCAGCCGGACGTTCCAGATGAACTGAGTCTGCGTGTGCTCAAAGAGAAACACTGCTCGGAGTGCCACCGACTGATACTGACTGCCATTGTCACTGCCGGAATCATCCTGACTGAGTAATCTGCTGTGTGATACTCGTGAGTATCTCTGTTAAGACTGCGTCATCAACTGCAGTGGCGACCGTGTGCAATGCATCAGGCGTTCCAGTGAGAAAGACGGCAGACGATACAGAACCAAGGTCGCTGTCTGGGTCAGGGTGGTCGAATCCAGTTGGTCCAGCCGCGGTGACGACAATCGCATCTGAATCTACAGTAGCGGTGCTGAGTGTGGAAATTGCGGATTGTGAGAGACCGTCAATTTCGAAGGTATGAATCACTGATGTATCGGTAATTCTCTCAGTATTGTCAACACCGATTCGATCCAAATGACGAGTTGCTTCCATTGATGTTCTCACATCAAGTTCTTCAGCAGTGACACGGGAGCCATCATCAGTGGTGAATTGATAATGGGCACGATCAGGTGTGAACGTATCTCCAATCAGTGCTGCATCGCGTGTTTCTGCGACATCATGCGTTCGAATGACGTGCGCGCCACGTTCAACCGCCATTGAGGTAGCTGCTAATGATACCGACAGTGCCTCTTCGGTTGAGCGATCAGCAATAGAGCGAAGAAAGTTCTTCCGGTTGATAGAGACAAGAATGGGTCGACCGAATCCGCGAAATTCACGAAGCCGTCGAAAGGTCTCACGGTCGTCTGCGAGCGTTTTCTCTTCAGACCACCCTCCGAAGGCGGGATCGATGATGGTTTTATCAGTGAATCCATTTTGCGTGAGCGCCTCATAGATTTCATCAACATCCGCAATCGCTCCCGGTCGCGTCAAATCAGGAGGCGATGCCATCTTCCCGACGGCGACATCGTGCTCTGAGCAGACCTGTGGCATCTTTGGGTCAGCAAACCCACAGATATCATTCACCATATCGAAGCCGCGGGAAAGCGCTGCGTCCGCAACCTCATGATATCGGGTTTCGATCGAGAACACGGCATCGCCAGAAACACTCTGTATTGCCTCAACAGCGGTATCGAGTCGAGTGAGTTCCTGTTCAGCAGAAAGAACGTCGAATCGTTTATTCGCAGACTCAAGTCCGACATCGACAATATCAGCACCCTCATCAATTAATTCAGTATCAACGTAGGTGGCTGCTGCATCTGGTTCATCAAAGACACTTGGATCATATGGCGACTCCTCAGAGACATTGAGAACACCCATGATTCGTGGAGGAGACTCGTCACCAATCGATAATCCAGCCGCATCGACTGATCGCATACATATATCTCGAATGGTAGCCACATATCAGTTGTTATGATATCGGCAACACCACAGAGGATGTCAGTAGATGCTGTCTCCAGTCTTCCCCGGGCTCGTGAATGCGGATACATATCAATTATATTGTATGTTATACCATCGAGATAGAGACAGTATGTCGATTCGATCTCTCCCGAGATGATTGACGCTGTTTTTATCTGTGGGTGCATTAGGCGTATTTGATGGCCAAGGTCAGTATCGGACTCCGAGGGTGGCGATTTGAGGAGTCGGAGATATTCACCGAGGAAGGTGAATTCCGACCACTTGATGAGATTCCTGATGACACGCGACAACGACTTGTTCGGTTAACATATCTCCACGGTGAACCATGTATGGCGTGTCATTGTATCTATGGTGATGAAGAGAAACATCGATGCAAGGAAGCGACAATTGTCTATGGTGAGCCCATGGCAGAGGTTCTTTTGTGTAACGAACACGAGGCTGATTTTCTTTATTGGTTCCGCGAGCGCGACGGTGCAGACACTGCTGGAACAGACAGTGTACAAACGGGTTTCAGGAAATGGTTTACGAATGGAAATCGGTCCCCCGATGACTACGGTGGGCTTGAACATGTTGCGACGGACCCAGACTCACTTCCGTCACCACCGGATGCTGATGAGTTAACCCGAAGATTAAATCAAGAGTATGACGGAAAGCGAAAACGGATTGACCTTCGGACCGGTGAAATCTCATGGATTAATGGGAGCGACGAGACAATCGATGAAGGGTCTCCGCTTGATATCACCCGTGAATATCCAACGACATAGGCTGTGTTAATGACAGCAGATGCACATAATTTCGTTGTTGTTGTCGTTGAGCCAGAGACACCAGGCAACATTGGAACGATTGCCCGTGCAATGAAGAATTTTGGATTGAGTGAATTGTTGCTTGTTGATCCTCCACCAATTCCGGACGGAAGCGAAGCATATGGATTTGCAGGGCATGCTCGTGAGGATGTTCTTCCGAACGCAAAAACGGTCTCCTTCGATACTGTTGTCAGTGAATACCACACGATCGGAACAACAGCAATTACCGCAGAAGATAGCCGCCATCACATCCGATTTCCGTATAAAACCCCAGCTGAGGTGTGTGAGGATCTCAAAACTGTCGAAACAGAGACTGCGTTGGTCTTTGGGCGAGAGGGGACTGGATTGACTAACGACGAGTTGGCTCGTATCGATGAAATATGTTCAATCCCAGCGAATCACTCATATCCTGTGTTGAATCTCGGGCAGGCAGCAACCGTGCTGTTATATGAGCTCCGATCACTGACACTGACAGAAACACAACTTCCTGATATTGAACATGAGCGTGCTGATGAGAGTGATATTGATCGGTTATATGAATTTGTGACAGATTTTCTTCACTCTGTTGAGGGGCGTGAGCACAAACGAGAGAAGACGGCGCTAATGCTCCGACGACTGATTGCCCGAGCACATCCAACTAATCGAGAGATATCAACCCTTCTTGGACTGTTTCGGCGGGCAAATATCCTTCTTGGAGAGCAGTCATACGGCGACCACAATCAAACAGACGAGAGAAATAAGACGACTGCTGTTGAATCGATTCCAGAGGAAGGTATCAATGCAATTATCGAGCCAGCCTCATCACGGTATGAAGAGACCGACACACAGAGTGATACTGATGGCTCAACAAGCGACCAGTCAGATTCAACAGAAAATATGAGCAAGAATATGGGTCAAGAGAAAGAGACAACGACGAGTGCAGCAGATGTGGAGTCCAATCCAGACACTAATGAGAAATAATTTGAGTCATCTTTGAGTCATACACCTCCCCGCTTTGTTATCGGATGATATCAACTCAGATTTCTTGAGCTAAACGCAGGCGCTTCTCGTCTCTAGGACACGACATAGATTGATAACATCGCAAACTTCACAGACGGGTGAAAGATCTTCATCCAATGCTGGCTGCGACAGTTTGGAACTGGAAATGTGGTCCCTCCCAACATCCACCACTGGCGGTGCGACGGGGGCTGGTGGAGACCGAGACTCCGACTTCGACCCTCACGGACACACCACGTGTTCGGGTGTTACTTCCAGTCGACTCCTCACGGAGAAGATCGTGAGGAGGAGGAGGAGGACTGAAATTCACCTTCGCCTGCGGGTGCGGTACTGACCCAAAACGGTGAAGCCCCTCAAGAATTAATAGCCACGACGCGACTTGAAAATTAATTCTCAATTCTGGAGGTAAGCGGTCTCCATTCGTGATTCTTGAGGAGCGTGATACGGTGAATGTGTGGTTTATATGTGAGCGGTGAAAGATTTCTCCCGGCTGATTTTGGAGCCCGGCAAGTCAGAAAAAGAAGATTCCTGCAGAGTGAGAGGAATCCTCAAACGCTGTCAAATCGCTGTGCAGTTGATGCACAGCTGTCTGAGTCCGTTATTTTCTTGCTACGTCTTAGTTTTCAAAGGTTCTCTAAGCTATTATTATCCCCGAGAGACTTCACTATGTGAGTTTTTCACGGAGGGGTATAGACAGTGCAATATAAGCTTTCTTAGGACATTCCGATTGAAGTCCGTTCGACAGTGATAGCTCTGTGTCACTCCGTACATTACGCACGTCTCATGTCACATGATGCATCGGGTCGTGAGGACACTGTCTCCCCGCCGTGCTCGCTCCTCAGAAGAGAGGAGAATGGCAAGCGCCTGCACAGCTAACTTCGGTTCTGGATTGTCTCGCGGAGGACATCACTAACGACTTCACCATCAGCTTTTCCCCTGAGTGCACCCATCGCCTCGCCCATGAGGGCTGAGAACGCAGCCATCCCTTCCTCATCAACTTGCTCAGCATTTCGTTCAACGACATCTCTGACGGCTGAGCGGACCTCTGATTTAGAGACGCCAGAGAGCCCGGCTGCTTCGACTGCGTCTTCTGCTGAGCGGGTTGGATCCTCTGTAAGTTTTGTAATCACTGGTCCAACGCCTTCCTTTGCGAGTTCATCATCTGAAACAAGTTGCATTACAGAAAGAAGGTGGTCATCGCTCAGTGTCTCAACGTCAACCCCATCTCGGCGAAGTTCAGTAAGCGTTGCAGTTAACAATCCAGCGGCGAATGTCGGGTCAATGCCCATATCAACAGCAGTCTCAAACAGCGGCATTCGGCGTCCATATGCAATCTGCTCTGCAAGCCCTGAATCAAGATCAAACTTCGACTGATACCGCTCAACACGCTCGGTCAAAAGCTCCGGAGTCTCGATATCCTCGATATCAAATGTTACTGGCGGAACATCAGTCTCTGGATACATACGCGCCGCTCCTGGGAGCGGTCGAAGGTATTGCGTGGTTCCGTCATCATTTGCACCGCGTGTCTCTTCAGGGACACCAGATATTGCGTCTGTCGCCCGCTCGGCAACCGCTGTTGCTGCTTGCTCAGCCGTCTCAGAATCCGCAGCAACCAACGCGATAGCATCATCTTCGCCAGCATCAACCGCCGCATAGAGAGCAGCAACCTCAGATTCGCTGATACCATATGCTGGGAGCTCATCAGTATGAAAGATCCCGCCAGCACCGTGGCGACCAGCATGGTCTGAGAGCTCTGTTCCAAGTCGCCGATCTGGCTGGAGTTCGCGACCGACAAGTCCGTTAAATCCATACAGTGGGACTGCAACAACCATTCCATCATCAGCAAGTGTGCTTGCAATTACTCCTGAGTCGGTGTCTGTGAACACCGCCGAGACATCCTGTATGTCACCAACATCGGCATCACGACGGCTCAACTCTGTTTGAATATCGACTAATTCAACCTGTCGAGCAACCTCTTGACGGACGATTTCATCAATCTGGTCAAGCGCTTGAACCCCCTTAATTTCGACGCGAGCCCCATTAGCGATTGAGACATTCACATCTTGCCGAATCGTCCCGAGCCCACGCTTTACAGACCCCGTCGATCGGAGTAACATGCCAATCTGCTCGGCAGCATCTTGAGCCTGTTCAGGGGTTTCGATATCGGGGCGTGTGCCAATCTCAACGAGCGGGATGCCAAGTCGGTCCAGTGAGAAAGTAACAGCACCATCACGTTCCTCAACACGCTGAGCGGATTCTTCTTCGAGTAACAGATCCTCAATTCCGACCGCTCCAGCGTCTGTTTGGATCGCGCCATCTTGTGCAATAAGTGTTGAACGCTGAAAGCCGGACGTGTTTGATCCATCAATCACGAGTTTCCGCATGACATGTGCTTGATCAACCGGTTCCATCTCGAGGAGATCAGCAATCTGGAGGGCAACACGTTGTGCCTCTGTATCGAGCCGATGAGGTGGTTCTTCATCCGCTTCGACAAGACATGTTGAGTCGTATCCCAGATACTCAAATTCGCGTTTTATTTGGCTTTCCTCAAGTGCCGCTTTATCAAGTTCGCCAAGTTCACTCGTTGTCGGATGGAGATATCGAGTGAATGAGTAACGCGCCGTCTCAGGATCACGAATCTGTGTTGGGCAGTCACAAAATAATTTTGTCTCCGTGTCGAGTTGTTGATGAATCTCTAATCCGGCAACAAGACCAAGATCAGCATAATCGTACCCAACATCATCGTCATTCGTAGTGGTTTGCTCAGAGTCCATATCACTGTTAGTTGAGGTGGCAGTCATTACGGGTTTATCCACGCTAGTGGAATAAAAAAGGTTCAATGAAAAGAGATGCCGAGTTAACTCTCTATACAGTGCTTCTCAGAAGGGTACTCCTCGGGAACAGCGATACCGAGGCGAAAGTTACGGAAGTGCACGGAGAAAGCCTCGCGCTTCAGCGCGGGGAGGGTGTCAACCTATCCTCCTCAGTGATGAGTGGAACTCACCGATTCAGCAAACGCGAAGTCCATCGCCAATGCCACGTCCCTCTTCACACTCAGGGCACACATAGTGCCAACCGTCATCAGTTGCCTGACCCTCAGGAAACTGCGCCCCACATCGCCGACATTCTAACTCATCCCGTCCAGTCTCACGTCCATACTGTAATACAGGCATATCTGAGTTGAGTGAAACAGTCAATATTAATCCGTCGGTATCTGCCTGTATAGCACTATGTGAGCACGTAACAATAGATACCTTCTGATGTGTTATCTATGACTGATATAGTTTGACCTATCGACCCGATGAAAAATGAAAGTGATATATAATATATTTCTTATATATGTATTTTTATACATCGACGATCACTCTGTGTCGGTAGTCTCCTCGGCATCATCATCACGATTCGCTGCTCGATCATCGCCTTCTTTAATAATTCCACGATGTGTCATTGTTTCCGGGTCAAGCACTGCATCGGCTTCTGCAGGTGAGAGATATCCTTGCTCAATAACAACCTCTCGGACTGTGGCATCCTCTTTCACTGCCTTTTTTGCGACGTTGCTCGCTTTATCATAGCCAATCACTGGATTCAGTGCTGTGACGAGTGCGAGTGATCGATCAACCTGTGTCTCACAAACTGTTTTATTTGCCTCAAGTTCAGCAATGAAACGCTCAGCGAACACGGTCGATGCGTTCGAAAGGATCATGACTGACTGCAAGAAGTTGTGTGCAATAACAGGTTTATACAGATTCAAATCAATTTGACCCTCGGCAGCACCCGCAGCGATAGTCGCATCATTACCAACGACCTGTTTATGTGCCTGATTAACTGCCTCTGCAATCACAGGATTGATTTTTCCAGGCATGATCGAACTCCCTGGCTGATTTTCCGGCTGGTCAATTTCACCAAGCCCATTACGCGGTCCTGATGCGAGTAATCGAAGATCATTGGCGATTTTATTCAATGAACCTGCGACTGTCCGTAATGCACCATGTGCTTCGCTCATCGCATCATGTGCTGCTTGTGCTTCGAAATGACTGTCTGCTGGTTGGAATGATACGTTCGTCTCAGTACTGATATACTCAGCTGCTCGCGCCGGAAATTCAGGATGAGTATTTAATCCCGTCCCAACAGCGGTTCCGCCGAGCGCAAGTTCACTGAGGTGGTCAGTGACTGTGTCGACCCGTGAGATTCCTTTCTGTATCTGCGTTTGGTAGCCATCGAATTCCTGCCCGAGACTGATTGGTGTTGCATCTTGTAAATGGGTCCGACCAGTTTTAATTACATCATCGAACGCCTCAGCTTGTAAGGCAAGTTCTGACTCGAGCGTATCCAAAGCTGGACTGAGGTCTTTCGTGACTGCCTCGTGTCCGGCCACATGCATTGCCGTCGGAATAACGTCATTTGAGGATTGTCCGAAGTTGACATCATCATTCGGATGGACAACACGTTCACCGATTGATTTATGAAGAATCTCAGCGGCACGGTTCGCAATGACCTCATTCGCGTTCATATTAGAGGAGGTCCCCGAGCCGGTTTGGAAGATATCGACAGGAAACTGATCATCAAGTTTCCCAGCAATGACCTCGTCTGCTGCTGCGACAATCGCGTCGGCAGTGTCGGTATCAATCAGGTCGAGATCGCGATTTGTTTGTGCTGCTGCTTTCTTGACGATCCCGAGTGCACGAATGAACCGTCGACCAAATGTAATCCCCGAGACGGGGAAGTTCTCGATTGCCCGTTGTGTCTGTGCACCCCAGTAAGCGTCCGCTGGAACTTGTATTTCTCCAAGACTGTCGCGTTCAATTCGATAATCATCTGCCATCGGTCGCTTCGAGGGAAGCCGAACGCGTAAAACCCATTGATATTCAGACTATCATGAACGAACCGCCTCGAAGTCGTCCCCAAAGCCGGATTTAATCCCGAGACATTTGTTTTGCTCTCCCAGTAGACTTCACGGACAATGTGAGCATCTCAGATCTTATCAGCACGAACTCTATAATAGTCGGTTACACTCTAAGCAGTGTTTGTCTGTGAAACCGCAACCACACTCATCAAAGCCGGACCGCCAGTTTCCGTGTTCCACTGCGGTTCGGTTCGTTTGAGCCACCGAGGCTCACGGTGTGAGAAGCTGACATCGCAAAATAACATGAATCCGATAGGTCACTGTACCTGCGGGAGTTCACTCGACGGATGCCGTTTGATTATATTCCTCTGGCGTATATGTTTTCATCTCAAGTGCATGAATCTCAGTTGTCATTGCATCACCGAGAGCGTCATAGACGAGTTCGTGTTGTTCGACAAGCGATTTATTCTCAAATACGGGTGATACGACAACTGCCGCAAAGTGTGAGTCCTCGTGGTTTTCATCCGGGGTCCGCGGTAATGAGACGGTTGCTGTTGCATCTGGAATCTCCGATTCAATCTGCGCCTCAACCTCACTTGAATCCATGTCTATATCATTACAATCCTCGTGAATAAATACCACTCTTGCGGATGTGAACCTGCCTCGGGGTCACATCAACATCCACAGCAACATCAAAGCCCTGAGGCAGTCGTCTTGACAATCTGTACAACACTTGATGTTTCCGTGACGATTCAGCAGCTATCTATGATCATAACTCAGCGAACACAACTCAACTGATATGTCTTTGTCTCTGTCACAGTCCCGCATAGGCTGCAATGACAGTCATTGACAATGTGACCAGTATCTATACGCGAACCACACTGAATTCAACTGGAACACCTGTGTGCGCGTTCCGCTGCAACTTCGGAGACAGAAATCAAATTCCCAACAACTGATAACCTCAACTATCTATACCCGAGAAGCATTCCGACCACAATTGCGGCAGTCATCACACCAATGCCAAAGCCGCTGATACGAGCCATTGCCCGGCGTGAGTCAGCCTCATTCCAGTCAGTCGAAGTCTCAAGATGCGCTTGCATTGCTTTCATTCCTGGACCAGCGATAATCGATGCTGACCACCCAAGTGTGCCAAATCCAAGCGCGAGCGTCCCAGCAAGAAAAGCGGTATCAGCGGCTGTCGGAATCCCGATGATAGATGCACTCACAGAGACACAGACAGCACCGAGAATACAACCAACTAACAGTGCGCCTCCAACAATTCGACTTTGAGTAGTAATTAACGGATGTCCCGAGACCATTGTGTTAATCTGAGCACATATAGATAATACGAGGGGTATATTGCACGCAGCGACATTCAGGTGTGCGATTGAGTCTGTGGATTCTTCACTCTGATCTGCAGTTTTGATTGTGTCTGATATGATCGTATCGTGTCGTTCATATGTATATCTGTATTTATCGTAGCATTTCAAACAGCAGAATCGCCGGTGTTCAAATCACGATTACAATTACAATTACAATTACAATCAGAATCATCAATCGATTGCTTCGCGCATTCGTGGGTCAAGTGCATCGCGCATTCCATCGCCGAGTAAATTAAATCCAAGCACAGTGACAGCGAGGAATAATCCCGGGAAGAAAGACATCCACCACTTTCCTGTGAGTAACCCATTTTCGACTCCCCGAGAGAGCATTAGTCCCCATGAAGGGGCACCTGCCTGTGCACCAAACCCGAGAAACGAAAGCGCAGCAAGATCAATGATCGCAAGTCCAAAATTCAGGGTCGACTGGACAGTGATTGGTGCAATACAGTTCGGGAGGACATGTCGGATGAGGACCCGAGGATCACGCGCACCAAGTGCGACCGTTGCATCAACGTATTCATCCTCGAGTACTTTGAGTGCCGCGCCGCGAACAACGCGTGCGAATCGTGGCGTATACACGAGTGTGAGTGCAAGAACAGCCTTCCAGAGACCAGCACCAAAAATGGCAACGAGCGCAAGCGCAAGAAGCAATGATGGAAATGCAAGAAGCATGTCCATTGTACGCATGATGATATTATCGGTAACGTCACCGTAGTATGCGGCGATGATTCCCAGTCCAACGCCTAAGACTGTCGAGGCACCAACCGCAATAGTGCCGAATTTCAATGCTAACCATGATCCATATAACGTCCGTTTAAATATGTCTCGGGCAGCGACGTCGGTTCCGAAAAGATACTGATTCCATGCAGCTGGACCGACCCATCCGGGTGGATGTCGATCAGGGATCGAAGTTCCAAGACGGGAGCCAGTTAAGATACTCAAATCAAGTGTTACCCGTGCAATGATGGCGATCATAAAGACACCAAGAATGATACTCAATCCAACAATCGCAAGTCGGTTTGACAAGAGGCTTGAAATAAACGGTGACGCTAATAATCGCTCGATGAAATTTCGTGTGTCAGCGTCTGATGAATGTGTATCAGTTGCCATAGATGGATTGTGATTGGTGGTGTATTCGTCTGTAGGACTGTATAGATGAACGCAACGGCGACTGGACAGTCAGTGGTAGTGGTAGTGTCGTATCCATCGCCACAGGCGAGGTATCATGTGTGTTTGGAGTCCTGGAGTATCGACACCGATATAATACTGAGCGGATCATTGGTCAATTCGTGGATCAAGATAGCTGTATGTGATATCAACGCCAAAGTTGACAAATGTAAAAAGTAATGCAAAGGTGAGTACTGTCCCTTGGACGAGTGGATAATCAGAAGCCCCAATTGCACTGACAAGCATTGTTCCGATGCCACCAATCCCGAAGACAGTCTCGGTGAGGACTGCACCGCCTAATAATGTCCCGAATTGAATGCCAATCACCGTAACAACCGGAATAAGCGCATTTTGAAATCCGTGTTTGAGGATCGTTATTTTCGCGCCCTGTCCTTTTGCCCGAGCTGTCCGCATATAGTCCTGTCTGACGACTTCGAGCATTGATGAGCGCATCATCCGGGATAACAACGCCATCTGATAGATTCCAAGGACAAGCACCGGTAATAACAGGTGTCTTGTCGCTGAGACAAATGCATCAAATTCACCAAGTAATAATGTATCTATTGTGACCATTCCGGTGAGTGGCAGTTGCGTTCCGAACAATGTCCAGTGCTCTGGGAGAAAAATGGTTGAACCGATACGCCCGCTTGTCGGGAGGATACCCAAAAAAGTCGCAAACAACAGAATAAGAAGTGGTCCAGACCAAAAAATCGGAACGGAGATGCCGGTAAGTGCACCTACGCGGGTGAGATGGTCTGTGAGTGAGTCCTGTTTTACAGCTGATATGACGCCAAGTGGGACGCCCAGCAGAATCCCAGTTATTTGTCCATAAATCGCCAGTTCAAGCGTAACGGGAAGCCGACTAGCAAGAACAGCCTGAACTGGTTCCCCCTGTGCAATCTTGTACGATTGACCAAAATCAAATGTTGCTGCATCAACTAAAAAGCGTACATACTGCACCCAGAGTGGGTCATTGAGTCCGAGTTCACTCCGAACCCGTGCAACCTGCTGTGCGGAGGCACGCTGACCGACAATAATTCGTGCTGGATCACCAGGAGCAAGTTGGAGAATCGAAAACACGAGCGTTGCAACACCAAACAAAACTGGCACAAGTAACAGAATACGTCGAAAGAGGAATCGTTTTGATACCATATGAGTGTAATTTGATAGATGGGTAGGTTCACCCGAAATCTAATTGGACAGTTTGGACGTATGATGTCGGGTCACACAGTATGATATTTGTCATGGAGCGTTATAACTGTCATAATTGCAGCGATAGCCTGTGATAGGTTATTGCAACTCGACTGTATTGAGGAAAGGTCCACCGACAGATGTGACGGTGTAACTATCAGAGACAACGGCCTCGTTGACACCGCGAAGTGTCTGTGCATAATCAATGAATACCCATGGTGCTTCCTCATGTGCAATCCGATTTGCTTCGACATACAGTTCCTCACGTGTCGCATCATCGTAGCTTCGCTGTGCCTCACGCACAAGTGACATATATTCAGAATGTGCCCATCCGGCAACATTCAGTGCACTGTATCTTTCAGTGTCAAAGCTGACCCAGTTTTGTTCGTCCGGTACAGCGTCGAGAGGGACTTTCGGATCAAGCAGCACATACATGAAATTATCAGGATCCGCATTATCGGTGTACCATCCAAGGAAACAGGCGTCATGTCGCCCCTGATCCGTGTAGCTGAGATATGATGAGAACGTTGAGAACTGATTAATTTCGACGGTAAGCCCAATTTCTTCGAGATCCGAGCGGACTTGGTTTGCTGTTTCGACCGGACTTGGATTGTACCCACGCGGATTTGAGAATGTGGCAAGCTCAAACTCAAATCCGTCACCGTAGCCAGCCTCTTGAAGCAGACGACGGGCTTCATCCTTATCGGTTGGATATGCTTCGAGGTCCTCATTATGTCCAAGAACGTCCGGTGGGAGCGGCTGATCAGCTGTCGTTGCGAATCCCTGATAGATGCTGTCAACGATGGCCTGAGTATTAACAGCGTATGAAATAGCTCGACGAACCTGTCGATTGCGGAACTCCTCACGACGGGATTGATTCATTGCCATATAGCCGACGTTGATTCCATTCTTCGAGGCAAGACGTGCGGACCCAGCGCTTTCGAGTTGCTGGGAGGATTGTGAATCAAGATTATCAGTAATGTGTGAGTTTCCATTAATCACATCCTGTACCCGTGTTGAGTTCTGACCAATCGTCTTAAATACGACCTGCTCGACATTCGGTCCGTTCCCCCAGTAATCGGCGTTAGCCGAGAGAAGTACCCGTTGGTTACTATTATCAAGTTCCGAAAATTCGAAGGCGCCAGTTCCTTGTGGCTCTGTCCCAAGCTGTACCTGATTATCAAGTGACTCGATTTGTGCCTTCGAGAGAATCGCAGCTGCAAACATCGCGAGATTACGCAAAAATGGTGCATACTGCTGTTTGAGCTCAATCGTTACCTCATACTCCCCAGTGGCTTCGATTGTATCTACCCAGTTGCCAAAGGTAAAGGGTCCATATCCTGACCGATTTTCATCGCCAAGATAATGTTCATATTCGCTATCAGTGAACCGGCGAATTGTCGCGCGAACATCAGCTGCGGTGAATGATTCGCCATTGTGGAATGTTACATCCTCGCGGAGTGTGAGTGTCGCTGTTGTTCCCTCAAGTGAGTACTCTGTTGCAAGCCCATCCCGGAGTTGTCCACCGCTCCCAGGAGTGAATCCGACGAGCTGATCGTAGATCTGATTCGAAACTTTAGCGACCTCACCGCTCGTCGTTTGCTGTGGGTCGTAATTTTGTGGATGATCACCACGGGCATACACAAGCGTTCCACTCAGGTCGGAGTCACCTCCGCTATCACTCGATGCGTCCGTCTCTGCTGTCTCATCGCTTGCGCTTTCGTTATCCCCTCCTGAACACCCTGCAAGGGTTGCTGCTGCTGCGGCACTTCCAGCGGTCGTAAGAAAGGTTCGCCGATCTATATTAGAGGACATAGGTATATTGATACACACCGAGAGAGTCTGTTAAATGTTGCGTTAATTACTCTTTTTGGAACACAGTGACATCATCACTGCGAATAGTTTTCAATGGATAATATACGTCGCTTGTGGATTCAAAACTATCAGTCTGTGTTTGACTGTCGAACGCCAGCATGCGTCGTCGTGTCAGTATCAGTGTCAATATCTGTATCAGTATCTGCGTCTGCTATCTCAAGTGGCTCAGCATTCATGTTGTCATCGTATCGATGACAGGCGGTTAGATGCATATCTTTCGTAGTCGATGTATCGGATATCAACGAGACACTTTCTGTCGACGTTTCGAATGCTGGTGATTGCTGCTCACAGACGCTTGCGAAGCGCTCATGAAGCTGCGCTGTGGCTGTCTCAAAGTCACCGTTCACAACTGCTTTGAGCGCAGTATTCACCACGCGACGGTTCTCTCCGCTGAGTGAATTATCAATATATCGCTCAGAGAGGGTATCGATAAGGGCATCTGCATCTGTCACGCCCGTTTCTTCCTGAATTGCGTCGACATCGATGGCTGCATCGGACACACGTTCGCGTAATGTCATTATATCACGGTACGTTGATTGATCAATTTCAATATCATCGGGCGGAATAACCTCGGGACATCTCGTCCGGAAATGACACCCTGAAGGTGGGTCAATCGGGGATGGAACATCGCCATCAAGAATTACACGGTCTGTTTGTGCTGTTGGGTCTGGAACAGGAATTGCAGACAGCAGTGCGCGGGTGTATGGATGCTGTGGCGTCGCAAAGAGTGTGTCTGTTGGTGCAATCTCAACAATTTCACCGAGATACATTACAGCGATACGGTCACAAATATGTCTGACAACACTGAGGTCATGTGCGATAAAGAGGAATGTAAGTCCAAATTCAGATTGTAGGTCTTTGAGTAGATTAAGTATCTGAGCTTGCACAGACACATCAAGCGCTGAGACGGGTTCATCACAGACGATGAAATCTGGGTCGACGGCAATCGCGCGGGCTATCCCAACGCGCTGTCGCTGTCCACCTGAAAGTTCATGTGGATATCGATCGCGCTGGTCTGGATCCAATCCAACAGCCTCCAGCAATTCCGTGACGCGTTGTCTGCGTGTGCTTTGAGTTGAAACATCAGTATCTGCAGGAAGATTGTGAATGCGCAGCGGTTCAGCGATAATCTGTTCGACTCTCATCCGTGGGTCAAGCGACGACATCGGATCCTGAAAGATCATCTGGAGGTCACGTCGTCGCTTGCGCAGGTCACTTTTCGACAGATCTGTGAGGTCATCGCCGGCAAAGACTACCCGACCATCTGTCGGTTCGAGTAATTGAAGAATGCTCTGTCCAGTCGTTGACTTTCCACAACCTGACTCACCGACTAACCCGACTGTTTCTCCTTCATATACTGTTAAATCAACACCATCGACAGCTTTGACACGCTCAGCATCTAATCCAAGATATTCATCAAGGAGGCTCTCCGATCGTGAAAAGTGCTTTTGAAGCCCTTCGACCTCAAGAATAGGCTCACTGGTTTGTGTTGTCGTCTCAGCCGTGAGATCTGTCTCTGTTCCATACGCATCTTCATTAAATTCATCAAGAATACACTTTGCGTGGTGGTCAATATCTGTGGGACCATGTTGACGAGATGCAATCTCGCCGGTACGACACGCTGGCTCTGCCCATGGACACCGTGGGGCAAAATGACATCCCTCTGGCATATCGATGAGATCTGGGACATTCCCATCGATCGGCGTCAGGCGGTCACGATTTGCTGTGGGAATCGACTCGAGTAAGGCATACGTGTATGGATGTGATGGATTTGCAAAGATCTCCTCAACAGGACCTTCCTCGACAATCTCACCGGCGTACATCACAGCAACACGATCACATGTCTCGGCAACGACCCCGAGGTCGTGTGTAATAAATAACACACCCATACCAAGGTCAGCCTGAAGTTCATTTATTAATTCAAGAATCTGTGCTTGGATTGTAACGTCAAGCGCCGTTGTTGGCTCATCTGCGATAAGGACATTCGGTTGACATGCAAGTGCAATTGCGATGAGGACCCGTTGTCGCATCCCACCAGAAAACTCATGTGGATACTCATCAATTCGCGAGGCAGGCTCTGAGATACCTACCTGTGAGAGAACATCGATTGTACGCTCAACAACGGCATCGTCCGGGTTGGATCTGATGCGAGTGAGCATCTCACGAATCGCATTAATCCATGTGTCTTCTTTGCGATTACCGAATTGGTGTAACTGGAGAGACTCAGCCACCTGTTCGCCGACGGTCAGTGCCGGATTCAGTGAGGTCATTGGATCTTGGAAGATCATACTCATCTCCGCACCACGGACCGACCGAAGTGCCTCCTCTGGTGCTTCAGTCAGCAGAATCTGATCACCATTGATAAATGAGAGATCGGTATATTGACTTCGAAATGTCTCTGCGAGCGATGCAGATTGGAGTGTTACCTTTCCTCCAGTGACTTGACCGGGATCATCTATCAGCCCCATTGCTGAGAGAGCGGTAACACTTTTTCCACTACCAGATTCACCAACGAGTCCAACAGTCTCTCCAGCATGAATATCAAGTGACACGCCATCAACTGCTTTGACCTGTCCACGCTCAGTGGAAAACTGCGTACGGAGTTCTGACAGTGAGAGAACCGGGGACATATCTTCATCGTCGTTGCTTCGACGGAAAATACCTTTTCACACCTGCGAGAGGGCAGATACGGAGACACGCGCTAAGCGAACGTTTATTCGCCTCCCGAAGTCGAAAGAAGAATATGGATGATAGACAAGCAGAGTCAGACTCACATATCAGGAACACAACGACAGGTGTGAGTGAAAACGCTGATCACCCAATGACCGGTCATAATGATCGCTGGGAAACTATCATCGATGAAATGTCGGCTACAGCGACGGAGTATCGCAACGCAGGGTGGAAGACTCTTGAGTTACATCCAGGTGATATACTTCCGCTTCCATCAGAAAACGGGACTGATAGAACAGATCTCGACTCCTCAGAGAGCGCTGATCACACACCCACAGAGGAGAGTACAACTCAAGATACATCTGAATCCCATACGCGCGTCGGCTTGGATATCATTATTCCTGATAACGAGTTTACTCAACTTGCCGAGATAACAAGCGGCGAAACGTTTGATGAATATGAGTCGTTTCGGGCGGAGAAAGGAGACGTAGTATTTGTCGTTGCTGCAATCAAAGCATCGGCTAGTGATACTGTTGTATTTGTGCCACTGTATTATCAAGCGAGTGATGCAGAACGGATGACCCAGCGCGCAATAACACGCGGTGAAATCAAGTTATTTGTTCGACCTCTCAGCAATGATCGGCAGGTCGTGTTCTCACAGTCACGTCCGGAGCTGTTGCTCCCGGCTGAGTTTGAAACGTAATATCAGACACCCATGAACAAGTCTTGAACGCACCCGGCGTTTCTCAACCATGATTGTGATCACACTAGTTATGTCTCTGATTAACTCGGCGCACTCGCATCGCTAATGCGACTCCCCCAATGACTGATCCACTCCCAACGCTTCCGTAGAGTGTCCACTGACCAAGATTGAATGGTGTTGTTCGCATCGACTGGACCCGCCGCTGGTGATATTCGGCATATGTGACATTCTGACACGCAGCAACTGCTGTGTGATTCAGTGGCTGTCGCATCAGACCAATTCCGCCGTCAACAAGACGGGTATCACTCGCAAGTTCCCCACAGTTACGCTGGAGGTCCTCATACGCTGTCTGTGTCGCAGTTGCTATGTTTGCGTATGTGATACCCACAAGTACACTGATTCCAAACAGAACGATGAATAAAGAAATCACGATTGATTCCCGATGGGTGCTCGTCTCCGGATCAATTTCTACTGTTGATTGATCATCGCTCATGGCATACTCTCTCGTGAATACATTGATATCTGCTATCTGTTGATCCCTGTTATCCCACCAATGAGACGAAAGCAAACAATTGTACTAATAGAAAGGGAAACGGCTGAGTAAAAGCACTGATATTCTTCTCTGCGCTCACGCAGAGAAATCTCCTGGTATGTTATCGCATAATAGAACACAACGCACAAATTTATTCCGACTGAGTAACTGATGATGAGTGATGGGCAGGCTTCAAGCGTCGAGACACTAACAGAACACGTCGGCACGGACATCGATATCAATGCATTCCGCAGTCAATTACTCTCGTGGTATGAGACCGAGCACCGGGAGTTTCCTTGGCGAGAGACCGATGACCCGTATGCAATCCTCGTTTCGGAGGTGATGAGTCAGCAGACACAACTTGGTCGTGTTGTCGACGCCTGGAAAGACTTTATTCAACGGTGGTCCACAGTTGAGACACTCGCTGCGGCTGATCAATCTGCGGTTGTCACGTTCTGGAGCGAACACGCGCTTGGGTATAATAACCGTGCAAAGTATTTACACGAGGCAGCGAATCAAATTGTTGATCAATACAATGGGACAGTCCCAGCTGACCCTGATGAGTTAACCTCGCTGATGGGTGTTGGACCGTACACAGCAAATGCTGTTGCCTCATTTGCGTTTAATAATGGTGATGCTGTGGTTGACACGAACGTTGAGCGTGTTTTATATCGTGTGTTCAAGCAGGTTCGACAGGCAGATGATCCACCATATGAGCTGATTGCGAATGCAGTTTTACCAACAGACAAATCACGGATTTGGAATAATGCGATCATGGAACTCGGTGGAGTTGCCTGTGAGAAAACACCACGGTGTGATGAGGCTCACTGCCCACTGCGACAATGGTGTCACGCATATCAGACGGGTGATTTTACTGCGCCTGATGTACCGACACAGCCGTCATTCGAGGGAAGTCGTCGACAATTTCGTGGGCGTATTGTACGAACACTTGGAGAGCATGGACAGTTATCACTCGATACACTTGGTCATCGGATTCGTGTCGATTATACCCCAGACGGAACACATGGTCGAGATTGGCTCTATGGGATTGTCACAGATCTTGCGGATGACGGGATTGTGAGCATGAATATCGAAGTCACAGCTGCTGGAACGGCTGAGACGAACTCACCCGATATGAGTCAGGATGACAAGAGTGATGTTCCCTCGTCAATCTCTGTCAGTCTCCAGTCTTAGAGACGAGAAGTGAGAGTGTCATGACTGTTAATACCGCATGTGTGACTCTCAGTGTGATTGTGCCGTGTATACTCCGAAATGACGGAACGCACAAATTGGCGTTTAAACGCTGATGTGCTCAACTGTGATTTCACAGCGAATGCTCAATAATAGTGCCAACTACTGTCAAGCATAATAGTATCAGACAGCTGTTGTGTATTTGTGTGCTGATTGTCGATGTCTCTTTGCTTGGACTCGACTCTCTTCATCGGCGACATCAGTGCGATTTAAATGACACACCACAAATTGTAGCGTATGCTCATCCTTGAGGTAACAGGCGAACCGCTTCCAATTGCAGAGACTGGTGGTGTTATACTGATAGTCGGTATTGCAATGACGGTTGGATGGCTTGCATATCTGTATCGTTAGCGATTATCTCAGCGACTGTATGTTATCCGCGAATATTCAGAGCGGTGACACTCGGATCTATTGTTTATGCTGTTTCATCATCAGTGTCTGCCACTGACACACGCGCTGTAAGCCATCGTCGAGCAGCAGCAACTGCTTCGGGATCAGTGCTCGTTAGCTTCACTCGAACACACTCACCCGGGTAGCTTCCAACTGTCACCGCAAACTGCTCTCGGAGGTCTGCAATTCGGTCAATTAACTCGCTTTCATACTCATCAATTGCGACTGTCTCTGTTACTGTCTGCTCACCTGAGAATTCCGCCGCAACAGAATCAAACATAGCTTGCATCTCTGCTGGAACCCCTGGGAAAGCATATATTCCTTCGACGACTGCGCCAGGAGCGACACCGACTTCATTCGGCAACATCCGTGCACAACGTGGAAGTGCAGTCGTTCCATCAGCAAGATCATCAGCAGCGTATCCCTTCTCAGTGGTCAACCACTCTTGAGCAGCGGTGTGTGGTTCGACTGGTCGACCGACAGCCGCCGCGATTCCCTCCATTGTGACATCATCATGCGTCGGTCCTAATCCACCTGTCACTATCACCGCATCATGCTCTGCATGGTATTCGTTTACAACACGAGCGATGTCGTCAACAACATCAGGAACAGTCGTAATACGGTCAACAGTCACCCCACGGTCTGTTAGTTGTTCACAAATCCATGTAGCGTTCGTGTTGACGGTGTCTCCGGCGAGAATTTCGTCCCCAACTGTGACGACTGCCACGCGCATATAGCTACATAACGATGAGATGTACAAAAGAGACTCGGGACTCGGGAGTGAGTCTTCAAAATTGAGGGCTCAGCCCGAATGTGTGAATATCTCTGTTATCTGACATAAAACACAGCTGCTACCCCATCCCGGGTGGAGGACCATCATCAAATTCGTCATCATCATCCGCTTCAACTTCAAGACCCATCTCAGTTCGTTGAGCGCGTAACCGCTGGATTTGCTGTCGATATCGTAACAATCCACCAAGACCGACAAGTAGGACAAACGCAGCAACCCCACCAAATATATAGAGATCTCGCTGGAGATAAAAGCGGACAGAAACGACCTCAGTACTCTTGTCAATGTCGGTCCATTGAAGATGCAACTGATCCTCACTATCGATTTCAGTTTCATATCCGCCAGGTGATGCCGTCCCGAAAACAGGGATTTCGATACGACGGTTCGGAGGTAAAATGATCTCATAACTGCCGTCAACGTATGTTGGGAGACTGAATCGCTTACGACTCCCGCCACTTGTAAATGCGATTTTCCCCGCTTCGTCGGGAGCATCTGTCGGAAGTGTAATGATGGTTTCACTTTGTGTCTGGCGGATTTCTCCACCACGTTCACGGAGTTCTGTCCCAGTGATTATTTCACCACCAGGATACCGATAACGTACAGCAGAGACGGACAATGGGTTTGTTCCCCCAAATCCGTCATTACGGAATAACTGGATTGATGACTCATTCAGTGTAATGACAGTTCGAAACTTTGTGTTCTCTTGGATTGTAATGTGGGTGCTGCGGTCGTTTGTCCACTCATAGGACTCTGCTGGCTCATTATCAATTTCCTCAGCAGGGACAGGACCGGTTCCAATTCCAAGACATCCACTCAACACGCCAAGGAATGCAAGTGCACAAACCGCGAGAAGGAGTCGTCGATTCATGATATCAGTCTCATTTTATAGCTGCCGCAGTGGCACGCTGAGAGATGTAATTGAAGCGGGGCATATCGGCATGCAGAGGGTGCACAGTATTAATCCTCCGTTTGAGTCCGACGCTGTATAACACACGTTATATTTAGGTAAGGACGCATTTCAATTCTGCGCGTAGATATGACCCGATACTTGCGATTAATCCAGGAGGGTCTGTATCCTCTGTGCAAATAACACTCTGTTCAAGCAATCCAAGTCGATCCACAGTGACGATATCATTAGCATGACCAGCGCGATTAATTGTTGCTCTGACCTCTCCACGTGTTGCACTATTTACATTCACCCGACCTGCACCTGGTTCTCGTGTCCACTCATACAGTTGGTCACGAGTTGAGTCAGCTAATCGTGGCGTCTCGCCAGCGACAAATCGAAGTGGCGTGTGTTGGACAACACCAAATCGATCACGAATCTGTGTTGGTGAGCCCTGTCCAAGTCCAAGTTCAGAGGCTGGAATCGTGACATATTCGTCGCCAACGTCAAGTGTCCACCCGCTTTCGTTCCATGAATCAAGTGTCCCGGTATATATGTCTCCATCTGTTCGTTTCGGGGATGCGTAAATCTCTCCCCATGTCTCTGCAAGGAGGTTTGACGCAGCCGTCGCATCTCCCCCAGTAAGTGTGACGAGAATAAATTCGTCGTCGCGAATATCAATACTCCAAGAGACGGTGAGCCCGCCGATATCGTTCTCGATCAATGATCCCATGCTGTCAAGCGCACGGTCACGGGCACTGCCGTCGACATAGCATTTCGTCCCGAGAGTAACCTTGACACGAGCAGTATCAGCATCGGTGTCGGTATCGGTGTTATCGCGTATCTGGGTATGATTACGCTTTCCCGTCTGGTTACTATCTGTTATATTACCCACAGATGAATCATCAAAATTATCGTCACTATCAGCCATGACATGCTGATCGGGGGAGGAGCAATGCTGTTTGAGAGCATCTCCTGAGATGGGGGCTTCGTCTCCCATCAAGCAGTTTGTGTTATCCCGACGTTGAGTTCACTCCGGAGTGAATCAATCCGGCGTTCCATCGCGTCAATCATCTCCTGATTTTCAATCGGTTCAAGTGGTGCACCGGTTTCAGGACACTGGAATCCAAGTTCCATCGCCTCAGAGAATTCAAACCGAATTCCAGCTGGTTCTGAAAGATAAAACTCGTGGCTGCGTTCGTATTCGAGTCGTTCTTCAAGCGCATCAAGCAGACGATACATTTCGGATTGAAGATTCTCAGGAATATTCTCATAATGGAACGTCCACAGATACGTGAGCCATCCAGAATCTTCATCACGGACTCGACGATATGAGGCGAGGTCATTCTCATATAAAATAAATAACGCCCGTCGAACATCGTTGAGTTCAAGCCCGAGGTCCTCAGCAAGTTCCTCATCTGTCACTTCTCCATCTGGCGGAGCCGCCGCGACTGGCATCCCCGTTGGTCCAACCAGTTCATGAAGGTACTTTTGAATAACAGGATCGTTTAATAACTCCTCAAAAGCCATTATGTAATTATCTGCTATTCAATCGTTTTAACCTTGTGGATGAGTATGTGATCATCGGACAATCCGCGTCAGAGTGCTCATATCTGCGAGAGTCAGCGCTCAACTGTACTCATATTCGATATCCTGACGAAATCCGCGTCCGCGTCCGCGTTCGAATATTATCACTGAGAAGAATCATGACCTCACTCAGGTTGTTTTGACGACCGGTTTTATCACTTTTGCTACCACTACTCAGCATCAACAACGCGCTTACCACATGCTTGTGGAATAACAACATGCTCAGCATCAGCCCACTCCTGTTCAAGTTCCTTCCCCATGAATAGTCGATCAAGAAACACTGCAAGCCCCGCGACTTCCGAGTGTGGTTGATTTGTCACAGCAACGTTCCAATCTGCCCATTCATACACGTCAGATGGTACTTTTTCACCACCAATGACAATCAATAACGGATGGTCATGAAGACACCTCTCGCGAATTTTCTTTGTCACATCCTGAACGCGCTCTCCATACATCGTCAGATGGACAACTGTCCCTGACCACTCACGGATAATCGCATTCAGCGTGTCCGTCCGCTGAACATCGAATGGACCACCAAACCGGGAGACAATATCTGTGACTGTTTCTGCAGGTTGCGTCGCATTATCTGGGAATATTATCTGATCAGCACCAAGTGCACGTGCGGTGAGTCCAACATGCGTCGTCATCCGGTCATCTCGACCGGGACGATGTCCATACCGGAGAACGGACACCTCATTTTCACGGGGCTGTTGCATATTCTGAGACAATCGTGACAGAGGTTAACCACTGTCGGTCGGAGTATTCGGTCATGTAACGTTGAGTTCTCCTTAAGTTTATTTACGACGCGCTCACTCGCTGAAGACAGTTACGACCTGTGTCTGAGACTGGAAATTGGGTCTGTGAGATTATGCACTCCTGTCGTGGAATGTCCACCTTTTATGACTGTGCTCACGAGCGATACGTTTTGACTCGACTCATGCCTTCCAATATGGGTTTCGGCCCCACAAACGGGAGCGTCAACTCAGACGATTTTGCATCCTCTCTAACTCGACCTCTTGAAAACGGCAGGAGTAATTCACGTTGAATTTGACTGTGACTGTCGTTCAGCACTTCCCGTTCGGTTTTCGGTAATCCGACAATTCGTCTCTATTGTGGTGATCCGCAAAAGCGATGTGAGTCACATGGTCTGGTATGATACGGGATGATCATATTGGTTCAATTCATCTGCTCCCGAGGAGTAAAAACGTATCTCACGAGAGTAACTCCAGGTATATACTGCTTTGAACCTCAAAAAACCGATTATATAATAGAACGTACGATTCGAATCGGGTGTAATCAATACTGGTGTCTGACTGTGAGTCGTTGAACCTCTTATTCGGTGATCGCATACATGTAACCATTATTAAATTAATTGGATGTTTGTCAGTGGTGCTCGCGTTCACCACCGCCAAGCAGTATTTTATTATGATATTTGGATAATGAGACGAACTCTATATTATATACGTCATCTGATAAATTGAACAGAATACTTAGTACCGTGTATAATGACATATTAGATATGAACTGCACAATCATCGGCGGTGGAATCCAGGGCGTCTCTACTGGAATTCTTCTCGAATATCTTGGTCACGAGACAACAATCGTGAGTGAGGCATTCGCGTATCTTGATGGACCAGATATTCCAACAGTTGCAACAGATTATGCAGCCGCATCAATTTACCCGGTCCAGATTGCTTCAGAGTATACCGAAGATGAGCTTATCAGACGAGCAGAGTCGACGTTCAAACCATTTTATGATGCTGAAGAGGTTCCTGTGCGAAAGCATAGACACTTCTACATTTATGAGGACCCACATGATGAGTCCTTGCCAGACCGAATGGGGGTGCAACCGATTGAAGAGTATGACGGATATATTCCGTCACGGGCAGGCTATGATATCCGTGGGGGCTACACATGTGAGGAATACTTTGTTGAAATGCCGGAGTACATTCCGCAGTTATTCAGGACGTATAAACGGCTTGGAGGAACACTGACTCAACAAACGCTTACTGCGGCTGATATCCCTGACCTCCGTGGTACGATTTTTAATTGTTCTGGATACGGAAGTCTGGAACTTTTTGATGATACCTCGATGCGGGCGATTAGAGGGCATATCCTCACATTGGAATATGACGGTGAATTCCCACTACCATTTTCATATACATATACACCTACCACGGACGAATACGGTCATTATGCCTATATGTATCCACGAGAAGAGACAGTTCTTTTTGGTGGGTCATATCTAGAGGGCGATATTATAAACGGCGAATGGAGGGGTGAAACGCCTGCAAAGCCGATGACCGTTGATACAGAGACGATTCCTGAACGGATATACACAGTTAATGCCGATATTATGCGTAATCACGATTCTGTATCAGTCAATAAATCCAAGATAAGTGCAAAGCAGGGATATCGTCCATATCGGGCTGATGGAATGCGTGTTGAACAGGATGCAGATGGGATCATCCATAATTATGGTCACGGTGGGAGCGGTGTATCACTGTCATGGTGGTCAGCAATCCAGGCGGTCAATTATCTGAGTGATGTCGATACCTCTGTATTATCACCAATCGCGACTGCAGTCGGACAAGCAGCTAACTGACTCTGTGTGAGGTATATCACGGAAAATATGTGAACCGCCTCGGGGTCAAGCCCCGAGGCACTCGCCCTGCTTTCCCTGTAGAAACAAAGTGAGTCTGTGTGTCGAAAATCGATAGTCGCGACCAGACATACCGTTGAGGTGATAAGTACTCGATTTATCTAAGATTTCCCTCATGCTGGATTCATCTTGTCATCAGATTATTACATGTGCATGTATTGTGCCTCTATTCGATTTCTATGTGAGTTGCTGAGAGTTGAAAAGCTGAAAGCTGAGGTCTGTATCTGTAAACACCGATTTACAGGCGGAGCAGACCAACTACCTCGGGGCTTTGATATGACCCCAAGGCGGTTCACTTCGGTCAGGAGAGCTGAGAAGAATAATTCCATGAGAATAATACCCAGAGGAGAACACACTTGAATGCCGTTGCCAGACACAGAGATATAATTATGAGAACTGGAACTGAAACAGAAACAGGAACAGAGATGGAAACCGACTCAAAAGCAGACAAATTTCTTGATACTGGCGACGACACTGATATCTCAAAATCACTCATTCTTCGCAATCAGACAATCGTCGTGACAGGCGGGGCTGGTCTTGTTGGGTCACATCTCGCTGATCACCTGAGTAAAGCAAATGAGGTAATTGTTGCAGATGACCTCTCGAAAGGGACTCGCAGTCGGGTTCCGGATAAGACAACGTTTGTTGAAGCTGACATGACGAATCCAGATGAGGTTGCATCGGTCATTACTTCAGACGTTGATATTGTGTTTCATCTCGCTGCATACACAGACACAAACTTCGCAGAGCCACGGCGGTTGTTTGAGGAGAATAGCGATATGACATATAATATTCTCGAGCAAGCAGCAGCGGTCGGTGTTGATGGTGTTGCATTCACCTCTTCATCGACTGTCTATGGAGAAGCCCCGCGACCAACCTCTGAAGGTTATGCCCCCCTTGAACCGATTAGTGTGTATGGGGCGTCCAAACTCGCTGATGAGGGACTTCTGTCGACATATGCACATACAGAGTCATTGACAGTGTGGTGTTTTCGATTTGCGAATATCGTTGGACCAAAGCAGCGTGGGAACGTAATCCCTGATTTCATTCAAAAACTTCTTGAGGATCCTGAAACACTCACCATACTCGGTGACGGTCGTCAAGAGAAGTCATATCTGTACGTGACAGAGTGCGTTGATGCAATCTGTTATGTTGTTGAACATACCGACGATCCAATGAATATCTATAACATCGGGACAGAGACGACGACATCAGTTACAAAAATCGCTGATATTGTCTCAGATGTCATGGGGCTTGACCCAGCGTACGATTATACGGGTGGTGACCGGGGATGGGACGGCGACGTTCCGCGGATGCGTCTTTCAGTCGAAAAACTTCGGACAATCGGCTGGAGTGCTGATACTGAGAGTAACGCCGCTGTTCGACAGGCCGCCAGGGAATTATATGATGAACTTAAGCCGTCGGATAATCATTCAACCTGATCATAGTTGATTCAAATGCCCATCCTGGCGATTGAATGAGTCTTCATTCATGGGCGATACAACACAGATACTACGGGTGTGACCCTGTGAAACCATTCCATTCCACATTCGACAAACCGCGCTTGATAATATGGCGGTTGATTCCCTTCTCCACCGATTCGACAGCGAATATTTCATTCAGCAACAGCCGTGGCAGACAGATCGCGCGTTAGGATCATGAATATATCCATCGCGGGCAGAAGTCGCAGGATAGCTGAGCTATCACTCAATGAGTTTGCAACTTCGTGATGTTGATTGTACACATATTAAATGACTTGATGAGAGCAGGACAGGGGTTCACTGGCAACTTTCTGAAAGACACCAAGGCGGTCGAAGGACGTGCACGTCGTATGTTGTTCGGTTTCCAAAAATAAGCAGCAAAAACAGAGAGCGGTATTGCTTTTAGCACTCATAATTTATACTAACTGTGCAAATCGTCGGGTATGATACGAGTGCGCCGGGGATGTACATAACTCATGCTGAAACGCAAGCAAATCCATCGGATTCATCAAACGAGGTTGAGTTTCTGTCGCTCGCTCCCGGGACCGAACTTGCCTATACGCTCGGACAGCGCCATTGTGCGGGTGTCATAACCGATGAGGGTCACTACCCCTGTACAGATACGTCAGCGCCATACTGTCGGGAACATAACTCAACGTGGGTCTGCGCGAAGTGTACCGGTACGTGTCTCAAAGATGAAATGGACTGCTATGAACCACATGCCATTTATCTCGCTGTTTTCGCTCCAGATACTCATAAAGTAGGGGTAACAAAGCACTGGCGACTCACTCGGCGTCTCGCTGAGCAGGGAGCGGATTATGGAATTCACCTCCAAACAGTTTCTAATGGTCGGATTGCCCGTGAGCGGGAGGCAGCAATCGTAGCGGCTGCGTCAATTACTGATCGGATTCGTGTCGCAACGAAGCAGACCAGCTTGTATCAAGACGTCGATAAATCTGCAATAGCCACCCGATTGGCTGATATCGATGCTCAGTCAGCTATTGAATTGAACGCCGGGTCTGAGGCTGAGGCTGAGACAGAGACGGAGACGAATAGATACATCGAGACCCTCCCAGAGATTGATCTGTCTGTCTCTGAACTGATGACAAACACAGCTGAAGAGCATCAAACCGCTATGAGGCAGAATCCTGACCCACCCGCAATCTATCGATTGAGATACGCATTTGAAGTTACTGATCGACCTGTGTCTGAGACAGTTATTACTGGAACAGTCCGCGGAATCAAAGGGCGACTCATGATACTTGATTATGCCGGGAGCACATACACGGTTGATTTGCGTGACCTCGTTGGTCATAGAATAAACGCAGGAGCGACAACACGCAATCTTCAGGCCAGTCTTGATGCATGGGAATGATCCTTATAATATTATATTGTTAATTCAGATATCTGAGTGTTGACGTCCTCCCCGGGGTAAATGCGGAGGAATCCCGAGCGGTGGGAGTCTCAGGTCCGAAGTCCAATCAGCGGACTACCAGTCTTTTTGAACGCCGGGAGTCCCACAGTCTTGCTGTGGTGGACTACTGGCGGTGCCAAGCCGCCGTTACCCCTATCCTCGACCGTGTACGGCGTCCCGGTGTTGTTTTTGACACAAGGACGCCGGCAGGCGTCAGCGGAGTCGGGGTTACCCTTTGATTCGGTTTGAACAGTCGTCACAGCCACACTCTTTTTGAATATGCGTTCGCCGACTGTTCTGTCGGATACTGCCTTGTTACGCGGGCGGACAGACCGTGGTTCGAAAGTCTTCGATTTTCGTCATCACGAGAGATTGAAGCTCTCCCGAAGGACGGTTCCGAATCCGCTCCGTTCGGATTGACTCTTCTCCACTAATGGAGGGTTGCCTGTCAATTAAACGTCGGGATTCTGAAACTCAGACTGCTGTCGAACGTTGACTGTTGCCCAAGTAGGTTCAGTTTACACTATCTTAGTTTTGTTTGCTTATCGACACAAGATGATCGATGTGATACTCAAATTGATGCTTGGAATATCAACAACCATTTCCAATCTGGGGAAGAACTGGTGATATGGCTGATGATTCAGAGGAGTCCGTTGACGTAGACCCTGAGACTAACACCGATACTGAATCAGGAGATGATACCGCGAACGATACATCTGCTGACACCGCGGATACTGATGAGGATGAAAAGTCATTTCGTGAGCGGGTGGAGGAAATCCGTCAGCGACGTGCTGAAGAGCGCGAATCGGGCGAGCGACCGGAGCCTGATGAGATGATGGGCGGTGGCGGTGGTCCAGGCGGCGCCCCCGGGGGGATGGGCGGAATGGGCGGCGGTGGTGGCGGTGGCGGTAACCCATTTGCGCAGATGATGAGCGGAATGATGGGTGGCGGTGGACCAGGTGCTGGTGGTCCAGATGGTATGAGCGACGGCGATGACAATGGCAATGAAGAAGTTGTTCGTGAGATACGACAACTCCGTGATGAGGTCCGAGATGCAACCCGGCAGCTACAACGAATCGCCCAGGCTGTTGAGGATCTCACTGATAATTAAGCGACATCTTAGTGAGGAGAACTGCTGATGATATTATATTTCTCTGCGAGTCTCACGACAAATCGAAGAAACTAATTTTGATATCTACTCTGATTGACATCCTCCTCCGGCTAAAGGCGGGAGGAATCCCACAGCACCACACTGCTTGTTTGGGAATGTCAGGTTTATACACTACCAAATCAGCATACCGTTAGAATCGGTGTGTGGTCGGTCACTGGGCAGTCTCTTGGGAGTGCTAAGACCCCCGGTACTCCTATTTTCAACTGAAGCAAGGATATTGTGTTATTTGTGTCACAAGAGTTTCCGTCAGTCTCAACAGACTCGGAGTTGGGTTACTTCTTGTTTGAGTGTCGTTTACTTCAGGATAGACATTCTCCGCTCTGTTCACGCCAGCGGTGGGCATTGCGTCACAGTTCGTAGTCTCCACACAGACAGTCCACGGTTGATGCGCTGACTCTCGCTTTCGCAGACACGAACTGTCTGCTTGTATCCACTCGGAGAGTTTGACGACTTCGATGGCTTCGACTCTCGGCTTGGAGATGAGGTGCTCAAACGTGCACCCGTGTGAGTCACAACTCAGGTTCAGATTCAGATTCAGATTCAGATTCAGATTCAGGTTCATGTGTCTGATGCGGGTTAGCATGCGCAAGTGCATCAAGAAGGATCGTCCGGAATCGGTCAGTGTCTATCGATTTAATCACACGCGCATTCGCTGGATGAGCGAGCACATCAAGCTCATCAGCGAGTGTATACCCACGAGTCGGACCGCTTCGGGAATCGACATTTATATAGCATCGCGTTGCAGTCTGGATTACGTCTGGGTCAAGCACTGTTGCCATCGTGAGTGAGTCTGGATGTGTCGCAGTGTCAGTATCAGTGTTATCATCACTATTACTATTGGCTGAATCGGTTGCCCCGTGTGTAAACTGACGCACTGGTTGTATAATGGTCGTGTAAAATGAGGCTAATTCGGTATCGAGTTGTGCTATCTGCTCGAATGTGTCTGAACCAAGTTCCGCATCTCTTACTGTCACTCCCCAGTCAATAAGCGTGATTTCGAACGCGTCGACGACCATTGCTGCTGCATCAGGGTCAACCCAGAAATTATACTCTGCTGCAGGAGTAACATTGCCGAGCGTATTCACAGCACCACCCATACACACAACCTGATCGAGTAACTCAGGTAGTTCCGGTTCAAGTTGTAATGCAAGCGCAAGGTTCGTCAGTGGTGCAATAGCGACAACCGTTATTTCACCCGGATTTTCTCGAGCCATCCGGACAATGTATTTGACTGCGTGCATATCTCCAGATGGAATCCCCGTCTGTGGAAAGAGCGATCCACCCAACCCGCCTTCGCCGTGCACGTAATCGGCGTAATCATAGCTTTTCTGCAGTGGATCTTGTGCACCCTCATAGACGGGTACCTCATCGGCGACGCCCGCAGTCTGTAGTGTATACTTTGCGTTTTCGACCTGCCGAGTGAATTCAACATTCCCAGCACAAATTGTCACACCCTCAAGTTCGATCCGATCAGAGAGCGCAGCAAGGACTAACGCCTGGGTGTCATCACCGGCAGTGTCTGTATCAACAATCACTCGGGTCCGGTCGGTATCGTCCATCAACAAATATGATATCTCAAAACCCAAACCGCCACCGGTCAGAAAAGTTGCTTTATTAGTTGTTGAGATTCTCTCACCCCCTGAAGAGGTGGGCTTCCGCTCGTTCTATGTCATCTGTCGATATAATGAGAGTAAGTCATCAACAACTCGGGTAACACTCAGTTTTGAGCGGTGATTGAGACATGCGTTCATAAATCGCTCATGATCTGTAAGTACCTCAATAACTTTGAGACCACATGCTGCTGGATTATCAGGCTGGTAGTGTCGTCCAGTGATTCCATCATCAATTGTTGATGAGAGCGCACCAGCGTCAACCCCAACAACAGGAGTTCCACATGCAATTGCCTCCAGCGCAACGAGTCCCTGTGTCTCGACTGGGCTTGGAAACATAAATACATCAAGTGCAGAGTAAAATACCGGAAGTTCCTCACGTGAGAGAAATCCAAGAAAGTGGACATCCAACCCGAGTTCGTCAGCCAATATCTCAAGGTCCTCTCGTGCTGGACCATCACCACCGAACACAACCGTCGGTTCCACATCAAGTGAATCGATATTACGCTCATCAATCAACTCCTGTTGAGTATGTCTACTATCATCGTCTGAATGAAGAGTTATATCAAACTCTCCGGCAGTTGTAGACTGTGCATTATCTTCAGTCGATGCTGTGGTCTGCGATTCGACTGTTGATGAATTACCATTCTGTTTGTGCTTGATCCATGCAGCCGCATGGAGTAGCTCTGAAAGGTTTTTTTCATAGCCATGGCGCCCAGTGTATCCAATAAGTGGACCAGCAGGGAGATTGTATTTATCACAGAATGCAGCGGTGGTTGATTTATCTACCGGATGAAAAAAATCAGTATCAACGCCATTGGAGATAACCGTCAACTTCGCGTCAGGGTCGATTGATGATCTGAGTCGATTACGAGCATCATATGTCGGACAAATGACTGCATCTGCACGTGAGAGGAACCAGTGTTCGTACTCATTAGCGATTGCACTGACGACTCGCTCAACCCGCGGTCGGGAGGTGAGATAATCAGCGTACTCACCTGTCGGGGTGTGATATGAGGCAATGAGTGGTACATCTGCACGACGAGCTAATCGAACGCCGCTGAGACCAAGTGCGAATGGCGTATGTGTATGAACAACATCAATATTAGCCATATCAAGCTCATCAGGAAGCAATGGAAGTCCGAGTCGGAATCCGTCGTATAGTGGAAACGGAAGACTGTGGATGCTGAACTCTCCTGTCGTTGAATCATACTGCTCTGCGGCCGGGTATACAATCTGCATTGTTCCACCGCGGTCACGCCAATGATCTCGCCACGTCTGAATGGTATATGAAACACCATTGACTGTCGGTAAGTATGTATCAGTGAACGCAACAACGGTGGGGATACTCATCGAGTTTGATTCGCGGAGTATCGGTTAATTGGTTATGGATTCGAATTGAATATATCAGTGACACTGCTATTGGTCTCTTTCCACCGGATTCATCCGAGTAAATTATCTGATATCTGCAGCCGGGATCTCACGATCAGCCTCAGCGGCTGTAATGACCGTTTCATACGTTTCAACGAGTCGGTCACCAACACGTTCGAGATTGTGATCCTGAGCAGTTGCTTTTGCATTCTCACCAAGCCGGGATCGCAATGTTGGGTTATTCACCAAGCGATGAATCGCATCACGGAATTCCTGTTGAGTTTCACACTTCAGACAATCCTCATTGTGCGTGTAGAATTCTTCAAAAACGGGGATATCGCGAAGCACAACTGCCTTTCCGCAGGCCATCGCCTCAAGTACTGCAATCCCTTGATTTTCATTTTTTGTCGGAAAGAAATAGATATCTCCAGCGGCGTATGCACCACGAATATCATCAATCCACCCAGTGAATGTGACATTCGATGGTGGATTCTTCGTCCATCGCCGGACTGTCCTCGAAGCCTGCGGACCGGTGTCATATGGTCCAAACCATGCAAAATCGTATGATGTTTGTTCTGCTACCTGGCAGAATGTGGTTAGCCCTTTTCGTTCGAACACATTTCCAACACCAAATACGACCGTGCCCGAAAGGTCATATCGGTCGCGATAATGCTCGCGATACGACTCAAACCCGGATAATGACTCGATATCAACGCCGTTCGTTATTGCCTGAATCGGTGCTTCAACGGGATATGCCTGTAAAATTCGTCGCGTATATGCTGATGGGCATAAAAGAAGGTCCGCGTGTGAATAAAACCATTTGAGATATCGTTCAACAACTGGTGCGACTGTCGTTGACCCACGGAATGATTCTGCGAAGTCTTCGCGAGTGACGTGTGCATGGAGGATCAGTGGTATTTTGCTCCGAAGTGCATACTGGGCAACAACGACCGATCCTGGTCCCACAAGATTACAATGGATAATATCATACGCCTGTTCAGAACTCACAGCACTATCAGACGTGTCAATGGTAGTATCAGTATCAGTATCAGCAGCAGAAACGGAGACGGGAGTTTGAGTGGAATCCGCATGTGATTGAGCGCTTCTATCGGGGTCAGACCGAGAATTTCTATCAGAAGATTGCTCATTCGGGTTATTGCAGGTTCCTAAATCTGGAATAAGATCTGCATCTGATGTGGAGGACCAAAGTGTGTTTGTGACCCATTTTCGCGGAGAGAAAGCCTGTTGCGGTGATGTATATACTTCAACATCCGCTGTATCAGTTAATTCAAGTGCCGCACGCTGGTGGTCGACTGCTGTCCCAATGCCACTGCGGTCGAGTCGGGATTCGAGTTCAAGATAATTCAATACACGAAGGGTCACGTCAGCGCCGAATTTGACTGCGGCGTATTTATATGTCTGTTATTTACCCCGCTGAGGTCGTACTGACCGCATTATTTTCAGCGCATTATTATGAAATAAAACAGAGCAAAACAGAATAAAGATACAATTGAAATGACAACTGAAGAGATACCACGGAATATCTTTGTGACTACATCAAAGACATGCAATCATACCCATGAGCATTCCCGCCGAGCGGATGGAGCGATTGCACACCCTCGCTCGCGAGGCAGTGGCTACCGGCAGAAAGACGCGAGCGCGGTCATATGTTCAACTTGCCAGGCGGATTGGCGAACGAAACCGTATCACTCTCCCACGTCGATTTCGTCGTTTTAGTTGTGATAGCTGCGATATTTATCTCCGACCAGCGAAGACAGCACGTGTTCGACTTCAACCCGGTCACGTTGTCATTCGATGTTTAGAATGTGGTGCAACAAAGCGGTATCCACACGAGTGAAATCTATATGACGACAGCTCAGTGTCTGCGGGTGTATCCAGAAGTCGACAATATATGTATACTCGACACAAAATATTGTATAGGCGTTTCTTTATGAATACACAGGCGCTTCGAAAGCGAGCACACGATTTGGATATAACCGTGTGGGTTGGAAAGAGTGGAATTGATCCTGTTGAACCAGAGTTAGATAATCAGCTGAAAGATACTGATCTGGTCAAAGTAAAATTCCTCCGCGCAGCACAGGGTGGGACAACAGTCGCAGAACTTGCAGCTGACCTCGCAGACCGGGTAGACGCCCACGTTATTGAAACGCGTGGAAATACAGGCGTTCTTTATCGACGATGAGCACTCTGTTGGATTGGACAACCACCTCACTGCAGGTTGGTGTTGACCTTTCTGGGTCAATTGCACGGTTGTTGACCCGTGCTGGTCTTCCTGAGACGGTCGCAGGACTGGCTGGGCAGGCGCTTGCATTCGTTGTAGTGTTCGCTGTTATCTTTCTCGGCGGTCGAGCTATTGTTATTCGACTTCTTGAACGACTGTTAGAATCTCGCGATGTCGAAGCGCATGCGCGAAAGCCTCTCCGTCGGATTGTTGTGATTGCTATTGGATTCGTTGCACTCACAATTGGGTTTGGGGCAGCAGGATATGGAAACTTTCTCCAGTCACTGGCAACTGTTGCTGCTGCAGCAACACTTGCAGTCGGGTTTGCGCTTCAGGATGTATTAAAGAACTTTGTTGCTGGCGTGTTTATTTATGCTGACCGACCGTTCAAGATTGGCGATTGGATCGAGTGGAATGGATACGCTGGAGTTGTTCAAGACATCAGTTTTCGAGTAACACGAGTCCGGACATTTGATAATGAGTTACTGACAGTCCCAAACTCGACACTGACTGATGGGGTCATTAAGAATCCAGTCGCAAATGAACGACTGCGGATGCAGGTTCCATTTGGTATTAGTTACGATGATGATATCGATGCTGCTTCAGAAATCATTCATAATGCGGCTGATGATCATGCGGATATCTTAACAGACCCGGAGCCAACCGTCCGGCTTTCTGAGCTGGGTGACTCTGCTGTGACACTTCAATCACAGGTCTGGATTGACAATCCAAGTCGTGGTCGTGTTGCGAAAGCGCGCGCACAGTATGTACAAATGGTGAAAGAACGGTTTGACCAGCGCGGAATCGACATGCCATATCCAAATCGAACACTGGAAGGTGAATTCACTATTGCGGGAGGCGGTATTGAACAATCTTGAGATCCTCCTCCGCCTGAAGGCGTCGTCACGCTGGGCGTGACTGCCCGCCAGACTGTGTCTGGCGACGGAGAGAATCCTACGGCACCACACCGCTGGATTGAGACAGTAAGATTTGCACTCTCTCATTTGTTCCCGCGGTTGGAATCCACAAGGCAAACCACATATGTAGACTGATGGCTGTGTTAACCAGCCGAAACTCCTCTCTTTAGCTAAGCCGGGTGTAGACTCAGAGTGACTTTCGTTATAGATGATGTCGAGACGGATGTTCTCCGCTCCATTCACATCGGCATTGAGCGCAACGCTACACGGCTCACAGACGACAGCCCACGTTCACGTTGGACACGCTGACTCTCGTTTTTTTTCCGCGGACACAACATATCTGACTCGTATCACGTTCAGATATTCCTCCGAGCTCAATACGCTTGAGTTTCGCCCTGTCAGTGAGAATCGAGGTGAAGCGGTCGAGCGCTCATCTGTGGGGGTCGGGGTCGCCGTGGTTGCCCCCAGTTTTTTGAGTTATCGTGTCATCCGTTGATGTGTTAATATGGATTGAAGACCACGCCGACCTCACCGCTTCAAAGACGTTCTTATCGCGGCAGACAGAACAGGCAATCAGATCGATGCCACGGCACGACCCGTGCGGTTGGAGTGGGACAGCTACGAGTGGCTGGAGGTATCATACTCTCAGGAAAGTGCCAAACAACAGCGCACAGACCAGAGTACCGTCCATCGTGACGGGAATATTACCGCCCGGGAATCGGTCTCGCCGAGACTCCCATGGAGGAAACTGCATCCGTTCACGCCGCGGAGGATATCATGAGTGGTTGCGGATTTTCGCTTGGTAGGTTCAGTGGACTTTCAGCATCTCGAAACGCTTCAAAAGCTGGGTATATAGTACTCTATCATAGATATTCGGATTAAGCTGTGACATATCAAGCCGTGCAATCGCATAGTGGGTGATGTGGGGTAGTGTCGGATTCATCCTGACCCTGAAAGTTTAGCGATTCCCCCTATTTTTATAACTCGATCTGTTCGACAAGTTGATCCCCACTACGGGTATTGACTGCGACAATTCGGACATGCTCTTGAAGCCCTGAATCACGAAGTTTCGCCTTTAGGAGATTGTCAACCTGGTATACCCCAGCAGCATTCACCATCTCAATCTCGACAAGAACGGGGGAATCCGACCCAGATTTTAATGAGACGCGATCGATTGCCTGACTCGAAAGCGTATCAATCCCTCGTCCGCCTTTTTTATACGGAATCCGTGACCTCCCACGCTCCATATCTAATGCATCAGCAACACGAATGATACCCGCCTCCGTCGTGAGTGGATCCTCGGCTGTGTGATGACACAGAATCGCATGTAATATTTCAGCCTTCATACGGACTTGCTGTTCGATATCATAGAAATCGAATCGTGAAAGAAATCGATCAAGAATATCAGCAGCAAGTGGAATTGAGTAATATGCGTGGTTATCTCGATGAACAACGTGACCGACATCATGGAGGGTAGCAGCAAGAGCGATAATCACTGGTTCATCAGCGTCGCATAATCCTTGTTCCGTTGCTCCATTGAATTCGATATCACTTGTCTTTAATAGCTCATATAACCGTAGCGCGCGATTGCGAACAATCTCAATATGCTTGGTTCCATGATCATTATACTCTTTCCTAGTAACAGCGTTGACATTTTGAGCCTGTAGATACGTCGTAATCTCCGGGTCTGAGAGAATTTCTGGAAGCACAGTATTGAGACGCTCTGTCGGGAATTCATGATCATCATCTGGGTCATATTGACGATCCTCAACATCAACCGAGCCTGATTGAGCCATTACATTGTCTGTACGATATTGAGTATCAAGTATCTGGGGGGAATGACTATGTATCATACAAATCAGAGAGATTGCCCGCGTGTTTAACCCGACATGAATCCGACAACTCTGCATCAATCGACGCTACAATAACCCCTGTAAGAATTTGACAACACGTAAGATTTCATCACGGACAATCATACATGTACATAGCAATCGGTTACGAAGAGAGCAATTCTCATCAACCCGACGATGGCGACCTCGTCGCCCCAAGCAATAAGACAATCATCAGAACCAATCCGGCGAACGATTGGTCCCTCCCATGACCCGATGCAGATGCTGTGCTCGACTGCTTGCAAATATGACAAAGTAAATTTAATTCCGCCGAGGTCTGTTGGACTCCCTGAGTCACAACCAACTTCGAGAGTCCGAACACGACGGAGGAGAGGAGTCCTAGGGGCTGAGATGTGGCACTCTTGGCACTAGCAGTCCCAGTCCCACTCGCCATAGTCTGGGAATCTCGGACGAATTCTCACCGCGTTGGGGTTCGGTGGAACTGCAACCCTGCAATCTCCACCGCTCATACTCACACCCACGCTCACGCGCAGGATTTCTCCGTCTTCAGGGTAGGAGGATATCAATACAGAGTGCGTTGCTCTCACTAGCGAGAGTGAAATATACGTCCACAGACGAGAAGAGTCATATCTCACCGACTTTCACATCGCGACCTGCCGTCGTATGGACTGTGAGCTATCTCGGGTCACCCCGAGGCAATTGATTCCATCTACAGGACTGATGGGTCAAGAGCTATCTTGTTGAGACATGGGTACAACGAATCATACCGGGTGAGATATGAACCACGGGAACTCTGCCCACGGAGTTGGTGAATCCTTTGTGTTCTACCCATGTCTCACCCAATGATTTGGCTGAAAATACATTGGTACTATGCCGTGATGTTCTGGTTGGTCTGGCGATATCGTCGTCACAAGAGGGATTGAAATGTTTGTTTAATCCACCAACTGTTGAAACCCTTCGCTGTCTGGATGTGAGCATCGCTGAATCGAGTCACCCGATAAGAGGATGGATCAGTTGGGTAGTCTTGATTATTGATTCAGTATTCATGAGGACTCGCTCAACAAAGGTGAGAGTCTTCACAATCGATTCTCGTTTTTGGATATGCCTGCTAGTTCAATACATAGATGAGGACCCCTTGATCATATAAGAGGGTAGATTGGTTCAGAGTTGTCTGATTTATCGGTGATTGAGAACGAGATTGATCCCAAACAATGGGTGAGGTGAGTGAGTAGGGGTGGGTAGTTCATCTTAGGTCTGTTGTTTAGCTGAATACAGGCGCTCAGCCCCCGCCTCAACGCCCGAGCAGACCGAGGGCGTAGGGCGGGGATACAGCGCCGTCATCATCTGTTCACACAGTTCAATCGACATATTCAGGATCTTATGTGTCATAGTTGATAGTACGACGCTCGGCACGTTCTCGGTAGTGTTCGGGTGCGACAAGAAGCACGCACTATCGGTTGTGACTGAGTCTTAATTCGGGAGGAGTGGGACACTCCGAACCACCCGTGAAGGGAAGTCGCCTGCGGAGTCTAGAATCGCTGTGCTCACGTTGGGTATAAATTCCGACGCAGAAACAGGAAGCCCTGCCCTCAACAAGCGAGGGGCGAGTAGCCCCAAGCGCCGTAGGGCAGGGTTCCCAACTGTTGGCTAATTTAGTGTTATTCGATAATTTCTGGGATGATTCAGGAGGGTCCGAACCTAGCTCGTAGCAAAGAGATATTTCTATATGTATGACATGTGTAGACCCATGCCTGACAGGTGCGAGATCGAAGGTCAAGAAATCCTCGAAAAAGAGGTCAAAGAGTTCGGCAGTGGCGGCGCACACGTCTATGCACCCGTTGCATGGGAAGGCGCGACCGTCAAACTCGTGCGTGTCTCCGAACCAAATCCCGACGACGAAGATTAATGCAACTCACTGAACAGTTCCATATCCCCGACGAGTACGTTGATGCCTGCAATCGGCTTACCACGCTGGTCGAACGGCACGCAGACCGGTTGCTCGCTGAGGAGTATTGGGCGAAGAACCACATCGAAGGTGTGGCTAATCAGACCGGACAATCCTACACCTACATCCGTGACGACGAATATGAAGCGTTCAACGGCGTTGATGCATACCTCTATAGCCGGTTCAAACGCTGTGTCTATCAACGAGTGGCAAGCGTACTTGAAGCCCAGAGCGACGAATATCAGGCGTTTCAATTCGTTACCGAGACAGTCGAAGAACGGAAAATCAAGGCAATTGGATGGAAGAATATTCGAGAACAGTTATTCACTGAGAACAGCCCATATCTCCAGTGGGCGGTTCTTGAGTCGGTAGTCGAACAATTAAATAACCACTACGGCACGCACGGAAACTTCTCCGACTGTTACACTGATCTGGTTGATACACCGGAACCGAACGGGACACTGCCGTATGCGCCTGATACGGGTGATTACCACATCCACGATGTCGCAACCGAGGCTGGACACTTACAAGCACCCTCAACGCCCCCGACTCACTCACCCCAGACTCATACCACGACTGGAGTAATCACGAAATCAGTTTCCCAATTCACTCACGGTTTGCCGATATGCTCAAACACGGGGCAATGGGTGCGCCAACAGTTCACCAGTCCGAACATGGCTATACGCTCGATATGCCGGTAGAGATACCTGCACAAGATATTGAAACCACTGAAAACCGTGTTCTGTCGGCCGATCTCGGAGTCAAGAAACAAGCCACAGCGGTCGTTGTTGATGGCGACAATGGGCAGATCGCCCCACCGGAGATTATCGACCACTCAAGCAAGCAAAAACTATCCCGACTCACAACAGAAGCCGACCACCTCGACGATTGGCTTGCCGCGCTGCGGCATGATGGCAAGGCACACACTGATCGGTTCAAGCACTTACACAACGAGTACGAATACCTGCGGCAGAAAGAAACCCGATTGCGAAACCAGATTCAGCACGATGTGGCGAATCAACTAGTCTGGCTGGCTCTACAGTATGGATGTGAAACCATCGTGTTTGAATCGCTCGGACAGATAGAATTGCCTGACGTGGACGGAACGCTTGCTCACTCAATCTCAACGTGGGCGAGAGGTGACCTACTGGATTTAGCCGAGTACAAAGCCGAACTTGTCGGTGTGATAGTTGAATCGGTGAATCCGTGAGGAACAAGCCGGTTCTGCCCTCGGTGTGGTGACCGTGGTGAGACAGTGAAAGCACCAGACGACCACACGGAGTGCCGCCACGGTGGTCACTTCCATTGTGAAAGTTGTGGCTCCGAGTGCGACCGTGACGTAGTCGGGGCGATTAATGTCGGTCGAAAATACCTTTCAGACAGCACGATGGAGAAGGCGAAACCTGTCGCGTATATCGAGGCAGGGAATCACGCCAGTTGTCCATCACCTGCTGTCGAAGGTGCCCGTTCGAGTGGCGTTCAGTCCACAGCCGAACAGCAACAGGACTCGGCAAGCGGCTGTCAGACCCGGCTGGCTCGCCACTGTGCCACTGGAAAACGTGGTGAGTCAGAGATGGAGATGGGTGGACTGCATCAAAATCAGAATCAGAGTAGCAACACGGGCAGGCAGTTGCCCAGCGGGAGCATCACACGGTAGTAGTTGCCAATACCGGTTGAGACGAGATGCTACCAAATGCTACCGATAATCTGAACGGTAGTTCACAACGCTCTGTATTCCCCCGGTGACTAACATGGAACTAGCGGAAGCCCACGAGTGGGAGGAACTCAAAATGAAACTTACAGGAACTCCATTTGAATCTCGATAAGCAGTGGATTTTCGCGGTTACGCTTTTGAGTCTCCGAAAAGACTATAATTACCACTAAATTACTGCCAGATAACGATGACTGGAACTATCACTCCATTGTTCCCAGGACTACCGGGCGGGCCAGAACTCCTCATTGTTCTACTTGTGCTCGTTTTATTATTTGGAGCAAATAAGATTCCAAAACTAGCCCGCTCAACGGGTCAAGCAATGGGTGAGTTTAAGCGGGGAAGAGAAGAGATTGAAGAGGAACTGAGTGAGATTGAAGATGGTGATGATGAGGAGGAGTCTACCCCGACCTCTGCCTCAACGACAACAGAATCTGAGACTGAAAAAGCGACTGAGGCAAATTAAGATCTAACTCACTGAATAAACATGGGTCCCGCGGTGAAGTTTCAGGAATCCAGATACTAATTATTATGATTGTATGAGAGATGTGCAAACGATAATCAGTTGTCTGTACAATGGTTCTTCCAGATATCAGATATTGATATGATATACGAGATCATAAATAAACAGACAGAGAGGAACTGAGATATTGTGACGACATCAGAGCAAGTGTCTGCTAGATACTGTGTGGGCGCACAGATATAATCAATACTCGTGATAACTCGTGGCATCTGAACTCGCTTGATAGATAATCAGACTCTGAGTCGTTATTTAATCATTGGATGTATTGTACAGGCGGTACAAAGCGACTGCCTGGGGCTTGATGTTGATGTGACTCCAGGGTGAGTTCACAGAGGACGTGTGGCCTAGTGGACGAGGGCGAGAGGTTCCTAACCTCTAGAGCGCGGGTTCGAATCCCGCCACGTCCGCTTCGTTACCGAGTGTCAACGAATCAAAAGAGAACGTGGAGTCTATGAAGTGCTCAGTGTCATACTGGGTAGAACTGTGTTATACAACGCGACACCCACTGCTTTCAGTATAATAATTAAATAAATTAACCCTAATTTTGAGTTTGACTCTGAGTTGGACTCAAAATGACGTGACTCCCATCAAACGATAGGACATTAACAAGACGGATTATCATCAAAGACTGCAGGCTATTTGCCTAGGACTCTCAGCAGGTGCAAATTCATATTCAATATTGGGTTCGTCTGAGTGATACATAGTCATGACTCATGAACTCTGTATTGTCGTATCATTCTCACTGAATACCCAGACGCTCACCGACTCGGCGAAAGCATTCACCGAGTCTTGATTTGCTTACCTTTGAAACTCCCCCGCCTCTAAATCTGCGAGATCACGTTCGTATCGCTGAATTATTTGATCAACCTCATCCTCCGAGACATCCTCCATATCGTGATACTTGCGAGGAATAATATATTGTTTATACCCCTGCAAATAAGAGTTTGAATACAGGCGATCTTCATCTTGCTTGAGCCGTTTCACCTCCCTGAGCCACCTGAGAGCCTCTTTCAGTCGTTCTTTATCTGAAACCATGATACCCTTCTGTAGGCGTATGGAACAAAAAGAAGCTCCGAATCCCACTCAGTGTGTGGGTCTCAGACAAGACTATCCAGACAATTAAACTGGGTTGCTGAGTAAAAAAGTATCAATAGAGAGTGTCAGATAGTGAATCCAGCATATCAACAAATGTTTCTCACATTGACATCCTCCTGGTTCACGCGGAGGAATCCCACGGCGCCGCACCGCTGCGTTGGGAATTTCAGGTTTGGGTTGACAGACTCACCAAGCCAACACACCGTTCGAATCGGTATGAGGCCGGTCGTGGGCAGTCTCTTGGGAGTGCCATATCTCAGCCCCCGCCTCCGCCCCCGCTCCCGGGACTCCTATCCATTATCATGTTCGGGCTCCCGAAGTTGTTTGTGCCTCGGGGAGTCCGGCAGATTTCGACAGATACGGACACGGACTCAGAGTTACTTTCTGTGGTGTTTGCCCGGTGGTTGTTGTTTGCACAGAGGGCACTCTGTTTCCAGCGTGGGCGGACACTCATACTTACACTCATACTCATACTCGAACCGCCAGTTTTCGGGCGCTCAACCACACTGGGTTCATAACCACTGCGCCGACACTAGTATAAGTGCCATTTTGGAATCAAAAGGTGTGGGAATTGCCGCTGTGACGGTGCGTATCCACAGCCTCAGTGGGATTGCACCTGCTCCACATATAATTACCTTCAGTCATTCCGACAGAGCCTGTATCGACTCCGGACAGATAATTCACGAGTCGCCATGATTCCTCGGTAAGCCCAAGCACACACATACTCTAAATCGGTAAGAGAGCCATGTTCGTGCCAAATATATGACGTGAATCAGTGAGATCAACCGAGGAATGCGCTCTTAATTCGATCAGGGCAGTCTCTGGCGTCATACTGTGACCGTGACGCCGTGGAGAACATCTTTCTCGCCGTGCGTTTATTATCTATCGTGAGCGGTGTCGTTCAGCGAACCATCGCTGTCTGGACCGTCCTCGTTGTCCCATTCACTCTTCTTGAGCATATCTGTGGTCACAAGATGGTTTGGCATTCGGCTTTTCATTACCTATTGGTTCCCCTCCGTTGTATTGACACTAATCGGAGTAATCTCGCCACTTTGGCAGCTCATCACTGGATGAGATAATCGCTCATCAATCATCCGGGGAATGCTCCATGATATGTAATTTTTGATATGGAAGTAGCGATGAATAGCTGCTGAAGATCTCCGAGAAACTTACCGCTTGAATTCCCATATCCCGCACTTTTGATTCAGTCTCAGAGGTGCAATATATCCGTGAGTGTTCTTTTTAATGCTGCATCGTCTCTTCGCCGGTGCTCCACATGCAGTGGTATCATACTTCCGGTCGTTCGGTGGATCCGTGGGTGATTTGTGTCTCACCGACTGGAATGACTGAACGAGCGTGGATTCGACTCCCGGTATTCTATTCGTTTTTATCGCTGTGATCGATTGAAGCCGATGATGACCTGAGGTATACTTAGACTACACTCCCGGAATTATGACTTCAGAGGTTATTCCAGACCGATTCAGACAGAGCGAGGTGTGGTTGTTGATGTTGGCTCGATTAATCAACACAATGTTATCGCTGTGGTGATCAACAGTGCAAGGCGAAAGTCTACACAGTGAGGGACAGACCACTGTTCAGCGGTCTGTTGGCAGTTCTCTCCAAACCGTTCATTTTGACCCTCGCGTACTCTGTTGTGATGGCGTTTCCTAGTGTGGCATTAGGTCATCGACCCATACGGACGCATGACGACATGACACATCGCGTCCACAGTCCACCGATGAAGAAAACCGAATCCAACCCACGATCTAATGGCTTGACCGACGCGAACCGTGGAGCCCAGTCGGCTGAATCTCCGACCGCGGACGGACTGCTGTTCCGTTGAGGCGTCCACCACGCGTGGGAAGGTTCGTGTGACATTTGACCGGGCGGCATGCGCTGGACAGCATATCTTCGGGAATAATTGGGCGGGAGACTGTCGACATCCCACGCGAAAGCGTCTGTGCGGACCGAGGAAACGTGCAACCCTGAATTCTGCTTCACAGAATGCAAGAACCGGTGCGAGGAGGTCAATATTGGACTGACTCCCGGTCGTTCTGATTTATCTTGATATCATGCTTCTGCATCCTGGGTCTGTTCAACGGTCACAACGGGTGTGTCAGCATTTGCAAGCACGAGTTTTGAGACACTCCCAAGGAGGATTTTCCCGAGACCTGTCCGCTTGCGTGATCCGATAACAATATAATCGGGGTCAAGCTCTTCAGCCACCTGTAAAATATTGTTTGCTGTTCGTCCAGTCGGCAGGTCTCGGTGGGCCTGTTCCGGTATGATTCGGAGATCAACGGTATCAAGATCATCGATCACCGACTGAACGATTTCTTGAATTTCCGCTGTTGCTTCCTCCTCGCCGCTTTCTTCCGGGACGACATGGATGATCACTAACTCCATATCCAGACCTGTTGCAAGTTCGTGCGCTGTCTCAATGACCCCTTTACAACCAGGGTCTCTGTCAATGGCTGTTAATATCGTCATGTTAGTCACCGTTTCTAGCTAGAATTCAAGTCACTTTTGGCCGCACCGATGGTCTGTTGTTTTATTATGAGGCTTGAACACATTTAATGAATTTTAGGAGTATAACCTCAATGATAAATAATGCAAAATATGCGCCTTTCCGATTTTATATATCTATCATGTTCTTTAATGTAGTTGTACATGTGGAGGAAACTTCCTCGACTCACGTCATGGTCACTGGACCAGGGCGTGACAGGGCGAATCGACAGTCACGGTATCAATCTTCTGAGTGCAGACACAGAGGGTTCAATTTGACATGAGCACAGAAAGTGCAGATGCGGTTCAGACCAGCATGGGCACAGAAGGTGTAGACACAGCCACAGATGCTCGCATTTCCGAACCGCCAGCGTCGTTGAGGGAGTTCTTCAGTTACATGGGTCCAGCATGGGTATTTACTGCCTCACAGATTGGTGGTGGCGAGGCACTCAGCGTCCCTGTCGGTGGTGCGTACTTGGGGATGCAGGCTATCTGGCTGATTCCCCTGATCACGTTCACGAAGATCTTTGGTCAGTACTATCTTGTCCGTTATGGCGTTATGAGCGGGAATACGTTTCTTGATGCGCTTTACAGCCAGCCAAAGTGGCTAAAATGGATCTTTTATTATGTGTTCTTAGGCGGATTAGTGTACGCTATTGGTCTTTCCGGACATCTCGGTGAAACCGCTGGTGCCGCTCAGAATCTTCTTTCCGTCGGCGCTGTTGGAGGACTCAGCGGGACCGACTTCTGGATGATCATAACGGTGGTTGCTGGGCTCGGGATTGTTATGCTCCGATCGTATGAAATAATCGAAAAAGTCTCAACGGTGCTACTCTGGGCATTCCTTGCACTAATTGCGTTTGTCTCTCTTTTTACAGCCGAGCAATGGATTGGTGGTCTGGCAAGCGGATTGGTACCATCTATCCCTGGCTATGTTGATGGTCTTGGTGTCGGTGGATTGGCGTTTGTCGCGACTATGTTCGGTTGGATTGGAGCGGGGTTTGGTCCGACCGTCGCTTACGTCTGGTTTGCAAAAGACAAAACCATGGGCATGTTCGAACCCAAGGCTGACGGCGTTAATATAGATAAATCGGATCTCTCTGATGAGGAGATTTCCCGGCTGAAAGGCTGGGGCGACATGGTGCTCTGGCAGAATATGATATCATCTGTCATCCTCGCTGTGTTTTCCTTCTTCATGTGGACGGCCGCAGCCGCAACCCTGCATGGGACTGAAATTGTGGCCTCTGGCGAGCTTGGCGGCTTCGAGGTTGTTCCACAAATGGCAGTCATTTTCACCACTGTGTATGGCGAGTGGTCTGCGATAATTTTCCTGCTGTCAGTGATGGCAGCACTATTTTCAACGCTGATTGGTCCGCTATACGGTATGTCACGGCTGTGGGAGGACGCCTTCGCTATTCATGGCGTGTTTGATAATTACAATATTACACGCGAGACCGTGTTTCGACTGACAGTCGTTCTATTTGCGGTGATTCCATTGAGTCTGAACATTCTCTTCGAAGCACCACTGTTTTTATTTGCCATCTCAGGGATTCTCTTTGCTCCTGCAGTTGGTCTCATGTATCTCGCTGCGCTATACATGTCTTATACGGATGTTGACCAACCAGGCTTGGTCCCGATTCGACGATGGGCAGTCGGGCTTGCTGTCTTCGCTGGCGTTGCTTTGATTGCCGCAACGATGTATGAAGTGTATCCCACTATGATGGATCTCATCGGATAACGACTGCAGTCGTTGCACAAACGGTTGTCGTATTCAATCTGTGGCGTGTTTCATATCGATTCCTCCGTTTCAGAAACGTTCTCTTAGCCGGTGAGCGTCGTCTGTTTTTCCAGCTCCATGAGTGCTCCCAGGGAACGGTTCAAACTGAACTGCCCGGATGCGAGGACTCCGAGACTCACGTTCAACCGGCGGACATCGTGCGGGAGTTACTGACTGCTGAGTGAGCGCGTGTCGAATTGCGTTCTCGCTCACGTGGTGCGGGTGGTCGGTGTAGTCCATCTCCAGTTCCCACCGGAGCTGCTGGATGCGCGTCGTCGGTCGGACGCCTCCTGGAAATCCTCACCCGCGTATGCTGTTTGGCTGGGTGCGATTCCGTCGGCATTGTCGACGACCACCCGGAGTTATCATCGTCGCGGTGGTTGTCGGGTAGTACCGCGAGGAGCGTGTGATGCTTCAGACTCGTATAGGTGTAGTCAACGCTCTCCGTGACCACCGAGACGACATCAATCACCCAGCCACGTCCCATATCAAGTTGTCTTCAGTCAGGAGTTCTCTCACGACGCTCTTCATGCTGTCACGCGTGAACTCTTCTGGGTTGTCTCGGCTCTTGTTTTCAATGAGTCTTGGGCGGTGTGCGCGCGGGCGCAAATGATGATACAATACCGTTGGATTTGAACTGGAATTGAAGATTCAAAAGCGGCTCTGAGAGGAGGTTGATGAACTAGTCGAGAGAAGGTACACAACCGCTCAGAGTTTATCAGTGGGGTTCTGCACGACACCACGGAACCGATCCTGACGCCCAAAGCGCTGGAGGGCGTGAGCGGCACGCAGACAGAGCGGCGAGATAGACGATGTCACGGGTGAGACAGCTGAATGCTTCGATATCGACAACTGAGGGGCTGAATGGTGATTCATCAAGTTGTTCCGACAGAGACATAACAAAAAAGATATCGACAGCACCCGTGAGCCTGAACCTGAGCCTGAGCCGGAGAGTGATACCCACGAGCGCCGACACGAGAATGCTACGGCTGAGATGTGGACCTAGTACAGAAACAACTCCCCAACGACCGGTGAATAGACCGATGAGGATACATAATACTATGTGAGTCAAACTGAGACGCTTGTCCAGCGGATACAAAACATGATATAACGATCAAACACTGGTTCCGTGACCTGACGCCGGGCATAATGCTCGTTAATATCGAGGGTTCCCACCGATCCAGGTAGTCGCCTGGGAGCTGTGCTCGGAGGGCTTCAAAACCGAGATTGGATACCAGTGAGCGTGAGCACAACAGCAGACAGGAAACGATAATATTCCTTCATTCTGTTGTTGCTTCCCATTTTTCATTCCTCAGTCCGGAAGTGTCGGTCCATCTGACGTGTCACGCACCGCGTTGAGGAGAAGTTCCTGTTCAGCACGGGCGACGACGCGACGAACATCGTCGACAGCATCGATGTTTGATGAGAGCGAGCTGATTCCTTTCTCAGCGAGGAACTTTGCCATTTCGGGGTCTGACCCGGATTGACCCGTAATGGTAGTGTCGACATCATGTTCGTTGCACGCTTCGATAACTTCCGCCATCGCTTCAAGTATCGTTGGATGATAGTCGTCGAAACGGTCTGCGACCATTGCGTTATTCCGGTCGACTGCAAGCATGAACTGAACGATATCGTTAGTCCCAAGCGCCACGAAGTCGACACCCTCATCAATGATTTCATCAATCGAGCGAATACTTGCCGGCGTTTCAATCATTGCTCCCCACTCATGTGTGTCCCGGTCAATTCCTACCTCATCCATCAGTTCTCGCGCCCGACGCACATCATCTGCATCATTAGGGAGCGGGAACATGACCTCAAGATTGTCATAGCCCATGTCCTGTAGACGTTTGAATGCCCGCAGTTCGAGCTTGACCATCTCTGGCTCTTGCAGACTCCGTCGGATCCCACGGTATCCAAGCATCGGATTATGCTCAACAGGCTCAGATTCTCCTCCCTCAAGTTCGGCAAGTTCATCTGTTGGTGCATCGAGAGTGCGAGCCCGTACCGGGCGAGGATAAAAAGCGTCCGCGACCTTCCGAATCTCCTCTGAAATCTCTTTAATGAAGGCTTCCTCGCCGTGATCTGCAACATACTTATCAGGCGTTTTGCCCGTCGAAAGGAGAATATGCTCCAATCGGAGTAACCCGACACCATCCGCACTCGTGTCAGCAGCTCGCTGAGCTGCTTCGGGAATAGACACATTCACTTTCACTTCTGTGGCTGTCGTTGGAATGTGCCCAACCGGAGCTTCGACGGAGTCATTTGTTGGGTCACTCTCTGCGATATTTTCTTCTTTGGACTCCGATTCAGGTTCCCCAACCACGACCGTTCCTTTCTCACCATCAAGGGTCACTCGCTGACCATCGGAAAGAGCCTCTGTTGCATCACCACAGCCAACGATAGCCGGGACTCCGAGTTCGCGCGAAACGATGGCTGCATGTGAGGTCATTCCGCCATTGTCAGTGATTATCCCAGTCGAACGTTGCATCGCAGGAACCATGTCAGGAGCGGTCATCTCAGTGACAATTATATCACCATCGTTGATCTGACCGGCATCTTCGATATCCTCGATAACTCGTGCTGGTCCCGTTGCAATGCCTGGACTCGCCCCATATCCACGGGTTAGCTCCGTACCCGCTTCTGGCTCCTCGCTGATTGCTTCAGTCTTTTTTTGTGTCATTTAAGATATATTAGATGTCGCCAATCCCCATCACCTCATTCGTCAGTTCAATACTCTCGACAGCGTCTGCATCACCTAACATCGCCCGGATAGCGTCAATACTTTCAGGCACCACATCGCTCTCGCGGTGAATACATTGGAATAAATGAAGTTGGGTGCCATCCATCGTGATTGAATCTTCGAAAATTTGATTCTCATAGAGATTCATGCGGTCACGACCACGATCGAGAGCAAACTCCTGAAGTTCCCATCCTGAATCGATACCAAGATCGTCATCAATGACGTGAATTCGCGATTCTGAAGCGAGCAGGTCACGAACCTCCGCAGCAGTTGGCTCTGCGCCAAGCGTCACATTGATACCATGGAAGTGGTGTCGCACTGAGGGCGTTTTCATACCCATCGTTGTGATAGGGCCCATATCCGGAATCACCTCGCGCGCATCTGGACCGTGATAGGACGGGATTGTCATGGGGTCCGCTGAGGTCACAGCGTGCTCGCCACGACACCGAACGAGCGTGATACTTGCCCGTTCGACCCCATACTCCTCATGTAGCGGCGCGAACATCCGGTTCAATCCTGTCGTATTACAGGAGACAATCCGGACATAATCTTTGTTTGTTGCCTCTGAGTAGTTAGCACGGGCAGTGAAACTTGCCTCAACCGCATCTGCGCTTTCACCGCCTTGAAAGAGCGCAGGTGTATCGTGTTCTTCATAAATCGGACGATATTCAGCACCCATGCCAGGCGGTGTTGTATCAGCGACAATATCGCTGATTTCAATTAACTCGTGAACGTCGCCGGTGACCGTCATCTCGGTGTCAGCCCATCGATCGTGGCGCTCTTCAGGAACGTAGATATCATATCCTCGATCTGCGGCTGCGTCTGCTGTGTGGTTCGGACTTGCCTTACTCACACCCGTTAACTCCATGTCGGGCATCATATCGACCGCATCAGCCACTCGTTTGCCGATGGTACCATACCCGTTGACGCCTACGTGTATCATAATTTAACATGAAGTCAAGCTCATATAATACCAGTGTCTCTCCCATATTTTGCATTATTTTTTATGCTTAAATAGCCCTCCAATGAGAGATTAATTGAGACATCGATTACCAATGGTTAATCCGAAACAACAGGTTTCAGCACGAGGAATTCGTATCCTCGGATTGTTCGTCGTGATATACTTACTGATTGGATCATACATGCATTTCTATATGAGTCTCCCTGTTATCGTGTATGCTGGATACGGTATCTTCAGTTGGGCTGCCGGGATGGGACTGTTCTACTGGCTGCATAAAAACTATATGTCACAACTTGGCTGAGGGGAACATTTGAATATTCATTATAATATTTTATAATACTAAAATAAATTTAAGATTATCCGGCACTGATATACAACAACTGTATATGAGTGCGATAAATGCCCCCCGTGACGACTCTGGACACACATCAAAGGATACGCCATCTGAGCCACGGGTCACACTCGGTGTATTGATGTTCACTGCGATTGCTGTTCCCGGAGCCTCGCTGCGGTATTTCGATCCAGAGACCGCTGCAAAGTTACTCACTGCAATGATTCCGATACTCCTGGTTGCTATCTTTCGCACCTCGATTAGGTCATATACTATCTACGAATCGGAGTCATAACACAGAGGACAATTCTCTCAACGGGGGGGTTGGAGTATCTGCGATTGCCCTACCCCAGCGGAACGACATCAAGCATATTTCATCTCATCACCACTCTCAGTCTTGATTTATGATCACGCTAACAACATGATTGTCCGAGATTCATATGTGTCTCATATCTCCTCAGTTGATAGACACGTTTGAATGTCTCACGATTTCCAGACTCATCGCACCCGCTCACGACCGTGTTAGAAATGAATACAACGAGCGAATCGTTTTTGATATTCCTCTTTTCGCTCACTTCATGCGTCCGACGAGTTTACTTATGGAGGATGAGTCTCTCAGTCGCCTCGGTCGTCTGTCCACTCGCGAGAGTGAGATATTTTTCTCCCAGTATGTCAAGGTACTCTCGTGGTGTTCAACATCGACTCCGTCGTCGTGAAGTACCTCGGGGTCACATCAAAGCCCCGAGGCTTCACCGTTTTGTCCATATCGTCCAGAAGTGGACGGACGCAGGCGAATTTCATTCCCCTTGACCTGACCTCCTTCTCTCAAAGTCGGCTAGAATTCACACCCGAACACCTCGCTGGTGTCCGTGAGGGTCGGTCGCTCCACCACGACCACGACCCGACAACTCCCGTCGCACCGCCAATCGCGGGTTGTGAGAGGGAGAGGAGTGGAGTCGCATTTCCACACTTCCGAACGACCACTTCAGATTCAGATTGAGGTCTTCAATATCTTTCGTGGTCGTAATCTTCTGACACGCCGTGAGGTTTCAGAAATCCTTCGACGGGCTTCACCCTCGGGGTCACATCAACATCAGTATCAAAGTCCCGAGGCACTCGCCCTGCTTGCCGTTGTAGATGTGTACGCACTCGTCGTCGTTCTGTCAGTGCTCTGTATTGAATTTTATTACCTATCTGATATTTAAACGAGTGGTCGATGTTAATAGGAGTATACTCATAGATAATCTGAATTTCGATACATCAACCGTGATCAATAGGACGGATGAGGCGAGAAAGCCTACAAGTTCTCTCGTTGGATGAATCGCCACGCGGTTTGTACCCACTCAAACTATCAAGTATAATCGCCCACACGTCGTCGTTACGAACGTCGGGATGATGGACTTCCACCGAATCTCGGCAGTTCGCAAACTGGCAGTTGACTCGGTGGTTGTCTCATCAAAAAGTAAGCCCATGGACAGCGGAACCGACACAAAGTAATCAGGGAACTCCGAGTCGACACGAGAGGAATCAGGGGCAGGACGGTGACACTCCCATCGGCACGTCGGGTCGTCAGCCCGAAGAGAGCAACGAATCGCCCGTTGATGGACGTGGAAAGCCCACGCTCATGCGAGGATGTCACAAACACATGTATTACTCTCAGTCAGCCGCATCGTTGTAGTGAGCATATTTGAACAACTGGATTTATACTCGCCACGATATAATAATATATAGTGCATTTTTTGAGCAGCTCTTCATTGTGTCAATTTGAAGCTATTTATACTGATAACACATCTCTGCGTACCGCTGCTGAGGGAGGGCTACGAAGAGATGGGCATTGATCTCCGATCAGTAGCGAGACAGGTATTTAAACGACCTGAAGACCTAGAATTGACAGAAGGACCGATTGGGCGGTCATTGTTTTTCCTCTCGCTCCCAATTGTCATCACAAATCTCCTGCAGGTTGCCTATAACTTTGCAGATACCTTCTGGTTGGGCCGTTACAGCACTGATGCTTTGGCGGCAATCAGTCTTGGCTTTCCACTCGTGTATCTATTTATCTCACTTGGGCTTGGATTGACCGTTGCCGGCAGTGTATTAGTTGCACAGCACACCGGCGCGACACAAACAGCACAGGCGGATTATGCTGCCTCACAGACAGTTGCATTTACCATCGCCGTCGGAATAGCGCTTGGCGCAGCCGGTGTCACATTTGTTGATGAGGTGCTCAGCGTCTTTGGCGCCGACCCGGTTGTGCTCGCGCTCGCAACAGATTATATGCGGATTATTTCTTTTGGTCTTCCGTTTCTGTTCGGATTCATTGTGTTTATTGCACTGATGCGTGGTTCGGGTGATACGCTGACACCAATGCTCGTCATGCTCGGGACTGTCATTGTGAATGTAATTCTTGACCCGATACTGATCTTTGGGGTGGGACCGCTCCCACAATTGGGCGTTGAAGGGGCTGCAATTGCGACTGTGTTCTCACGCGGATCTGCAGCAGTTGCTGGGTTATGGATCCTTCTCCGTGGGAGTCATGGCGTGCAAATCACAGTGGGTGATATGTGGCCTGATCGTGAATATATTCGGAAATTGCTTCGCATCGGGGCACCCGCCTCGCTTGAGAACACTGGACGCGCTCTTTCAGTGAATGCTATTTTGCTTATTGTTACGCTGTTTTCCACGCCGGTTGTTGCTGCATTCGGTGTTGGAGTTCGGGTGTTTTCGATGATTTTCATGCCTGCGATTGCGATTGACCGAGGAGTTGAGACGATGACTGGGCAGAATATCGGTGCTGGAAATCGCGATCGAGTCTCGAAGACAAATCGATTTGCTGCAATAACATCATTTGGCATCCTTTCGCTCCTTGGAATCATAACGTTCGTTTTCGCTCCAGAGATTATCAGAGCATTTGATGATTCCCCTGCGGTTGTTGAGCAGGGCGCGACATTTCTTCGCTGGATCGCACCGACATTCGGGTTTGTTGGTATATTGCGGGCTTACAGCGGTGGATTTCGTGGAGCAGGGAAGACACTGACTGCTGCGGCGATTACGATTGTCCTGTTTGGGTTTATCCGTCTGCCGGTTGCATACGTCGTCTCACAGGGATTAGTTCCATTTGATGTCTGGATATTTGGCACTCGAACGCCAGAGGGAATCTGGTTTTCATTCGCTATGTCAGGTATCGTTGCAGCACTTGTTGCAGCCGGGTGGTTTGAACGCGGAACATGGCGAGATGGAGATTTAACTGAGCGCACAGAGGTGCCCGCAGACACAGATAAAACAACAAAGCAGTCCACAGATCCGGATCCTGACCCAGATCCGGACCCATCAGCATCAGAGACATAACTTAAACCTCGGATTCACACAAACATCAACACTCGATCAGAATCTAAATCTATGATGATTCACTGTCCTCAATCCGTTTAGCCACGATCAACGGTGGTGTCGGCGTATACCGAGATTACAGTTATTGGCACTGTGATTTCTGTACTCGAAACGGGATACAGCGCGCAAGCGAGCATTCCAACTCAAGTTGGTGTGACTTCGAATATAACCTATATTCATATTATCACCGACTGTCAAGAAGAATGAGTTTCTCATATGTGTAAATATAACCACACCATCACGTCGTAGCATCAATCAATAAGTACACTCGGTATCGTCATTGGTGTATGGAACACACCGAATCAGACACAAATACACCACGAGCGGATGGAGGCGAAACGAATCATACCACGAGCGAAGACGAAGCCGATGAGACAACCGGACCAATCGAGTTTAATGTAACAATTGAGGACGGGACAACAGTAATTGAAATGGATGGTGATAGGGATACAGCAGTGATCGTACAGTCGGCATCAGGGGAGCGCGTCTATCTCCCTCCGGAGGATTTTGAACGGGCTGCCCCAACTGCACAGCGAAACGAGAGTCCTTATCAGTCTTCGGGAACCAACAGCCCGTATCAATCTGCAGCGACTGACAGTCCATATCAGTCAGCGGCAACTGATAGTCCATATCAATCTTCGGGGACTGACAGTCCATATCAGTCTACACAGCCACAATCAGATGAAGAAGGGCTTGTCTCGACAACAGAGGGCTATCGCATCTATCACCCTGAACCAGCAACAGATGTGCGAGTCCTTCGATAAATCTTTGCTTGTAACCCACGTGAGTCTCGACAGTGGTTATAGTATTGAATTATACAGCGCGAGTGTTTCATCAACGACCTCATCCCAAGTAATGGGATCATACTCTGGACTCCCCTCAAGCGTTAATCCACGTTCGATGCCTCTCGCAATTGATTGTGATTCAGCTGCGACCTCAATCACGCAGTCACTCGGAAGAACTTCATTCACACCGCTTTCAGTCGCGACAACGTGAGTCCCAGCCGAAAGTGCTTCTGTTATTGTAATGCCGAATGGCTCTGATAGTGATGGAGAAATGAATAAATCCGCAGCAGCATAGTAATCACCAAGTTCTTCCTCAGGCACGTATCCGACCCACTCGATGGAGTCTTCGACATTGAGCAACTCCGCAAACCGTTTCAGTTGGTCAGTGAGGTGACCAGAACCGCCGATAACGAGCGTCACATCATCACGCTGGAGTTGGTCCATCGCATACACGAGATGTGAGATTCCCTTTTGATTTGTGTGTCGCCCAACAAAAAACAACATTGACCCATTAATATCAAGTTCAGTCTTGAAATCACGACCGGTTGTCTCACATGTTGAAAATCCATTGTAGATAACCGTTGGATCGCCACCATACTGCGTTTGGACATCACTGGCGGTGAGTTCACTGACAGCAATCAGATGGTCTGCACGGTTCGCAAGTCGACGCTCGGTCTCGACCTCTCGTGTCGGTGGGTCAAGATTCCGATCAGCAGAAAGCGAATGGAACGTCGTTACCCACTCAACCTCAGCGTTTGCTGTTGCGCGGGATCCAGGACCGTACCCGAACCAGTCATGGGTGTGCACGATATCAGCATCTGCTGCACGCGTTGCGAAGGTGTCACTCATCTGTCCAACACGCGTAATGATGTCGCCATCGCCGGTTGGGACGCCAATAATGCCTTTACGATCCTCTGGAGCATACTCCGCTGGAAGCACTAACTCGATATCGACATCTCGGGCGCGCATGCCATCAAATAGCTCACCCACATGTGTATCTAACCCACCACTCACATTCGGCGGGAATCCCCACCCAAGCATTAGAATCTTCGGCGACATCGTGGTATGTACGTTTGTGGACTCATCACATAACAGTTATTGGTGATTGATGAGTTCAGAAAGGAGTGCTCTCTCAGTTCACCGCAGTAACCGTGACAATAATGTGAACTTCTCCGACGTCACGAGTGGTAAGAGTGCCACTGAGTCATCAATATCTCATCACAGCCGATGAAATATTCTCATGAGGGCATCCCAATGAAACAATGGAGCATACGTCAGCTACCCACGAGTGAAGTCGTGGGCTTGTGAGTAGGACTCCCGAGTTTCGCGCTCCCACAACACGGGAGGGACTCGTTCGGTGTCGCCTGATTCCGGGGCTGGCTGACAGACAGCCCGTCCCACCGACCACTTCTGGGCCTGTCGGACGTGTGTCCAATTAACTGACAACCCGGAGTCAACGAAAGCTTCCGCGCTTGCTCCCACGAGTGGGCTTTCGCGCTGTTACCGTTGTAATAAGACTCATCAAAGCACGGATTGAGTATTTCAAGCCTACCACTGAGACTATCTGTATTAGACACCGCTCAGTAATCGAAACGACCATGTGATTGAATGTCACAATAGATATGTGCACGTCGTCGTTAACGCTGCGATTAGTATCGATGGAAAGTTGTCAACGCGTCGCCGCGAGCAGATTGCAATCAGTGGCGAACGTGATTTTGAACGAGTCGGTGAACTTCGGGCTGATAGTGATGCCATTCTTGTCGGGATCGGGACCGTCCTCGCGGATGACCCACATCTCGTTATCGATGAATCACACCGGAAGCGTCGTCAGAATCAGGGGATACCCCCAACACCACATCGGATTATCATTGACTCACGAGCGCGAACGCCAACCGACGCAGAGGTGCTTGATGATGAAGCACCAACGTATATCATTGTCAGTGAGTCAGCGCCCACCTCCCGGCAAGCGGATCTTGAAGTGGAGGGAGCGAATGTTATTGTCGCTGGACGGGAGCGTGTCTCAATGCCAGCTGCCATCTCAGCACTCGCTGACAGCGGGATTGACTCAGTGATGGTCGAAGGTGGGGGTGAGATCATCTTTTCATTATTTGACGCTGATCTTGTCGATGAACTCTCAGTTTACGTTGGCTCTCTGCTCATCGGCGGACGAGATGCACCAACATTAGCTGATGGCGATGGCTTTGTCGATGACCCAACGCGATTGCAGTTGACATCTGTCAGACAGATTGATGACGGAGTGCTGTTACAATATGACGTTGAGGCGACGACGTCGACATATGATTCAATCGATTGAGATGAATAATCACTGCCAAGTATTGAGACACTGAGTTGAATAGTGTTGGCGTGCCGTCACACAGAACCACTAAGAGGGCGCCGACATATTATATGAGTATGAGTGCTCCTGCGACAACCGACGAACCGATTCACGTTGAGAGTCAATCTGATCTTGAGTCATTTGTTAACGATCATGATATTGTTCTCGTCGATTACTATGCCGATTGGTGTGGTCCATGTAAAATGCTTGAGCCCACTGTCGAGGAAATCGCAACAGAAACGAATGTGCTTGTCGCCAAGGTCGATATCGATGAGCTCCAGTCACTCGCACAGGAAAAAGGAATCCGATCAGTCCCAACACTGCAGTTCTACGCTGACGGCACGATGGCAGAGCAGGTCATTGGCGTGCAAGACAAAAGCGATCTCATGTCTGTTATTGATAACCTCGCGAATTAATCGTCCATCGCGTGCCGTGATTTGACCAGCGTATTTTCCGTGTCGATTGAGAATTACCCAACTCTTTTTTATTATTCGGTTATCTCATATTATGCCATTCCTCAGAGTCGCCTGCCAAGGAGGTTTTTTACCACAGAGGTGAAATAATGACATATGATTTCACTTGATGAAGCCGTTACAGCTCGACTTGAGTCACACGGCGAGCGGTTTGAGGTACTTATTGACCCAGATGCAGCACTTGAAATGAAGCGTGGTGAGTTCGATGATGAGATTGAGGACGTCATTGCCGCTGAGGATGTCTTTGAAAATGCTGCGAGGGGCGATCGACCTGCAGAAGAGGATCTAAAAACAGTATTTGAGACAACAGAGCCGCTTTCAATCATTCCAACTGTTGTCAAGGATGGTGAAATCCAAATTACCGCCGAGCAGCGTCGGGAAATGCAAGAACAAAAGCGAAAGCAACTGATTAACCGAATCGCCCGAAATGCAGTGAATCCACAGATGGACAATGCACCACACCCACCAGAGCGAATCGAACGGGCGCTTGAGGAGGCTGGGTTTCGCGTTGACCCAATGGAGCCGGTTGAATCACAAATTGATGATGCACTTGATGACCTTCGACCGATCATCCCAATTCGATTTGATGAGGTGACCGTCGCCGTCCAAGTCCCGGCTTCTGATGCAGGAAAAACCCAAGCACAAGTGCGTGAATATGGTGATCTTGAGCGTGAGGAGTGGCAACCCGATGGATCCTGGGTTGGTGTTGTTACCTTTCCTGCGGGAATGCAAAATGACTTTTATGATCTCGTGAATGAGTTGACCTCTGGTGAAGCTGAAACACGAATACTCAAAGATAAAGACGAAATTAGTACTCGGTGAGGAGTATCTCGGATCAATCCACCTCCAGGTAAGCTCCCTCTACGTGCTCTGTAGATAAATAAGGCAAATGCCTCGGGGCTTTGATCTTGATCTTGATGTGACCCCGAGGTGGTTCACCACACCAGGGATAAGCATACTCACGTCTCGTCGTTGTATGACGCTACTGATGATATTATCTGAAATATTATTTTACTATCAGCCTATACCTAAATTAACCCGGAAGTATATTGTCTGCTCATACTGTTATATAACATATATACCGATGTCGTCATTTTCACTCGGCACGGGTCAATCGTTAGATACGCTTGATGGGGTCACGAAGACTGAAAATGCAGTACAGTTTGATCTGACAGCCTACAGCATGTTTATTGAGATAGTCGCAGATGTCGAAGTCGCCGATGACTTCTCTGATAAGGAGCACTATCGAGTCAGAAATCGACTTGAGGCGTTTATTCACGACGCAAAGCACTATGATATATGGACACCAGTATTGCTTGAAGCGTACCCAGATGTCGACTCATTAGCAGAAGTCACCGCACTCGCTCGCGCATTCCGACAGTATGAACAACAATGTAACCTTTAGTTTTTACAGGGTATGTCCCCGTCCTCAGGGAACGAGCGAAGCGAGTGAGTACGGCGGGGATACAGCCGCGCGTTCAGCCCAATCAAAACGTTCGATTACAGACAACTGTTTATGCGAGACTAGTGGTCAAAAAAGCGTTTCAATACGCCGCCGAGCCTGGGGACACCACTACTGGCGAGGACGCGTGGAACGCTACTCAAATTCATCCTGAAAAAGCAAAAAACAGCTGAATGGACTGTCAGCATCGTGATTAAATACGATGCTGACTACCCTGAAAAACCCGCCAGAGACAATATCGATGTCGAGGATACCGTTGGAATCGACCTCGGTATCACGAGATTCATTCACGACTCAGACGGACGAGCGTTCCGACCGTTAGACGAAACTGAAGAACGCAAACGCATCGAAAAGCGCCACCAAGCCCTTTCTCGCAAAGAACGCGAGTCGAACAACTGGACCGAGGTGCGACGACGGTTAGACGAGCGAACGAGCAATTATCGAACAAGCGCAAAGCGTGTCAGTAATTTCTCGCCACCACCTATACGCAACGATACGACGCCGTGTTCCTCGAAGATCTAAACATCGGGAGTATGACGCAACAGAACGGTAATAGTCGGAACATTGCGTCGATGTCATGGGATAAGACACTGCAAACATTCCAACGATTTGGCGAGAAAACCGGCTGTCACGTTGTCCTCATCCTGCTTGAAGAGGCGACAAAGTGGTGTGCGCAGCGTAGTCGTGAGTCGGGGAAGCCATTGTGGGTGCGAGAGCATTCCTGTCCGTCGTGTTGGTTCGAGACAGATAGAGACCAGAACGCTGCTGTTGAAATACAGCGTATTTGGCTGGTCGAACTGGGAGTGGTTGAGGATGAATCAGGATTATGTCAGGAACTGACCGAATCAACACCTGCTAAGAATATCACCGCTGCGGGGTCGCTTCACCGAGAAGTGGTTCCTGCAAGTGCCGTCATTGACACAGGAAGCCCCACCCTCAAGAAGGCGGCGTTAGCCGCCGAGTGGGGGGTAGTTCAGTTAATTATTCATGAACGTGCTATCTGAATTATTAGATAAGAGACAGTGAATCCGAGAAGATGAGTCTCAACCTCGATCCCAGCCTTAGAGCGGAGATAACACCCGCGAGCGCGAGTGTGACTGTGTGCATGATGAGATGGTTCATAATTGATAGCGCACACTCAGGTGTAATATTTTGATCAAATGAAAATCACTGGATCACACGGTCCTGAAGATAATCAAGATGTTTGGCGTTGTATACAATATCAACGGTGTCTGTTGCCGGAGTACTCACGCAGGTCAACCGGACGTTTTTGTCTTCAACTTCTTCCTGACTGAGGATCTGTTGCATCTCCATCTGAAGTTCACCATTAAATACAATCGCAGCGCAGTTCACACACGCACCAGCGCGGCATGAGAACGGCCAGTCATGACCCGCGGCTTCGGCGGCTTCAAGCACATATTCGTTCGGACCAACCTCAATGGACCCATAGTCTGGGACTTCTAGGTCTGATTCATCAGCCTTCGTAAATAGACCATCATCAAACGACCAGCTTCTATCGCGAACGACATCGTAGTTAAGATACCTAACAATCGGCATCGATTAATATCTCGTAAGCTGTCACCAGAATTCATAGCCGTAGTACTGTGGGTCAATGCGGGCAGAGGAGAATCAACGTAATGAACGTTACGTCGACCACTCCTGACGAATGATCACAGAATTGAATAAACACTTGATTGTTCTGATGATGAGGGTACGTAAGCTAAGTTAGTTTTCTCTTCGATCGACCCCCCTCGGATCAACCACCTGGAGTCAGTAATATCCGCTATCATCCTCTGTTTCTGTTGGTGTTGGTGTTGGTGTTGGTGTTGGCGTTGGCGTTCGGTGTCGGTGTCGGTGTTGGCCGTCGGCGTCGGTGTTTCTGTTTCCGTCGCGGTCGGTGTTGGGGTGGGAGTGTCCGTTTCGGTGGTCGCCTGCTGCGTCTCTGTTGTGGTTGGATCAGGGGACGCCGTATCTGATGACTCATTCGGTCCAGTACATCCGGCAATCGCTGCGATTCCTGCAGCAATAACAGAAAGGAATCGTCGTCGGATCATCAATTGAATTCCAGTAACCGACACTAAAGAATAATTGGACTACCAATCACCACTGAGTGGTGGCTGCCATCATGACTCTGGGTAACAAAGGTACTATTTATGAATAATCAGTGATATTTCATCCGCCGGAGAAACGAGTGAGCGACCGCTAACCCTGCCTCGGTGGCTATTCACGAGCAGGCTCAGCGCCTCCAAGCCAGTTATGCACATATATCTTCATACTTATGAATAAGTATAAACTCCGTCGCTACATTCCTGTCTGCTGAAAATGGCTAAGATGATTGTATATGGAGAGACTCACGATTTCCGAAGCGACACACGTCGATCAGCGATAAGGTCAAATCGGTCATTTGTGTCCCCGAGAAGTAATAATGCATAATATCGTAAGAACGTCTGAATCGGTATTGCAGTGAGGACTGCACTGGCGAGGATCCCAAGAACAAATACGAGCAGGGCAACAATAATAAGTATAAGACTGATTATTCCGGCTGTCTCAGAGAGGAGTATCCCAGCAGCAAGAATCAGAATCGCTGGAATCGCAAATATAATTCCGGCGAGAATGAGTACTGCCCCAGTGGCAGTGCCGATAATGAGTTGTAGAATAAATCTGAGAACGAGATATACGATATACTCTTTCCACTCGCCACGCACTGTCGGCCAGAACCGCTGCCATGCTGCGAAAAGTGTCTCATCTTGGGCAATCATCACGGGCACAACGAACATCTTCGTGAGTCCGGTCAGAAGGCTACCCAGAGTGATGACTGTCGCAGAGATAGCTATAGCAATGACAACCCTGCCAAACGAAGCCGAAGAGGAAGGTCCGCTCGTGATAAATGGGGTCACAACCGTAAATACAATGACAGCAACTGGGACGAGGGTAAACACTCCCACAAGCAATCGGAACCCGAACAAACGAAGTCCCTGTCTCCACCATTGTCTCCAGTATGCCCGGATTGTGATTTGTTCTTCTCGAAGAACCTCAACAAAAATAAACTCAAAGACCGATCCGATGAGTAATAAACCAATTAGAATCGCCGTAATAGCCACCACAACACCAATAATAAGAGCTAAGCCGACGGTATCAAACGAGGTGGATAATCCATCGGCAATGTTGGGTCCTGCTTCATCGGTCCCAGGGGTATCAGTATCAACATTTCCAAGCCCAGTGAGAAGTTGAACTGGACCAATACCACCAACACCACCGAGGAAGACAATCAAAAATCCAAGTTTCAGATATTGTCGTAAGTCTGGAGGCCATAAGAACGCAGTTGTTGCGCGAATCGCGTCAGTAATATCCTGAATCGCAGCTAATGAGTCAGCGCTCGTATTGGAGGGCATATGTCAGTGTGTTTGGACCTATATCAAAATTAGTTTTGATGTGTGTTATGTTTATCCGTTTACACATGATTATTTCAGATCCAGCACATTCCAAGAACACGTTCATCTGTCGTGTATTCGAGCGTGGTAATGATGTGAATGTGGTATAAATGCATCCCGAAACACGGATTTTTGGATACAATCTGGGGAGTTTCAGACGACGGAGAATTGTCTGTGATTTCCAAGACAATTTATTATTTCCCTGCAAGCAAACAGGTTGATAGGACTCTCGCGTTTATTTCTTTGTGATGGTTCTTGGTATTGAGTCTAATATTGACTCTCGAATTCTCGCTCTTGCAATAGCGCGGATGGTTGATGCGCTTGCGAATTCGTTTTTAGTTGTTGTTCTTCCATTGTATATTGGGAGTCAACTCGTTTCGCTGCCAGCATTTGTAGGTACGACTGTGCAGTTTGGATCGGTCCCATTTACCCTGACACCCGAATTGCTTATTGGGGTCGTCCTCTCGTTGTTCGGGTTTCTAAATAGCCTTGGACAGCCATTTACCGGGTCACTATCTGATCAGACAGGAAAACGAAAACTGTTTTTACTTACTGGGCTCGCGCTTGTCGCCATCGGAAGTGCAGGATATATTTTCTTTACTGATTATCTCTCGGTCGTTCTCATGCGTGCACTTCAGGGCATCGGGGCAGCATTCACCATTCCTGTCACGGTTGCACTCGTAAATGAACTCTCTGCAGCGGATAATCGGGGAGGAAACTTTGGACTATTCAATACGTTTCGGCTCTTAGGGTTCGGTATGGGACCCCTCGTCGCTGGAGGGGTTGTTGCCGCTGGACCATATTCGCTATTGAGTCTGGGAATCCCACTTGCGATTTCTGGATTTGACGCTGCATTTATCATTGCTGTCGCAGGAGCGCTTCTGAGTTTTCTACTCATTGCGACGCTCATTAGCGACCCAGAGCAAGCAAACGAGCAGGCAGCTGAGGATATCAGTATTCGTGTTCGGAGCACCGATGGGACTGGGCTTGACCCTGTCTTTGCGCTCGGTGTCGCAACGGTCGTTATGGCACTCGGACTCGCGATTTATGCACCACTGGCGAACAGTATCAACGCGCGTCTTAACCAGGGAACATTCCTTTTCTCACTGCAGTTTGGGGCGACTGTCTTCGCGAATGTGTTGTTTCAACTTCCACTTGGGCGATTAAGTGATACGTATGGACGACGTCCATTTCTTGTTTGGGGATTTGTCCTTCTTCTTCCTGCGACGCTTATTCAGGGATTTCTTACCTCCTCATTACTGATGATTGTCGCACGATTTATCCAGGGAATTGCCGTCGCAGCAGTCTTTGCTCCCTCACTTGCACTCGCTGGTGATCTTGCCGGTGACGGTGAATCTGGGTCAACACTCTCATTACTCACGATGGGATTTGGGCTCGGAATTGCCTTTGGAACGTTATTCTCGGGAATCCTCGTTGGATTTGGATTTGCAACGCCATTTGTCGTCGCAACGGTGCTAAGTGCTGGTGGATTAATACTTGTCTATACACAGGTCGGTGAGCCAACAAATGTTGAACAGCCAACACCAACACCGGGGGACTGAAATAATACTCCAGAGGTTCGCACGTTTCGGCATCGTCTGAACTGATTTTGAATGTTACCCCGCACACGGTGGTACGGGGAATCCTGCCCTCACGAGGGCAGGCTTCTTGTTTCGATGACGTGACTTGCAGACACAGACTCGAAATGAGTCGTCTCCGTAGTGGTCACAGTCTCCACAGGCGTAGATTCGGGCCATCCCAGCCCTCACTCAGAAAAGCCTCTCTGCAAGACGTTCATCGCCGCGTTCGTGTCCCTATCCGTCTCTACACCACACCGAGCGCACTCTTTGGTAGTACCTCGTGTTTCGACCTGCACGACGTGACAGCCGTGCAGGTCGCCTTTGTATTCGAGGAGGGTGATGAACTGTCGCCACGCCGCATCCTGTTTATTCCGAGCGTTCCCGTCGCTCTGAAGCATTCCTGCTACGTTGAGGTCTTCCACGAACACGGCGTCGTACTCCTCGACGAGCCACGTCGTGAGTTTGTGCTGATAGTCCAGCACCTTCCGCTGGATACCACGTTTGACTTTGGCAACTTCTCGGCGTTGTTTCTCCCAGTTGTTCAACCCGTGTTCTTTCCGCGAGAGTTTGCGTTGCTCCCGCCGAAGACACTCGTAGTCGTCTTCGAGGTTGAGCCAATCTACGGTCTTCCCGTCGCTGGTGTGGATATAGTTGAGGATCCCGAGGTCAATTCCGACGCTGTTACTCGCGTCCAACTCGTCCACGTCAGGTTTCTCGGGCGTGTGTTCGTCGTCGGCCTCTAGCCCGAAGGAGACGAACCACTCACCAGTCGTTTCTTTCTTGAATGTGACCTCTTTGATAGTGGCGTGGTCGGGAATCGGACGCGAGTATTGGATTTTCACCCACCCAATTTTACTGAAGCGGAGGTATGCGCGCTTGTCGTGGGCCCTCTTTTCATCGAGGTCGAAACCAAACTGGCTGTACGCCACGCTTCGATACTCACTGGGTGCTTGCCGCTTGAGCCGACCGACGGTGTATCCTTTCTCTTTGAGTTCGCTGAGGACGGTGAGGCTGTGGTGGAAGCGAGTGACAGTAGCTTGCGCGGCTTTCGAGTATAGTTCACCGAATATTGACCACTGTTGTTTCCACATGGGGGGTTTGTTGTTCTGGTCGTGCTCACTCGGTTTGTCGTCCGCTGGACTGTTCTCGTAGTCCCATCAGACGTGGTTGTAGAGTTAGCGATGAACGTCGAGGTGATGTTCCAGTCGCTCCGCTACCTCTTCTGTCGTATAAGCACGGTAGCGGTGACTGTACTCCATCGCTGTCTGTTGGTTAGGGATATATTCAGTTAATGATTTGTGTCACGAGTTGTCGGCTTCATCCCCGACCACGGCGGGTCGGGGTATTCGCCTCGCTGACCAGTATAAAGGGGTCATTAATCAAGACACAGTTCTCAAGAAGATGAAACAATGAATACGTACTCAGGTTTAATATCTCTCGCAGTGATTCCTTTGGTAACTCATGTTGAATTCAGTAAATTAAAATCAGTGTTGATGCGTTATTTCATACATAAGACAGTGTCTCATGCGGACTTCACTCAATCCGACCACAGAACAATGCACACAAACTGAATCACACAGACTCATACCGACATCAGTGGTCTCACCCTCACTTTGGCGTCTGACCCGAAATCGATACGGACGAGCGATATACGACTTCCTTGCACAAGTTGGTATTACGGCGACGGCTATGCGTGAGTATGTCGCTGACTTGCCAGATGACACAATCCCAGAGATTGATCACATAATAAGGACAGACGACTCATTACACGAATCTGCGTGCGAATGGACATCTCAGTCGAATCCACAATTTACTGTTGTTAGTTGTCCTGATGCAGTCGCATCCCTTGATGCGCCATTAGCGGAGAAACTTCCAACTAAAATCGCCTTTGTAGTCCGTGAAAACGGTGCTACCCGGGGATATTTGTTCATCTCAGTTAATACGACCGTTCCGATTGATGTTCTTGATTGCGAGCTCTCATTCGACGGTGGATATATCCGCCGTGTGTACGTCGATCAGACGCATCGTAATCGCGGAGTCGCAACCGCACTCATTACCGCTGCAAACCGATATGCTGCTGCTCTTGGTGCAACCCAAACGACAGCACTCGTTGCAATTGATAACCGACCATCACAAGCACTGTTTGAGACGTGTGACTTTAGGGCTCGTCGCACCCGATTGTACGCTCGTGTTGGACCAGTCTCAATCCGTCGTCAACTGCCAACTACACAATAGTACTATCCATCAATATAGATGTCTCCTAAGTAAATAGTTCACAGAGTAGTATTATACCGACAACGATAATTATGTACTCGTGTGGATGTCGAGTGAAATTCGAGAGACAATTAAAGGGGTATATCAACGGTTTGACACAGCAACGTACCGTGTGCCTGACACAGGTGACCGAATTAACATTCGTGATCGCCGGTGCAGACTATATTAGCCTCAGCGCCCTGTTATTTGGATGGGCGAGTGCTTTGTTATTCGTCCGTGGTGAGCCGAACTGGGGCGTTATTGTTATGTTTACTGCGTTTGGCTTCGACAAGCTTGATGGATGGTACGCACGGCGAACAGGTAACACATCACCGTTTGGTCGACAAGTAGACTCGTTTATTGATGTTTTCGCATATCTCGTCCCTGCAGCGCTATTATATCATCTCACACTTGCCCCGAATCTCCTTGCAAGCATTGCTGTTGGATTCTGCATCCTCTCATTTGGTGGACTCAGACTTGTACGACACAACAGCGACGGGTTTGGTTCAGATGATAATGTCAGCTACTACCATGGAACGACGGTTGTCCACACAAATATCATTGTTCTCTTGAGCTATCTTCCTCATTCAGTTATTGGAATCTGGAATGGATGGATTGCTGGGATTGTGATTATCGCTGTCTGCCCATTGATGATCTCGGATTATAAAGCAAAAAAAACGACTGCGAGTCATATTCGTGCCGCGATACTTATTGCGATTGTTACATTGTTTGCACTCGCAATTGAAACTGGATATCTATAACTCATCATCGACATGACACCGCTCATCTCAATTGCGCTTTCGGCCACCCTATATTTTCATTTGGAACCCACAGACTTCAGACTAGATCTCAGATGAACGCAAAATACACATCACCCACACGGATATCTCAGCCATGCACTATCGGTCCATAACACCAATACTGGCAATTAACGGTCGTCTCACGCAGTTTTATCACTCGAATACATCATATATATGATATAATTGAACATGATTGTACTCTCTGTATTATTACTTTCTGAAACCCGGCGACAAACGCTTGTGATCGGTGTCATTGACCTCATGATTATGATTTTTACTGGGATTGGTGTGGTTATGTTGCTGCCTGTGGAACAAACAATTGTTCCTGTCGTTGTTGATACATTGGGTCTTATCGCTCTGGTTGAGCAGATTGTGGATCCAGCATGGGTTCGAACACAATTAGCAGCGCTTGGTTCTGTGGCACCAGTTGGATTTATTCTTCTTCAAGCACTGCAAGTGATTATTGCACCAATCCCGGGACAGATTCTTGGTAGTATTGCCGGCGTACTCTTCGGCACACTACATGGCACAGTGTATAGCCTCATCGGTGTTGGAGTCGGGAGCACTGTTGTGTTCATCTTTGCCCGTCGTATTGGTCGTCCCGCCATTCAACGCTTCTTCGATCTCGATCGATTTTCACGGTGGGATGAACAGTTAATAGATGGTAATGGTGGTGTTGCACTCCTATTTGGCGCATTCTTACTGCCAATGTTTCCCGATGATCTGCTATGCTTTGTTGCTGGACTCTCTAATATTCGACTGCGAACATTCATTATTCTTGTTCTCACCGGGCGTGCACCGACATTCGTACTGGCTGCATATGCCGGCTCGAATGTCATAGATGGTCGTATCATTCTATTTATTACGACTGTGAGTGTTGTGATACTCCTGTGGAGTTTTGTTCACTACTATCGTGATCGATTTATCGATTTGATAGGACAATGATAACATATTGAGGAGAAAGCCCCGCTGCTTAACCCGAGGCTTCACTCCACGGACCACCAACAATTATACCCTGATATTCTGCACGATACACTTCGAAGTCTCATAGCTCGGTCCATCTCATCTCATTCACTTTCACGGTGCAACGAGTGACAATATGCCTCTCGTCTCTACTGTGATACCAGACAATTCGGTATTATCAACTGGAAAAACGGCGACCTCGGCAAATGCGTGACGACAACCAATATTAATTATGCACTCTGCACAGCGATTCAGAACCAAACTGTTCGGGAAACGGAATCCGGCTACAGCAATGACAGAGCAGGTTGCGACTGAGAGACTCAACAGTTCGTTATCAAGAACTAAAATTAGGAACTCGAGACAACCAGGAATTATCTCGACAGTGATATGCGCCTATCGAAGTGCACGATGAGATTCTATTTTCTCTGGCACAATAGACCGACCAATTAACTGTGAGACGAGGATGCGTCTGCAGGTATATCGTCATGGCGACGACTGGTTCTGTCCGTTCGATATCGAGTAGGTCCCAGCATCGGGTGGAACGCCTATCCGTGTTGGTATCGGTGACCGGTGATGGGGCGAAACACATTCGGTAGAAAATACATTTCATTCCATGCGCGATTCATCTCAAAAGGGGGTGCGTCTCGCGAACGTAATCGTGTCATATTTATGTCAATAACAATGACTGCGTCGAATCAAAACCTAACTCACGGGTTCTCCTGTCGTCTAGTCACCTTTACAGAATAGTTCCAAAACCCTGTCATTCGGATGGAAGACCTCGATATCAGTAACAATAGCTCACAATCACACTGTCAGTCACAACGCAGATGCTACCCTTTAGTATCCCACGTGAAATAATATTTAGGAGTCGAAGAAACGCGTAGCCTCCATATTCACTTCGTAAAATTCGCATGCTTTCATATGAGGAGGGTGTCAACTCGTAGTATGATGAGAAATTCTAACAGCAGCGTTCCATCGTAACTAACACAGAGATATTGTCTGAAACGTTCACCATGCTCACTTTCGTCCGATTGCTGCAGTGGCTCATAGCCCATCAACGGCTGACGCCGCAGGTTTTTATCATCATATACCTACTTTCATATATATGCCTCCGGATATCGACTCTACTGATTCCCGTCCCGTTGATTCACAGGACCCGACATCATCAGGAGATACGTTTGGCGTTGGAATACATGTTACCGAGTCAGATCTTCAGTTTGTTGTTCATGTCCCATCTGATATTGACTCAGGATGGACTGACCCGACAACATTTCAAACACAAATCGAGACAATTGTTTGGAACCACCTCGAAAAGTCAACTGTCCTTACGCGCCTCGCAAAACAGCATGACGCTGGAACAACCGTTTCACTCGGTCGGGTAACACTTACGCCAGATGGGACAGTTCACCAGATATCTCTGATCAATAGTGAGGAACTGTGACCACTTCATCACCAGATCAATCACCTATTGAGATAATTATCAATACCACTCTCAAACAAGCACTTACTATCGAGAGACCGGTAAACAAACCATCACCTCATGATGCTCATGACGCTGATGACCGTATGGATGACGCGGATCTCACTACCGACAATAGAGATGCTACTGGAGCTAACAGCACGATGATAACAACGGCGACAAGAGTGAATTCAGCGAATGCTGATACGGCTGCTGATCAAAAAAAGACATCCGTTACAGCGAGTGAATCACAATCCGATACTCAGGAATCAACGATTGTCAGTACCCGACGCCACCTTGCTGTTGCCGGAGCTCTCATACGAACGATATCGCAAACGGCAGGTTCGACACCTCCTGAATCCAGTACTAATACTCGTACTTGTCGCCATCCGAATACAAATACAAATTCCACGGATGTCAACTGTCATGACGGATCGTCATCGACACTGCCGATCGAACCAGATGCCGAAAGGATACCAATGCCAAGTCCAGAAGCTGATACAAATACAAACAGAGATCAAGCAACCCCCACGCCAGAAGGGTCACTCCTCAGCGCACTCTTAACAAGTACAATGATTGCACATGCGCTTAACTCTTCGATGAACCACGCGAGTGACCCATGGAATCCCTCGTCTCTTGACTTCTATCAGATGTCTTCCCTATTTAGATCCGATCGATCATCACTCATTATTACCGGTGCAGCAGCTGCCTGTCGTCGATTCGATGTCGAAGTCAAAACTGTTGCTTCACGAGCGCAAATTCCATATGAAACACTCACAGAACATCTCAAAAAATCCGAGTGAAAATTTTTATTCTCACGTCGAAACCTGCAGTATCGATGTGATAATCAGACAACTGTTTCTAAAGGAAAGCGTATCCGTCATCTAACGACAATATTCGCTATGCGTACATAGATTGGCTACTTATAGAAAAAGTATGAAAAGCAAGGCGGCGATGAAGCGCTCCCAGAGGATCTCTCACTCCAGTACGTGCCCCAACGCTTGCAGACTTAACCACTGTGTTCGGGATGGGTACAGGTGTTTCCCTGCCGCTCTGGCCGCCTCAAATCCGAACTCACGGAATCGAACCGTGGCATCCTTCTGATCTCCTTCTCTTCTGATCTGATATCGGATACTCGAACCATCGCTCGGTTATCCCGCGTCTCTATTTCTGGTTCTGGTTCTGGTTCTGGCTTGTGTATGCGTGTGCATTCTGGATCTGTCTTGTGTGTCCGTGTCCGTATATACGCGTGTAATCCAGCTTCCGCCTGAACCCGCTCACGCAGGTTCCAGTGGAGTGAGTTGTAGTATGTGTACAATCAACCCAATCGGAATCGTCTCTCAGTCGTCTGTGAGACGACTCAACTCGATATGGATATGAGTATTGTCTGACTTTTCGTATACCATCTGATATACTCTAATACGATACGATATGATATGTATAATATGATATGATATGGCTTGGATGGTTAGTGCTCGCGGGCTCAACATCTCGTTGCCTCGATGCGTACACCCCGAGTCTATCTACCTTCTCTTTTAGAAGGATCCTCTCTGGTACTTCTTTTTGAGGGAGGTTTCGAGCTTAGATGCATTCAGCTCTTACCCTGTGGTGCGTGGCTGCTCGGCGACTGCCCTGTCGGACAACCGATACACCAGTGGCACCCACTCGTAGTTCCTCTCGTACTATACGAGCGTTCCTCGCAAGTACCTTACACCCCCAATAGATAGCAGCCGACCTGTCTCACGACGGTCTAAACCCAGCTCACGACCTCCTTTAATAGGCGAACAACCTCACCCTTGCCTGCGTCTGCACAGGCAGGATGGAGGGAACCGACATCGAGGTAGCAAGCCACTCGGTCGATATGTGCTCTTGCGAGTGACGACTCTGTTATCCC
>KE356560.1:2315799-2316872 GCA_000415965.1 Haloquadratum walsbyi J07HQW1
ATCACATCCGGGCGCTAGCTCAGTTGGACAGAGTGCTGGCTTCGGACCAAGCTGTCGCGGGTTCAAATCTGCAGCGCCCATTCGCTTTCCCATTCCTCAAAATCCAACAAACGGCGTCGAGGTGTATATAAATACCCTCACCAAACTGACTATTGATTTGAACACGCAGCGTGTTCCGGGGTCGTCACGTCTGCCGATTCGCAAGTGCCAATCATATCCACAGTGACAAAAGTATGCGTGCTCACTTGGTTCGCCCGTTTATTCAGAAGGTCACCAGACGACCGCTCGTGCTCCAACTTGTTCTGATTTAGCCTCCCCAGTTTCCCGTAGTTCGTGCAATCGCTGGCGAGCTGCTTCACTCGTACAATCAAGAGGCGTCAACGCAATCATCGTTGAGTCCAGACGGAGAAGAGTGGCTAACCTGGTCCAGTATCACTCTTTTTGAACTCGTACATCTCCAAGTTCGAAATTGTCGGTCAAGACTTCTCGCCATCCTGGTCAGGGTCCGGGTCCGGTCCGAATTGACCGACATTTCCAGCTCCGATTATCCCTGGCTGAACCCAGTCATTATCTACCGTTTCATACTCAATTTTGATGGCGTGGGCGTGACCCCAATCTGTGAGTTCATCTACAACCTTTTGTGCGAAACCTGTTGAGACGCCAGAATCGTCTGCAGAATTAAGCATTATATCGATTGTCGGTTGTTTAGGCATCCGCTTTGGGTACGACATAATGTACTTTTCTTTGAGTTCGGGATACGTATCGTGGACAATGGTTTGCCAACGCTGGAAAGTCTCGTCTACAATGTCCTGAGGGTTAGTCCCCGAATCAACATACGAGAAGGGCGCAGTGCTCAAGAAAATAGAATATGACGCCAGCACAGTGGCGGAATATGGAACAGAAGTACGACCTTTCGTATTTGTTTTAAACCTGATACGGGACGACTGTGATGCGAGACCGCTCGGGGGATGCAATATTAGATAAATATGATTTCAGAGACACGTGAGATGATCTGAATATCGATATATTATATCTAATCGTCAGCTGGAGCCATCTGAGTGTTTGAACTCCCG
>KE356560.1:2316922-2318962 GCA_000415965.1 Haloquadratum walsbyi J07HQW1
GCAAGCCCTCTAGTAGGCTATCTTGCTCTGGTACTTGCGATTGCACTTTCGGCATCACTCATCTGGGGGCTCATCTACAGCCTCAATAGATGGAGAACAAATCGAATGGAACATTAATGACAGCGGTCAGTTAATGCTGGAAGAAATCTCAATCGAATGAGACCGATTTGTATACTCAACACTGAGAGACTCAAGTGAGTAAAAAAGAGGATGAAAGACATGATCGAAGCCGACCTTTCTCACAGTATAAAATCGGTATTGTCTGGTGGTAATGACGATGGGACTCTTATTCACTGCTTCAGAAATACAACCAATGCCTGAATGTCAGTTTCCATCGAAGATCATGCGCTTTGTTTCGTCTGAAACGCTCCACATATCATGAGAAAGCAGTCCCGCGTGCCCAGAGTGTCGTCCCAAGAACGAATCCACTGACCGTGAGAATCAGCAGAACGCCCGCGACGACGCTCGGTGATAGCCAGGGAATAATAGGAGCTGAGACAAAGGAGGTCCCAAGCAGTGCCAGCACGAGCGTCATAGCGGTTAGGTCAGTGTAAAGACGCCGACAATACCGACGAGAGCGAGTGCTTCACGGGGAGAAACACGATTCCATCGGGTTGTGAGGTACCCCCTAAGTGAGACAGCCGATAACAAGCTCACGGAACTGCCTCCACCAGTACCGTGAGCGAACGAATGCGCCGTATTTGCGTTTGAGGCGAGAGTTTACCATCTCGTTTTGACTGCGTTGACCATGGAGATTGACGTCTATCCGGAGCATTCCACGCTTTGTGGAGCGACGAAAATTCTCGGTGCTTAATTAGGGGACGAATGCTATCTTCACGGGCTGACGCGTGAATCTTCCGATCATCGTATCCCTTGCCGCCGAGGAGGATCGATACTTTATGGATATTCCGCTTGATGAGCGATGGCGCAATCTTCGAGTCGTGTTTTCTGGTCGTCGTCACGTGGAGATTGAGGATGGCATTCGTTTTCGTATCCACAAGAAGTGTGACTTTCAACTGCTGGATCGTCAACTTCGTCCGCTTCGTGTAGTGTTTCGAGGCGTGACTCTGGTCAAATCCGGAGGCATCGATTCCGACGACGCCGTTAGTCGGGAGGAGTGTGACCGAGATGTTGAGTAGAACGCGCCAAACGATCATATCAAGCCTGTCGAACGTTTTGCACAGCGTTGACGGCGCAGGGAGATCGATGAGAATACTCGCTTTCCGAATACGGGGCATCTCGATGACTTCCTCAAGGAGAGTCCGATAGGTCGTGTCCTTCCGCACTTTGAGACATAAGAGAACGATGTGCTGATGAAGTGTGTACCGTCGTTTCGAGAACTTCGAAGAGTAGCGAGCGACAACTCGACGAGCCAACTAAAATGCCTGCTCAACAAACCGGAGTAACCGCGACTTTGGGAGGGCTTGCATCCGGTCGAACTACCGGGCGAATCTTTAATTCTCTGAGGATTTTGATAAAGCCAAATCAAGTATTGTCTCTGATCACCAACCAAGCACGGAAGCTAAACTAACGGCAGGAAACCCACACCGTGGTTCTGATGCTCGCTCCGATGGTGAGCTAATAATCACTTCCGGGTCTCATTGTCACATTTGCTTCGAGTGGGATTTCATCTACCACTATGTATGTCATCTGGTCATATCTATGCGATATGTGAGCATCAAAAGTACATAACTGGACAATATCGGGTACGTTATTCTAATGGAAGACACCGCACCTGGTGTGGGCGATATCATCACGGTCGCAATCAGAAGCACTGCAGTTCAGTACAGGACTGCATCCGGTGAGGGTACAACCTAGTTTACGACTGGCAGTGGTATGACTGGCGATTGCTGTTCATTGCGAGTTATCAATCACTTTGCTGATTATTCTGATGATGTTTTTTTGAGAGCTGTGAAGATGATACAATTTCACTACGCGCTGATACGGTGACAGCAGATGATATGTGAATTGCACATCTCGGTCGCGAACCGATCATTCTTGAGCCACCAGTGACTGAGAGGAGGTGGTATCTCTATCGTG
>KE356560.1:2318982-2383096 GCA_000415965.1 Haloquadratum walsbyi J07HQW1
CTTTCGGCACGCTTCACTTGCCCGCGCGTAGATCACTCGGTTTCGGTCGCATCCACGCGACTCCCCGCATGTAAGTACGGTGACCCTGGTCATGAGTAGTTCATGACTGCGGTCATATCGGTTTCCCTGCGTCTGCCTGGGTGGACCAGTTAGACTTGCCGTGTGGATGCACTCCCTGGGTCGTTTTTCAAAACGTACGACGCGACATCGGCTTCCCACTCGTTCTACAGTGAGATTGCTCTCAGGTCGTTTGGAGTGGGACCTTGTATGCCTCGTCGTTCGATCACTGACTGAGTTCAGGCCCTATTGCACCGCCCTGTTCGGGGTGCTTTGCAGCGTTCGCTCACGCTACTTGTTCGCTATCGGTCTCGAGGAGTGTGTAGTCTTCGCAGTTGATGTCTGCGGAATTAACAAGGGATAGCCAACCCTTGTGACTCTGGAGTCAACGCGGGATCGCGTGAGGACGATACGGGACTGTCACCCTGTGTCGTACTCCGTTCCAGGAGATTTTTCGTCGTCGTGCGGTCCGTGATTGTTGGTCCGAAACACCACATTTCCTTGCGGATTCGGTTTGGACTTGGTCGTGTTCACTCGCGGTTACTAACGATATCGCGGTTGCTTTCTGTTCCTGCCCCTACTAAGATGTTTCAATTCGGGGCGTTCCCGATTACGAGAGGACTCGTAATCGCAATGGGGATTCCCATTCGGAGATCCTGAGTTCTGAGCCTCCGTGCGGCTTCCTCAGGCTTTTCGCAGCTTGGCACGTCCGTCATCGGCTCTCGAGCCGAGCCATTCACCAGCCAGTACAGTAGCCAGTATAGTATAATATGATATAGTATCGTATAATATCGTCTAAGACAGTATACGGTGTAAATCTCTCAGACACTAGAGTCGTCTGTCATGTGACAAGACGGTGTTGTGTCAGATTGATTTGTGTCGTTGTGACGTTATGGTTGTGTTGAGTTACGTTGTGTTGTGTGTTGACGTCCACGATGGAGCCCGTGTGAACGGGTTCAGTGGGCGTCTGGATTACACGCGTACATACGGTTGTCATGGAACGGTCAGATTTGAGTGTAGTGTATTGACGCGTTCATCGAACCCTTCCCAGTCGCGCTTTCACGAAATGGTGCATCAGTTCGGAACGCCATGACAACTGTCTCGACTGAGAATCTGGTGTGAGTGTCATGTCAGTGTCAGTGTCTGTGGCTGAAATGGACCCACTGGGATTCGAACCCAGGGCATCCTCCTTGCAAAGGAGGCACTCTCCCGCTGAGCTATGGGCCCGGTTTAGCTTTGGTGGTTCTAAGGTGCCTGTCTGGCGTCTCTGTTTGTCTTGTCTGTTCTGTTAGAATACATAAGCAGAGACAGAGGTACCGATCACTCGGACAATGCCATGTTACATGTCGTGATATATCATCTTGTCTGTAATGTGTGATTGGAACTGAAACTGAAATTGAAACTGAGTGTGAATTTCGATCAGTGTTCAATCCAATCGAATCATGTGAATCACGGTCGCAGTTGCAGTTACAGTTGCAATCGTAATTGCTCGCAATCGCAATTGTGGTGGGCTAGATGCGTCGATCTAGTCCCGGTCAGTAGGAGGTGATCCAGCCGCAGATTCCCCTACGGCTACCTTGTTACGACTTAAGCCCCCTTGCGAAGCCCAGATTCGATTATCAGTGATAACCTCATCCGGACCTCACTCGGGTGCTTTGACGGGCGGTGTGTGCAAGGAGCAGGGACGTATTCGTCGCCTTCTGCTGAAAGGCGGCTACTACCGAATCCAGCTTCATGAGGGCGAGTTTCAGCCCTCAATCCGAACTACGACTAAGTTTCGAGATTAGCGTTCTCTGTCGAGATAGCGACCCATTGTCTTAGCCATTGTAGCCCGCGTGTTGCCCAGCTCATTCGGGGCATACTGACCTACCGTTGCCCGTTCCTTCCTCCAGTTTAACACTGGCAGTCCTCCTAATGTACCCAACCAGTCGGAACTGTTGCTGGCAATTAGGGGTGCGGGTCTCGCTCGTTGCCTGACTTAACAGGACGCCTCACGGTACGAGCTGACGGCGGCCATGCACCTCCTCTCTACAGCGTCGTGATGAGGTCATCAACCTGGTCGTCATCACTGTAGTCGGAGCTGGTGAGATGTCCGGCGTTGAGTCCAATTAAACCGCAGGCTCCTCCGGTTGTAGTGCTCCCCCGCCAATTCCTTTAAGTTTCATCCTTGCAGACGTACTTCCCAGGCGGTTCGCTTCTCGGCTTCCCTACGGCACAACAGAGACACGTAGTCTGTGTCATACCTAGCGAACATTGTTTACGGCCAGGACTACCCGGGTATCTAATCCGGTTGGAGACCCTAGCTTTCGTCCCTCACTGTCGGATCCGTTTTCTCGAAGTGCTTTCGCCATCGGTGGTCCGTGCGGGATTACAGGATTTCACTCCTACCCCGAACGTACCCTTCGAGCCTTCCGGTCCCAAGCTGTGCAGTTTCCGTCGGACGCCCACTCGTTGAGCGAGTGGATTTCCCGACGGACTTACGCAGCCAGCTACGGACGCTTTAGGCCCAATAAGATCGGTCATCACTTGGGCTGCCGGTATTACCGCGGCGGCTGGCACCGGTCTTGCCCAGCTCTTGTTGGTGTACCACCCTACGGTACATGAAAGCGAGGACGATATGCCCTCGCACTCGGAGTCCCCTTATCGCACGTGCGTGCAGTGTAAAGGTTTCGCGCCTGCTGCGCCCCGTAGGGCCCGGAATCTTGTCTCAGATTCCGTCTCCAGGTTCTTGCTCTCACAACCTGTACTGATTATGGGCACGGTGGGCCGTTACCCCACCGTCAACCTAATCAACCGCAGCCACATCCTACAGCGCCGGGGCGTTTGGTGATCTCTGCGATTCAAGCGTGAGATCGGTATGACGGGTTAGCCTCAGTTTCCCGAGGGTATCCGTCTCTGTAGGGTAGTTTGGCCACGTGTTACTGAGCTCGGTGCCGCGAGTGTGAACTCGCACGACTAGCATGGCTAAATCGGACTCCGATAGCAATGACCTCCGGCAGGATCAACCGGAATGGGATTCCTCGTGATTCACACGAGTATGGGTGTGAGTCATGAGGAGGGTGGCGGAATTCGTGGTACCGAATCACGCATGTGACGTGGATACGTATCCTATTGTATCTGTATGAGTGTCACGGGGTGAGTGTCAGTCTGGGTTTTGCTTTCTGTTGAGCAAGGACCCAGAGTGACGAGAACGGTTACACACGAGGTGTCACGTTATGTGATGTTATATTATGCGATAGTCTGAGAGTATGTCAGATATCACATATCACATATGACATTGCATGGTCCGAGTGGTTCGGAGACACCAGACAGGTATCACCGAACCACCAAAGCTAACATCAGATTCCGTCTGTACGGCGGACCGCAGTGATGGAATCCTCATTTTGTTTCCAACCAAACGAAATTGCCGTACGGGTATAAATCCATTGAACCAGTACGACGGTTAGGTTGGCAATCGGTGAGTGCGATCGGAATTGAACCGTTCGCAGTCATGCGTTCTTCGCATTACATTGAATGGGAGGGTTGTATATAAGTTCGTTGATGTGGGGACTAATTGAGAGGCACTGACATGATATATACTGGTCATTCATTAGTTCATCGGATATACTTTAGAATGTTTAGATATGGATACTCCAGCAGTACCGATACTTATTTTACTGACACCGATATGCGTGTTCGAAGTCGGTGGCAATTTGAGCAGTGTTTCCCTCTGAACCCACGTTCGGACTCAATTCAGCTGGAACGCCTGTGTGGGCGTTTGGCTTCACATTCGAATAACGAAATCGGATTACCAATAATCGGTAACGTGGGGGAAACGGTTGAATAAAAAAAGCGAGAAAAACAATATTTATGACGGCAGTATTAACAGAATAATTATAGGAAATATCATTCGCTTGCGAGCACCGTACAATCATAAGATGGTGAATCCTCGAAGCGTTTCGGTTATGTTCAACAGGACTTCACGGGCAGGCTGTCAGGGCGTCTGTATTGTGTGGAGTTGAGATGCAGATATCATCTTTCGATAACACAGTGGTTATGTATTCAACTAGAGAATTTTATATCAGATGTATTATCAGTAAGTACGTGGTTTATAATGGGTCTTTATAAGGATACGGAGCGTCACTCTGACAACGTATGAGTGCACCGGCAGACTCAATCGAGATTCAGAATGTGGTCGCATCGACTGGGATTGGACAGGAACTCGACCTTGAAGCACTCGCTGAGGACCTTCCGGGGGCGGATTTCAATCCTGATAACTTTCCTGGATTAGTGTATCGGACACAGGAACCAAAGGCAGCAGCACTTATTTTTCGTTCAGGAAAAATCGTCTGCACAGGAGCAAAGAGTATCAATGATGTACATGATGCGCTTGGGATTATCTTCGAGAAGCTTCGTGGACTCAGTATTCCTGTCGATGAGGATCCGGAGATAACCGTTCAAAACATCGTTTCAAGTGCAGATCTTGGGCATACACTCAATCTGAACGCACTGGCAATCGGGCTCGGGTTAGAGGATGTCGAGTATGAACCTGAGCAGTTTCCTGGACTTGTGTATCGAATGGACCAACCAGAGGTAGTCATTTTGTTGTTTGGGTCCGGAAAAATCGTTATCACCGGCGGAAAGCAAACGAATGATGCCGCAGCGGCGGTTGAAGAAATTGTCGAGCGAATTGAGGATCTCGGTCTATTAAATTAATCTGAGCATGATCGCTGTGTCATAATATTGAATTGTCCGCTGTTCATATTCGCTCAGGCTCAGCTTCGAGTGAATTTTGCACATATGGTATAATGTGTATGTCCGGTTTGCGCGTAGTAACACGGGGAGGGGTATTGACGACAATATAAGGATTGAGAGCAAAGAAGGGGAAATGTCGCAAGTGGTTTTCCTGTTGCAACGTAGTGTCGATAATGAGCGAAGAGTCTGAATCTGATGGATCTGCGGAATCTGCAGAATCTGCAGAGTCAATAGATGTGCAGACCGGACCAACGGCTGAGACGGATGATCACACACAGTCGGGTGAAGCAGGGACAACAAATACGCTTTCAACAGATCAGCTATATAACGTATTTGAGACTGCTGGGCGACCTGTTATTACCGCTTCGACGATTGCGCGTCATTTCTCGGAAAGTCAAGCGACGATAACAGAACAGTTGTCGACACTAATCGATACTGGGGTAGTTGATCGGATTGCGGTTGATGATGACCCGGTTGTATATTATCCGACATCGCTTTCGGAGATGACGACACGTGAGCGGATTGTTGTGTTTCCAGATCGCCGGGAAATTGTCGTTGATAATCCGACACAGTATACGCGTGCACAACTCACTCAGTTCGCGTATCTTGCCGATACCACTGGTAAGCGACAACCGATAGAGCAACGCGGACCACAGGTGGGTGAGGAGACGGCTGATCGAAGTGGTACCAATGTGAGTAATCCTGGGGAGACAACGGTCAGTGAGAACGTAGATTCAGATACAGATGCAGATACTGGGGTAAACACCTATACCCCACGGCAGTCTCAATCGCGTGGGTATCTCTATCGTGTGCGTCAGGAAGATATCTGGCAAGCACCGTTTGATGATCTCGGGACGCTCATTTCAGTGATTCGGTCAACACTTCCGCGGCGCGTTCCGGAATTAGAATCTTGGGTTGAGACACAATGGAAACGAGCGAATCGGTTTCGACTCTTTACACATGATGATGGGTATGTGGTGCTCGAAGCCGCCTCAGAGAGCCTCATGGGGAATGTCGCACGACAGAAACTTTCAGAGGACCAGCTTCGAGCGCCAGTGTCGGATACTGAAAGTTGGGTCAACAGCGACGAGGTCGCTAGCGTAAAGCGCGTGTTGTACGAGGCGGGGTATCCAGTTGTCGACGAGCGTGACCTTGATACAGGCGACCCAATTGATGTCGATCTCACAGCCACACTTCGGGAGTACCAACAGTCGTGGGTCGACACCTTCCTCGACCAGCAGGCGGGAGTGTATGTCGGTCCACCAGGTAGCGGAAAGACAATCGCCGCGACTGCGACTATCGCTGCAGTCGGTGGCGAAACCCTAATTTTGGTTCCAAGCCGAGAACTTGCCGCACAGTGGCGCAAATCGTTGACCGGTGAGTCGACACTGACCGACGACCAGATTGGAGAGTATCACGGCGGCGAAAAAAATATTCGGTCAGTGACAATTGCGACCTACCAGACTGCTGGGATGGACCGTCACCGACAGCTATTCGATTCCCGGAAGTGGGGTCTGATCGTCTACGACGAGGTCCAGCACATTCCAAGCGATGTGTTCCGCCGAAGTGCTGATCTGCAGACTTCTCATCGGTTGGGACTCTCCGTTCACGGAGAGACAATTATTCCGGTCAAGCGCGGAGATACCGTGTCAGTTGAACCAATAGAAGAGTTTGTTTCAGACTATCTTGATGAGAAGTCAGGAATCAGCAGCGTGTCCGAAGTCGAGACGATTGGAGTAACTAAGCAAGGGAAGGTTGTTTGGACACCGGTCACTGCAGCGATGCGACATCGAAATACAGCAGATCTATACACGGTTCAAGCAGATAATGGGCAGAAAGTGACGGTCACCGAAGATCATTCGCTTCTTGTGTACGATTCGGAGGAGCGTGCTATCGTTGAACGAACACCAACCGAACTCGAAGAAGGAGAGTATCTACTACAGCCGACCACGGTTCCAGAAATTAACGACGAGCAATCCCGGATTGATGTACTGTCGTTATTGGATGAGGGATACATCCTCCTCAACGACGAGATTCCCGAGAGTGCGTTCGAGCCACTATACGACCAACAAACCGGAACGATCAACAATCGATATAACTGGAGATCTGGGGGATCACTTCCGATATCAGTCGCACGGGAGATAGAACTCGACCGAAGCTATATCGATGGAGTATACAAACAAGATAAACAGTATCAGATACCGCCATCAGTCGACATGGTCGATTTTGCTCGGCTTGCTGGGTTGTTCGTGGCAGATGGAGCGATGAGTGAGCGGTACGTCGAGTTCTATGCCACCGACTCGGCGGAGGGATCCGAAATAGAGGCTTTCGAGTCTGTTATTCGGGCTGTTGTTCCCGACGCAGAGCCGAATCGTATGCAGAGTGGACAAAACTGCACGACACTATGTGTCGGTGGTCCACTCATAGACGTACTCAAGCAGCTTGCTATTGACGATGGAGTCCGTCAGAAGTCTATCCCACCGTTCATCTTCTCAACCGAGAGCGCCCGAGAAGGGTTCATACAGGGAATCGAACTCGGAGACGGCTATCATCAACAGAGGTCTCAAGACAGAGAGTGCGCGACGATTTCGATGTCGAGTGAGGAATTGACACAGGGTCTCAATCTCGTCCTGGCTGCAGGTGGGTGTGTCGGTGGTAACTATCGGCGAGCAGAGGATATTACTGCTCAAGATAGAAAACCCGATATCGTTGAAGACAGTCTTGTGCAGCTCAATCCGAAGAACCGATTCAAAACGCCGCGAAATGCGATAATTCCGTTTTCGGGTCAACTGCGCAAAGCCTACGGCTCGATAGGTAGGACTCCGAATCACAATAATGAACGTCAACGAACAAGGGTTGGTCCAACTCTCAAAAAGGGACTGATAGGACGTCAGCGGATTACCGCCGACGAAATTGAACTTCTCGGTGAACACGGTGACATACCAGACGGAAGACGTCTTTTTGAAGCAGATGTCGCGATGTTGTCCATCGACAGTGTCACTCCTAGTTCCGACACCGAATACGTCTACGATCTGTCAACCGAAACCGAGAATTTCCTCGGGAATCATCTGTTCTGTCATAACTCGGCGACACCGGTCAGAGAGGATGATAAAGAGTCAGAGATATTCACGCTGATTGGACCGCCAATCGGGACTGACTGGGCCGAACTGTTTGACGCTGGGTTCGTCGCCGAACCGGAGGTCGAAATTCGGTATGTGCCGTGGCGCGACGAAATGGCCCGAAACGAGTACGCGAGTGCAGACGGCCGCGAGCGGTATCAGTTGGCCGCGACAAACCCCGCGAAAATCGCCGAAATTCGGTATCTATGTAAGACCCACCCCAATTCGAAGACACTGATATTCGTTGACTATCTCGAGCAGGGAAAAGAAATCGCTGAGGCGTTAGATACTCCCTTTATTAGTGGTGAAACACGCCACTACGATCGCCAACAGCAGTTCGAGGCATTCCGGAACGGCGAGCTACAGACACTGGTTGTCTCACGGATTGCCGATGAGGGGATCGATCTCCCTAATGCCGAGTTGGCGATTGTCGCCTCAGGGTTGGGTGGCTCGCGTCGGCAGGGTACCCAACGGGCTGGGCGGACGATGCGACCGGTCGGCAGCGCAATTATGTACGTGTTGGCAACTCGCGGAACGCGAGAGGAGGATTTCGCCCAACAGCAGATGCGACACCTTGCAGGCAAGGGAGTCCGGATTCAGGAAACGAACGTGAGCGAATAGCAATCTTATCCGGGAGACCAGCGCAATCTCCATTGCGTCCATCACGCGGTCAATGGTTTCAATATCTGGATCGTACCACATATGCAAAACGCGGAAACTATTCTTTGTCAGGTCACCGAGACTCGTTGCGAGGACAATGTCATGTTTTCTGACGCGTTATTGAATCGCCTATGGCTCGCCAAGAGATGTAGAATCCAGTGACTGTCGAGGAGTCCCAGGCAAATTCAAGCTTGATTCCGAGTTTAGCGCCCCACCGTCGACAGTGTGTAGCGGTGTGTTGAGGATAGGCCGATTTGACGCCCTTATTAACTAACCGCGAGACGGCGGTATTCAACACGACGACATTCGCGCGGCGTACACGGAACTCCCGTCAGAGACGTCTTGCAACGGCAGCAGGGTCGTATATAGCGAGTTCGACACATGATTTTCAATGACCTCCGACGCCTAGTCACTGACCGCAGCGGTCTCACCACATTGTGGTGCTGAAACACTTCGGGGAGGATTCCAGACAGATGTCGAGTCGATCAGTCGGGACCGGTGTGTCGTCAACCAAGGAAACAGGATCGACCAGGTAATAACACACCGTACGTATCCGGTTTCTTAGCTCGGAGTGGTCCAGCGTGGCGGCGACAGACTGCTCGCCGACTCGGCTTCGGTAGGTGTGGTTTCGACTGCATTGAGGTCGTATATTGTCGAGATGGGCGTCGACTCGCCGTCGTAGTCATTGATGAGACCCGAAAACCGTTGCCGTAGGGTCCGTCTGAAATACACAGCACCCGGTTGTCCGACGCGACCAGCGAAGCAATTGCGGTAGCTCTGTCCCCACCAGGGACGATAACGTCGTGATCGGCGTCATAGACCGACTGGAACTGCTCGTATTGGTTATAGAACTTGTCGTCGACGTTGAGATTCGGCTGCTGGTAGACCACTGTCTCCGGTGCTTTGGGTGAGACCGCAGTTGCTCTCGGCGTGAGTAACATACAGTACATGCGTGGTCGACTCATCAGCAGGGTGTAGTCTGGTGGCTCACCACGAGTCTCCGGCGTCATACAAGCTGAGAGACCGTCATATGTCTAAGTGAACGCCCGGGCAAACTGGCTCTCGTGAATGATATGGAATCACAGGTCTCTGCGCAGTGGTACTGTTTTGCCGACCAATCCTCTCACTGTCGCTATCACTGTCAGAAGCTAGCTCACTGTTCGGCGAGTGTCTGCTAGTTGATTTCATCGGGGTGATGCCGCTTTTGCTCAACATCGACTGTTTTGATTGCATGATTATTTTGTCCCCACTAAAGTCGGATTGTACTCAGCATCATACTTACTCGCTGTCACCGGGCGCTCTGGTCGTTTTTGCCGTTTGGGTCAGCTCGCACCACGGTTTTTGAAAAATTGAGAAACCGTTTGCCACGACCGAAACAGGAGTCCTCGGCGGTGTGACCATCCGAGATGGGATTAAACTTGCCGCCGGGTTCAAAATCACCAGCGGCGAAGTCGACCGCAGACTTCTCACCATTACTTTTAGTTTCAACCCGTAGCAACTTTGTGAACGCACTCGTCGGCATCGGCGTTGACCGACTCGAGTGGAAAAAGTGTGTGAGCAGCGACGAGAGCAGCGCGAATGACACAGAGTCAACTTTTCTAACTCGTCTCCTCTCAGTGGTCGGTCGTCAGTTCCTCGTAGCACTCGATGGCGAGTGCAACTTCGTGAACACTCGGGGGTTCTCGACCACATAGAGGTTGAGTCGGTCCCGGAGGTTCCAGACGATCCATGCAGCGACTTCCTCATCGGATCGGCGAGTGACCTTCTGGAGATGGCGTGGCGGTTGTAGCCGCCGTTTCGGTGGTCTCCTTGGGGTCGCCGACGTGATTCCGGTCGCTTCCGAAGGTCGCATATCGTGGCTCCCCGTTCATACTGGGTGTGTGGTGGAGTTTAAACGTCGACGGTTCGGACTATGAGAGGGCGTGGCGATGGACGGAAGAATGAGAATTCTTAAACATGAGTGAATGCCTAATACATAATGAACCGCCCTTAGCTCAGCCTGGTAGAGCAGTCGACTGTAGATCGACTTGTCCCCCGTTCAAATCGGGGAGGGCGGACTTCTTCGCCGAGTAATTGAGGGTCAATCGAGACAGCACAGTCGTGTGACCTTATCTCGACGTGTTTGGGTCGAACAGACCACTTGACCCGGGTAACTGCCGTCATACATTCGCGCACAGGTGAGTGTGCCTGATGATAAATAGAAGCTTTCGCCCGAAGTTGAGGATTGCCGTCAGTCGTTCGCGTAGCCCTTGTTTGGCGTCATGTTTTAGGAGCGCGTCAAACTTGACCCACGGAAGTAGGTCATCTCGACTTCAAGAATCTCCCTGCTCTACAACCAGCCATATGGGTCGGTGGTCTACAAGAAATTTCACCGAGGAGAACCTGTATCTTGGAAGCAACCCGATGAGTCATAGCCTGTGTCGTCTCCTTCCAGCAAGTTCACGATTGATTCGTTCGCCAGTCTTCTTCCAGTAGCCCGTAGTGGTGCAAGTCGAGATACCTCCTCTCGTGAAAGACGTTGCTCCGAAGGATGCCCTCGTAAACAAATCTGAGTTTCTCGACCAGCCCACGTGAAGGCTGATTGGAATCCAAGCATTCGAGCCGTGATTTCGTTAATCGGCAGGTAGTCGAATCCGTGTTCAACCACCAAACAGCACGCTTCAGTAACCTTGTTGTTGGGATTCCGGAGTGGAGCCACGTAGCAGGTGAGTTCAGCATTTCCTCAGTTCTCATCAATGTCTACGAGTCGAACTCGGTCCTCCGCTTCTTACTCACGGCAGATAGGGAGCGCTACTCCCGTATTCTGCTCCTCGAACCGATTTTTCCCTCTGTTTATTCGAGGCCCTGGCGCAGCAAATCGTTGCCATAGAGCCGAGTTGTTAATCATCTTGTGGGGGAAGTCAATGTCCTCCTCGATTGTGTAGGGTAATGGACTCTCCCCGCAAATACACAGACCCGAGTATACCCTACTACTTTCAATAACAGAGCAAATACATTTGGATGTACCCACCGAAATGAGTACAACTGTCCCTTGTGAAGAACTCTCTCCAAGCCAACTCTACATCAGCGGGCACAAAATGCGGGAGGTTATGGAGTGGTTCGATTTCGATAATCCTACGTATGATCCGTTTCCCGTCTATATTCTTGGTGGAAACTTGACTCTCTTGGACGGACACACTCGTGCGTTCGTCGCATACCTCGGTGGTGTGGACACACTGCGAGTTCGAGAATTGGACGGCTGCGATGTAGAAGAGCTGAATCTTGAGTTGTACCGAGAGTGTCTTGACTGGTGCCAAGATGAAGGAGTAACCGACCTTTCGGACTTCATACGCCGAGTGGTAAGCCACACGACTTATAAAGAAAAATGGGTTGATAGATGCCACTCGTCGCCACATTATAATGACTGAGGTGCAAGTACCGAATCTGTGTGGTGACCAGACTACTATATCCGTGGCTCCACCCGATTGTCATAGAATTAAATAGAGGACTTCTCCGAGAGACCTCCCGTATGGGAAACACCCCGTGAACCTTGCTCAATGATCAGCAGGATAGCACAACTGGGGGAGGGACACGACACTATTGAACAGCCCCTGCTCATTGAGTACCGTCTTCCAAACGTGTCACTGTTCGTCTGACACACCTTGCTGATAGTCATCTGCACATATGTTTGGTCGCCGCGTGGCTTGTCTCACTTCTGGTACATCCGAGCAGAGATACATAATACATCTCGTTATTTTGTGTGACGTGAGTAGGTTATGCGAACGGAGAAATACACTCAATGAGATGTGAGCATCATATCTTTATTTTGAGCATCATAATATATACATATGTCTGAGTGTGACATCTGTGGGAAACCCTATACCAACCAAGACGTGTTTTTCCCGTCTGACGTGAAGAAAATAACCGAGAAAGAAATTACAGAGAAGAATGTATGTATCAGTTGTTTATCAGAGATATATGACAAAGAGCCGATGACAATTGATGATATCCTAACGCCAAAATTATGATCACGATCACCGCCTGTCACGCAGAAACCGGAGTTGACTTTCCCTTCAATTCAATCGGTGTATGAAATATACACGAGTTCTCGGGTCTGACAGAGGGCGTGGACGGGCTCACTACCCTGATCTCATGTCTGATATTAGCAGTGTGTTATACCTGGAATTCAATCTATACACTGATGAGTGTGTCAAAAGATCTTGAGGAAAGTGGCGCGAGATATGAGCTTGAGCAGTTATGTGTGACGACGTCTCCCCAAGATCCATTTGATTATTCATCATTATTGATAATGTGCTTTGTGGTTTCACGTTTATCATACCAAGGGATGTCTCAGTAGTAAACAGTTAAGAGATTATTCTCATCAGCAAGCAGGATTGACTGGCAACTACTATTCAGCGTCGTCGCCACGGTGAGTTTTCATCACGCCAGTTTGACATCCTCCCCGGGCTAAAGTGCGAGGATCCCCGAGCGTTGAGATATTAAGCTTCGCAACCCGCGCCTATTCGCTCGGTGCGAAACGCCCCGGAGGTTTGGTTGAACAGGTAGGCTACTGACCGTGCCAAACGACCGTTACTCATATGCCCCGTTGGAGGATTCTGAGTTATCTTTCTGCGAATGTTCATCGCACGATTCACAGACGTACAAGCCACGCTCCACACGGTTCGCGTCACGCTTCCAACCACAACACGAACACGTCTTGCTCGTATCCCGCTCGCTCTTTCGGTAAACGAGGATACCGTGCTCCTCAGCCTTGTACTCAAGCAACGTGGTGAAACGGTCGAACTCCCACCCGTGGAGTTTCTTATAGAAATTACGAGGCGAAAACTCACGGGTTTAGCCCTGTCTTTTACCCACAGGTGCTAATAGAAGGGTTAATCAACCAAGGTCGGTAGGGGCGTCGTTCACGCAGTTGGAAGCCAGAACTCGATGAAGATGGACAGCTGTGCGACATGGATGTTTCGGGATGGATTCAAACGAAGTTTCGATCAGCCGAGTTTGGAGACAAGCGCCTGACTGACCGACTAGTCCAACTTGGGGGTGAACTCGGCATCGGCAGCTCGCCTGCCAAGTCCATCCGTGCTGCCTGCAGAGACTGAGCGTCCACAAAAGCTAGGTACCGTTTTTGCAATAATGAGAGTGTGGATCCCAACAAGATTCTCTCTGCTCACAACCAGCAACAGTAATTAAGAGTGAGTCGGTCAGACGGACTCTTGATTATCTCCGATACCACCGAACTCGTGTCGTGTTTCCGAGACATCCCTCCAAGGAGGGTCTCGGTGATATTGACAACTCTGAGATGGATCTCGAAGGTATCAAGCTTCACTCCACAATCGGAATCAATCCACGGACCCATCGAATGACTGGGATCATCGATCAGCAACCGCTGATCGAAGACCACCAGGTCGATGAGAAGTACGATGCCAACAGCAGAGCAGAGCCGATTCAACTTGACAGTGAACATGAGAAGTGGAGCCGTAGCGTAGATTCAGTCGTGTTTTATGAGGAAGTCACCGGAGAGATGGAAAGTGCTGGCTTCATTATCCGAGCGAATCAAAACCGACGGATTTAGACTGATGATGATAAACCTGAAAAGTTTTTGACTGGATCAGCGACCTTGCTGAGCAAGGTCCCAAAACAATCGAGAATTGATCTTTTGACGCAGTTTCATCGAGACTTCTGTTATCTTGGGCAGATACTGATGGAAATTTGACTGATTTCTTCTTCTTATGCCTGATTTGCTTGAACTTACGCTCTAGTATTGAGTTATGGGTAAGAAACAGCCCTGAAGCGGCGGGGTTTTACTCTTGTAACTTTCATAAATTTACTTCTCTTGTTGATGATCGGAATCAATCAATTCAGGAGAACCCTTCTCGGCTGGTGGTTGGAATTCAATCGTATGATTAGTGTGGCGAGCGTGAGTTTTCGCCCAACGGCGAGCTGGTCGTTTCTCAAGATATCTATCGCCGTCTGGGCACTGCTGACAATTGACGATCCATGGTGTTATGTCATCGGGAAAGTGACCGGTATGTCGTTCGTGATCAAGTGCGAACTGTTCGACAGCTCGATTTCCAGCGTATAATTCCTCAAGTTCGTAGTGAAGCGTCCACTCACGATTGCATCGTGAACATGTGACGGTTGGTGCATCACCGTCATGTTGGTCAACAGTCGAGTCTTTTTCCATACGTGAGTATTTCTCCGGACTCACTTTTGTTCTTATCTTCGTTTGCTTCTTCGTTATCGAATAGACTGATAGAAATAGGAATAGGAGCGCTACATATCCATCTTAGGAAGTTATTCGGGAGAGTGCAACGAACGCAGTGTCTAACATCTGTCTGTAGATTACTGCGGAGATGATACTTGATCCATCCACATTAGTTCAATGCAAAAAATGAGGACATATGTTACTCACTGAATGGTGGAGTGAGATGACCATGAGATATGAGTGATCACTATCGAAATCACACTCATATCTGTGAATATTATATGACTCTCGAAACCTGAGACATATTCGAAATAAGCTGTTCAGACATGCTTAACTGTCGATAATACTTGCTGGGGATTTTCTTTCTTCAAATATGCAGCGGAACGCCCACACAGGTGTCCTAGGTGACATGAGTGTGGGTTCGAATATAAATATTAGTTGTATTGCCACGACTCGTAAGACCTCTTTCTAGAATGGGGCAGGGATTGAGCCTGCGAGATATTGAGATAGGATCATTCAACATCTCGGATACGGTTCGAATCACTATTTTCGCACCGATCAGACCAAGATTACCGTCGGTCGCGCAGGGCAGACATGTCCGGCGAGGATGGTACCCCAGCTCAGATTCCAGCAACGACGTGTGACATGGTTGATACGACCGAGGCAGCAATCAGTATACCGCAGCGGTAGTTCATACATGGATATTCGGAGATTCCGAGCCGCGAGCAACTAGGGAGATGACTACAGTAGCCGCTGCCCAGAACTATGTCGCTGCAGGATTCCGTGATTCTCTTTACGCCTCCGCAGATCTGTTTAAGAGACCTGAGTGTATGGTCGATATCTTCCATCTGTGATATTTCTGGAGAACGATATTGTTGATTCTCTGAATAAACAATTATGCTGTGTGAACTATCTCAGGGCACGTCCCAGCCCCAAGCTTCAATATACACCTTATTCCTTTTCAGTCTAAAATCGCCTGTATTGATTATATCACGTTGATAAGTTCGCGGACGCGATCCTCGTCAACCGGTGCAGTTGTTTCACCGTCGATTTTCAGATCAGTCCCAACGATAGCTCCATCTGCACGTTCGAGTATGTCTGCGATTGTCTCCCGAGTGACGCCGCTGCCAACAAAGACGGGAATATCGGTCTCAAGGTCGTCTCTGGCATCAACAACTGCATTGAGATGATCACGGTCAATCTCGCGTCCAGTCTCGACACCAGTTGCGATGATTCCATCAGCATGCCCTCGCTTGATACTATCTGTAACTGTCTCAGTGAGTGGGCGTTCAGCAACTGGTGCAGAGTGCTTTACACTGATATCTGCAAGAATCTCAACATCAGTGCGGAGATGCTCTCGCAGTCGAAGAGTCTCAGCAGCGTGTCCGGTCACAATTCCTTGGTCAGTCACACGAGTGCCGACATGGACATTCACTCTGATAAATGACGCAGCCGTCGCAGCAGCAATCGATAACGCGGCTTTGGCATCATTGCGAAGTACATTCACGCCAACCGGCACATCGACCACTCGCTGGATATCCTCAACGAGCGCACTCATTGTCGCGACTGTGTGCTTTGGAACATCATCGGCGTGGAACGGTGTGTTTCCAAAGTTTTCAACGAGTATTGCATCGACGCCACCAGCCACTAATCGCTTTGCATCCCGACGCATCGCGTCACGAATTGCTGATCTGTTGTCATTGAACCCGGGCGAACCGGGAAGTGCATCCAGATGAACCATTCCGATAACCGGCTGAGTGAAATCAGTGATAGAACTCATTCATTGACGCTCCGTCAGAAAATGTGGGTTGCACACTGTTCATAATGGTTGTATCAATTATATTCTTCTTATGATACTCGACATGGGTAATATATTCTTGTCATACTCACTTTGAAATCATCTCGATTCCTGCTGTGAGCTAAAGCTGTCAATCAATTATTATTTTGTTTATGCTGTCGATCAACTGCACCCACATCTTAGCTGGGTTCAGGCGCTCACTCCCCGTTCTCAAGAAGCGAACCGCGTCAGCGGTGAGCAAGTAGGGTGGGGTAGCTCACACAGGTTTTATCCAGCAATTATCATCTCCTCAGCGAGAAGTTCAGTAGGGATGATCGAACTCCAAAGGTTATTTTTGATCCTGAATGAGAATAGAGGAGGTATATCAGGTGACAGGAAATGTATCGATGGGGTCTGAATCTCACAATCTTCGTCAGACAATCGCAAGTAGATCCATGAATTGCCAACCCATATACAGTGCCACAATCCACACAACAATGGCTGAGATGCCGTTGAGATATTGCATCCACAGATTGGCATTTGTCGATTCGCCGAGTGCCCAGCCTGTCATAGCTAACCCAGTAAACCATCCCCACGATACGAGTAGGCACCCTGCAGTGAACACCCACCGACCCGGACTTGAGTACGCTAATGCATTGGTTCCGATCACTCCAACGGTGTCTAAGATTGCATGCGGATTCAACAGCGAAACGGATGCAGTGAATCCAACTTGTTCACGAGCACTAAGAAACTCTTCTGCGTGTGTATTTATCTCAACCGCGGGAGCGGTATAAATCGTCCAGCCAATATACACCAACATCACGAATCCAGCTCCAAACAAAGTGGTTTGTAACCACGCGAATTCAATTACGACAGCTGAAACGCCAAGCACCCCAAGCAAAATAAGCAGTGTATCAGCCAGTCCCGCAGTGAGTACAGTCGGGACCGCTCGACTGATATCAGGTTGAATTGCACCCTGCTGGAATACAAAAACGTTCTGAGGACCAAGTGCAAGAATAAGCCCAACAGCGAGCGCAACTCCATGTGTGAATGCAGTGACAAACATAGCTATCGATTCACTGATCTGAAAGAACTCAAACACTCACCGCACTGATGTAGCTAAATACATGCATTCAGCGTTTTTTTGCTGTGAAGAAACGAGCAAGATGCGTGAACACGCCGGGATTGTCTCGCTGAATGAACAAAGTAATACAGGTATGTGATGTCAAATAAGTAGACACTGCCTTTGGAATAATCTTCCGCCCACCGCACCCTGTCAGTGTCCAGCAAAGCCGGTATATCTGCTGAGCGCTCACAACCACATATGAGCATTCGAACGCTCAATCAGCGAAATCCAGATTCATTGCAGTTCCGCGTTGACCGCATTATTCCCTCGACAATGCCAGGGGGTGATAAGATGAAGACACTATACTGCACAGACAGTGAACGAACACAAACACGAATTGCGATTACCAACCCATCATCAGAGGATGATTCATTCGAGTGCCAGCAAGGACAGTGGTATGAGTTCGATGAAATAACGCGGATTCACAAAGTTCAGACAGCAGGGACCCCAGCATTTCGCATACCATCAGCTCACAAGCACTGTGAGTCCATTGAACCTCCAGCAATGAACGACCCATCTAACTCTAACTCTGAGGAATCTAGAACGAGTGAAATGTCAGTTCCGAAGCTTAGCGAACAGTCCGACCGCATTGGATTGATGATCACTGTTGTTCCAACGAGCGGTGAGCGAGCCATCTCTCCAGACGCTCCTGATGAGTATGAAATAACGGCAGTTTGTATTGACTCGTTCGATACATCGACAGACCCTCCGGTCTATCATCGAGCAGCCGCTGATAATCATGACGAGCGGATATTACTTGAACACGTTGTTGAGGACCTGAGACAGACAAACGCAGAAACAATCATCACCTGGAGTGATAGCTCCGACCCAATTGAGTTGCTCGCATCTCGGCATCAACAACTCAGAGATGGGGATATATTGTATCGAGAAAGCGATAATCTGTTTAGTGAATTTTATTATGCGGATTTATCACGGCTTGGGGTTCGTCACGGATATACTGACAGTATCGAAATGGCGCAATCACTCGATGGTGATGTAGCGGCTGAGTATCCACGATTCGATACAGACACAATTGAGAGCGACCCAACGGAGTGGCGATCGGAATGGGACCTGACAGAGACACCATTGACAGATCGAGCTGACACACGATTAATTAAACGAGATTATCGAACGCTTCTCAAATCACACTTCGCTGGCGACAGCACTACTCCTGATGCGTTAGCAACGTGTCTCCAGTCATTTGTGAGTGCTCAACGAGAGCCCCTTCAGTTTATCAGTACCCACGATATCGCAACACATCTCGGTTGCCCGCGACTCACAACTGCAAGCTGATTATAGAGGACAAAAATAATACCCGCGTCTTCAGGCGCCGGAGGATGTCAATTCTCATTGATCTCTCATCGAGAAAAATGATATCACTGTGCTGCAGGACTCAGTTTGACATCCTCCTCCGCGTAACCGCGGAGGAATCCTGAGCGTGAGCGGGAGTGTAAGCGGTAGATATTTCAGGTTTGCAGTTCCGCCAAACCCCGGCACGGTGAGAATCCGTGTGGGGTTCACGGACTGTGGCGAGTCGGGTGGGACTGCTGGGAATGCCACATCTCAGCTTCCGCCCCCGGTACTCTTCTCCTCGGTCATGTTCGGACTCCCACAGTTGGTTTTTGCCTTGGGGAGTCCAGCAGACTTCAATGGACTCGGAATTAGTTTGTGTGGTGTTTGCAAGCAGTCGGGCACTGCATCTGCAATCTGCATCGACTCATGATACTGAGAGGAACCGACTGTTCACCTGAGTGGTTCAGATTATTGTCTGATTGCTTGGGGCGGACAGACCGCCATCGTCGGACTGGCGGGAATCGCTCCGTTCTTAGCCTGATTCCTACCGATATGTAGAGTTGCCTGTCACTTTAACTGACGGATTGTCAAGTATTAAAATGGCTCTCGCAGCGTAGGCGTAGATCGACTCCGAGTTGTCGGATTCATCCTGCGGCTGAACCCGCAGGGATTCTCCTTGATTCTGTATAACTGTTGATGTGATGTTACTCCCAGGGTTATGATAATTAATCATCCTCTCTGATAATTGGCGTTTGAAACCGGTATCGACTCCGTTTCAGTGATAAACCGATGAGAATACCGCTTGTGAGTATAATTGAAATAACTGCGCCGACTGACTGTGGCGACATCCAAGAAGGCAGAACAATTAACGCTGCATTGATGACTTTTGCTGGCAGGAGAGATCTGAGGAATTTCTTTATTTCAGTCACAATCGATTGAACCCGTGAGGATTGTTCACTACGCTGTCCTTGTGAAATGAGATTAAGCGTTGCTGCCGAGGATCCACCACTACTCTCGTCCCCCGTCCCTAATCGTTCAGCCTCGTAGTTTGACACACCGGTTATCTGCCAGACAATGTCGCCTGACTTGTTAATTTCAAGAATCCGACCTGAATTTGAATCCGCAATCAGTGTGTGGCCGTTTGGAAGTCTATCAGCATCACGTGGCCACTGCATCTCTGCATCCGACCACTGCCAACTTTGTTGCCAACTTCCATCTGTGCGTTGGTATTCAACGACTCGATTGTTTTGGGAATCTGCGACAATAATCGCTGGACCACCCTGCTCCTCTGGAATATAATCTGGATTATGCTGTTCATAAAGCGTTGTATAGTTATCTTCTGCACCCAGTGTCCAATCCTCAATCAACCCCTTACCAGGTCGGATGAATATGACCTGATCCTGATTTCGAAGACTCACCATAATTCGACCATCAGCGAGCGCTTCGACATCGTTGAGATGAGTCCAATCAGATGGCCATGGTCCACCACCGTCAAGAGGATAATCGTCTTGTACGTGCCATTCATATACACGTTCTTCGGTCGTTGTATTGACAATAAACACCGAATCTCGATAGATATCAGCAACAACCAATCTATCAGGTCCAAGGCGGTCAACATCATGCCATCGATGAGGACCGCCAGTTCGCGGCACAATATGCGTATATTTCATCTCTGAGTGTCCTGTTGTTAGATTAATCCGCTGAACAAACTGACGAGTCGTATCCAAATCAAGATATTCAACGCCAACAACTTCGACCGTGTTTGAACCGTTTGAGACTGGGTCAACATCGTAATATCGATCAAATGTATCAGTATAATACAGCAGGCGCCCATCGGGTGCAAATGCAATTAACCGATCGCCGGGATGGTCGCTAATGACAGTAACATTCTCATTCGGCTGAATGAGTTGCGTGCGCTCAGAGAATGGAAGTTGTGATTGCTGTTGTAATGTCGTGTCTGCTGTTTGTTCATTGGTTGACCCGCCAGCAAAGTCGAAATAAAGTACACCTGTAGAAAGTATGATAATAAAAATACAAAAATATATGAAATATTGTTCTCGTGTCACCGTATGAGTCCATGATTACTCAATATATAAAACTGCAATACTACAGTATGATTGATACAGTGCTGTCCACTATGACGACGAAGCCGATGAGTTCCACCTCCAGGCGGCGATGGAGCGGGAGATAGACGCGAGTGGTCCTGAGAAAGCCAAGGATTCGAAAGTTCTCGATGGACTGAAACATCAACGACTACATCGTCTACCTCAACAGGAGTGTTCATCGGCGATGCTGGCTCTTTGACTCACCAGCGTTGGGAGTTCGAGAAACACCGTACCAGTCTCCAACAGACTGGGCTAAAAAAAGCTCACTGGACGTTCCGGCGTATCGGAGGCAAGTTCGGACGGTGGAGTGAGGACTATCTTCAGTAGTGTTCGAAAGAACTGGTTGTTGAAGCCCAGCGACACGGCTGTACGTATGTCGCTTCGCGGACTTGGAGCAGATACGAAAGCGTATCAGCGACGGCAAGAAGTTCCAATAGTGGGCGTTCAACGAACTCTAAAACCAGATCAAGTACAAGACCGACTCTGTCAGGATTGTAGTTGAGAAGGTAGAGCCACAGTGAACCTGCTTTTGGGCTTGACCCCGGAGGCAGTCGCCTTGACAATCTGTATACGAGTCAGCAGTGTTCGAAGTGTGATTGCACACTCAAAGAGAATCGTGACGGGCAACACGCTGAGTGTCTGGATTGCTTGTATACGGTGAGTGCAGATTATAACGCCGTGGCTTCGCGACGGTGAAAATATTGCTTGAAAATGGCGGTGAAGCATTTGTGTATACACATCCCCGATTCAGATTGCTGAGGTTATCATCTCGGATCTCAGTGACTGTTGTCTGTGTCACTGGGATATATACTATCAGTGACTTCGGATTTGTTTTTGCGACCACCCCAGAGTAATTTTTCAGGAAGTAATTGTACAGTCAGGGGCTCATTAATAGTTATTTGACACGATAATCGTGGATATCCAAACCGAACCGCAAGGCGGTCATGCCAGTGGTTTGGGCTCGGTCCAGAGTCAGGGTGCGTGAGACCACTGACGTCGGGTGGACTCTGGGTGTCAGAGGTATTCTCCTGTTGATTATCATGGACACGCACTCGAACACCACAGGTCGCACAGAGACCCCGACCCCCACAGTTGAGCGTTTCACTCAGGCGTCCATACGGGGAGAATCCATGATTACGGAGAGCATCGCGAAGGATTGTACCATTTCTGACAGTGATTTCGGTTCTGGTACCATCATGAAGAACGATTACCCGAATATTGTCGACATCGTCTGACATAATCACCAGCAGACGGCTCTAGGCAAAAAACGTGTATCTATCAGCATAGCAGTTGTTGCTAATACGATTTCTTTATTCAGCAGCACCGCTGTAATTATCTCACCTGATTCTCCCTAGTTTTGATGTTGTATTGGTAGCTTGGTAGTTGTTACTTATGTGCGTCTTGATACTGTTCAGCGAGAGGCTTCAGCCGCAGTTCACCGAAGCCGTCTTGGGAGTAAGTGCCGACCCGTGTGGAGTCCGTTCTTCGCGGTCTCCACTGGACGGTCACCAAGGTACTTCATGACCTGTCCATGGTCCACCGTCTCCAACCAGAATACCTCACGCTGTTCGAGGATTTTCTTCTAGCGAAGCCGTGGTTCGTCGTGGTTTTCAACCCCACCACCACGGGACCGTCTGGCCGTTGACATCTGGATATTCGGTCTTCAACACAAACGGAGTCACCAACTCGATGAGGGACATCTCTGTGCCTTCGAGTCGCGAGTAATCCAGTTCGGGTTCGTTGAGGTCCACCATCTGCGTGTTCTTCAGCTTGACCTCGCCGTAACCGTAGCCGTAGTTGCGCTTGCCGCCAAACTAGAGATCCTCCAGCACATCCTCACCGAGCGGGAGTACTGCCGGGTGATCAGCGTGGAGATAGGCGTGGACGTACCACTTCGTCGTCTGCTGTTGCTTCGGCTGGTCTTCTCAACGACCCATGATGATATCGTGGGCGAGCGTTGGATGGTCGCCGTGGACGCGGAGATTGTATATCATAGGAATAATTACCATTCTTATCAACTGTTATATTTTTTCATGTCAAGACTGAATCAGAACCAAGGAATGAGATCCTCACCCACATGGAACAGAGTATCACTCGAGTCGTTGTTTTGTCGTCCGATGTCGACCACGAAACATTGGTTCGAATCCGATAACACCAAATGTTGAGAGTATCTCTCCAATGGCTCCGCCTGGGAACTCATATTTTACTTCATCACGGAGAATCGTCGTTTTTCCATCAGCAAAAAATCGGTGTGTATGCACCCACGTCGAGAACGGACCACCACGCATTTCATCACGAAACATCGCGGTCCCATCGCCTGCTTCTCTGGCAGTGATTGCTGATGTCCATTGTTGTCGTGGCGTAATACCAAGTGGCTGCATCGACATTTCAATTGTTGACCCTGCAACGAGCACATCCGGGTTGGCAGTGCCATCAGGTCCCGTAACAGATTCTATGTCGAGATTCATCCAAGAAGGTGTCAATGCCTCTAGTCCTGATATCTGTGAATGAAACTCCCAGACTGACTCAAGTGACGCATCAATCCGGGTTTGCCGCGAGTACGTTGGCATATATATTACATCCGCCTTCTCAGGAAAAAAGACGCGGGCAGACACAACGATGAATCTTCACGATTTTTGATAGTCGGGATTCTAAATACGGAACCGAGTCACAGATGTTCCGGCAGCCTCAAGATCGGTATCCGTCGCTGCGGCGACAAGAAGCTGGTTTTCTGCGTGTTCAGCTGGGAGCGCAAGTTCAAATGATTCGTCCTCAGAGTCTGGATGAATGATTGCCGTTTCTGTTCCCGTTTTTACCGCGATAATCGCCGCATCGGTTCGCCCGGATACAATCACATCATCACCAGCGAACCGAGTGCTTACCTGCAGGAGTGGTCCCTCTGGTCGGTCGGTTTCAACATATCTGTTCCGAACAACAGCAGGCATCTCGATCGGCTCACCAGCATCGATACCGTGTGCAAGTCGGACATACTGCGCCATCGACCATGCAAGTGGTGTTGCTGCGCCAGTGCCCTCGCCGAAAATCCAATTATACTCGGTCCCGTGCTCACGATCCCATACCTGCTCAGCTATCATTCGTCCGGAGTTCGCGAATCCAGCCATCGTTTCAAGAAGATTTTGCGGCGTAAGCTCACCGCTTTCGGTGCCATGCATCAATTCATATTCGCCACGCTCACCGGTAAAGATGGGCCACAATCGCCCTTTACCCTTCGATTCAACGGACCACGGGGCACCCTCATCTTCGACGGCGCGCTCGCCATATCCATCACCATTATATCGATAAAACGCTGGACCCTGCGGCGTATCAACACGAATCGTGCTGTCGACCTCGGCAATCGAGTTACGAATTGTTTCATCGGTTGCAGGCTTAATTCCAAGCCGGACTAATTCAAGAAATCCAGCATCGATAATTTCTCGCTCATCAAGCGTCGGTCCGTTATTCGCAAGCGTCCGGAGTTGTCCTGCATCTGGGTTCCCATCGCGGGTGACACGGACATAATATGGAGTGTTTGGGTGTCGGTCAGTCCCGGTATCCGTTGCGGTCCAGGTTTCGACATTTTGTGTCCACTCATCTGCAAGTGCCAGCCAAGTAAGTGCGTCTGCGGTGTGTCCCTCTTCGATAGCGATATCGCCTGCACAGGCTAACCCAGCGATTTCAGCTGCGATTGACGATGGTGAATAGCCCGATTCCTCTTCCCATCGCTCCTGCGCGGTTGGTGGTCCGTTGCGAGCAACATAATCCGCAGAGCGTTTGATATTCTGATACCCATATTCAACATTATCGAATGTGACGCCATGTTGACGGAGTGTCCACGCCATTACCTGTGGGAATGAGATATTATCCATCTGCTCACCACCCCACCGTGTCCGACCATTGAGGTAGGTGTTTTGTGGAATAAACCCACGGTCATCTTGTTGATATTGATAGATATACTGCAACGCTTCTGTTGCCGTGTCAACATCACCAACCGCATCAAAGACGGTAAACACCTGATAGAGATCTCGTGACCACACGAAATTATATCCATATCCCTTTGCTTCATCAGCAGCAACAGCCTCACCCCATGGGACAGACGGTGAGGCAATCCCAGCGCCAAGGAATGTTTTATCTTCGACAGCCCTGAGTGTCATCAGACTGACTCGGTACTGTGAGGCAAGCGTTGGGCTCTCTGCGACAGAATCTGGGAGCGGTTTATCAGCAAGAAATGTGTTCCATGAATCAATATATGAACTGCGAACGGTTTCATATCCACGAGTCAACGCCCCCGCTGCCTCTCCAAGTGCACCAGCCGTATCAGCATCCTCAGCAAAGCCGAATGCAAGTGTCTCTGTCACTGCTGGACCGTTCCCAACTCGCCCAACGAGCACGACATTTTCATCATCAACCTCTGTAATTTGCTCTGGGACCGTTCCTTTACTAAATAGCTTTGAGAGATATGCAGACCCAGCAACACTGACCGTCGCCCAGTCAAATCGACTTGTCGAGGTGATGGCGGCCGCAACACTATATTCTTGCCCGTGCTCGTCGATAAGAAGTGGCTTTGTTTCACCAGTCTGATCATATGCCTCTGTATCGCGGGCGACGAGTTGGTATTGGTCACTCCCAAGTCGAATCCCACGGTCTGTTGCTCCTGAATTTGTCAGTGCTGTATTCGCAATCACATAGACTTCATACTCATTGTCGTCATGAGCGTTGAATGTGACGTTAGCGAGAAGCGCATCATGCGCTGGGTCACTCGCGTACTCAACGGTTAAATTCCACTGATGCCCACGCCCATCGCCTGTCTCTGTGATAACATGGCGGAAGAGCAATGATTCATCATCAATCGCCTCTGCACGTCGTTCGATTGTGTCCGTTTGATCATCTCGTCGTGTTTCGTTATGTGTCCGTGCTGTGTACTCACTATCATCAGCAGCACTCGTGATGAGAAAATCAATCGTTCGAAAGTTCATTAAGTCGACACGCGGATACCGAAGTTCGGTCAGTGATCCCTCGGTGAGTGTAAACCAAACACGTGATGAGTCAGATGCGGTATGATCAGCAACAGTCCCAACCCCGTACTTTTCACCGGTTGTCCATCGTGGTTGCCGACCAGGACCAGACGGCGCTGATTTGGGCGCAGGCAAGGCATCATGCTCCTCAAGAACAGCTGTTGAGTATAATCGAAGTGCGTGTGACCACCCTATCGGAGTTGCACTATCGATGTCTCCGTTATCGAACACCTGCTCAGCGAAGTATCCCATCTCAGATGTCAATGGTCCATCAGGACGAAGGATCTTATAGAGGTCTGTTGCCCATTCAAACAGCGTCTCCGCGACATCAGGTCGGTCGTGTGCTTCGAACAGTACTGCTGCCTCAGCCGCGGCGCTGGTTCCCCATCCAGTTGCAACCGACCACACTTTTTCAGTATCTTGATCCCCACTTCGCCAGGAGTCACCACTGAATCGAATGAGTCCAGCAACACTCTCGGTTTCTGAGCTTGTTCGATAGAGTGCACGCAGCGTTGTTTGAAGATGTAACTCGAGTCGATCAAGCCCTGTCTCATCAAGCCCAGTAAGTTTGTCATACTCGGTCAATGCTTTCACAAGCGCAAATGACCCAGAGTCAGCTCGAACGTCACGTTCACCATTAGTAAGTCTCAGTGCATACTGCTCATCGCGTTGACTCCACAACGCATCTAATCCCTGATAGACCGTCATTGCCTGGCCTGTTGCGTGTTTACACAATGATGGGTCGAGTGGTGTGTTTGCAACAGTTGCGTATGCCTCAAGGAATGTTGCAGCCGTATGAACGAATCGACCGACCATATTTTCCCATGCATTTTGACATGGCTCCGGAAGCCCATCAGCTGCGAGTGAGTCATCAAGCGCCTCGACACCGTCAGCAATGGCTGATTGGATTCGTTCACGCTCACTCTGAGTAAACACATCGCGGTGTTCATCAAGAACACTTGCAAGATAAGTGACCACACTTGCGGTTTGATCGGCTTGATATTCGGGTTTGTCAGAGTTTTCAACACGTGCATTTGCCCAGCCTGGAGCAAGTGATCCATCGACAGCCCACGCTCGGTGTGGCCACGACCCATCCGAGAGTTGCGTCTCACAGAAAAAGGCTGCAACAGTCCTCAGCTGTGATCGAACATCAATATCAAGCATCGACCCCGCATCTAGGAGATACCGCGATATTTCTGCTTCATCACGGAACCAGGTGTATCCATATCCACCAGAGTGCGCATAGAAGGGGTCAAACTCAGGACCAGCAATATGCGATCCAGCGGGTGCTTGCAGAAGCGATAGCGCTCGAAGGTCCGCACGAACGGTCTGCTGTCGCGGGATGTGATTTGACACGGAAATTTCTGCGCGTTCTCTCGCTGCTGTTCGAATATCATCCGCACTCTCATGTTCGAGCGCACAATTACGAAGATCAGCGAGTGCTTCCTCGCGAGAGACTTCCTGATGGTCTGATAATTGTGTGACGAGCGTTGTTTGGACAGCTCGACCATCACGCTCGAGTGGTGCTGAAACAACGATATCACTGCTGAGATGTGTATCCTCATACTGCTCAAGGACTGCCTCACGGGGGAATGTGAATGTCTCAGACGAGAGCATCTCATCAAATCGCTCAGGAATTTGCCCTCGAACATCACTGAGACCGGTTGACGCAGTAATGTAATCGTGCTCATTGCGATGATATACCTCAACAGCGTGGGTATTCCCCGGACCCGCATCCTCATGAATAAGTCTCCCAACCCGCGTCTCACGACCTTCTGGGGCAAGTGTGACGAATGCGGTGAGGTGGGCGTCTGTTGGGATGGCTCCCTGTAATTCGACGTGTGTGAGATGTGCACGTCCGATTGTCAAATCAAATTGATGGATCGTGTATCCGCCAGCATCGAACTCGGTTTCAACGAGACTTGTCTCTCGATAATAATGCTGACGGACAAGTTCAAGATCATCAAACCATCGTATATCGCCATCTGCCTCGATTGCAAACCGCGAACGGTCAATACCATAAAGCCCAGAGAGCGCCGCAGAATAATCGCGAATTGCTCCGTCGCGACCGACGTGGACAAGCCGGTCTCCATGTCCCGAGAATGCACCAGCCGTCGTCGGGGACTCCTCAGGAAATTGCCGCGCGCGGTCGCGCTTGTATTCATTCAGCGCGGTCCGAAGTCTCATACACACGAATGAGTGGATGCCAACATAAGTATTCGTAGGTCATAACAAGAATACAGAGTAAAGACAAAGACACTTGCCTGCGTTAGTGGGTATATGCAGCATCCAGGTCCACCACGATTCATCGCAGTCGGGGAGTCACTACAGTTATCCCCCCGTGACCCAGATCCTGAAGTATCTTATCAGTGGCATGTTGAGCGTGCACCGGAATCAAGCACAGTTGAATTGCCCTCAGAAGATCCGGTCGTCGAGTTTACGCCTGATACACCTGGAACGTTCCAGGTAGGTGTTGAGACACCAGCGAACAACTATTCACTCACCATCCGTGTTTTTCCTGGGTCGCTCGCACCGGTCACAGCACCCGGTAGCGAAAGCGGCTCTGGCGGTGTAAGTGGTCATCAAAGCGGTTCGGCTCGACCAGTCGCAAGGAGTGCTGGGGTCTCAGGGTCAGGGTCTGGGATACGCGATGACACGGTCGAACGCGGACGACCGCGGATTCAGCTTCAGGGAGATATTGAAGAAGATGAACTCGTGATTAAAGCAAATCCACAGACACAGCCGGATGGTGAGACGGCTCACTCAGATATTGAGGTTGAGTTCCTTATCGATGACCGTGATGACGTGAGCCCAGATGTCGTCAGTACCACAGACCGCGAAATGCGGATTCCAATCGAGGCTGTCGGGCGACGTGTTCGGGTTCATGCTGTTGCTGTGACCGATGTATACAGCGTCCCAGATAGTGTTGAGTTCAACAGGGATCCACAACCTGACGGAGGGGAGGCAATTGTTGACACAACGACTCCGAGTACTGATACCGATATTGACACACAGCCAGACACGTGTGAGGATGATGATGGACAAACAGGGACTCACAATCATGCAATTAATATTCGCCGCCTAAACGAGCCCCCAGAGTGGGCAACAGACGTTACCGTATATGAGATTTATGTTCGAGGATTTGTCGACGAGGCTGAGGCAGACACAGACACCGACACCGACACCGACTCAACGTTCGCTGCACTCACTGAACGTCTTGATTATCTTGCAGATCTTGGCGTTGATTGTTTATGGCTCACACCAGTGTTACAGAACGACCATGCGCCGCATGGATACAATATCACCGACTTCTTTCACATTGCATCCGATCTCGGCGATAGCGAGGCGTACGAGAGCTTTGTTGATGCAGCCCACGACCGCGGGATGACAGTATTATTTGATCTTGTACTGAATCACTCTGCGCGTGATCATCCATTCTATCAGGACGCCGTTGGAAACCCAGACTCACCGTATCACGACTGGTATGCCTGGCGTAGTGAGAGTGAGCCAGAGACGTATTTCGAATGGGAGTATATTGCTAATTGGAACTTCCAGAATTTGGAAGTTCGTCGTCACTTACTTGATGTGGTAGATAAGTGGATGGCAGTGGCTGATGGGTTTCGATGCGATATGGCATGGGCAGTTCCGAACAGCTTCTGGCGAGAACTTCGTGATCGAGTAAAGACACGTGATCCAGAGTTTCTTCTCTTAGACGAAACGATTCCATATATCGCGGACTTCCATGGCGGGATGTTCGATATGCACTTCGATACAACGCTGTATTCCACACTTCGCGAGGTTGGTCGGGGACACGCCGACGCGACAGAAATTCTTGATGCGATTGATCAACGGAAAGCAGTCGGATTCCCACCGCATGCCGCATTCATGTTATATGCAGAAAATCACGACGAAACCCGGTATATTGTCGAATGCGGCGAAAATGCTGCAATGGCTGTCGCTGGGGCGTTATTCACGCTCCCGGGCGTTCCGATGCTCTATGGTGGTCAGGAGATGGGACAGCGAGGACGACGTGATGCACTTGCATGGGATGATGCTCGTGAGGAAATATATACACAGTATCAACGACTGATTACGCTTCGCAATGACATATCAGCGCTTGGTGTTGATGGGTCAATTCATTCTCTGAATCACACCGTTGTGGACAACGAAGAGACGTCAGTTGATTCTGAACGCGTTGTTGCGTATGAACGACGAGCAGATAATGAAAGCTATGTCTGTATCCTCAACTTTGGAGAGACACCGGCTACTGTTACAATCACAGAGACGAACACGACCACTCATGAAGATGCGGCTGAGAGCAGTGAACCGACCACCGTCAATGTCAATCCAGAAAATCTCGTGACGGGCGAATCAGCCGCGAGCGCTGAAGGACTTGTTGTCGATAATGTTGGGGTCTTCGCAGTCACCACTGAGTCGAATCATAACTGAGGTGCATGTCATTCTATAATGGGGAGGTTGAGTTCCTCTCGCGAGCGAAGTCGTGAGCTTCCGCTGCCTAACTGTCAGTCACTCGGTAAGAATCATGCTCATGTCTCGAGAATTCTTGATGCGTATTCTTACTCATCCCATACATTCGAGTTACTGTGGCACGTATTAACTGATAGTGACAGAGTCGTATATTTGCCCGCAGTGTGGGCACACGGAGGATCGACCATATCGAGTTCGTCTTATTATCTTAACATGTCCGGTGTGCGAAGAGAATGGGCAGTTCCTCCATACATCATTTCGTGATCGTCTTAAAACAATTCCAGAGGATGCACGCCCTGCTGGGTGGGAGGAGATGCCCCTTGATGAGCAGATGGAATATGCAATTCGTGAGGGACTGATTGAAATTGACCTTACTGGTCCGATGGAGGAATGAACACAGAATACCGCGGTTAAGAACAAGAATAATGTTGACATCCTCCTCCGCGTAAACACAGAGGAATCCTGAGCGTGAGCGGGAGTGTAAGCGGTGGAGATTGCAGGTTTGCAGTCCCACCGAACCCCGGCATGGTGAGAATCCATGTAGGGTTCACGGACTGTCGCGGGGAGAGTGAAGTGGGAGTGCTGGTGCCCGGGAGTGCCACATCTCAGCCCCCGGGACTCCTCTCGTCCGTCGTGTTCGGACTCCCAACGTTGGTTTTTGCCTTGGGGAGTCCGGCAGAGTTCAATGGACTCGGAATTACTTTCTGTGCTGGTTTCAAGCAGTCGGGCACTGCATCTGCAACTGCAACTGCATCGATTCATGAGACTGAGAGGAACCGACCGTTCACCTGACTGGGTCCGATTATCGTCTGATTGCTTGGGGCGGACAGACCGCCATCGTCGGACTGGCGGGAACCGCTCCGTTCTCAGCCTGATTCCTACCTACGTGTGGAACCGCCTGTCGCTTTAACTGACGGATTGTCAAGTATTAAAATGGCTCTCGTAGCGGAGATTGACTCCGAGTTGTCGGATTCATCCTGCGCCCAAACCCGCAGGGATTCTCCTTGATTCTGTATAACGACAACGACAGCCTTGGTCGTATAATAGCGAGAAAAATTCCGACGTTGCGACGACTAACTAAACTCATTGGGTGGCTCCGGGCAGATATGCAGATGAGCGATTAGCGTGTGAGTAACCTGTCGCTGATGTATTGATTGAGACTCCAGGGAGTGTCTCAGATGTCGGTCCAACCCACATCCCCTCATGACCACAACTGGTTGTGAGCCGGCAGACGTGAGTCTTTGGCGGCCAAATCGCTCGAATTGATGACCGTGTGTCGTCCTCGGCCTTGGGAGACACTGTGACATTCATTGTCTCAACAGGGACATGTTGTCGATATGTTATGCTTGCACCGCCTGCACCGACGAATGTTACCACAAGATCAACCTCTGATGGGTCCGATGGAAGTGTCAACGCAGTCTGTGTTGCTGGCGGTGGTGTATCTATCGTTGCATTTGCATATGTATTCGTGGTTGTATTGATGACGTCGCTGCGTGAGGTTTTCGATTGATTCGCATCGGGGGCAGGTGATGTGGTGAGTGATAAATTATGTGTCGTTGTATGATTCAGTTGTATGGTTGGTCCGCCAGTCGATGCAGTTGGGAGATTCCGAACCCAAATACCATCTGGACTGATTGACCACCGCACTGTTACCGTCTCTTGAGTGTGTGTGTGAATAATCCGTTCCCCCCGATATCGCGCGTATCCATCATCAGTTTCAATCCGGACACTCATTGATTGAACGTTCTGTGGTTTTCCAACAGTCGTCTGGATCTGTATGACTGCTCCCTGTCGGAGTGAAAGTTGCTGCACCATTGGATTAATCGGGTCTACTGCGCCTGTCCAGACGCCACGATATGTGAACCGATACGGCGTTCGATTTGTTGCATCAATAATAGCCATATTACGGTCTGCTGGACCGTCCGTTGCATACACAACAGGTCCATCAAGAGTCGGCTTTGATCGGAGATACTGAAACGGGTGTGCCTGCCAATCGCCATACGTATCTGGGGTAAAAACGACGGCATTATTGAATGAGTGCTCCTCAATCGGTTGATACGTCGCCGTAAGAGACTCACTTCGTTCATTATTCGCCGCAATTGGATCCATAAGAACAGACCCTCCGGTGACTCCAATCACAGCCAGAGTCAGACTGAGGATAATAATGGTTCCAATATCTGCCCGGCGCTCGGTCATATATGCGGTGAGTGCTGTGTTGAGACGACGAAAGAGAGTGACAAATCCAGCAGCAGCAAAGATTGCAATTGGAATGAGAGTATCAAAATGATAAAACGGTCCTAAAAGATCAATAAGACCATTTTGTAATCCGTTGTACGTTCCCCAAAAATACGCTTCGCCAATCACAACAGCAGGAATAATTGATAACAGAAGCAGCGAGAGAGTCGAACCGGGGAGTGATGGCCCATCAGACTCTGTTGAGCCGGTGATGACACGATAGATAACAGTACCACTTCCAAGTATCGTCAATCCAGTTCCAATAACTCCTGCGGCGACCCACTCGGTGGCGAGTGATCGGAGAACGGTTACTGTTGTTGTCAATGCCATTTCAGGCGTGTATGTCGCCTCATATGAGAGTAACTTGTGGGGACCAAATCCAAGTCCATCAGCCGGAGCAAAAGCAGCATATGGAAAGACGAGCGGATCGCCGGTCACAATTGTATTATACCAGAGTGCAATCGCAACGATGACGCATCCAGCGGTTGCTGTGAGCAACGCACGAATCACTGTGATGCGTGTTTGCGGGTCTGAGTATCCAGTGTCTCGGAACTGACGACAAACAGTAACGAGTGTATGAATTATAAATGGAATGGCAAATAATAACGCCGTGTACGGTCGGGCAAAAAATGCTATCCCAGTCGCAAAGCCCGCAACAATAGCCCATCCCCATGTGCGTGAATGCTGATCATGCGAACGAAATGAATTAACATATGCAAGAGCAAAAATAACATTTAATAGAGTTGTTGGAGCGTATGATAGAAATGTTGCTGAGGTGAGTAAGAACATCGGAGACCCCGCAAGGACAACAATCGCACACACACCAATCGTTCGATCGAAAGCCCGCGTGGCAAGTAAATAGACGCCACCAGCAGTTCCTGCTGCAATGAGTGCAAGTCCAACTGTCCACGTCCCAAAACCAAGGCGATACCCCAGTGCGAAAATGGCTGGAACAACAGGAGTATATTTACTGTATAGTTGAGTCCCTCCAGCGGTGTCGTCACTGATAAAAAACCACGGGCGGATTGCCTCTGGAGGATATGGTGCTGGGTCAATGAAGAATGCTCCATCAAGCAGTAACGCCGCCTGTGTGAGGTATACTGCCTCATCATCATTCACTGAATGGTACGGAAATACTTCGATGGCAATAACCCCAACAAGTAATCCGGTTCCGATAGCTAATATCCATGCGATGACCGTCTGGGGAGAAAAACGCGGATGTGTCTGAAGACGAGTTTTAATGAGACTTAGTATCCATCTAGATTGCGCCAAGATAGACATACTAAGCAGAATTCCCGCGGAAGATATGCTCAGATACCACGTGGGTATCGTTCATCTGTTTCATCTGGTCGCTGCTCGCGAGGGAACCACGCAAGTTCATGATCAGCGTTGATTTCGATATCAACGACCCCGCTCTCAGGGATGTTCTCATCATGGTTATGCATACACTGGACGGACTCACCGGTTTCAAGTTCAACCTCGTATAAGAACGTCGGACCAAGATACCGACGGGCGACGACCTCTCCACACCCATACCCAGACTCATCGGTCTGCGCGGTGGCGGATTCAGTATCTGTTATTCCTGTCTCAGTCTCAGTTTTACTCTCAGTCCCAGAGTCGATAGGGTCGGTTACAGTTGTGGGTGCGTCTGTGAACTGTGCATGAGTGCTGGCAGCGTCAGTCTGCATGCGTCTGTGGTCCTCAGATTGTGTTTCACGCTCGTCGGGATGACTCTGACAGACGCTTACATCGTCTGGACGGACAAGAAGATCAATATGCGTTTGGTTATATTCTGAGGCAAGTCCATGAATCTGCTCGCGTGGGACCGTTCCGACTTCAGTCTGTACCACATCACCGGAGACATATCCTGGAATAAAGCTTGCATATCCAAGGAAGCTCGCGACAAAACGCGATTTTGGATGCTGGAATACTGCCTCTGGTTTACCAACCTGCTCAATCTGCCCATCACTCATTACTGCAACGCGGTCAGAAATAGAAAGCGCCTCCTCTTGATCGTGTGTCACAGAAATCGCTGTGACTCCTGCTTGTTTCAGAATTCGGCGCACCTCCTCGCGCATAGCAACACGTAAGTCGACATCAAGATTTGAGAATGGTTCATCGAGCAATAAAATATCGGGCTCAGGAGCGAGTGAACGGGCAAGTGCGACACGCTGTTGTTGCCCACCTGAGAGTTCATCAGGATAACTCTCACCTTGATCTGGTAGGTCAACTAATTCAAGAAGTTCATCAACACGATTGTCAGTCTCAGCTGAAGAATGATCTGTTAATCCAAAAGCAACGTTCTCGCGTGCAGTGAGGTGTGGAAAGAGTGCGAATTCCTGAAACACAACGCCAACACCGCGTTGCTCTGGCGGAACAAATGAGGACCCACTAACAGTGTCACCATTGAGGCGTACGGTGCCACCGTCGACAGCCTCAAGACCGGCAATTAATCTTAGTGTTGTCGTCTTCCCACATCCTGACGGTCCTAGAAGTGTCAAAATCTCACCAGCGTTTACTGATAGTGAGAGATTATTAACGATGGGTTCTGTCCCATACTGCTTTTGAACATTATACAACTTGAGAACCTCTGCACTATCATCGCTATCGCTTACGGATGAGCGACGTGTTTTCCGGGTTGTTTTCCCACGATTCGTCTGTTCGTCTGAATGCGAGTTTGTGTGTGATTGTGCACTATTTGACATCATATCCCTCCTGTCTGAGGATGACAAGCATTGAGATTCCTGATACTACTAAGAGTACGAGCGCTGGGACAGCCGCCTGTCCAAAGTACCCAGATTTATAAGCTGCCCATATATGTGTCACAAGCGTTGTAAATCCTGCTGGTCGTAATAATAGCGTTGCTGGAAGTTCCTTCATCGTTGTTAAAAAGACCAATGCTGCACCACCGAGAAGTCCAGGTGCCACCAGCGGGAGCGTGACATATCGGAAGGCGCCAACAGAAGACTGTCCAAGTGTTCGCGCTGCCTCGGGAAGCGAAGGGTCAACAGCAAGGAACGACGCCCGCAGTGACCCGACTGATTGCGGGAGAAATCGAACAACATATGCAAAAATAAGTAGATAAAGTGTCTGATAAATCGGAGCGGCATATGAAGTTCCAAAGTAAACGAGCGCGAGTCCAATGACGACGCCTGGGACAGCATATCCAACGTATGTAAAGCGCTCAAACGCTGCTGGAAGAAAGCCGTCATGACGAGCTGAAAGATATGCAACTGGAATGCCACCGATAACGGCAACACCAGCAGTCGCGGTAGCAACCGCCACTGAGTTACCAATGTATGTCCATTGAAACGCGAGTGATTCGCTCACTGTCGGTGAGGCTGTCCCAAGCCATGAAATAAGAATAATAATAGGGACAGCGAGAGCAAGTGTGGCGACACCAGCTGGTAATATCACTGCGGGAAGTCGCCAGCGCCCAAGTGAGACAATATCACGAGATCGTCCGCCCGCAGAAGTTCGTTCCTCACCACGGACCCATGATTCGAGCCAGAGAATAAACAGCGTCACTGCAACTAATTGCAATGATAACAGCGTTGCTGTGTCACGACCGAATGCCCCAAACTCAACGTATATAACACGAGTGAATACATCATACCGCATGATTGAGGGCGTTCCAAAGTCCGAAAGTACATATAACGACGAGAGGAGTGCCCCAGCAGCGACTGCCGGTCGGATTTGTGGGACGGTAACTCGGCGAAATGTTGCCCACCGTCCATGATCGAGCGTCCGAGCGGCATCAACCAGCGTTGTATCCATTGATTTAAGCGATGCTCGTGTCGTAATGTACACATACGGATACGTATATAAACTAAGAACCAGCACCGTTCCGGCAAGTCCATATATCTCTGGGATTTTCTCAATTCCAACTGGTGAAAGGAGTCGTTGAAACCCACCACGGGGACCAAATGCTGATACAAAGGCGAACGCACCAACATAACTTGGAATGACGAGTGGTAATGACACCACAACAGTCCAGACACGACTCAAGGGAATATCTGTCCGAACAGTCAGATATGCCAATGGAACTCCAAGAAGAACACAGACAGTCGTTGTCAAAACAACCAAGACGGCACTATTAACAAATATTTGTAGAGTCGTTGGTCGCGTAAGAAGCTCAATGGCATTTTTAACACCGACATCACTGCCCGTTCGAATAAGCCAAATAAACGGAATTATAACCGCAGCGGCGACTGCACCCGCTGCGACGGTAAGCCCAAGAGGGAGTGATGACTCATCATCAGCAGCGTCAGGACCAGCATCGGTATCAGCACCGGTTTGATATTCAGTTGCCATTGTATCTTGAATCGTGAAATATATGATATCTTAAATAACGGTCTCAGGTATCTTCACTGTCAGTGGCTGAGCCTCGCTGTTATATTGATGAAGCAATTCCGCATTAAAGTACACCTGTTGCTCGGAGCAGCGTGATCGTGCTCTCTAGGTTCGACAGTTGTGTTAAATCAATCCGTTCTGGGGGGTTTAACGAGTCAATTGATGGAAGTTGTCCAATCGGTTCGATTTCAGGGACGAGAGGATATTCAAAGGTTGTCCGGGCAAAGTAGTCTTGTGCTTCCGCAGAAAGAAGGTGTCGTATGAAATTTGAGGCGAGAGTTGTGTCGCTCGCTGTATCAAGCAGACAGGCACCAGCGACATTGAATATTGCACCAGCGTCATTTTGAGTAAACGTTGTTCGAAGCGGCGAATCGGCTGTCCGACGGGCAAGAACGCGTTGAATATAATAATGATTTGTGAGACCAACAGCAATCTCACCGTCAGCAACTGCTCGGGCAATTTGGAGCTCATCAGCGTACGATTGAGCGTTTAGTTCTTGCATGCCACGAAGCCATTCCCGCGTCTCAGATTCTCCTTCGAGGAGTCGCATCGCTGTAATAAATGCTTGAAATGATGAGTACGTTGGTGCCCAGCCAAACTGCCCATCAAATTCGGATGTCCCTGGGAATGACATAATACTCGTTGGGATTGACGACTCAGCGAGCGCGTTTGTATTATATGGGACAGCCCGCGCACGCCCAGATGTGCCAACCCATGATCCATCTGGTGACTGGAATGTCTCAGGGACAAATGATAATATTTCATTTGCAAGCGGTTGTGTCCGCCCACGGGTCGCGAGTGCACCCAGTGAGCCGGCATTCACCGAATAAAATACATCCCCTGGACTATTCTGCCCCTCGGTAATAATTTGATTAACAAGCTCACTCGCTGAGTTGTATAGCGGGCGAATAGTCAGTTCGGGATATCTCTCCTCAATAAAACTGAGTAACTCCCCGACGAGTGCTTCGCCACGACCCGAGTACACCGTCAATTCGCCAGCAAGGTCTGGCATCTCCGACATCGAGACACCGTCAGAAATATCACGCTCACCGAAGGGAGAACGCCCAGATCCAATCTGTTCACTGTCTGATGTCCCCACAGGTGATGATACCTCAGTTTCTGTTGGTGTGGCTGTCCCATTATCACCGGCACTACCACAACCGGCGACAGACCCAATCCCAGCAACTGCTGCGACCTGCAGAAACCGTCTTCGTGTGCGAGAGTGTGTGCCAACGTTTACTCGTTCGTCGGTCCGGCTGGTATCTCCCATGTCTGTTTTAGGTCCGCCTAAATCTTATATACCTTGCGATTCCGCGGGCAGAAAGGGAACCTTCCCAACGGAGTGATGACGGGGATCAGCTTGGAGCGTCATTTATTCGTCACTGCCAGATTATGATATTAACTGAATGTTGGTTTCAATCGCCAACCTGCGCGGTATCAGCACGCGGTGTATGCTCAATCGGTGCTGTCGTCTCAGAAAGTTTCTCAAGACAACAAAGCCAGTCAAGCCAGTATTCGCCGCAGTGGTTCAAAAATGCACCATTTGTGAGTGCTTCGAAATTACCCTCAGATAATGTATTCGCCATCGCTGTTGCTGCCTCAGTCCATGTCGTTGCGTCTGTGCCGACATCGTCAATAATACTCCAGACATGTTCATTGAGTTCAAGTCCCGGTGCCTCGTTCATTAGATCATCAAACGTTGAGCGGGCGGCCTTTTCATGAACACAGAGTGGATACCCGTTGATCAGTTCCTTTCCAAGGATATCTGCAGCACGCTTGAGAAAAATACCCGACCAGATATCATCGAACCGTCCAACATCCCACCTGTTATCGTCCATTGGAAGTTGATAGAATGCCGGAATCACCTCTCGTTCAAATGCAAGGTTCATCGAACAAACAGTGAGGTACTGTCCCGGGGCTGCAATGAAGTCCCCATCAAAATGTGATTGTTTCGTTCGCGTTTGTGCCTGTCCATGAAGATCACCGTCCATAAGAATGCGGACAGCATCAAGATCAGGAACATCTGTCCAGAGCCCCTGTGAGGCAACAACATCGCTTAGTTGGTGTTGATTCGTTTCGATGGTCTCATGCATCGCTGAGTATGGGTACCCTCGTGGATATAACCCGTGATTATCAGCGTCTTGATACAATACATTTACCCACTGTTCATCCGAACGAACAGACTCAATGGTGTCAGTTCGATCAAGATTATACAGGTGTCGGGTAAAAAAATCCCATGCTGAGTGTGGTCGGGTATCATCATCAATGAATAAACCCCGCGTGAACTGCTCATTCGCCCAGAGATACAAGAGACCAAAGCTTGTCTGTGCGTGCGATTTCGATGGAATGAGATGTGTGTATTGACCGAGTTCATGAGCATCAAACCATGCCTCACGGCGGGTCTCATCGTATACTGCCCCATCAACACCTGCCGTGTCAAGCATCCGTTTCATTCCAGTAATATCACAGTCATCTTCGGTGACGAGAAGAACAAACAGTCGGTCAAGATCAAATCCGTGATTCCGTGCGTTTTCGAAGTATGACTCCATCCGATCATATGTGCGGATGGTGGGAACAATGACGCAAATATCTGAGCGCATTGTCTCTAATGTTTAGGCAAGCCTAAAATTACTGTCGAAACAGACTGTCGGGACAATTGTCGTGATAGACGTTATCAACATATAATCACTAAATCGAAACCGCGACACACCCAGCATCGTTTTGCGTCTTAGGAGATTAGAGTACGTATGGATGAGTATGATTCGGTATTGATATATGACGGTGAGTGTCCATACTGCTCAATCGCCGCAAAAGCACTTGAGCGTCTTGATACAGTCGGTGCAATCTCATGGTATGATGAGACAGCACAACGATTTCTCGAAGCCCAGTTCGATGAAACACCGTTTGCGATGTTTCTCGTCGACAGCCGTCGAAAGCAGGTGTACGCAGGACGAGCGGCTGCTGAAGAAATAGCTCAACGAGCGAGTATGCCAAATATCGTCAGTCAGCTAGTCCGGAAAAACTACGATCAGATTGCGAGCCTTGTCGGGACTGCAACTGGGCGAGGTCGTGAACCGGCTGATTATCATGAGATATATCCCCTCGAAAAAACAGCAGCCTCAGCGTTTCAATCGCTTGCTGCGTCCTCAACGACACAGGCATCCGCGTGATTCTGATGCTGGCTGATCCTCTTAGAATAACTGAATTGTCTGAATCGAATAATATAACCAAACAGATGCGAGCGCATACTTTATCTGATCAAAGTGAATCCGACCATCATCACTCCAGCAGCCATCGCAGCGGAGACTGACTCGCTTGGAATTGGAGCAGGGACCGCTCCGCCAGGAACTTATTTGCTGTGTATAACTGTGGATGATCCGACGTCATTGACCGTTGGTGCTCATGAAACGACAGTATTCCCCGCAGGTGGGTACGCATACGTTGGGAGTGCTTTCGGGTCGAATGGACTCGGGCGTGTCGATCGACATCGGCGTGTGGCTATGGGAATGCACGATGTCACACATTGGCATGTTGATTACCTCATCAGTCATCAGGACGTATCGCTCACAGCCGTCATCGCTGTCCCCACAGCTGACATTGAATGTGATCTTGCATCATCATTACTTAATCGGATAAAACAATCACCATTGGATGGGTTTGGTTCATCTGATTGTGCCTGTACAACACACCTGTTTCGATCAGCCTCCGTCACACGCATACGCAATCAATGCGTCAGTGCTATCCGGGAGTTGACTATCTCCGACGGTTGAACCCGCTTGCTCCTGCTCGACTCCCTAGCTTGAATATTCACATTATGTGCTTTTCAGTGGCTTGGACACGTTGTCATCGAGCGTATTGAAGTCGACACGTGGTCAGGTGGCTATTGAAATTGACGCATATTGCGGATTCAATCCAGCACTGAATTGCTATTTCGGTAATGCTGTAAATCATCCATCGACGCTCACAACTGGTGAGAGTATTATCAAAGAATATCTTATCGACATGAGAGTGTGTCTCATCGAAATCATATGAGGATGAGATTACCAGTAGCATACACATCATCGCGTCGGTTCGGGCAAATCCGTCGTCAACGATAGTATGCTGTGTGAGAATCCCTCATATGAATGCCGGTCGTCAGAGGCACCCCGGCAAGTACTATAGGGGGTGATTCCATTTATACTCATTCAACGACACAATGAGTCACATCGTGAGCGATTCTTCAAGCGGTGAGCAACTCGGCTGGACAACGAGAGTGTATTTACTTGATTATCAGCAATTAGTGTCTATCAGCTAATACGGCTATTTACTAACCGCTTCGGCAAGTAACTCAACAGGGTGTGGTGGATCGTCTCCATCTGGTCGGTCACCGATCTGTGATCGACATGATGCTCCGGGTGCAATCACAACATCCCCATTACTGTCATCAATCTGGTCGAATAAGATCTGTCCAATAGCTTGTGACATTGAATAATGCTCTGTCTCATACCCGAAACTACCTGACATTCCACAACAGGTTGAGTCAAGTGGGTCTACCTCGTACCCAGCACGGCGGAGTACACCGACAGTATGGTGGTCTTTCTTTGTTGATTTTTGATGACAGTGACCATGATACGTCAGTGATGGGGCTGTTGCACTTACACTATCAGTGTGTCCTGTCTCAGCAAGTAACCGAAACGTATCGATATACTCCATTACCCCATATGTATTCTCTGCAACACGTTCAACATCTGATCCTGCAAGGAGATCAAGATAATCACGCTGGAACATAACAGCATCAGATGGCTCAACAACAACGACATCCCACCCATCAGCAATACGTGGTGAAAGGGCATCGACATTCGTCTGTGCTCTCTGTCTTGCTTTGTCAAGAAATCCTTTCGAGTGTGGTGGTCGTCCAGACCCAGTCACATCATCTGGGATTTGGACATGAACCCCGAGTGATTCAAGTGTATGAACTGCTGCTTGACCTGCCTCAGGATGATTATAATTTGTATATGTATCTGGGAATAATAAGACCCGCTGAGTTGCTTCATCTGCGGGAATAGCTGCGCCACCGCGTTGCTCAAACCAATCAACGAAACTTTGCCGATGGAATGGTGGGAGCGTCCGTTCACGCGCGATTCCTAATAGTTTCTCCTGAAGAATGCCACTGCCAGGTACCTGCTGGGCAAGATTCGAAAGAGGAGCGAATTTTGACCCGAGTTTGAGGACTGTAGTAACATTCGCGAATAACTTATCACGAAAGCTTGATCCATTTCGTTGGTGATATTGATGCGTAATCTCTGCTTTCATCTTTGCCATATCGACGCCACTTGGGCAGTCTTTTGCACACCCCTTACACCCGATACAAAGATCCAATACTTCCTCGACAAATTCATCCTCAAACAGCTCATCTTCGTCGAGACCCCCACTCATTGCCTGTCGAAGCATGTTCGCTCGACCACGGGTGCTTTGGATCTCCTCTTCGGCTGCCCGATACGTTGGACACATAACACCACCTGTCGTCTCCTGTGGACCACGACACCCGCCACATCCATGACAGAGTTCAGCCATTCCTTCAAATCCGTTGTCGACCTCCCAGTTCATCGTCGGCTCAAATCCGGCATCAAATTCGTATTCGGGGTCAAACCGGAGGTTTGCAGTCGAGGCGTGTTCTCCACAAATATTTCCTGGGTTCAACAGCCACTGGGGGTCGAATGCAGACTTCAGTTCACGGAAAACATCCCATAGTTCGTCACCGTAGAGTTTTCGATTCCACTGCGTTCGTGCACGACCATCGCCGTGCTCGCCTGAAACAGACCCACCATATTTTACCACGAGATCAGTCACTGCATCAGCAATTGATTCGAACGTCTCGACCCCCTCAGCAGTTTTTGTATTAATTAACGGTCGGATATGAAGTACGCCTGGACCAGCATGTGCATAGTACGATGCAAATGTATCGTGGTCGTCGAGAATATCCTGGAAGTCAGAAATATACGCCGGAAGGTTTTCTGCTGGAATCGCTGTATCTTCGATATACGCAATATGTTTTTCATCACTCGTCCGTGAAAGGAGAATCGGAAGTCCAGATTTCCGCATCTTCCAAAATTTCTCACGGGTTTCAGCATCATGTGCCTCCATTGATTGAACGGCGGTTTGGTCTGCAGTCGTGATTGATGACGCTCCAGGGCTCGGTTCAGCTTCTGTTTCATCACCGGGGACACGATCAGCAACAAGATCAGCAACCTGTTGACGCCCATGTTCATCGTTGTCAGCATAAAACTCGACGAGGAGAACAGCGTCAGTTCCGTCTGGAAGAAGCCCAACAACATCTTCGAATTCAGCAGTCTCTCGGGCAAGGTCTAAAAGAACATCATCCATTACCTCAACAGCGGCAGGATCATGTTCAAGTATCGGTGCGACATCTTCCATTGCACCCAATACGTCATCATATGTGAGTAATGCAACTGCTTTCGTTTCTGGGATCGACTCTAATGAGACAGTCGCCTGTGTGACTGTTGCAAGTGTTCCTTCCGACCCAGCGAGAAGACGAGCAAGGTTAACTGAACCAGGTTCACTCTCTGGGTCAATGGCAGAATTATCGGGGAGACGGCGTTGTCCACGAAGTTCATCCACGAGCATATCAAGATTATATCCTGAAACGTTTCGTTTGAGATCCGGATATTGACGGGCGATTTCATCAGCATGATTGCTCAGGGTCTGCGCGACTGTTGCATATATCTGTGCTTCAAGATCGCCGTCAGGATCACCGCGTTCACGAAGCGTGTCCATGGTGACTTCGCCAAACGTTGTCACAGTTCCATCCGCAAGAACGACCTCAACCGTCTCAAGATAATAATCGGTCTTCCCGTACTGTAATGAGTGTGCACCGGTTGAGTTATTTCCAATCGCTCCACCTAACACCGATTTATCTCCCCACGCAGGATCAGGTGCAAATTTAAGTCCATATGGTTCAACTGCCGCATTCAAATCACCAAGTCGAACACCGGCTTGTGCAGTTGCTGTTTCATTATCTGTATCGATTGTTTCGACATCATCCATATATCGCGCGAGGTCAATGACAACAGCCTCATTTACTGTTTGTCCAGCGAGGCTTGTGCCGCCACCGCGGGGAAGAACAGGGATTTGCTGCTCCGCGCAGTACTCCATTACCGTAGAAACATCACCGGTATGTGTTGGCATTACGACTCCAATCGGTGTTTGTTCATATGCAGATGCATCAGTGGCATATAATTGTCGCGAATACGTATCAAAGCGAACATCACCGTCAACGCGAGCGTCGAGATCTTCCATTAATCCCGGTCGTTCGATGTCATCACTGACATAATCATATGTGCCCTCGCCAGCAGGATCAGACTCGTTGCCCAGTGAGTGCTCATCAATCGTGGATGGCGTATTTGTTGCCATTGTTTATGCGAAATATGTTATCTCCGTTCATAAAAGCCTCCGTTATACACTTCGATGTCAACTGATAGTTGTCCCATCTCTGATTGTGGGTTTCATCGGGGTGAGTGTACCCATTACGTGTTATCCGACTTTTACATGATATTTGATAACAAACCACTGAGTAGATAAAGTCAGTTAAGTATAAATAATAGTGTAAGAACGCAAAAATATAGGCTGAGGGTTAATCAGCATCAATACACATCGTTGTCTGCTGATTATCAGCCGATATATTGAATCGAACCTGAGCACATATGATAATGAAACCAACTGTATCAAATAACGCAAGACCGGTGTACGTATGGTAGAAATAACACTCGCTGCTTTGGCAATACTGCCGCTGATAACGATTGCTGTTTTGATGGTAGGGCTGTATCAACCGGCAACGAGGACGATGCCCGTCGCATGGCTGATTGCTGCAGGTGTTGCATACGTTGGATGGGAGATGACTCCAACGTTGATTGCTGCTGCATCCATTCGTGGAGCGATGACGGCAACTCGGATCCTCATTATTGTGTTTGGTGCGATTTTACTCTTATACACATTGAGGCAATCCGGCGCGTTTGACGTGATTAACGCTGGATTCTCATCAATCAGTGATGATCGACGTGTGCAGGTTGTCTTATTGGTTTTCCTCATGGGATCATTTATCGAGGGTGCTGCTGGGTTCGGAACACCGGCAGCGATTGTTGGTCCACTACTCGTCGGACTTGGGTTCCCGCCATTAGCTGCTGTTGTTGTTGCCTTAACAGGCAACATTCTCGCAATCACATTCGGTGCTGTTGGAACTCCATTGATTATTGGTCTCCGTGATGTTGTCTTTGCAGAGGGAACAAATGCAGCACAGCAAATCGTTGCATCCGGTGCATATGAAAGCACTGGAGCGTATGTTGCCCAAATCGGGGTCTGGGCGGCTCTTATCCACTCAATTGTCGGAATTGCGATTCCGTTCATTGGCGTTGCGATGATGACACGATTCTTTGGCGAAGAGCGATCAATTAGACCGGCGATTGAGGTGCTACCGCTGACGCTGTTTGCATGGGTATCGTTTATTATTCCGTATAATTTGACAGCAATCTATCTTGGTCCAACGTTCCCTGCATTGCTTGGGGCGATGGTTGGATTAATCATTGTCACAACAACACTTCGAGCTGGATACTTCATCCCTGATAAGACGTGGGACTTTGGACCGCGGTCAGGGTGGCCTGACCATTGGGTCGGATCAATTGAACCTGGACAAGGCGTTGGGTCGCAGTCGCAGTCGCAGTCGGAAAGTGATAGAACGGTCGCTGCTGATGGTGGGACTGCATCAGCATCACCTGCTGATTTACAGACGAAGGACATGTCACTGCTGACAGCATGGACACCGTATGTTCTTGTCGCAGCACTGCTCATCGCAACGCGCGTTATTGGATCGGTGCAATCATTCTTAGCCTCGACGGGTGTTCTCACATGGAATAATATTCTTGGAACGCCGTTCTCAGAGGGTATCGAACTGCTGTATCTTCCAGGGTCGTTGTTTATCCTTGTATCTGTATTGACATACGCAATCCACGGCATGGATACCAATGAGATCAAAGCATCATGGAGTGAGGCATTCCGGAATATCGCTCCGGCAGTGATTGCACTTTGGTTTGCTGTTGCAACAGTCATGATTATGCAACGATCAGGAAGTAGTGTTGTTCTCGAAAACGCCGCCGTTTCTGCTGGAATGCTTGGGCTACTATCGGAGTTGACGGCTGATGTGACAGGTGCTGCATTCCCATTCTTCTCAGGATTTATTGGTGCGTTCGGCGCATTCATCGCAGGATCAAATACCGTGAGCGATATTCTATTTGGACTCTTCCAGTTCCAGGCCGCACAGGATGTCGGGGCACCAACGGTAATCGTGGTTGCTGCACAGGCTGTCGGTGGTGCGATTGGGAATCTGATTGCAATTCATAATGTTGTTGCCGCGCTCACCGTTGTTGGGCTCATCGGCGAAGAAGGTCGTGTGATCAGACTTGAATTAATTCCAGTGCTGTACTATGGTGTCGCGACTGGACTATTGACGCTGCTGTTCGCATACGTTATCGTTCCAGGGACATTCTGACGGTCACACACATTTGCGGTTCAATATCAGAATTGATATCAATTGACTTTGATATCCGAATAAATAATCATTTTATGATGCCAACACAAAATCAGTATCCTGATTGCACAAACAAGTGTAAATAACAAATTATAGAGAGCACGGAGAATCTCGGCGTCCACAGGCGGAGGAGGATGTCAGTTGTGAGCGTATTCACAATTTATCAATATCTCGATAAATCAGAGATAGCATAATACTGGTATACTCAGACACATTCCGATTCGGTTAGTCTGATTTGTCCCCCACAATCCACTTACTAGTTGGGGGCGTATCGATGATAATGAATGAGAGGCTTTTGACCGCCGGAATCGATCGGTGTCATCGCGCCGGTTTGGTGACTTCGCGGTCAAGTGATGCGGCGACACCACCGGTAATCGCCCACACAGCCAGTAATAACACAGCGGTGTCGCCTGCTGAATCGGGGAATCGCGATGAGCGTCCGGTGATGGATGCTCGCGTATCAGAACCGCCAACGCCAGAGACGCTGTTATCTTCAGGGTGGTCGATTGCAATCGAGACAGTCCGCGAAGTTGATCCAACGGTCGTGCTCTCGCGCATATGGAACAATCAATCTCATAACCGAGCGACGCTGTTCGTGACGTCAAATCAACAGACAACAGCACAGATTACGAATATTCTAACCTCACCGGTTGGAGTTGCAGAGAGCACCAATGATGAGCGACAGTTCTACGCTGGACCGGACCGGATCCCACTTGCTGAGGGAGGATATGCCGCTGTTCCAACGTCAGAACCTCTTTTATGGATTGAATCCCGAACTCCATCAGGACAGCCCGGTCTGGTTGCGACAGTCTCAGATGACACTCCGGCAGTCACATCAGATGAGGACCCAAGAGAAATAACCGGACAGAGTGATACTGATATCGGACCAGGAAAAACAGAAAATTCGGAGGTGACAGATGAGACAACGTCGATAGAATCACCCACAAATGAGCATACGACTGAAGAAAATGCGACTGATCTGAATCCACTAACAGAGACAGAAGCAGAAGCAGAACAGGAACAGGAACGAAAGCGAATATTGATACCGAAACGAACAGACCATGGATCGAACTCCGTGCTAATGACGAGGTTCTTGTGCGACTCGATAATGTTGACGCGCTTGCGTGTCCGCCTCGGGAACGATTTCCATACGCGTACCATCGGGATGACGACAAGCAGATTCGCGTGCTTGATTTCGCTGGGCGACCGGTGGAGCGATACAGCGGGATTGCCGACATGCGTCATAATGGGTTCCAACCGGTGCCAGCACCAATAGTGCCAGAGCATATGTTTGATGAATCAATAACTGGATGGTGGAGCGTCCTGACCGCTCAACAGTGACTGACAAAAAGAGCGGTTTACACTCGGAGATAGATAATGTGACCTCTGATAATCGGAATCCAGATTCGACAAATAATACCGAGGGTGATGCAGCGTTGGGGTCGGCATCTGAATCTCAGACAGAAAGCCAACTAGGATCAAATAGCAGTTCGCGCGCCCGGTGGCAAACAATTGCTCGGGTATTTATTGCACCGATTGTGCTTCCACATGAACTTGCTCACGCTGCTGTTGCGGTATTGGTTGGACTTAATCCTGTAATCCGTATTCTTCCGCAGTGGTCAGGGACGACGGTACCACTGGGACAGTTTGATGCTGAAATCGATACATCAACGCCGACATGGGCAATACAAGCGGTTGCAGCAGCGCCACTAGCGGTGTATCTTACTGTTGCTGCACTTGTCGGGACATTCATCTCAATAAACACAGCGGTAGTGCTTCCGATTATCCTCCTTTTGAGTTTTTCTGCAAGCTTATCAACTGGCGATATTGCAATTATCAGTAATCCAGCCGAAGCTCGTCAAGCCGGGGCGTTCGTTGTGCAGGGTTCGACATGGCAGAATATCACAATTATCACAACGCCAGTGACGACTGCAGTCGTGGCAATATTATTGATATAGATGAACTAAGACGCCAAGTTTGATATCCTCCTCCGCGTAAACACGGAGGAATCCTGAGCGTGAGCGTGAGCGTGAGCGTAAGCGTGAGCGGTGGAGATTGCAGGTTTGCAGCTCCACCGAACCCCGGCATGGTGAGAATCCGTGTGGGGTTCATGGACTGTCGCGAGTCGAGTGAAGTAAGGACTGCTGGTGCCGAGAGTGCCACATCTCAGCCCCAGCCCCAGCTCCCGCCCCCGGGACTCCTCTCCTCGGTCATGTTCGGACTCCCACAGTTGTTTTTGCCCTAGGGAGTCCGGCAGACTTCGGTGGACTCAGAGTTACTTTGTGTGGTGTTTGTAAGCAGTCGGGCACTGCATCTGCAACTGCAACTGCAACTGCATCGATTCATGATACTGAGAGGGACCGACCATTCACCTGACTGGTTCAGATTATTGTCTGATTGCTTGGGGCGGACAGACCGCCATCGTCGGACTGGCGGGAACCGCTCCGTCCCCAAGCCTAATTCCTACCCATATGTGGAACCGCCTGTCGCTTTAACCGACGGATTGTCAAATATCAGAGTGGCTCTCGTAGCGGAGATTGACTTCGAGTTGTCGGATTCATCCTGCGGCTGAACCCGCAGGGATTCTCCTTGATTCTGTATAATAACCGTTGTAAGGTTCCCCATCACCTGGGTTTAGGTCTCATGTCTATGTCCGTGGTTATCTCGCAGTCATCGTCTCCGCTTGTGTATGAAATCGTTTGATTTCCGTCTTCGACGATCATTGCGAACTGCAGCAAACAGATATCTCATATGATATCTGCAGAGAAACTAAGGCAGGTGCTTCCGGGCTTTGATATTGATGATGATGTGACCCCGAGACAGTTCACTATCACTCCAATCCGACCCTGTGCTCACTGGATAGTTGGAGTTTGTCTCATAATGTGACTCAATTATATTACTCAGATTGCATATCGGGCTCTCTGCTGTTGTGACCGACAACCCAATACAGATGTAGAACAGAATGTGCATGCTATGGCAGACGAAGCCTATGAAATTACGTTAGCCGAACCGCATGAGATTACAGATGGTGATCAGAGGACACTCACCGTTTCAGGGTATGAGGACGTTGGGAGTATGTTTATGCTGGAGTTAACCGACGGTGGGACCCGCTCTATCGGAAAGCAACTAATCGAAGATGTAACTCCGATTGAGTAGGGTATCTGTATTTACCGACTACACCAATTCGACTCTGTGTCGCGGTCCTCTTAAGATATCCACTCATTGTATGGCAAACATTCGTTTGTCTGCGGTGAGTATCTGTGGTGATGACAGCTGATCAATACGACACCGAGACGATAACACAGCAGGGCGTTGATCCGAGTACTGTCTCCGCGATTAGTGGATTTGTTGGGACAATTACAGGGTTAAAACGAGGCGGTCCTAGCGGAGCAATCATTGGCGGGCTCGTCGGTGGGACGATTGGATATGTCGTTGGCGCAGGCACAGCAGCACAGTCTGAATCGGACATGGATACAAACACAGACACAGACACAGACACAGACACAGATGTAGAGACGGAGACGAGTGCCGAATCTGACTCTGGGTTTGACGAGACACCGTCCGACACAAGCACCGGTCCAGTCGATATTACGATTGATAAGACTGATGAGACATCAGCGGAGCGGACGCCAGACGACAAAAATAACAACAAGTCCGAAGATGACGAGGGCGGACATGAAAAGAGCGATTCACCAGGGAAATCACAGGAGACGGCAGACGATACTGAGTGAGCTTCGGCGTGATGATTCCAAGGGACTGGCAATAGATTTCTGACAGTTGAGACGATGTCCAGCAGTGGACAGGGTATCATATTTTTCCGAAAGAGTGCTTATCAAGAGTAATATGTATATATCAATTGACATTTTTTGGGTCTGGAGACGCAGAAATCCCGACCGCATCCAAAACGCTGGGATACTATGATTTGCGCGTCATCCGGCGGTTGCTCTCGATTGGAACCCACGAGTACAGTTGAATTGAATGACGCGAGACCAGAGCAAGTTGCCGTTACCGCGACCTCTCAACGGGAGTCATAGGGAGCGTTTGCTGTCTGATATTATATGCTTCGTTCATGTTGCCGGGCGACCACATCACAGCGGTCACAGTTCCTAGTCCACGCTCAACGCGACTTTCATCGTCCTCATGATCACGTGCCACCTTCGTCCGGGATTTCCAACTTCGATGCTACATTCACGGGCTTTGTATTCGATGATGTTCATTAGCCGCTTGGACGCCCAGTTGTCGAGACGTTCGTTGCCGCGTCTGCTCCGGTTATCCTCATCGACACCACCGAGCTCGCTCACAGTAATAGTTCCAAGCTGAGGTTTTTACCAAATGATTGTCAGGTGGTCACAACCGAATACAGAAACGGGAAAGAGATCAGAATAGAGTGGTTCTGCCTCATTCTCCGATTCCAATTCCGGTCTGCCCGCCCTCAATGATTATGCAATAATCGAACCTAGTCGATGACCGCCCGGTTCTCACGGAATCGGTCGCGGAGTTGACTGTTGAAAGCAGACACAAAGTAACTCCGAGTTTTCGGTCAGTTTGGGCGAGGATAGGAGTCCCGGCTGGTTGGCACAGCCCGGAGTCTACCTCTAGACTTGTCCAGCGGATTCCACCCGCAGAGGACCATGCCAGTCGCGTCGTAGGCGATCTTACACCATATCTCGATGATGGGCGTGATATTATGCTAATTGAGCCATCAGATCTAGCAATGTTCGATCGAGGGTACGAGCGGTTCCTCCCACAGTCCTCATATGAGCGCCTTTCGACGAACGCATGTGAGATAATGGAATATGTGTATGGATTGGATCGAAAATGGCGCTGATATCAGTGGACTGAGTGGATCAGGAAATGATACTGATAGGGTTGCATATCACAACCATTGCCAGCAACGGACGCTGGGTGTTGACCGTCATACTGAGGCAGTCCTGGACCACTTGGGATATGATGTGCTAACATCTGATGTTGAATGCTGTGGCATGGCTGGGTCCTTTGGGTACAAGTCCGAATATTATGAATTAAGCGTTGCAGTCGGGAATGAACTCGTGGATCAGTTTACAACACCCGATGCTCGTGACCGGACTGTCGTTGCCTCTGGAACGTCCTGTCTTGACCAACTCGATTCGCTTTTAGGTCGATCAAGTACGCATCCGATTGAACTTATTGTGCCACAATCGTCATTGTAGTCATAATCGTAATCAGTATCATAATTATGATTATATCGCCTGATAAACATACGGCGTCCAGGTTGTCTCAACCGCACTCAATTGAGGATCAATACCTGGATACTCTGATATAATAAGTTGACGATGCCGACCCTCATTCGTGATTCTCACCTGGATCATCAAACAGTCCAGTTGACATATACCGTTCTCCGCTGTCCCAGAAGACCGTAATAACCAGTGGGCAGTTCGAACGTGTATTGGCTTCCTCAGAAGAAGAAGAGGCTATCCCGGCTTCATGTTCATACTCTGTTGTTGTATTCGTGGGCTCAGCAGTGTCAACAGTATCAGTATCAGTGTCAGTGTCAGTGTCAGCCTCACGGTTACGATTACCGTTCTCATTAGTCGAGAGAGATGAAGTTGTCACAGCAGATCCTGAGTTGGGTGCATCTTCAATGATATATCCCGGTTTGCGCTCATTGCAAGGCTGCGTGGGGTCGGCAAGTTGTGTCGCAATACGTTTTGCGGCGATATTTGACGCTGCGGATGACTGTCCGACAAGAATTCCCTCCTCTCGTGCGAGGCGTCGACATTCCGCTTCAGCTGCATCGATTGTGACAGTCTCAACACCGTCAATCAATTCCGTATCAAGATTCGGGCTGATAAATCCTGGACCCATACCCTGAAAATCATCATTGCCAGGTTCTGAGCCGGAGATGACCGCATTTTCAGCTGGCTCAACAGCAATAACGGACATGGCTGGAAACTCTTCGCGAAGACGTCGTCCAATGCCGGAGATTGTTCCACCAGTGCCAACGCCAGCAACAAGTGCATCAACAGTTCGTCCCTCGATTTGGTCAAGAATCTCCTCGGCGGTTGTCTGATAGTGAGCATCAGGATTAGCCGCATTCTCAAACTGTCGCAGCTGTGTCATTCCGCTATCTTCCAGGTCATCAGCACGATCCTTTGCATCGCTGATTGTGCCATCAATCAACTCGATTTTAGCACCATACGCTCGCATCAACTCGCGCCGTTCTGGTGACTGTGAAGCGGGCATCACTACTGTGAGATCATACCCTTTCGCGGCAGCAACAACGGACAATCCAATGCCAGTGTTTCCACTTGTCGGCTCAACAAGCGCATCACCCGGCTCGATATCACCGGCGCGTTCAGCACGCTCAACCATCGCAAGTGCTGGTCGGTCCTTTGCAGAGCCACCAGGGTTTTTCGACTCAATCTTTGCAGCGATTGTCGCACCCGGCGGAGAATCAACGCGGACGAGCGGTGATCCAATTGTTTCCAAAACGTTCGCGTCCATCAGAACAAATATTCGTCGGTGATGGGTAAGACGGTAACGACCAAAATGAAGAGGAATCGCTATCTGAAACACTCATTGTAGCAATGCAACTCAATTGAGAATCGAATGTAACGAATATCGAGAGCTATCGATCATGCTGTGTATATCCGCACATTTAGGATAGCTCGTGATAACTGCTAGATATGGCTGAGACAGATACTGAAAGAACGCTTGAGACAATGAAACCAAATCCGGTATGGGATGCTGATTCATGGTCGGATGTTGTAGCCGTCTTCAGTGATGATAATCTCACAGTCCGAGTATGGGGCGGCGATTGGTGTAATGACTGCCGAAGACAGCTGCCCGACTTTGCAGCCGCAATGAGTGCTGCTGACATACTAGGTGAGCAAGTGCATGAATACCCCGTTGAGAAAAATGCTCATGGAGAGAAACATGGACCGCGTGTCGAGGAATACGGAATCAATCGGATTCCAACAGTTGTTGTCGAGCGCGAAAACGAGGAGGTTGCACGATTTGTTGAAACTGAATCGGTTCCTATCGCGGTCTCTCTTGCCGGGCAGCTCACCGAGTGATTGTCTGAGTTACCTGTCGTGTACCATTATACACGTATTACCAGTATATATTCAGAGTGTTCGTATTATAACAAGGGACTTATGTACGGTTTTCATAACACACTGTAGAAGATGCTCAGATCAATCCGCGTCAGTGAACGACTCTCGCCACACCGCTGGGGCGGGCAGGTATTTGAGGTCGAACGTGAGTGTGAGTTATGTCTCGAGACAACGCTGTGTACGGAGTCACATAATCTCCTTGCTTGCTCAGAGTGTCAGGCTGAACTGCTTCCACGAAAAGGTGTATGATCGTGTATTTATTCCCCCTGTTGCTGGAAGATATCTGAGGGTAGTTCACGTTTGACATCCTCCCCGCGCTGAAGCGCGAGGCTTTCTCCTCGATTCTCCGTAACCATGCGATCTTGTCATTAAGTAAAGTACCATGGGGTAGGTGACCCGTAGCGCTCGCAGAGGTGCATCACGCATGGGACTAGTCGGCAACACGTACGAATTTTTTGTTTCCCCTCGCGGCTTCACGATGGTCGCATGAAAACAATAACGCCCAAACACCTGCATTATGTCCGTGAAGATCAGTCCCTACAGGTGGACTCGACACCACCAGTTTCAGTACGTCTTATGATATTTTCACTACGTGAGCTTGAAGCGGTTGTTACTGGTGAATTCCTGTCTGATTCGCCGAGTGCCGAAATAATCAAACTGTGGATTGTCGCTAACGACGTACGCGATTCGACCACCGGTATTGGTTAGATCACTCGTTGCACTCTCACTGTGCGCGTTAGATTGTCTATTTTGACTGTTCTGACAAAATATCTAAGATATGGTTTAGGTTTATATTGTATAGAACGGATAAGAGTCCTCAATCATCAGGTGACCGGCCGGAGTGCGCAGAGAGAAAGAGACACCTGATAAGAATGAGATGCATATATGCCCTCGTTACGAGGGGATTAATCGTCGGAATTATTTGTCTCCTCACCCAGGTTGACTCCGTCAACCGCATCGACATCGACTCCATCGGTGTCGGTATCACCGCGACTGGTGGAATCTGAGTGAGCGGTATTGATACTCGCATTCATATCTGCATCAAACCATTCGAGAGCATCTGTGAGTGAATGAGTCGGTGGTGAGCAGGCTTGCCCAGAGCATGCATAGATAGTCGCTTTATTATTTCGTTGATGACGTCCTGCCCAAATCGCTGGTGTTGAGTCAAGTCCTAACTCATCAATCCAGGATTCAAGCGCTGATTCGGTCGCAGGACGCTGTGAAAGAGGAACTCCCGGAAGATACGTTGATGCGATATCAGAGCGAATCGATTCTGAGAGCTCGGTATCGATGTCACGGGCGATGACAACCTCATCATGTCCGCGAGCGCGAGAATCAGCAGCCATTGCTAATGAGATGTGCTCAAGCGGTCGACTCCGAATCTCATCAGCGTGTGTATCAACAACAGCACTTGCGATACCTGAGAGGTCAGTTGATGTAAACGGGTCAATCGCATTGAGTATCTGTACTGCAACCCCAGCACTCGATGGCGTCGACTGATCGCGAAGGTCCTGTGGTCGAGCAACGAGTGATTCAGCATCTGCAGGCGTCAGATATAGCGTCTCACCCGCAGGGTCATAAAATAGTCTCACGATTGTTTCAGCGAGCGTGACTGCAAAACGAAGATGCTCAACGGCACCCGTGGTTTGATACAGGTCAAAGACACCGCGCGCAAGGAATGCATAATCATCAAGATATCCTGTCTCATCCACATCACCGTCCTTATACCGCCGAGAGAGCCTTTCGGCATCGCTATCCCACAGGTGCGTGCGAATAAATGAGAGAGCATCATGTGCCAACTGTGTGTACCGTTCGGTCTCTAAGATCAATCCACCGCGAGCGAGACTGGAGATGGCAAGCCCATTCCATGCGGTCAGAATCTTTTCATCTCGATGAGGACGCTCACGGTCTGTGCGAGCCTCAAAAAGCGAATCACGTGCATCCGAAAGTCGTGAGACGATTTCATCAGTCGTGAGTGAGTATTTCGTAGCGAGTTGTGAGATTGAAGCGGTAACGGTGAGAACAGTCGACCCTTCAAAGTTCCCGCTTTCTGTCACACCAAATCGATCAATCGCGATATCTGCTGTTTGTGAGTCAGCAATTGCATCACGGATTGTTTCCGGCGTCCAAACATAGAACCGTCCCTCTTCGCCCTCACTTTGTGCATCAAGCGTGCTGTAGAATCCACCCTCAGGATGTTGAAGTTCACGTGAGAGAAATGTAAATGTCTCATGAGCGATTCTTGCATATCGGTCGCGCCCGGTATGTTGGTATGCAGATAAGTAGACCCGAGGGAGTTCAGCATTGTCATACAGCATCTTCTCAAAGTGCGGAACCGTCCATTCGCGATCTGTTGCATAGCGGTGGAATCCACCTCCGACATGATCATACACACCACCCGCAGCCATCGAATCAAGTGTCGCTGTTGCCGCATCAAGTGCAGTCTCTCTATCGATTTCCGCATGCGCACGGAGCAATGCCTCGATTCGTCCTGGTTGTGGGAATTTCGGTCCGCGTGAGCCAAAGCCACCGTACTCATTATCGGTCGCACGGATTGCAGCTGTGGATACTGACGTGAGAAGATCCATCTTGGAATCGTCATCGGAGTTCTGAATTTGAATCTGAATCTGAATCTGTCTGAGATGACGCAACATCAGCAGCGGGAACATCACCGTCAGCACCAATGTCAGTGTCAGTATCAGCGTTCGTGTCGACCTCAAGCCGATCTTGAAGTGCGTCTGCCCACTGATCCGCACGGGATTCGAGTTCCGACCGGTCATTCTCCCACGCAGTCGCAAACGATTGACAGATCTCTAAGAATCCAGGAGTATCGCCACGATCGGGTCGCTCCGTCTTTGGAAAGTATGTGCCAACATAGAATGGCTTGCCCTCTGGTGTGAGCCAGACAGATAATGGCCACCCACCGCCACCGGTAACGAGCTGGCAGATTGTCTGATAGATACGATCGAGATCTGGTCGTTCCTCACGATCGACCTTGATTGGGACAAATGAATCATTGAGGATATTCGCAACAGTATCGTCCTCAAAACTTTCCTCAGCCATGACATGACACCAATGACACGCAGCATATCCAACAGAGAGAAAAATCGGTTTGTCCGCCGATTCCGCATACTCAAGTGCACGGTCATCCCACGGCTGCCAATTAACGGGATTCTCGGCGTGCTGTGTGAGATAAGGGCTTGCCTCATTGTCAAGTCGATTCCGCACTGGTGTATCCGACATATATACTATTAGTCATGCCGGGGCAAAAGCCGTGTGAAGAAAATTGAAAAGTGCTGAATGAGCAGATTCATGCTCCTTATATCCGATAAAGAGAGCCAACTCCTGTTAGTGGATACAAATATCACTGAGTGATAGCATATAGATGGTGCATGATACGATAACCATAGATAGAGACCGAATCTGTACAGCAAAAAGCAAGCTTTACACACTCGTATAGACCCACTCGGCGTATGGGCAACACTGAGTCGGTCCTCCTTATCGGTGGTGGTGGTCGTGAACACGCTATCGCTCAAGCATTAACCGCAGATGCAAGATGCAGGTTATACGCCTGTGCAGAGAATCGAAATCCAGGCATCGCTGCTCTCAGTGCTGATTTTAACTCAATATCAGCAACGAGTGTCGATGCAATTGTTGAATACGCAACAACTGATCCGGTTGATGCAGACCTCGCCATTATTGGACCTGAATCAGCACTCGAAGCAGGAGTTGCAGATGCGCTTGACGCAGCCGGTGTGTATACATTTGGACCAACAGCAGAGACCGCACGGATCGAGACAGACAAAGCGTTTCAGCGGCAGTTCATGCAATCAGAGTCTATTCCTGGATGTCCAGACTTTGCTGTCTTTGAAGAGATTGAAGCTGCCTGTGCATATATTGATGAGACTGAACATGACCTTGCAGTCAAGCCTGCGGGATTGACAGGGGGCAAAGGAGTCCGGGTGATTGGTGATCAAGTGACTGAGAGTGAGGCAAAGTCGTATCTCCGCGAAAGCGAGTATGAACAGATTGTTCTCGAAGAGCGACTCGTTGGTGAAGAGTTTACCGTGCAAGCGTTCGTTGCGAACGGTGAACTTCGAATAACTCCAGCAATTCAAGACCACAAGCGTGCATATGAAGGCGACACTGGACCGAACACTGGTGGTATGGGAAGTTACAGCGATACAACACAAACACTCCCATTCATGAGTGCTGAGGAGTATACAGATGCAGTCGCAATCTTAGAGGCGACTGTCGAAGCATTGCCAGCATATAAAGGAGTCTTGTATGGGCAGTTTATGCTCACAAGCGATGGTCCACGGGTGATTGAATTCAATGCTCGATTCGGTGATCCAGAAGCGATGAATACGCTCCCGATATTAGAGACATCACTTCTTGACATTATGCGCGCAGCACAGCATGATGAGTCACTCCCAGCGCTCAGTTTCAGTAATCAAGCGACTGTGTGCAAGTATGCCGTTCCAGAGGGATATCCAACAGACCCACACAGTGGGACAAAAATTACTGTCGATGAGGAGTCCGCAGAGAGTGTAAGGGTATACTATGCGAGCGTTGATTCCCGCGAAGATGGGTTATATACCACGACATCACGTGCCTTCGCGGTTGTCGGAATTGCAGACTCAATTGCAACAGCTGAATCACAGGCTGAAACAGCACTTTCCACTGTCGCTGATGGACTTCGTGTGCGACATGATGTCGGAACACCATCGCTTCTTCAGCGTCGGATTGAGCATATGGATGCAATTCGTGAGGAGTAGTGCGTCAAGGTGTTTCACAGGCTCCAAGCAGATAGTCGCGTACTCAACGGGACGGTGGGTTGGATGATGGTGAGGATGGTGTCGAACACACAGAGGGATCACCCTGCACAGTAGCTCATATCACGTCAGCTCTGAGCAGAAATTCCGTAATTATCATCACTGCAGTCCCCACACAACGCTTAGTGATCAGACAGCATAGGACAAAAAGAGATAAAATACTATACTATGACTGATAGACATCATCGATTAACCAGGAACGCAACACCAGGTCCGGCGAATTCATTGTGGGAGTGGACAGACGCAAAGCCCGTCTGGGTTGTTGTGAGTAATTATATACTTATTATGATCGCTCGGCTGATCCCATCACTTCGGGCGCGAAACTGGGCACTCCGTCGACTTGGAGCACATATCGGAACGGGCGTCTCATGGGGACTTGAAGCAACACCGGACGTGTTTTGGCCGGAATTGATTACAATCAAGGATGATGCAATCATTGGATATGACGCTGTGTTGCTTTGTCATGAGTTTCTTCAAGATGAATATCGAACAGGTGAAATTGTAATCGGCAAGGAGGCAATGATTGGAGCAAAAGCAGTGATACTACCAGGCGTCCATATCGGTGAGGAGGCACAGGTCGCAGCGAATTCTCTTGTCACACGAGATGTTCCTCCAGAGACAACTGTTGGTGGTGTTCCTGCGGAGCAGATGACCAATCAAGCCGGGTCAGACGCTGCTGGTTCATAGACAGATGCAGCGAATAGTAATTCAAAATGAGTAATCAGCTATATTGTACCTCCCCTTGATTCATAGGACTAAACGCAGTTGATGACAATGAGAGTCCATTTTGATTGTAAACTGGCTCTGATATTATCGAACACGAACAATACCGCGTTTAAAAACAAGCGTATTCGGAATAATAAGCTCCTCATTTTCGTTTTCGACATGCGTCACAAATAGATCGATCTCCTGTACGATGCCACGAGTATCACCTATCTCAACCTCATCACCGATTGCATATGGCTGGTGTAACAGAAGATATGTGCCGACTGCTGCTGATTTTAATAAATCAACAAAGGCAACAGCGGCGAAAGCAACGACAGCAAAGAGATACACAGCGAGTAAGACTACCAGTGCAAGCGTAGCGACTCCCAACTGTGAAAGTGCAACGAGTGCAGCAATATAGAATGTAGTGAACTTCGCGAGTCGGGAAATAATAGTTATCTCGGGAAGCTTGATTTGTCGTAGTCGCTCATCGACAAACAGCTCAACTTTATCACCGATGAGAATACCGGTAACAACGACAAGCAGTGCAACGAACACACGGGGGAGAAATTGAACGGCTTCCTGCCAGAGTGCGGTTCCATACTGTAGATCAGTGAGCGAGAGCGACCCGACAGCTCCGACGGTGATAATAAAGTACCTAACAAGTCCGCTGATGAGATTAACAGTTGATGTTCCGAATTCTTGTGCTGTCCGTTCAAAAGCTGTTCCTTCGATAACAGCTGGGATATTGAGTTGTAACAGAAGACGTGTCGTTATCCTGCCAGTAATAATAGCAGCAACCGCGCTAGCGATGAAGACGAGAGTCGCAATCCATATCGCCTGTGGGACAGCAGTAATGAACTCACGTACCACAGGCGGGAACGATTGTAATACCCACATGACACTGACCGTTAGTATACCTCAGGATCGACCTCAAAAATGAGTTCTCCACCTTTGAACGCGCGGACAAGTCCATCGGACTCAGATAACACGATTGTCGTCGAATTCGTCTCACGCGTGATTGCCGCACCAGCCATGTGTCGTGCGCCAAGTCCCTTCGGGATATCAACCCCCTCAGCCCCCGGTTCTAAATACCGGTATGCACTGACGATCTTCCCTGAATCCGAAACAATGAATGCACCATCAAGTCGTGAAAATTCCTTAAGCATGACCTTCACAATAGGGTCACCGACATGAACGTGTGATTTCTCGAACGGATTGTAACTGAGCGGGCGTGATTTATTCATTACTTTCCCTGCATCACCAACAACGAATAGCGCCCCGACTGGTTTGCCTTTCTGACCCTTTTTTCCAAGCTCGATAGCAACATTAAATACATCCCGAATCACACTCGAATCAGCTCGGGAATTTACAAATAGATCATAGATACCTGATCGGAGCGATTCGCCAACGCGAACGCGCACGAGAGAGTTGAGGCCATCTTCGAAAATGCCGAGATTACAAACAACGGCATCTCCTTCTGTAACGATCCCAGATTCGATTGCTCCCTCGATGCCAAAGCGAATTCGGTCGCGAGCATCATCAAATTTGATTGGTAACTCAATATATGTGGCGGCATTGACATCATTTTCAGGAGCAACAACGATGATCGGATACTCAAGATCTGCATTGATGAAGCGCTCATATCGTGAGCCAGTTGGTGAAAACATCACAAGACCTTGGATATCAGCTATAATATCATCTACCAGGTCAGAGAGCACCGCCATATGGTACTTCTATGTAATGTATTTATAAATGGTTATGGGTATAACGCGGCGGCTTTAGCTAGGTTAGATTTCTGTGGTACTCAAAACGTATATCAGCTATCGGAGTGCGCGGGACAGGATTCGAACCTGCGGACCTCTATAGGACAGCGTCCTAAGCGCTGCGCCTTTGACCGCTTGGCTACCCGCGCACGATTAATAGTTAATTAGCGTCCAAATCAAACTGTCGTTATTATCATTTTATGTAATATAACCGTCAGTATCATAATATATCCATCTGAAGCGGTCTTACTCTTCATGATAGTGCAAATCTGATTGTGGTCGGTCCAGTGCTCTGTCATACCGGACCAGTATGGCAGACAGTATAGATATTTTATTCTTGACATCCTCCTCCGCGTGAACGTGGAGGAATCCCACGGCTGCGACGGCGCGTATCCACGGTCTGAAGGTCGTAGTATTTCACCTGTATCATGATAACAGTAGTTGAAAACACGCCTATTCTATTTAGTAGTGCTTCCAAGCTCTGGCTTTTAAGAGGGCTCCCCCCTCGGTGGAGGCTCTCGAAGCACGCTAACCCCCACAAAATCATAATTGAAGACATCGACCGCGACGTGTTCGTGCGGATTCAGACTGACCCACTGGTGGTCGGAGACAGCATCATGACCGACCGATATCACGCCAGCAACGGGTGCGTGATTTTCGATCTCTTTGGAGGCTTCGGGAACCGCCCCAGGAAGGTGATGGGTTGCCCGATCAAGTGTCCGTTCGAGCGTGGACGACACTCGCGGGCAGCCAGAGGGTCACTACCGGCGGCTGAACCGGAATGTTGTCTCCCGGAACGAGGAAGACAACCGGGAACCGCTCCGGGACGCCGAACTGGACGCTGTGGCGAATCTGGAGGCTGCTGGCACCTCTCTTTCCGGGAGGCGAAACCCGAGTTCGTCGCGCTGCTCGTTGAGGCCATTGACTACCTAGACGCGCATAAGACCGACTTCATACACCAACTCGGCGGGGCGCGGAGCTTCGGTGGCGGGATTGTGGACTGCGAACTGTGAATCCGCTCTACAACAAGACCGAACTCCGTCGCATCTTCGACCGCGGGAAGGGCAACACGAACAAGATGGACGACAAAGACGCCGAATGGAGCGAGAAGTACCTCCCAGAACATAAGGGGGAACTCACCGCTCGCGTGGAGGCTGAGTCGTGACCGACGCGATACCTGCCGCCTTTCGGCACGACGCCCACAAGTTCACCGGTGAGAGTCACGGTGATGCCCGCGAGAAGTTCGCTGGCGTTCGCGTGAACCAGTCGGTGCACAAGGGCGCAAACGGTGATGCGGCGGCGCTCTCGCAGCCTCAGCAGACACAAGAGCAGACCACCACCGGGTGTTCCTGCTCACCGACGAGACTGCCCGCGACCTGGGCGAGTTCTCCCGGGCGACCACCGAAAGCGAGGTGTCGGACCTCATCAGCATCGAGGACGCGTAGACGGCTCACAAGCGCTGTGGTCACCGCGTTCAACGAATCGGTCTACCACCCTGACACCTCGCTAAAGTACCACACGATGCTCGTTGTGGCGCTGCTGGACAACTACCGGACCGGGAACGAGTTCCCCGATCTCCGACTCATCGTTGACTCAACGGGCAAGGTCGTCCCGTTTCGCACCGTCTTCGACGGCGAGGAGCTCACACTCCGAGACGGCTTCGGCTTCGGAGAACTGCGGTTGAAGCCCCTCGGCGAACAGTGCCAAGATGCAGAGAAAAAAGAGTGATTACGCTCGTGAATCAATCCAGAAATCACGGTGAGTCGCCCGATAAAAATTCACGCGGTAAGCTGATTGACATCCTCCTCCACGTGAACGCGGAGGAATCCCACGGCACCGCACCGCTGGGTTGGGATATTACGGTTTGGGTTGACAGACTCCCAATACCAAGCCAACACACCGTTCGAATCGGTGAGTGGGGCCGGTCGTGGGCAGTCTCTTGGGAGTGCCACATCTCAGCTCTAGCTTCTAGCTTCCGCCCCCGGGACTCCTCTCGTTTGTCAGAGTCGGACGCCCACGCCCACGCCCAGAGTTGGTTGTGCCTCGGGGCCTCCGACACCGACAGACTCAGACTTCAGCGGACACGGACTCGGAGTTACTTTCACTGCGAGCTTCGCCCGGTGCCCGGTGGTTGTTGTTTGCACAGAGGGCACACCCTGTTTCCAAAGTGGGCGGACACTCACAGTTACACTCATACTCATACTCATACTCGAACCGCCAGTTTCGGGCGCTCGGCGACACTGGGGTCGTAACCACTGGGCCGACAGTGACATTCACATATACATATGCGCTGTTTGTGGAGAAAACTGTGTGGAATTCCCACTGTGACGGCGCGTATCCACAGCCTCAGTGGGATTGCGCCTGCTCCGCGTATAATATATCACTCCTACCGTGTGGTACTTATTCTCACAAGTTGTCCGGAGAGTCCCTAGTATTAGTATTAGCTGCTGTTCAGTGCTCCTGTCACCACGATGGTGGCTGAAATCCAGCCGTCTTAAGAACTCCTTTCCAGTGTTTTTGTACACTGAGTCTTGTCACGCTCATCGCGTCTGCAACTGCACTTTGAGACCGTTCAGAACCTGTAATAAGTGCTCCAGCATACAGACTCGCAGCGGCAATCACCCGTTTTGACCGATCATTATCTGGAGTCTGTGAAAGAAACAGATCTTCAGCAACAGTTTGTGTTTCTGTACTGAGATTAAGCGCTGCTGCAGCGGTTCGGATTTCTTCAAGCCATGACTGATTCTCGACTTGGTCGCGAGCACTGTACATGTCTCTGAGGCTATATTGTGCATCAAGCAATAAGAATAACTCGTGGCAACCACTGGTTTTCCTCGTCAAAGAGGAGTCCTTGCTCTCACATTGAATCATAAGTGAACTGCTCGGGTCATGCCCCGAGGCACTCTGCCTGCTTTCTCTGTAGATATAAAACTACAGATTAATCTATTATTTCTCTCCGACGTGGATGCAACTACT
>KE356560.1:2383116-2388318 GCA_000415965.1 Haloquadratum walsbyi J07HQW1
CGACGTTCTCTCCTGGAGCACGTGGACCGGCGATGCCGTGGAACAACACAGCGAGAAACGCAATCAAAAAGCCAACGCGGCTGATGACACGGAGTGTGCTGACGAAACGGCGTGGCACAGCGCCAACAACATACTGTCGACTCGGTATCGTGTCGAGTCTTGCGAGGAGGACCGCGCTCAAAAATACCGTAGCTCCCGCCCCAACATAAAGGAAGCCCAGTGGGACCGGCGCATCGAAGCGAGTAGCGAACTGGTGTGCCGAGACGGGTGTCACGAACAGTCCCAGTCCGAGGAAGACAATCAGTGCGCGTGCCGCGGTTCGTGCACTGTTCCAATCTCCCATTACTCTTGTTTTGCAGCACGAATACAAAACGGACGCGAAAGCTCGTCTCTACAGTGAGGGCTCAAGGAATCCCGAGTCTCTAGCACTACTTCTGGGGTTTAGACTGGAGGCGGGGAAATCTGGAGTTGAGTATCAGGGAGAGACGCTCAACTCGTTGGGATCTGTTACGGTTTAGCAGACTCCTTCTGAGATTCGACGTTCCGACTCTCGTTTGAGAGGGACGGTATGGTCAAGGCGAGCGTCAAGCGCAGTGGCGAGCTGATCCCGAACTGCGGTAGAGAGACTTTCGACACGGATCGCAGTGAGGGCGTGCTGGGTGAGGAAGTAACTCGTTGCGAGGCTCGTCGGAGCGACGACGATGACGTTGAATCCATCGACGTCGTTGAGTGCTAGTTGGGCATCTCGGTACTGGAGTACTGTCGCATCCAGTTCATCGACGGGGAAGAGACAGCCAGCAGCACCGTACTTGATACTCGCCCCTACCGACTTAAAATGCCCTCAAAACATAATCAAATATAAAACATATGTCTTGTGGGCATTATATTTGTCGTGCATGGGTGGCTTGATTCGCCACTATCGGGCCGCGCGCTCTTCCCCATTTTGACTATCTCTGCCTTCCCACCATTCAATATGCCCCGGGACCTCTACAACTGCACTGCGGCCGAACTCGCAACCCACTCTGTTGAACACCCTGATCAGGACACGCCACCAAGCGACGCCGCCGCGTGGCTTGATGAGAACGGCTACGACGCCGCTCCAGTCTACGCTGACGACGATCCAGTCGGATTCCTTCACGAAGATGATGTCACGACCGACGACGGCGGCGACAGCTTGGAGAATCAACTCACCCCACTGACCATCGATTACATGATCAGCGGCGACACATCGCTCACAGACATTCTTTCCGCACTCATCGAGCAACCCGTCTACTTCCTCGGAGGCCACAACCACGTTACCGGCATCCTCACCCGCGCCGATCTCAACACCGCCCCCGCACGCATCTACCTCTTCGACCGAATCACCTACCTCGAAGAACACCTCCGCGAACTCATCCTCGAGAGGAAACCGGACTGGAAAAATACACCAGTCGCTGTAGACGAACTCAACGTCATAGAAGACCGGTACGAAGACGCACAAGCTGCCAACGTCGCCTTAGACGAACTCCACTACGCCCAATTCTCCACGCTCGAAACTATCGCCACCAGCGTCGACGCCTGCTGGCAAACCTGTGGCTTCTCCACGAAAGGCGGTGCAAACTCTCGACTTCACGAAGTCACTGAACTACGCAACGATGTCGCACATGCTAATCTCCTCGTCGAGAACACGGACAGTAACGAGCTCCTTAGCAGTAACCGCACCACAGAGAATCTCCACAATACTCCCGAGACTATCCACGACGCTCTCTCGAATCTCCAGGACGCCGGGTACGACCCAGGAAACGACAAAAGCACGTAAATCCGATACTCTCACTACAATCCCTGTTTTGGCCGATCTATCAGCCCTCCCAGCTAGTCTCTTGTCTCGACGAGGAAAATCTTGGACTCACGAACCGTCGAGCCCGATGTGGAATCTTGAGTCCATTGGTCACTGGTAGAAAGATGGAGTTCTGGTTGCTAGCGATGACGGCGGCATGCGTACCGAGTCGACTGCAGGCCGGCTGAAGATTGCTTCCACCATACTCTCACAGAGTCGCGTCCGTCTCTCGGACAACCCCGGGTCCTCACCCGTCCGGTCGAGTCAGGGAAGATGGTACTTGTCCGGCTGGTGTTCCATCGACCACTCGTACTCGATGGATATGTGTACTCATCCGCCGCAAACAGAGCGTTCAGCCGCTCGTAGATGAACTCCGCTGGCACTTCCATCATCAGAACACCGACGCCGAACTCGGCGTCATATGCGTACGGATCCTCGTTGTCATCCGGCGATGGTGGCTGATGGAAGTGTTCGTCGGCGTTGTGGTCGTTCTCGTGGCGTCCCCACCGGCACTCCCAGTCGACCCGACCCAGTTCTCTCGGTACACCACCCGGGTCTTCGGGCGTGTTCGCTCAACATGACCGACGACGACGATGACCTCCGTCACGGGAGCAGGATAGCTTGCAGAGTTCAGATCTAGCCGTCGCTCGCGGTTAGGTTCGTGACCGGCTCCAGCCACCTGCTCTTTGAGACGCCTGTAGAGCTTGTTCGCGTGCGCGTTAACAGGTGGGCCGTTCGAATCGAACGCCGCCACCTTACTGCCCTGCCTCCGTACCCGGTTCCTGTGATTGATTTTTCAATAAGGTCAGCTTCTCCTCTATGGACTCCAATACCTGCTCCTGCTGGCTCAGCATGTTAATCAGGAGAGTCGGGTCCCCCCCAACGAAGGGCGCGATGTCGCCAAAATCGACGGACGGTAGCTCATCAACCCCTGTCGTGTGTCCGTCGGGGTCGTCACCGACCGCGGTTCGCACCGGTAGCTTCTCGATCGGGGCGGGCTTCTCACCGGTCTTCTGCTCGTGTGCCTCGCGCAGGTCGTCCGCCTCTTCGAGCGTCGCCTCCCAGTCAAGCATCGCCTGGAACCGTTCTTCGTCGTCCCGCTCATCGACATCGATCTCGTCCGGCGAATCAGCATCAAACCGCTTCGCATACCGACGGTGCTCCTGGTAGACCTCCCGAAGCCGCTCGCGGATGTCGCCGAGGTCATGATCGCGTGCCAGCCGGTGTCCACGAAGGAACTTGAGGTAGGCGGGGTTGCGCTCGTATAGCTCTGGGTTATCGTTTACCCGGTTCACGACCCCCAGTTCGGCATACTCGCGGAGGGCCTCGCGGGCACCTTGTTTCGAGCAGTCGGCCATGTCGGCGATGAGGCTCACCTTGGTGGGTTCGGTGATGCTGGAGAGCACCTGCTGGACGCGTTCCCTCACCTTGCCTGTCGGTGTTTCGACGGTGTCGTCGTTGATCTCGAACGGCGGATCGGGCGGGCCGTCATCGGTTGTTTTAGTCATGAGTGCCAATATATATTGGCGGCATTAATATTTGTTGGCGACTGGGCGATCTCCTCGGCAGAGGTAATTGGGAGGGCGATCTCTGCGGCTCCCATCACAGGGGTAGTGACGTGGTCGCGCGAGTCAATCCGTGCGAATGTCGTGGCTCCCGAGATGCTCATCGCGGTGCAGTGCCTCGATTTCGGGGTACTCCTCTCGGAGCCACGCCGCGTCGTCGGGCCCGATCTCGGGCTCGGTGGCGACGCCGGTCACATCCACCTCCGGTTCGTCCACGGAGAGTTCCCCGAATGTGCTCCGAACGAGGGCGAGCGAGAAGATGTCCAGCACGTGCTCGTAGTATCCCGGAGGAAGCTGTGCGAGGCTCGACGGCACGGTCGTCCTCAAATTGCTGCCGGACGGGATCGTCATCGGTCGCGGCCTCGCGGTAGAGGCGCCACCACCGGGGTTGCGTGGCCCGCTGCCGGAGCGAACACGAGGGGCAGTAGTCGGCGTTCCGGTCAACCTGCGCCCCGCAGCGCGGACACGCGTGCTGCTCGACCGCGTCACCACCCTCCTCGGGGTCTGGCTGTGCTTGCGAAGAATGCGCTCGGCCTCGTCGACCTCCGTGACGTGCTCGTAGCGACCATGCATCGGCGTTCCCTCCTCCCAGTCGAGGATCTGCCTGATGTCGTCCTTCGAGTACTTCTCGGAGGCGCGCATCTCGCTAGCGCGCCCGTAGTTGAACGTGTGCGGCGGGATGTGCTCGGCGTCCACCCCGTCCGTCCGCCGCGCGATGCGCTTCAGCTGCGTGTTGATGCTGTGCGGGTGCAGGTGCTCCGTCGGGTCGTCCTGCGGTCGGATGCCGTGGAACAGCGGCGCGTCGGGGTCGTCCGGGCGGGCGTGCTCGGTCAGCCAGTTGTCCAAGTAGCCCCTCGAGAAGGTGATCGGCTTCGCGGAGTGCTCGGCGCCCTTCAGCCCCTCGACGTGCGTCCCGGGCACCTGTACGATGCCGTACCCCTCACCCTTCTGCGTCCAGTGTCTGATCTTGAGCGACGTGAGGGCGGTCACCCGGCAGCCGGACTCCCAGAGGACGGCGTACATCGCCTTGTCGCGAATGCACTCCCCGTCGATCAGCGCGAGCAGATCCTCGCGCGTGGGCACGGTCTCGACATCGACCACCGCGTTCTCCTGCCCGACCTGCGGGTAGTCGATGTCGTCAGGAATGTCGGCGTCCTCCCGCTGTTCAGCGTACTGCTGCTGTTCTTGGGTGCTATCGTAGACGGACGAATCGTGTCCAACCCACTTTTTGGGCGTGCACAACCGCATGCCGAGGGGTCAACTGACCTGGTCTGCGTTGCGGTGCTGTCCTGGCGAGGCGAGTGTGAGGTTGATCGTCACCTGGCAGTTGTCCATTTTGCCAGTTGCGCCGCACCACTGACGACCGACACCGACGCTGTCGTGTCCCTGTTTGGAAATTCCCATCCCGTCGAGGATGAGCGCTGAGGCGGCTCCCTGAGCCGCCTCGGGCGCTGTCCATTCGCAGTTGATCCTCAACGTTTCGTACTCTCAGGCGCTCTCTCGGACGAATCGTTCGAGTTTCTCCTGTTTGATGTCTACCATGCTTGCGATACCTGCGATGGAATTGTTGCTCCCAGGGCGAACCAATCCGCGAAAATACTGCGTTCCTCGAAGCCACGTCGTCTCCCAGTTCGGCCACGAAGAGCCGTCGGCTCACGTGGCGAAACACTCCTTGTATTCTCTGAGAGACCCCGCCAGATCTCCGTAGTTGTGGGCAAGTTCGTTCATCGGCTCATTTGTTCAGCCGCCGCAATCAGCGTGCCGAATTAAACCCCAAAAGTAGTGCTAGTATATATCACTACGGCATTGGTGGAGTGTGGT
>KE356560.1:2388368-2389596 GCA_000415965.1 Haloquadratum walsbyi J07HQW1
CCGGGTCTATTCCGCCTGTAGGTTCCGTCTTGCTATGATTGTGTTCCCCCATCTCATTTATTCAGGATTACCAATGAAACGACCGCCCTGACGAGTGACACCGGGGTATGATATGTGATCGTCTGTGATTATAATAATCATCTCAGTTTGTAAATATAATATCTTCGCAGGTATCTATATCATATACTGATTTACTACTCAGCACCACAGTCATCTGCTGGTTGGGTTGCTGACCGTCCACTTCGGTGAGGTGTTAGCTGCCCATGACGGTCAATTTCGCCGCGAACAATTCGTGTCGAGGAAATTCGTCTGCCATCATCGGCGTATACATGATCTACAATTTCGATATCAAGTGGATCAAGACCGCGCTCTCGACGAATTTGATTAATCCGTTCAGCACCTGCCTGTGTCTCTGGGGAGACAACGATAGCATCAAACCCTGGTTCGGTCGCAATACCGGTTGGTTTCTTTAATCGACGAATTTCGAATTCACAATTATGCGCTTCCGCAAGTGGTTCCAACTCTGCACTCAGAGAATAGCGGCGGTCACTGAAGGGCTTGACGTAGCGATCTACCTGTCTTGTTTTTGGGGCGAGTTCGTCGGTTGTGAGTCCAACAGTGAGATCTCCTAATTCGAATGCCCGCTCAAAGAGGGCTCGATGACCGTCATGAACCGGGTCAAAGGTCCCACCCAGCGCCACATGCATAATCAGTAGATAGCCTGCCATGCGTAAAAATGTGGGAGCATCGTCCGATTTATCAAAACAGTCCTGCAGGTATTCGATCCGCCTGTTCTCAACGCGGGTGCCAGGACAATCAGTGCGCGAGATAGGACACAGACAGAGTGAGTATTCCTCATCGTCTCAGTGGTCACTCATTTCACTCGCCGAGTGACCCTCAGATTGTGTCATTTTCGACCCTGTCGAGGCTTACTCAATCCGCGATATCTGAGTGAAATGTAAGATCAGACATAGAGCAGGCTTGACATCCTCCTCCGCGTGAACTCGGAGGAATCCCACGGCACCGCACCGCTGGGTTGGGATATGAGGGTTTGCAGTCCACCACCTCTATCCGAGGTTGGAATCCTCGGGAGAGGTCATAAAGGGAGACTCCAGGCTGTGCCAACTAACCGCAGCCGGGACTCCTATCTTCACCCAAATCGGGTGCAGACTCAGAGTTACTTTCGTCGTTGATGTCCAGACGGATATTCTCCGCCCCATCACATCAG
>KE356560.1:2389646-2392438 GCA_000415965.1 Haloquadratum walsbyi J07HQW1
TCATTGTGAATCACTGCTGAGATAGCATCCCGATGCATCGCAAGTGTCACTAACCGAAGTCGTCGGACACTTTTTTTGATATCAACATTCTGCGCATCAATCAAATTCGTTAGTTTGATGCGGTGCTCACTGACTTCGAGTAGCTCAAATCCGGATAGTTTCCGGAGTATCTCTTCAACAATTCGGGCTTTCTGATGTCCATTCCCGGCATTATCCCGTAACGTGACAGTATCAAATCCGACAGCATGTAATGCAAGAATCCGTTGTCGAAGCGCTGTTTCTGAGAGTGTTGAGATATCAACTGTCACACCCTGCTCCATACATGAGCGGTCAGTAGTTGCCTCAATCAAGAGTGATCCATCACCGCTTGGGTGGAGAGCAAGAACAGACCCTGACCCAATCCCATGTTCTTGTGCCCATTTTTTTGGAAGTGAGACTGTATACGTAGTCCCACCCGAAAGTTGCACCTTTCGTGTTTCCATATCACACGGGTCTACGGATATAGTAATGATAGTTTATATGAGCAGACTTGTTTGCTCTTTTATATTCAATACGTATATAGCTCGTATAGAGTCATATATGCACCCATAGAGTGTATTTAACATATGAGGAGTACTATTGCTCTCTGAGTGATAACATGAGGTTATCTTGAGGAGAACAAGAATATATGTTGTATCTATAATCCGCGTACAGCCTCAATATTCGTCTGTATCACGGTGGACACTGTATAGGTCACCTCTTTAATCCGGTATTGTCATCCACAGATTATGTCCAATAAAACATGGCGACGACCGCATGATAGGACTCGACAAGGACGTGATGCAACGCTTGCTCAGATCATTGATGTTATTGATCAGACGGCACCACCGACAAAAGCAGCACTCGCAGAACGGGTCGGTATCTCAGAACAGTATCTATCAGAACTATTGCAAGAACTCAAAGCTGATGATATTGTTCGAAAGGGGTACGTGGTGGATAACAAACGCGTCTATCAGTCTGCAGACGTCGTATCACGGCTTAGCAAGGAGACATCCTCACAGACGACAACAAAGCCCACTGAGACGAATAGTGACCAGAGACAGACAGAGACAACAACCTGTGACCCCAGTGAGGATGCTTCTGATGAAAAAACACAAGCGGAGTTCAATGCACTCTCAGCAACGCTCACCGAGTGGTCACAGACAACCGAGAATGAGCGCAGTGTTTCTGTTTTAGATCTGTTAGCACGTCTGAATACAATCACGACAACGCAGTATCATGCTGCTCATGACGCATTTCTTGGCGATGATCCAGATCAACCAGCCGGAACGCTTGAATCACTCGCAAATGAACGATACTCTGCAGTCTTAAGCGAACTCAAATCATATACACTGACAACGGACTGGCCAGGTAATCGTATTGCAGCGGATCTATCGACAATCGCGACAAATCTCGAAATTGTTGGTGACCGAGCGTGTTTTATTGCTGATGTCGTCGCGCGCGAGCAACCTCCTGCGACAGGTGTCATCGAAGAGCGCGTGAGCGATATTTTCGAAGCTGGTGATGCGATTAATTCACACCTCAGGACAATCCTTTTTGAGTGTCATCTCAGTGCTCATAACCAACTAGTAGCTCTTGAGGAAACCGTTCATAGAGATCTTGATGAATTATTTGAGTTGGTAACGGCGTACGACCCAGAGATGTATGGATATCTCGTAACTATTACGCGTGCACTTGAGCGTGCAATCCACTATTGGGTTGACGCCGCTGAACTCGCCGTTCAGGTTCATTCTGGTCTTCAACCAGAGCACACGAAAATCTGAATCCGATCCATAATCGAGCCGATTCACTGATCGAAATATGGTGGATGAATGCGAGTATCAAAAAAACGAACGAGCGTTATTTGCTATTCAATCAGCAGGTGCGTACATATCAAGGAACAGTTCAAGATCACGGAATGCAGGAATTCGCTCGCTGAGTGTTTCGTGATCCCAGTGCCACCACTCAGTGGATTCAATACGAACCGCTATTTCTGGAGCGAATCGACGGCGGATAAATTCTGCAGGCACGCCGGCAACGACAGTGTATGGAGAAACATCATCGGTAACGACTGAACCTGCACCAATGACAGCACCATTACCAATCTCAACGCCTGGGAGGATAGTTGCGCCATGACCAATCCACACATCGTGACCGATAGTTACTGGGTGGTCTGCTCGCCACTCAAATACCGTCTCATCGTCAGTGCCGAGATCATACATAGCTGCGCGATAGCTGAAGTGATGTGCGGTTGGGCGGGTGATCGGATGATTTGTCGGTCCCAATCGGGCATCACTAGCGACACTTACAAACTTCCCAACGGATGCGTAGTCTAACTGAACGCGCTCCATGAGATAGCTATAATCATCAACTGTTGATTCACTGATACGGGTCTGTGAGCGAACGTCTGTCCACCTACCGAGTTCGCTCTCGGTGATGTAGACTGGATCATGTAACGTCGGCTCTGGACTGAGCGAATCGATACGTATCGGTCCATACGATTCGATGTACATAGCTAATCAGCGCTCTCGTCGACCAGCCGTTGCACTAATAATTTTCTTTGGGGCAGTGATCATCGCTTCAAGAATGCCAGTTTCTTCGACTTCATCCCCATCGCGGAGGTATGAACGAACTCGCTGGCTAAGAAGTTCAACCGACCCAGCAAGAAGGACAACAAGAAGAATACACGCCATCATCTCGGTATAGTGGAATGTTTTTCGCTGTATGTCGAGTTCAAGCCCTAGTCCGCCTGCACCAATAAGCCCAAGCCCAAT
>KE356560.1:2392488-2427362 GCA_000415965.1 Haloquadratum walsbyi J07HQW1
ACGTTCCAGAGTTTCGATGCACTCCACCCGTGGCTGTCAAGCGATTCCGCTACCTGTGCGTGGTTGCAGATCTTCGCTTGATGGGTTCGGTGGACTTCCAACATTCTGAACATCTGTATAATAACTTATACTCGCTTCAGTCTTAACGTTTGGTGTTTGAGAATGGTGGAATATCCCGTCCAGCCATCGACGGTGGTTGCCGAGGAGTTGTCGGATTCATCCCGCGGCTGAAGACGCGGGTATTCTCCTCGCATCTTATAAATACTGCTCATGTCTGTTTCAGCCGCTCATATTCAATATGAGTTTGTATCTAGATCCACTCGGTGCCCAGTCGAATCCTGGATGACGGTGTCAACGTCACATCTCTGGTGTTTAGGATATGTATGTATCAAACAGAGGGTGCGAGTCTTCGCCTATCATATCCTGCCTTGTGTTCCTTTTTCCGTATCAAGACACAGCGATTCGAGAAGAGTTTCAACACCATCAGCATCGTCCGCATGGAGTCGGCGTTGTTTTTCAGCCCCACTCTCTCGCGCAAGTAGTGTGGCGAGTCCATCGGCGCCAAGTCGGTTGGTTTCGCGGTCAACAAATTCTGAAAGTGTGACTGTATCTGTGGATCCTGGGAGAATGAACTCCGCATCGCGACCATACCGCATTGCGTGCCATTTATTCGCATCAAGTATCTCACGCCGGACGTCAGTTCCAGATTCACCATCTGCATATCGAGCAGCGAAGTCCATGACGAGCGCATGAATATATTCAACGATTGCAACTGTGACCGATGGATCAGCTTGTGCATCTGGTGTGCGGACTTCGACGGTCCCATGCCCGGTGTGTGGTCGAACATCATACCACAATTCACCACGGTCTTTAATTGACCCCGTTTCAACCATTCGTTTCTCAAGTTGGTAATATGCCTCAAAGTCCTCGAACCGGGTTGGCATTCCTGTATTAGGAAGTGCCTCGAAGATCTTTGCTCGAGCGGACGCTAATCCGGTATCAAATCCGTTCCAATACGGTGAATTTGCAGAAAGCGCAAGAAGTGGGGGAAGATACCAGCGAAGTTCATTTGCAATCCACGTTGCGGCATCAGGGTCATCAACTCCGACATGAACGTGCAATCCAGCAGTTGTGTTCCGATGCTGCGGATATTGAATTCTGTCTAACTGTGATTGATATCGTGGTTTCTGAGCGTGATTACGTTCACGCCATTTCGCTGTCGGGTGTAATCCCGCCGCTGCAATCCGATAGCCATGGTTTGCGGCATGATCAACAAGCGCATCACGAACAGTCTGTACAGATTCACTGACCGCAGACACGTCCTCAAGAAGGGGTGTTTGGGTTTCGATAACGAACTGAAACAGTTCATGATCAACTCGATCCGTGAGCACTCCTGTCGGTGGGTGATCATAAACCAATTCTGGGATTCCAGCCGTTGGTTGTCCACGATTATCAACAACGAAAAACTCCTCTTCAACGCCGAGGGTACCCATCCGGTCGAAGGCGTCGGCCGACCCTACGTCCATCGTTGGATTATTTGTGGTCCCCAAGTAAATATGTCGCGGGCGAGAGTGCCATCACCGCACAAGGGTCACGTTGTATTCACGAAAGCGAGAAACCATAATATAGCAGTTTGCAGACGTTCAGCCCTGACCCCGCTCACATTTCACGAAGCGAACAGCCGGAGCTGTAAGCGAGGGTGGAGTCGTCTACACATCATCCATACGTGGAGTGGCAACAACAGCGAGGTGATCATCATGAAATCGATCGAGTCGCTGTCGAGTCTGAATAGTATATCCTTCACGAAGCGTCGAAATAACCGAATCAAACACATCCTCAGGGTCACTGAGAACGTTCTCGCTCCGGGCTTTAATCGCGAGGATGAGGTGTCCATCGGGTGCAAGGAATTTTCGATTACGTAACGCGACAGTCGCCTGTCCTCGTGTTGCAACATCCTGAATAAGACAATCGATGTTACTTTCAACGACATGTGCATACGTCTCAGGTTGTCGAGCATCGCACAGCAGTGGAATCAGATTCGGGCGGGTCATCGCAACCTCAAGCAGGTCACGAGCAGGACGAGGGGCGAACTCTACAGCATACGTTGGTCCGGCAAAATCCGCAACGTGAGAGACGGTCGTCCCCGATGCAGCACCAAGATATAAAATTGAGTCCCCACCTGTAAGACCCGTATCAATATCAAGTTCAAACATGGCGCCAAGCTTTGACCGTCCGGCATCCCACAAACGCCATCCATCGGGGTCACGTGGCTCTTCATACACTGTCGTTCCGTGTGTCGTGAGCCGGGATTGATCGTCAAACTGGCGTCGCTGAACGCCGTCTGGAAGTGACGATTCAAGAGTCATATGGTGTCGGTGTCCTCTGTTTCCCGAGCACGAATCGTTTCGATCCGGTCGGTCAGTTCGTCATGAACCGATTGTCTGTGTGTTCCTGAGTAGTGATCAATCCGCGCAGCAATTGCGAGTTTACCAGCGAAGGCTCGAGCAGCTGATCCTCGGTCTGCTGGGCGTGTTCCACGGACATACTCATGTGTGAATATCACACCATGCTTTGGCGCAGAGGCACGCCCTTCAAGATGCGCAAATAATGCGTCCTCAGCGCCAAGAACTTGAATGGTGCCTGCGGGCTTTCGTGCAAGCGAGTTGAGCCCCCCTGCGAGCTCAATGAGTCGTGTCGCAAGGACCGGTCCTGCCATCGCAGCAAGATTCGGTGCAACCGTTGCCGCCTGTGTCTCAATATATGCTCGCAGGTCATCACGCTCTTCATGCAGCATGAGAACTCGGGTAGCAAGTGATCTCAGGCGTGTTTCCGCGGGTGTGGAGGGGGTTATGTCTGCGAGCTCACGGACCTTATCTAATGTATGTGAGCTTGTGACGCGTGAGCCGCCCCATTCGATAAGTCGTTCAGTCAGCTCATTTGCTGTTCGTTCGACATCGTCCATTGCTGTGAGACACTGTCGAAGTTGCCGATCGTCCGAGGCTTCATATGATTCGATAGCAGTCTGTGTTGCTGTGATTGCAGCATCATGTAATAGTTGATAATACGCTGTGGCATCTTCAACAGCCCCTGATTCAACAGCCTGTGTCGGCCAATTCTGTGGATGTTCAGCTGTTCCATTGGTTATCGCTGTTGCTGCTGCATCGACATCATGAGGGTCGATATCGCGAAACCACGCTGAATCATCAGACTGTTCTTGACTCATGCATCGAGTTAATGACTCACAGGCTAAGTCCCCTTCCTCCCGGAGTGAGCAAAGCGAGGATCTCAAGACAGTTCACCCTATAAGATACCACTCATTTGAATTGAATATGCTCCAGTATTGTGATATCGGTATCACATGTCAGTTGCTCAGAGACGTATCATCGAATATCACTATTGGTCATATCAAGGATACATATATGTGTTTGATCCAATTAAATCATGATAAGAGTTAACACCTATTCCGACAGTAAGTGAGGTAGTATGAGTCAGCGACCACCATTTGTCTGTGTTGATTGTGGCTTCCGTGTGTCATCAAATGCATTTCGGGCTAGATGTCCGGAGTGTGGTGGTAGCCTGAGCCCGGATGCGGACACGACTGGCGATACTGATTGGTAAGATGACAGACCCGACGCGAATCACCGCGCTCGCAGTTACAACAGATGACCTGCTTACTGCAGTTGAAGCAACGACTCGCGACCGACGGATTACTGTCCTTCGCGTCACCCCACCATTCGCTGGGCGAATGCGAGCACGGTTGCATGTGGCTAATATGGATACAAATCAGACGACAACCAGCAATAAAAATACTGATGAGGATAGCTACGTTATTCGACCGAACGACGAACATGCAGTAAACGCAGAGCCAATCACAATCGATCCAGAGCGGTTTATCGAGGATGTGCCACCGCTTCCGACGGTTGATTCGATAGAGGATAAACTTCGAAAATCACCGACACCATACTCACAGTCACGCCATCGTGAGTGGTATCAAACCGCTCTTGAGACATGGCGCGAATCAGTTCGTGATCGGCGTGTAGACACAGTCACACTCGATCTGAAGAATCAAATGCACCCGGTTGATGTATCATACCTTGGATGATTACTTACGTCTCCTCATTTTATCTCATTGCAGCAGTCGGTGGCAATTTAACTACCAGTTATATTTGAACCCATACGCAGACTCAGTCCACTTGGAACACCTGTGTGCGTGTTCCGCTGCAACTTCGAAGAACGAAACTCAAATTACCAATAACCGATAATTTTCGTGCTCAACTGAACGCTTTCACAGCACCTGCTTTCATCTCGTACTCTTGAAAATGGATGCGGTCTATTGAGTAACCTGAAGAGTCATGCGATGATGTAGAGATAACATATTCATAGCTGTGTGGTCTCCGCAGTTGTGTGTGAGAGTGATAATGGATCCTGAAGTATCTTTATGAATCACACAGCAGATCTGCTCTCCTGTACTGGTGGAGGAATCCAGTCAATAATGCTGAACACCGCTTTGTATCCCGGTTTTTCGTTTTTGAACCGACGAATACTTTAAATACTTTAGCGTATTACATACGGTAAGGTCTACTGCTCAGGCTCTCCTGTATTCTTGACCGGCCAGCACACGACCGCCGTCCCCATTATGAGTGACACACGCACAAGAGAGTACACCGAGCGAGAATCGGAAAAGCACGACGAGGAAACGGTCGACGATAAGGAAGTTTCGACTACGGAGACGAGAAGACGACCAGAAACTGAGTCAGAAGTTGAATCAGAATCGGAAACAGAGACGCATCGCTGTCCTGAGTGCAGTGGAAATCTAATTCAAGATGAAGCACGCGGTGAGACGGTTTGCTCTGACTGTGGGCTTGTCGTTGATGAGAACTCAATCGACCGCGGACCAGAATGGCGTGCGTTTGATAGCGCTGAGCGAGATCAAAAATCCCGTGTTGGCGCCCCAACAACAAAATTGATGCATGATAAGGGGCTCTCAACGAACATTGGCTGGCAGGACAAAGACGCATATGGAAATGCGTTATCAGCCCGTCAGCGTGAGCAGATGCAGCGGCTTCGAACGTGGAATGAGCGGTTCCGGACGCGGGACTCAAAAGAACGGAATCTGAAGCAGGCACTCGGCGAGATCGATCGAATGGCTTCTGCACTCGGTCTTCCAGAGAGTGTTCGCGAGACCGCTTCTGTCATTTATCGTCGAGCACTTGATGAAGACCTCCTGCCTGGGCGCTCAATCGAAGGAGTTGCAACTGCAGCATTGTATGCCGCTGCCCGGCAGGCTGGAACGCCACGGTCACTCGATGAAATTGAACGTGTCTCCCGAGTCGACCGAATGGAATTGACACGGACGTATCGGTATGTTGTCAGAGAACTCAAACTTGAGATTGAACCTGCAGATCCAGAGCAGTACGTCCCACGGTTCGCATCTGATCTTGATCTATCGGATGAGTCTGAACGACAGGCTCGGGAGTTGCTGCGGAATGCAAAAGAAGAAGCAATCCACTCAGGAAAATCACCAGTTGGACTCGCAGCGGCTGCGGTGTATGCTGCTGCACTGCTCACTAACGAGAAGGTAACGCAAAATGAAGTAAGCGAGGTTGCGAACGTTTCAGAAGTTACAATCAGAAATCGATATAAAGAGCTTCTTGAGGCAGACGGCGCTGGCGTCCTTGCATAAATTGAATATCGCTGTTACCGTTATTACCATCACCGTCAATATCATTTCTATCGACATCAGTCATCAAGCAAGCTTGCAATTCTCATCGATTCCGACAAAATGAGACGTGTTGTCCAACGTGGGGAGAGATGAAAAAGAATGGTTTCAATTATGGCTCCGGAACTGGTGAAATCGCGCCACAGGCATCGCATTTGAGAACAGTTGCACCTTGTCGGTCAACAAGGCGTGTATCTGGCGATTCACACTCGTGACAAAAAACATATGTTTCAGTATAGGACTCGACAGCGTCAGTCATTCGTTCCTGTCGAAAATCACCAGTAAATCGGGCTCGACCCTTGTCATCGATCTGAGCACTCGTCCCAAGTTCTGATTGAAGATATCGAACAATATGATTAGGCTTTCGTGCCAATCGGTCATATGTTGTTTCAAAGTTTTCCCAGACCGTCCGATTACCTTCGACGCGAACGTCCGGAATAGGTACGTCGAACCGACTTCCTGCCTCAGCGACATCTGGCGTCTCCGCAAGCGCACGATCCAATTGCTTGTCGTAGTCCATATCTGCCAGGGTGACCGTCAGGAGATATACAGCTTACGGGAAAATTCATATTCAAAAGAACAGATATTCTACAGTCGAGTCAGCATCAAAAACAGAGTTAACATCCATGTAGAATATCCGATACACCCACGAGAACGGTTGAATTTGAGGGGTGTATGATAACGTGACTCAAGATAGTAATATATCCCTCCGGTTTCAACACAAGGTTGCTTATGAAAAAGCAGGAACTCATCCACCTTCACGGCCTGCTTGCAGAGGTACATACCCAGGTCGAAGCATGGGAGGAAACAGACATTCCACTTACCGCATACAACGAACTTGGTGTTCGACCAACATCAATACATAAATCTAAGACGGATCATAAAGCGGCTGTCTTCAAACTTATTGAAGGAATCACCGCCCCGATGGACGAATCCGAACCAGACCGCGTCGCGCCGACTGCCGACTGATCAGGTTCAGGCGACGTCGCTTCGATATATATTGTGTAGCGATGTGGCTGCGTTTATCTAAAGAGTGAAAAACGAGTAATCTCATTGATATATTACACGTATAGCTGTGCATGTGCGAATGTGAATATAATCATGCTCACAGCCACATGCATAGGGTTAGCTTAATGTCGATCTTTTAGGAGTCCTCTAAATATATTATCTTTATCTGATTACTATCATTCATATTTCATGTTAGTTTTATTATCCAGGACAAGCAGAACTTCAGACCTGCTCATATCACTCACCTATCAGTTGTTGGGAATTTAATTTCTGTATCAGAAGCGACACGCGTAACGGGGCGTTCCAGCTGAAGTAAGTGTGGTTTCGAATAGAAACACTGGTCGTATTGCCAACGACTGCTGTGCATATCAGATTATCTAATTTGCGGGTCATCGCCTGACTCTGTCCACAAGGAGCGACGCAATCTAACCTAACGCAGTGGGACAGGGACCCGTTTATTGCAGAACAGACGTCCCGAACATTGTTTTTGACAATGACTCAAGACTTCTATGAACAACAATCAACAGGAGATTCCACGGTCAAAAGTCCTCAGGAATCCTCAACAAGTTCATCAAACTCAGGGATGAGATTATCATCATCTGAATCATCGCTTATATTCTCCGTAGGCTCGTCACCTGATGAGACATCACTGTCAGTCTCTGTCGACTCCGATTCCGATTCTGATTCACTTCCATCATCATCCGCAATTGGATTCACGCGGAGAATTTTCAACGGGACATTCTCAAGCCGCTGTCCAATTTCTTTGCGGGCAATGCGAGATGCATGCTCGGTACGTTCAACATTGAACACGGTCATTTCGAGTTCAAGCGCCACGAGTGCTTCATCTGCAGCGACAAATGCTGGCGGGAGCTCTTCGCCTGAGGGCGAGTGCCGCGAGCCCATTGAAATTTCAACGTAGCTGAGATCAGGGTTCAACATCTCCCCGGTCTTCGAAATGGCAATGCGCACAGCTTCATCGGCTGACTCCACATCATAAACCGGGACAGCAGCCTCGACGACGACACTACAGTCCATATCATGAGATACTATGACCGCACATGTCATCAAAGGTTCGCTATATCAACTGATCACACTTCCCCACCACCACGAAGATAATAGAATACATACGTCTGTGCATACCCGGCGTATCGACCACCGAGTCGGTCACGAATTGCCCGTGATGTCTCCAGATATCCGTCGCGATCACATGCTGGAAAGTGCTCAGCAATAGCTGTTTGAATCCATGTATCAAGTGGGACCGCCTCTGTGTAATCAAGTGAGAATAACAATACACAGTCTGCGACCTTGTTTCCAACCCCGACAAACTGTGTAAGATAATCACGAGCGGCTTCATATTCATGTTCCGCAGCTGTAGCAGGGTGTGCTTCACCGGTTGAGACCATCTCTGCTGTTCGCTTGACATATGATGCGCGATAACCAAGGCTCAGATCACGTAACGCCGACTCTGATTGTGCTGCAAGCTGTGATGGTGTTGGAAATGCGGCGAATGATTCATTATCAACGGTGTGTATGGTCCCAAATGCATCAGCCATCGACATCTGCATTTGATGAATACGTGACACCCGCATCTGCGCGGAGCAGATAAATGAAATCAGTGCTGAAAACGGTGGATCACGAACAAGGCGTAATCCATGAAAGACTTCAACAGCTGTCTTTATGAGTTCATCATCAGGGAACGAATCATAGATCGAAGTAAGATCGTCATCTAAGCGGAGTAGATGTTCTAAAACCTCGACGGGATCGCCTGTGGCTTCCCATTCAAGCTGATCATTCTGTTGACGGACTCGAATAACAATTGGAGTATCAGTTATTCCGTCAATCGGTGGTGCCACCGTCTCATACCAATGTGAGCCACCACTGACCGACATTGAATCATACATCCCATTATCAGCCCGATCCCAGAGATAAGATTGTCCGCTTTCAAGTGTCGCTTGAAGATCAAATGGTCCGGCAATATCTCGAAGGTCAATTACACCCGACTCAAATCGAGAATGATCCATTGAAAAGATACAGACACGCAATGTGTATTGGCGTTTCGTTCGGTTGTCACAGCATTCTGTAATATGTATCTTAATTATTTGTTTCGATAGCTCCCGACGACGAGACTCAGAGAAATTGCCCGTCAGGCATGACAGACCGTCCCGATGTCCTCGGAAGCGAAAACAGCAATCCCTCGAGTTATTCATGTCTGCGTCAGATTACAACCGAGGAGTGACATGGTGAAGTACCTCAGGGACAAGCCCCGAGGCACTCGCCTTGCTATCTGTAGAAGTGCATGTCCAGTTGTACCGCACAGGGCATGTCGTTGCTCTTACCGCCGGGAGAGTAATAGTTTCATTATTGTGCTTTGTGCTCATGTTCATGTTTGATATCGTTATCGGAGACCCCAAATCCAACCCTTACTCCAGTTTTTGTCATGGTATGATCTGGATAACCGCACAGTATCAGATTGAGTAAGAATCATCTCCCCAGTCTCTGATTCACTTCACGGGGAAGCTCAGTGATTTTCTCCACAATTATAAAGCCCAAGGAGAATCCCTGCGGCTTCAGCCGCAGGATGAATCCGACAACTCAGAGTCAATCTACGCTGCAATAGCCACGCTGAGATTGACAATCCGTAATTTAAGCTGACAGGCAATCCTACGTATAGGGAGGAATCAGGCTGGGAACAGAGCGATTCCCGCTAGTCCGACGATGGCGGCCTGTCCGCCTCAAGCAATCAGACAGTAATCGGAACCAGTTGGGTGAACGGTCGGTTCCTACAATGAATCGACGCAGTGCCCGACTGCTGTACGCACCACACAAAGTAACTCCGAGTCCGTCGAAATCTGCCGGATTCCCCGAGGCAAAAACAACTCCGGGAGTCCCAACACGATAGAGGATAGGGTACCGGGGGCGGAAGCTGGAGCTGAGATGTGGCACTCTCGGCACCAGCAGTCCCACCCGACTCGCCACAGTCCGTGAACCCCACACGGATTCTTACTATGTCGGGGTTCGGTGGAACTGCAAACCTGCAATCTCCACGCTTACACTCACGCTCACGCTCACGATCAGGATTCCTCCGCGGTTACGCGGAGGAGGATGTCAACCATAATCCAGCGTCATTACTCTCATACAGTGATATCCCAACTTCTGAGAGTTGATTACAGCATATATCTATCAGCCACGCTGAGTTTTTCTTTGACGGGATTAGTTTCATATTGCCACCAGTATACTCATCTCACACAGCCAACTTCTTACCCATTTTTGAGATCAGTTAGTCACGGACATGTTCGAGTGTCAGCCCTGCAAGTCGACGTGCGAGGTCTTCATCAAGTCCGCTATCAGTACACCGCCACTCCCAGTTTCCACTTGCCGTCCCTGGCTCATTGAAGCGTGCATGTGAGTCAAGTCCAAGCACGTCTTGTAGTGTCGTCAACCCAATCTTGGCGTCTGAACGCCAAACGGCGTCGATAATTGACCAGTTAATCTCTGAGCCATCAACCCCAAGATTGTAATGCAAGCAGTCACGCTGTGACTGTGAAAGTGAGTCATAGTAGCCAACGATCGTATCGGTGTCGTGTGTCGATGAATACGCGACGCTTTGGGGTGGATAGTGCATTGGTTGATACATATCACCTTCACGACACCAATCAGCGTAATGAGGCACTCGCATACCAGGGAAATCAAAGTATTCTCGAAGGTCATGAAGTGCCTGATCAATAAACCCAAGATCTTCAATAATAAATGGAAGCGACCCAATATGTTCACGAACGGTCTCAAAGAAGTCATACCCAGGCACTGAGTGCCACTCACCTGCTGTGGGATTATCAGCATCAATAGGAATTGCATAATAGCTATCGAACCCTTTAAAGTGATCAATACGAGTGACATCAATAAGATCAAAAAGCCGGTCAAGCCGATCGAGCCACCAATTATAGCCTGTGTTGCGAAGATACGCCCAGTCATAAACTGGATTTCCCCAGCGTTGACCATCATCACTGTCAGTCGGTGGAACACCAGCAACGACCGCTGGTTCATTGGTATCCGTTAATTGAAATATCTCAGGAGTTGCCCAGACATCTGCGCTATCAAGCGCAACATAAATTGGCAGATCACCAACGAGGGTAACACCGCGGTTAGCGGCTACCGTTTGGAGTGATTGCCACTGTTGATCGAATATGAACTGCACGATGAGATGATAAAGAACATCTGATTCTAATGATTCATACTGATCACGGAGTGCATCTGGGTCTCGATTCCGGATTGGCTCTGGCCAGTCCGTCCATGCGCCATCATACGACGTTCGAAGCGCCATAAATAGCGCATAGTCAGTGAGCCAATGATTCTCTCGCTGATAAAATGATTTGAATTCTCTTGCGTCTTTTTCTATCTGACTATCAGCAGGTGTGTCCTGGCTGAGATTGACAGACTCACCAAGTGTCACAGTGACCTCAGGCACTGTGTCGCCATCGACACCAGAATTCACAGTGGTATCGGGATCGGGATGGGGATGGATGGCAATGCCACCAATGGACTCCCGGAATCGTTCTGCAGCGATGTGAAGACAGTCATGTTTGTATTCACGCACCGTATCGTATACAACCTCGTGAGGTGAGAAGTCTGGGACTGGTTCAAGATCCTCGCTTGTGAGATACCCCTCAGCAACGAGATCATCCAAGCTAATCAGCAATGGATTCCCTGCGAACGCAGAGTATGACTGGTATGGTGAATCATCGTGAATCCCCGCTGTTGGACCGAGCGGGCAGAATTGCCATACCGACTGATTAGCTGTTTCGAGCCACTCGAGAAACTTTCGTGCGCCTGGACCGAGATCGCCAATTCCATGTGACCCAGGGAGCGCGGTGATGTGAGCAAAAACGCCTGCCTGTCGATCAAACTGCATACTCAAGCCATCGGTGGCGGCAATTAATGACTGTTGCTCTGTATGTTTCATTGACCCTTCTTGATCGAATCAGATCGGCTATACCTTCTGACTGTGATGTGGTGGTCGTGTTATAGACACCGCTCAGTGACTGAACTTCGAGTTACTTTCATAATACCAGCAGTCGTGGTTTCGGTCTTCCCCCCCATCGACAATAGATTGCGCAGATGTGTGCTGATCATCAACTCGCGACACTGCCGATTTGATACTCTCCGCTCGAAATTGCTCCGTGGTTGCATGAAAGAAAGAGCAATGTTGTGCTTTCTCGGACGTAACTGGCAGAGAGACGATACTCGATATCTTCCATAGTCGATGTATTTCGCACTCAAAAACACTTATTCGTGACCTCATATTTCTAATCGATATGAGTGATATCACGGTCACGCTTCCCGATGGTTCCGAATTATCTGTCCCAGCAGATGCAACCGTCGAGGACGTGGCCTACGAGATTGGTCCTGGATTGGGACGCGATACGATTGCGGGGGTAGTCGACGGCGAACTTGTTGATGCCACCACGTCTGTGTATGACGATGCGCGCGTCGTCATTGTGACCGAGCAGAGTGATGAATACCAACGCGTCCTGCGACATTCCGCAGCGCACGTTTTCGCGCAAGCATTGCAACGAGAGTATCCAGACGCGAAATTGACCATCGGTCCACCAACCGATGATGGGTTTTATTATGATATTGCGAATGTTGACCTCGATGAAGGTGATCTTGAGACGATTGAAGCCGAAATGGAAGCAATCATCGACGCAGACATTCCAATCGAACGAGAGTATCGACCACGAGAGAAAGCGTTCTCAAAATACGACGATAATCGGTATAAGCGTGATATTCTTGAGACGGAAGCCGCTGATGAAGATCCGGTTTCATTCTATGTTCAAGATGACTTCGAGGATCTCTGCCAGGGTCCACATGTCGATTCAACGGGTAAGATTGGGGCAATTACACTGTTGAATATCTCATCAGCATATTGGCGTGGTGATGAGGATAATGAGACACTTACTCGGGTTTACGGAGCAGCATTTGAGTCAGAATCGGAACTTGAATCATTTCTTGAGCGCCGAGAAAAAGCGAAACAGCGTGATCATCGAAAGATCGGTCAGGAACTTGATTTATTTTCCATCCCAGATATCACTGGACCAGGACTTCCATTGTATCATCCAGATGGCAAAAAGATACTCAACGAACTTTCATCATTCGCGCGGTCATTGAATCTTGAGGCTGGATATGAGCCCGTCGAGACGCCACATCTTTTCCGGACAGAACTCTGGAAGCAATCAGGACATTATGAGAATTATGTCGATGACATGTTCCTATTAGATGTGAGTGATGAAGAATACGGGCTGAAACCGATGAACTGTCCCGGTCATGCAACGATTTTTGACCAGCACTCATGGTCATATCGTGATTTACCGGTTCGATATTTTGAAGATGGAAAGGTGTATCGAAAAGAGCAACGTGGAGAGCTCTCCGGGCTTTCTCGCGTGTGGTCATTTACCATCGACGATGGACATCTTTTCTGTCAGCCAGAGCAGATTGAACAGGAAGTCACACATGTAATGGATGCAATTTACTCGGTCCTTGATACATTTGGCTTAGAGGCACACGTCGCGCTTGCAACGCGACCAGAGAAATCAGTCGGCAGTGACGAGATTTGGGAGGACGCTGAGACCCAACTTCGGTCAGTTCTTGAGTCACAGAATATTGATTATGATCTTGAGCCTGGCGACGGCGCGTTTTATGGACCAAAAATTGACTTTGCATTTGAGGATGCACTCGGTCGACAATGGGATGGACCGACTGTGCAGTTAGATTTCAATATGCCTGATCGGTTTGGGTTGAGCTACACCGGTGAAGATAATGCGGATCACCAGCCAGTAATGATTCATCGCGCCCTGTATGGATCATATGAACGGTTCTTCATGGTGTTGATTGAGCATTTCAATGGAAAGTTCCCACTGTGGCTTGCCCCTGATCAGGTCCGAATCCTCCCGATTAGTGATGATCAACTGGGTTACGCACATCGGATTAAAAATGAACTTGATGACTTTCGTGTCAGTATTGAGGACCGCGCATGGACGCTTGGACGGAAGATCCGTGCAGCTCAAGAAGAACGGGTGCCTTATATGATTATTATTGGCGATGATGAGGCCTCAACAGAGACTATTTCGGTCCGTGACCGGAAAGAACGTGAACAACAGGATGTTGATATTAGCACATTCCGTTCACATCTCCAGTCTGAGTATGAGGACAAGCGACTGGAGCCTGATTTCATCGATATGAATTAATCACGAGACGACCGACTACCGGTTCATCTGTTGGTAAACCGTCTTGTGGTCACACTCTCACATTCTCATACTCTCATTCGAGCCCTGAGTTCCCGCTTTCACGACGCAGTTTACAGACATAGAATCCGTGTCCACAGGGATCGCAGTTTCCGCAGGCGTTGAGTTGGACTATCTCAACCCTCAATCAGAAAACCCACGTTTCAAAATGCTCAATAAACCGTTCGCGTCACAGTCGCTGTCGTAGCCGCAGTTAAACCTACAACGTCAATAAGGATGTTCTTTGACACAAATGGGTCTTCGCCGTCTCTATACCACAGTTAGCACACCTTTTCGCTGTTTCTTATCCGTCCAGTTCCAGTTGAACGCCGTGTGTGCCGGACAGCTCACCTTTGTATTCAAGAGGTGTAATGAGGTGTGCTGCATCCTGGTCGGTCTGAACATTCGTCTTGAGGCATACTGTCGGAAGTTTTCTACAGGGAAAAAAGAGAGTGCCTCAGGGCTCGACCCCGAGGTACTTCACAGCGTCAATCTAGTGTACTCATTCGCCATCTGTGAGAATCTCAGCGTACGATGCCGCGATTGGATACCGCCATCCGCTGTCAAAAGCCTTTGTTGTGACACGGAGGGCCGGGGGTGTTTGATTACGCTTGAACTCTGATCGAGTAATGTTTTCTACAACTGTTTTGACCTGCTTTTTTGTTGCGTTGGTCGCTTCGACAATCTCTGTGAGTTGATGTTTATTTCCGACATACTGGCTGACGACAGCGTCGGTAATCTCATATGGGGGAATATCATCTGCATCAGTCTGTCCCTCAGTAAGTTCTGCTGTCGGGGCTTTCTCTATGACGGAACGAGGAATTGGAGCAGAATCAGTCCATGTTGGCGTATCCGTGTTGAAATTTTCTGCAAGCGCGTATACACGGCGTTTAGTGCAATCTCCAAGCGGTGCAATCGCACCAACCGCGTCGCCATAAAGTGTGCAGTAGCCAACTGCTGCTTCGCTTTTATTATCTGGGGTCAGTACGAGTGCATCGATATCGTTGGCAACACCCATTAATAATAAACCACGCACCCGGGCTTGGACGTTTTCACGAGTGATCCCTCTGGTATCATTCCCTGGTGTGATTCCATTGATTGCGTTGAGTAAGGACTGTGAGAGTTGTTCAATCCCTACTTCATTGAATTGTATCCCAAGATTTTGCGCGACCTGTTCTGCGTCCGTCCGGTTGTTCTCAGCTGTAACACCACTCGGCAAGGTTATGCCGTGGACATGCGCTGGACCAATCGCCTCAGCAGCAAGAGCCGCTGTGACCGCTGAGTCAATCCCACCGGAAATCCCAATGATGACATCATCAAACCCAGTCTTATCGAGGTAATCCCGGATTCCCAACTCAAGCATCCGGCGGAGTTGTGCTGTTTCAGATGGGTCCGATCTTGGCGTTGAATTGTCTGTGGGCTGACCGATTAATACGCGTGGCTCCCCACTCGTCGCAGAGACAATTTGAGAACCATCAGTATCAATCATAAATGATGTGCCATCAAAGAGAATGTCATCGTTGCCACCGACCTGGTTAGCAAAGACAACCGGTGCGTCGATGCGTTCTGCATGACGCCCAAATCGCTCATATCGTGCTGAGGACTTATTTACTCGATACGGACTCGCAGATAAATTGACAAGAAGGTCCACAGCCCCATCCGCATATGGTGCGATTGGGTCTGTTTGATGACGCTGTTGACCAGTCACCTGATGATCATACCAGGCATCCTCACAGATTGTGATTCCGACCGCCGTGTCGTCGACGCGGATGATTTCCGGTTTGGTCCCCCGTGAGAAATACCGATGTTCGTCAAAGATATCATACGTCGGGAGAAGGCGTTTGCTGTACTCCCCAGCGATTTCTCCGTCAACAAAGGCTGTGGCACTGTTCGTGAGTGGCGGACCGCTTGTTTGGTCTGCAGAAGCGGTGTGTCCGACGATGAGCGGAGGTCCCTGTTCGGTGAGGCGGCAGAGGGTATCAAGCGCAGTCTGTTCTGCATCACGTATGCGCTGTCGATGGAGAAGGTCTCGAGGCGGATAACCCAGTAATGCGAGCTCTGGTGTGATAATCAGGCTGGCACCCGCATCGGTCGCCTGTCTATATGCTTCGATAATCTGAGTGCGATTACCAGACACGTCACCAACAACAGGATTATGCTGGACAATGGCAACTTCCATCGGCAAGGACATAATAAGTTTTGTACTTATTCGGGTATAAATTCATAGACTATATAGCATCGAGGAGTGACCGAAGATACTCTGTGAACTCTTCGTGAGTAAAATTGTCGGATTCAGCGTTGACCCTTCTCTGACTGGACTGTCGCCTGCGGGGGAGTCATCTTCATTGTTTATTTATCGATAACGTGCCCCTCCAATCGTGAGTATACATACGTTAGTTTGATACTGACAGGGATTCCCCCGATTATCGAACTGTGGAGATGGGTGATATGAGACCGGAGCAACCGGTAATGCTGCGCTGTTGATTCGCACTGTCTTATAGGCACGGAATTATAATTGACAAATTCTATAAGACGAACACGCGCCCAATTAATCGGTCCGAACGAGTGCTGTTAAGTGGCGGCCGACCGGACTAACCTGCACAATGAGCACAGAGGCCACTATCTCATCGATGTCCGCGTATGCTATTCTTGGGTGCGGAAGTGTCGGTTACGCGGTGGCCGAAGAACTCGTCGAGGAGGGCAGAGATGTCCTCATTCTTGATAAAGATGAAAGTCGTGTCGAGTCATTGCGTGATCAAGATTTAAATGCTCGTCAGACGGACATTTCTGATCCAACTGTGAAAACGGCTGTCGCTGATCGCGACGTCGTTTTGATTCTTGCATCAGATATTGAAGCGAACAAAGCTGCAGTTGCAACAATTCGTGAACAGGATGATGATCAATTCATTGTCGCGAGAGCATCTGACCCAGTCACGGAAGACGAACTCGATGAACTCGGTGCTGATGCCGTCATTAACCCTTCTGAAGTTATTGCCAATTCAGCACTTCGGTCGCTTGAGTCCGGTGAACTTGAGTATAAAACCAATCAGTTAGCAGCAATATTTGAATCATCAACAGACTCTGTTGCGATTGTCACACAGACAAATCCGGATCCTGATTCAATTGCATCAGCAGCAGCATTAGAGGCAATTGCTGAGGCTCACGGTGCTGAAGCGGATATCCGGTATGATGGTGATATTGGTCATCAGGAAAACCGAGCATTCGTGAATGTCCTTGGAATTAAATTAACCTCAGGGTCACAAGAGCAGACGTTGTCCTCATACGATGTCATTGCACTTGTTGATCATGCAGACTTCGCAATTCCTGGATTAGATGGAACGGTCGATATTGTCATTGACCACTGTGAACCTGAGGAGGAGATCGACGCAAACTTTAGCGATATTCGACCAAGTATGTCGGCTACTTCAACCATCCTTACAAAGTATCTTCAGGAATTCGATATGAGTCCGACTGAGGTTGTTGCGACAGCGCTTCTCTATGGTATTCGATCAGAGACATTCGACTTCAAGCGTGAAACATCGCCCGCGGATCTCACGGCTGCAGCATATTTGTATCCATTTGCAGACCATGATACGCTCGAACAGGTCGAATCGCCCTCAATGTCACCAGAAACTCTCGATATCCTCGCAGAAGGAATCCAAAATCGCGAGGTGCAGGGAAGCCATCTTGTGTCGAATGCAGGCTTCGTCCGCGATCGAGATGCGCTTGGGCAGGCAGCACAGCACCTGCTTAAACTCGAAGGAATCACCACGACAGCTGTCTTTGGTATCGCTGATGATCGGATTTACCTCTCAGCGCGCTCGAAAGATGTCCGCATGGATATCGAGAAGATACTCGAAGATGCATTCGCAGACATTGGTGAAACTGGTGGGCACTCAACACAAGGAGATGTTGAGATTCCACTTGGCATCTTCACCGGGATTGAGACGACCGATAGAAACCGTGATACTCTATTACAACTGACCGAAGAGGCTGTCCGACGAAAATTACTTGACGCAATGGGCGTTGAGGGGGCTGAAAGCGGGAACGGGAGTTAATTGGATCACAACAGTTGTTGGTAATTTGATTTTCTTTATTCGAACATGCACACGGGCGTTCCAGGTAAACTGAGTCTGCGTGTAGGTTCGGAGAGACAGTGCTCGGAGTGCCACCGACTGATAAGAATCGACCCATAAGCAGGATACCTTGGGGTTGAATTAATTGTGATCTACAGGCGGAGCAGGCCGAGTGCCTCGGGGCTTTGATGTGACCCCGAGGCGGTTCACTAGATATATCGTTGATACAGATATCCTGATTAAAGATATACAAAAATTCTCGTGTGTATATATTGCGTCGACGTGATGTCGATAACAAGTTGCATGAGTTTCAATCGCGTAGAATAGAATAGAACAATGAGAGTCACTGATCTGTGAGGTGTCTATACATGAATACAAAGTCAAAAACTGCCGACACAATCACACGTGTCTGTCATCGTATATAATATCTTGTCCCCCTTTATTATGCAACAACGGTATTACCGTCCTCATCATCTTCATCATCTTTCAGTCGTTCGACAACGTCAGTGACTAAAACAATATCACCGACCGACCGCACCCATCGATAGGGAACAATGACACCCGTACCAGGTTCGACTCGGTCGCTAAATAACTCATCGTTAAGCTGTGTCAGTGCGAGTCCAGTAATTGCACGTCGATCCTTGAGATCAACGCGGAGATCTTCAACCTCGCCAACAAAAACACCACTATTTGAGTACACTTCGTTACCAATTAGTGTGGTAATCTCTTCGGTTGTCTCGTCCATATGGCGACTCACGGTGGCATCCATCTTAACAGTTCGTTGTGTATTACCGGAAACTTAAGAAGAAAGCCCCGCCGTTTAGGGCTGTCTCTTACGCATGAGTCATAACAGTAGAGCTGACGAACTAAAACGGAAAGATGGGACACTGTCCACGCGGTTGGAGGTCAAACTTGATCGGGATGGACAGTTGCGTGACATGGATGTTTCTGAATGGATGAGGAGCAAGTTTCGAGCAGCGGAATTTGGTGATAAGCGGCTGACTAATCGACTTATCCAACTCAAGGATGAACTCGGTAAGCGAGCTGCCGAGTCCATCCCGACCTCCTGCGAAGACTGGGCGTCCACAAAGGCTTACATACCGATTTGGCGATAATGACCGTCTGGAGCCTAGTGAGTCATTTCCGCGCATACACAGGCACAGCAGTCACGAGTGAGTGGTGCAGACGACCCACTGATTGTCTCCGACACTACCTACCTCAGTTTTCTCTTTCCCTTTCGCCGGCATCCAGCAAAGGACGGACTCGGCGACATGAGCTCATCAGATATTGACGTCGAAGGAGTCAAACTACACTCATGAATCGGTGTACGTCCCGACACACAGCAAATGACCGGGATCGTCGACCAGCACCTGCTGGTCGAGGATCAACAGCCAGAAACAAACTATATCACGAACGGCAAGGATGAGCCAATTCAGATTGAAAACCAGTGCAGAAAGTGGCTGCGTGGCGACAGAGCTGCTCTTGAGTGGGTTCCTGAAGACGTACGCCCGATTTTAGTTCAGGATCGTGGTGGGGACGATCCAACTCCAGGAGATATCTTGCTGACGGAGGCTGAGCGGACAGTTCTGGAAGCAAACATTTCCAGAACTGCCGGGGGAGTCTTCTCCCGCGTGAGGCTCATCCTAAGAAAGGAATTTTTCATGATGTTTATTTTTTGTGTTTCAATGAATTGATGTTATCTGTTGAGACTGACTTATGGGTAAGAGACAGCCCTGTAGGAGTGGGGGAAAGTCAACGGAGTGTCACGTTGCTATTGTAAAATAACGCATCATGAACGCGGCAACCTCAGTTGAGACATCTCCATGTAGTCAGTGAGTGTGAGAGGAGAAGCGTCGTTCAGACATCATGACGATTCACACGCAGCGACAGTCCGACTGGAAGATGTTGATCAAGACACAATAGAACACAGTGTCGCAGATAAATTGATTATCCTCCAAATTCATTAGCTGTGACACGGACGATAATCGTCTCTTCAACCTGACGGAGATCATACGATGGGGGTGTCTCATAAGAACCCTCTGCGTCTTTCGAACGTCGCGTTACATACATGGGCTCGGTTGGGGAACCATCAACGATGCCATAGATAGCAAGTCGTTCACCGGTCTCCGTAGGTGGAATCTGCTCATCACGGACAGCGGTTGCAAGTGACCGACTCAGCCATTCATCACTCGTAATGCTTTGTTCACGGATAATTGTGTGATCAACAAATCGGGCAAGATACCATTCTAAGTCATTACATAAAGCAACTGCCGCACCAAGACTTACCGTCTCAACTGCGAGGGAATTTCTGAATGGCTCAGCAAACGAATATGTCATGAGCGCTTTTCGAGCCGTCTCTCTGGAGAGGAGTTCATATTGCACATCTGTGCTTTGCTCGCCAAGGAGGCAGACGACGGTCACACAATAGTTCTCTCATGACAAAACAAGACGTTATCGCTACTGTTGCTGTCAACTGTTGGGATCAAAGCCTCGGGTATCCAGCTTGATATCAATTATATATCAGTTGTATTCGTCTCATACCGTATTAGTCTGCATCAAGCCAGAGCGTTGCACACTCCTCATCACAAAATGCGAGCAAACGGCGCTCCCGAGTCAACTTGGATCCGGGGGGCGGCGTTCGCTCACGATCCAATTCAACTTGGCAATGACCACACATCAGATCAACTGATTCGCCGCACGTTGGACAAACTCTTGTCGTGTCCTTCCAGTCACTGCGATGGATAACTTGTCGAACGGTCCATTCTGGGGTAGTTGGTTGAGGACAACACGTTCCTGACATAATATTATGTAGGGCTTCGAGCCATGTAAATGCATTTTTAACCGATTGTTCAGGTAAGAACGCTTACGAATAAAATATGTCGGTTGATGTCGATGAATAAATGCACAGTTGATTATTCATCTTCCATATTTGGGTGGTGATCGTTGCTGAATATTCTTGTATATCAAATATCAGCTCTATTACTGCAACGATATATTTACACTCACTCGATGTGTGTGAGATGGGTGTCTCGGTATTATCTGTGGAAACAGGCTCGCTCAATCGCAGTCCTCTCTGAGATCATATGTGTGCACTGAGCTGAGCGTTCCACTGACATACTCGCGAGTCAGTGCTCACTCTCCGGGGACGGGGTGGAGTGTTGTGCGTGTCAAAATGTCGTAAGCTCATCGTTGATCACACGCTTTGTGATGCTTGTGACATCAGCAAGTCGGTTATCGATGATCGCTCGAATTTCGGGTTCAATCGCTTGCAGATTGACATCTGATTCGGTCACAACTTTTGCATCCGCAATATGTGGCTCATCAATTGGACGACCAATTTGTGAGAGAAGTCGAATCTGCAGATCACGGATACCATCAACATCAGCAACGACTGATTCAGCAATATCGGTTGAAAGGAGATTGTATATTTTTCCAATATGATTCACGGGATTTTTTCCTGAGGTGGCTTCCATACTCATGGGTCGATTTGGCGTAATAAGTCCGTTCGCACGGTTCCCACGACCAACAGAGCCATCATCACCCATTTCAGCACTTGTCCCCGTGACTGTCAGATAGATTGATCCTGTATCATAATCATCTGCAGTGTTGACCGCAACAGTAACCTCTCGGTTTGTATGTCTTTGTGCGACATCGGTGACGAACGCGCGAATATTTTCGATTGCATCGACATAATCCTCAAGATTAGCAACATAACTATCAATCATTGCAGCGGCAACAGTAATGTCGATACGATTATTCTCGCGTTTTCCCATTACCTTGATATCGGGACCAACAACAGGGTGATTTTCAGCATATGGACCATTTAATTGCATCTCAACAGCTTGGACAATTTGTTCAGTCTCCGTGAGAGGTGCATGTCCCACACCGAAGGAGGTGTCATTTGCCATTGGAACCTCTGCATTATTCTCGCTGAAGACATCCTTTAGATCTCCAGATCCCTGTCCAAGTCGAACATCAACGACGACGTCTGTTCCGAGGGTCAGTGCAGGAATGTTTTCGCGGAGATACGTCCGAGCTGCTTCCACCGCTGTCGAATCAACCGGCAGTCGCTGGCCATCATAGACCTTTGTCGCGCGTCCAACAATCAAAATATAGATCGGTTCGACGATTTCACCGCCGCCGAAGTCCGGGACCGATTCACCAGCCACTAATTGTGTCTCGTCGGTATTGTAATGTAGAACATGACCGACGCGATCAAGATATAGTTGTGATAGTGCGCGTGAAACAGTCTCTGCGATGCCATCACAAATTGAGTCTGGGTGACCAATCCCCTTTCGCTCGACGATTTCGACCCGCTGATCTTCAACAGCGTCACGATTGGCTGCCTCAATTGCAATATTCCGCTCAGTCATTATTCTCGTTTTTTCATCGGTCATCCTATAACTTGTGGAAACCTTCTCCGGAGAGAATATTACCTGGAAAAATAAAATACGCTACTCCTCAAGCAGTAATCCAAGATATGAAGTCCGAATCTGATTATCTGGGTCTAATCCCAAGACTGTAAGCGTCTCATCCAGAGCTGACCGCACAGCCGGGATGTCTGACTCGGTCGGAGTTGTTGCCTCAACCTCGACAAACTCACCAAGGTCGGTGACACTGTCAAGCACAACCGTGTGTGTGGTATCATCTGTATATTTGATGGTGTAGATGTCACGATCTTTCACCACAGTGGCAGCAGGATCAAATCCCAGTTCATCGAGAATAGCAGCAGCCGCGGTATCATTGGCGACTGCTACCTCATGTTCCTTACGTGTTTTTGATGTTGAGTCAATCCGAGGACCCTTGTATGTAAGTTCAGTTGTTGTTGAGGCTGTCTTATCTTCATCAGCATCGGGCAGATCCCGCTCTTCCTGTCGGATTCGAAGCGCCTCATCTGTTGTTGCAAAATCCCGATGTGGTGCATTGTAGTATGTATCACGCTGTTTAACATGCCCAACATACGTCGAATCGGTCTTAGCCAGTGCAGACTCAATTGGATCATGAGACGCACGAATCTTCAGTTCAACCTCGTACACATAGCTTTCCTGTGACCGAATTGGAATAAGTCGTCTGGTCTGCTGGACTCATTTCACTCGACGCATCCTTCCTCACTGAAAGTAGGTGTCCTCTGCCAGCGTCAGTGTCAATATCAGCCGGATATTTGTAAACGGCAAGTATCAGCGATTGAGACCTTTATATAGAAGCGGTGATGAAAATCAATGATAGTCTATTTGTTAGCATTTCAACCATCAGACACGCCGGCGTGGTTTGAGCGCAACTAAGAGAACCCAGCCCCCGATCATGCTTACACTGTGGTCACTGTCTTGATGATGAGTCATGCGACCGTGCGCAGTAACGCGCGGGGTCGAAACGTGATTCTTAAGAGTCAGACGGGGAATATTGAGTATATGAGTGACGAACCGCAGGCGGAAGAGGCCGATACGGCCGATTCGGGCATTCAAGACGGTGACTTTGTCCGTCTTGGATATACCCTTCGAACGCAGGAAGATGACACTGTCATCGATACTACTGACCCGGAGATTGCTGCAGAAGCAGGGTTGGATGATGATGATCGTGAATTTGAATCTCGTGTGCTAGTTATTGGTGCGGGACATCTTTTTCCCTCAGTTGAAGATGCTCTTCTTGAAACAACCGCTGGTGACAGCGGAACTGTTGAAATTCCTGCGGATGATGCCTTCGGTGAGTATGATGACGATGAGGTCCGAACGATCAGTGCCAATAAGATCGATGAAGATAATCAATATCCTGGTGCACAGGTGCAGATTGATGGGGAACAAGGTAGGATTATAACCATAATTAATACCCGTGCACGTGTTGATTTCAATCATCCGCTCGCTGGGCAGGATCTTGAGTATGAATACGAAGTACAAGAGATTGTTGAGGATCCTGAAACAAAGGCTGAGAGTTTACTTGGGATGTATCTCCAGACACCTCCGACTGTTCGGATTGAAACCGATACAGTCGAAGAAGAGCAGTCCGTTGAGCTAACAGACGAATCAGAAACTGAGGCTGAGGCTGAAACCGAAGCCGAAACCGAAACCGGGACAGAAACGGTCGAGGTCGAAAAAGAAACGCTCTACGTGGACTCAACACCTGAGATGCAGATGAATCAGCAGTGGCTCTTCTCGAAACAGCAGATTGCAGAAGAGGTTATTGACCGGATTGGGATTGACCGGATGATTATTCAAGAGACCCTTGATGGACAAGGCGGCATGATGGGAGGTCTTGGAGGTATGATGGGTGGTATGGGTCCTGAACTCGATGCTGAAGATGATCTCGAAACGGATGTCGGTGAGCCAGATGATCCCGACGTTGAAGAAGCAGTCGAGGATCTTGAGGACCTCGAAGATGTAGATATTGACGCTGAGGAGTTAGCTGCTGAGTTGGGCGACATCGATGAGTAATTGATACCCGACCCCGAGCGAAGACCCGATACTTGATACTCAAGAATGATGTTACCAGCGACGAACAGCGCGTGAGAGATACATTATTATCACTTCTTATTTGCAAGCAACATCTCGGTGATTGCCGAATGCGCCTGTGTAACGACGGATGAACGGAGTGGTTCAATACGCTCAGGCACGCTGTGTAATATTGGTGCTGTGAATATCTCTGAGAGCCCACGCGGTGGCGAGTCTGCTTGTGTAACAATAATGCCTGCCACTGTGGTTCCGAGTGCTCGAGCCATAGCAGCTGTTTTTACAGCGTCTCGGATGGACGCAATTGCCGGTGTTGTAATAACAATGACCGAATCCGCAACTCGAAGAGGACGGACTGCGTCTGGACCTGCTCCCGCAGGGCAGTCAGTAAACACCGGACCGAGGTCGGTCGATACAATCGTTTTTAAATACTGAATACGCGCTGGAAGATGCATAATATGATCATCTGGGAGCGGCGCTGGGAGTATGCGGGTGTATGGGTCGGCTGAGTCGATATACACCGTCTCGTCCGATGATTCGAGTGTATTTCGGGGAGTGCCGGCAAGTCGGTGCAGATTCGGGAGGTCATAGTCTGCATCGACAGCGACCGCAGGACCGTTAACCGCGCGAGCGAGCCCGAGTGTTGTTGTTGTCTTACCGCAGCCACCCTTCCCACCAGCAATCGCAAACATAATACCGTGGATAGATCGGGTTGTGATTTGAACGCTCGGACTCTTCGAAAATCACTAACACAATTCTCGTGTGATTCGTCTCAATGAGTCACGGTCTCGAAACGAGAAGGAACAACCACGGTGGAAGGCTCAAAATGGCTTATGATGGCGGGATGACTACGGGATGATGCGAACTCAAATATAAATTCGACGTATTATTCATCCTGACAGCATCCGCCTGCTTCACCGCCGAAGTCAACAGCTAATGGGTCTGAAATCGCTTTATTAATATCTTCAAGTTTGGACTGAAGTGCTTTTTGTGCATCGAGATACGCTGCCATCTTCGGCATACTATGTAGCTCTGATTGTGCAGATTTCACTTCGTCAAGCATCTCTTGAGTGGCGGTACCCGCTTGACGGGCACTCATGAATGTGTCACGACGATCCTGGAATTCTGTGATTTGTGCTTGAATTTCATCATCTGCTTCAACGGCTGCCTTCGTTTCCTCGAATCTTTGATACGCCGGAGTTTCAGCAATCGCTTCACCGAGGTCGCTTCCAAGTTCTTCGAGTTTGTCCGTCTGAACACTCATTGAGAATATTATGACTGGGAAGTATTTGAAAGTGCGGTCACCTGCACACAGACAACTGAATCATGACAGACCTCACCCGTCAATGGGTCACCCTATCGCCAAGATAACATTACAGCAGTCGGTGGCAATATGACCACTGTGTATATCCGAACCCACACTCAGTTCAACTGGGATGCCCGGCTACGCGTTCCGCTGCAACTTCGGAGACAGAAGTCAAATTGCCAACAACTGACAGTGAGTAGCTCAGACGAGATCAAAGAGATACCAGTAGTTATACTCACATAAGCAAAAGAGTCTAGCGCTCGAACTATCTATATGTAGATGTGGCACCTGTCTCAATCGATCGGTTCGCGACGTTACTTCGCGGGCTTGAGCAGTCCCGTTTCACCGCCTTTGTCGCTGCTCTCTGGGATGCACGGAGCGATGAGAATGTGACAATCGAACAGCGATATATCTATGTTGGTGACTCAGATGAGACGAAAGATAATTCCCAGACTGTGCTTGCTGTCATTGGTCATTCATGGGTTCCGAATCGATTCCGCCGACTGACTGTTCCTGACACAGTTGATATATTAATTACGACACGGCAGACGAAACAATATATTGAGTCGACTGATGAGATTAATGCGCGTCTTGTCGGTCCTGCAGAATTACGCTCAATTGCACTTTATGCTATTCCACGACCGACTGCTGAGACGCTTTTTACACAATATTTTGATACCTCCATTAGCATAGATGATTCGCATGCTGATGAACCTGATACTCATCACTCAGAGAGTGATACTGGATATGGATTGTCACGGAATCTGATATCACTGATGGGGGGGACACATCTCAGCCGTCAGCGACCGGTGACGGCGGTGTTCGTGGTCATACTGATCCTGACCGTCATTTCGGGGAGTGGAATTGCACTTGGTGTCGTGCCAGGGGCAGCATCAAATGTCTCCCCAGAGTTCACATCGGGAGACGCCACGGTAGGGACAGTTATCAATGAATTAAGCGTTGATGTACAGGTATTTCTTGGGATTTCACAGGCGAGTGCTGAACAGCAGTCATGGTCGCAATCAGACGCTGGGAGTCGGAGTCAGAGTCAGATTGCATCAAATGATTCACAAACTGCGGAAACAACAAATGAGACCCAAAGGCTGCTTGGGTATCCGCCAGGTGTTACGACAACCGGCATCGTGGACCCAAACCGTCTTGCAGCAGCACATGCGGATACTGTTTCAGGCCAGTCATATCGATACAGTGTTCAGAAACAACATGTCAGTGCGTTTGGAGTACAGACCTGGCGAGAGCTCTCAGAAGAGGCAGTAGTCGCTAATCAAATTGAGTATCTCTATACCGCAACAGGAACATTACAGTCGACGAATGAAACAGAGGATGTGAATTTAAGTGTCTACGCTGACGGATCAGCGGCATATATTCGAGTTGATCGCGAAAGTGAAGAGAACGTCTCATTCGGGAGGTTCTCCGTCAGCGGTGGTGAGTTTGGAAGTAACAATGGACGATTTGCTAACCGCGCAGAAAGCGTCCTACAACGGTATCTTGATACCTCGGAATCGCGAATCGTGCTCTCAAAGCTCACCGATGAGACATATACCATCGTTGCGACTGGACAGCCATTTGGCATAAATACAGATGGTCGTATCAATAATTATCAAGCAGTCGCCCAGGTGAATGAGCAGGGATTTGTCTCATCATTCACCGTATCATATCGCCGTGTCACAGAGAATAAAACCACCACTGTTTCTGTTTCGTTTGAGTATGAGGATATCGGATCGACGACACCATCACAACCGCAGTGGTACACGACAGCGCAAAATCAGACTGCGAGATCAGTACGGGAGTAGTATTTTGAGACGAAATCAGATTGTATCGACAAAGTGAATTTTTACTGTATTTGTATCGATGTCTCAGTCAGTTTGATACCGCCAGGATATAGGATTCCTCACAGTTGACATCCTCCTCGAGGTGAACGCGGAGGACTCCCACGGCACCGCAGCGCTGAGGTGAGAAGGTAAGGTAAGGTGAGGTGAGTTGGGAGTGTCAGGTGCAGGTGCAGGGTCACGGTCACAGAATGCCAAGCGAACACACCGTGGGAATCGGTATACAACCGAATCCGGGCAAGGGACAGCCTCTGTGTATTGGGAGTGCCAAACCCAAACCCCAACCCCAACCCCAACGCCTGCCTCCGAGACTCCTCTTCTCAGCCGAAAACGCGTTCCTGTGTGAGTTGTGCCATAGGAGCGGTGGTCGGTCGTTGGGTTCAGCAGACTCGGAGTTATTTACGTTGATGATTGCCCGTCGCTTGTTATGTGATTCCGACATAAACCCTGTTTCTAGCGTGGGCGGACACTCACACTCACACTCGAACCGTCACTTTTCGAGCGCTTGGCGACACTGGGGTCAGAGCCGGTGCGCCGACAGTTATAGGCACATCATGCTGCAAGGAGACTGTGTGGAAACCCAGCGACGGCGCGTATCCACGCCGGAAACGACATGGGATTACGCCTGCTCCACGTATAACTCAATCACACACCAGAGTAAGGAGACACTGGCATCATCAGTGAACAACAGTTATCCAGCCAGACAGGTTATATTCTATAATGAGCCAAGAGACAACGACTGAAGGCGACCTTCGAAATACCGGTATGTCACTCAAACATGATCGAGAGTGGGATTATGAACTCGATCGGATTGTTGAGGAGATCGAAGAGCGCGATGCAGATCGTGTTGGACTACAGTTTCCCGAGGGACTCAAGCGACGTGGACCAGCGGTCGCAGATGATCTTCGAGCACTTTGTGGTAATGATGTAACATTTATGCTCTCTGGGCAGCCGTGTTATGGTGCCTGTGATCTTGATACGTATCTGATGCGTCGAACGGACGTATTTGTCCATTTCGGGCATTCACCAATGAAAGAATCTGATAAGATCATATACGTCCCATTATTCTCGAATGTCGACCCATTCCCGATTCTTGAAGAAGCTGTCGGGGAATTACCTGAAGATGATGTTGGTCTCGTCACAACTGCTCAGCATATGAATCAGTTCGACTCGATGGTTACCTGGCTTGAAACGCGCGGATTTGATGTGCACACTCGACGGGGTGATGACAGGCTCACACATGAGGGACAAGTGCTCGGATGTAATTATGCATCAGCGGACATTGACGCTGATCAAGTACTCTATGTTGGTGGTGGGAAATTCCACCCACTTGGACTCGCGATGGAACATCCGGACAAGCGGGTGTTAATCGCAGATCCGGTCAATAATGTTGTGACTGTTGCCGATACAGAGAAATTCATGAAACAGCGATATGCCGCTGTACACAAGGCAATGAGCGCCGACAAGTGGGGAGTGATTTTCTGCACGAAGATTGGACAGGGCAGAATGGACACTGCTGAGTCTATTCTTGAGGATAACGATAACACGTATCTCATTACAATGGACGAAGTGACACCAGATCGACTCCGTAACTTCGATATGGATGCCTTTGTCAACACGGGGTGTCCGCGTATTACTACCGATGATGGACCACAGTTTCATAAACCGATGCTCACACCTGGTGAGTATCGAATTGCCGTTGGTGATAAGCCCTTAGACTCGCTTTCCTTCGATACATTCCACGGGACGTGGTGAATCACCTCCGGGGTCACAAACAAGCCCCGTAGCATTGAGCACGTAGCACCTGTGAATTCACTCAGTATATGCTGAGATCACTCATCAATATCAGTGGTGATGTCGCGGTCGAGTGTCCCAAGCGACCGCATTGTCGTGTCCATTTCTGAAAACGTTGCAGTCCGTCTGATACTCGTTGGCATTGTACGGAGTATCTGTATGGCAGAAGGATAAATACTTTTTGTAGGTTTCACTCATAAAACATATCAACTCTCAGATACCCGAGTTCAGAGTCAGGATCCGAGGAACGTGGACATGTTCTGTGCACTCATCAAGTACGCTGAGACTGTTTGTGCAACCATGGTGAACCGCCTCATGATCACATTCTAATCCAAGCCCCGAGGCATTCGCATTGCTTTCGCTGTAGATGGGTTATCTGTTCTATTGATTGCCATGTGTGGAAAGATGCACGCCTGTCTGTGTATCAATAACGGTTAGTCTCTGGCGGTGACATAGGCAATATGGGGAAGATTGACACTGATTGGGGGGCGTGGCTCCCGCGTGATGTTGAGGCGGCATCGCCTGACACAATCGCTATCTGGTATCTTGGATGCAATGGGTTCTTTCTAAAGGGCAGTGAGGGGACAACAATCGCAATCGATCCGTATGTTGGGACTGGTGACCCTCCGCGAACAGTTCGGATGATCCCAATCCCATTTGATCCTGATGACGTAGTCTCCATGGATGCAATTTTTGCAACGCATGAGCATACTGATCATACCCATGGTCCATCACAGGGTCCAATTCTTGAGTCAACAGGCGCGCGGTTTTATGCGCCTGATGACTCAATTCATGTCGCGCGTGAAACTGAAGCATGGCAGGAGAGGTATGATATCGATGGGACACAGCTCCAAATGATATCAGAGGGAGATACAATTGATATTGGAGAGTTCACGGTTCATGTTGAGTACGCTCACGACCCTGATTCGACGCATCCAGTTTCGTATGTGATTGAGCATGAGACAGGAACGTTCTTTCATGGTGGTGATACAAAGCCACATGAGGATTTTGACGCACTTGGGAATGCATATGATATTGACTTTGGAGTACTTGCATTTGGTTCGACTGGCAATATCAATGATAAAGAAACCGGTGACCCTGTCCGAACGAAATGGTATGCAACTGAAAATGAGATCATACGTGCAGCAGCAGACCTCAATATTGATCGGCTTCTTCCGAGTCATTGGGATATGTGGAAAGGATTAACAGCGGATCCAACAGCACTGCATTCGCATACACAAAGTTATCCATTCCCTCGGGTGCTTGAAATCGCTGAAATCGGTGACCGTATCGATATGTAATCAAGGCGAAAGTACTGACAGGTTACTCAAGTAACAAAGCGTATTCTACCGTGAAAGCGGACGTGGGCGAGAGTTTCAGAGTGTGGGCAAGCTTGAATCAGTCGTTCGCACCAGCTCCGGGCACGCACTCATTGTTGTCGAGGACGCCGTCAGGTCAGCGACTGACGCTATCTACGACCTCATCGAAACGTTCCAGCAGACCGATGTCGCAGTAAGTGTCCTCCTTGACGCACGGCGGGGCGAACTTGAGGACTTTGAGGACCCCACTGTCATGGAAACGGGTGTGAGTGACGCGCTTCGAGACGTACTTGGAAACATCGAACGATACGACGTCCCGCACTGGACCCAGACGACCACAGTGAGTGTCGGCGTCTTATTGAGCGGTTTGAGGCAACGACCAGACGCCAAGTAACTCGGTCTGCAGAATGCATTCACAGGCAAGTCGTGACGAGCGACGCCGAACTCGGTGACCTCCTCTACCTGACGTGCTTTCTGCCGGAGGCGAGAACGCAATGGGATTAGAGGGTGATGTGCGCGTCAATAAAGGGGATTACAGCCATTATATGACTCGCAACAGATATCAGTAGCGTCCTGTTAAAATCCACCCCTGCAACAGAAGAGCTAGCACATCAAGTGGTTTTGATGATGACGGAGACGGTATCCTCGGAAAGTGCGCCGATGAGCAACCTGAGCATGGAGGATGTATACTGCAACCATCGCGGACACGGTGGATTCAGGATTTGTATTTATCAAACATCTTAATCAGCATTGACAGTCGCTCAGAAGTGCCGTTAAGCGAGCTGGAACAGAGATTTGGATTCCAGCAGCAGTCTCCCACGAACTAGCGGATACCTGGAGTACCGACTCACCGGCAAGTCCGTAGTTCAAACCGACTATTCAATAGGGGTGGGCTCAGGCGTCTGCACTCCTGCCAGGTAGCCGCACAGTATGGTCTAATATAAATGCTAGATCAAATAAGAACGTACGGTTCGTGGCTCATGAGTTTAGCGACCAGCAGAGCAAGTATTCAGCGACTAACGACTGGCAGGGTGCGGCGTTGGTCACATCAGTAGTTCGACTACTCGGTGCGAATGCTCAAATTTGTGTGACCACATACAGCAGACGGGAATCTGATAAGGGCGTGCGCTCGTATCTCTCTGTGGACACTATTACATCAACTCTAGGTACGAGGATTCACCCCAGACAGCAGAGAGTAAGTTTTCAATCCCTGATTAGCTTACCTGGAGCGAGTGGTGAATATCGCGGTGTTTTTGATATAGCGTTATATGGTTTATACGTCGTAACGCGGACAGGGATTTGACAGAAGATAATATATTATTTATTGAACAAGTATGGAAATTTATCATATATATCACCATGAGCAGCACTGAGTACTGGTATCGATAATAATTTAGGACACCTACCGGATCAAATCTCATCTGGAAAGAGCGAGATTACAGGAAGGATTCAGTATACACACCCCAGATAAGAGCAGTAATTTGTAATCGCGTAGCTGAATAGAACCTAGACAGTGAACCCCGCTGACACAGACAAACTGTTTCAGCAATCGATAGATCCTGGATATTATCTCATGAGTAATCCCGCCAGTTTATGTGTGGGTGACTGACTTCGGAGATATATGATGAGTATTGTTGCTACAGCATGACTACAGCACCGTGTATATGTGCTCCTCATAGGTGTCACGGACTCTGTCACCCCAATTGTGGGTATACGTCTCGATAATGTCACCACCGACATCACCCCGAAGATACTTGACAATACCACGGTCACCGGTTCTATCTCGAAGATGTGTCGTGAAGAAGTGTCGAAAATAGTGTGGGGTAACATTTTCTGTGGCATCGCCACCATCATTATGCCATCCAACATCCTTTGCGTGGGTTTCAATTATATGATGAACCATATGTGGTGTAAGACGTTTCCCCCACTGTTCTGCAGTACTGACGAACAATGGTTGAGCAGGCGACGTTGTCTGTGGGCGAATCGCAAGCCAGCGTCGTAGCGCCCAATCGAGTTCCTCATCGATTGGAATCGTTGTTGAGCGCTGACGCTTGTTTGAAGCAGTTCGCTCCTCACCGGCGATGACAACTCCGACTGCTGGAGCGTCTGAAACATACATCGAAGGTCCTCGTCCCTCAAGATGTGCCCGTAGTGGTTGAGAGCTATCTGTCGACACCTCATCAAGTGCTTTTTTATCGGTAAGTACGATATCCCGTAGATCAAGATTACAGAGTTCACCGGCGCGTATCCCAGTTTTGATGAGTGTCATGATGACCGCGTGCTCAAGTGGGTGATGTATATCCGTGAGGAATGACCGCATATCTGTCAGTGAAATTTCTCGTCGAGATGGGTTTGTATCAATACGCTCATCCATTTCAGCGATGACAAGTGTCATTGGATTAGATTCGAATGCACCGATCTGAGACATATATGCATAAAATCGGTGGAGGTATGAGGCATATGTGGCGATGGTGCTACCTGCGGTCTCTGTTTGCCGGAGTGAATGAATCCATGCCATACAATCGCGGTGTGTCGCACGTGCGATATTACTAGTGGCAGTCGAATCGATCTCTGTCGGTGACGTTTGATCGGATGCCTCTTGAGTCTGCTCTGTCAGAAACGTTTCGAAACGACGAAGAACGCGGTTGTAGGCATCCCGCGTTTGCGCTGATTTGCCATGATAGGTCATATCTTGGATGAAGTATCCAACCGGGTCATGAACAACCTCGCCGTCTGCTGTTTTAACACTCATGAGTTCTCGCCGCCGGAAAGATTCTCAGTATCAGCGTTATCGATTACATCAGCGTCCTCACGGAGGGTATACCCACCGTGGCGACCGCTGTAGGTGATAATACTCGCCTCTTGAAGTTCTGCGAGGGTTTGATCAAGCCGCTGTTCAATATTCTCTGAGACGATTGCAAGAAGCTCATCCCACTCGTGATATGTGTCCGCTGTGAGAGCGTCGATGACACGTGCTCTCAGAGAATTTGTCTGTGTGTTCGTCGAATCAGTGTTTCGAGACGCTGTTTCAGTCGTAATAGATGAACGATCTGGGACAGTAAAGTCACGACGACCCGCTTGGACCATCGTTCGGACGAACTCACTTTGACTCATATTGAGCGTTTCAGCATGAGTAACCCATTCTTGTTTCTGTGCGGGTGAAACGTATGTCATTACGCTGGCGCGGTCGGTGTTTGATTCCGTCTCGGGCATAATTTATCTCATGATTGGTATGCATTTCAAAGTACTGTCCTCACACAGATAATATTCTTTAGTTGTGTAGCTACAGTGTTTTATCATTGGTTGCTACTCGTTTATTTGTGTAGAAACTGTGCTTTTCAGATATAATATTGTATCTGCACAAATAAGTCGGTAGTTCAATTAGACTCCTCCTGATATGGCAGTGGATGGCAACGATACAGCATCGCGACAGTTCTCACACTCTTTGGATCTAAACCGGAGGCGTATCGCGCTCATATGAGCGACGTCGTGACATCAGGAGTGAGAAAAGAATGCGTTTCTGTGACATGCGATGTCCTTATTCGGCGGCGTCTACCTGAAATGTGAAATCAAAGGTGAGAGACTGAGGTGGGACCCAATCTGACAACAAGGGCGATTGCATGTTTCAAGCAGAGCAGTCAATCGTCTGCAAAGTGTGTTAGATGAGTAGGAATCTTAGCGTTAGAGGTTGCTTGATCATCAACCATCTTGAGTTATTCTGCAGAAGGGTCAACAGAGACGTTTACTCCAGGGGTTGATGTCATTAAAAAAGTGTCATACACAGTTATCGGTCGTAAACAACCTCGGGCGCGGTGGCCCGAGGCTTTTGTATTCCCTCAGCCGTGCGCTAGCACTCCCTGTTCCGCAAGGGAACGGGATGAGGGTGGGCGGCTTATACGCCCCGACCCGGACAGACGCACCAACCGTACTTGTGGTTGGGTTTTGTGAGTCCCGGAATTCGATTCGTTACCGTCAACTTTCGCCTTCTCACGCCACGCGATGTTCACCATGCCCGACGCGTTCCGGTCGGCGTGGTCTTGCACCACGTCACACTCCTCATTCGTACAGCGGAACCGCCGTCCCTGCCGACT
>KE356560.1:2427412-2432391 GCA_000415965.1 Haloquadratum walsbyi J07HQW1
GGCTAACAAGAGCGGTGACCTCATGAACGCTTGCCGCTTTTTTAAGATAATCCATCACACTCTCTGCACTCGAGGGATCAAGACTTGCAACGGGTTCATCCGCAAGAAGTAATGCTGGATCCTGTACAAGTGCTCGTGCGATTCCGACACGCTGTTGTTGCCCACCGCTCATCTGTGAGACACGCTGATGTGACTCCTCAAGAAGACCAACAGTCTGGAGTGCTTCAAGCGCGCGTTCTTTTGTTTTTGTATCTTGCTGTTGTAACAGACTGCTGAATGTCGACGTTTGATCAAGTGAACCAGTAAGTGCATTCATGTACGCCGAGACACCATCAACGAGATTGTGTTGCTGGAATATCATTCCAATATCAGGACGCGATCCATTGATTGGATTTCCATTAAGTCGAATCTCTCCTTCAGTGGGGTGTGTTAGTCCATTGATACAGCGGAGCATTGTTGATTTTCCAGCTCCCGATTCACCGAGAAGGACAACAAATTCATCTTCAATCTCGAATGAGACCGAATCGAGTGCAACGACATCACCGTATGTCTTTGTTACGTTATCTATGGTAAGTGTGCTCATAGTGATTCAAATTAATAAAAATTTTAGCTGATTACTACCGAGAACTAGGACCCAAGCTCGATTCCAAGATTGTTGAGTCGTTTGATCACAGGTTGGTAGTCATCGATTGAGGTGTCACGAAGCGTTGTAAATGGTAAGTCAGCCTCATTGTAATCATCTGGATAATACTGTTGAATTAAGCTTTTATCTGAGTTAACAAGAAGATCACCAACTTGTGATTTATACTCTGAATCCCATGTCTTTCGCGCATATACCGGCTGTTTTGGAATCGGGAATGACCACCAGAACGGTCGGAATTTTGGTGATTCAGTATCAAGCACATCAAGCGCTGAGCTTTTATTGATCACACGCTGTGGGAAATCCGACCGATATGAGGACGGGATGTGCGGCATTCCGTTTCCACCGTACGTGGTTGCTGCGTCTGCCTCACCAGCACCAAGCTTCTCAAGTGCAACCTCATGATTCGACCATGATCCGGTAAAATCAACTGGGTCACCATCCGGGGCGTCACCGACATTCAGACCAGCTTGTTTCAACGCGTATGTTGCAAAGATTGACCCGCTTGTCGAAAGTCGATCAGCAAAAGCCGCTGTCTTTCCCTTTATATCTGCCCGCTGTGTGATGTTTGAGTCTTCATTTGTCAGCATTACTGAAAAATAAAATGCTGACCCACCTGTGACGGTCGTTCCGTATACATCCATTAAATCAGGATTTGAAATGAGCGTCACATCGTCCATGCCAATCTCAGCCTGTTCACTGTTGAGTGCTGGACGAACTGCTGAATAATCCTGTGGAACTTGCATCTCAACAGTGACCCCATCAAGTTCACCTTCAATCATCGCTCGCATCGGCTCATATCGTGTCCGGATATCCGAAGGTGTCCCTGGCGTCAATACCATGGTGATTGTTGTGCCGCCACCGCTCGCAGACCCACCAAGCGTTCCACTGCACCCGGCGAGCCCTGCGAGTACAGTACTGGCGCCTGCAGCAATAAATCCACGACGACCTGTTAGCATACCGCGAGACTGATCTGTGTGATTTTGCGCCGGAGTCACGCTCTGGCTTTTGTTTTCTGCCATCAGCTCTGATGAGCGAAGTTGGGTGAATAATTATTGTCCTCATAGAGTATAAAGCGTCAATAATAGATAGCAAAGAGAATTATTCGACCAACATATCTGATAAATAATCAATAAACGTCTATTCTGCTGTACTCGATTATAGATAAAATATAGCGATCAATAGCAGTCTAGGTGCAATATTATCGAAGGTGAGTGTACCCCCATTCAGAGTGACGACATAGAGAGTACTTAGCGCAGGCTTATCAGGTTGTTACAGAACAGTGGGTCCATGGAAGAGGACAATCGGAATAATCGGACGCTCCGATTTGAGCAGATTGCACATGCGAAAGCAGAGACACTCGCAACTCTCGCGAACCGGGTGCTTGCGACCAACCCCTCGCTATCGGTCTTGCAGGAACCAAAACCGCAATTACTCATGCAACAGGTCACAGACCCTGTGGAACATCAACGATTTAATCTCGGTGAGATAGTGGTCACGCCTGCTGAGGTCTCGCTTAACGATGCACGGGGATTCGCAATGTACCCGGGGAAAAAAGAGCGAGCAGCGCTTTCGGGAGCGATTGTTGATGCTGCAGTTGCTGGAAGCCATACACATGCTGAAACAATTCAAGAGAAACTCGATACCGTGGACGAACGTCGCAAGCAGAACCGAGATGAAACATGGAGCGAAAGCCGACATACCGCCGTCACGTTCGAAACGATGGAGGAGGGGCTATGAGAGCTCTTGGGATCGATCCCGTTCATGATACTCGTCAAACATTCCGAACGCTGTGTGCTGTATTATCCCGTCCGGGAACAATCGAACAACTCGGGGTTACTCCCGCTGATCACGCCGTTGTTGCGACACTTGTTGATCATGAACTCAAAGCACAGATAGAGGATGAAGAGCTTCGAGACGCACTTGACGCACGAGGGCGATATGAAAATGCCGACGCACATGAGGCGGATATTATTCATACGCAGGGTGTACCGTCATGGGATATTCGCGATGTCCCACGTGGAACACTACTTGAGCCAAGTGACGGCGCAACAGTGATATATCGGGTTGAGACACTCACAGCATCAACACCATCATCAGATCCAGCCATCGAGCCGAATAATGATATCACTCAGGATACAGTTGCGGATGACACCTCGATTGCAGTGGTCACGATTGATGGACCGGGTGTTCCAGCAGAGACAGATCGAACGGTCGCGATTGGACTTCCTCCAGACGAGTTAGACAGGATTGCGACTGCGCAGTCGGCGTATCCACGAGGCGTCGATGTGATTATGACGACCGCTGAGTCTATGCTTGCGATTCCGCGATCAGCAAGCATATCGAGAGCCGCCGTTGAGCACGCTCACTCGACGATGACCGATGAGTCAGCGCATGAGTACGAATCGGAGGCACACTAATGGGATATGTTGCTGTCAAAGCTGGTGAGGAGCTTATCGAACGTGCGGCTGACCTCTTTGAGAAACAACGTCTCAATGGTGATACCGAGCCGGTGAGCGTTGATCAACTTGAGGAACAACTTAGTCGGATGGTCGCACAAGCCATGAGCGAAGGGGGTCTATATGCCCCTCGCCTCGCTGCGCTTGCGGTCAAACAAGCACAGGGAGATACAGTAGAGGCTGCGTTCCTTCTGCGTGCATACCGTTCAACACTTGAGCGGTGGGATGAGACCATATCGGTTGACCCAAGTGAGATGTTTGCGATACGGCGGGTCTCGCCTGCGTACAAGGATGTCCCAGGTGGACAAATCCTTGGTCCGACAAAAGATTATACTCAGCGATTACTTGATTTTACACTCGCTAGTGAGGGAAAAACTCAATCTGACGGATCAGAGCAAGCAACTGACCCAACAGCCGAGTGGGATGTGACAACTGAGGAAGCGCCTGAATCGCTCGCAAATGTTATGACTCTGCTTCGGTCGGAAGGACTCGTTCATGAGCCAGATTCAACTGAAACAACTGAGCCGACGGACACGACGCGTGAGTCACTTACTCATCCAGCACATCGTGATGCTATCTTACAGGAACTCGCTCGTGGCGAAACGGGGGCAATGACTGCACTTGGATACTCTGCGCTTCGCGGCTATGGGCAGGTGCACCCAACGCTTGCTGAGGTGCGGATTGGACGACTACCGGTCATGATTGAGCATCCATACACCGAGGAGACTGCGACCATCACTGATATCGAAGTGAGCGAAAGCGAAGCAGTCGTGCCTATCTACGCCAAGCGGGATGACCCGCAGTTTGCATTTGGATATGGGCTTACCTTCGGGCGGAATGAGCGAAAGGCAATTGCAATGACGATTCTTGATGCATCAATGCAGCTCGATAGTGATACCGAGCCTGCAGAAGATCCAGAATTCGTTCTTGATATTGTTGATGGAATGGATTCATTTGGATTTATTGAGCATCTTAAATTGCCACATTATGTAACATTCCAGTCGATTCTCGATCGAATTAGAGGGATTCGACGACGGACAGCAGGCAGTGACACCACCGAAACAGCACATTCTGATGAAACAGCACCAACCGAAACGGAGGCTGGGTGTGATGACTGAAATAGACGCAGGAACAGACGCAGAATCCGAAGAAGGTACTCACGATGTTGATTTCACAACTCACTCGACAGATTCCACCAATCAACACACAGGTGATCAGTCCGAAGGCGAAGCGACCGACACCGATGGAGGTGCTGCTGAGACCGTTGGTTCAATAATCAATGAGTTCGCTGACGATGAGAGCTTATCAGGATATAATTATGCGTATCTTGATGAGCACACAAAGCGTGAGGTCCGACGGTCAATTATCAAGGCTATCTCGATTCCAGGACACCAGGTTCCATATGCGTCTCGACCAATGCCGCTAGCCCGCGGATGGGGGACCGGGGGTATTCAGACATCACTCTCGCTGCTTGGACCTGATGATACATTCAAAGTAATCGATCAAGGGTCCGATAAATCTGTCAATGCAGCAAATATTCGCCGATTAGCATCAAACACCGCCGATGTTGAGACAACAGCTGATACAACAAGCGCAGATATAATTCAGACCCGACATCGGATTCCTGAGGAAGTTCTCACCGATGAGCAAATTCTTGTATTGCAGGTTCCCGTCACTGACCCACTTCGGAAAGTTGACGGCTCCGATGCTGCGAATCGTCGACGGCATGCGCATCGTAATTACGGGAAAATGTGGGTACACCTGTATGAAAATGTCGTTGAGTGGGGTGAGATCAATATTGCCGCTCGATACCCAACAATGGTTGCTGGACGGTATCTGATGGATCCCTCTCCAATCCCCCGCTGGGATGTGCCGAAACT
>KE356560.1:2432441-2442429 GCA_000415965.1 Haloquadratum walsbyi J07HQW1
CCGCTCACCAGACGCGAGGTGAAGGCGCGTCTGAATCGTCTTCGTAGCTTCCTCACCCATACTGTGACAATCATTCTATACTGTCATAAATGTAGGAATTATGGATGGAAGAGCACCGCAGTCACGCAGATTCGGTTAGTTCCTGTCAGTAAGTATCACTTCGTCTGGTGCCCAAAGTGTCGACACCCGGTTCTGGATGTAGTGGAGGACGATGTGCGAGAGTTGTTTGCGGAGACTGCGGAGACTGCGGACCACTTCGGACCACTTCGGACACGAGATTCTGGCGTTGGAGATCGCGGACGAAGACGACCACGTACACTTGTTTGTGCACACAGACCCAAAACACAGTCCGGCGGACATCGCTCGGCAATTCAAGTCGTATTCGGGTAAGCAGTTGCTGGAGGGGTATCCCGAAATTCGGGAGTCGTATTTGTGGGGTGGCGGATTCTGGAAGGGTGGGTACTCCGTGGGAACGACGTGACGGGAGCGGTGTCAGAGGAAGTGGTTGAACGGTATATCGAAGAGACGGAACACGCGCCGGAGTGACGCGCTTCACCCCCGCCCACGGTGGGGCGGGGAACTCGCGCTGCTTTTCGTTTAGATTAAGTATATCAAAGCTGTTTGTTAGTCTTTCAGAGTGAGCTACCCCTGTACTTGCCACCATCAGCGGCTCGTTGAGGCAGGGGCTTCGCTCCTTGCGGAAGGAAGTTCTTGCTTCCACGACATTGTCAGACTGCGTCTGACAGCCCACCAGACGGAGTCTGGTGAACGCGCTTTGCAGATACAACTGCATTGTCCGCAGCAAGCGCAGTCTCCACAGGCGGTAATTCGGAGTGTTTCACTCCTCAATCGGTGAGTCCGCCTCGGAGCCACAGACCGGACAGGAGTGTTCACGCACCCACAGCGGCTTGTCGGTTCCGACGCCACACTGAGCGCACTCTCTGGTCGTCCCGCCCGGGTCACCCTCCACGAAGTGCGTGTCTTCACGCTCGCAGTTGTATTCGAGCAGATCGGTGAACGTGTTCCACGCTGATGATGCCGCATTACGGCTGTTAGATGGCGATGCGAGCATCTCTTTCACTCGAGGTCTTTGACGGCGACCAGCTCGTACCCCCAGCGTAGTATGCCGATTTCTGGCAGGTTTGTGGATTAATTTCAGTCGAGCCGGGAGATTGGTACTCGTTATCTCGCCACTCACGTACTTAATTTAGGCGCTAATCGCTGCACTGCAATTACGGCGGATATAATATTTTGTTTCATTGATAAAATTGCAATTTACGGAGGTCAGTACGGTCGGTTTAAGATGAACAATGACAGGGACGATGACAAGTTCATACAGCTCCAACTGGGAAAGATTGGCTGGTTCAATACTCGCGCAGACCGTGACGTCTTACCAGCAGGCGACATTAACAATATATCCTCAAAAGGAACCAATAGGCAGATCGTGCGTCTCACTCGTGACCATCGTGGAAGACACGCCCGAGAAGTCGCCACTCGGTGAGAGTGACTTTGAGGACTACATGAGTGTTGACCTCGACATTACGAGCTACATTCACACGTCTGAAAATCTGTCCGTTGACGTGGTTTAATCGGTTAGGGCGGGGACCCCGAATCAACGCCCTCAGAATCGGTCCGCGATTCTGGTGTACGAATAACAGTCTCGCTCTCGTTGCAGACTGCGCTCTCTCCGTTCACGTCTTATTGAGAGGCTGTGGATGCAAAGCGGGTTCGTGAGAGAGCATCTCAGAGGCTGTCAGACGCCGTCTCACAAGGTCGCTGAAGCAGGAAGCGGGTGAGTTCATACTGCGAACATTGTGGATACGGTGATGCTGCAGAATATATAAACACATCTCAGTCCGTATATACGGCTACTCAAGCCTGCCGTCGAACAAGCCGAAATGGGACTTAGGTACTCGCAGCGGTCCTGACAAACTAGCGAATACTGAGAGGACTGACGGTCTCATATACATCGATACGGCTATTGAAAGAGGATGTGTCCGGGTGGTCATACTATCGGCAGGAACCGCACAAAACAGTTTGAATCGAGTAAGAGACCAATTGTGAAAGCACGGATCCTGATAGATGAGTGTTGTAATCAGTGGAGAAGGTGTCCAAAAACCAACAACTGGCAGGGTGTAGTGTTGATCACATCAGCAGTTTGATTATTCGACGCGAGTTCTCGGATTCAGGTAATCTGTCCCACAGTCGACAAGAATTTCGAAAAGGCATTCGCTCGTATCTCTTCCGTGGTACTACAACATCAATCCCAAATGCGATAACTCACCCGAAATAGCAAAGAGTGAGTTTTCCAGCGTTGATCAACTTATCTGGAGTGAGTAGTGAACGGTTCAGTATTTGGACCGGTATCACCGCATCGACTCACAAATCAGATATTTATCTCAATGTAGTATACTGCTCGAGATAAAATGGATTCCCCAAATTAGATGTATGGAGTGAGACCGACGAAAATATCGAATCAACGGTTTGTCGATAATCATAGATTGAAAAGACCGATTTCATTTTCTGTGTTGTATAGGACATATATATCGTATATCGCTATATCAAATTATCAGGATGAGATCATACAGCTCCAAAGGATACTATCCATACATGCACTCTATTTCATTCTTTTCAATAGAACCTATCCGACGTTTCCAGTTATCTCTGACATTTGTTTTTATATTACTCAGGAATTTCGAGGTAACTCGACTCTGAGACCTAAATCAACGGTTCAAGCACTGTTACTGTGATTTCCGTTCCACGATATCTTTCATCAGCGTCTCGCTCAGGTACTCATTTGTCGCGGAAACAGACGATATTTCCACATATCCGAGTTGAGTCACGTTCAGAATTCTGAGCTATTCGTGATGACACATCAAGTGGCGAGTGACAGGTCATAGAGGTGATGTCGAATGTAGGCATGAACACTTCCTCCCACCATCGGACCCGAACCGCGTATCTCTAGAATATGAACACGGATTGGAGGCTACTTTCTATCCGAAGATTGTGTGTCTGTCAAACTGTCTTGGAGAACGTATTGTTCCTTCCAGTTCAAGCCCTCCAATTGCAGCAGCGGCCTGTCAAATTATGATCAGCGTCAACAGTTAGCATTTATATTACCGGTGCAGATCTGAACCCACCTGGCAGTATCACGGGTAACTCAAACGTCGTCGGGAAAGATGAGATGAGATGAAATGGGATGGGACTGCTTCACCCATTGGTTTGTCCGTAAACATAGCCTACTGTATCAACAGTGGGTTTCCGATGCGTTTGGAATAGCGTTCTTGCTGTTGTTCCCGTCGGTAGTTCATGAGAATGATGCCGATTTGCCATGTCTCGCACGGTCCGAAATTCGAATTCAAATCTAGACTGCCATTCTGCATCTTGAATACTGAGTGACTAGCCTCTCAAAGTTACCGGATTCACCAATATAACACCAGCAAGATAAATGATAGGATACCTTCTGGACTTCTCGGCGCAGGGAGACCATCGGGAGATTTGGGTAGGTCTCTGATTCTCAATCGGACATGACAGAGTCTGATATCTCCCAGATGGGTATCCGCTGAAGAGCGCTATTCGAGACTGAGTGGAGACATCTCTAGAAATGCCGTTTCGTACCCCTCGTGTCGGGCGACCTGCGGGGGAACCTCGACGGTGATTTCGACCGCACTCTCTGTTGAGAGTCCCTCAACAGTTGCACCGTAGTGGAATCCAAGTTCTGGATCCAAGCCTGAAAAGAGGACAACGGACTCGGTATCATCGATCGAGACTGAAAGCGCCATTCCGGGGATGACAAGACCATTGTGCGGCGTACGCACGGAGACCCCAAGATACGGAGTTGATCCGAATCGGTCCTTTTCGACGACGGTCCCGACAAAGACGGCATCACCACTCGTTCCGCGTCCGATATTGGTACCTGGAAGCGATTCTGGTGCGTCCCCAGTTGGTATCATCTCCATCGACATAGGCTCGACCGCCCCATCTTGACCTTGGTCACTGCTTAATCGTTCGTAGGAGATGTTGTTCATATCTTGCTTAGAGAATTCGAATGATATTGTGCTCGTGCTCGCCTTCGCAAATTTGCCCTCGAACTGACCGTATCGAGAGACGTTGATCCCGCCCACACTCAGTAAGATATCATATATACCATCGCCGGTAAGACTGAAATTTGCTCCATAGTGAAATCCCATTCGCTGTGAGAGCATCGGGTAAATGACCTCTTCGCTCACGAGTTCATCCTCACGAGTAATCTCGACGGAAAGACCAGTGTTGGGAAGCACGGTTCCTGTCTCAGGGTCCCACGGAACCGCCATCAGATGGACTGAGTCGTCCTGTTCAACATCCGTTCGCTGGGCAATATACTCGCCACCATCGTTTTCGACCGTCCAGAATCGATGCGGATACGAGTAGGTGAGTCCGACCGTGAGATCGCCAAGATTCGTTACCCCAATCATATTCATTCCCTCAACGTGTGTTGGAAGATACACCGCGTTCGGTCGATCTTCAACAAGTGGTGGTGCTCGCCCTGATGTTGTTTCGAAGAGGCTTGACGGATTACCGATACATCCTGCAGTGGAGCCGAAAATCGTAACACCGATTCCGGTCAACGCTTGTCGTCGGTTCATACCCACCCTCCGTCCTGTCCAATAAAACTGATTCTGGTACAGCTCCCGAATTGGTGTTATATTACAGTCACCATGTCGTATGATGTCTTTGGTTCATCGATTGTCCATGTCGGCAGATCTCCCGTGCAACATATCGTCAAATAACCTAGTAAACCAATCAGCCATCTGCTCGGAACGTGGCTCCACAGCTTTAGGAAGCTCATTGAGAGTTTCATGATTAGTAATTTCCACGGTGACAGCGCCGCCAGTCCCGTGACACTTTGTGATGAGTTCGCAGTCATATAACGGTCGCTGGCGATATAAGCAGTGTTTATATCTGAGTCTACACTTATCTCATCTGAAACGTCTATGTGCGCGCTCTGTTTTGAGTGAAAAAATCGAAGATCCTGAGATTGGTCATAAGCCGCAACTGATCGATTCTACCCTGTCTGAGTCGGTACGTGCACTGAATACAGCCACCGATATTATCTAATATGATGATGGTCGTGTGGACGAACTCATCGTCGCGATACTCCGATTCGACCGTATCGCAGACAATACCGAACTCGTCGGTGATAATATCCGTTGCAGCAGTCTCTTTTTAACCGGAGTGACGCCCCGTTACCGGTGTCTATGTCGATGTTCGTTCGATTGGCGTACGCAGAGAGTACCTCTGGTGTGTCGCGTTTGGGACCGAAGTTGATTGGATAAACGCGACAGCTCTCGTTGTATTCGATACTGTGTGTCTGTACCTGTCGGAGTGTATTGACGAGCAACGGACAGACTGTCCGACAGTGCGTATAACACAAGATAATAAACAACGACGTCTCGGCATCACGGGGCGGCACGGACCCGTGTGGGGACAATGCTGTGATACTGTGATATTGAGCATCCGCTCGCCCCCACGCGGGGTACGGAAGGTCGGCACTCGTCGTTACACCCCTATCAGGTCGTCTGAGCACCGTGTCCGTGTGCTGATTTCGCTTGGGGAGTGTGTCAAGACAGCCTACTGTCGACAGAGGAGTGGGACTCCTCGGAGTGGCAAGGAGCGGTTGTCGTGTGCTGTAGTCTTAATTATATATCATACTGAGAATATTGGTCTAATTCAGTCGCTTGTACTCCAGTCGAACGACGCGTCCGTCAGCATAGATGACGTACGCCTCGCCCGCTCCATCGTCATCGGAGTCGGCTATGGTGGCGTGGGTGAAGATCTGCACATCACGGGCGTATGAAGACAGGATAGCTCCCGTTTCCGGGTCGAGAACAGTTACACTCCCATCGTTTCCAACTGCGAGAAGTTCTAATGAACCATCGCCGTTGAGGTCGCCAAGGTTTGGCGGTGGCATCATCTGCACACGATCGACGACTACCTCAGTTGTCCACTCTTTCTCGCCGGTGGCAGCATCAAGCGCATGAACCCTGCCGTTTTGCGCCGTTGCGTACACCTCGGACGACCCATCGTTATCGGCATCACCAAACGCGCGGACAGCAGCGAGCTCACCGACCGTCGTGCGCCACTCCACAACACCGTTTCGACCGTCAACTGCCACAATGTCACCATCAGTGGTTGCAAAAAAGCTCTCTAGCGCTGGATCTTCATCAGCCTGCCCATGCGTTCCCCAGGTAATCGACCCCTTGTCAGAAACAGTGGCATTCCACTCAACCGTGCCATTGTGACCGAACAGCACCGCATTTCCATTCTGACCGCCGATAAGTAATTCAGATCTGCTATCCCCGTCGAGGTCTTCGACGGTCGGCTGTGCCCAGACGTACTTATTAAGATTTGCCGTCCAGAGCGTTGTGTCGTCCGATCCAAAGACGAACACCGTGCCGGTCACGTCGACTGCGATTATTTCCTGTCCAGTCGTCGGCGCGAGGTCGGCGACAATCGGTTGCGTGTAACCGTAGTCAGAGAGATCAAGCCCCGTCTCACTATCTCCAGAGTTTGTATCGAGAATGGCGACCTCCTTTTCGGTCGTTGCCGCCAGTACTTCGTTCTGTCCGTCGCTGTCGACATCGGTGACAGTCGGATCGGCGACAGCGTGGATGGTGCAGTTTTCTGGCGGAATTCCGTACGTCCAGCGAATCTCCCCATCAGCCACACCCATTGATATGAGTGCACAACTCCCGTCGCCGTCGTCGCTAATCGGCGCATATACACTACCGTCAGCCACGGCGACCGCATGGTGATTCGCAGACACCTGTCGCCCGGTATCGCTTGTCCACGTCGCTCTCAATTCGGACCCATTTGACATCCCGCCGGTGACGCCGAACCCGAAAACCGTGCCGAGAATGACAACGATACCGAACGCCACGGTCACCGTCATCGCTTTCATCAGCCAATCTTGATATCAGGGGTAAATGAGGGCTCTGGTTCCGTTCTTAAGGGAATACGGTCGACACTTCAGCATTTAATGATCATTCACATCGATTGTTGTAACCAGCAACCGACCATCGCCTCCTCGTTTGATCGATGACTGGTAGTTGATCATACCAATCCGTATCAGACCGCAACCGGTAGGGAGACGATCCACAAAGAGAGGACAGTGTACCCAATCATCAAGATGAGAAGCGGCACATGAGCGACTATTGCCAACTGATCTGTCGAAGTGAGTTGCCGGACAACCGCGTCAGCCGTGACGACGGCGACGACGTGACCGACGACGATGAGAAGTACCTGTGTCCCCCAGAGCAGCGGCAAGGAGAGCCACCACAACAGGTCAACCGACGGAGCACCAACGATGGTCGGTAGTCGACCAGCGTACGTCAGTACGTAACTAAAATTATGTGCGAACTCATACCCCGCCGCAATTGGGAGTACCGTCGGTCCAAGAGCGAGTACCGTCGTGACGGTCGCCCCTCCGTCAGAGTCGATGTGATGTTGATTCGTCAGTTCTGCCCGTGCTTGCCCTTCAGTGATAACTCGGTCAACGACAGTCGCGATTGTCATGAATCCGCCGACGAACCCAATGAGTCCAAGACAGTACAGTAGCACACTGACGGTTCCGCCAACGCCAAACATCTCTTGCACTCCAAAGTAAATTTCCCGGTACACGGGTGATTCTGCGAACCCATCGAAGGTGACTGTATACACCATCGTGACAACGAACGCGACTATCGTCTGGGATTCAACTGGGGTAGTGCAGCCCTGCCAAGGATATCGGAAGACGATTGCGGGCTGGCTTTTATCTATCACATGGAGTGTGAATGGTGCAACCGTCCCCAAAAGCTGATAAAACACCTCCATCGCGTCCGCACGCTCAAACCACTCCCGACCGAATACAAACGCACCGAGAAGCATCACGAGTCCGTACGCAGCGACGACAGCAGCCGTCACCTCGGGGAGTCGAGGGACGCGCGTGAGGTTCTCGATGATGCCGACGAGTAGGGCGAATCCGAGAAACGCGGGCCAATGACCGAGCCGTTCGGGGTATCGACGCCACCGTATTTTGCCGCCCTCAATCCAACAGAGGCTATCATACACTGTCCGCCATGGCGAAAGTACCCGCCACGGACTCCCGACGATCACGGCGATGAGGGCAACGCCTTTTAGCCATACCGACCATGTGAACAGTGTTGCGACGTTCTCTCCTGGAGCACGTGGACCGGCGATGCCGTGGAACAACACAGCGAGAAACGCAATCAAAAAGCCAACGCGGCTGATGACACGGAGTGTGCTGACGAAACGGCGTGGCACAGCGCCAACAACATACTGTCGACTCGGTATCGTGTCGAGTCTTGCGAGGAGGACCGCGCTCAAAAATACCGTAGCTCCCGCCCCAATATAAAGGAAGCCCAGTGGGACCGGCGCATCGAAGCGAGTAGCGAACTGGTGTGCCGAGACGGGTGTTACGAACAGTCCCAGTCCGAGGAAGACAATCAGTGCGCGTGCCGCGGTTCGTGCACTGTTCCAATCTCCCATTACTCTTGTTTTGCAGCACGAATACAAAACGGACGCGAAAGCTCGTCTCTACAGTGAGGGCTCAAGGAATCCCGAGTCTCTAGCACTACTTCTGGGGTTTAGACTGGAGGCGGGGAAATCTGGAGTTGAGTATCAGGGAGAGACGCTCAACTCGTTGGAATCTGTTACGGTTTAGCAGACTCCTTCTGAGATTCGACGTTCCGACTCTCGTTTGAGAGGGACGGTATGGTCGAGATGAGCAAAACGCGGGTAGAGCGCTTTACAGCGTCGATCTGCGAGCAGTGCTGCCGCTTGTGAGCGGCAGACACTGCGATGGCCGCCAGCTTACAGATCTGGGATGCGCCAGTCCGTGAATCCCTGCAACATCTCCTCAGCTGCGCCGGTCGCCGTCTCTCGGTCGAAGTTCAGATTCTCCATCAGTTGCTGGATCGCCACTTCGCGGACGATCCGCTGCATTACTGTCTCGAAGGAGGGCATATCTTGACCTGTCTCCAGACGGTGTGTTGCAATGAATGCGTGAGCTAACATCACAACCGCAAGATGGCGATGGAATCCGTCCCAACTTCGTCCCTGGAATTTATCAGCACCAAGATGCTGTTTGATGTCTTCGTGGAACCGTTCAATGGACCATCGTAGATGCGTCCATTGAACCAGCTCTTCAAGCGAGGATTCATCGAGATCCCAGCAAATCCATGTCTTGACACTCACCGTCGAGTCATTTTCGTCGTCATCAGTTGTTTTCTCGATCAGCAACCATCCCGTTCCTTCGCCGACTTCCCGGTCGGCTCTGTCAGTGACAACGCGTACACGCGTGCGGTGGAAATTCCCGCTCAACGTTTCTTTGGTCCCTTCTGCCCAGTTGATATGCTCCCACTCCAGATCAGTGTCCGTGTCTTCGACCTCTTGAGCGAGATCTTCTGGCGAGAAGATCTCTTCGTCCTCTGAAATCTTCCAGCGAGTCTCATCGGGGGCAGCTGACCCCGATTCAGACTCCTCTTGCAGTGGTGCTTTCTCGTCAACGACAGGGAACTTCGACGGCACAAGCTCCAGCGCGTAGGGGATCGCTTCGTCCCGGAGTCGACGGCGGAGTTCAGGCGACTTTCCGAAGTTACTGTCGCCGAGGACACAGCCGAAGTCGAGGCCGCTGTCAGCGGTCTCTTCGACCAGATCACCGCCGATTTCGTGTTTGGGCTGGTAGTCGATGTCGTCAGGAATGTCGGCGTCCTCCCGCTGTTCAGCGTACTGCTGCTGTTCTTGGGTGCTATCGTAGACGGACGAATCGTGTCCAACCCACTTTCTGGGCGTGCACAACCGCATGCCGAGGGGTCAACTGACCTGGTCTGCGTTGCGGTGCTGTCCTGGTGAGGCGAGTGTGAGTTGATCGTCACCTGGCAGTTGTCCATTTTGCCAGTTGCGCCGCACCACTGACGACCGACGCCGACGCTGTCGTGTCCCTGTTTGG
>KE356560.1:2442479-2446669 GCA_000415965.1 Haloquadratum walsbyi J07HQW1
TAGTGTTGCACGAGTGAACAAACACTTGATGACGCTGCTGCGGCAGACGCTGGTGGTGTTGTTGTTCACGCTGGGTCAGTCCCTCGTCGCTATCCTGAGTGGGTGCGAGACAAAGCACATAATAATGCACGTAAGTCACTTCGAGAGTGCGCAGTATACGCCGACCGTGTTGGTGTTCCACTCTGTGTTGAGAACCAACCAATAGATGACCGTGATATCAGACACACAACGACAGTTGCTGATCTCGCATCAGCAGTATCTATTGACGGGACTGATGCATCACTTGATGTGACAGTTGATATTGGACATGCGAATGTGAACGGGCATGAGTATCAAGAATTCGTTGAGAAATTTGGTGATCAAATCCGAGTCTGTCATCTGCATGATAATGATGGGACGAGCGACCAACATGAACCTCTTAGGGATTATGATGAGTTTATGACAGCGATTCCAGCAGATTACTTTGTCTTCGAAATGACATCGCTCGCAGATATTGGAGTCTCAGTCGGCAGACCTGATGTTACTGTCCCTGAATGTGAGTTGTAGCACACCACAAGAGATAACTGAGGGATATTTAATTTTATTTATACTTTCTCATCCGATGAGCAGGCGCAAAACCTCGCCGTTCAGGGCGGGGAGGATATCAATGCTTGATTCGCTCATGTGGGACAGGTCGATCGAAGGTATAGTAATATTGACAAATAGACACAGCCTGCGAGATATCAAATATTCGCTCCGCATTTGCATCATTATAACGAAATGTGAGATTGACATCGACCGATGATAGTCGGTTAATACGCGAAATGGTTATTCAGTGATGTGAATTAGTTTATTAATTGACTGGGTCGGGTGCTCATAGTAATTATTACAGCTCACGTGAACCATCGAGGGCAACGAGAACGGCACTGGCACGCGCTGTCGCTCGATATTTCCGCCATTTTCCCTCTTTTTGACGAATAATAAGTCCAGCGTCGGTAAGCTGAGACAACGCATGACTGATTGCGCTATCACTGACTTCAAGTAATGGCGCAAATTCACAGACACAAAGCTCCTCGCCAGCGATATGGAGAATGCGAACGATCTTGTACCGGGTTTCGTTTGCAAGTGCTGATAAGAATTCGACATCTTCGTTCAGCGCAGGTCCACCCGCGGCTGTGTCGATCTCTTCAAGCTTTGCCAGACGCTGGCATACTTCCTCGTCACCACATCCACCGCCCTCGTCGGCGAGATACCGCTGTAATCGCTCAGTCGATGACATATACATCAATTGATCAGATAGTAAATTAAGTATTATGGAGTGATTCGATGCCGAGCACACTCAGTAGATTCTAAAACACTTTAGAGATACATAAAATAATTTCTAAGCCTCTATTTCCATACGCGCTAAATCGATGGACTCAGCTTTTTTGAACGATATTCTCCCCATTTGATCGTCGGATCGGACTTGCACAGGTCGAAGGTATTATACATATAGTTGAATAATCGTTCAATTGAATGCAACTAATATATGGACAATATATATTTGATAATTGCCGGACAGTCGATCAAATGATTGAGCAAATACTAATTTCTAATTAATGATCGAACTCACCCTGTATGAAGAAGCGATGTGTTGTTCCACGGGGGTTTGTGGTCCTGACCCTGATGAAGAACTTGTCGAAGTCAGCGCCGCGCTTGAGCAACTCGAGTCGGAATTCGAAGATGTCGATGTCTCGCGGGCAAATATGCAGCACAACATTGAGCAGTTCCTCGAGATGCAATCTATCTCCGAACTGATTGAGGAGCACGGTCCATCGATTCTACCAATCACCGTTGTCGAGAATGAAATTGTCGGCAAGTCAGAATATCTCTCGTATAACGAACTCGCGACAGTACTCGAAACAGCAACGCCGACTCAGGACATCAACGCATGAGCACGACACTCACTGACACACGAGCGATTGTCGAGCCGACAAATGAAGAAACCGAATTCGTCTTCTTCAGCGGAAAGGGCGGTGTCGGCAAGAGCACGGTAAGTTGTGCGACTGCGACGTGGCTTGCCAACAACAATTACGAGACACTACTAGTGACGACTGACCCAGCGCCGAATCTCTCAGATATCTTTGGGCAAAACATCGGTCACGAGGTCACTGCGATTAATGATATCGAGAATCTCTCAGCAATCGAAATCGATCCAGACACTGCCGCTGAGGAGTACCGCCAGGAGACAATTGAGCCGATGCGACAGTTGCTCGATGACGAACAACTTGAAACCGTCGAGGAACAACTCAATAGCCCCTGTGTTGAAGAAATCGCTGCATTTGACAACTTTGTCGACTTCATGGACAGTCCTGAATATGACATAGTCGTATTCGACACGGCACCGACCGGTCACACTATCAGGTTGATGGAGCTCCCATCCGACTGGAACGCAGAACTAGAAAAAGGTGGCTCAACCTGTATTGGACCGGCAGCCTCGATGGAAGAACGCAAGCATGAGTACGAGCGCGCCATTGATACGCTACAAAACAACAATCGGACCTCCTTCGGGTTCGTTGGTAAGCCTGAAGACTCTTCGATAGACGAGATCAAACGCAGCGCGAGTGATCTTGGTGACCTCGGAATCGAGTCCCAATTGCTGATCATTAACGGTTATCTTCCCGAATCTGTGTGTGAGGATCCGTTCTTCGAAGGGAAATATGAAGACGAGCAGGCTGTGATTGATCGCGCACAGACGGAATTCGATGCCGATGCAATGGCGACATACCCACTCCAACCTGGCGAGATTGCAGGACTCGATTTACTTGCAGATGTTGGCGGCGTTCTATACGATGGCGATGAGGCATCCGTCGATGTCGGGACAGCAACAGACGCCGAAGCCGAGACTGTAGGTGAATTTGATTCGATGGTCGACGCCGAAGCAGTCGCCGACCAACTCCGACCGGGTGATGAGACACAGTATCTCTTTTTTACTGGCAAAGGCGGTGTGGGCAAAAGTACGATTGCCTCAACGACGGCAACAAAGCTTGCTGAGGCGGGTTATGAGACACTTGTTGTCACAACTGACCCAGCCGCTCATCTTCAGGATATCTTTGGCGAGCAGGTCACTCATGAACCGACCTCAGTCAGTCAGACGAATCTCGATGCAGCACGGATCGATCAACAAAAAGCGCTTGAAGAGTATCGTACGCAGGTTCTTGAGCACGTCACTGAGATGTACGAGAATAAAGAGGACACCCAAATCGACGTAGAAGCCGCAATTGCAAACGTTGAGGAGGAACTCGAATCACCATGTGCTGAAGAGATGGCTGCCCTTGAGAAGTTCGTGAGTTACTTCGATGAGGATGGCTACGATGTTGTCATCTTCGACACTGCTCCAACAGGACATACACTCCGATTACTTGAATTGCCCTCTGACTGGAAGGGGTTCATGGATCTTGGTTCACTAAGGAAGGGCGCCGCACCTGCAAAAGGTGATCAGTACGACAAGGTCATTGATATAATGAAGGATCCCAAACGTAGTAGCTTTGCATTTGTGATGTATCCCGAGTATACCCCGATGATGGAGGCATATCGAGCCGCCGCTGATCTTGAAGATCAAGTCGGAATCGAGACTTCATTGGTGGTTGCGAATTACTTACTCCCTGAAGAATACGGTGATAATGCTTTCTTCAAGAACCGCCGCACTCAGCAGGCAAAGTATCTGACCGAGATTAGCGACCGGTTCGACGTGCCGATGATGCTCGCTCCGCTGCGTCAGGAAGAGCCGGTTGGACTAGACGAGTTGCGCGCGTTCGGTGAAGAGATAACCGGAGTGAGTGACATTACTGAGGAGACGGAACCGGAGGTGACGGCGTCATGAGCGAGGCTGCGTCAGAAGAACTAGCCGTCGAAGAATCGCTTCAAACATTCATTGAGACGCTCCACAATTCAAAAGCCTATCAGCAGTTCGTGGACGCGAATAAACAACTCAATGCTGACGAAGAGGCACGGTCATTACTTGAAACATATCAACAAAAGCAACAGGAATTAGACACGGACGACTTTGATTCGTCAATCCTCGGCGAATTACAGGAGCTCAAAACTAAAGTCTCGAACAATGTCACTATTCAGGAATATCAAGCAGCACAGGAAGAGTTCACCGCTCTTCTTGAACAGACGAACGACGTCATCAGTGAACAAATCAGACAGGAATTCGCGCAGTCTCTGGG
>KE356560.1:2446719-2511943 GCA_000415965.1 Haloquadratum walsbyi J07HQW1
CGTGTCCCTGTTTGGAAATTCCCATCCCGTCGAGGATGAGCGCTGAGGCGGCTCCCTGAGCCGCCTCGGGCGCTGTCCATTCGCAGTTGATCCTCAACGTTTCGTACTCTCAGGCGCTCTCTCGGACGAATCGTTCGAGTTTCTCCTGTTTGATGTCTACCATGCTTGCGATACCTGCGATGGAATTGTTGCTCCCAGGGCGAACCAATCCGCGAAAATACTGCGTTCCTCGAAGCCACGTCGTCTCCCAGTTCGGCCACGAAGAGCCGTCGGCTCACGTGGCGAAACACTCCTTGTATTCTCTGAGAGACCCCGCCAGATCTCCGTAGTTGTGGGCAAGTTCGTTCATCGGCTCATTTGTTCAGCCGCCGCAATCAGCGTGCCGAATTAAACCCCAAAAGTAGTGCTAGTATATATCACTACGGCATTGGTGGAGTGTGGTTCACTGCTCACTGTTATTCGGAATGTGATTTCTGTCTCCAAAGTTGCAGCGGAACGCGTGACCGGGCGTTCTAGGTGAACTCAGTCTGAGTGTGGATGTGGGTTCGGAGAGACACAGTGGTCAAATTACCACCGACTGCTAAGGACAAACATCATGATGACTGTCGAACTGCCACCACAGGTCGCCCGTTACACCGGGTACGAGACAGCGTTCATCCAGATCATATGGTTTCTGTTAAGAGCCGTGTGGCTATCTGAGCAACGTTTATATCTGAACCCACATTCATTTTATTCGAAGTGTCCATGTGCATGTCCCGTTTCATATTCGAATAACGACATTCACAGTCCCGACAGCTGTTTCGAGAGTCAAACCACAATCCTGCTTGGTATCGGCTCATAATGCCCAATACAACAATGGACTTCTCTGATACCGACCTCCCTCGACGACAAGTTCTCAAGACAGCGGTGGCAGTTGGGGGCGCGAGTGCCTTGAGCGCCTGTTTGGACCTCAGTGGCTCCGAACCGGTTCCGACCGGCGATCCGAATGCGAAACCGTCGCGCCAACACGCCTGGCGTGAGTACATTCGCCACGACGAGCACGGGAACTCACAACTCCCGAAACACCAGGTACTCCTCTACATCAATTTTGACGGGGATGCTCAACTATCGAGTGATACCCGATTGACAGTTGAACGAGCACTGACGACTCTGGATCGAGCCTATGAATGGAGTCATGAGGGATTGCTTCACTCGATTGCATACTCTCCATCGTACTTTGAGCGGTTCGATCAGTCCCTTCCTGAGAATATAGATCTTCCCCAACCACGGGCGCTCTCACCGTTCGAATCCCCGACGTTCGATACACAGGACGCGGTTGTCCACCTCGCAAGCGATCGCGCCGACGTAGTGCTCGAAGCCGAAGAAGCTCTGCGAGGCGAGCAAGATCAAGCGAATGGCGCATCCGTTGACGCTCAACTTACCGATGTCGCGACGGTCAATTCACGACGGACCGGGTTCATCGGCGCTGGACTTCCAGCGAAACATCAAGATGCAGCTGGCATTCCTGACTCAAACCCAGTCCCCGAGGCATCGCCGCTGTTTATGGGATTCGAAGTCGGGTTCCGTGGAAACCAGGCTACCGAGGACTACGTCACTATCCAAGATGGACCATTCGCGGGTGCAACGACGAAGGTAATCGCCAATATTCGTCAGCGTCTTGAGGACTGGTACGACGAGCAGTCTTTCAAGGACCGCGTGATGGAAATGTTTAGTCCTAGTCACGCCGAGAACGAACTCGTTGAGGGGACCGGTTCAAATCTGGGCTCTGATAGTGGCATTGACCAGTTCATTGACAACATTGAAGCGGATGCAAGAGACCACAGTCGGGTTGGTCACGCACAAAAGGCTGCTCGTGCAAACCGAGACACGGCTGGAAACGTGAAACTCCTCCGTCGCCATTTTGAGTCGACGGACGATATCGGGTCGGATCAAAAGGTAGCAAGTCTCCACTTTCCATCCCTGCAGCATCAAATCACGGATTTCGAGGATGTACGCCAGGCAATGAACGGGACCGATGTAACCGAAATTACGCCGGCAATCCGTCAGCGTGTCAACAACGGCATCCTTGAGTATATTTTCGTCCGTCGTCGCGGGAACTTCCTTGTGCCCCCTCGACGACACCGGGCAGTTCCGACGCCGCGACCCGAATCGTGATCCAGAATCGAATTCTTGACACTGTGCAGATTCAAACGACACAAGCTTTTGGGGACCATCGATATGTGACCTCGATTGAGCCATGATCAGAGCCCGCTCGAATTAACACACATATTATTTATTTTATATTATATTAATAATGATATCAGTGGGCATCTAAAAGCATTGCCAACATTACCTAAGAGAGTAAGAATAATGTGGAGTGAGCAATTCTCTCTGACTCTGAGTTTTTATTCAGTGAACCGCCTTGGGGTCAAGCCCCGAGGCACTCGCCTTGTTTTCTCTGTAGATGTAGTATTCGCCATCATACCAATCAGTCAACCTCCAGTTACATGAGTGTCTCCAGCGGGTATGATACTCAACTTCTTTGTGAGCACCACGCAGAATAATCGATATGAAAGCGAACAAAATCGACGACACCGACCGCGCGATTTTGCATGCTCTTCAGATGGATGCCAGAAACATGTCTTCAAGCGACATCGCAGAGCGAACTGGGACCGCAGATAGCACGGTTCGAAAACGAATTCAACGACTTGAATCTGCAGGAATCATCAAAGGATATGCCGCAGAGGTTGATTATCAACAATCTGGATATCCACTTCGGATGCTCTTGTTTTGCACCGCAGCAATTCCTGAGCGTGGCGAGCTCGTTTCTGATGTCTTAGCAATTGACGGCGTCGTGTCGGTCCAAGAATTAGTCACTGGTGAGCAGAATCTACTCGTGACAGCTGTCGGCGAAACTGATGATGATATCACGCCTGTTGCACAAGATCTGCTTGACTGTGGGCTCACAGTCGCCGACGAGGTTCTCGTCCGGAGTCATGAAACAACACCCTTCGGCGGATTCGACAGGAATGGTGATGAATCGTGATTCGATGTGTTGGTAGATCAGTCAATGAAGAAAGCGGAAAGATATCAGACAGCCTCCATTCATCCATGTCATGGTCCAGCAGTCGCTAAGATGTCGAGAACTGAATTATAATACAACGCGCGTGACATCAAGTGGTCCCGCCCGTCGGACAACAGCGCGGATTGGGTCAACGGCACGCGAAAGATTATCCGAGTCACCATCAATGACGAGTAGTGCGGCCCGACGACCAACATCAATTACCCCACAGTTAAGTCCAACAGCCTCAGCACCGGCGATTGTAGCCATCTGGAGTACTTCGCGTGCTGTCACATCGAAGTGTTTTGCAGTGTATGCCATCTCCCGAAACATCGATGGGGGATTGAGCATGACATTATCAGTTCCTAAAGCGACGGTGGTATGATCAAGTAGTTCTCGGATGGGCGGTCGACCAACATCAAGTACCTGATTCGCCCGTGGACAGACGACAACAGGAATCGAGTTATCAGCAATTTCATTGAGGTGCTCAGCTTCGGCATGGACCATGTGAACCAATAAGTCCGGCTCCAGAGCAAGCGCAGCGTAGATATCACTTGCATCCGGTTCACCTGCATGGATGCCAAACGGCGCATCAGCCATTCGAGCAGCGGTTCGTTGAGCACTGAAATCATCATCTGTCGCACCACTCGCACCATATCCATCGGCAACTTTCAGCACATCATCCTCACCGCTACCGAAAATAAACGTCGTTAACTCACGTTCTGATGCAGCCGAACGCAGTGCAGTCGCACCAGAAACACCTGATTCTCGAAAATCAAGACAGGCACCTGTGCCCGTTGACTGCATAAACCCGAGTGTGCGATGCATACTTTCGATAAGTGTCTCTCTGTCGGCTGCGTCAAGTCGGCGGTGTTTGAGACTATCTGGTGGTGCGACTGCATCTGCTAATGAGAGTCCAACAGCAGCCTCAGTCGCCACCGAATCACCGAGATGAGTATGTGCGTTAACAAATGTTGGGAGAATAATGTCCGTCGATGAATTCGGCTCTTCCTCAACCGCCGTAATCTCTCCATTATCGATACAAACCTGCCCACGTATTGGTTCAAATGTTTCACCTCTGAGAATTGTTCCTTCGAACCGCTCCATACGGTATAAGCCACATAAGTCACAATATGACTTTCCATTTCAGTAATGGCGAACACTTCGGTATCATGAGTTGATGCTGAATATCACTCTCAGATTGCCCGATTGGATAATAATAGTCGTGTCTGTGGCTATTACCACGAGTATCGACAAACACGCCCGCGAGTGAAATGGTGCGATTGAGAGAAACGTTTCTCCATGACTATGCTGAGTAACTATGAGATAATCGTCATGGGTGATATCTCGAATATAATGTTCTTACATTAGATATTTGAGAACGATATGATACAATAAAAGAATTAAAGTAACAGTCTGTTCGTTCATACACTGAAGACGACCGATCACAAGAACATCGCTTGATACTATAGCGGCAATCAAACCCATTCGTCGGTGTGCAGTGATAAGAGTGGTAATGATGATGTCAGCAATTGACGGTGTCGGTCGGCGATGAATTGAACAATGACGGTTGATAATGAGTCACAAACGATTGAATCAAATTCGGAAGCAGAATTATCCCTACGCGGCGACGCCAGCACAGACAATCGGGGGGGATTCATACGCTCGCGCACATGGATTCCGGCTCGTCTCACGCAGACGATGTGGACGTTATGGATTGTGAGCGTCTGTGCTTTGATCATTTGGATGTGGCGTGGTGGCACATTTGATGTAACACGAGATATCGACACTGGATGGATATCGACACAACTGTTCAGTGTTGATGGCGTTACGCTCATTATATGGGTTGCAGCGACGTTTTTCAGTGGTATCGTTCATAGCTATACGCGACGTTACCTTGCGGGCGAACAGCATCAAAACCGCTTTTTTGTGTTTGCATTTGGGTTTACACTCGCAGTAATCGTCCTGGTTGTTGCAAATCATATTGTGCTGTTTACACTATCATGGGTACTGATGGGACTGTTGATGACAGCACTCATCGGTCATAATCGTGGATGGCCACAAGCACAGATGGCTGCATCGCTTGCACGGCGGTATTTTCTCATTAGCGGCATGCTCATCGCTGCTGCTGGCGTTGGGCTTTGGTGGACGGCTGATACCGTCACAATCAGTGCTGCAGTTCAGACAGATGTTATCGCTGGTCTCAGCCCACTCACAATCGCTGGTATCACTACTGCGTTAGTTCTCGCAGCAATGATTCAGTCGGCATTGATTCCATTTCACACGTGGATGCTCTCATCAATGACTGCACCAACACCGGCGTCTGCACTTATGCATGCTGGATTTGTGAATGCAGGTGGGATTCTTCTTGTTCGGTTTGGACCGATTATCGAAGCAGACGCTCGAGCACTTATTCTCATCATGCTCATTGGAGCGTTGAGTGCACTTGGAGGAAAGTTCCTCAAGACGGTGCAGTCAGATGCTAAACGGAAGCTTGGATGTTCAACGATCGGGCAGATGGGATTTATGATCATGCAAGTCGGGCTTGGGTTCTTTGCTGCGGCAATCGCACATCTAATCCTGCATGGTTTCTATAAGGCGTATCAGTTTCTCTCAGTTGGCGACACAATCAAACACCTAAATCCGGAGACAGTCGGCGAACATACCGAAACCGAAAGAAGTCTGACAGTCCGAGACATTATTATAACAATAACAGTAGCAATCATAGGGGGTGGGATTTTTACACTCATCACCGGGAAGGGAGCGGCATTAAACAGCGGTTTGCTCCTGAGTGGACTTATTGTAATCACGACGTTGCACGCCACACAGCGCATGTTACAGCACACTGCAGTCCCGAGACACCTCCGATATGGAGCCATCGTGATTGTTTTTATCCCTGCAATTGCTGTGTATGGGATTTTGTATACCGGTATTGCAACAATTATGCAAGCAGGTGGTCTTCCCCCGGCAGTGCCGACAGAATTGACAATCGCACACGGTGTTGTCGCAGGTGCATTTCTCATCTCATATGTAGCAATCGAGACAGAGATTTATCGGCGTAGTAATCGGCTGTATGTACTATTAATGAATCTCTCACAGCCGCCAGGAGAGACATTATTGACCACTACGGAGGAGTATGATGACCACTGAATCAGCATCTGAGACTGAGACTGAGACCGACTACCGACACCCAGACTAAGACCAACACACAGACAAAACAAAAAGCAAACTCATCATCAGCGAATAGAGAGCAGACGGCTGAGGTATCACCCTCAACCAACTCATCAGGAGAGCAATCGGATTCTGGGTCGCCATCGGTGAGCACTCAGGCTGACGCTGATAACAGTGACACATCAGTGTCAGCAAAGACAATTATCCAACAGCATATTGAATCAGCCGCAGAAAATGTTGGAGCAGTATGGCCGATTCACTCATTTGTGACGGCAAATCCACTTGATGGGTTTGAGGATGAGCCATTTCACAAGGCTGTTGCCGCAGGCGCAACCCGGTTTGGTGGTGATGGGTATCCTGATTCGGATGTGTTCAAGCGTGCATGGAAGAGTGGGCGGATTAATCACGAAATTCTTGCCAAGACGCTCAGTGAGTATGAAAACGATCACACTCCAGCATCAGCTATCGCCGCAGTCGATGCAGACACAACAGCATCATCGCACCGTGACACGGGAGTGAAAGTGCGCGAGCAAACAGATAATTGGAGTGAGATTGACACGCGAGTGATAAAATGGCTTTCAGCGTTTCTTGATGCAGGGAGCGCGGAATGGGAGATGCCAAACCGAGAGAAGGGATTCTACACGGCATTCCAAGCGGTTGCCACATATGATACAACGATTCCCGATACTGACATGATTGTGGATCCACCAGCTGACCCAGTTGCTGCTGTCTCCACAATACTCGAGTCATACCCACAATCACAGTGGAGTGAGATTATCGAAGCACAGATGACAGCACTGCCAGGCTGGACAGGATTCATACGCCATCGGATTGAAAACAATACAGAATGGCAGACAGCATATCCAATCACACTTACTGGGTATCTTGCGGTCCGTGTGATACTCGCAGACGCACTTTCGATATCACTTGACACTGCCTCCCGACCACCACAGCATCTCAACCCATCCGACACTGGAAAAGAGAATGAACTCGCAAGCACACCTGAGTCAATACCAGAGATTGAGACTCACCCACTTCAAGAAATTATACTGACTGCATGGGAGCGCACGTACCGCGAAGGGCTCATCGAACAGATTACTGACACTGTGAGCACTGAGAGTCACGAACAGACCACAGACACACCAATAGGGAATGAAACAGGGTCACAGACGGGGTCAGATTCATCCTCAATCCGTCCAGACGCACAGTTGGTATTTTGTATTGACACTCGATCAGAAATTATTCGCAGGCACATCGAGTCAACAGGTCGATATGAGACTTATGGATATGCTGGATTCTTTGGGATTCCAATGCGATATCGGGGGTATGATGATGCTGTTCGTATCGATGCATGTCCACCGATTGTTGATGCACAGCATCGTATCAGCGAGAGTTCTCTCATTGGAGAGACAGACAAGAAAGAAAATAACCGACATAACTCCCAATACGAGCGTATACGCGCTGTCTACGATGCAGGGACAGATATTATCGATGCACTCGCGGCAAACGTAACAACGGCATTTAATTTCGTTGAGACGACCGGAGGCGGCTATGGAGTCGGGCTCGCAGTCCGGACGCTATTCCCACAGGGGGTATATGACATCCTAACACACATTGAGAGGCAACTTCCGCGCACAGACGTTCTCTCACAGCCACAACTCAGTACAGAGACTGAGGCTGTGGCTGAGGCTGAGGATGTGAGTGAGTGCGGTCATACTAATACCGTTGGATCTCAGTCTGAGGATACACTTCCATACGGTCTCACTCATCAGGAACGTGTCGAATATGCCGCGTCAGCGTTTGAATTGATGGGTCTAGAGACGTTTAGTCGGGTTGTTGGGTTTATTGGACACGCCAGTCAGACTGCAAACAATCCATTCGGGTCAAGTCTTGACTGTGGTGCATGCGCGGGAAATGCTGGAGGACCGAGTGCGCGCGTGCTTGCACAGATCTGTAATGACGATGCAGTCAAAACGTCGCTTCGTGACCGTGGAATCGACATTCCAGTAGATACGGTGTTCATTGCGGGTGAACATACCACAACAACAGATAAAATAACGCTTTACACCGAGGCAGTTCCAGAGAGTCATCAAAGCGATATTACATCACTGCAGGCAGATCTCTCGACCGCTCAAAAGCATGCAGCGGCTGACCGTGCCGAATCACTCAATGGTGATACCACGACGGATGCGATGCAAGATATCGAGCGACGAGCCGCAGATTGGGCGGAAACTCGCCCAGAGTGGGGACTTGCTGGTAATGCTGGCTTTGTTGTCGGTCCGCGATGCCTAACAGACGATATTGATCTTGAGGGTCGTGTATTCTTACACTCATATGATTGGCAACAAGATGAAACCGGAAAGGCAGTTGAGTCGATTCTGTCCGGACCACTGATTGTGACACAGTGGATCAACACGCAATATTACTTTGCGACCGTCGATACAGCGGTATATGGCAGTGGGTCAAAGATTACGCAGAATCCGGTTGGGAATATTGGTATTTATCAAGGCAATGGTGGCGATCTTATGCGAGGATTGCCGATTCAGTCTGTTCGTAAAAACGCTGACAATCTGTATCACCAACCGATTAGACTCTCAACAGTCGTCTATGCACCGGTGTCGAAAGTCACACAGGCACTTGCTGATCTCGACTCTGTCACCGAGTTGTTAGATAATAATTGGCTTTCATTGACCGTTATTGATCCAACACGCGATAACGATGTCTTTCATTATGTGGAAGACCTCAGATGGCTCTCACACGATGATGGATACAAAAACGATACTACTGCTTATATCAGTCCAAAGAAGAATATGACCGTCTCATCATCGAGCGACTGAGTTGCCTATCAGCAAATGGATACGACTCGACGTGAACTCTTGAGTTGATTTCGATGGTCTCTGCTATTCTCGTCGATTCAGCGACGAACTGTCCAGAGGGATCTATCAGTGTGGGTATGTTTGAGTGCGCAAGGGTCTCGTCGTCTCGGATCTTTATCGCTCATCGTCTGAGTATCACCCCGAGTATCATTCAAGTGTGGATAGCTTTGTTTCTGATTAAATAGGTCCCTACACTTAGATGAATCAGTACTTCGATTGGATGAAATATACAACGCTGTCCCCTCTTTTCGTAATGTGAACTACCCGGTCACAGTGGCGCCGGGAATTCGCACTGCTTTCCGTTTATATTCAGCCGACGATTCAGAGTCGAGATATTCTGTTTCTAGTTGGGTTTATTAATAATGTATATGATGCGTATTTGCACTGCATATTCAATTTATGAGCACATATCGCTATATCGGGTCAATGAGCGATGACTCATCGTTTGTAGGACTGTTCACACGAGTTGAGACGGGGTATGCGTCCAATTTATCCCCTGGATGTGGAGTGAGTAACGACTCAACGGTATCAGCATCTTCATGAAGCCATGTTGATTCTGACTCAGGTGGAAGAACAACAGCCATTCGATGGTGAAGAGAGGACACAACCTCGTTTGGCTCCGTCGTAATGATTGTAAATGACTCGACGGCTCCTGTTGCGTCAGTAGCTGTGTTATCTGTCTCTCCAGCGCCAAAATCACCAAGTCCGGTCTGTGTGTGCGTCGGTTCCCATCGCTCCCAGAGTCCAGCCATTGCAAAGATTCGGTCATCTGTGAAGGCGACTCGGTAGGGTTGTTTACTGTCGTTGCCTTTCTTCAGGTCACCATCATCACTGACCCACTCATAAAATCCGTCTGCAGGAACAAGACATCGCTGTGATTCATACGCAGTTGCAAAGGTTGGCTTATCTGCGACTGTCTCTGCGCGAGCATTTATTTGCCCACCAGTATCATCATCCGCCCATGAGGGAATTAGTCCCCATTTTAGTTCCTGGAACTGATTTGGATTTGTATTCGTAATTACCGGGAGTGTCTGTCCTGGCGCACAATTGTATCGTGGGAGCGCGTCTGCTATCGTCGGCGGGACAGTTGCATCAAATCGATCGCTAAGTTCTGATGCAGAAGCGGAGAGCGTATAGCGACCACACATAATATATTAATTTGCGAGAAACCTCTTAACTCCTCCAGGTCAATTCCTCAGGAAACAAAACGCTCAAGCGGTGAGTGAGTATGAACAGAGACTCAACGTTATGTGCTGTTCATCTCTTTATGATGATTGAGTTGTACGCATGATTGAGATGTGTAATTCACTCTCATCGATATCAATAATCTCAGTCTTAGTTGAGTGAGTGCTGTAGTGCTGTCTGTCTCCTCGCAGACAGGATCTGTGGAGATTTGCCACTATCATGAACCAGCGATATTTATGACTTACTGACAATAAGAAGAGATTAATTTATCCGTTGTTGAAAATACCGTATGCGAATTGAGAATAGTTTTATTCCTGTCTCGGGCGTTGGCGAATCGCGTGAGCGCTCACTATGGGAGGCAGATATCATTTCTTGGGAACGATTCGATCCGACAGATGCCCCTGTCGGTCCAAAGACAACAGCAGCAATTGAATCTTTTCTGTCAGAAGCACTCCCACGGCTTGATGACGGCGATACACGGTATTTTAACGAGCAATTTCCCGATGGTGAGATTTGGCGACTGTATGAAAATACTCGTGATGATACATTATTCTTTGATATAGAAACCACAGGACTCGACGCAGGATATAATGACGTCACGACGGTCTCATTCCATCAACAAGGTGAGACAACAACACTTGTTCGTGGTGATGACCTGACATGTGAGCGAGTCCGTGAACAGTTCCGCACCGCGTCACTCATCGCCTCATTTAATGGTAAACAATTCGACGTCCCATTTTTGGAGCAGTGTTTTGATCTATCGATTGAGACACCGCATCTTGATTTGATGTATCCGTGTCGACGAATCAATCTGACTGGCGGATTAAAATCGATCGAGACTGAGATTGGAATTGATCGCGACCGACCTGATCTTTCAGGAAGAGATGCGGTCCGGTTGTGGAATCAATATCAACGGAATGATGACACTGAGGCGCTTGATACGCTCATCTCGTATAATCGCGATGATACGGTAAATCTCCGTAATCTCGCTGATGTCGTGGCGCGAACATTACACGAACAATCGTTGGGGGCAGCAACAGGAACACCGTGCGGAATTGCGGATCCACGCCAGTAGAGATTTTTTGGTCGACCTAAAAATAAAAATACCTCGGTTAGAAACGGATGGTATGGATGAGATGTCATATACATTCGATGATCTCACGGTCGTGATGGGAACATATAATGAATCAGATGCGATCAAATCGGTGTTGGCGGATATCAAACGTGTGACTGATGGACACGTTGATATTATCTGTGTTGATAGCTCAAGTGATCGAACCCCTGAGATTGCCCGTGAACATGGAGCGACAGTAATTGAACAACCACCGCGTGGATATGGCTACGCTGTTGAGACCGCATTATCCACAGCAGAGACACCTGTTATTGTGACGACTGATTGTGATGATACATATCCAATGGATGCACTTCCAACGTTTCTTGAACTCATCAATGATGGATATGATGTCGTATCTGGTGACCGACTGTACTATGGCGCAACAGCAATGCCATTATTGAATCGTATCGGGAATGCGGCATTTGCGCTCATTGCCTCAGTACTTGTTGGCGAACGTGTTCATGATACGACAACAGGGATGCGCGCATATCGCCGGCGTGTGATTGAGGACATTGAGTGGACTGAGAACACCGGATTATCTGCAGAATTGTTACTGAGACCTCTTTGTCGTGGATATCGGGTTCGAGAGGAGCCAATCACATATGATGAGCGATTGGGCGAGACAACGCTTGACCCAGTTGATGGGGGACTTGCGATTGCCAAGTCGATTCTTGCTGTGGGAGTTGAGGAGCGACTTGGTATTACACTTACCTAAGAATATCAGCGACCCGACGAGGCTCATCGCCGAGTGCTGGATCCTGCTCGATTATTTTAAGTACCTCATGATCAGTGACGTCTGGATATGGCTTCTCGATTGCTTCTTCAATAAGCTTCTTTTCAAGTCGGAATTCAGTTCCGTCATAGATTACATCGACGCCATCATCGTCAAATGAGAGAACGGTCATAGTCGCCTTATTCAATCGGCGAATAAAAACGCGTTACTCTGCGACTATGAGACGTGCGTTAGTGCCTGTCTGACGGGTGTCGTACGGGTCGTTTTAGGGATGCGTCTCGTGATGAAAAGTGTGTCATTCGGGAATGATCCGTTCGACTCGTTAACGATTCCTGACGGCACGACCGTCGAGGAATATGATCTTGTTACCGAGGGGAATGTAATGATTGGCGGGCAAAGTACCGTCGAATTCGGCGTTCGAGCACGAAATATTCTCGCTGGCGAGCGTGTTCAATTCGGTGGGAGTATCGAAGCAGAGCGAGATTGCCGACTTGATGTCTGGTGTGAGGTCGCTGAGAATGTTCTTGTCGGAAAGGATGCGTATCTTGGTGAGCGGGTACATATCGGAGGGCAGCTACTGGTTGCTGGTGATCTTGATATTGGCGATGATGTGACGGTCGAAGAGGGATTCGAAGCAAATGGCTGGATTGTGATTCGTAACCCAATGTCCTCACTGGTATTTTACTTTATTATCCTCTCACATCTACTGCAGATCAACGAAAGCGACGCAGCGAGTGAATTCGCTCAAGAGATTGCTGCTGAAGCAGAGGGCAACGCCGATGACGATGACGATGACGATGATGATGTAATGATGATTGTTATTCCGCGCGGAGCAACAGTATCAGACGATATCTGGCAGGTGTCCACGCCAGCATCGATTGGTAATGGCTGTCGTCTCCATGGGAACGTTCGGGCAGCATCAATTACTGTTGGTCGTGACACTAATCTGTTTGGCAGTCTGCGTGCCCGCGGGGATATCGAGATTGATGAGCGAACGCGAATCCATGGTGATGTTACGACGCGAGATGGTGCCGTATCAATCAACGCTGGGGCTCGAGTTCGCGGTGACGTTGTGTGTGGTGATCTTCAATTACACGATGATGCGGAGGTATATGGGACGATTCGCGCGAGCGGGAGAGTGAATATCGTCCATGCACCGACTATCGATGAGTAATCACCCACGCGCCGGACGGAAACGTACTTGCCGACGTCTCGCCTTCCTGTCAGTATGCTCTCTATTGCGCTTGCCGGAAAGCCGAATGCCGGTAAGTCGACGTTCTACCAAGCAGCAACAATGGCTGATGTTGATGTTGGGAATTACCCATTTACCACGATTGATCCAAATCAGGGAGTAACACATGCGCGAACTCAATGCCCCTGTCTTGAGAGACAAACTCGCTGTGGGAACTGTACAGATGGGATCAGATACGTTCCAGTTGAGTTACTTGATGTCGCCGGGCTCGTTCCCGGTGCACACGAGGGGCGAGGGCTCGGGAATCAGTTTCTTGATGCGCTGACTGACGCTGACGCTATTCTCGCCGTCGTTGATGCAGCGGGGGCAACAAACGCTGAAGGCGACCCTGTTGAAGTTGGCACATATGACCCGGTCGCGGAGGCTGATTTTGTCGAGGAAGAATTAGAGCAATGGCTCGCTGGAATTATTGATCGAAACTGGGAAACGGTCGTCCGTCAGTCCCGAGCGCCAGAGTTCAATATCGATGAGGCAGTAACAGAGTTGTTAACGGGATTTGGAGCAAGTGAGCATGATATCGCGGCTGCGCTTCGGTCAATGTCATATCCTGATGATCCACAGCAGTGGAGCGCGGATGATCAGATGGCGCTCGCAGTCGATATCCGCGAACGAACAAAACCAATTGTGCTGGTGGCGAATAAGGCTGATATTGCGCCTGTCGAAAATATCGATCGATTGCAAAATATCTCGAAGCCGGTCGTCCCAGCAACAGCAGATGGAGAGCGCGCGCTTCGACGGGCTGCGGATGCCAATTTAATTCAGTATAATCCAGGAGATACAGCAATCAGTATTACTGGTGATATCTCCTCGACACAGCAAGAAGGTCTTGAGACAATTCAGGGCGTAATGGAGGATACCGACGGAACAGGCGTGCAAGCAGCAATTAATACAGCTGTCTATGATCTGCTTGAGATGATCACCGTCTATCCAGTGGAGAATGAGACGCGATGGACTGACGGAAGTGATGATATGCTTCCAGATGCGGTCTTACTCCGGAAGGGGTCAACACCACTTGACCTTGCATATGCAGTCCACTCTGATATCGGCGATGGATATCTATACGCCGTTGATGCACGCGCGGAACGGCGAATTGGTGAAGATCATGAACTCTCCGAGGGAGATGTCGTTAAGATCGTAAGTACAGCATGATGAAACAATACAATTCACAGAATGACGACATCGAATATCGATTAATGTAATCCTCAGCTCACTGCATCATATGCTTGTTGCATAATATCGAGTGCCTCACGGAGTGATTCTTCATCAGTTGCATATGATAATCGGGCATACCCACTGCCGTTCGCACCAAATGCATCACCAGGGACGATAATCACGCCACGGTCAAGACATTCCATCACAAACCCATCAGGGACTTTCGGCATACAGTAAAACGCACCACGTGGTGTCGGAACCTCAAGACCAATATCGGTAAGCCCATCGACAATGAGATCACGTCGGCGCTCAAATGACTCTGTCATCTCCGTAATAACATCCTGTGGACCAGTGAGCGCAGCCTCTGCAGCAAATTGTGATGGAGCTGCCGCACATGCCTGTGTATACTGATGGACACGAAGCATGCGCTCAACCCGGGATGTCGATCCGAGAACCCATCCAAGCCGCCATCCGGTCATTGAGTATAATTTTGACGCGGAATTTACCACAACCACATTGTCACGGTCAGCAAACGCGAGTGGTGAGTGGAATTCCTCATCAAAGACTGTGTACTCATATACTTCATCTGAGAGACAGAATACGTCGTACTCATCAGCAATCCGGGCAAATTCACGGATATCCGTTTTGGATGATACCGCGCCAGTCGGATTTCCTGGACTATTGACGACGAATGCAGCAGTATCAGCAGTTATACGCTCCTCAACAGCCGCAGGATCGAGTGTTAGATCATCACGAAGCGGAACTGGAACAGGTGTTCCCCCAGCTAACCGAGTGAGCGCATCATATGAGACAAATCCCGGATCAGGGACCAGAACCTCATCGCCAGGATCGATATGTGCTTCCATGACAATATGAAGTGCTTCAGACCCACCTGCAGTCGCGATAATCTCATCAGGTTCGACCGTAACGCCCTGATCGCGTTGATGTTTCGCTGCGATTGCCTCACGAAGTGACATCATTCCTTTATTTTCTGTGTATGCGTCCGCTTCGCCTGCCTGAATTGCCTCAACCGCTGCATCACGAGCATGTGCTGGCGCTGGGAAATCAGGTTGTCCTAATCCAAGATTGATTGCGTCCTCACCTGCGGCCTCGAACACCTCTCGGATTCCACTGATTGACACTGACTCGACACGGTCAGAAAACGAATGCATATTCACATTCGAGATTGCCACGAGGTTATCTCTTGTCTCTTTGCATCACTTTACCTCTGTTATCATGCCGGTATTGATGCTGATGCACCTGCTGAGAGCGAGTGTGCGGATGAGAGCGATCCTGAGTGTGTCTGTGTACTTATCGGCGGCACAGAAATAAGAGAATATTACCGATATAACTGACACAGACGAATCTACATATTCTTCTATAATCGAATAATTAGACGGTCAAAATGGAATATTGGGTCATCATGTTACGTCCGGTATATATGCGACCTTCGCCGGCTACCCGGGGCAAAAGCATGGTGACCAACTAAGTAATTCAGATGAATAATACACAGGATAGTGACCAGACATACATATCTCGACGCCGGGTCCTGCAGACAAGCGGGGCGGTTACAACAGCCAGCATAGGCGCATTCGCAGGCTGTTCCGGCACCCGCGGCGGAACAACAGGTGCGAGCAACAGTGGCATCGAAGAGATTCGTGTTGCATATATGCCAATTTATCCCGATATGCAATATTTTGTGATGAAAGAGGAGGGATATTTTGATGCAATTGATGCTGAGGTGACTGCTGAGGTTTTCTCTGACGGTCCAAGCATTGTCCAAGCATCAGCAACAGGAGATTTCGATGTTATGATGTTTGGAATCGTTCCAGCGATGATTATCATGGACAAGGGTATTCCATCGAAAATCACAGCGGCGAACATTCAGAACGCGATGGAGATTCTCGCGCGTGATTCGTTTGCGTCAATGTGGGAGAATGCCGCATCAGGCGCAGAGGCATTCGCACAATTTGAAGCAGAGCGCGGTCGGAAATTTACGTTTGGGACGTTCCCACCAGGGTCGGTCCCTGATATTCTACTTCGATACTGGCTGACTGAGATTGTAGGAGTTGAACCTGGATCCGACGTATCAATCACGCCGCTCGGCGGGGCTGGACCAGTTCGACAGGCGCTGCTCGCGAGCGAAATTGATGGAACCTCAATCATGGAACCGGTCCCAACAGTCGCCTCAATGAATGATGCCCCGTATCAATCGATTGCATGGGCTGGAGACTTTATGCCGGGACAACCGGCTGCGGTCACACTTATGCACGATAGACTTCGCTCTGATAACCGTGAGGTCGCACGAACGTTCATTAAACAACATCAGCGTGCGACAACATTCGCAAACGAAAATCCTGACACAGCAGCCGCACACGCGAGTGCAGTCATCGGTGAGAGCGTACTCCCAGTTGAGACAGCCCAGCGTGCAATCGATGCGCGAGCGTCTGATTTCATTACAGACCCACACAAGATTGCCGATGGTGCAGAAATCTTCTCTGAATATGCTGCTCAGGCAGGGAAGATTGACTCAGTGTTATCAAATGACAAACTGTTCGATTTCGGCGTGTATGACTCACTATGAGCGTTGAAACCCCAACTGATTCAGAAACAGCAGTCCCAACGGGAGACCGCAATCAAGATCGAGATGAGGAGACGGGGTCAGTTGAAACAACGCAAGGATTATTTAGCGATGTTGACCCAGCGAGTATCGGGTATGGGGTAATTGGAAGTGCAATATTTATTACAATCTGGCAGGTCGCTGCTGCCGCTGTCGGTCGGACATATCTTCTTCCATCACCGATTGAGGTAACAACAGCGTTCATTGTTGAACTAACCGCATCAGCCACGTTTACGCTTCCAATCGCAGGCGTGACATTGCCGATGACTCGACTCACTGCAAATCTCGCACAGAGTCTGTTACATTATCTTCCAGGACTTGTTGTTGGGAGCACACTTGGCGTGAGTCTTGGGCTGGCAATGGGGTGGAGTGGGCGACTTGATGACGCATTGACGCCGATTACGCGGTTTCTTCGACCGATTCCACCGCTTGCGTGGATCGTGTTTGCGATTGTCTGGATTGGTATCGGTCACGGCGGTGCTGCGTTCATCGTTGGTATTGGTGCATTCTGGATTAACTTCTATAATGCATACGCCGGCGTTGAAGATGTTTCAACACATCTCAAAGAAGTAGCCGCGAGTCTTGGCGTCGATGATGATCTGACAATGATCCGGAAAGTAATCATCCCAGCAGCAATGCCGTCGATTACGACTGGTCTCCGGACGAGTATCGGACAGTGTTGGATGATTGTCGTTGCCGCCGAACTATTCGGCGCTCCGGGAGTTGGATTCCAGATTATCAATGCAGCACAAAACCTCGCAACAGACGTGAGCGTTGCCTACATGGCTGTGATCAGTCTTGTGTTTCTTGTGAGCGATGGCATCTTTCGACGAGTTGAGCGGAGGCTTCTCGAATGGCGGGTATAAATCAAAACTCAGACCAGTACCTGGAAACAGACGAGTCTCAACGCAGTCGTGGTGACGACACAACGGCAAAGGTCGTGGTTGATACGGTAAGCAAAGTATTCACATCCGAGCGACAGACCGTTCGGGCACTTGATGAAGTATCATTCACCGTCTCTGATGGTGAGTTTGTGTGTCTCGTCGGACCGTCTGGTTGTGGTAAGACAACTCTATTTCGAGTGATTGCTGGTCTTGAAACGCCGACAGACGGTGAGGTGCGACTTGCGGGTAACACTGTCAGAGGTCCTGGAACTGACCGTGGGATGGTATTCCAGGAGTACGGATTGTTCCCCTGGCGGACCGTTGAGTCAAACGTCGCATTCGGACTTGAAGAACAAGGTGTCGCTGAGCCAGACCGTCGTCGCCGAGTCGATGAGATGCTTGAATTGGTTGGTCTCACAGAGTTCAAGAATGCATATCCAAAGGAACTTTCCGGCGGAATGAAACAGCGTGTCGGGATTGCGCGAGCACTTGCAGTCGACCCAGAGATTCTTCTTGCAGATGAACCATTCGGAAGTGTTGATGCACAGACGCGGGAGATGTTACACGATGAGTTATTATCAATTTGGAGGACAACTGAAAAGACAGTACTGTTTGTGACACACGATGTCGAGGAGGCGGTGACACTTGCTGACCGAGTCGTCGTGATGGCGCCGTCACCCGGGAGAGTTAATGAAATCGTTGATATCGATGTTGATCGTCCAAGACGGCGAACAGACGCAACATTCGGTGAATATGTCGAACAGATTCGAGCGCTGATTGGCGAGTAAACGGCGCTCACTGTGATACCCCTGACATACATCGTGAGTTACCGCAGAGTGAATATTTCTTACTCTGTGTTTGGTTTGATCTGATTTGCTCTGCTGAGAGCGGAGGAGGGGCTTTCGTGCTCTCGGGGTTGATCTCTCCTGCTCTAGCGACATCTCTAAATACAAATCCAATTCGATTCAATCTCGTGATAACTCAGGATAGCTACCAACGTGAGAGCAGTCTCTACAGATGTTACACTAGAGTACACTATCGGCTCAGCACGGTCGTGGGTTCGTATGCAGGGAATCTACTGTATGACTCCGATGACGGTCACAGCCGATCTGATGAGTGAACTGTATTGAGGTTACAAACGAGCTCAAAGATACTCCGGCTTGCTAATTTTTATCAAGAGTGAGCGCGGAGGGGTATCCACTCCAGACTCCCTCGAAGAAACGATTACTCCGAACCTGAATCTACGATCTCTCAAGACTCATGAGTGGTCTCACGGAGTGTCTTTACATGTGACATTATGACTGAAAGTGTCACATCTGGGTCCGCATATCCCTGTTCATAATCGTCATATGCTGCATCGACATTGTTGAGAAACGTTGCAACGGCTGTTGCCAATTCGGTATCATCTGAGTCGGTATCCGCTGTCATATATATGCTATCATTAGAGTCGAAAACAGATAACGTCAAGCCAACGCTCACTATTCTTGCTATCGCAACGAAAATCGATATTTCTCAATATCACTTACCACCCGACACGCGGTGCTCCGCTGAATTGATAGACATATTTATCTTATTTTGTATATGATGCTCCGACTCAATCAGGCGACAGTAAGACGAACCCGGCAACGTACCCAGTCAACTGCCTCGGGGTCACATCAGGATCAAAGCCCCGAGATATCCGCTTTGAGTTTTGAGGAAACAGAACTGGAGCATGAACTGAAAACCCATCCAAAATACAAGAGACTGCAGAATTATTCTAGTCGGCGAGTGCTCAAAGAACGCTCTGATAGGTTTCGTGGTTCGACTCTGACAGCGACCGCGACAGAGACGACCTATTGGACTACCACAAATAATCCAACAATCAAAACGGGAATAGAGTCCACGAAAGATACTCTTGTTCGGCAGTATGTGGAAAAAAAAGGTATGGCTCGCGCCACGATATGAACCACATCGGTGACCTGAGCAATAGAAGATCATCAGAACGGGCGTGACTGCATGTGAGCACGAGCTATCAGTAAAACCCGGATTGGAGACCACTCAGCAGGCACGCGCCGTTTATCGGTCGTTGGCAAACAAACATTGGTTATATCCGAACCCACACTGAGTTCAACCGGGACGCCCGGCAACGCGTTCCGCTTCACATAAAAAAATCAAATTACTGACAACTGTTATTCAGAAAACACGTTTCGCGAAGACAAGTGATATTTCTCACAGAAAGAGCACTATCGGTCAGAAGCCACAGTAAGCCCGAGAGAAGGCATCGAGATAAAAAGATCACCTCTCCATGCTCTATCGAAAACATTGTTAGACGGTGTGTTGACCGCGCTGTGGGAACGCTGATCGTCAACGACCCAGGCTATCAAAGATGACGGGGCAGGCACGGAAACAAACAAGCGCACAAGCAGGTTATGAATCTTATTTGTGTTGAGTGGACACACCCTGAGGTCATATCAAAGCCTGGGGCAGTCGCCTCGGGCTTCGAGTCAAAGCCGACGAATGTAACAGCAAGAATCAACGACACCAGCATATTCGCTCTCGTTCTCGTTTACGCTCACACACTCGCTTCGGCGAGGGTGGGGCTTGTCCGTGAACTCGGGCTCTGAATCAGTAGAGTACAGGGTGTATCGGTTTGGAATCACTGTCCCAGACTTGGGGCGTATTGATTGACGCCCCTCACGCGCGAGGGCTATTACTCGTGTCGGACAGAGATGTTTGCCATCTTCGCGCCAGTGCTGTAATCAGCGTGATTCCGGTTCCCGCACTGCTGGCATTCGAATGTGTCGCATCACAGGCGATTGTCGTCGTGGATATATCCATACTCAGCACACCGCTTGCTGGTGTGTGTCGGATTGACCGCCTCTGTGAGCAATCCTTCAGATTCGATGTTATATTCGACACACTCGGAGAGACGGTTGAACGGTCACTCAGAGTATCGGGCTGCTTTGGACAACCGTACCGTTCCCGTTCATGAATACCGTTTCACTCCTCAAACACGATGCTGTCACAGTCGTCGTCGAAAGTTTCTTCGATGATTCCGTTCACCACGCCATGCAGAAGGTGTTTCCTTCTCCCTGCTGCGTTGCTTGAGAGACAAGCCTCTCTGCACTGCTCTGAGGAAGGGGACTCCGCCTCAAAAATTAATTGAATCCTAAGATCTGAGGCTTGAGAGAGGCTGAGATATACAAAGAACGAGGATACTGATTGGTACGTTGGTTATGCTCACGATGATGGTGACAACTGTGGCGAATGTGGACCGTGGCAATGTGACCACGTAATGTGATTGCACACGGCAATGTGAGCGGAGCGGACAATATCCAAACAGACAACGCCCCATGAGCTCTCTCTTGGGGGATGTGATAACGGTTGTTTGGTTTCCTCCGCGTCGTTCACTCTAGGCGGACTCATGGATTCAGCTCACGAGCAACCGCCGACTGACGCATCAATTCAAATATCTCAACGCTCATGACATGGTTGGGGTTGCTGCGTCTGCAGGCGGAAAAAGCAGTCAAGAACATGAACAGAGAAGTTTTATTCGGCTCGTCATTAGCTAAAGACGGATGCGGTTAGCCTTTGATCGCGGAACCATAGCCGTTGAGGGAAATGAATCTCCTGTTCCGCACACCACATGGGATGAACGAACAAACACCGACCGGACCCTTGGATTTCGATACCAGGAAATCAGAGATCATCTTGATACCTCGGGAATTGAATACGAGGATGATGTGTTTGATCTCATCCCATCACCTGATCTGGCAAACGAGATTGAACTGCGGGGATATCAACAACAGGCGCTAAATCGCTGGCTTTCTGAGCGTTGTGGTGTTGTCGTGCTGCCAACAGGAGCTGGCAAAACATACGTTGGCATAGAGGCAATCGATGAGATAAATAATGCAACGTTCGTTGTTGTTCCGACACTTGATCTCGTAGATCAATGGAAATCAGAACTCCAAATGTTCGATATTCCCATTGGTGAATACACCGGTCGTGAAAAAACACTTGAGTCAATCACAGTCTCGACATATGATTCAGCGTATAATCACGCTGAGAGGCTCGGAAATCGGTTCGAGCTTCTCGTTTTCGATGAGGTTCATCACCTTGCATCTGAGAGCTACAGACAGATAGCAGAGTTATTTGCTGCTCCCTTCGCGCTAGGGTTGACGGCGACATTCGAGCGTGAGGATGACAAACACGAGGTGTTGGGTGAGTTACTCGGGGGGAAAATCTATGAGATTGACACCGAGGAGCTCACTGGTGAGTATTTGTCAGAATACACTGTTGAGCGGATCACCGTTGAGCTTACGCCGGAAGAGCGAGAGGCTTATGAAGAAAATGTTGAGACATTCCGGAAATACCTGATGTCAGCAAACATCACTATGCGAGGTCCAGAGGATTTTCAGAAAGTCGTCTTACGAAGTGGAAATGATCCGAGAGCGTGGCGTGCGGTTCGTTCTCGGAATACAGCTCGTCAGATTGCATACAGCTCAGAGTCGAAGCTTGATGAACTCGCAACGCTACTTGAGCAACACCGCGATGACCGTATTATTATTTTCACGCGATATAATGACCTCGTATATGACGTTTCGAACCGATTTTTTATTCCGAGTATCACGTATACAACTGAGAAAGATGAACGTCAGCATATTCTCAAGCAATTCAAGAATCACAGTTACAACGCAATCGTGAGTTCACAGGTACTGAATGAGGGGATTGATGTTCCAGATGCAAACATTGGGATTATCCTGAGCGGAACGGGAAGTAATCGAGAGTATCGACAGCGGCTTGGTCGTATTCTTCGTCCCTCAGGAGATACGGCTCATCTGTATGAGATTGTCTCAAGTAACACCGGAGAAATTCGAACATCGACACGACGGAAATCCTGAGTATCTATGTTGACAAAAGAACTGCTTGAGGTGACAAAACAGAAGCCACATATCAACCCACGATATCGAGACATTGATGAATATCAGCCAGTCGCAAAACAGGTGCTTGATGCGTATGAGCCAGGACAGACACAGAAACAGATCAATGAGACGGTCGAAACACTCGAAACGCATGATACGTTTAAATTAGTCCGTGGATTATCGAAGCTGCTTGATCGGCGTGCCGAGTTCGATCAACAGTTTCCAGTCAATCCATCAAAACTACGCGACGCTGTGTTTACTCACGGCTTTGTCACCACGACAGACCAACGAGAGCAAGTGCTTGCCACCGTTGGGGAGACATTTGATTTGACCCCGGATGAAGTTGAGACTAATTTATGGGCAGATCGGGAGACTCACGCAGTTCTTCGCTCGAAACCCCAAATCACCCCATGTGAGTTACTTCGTCAGTATAACCTATCACTGACACAAACGCTGTTGTTTGATGCGGTCGAATTACAATTCACCGTGTCTGATAATTTCCAAGAGATCTTCCGATTGATTTCATATCTTGGATTGATGTATACTGTCGATCAAGACCTGACAATAACCGTCACTGGACCAACATCGCTGGTACAGAAGACGCGGAAGTATGGGACAACAATGGCAAAGCTCATTCCCCGTCTTATGAAGGCAACAGAATGGAGTCTAACTGCACAGATTGAAACTGAGGTGAGTGGTGACCCGCAGATATACGAGTTTACTGCCGATTCAACAGATGCAGATTATTTCCCTGCGAAGACGGTGAGCAATTCATTCGATAGTGAGGTGGAGCGAGATTTCGCGACGCGGATTCGTGCACTGGTTGATGAATGGACAGTTAATCACGAACCCACAATTCTCCGAACCGAAGACCGTGTTATGATTCCGGATTTTAGCTTTGAGCGAGACACGACAGAATTCTATCTTGAGGTAGTTGGATTTTGGACTCCAGAGTATCTGCAAGAGAAGCTACGAAAGGTGCATCACGTAAAGTCAGACCATCCGCTCATACTTGCGGTTGATGAATCATTAAACTGTACACAATCAGATTTTGATGAGGCGAACGTTACAGACGTATTTTTTTATGATGGGCAGATTCCGGTAAAACCGGTGATTAAGCGACTGCATGCGATTGATGAACGCGAAGTAAAAGATGATCTTGAATGGTTGTACGAACACGAGATCAACATACCGCATGACGAGATGATTGATATTAATTCAGTTGCTGCATCACACGACGTTGAAGCAGCGGCTGTTGAGATGTATCTGGAAGAGAGGTATGATGGAGTTATCTCACAGATGAAATTCATCCCGAATCCAGTCCTGTCTGAGATTGAGACTACAATCGATGCATTGGACAGTATGACTCTTGCTGATGTGAATCCAATCTTAGAGAAATACGGTGTCGGACAGGATATTCTCGAAAAGATGGGGTACACAGTCAAGTATGTCTCACTCAATCAAAATGAGGCGAAAATAGTACACACGGGATAAATACATACTGACGTCTATTGCGATATAAGTATATCTGAGACGAACGTGGTTCACTCAAGGAAGTATACTGAGACACAATCTCAGCTCAGATCCTCGCGTCGCCCTTTTGGGACAGTCGATCGGAGTTCATCATGCAGATAGAGACCGACACCGATGGGCTCACTCGCACCCGCAATCTCGTGTGCGACGATAAGATATCCCCAGTCACCATCCCATCGGGGGAGAGGTTGATCAGTCCCATCAGCGAAGCGAACTGCTTCTTCATGATCAAGTGTGAGGACATTTTTACTCGCGTGAACGCCGAATCGTTGGGCAGCGTTCGTCGAAGGTTTCCAGTGTTCCTGACGAGTGCGAAGAATCCGCAAACCAACTCCCTCAATTGGGATTGGTGAGACATACTCTGCAGCGACAGCCCAGATTTTTCCGTTTCCCTTTTCCCAAAGAGTATGATGATCCCATGTCGTCGGAGGGATCCCAAAGCGATTGTCCCACCATTGGATTATCTCTTCACGCGTTGGCCGTCCAGCGACGTCACGGTCGACTGTGGCGGCTGGCAGACGATCAAACTGCTGTCCATCGTTTGTCGGTGTATGATCACTCATGCAGTCACCTCAAGTTTCGCACAGAAGAACCCTCCTGTGTCGTTATGATGAGGGTAGACGCGATGTGTCAGTTCCATGGATGAATCATACTCGGTCTCATGCCATTGTGTTATGCCAGGAATGGTTTTGAAATCGGCTGGTGGATTCCATGAGACAACTCGGCATGATTCGGATTCAAGAACGTGATTGACCACACCTTCGTTTTCTTCAGGCGCAAATGTACACGTTGAATAGACAACAGTGCCACCGGGGCGTGTTGCTTGAACAGCACGACGAAGAATCGCTTTTTGAATAGCGACCACACTCATCACATGTTCATATGACCATTGCTCGAATGCATCCGGATTTTTTCGGATTGTACCTTCGCATGAACAGGGAGCATCGACAAGGGCGTGATCAAACGCTTCAATTCGATTTGCCTTTTCGGTTCGATCCCCGAATGGTTTGAACGAGAAATTGCGTGCATCCTGATTCGTCACTGCGAGATTTGTGACACCCAACCGCTCGGCATTATGCCGAAGTGCAGACAATCGACCGAGATTATTATCATTGCCGATGAGAATACCTGTATCGTCCATCAACGCAGCAAGTTGTGTTGTCTTGCTTCCAGGCGCCGCGCACGCATCCCAGATGACTTCACCTGGGTCCGGATCAACTGCGAGTGCAGGTAGCACGGATACCTCTTCTTGACCATGGAGCCACCCATGAAAGTACGGCCATGAGGTGCCGGGACGATTTGTTGTGAGTTTAAACAGACCGGAATGCCATTCAACAGGGTCATAGTTAATATTTGCATCCTCAAGTGCGTCCTGAGCGCGTTCGATAGATGATTTAATAGTATTAACCCGAACGACAGATGGAAGCGGGCGAGCACAAGCATCCCGAAATGCTGTCACATCATCGATGAGCGTTGCATAGCGCTCAATTGGGTCCATAATCAGACGTACTGATGCGCCAATTTGTCGGTATCGGTCTTAGTCTCAATTCTGGTCCTCAATCGAGTACACGTGCTGAGTGACAATCAATTGAAACCGATGCGAATCTGTGATATTCTTCCAGGGTAAACGACGGGGGGGTTCCCATAGCCGGAGGCTTGCTAGGCCGGGAGGTTGAGGGGATCACATTCCCAAGCTCAAAGGGATGCTGGCAGTGCCATGCGATCGTGTCGTTACTAAAATCGAGGAGAAAGCCCACGAGCTTACTCGTGGGAGAAGTCATCGTATTTACATGTATTATGCTGAGACAGGATCTAGGGTTATCTGTTGTTTCTTGTACCTGCTCGTCTAATCGAAAGGTTGCTTCCACGGCGAAAGGGCAAAAGGGCGAAACGGCGAATCCTACGGTTGTCTTATCAGGAGAGGGCAACAGGACCGTCTCAGTCAGCGTTCATTGGTTATCAAACCTATCGAAACTACATGCGGGTGCTGTTTATATCCCCACTCGCGAGGTTTGAGCGCAATCAGCTTGTACTGCCAGAGTATCAGTGTTTGTTTTTTATGATAATGTATAGTACAAGTATCTATGGCACGACTTGATGTATTGCCAGAGACAGCAGATATATCATTAACAAATCCATCGATGATTGAAGGCTTTCCTGGCATTGGACTCGTCGGGAAAATTGCGGCTGATCATCTTGTCGAGGAGTTTGAAATGACACACTACGCCGATGTTCACTGTGAGACAATCCCCGCAGTAGCAGTGTATGAAGAGGATGACCCTGCGCTTCGGTCACCGGTTCGGTTGTACACCGATGTCGATCGTGATCTTGCCGTTCTTCAAAGTGATGTTCCAATTAACCCTGAAGCAGCAACGGAAGTCGCAACATGTCTGTCTGAATTTATCGATGAAACAGCCATGACACCAGTATATCTTTCGGGTATCCCTAAGGAGAAAACTGAGACAGTTCCATCGTTATATGGGTTTGGCGTTAGCGAAGGAATAAATCAAATTCAAAAAGCAGATATTGCGCTACCGGATGAGACAGGACTTATTTCAGGTCCAACTGGAGCACTTCTGAGTGAGGCTGTGATGTCACATCGAGATGCCGTTGGATTAGTCGTTGAGTCGGACCCACAGTTCCCTGATCCGGAGGCGGCACGGGTGCTGATTACTGATGGAATTGAACCACTGGTCGGTATTGATGTGCCTGTTGATGACCTTGTTGATCGGACTGAACAAATCCGGGAGGCGAAAGAACGCCTTGCGAAGCAAATGCAGGAGGGAGGTGAAGAGAGCACTCAAGCTCGTCCGATTGGAATGTATCAGTGATATCCTCTTTCGCGTTTATGCGGAGGAATCCCACGGACTGCACCGCTGGTTTGTGACAGTGAGATTTGCACTCTCGCAGTTGTTCACTCAGTAAGAATTCGCAGGAGAGGTCATGAAGGGAGACTCCAGGCTGTGCCAACCAGCCAGGACTCCTCTCTCCACCGAACGGGATGTGAACCGCCTCGAGGTCACATCAGTATCAAAGCCCCGAGGCACTCGCCTTGTTTATCTATAGACTTGTAGTTACTTTCGTCGTTATTTCAAAACGATGTTCTCCGCCCTGTTCACATCAGCGCTGAGCGAATCGGCGTGTTCCCCACATACGTACAGATCACCCTCAACACGCTGACTCTCATTTCCTCTGTCACAGACGCAACACGCCTTGCTCGTGTCGCGCTCGGATGCTTCAACGATCTTGATACCTTCGACTGTCGTCTTGTATTTGAGAATCTTCGTGAAGCGGTCGAACGCCCACCCGTGCCTGTCAGCGGTTCTTTTATTTGGACCTGGATAAGAACTCTCGCTCGGTGAGTGCGGTGGACTTCCAGCGTTTTGAACGCCTGTATAGCTATTTATACTTGCTTTATTTAGAGATTCAGTTTGGGAACGATGGAGTATCCAGTTTTACCATCGAACGGTGGGTTATGGAGGAGTTGTCGGATTTATGTCGCGTTCCCGAGACTGCTGGTCTCGATCGCACACCAGCACTCACAGATTTCTGGGGACATCTCAAGCCGCGGGTATTCTCCTCAATTTTGTATAGGACTCTCTGAACATGCGAAGCATTGCATATTGAGTGACCTGCGGAGTTCTCGTTGTTCGCCGTAGACTAGCTATCACCAGTTCTATGTCTTTAAGAGTGGGCACACACTTCCACATCGTATGAGTGATGAGTCGACTGAGAGTCACGGAACGACCGAATCGTCACCAGACAGTGATGTGTCAGGTGATGAGGACACCGTGGTCGGAGATGAGACTGAGAATGAGATGAATCACACAGAAAAATATCAAACTGAAGATGACCACGACTCATCTGAGAGTCTTGATGAAGATAGTCAAGATGCGAGTGCTAGTGCTGAGGCGTCATCTCTCATCCATAAGGTCGCCGAATATGATGAAACGCTCGCTGAGGAAGTCGCATCTCTACAAAACGAGTACGATGAGCAGCGCGAACGCATCAATGAGCTTGAAGCAGCACTTAAACGTTCGAAAGCAGACTTTGAGAACTACAAAAAGCGGGCAAAAAAGCGTGAACAGCAGATTCGTGAACGAGCCACAGAAGACTTTGTTGAACGAATTGTCGGCGTTCGTGATAATCTCGTGCGAGCACTTGAACAGGACTCAGACGCAGATATTCGTCCAGGAATTGAGTCAACGCTTGATGAATTTGATCGAGTGCTTGAGGACGAAAATGTCACATTAATTGACCCAGAGCGTGGTGATGAGGTTGATCCAGCACAACATGAGGTTCTCATGCGGGTCGATACCGAGTTGCCTGAGGGAACAGTCGCTGAGGTATTTCAACAAGGATATCAGATGGCTGGGACGGTCATTCAAGAAGCACAGATCACAGTGAGCACGGGCGCAAACGCAACAGAAGAGGAGGATGCAGACGCTGACGCCGACACCGACACCGACGATGACATTACTGAAGAGGAAGTCAACGGTCTCGAAAGCAACTCAGAGTAATCGACAACACAATATGCCGATTGAGTGTAGCTGTTCTGCGGTTCGATATAAAACCTCGCACCATGAGAAAGTCTGACATCTAAAATCGCATGACAGCGGCGTCACGACGAAGAGACCACTGAGCACCTGTCTAGTAACCTTTAACCGACTTAGACGAGTAAATATGAGTAAGATGGCCAGCAACAAGATCCTTGGTATCGACCTCGGTACCACGAATAGCGCGTTCGCGGTGATGGAGGGAGACGACCCAGAGATCATCGTCAACGCCGAGGGAGACCGTACGACGCCTTCTGTCGTTGCGATGACCGACGACGAGGAGCGACTTGTAGGGAAGCCAGCGAAGAATCAAGTAATCCAGAACCCAGACCAAACAATCCGTTCAATTAAGCGGCATATGGGTGAGGAGGATTACACCGTCGAACTTGGCGGTGAGGAGTACACGCCTGAGCAGGTCTCAGCAATGATTCTTCAGAAGATCAAGCGTGATGCTGAGGAGTACCTCGGCGATGAGGTCGAACAAGCAGTCATCACTGTCCCTGCGTACTTCAATGACCGACAGCGACAAGCGACAAAAGATGCAGGTGAGATTGCTGGATTCGAAGTTGAGCGGATTGTTAATGAACCGACCGCCGCATCAATGGCGTACGGACTCGACGATGAGTCAAACCAGACAATTCTTGTCTATGACCTTGGTGGAGGAACCTTTGATGTGAGCGTTCTTGACCTCGGTGGCGGTGTGTATGAGGTCGTTGCAACAAATGGTGATAACGATCTTGGAGGCGATGACTGGGATGAAGCGGTCATCGACTGGCTTGCTGGTGAGTTTGAGAATGAGCACGGGATTGATCTTCGGGATGATCGACAAGCGCTTCAGCGGTTGAAAGATGCTGCTGAAGAGGCGAAGATTGAACTCTCCTCCCGCAAGGAAACGACGATTAACCTCCCATTCATTACAGCAACAGATTCAGGACCGGTTCATCTCGAAGAGACACTCTCGCGAGCGAAATTTGAGTCGCTGACAGAGGATCTTATTGAGCGAACGGTTGGACCAACCGAGCAGGCGCTCGAGGATGCAGGATATGATGATACCGATATCGATGAGGTGATCCTTGTTGGTGGGTCAACACGAATGCCACAGGTTCGTGAAAAGGTTGAGGACCTTCTTGGCACTGAGCCAAAAAAGAACGTGAACCCAGATGAAGCAGTTGCACTTGGTGCTGCGATTCAGGGTGGAGTTCTCGGCGGCGATGTCGATGATATTGTCCTCCTTGATGTGACTCCGCTAAGCCTTGGCATTGAAGTGAAGGGTGGACTGTTTGAACGTCTGATCGATAAGAACACAACAATTCCGACTGAGGAGTCAAAGGTATTCACAACAGCAGCTGACAACCAAACCTCGGTGAATGTTCGAGTATTCCAGGGTGAACGTGAGATTGCCGAGGAGAATGAACTGCTCGGTGAGTTCCAACTTGCTGGCATCCCACCATCGCCTGCGGGAACACCGCAAATCGAGGTGACGTTTAATATCGACGAAAACGGAATTGTCAACGTCGAAGCCGAGGATCAAGGCTCTGGCAACGCCGAGTCGATTACGATTGAAGGTGGTGCTGGTCTCTCTGATGAAGAGATCGAACAGATGCAAGAAGAAGCCGAGGCACATGCCGAAGAAGACGAGCGACGGCGTGAGCGCATTGAGGCTCGAAACTCTGCTGAAAGTGCTATCCAGCGGGCAGAGACTCTCTTGGAGGAGAATGAAGAGGATGTTGATGACGATCTCAGAGAATCAATTGAAGATGAGATTGAATCCGTTGAAGCTGTTCTCGAAGATGAGGATGCGACTAAGGAAGAAATCGAAGATGTAACAGAGTCACTCTCATCAGAACTACAGGAGATTGGAAAGCAAATGTACGATGCACAACAAGCTGCTGCTGGTGCTGGCGCCGCAGGCGCAGGCGCTGGTCCCGGTCCAGGTCCAGGCGGCATGGGTGATATGGGCGGTGCTGCTGGGTCGGGCGATACCGATAATGAGTATGTTGATGCGGATTTCGAAGACGTTGATGACGACTCGAAGGACGAATAGTATCTTCAAACGGCATCATCCCGATTCCAATCTCGGTCCTTGTTGCGGTCACGAACTCAAAGTCTAATCGGGAACCTCTCTTATCAGGTATTCTTGAATTGAAGTACCGCAATGCTCTGATAAATAAAATTATAATTACTGACCCGGTTCGTTGAAGTATCTCAACCAATTACTGTCACCACAACGAATGAGCGAGGACTTCTATGATGTCCTCGGCGTGAGTCGGAACGCCGATGAGGACGACATCAAGCAGGCGTACCGGAAAAAAGCAGCAAAGTATCATCCGGACGTTTCTGACGATCCGAACGCCGAAGAGAAATTTAAAAACATTAAAAAGGCAAAAGAGGTCCTCACAGACAGTGAGAAACGTCAGATGTATGACCAACTTGGTCATGAGCGATTCCAAGAGGCAGAAAAGCGCGGTGGTGTTGGCGGCAGTGGTAGTGGCGGCAGTGCACGTGGTGACCCATTTGGCGGGATGGGCGGACAAGGAAGTCCGTTCGGTGATATTTTCGAACAGTTCTTTGGCGGCGGACAGGGTCAAGGTCGACAGCGAAATCGACCGCGTCAGGGACAGAACCTCCGGACACGCGTTCAATTAGATCTTGAAGAAGTGTACAGTGGAGTTGAAAAACAATTCACCGTCAGACGACCAGAGACATGTCCGGACTGTAATGGACGCGGGCATCCCAGCGATGCTGATGTTCGGACCTGTCCGCAGTGTAATGGACAAGGACAAACGACAACTGTCCGCGAAACAGCACTTGGTCGTGTCCAACAGACGCAGACGTGTCCACGATGTGATGGAAGCGGCGAGATGTACACTCAAACATGTTCAACATGTAGTGGCGACGGTGTGACACGGCAGGAGGCGACGCTTTCAGTCGACATCCCAGCAGGAATACGTGATGGACAGACGTTGCGGATGGAGCGTGAGGGAGCACCGGGAGACAACGGAGGTCCACGAGGTGATCTGCTTATTGACGTGAGTGTGCGCGATCACCCTGACTTCGAACGTGACGGAGATGATCTCTATTATCGCTTAGCAATCTCCTTCCCACAGGCTGTTTTTGGATCAACGGTTGAGGTCCCAACGGTTGATGGAGAGACAACGCTTGATATCTCTGCAGGAACACAAAGCGGTGAAGAATTCCGGATTCGAAATGAGGGAATTCCACATCTCCGCGGACGAGGAAATGGCGATTTGTACGTACAAGTACAGATTGTTACACCTGAGAATCTGAGTCAAGAACAGCGAGAGGCGCTTGAGGCATTCGCTGAGGCTGGCGGGGAGAGTGTCGACGTCTCGCAGGGATTCTTTGAGAAAATCAAAAGCTCATTCTAACGTGTGAACTACTCTACCCTACTCTACCCTACTCGCTCACGGCTTGCACCGTTCGCTCCTTGAGGGTGGGGCTTGCTGTTTCTATGACGCGCTTTCCATCCACAACCTCGGAACTACCCGATGAGGTGAACAGAGGAAGTGCAGTCTCCACAGGTCGTTCGAAAATCGAAGACTTTCGTGATCACGAGAGACTTCGTCTCTCGGACGACGTTGTGGCTTCGGACCGTCCCAGTCCTCGCTTCTCGAAACCGCGAGAGAGAGAATGTTAATCGCAGCATTCGCATTCGCATCTCTATCCATCTCAAAACCGCACACCGGATACGAGTGTTCGCGCACCCACAGCGGTTTGTCCGATTCAACACCACAGGAAGCGCACTCTTTGGTCGTACCCGCAGGCTCTCCTTCGACAAAGTGCGTCCCTTCGCGTTTGCAGTTGTATTCGAGTAGTGTGGTGAACGTATCCCACGCTGCCGAAGCCGTGTTCTGGCTATTGCCAGCCGACTCTAACATCGACTTCACGTTCAAATCCTCAACAGCTACCAGCTACTAATTTGTACTCGGGAGCGTAATACTTCGAGAGTTTCTGCAAGAAGTCGTGGCGTTTCCGCCTGACTCGCTGGTGAAACTCAGCTACTCTCAGCCGTTGCTTCTCCCAGTCGTTCAAGCCCTGTTGTTTCCGTGAGAGCGAGCGTTGGTCGCGCGTGAGGCGCTCTCGCTCATCTTGCAACTCAACTGAGCCGACAGCACAACCGTCCGTGTCGTGGGCATATGTGAGGATACCAGCGTCAACTCCAACGCAACGGTCAGGGTTCTCTGGTTTTTCGGGTTCTTCTTTGCCTTCGACAGCAAAAGAGCCATACCACTCACCAGTTCGCTCTTTCTTGAGAGATACTTCTTTGACCGTGATACCATCGGGAATTTGCCGGTGGACAGTAATCGGAATCTCTGCGAGTTTCGAGAGTGAGAGGACGGTCTGACCGTTCTTGTTGTCGAACTCGAAGCCAGACTGGACGTAGGTGAAACTCCGAAACTCGCTTGGTGCCTTCCAATTGAGACTCCCGACATTGTACCCGTTCTGTTTGAGCCCTGAGAGAGCTTTGAGACTCTGTTCAATGCGTACCACAGCAGCTTGTGCGACTGTTGAGTACAGGTCGGTAAGCTCGTCCCACCAGTGTTTAAGATCAGTGAGCTGGTCGCGGACCTGACGCACTCGCTGGTTAAGCGTTCCCGCTGAGTCAGGGATTTGTTCGAACTCGGTGAGGGCGTGGTTATACAGTTGCCGACAGGTATCGCGGTGGCAGTCCAGCGTCTCTTGCTTTGCTTCAGTCGGGTTGAGTCGATACCTGTAGGCGTAATGCATTGATTTTGATTATTCGTCGGATGTTCGGACGATTTTCACGTCTGTGCCACGCCAGTCTTTCGGGACGAGGACATGTGCGCCATTGCCGGTAGGCGTGACCTCACGCTCAATGAGTTCGTGACCTTCGATTTCGCATTTATCCACGCTATTGTTTAGCTAAATACGCTCATCATGGATGTCACCAGACTGGATTTCGTCTCGATTGAGAACTTAGGGCTGACACATAGACCATGGTATAATGCATCCAAAATATTCACCAATGAGATTTTCCTTGCTTAAGCATAACTGAATAACAATGAGCAACAATCCCGGTGACGTGTCTGAAGATAATATCATTGGTGATAGTATCACCACCGATGATGATCCGCCAGCACCGGTGGCTAACCCAACGGTTATTGGTGATATTATGGATAGAGACCGGCGAGGTGGCACAGTTGCACTTCGCGCGGATGCTGCTGATAGATATTACACATATCGGGATTTTATTACGACTTCATATAAATCCGGAAACGTGATTCGGTATTTAGGCGGAAGAAGCGGTGATGATATGCTTCTGATTCCTAATCCGCTTCCTGAGCCGGTATTAGCATTCTATGGTGCCGCACAACTAGGTATCGTGACGCGGTTCGATAAGACCGTGCAGCGAGATCACTCAGCAGAAGAACTCCCACAGGTTGTACTGGCGCCATCAACACAGGAGGAAGCATTTGAACTCCCACCTGGGCATAAGCTTGCTGTATATGGTGATCCCCCAGCGGCTTCAACAACAACACACTGGGAAACAGAAGTCTGGAGTGAGAACCCGGCGATTCATCCGACATCGGTTGCGCCCAGTGATATCGCTCTCAATACTGGTGCACAAACATACACACACGAGGAGATCATAACCGCAGCAGTACGCGTCGTCGATCAGGTTACGATCACTCCGGGAACAGATGTCGTTGTGCGAGAGAGTTTAATGAATCCGCGTGTTGTTGTTGCTGGGCTTATTGCTCCACTCCTTGCTGGGGCAACAATTGTGTTTCCTGACGAGACAACAACGGGAGAGATCGGAGTAAGCACCGAGACTGTCCCCGAATCAAAAAGAATTGATCTGAACTCAATATGGTAGACAGAGTCTCAAAGAGTAAGCTGGTATCAATATCAGTCATCAGCTATTTACTCATGAGACCACGCTAGCGTGAGATGTGGCAGGTCAACTGATCACTCAAGAGTCTGTGTTGGCTGATGAGGAATCACCTCGATATTTGAACATGCTGAGAGAACCCATAATATATTTTCATTCTGATATCGTACAGAACAATATGTACGTCCGGGACGCAAAAAATCGTGATGAGGCCTGGTTACTCGATTGGATTGAGGAGGCAGAGATTGAAGATCCAGCCTTTCGGTCCCGGGATTATGTAGTTGCACTCAACGAAGAGACATCTCGGAAGGCTGGGTTTGGTCGGATTCGAAGTCATAATGAGGATAATAGAACATTCTGTGAGCTCGCAATCGTTTATACACTCCCAATGTGGCGTAATCAGGGCGTTGGCGCACACGTTGTTGAACGGTTAATCGCGGAGGCAGCCGATGAACAACATGAGAGAGTGTATACGTTCACGACTGAACCCGGATATTTCACGATGTTTGGATTTGAGCCACAGGAATCGGATCGGCTTGACCCGCAGATACGACGTCGATTTGAAACCGTACGTCAAAAACGGGAAAGTGAGAACGATCGGGCCGTAGCACTCTCAATTAACACTGATGAATTGACCGTTCCACAACGACTCCGTGAGCGATTCAAATATGCGCGCCCGTCAGACGAGCCCGCAGAAGGTGAAGTTGTCGTTGAAGAAACGGCTGAAGACTTCGGGATTGACCCGACAGAAACGACGTATAAATACGATACCGGGTAGCATGAACTGCTATCTGCGTGAAGACAGATTGAGAGTCAGTTTTTCATCGAACCAGTCTGTGTAAGTATCCGCCTCGCTCCTGCGTCACTACTTCGGATATCTGTTCGCTTATCTAGTTGCAATTGTACTCTCGTCAACGCGTGTGAAGACTGCGCTCGCTCCGCTCACGCCTCATCAAGAAGATGTGAGTGCAAAGTGCGCCGTCGGGGTGAGTTCACGAAAGCTACGATTACGTTCGATCGTCGAGAAAATCCGTGCTGAAGACAATATACGCAAGAGCGCTACAAAAAAGAATTGGGGGTAAAATCGCGAATGCCCACAACGGCTCAATGCCCCATCCAAGTATCAACACAAGGTCACCAAGTCCAATCGCGAGAAACGGAATAACAGCAAGAATTGCCCGTCGTCGGTTACGTCCACTCTCATCAGATTCCAGTGGTGCGTCTGGGTCGAACGATGCTGTCGCATCTGTGTCCGTATTCGTATTTGTGTCTGTATGTTGAGTGGTCATCTCACGTCTCGCGGTGGTACTCGCGTTTATGCTCCGATCCGAATCTGGATTCGTGCTTGCAGTTGCACTTTCCTCAGTTGATGATGGGGAGCTCATGGATTTAATATCATTCTGTGGTGAGTAAAACTATCGTGTTGTCTGTGCCGCATCACACGGATGATCTAGGTTAACCTCCATTTTAGATCAGTAATCGCGGTCAGTGCTGGTAGTATCAACGCTGATATCATCCTGATCTTCAATTCGCGAAGCAACCGAGACAAGTCCGAAAAGCACACCGATGAGAAGCGCTGAGACAATTGTTCCATATAGCGACAGGGAAAGTGGGGTTGTAGGAATCGCTACACTCATCTGAAAAATCTCAGTACGGGCAACGCTCTGTGCAGCGTTGCTTCCAACGAGCCATCCAATCCCAGCTGAGAGGATAATAACAATGCCCCCAAGTGTGAGAAGAATCCGACGACCAAGCCCTGGTTGTCCCTGTGATGATGAGCTCGCTTGCGTCTGTGAGCCCTTCGAAGATGACTCCTCAGCAGTCACGGTTGATTCAGTATCGGCACTCCCGTCGGTGTCATTCGATGTTGATGCTGCCGTTTCCTCGGCGGACGTCATTGGATGGTGATACACAGACGGCGGGTATATGCTGTTCGACTCATTTGTTTTCAGTTTCAATAGATGTTCGCTCCGGTGATATTCAGGCGGTCACAAATCATGGTCCACGATTAGATATTCCGAACACACAGTGGGTCGGTTCCGGACCGACTCAGCGGGTTCTGTTGTAGACAACGGGTTTGGTGAAATTACCTCTGTTTGGTGTTTGTAGGTCATCATCCAACGTGACAATGCCAGCATACACGGAATGACTGTGAATTCAGGGACTTCATCCCAGTGTTGAGACTGAGATTCCGCCCTATTATTGGTATGAGCTGATACTGATATCGTCTCGGTTTCTGATTACTACTATGTGTGAGTCATACTGAACGCTATTAGATATCACTGAAAAGTGCTCTGTTGAATAGCGGTGCTGATTAAGGGGGTCGGAATTTGAGTCAGCTTGCTGGCGATCGTTGTGAGTGATCTCAAGATTGGTCTCGTCTCACCGTGGCTCAGAGACCGCTTTTCAATACGGCACCGAAAAGTGGAATGTAAGGGTAGATACGTGAAATGCTGTTGAAACGTCAGCAAATAATCGTGTGAGTATGCAGCGAAGTGTTTAGCCTCTGTGTACAAAATAAATCGACGATGAGTACCGACGACACATTGATTGCTCGCGCTCGTACGGCGTTTCAATCGGCATACGTCCCATACTCTGAGTACCGTGTTGGTGCTGCAATTGAGACGACCGATGGGTCAGTCTATACGGGGTGTAACATTGAGAATGCAAATTACTCCAATAGTCTTCATGCTGAGGAGGTTGCAGTTGCCACTGCAGTGAAAGATGGGCAGGATACGTTCGAACGTATCGCAGTCGCATCAGCCGCGCAGGATGGCGTCACACCCTGTGGTATGTGCCGACAAACACTCGCAGAGTTTGCCGATGGATCACTTCAAATTCTCTGTGATGAGGGTGAAGAAGGCGTTCAGACGTATACGCTCACGGAACTCCTTCCGAAAACAATCTCAGAGGAGACACTTCAAGATGCAGACGACACGATTGATTGATACTAATATCGAGATTAGTATAATTCGATTGTAGAGTAAGGAGACACGAACTATTGCATATTCCATCGTTAGCGTACGGTTTGCAGCCAAATCATAGGAAGATAACAATAACCAGAGCATCATGATAATGTCGGTGAATGCCCCAGGTGAGTTCCGGATATCTGCCGTTATCGGTATTGGTCACAATTCCGAGTGCTTCAAACAGGAATGGCACATTGACATCCTCCTCGGCCTGAAGGCGGAGGAATCCCACGGCACCGCACTGCGCTGCGTGAGTTGGTCGGGAATTTGGGTTTACAGACTAGCAAGCCAGCACACCGTTCGAATCGGTGAGTGACCGGGGCCGGTCGATGGGTAGCCTCCTGGGAGTGCCACATCTCAGCCCCCGGTACTCCTCTCGTTTGTCAGAGTCGGACGCCCACGCCCACGCCCAGAGTTGGTTTTGCCTCGGGGCGTCCGACACCGACAGACTCAGACTTCAGCGGACACGGACTCGGAGTTACTTTCACTGCGAGCTTCGCCCGGTGGTTGTTGTTTGCACAGAGGGCACACTCTGGTTCCAAAGTGGGCGGACACTCACATTACACTCGAACCGCCAGTTTCGGGCGCTCGGCTACACTGGGGTCGTAACCACTGCGCCAACATTAACATTCACACATATGCGCTGTTTTCGGACACAAATGTGTGGAATACCACTGTGACGGCGCGTATCCACAGCCTCAGTGGGATTGCGCCTGCTCCGCGTATAACAACGAAGATGTCACACTAGTTGGGGATCAAAAAGCACATCCTACGAACACAAAGGCGATCACAACACCGGGTGGGTATGGTAATAAAGAATATCACGGCTGCAACCATTCACCACTCGGTACCCCTGTCCCCGTAGCAACTGACGCCCTGCATTGAATCAAGAAGTTAAATTTCCCGTGTAAATGACGTGCTGTGCAACCCACCGTGGCTCCCGGAGGGAACACAGTCTCGACAGCTATTCTTTCACAGAAATATACTCCGAACTCAACTGCAGTCACTCCGCGAGAACGAGACGTACAGATTGTATCGGTCATCTCGCCTCCAGCGCAATGATATGCATATACGACAAGATATTGCCGTTTGAGACAATAGGCGGCGCATGGAAGAGAGCGAAGATCCCAATAAGAATGAGCAGTATCATCTTGAGATTACGGCAGATGATATTGCTGAGACGGTATTGCTCCCGGGAAATCCAGGTCGGGTTGAGACAATCACCGACATGTGGGACCAATCAACAGTATGCGGTGATCACAGGGAGTTTCGGACAGCAACTGGAACATATCGCGAAACGCCGATTTCAGTCACATCCACGGGAATTGGTGGTCCCTCAGCAGCTATTGCAATGGAAGAGCTCGCACGGATTGGGGCTGAGTCATTTATTCGGGTGGGATCCTGTGGTGCGTTATCTGCTGACGTTGCCGTTGGTGATTTAATTATTTCCTCAGGAGCAATCAGACAGGAAGGAACATCAGCGGAGTATGTCCGTGATGGATATCCAGCAGTCGCTGATTATGAGGTTGTCTCTGCGCTCACCACTGCTGCAGAACGACTTGGGTATGACTATCATGTTGGTGTCACATTGAGTACTGATTCATTCTATCCAGGACAGGACCGAGCAGGATTCAACGGGTATACTCCACCGGAATCTGGGTCACTCATCGAGGACCTCAAAGAAATGAATGTACTGAACATTGAAATGGAGGCTGCTACGTTACTTACTATTGCGAATTTGTATCAACTCCGCGCAGGGGCTATCTGTACCGTTTATGCAAACCGAGAGACTGGCGTATTTCAAAGTGGTGATGACACGAAGGCCGCAGAGACTGCAAGCCTCGGAAGTCATCTTTTAGCAAAAATGGATGCTGTAAAACGTTCAGCTGGAGCCGACCAATGGCATGCCGGACTCTCGATTGACTCTGAATAGCAGTCGTTGGGACTGTAAATGTCGGTATCCGAAATAGAATGCCCGAGCGAGTGTTCCAACTCAAGTTAATCGAGTGTGGTTTGAGAGAGCGCTTAGAGTGCCACCGAGTCATAAAGAGAGCGACACTCATTCTGGATTTCTATCATATATTTTCATACTATCAACGCGTTATATACCGGTATGTGGGTTGTTCGGAGCCTATCATCGTCGGTTTGTCCAACTTGTTCCGCAGTTCATTTATTCGATAACACCTGATGAGCATACATGAGCACACAAGTCGTCGTCGTTGGGGCTGGCTATGCGGGTACCGGTGCTGTAAATCGGCTTGAAGACGAACTTGGACCGGACGCTGAACTCACATGGATTTCAGAACATGATTATCATCTCGTCTTACACGAGGTTCATCGTTGCATTCGTGACCCAAGCGTTGAGTCAAAGGTCGCAATCCCAGTTGATGATATCAAAACGTCAGAAACAGACTTCCAGACAGGTCGCGTAACACATGTCGACGTTGATAACCGTACTGTCGAGATTGACGATGGCGAGGAGACAATCGGATATGATTATCTCCTCTTAGCCATCGGTTCAGGGACTGCATTCTATAATATCGACGGACTGGAAGAACATGCACATGAACTGAAGGGACTGAATGATGCACGGGCAATTCATTCTGACGTCGCCACTGCTGCAAAACAAGCAACCCAGGAGGATCCAGCACAGGTCGTCGTCGGTGGAGCGGGTCTCTCAGGTATTCAGACAGCCGGTGAGATTGCAGAATATCGTGATGAGCATCGCGCACCAATCGAGATCACGCTTGTTGAAGGACTCGATGAAGTATTCCCAGGGAATGACACAGAATTACAGGGGGCGCTGAGAAAGCGACTCGAAGCACGCGATGTGAGAATCCTCACTGGAGAGTTTATCTCAGAAGTCGATTCGGAGAACGTGTATGTCGGCGGTGATAGTGATACTGACCCTCAGGAGTTGCCCTATGATACGCTTGTTTGGACAGGTGGTATAACCGGTCATAATGAAGTTACTGATGTCGGGGTTGACAAAGATGACCGATCACAGCGTGTGTTCGCTGATGCGGACTTCCAGACATCGAATGAACGTGTCTTTGCTGTTGGTGACACAGCGCTTATCGAGCAGGGGTCTGACTCAGTTGCACCACCAACTGCACAAGCCGCATGGCAAGCCGCTGAAGTAGCTGGTGAAAACGTGGCACGAGCCATTAATGGAGAACCACTTCAGACATGGAGACATGATAATAAAGGAACCGTCGTTTCCGTCGGCGATGATGCCGTTGCACATGGTGTAAAATTCCCGGTCCTTGGGAAACTTCCAATCAATGTCTTTGCCGGTCCGGCAGCTCGAACATTAAAGAAGGGAATCGCTGCTCGCTGGATTGCTGATGTTGCCTCGACTCGACACGCGCTTGAGGCATGGGAAAGCATGTGAGTTATCGCGGAATACGATTGGTTACTCTCATCACAGTCAAATCAATATTGTGTGACATAGGATCGAATGCAACTCAATCAAACCTCAATCGTTGAATAGCGACTGAGGGCTTAGCAGACTGACAGAGGAAATCGCAACAGTTGTTTTAATCAGTATTACTGGATCTATCGGTTCACAACAGGGCAGAGACTGACCGATTCAAGATAGATTACCGAATTTCGAGGAGAAGCCCCGCATTCAGGGTGGGAAAGAAGTCAATCACAGAGACATCACACGAACGATCTTCGGGGGAAGCAGAAAGAAAGGTCAACCCAAGCCAACGGCATTGTGATGGCTAAGATATGAGAGAAGAGTATGTTTGCAGAGAAATAACAACTAGTGTGCTGGTTCGCCAGCGGGCGCCTGCATATCATCGATTTGAAGAATAAGAATATTACTCGTGTCGTCTTTGCCGTCAATCGTTCCCTTGATCACAAGTCTTGAAAGTGGCGTCGGACCAACTGTCATTGCATCGCCTTCATGAAACTCGCGAACAGACCCCTGAATATGAATTTCTGCACGGCAGAGTTCAGGATGGTGAACTGATGAAAGGTCAATCTCCTCGACATTCACATTATTAATTTCTTCGTCTTCATGGAACAACGGGACAAATGCTGGGTCCTCCATTTGATTGACATCAAGTGCCTCATATGCGTTTGCCGTTGGCTTGTAGCCACCTTTTGGACCTGGTACCCCCTCGACAAGTTGAAGTGCTTTCAGACTCTGCATCTGATTTCGGATTGTTCCAGGATTACGATCTACTTCATCCGCAATTGTTTCACCCTTTACAGCTTCCTCATCTTCTCGATGGAGATTAATGAGTGCTGTCAGGATAGTCTTTTGGCTCGATGTTAGTTCTATGGATGACATAACTAATTATTTACCATAGACAGTATTAAATCCGATGGATAATTCGGTATCAATTTGTAATTCCTATCGCGTGTATACTATATGGATGGAAATCGTGTTCTTGTCACTGGTGGGGCGGGTTTTATTGGATCCAATCTGGCGAATCATCTTGCAGAAACGAACGAAGTCATAGCTGTCGATGACCTTCATCTCGGAACGCCATCAAATCTCGATGAGACAGTTACCTTCGTCAACGCGAGTGTGCTTGAAGATGACCTACCGACTGCTGATGTCGATGTTGTGTTTCATCTCGCCGCATATTCTTCATATACGATGGTTGAGGAAAATAAACAAACAGCGACCCGGGTGAACGTCGAAGGGTTCGTGAATACTGTTGAGCAAGCACGTGCGGATGGATGTCAGACAGTTGTGTATGCATCAACCTCGTCAATATACGGCTCACGGACGGAGCCATCCCCAGAAGATCTACCAGTTGAAGCACGAACATGTTATGAGGCATCGAAGTTGGCTCGTGAAACGTACGCGGAGTATTTTCATCATCATTATGATATGACACTTGCGGGGTTGCGGTTTTTTTCGGTCTATCAAGGGTATGGAGGCGCTGAGGAACACAAAGGCGAGTATGCAAACACTGTTGCACAGTTTGCAGAGAAAATCGCAAATGGTGAGCGACCAGCGCTCTTCGGAGATGGGACACAAACACGCGATTTTACACATGTCGATGATATCGTCCGCGGTATCGAATATGCTGCTGATCACCAACTCCAAGGAATCTATAATCTTGGCACCGGCGAAAGCTATGATTTCAATACGATGGTTGAAATGATCAATCATGAACTCGGGACCGATATTGACCCGAAATATATTGATAACCCACTTGAGGTGTATGTTCACGACACAATGGCTGATAGCACAAAGATACGCGAAGCAACCGGGTGGACTCCTGAAATTACATTTGAGGAGGGTATCTCACGCGTCTGTGAACCGTATAGAGATTAATACAGCCTGAGGAGTCGCGACTCTTTATCGGATATCAAACGAGTGAGGATACGTGATCACAGCTATACCGGATATCTCTTCAACGTATTATTCTGCTGCTGTTACTTTACTGGTGAGGGTGGCGGTAGCAGTGGCGGTGTTGACAATGATAATGAGGCGTTAATCTTGAGCAGATGATGTTGCTGATGCACTCTTCGATTCGCCTTTGAGAGTGTCATCATCTGTTTCCGATGAGTCGTCTGTGCCCGGATGGATGTCAACGCTCGTGACAGTATCGTCGTCTTCGAGATCCATCACAATGACTCCCATCGTATTCCGACCGACCGTCGAAATATCATTGACGGGGGTTCGGAGGATCTGTCCGTTGCGGCTCATAATAAAGAGTTCATCGTCTCCTTTGACCGTCTCAACCTCACAGACACACCCGTTACGCTCGTTTGTTTTGATATCGATGAGTCCCTTTCCATTCCGAGACTGTTGTCGATACTGATCAATATCGGTCCGTTTTCCATATCCGTGTTCAGTGACGGTGAGGACCCAGTCGTCTTGATCATCATGCACAGCAGCAAGTGCAGCAACGGTGTCATTATTTTCAAGTTTGATTCCATGAACACCACGGGCTGATCTCCCCATCGATCTGACATCAGCCTCATCGAATCGAATAGCCATTCCTTTCCGAGTTCCGAGAATGATGTCCCGATTTCCATCTGTTACCTCAACATCAATAAGCGTATCATCAGCACCGAGATTAATTGCAATGATACCTGTTGAGCGGATATTTTGGAAGGATGTGACACTCGTTCGTTTGATATAACCTGATTGGGTCACCATCGTGAGATAGCGCTCATCGTTATTGTCGACGTCCATCTCAGCGGTATTGACCACGGCAGTGATCTGCTCACCATCATCTAAGTCTAAGAGATTGACTGCTGACTTCCCGCGAGCAGTCCGTGACATCTCCGGAATTTGGTATGTTTTGAGCTGATATACCTGCCCATGATTCGTGAAATACAGTAGATAATCGTGCGTATTTGCAACATATACCGATGATACCGCATCGCCATCTTTCAATGACGTTCCAATGATGCCCTTTCCGCCCCGATGTTGACTACGGAAGTCCTCAAGTGACATCCGTTTAATATAATCATCCTCGGTAACGACGACGATAACATCCTCTTGTGCAATTAAATCTTCGTGTGTAACCGTCCCATCATCTTCAATGATTGTTGTTCGTCGCTCATCAGCATATTCATCACGAATTGCCGCAAGTTCATCTTCAACAACACCATCAAGCTCATCGGGATCATTGAGGATTGTTTGAAGCCGGTCGATACGCGTTTGAACAGACTCATACTCGTCTTTGATTTCATCGGACTCAAGGGAAGTCAGCGAGCCGAGTTGCATCGCAACGATATGATTAGCCTGCGCTTCGGAGAAGTCAAATGTCGGTAATGATTTCCCGTCCTCATCTGATTCGACAGTGTGCTCACCACGAAGTGCAGCCTTTGCACTATCGCGGTCTGTCGAATTCCGGATAATATCGACAACATCATCAGCCTGCTCAAGGGCACGAAGCCGACCTTCGAGAATGTGCGCACGATCACGCTTTTCATCAAGTTCATACTGTGATCGACGACGGACGACAGTTCGGCGGTGCTCAAGATACTCATGCAGCGTCTCTTTGAGTGTAAGCACCTGTGGCTGTCCATCGACAAGTGCGAGATTGATGACCCCAAATGTCGACTCTAAATGATGTTCGAGTAACTGGTTTTTTACAACATCTGGATTCGCCCCTCGTTTTAGCTCAACAACAACGCGGATTCCATCTCGATCAGATTCATCCCGAAGATCACGAATGCCTTCAATTGTTCCAGCATTAACATTATCAGCGATTCGTTCGACTAACCGTGCTTTATTCGTTTGGAAGGGTAACTCCGTAATGACAATCCGATCATCTCGGACATCAAATTCCGCACGAACGCGGATTCGCCCGCGACCCGTTTTGTATGCTTTATGAATTGCATTTTGTCCAACGATATTTGCACCAGTCGGAAAGTCTGGACCCTGTATATGACTCATCAAATCCTCAACTGTGCAATCAGGATGATGAATCAGATGAATGGTCGCATCAATTACCTCGCCGAGATTATGTGGCGGAATGTTTGTCGACATCCCAACTGCAATCCCGGAGGATCCATTGACGAGGAGATTCGGAAACGCTGCCGGAAGGGCTGCTGGTTCTGTGAGTCGGTCATCGTAGTTTGACGTGAACTCAACGGTGTCCATTTCGATATCATCCAATAGCTCCTCGGCAATTGGTGACATACGTGCCTCAGTATATCGCATCGCCGCTGGTGGATCACCGTCAACAGAGCCGAAGTTTCCCTGTCCATCGACAAGTGGGTACCGCATCGAAAAGTCCTGCGCCATCCGTGCAAGCGCATTATATATCGCGGAGTCTCCGTGTGGGTGATAATCACCCATCGCCTCACCAACGATTGATGATGATTTACGATGAGCAGATCGGGCAGAAATTCCCGATTGATGCATTGCATATAAGATTCGGCGATGAACGGGTTTGAGTCCATCACGGACATCTGGAAGCGCTCGACCCGCAATAACTGACATAGCGTAGTCGATATACGATTGCTCCATTTCCCGCTCGATTCGCGCTGTCTCAACCTCAGCAGCAATTCCCGTCTCAGGGTCGAAACGTTCAGGCGCGTCTGAACTCATTAGATATCCACCCATTCAGCGTCTGTTGCTCGATCTTTGATGAACTGCTTTCTCGGTTCAACAGCATCACCCATCAGTACTGAAAACATTTTATCAGCAGCAGCGGCATCTTCAACTGTAATCTGTTTGAGTACGCGATTTTCAGGGTTCATCGTCGTCTCCCACAGTTGCTCTGGATTCATCTCACCAAGTCCTTTGAATCGTTGTACCTGGGTCGGATTGCCATTGCAAACGTCTGAGATAATCTGGTCACGCTCTGATTGTGTCATTGCATCATACGTTCTTCCATTGTATCTAATTCGATACAGCGGTGGTTTCGCAGCGTACACATACCCTGCCTCGACAAGTGGACGCATATGTCGATAGAGTAGTGTCAAAAGGAGCGTCCGAATATGTGCGCCGTCAACATCGGCATCGCTGAGGATAATCAAACGATTATATCGAACGTCCTCAACGTCGAATTCATCACCGATGCCAGCGCCAATCGCGGTGATGAGTGCACGCACCTCATCGTTTTCTAATATCCGGTCAAGTCGATGTTTTTCAACATTGAGTATCTTCCCTTTGAGTGGGAGGATAGCCTGGAAGCGTCTGTCACGACCCTGTTTTGCACTATTGTGGACAAATACCCCTGACGCGAGCGCGAAATTGTGTGTCACAGGGACTTCAATATCATATACATCTGCTGTTTCTGATAGTGATTCAACAGAGACAACAGTGTGGTTGTGCGTGTCTGCACGTTCAGGCGTCTGCGTAGTCTCAGTTTCAACCTGTGGTCGTGGATTCGGTCGTGGCTCTGAGTGTGGCTGTTGAATATCAGAAAGAGGATTATCTGTTGTATCCCCGCGGGTATATCGTTCAGCAATCTGAGAGACTGATTCCCAGTGAGTTTCACCAGAGGGCTGTTTGACCAGATCTGAAACAGCTCTGTCGGCATCACTCTCAATATCTATCTTGGTGGTCTCAGCCGTCGTTCGATATAATGGCATCAACGACTGTCCATCGGTGAGATTTTGTGCTTCACGGTAACTTCCATCACGAAGCATGAACTCATGATCCGGTGTGCATCGAATTACCTCACCATTGTCAAGCGTGACTGCCAGTAATGCTGCATCTTCCTGGGTGATACGTGGGTTTGTGATCTGCTCAATCCCGATTTGACCAGTTTCATCTATCGTATAGCAATAATGGGTCTCACCGCGTTCGTACGCATCAACGAGTGCTTCAAATGTGATCGAATCACCAGAGGCAAGTGCAATTTCGGTATCACCAGTGAAACACCCACCAGCGCTGTCACCTTCGACAATAAATAACTCTGATTCAGCCGGGTCTCGACTTTGACAGTCAGCAAGCTTTCCAGGAAGTGATGTCGATTCGAGTGCAGACTTTCGACGTGTGAGTTCTTCGGCCTGTTTTGCAGCTTTCCGCGCTTTCGCAGCCTCAACGGCTTTTTCGACGATCACTTCGGCAACGTCAGGGTTTTCCTCAAGATACGTGCCAAGTCGCTCATGCGTTGTTGATTCGACAATTCCCCTCACATCACTATTTCCGAGTTTTGTCTTTGTCTGTCCCTCAAACTGCGGATCTGGATGCTTTATTGAGACAACAGCAGTGAGTCCTTCACGGACATCCTCACCTTGTAATGAGTCAAAATCACCGAGAAGATTATGCTCACGCCCATAATCGTTGATAACGCGTGTCAGTGCTGTTTTGAATCCTGTGAGATGTGTCCCACCCTCGCGGGTATTGATATTATTTGCGAATGCATGAATCGAGCCTTGAAGCTCCTCTGTAGCCTGCAATGCGACTTCAACCTCAATGCCGTCCTGTTCGTTTTGATAGTGGACAACAGAGTCATGAAGCACTGTCTTTGTCTCATCGAGATATTGGACAAACTCGCGGATGCCACCATTGAAACAAAACTTCCGATCGACATCGTTCGTTTCATCGCTAATGCAGATTTCGACGCCGGAGTTCAGAAAGGCAAGCTCGCGAAGGCGGTTCTCAAGCGTCGAGAATTCAAAGCTTGTTGTTTCAAAGATATCATCACTTGGCCAAAATCGAATCGTCGTTCCTGTCTCCTCATCAGGATGAAGATCTCGAACCCGCTCAAAACCATCGGGTTGAGGCTCGCCGTACTCAAAGCGATCTCGCCAGAGAGCGCCATCACGTTTGATTTCGACCTCAAGCCATCGTGAGAGTGCATTGACGACAGAGACCCCAACCCCATGCAATCCACCAGATACCTGATATGATTTATTATCAAATTTCCCACCGGCATGGAGGACAGTCATAATGACTTCAACGGCAGGACGGTCATATTGCTCATGCGTATCGACAGGAATCCCGCGGCCATTGTCAGCGACCGAGACTGACCCATCCTCATGGAGTGTCACATCAATCTGGTCACAGTGGCCAGCAAGTGCCTCGTCGATTGCATTATCAACGACTTCGTAGACGAGATGATGAAGCCCCCGTGAGTCCGTCGAACCGATATACATTGCCGGGCGCTTTCGCACTGCTTCCAGACCCTCCAAAACCTGGATATCGCCGGCTCCGTATTCTGTTTCATGCGACATTGAATATATCTACACTAAGCCATGTCTATTCATAAACCCTCGCACGCGCGGGCGCGAAATAGCAGACAAGTATATGTGCTTTGTCTCGATGGAATGGGTTTTAATGACACGCTGTCGTTTACTTTCACTGCACTCCCGAACCCTTCTTAACTATCGGTCGGATATCACTCCTCACAGAATGACCTCGTTTCAGTCGACACTCGGCGAAGAGGGCGAGATTGCCGACGAACTGGCAGAGAGCCAGCGGGCAATCTCGATCGCCGAGTTCTTTGAAAAGAACAAACATATGTTGGGCTTCGATTCGGGAGCTCGGGGGCTTGTCACCGCTGTTAAGGAGGCGGTCGACAATGCTCTCGATGCGACCGAAGAAGCCGGGATTAAACCGGATATCTCTATTGAGATTCGTGAGTCTGGCGATTATTATACTCTTATTGTCGAAGACAACGGTCCGGGGATAACCCGCGAACAGGTACCGAAAGTCTTTGGAAAACTGTTGTATGGGTCACGATTTCATGCCCGTGAACAGTCGTTGACACCCACTCAAACGCTTCTTCTCCGTCATGATGGCGATATTACATTCACCTCAATTGGTGAGTTCTGTGACTCGTATCTCCCTGCAGACGGGGAAGCATCAGCCCCGATTCCGGCAGACGCCAATATCGAAGTACCGTCATTTGACCGGCAAACCCATGAGATGACATGGCAGCCGGTGACAAATGCAATCCGTCATCGAACGGATGAGCGTGTGTATCGGATTTCGACAGCATGCGGTCGAACGGTCGAAACAACGGGTAATCATAGTCTGTTTTCACTCTCCTCTCACGATGAGACAGTCGAGGTGAACGCCAGCGAACTTTCAGCAGGCGATACCATTCTCGCACCAAAGCAACTTCCGATGGTCTCACAATCTGCGGAGACTGGTGTGACCGTCGAGACAGAAACAAAGACGACTGAGAGAGAACAGACAATCAATATTCTTGAGTATATCCAATCGGACGATCTTCGAAGAAGTGAACACACATTCCGGATTCGCGATCGCCACAGCGCATCACCATCTCCAAGTAGTGCTGGCGATACCCCTTCGGCTTCGACGGCTTCATCAGCGTCATCAAATCTGACATCGACGGCGGTTGCATCCTCTACAGGTGGACAACAGAGTCATGTTAGTGTCGACCAGCGACAACCGGAACCGGAGAGTCACACACTCGATGATACTCAGGATGGTGAAAGCTACCGGTCAGGAGAAACGGTGTGTGAACACGATGAAGCGTCCTCAGTTGCCGATTGTATCCTTGAGATTGTCGACCCGAGCGGCGAAGTAATACGATTACCGATCTCAGTATCTATCGATGAGACGTTTATCGAGTCACTTGCGAGATACATTGTCTTCGGATCCCCATCAGCAATATTACAGACATCTGCTGGTAACGAAGACCACACGACAAAGGAGGGTCATCATACACTGGATACGTCCTTAGACGACACATCAACACCACTTGATTCGGTCATTCCCCTTCTGTGTAAAGACGCTGGAGACATACAGCTTCCATCGTTTATTTTTGAGTGTGACGCGAAGCACCAACAGCAGTTACTAACGCAGTTATACCAATACAGCGACGTATCAAACGCGGTAGATACTGGCGATGACAATGTCACATATACAACATCAAACGCAACACTTGCGAGACAACTCACTACGTTATGGAATATGAACGGTGTCGTCGCAACGACTGATACCCGAATCAAAACCCAAACAGAAACAAAGACATCGCGCTCCGGTGATCTCACACGTGAGAGCGCACAAACAACGATATATTACGTATCGGTCAATCAGACGCAGGCTGAGTTTGACACGAAGAGTGATGTGGGGACTGGCACCGAATCAGACCACCAGCATGATACCGGCGATCTTTGTTTATTATCAGTGAGCAATGTCGAGGAGATTGATGCACCATCATATGTGTATGATATCTCAGTGCCTGGTGCAAGCGGTCATGATGAGAACTTTGTGACCGTAAATGATGGAGCAATCTGTGTCAAAAACAGCCGTGGACAACAAGGTATTGGGATTTCTGCAGCAGTGCTGTACTCACAGCTTACATCAGGGAAACCAGCAAAGATAACGACACGAACGCAAAGTTCCGATACAGCACAATATTTTGAGCTCATTATTGATACAGACACGAACGAGCCTGAGGTAAGTGCTGATCAAGAGCGTGACCCTGGTGCTGCATCGTTATCACCGACACATGGCACACGGATCGAACTAGAGATGGAGGCGAACATGCGAGCTCGCGGGCAACTTCGTGATTATGTGAAACATACAGCAGTTGTTAATCCGCATGCACGGATTACCCTTGATGAACCCGGGCTTGAGGAGCCTCGTCAGTACGAACGGGTCGATGGTGCTGAACTGCCGGCACAGACTGAAGAAATTCGACCACATCCACATGGTGTCGAATTGGGAACGCTGTTGAAAATGCTTGAAGCAACGGAATCATACTCCGTGTCAGGCTTCCTTCGTGAGGAGTTCACCCGTGTTGGGTCAAAAACAGCAACAAAAATTCTTGATCGGTTTCGCGACCGTCACTTTGGTCGGGCACTCCCGATGTCTGCTCCAGAAACGATACCAAACAGTACCGGTGAGACTGATGAGAGTGATGTTGACGGTGATGAGAATGAGAATGATAATGATCAAATGTCATCCTCACTTGAGTCGGTCATCGACGCTGCAGTCATAAACAAAGGTGCGTCTGCAACTGCCACGTTCGCAGACCGTGTTGCGAAGACGCTTAATCAACGATCTGGGACGACACGAAGCGAGCTCGCTGGAATTGTTGACACAGTCGCTGAAGACATCGAGGATGAGTTCGAGACGACATTTGGCGCGACCGTCCGAGAGAATGCAGTTGATGCAGCATGGGATGTATTAACCACACATATTGACGATGACATCTATCCGCTCGTCGCAGATGCAACAAGTACGCAAAAAGACCATACAACGGTCCGAGGTGTCGCAGACCGGATTGCGGCAAAGTTCGCTGATGGCTCCGGATCTCTTCGTGCGACACGAGACACAGTTCGTGAGTATGTTGATCGATCAGCAGATATGATTGTTTCTGAGGAGGTGTCATTCGGCGAGACTGCTCGTGAGAACGTGGTTGATGCAGTGTGGACGGCAATGCAGACCGTTGAGGATGAATTACCAGCAGTCCAAACCGTTGCAGACGACCGTAATATTGCCTCAGAGTTGCTTGAGGCGATGCGATCAACAGATATCCTGGCGCCACCAACGGATTGTCTCTCGCCTATTACAGCAGATCTCGTTGAGGCGGGGCTACGAAAGGAGTTTGATGCTGATTTTTATGCAGCCGCGACGCGAGATGCAGAGGTTCATGGTGGTGATCCATTTGTTGTTGAGGCTGGAGTTGCCTATGGTGGTGAACTCGAAGGGGGGAACATCTCACTTCTCCGATTTGCGAACCGCGTTCCATTGGTTTATCAGCGGGGCGCATGTGCAACAACAGATGTCATCAAGTCAATCGGGTGGCGAAACTATGGACTTGATCAGCCTGGTGGGTCTGGAATGCCACGCGGACCAGCAGTCGTGATGATTCATGTAGCATCGACAAACGTGCCGTTCACAAGCGAATCAAAGGACGCACTAGCAAACATTCCAGCGATTGAAAATGAGATTGAACTCGCCGTTCGAGAGGCGTCACGCGAACTGAAATCGTATCTGAATAAACGCCGATCGATGCAAAAGCGGCGAAAAAAGCAGGATGTACTTGGGCGGATACTTCCGGAGATGGCGAATAAACTCGCAGACGTAACAGAAAATGATCGACCCGACATTGATAATGCACTCGCGCGAATCATGAACAACGTCAGTGTTGAACGCGATATCAATGATGGGTCGGTCACATTGACAGTGCAGAATTACTCAGACCGTCAGGAATCACCAACGCTGACTGATATCGTTGATTCCAAACCGGAGACAATTCCAGCGGAGATGGAAGTTGTCGAACTCGAGGGTGAGTACTTCCTGACATGGGAGCCAACTGTTGCTGCTGGTGAATCGGCGACTGTGACATATGAAGTTCCAACGAATGCGTCATTTGAGCTTGATGTCGATGATGTCGAAACGGAGAAATTGACTATTGATGCATGAGGGACATCTCTTAGTCAGAGATATATCTAACTCACAGTCGCAGTTGCAGTCGCAGGCACGGACGACTCTCTCAGAGTTTATGACTGCTATGACAGATATTCACCTCTCTGTATTGATCAATGACAGCCTCACCCGAGTGACGCCAAGCAATAACACAACGAGTATGCAAAGCAAAATTAGCACAGACAAAGAAGAAACGTACCTCTATCGTGAGTACAATATCAATCATGATTGAAACCGAAACAACCCAAAGAAGTATATTATGAGTACAAAACAAGACGAGGAGCTCGCACAGGAGCGACTCATTGATCTCGCCGCAGAGTTCTATGATCAGTTCGAGAGTGGAGAAATTCCAGCGATGGAGATTCCAACGCGAACAAAGACAAATATCGTCTTTGATGAAGACTCAGAAGTCTGGGTATATGGCGATCGTACCTCAACACGCTCGGCAAATAGCGTTCGTGGAGCCAGAAAGCTACTCAAAGCAGCATATACGATTGAATTTCTCGTCGACCAACTTGAAGAGGATAGGTCGTCGACGCTTCGTGAGTTGTATTATCTCTCTGAGTCGTGGGACAATGAAGAGGCGCAGTTTTCTGATCAGGATGAATCGAATCAACTCGTTGAAGATCTTGAGATTGTCTCACAGGTAACGCGCGAAGACTTTCATATGCGACCTGAGGAGTCTGGTGCAACACTGATGGGACCACTCGAATTACGCGAACAGACTCGGCGAGGTGAGCGAGCAATTCATTGTCAGGAGGACGTTGGCGAGGGCGGATATCAGATTCCGAACAACCCAGACACAATCGACTTTCTTGATCATGACATTGATTTCGTTCTCTGTGTCGAAACTGGGGGCATGCGTGATCGGTTGATTGAGAATGGATTCGATGACATGTACAACTGTCTTATTGTGCATCTGAAAGGGCAGCCTGCCAGAGCAACACGACGAATTACAAAGCGACTTCATGATGAGTTGAGCGTTCCCGTTGTTGTGTTTACTGATGGTGACCCCTGGTCGTATCGAATCTATGGATCAGTCGCATACGGCTCGATTAAGTCCGCACATCTTTCAGAGTATCTTGCAACGCCAGAAGCACGATTCATTGGGATTCAACCGACTGATATTGTCGAATATGAACTTCCAACCGATCCACTTGCGGACTCTGATGTGAACGCGCTTGAGTCTGAGCTTGAGGATCCACGATTCCAATCAGAATATTGGACTGAACAGATTGAATTGCAATTAGATATCGAAAAGAAGGCCGAACAGCAGTCGCTTGCGTCCCGTGGACTTGATTTCGTGACTGAAACATATCTCCCAGAGCGACTGACTGATATGGGAATATTATAATCACGGTCAAAACCATTGAATCGTCGGGACACTCGTTCGTTGATGTGTATGTATATGTATATGTAATTCAGCTCATTTTTGTAGGAATATCACGGCTTCTGTCGGATGTGATGTCGAGTTGCTAGATCAAGCTGTAATGAGACACGACCTCGAAATCAAGTATGCATAACGGTCATCGACACGAGTGAAATGTGTCTGTCTCTATCGATTTGCACACCTCAGACTCAAAAGCTAGTTTGCTACGTTCTGTTTTGGATTGCAAAGATCACAGTGCCAGCAACTCATATTCGGGAATCGTAAAAAAGGAATAAGACACTGAATTGCCCAACACATTTTTTGAGTGAGATATGAATATATAATATTACGGATGAATACGTCGATGCAAACATATCTTGTGACACAGGAAGACCGCTCAGCCGGGCGATCGACAACCGAGATTGTTGAGGCGGCTATCGATGGGGGGGTTGATGTTGTCCAGTTGCGTGAGAAGGAGACAACTGCTCGGAGACGGTATGAGATTGGGCAGGCAGTTCGTGAGCAAACTGCTCAGGCAGGGGTGACTTTTCTCGTGAACGATCGCGTAGATCTTGCTGCTGCGGTTGACGCTGATGGTGTTCATCTCGGTGATGAAGATCTTCCAGTCGCGGCTGCTCGGGAAGTTCTCGGTCAGGACGCAATCATCGGGCGTTCAGTCTCGACGCCAACAGCAGCCCGGAAGGCTGAAGATATCGGCGCAGATTACCTTGGTGTTGGGGCTGTGTACCAAACAGGCACGAAGGATGTCACGGCTGAGAGCGCCGAGATCGGTCCCGAGACTGTGACTGCGATTACGGATGCAGTTTCGATCCCAGTCGTTGGAATCGGTGGTATTAGACCATCGAACGCGACGGAAGTCATCCGAGCAGGCGCAGATGGCGTGGCAGTTGTCTCTGCAATTACGACCGCTGACGATCCAACTGCAGCGACACGTAAGCTACAAGAGTCGGTCGAGAAAGCCAGTACAGAAAGCCAGCTAGCCAATGAGGAGCCATCAGCATAATGAGTGAAGATACCACAACACTCGTCGAAGAAACAAGCGTAACTGTCCAGACAGCACTCAAAGAACTCGACCAGGCGACACCACTCGTCAACGCCATTACAAATGATGTGACAGTGAATCAGGTTGCGAACGTTATCTTACACTGGGGCGGGTTACCGGTGATGTCGGATGACGTAAGAGAACTCGATGAGATGGTTGATGCTGCAGAGGCATGTCTTTTGAATATGGGAACAGTAAGTGAAACGGGTGAGGAGGCAATGATGACTGCTGGGCAGGCAGCCTCTGAACACGATGCGGGACTGGTCCTTGACCCAGTTGGTGCTGGTGCGACAACAACACGATCACGAGTTGCAGAGCGGTTAAGCACTAATCTCGATATCGATGTGATCAATGGAAATCGGGGTGAAATCGCAGCGTTAGTTGGTGAAAATGCCGAGGTTCGGGGAGTTGAGTCGGTTGGTGAACATCCTGATGCGGCTGAGACGGCTATGGCGTGTGCTCAACGTACAGGGGCAGTCGTTGTTGCCTCAGGAACAACTGATATCGTCGCAACAGCAGAAACAGCATTTGAATTGACTGTCGGCGATGAAATGCTCGGGACTTTCGTTGGAACAGGATGTATGCTCGGTGGAACAATTGCTGCATTTTGTGGCGCGCTCGATGATTCATTAACAGCCGCGCTCACGGGGACGATTGCATTTGGGCTCGCAGGCGAAGCCGCAGCGAATGGTGAGTTTGGTGACTATGCTGGTCCGGCAAGCTATGAGACAACGGTTCTTGATGCTGCGGCTGGAACCGACCCTGAGATGATAGCCACTATGGATATCGATAGCCGAATTAACCGTGTGCTCGCGGAAGTGAACTGAGTAGGTCTCCGTTGTATCGGTGTCATAGACAGAGACAGGATATCACACATGAAAGTAACAATCTGAATGCTATTACACACTCAGAGAGACACCGTCACTCAATACCCTTTCGGGCAGATGAGGTTATCTCGCGGATATGAGTGCGGTGAGAGACTCTCAGTAGCATCTCCGCATTCGTCAGCACCCGCCGAGAAAACACAAGCCGTCTCTATTCTCCTCATTGCGAATATATACACAGGAAAGTTTCAATCGAGCTGCAAAGAGAGAAGAGAAAGACACCTTCGATGAATCAGTATATCAACGTAACGCGATGCGATGCAGTGCAGTGTGATGTAACCTACTGCAGCACAGCGAAACATAATATAATGTGGTGAAACAATGATAGATAATATATGAGCGAAACGACCGCAGAATTACCGTACGCACTTACGATTGCCTCCAGTGACTCCGGTGGAGGGGCTGGGATTCAAGCAGATTTAAAGACAATGACGCGGTTTGGCGTATACGGCGGGTCCGTCATTGTATCGACAACAGCACAGAATACACAAGGTGTCGATTCAACACACGTTCTCCCACCCGCAGAGATTCGCGCGCAGTATGAATCAGTCACTGAAGATATCGATATTGACGCAGTGAAACTTGGTATGTTAGCTACTGCTGAAGCCATCGAGACCGTTGACGATTGTCTCAGCGGATATGATGGACCAGTTGTCGTTGATCCCGTCATGGTAGCAACATCAGGTGATCGACTGCTCGCAGAAGATGCAATTGATGTATACACTGATCTGTTCGCACATGCAACGCTTCTGACACCAAATGCCGATGAGACAGAGGCACTCACCGGCGTGTGGCCTGATACTGCCGGAGCGCGTGAGCGTGCGGCTGAGCAGTTCTTTGATTGGGGCGTCGATGCGGTATTATTCAAGGGTGGTCATGTAGAAAATGATGACAATACCGTTCAGGATATACTCATTACTGCGAATGCAGGAACACAACTTACAGTGACCGGTGACCGCGTTGCAACGGCGCATACCCATGGCTCTGGATGTACACTTGCAAGTGCGATTGCTGCGGGACTTGCACACGGCGTTGAGCTTGAAACAGCTGTAGCGGACGGTGTAGAGTTTGTTCAAACCGCACTACAGAACGCAGCCACAGTCGGTGCGAATGGAAGCGTGAACCATCTGGTCGAATTTACGCAGGATACTGCGTAATCTCTCCGATTCTCATGAGATGGGTATAAATAACTGAGCAGTGCTGTATCGTCTCCTTTTCAATAGAATAATATCATCACTATCACGAGTCCCAAGACGGGCACTGATCATGTCATATGTCATGTATTGTCGTTATGATGGTTATACCCACACTGGGGCTCAAACAGGTCGTTCGTTTGGATCCTCGATAACAACCGGGCAGTTTTGTTGTGCGACATCAACGACAAATGCATCAGCGTCAGTGGCAAGCAGATCAATAGTATCATAGTGAATTGGAATCGTCAGTTGGGGATTAAGCGCAGCAGTGAGAGAGGCTGCCGCATGACGGTCCATAACGACGCTTCCTCCAATATTCGCTAAGAAAATATCGACTGGCAGTCGGTGAAATCCACTCAGCACGTCTGAGTCGCCAGGCCAGAAAATCGAGAGATTGTCTATTGAGAGACGATATCCACAGCCACACCCACGTGGGTGCACGACAGATCCATCTGCGTCTGCAGTCGGTCCATCCGGCTTATTGTATGCTGGAAGACTCCAAATGTCGACCGGACCGACAACACAATGCGATTCAGCGTCAACGCAGATGATATCGTATGGAAGCTCTGAAACGGCTGTGACATCGCGGTCAATCTGCTCTGCAGCGATAGCTTCGAATGCAACGATAGTTGCCGTCTCAGCGGCGACCTGTCTGATAGCATCAGAATCATAATGATGGTTATGTGTCACAACCACGAGGTCACCATCATGAGCGTAGTAGTCATCAAGAACATCATACCGACCGGGGTCAATATACATCACAAATCCATCTGCACTCTCAATTCGGACGGTTGCGTATCCGAGCCATGATATATTGAGAGATTCGACACGAACAGTCATAATATGTACTCAAGAAACCGTCGTAAAAAGTTCTCTGGAGCGTGTGCTCACGGATATAGTGATAGACATCTCACCATTGATATCGGTATCCGCACTTTCACCCTGTGATTCAATTCTCTCATGTGATTGAGCGACGCCACATGATTGGACACAAAACGATTCTACCGAGTGTGTATGAAACCTGAGATGAGAGAGCATAGAACAGAGCGGTGAGTTTTCATCGTTTCGATCGGATTATTCATCCGTTGTGAGACGCCTAACACGAGAAAGTGAATCAGCGTCACTCACTGCTTTGTCGTGACGAATCCCAACAACACGTGGAAATCGGAGAGCAAATCCAGAGGTGTACGTTGGTGAGCGTTGGATCGCCTCATATCCAACCTCAACGACAATCGCAGGTTCAATCATCACTGTCTGTCCATCTTCTGAACGAACATGTGGACGCAACTGCTCGGTCAGGGCATCGAGTTGGTCATCTGTAAGTCCTGTTGCGACCTTCCCCAGCGGTTCAAACTGTGGTTCATCTGCTGTTGTCCGTGCGGAGACGACAAATGTCCCAAACACATTCGCACGCCGACCTTCACCCCACTCAGCACCGGTGACAACGAGATCAAGTGTCTCAACGTCGGGTTTGTGCTTAAGCCAGTGTTGTCCACGGGATCCCGGGTTGTATGTTGAGTCAGGATCTTTCAACATGACACCTTCATGTCCATTTGAAAGTGCTTGTGTCCGTGCTTGCGCAATCACATCAGTCTCGGTGGTAATTTGGAATGGCGAAAGGGCATCAGTCGTTTTGAATAAGCCACGGAGTTTGTCTCGCCGCTGACGAAGAGACATATCAAGTAAATCAGTGTCATCAACATGGAGGCAATCAAAAACATACACGTTGAGACTGACAGAATCACGCATTGCATCAATATCGTATTTGCGTCGAAACCGACGAAGGACTTCCTGAAACGCCAAGGGGTTACCGTCATCACTCACAGCGACGACTTCAGCATCAAGGATCGCTGGGACGGTCACTCTCTGAGAAATAAACTCAACAATCTCTGGAAGCGGATCGGTGACATTCTCCATATTACGTGAGTACAATGAAACTGACTCACCATCTGTGTGTATCTGCACTCGCGCTCCGTCGAATTTCGTCTCGACAGCCACCGCATCCCACGTATCAACTGCGTCGACGCTGTCCGCTGCCTGTGCAAGCATCGCTTGAATTGGTCGCCCGACCTCAAGACTGATATCCGCGAGCCCTGCTCGTCCCTGATTTCGTGCAACAGTGGCAACCATGCCATAATCATTCGATACCTGTAATGCACGCTCGACAACTGCAGCCGAGTCTGAGTTGGCGGACGAATCGGGATTGCTCCGTTCAGTTTGTTCATCCTCGGATATGCTCACATCTGTGTTGTCTGTTTGTGATTGAGACGCAACAGGAGCCGATTGGGCATCTTCATGAGTTTTTGCGGATTCTATGTCATTATCTGTCGGTGGTTGGATGAAACCCGAAATAATCGCATCACGAACAGTTCCGGTTCCAACCCCGATTCGCATTTCACCGAGGGTAAGTCGTGCGAGAATGCGAGCCTCTGATGATGATGCCTTGGAGAATAATCCGAAAAGGAGGTCACGACGACGGCTTTCACTTCCATCACCACTTGCTGATGCGACCGCACGGAGAGTGTCATTGACGCGAGTGATAGTGAGCGGATCTGACGTAGATGTGGTGAATGCAGATAATCCCCGCTGCCCGCTCAGGTCATAACTCGCTGCGACAGCCCCAATCTCACCATAATCTGCAAGACGATTCTCGACATCCGCCGAGTCAATATTCGGTCCAGCAGCCTGAGCAATCGTTTCATGTAATAAAGCGGGTCCAACATCAAGCGTTTGTGATGACCATGCGGGGAATACTGTTCCCTTCACAAATCGCACAACGGTGCTGAGCGTCTCCTCGCTTTCATTTCCAGCCCTGATAAATAATTCACTGACAAGCGACACAGTCTCTAAATCCGCAGGTTCAGCCTCAATTGTAATAACATGCTCAGCAAAATCCTCAAACTTCATCAATGTCTATTCTCACGACTACTGTCAAAAGAGTGCAGCGGCTCGTGGTATCCAGGTTGAGACACAAAGCTGTCTCGGGACCGACTGAGTAGGCGTCGCTGGGCGAGTACTCACAGCGTTCTTCGCTCAGATTAATGCGAATATGCCAGGCTCAATCCACCGGATTCAAGCCGTCGGGTCGTCCATCGTCGCGTATGACTGATGAGTTGGCGGCAGAGGTTCGTGACGCCCTTGCCGTCGATGCAGAGGGCTTCAACGATCGCGCATTGGCGGATGCGGACGTTGTAAAGAATGAACTTGCAGCAGGCACCTTCGACAATCATCAAGCTATCATTGGATTGGAGTACGAATTTTATGCAGTTGCCGATGGTCGGTGGGCAGCGTCCGATGATGGTGATACTTATGGATTGATGCGCGTTCCACGGCGCTTACTCGAGCACGTTGGATTTGAAAAAGAACTTGGATTGCACAACGCAGAGATGACAACAAATCCACAGCCACTGAATGAAAGTGGATTGCATGCACAAGAATCAGAGGTTCGTGCACAACTTCGAGCGGCGCTACAGTGTACAAGCGCTGAGGGGATTCGACTGGTCAGCGATGGACTGTGGACTATTCCACCAGCAGGTGAAACGGCACAAGAATACCTCACAAATAGTGTGAATGACGGTGGTGTCCGAATTGCAACGAATATGAGCGGGTCGGTGCGGTATCATGCCATGGCGAATGGTCCACGGGTTCCGGACACAGTGACGCTTGATGCACCGCACGTGTCACTCTCGGCTGATACAGTAATGCCGGAGTCGTTGATTAGTTCGATCCAACCACATTTCCAGGTCGCTCATGCTGCTGACTTACCGACATATTTCAATTATGCCCTTCGGATTGCTGGACCGTTGCTTGCCCTTGGGGTCAACTCACCGTTTTTCCCACCGGATGTATACGATGATGTTGGCGCACAACAGATCCTTGCCGATGGACATGCTGAAAACAGGATTCATGTCTTTGAGTCGGTGTTGAACACTTCTGACGCCGAGAAAGTCCGATTCCCACGAGATCTTGAGACGATTGAGGATGCAGTCGACCGGGTGGCAAACGATGCAACGATTGTTCCAATGCCAGTCCCTCGTGGTGACCGATTTGATGATAATTTCGCCACATTGCGACGAAAGCATGGGACATACTGGCGATGGATACGACCTGTGTTTGATGGCGCATCACGATCATCGGCGAACGCCCGGATTGAGTTCCGCCCACTCCCCGCACAACCAACAGTTCGTGATTCGATGGCATTCCAAGCAACATTCGCTGGGTTGATGAAGAGTCTTCCACGACGAGAGCATCCTGTGGTCAATCAAAGTTGGTCGACTGCACGCGAAAATTTCTACGCTGCCATGCGATCTGGGCTTGACAGCCGACAACGATGGATCTGTAATGATGGTGTCGAGACAATTGAGCAAGAAGCGATTTATGATGATATTTTTGCACATGCGATTGACGGACTGACTGCCAGTGGTTGTTCTGAATCAACCGCAGAGACATATGTTGAACCATTACGACATCGTGTTAACACACAAACAACACCAGCGAGTTGGAAGGTTGAGCAGGTACGTGATCACCTCACTGATGGTGCAGACTTCGCTACTGCTGTCGCAGAAATGCAGCGCGCATACGTGAAGGAACAACGAGAAACACTGCTTGATGAATCATTCTTAGCCTGGAAGTAACATATCTAGCCGAAGGAAAGTCCATTTATTTGTCTGTTGCCGCTTTATGACAAGATATCCACCCTAGAGCAATTTACAGCACTCATCAATCTATCCAAACCAGCCTGAGTTATCACCCGACGCTGTCTTGTGATGATTGTACTGTTGTTTAATAGCCGGTGGCACTCCGAACGCTGTTTCCCTCTGAGGTCACACTCAGACTCAGTTCAACTGGAACGCCTATGTGCGCGTTCTGCTTCCCCTTCCCCTTCGAATAGCGAAACGGAAACTGAAACTCACGGTTTCAACAGCCGTTAACCAGATGAAAAGTACACTGCAATGGTCATGAGTTGCACAGAGCAACCATCGATCTATAATTGCTGACAGGTATGTCGATAATGAGCTGAGTGTGTCGAAGCTCAAATACAAAACAAATCTAACTCAAAATTACGATCACGCTTGTAAGTGCGATAATTGGACGACGACTCCCGATTTACAGAAGATCTTCGAAGTCCTCGTGCTGTGTGATCTCAACACCGTCTTCTGTAACAACACAAACATTAATTCCATTGCCAGAGGCAAGATCACGTTCGACAGCGCTTTCAATTGAGCGCGCAGCGACTGTCTTTGCTTCTTCAATCGACAGGTCTTCGTTATACTGTTGTTCGAGAACACCGAGTGCGTACTGACTCCCTGACCCAGTGACGGTATATTCCTCTTCAATAATTGATCCAGCAGGGTCGATACTGTAGATATGTGGTCCCTCATCGTCAACGCCACCGAGAATCGGTTGAACGATAAAGAAGCCACCTGAGCGAAGGAAGTTTCCAAGAAGGGTCGAGAGTGCTTCCATACTCATATCTTCACCACGTCGTGCCTCGTACAATCGAACCTCCGCTCGAATCGAACTGATCAGTGATTGTGCGGCTGAGACCGACCCAGCAATTGTTAATGCACCAGTTGGGTGAATCTCTTCGACCTTCTGGACATCCTTTGAGGAGACCATTCGACCGAGACTCGCACGCATGTCTGTTGCGAGGACAGTACCATCTTCGGTCTTCAATCCGACTGTCGTCGTTCCAGTCTTCGTCTCCATATCACCGATATCATCGGCGCGGTCACCAGCGTTCGGGAACTCACCAAGTTCCGGCGAAAAAACGTCACCGCGGTCACCATTCAGGGAGTCTGGTCGTCCAGAGATATCATTATTCATGGGCGTACGCATTGATTTTACTTATTGCCCGCCGGTGATAAATGCCACCCTTCTCTAGCGCGAGTACGCGTGAGTGGGGTGATAATACTGCGCGTAAACAGATGAGTGAGTCATTCGTGTATGCTCACTCGACATTCACTGGAAGTGACCTACGTCAGCGACGAGTGTGAATAATCGACGGAATCAACGGCTAAAAAATACGGTATCAAACCAGAAGTGAACTTCCGTCATTACTCGTCTTGATCGGTTGTTTGTTCATATGTCTGGGCTGCAGTATCAATAACCCGTCCGATGGGGAGCGTCAGACCAAATTGCCGTGTCAGGAGCGCAAACGGTAATGCTACGATACCAATCAGTACGGCTATTTGATAACACACAAACGCAGTTGCCCGCCGCAAATCTGTCGTCATCGTCCGAGTGACAGCCAGTAGCTCCTATATATAAATCTGCCTGTTTACAGGAAAGACCTTGTCGTCGCTGTCTGGTGGTTTTCTCAATACACAGCAGGCTCATCTCACACATGATCAGAGTCAGGCATTGAGACAGAAACACTGGCATTTTCTGAGTAATCCTCATAAGTTATCGATGGGTCTTCGATAGCATCCGCGCCGGGATTCGAAAAGCGTTAAGCGAGTATGTCCACCATACAATGTGAGCGCATGAGGAGTCATCCGACGCAGTGATGTGTTGTTTCTGCTCGTATCAGCACTCAGAGATGGTATTGTTGAACCGGAAGACACGATAGTCTTGGGTGGTATGAATCCGTATGACTAATTATCTTGTCGCGATGGAAGCCGCATGGCTCGTTCGCGATGTCAACGATATTGATGACGCTATTGGTGTTGCTGTCAGCGAAGCAGGAAAGCGGCTCAATGATCGCGATAAAGAGTATGTTGAGGTTGAGGTGGGCGCAACACCGTGTCCAGCCTGTGGTGAACCGTTTGACTCGGCGTTTATCGCTGCGGATACAGCACTTGTTGGATTATTATTGGAGATTACGGTGTTCAATGCCGATGGTGAGAAGCATGCGTCTCGAATTGCAAAAAGTGAGGTTGGCGGAGCACTGAGAGATGTTCCATTATCCGTGATTGACTGTGTTGAAACAGAGGCGGACGATACACAATAAACTCTCTCGAAGTCACACTCTGAAGCTTCAGTTATACAGATTCGAAGATAATTCCCACGGCTTGAGCCGTCGGCAGAGATCACAGATCGCTGGTGTGGAACCGAGACCAGTGGTCTCAGGAACCCAAGATGAATCCGACAACACAGACCCAGTCGATGTTTCGATGCCTGTCCGAGATTTCCAATCGATCCTTCCAACTGACACACAATTCGATTCGAAATAGTAATCAGGCGAAAATCGAGTGGTTCTCCCTCGTCCGACGATGGCGGCTTCACCGGTTTAACCAAGCAGTAATCGAAACCAGTCGATGACCGCCCGGTGCTCACAGAGTCGGCATGGAGTTCACTATTGCACGCACCACGAACGTAACTCCGAGTCCGAACATGGAGGAGAAAAGTTCCGGGGGCTGAGATGTCGCACTCCCAGCAGTCCCACTCGTCATAGTCCGTGAACCCCGCGCGGATTCTTCCCGTGTTAGGACTCGGTGGGACTGCAAACCTGTGATCTCCACCACTCAGGATTCCTCTGTCGCTAAACACGGTCTGGCGGGCGGTCACACCCAGCGTGACGGCGTCTTCATGGGGAGGAGGATTGAATAATACGCTGATGGGTGTAAACGCAGAGACTCATATTGGCGGCTCAGTCTGACTCTGATTCCAGTTTTCGCTCCGAGCCCGGTCTCCAGCGGTCTCGGTTTGGATACTCACACGGTTTGCTCAGTATAACAGCTATGAGCGGATGTGAAGTGCCTTGGGGTCACATCAACATCAACATCAACATCAACATCAACATCAACATCAACATCAACATCAACATCAACATCAACATCAACATCAACATCAACATCAACATCAGTATCAGTATCAGTATCAGTATCAGTACAGTATCAGTATCAAATCCTCGACCCCGACCCCGACCCCGAGGCTTCCTGTTTCGACGACGTTGTCAAACTGCGTCTGACAGCCCACCAGACGGAGTCTGGTGAACGCGCTTTGCATTTGCAGAGACAGGTGTATCCACAGCGAGCGCAGTCTCCGCAGGTCGTTCGAAAATCGAAGATTTTCGTGATCACGAGAGACTTCGTCTCTCGGACGACGTGGATTCGGAGTCT
>KE356560.1:2511993-2514193 GCA_000415965.1 Haloquadratum walsbyi J07HQW1
AACACGGCGACACGTGGGACGAGGCAGGTCAGCACGTTTGGGAGCAGAGCCGAGAAGGGCAGAACGCAGGGAATGGAAGTGTGATGCGGTGTCCGCCGCTCGCCATCCCGTACGCGACTGACTGGGACCAACTCGTCAAGGTCAGTCGGCAGTCCTCGCAGATCACGCACGCCGACCCGCGGTGTACCGAGGGCTGTGCGATTCTGAACCTCACAGTAGCTGGTCTTCTCGAAGATGCTGACACGCCGCTGCAGGATGCTCTCGACTACGTCGGTTTCGACACGCCTGATGAACTCGTGACGGCGCTCCAACCGGTCGCTCGTGGCGACACACCCAAGACGCTCGAAACGTCTGGATACGTCGTACACTCGCTACAGACAGCGCTCCACAATGGCCTAATCGCAGACAGTGCTGAGGACGCGATTGTGACGGCCGTGAATCACGGCGGTGATACCGATACGATTGGGGCGATTGCGGGTGCCATCGCTGGCGCGCGTTTCGGGTCATCGGCACTTCCTGATCAGTGGATTGACACTATCAACGAAGCTGGCGAACTCGAATTATTAGCAGACCAGCTCGTGGAGATGGCGTGACAGACGCACTATTCTTTGCTGTATTCCGGTGTTGAGTTCTTCAAGGAACGACGATCGTACTTGCGCGTCGGGTGGGAACGAAAGTTGTTCGCCGTGCCGATCAAGGAGTCTTGTTGGGTGGTCAGAGTCTCACAAGAGCGATCCGCGATAGGCTTCGCGTTCGAACGTCTAACCCAGTACCTCATCCGCACCTGCCCAGACGAGAACGGCAGCGACAACAACGAATAGCAAGGGTGCTGCTTGCGCCAGCCCAGTCCACCAAGGAATAGCAGCACTCTCGACTAGACTAATCGCGTCAGACGTTGTTGCGTTTGGTGAGCGTATTAACCACATCGCACCCGAGAGCAACGGAAGACCGACGAACATGAGGAAACTGAGCAGTGCGAGCCCCCGAATCGTATCTTTCGCTCCCATATCGTGTGGTAGCTGATGTGGAATAATAATTGTTCACTCGGCTATATGTGTCCTGATCGTCGACATGCTATAGCGACTCTCCACCACTCCTGATATCCTGATCAAGAATACGTGGTTATGTCCTATTGATTTGCCCTACGACTGCACGTTGATGTTGCTGTAGTACCAGCCTGACCCCTCCTGCTCAATACGGGGTTTTGGGGGAGACTGTTGGTGATGCGGACGATGTCCTCCCCCGACACGCGTTCAGAGCCATCATCCATCGAATTCTTGAATTTGAGCGGCCCAAATCGGAGTGGTCGGCATTGGCGCGTCGCATCGCAGGCTTACACAGATTTAATCTCACGGAGAAATAATTGATTAGTACCGAACATGTAACTAATGCGAAAACCTTCTTGAAGCTGAATTCGTTGAGCCCCTAGGTTCTGAGACGTATGAAGAACTGCCCGTTTCGGTTGCTGTCGGGAATCTCTAGATTGTGAGTGAGATTGATCTCGTCTCGCGCGACAATCATGTCTTCAGATCCAAGTCGTAATCTGACATATTCTATTCGTAAAGGCTGGTATGTTCGTTCGTGAGACTTACCGGAAACGGTCTTGCGACGGCGGAGAGTAGCGAATTTTATACAGGGTGTTAGTTCATGATTTCTCGTGAGAACATGGTTATTATTAGTTTTAGTTTTAGAGCGTTGGCAATACTATTGATGCTGCCATTGAGTGGACCAGGTCCTCCGATATGGGTAGCGGCTGTTGTGATGGTCGGTGTTGGCGCTCATTGCTTCGACAGTGGTGAATAAGTATCTTGACGGGAATAAATCATCTTAACTATAAGACGATACACATATTACTGCTGTGAGTTCTGATAACAATGTCATGACCGTGATTGAGCGTGACCCTGGCACAATTCTGCACTGTCGTGTGACGCTTCACGAAGACCTCACATTGTCACGACTGATGCTCTCATTCGTACCGTCGCTAAAAGATCACGACTGTGTTTCTGTTCGACTACTGCCCACAGGGTGTGACGTATGACGACAGGTCATCAGAGACTAGACAATCATCGTTGGATAATCGTGGTTTGTATCCTGATTTGCGCGAGCGTTCTTGTGGTTGTGCTTGTATCCCCTCCTTCTTTTCTGCAGATTGTCTCTGGCGGAGCGTATTACTCAGCGACCGGATCGCCATTGCCAGTCA
>KE356560.1:2514213-2536687 GCA_000415965.1 Haloquadratum walsbyi J07HQW1
TCCACAGCGAGCGCAGTCTCCGCAGGTCGTCGAAAATCGAAGATTTTCGTGATCACGAGAGACTTCGTCTCTCGGACGACGTGGATTCGGAGTCTCACACTCCCACTCCTACTCGTCGTTGGTGGCGACGGCGGAGCGGCTGACCCGGTTTGTTTTCGCCGAGTAAGCCAGACACGGATTGTACCGTCACATCGTGTCTGTGTGCGATGGTTCGATTTAATGCTTTGTGTCACGAGCCGTCGGCTTCATCCACGGGGTCACATCAATATCAAAGCCCCGTGGCATTCGCCTCGTACCGCTTGTAAATCTCAGGCCAAATACACTCAGAGTATCGTATATTCAATCCGAGGGCAAACGTAGGGGTTGTTCTCCGTTCTATGATTCATCAGTGTTTGATCCAGCAGTTATTGGTAATTTGACTTTTGTCTCCAAAGTTGCAGCGGAACGCACATACAGGCGTTCCAGGTGAAATCAGTCTGCGTGTCGGTTCGGATAGAAACACCGGTCATATTACCACCGACTGATAGGGTGAGGGTTACCCCTCAGTCCGTAGCATTCGCCTGCGGGCGGTATTGAATAATATAGTTATGCTCAGATGCCTGCCCGAAACACTTTCGTATAACTTCGGGTAATCACACGCATGGAACTTCCGACGAGAGAGGACCTCAAACAACGCCGAGATGAACTTGAGTTGACACAGAGTTCACTCGCCGAGATGGCAGGTGTTTCACAGCCTCTGATTGCTCGAATCGAGGGTGGTGACGTCGACCCACGATTGTCGACACTCAGACGCATCGTCAACGCACTTGATGAAGCTGAAGGAGAGGTCATTCGCGCGGATGACCTCATGAATACGACTGTCATCAGTGTTGCCCCGGATGAGTCAGTTGAGATGGCACGGGATACGATGCTTGAGGAGGGATTTTCACAGGTACCCGTGATTCGGGATGGTCGACCAGTCGGAATGATCTCGAATAGCGACATCCGACATGCACCAGAGCAGGCTGAGAGAGTTGGAACCCTTCCAGTCGCTGAAGTGATGCGCGAGTCAGTGACAACGGTCGAACCGACAGCAATGCTCGAAGAAATCGACTCCGCACTTGACCGTGATGCGGCTGTGCTCGTCGTCAAAGGTGGTGAGACAATCGGTATTATCACTGATGCGGATGTCGCCGCTCGGGTCTAGTCTGTGTTATCGATTCTTCGCCGGAACATTGCTTTGCGGATCGACACGACAGTTATCATATCACTGATCCTCCGAGATTTGGAGTGAAAGTCAGTATTCGCTAATCTCAAAGATGTAATATTTCTCTGAGTTGGATTCAAGACTGTGCGATCCCGTATTCGACGATTGACAGATAACGAGTCCTCTGAAACAGTTCAACTAATGCGTTCTTGTCATAGCAGTACTCCGGTCATACCGAGTCAAACACCTCGGAGGCAACTCAAAGACTTCACCATTTTGGGTCTACACCACACCCACAGGCGAATTTAATTTCTCTCGACCTTCCCGTAAGAGTTAGCTAGGTGACACTCGAACGTGCCGTTTATGTCTGTGAGGGTCGATCGCTCTACCACAACCCGACAACGCCCGTTGCACCCTCACTCGGCGATGTTGAGAGAAGTCGCATTTCCAGACTGACAGAGCCAGCGTTGGGTGACGATATGTAATCTTTTTTGAGTTGTCTGACTGTATTCTTTTGTCGGTCATGAGGTGTCAGGACCTTTCATATCGGCATCACCCTCTCAACTCAAGTCCCCGGGGTACTCGTCTTGTCGTTCTGTAGAAATCATACTCTTCCAAGGATCAGGGGTGAATTCTCTGCGATTACAGTTCAAGCCCGCGGATGCTCACGCCCTCGCCAGTGTCAACCTGTCCAATGATCTTTCCCTCTGTTGTGTCGGTCAACCTTTCAGCGTTCTCTGGAGACACAGCGCAGACAAATCCAGTGCCCATATTAAATGTGTGATACATTTCACTGTCGGAGATACTACCAGCCGACTGAACAAACTCAAAAACAGGAGGTATCTCAAACGGATTATCGATTAGATAGCGATGTGATCCCAATCGCTCGAGATTCCTCAGTCCACCACCGGTGATGTGCGCAGCCGTGCGCACACCGTGAGTGTGCATTGGATCCAACAGGTCTGTGTAAATCCGTGTTGGCTCAAGAAGCGCTGCAGCTAATGTATCATACTCACCGAATGGACAGGGGTCTGTATACTCATATTCACGGGTGATGGCTGTCCGAGCGAGTGTCAGCCCGTTTGAGTGGATGCCTGATGATGCAAACCCAACGAGTGCATCGCCGGGGCGAGCTGTCTCATCGAAGACTTTGTGTTTCGGTGTCAATCCGGCGCATGTGCCCGCGAGATCAAACCCATCGACCACTTCTGGTAAGACAGCCGTTTCTCCGCCGATAAGCGTAATATCTGCAATATCAGCGCCCGTATCGAGTCCGACGCCAATTTGTTCTGTGAGGGTGTCATCAGGGTCGTCAATAGCGAGATAATCGACGAACGCAACTGGTCGGACACCGGCAGCAACGAGATCATTGACATTCATTGCGATGCAGTCAATTCCGATTGTTGAATACTCATCTATCGCTGCTGCAACGAGCAATTTTGTCCCGACCCCATCAGTGGCAAGGGCGAGATATCGATCACCAATATCGATCAATCCAGCATAATCACCGGCGGACTCACCAACAGCATCTATGAGTGCTGCGGTAGCTGCCTCGCTTGCCTCGATATCGACGCCTGCTGCAGCGTACGTGAGTTCATCAGAGTCTTCATCAGACTCTGCTGTGTCGTCAGGGGGATTACTCATATGCACATTCCCGCGGTGATGAGACAAAAGTGTAGTTAGTCTCGATGCGTCATCTCTGTCGATTCATTCACACGACCGGCGACTGCAGTGGCTGCTGGGGCTGCTATTACTGAGTGATCGACCCAACCGAGTATGAAGATCGGGCTCTTTCGACCAGATTATCACTTGGTTAATTCATGTTTATGTGTCCGGCAAGAAAAGATAAGAGCGGTCGATAAAATGTCTTCACTTCTTTCATGCCACAGTAAAATACTGATAAATCGTTCCAAGATAGAATTGAATCGTTACAAAATGTGTAAACGCTCGTTACATTATATATACGCTCCTGTCGTGTATACATATACAAACTGACCATGTCGAATGTCCCCTACACAAATGATCATCCCTCTCGCAATCGCAGCACGATGCAAGCAGCATGTAGACATGCTGTGCGTCACACCAAGGTCGCTATGTTCTGGAGTGCAATTGTGTTACCACTCGGGTATCTCCCACTGTTGATCGGGGGATTGAGCAATATCGAGACAACTGTGTTTATTGGGCTTATCGTATTCAATATCATTGCGTTGTATATCGGTCATGACCATCAGCCGTCTAATTCCTGAAGTCAACCTGCGCGGATGCGATATAGATAGATTAGATTGTAGTGACGTCATGGTAAGACTGAGCTGAGCCGACTGAGATGATTGAATGAGCGACTGAGAGTCGGAATCATCTCAACAGCGAATAAATTATTTCTCGAAGAGAGTGAACATGACACCCGTTTTTTCATCGAGTCTCAGCGAGGATATCTCAGAAGCCAAACCCAGTAAGAAATGCGCCAATCGTCAATAAAAGCGCAGGAATGAACACAACTGCAAAGACGATTGGACTCCATTGGTAGACGGTTCGACCATCGAGCGAACCGAAGGGGAGCATATTGAACGCCACGAGTAGAAGATTTATCATCAGCCCACGTGACCCAACGAGAGTTATCAGCGATGAATCAAGCGTGAGCCCGACTAGATAGATCGGGACGAAAATCACAGTCAGAATAGCGTTTGTTACCGGTCCGGCAAGGGCGATTAATCCATGCTGTCGTGATGTAACGCGTCCTTGATGATGGACAGCGCCCGGTGCTGCAAAGATGAAACCTGCGAGTGAACTCATAACTGCAAGAAACAACATCCCATAATCAGCACGAAACTCCGCTAATTGCCCAAATCGAACCGCAATAATCTTGTGTGCAACCTCATGGAGCAAGAAACCGAGTCCGGCAGTCAGGAGACTGACAAGGACGGGAATAACGACACCACGGTCAAGAATCCCTGAAAGCGCGCGTGCGCCACCACCAGCGAAGAAAATCGCGAACGCGACGCTCAATGCAATGAGTGCAATACCAAGATCGCGCAGTTCCTGGCGGCTAAACGAGACTTCTGGCGATGAACGGGAGTGCGCCATACAATATTATCCGATATCAAGAGGCATATGATTGCTGTTGGATGCGGTGAAACGTATACAATATAATAGAAATTGATCTCACAGTAAGGACGGTCAGTTATTGGCAACTGAGTTTTCATCCAAACACAGCACCGAAATAACCGTTTTCAGTCTCATGAGTATGGTTTAGACGGACGGTAGTCAGGGTGACACCCATTGATGCATGAATAGCGGAATAGTTATGTGATATTTGTCCAGATAATCTGCCAGCCGTTACGTGCCCCTTCGATTAGGAGATTGACCACACCAGAGACCCCGCCAAGATCAAGTGCAAATAACGGAAGTAAGTATGCGACAAATATGGTCGAGGCGACGATACTTCCGATATTTGTCGCCGCAACGACGATAATCAGACGAAACAGGGGTACCTCAAGGAGTTCGGTAATAAGAGCGCCAAGCGGACGTTCTTCATCGGAGAGAAGTTCATTCAGAGTGCTGATATCAGAGACATTGACCGGGTCATGCTGCAGTTCAACATAGCCGGTGAACCACCCAGGTGCGAGAAACGGATTAATCGAGGTCAGCCATGCGATAGCACCGCCGACAAGTGATGATGACCAGTGTGCACCCGCTACTTTCGCAAGTCCAGCGGCGAAGATTCCGTTAATCAAAAACCAAGCACCGAACAGTCGCAATAGTGTCCGGTTTCCAGCGGATGAAAGCGCAAGGAGGACAAAAAACCCAATGACGACGGCGGATACGCCTCCACCGACAAGTTTGCTCCACGGGATGCGTCCACTCTGTGTTCCGGTCAACGACTCCTGTGGAGGAAGTGTGTCTGGGTGTTTGAGATATCGCTCAATCCCCTCGCGGTGACCAGCACCAACAACAGCAACAACAGTCTGTCCCTGATCGCGAAGTTCAACGAGACGATTCGCAATATACGCGTCTCGCTCATCAATGAGGGCTTCTGCGCCACCGGGAGAGAACTGTCGAAACTCAGCCATCATTGCACTCACCACGTCGGTGTCTGTCATTTCCGTCATATCGAATTCCTCGATGTTCTCTTCGGGCTGTTGTGTGCGAAAAACGTTAGTCAGTTCCCCGAGCAGAGTGCCAGAGATAATCCCAGCAGTAAGCCCAAGTGTGACACTACCAAGAACCCGAACAGTCAGTGGTCCTAATTGTGCGGTAATTGGTTCAGCAATGCCGAGTCCAAACCCAGCAATTCCACCAACAGCAATCCCACCGCCGACAGCGCTCAGGAGTCGATTCTCAGTTGAGAGGACAGTGGCAGTACCAATCCAGACCACAACAGCAGTCGCGAGCGCGAGTAATGCACCACCAGCAACACGAGTCAGTAGCGTGGAAGTAATTCCGATTGTATTCCCGAAGAGTGCAATAAGCGGACCAAAGAAAATGCCTGCAATAACACCCATTGCAAGCCCGATTCCAAGCCCATTCCCAGCGCCGACAGCGAGTCCCCCGATAAGTTGGATTTTTTCGATCTGGGTCATCCGATTCCAGAAGCGTCGCATCGTTTCGTTGATATCGCGATCAACAAGTGCAATATCCGTTCCAATTGCGTCTGCTGCATCAATGGCTGCGAGCATATCAGCACCAGGCTGGACATCAAATCGGTCACCAAGCCGAGTTTGGACATACGATAGCATCCAATATGCAAGAAACTGAAAGACGGTATTGCCGCGGAGAAGATCAGCGGCTGCGAGATCATCCGGTTCATCGCCGCGTAACTGTCGATACCGTCCCTCGTCAAGTTCGACAGCGACGACGTCCGGTTGTTCGGTCTCAATGACTGATTGAACCTTTTCAGCACTTTCAGCTGAAACGTGTGCGGTCCCGACAACGCGGACGCGACCAGTGTCGGTCGCTTCCTGACTCATTCTAGTATCTATCTATATTTTATCCTGGGATTTACTCCTGTCGAAGCATCAGCGTTCATACTGAAATAATCAGATAGAATTGCTATATTCAGACTATGAACGATTCACGATATCGTGTTGACCCGACATCAGTACATGGTTAATTCGCCTCAGAACGCTGGCGTGATCATGGGCTGTCTGTCATGACTCAAAGTAGAGGATACGACTATCGAGAGAGTGAGACGTGTCATAATCAAAAAGGTCAGTGTTTGCATTCTGATTCTGATTCCGACTCCGTCTGATGATTTTTGAATATGGTATGAGCGATTAATGACTGCCAATCGCGAGACTGGGTGCTCACAACAGTCATATTATCCCGCAGTTATTCGTACTCTGAGTCGCTAACACAAATATGAATCATTCAGCGAATGTGGCGGGTGTTGGTGTCGGCGTCGACGCCAACGGTGAGGAAATATCAGCTGTGCTTCTTGCTGCGAGAGACGAGTACCTCCCAATTGCAGTGACAGCCGACCAGGCACGGGCAATCAAACTTGCACTCGCTGGTGAACCGTTCGAGCGACCATTGACGCACGACCTACTCATTCAAATGATCACCGACTTTGGGGGAGCTCTTGATGGGGTACGGATTGACGATATCGCTGATGGGACCTTTTATGCAAAGATTGACACCGAGCGGTATGATAACGGTGAGTCACGGCGTCATGTGTTTGATGCACGACCCAGTGATGCGATTGCACTTGCCGTGCGCGCGGAGTGTCAAATCGAAGTCTCTGATGATGTGTTAGATTATGCTGGAGAGCCACCATCACGATTTGAAGCTGCGGGTGATGACCAACAAGATATCGTTGATCCATCTGAGCTCGATGAGTACGGTGAGTCGGATATTGATACGGATGTGGACACAGAGTCCGATCCTGACGGGCTTTGATCTGACAATTGAGTATCACGGCGGTGATTCAACCCGCCCGGTATCGCATCGGCAGATACTGAAGACATGCTATACAGGTGGTACAGAGCGACCACCCCCGGAGTGGGTTCACAACAGCATGACGGTAGGATATTGACCGACGACTTATTTTTCCCGTATCAAAAAGTGAACGTATGGCATTATCCGTCGAAACACCGACACCACCGTCGCTGGCAGATAACGTTGATCCGAATGAGTATGACGATGCTGAGATAGTCGGAGACACTGATTATCGTCGTGAAGAACTTGGTGAATTGCTTCGAGACGGAGCATGGGCGGACGCATTCGAGCTGTGGGTATCTGAGACATCACTCACCGAAGATGAATGGCGGATTGTTCTTGATATGGAATTACTCTCACAGTTTGATTTCTTCTGGGATGATTTTGCAGATAGGGTTGGGTATCACGCCCCTGGGCTTCCTGAGGACTGGAAAGAACGTGATATTCACCCTGAGATTAACTCTTGGAAAACAATCTCAAGCATTAACGCTGGATTGACCGAACTTGGACAATTGACCTGTGAAGTACTCAAAGATGAATACATCACGTGGGAGTCAGAGTATGAAGCTCCTGATGATCTCCCAGATTTCTAATCATAGACTAACTGCTGGAACACATCTCTGAGGTATGTATTGATATCATAACCTAACCCGGAGTGCGGACAGCTTTCGATATCGAAAGATGATATCATTCACCGTGATGTTGAGTGAGGCTCCAATCTCGTATAATCAGTCATTGTCAGTGTCGCCGTCGCTGTGATCGTCGACTACCCTCTACTCACGAGTGAGGATGCCGGTCGAATCAGTTGAGTGTCGATTACTGATCTGAGATTACCGAGAGGGTGAGTGTCGAAAGAGCGACTCCATTGTCCATACAAGTGAGCGTCGAATTACAGAGAACTGATATACGTCCATCGGCATCATTTCATATGGACGAAGTCGACGACCAGTACACACCGGCGGATGTCGAGACCGCTATTGAGACGTACTGGGACGACACAAACGCATATGAGGCAACGAAGGAGGCGCACGCTGATGATCCGTCCTTCTTCTTTGTTGATGGTCCGCCCTACACATCTGGACAGATGCATCTTGGAACAGCCTGGAATAAGACGCTCAAAGATGCCATCATCCGATATAAACGGATGACCGGACATCATGTTACTGATCGACCAGGCTATGATATGCATGGACTCCCAATCGAAGTCAAGGTTGAAGAGGAACTTGGCTTTGAGACCAAACGAGATATCGAAGAATACGGGATGGAGTCCTTTATCGAAGAGTGCAAGCGTTTTGCTGTTGAGAATCGCAAAGCAATGGACGAGGACTTCCAGTCCATTGGTGTGTGGATGGATTGGGATGACCCATATGAAACGCTCTCACCAGAGTATATGGAAGCGGCATGGTGGGCGTTTCAACAGGTCGATGACCGGGGACTGGTTGAGCGTGGAAAACGCTCTGTGAGCTATTGTCCGCGATGTCAAACTGCGATTGCAGCAAATGAAGTCGAATATGATGAGATTACCTCACCCTCGATTTATGTTCGCTTCCCACTCTCGAATAAAGAGGGAAGTCTGGTTATCTGGACGACAACACCATGGACGATTCCAGCAAATACATTTGTCGCAGTTGATGAGGACCTGACATATCAGGCTGTTCGCGCAGAACAAGGTGATGATTCAGAGGTACTCTACATTGCTGAATCCTGCGTTGAGGATGTATTAAAACAGGGTCGATATGACGATTACACTGTCGTCGAGGAATACAGTGGTGATGAACTCACAGGCTGGGAGTATGATCATCCACTCGCAGATCAAGTCCAGACATACGCCGATTTCGCAGGCGCTGGTGAGGTATATACAGCCGAGTATGTCGAGGCTGACCGCACAGGACTCGTTCACTCTGCACCAGGGCATGGACAAGAGGACTTCGCACGTGGGCAGGAACTCGATCTTGAGACGTTCGTCCCGGTCGATGGACGTGGGGAGTTCACCGAGGCAGCCGGTCAGTATGCTGGGACGTTCGTTCGCGATGCAAATGAGGAAATTATCGATGATCTTGATGATGAGGGTGTGTTATTATCATCGGGAACACACGAACATCGCTACGGACACTGTTGGCGCTGTGATACAGACATTATCTTCCTTGCGACTGATCAGTGGTTTATTACAGTCACCGATATCAAAGACGAGTTACTCGACAATATCGACGACTCAGAGTGGTATCCACAATGGGCGCGGGATAATCGCTTCCGTGATTTCGTCGCAGACGCCCCGGATTGGAATGTCTCTCGACAACGATACTGGGGGATTCCATTACCTATCTGGGAGGCTGTCGACGATGCTGATACTGGGGATAGCAACACATCAGATGACTGGATCGTTATCGGGACTCGTGAGGAGTTAGCCGAACGTGCCGATCAAGATGTGAATCCAGCAGAGATTGATCTGCACCGACCAGCAGTCGATCCAATAACAATCACCGAGAACGGGACCAGATATGAACGCGTTCCGGATGTCTTCGACGTGTGGATTGATTCCTCAGTTGCATCATGGGGGACAATCGATTATCCGGGTGAGACAGATGCATACGATGAGTTATGGCCGGCAGATTTCATCGTTGAAGCACACGACCAGACGCGTGGGTGGTTTTGGTCACAACTCGGCATGGGCACCGCCGCAACGGGACAAGTACCGTATGAAGAGGTGATGATGCATGGCTTCGCGAATGATGAGAACGGTCGGAAAATGTCAAAATCGCTCGGAAATATTGTCACACCCGAGGAGGCAATCGAACGTGCTGGTCGGGATCCACTTCGAGCATATCTCCTGAGTCACGATCAACAGGGTGTTGATCTCTCATTCGAGTGGGATGGGCTTGGTGAGATGCAGTCGACATTGAACATCTTCTGGAATGTCTTCCGGTTCCCACTCCCATACATGGATCTTGATGGATATGATCCTGCTTCGGCTGACCTGTCCGGGGGAACGTTATCTGTTGTCGATGAGTGGGTGCTGTCACGATTACAGTCAGTCAAAGCAACAACACGGGCTGCATGGGAAGAGTACGAGATTGACACTGCCGTCAATACGATTCTCGAATTCATTACCGATGATGTCTCACGATTTTACATCAAGGCGATTCGTGAGCGGATGTGGGCAGATGAGGATTCTGCATCAAAACGTGGAGCGTATGCAACCCTGAGCACGGTGTTAGATGAGACAATTCGGCTGCTTGCACCGATTGCACCATATCTTACAGAGCAGATGTATCAGCATCTGAATGGGTCAGAAACAACAGTGCACGCACTTTCATACCCGAGCGTTGACCCAGAATGGCAGAATGAAACACTCGAATCTGAGATGGCAGTCCTCAGAGACGTTGAGGAAGCAGCGGCAAACGCACGCCAACAGGGTGGACGAAAACTTCGATGGCCTGTCCCACGGGTAATTGTCGAAGCCGAGAGTGACTCGGTCGCTGAGGCGGTTGAGTCATTATCTGGATTACTTGCAGACCGCGTCAACACAGAGGCGATTGAGACGGTCACACAGTTTGATGAACTGATCGAACGTGCACAACCGGAGATGAGTGTCATTGGTCCGGAATTCGGAGCGGACGCACAGCGTGTGATGGACGCTGTTGAGAGTGCATCACGCGAGATACTCACAGAGGGGGTGACAATCGATGGCGAACAGTATGAGATTACAGACGAGATGGTAACCTTCGATGCTGAACCACCAGAGTATATTTCGGCTGCGGATTTCGATGGTGGAACAGTGTATGTCGACACCTCACTTACCGAATCGATTGAGGCTGAGGGATACGCACGGGATGTCATCCGTCGAATCCAGCAGATGCGAAAGGAACTGGCTCTCGATGTCGATACCGAAATTCAAACAGCAGTCGATGTTGCTGACGACCGGGTGGCTGACCTTGTTGCGCAACGACGCGATATCGTCGCAACGGAGACGCGAACAAACGCATTCGTCGACAACGTTGATCGCGTCAGCGAGAACGGACAAACACTCATCGAAGAATGGGATGTTGAAGGCGTTACCGTAACAATCGGTGTTGCGCCACTCAAAGCACAGTTATCTGATTAATCGTAATCTAGCTAGGTGATCGGTCTTCGTTCAGATACCCTGCATGATTGGTGACTGGGTTCGTCTTCATTTTCAATTTTAATTTTCTATTTGCCATGTTTTTTAATGCTCATTTTCACAAAAAGCAATATCTGATAGGTAAGGGGGAAAATCGCCGCGAATGTTTTTATACACTGCAATATAGTGTTGTATACGTCATGCAGAAGCTCATTAATGACCCTGATGATTACGTCGATGAGATGCTTGATGGGATGGTCTCGGCGTATCCCGAGAGACTCACCCGAATTGATGACACAAAGGTGCTGACACGAAACAGCCTAATCGACGGGAAGGTCGGGATTGTGACCGGTGGGGGAAGTGGTCATGAACCAACTCATGCAGGATACATTGGCGATGGAATGCTCGATGGAGCAGCAGCCGGGGAAGTGTTTACCTCACCAACCGCTGATGAATTGGATACATTAACACAAGCCTGTGATACAGGTGCGGGTGTTCTCTGCGTTGTGAAGAATTATGAAGGCGATGTGATGAATTTCGACACAGCCGCTGAGATGGCTGAAATTGAGGATGTTACCGTCGAACAGATCGTCGTCGATGATGATGTTGCTGTCGAGGACTCACTTTATACAAGTGGGAGACGGGGAGTCTGTGGAACGATATTCGTCCACAAGGCTGTTGGGGCAAAGGCAGCCGCAGGAGGGTCACTCGAAGAGGTCGCTGCCGTCGGTGAGAAGGTAATTGATAATGTTGGGACAATGGGTATGGCGCTTACCTCCTGTGTAACCCCAGCGAAAGGTGAGGAGACGTTTGATCTCGGTGAAGATGAGATTGAACTTGGAATCGGGATTCATGGTGAACCTGGAACAGAGCGATCTGATCAACTCAGTGCCGAAGAGGTAGGGACACATCTCACAGAGAACGTGCTTGCGGATCTTGATCCTGCAGCTGGCACAGAGGTTGCAGTGATTGTCAATGGAATGGGCGGGACCCCACTCTCAGAATTATTCATTGTGAATAATGCCGTCCAATCGACGCTTGAAGAGCATGAGCTTATCACGTGGGAAACGATGGTTGGAGATTATATGACATCGCTTGATATGCGTGGATGCTCCGTTACTGTTTGTACAGTTGATGATGAACTCAAAGAGTTGCTTGCTGCGCCCGCAGACACACCCGCACTGACACGGGCTGGCGACGATGAGTGAGGAGATTCACGACCGACAGCGACCAGCTGTCCTCGAGGCAATAAAAGCAGTTGCAGACCGTATTGAATCCGAACAGGATCATCTCACTGAGTTAGACTCAGCAATTGGGGATGCTGATCACGGTTCGAATCTCACACGAGGGTTCAGCGCAGTCCGTGAGGAGCTTGAGGAGATGGAAGATGAACCGATTGATACAATTATCAAGGAAGTCGGAACAACGCTCATCAGTAACGTCGGCGGTGCCTCAGGTCCCTTGTATGGCGGGACGCTTCTGACAGCAAGTCAAGAACTTACCGATGGGATTACCGCTGAGTCATCTGTTGCATTTGCGGAGGCATATCTTGAAAAAGTGAAAGACAGGGGAGATGCGACCGTTGGCGATAAGACGATGGTCGATACACTCACGCCTGCAGTCCACACATATAAGAAATCGATTGAGGAGGATGAGTTACCACCACTGACTGCCCTCGCCAAAGCAGTTGATGCGGCCGAGCGAGGTGTTGAATATACTGTGCCACTGAAGGCGATGAAAGGACGAGCATCGTTTCTTGGGTGGCGCTCTGTCGGTCATCAAGACCCTGGAGCAACCAGCACACTATACATTCTTGAAGAACTACTCGCCGTCGCTGAGACACATCTTGAGGGTGAAGTTGCGGTTGAAGCAGTTGCTGAGACCATCTCAGAGACAGATGAGAGTGTAGATGATGCTGAAGCGACTGACGCCGAACAGACATAATGGTCGGAGTTGTTGTTGTATCACACAGTCCGCGTGCAGCGAAAGGAATCCGCGACATCGCTGTCGAGATGGGGAGTAGTGATACTCGCATCGTCGTTGCCGGTGGTGATGTTAGTGGAGGAATCGGAACGGACCCAAATGCGATTGCTGAGGCAATCACCGAGGCTGCAGGTGTAAGTGATGATCATCGCACGCAGGAGAATAATACTGAAGCCGGAAGTACAGATGAAGATGACAATCCAACTCAGGATGAAGTAGATGATGTCGTTCTTCTTGTCGATCTCGGCAGTGCAGTGATGAATGCTGAGTTAGCAATCGAGATGACCACGATAGATAATACAGTCCGCATTGCAGACGCCCCCGTGCTTGAGGGAGCACTCAATGCAACGGTTGAGGCATCCTCCTCAAAGGCGACCGTCGAATCTGTTGTCGCCGCGGCTGAGGATGCTCGTGAGTACTCAAAGGTCGATTGAGTCAAACGGTATTGTGTCGCGATTGTCAAATCATCACGGGGACTATAACGACTCCAGCGTGACTGAGGAGAGCCTCGTCTGGATGGACGGCGTGTCTCCGTCCGCCAAATCACTGAACTGATTATCGGTGGTATGAACGTTCCAGCGACTGGTGTCAACCCACTGGATAGTTTGCCATCCAATATCCATCTTGCACTCGTATACCACTACTGATATCCCGGAAAAATAACACCGGTGCACACGCTATTACACAGACGCAGACAGCGAGAGAAACCAATCTAACCGAGTAAAACGGTGACACTCCTTCGACCACCGAACGTGTAATGTTGCTTGATTATGCAACCGGAGATAGATGACTGCGATGTCGCATTGGGAACAATAACTCAGGTGCCCCTATTAGCCATATCTGGAATGATTACAGGATGATGGCTGATTTTACTCGGCTGTGGAAGACGTAACGAGTGCACAGGTATTGTGCGTGTAATAATTAGACCATACCTATCGCGAATTTCATCAAACGTATTAGCTTGCCTGAGCACTCTGTGCTACCTGAGGAGTTGCAAAATAACATTATGTGATTGGACAGCCGGATTGGATGGTTCGTATGTGTCATTCTTCGCTCGCACCGCTCAAGACAAGATTCTCGCACCTGAGAGGAGTGAATAATATCTGAGGTATGGCTGAGCTGGGTTGTATCATAGCAATCAGAGATATGATATGCGAACACAACCGCGACATAGAATATCATATCGATACTGATGAATAAGCCGCCATATAACGGATCATTGGATAACATAATCGTTAATTGTATTTCCAATGGGACATATTAGGAAATATGACGATTCAAACAGATGTCGCAATAATCGGCGGTGGGGCAACTGGTGCTGGAATTGCTCGTGATCTCGCCCTTCGTGGCGTTGATGTATCACTGTTTGAGCGTGGCGGACTTGGCGGAGGCACCTCTGGGCGCTCGCATGGATTATTACATAGTGGTGGTCGATACGCTGAGTCCGACCCAATCGGTGCTGAGGAATGTATCCGCGAGAGTCGAATCCTCAGAGAGATTGCTGAAGGATGTATTCGTGAGACTGGCGGATTATTCATCCAACTTGAATCGGATGATCCTGCATACTTCGAGGAAAAACTTGAGGCGTGTAATGAACTCGATATTCCGACTGAGACAATTAGTGCTGAGGAGGCACACGAACGCGTTCCCGGGCTGACTGAGGATGTTGAACGGGCATTTACAGTCCCTGATGGAGTAATTTATCCATCACGGCTTGTTGTTGCCAATGCTGCGGACGCTCGTGAACACGGGGCATCAATTTACACACATACCCCTGTTGAGTCGGTCACGACTGCTGATGGAGAAATCACAGAATTACATGTCGGAGGTGAGCTAAACGATACTGTCGAAGCAACACAAATTGTCAATGCCACCGGCGCATGGGCAGAGGCGATGGGTGAGGATCTTGGTGTCGACGTTTCAATGCAACCAACGCGTGGAGTGATGATCTCCGTTGAGTATGACGGTCTCGATCCGGTTTTGAATCGATGTCGTGACCCTGATGATGGTGACATTATCGTCCCACACGATGGTGAAGTTGTACTTGGAACGACGAGCGTTGCAGTTGAGGATCCAGATGATTATGAGGAGGCTGACTGGGAAGTTGAGCGATCTGTTGATGAATGTGCGGAATTGATCCCGGCTGTCGCAGACGCTCCAGAAGTCCGAACCTGGTGGGGTGTTCGTCCACTGTACGAGCCTGATGAGGATGAGCGCGATGATGGTCGTGGTATCTCACGTGGCTTCTTTGTGATTAATCACGCTGAACGCGGCGAACCGGCGAATCTTATTTCGGTCGTTGGTGGGAAACTCACCACATATCGACAAATGGCAGAGGCGGCAAGTGATCAAATCTGTGCAAAACTCGGCGTGGATTCATCCTGTAAAACCGATGAGCAGTCGTTGTACGCCTCAGATGACCCAGCACAGCTTGATGCACTGATTGATGAGTTTGATGCAGTCAATCCAACTGACCGAGATATTGTGACTACAGCAACGCCTGCGGAGTCTGCCGCAGACTAAGGGAGCATTACGATCCGGATCCGAGTCTCGGCGGATGACTGGACTCCAGAAAATAATTTTTTGAGTAGAGAGGTTATCATTCAGATTACTGTCGTCTGATTCACATATTTATAATCTGTTCTCCCGACCAAGCGGTGTTTCTTTGCCGATGAGGCTCTTTTCAGTGATACATGTCTACTGACGCGGACGCAGGAGTCCCGCCACTTGTGCTTGATATCGATGGGACACTCACTGATGGACCAGGGCGATTAGACCCGCGTGTACCAGAATATCTCCAGTCCTGGGATGCACCAATCGTTCTTGCGACTGGCAAAGCATTCCCCTATCCGGTGACGTTGTGTCATTTTCTCGGGATTGAGCAAACAGTAATTGCAGAAAATGGTGGTGTCGTTCTTGCTGACGAGACGGTTTCGTATCAGGGGGATAGTGAACGAGCACAAGCAGCCGCTATTGCGTTTGAGGAACGTGGTGGTGACCTTGGATGGGGTGGCTTCGATGACGTGAACAAGTGGCGTGAGACCGAGATTGCTGTTGATCTTTCAGCCGATGAAAAATTGCTTCGTGAGGTTGCCGCGGAGTTTGATTTAATAGTCATCGATACAGGCTATGCATATCATCTCAAAACACCAGGCGTTGAGAAGGGTGATGGACTCAAAGCTGTCTGTGAGACATTGGCGCTCGATCCTAGCTCATTTGTTGCTGTTGGTGACAGTGAAAACGACGTCTCGACATTTGCGGTTGCTGGTCGGTCATACGCTGTAAAAAATGCTGATGACGCCGCTCAACGGGCTGCTGATGAAGTGCTGGAGAATTCATACTTTGATGGGACTGCGTCAGTCCTTGACCGTATTGAAAACGGGACTGAAACGACGTAGGAATCCGCGTTATGAAGAGATACTTATAGATATGCTCGCTATTAGCGGGCATACCTATATCGCTTGTCTAATGAGTATATATTTGATTCGTTAGTATATATTGTTCACACAATCTGGTTAGGCTCTCGCATCGACATCTACGTCTGCGTCTCCGTCTACATCCGAGACAGGGACAAACGCACCATTAATATCCCATTCATGAATACAATAAACGCTTCCAACGGCAGGATCGCCGTCCTGTTCAGCAACGCTCCATGCAATTTCGTCATCATTCCAATGCTCGATTCGACCGCAGCGTTCACAAACTCGCTCATCCGGGGTATCGATAGGTGAGGTCATAACTCTCATAGTGTGGCTTGAAGATATGGGTGATGCATGTCCGTCCTTATTCGGTAATGCCCGAAGTTATCAGACGGTATGTCATACAGTGTCGTATACCGACAGTTCGATTTGTACTATATAGACACCCTAATATAAACTTACCGTACGCTCCTTCGTACTGGCGGGTGAGTGAAAACAGAACGCTCCGAGGTCAGTGCGATTGAATTGAGTGAATCCCTGCGACACCAAGATGTATATATACATCGATAATTATGAATTTTAAATTATGTTTGAGATTCTCAGCCAAACCCTCGCTCGATGAGAGACACTCACAGAAAACAATATGATATAATACGGCAGTGTTTTCGGCGCACCAGATAAGATTATTACATGGGACATCACACCTTTGACATCGAGCGAGCGGACGCGCTTGAGGATCCAGAGCGATATGAATACTGCTCACGAGAAGAGTTACTTGCTGCGCTTGATATCGGTCCAACAACTAATACCAATGCAGTAATCGCCGATATCGGGAGTGGGACTGGATTCTACACTGATGCGGTTGCCCCGTGTGCAGAGTTGGTGTATGCTGTTGATGTGCAATCGGCAATGCATGATAAATATCGTACGAAGGGGCATCCAGAGAATATCTCTTTTGTGACTGCTGAGGCATCCTCACTTCCATTCGAGTCGAACGAACTCGATGCTGCGTTTTCGACGATGACATATCATGAGTTCGCCGGTCCTGACGCACTTTCTGAGTTAGCCCGCGTGATTCGTCCTGGAGGGCGCGTTGTTACTGTTGATTGGTCGAAAACCGGGACTGGTGAGTCTGGTCCACCACGATCAGAGCGATATGAACTTGCTGACGCCGTACGAGAATTTACCGCCGCTGGGTTCACGACGATTGATGCTATGAGTCGAATTGAGACATTTATTCATATTAGTCGTCGATAGCTTCCGTATGTTGTGTGCTCATTAAAAATATTAGGCAATCATATGGATATAGTCCATATTGTGTTCCATCAGGGAAATACTCTTATTATAGCACCAAATTGTAGGGAGTATGGTGATATACCACGGGACAATCGATCCGTATGCCACCACATCATCGGTACAGGAGTGTCGATCCTGCGGAACTCGCTTTAGTAGCGCTGATGGTCACTGTCAGGCGTGTGGAAGTACCGCAGTGCAAAATATCGCCGTTGCACGGGAGTGATTATTACACAACAGTGCCACCCTCGGCGGCTATCCATGAGATATATGACGCCGTCACGATACCCATCCAATCTCGTCGACTACTGTCATTAATATAGCTCACCGTCTCAGACCGGATATTATCTGTCAGCCAGCATCGAACATCATCAGTCGGCGAGTGCCTGCCACAATCCGGTCTGGATTCCTTCTTTGTGAACGATCATATTCGTTAGCTACTGGTATCGTCATTGCTATTGCTCTGTTTAGTCGTGTCACTCAGGATAGCCGCGCGTGAGACCGTGTGATAATTTTTGTATTGAATTTCACATACCGGCATTCGACAGCGATTTCAGAAACACGGTCTAGTCAGATTACATTCTCATATCAACGTCACCGATGCCAGCAGCGCGCTCCAGTAAAAGAACAATGAATACCCCAACAAGCGCAGCGGTACTGAAGAGAGCAATTGTTGATGGCGTCCAGCCAGTTCCAGCATCCGCGCTTAATCGTGTCCCGACTCGAACAACTGGTGCGCGAAGTGCACCAACAATGAGTGCAACGAGAAACGCAAATGTCGCCTCATAATATCGCTCCAGTGCCCATCGAACAGCATGCGCAATACTGAACAACCCAAACACAGCCCCAGAGACAAACGCAACGACGACTGTCCCGGTCTCTATAATTGGGGTGAATGATCCACCAGTAAGTGCTGCGACGCTAGCATCAACAAACATCGAAAGTGTCCCTGTCATATACTCATATTGCCCAAGAATAACGAGCAAGAGTGATCCCGAAATCCCGGGCAGAATCATCGCACTGACTGCGACTGCACCGGCGAGTATCGTCACAGGGAGGCTTTGACCGAGTGCTGTGGCAGCCTGCCCGGAGACAATGAACGCAACAAGAAACCCTCCTGCTGCCGCCGCGATCCGACCAGGTGTATCGATAGTGAGTGGCTGTCGAAGAACCCATGCAGAGGCGGCGATGAGTCCAAAAAAGAATCCGAACGTTATTGCCGGGTATGAGACGATGCCGGCATGGACAATACGTGTGATTGTAATGACCGCTGAAAGAATCCCTGCACCGAGTGCAACGAGAAACCAAATATCAATTGTACGAAGAGCAGTAAGTGCGTTCTCGCGGTAGTGTGGATGGGGAGCTGAGAGAATGGTTCGTATCCGGCGTGGTGTAATAGCGGTGACAGCAGTGATCAGTCGTTCATAGATCCCAACAATGAGTGCAATTGTTCCCCCAGAGACACCTGGGACTGCATCTGCTGCTCCCATGCAGATTCCTTTAATATAAACGACGAGCCAGGACGGCATGAGCGAGGACTCGTCTGAGTCATTCACCATGCAATTAACTCTGATAGGCAGGTATTCCGTGTTTTCGTTTCCGTTTTCATTCTTGTATCTTCATACGTTGAATACAGATTATCTTCGTGCGAGCGATACATCGATGAATCCGAGAGTATGACGTGAAGTATGGAAATATATCCCTAATATTCAGTCACCACGTCAGTCCTTCATATGTGATTCCATCGCGACGGTCAATGATTCGTCGACCATCGATAACGACTGGATCCACCATCGTATCAAATTCTGTATCAAGCGCCGCGAATTCGTCCCAGCCGGTGACAACAACGGCTCCATGTGCGTCAGCAAGTGCGTCTGCGGCAGTCTCAGCATAGGTAATATCAGGATATTTCTCACGCATGTTTTCGGTTGCAACCGGATCATAAGCAACCACATCAGCACCGTGTTCGCGAAGTCGATCAATGACTGGCGCAGCGCGGGTATGACGAATATCATCCGTTCCAGGTTTGAATGCAAGACCAAGCACGGCAATTCGATTATCGGTGATATCTGTATGTTTCGCAAGCAATTCGAGTAGGCGTTCAGGCTGGATATCATTCACACTGAGAGTGGCATTGAGCATCGGTGGATTATATCCGCGTTCCTGTGCCGCAGCGATGATGGCGTTCGTATCTTTTGGAAAGCAACTTCCACCAAAGCCAACCCCGCTTCGCAGGAATTGTGCCCCAATCCGATCATCAAGTCCAATTGCATCTGCGACCTCATATGCGTCAACACCGAATTCCTTGCATACGTTTCCAAGATCATTGATCAGACTGACTTTACTCGCAAGAAATGCGTTATTTCCGTATTTGATCATCTCCGCTGCTGCAACGTCGGTCTCAACAACCGGAATCTCATCATCCGCTCGCTCACGAAGTGGTTCGTATAATTCATGGAGCAATTCAGTTGCACGCTCATCAGCCGTTCCAAAAACGAGCTTATCTGGATTAAGAAAGTCAGTGACGGCGCTTCCTTCCCGCTGAAACTCAGGATTTGAGCCGACAAGAAAGTCCTGTGTGCGTTCAAGACCATCGCGAGCAATGGCAGGCGCAAGTTGCTCATCAGTCGTTGTTGGAACCACAGTTGATTTTGTGATAATAAGATGCGGACCTAGGTCTGGGTCTGGATCTGTTGAATTCTGATTCGCGAGTGCCTCACCAACTGACTCCGCGCCGGCTTTCATATACTGGAGGTCAATACTTCCGTCATCGCGAGACGGTGTTGGGAGTGCAAGCATCGTGAGGTCGGTCTCAGGAATGATATCATACGCTGTTGTTGCACGTAATCGATCCCCACCGTGTTCGGCAACCAGTTCATCCAACCCTGGTTCATGAATTGGTGCGTCACCAGTCTCAATAGCAGCGACGATTGAGTCATCAATATCGATGGTGGTTACTGTATGCCCGAGATCGGCAAAGCAGGCAGCGACAGTTGTTCCGACATAGCCACTCCCGACGATGCTGATATGCATTATCGGTGAAATGAATCCCATTCTGTTTGAGCGTATCGACTTTGATATGTCTGAGACCTGAGAAGGGAGATCGTAATGCGCCGTGTACGTGTCCTGAATGATGATTACCTGCTATTGATTCAGCGAATATGATCGCGTAATTCAGTGGGCACAAATCTGTCTCGGCATGTCATCAGAAACTGTGACCACGTAACCGAATTGCAAATATAAGATGTGATTATTTTTGGGTATCAGAAATAAAAATTACTGTCGTATTATCTAATCTACTGGCTTCACGCCTGCATCAACAATCGACGGGTCAAGCGATGACTGCGAGTCTGAATCCGAACCTGAGTTGGATCCGCCCTCATCACCTGCGGTTGAGTCCGAATCTGCATTTGAACTCGAATCAGTGGAATCACTGCTACTGTCTGTGGAACTGCTCTCACTAGTCTCAGACGCACCGTTATTCGTCGCTGTATCAGACTCAGAAGAGTCGGAATCTCGAACGGAACTGGAGCTGGACCCACCGATACTCAATTCCTGTGCGTTACGATCAAGTTCGACATCGATCGCTCCTGATTCATCACCGTTGACGAGCCCTTCTGGCACAGAGACATTCGCTTGATAACTGACGACATACCCAGATTCGTTGAATGACGGTGCAGATGAGATTGTATAGCTGTCATTCGCGTGAACACTAATATCGGTGTATCCATTATCGGGACCGTATTCATCATACTCTGTTGTTGAGTATGGAACGGTCATACTGAACGTCCCTGTGTCCGTCGTCTGTGCCTGCTGTGTGTAGGTGAATGTCGAGTTTTTATTTGGGATAGTGAGTTCAACCTGTGCGGTCACCGTCGAGTTGGCAGGTGCATTGCTCCCCTTAATCGTCGCACCGGGAACACGCTCGAATGTCTTGACATATGATGGTTGTGGCGGCACCGTCGTTCGTGGGTTGATACCTGCGGCTTGTGCACCCCGGTAGGTTGTTCGGAGTATCGAGCGTGATGCTGATTGATTATTCACGTGGACAAGACGATACTGATCCAGTGCTTCGACACGGTGTGTTGGATATGCACCGATTCCACCGAGTTGCGCAGTCGTGTCATTCGCGACGAATGCCTCTGCCTCTCGCATACTATTGAATGTTCTCACAGTTGATTGATTCCCACGAGGGTTGGCAGCAAGTGTGGTGCTTCCACCATCGTTCGTCTGAACACGGCGGTTTTCCCAGTCAACGACAATCGGTGACGGCTGTCGGGCGCTCCCATGATAATAATACAGCCGTGTCATTGTGCTGTTGTAGAACCGATCTGTCCGGATAGAGGTAGTTCCGCTGAACCGACCTTCTTGATTGAACTGATACACCGTCCGGAGAAAATCACTCCGAGAAACATTGGGCTCAGCATCATAGAAGACGGTCGGGGCACCAAACTTTGACCCGGGTGTTGCCATCTGCCAATCAACCATCACATATCGTGTTTGATTACCTTCGGTGCTCTGTTCATTGAGCACGGTGTGTGATTGTGTTTCATTTGGTGAGAG
>KE356560.1:2536737-2537834 GCA_000415965.1 Haloquadratum walsbyi J07HQW1
TGCCGTGGGATCCTCCGCGTGAACCCGGAGGAGGATGTCAAGCTGTTCGCGATGATATGAAAGATATGGCTGATACAACCGATACATCATCAGTTACTGCTGACCGACCGGACAGTCCAATCCAAACAACTGGGACTGATCATATCACCATCTGGGGAAGTAACGAAACGGACACGATTGCGTTCTATCGAGATCTTCTCGGGATGCCATTAGTGCTCAAACAACCGAATCTTGATGACCCATCACAAACACATTTATTCTTCGATACCGGTGATGGGCGAATCCTGACAGTATTTGTTGGTGACCGTCAGTCAACCCAACAACCACAGCGTGGTGGTGTTGGCGCTGTCCACCATCTCTGTTTCAGTGTTGCGCCGTCAGATTTTGAAGATGTCATAGCCGCACTGGAGGCTGATGGTCGAGGATACAACGTCTTCGATCGTGGTGTTTTCTTCTCACTCTACACCCAGGATAATAATGGACTGATTATCGAATTATCAACGGATAAATACGATATCCCATCTGATCGTCGCGGAGAAGTGCTTGCAAAAGCACAGGAACTGCGCGTGGCTGATGATGCGGATTATGCGAAGGACAAGCATCTCGCAGCGGCGCTTGAAGCACTTGATCTTGATGCACATGCATACGACCTTCCCGAGGCGACCTCGGGCGTCGGTAGCATCAACTGAGATTCACGCTGAGATAACCATTTGTAAATTACTCTGCCAGTGTCGGCTTCGCTCTTCATCAAGTTTCGAGGCGGAAACCCGACGGTTTCGCCGGTCTGTTGTCATGTATGATGGACGGTCATATTCAATCACAACTACTCTGCCCCCGATCAATCGAAGAGCTCATGCTGAATACGTCCTTTTTGGAGAGACGGCAGAGATGTCGTCCGCAACCTACTGTAACAATCCTGAATGGGACACAAACAGTGCGACACCATGCGCGACGGCACGTACTACTCGCACTCGCACGTGAGATTCCAGAAAGAACCCGACACGGACGTATCGACAGTCGAGAGCGGAACCGTTCTCGGCATCGATTCCAACGGCGACACTACCTGGCAGTCACCAGTACGAGCACATTCCTTGGCA
>KE356560.1:2537884-2539172 GCA_000415965.1 Haloquadratum walsbyi J07HQW1
GGCGAATGTGATGACACTCATCTTGGGACAGAAGAAACGACGATGTGCATTGACTCGGAGACAAATGCAAACGAGGACATAGTTTCAAGCCCGTCTGATACTGCAAAGAAAGAATTCAAACATTGTGTTGGTGCACACAGTCAGGCGTATGTCGAATTGCGAGCGCAGGCTGCCCATGATGAGGTATTCCGAAAAACAATCACAGCAAATGAGAGAAAGCTCCGCGAGGAATTACGTGCATGTGTTGATGCTGGCGTCGCGACTGGCGCATTCGATATCGATAACGCAGATCATACAACAGAGTTTCTATTGACGTTGATTGAGGGGGCTATTTTTCGAGGAGCAACGACCGGCAAGATCGATACCGATGCACTCGCGGATATACTAGACGAAAACTCGGGATTACCGTTCATCAGGACAACTTATGATTAAAATATTATATAACGACCGTTCGATAGGAACCTTCATACTCGAAGAGTCAATATAAATAAATACACAATCAGCCAGTAGGCAGAGACGGATGTCTACCACGACGTGACACTTATTATACTGAGAAAGGACGAATGCGACAGAAGATACTCACATTGACTCTTGGATTGTTTATGATTACCGCTGGGTTTGCCGGACCAGTTGCTGCCGCACAGGAGATTGTTGTTGGATCACCGAATATCACGGCGAGTGCTGCTGACGTACAATTTCGCGCCAGTGAGTCAGCAATACTGAGTGTGACGGTTAATAACGATGGACAACTGACCGAAGGCGGCAGAGACGAATATGAAAATGAAGTACAGACCGCACAAAGTGTCCGCATCGATATTGCTGAGGATCAAATCGATGCCCCCATTGAGGTAAATACCGGGACACGAACGCTTGGCAGTCTCGCCGATGGACAGAGTGAAACGGTTGATTTCGCACTTGAGATTGGACGTGCAACACCAGGAACGTATCAAATACCTGTTGAAATCACGTACAGTCACTCACGAGCGATTGCTTATGGGCAATTTGAGGATACCGACAGACAAAATCGCGAGCGGACCGTCACAGAGGAGATTACAATTCGTATCGAAGATCGCCCTGAATTCGATATGCGTGCAGACGAAACGAATGCTGTGACTGCCGGTGATAACGGTCGGATTGCGTTCAATCTCCAGAATATCGGAACGGAGACCGCACGCGATGTCACAGTCCGATTGCAGACACAAACGCCCGGTGTCTTCTTTGGAAAGCAAACAAGCCAATCAGTCGACACATCAGTGTTTGTCTCAGCACTTGAGCCGGATTCACGCGA
>KE356560.1:2539222-2542548 GCA_000415965.1 Haloquadratum walsbyi J07HQW1
CGGTCGTAAACTACAGTACACACCCAAGTCACTTTGAATAGGACTGCTTGAAGATGCCACCACAAACGAGTGGTGACGCTGAGATGAGAACACAATGATGTATAAACTGCATGTCGCTATAGATAATGAGTGGTAAAATAGAGATCAAGCCGGGGATATATGCTGAGGATATTTCTGAAGAAAAACGACAGGCACGATATACACTCACAGAGGAGGATATATCAGAAATGGTGCATGATTTACTCAGATTTGCGACTGAGAAGTAGTTTAGCGGCAACATAGGCTTGTTTTTGACTAAAATATACTGTAGCCTCACAAATAATGTGTATAATCTGTGTGGGTACAGTACAAATTTGTCACTCAGAATCTCGCACGCCGTCCGGGAGATCGGCACGACGGAGGTCGGCACCGGAAAGATCAGTATCACGTAGGTCAGCGTTCGAGATATCACTTAGGCGTGTTTTATGTTTATGCAATTCCGGACTCTTAGATTAATAGTTTAAATTGTGTATGCCTGCAAAACGACAACAGGAAGAAAACGGCATGAAAACACGCAACGGCGGGTGGCTATGGCGACTGTCAGTGTTTCTCCGTTCAAGAGACAAACTATTCTGATTTTCTTATTGTTTTACTCTGACAAATCAACCGAGATGTATGTACAATAATATTAATAAATTAACATTTTTGGTCTTACGAATAACATAGAAGATGCTGTCATGCGATTATTTATTACGTAAGTGAATAATGTAGTGACACAACTAACTCTAAATGACTGAAGCACTGATAATATTGTTTCAGTTGTGGTTTTGAGGAGGGAGGTGAATAATGGAATGGACAAAGAGAGACGCACAAACGTGACACCGAAACGACTGAGCTCAGCTCTCACGGGGAGACTGATGCTAACAGTCCTTATCATCGCGAACATTTCAGTTCTCAGTTCAGTTGGAGCTGTGACCGCCCAGCAAAACAATACCACGGTCACAGCCATAGCCACAACCACAACGACAGCGACAGCGACAGCGACAGCGACTGGTTGATAATGCACGTGTCGATGTAGTTCCCGAACGTTCGGCAGGTGTTACGCTCGTCCTTCTTGAAGTTAGGCGTGTTATGTTCTTCCACGTCCATTGTGTAGTTAGCTGCACGAGTGACACCACGGCGATGTTGACAGCAGACAGTAATTTACTGCCGTCAGTGTTAATTAATATATAGTGTCTGACGCATTTCCAGCGACTGCCCTGGTTAACTTAAAAAAGGTCAGCAACGCCCGTTACAACTCGTTCTTCAGCCCGACATCCCTCGCATAAACCAGGTACCACCCAACGGCGACCAGCGAGACAATTACCCCAAGCACTTGGGAAAGTAGTTCCATAAACCCGATTAATGCGAAGCTGCCAACCCCGCCAATAATTGGGACGAGCGGGTAGCCGGGACAGGTGAATGAAGGCTCATACCATAATGGGTCACGGCGTCGGATCACAATCAAAGCTACACAGATCAGTCCGTATAGAATGAGATGCAGGAAAGAGGCAACTTCCGCAAGCACCTCAGTCCGCCCGAACGCAACCAACACGACTGTCGTCCCACCGACAAATGCCAACGCAAAATGAGGTGTTCCGTACTCCTCATTAACCTCTGCGGCTGCCTCCGGTACAAGATCATCGGAGCTGAGTCCGTAGAGAGCACGAGACGCGCTGAGGATTGATGCGTTTGCCGAAGAGATTGTCGCCAGCAGTCCGCCTAACAGTATCGCAATCACACCTCCAAATCCGAGGTATACGCCGGCAACCTCAACAATAGCGGTCTCACCCATCCCGCGTATCTCTTCAGCAGGGAAGGTATATCCGGCGACTAACATAGTAAATACGTACAGTACACCGACGAGCATCACGGATCCGATCATAGCGAGTGGCAGATTACGATCCGGGTTGGTGATGTCCTCAGCCACGGTTGCGACCTGTACGAACCCGAGATAGGAAGTGAACACTAAAGCTGCCGTCGAAAGGATTGGTGCATAACCGGCGGGGGCAAAGTCCCCGCCGAGCCGTGCATCCCCGCTCACACCCAAGATATCGAGACCGCCGATAGATAGGAACACAATCAAAATAGAGATTAAAAGTGCAACGACGACGTTCTGAATTGACTCAGTATTTTCGGTCCCAAGGGTACTCAGAATCGTCAACAGGATTCCAACGATGATACCGATCCCGAGAACGAGGTTCGCAGGACCAATCGAAATTGCTGTTGAACTAACAAGACCTGCTTGCACCAGAATTTCTGCAACATACTCACCGAGACCAACAAGATAGAATGCAGAGGCAAACACTAATCCAAACACAAGGCCGATTCCGACGAGTGCCCCTGGAAGTGAGCCTAATCCACGGGAGATGAAATAATAGCCACCGCCGCTTTTCGGCATCGCAGTTGCAAGCTCAGACGCTGGAAGTGCAACAAGCAACGAAATCACGGCTCCAATCGCAAACGAAATCGAGGCAGCCGGACCCACTCGGCCGACCGCTAGGCCGGGAAAAACAAATATCCCAGCTCCGATCATAATCCCCGTGCCGATAGTTGTCGCACCGAGAAGGCCGATAGTGCGTTGAATCTCCCCGTCATCCCCGTTGCTGCTTTCTGAGTCACCCACGTGCTGTAATATTCGTCAATACATATTGTTGCTACGATTATTACTGATTCATTTAGCAAACTACTAAGAGACGGTGGGATGTATTATCAACCGAGGGATCGTGTTATGTCACAAGCTCTTTCCGATATGACAGTCTTGATTGATGTTGATGCAAGCAACCCGAGTGAAATCTCTCCATCACTGGTTAGTCTTCTCGAACCACATGACATAATCGTGCTTGGATATTATCCAGTCCCAGACCAATCAACGGCTGGGCAGTTACAGGAAGAGTTCGGCGCGGAGGCGACGACAGTGGTCAAGGATATCGCAGATCAGTTCGCCGCTCAGGGGGCGACGGTCGAATCAACGGTGGTGTTTACTCGGGATCGTGACAAAGCAATTAGCGCGACAGCCAACGAATACGATGTCAGCGCCGTGCTTACGCCTGGAAAAATCGGAGAACATCTTGAACACGTTCTCGTGCCGCTGCGCGGCGACCCGACTGTCGAATATATTGTCGATTTCGTTGAAAAACTCCTTCGGGAGAGCGATACGGAAATCACACTGTTCAATATCCCTGAAGATGAGGATGAAGCCTCAACCGGCGAGTTCCTCCTGCGAGGCGTCCGAGATCGGTTAGTTGACGAGGGATTAGATCATAACCGAGTTACTTGGAAACAGGACTTTGCTGCCTCGCCCACAC
>KE356560.1:2542598-2546167 GCA_000415965.1 Haloquadratum walsbyi J07HQW1
TTACTAGTGATTCCTGGATTGTTGGATTAGAGCTGAGGACGTATTCTGACCAGTTGCGGTCGGCATACCAGTCACCGGTTTCTTTTGGATGAAGCTTGATACGGAGCCGCCAATCGTGTCGTTCGCATACATTGATTAGCTCTCTCACGAACTTCTCGAATGCTCTCTCACCCTCGGCGGTCTGTCGTCCTGTTGAACTGAGAAACAGTATGTCATATTCATTGTCATTATTAGTTTCATACCGACTTAGGAACTCGTGCCACGGTGATCCGGTAGGATGTAACTGCGCGTCAGGAGGGGTCGAGTACCAGAACTTGTCATGCCACGGCTCACCCCATGTGAGGTAGTTAATAGGGGCAAAGAACGGATATCCACGACGGTATTCCTGATTCCCAGTATCGGATTCTTGTCCGTACATAATCCCGTGTTGATAACCGAAGATCTGATCGAACTCGGTCGCAGCCAGTACATATCCCATCGGAGCGTACGTATGGATCGTCGGTCGGTCTGTCGCCTGGAGGAGGGTCTGGGTTTTTACAGCCTCAAGAAATACTAAATTGAAAACACTCAATCCTGGAACGGCAGCGAACTCCTCTGGGGCTTGCTCTTCCAGCCCGCGAACCGATTGAATCGCGGTACGAATCGCTGACAGCCACCCATTCAGCGAGATTCCGCCCAGAAGCTCGACGAACGATGCAGTAGCAAACCCTCGCTGTTCCCACTTTCCCCGATAGCTCTCTGCCTCTGGAGAGCACAGCAGGAGTACATCAGTGCCCTGATCCATGAGCTGTTCACCGACAGCAGTGAGGGTATACCGCTTATCATGACGGTCAGAGTGCATGACGAATATGTGACCGTCGAACGCCGACGGGGTCGTACTGAATCCTAACAGCTGGAGCAGACGCCGAAACAGCCAGTAGCCAGACAGCGCGATTGTGAAGACCATCTGTCGAGAAACGGGACTTCGCTTTGCTCAGTTGTCCCCTCGTAGTGACTCACTTGCGCGACGTTAGCAAGAATCCGGTGACCAGCGTAGGCAACTGGATTCGACCGCAGAAACTCAGCCATCTCGTCGCTCAACAGCTCGGTTTCCTCCGATAGCGTTGGCCACTCCAAGATCGAATCAATCCCGTCCTGCTTACTCATTAATGCTGGTTTGAGTAGACGATAGATACATTTATTCATTCCCGAAGAAAGTTGTAACAATCAAATGCCGCGCGTGCTATTCATTACAACTGAGAATCTTACTGGTACGTCAGGATCAAATATTGCAACTTCTGAACTTATTCGGACGATGGCTAACTCCGACAATATTGACCTATCTCTCATCGCACCGGCGGTCGATAAACCGTCACCAGTTCCAGAGTCCGTATCAACATACTGGCTGACATCGAAACCTGCCGGGACAATCAGGTGGCATCTTCAACACCAGCCATCCATGGCATGGGCCCTTCTCACGGCGATGTTCAAAGAACGCCCAGAGCAGATTATTATCCGGATCGGACCATCCACACTGATTCCGACTGTAGTTGGTCTGCTTCCGGGAGTCCAGTACAAAGTACTCATCCGCGGATTCGTCCATCGGAACCTCTCGGTTCAACGCCCGGTGAAGACGCTCATGTGGGTTAACACGATCGTATCCGACAAAACCATCGTAGCCTTCGAGGCAATCGCGGAGATGCTTCGAGGGCTTGGGGTACGCAGCGAAATCACGGTGATTCCAAACGCCGTGGATCCGAATCTATTCACAGTTAACGAGGAACAGCCTCCAGAAAGCGTACGCGATGTGATTGACGACGCCACGTTTGTTGTTGGGTTCATCGGATCCATGGAGGATCGACATCGTGTCGATACCCTAGTAGAGGCAGTTGCGTCGTTACCCCAGTCGATTGAGATGGCTCTGATTCTCATTGGCGACGGTCCACAGCGGGCCGAGCTAGAAGCCCTCGTGAGCGAAGCGGGTATTCAGAACTTCACGGTTTTTACTGGGCTCGTACCGCATAAGACAGTTCCACAGTATATTAGCTCCTGTGATATACTATACGGTATCTCAGATCCAGAGAAGCCGTCAAATCCAATCAAAATATATGAGTACCTGGCGTGCGAGCGACCTGTCATCACGACAAAGACACCAGAACTCGCATTTATCGAGCAAGAACAAATAGGGATTGCCATGGAAGAGGTAACAGTGCAGTCAATACATAACGCATTAGTCGATCTCTATGAGACGCCCCCGAACGAACGTGAGGCGATGGGACGCCGTGGTCGCGCGTATGTAAGCCAGCACCACAGCTGGTCAGCCGTAGTCAACGAGTTAGTTGGAGTAGAAGCATGAATCGAAATGTTGTCCTACTCGTACTGGACTCTGCCCGCAAGGACCTGTTAGACGCCAACGCAGGGTCGCTGCGTGAACAGATAGATCTAAATATCGCTGACTGCCGGGCCGCCAGCAATTGGAGTCCGGCGAGTCACGGATCGATGTTCACCGGCAAGCTACCCCATCAGAATGGCGTCCACGCCCACGAGCCCAACTGGGACGATATCGAAACCGGGGACACCTTCCTGTCGGCCTACGACGACTACACCAAGATCGGCGTCAGTTCGAACCTGTTTGCCGGACGACCACATGGGTTCGATCGCTACTTCGATCAGTTTGTGAGCATATCCCGACACTCCGTCCTCTCAGGAGTCAAGGAGATAGACGCCTTCCGAGCCGAATCGGATCGAGAGGGATTCAATTTGTACCTGGAGTACTTACAGGCTGCTCAGCGGGAGGGAACACTAACGCGAAGCCTCATCAACGGACTCATATTCAAGTATCACGACTTCGCTGACGACCGCCCGCTTCCCCGATTGTGGGATTATGGTACGCGTACATCTTTCCGGGTCGCCAGACACCGATTGGGAGTAGTTAATGAACCAGCATTCGTATTTATAAATCTCATGGAAACCCACAATCCGTTTGCAAACTCGATTTGGTATCAAGCTGATGACGTCCCGATGTCGTGGTCCTCAAACCAGTTCGACACATATACTTACAATAACCTCAAGCCCGAAGAGCGACCGGATGACTATGCCCGGAACTATCGCACGCTCTATGAGAATTCAATCCGGTATACGGCTGACCGGATTGCCGAGTTCGTCGACTGGTGCGAGGAGAGTATAGAGAAACCGACGACGTTTGTCATCACAGGCGACCACGGTGAACATCTCGGGTCGGAGGCCGATAGAGGACTGATCAGCCACATCGGCAGGCTGTCAGAGCCGTTGCTGCACGTTCCGTTAGCGATAATTAATCCGCCCGAAAACGTCGAAAAGACCGATGGACGATATCTTAGCCATCTTGATCTCCCTGCGCTAATGCGGGGACTAACCGATGAGACACTATCACTTCAGTTCAGAGACCAAATTCCCGCAGAGGTTGTCGGTTCGTCAGTACCTGAAGGGACCGAACGGTTCGACTTCTGGAATCGGATGATCCGAACCGTCTATGACGGGCGGGATAAATACGTCTGGGACTCGATAGGTGACCATCGGCAGTACTACATTGGCGATACGCCGTGTGAGGA
>KE356560.1:2546217-2547716 GCA_000415965.1 Haloquadratum walsbyi J07HQW1
CTGCTGCAGGACTCGATATTCCATCCGTCAGTGGGCACTCTCCTGATCTCATCGATAGTCACATCAACTCCCTTCCGTCATCAACGACGGATTCGAAACAACAACTCAACGCCCTTCGTGAGAAAGCCCGACAGGGAGTAGCTCATCGGCTTTCTGAGTTCGAACACAGTGAGACAAATCTAGGGACAATTACGCTTCCGACCGGATTTGGAAAGACACTCACCGGCGTTCAGGCGGCATTAACGCTCGCAGATGAAGCAAGTCGTGTTGTCTATGCGTTTCCATATACGTCTATTCTTGATCAAACTGATGAGGTGTTACAGACCGCGCTCAACATACAACCGACAGAGCCTGGGTATACTGTCCATCATCATCTATCTGACACTCGCACACTTCCTCGTTCGAATGCTCGGGAGCATGCAATTGACGATGCTGCCGCTGAACTTCTTGCTGAGACATGGCACGCACCGCTCGTTCTCACGACGTTTGTCCAACTATTCGAATCGCTTGCTGGTCCAACGAATAGTCAGGGGGTGAAACTTTCGTCACTCCAGGATGCAGTAGTGCTTCTGGATGAGCCGCAGGCACTTCCGGAACGGTGGTGGCGGTTCATTGCATGGACTGTCGACCTACTCAATCGGGAATTTAATACGACAGTCATATTCATGACCGCTACACAGCCACGATTGCTTGAGTATCTTCCATACACGGACAATCCGTTCGAGCTGGTTCCTGATCATACACAGTATTTTGACTTTTTGACACACTCTCCCCGAGTTCGGTATCGGCTTGATAATTCTGTGCAGCGATACTTGGAGTCTCCTCAAACAGCTTCTAGTCGACCACTCACCGATGCGATTTCCGAAGTCGTCTCAGCGGATGAAAAGCACGTCCTGAGCGTCGGAAACACGGTCGCAAGCGTTGCCGAACAGGGCTCTCAGTTACTCACACGATTGGATGGTGCAGTCTCACTCAATTCATGTCTTGGGTCTGTGTATGATGAGTTCACCTCTGCACACGCATATCATGAGCAAATCACAGACCGACTTCTCGCAAGGGTCAGTGTAGATAGCCCGACTGTGGTTGCAATATTAACCTCTCGACTCCGACCGCTTGACCGCAGTATCCTCCTAAGCGCGATTCGACGCCTCCTGAACTCAGAGATTCCTATTTATGTTGTATCAACACAGCTCATCGAGGCAGGCGTTGATGTGAGCTTTGAACAAGTCTATCGAGACTTCGCACCATTACCATCGTTGATTCAGACCGCTGGACGGTGTAATCGGGAGTTTGGCGATAATGTATCTGATGTTGTCGTATGGCGGTTGCAGAGTCCAGAACACGGAACTGCGACTGCAGATATCATCTATCGTGATGGATACAACCTTCTGTCTCCCACCCGAGAGACATTACAGTCGATGGCAAACTCCGGTATGATCTCTGAGCAAAAGATGGCTGTTGACGCAAGCGAGGCGTACTTTCGGCGACTTCATACTGAT
>KE356560.1:2547766-2549703 GCA_000415965.1 Haloquadratum walsbyi J07HQW1
ACCTCACAGTAGCTGGTCTTCTCGAAGATGCTGACACGCCGCTGCGGGATGCTCTCGACTACGTCGGTTCCGACACGCCTGATGAACTCGTGACGGCGCTCCAACCGGTCGCTCGTGGTGACACACCCAAACCCAACACGCTCGAAACGTCTGGATACGTCGTACACTCGCTACAGACAGCGCTCCACAATGGCCTAATCGCAGACAGTGCTGAGGACGCGATTGTGACGGCCGTGAATCACGGCGGTGATACCGATACGATTGGGGCGATTGCGGGTGCCATCGCTGGCGCGCGTTTCGGGTCATCGGCACTTCCTGATCAGTGGATTGACACTATCAACGAAGCTGGCGAACTCGAATTATTAGCAGACCAGCTCGTGGAGATGGCGTGACAGACGCACTATTCTTTGCTGTATTCCGGTGTTGAGTTCTTCAAGGAACGACGATCGTACTTGCGCGTCGGGTGGGAACGAAAGTTGTTCGCCGTGCCGATCAAGGATAATCTCGCGCGACGAATTCCGCGAACCCGGCATTACGAAGAAATCATTGCAGATCACGGCGGTATGCTGGTTGCAGCGCGTGCAGACATTAACGTTGAGGGTCAGCGGAAGAGGCGGTGTGGCGGTCGATTCGTAGTCAGAAATTCGTGAGCGCGAGGGTGTTTATTTCACCTGTTCACCACGCGGCGGTGTATGACCCGCTACGCGGCGATTCCGCCGGTGTACTGAAACAATGACATTCGATATGGAACGATTTACGGAAAAAGCATAGAACCACCCAATTGACCGCGACCGTGATATTGTACTTCAAATCGCAGAGGAGCACTACGTGTCGGCGCGCGTTCTTAACGACGTGTTGGGGCGATGCAGTCGAGCCTGGGATGGAGAGCGACAAATGTTGGAATGGTCGTTACATAATTTACATATCACTGCGTTCAAGCTGATGGTCACAAACGTGAGCGACGAGTTGATGATCATCGACGGGAAGTTCTTCATGATCATCCACTTGATTCAGAAGTTCAGCACTCGTGGTCCTGAGCTCGAAGAGAACGTGTCAGTCGTGCACTTGGTGATTATGGCGCAAGAAGCGCCCGCGGCGGCTTGCGAGCATGGTTTTGCGTGACGAATGAGGATATCCGTGGATTACGAAGGAATCGTTGCACGTTGCGGCAGAGTATCAGCGGTGTCGCCTCAAATAGGGTGTCATAAAACAGTTCACAAGGTGGTTGGTTTCAAGAACTGTTGGGATGAATTACTTGCTCGGTGCATCTGGAGCTGCACAGTCGTCGTCATTGCGGACTACAAAATAGCGCTTGCCGTGGATATCGAGAAAACCATCCTGAAATGTCTTGAGGAGAATGATCGAGACCCCGTTACCTTATGACGTAGAACTAACTACATTCTATGCCCTCGGACTCAAACGACGTTGATATCGAACTCGCTCCGGGGACGACAAAATCCAATATCATTGCGCTCCTCAACAACAATCCGGACGATGTGTTCAGCGTCAACGATATTCAAGATCAGCCTGACATCACAAATGGAACAGTCACAACGACTCTTACTCATCTCAATATCAACGGACTGATCGGGAAAACCGAGAACAAATACTATCACGCGCTTACCCACCGCGACGACCTCCGCCGGTATGTCGTTGAGCCTCAATCACCTAGAGAGGATGTTCGATAATAAGGACTACGACGAGCACACCGACTAGACTACTCCCACCTGGAAGACATCAACGAAGACGAACTCAACGCTGAGATTGCTGAGTTAGAAGCCAATCTCAACCAGGAATAACGCACGAAATATGGGGTGGATATCCTAAGTCACGTCACTGCTCGTACGCCAAGGTATACTTTCTTCTCATCAAAGGTCTTCACCCAGCTGAGTGGGACGTATACCCTCCAACAAGCGTGTGCGACGTACGTTGTCCTA
>KE356560.1:2549753-2551029 GCA_000415965.1 Haloquadratum walsbyi J07HQW1
GCTCCACCGACTCAAAGTACTCCACCACTTACATCCCCGGTTTACTCCTCGGAGTCAGAGATACCCTCGGACTCACCACGGTTCGCAAGCCGCCGATACTCCCGCACCTTCCTTCGGTACAACTCCGGCAAACTAGCGACATCTTCCTCTGACCAAGACTCCACCTCTTTTAGAAGACTCTCAGCCTCCCGCACCTCGTGTGCACGAACGCCCACGAAAGTACCATCCCAGGTGTCTACACAACAACCATACCCAGCACCTCCTTGCGGATGGTTTACTCCCCCTCCAAGCGTAACTCGGCAAACCAATAATATTGCAAGCGGGGAAACGTGAGGGTGTGGTAATGACCTACAAGCTATCGCCACGCCGAGTCAACCTATTTATCGAGTGCGAACGATGCTTCTGGCTCCACATCAACGAGGGAGTGAAGCGGCCCTCGGGCCCGTTCCCCAGCCTACCCGGCGGAATGGACGACATAATCAAAAACCACTTCGACAAGTTCCGGGAGAAAGGCCGCCAGCCCCCGGAACTCAGAGAAAGCGAAGTCGACGCCACCCCGATAAACGACACCGAGCTCCTCGAAGATGCCAGAGAATGGCGGAACCAACCAAAGTACCACAACAAGGACAACGACGTGCTGCTACGTGGCGGCGTCGACGACCTGCTTAGAACGAGAGACAACTCCATCATCGTCCTCGACTACAAAACACGCGGATACCCTCCCAAAGACGAAGTACCCGACTACTACGCCCGCCAGGTCAACCTCTACAACCTCATACTCCGAAAGAACGGATTCACCACCGCCGACCACGGACTACTCCTATACTACTACCCAGACCAAGTCCAAGAAACCGGCGAGGTCCTGTTCAAAAACGAACTGAAACAGGTGCCGGTCGACATCGAGGCCGCACAACAGCTGCTCAGAGACGCAGCAGACACCCTCAAAAGCCCAATCCCCGATCACAACCCCGACTGCGACTTCTGCGACTGGAACACCACCGACCACTAAGCGCCTTACATTCAACTCTCAACCAATTTGAAACCTCCATCTTCCTCCGGGAAAAAAATCCTCACACCCAGGTCATCAGCGAGCGACACAAGATACTCAAATATTGATACCTGTCTAGGTCCGAAGTTTGCCGAAGGGCGTGTGCCAAGGAGAATCGCCGGCTGCACCTCCCCATCACTCAAGTGATTCGCCTCTCCGTACAGTCGAGCGCTCACTAAGGCCTGACCCAGAGCCGTATCAAACTTCCCAGCAGAGTACTCTTCTCGC
>KE356560.1:2551079-2552088 GCA_000415965.1 Haloquadratum walsbyi J07HQW1
GTGACACAATCGATGTCACGATCAACAAAGGGTTTCAAACGTTCAAGAATGCTCGAGTGAGGCTGTTAGGAATCGATACTGCTGAAACGCACTTTGTGAATCACGATTCTGAAAAGTACAGACTGGGTGTCGAATAGACGGAGTTCGTCAAAGCCTGGGTTCAAGCGGGTCAATATAATTACGACGGTGAATGGTCGTTTATTCTTGACAGTCGCAAAGATACAACAAGAAAGTATGGTCGGTTCCTTGGATGTGTTATCAGACGATGTGATGGATCTGAGTTGACCGACTCACTCGTCAGAGAGTACGGTGAGAGTGTCTAATACTGATGACTGATTTTGAGCCAGTTGATTACGTAGACAAGTTGGGATTTATTACAGCGGTATTCGTTGGCACGTATTTAATTGGCGTTGCTGCTCTGTTCATTGACCACTCAATATAGATCCAGATACCAATTGTCGTCCTTGGGTGGTCGGTCACATACGTATCATCTGTGATACTGATGGATCACACCGACATGTGCTGAAAACTGGTATAACCCATGCAGATGCTACACTGAGACGATGGGATTCCGACAAGCACTGGAAAATCACGGTGAATGTAGTGTTACTCTCGAGAATGATCTGGTAATTGAGTTGCACCTGGACGCAGACTTCGAGACCGACAGTGACACTGGACGCACAGAGGTGTCGTTCACAGACGAGAATAACGAGGACCACACGTTCTTCGCCGATACGGTCGTAAACTACAGTACACACCCAAGTCACTTTGAATAGGACTGCTTGAAGAATGCCACCACAAACGAGTGGTGACGCTGAGATGAGAACACAATGATGTATAAACTGCATATCGCTATAGATAATGAGCGAAAAAGTAGAGATCAAGCCGGGGATGCATGCTGAGGATATTTCTGAAGAAGAATGACAGGCACGATATACACTCACAGAGGAGGATATATTAGAAATGGTGCATAATTTACGCAGATTTGCGACTGAGTAGTCGTTTAGCG
>KE356560.1:2552138-2553319 GCA_000415965.1 Haloquadratum walsbyi J07HQW1
TTGATATTCATGTGATCATAACTCGGAACCACGATGCACAGATTGCACCACGAGTGGTGAAACGCAGTGCGGAGTCGATTACAGCACTGATCAGGGGGGTGTGATGACCAGAAGCTTCAGCAGTCTGCCGGAGTGCGATATCTGACTACTCATCAAGCATCGTGAGTTCTCGTCGCTCCACTGAGCGTGGAACTTACAAGTGGACACTGACCTGTATCATCAACGGGGCATGAAAAGATAGTCACTGCGGCGATCAAACAGAAATTCGGTGCATTCGTGCGGTCACAGCTCTGGTGGGAGCGGTTCCACGAACTTGGTATCAACTGCATCGTTGACAATCTGGAGGGGGGGCTGAATCTGTCATGTGATGAGTTCGGAAACGCATAATCTTGAACGGAGTAGACTGTTGCGTATAAAGAATGAGTGCAACGGACGAGAAACTCGCGTTTACTTGGAGAGCACACTACTCATCAGTGTTTTGTCTATCGATATTGTCGCAGACAGTCAGAATCTAGACGGTGGGTAGTTCAACAATAAATATTGCTCCTTCAGGGTCATTGTCCTCAATCCACACCTTACCACCATGCACGTCGACGAGCGTGTCAACAAGGTGTAATCCTATGCCGGTCCCAGTACTGTCCAGTCCACGTTCTTCTTTCCCAAAGACTGCTTCTTTTTGTTGATCAGAGATGCCAGGACCATTATCAGCGATTGTGACGGTTACCGCATCCCCGTGGTCGGTTGCCGAGACAATCACCTCGGCCACCTCCTTATCATTGTGCTGAACGGCGTTCTTCAATAGGTTTCGAAACACAGAGGAGATCATATCGTTTGCTGCGAGGGTGACTGATGGTATTTCTGTTCCGAACTCAAGCGTTGCACCGGGGTATGAGGCTTGTACTTCCGTAACTTCGTCTGCCAGAACGGTTTGAAGAGAAACTCGCTGTTGTTCAATATCGTCTGAGAGCATAACGCGTGATAACTCTCTTGCCATCTCTGTGAGCTCAGCGGCGTGTCCAACGCTCTTATCGATTATGTCTATGTATTGGTGGATATCTTCTGTCTCACACTCGTGCTCAATGAGTTCAGCGTATCCAATGATTACCTGGAGATCATTGCCTATGTCATGTCTCAGAACCTGATTGAGCGTCTCAAGATTATCTCGTTGCTGCTCCACGCGC
>KE356560.1:2553369-2554463 GCA_000415965.1 Haloquadratum walsbyi J07HQW1
GACATCGGTCATATAGATTGCTCCGTTTTCGGCAAACTCGGGCTGTTTTTCCTGTCGGCGTGAGCGGTTTCCATCGAAGTTGATCTGTGTCGCCCCCTCTTCAGTGTACTGCCAGCGATAGTTTTTCGACTGATGGACCGAGAGGAGTGACGTCGCGTCCGACTGTTCGTATTTCCTGATCGCCTCTGTCACATGCTCCGCGGTCCGCAGTGGACTCGTCGGCTGTAAGAGAATGAACTGATCGAACTCCTCGTCGAGTTCCGTCAGTGCGTGTGTCAGGACGGGTTCGGTGGGCGTCTCGTCTCTCGCCAGCTCGGCCGGTCGCATGAACGGCACCTCTGCACCTGCTGCTGCCGCAACCTTACCGATCTCCTCGTCGTCCGTCGAGACGATCACTCTATTGACTGGGTCACTCGCTTTTGCTGCATCGATCGTATACGCGATTAACGGTCGACCAGCAAGCTCTCTGATATTCTTTCGCCTGATCCCTTTCGATCCGCCCCTAGCAGGAATTATCGCGAGCGTACTGTTCGAACTCATTCCGATTCCGACTGTCCGCGCTGATCGACGACTGTCGGTTCGGTGGAGAGAGACAGATCTGATCTCTGCATTATCATCCATCGATGAGTGTGAAAACAAATATCTACCGGATTTCTCTCCCCTTAGCTCAGTCCGGACAGCCCTAAAGCAAGGTTTATTATTGATTGGAAAATTATCTTTGTGAAACATCCATCCATGACAGAGATCGTTCTCCTCACGCGCGATTCATTGCGCCACGATTACCTCCGTATGGCGTTCGGATTGGCGGCTGATATCGAGGTACTTCGAACGTACTGTGAGACATCGGGGTCCCAGCTCCTCCAGGACGCACGGGAGCGCGGGGAATCGATCCGAGTCGACCATTTAGAACGGCGGCGGCGGTCCGAACACGACTACTTCGGGCCGTTATTGAACCTGGCTCCTGATCGGTCCAATCCGACCGAGATCCCCAGCGGGAGTATCAACGACGACGCAAAACATCGCGAGATACGGGATCTCGATCCGGATCTGCTGGTCGCATACGGCTGTTCTATCATCGAAGACCCGCTATGAGC
>KE356560.1:2554513-2556072 GCA_000415965.1 Haloquadratum walsbyi J07HQW1
CTAACCCACGGGAAGCCTCGGGGCTTTGATGTGACCCCGAGGCGGTTCACACTCACCGTGAGATCGGAAGAGCGTATACTGAGCAGACGACGAATCGAAACGTGTAAAACCAAATCCGCGCTAGCATCATGTGCGCCTGGGTAGCTTAGCGGTAAAGCGCGTCCTTGGTAAGGACGAGAGCGCGGGTTCAAATCCCGCCTCAGGCTCTCTTTTCCTTCTCTGTTCTGTAGTTATCGGGCTCTCTGTGCCTGCAAGAAAAACCATGTTCAAAGGACGAGTGCCCGGGGTGCTGAGAGGTACCTCCTCGACTTCATCCGATTCTACCGCAAAACGGTGGACAAGGCTCGATACTATTATACCAGAAAATGGGAGTTGGAAATGGGGATTTCGTGCACTATGGGTTCAAGAAAGACTTCTGCGACAAACAAGGAATAGAATTCGATAACGAGGATACAACTGAGAATCTGATGTCAACCTCAAGTGATACCTCAGATGGTGATATGCTCTTTCGCATATCCGGGTGGCTCAAGACATACCGACTCAGCGTAAATGACTGGAGACAATGTCCGGTCACATATCCAGGTGAAAATAACGCTGAGCACCTGCTTGAAGAATGGGAAAATTACAATTCTATCCATGGAAAGATAGAGTTTCCTGACATGATAGAAGGAGTCGTCGATCAATGCGTATCTGTCCTCCGTGAGGGCAAGTATGGGGATTCTGACATAGACAACGATAGAGAGTGCCTCAGATCGTGCATGGACGATGAGAATCTTAGCCCTAAAGCTGTACGTAATCACCCGGCATTCATCGATGAACCTGTGTTCTATGTAGACGAAGCACAAGATTTGACTTTTTTACAGTGGGATTGGTTTCTTTGTCAGAAATTAGCTGCTGAGAAAGTGTTTCTTGGAGGGGACGACGACCAGTGCTTCCCATCATGAAAGACGGTTGATACTTCTACGGGGGAGGTCGAGATACAGGATATCTCTGTAGGTGACCAAGTCAGGTCTATGAGCGGAGACGGTACGTGGGAATACCGTGAGGTGACCGATGTGGTAGAGAATGAGTCGCCGCATGATCTCCTCAGTCAAATAGAAACAGACTCTGGACGCGTCATGACTGTGACTCCCAATCACAAGAGGTTCGCCAGACTAAAAGATGGAGAATGTGACACGCCCCAGACTCATGGATGGTATCTGTATCTCATGCGTGACATCGCTGGTCTATGTGGTATCGGTATCACATCTGACCTTCGAGCTCGGATGAATGTCGAGAGGACTGCAAGGTGTATAGTTCCTATCGCGCACTATGACGATAAGAAAGAGGCACTACTGAACGAACAAGTGTACTCGTACCAGTATGAGATCCCAACAGGCACCTTCACCAGTCGAGACGGAGCTGTGATGTCTTCCGAAGAAATGAAACACCGACTGTACAAAAGACTCGATCCAAAGCCAAAGGGACCAGCAGAGGAAATGCCGGTTGATATAGAATCACTCCTGTGTACGAATCACCGAACGGACTTCAAGAAAAGTACGAATAGGGGACGCACAGAT
>KE356560.1:2556122-2557418 GCA_000415965.1 Haloquadratum walsbyi J07HQW1
ATCAGACACAAAAGAACGGATTATGGGGTGTCTCTATTGCATCCGGGCTCACTGTGGTTTTCCTCATTGGATTCGCGTATCTCCCATCTCGATACTGAAATAAACGCTCATATTATTTTCTTTATATATCATTTTCGCTGGTACGCTGTCCACGTACTGTCAAAACTGAAACTGAAACTGAAACTGTATTTATATTTTCTGACAGCGCCCGAGTGAGTAATCGGACAGAAACCAATAGGCTATTATATTACCTTCCCAATTAATCATGTATGTCAGCACAGAATGCTCAAGATATTGGGTCACACTGGTGTCCCGATTGCGGAAATGAAATGGATCTTACTGGCGTGCAACCAGCAGGGTACGCACAGTTCTTTTGTGAACATTGTCGATACCGCCGCGACCGTTTTGTAGGCGTTGTTGCAGACGACTGAGTGAATGCCACTCTAAGTCGCGACTGATAGCTATGCAGAATGAGTTTCATTTAGTACAATTACCCCCGATGAGTATGATTGATGGCGCATAGAAACATCTGATTCATTCGTCTGTTCACTCTGTTCTCTCTGAAATAGACTTGTTCTTCTGATATTGACATACATTACATTTGATGAGCAAGGGGTGTCGACTCCTCCGTTTATGCTGTTCGCGATGATATGAAAGATATGGCTGATACAACCGATACATCATCAGTTACTGCTGACCGACCGGACAGTCCAATCCAAACAACTGGGACTGATCATATCACCATCTGGGGAAGTAACGAAACGGACACGATTGCGTTCTATCGAGATCTTCTCGGGATGCCATTAGTGCTCAAACAACCGAATCTTGATGACCCATCACAAACACATTTATTCTTCGATACCGGTGATGGGCGAATCCTGACAGTATTTGTTGGTGACCGTCAGTCAACCCAACAACCACAGCGTGGTGGTGTTGGCGCTGTCCACCATCTCTGTTTCAGTGTTGCGCCGTCAGATTTTGAAGATGTCATAGCTGCACTGGAGGCTGATGGTCGAGGATACAACGTCTTCGATCGTGGTGTTTTCTTCTCACTCTACACCCAGGATAATAATGGACTGATTATCGAATTATCAACGGATAAATACGATATCCCATCTGATCGCCGCGGAGAAGTGCTTGCAAAAGCACAGGAACTGCGCGTGGCTGATGATGCGGATTATGCGAAGGACAAGCATCTCGCAGCGGCGCTTGAAGCACTTGATCTTGATGCACATGCATACGACCTTCCCGAGGCGACCTCGGGCGTCGGTAGCATCAACTGAGATTCACGCTGAG
>KE356560.1:2557468-2559443 GCA_000415965.1 Haloquadratum walsbyi J07HQW1
ACGCGTCTTCGTCGGTCACGAAGACGCGTGACAGCACGTACTTCAGCTCTCCCCAGAGTGGTTCGATTGGAGTGAGCTGCGGCGAGTATTTCGGCAGAAATACGAGCTGCATCCCTCATTCGTCGGCCAATTCCTTGACCTCGGTGGCGTGATGAGACGGGTAGTTATCGAGAATCACGATCAGAGCACCGTCTGGATTCTCGGCTCGAATCCGTCGTAGAAACGCACACACCGACTCTGATTGCGAGTTCGGCATGACCTCAACGGCGTCCGCGCCGTTGAGCGCATAGAATCCAAACATATTCGCATCGAATCGGTCTACAGAGACTTCCTGTGACGGTGTTTCGAAGTCCCACATCCGCTGGGACACGTCCTCTGGCTTCGGAAACGTCTCATCAAAAAATCCGACCGTACAGCCTCCATCGGCCATGATCCCCTCGTCGCCGTCGTAGAGATGCTGGATGAAGTTCAACCGATCCTTGATAGTAGTTCACAGAAGAACTGGGTGCTTAACTAGACATGCATCAGTCAGAATAGTTCTCTCGCATCGAATGAGTGAATCAGTTCACCCAGAAGTTTGTTGAATCACTATCCAAGGATCGGTTTCCTCCCGGATGAGAGCTACAAGTTCCTCCCGTGGGAGATGGTTCTCTACCTCCACCATCAGGTCCTCCAGTGTGTCTAAGAGTACAGAAGGTTTCGTCAACCACTATAAACACCTATATGCAAGATTTGAGATGTACTAACTATACATATTGTCTCAGCAGTGGACCAGAAATACTTCACCGGATCTAATCAGCCTGAATCACTGGATACAATACGTATATAATCTTATTGATTATTGGATGGATCTATTCTATCAGGATATGTCAGACACTTAGAAATCTCACTCACCATCAGGTATAAAATCATGCTGTGCGACATTATGTATGGAATGTCCTCCCATGAACAGGATATAGCGATTCTAGGTGGAGCTGTCTCCGGACTTGCAGCAGCCACAGGACTAACTGAATCTGATTGTATCGGCGATATCATGGTGTTCGAACGTCAAGAATATAGTAAGAAACGTGTTGATTGTGGTGAAGCAATCAATGATTCTACACTAATCCCCTTAGAGAAAACAAAAGAGAATGGGTTCCTGAATAATGTCGACGGATTTCAACTTCAAGTATACACAGGAACAGATCGAGATAATAATGAGCCACCACTCGGCATCTCGAATCTCCAATGCGATGCCGCTACATCTGTGATCGCGACACAGTAGAAGCTCAATGGGCAGACAAACTCAACGATCAGGGTGTTTCGTTTAGTACCGGATCCTCCGTAACCGCGTCTGAGTATTGGGAGATTATTGATAAATATGATTATGTTATTGATGCGACCGGTCAACCGTCGCTGACACATAAGATTCGAAACATGACTGGCGATTACACAGGTGATATGATCGCACTAAATGCGACTGTCGAAGGCGACTTTGACGAGTATATTAATTATCCACGGATATTTTTTGAGGGTTACGTGGGATACTCATGGTCATTTCCAAAATCTGATTGCAGCGCGAACGTTGGTATTGGATGGGCTGGTGACGAACGACCAGACGACTATATGTCCGCCTTGGAGGCTGCGGCTCAGCGTAATGAGTTTCCAGTTCCTGACCAGAATGATGTAAACATATACACAATTCCTCGTGGACCAAGTTTAGATCCTGAGGACACTCATATACCCGAAGACAATGTCTTCTTGATCGGCGATGCAGCCGGCATTGCGAACCGATACCAAGGAGAGGGGATCTGTCAGGGAGTTCGGTCAGCGTATTTGCTTAGTGATCTTATTACAGATGGAAAGGAAGAGAAATATCCAACGCAGTTATTCAGTAGTATGAAGCCAGAATACTGCCTCGCGCATCTTATGCGCGGCGCTTGGGTTGAGCATGAAAATCCTGAGCTTTTAGCTAGTGTTGCAGAGGCTATTGAAG
>KE356560.1:2559493-2560879 GCA_000415965.1 Haloquadratum walsbyi J07HQW1
TCACAGGTTTCAATTTCCTTTCTGGAAGGGGTGGTTAACTACTCAAAACAATCTTCAGAAGATAACAAACTGTCTCACGAGTGACTGGGATCAAAATGATATGAGAAACTCATATGGAGGATCACCTGGCTCTGTCTGTTTTACCCCGAGCAGTGAGATGTGGGGGGTTACTCGTTTTCTTAGCCGCCGTTTCTCATCTGAGTGTACATACTCTTTCACCCGGATCTTTGCAAAGTTGACCTCATACTCATCTTGAGTATGGTCACCATAATAAATTTCTAACAGCGGATCATCATCTGATACCTTCGTGACATCAATAGGAGACTTATCTAAAGCCTCGAGAGCGGATATAACCTCAAGACCTGCTTCTTCGACGTTCATACGATGAGTTAGGAATATATCCTGAAAATAATATCGGGGATTACACACCCCGGTGTTTCCGTATTAGTTGTCGGGACTGTAGTGTTTGTTATCATTTAACATGGAACGCTGAAACGAGCGTTCCAAATCAACGTAACTGAGTGTGAGCTCGGAAAGAAATAGTGGTGTTATTACCACCGATGGGTAGGCGCCGTTTTGTTGAATGGTTGATTCTACGTAGCTTTTTGCGAGATATTGATTCAGTAATCTCAGATGTGAATGTCAGGAGTGGTGGTGGTGCTGCTGGGATTGATGAGTCGCTCACTAACTCTACGTCCCACGCCTGTCGGAACTTCGATGTCAGACCTTTGAGCGGTTAATACGACGTTTCACTAACCCACTCGGATTCCAACTCGGACGATTGCACGTCGTAGCACTCCGCACAGATATCACTGAGACTTCGTCCTCCGCCTCAAGCGAGCGGATCGTATCGTGGAAGCAATCCGTACTGGTCGGGGAGCACCCTCGCTGGAGTGTCTTCGGTCCCTCTCCGTGTAATCCGATTCTCGCTGACCTAAATCCCGGTCAGCACGCCCGGCACTAGCTTATCTGTTTCGGACAGGTACCAACGGTAAACCGATGCGACCCACATCTGATTCGGAATCCGGTACGGTGTATCCGAGACGTACGCGTCGAACTGGTCAGATCCAGATTGGATGAGTGGTCTGACCGTCATGTATGTGGGTTCGAACGAGACGCGCATGCTCTGTAGTGAACCATTCCTGTCTGAACATGAGTAGTCCTCTATAATATACTTAGCTCGGATTCCCCTTCATAACTTACAGACTCAGTACGGATTCCAGAGGTATATCAGCACAGCATAGAAGACCGCACTCACAGTCGCCGTTGTGAGGGCTGAAATCAGGGCTCTGTCGGTGAACAGGTATCCGCATACTGAGATGACCACGAACCACAGGAGACCCTGTACAATCGGACTCTGTCGGAGTGATTGGAGACTGGTGTTGG
>KE356560.1:2560899-2713202 GCA_000415965.1 Haloquadratum walsbyi J07HQW1
TTTTATTATCAAACTCTCCTTTGTCGACATCATCAAACGCCTCGGAGAGGGAAACGGTACTCCCGGATGCATCGTATGGAACGGCAGGATCGCCGAGTGCAAGAACAACTTCCCGTGTCGTCGCCGGAAATGTGAGGTCAGCATCTGAAAGGTGAGCGTCAAGGGCGGCAATGCCGAACGTGAGCGTGTCCGGCTCGTCATCATCCTGCTGCGGTGGTCTAACAGCCATTGTAGTAATATACGGGAGCGGGCATGCAAAAAGGCTATCTTCTCTACAGTCGTATCACCATACTTACTCGATTATTGTGCATAACGGAAAGACGACACTCGATAGGTGATTGTTTGCATATGGGGTTATTTGCTACGTCTCACTGCAGATTGAATATCTTCATCTGGGGCGGGTTCTGCTGTGAGTAGGCGTATGCGCTCGGGTTGATGAGCAAGACGACTTGTTTTGATCCTCAAGTAGCACGAAAGAGATAACCGTGACATATCGGATTATCTGAAGCGCGATGTCATTTGACATCTTGCATAATGTCATGTATCATATAACCGTGCATGGCACAGAATGGATTGAGATAGATATGCAGTGACGCTCGTGGTTCTGATAACTCAACATAGTCGCGTCGGGAACAATCCTGAAACTTACGCAAATCGTATCAGACCGGACATATTTTGAGTATCGACACGTTATGAGTCTGCAGAGATGACCGAGTATACGACTGTTTCTGTCCCAAAGGACCTTGCCGCTCGTGTCGATGAAACCATCGAGGGGACGAGTTTCTCAAGTACGAGTGATCTTGTACGGTTTCTCCTCCGTAGTATTGTCATTCAACACCAACGTGAGGGACAATTGACTGAGGCAGAATTCGAAGATATTGCTGAGCAACTGTCTGATCTTGGATATCTCGATCAGTAACTCGAACACCATTATCAACATTCTATGAGAGACACACAGTATTGTCACTGACAGAGACAAACATCATGATAATCTCGATTGAGTAATCCACTATCTCATCGGACGAAAGTCATAATCATACATACTCAGTGATGATATTGACGCAGCACTATCTTATCGGATTGTCTTTGATCTTCTATGATGTATTCATTACTGAGAGCAGAATAATATAATTCATAATAGTCCGTACTCGTATACTCCCGGTCGTGATCTCGATAACGACGACACGCGAGTCAATAACGACTATTCAGCTTCGATATCTTCTGTGAGTGTTTCTTGTGGCGGGTCAGCGTCGATAATATTCATAGAAAGTTCCTGATTCTCACGATCAAAGGCTGCACAGGCGTCGACATCCCATGGTGGAATCGCGATGATAACCGCGGCAGCAAAGGTATCTTCACGAGTTGCAGCGAGCGGTCCCTGTGGATGTGAAACAAATCGAGCACGACCACTCCCTGCAGGCGTTCCAAGATCAACACCGAATACAGCGGTCACAGACCCGCTTGCGTCAGGAAAATAAAAGTGTGTGAGAATCGGTGTCGATGAATCAACGCCCGTTGCGTCTTCAAACTCACCCGCAGGTGTTGATGCAAGTACGGCACTTACCGACTCGGGATCGCGATCAGCGCTCATCGCTAAGAGTCCATCAAGCAAGCCACGGGTGATATGAACCACATGAGAATTGATATATGCACAATCAAAACATCGTCGCTCGTGTGGCGATTCAGGGTCATAAGTGTAAATAGGGGAATAGATGACAATATCTCTGAGATATGTCCAACGGTGACAGCATAATTATATGCTGATCCGCTCACCCAGGTAGCTTAGATAGTTCTCTCGCGTGCCTGTCAATACTGGTGTCAGGTTCACGAAATCAGTTGTTTGAACGCACGACTATACGCGCTTGGAAGGTTTGAGCGGGAGTTATCAACTGCTGCAGCGAGTGACCGTGCTGCGTTCGACATGATGCCGGTGCCATGACCAACGAGAATGCGTTCAGGTTCGAATCGTGAAAGCGCCTGACGCGGCGGGAACGGACGCAACATCGGATGAATGCCGAGTCGTTCACCAGGCGCACAAAAGTATGAGACCGTCCCGACTGCTTCCGGGATAATGAGTGTTCCATTCTCTCGATGAAAGAGTCCAACTTCCTGCCAGGGTGGGAGCCCTCGATTGAGAATGTCAAACGCCTCGTATCCGGAGTCTCCAAGTTCATCGCGAAACCGCTCAACCGAGCCAGCAAACTCGTTAGCAACACCCGACATCCATGTTGGAACATAGATTGGCACATCATGTCGAGATGCGAGTGCTGCAGCATCCCGGGTGTGTCGGTCAAGCCCGACAACAACGCCAGCAATCTCAGTATTTGCAGATCCAAATGTCGACAGTAATTCATCAACGCCAGGTGCATCAACAGGATCAATCACCCAGAGATTCCCATCATCACCAACAACTGCATGACTAGCACGTTGCATCATCTCATCGGGATACGCAATCCATCCGACACCCTCACTCCAACGGTCAACCTCGCGGTATGTACTCGCATCGCGACCTTTCATTGGCATATGTACGCTCAACACGGTAGGAACATAACAGTAGTTGGAATCGAATTACCGAGACGATCATACCTGAGCGAGTGATGACGACTCAATTCATATTTCGGTGCGCAGAGTGAGGAAGGAATCCTGTGACGGGTTCATGATTGTGCTCCGGCGAGGTAGTCTCTGAGTTAATCTATGGTAGTGATAGCAGTAACTGATGGACTCAACAGGCGTAATTATGTCTTATCTGCATCTGTGTGTCGGTGAGTCGACAGAGATACATCACACTCGATCAGTGTCGATACCTGCATCAGGTGGCGTGACAATGAGGAAGCCACGAAAATGTGTGAGATTGCCGCCAAGATCAACGACAGGGCGGGCAAATGGCTCAGCCAATTCATTGAGATCACCATCAACATCAAGAACAAGTACATTCCCAGCCTCAATCGCAGCGAGCCACTCATCAGGGTCGGTGTCACCATCAAGTACCCCAAGGATAACACTCCCACTGAAATCATCGCCGGTTGCTTGCTCAAGATGGGATTCAGCCCCCGAGAGATTAAGATTAAAATCACTCATACGGTGGTAGAAAAAGACGAGAGCGAAAAGCATTCTGACACCACAAGAGCATCTCACAGCTATACTATATAATAATCGATATTAAGAATAGACATATGTAATTGTCATAAGAGAATACTCTCGTCTACGAGCCTCACTCAGTTCATATATCCGACGATCACTCCGTGAGCGACTGCGATTCATGATCGAGAGGGTCTCTGATATGGCACAACTGATAGTGATTAGTGCAAGTCTTTATAACCGTGGTCATGCGTGTCGGTGATGTGGGCCGCTGAACCCGCGTCATTCGACACCATCGGTGAAACTATTCGAACTAATCACTATGAAACGGGGAGACGCTCATGACAGCTTTGAGGTCCCCTCGTGGCTGTGGGCTTTCGTCTGTCCCTTCTGTAATGTAATGATTTAATCTCAGAAAGTGCCAGGCGTGTGTTATTAGGTCATTTTTCGGAGCAAAATAGGGTGGGGATTAGGCGATTGTCAATATCGATTCCTAAACGTTTATGTATGTGTCTGTGTAGGACAAAAATACAATGTCTTACGACGATATGGAGGCTCAGTCGGACACCCCGGCTGGTCGAGTTCTTCCAGGGCACATTAGCCCACATTACTGATTCGGAGATTGACACGGTCCGAATCTTCGACACGACGCTTCGTGATGGCGAACAGTCACCGCGCACATCATTCAGTTATGATGAGAAACGTGACATCGCCGCAACGCTTGATGAGATGGGAACGCACGTCATTGAGGCGGGGTTCCCCGTTAATTCTGATGCTGAATTTGAATCCGTCAGCGATATTGCATCTGCAACAGAAACAACTGTTTGCGGATTAGCTCGCGTCGTTGACGCCGATGTTGAAGCCGCACTTGATTCTGGTGTTGGATTGGTTCATGTATTCGTGAGCACAAGCGATGTCCAATTGGCGGATTCAATGCATGCCTCTCGTCAGGAAGCTGTTGATCGTGCTGTTTCAGCTGTCAAGCGTGTGAAAGACGCCGGCGTCGAGGTGATGTTTTCGCCGATGGATGCAACCCGAACTGATGGGGAGTTCCTTGGCGAAATCCTCGAAGCGGTCGATGACGCAGGCGTTGATTGGGTAAATATTCCAGATACCTGTGGGGTCGGAACCCCATCGCGCTTTGCGAGTCTGATTCGGAAAGTGCGGACACACACAGACGCACAGATCGACGTTCATGCACATGATGACTTCGGGTTAGCCACTGCAAATGCACTGGCTGGATTCGAAGCAGGTGCTGCACAAGCACAGGTTTCTGTCAACGGGATTGGTGAACGAGCCGGGAATGCTGCCTTCGAAGAGGTTGTGATGGCGGCTGAATCGCTATATGACGTTGACACCGGTGTTGATACGACACGGATCACTGAATTATCGCGGCTGATCGAGAACGCAAGTGATATTCCAGTGCCTGGCAACAAGCCAGTCGTCGGGCAGAATGCCTTCTCACATGAAAGTGGGATTCATGCCGCTGGCGTTATCGAAAACAGTGATACGTTCGAACCAGGCGTGATGACGCCAGAGATGGTCGGTGCCAAACGCGAGTTTGTCCTTGGAAAACACACGGGGACACATTCGGTTCGGAAACGATTAGAGGAATCCGGATTTGCCCCGACTGATGAGGAGGTCCGAACAGTCACCCGACAGATCAAAGACTACGGCGCGGAGAAAGAACGCGTGACGGTTGATGTATTGACACGGTTTGCTCGTGAAAATAATGTCGACCGACAAGGAGCTGCTCGGAGTGATACCGACGATGATGGGCACGATAGCGATGGAACCAATAATACTGATACCACCGATTCCGATTCAGACAGTCAGAATCAGAGTCAACACCTGATCCCGACCCCGACCACGGGGAGGTCCGTATCTAATGTGTTTGCGGCGGACCGCCTTCGATACTGAGTGGTCGGTCTGTCATTGTATCTCTCATAAACACGAGATGATACATACACACGGATGGCGAAGCCAACAGCAGACAACAGGAACGACCGATGAGGAGTGTGGATCAGAACAGTTCACTCGAAGACATAACGTTCTTTATGCTCGACAGCAACCATCAGGTAGCAACGCACATGCGAGTGAATCATCGCCGAGATATCGTGGGGACAACAGAGCTCCAAGCTCGTGTTCAGACTCAACTCCTCTCCCCCACGCTCTCTCAGATAACCGCAAAGGCTGTTCAGACTCATCTGGACAGCACTCGCGGTATTGGTATCGACACTCGTATTGTAGGGGCTCTTTAGCCCCATTATTTACTCAGTTTTCACTTCGTTGTTTGCCGTATTCACCGTTGATGTCACGAGACAGACGGCACCACATATCATCAGGATTACCACTGTTGCGTGACGCGACAGATGGGAAATGGGGAGATCCTGAGTACATGTGCTCGTGCCTGAATAAGAGTCGAAGAACATCACGGATGGAGGCACCCGAGTGTCTCACCACACCGTTGAGACAACCACCTAACCCACAAGGACAATTCACACGTGGGAGATACCAATCGCACACAGCGATACGACCACAGTCGCAACCGCACTGACGATCACAATCACAACCACAATCATAGCCACGAAGATTACACGAATCAATGAGTAAGCAAGCATCAACAAACCCAGATATCGAGACGGAAGCAGACACAGACACAGACGCACAGCCGCAGACACAGACACACACCCACACGCAACAACCATCACCGGAGACAACAAGTGATGTCCTGCCGATTGAGACCGGCGCAGACGCCGTCATTCGAGCACTCGAAAATGAGGGCATCGAGGCTGCCTTTGGTGTGCAAGGTGGCGCAATTATGCCTGTCTATGACGCATTGTATCACTCCGATATTCGTCATGTGACAATGGCACACGAACAGGGAGCCGCACATGCCGCTGATGCCTTCGGTGTCGTCAAGAACGAACCAGGTGTTTGTATGGCGACCTCAGGTCCTGGTGCGACGAATCTTGTGACCGGAATTGCCGACGCAAATATGGATTCTGATGGAATGCTCGCACTTACCGGGCAGGTTCCCTCAGATATGGTCGGGTCGGATGCATTTCAGGAGACAGACACGATCGGTGTGACAGCACCACTTACGAAGCATAATTACTTCGCCGATGATCCAGACACAATCGGCGATACAGTCGGCGAGGCACTCGCGCTTGCAGATGAAGGGCGACCGGGTCCAACGCTTGTCGACCTTCCAAAGAATATCACGAGTGCTGATACCGAGCGTGAGCCGACTCCTGGTGAACCACCGGCAACGACTCGACCGCAATATAGCGCCGATGAGGATGCAGTCCTCACTACGGCGAACGCAATTGAGGAAGCATCACAACCGCTGTTATTATTCGGTGGCGGTGTCATCAAAGCCGGTGCAACTGAGGAAGCACGCGCGTTCGCCCGTGAACACGAGATTCCTGTTGTGACCACGATGCCTGGGATTGGGTCCTTCCCTGAGGATGATGATCTTTGTCTGTCCTGGGCAGGAATGCACGGCACTGGCTATGCAAATATGGCGATTACACACACCGATCTTCTAATCGGCGTTGGAACGCGATTCGATGATCGACTCACCAGTGGTGTTGATACCTTCGCGCCTGAGGCAGAAATCGTCCATATCGACATCGATCCTGCAGAGATCTCAAAGAACGTCCACGCAGATTACCCACTGATTGGTGATGCTGAGACAGTGCTTGAGCAACTTGACACAGCCATCAAGACAGGACCAGATACGGCTGAGTGGCGCGAGCAATGTCTCGAATGGCAGGAGACATATCCAATGGATTATGCAATGCCGGAGGATGAGCCACTGAAACCGCAGTTTATCGTCGAAGTGATGGATGAAGCAACAGCAGCAGATACGATTGTCACAAGCGGTGTTGGACAACACCAGATGTGGGCATCACAGTATTGGACATACACTGAACCACGAACATGGGTGTCGAGTCATGGACTTGGAACAATGGGATATGGGCTTCCCGGTGCAATCGGTGCACGAATCGCAGCCGATGATGACCAAGATGTCGTGTGTATCGATGGCGATGGGTCGTTCCTCATGACAATTCAAGAACTCTCAGTCGCTGTGCGTGAAAATCTTGATATTACTGTTGCAGTCCTGAATAACGAATATATTGGAATGGTGCGACAGTGGCAGGATGCCTTCTTCGAGGGGCGACGAATGGCAGCAGAATATAATTGGTGCCCGGAGTTCGATACACTCGCAGAAGCCTTTGGCGCAGAAGGGTTCCGAATCGATGAATATGATGAGGTTGCAGAAACAATCGAAGCAGCACTTGCATACGATGGTCCATCAGTGATTGATTGTCATATCGATCCTGCAGAAAATGTCTATCCGATGGTCCCCTCCGGTGGCGCCAATGGAAAGTTCGCTTTGACGGAGGAGCAACTATGAGTTCTGAATCTGAATCTGAACCTGACACTAATACAGACACAGATACGAACGCAGACACTGAAACGGATACAGAAACCGAGTCCGTGGACACCCCGGCGACACAGGCAGTCGAACGAGGGAATCCAGCCCCTGACACAGACGGTGAACTCCCAGAGCATGGATTGAAAGGAACCGAGCCGGATGATCGTCCACATCCATCTGGACGGCGAAATGAGCAGGGAATCCGTGTTGACCCAGCGGTCGCATCAGAACATGACCCCCGACGTGCGGTGTTATCTGCGCTTGTTGAGGATGACCCTGGTGTGCTTTCACGGGTCGCTGGATTGATCTCACGACGACAGTTCAATATTGAGAGTCTGACAGTCGGGCAAACAACGATTGAGGGACACTCACGAATCACGATGGTCGTCGAAGAAACAGAGCCAAATATCGACCAGATCGAAAAGCAACTCGATAAGCTCAAGCCTGTGATTGCTGTTGGCGAACTTGCTGATGATGCAGTTCAGACTGAGCTTGTATTATTGAAAGTTCGTGGGAATGAGCCTGATAAGGTCAATGCAATCACAGAAATGTACGATGGTGAGACCATGGATGCTGATCCACAGACGATTACGATCCAACTCACCGGGGATGAACAGAAAATCGACAGTGCTATCGACGCATTTGAACAGTTCGGAATCATTGAAATAGCTCGAACAGGATATACCGCGTTAGCGCGCGGCGATACAGCGACTGTTCCCGGAGAAAAGCCAGGAACAGCAAACGAACCAACAAAGCCAGTAAATACACGATGACAGAAACAGAAACACAAACACAAACACAAACCGAGACAGACGCGGATGCAGACGGAGGCACAGATACGGACACAGCATTAGATACAACAATATATTACGACGACGACGCAGATCGCGAATATATTGATGATAAAACAGTCGCTGTGCTTGGTTATGGAAGCCAGGGGCATGCACACGCACAGAATCTTGCCGATAGTGGCATTGATGTAATTGTCGGGTTATATGAGGGATCAAGCTCCCGAGATGCTGCCAGAGCGGATGGGCTTCGTGTTGAAACGCCAGCAACGGCTGCTGATGAAGCAGACATCGTCTCAGTGCTTGTGCCAGACACAGTCCAACCGGACGTATTTGAGAAGATTCAGGATGGTCTCGACGCGGGTGATACATTGCAGTTTGCTCACGGATTCAACATTCATTATAATCAGATCCAGCCGCCCGCAGATGTTGATGTCACAATGGTTGCCCCAAAAGCGCCAGGTCATCTTGTTCGTCGGAATTATGAAGCCGGTGAGGGGACTCCTGGTCTTGTTGCAGTGTATCAGAATACAACTGGAACGGCACGTAAGGAAGCAGTTGCATATGCACACGCAATCGGTTGTACGCGTGCTGGTGCCATCGAGACGACATTCCGCGAAGAAACCGAGACTGATCTGTTTGGTGAGCAAGCGGTGCTTTGCGGTGGAGCAACAGCATTGGTGAAGCAAGGATATGAGACACTCGTTGATGCTGGATACTCACCAGAAATGGCATATTTTGAATGTCTGAACGAACTCAAACTCATTGTCGATCTGATGTATGAAGGCGGTCTGAGTGAGATGTGGAATTCAGTGTCAGATACCGCTGAGTACGGTGGACTCACGCGTGGGAATCAGGTGATTGATGAATCCGTCCGTGAAGAGATGGAGTCGATTCTCGAAGGCGTGCAGGATGGATCATTCGCACGTGAGTGGATTTCGGAGAATCAAGCAAATCGTCCATCATATACGCAATTGAAGGCCGCTGAAGAGGCACATGAGATTGAGGCGGTCGGTGAGCCATTGCGTGATCTCTTCGCATGGAGTGATAGCGGTGGGGCGAATGAGGAAAATGAAGTCGTCTCCGAACCAGAGGCTGCTGCTGACGATTAACTGTTGAGAGAAGTTTATAATGAGTTCAAATACGCTGTACGACACTGTCTGGGAGAAGCACAAAGTCGCTGAATTGCCGAACGGACAAGATCAGTTATTCATCGGATTGCATCTTGTTCATGAGGTAACGAGTCCGCAAGCCTTCGGTATGCTTCGTGAGCGAGATCTCAATGTTGCGTTTCCTGATCGCACGTTCGCGACGACTGATCATATCGTGCCGACGACGCCGCAAGGTCGTGAACGACCGCTACAGGATGATCAAGCTGAAAATATGTTGCAGGCACTCGAACGCAACACATCTGAGAATGGAATTACATTCTTTGGATTAAACGGTGAAAAACAGGGGATTACCCATGTTGTTGCACCGGAGTTGGGACTGAGCCAGCCAGGAATGACTGTCGCCTGTGGTGATTCTCACACCAGCACACACGGTGCATTCGGGTCAGTCGGCATTGGAATCGGGACATCACAAATTCGTGATGTACTCGCAACTGGGTGTATTGCCGCTGAAAAACAGCAGGTTCGTCGGATTGAGGTGACCGGAACGCTCAGTGAAGAAGTATACGCAAAGGATATTATCCTGAAAATTATCCGTGACCTTGGCGTCGGCGGTGGCGTCGGGCATGTGTATGAATACGGTGGTGAGGCAATCGAGAACCTCGATATGGAAGGTCGACTCGCAGTCTGTAATATGTCGATTGAGGGTGGTGCCCGTGCGGGGTATATCAATCCCGACCAGACGACATATGAGTATCTGAAAGGTCGTGAGTATGCACCTGATTCCGATGACTGGGATGAGCATGTCGAGTACTGGGATACACTTCGGTCGGGCGACGATGCCGAGTACGACGATGTTGTTGAAATCGACGCCGATTACCTTGCGCCGATGGTAACATGGGGAATCAATCCGGGGCAGGTAGTAAGTGTTGATGAGGAGATTCCAAGTCTTGAGACAATGGCTGATGAGACAGCCAAAAAAGCTGCACGGAAAGCATTCGATCATATGGAAGTCGAACCGGGTGAAACGATGGTAGGCTATGATGTCGACGTTGCATTCTTGGGGACCTGTACAAACGGTCGGTTCTCAGACTTCAAAGAAGCCGCTCGCGTGATTGAAGGAAAACAGATTGACGAGGATGTTCATGGACTTGCGGTTCCTGGCTCTGAAACTGTTCGAAAACAGTGTGAAGCAGCAGGTCTTGATGATATCTTCCGTGAGGCTGGCTTTGAGTGGCGGCAAGCAGGTTGCTCGATGTGCTTGGCGATGAATAATGACAGTCTTGAGGCTGGTGAGGTATGCGCATCATCATCGAATCGGAATTTCATCGGTCGACAAGGTGACAAAGAGGGGCGAACGGTGTTGATGTCACCGGCAATGGTTGCTGCAGCAGCCGTCGAGGGTGAGATTACTGATGTTCGTGAACATGAACTGACAGCTATCGACGCTGAGACAAATCCAACTGCAGTCATCAAGGGTGATTACTAATGTCAGTTCATGACACAATGGAGATTCGTCGGGTTGCGGGAACCGGTGTTCCTGTCCGCGGGAATGATGTCGACACTGATCAGATCATGCCTGCACGATTCATGAAAGAGGTCACCTTCGATAACATGGGTGAATACGTCTTTTATGATGCGCGCCGAGATGATGATGGCAATCTGAATGATCACCCACTCAATGAGTACAAGGGTGCAAGCATCCTGATCGTGAATAAGAACTTTGGCTGTGGATCCTCGCGTGAGCACGCCCCACAGGGACTGATGCGGTGGGGAATTCGCGGAGTGATTGGTGAGTCATTCGCCGAGATATTTGCGGATAATTGTAAATCACTCGGGATTCCAGCAATGACGACTGATCAAGAGACCGTTAATCATCTCCAATCATTCGTTGAAAATGATCCTGGGGCTGGACTTGAGATGGATGTCAAAGATAGTGTCGTCATCTATGATGGAAAGGAAGTCGATGTTGAGATTGATGATGCAATGCAGGAGGCACTGATTGATGGAATCTGGGATACGACTGCGGTGATGCATTCAAATATGGATCGTGTCCGTGATACAGTAAACGAGTTGCCATACGTTGAGGATCGATAAGAGATGAGTCGCGGTGGTGAACACGAGATAGTCGTCATTGAGGGTGATGGGATTGGGCAGGAGGTTATCCCCGCAGCAGTCGCGGTACTCCAGGCAGTTGATGAGGTTACGTTTTCATTCACTGAAAAGCAAGCCGGCGATGGCACTCGTGATCAAACAGGGACTGCCCTTCCAGAGACAACATATGAAGCCGCCGCTGACGCAGATGCAACGTTGTTTGGTGCTGCCGGAGAGACAGCAGCGGATGTGATTCTACCACTTCGTGAGGCAGTTGGGTCGTTCGTGAATATTCGACCAGCCCGAGCATACCCTGGTGTTGATGCATTACATCCAAACACAGATCTTGTGTTCCTTCGAGAAAACACCGAGGGTGTCTATGCAGGACATGAAGATCGACTTTCTGAGGATCTCTCGACATTGACGCGTGTGATTACAACATCAGCCTCAGAACAACTTGCAGAATATGCCTGTTCGTATGTTACTGAACGCAGTATCGATGAATTTCATATTGTGCATAAGGCGAATGTGATGCAGGAAACAGATGGTCGATTCCGTGATGCTGTCTCTCGTGTGGCTGCGAGTAATGACGTTGCAACAAACGAGGTGCTCATGGATGCATTTGCGACGCGAATCTGTCTCAATCCAACGCAGTTTGATGTCGTCGTCTGCCCAAATCTTGCCGGTGATGTACTCTCTGATCTTGCCGCTGGATTGGTTGGTGGACTCGGATTATTACCGTCAGCGAATATCGGTCAGACGAATGCACTATTTGAACCGGTTCATGGGACCGCCCCCGATATTGCCGGTGATGGGATTGCCAATCCCGCTGCATCAATTCTCTCTGCAGGGATGTTACTTGAACATCTTGGCGAAACAGATGCAGCCACAAGCGTGCAGATGGCTGTTGAGTCGGTGCTTGAGTCGGGACCACGAACGCCCGATCTTGGCGGTAATGCGAGCACCGAAGCCGTGACGAGCGCAGTCATTGAGCAACTCGGATAAACCGTGGTTCGGAATCTGACCAGCATCTACTCATAACCACGATATCAAGGGCTGAAACGCCGCTTAGGTGTCATATTTTAACAAGGAATTAAATCATCAGGAGTAGTGGTTACGAATCTCGTCCGACATTTGCCATTCGTTGTTCTACGCTCTCGATTCTCGATTCTTATTCTTTACTCTTGTATCTCTCACGATGAATCATATTGTTACCACAGCATGTGGACTCTCGGATAACAGAGAGTGGCGTTGAGAGATACTCCATGACATGATAGGAGACAGAGACAGAGACAGTGATGAATACGCTATCCCGTCGGATCCACTGGAGAGATGTCTCCCGTTGTATATCGAAAGAACACTTACAATGATTGAAATCCCTACAGTGAGCAATGATATGTATGCGATGCTCACGCACCCCTATCGGGCTGGAGGGGCAGATACAAACCAATCAGTACAGCGAGTGTGGTAATAATGCCTGAGCGAGTTGTCACCGTCGTGCCCGAGGATGGACTCCACGCACGCCCTGCCTCAAAATTCGTTGAAGCAGCCAATGAATTTGATGCAGAGGTGCAAGTAGGACATGTTGATGAGAATCCAGTCAATGCAGCAAGCATGCTTGCAGTGACAGGACTTGCAGTGACGTGCGGTGATGACGTGCAAGTGCGCGCAGAGGGACCGGATGCAGACGCTGCACTCGATGAACTGACACGGATTCTCTCCACACCAGAGGAGGATCTCTAAGCGGATGACAGAACAACGGCTCAATGGTGTTGGTGTCTCACCAGTATCGGCCAGTGGGACAGCTATCTGGTATACACCGGAGCCGACACTCACTGATCCTGATCCGCCAGCCCCAGAAACAATTGACAGTGAGGCTGAATGGAACCGCTTCCTGACAGCCCGGCAAACGGCAAAATCAGAGCTTCAAAATGAGCGCGAGCGAACCGCCGCTGCGGTTGGTGAGTCAGAAGCGGAAGTATTCGATGCGCATATTCAGTTTCTTGCAGACCCACAGATAGAATCGGGTGTCAACTCAGCGGTTGAGTCGGGACGTCCAGCGGAACATGCCGTTTCTGAAACATTCTCTGAATTCATTGAGCAATTTGAGGGAATGAGCGGACAGATGGCAGAACGTGCGGATGATCTACGTGACGTACGCGACCGTCTGATTCGGATCTTGAGTGATAGTGAGCGCGCGGACCTGAGCGCAGTCCCACCAGACAGCGTCATTCTTGCAGAGCGACTCACACCAAGTGATACTGCACAACTTGACCCAGACCGGGTTGCGGGGTTCGCAACAGTCGCCGGGGGACGTACCTCGCATGCAGCAATCTTTGCACGGTCACTCGCACTCCCAGCTGTCGTTGGTGTTGGGACAGAACTCAACACAGTCGAGGCTGAGTCAGCGATTGCCGTTGATGGCACAGCGGGGACGGTTATCATTGACCCCACCCCAGAGACACAGGCCGCCGTTGGAAATGAGTCTGTCACGATACAAACGGACTCAGTGTCAACAGCAGATGGACACCCAATTGAGGTGGCTGCAAATGTTGGGACCAGTGCTGATATTCAGACAGCACGGGAATATGGTGCAGATGGGATTGGGCTGTTTCGATCAGAGTTTCTGTTTCTTGACCGCGCAGAGCCACCAACAGAAGCCGAGCAGTACGAGACATATCGATCTGCACTTGAGTCATTTCCTGATGGTCGCGTTATTGTTCGCACACTCGACATTGGTGGTGATAAACAGATTGAGTATCTCGATCTCCCGACAGAAGATAATCCATTTCTTGGCGAACGTGGAATCCGACGGTCATTAGGACCTGATGAGGAACTCTTCAAAACCCAACTTCGTGCACTGTTGCGTGCAGCACGTGATGCTGAGACTGGAACTGGAACTGGGGGTGGCAGTAGTAGTAGCAGTGGGAATCTTGCGGTGATGCTTCCACTCGTTTCAACGATTGAGGAGGTGACCGAAGCACAGTCGATGATTGAGACAGTTGCAAGCAATATCGAAACAGCGGATGGAGATGATACAACAGATGCGGATTCGGATTTGGATTCAGCAGTGAGGACTCCGGAGTTTGGTGTGATGATTGAAACACCCGCAAGCGCATTTCTCGCCCCGGAACTTACCGATCACGTTGATTTCTTTAGTATCGGGACAAATGACCTTGCGCAATATGTAATGGCAGCAGAGCGCGGAAACGACCGTGTGAGGACGCTTGGTGATTATCAACAGCCAGCTGTGTTTCGAGCGATTGATACAACGGTACGCGCCGCCGAGGGAACAGACACCTGGGTTGGAATGTGTGGCGAAATGGCAGGTGACCCATCAATGACACAGTTACTCATTGGGCTTGGTTTGACAGAATTAAGTATGAGTGCTGTTTCCGTCCCGCAGGTGAAATCAGCAGTTCAAGAAACAACCGTATCGGAGGCACAGACACTTGTCGAGAGCGCTCGTGAGGCAACAACCCGCGATACAATCGAATCGTTACGCGACGATAGGTAAGCTCACTCCGATTCCAGATGTGTGTCTGAATTTTGGCTTTGTGTTTACACATACACTTACAGGTAAACGACCACGGGTCGGGTGACCCGTGGAACTCTCGTTCCTTTAGTTCAGCTTCAGGTTCAGGGTTGAAATGTGACTCATGTTTTCTGCGATGTCGCAGACATATCGCTCCACATTGTTTATGACGGAGGCGATAAAACAGAGTTATGAGGTGACAAAAAGTGCCGTTCCACGGCGGGAGTGAACTCGCAACCGTCTACGACGATGCGCTCACAGAGGGATTTGGGCTTATTGCATCAAACATCGCCGAACCAAACATAATGATGGGATTGATGGAAGGTGCTGCCCGAAAAAATTCAGATCTGCTGTTACAACTCAGTGGGGGTGCCAGTACATTCGCTGGAAATGAAGACCCAGTCGATGGGCTTCGAGCAATGGGAACGTACATTGAGGCGATTGCTGATCAATATGATATTGGCGTGTTTCTGAATATGGATCATCAATCAGATCTTGGATTCATTGAAGCGCAGATGGACCTTGGGATTCCCTCCTCGATAATGATCGATGCATCACATGAACCGTTCGAGGAAAATGTTGCGCGGAGTCGTGAGGTTGTTGAGATGAAAGAGGACAAAGATGCTGATGTCCTTATTGAAGCCGAACTTGGACAAATAAAGGGTGTCGAAGATAATATTGAGGCTGCTGAGGCGTTCTATACTGACCCAGAGCAGGCTGTCGAGTTTGTTGATCGAACTGGATGTGATCTACTTGCTATCTCCGTTGGTACACAACACGGCGTTGCAAAAGGCAAGAATCTCGAACTTCGTCCGGACCTCGCACAAGAGATCCGACAAACGCTTCGTGATCATGGATTAGATACGCCACTCGTGCTTCATGGGTCCTCGGGTGTGCAACCGGAACAACTCCAAGAGATGCTCCAGTATGGAATCTGTAAGGTGAACAAAGATACCCGCTATCAATATGAGTACACTCGAACAGCGTTCGATCTTTACCGAGATGATGAAACAGCAATCGTTCCGCCTGAAGATATCGACGCAAATCGAGAGACGTTTTTCAACGATACTGAGTGGTCACCGAATAAGGATATCTTCGATCCACGAGTCGCTGGTCGACAAATCCGTGACCGGATTGCGGATGTGCACGCAGAACTGACGGAGGTCTCTGGTAGTGCTGGGCATAGTCGATTCGCCTGAGCGTGAATGGAACATGCGGTGAGAGCAATTATATATTCGTTAACTCAATCTGATAGAACACGACAGGAGTTAACATGAGAGAATGTAGTCTATTCCAGGTCGGTCCGTGTTCATGACAACTATACATCGAGTAGTACACAGCAATTGTATTTTCTGCTCTGTTGAATAGCGGTGCTGACCGAGGGGGAGGGGGTAGGGAGTTGAAATTTGAGTCGGCTTGTTGGCGATTGTTGTGAGTCATCTCAAGAGTGATATCGTCTCACCGTGGCTCAGAGACCGCTGTTCAACACGGCAGTGTTTTCAGCGACTGATATGAGACAACGTAAGCTGGTGGGATTGATAGCTCACAACTGTCTGAGCGGAGAGAATACGTTCCCTGATATTTTTTTGATTGAATGCATATGTGCGGATATGCCACAGATACATCTTGATGACGAAACGATTGCACGACTTGATTCACTCCGAGAAGATGACGAAGATTATGATACGATTGTGACTGAGTTGTTGAATATATATGAAGCAGAAGAGCTGACATTATTCCACAGTGGTGATGGATGAGTCTCCATCCCTTGGTCATCTGATGTCGGTCCATCAGAGACAACCACGAGAGTGACTAGAGGAAAACTGCTGTCGATGTATATGTCTGTATCTCTGTCTCTGTCTTTGTTTTTGTCTTTGTCTTTTCGCAGTTTCCAGTTTCCGGTTCAGATATCCGTCCCCTCTGCAATGCTCAGTCCATAACCGACTGAGTGTTGGTGTTTCTGAGAACTCACCGTCTTCGCTTCGCATACGAACAGTGATCTGAACACTGATGAAAAGAAAATAAGATCATCATTCATCGGTTCTCTGACCGGTAGTAACTGTGGCTGACGGTGGAATTATATTAATCGTACCGTTAGCTATGTTTGTGAGCGTCAACGTCGAAGTGCAGGTCGACCCTCCAGGGGATGATGACCGCGTTGAAACAGCGTGGACCCTCAAAGAACAGATTCGAACAGAGGAGGGAGTACTCAAACAGCGACGACCCTTCTTCACCGACGCGTATCGTCGCTCGAAGACGCACCTGCTCTTCGAGGATGACGAACTTGTCGGGTTTGCTTCAGTCCGGCGTGATGGGTATATCCTCTTTCTTGCTGTTGCGCCCTCGTATCGCGGTGAGGGACATGGCAAACGGCTAGTTGCAGAGGCGGCGAATGATCATGAATCAATCTCGTGTCATGCCCGTGCAACGAATGAATCCGCACTGTCATTCTATGAGTATCTTGGTTTTGAGATTGTCCGACGAATCACCGGCTACTATGAGGATGGTGGTGATGCATATTATCTTAAGCTTGGTGACACACCCTCAATACGGGATCGATTTGCAGACTTACTTCGGCGGTCTTGAACACCCACGAACCGAGAACTCAACTATGTCTTGAGAGCAGGGAAGCGCGACAGGAGACACTACTCATTGGTTAGTTGCTACTGACACGCCACCGGGGGTAGCATCGGTGTGAAACTACCCATCATATAATATAACCTGTGTTAGGATCCGTGTTCATCGCGGATGCTCCTCTTCGGTAATCTGGATATTGATGAGGGCAAAAGCTAATAGCATTTCATGACGGCTGAAGAGCGCATGAGATTTTTATATTCGTCATCGTTTGTGTCAGCTATGCTTGATGTGAATGATGTTGATGACCGTGTCCAAGCACTCTTTCGAGCAGGTGCTTTCGCAGCCATTCTGACTGCTGGGATCTGGGTGTTCACCGATCGGTCACTCATCTCAGCCGCAGTTCCGTTTTTTCTTATTGTCGTGTGGCGAGTGAGTGAGGCATTTCTTCAGCCGTATGATATTCCATCAGGTATCGACGGGATAGGCATTGGACTACTTCTCACCGTTATCAGCGGGTCATGGCTCATTGTTGGGACACCCCGACCATGGTTTCCTGTGATCGCGCTTGTGTGTGGGATTTGGTTCACTGCTGACGGCTATAAGACGTATCGTGATGGACCACCCGGTCATTCGACTCACTCATATTTTGAGCACACTGACAGTGGGATTGAAGCGATTCAACGAGTACAACGAGCGGGTCGTATCATGCGTGCGGTTCGTGAATGTCCACAAACACCAGCTGAGGTCGCAGCGGATGTTGGGATCTCTGAAAAAGAGGCGACAGTTGCGCTTGAGAGTCTGACTGAACATGGGATGATAGAACAAGTCGGGGGTCAAAAAAGGGATAATGCAACTGATGAGATTGGGGAAATTAACGGCTCAGACTCAACGACTCATATCATAACTGCCGAGACGGAGACACATGCTGATACGAGTGAGCCAGGAGATGCCGAGAGAAATAAATCCCCGAGTTATGAGACACAGACGCAGACACAGCTCTCCACAGAGCGTGAATCACAACAACAACAGCATCAACAAGCGTTATACCGCGCGAATGAGGAAACATTTAGTGGACAACACAGAGTCATGCAAGGACTACAGTGGATTCCAAGGCGATTATTGCGACCGTTTCGATAATTTCTCACGACGGTGAGTGAGATCCGAGGCGGTATAGGTCGATTAGAACGACTCGACGCCGTTATCTGTAATTACTTGATCAATCAGTGAAACGGGCGTTGCGTCATATGCGGGATTTTCAATCATAATATCCTCAAGTGGCTCAAGTGACACCTCAGATGGAGATCGATATTCATTTTCGAATACAAAGCCACCATCGACAATCTTCGCGGCTGACCCAACAACGGTGACAGGGACATCAACCGCGGCTGCTGTTGCAATAATTGGGAACGTCCCAACGCGATTATACAGTGTTTCATCAACGATGCAGTCCATCCCGACAACAACGCGGTCACACTCTGATAAAAATGAACCTGCAGCACTATCGACGAGGAGATGAGGTTCGACATATGCGAGTTCAGCAAGCCGACGGGCAGCTTTCCGACCAAGATATCGAGGTCGCGCCTCTGTCACATACACTGTGAGCGATGTTTCTGTGTTCGTTGCACGCTCAATTGCTTCGAGTACCGTCGATGAATAATCATGTGTCAAAATCGTCGCATTTGTTTCAAGCGTCGGAGCCGCTTTCGCGGCTGCTCGGGATTTCCCCTCAGTCACATCCTCAACAACACGATGAATAACCTCTTCAAGCAGTTCTTTTGCCTCATCAAGATCATTTTTACGATCAACAACATTGATCTTGATCGTCTGCATCGCGTTGAATAATGACGCATGCGATGGATTTGCTCGTTTGAGTGCCCCAACGTTGCGCTCAAGATCACGTTCAAAGTTCTCAATTGTTGTATGATCCCGATCAAGAAGATCAGTGAGTGCTTGGGCTGCCTTCACAGCAACAACTGAGGAACTATGCGTCTGCATCTGTTGAATTTCTTCGATTGTCTCATCTATCATATGTCAGCCTCACCGACGGTACCGAAAGTCATTCTGGATTGCCATACGTGCTGTCTCCTTCTCCTCATGATGTCTCCTCAGCATCAGCAGTCCTTGTCGCGTCTGAACTCTGCTGTGTCGTCTGTGATGCGCCTGTGTCAGTATTTGCGTGTGAATCTCGGTCTTGATCTTGGTCTGAGCGTGTCTTTGTGTGTGTGCGTGAGGAAGCCAATGGGGGACTAACAGCATCTGTGTCGGTTCCATTAGTATCAGTATCGGCATCAGTGTCACTCCAGCGCGCATAGCCGAATACAGAAAGTGCAGTAAGAATCCAAATCACGGCACCGACCCGGATAGCAAATCCAGCACGGGCTTCCCATGTCGAAAGTGTCGTCCCAAGAGACAGTAAGGTCACGACTGGCGCACCAATAATGATCGTCAGGACGAACGTTGTCTGCATTACCCATCCATAGTCGACCCCATCTGGGTCCGTTGTCTCGACCGGTTCCACAGAACAGTCTTCGTCGCAGTCTTCAAAGTAATACCGATTCGATTGGTGCCAGGATAGCAGTCGTTGGGACTGTGAGTTTCTCTGCCGGTATTCGAAATTAGAGCGGAACACGCAACCCGGTGTTCCAGAGACACTGAGTCTGCGTGTGGGTTCAAGAAGGAACGCTGCTCAGAGTGTCACCAACTGATAAGCGATCGGATAATATCGAATCAATCGGTGAATCTTGATGGGTGAGTATCAGACACAATAAATTGAGTATCGATGATGCTGATGAACGTCAATACCCGACAGTTCGTATTATCGATTTTATTCACGACCATTATATGTCTATTAGATAATATCATCACGTGGATATCGTGACCGGGACAAACGAGACTGTCAGAGAGTGATGTGTTGGGTAGGTGTAGCGATGAAATATAAGATTGATTATATTAATGATGCGATGGTGATAATTCGTGAGCGAACCGGAAACTGTGAACCGCAATACAACCACTGACTGGACGTCATTACTGCCGTCATGCGATTTCTGTGCGACAAATTTATATATTACACTCCCTAACTTGTGGTTAGGAGACAAGATGAAAACACAACAGTTCGCCGGCGAGAGCGGACGATTCAGCCGCCGGTATGAGTATGATGACAGTTGGGTCCTCGCCGTCGAATTAGGTCCCAGTGTAACCACCGTCGATGTCGACATCGTTGGAACAACAGCAATCATTATTGCGGAGACAAGTGATGGTACGATTGAGACGGAGTTCGAACTCCCAGAAGGTGAAACGGCAGTCACAGCAACCAACGGAATAATTACAATTACAATCGAACAATGAAGCTTACTGTCAAACCACTCAAACAGAAGGACGCTGGTCGTGGATTAGCTGCAATCGATCGTGATGTTGCCGCTGAACTCGATCTTGAGGGCGGCGATTACATTCGAATCGAAAGCGGAGATGGCACAGCGATTGCCCGAGTATGGCCCGGTTATCCTGATGACCAAGGCACAGGCGTCATTCGGATTGATGGGCAATTACGTCAACAGGCGAACGTCGGAATTGACGACACCGTTGATGTCGAAAAAGCTGATATCAAACCGGCAAAACACGTCTCAATCGCACTCCCACAGAATCTTCGCATCAGTGGGAACATTGGGGCACATCTCCGGGATAAGCTCTCGGGACAACCAGTGACACAAGGACAGAACATCCGAGTCCCATTTGGATTCGGGTTCATGTCCTCATCAGCACAGCCTATTCCGATGAAGATCGCATCGACAGAACCGTCAGGAACGGTGATTGTGACCGATTCAACTGAAGTAACACTCAGTCAGCAACCAGCTGAGGATATTCAGGCTGGTGGAAGTGAGGGGTCAAACACCCCAGCCGTTACCTACGAGGATATCGGTGGGCTCGAAAGTGAACTCGAGCAGGTCCGAGAGATGATCGAGTTGCCGATGCGTCACCCCGAGTTGTTCCAGCGGCTCGGAATTGAACCACCGAAGGGAGTGTTACTCCACGGTCCACCAGGAACCGGAAAGACACTCATCGCGAAGGCTGTCGCCAATGAGATTGATGCAAGCTTCCATACGATCTCTGGTCCAGAGATCATGTCGAAATATTACGGCGAATCTGAGGAACAACTCCGTGAAATCTTTGAAGAAGCCGAAGAGGAAGCGCCATCAATTGTCTTTGTTGATGAGATAGACTCAATCGCGCCAAAACGGGGAGAAGCCGGTGGTGACGTCGAACGACGCGTCGTTGCACAGTTACTCTCGCTCATGGACGGACTCGATGAGCGCGGTGAGGTTGTTGTTATTGGTGCAACGAATCGTGTTGACGCACTTGATCCAGCACTGCGCCGTGGCGGTCGATTTGACCGCGAAATCGAGGTTGGTGTTCCAGATCGCGAGGGGCGCAAAGAGATTCTTCAAGTGCACACGCGGAATATGCCACTCTCCGAAAGTGTTGATCTTGATGCGTATGCGGATAACACGCATGGATTCGTTGGCGCAGATATCGAAAGTCTCGCCAAAGAAGCGGCAATGAACGCACTTCGTCGAATTCGCCCAGAGCTTGATCTTGAGGCTGACGAGGTCGATGCAGATGTCCTCGAATCGCTGTCAGTGACTGAAACGGACTTCAAAGAGGCAATCCGAGGCATTGAGCCATCTGCCCTCCGCGAGGTATTCGTTGAAGTCCCTGATGTGACGTGGGGCGATGTTGGTGGTCTGACGGACACAAAAGAGCGATTGCGCGAGACAATCCAGTGGCCGCTTGATTATCCAGATGTCTTCGAGGAGATGGATATACAATCAGCCAAGGGCGTATTGATGTATGGTCCGCCCGGAACAGGCAAGACAATGCTTGCAAAGGCTGTTGCAAACGAGTCTGAATCGAATTTCATCTCGGTGAAGGGTCCAGAGTTATTGGACAAATACGTCGGTGAATCAGAGAAAGGTGTTCGTGACATCTTCAAGAAGGCACGAGAGAACGCCCCAACAGTAGTGTTCTTTGATGAGATTGATTCGATCGCTACCGAGCGAGGAGGAACAACAGGCGATTCAGGCGTTTCAGAACGGGTTGTCTCACAGCTACTGACCGAACTTGACGGGCTTGAGTCCCTCGAAGATGTGGTTGTAATCGCAACGACAAATCGACCTGATCTCATCGACGCTGCGTTGCTACGTCCAGGACGGTTAGACCGTCATGTGCATGTCCCTGTTCCAACCGAGACTGCGCGAGAAGCAATCTTTGAGGTGCACACCGAAGAGAAACCACTGGCAGACAGTGTGAGTCTCTCACGACTTGCCTCGCGCACTGAGGGATACGTTGGTGCCGATATTGAAGCGGTATGCCGTGAAGCGTCGATGGCTGCAAGTCGGGAATTCATCAATAGTGTCTCACCTGAAGAGGTGAAAGAATCAGTCGGCAATATTCGAGTGACTATGGGACACTTCGAAGATGCCCTCGATGAGGTTGGTCCAAGTGTCACGCAGGAAACACGCGAACAGTACGAGCAGATTGAGCAACGCTTCGAGACGAGTAGTGTCGAGCGACAACCAGAGGCTGGCGTTGGTCGGACCTTCCAATAATAAATCCCGATAATCTCTGGGAATACAGGTTCTGTACTCAGCAGCATCGAAATGATTCTTTCGTCTGATGCTCTTTGCTTTCGGCAATCGATTGGGAATCACTAAGTCCTTCTCTGAGTGTCGAGACTGCTCGCCTCGCAGTTGCGTGAATACGCTTTTTTGATATGACTCTCCGATGTCATCATCAGTGTATGATTGATCATCAGGCAGGATTCTGGTAACATCGGGTCAGTAAATAACACCAGTAGCATCAAAATCGGAGATAATCGATTCGAGTGGGTCGTAGGTGAAACACCCTCATGCGTAAATGCAATCATTCCCATCGGGTCGACAATGTATGTATCTCGAAATACGCCATCGAAGCTGTCAGAAACATATTGTTCTTTACATATGAGTCATACACACTGCCAACAGTCCCATCGCCCGAGAGCAATGGAAACGAGAGATTATATTCAGTTGCGAAAGCATTGAGATCAGAGATTGGGTCATCACTAATACCAATCACCGCAATTTCAGTTTCGGTGAATACATCGACCGTATCGCAGAATTCACACGTCTCAGTGGTGAATCTTGGTGTATCAGCGCGGAGAGAAATAGCCGATACCGCACTACTCACGAGAGGATGATAATGAGCCTGTCATTCCATCGTTTGATTGAGGGAAAGTCCGGAGCAGGTGAGCCAATCGCACGTATGCACAATGCTGTTATCAGTTGTTGGAACTGTGAGTATCGTGAGCCGAATGTGAGGCGGAACGCACATACGGGCGTTCCAGATGGAACTGAGTCTGTGTGTGGTCTCGGAGAGAAACAATGGTTCGATTACTACCGACTGGTATTGCAGTGTTTCAACGACACGATTTCACTTCATCAATCAAGCCGTGTTGCAGCATCCCGAGACAAAAGCGGTTCGGCATTCGTCTCTGGAAGCATAATAATATCTTCTGCTGCAAGGTCATACTCACGCTGATCAACGCCAAGGATGCGACCAACGTCGGCGGTAATACGAAGAATAACGCGGTCTGGGTCGTCGGAAGGAGTGTCTGGTGTTATCGTTGATTTTGAGTCCGGTTCTGGGTCTGATTCTACGTTGGTCTCGGTGACTGTTTCCGAACCTTCTCGTGGGGATTTATAACTCTTGTTTGTATCTGTATTTCTCTGTGTATTGAGACTGTCATCTGAGGTGTGGGTGATGTCCGTGGTTTGTGCAGAAGGCGTGATGGAAGCATCATTGGGGCGAGACTGAGAGTCAGACTCAGGCTCAACCGTAGAGTTAGAATGAAGATCTGCATCTTCCTGAGCTGTCTGGGGTAATGGATCAAGAGCAGAATCTTGCGTTCGATCTTCATCCTCACCTGGCGGCGTGACGTCTGAATCATTTCTGTTCAGGTTTTTCGAATCTGGCTGTGCCGTCGTCTCACCGTTAGTCACCGAATCGGTCTGATTATCATCCACATTATCGATGTCTGTATTCACAGCTGATGGATCGATAGCATCGACGATGTCGCCACCATCACCCATTGCAGCCGCAAGCACATCATCCGGGTTTGGGGGGACTGACTCATCAGATGAGTTTGCGTGTTGTCTCTCAGTGTCAATGTCAGTGTCAGTGTCAGTGTAGTGTGGGTGTGCGGTCTTCGGTTCGGTCTCGGTCTCGGTCTCGGTCTCACTGCCAGCATTCATCCCAGTTGTCGGATGCGAACCTAGTGTTGATGATGGGTCAGTACTGGTGTTATCTTCGCTATCAGCGTTAATCTCAGAGTGTGTATCCACATTTGTCTCATCGCCACTAGCATCAACAACATCATCAGCGTCAGCATGAGTATCGCGAATGCCCGGTTGTGAATCAGTATCTTGGAGTTGAGACTCATTTGGGGCTGGAGTATTGTGTATATTATCCGATGATTCAGCAGGTATTGATTCCTCTGTGTCGTGCTGAGGTGGATTTTCATCCGCCGGTGAAGACGTTTCTGCGCCTGTTGAGTCTGAGTCTGAATCTTCTTCCCCCTCGCCACCAAGCACGCTGAGGACGTGTTCACGGTTCGTAATAATCCGAGCAACGAGATCATCAAATAGCTCGCGCTCTTCACTCGTCAGACCTGCAGTATCGGTTTTCATATCAGCCGCGTCGAAAGAGGCGAGTTTGACTACCTTCCCAATCCGGCGTTCATAAATAGCTTGTACAACCTCCTCGGCAGTCTTGATTTCATCAGTCAGCCGTCCGACGGCAGGGTCACCAAATGGATCATCTGTTTTTGATGCAAGACGTCGTCGTTCAGCTTTCCGTTCAGCGATATATTCAGCAACATCCTCATAGAATGTATCAGATAGATGCTGCAGGCTATCCATCTGTCGCTCTGTCCGTTGGACATCCTGCAACTCGCTCAAATCCATCTGTTGTGATTCAAATATTGTCGCTCATAACGCACATTCATCTCTCGTTTCCGCAGATAGGTCGCGGTAATTTCCAATCAAGGGTAATAATCATTACCCTAAATAGTTTATTTCACGGTCGAAACAGGCGACTCTGTTAGTGATATATTCTTTTTGTGCATTGATGTAACTGTGGATTTGGGTATCTGATATCGCATAAATCTCAGCTGATAGGCACCCGACTGCAGAGTGAATCGCCTCAAAGTCACATCAAACCCTCTGGGCATTCTCCTTATATTCTGTATCGGTAGTCGCGATAACAATAATCAGAACCAACTCCTCTTTATTTCTGATGATCAGACTGTGGACCGTGTGCGTTCTCGGTTGAGTGAGTGTAGGTAAATCCGCACAGATTATGCGCTCACCTTCTCAGCCCGACCGCGAGTCATCAGAAAGATTCCAAGACACTCTTCAACGGTGTTTTTCCCCTCAGCAAGATTGAATGTCTCACCATTAAACGTCGTCACTCCAGGGTCGGTGACTCGTATCTGTATGTCTCGACCCCGAAATCGCTCTGGGATAGCGTGCTCAAGTGGATGAAATGAGGGGATTTCCTCGCGGTCAAGTGGGGTAACCAGCAGTCCCGAGCCACCGTGAAGGCTTCCAGGGAGTCGAATCAAGCGGTTCGTGTCGGTCGTGACTGGCTCATCAATCGGTGCGGTCTCTTGTTCAAACGCCGTTTGGGCAAGTGCATCGACAAGAATACGAATCCCCGTGCCGCCAGCTTCGAGATTCCCTGCCTGGATTGCCTCTGGATTGGTTTTGATTTGGGTAAGAATTGTCTCTGCTCGTCCTGACCCAATCCCCTCAAATGATTGTAATCGTTCAACTGCCGTTGTATCATCGACTGATTGGAGAGTCTCGATGAGTTCGAGTAGCCGCTTGTGAATCCGGCGTCCCCACCCACCACGATGTCTCAGAATCCGCTGTGTCGTTCCGCGATTTGATCGTGTATCGATAAGTGTCTCAATGTTTAGATCGATTGCGCGAATATAATCAACAATCTCTCGACGAGCAGCGCTATCAAGAGAACGAATCCCTTCATCACGAACGTGCACGTGATATCCCCGCCCGCCAGAGAAAACGACCTGTGTTTCATCGAAACTAAAATCATCGTCAATAAACGCAAGTAGCGTTTGAAGATCCGCCTTGCATGCTGTGAGCATGTCTGCATATGAGGTGGTCTCAGGGTTGATCCCTGGAAGGTGATCAGCATCAAGATCAAATATAAGATCAGCCGACTGCCAGCCCTTTTGATCCATTGGTGTTGCACCCGGATCAGTAAATCGTGCCGCAGAGAAATACACGTGCTTTGGTGCAGTCCGATGGAGGAAATCATCAAGATCGCCTAACTCAAGCAGCGACTGATGACGGATCATTGTCGTGCCTCCGGCACTCCACGGAATATGTCCCCACTCACGGCGATTAGCTGCCGGCGGCGCATCCATCTGAGCGCGAGCATAGTAATCGCCGAAACGGCCTTTCAGATACGTCCGAGTACGATCCTCCATCGCTCACGATATATCCAAGGCGAGGCTAAATTGGTTGCGTCTCAGCCTCGCTGACACTGTCTGATGAGATAATCTCACAGAGAGATAGGTGGCTGCGAAGAAGGATTAATTGCATTTAATTTAATTTAATTTTACATATAAATCTCGATCCACGTCTGCATCTGTATCCGGAATATCCTTGCCGACAGACATCAAATCGAGAATATGACGATGACGATGACACTCACCGCCCGCGACCTATCAGAGCTAACGCCGGATGAGCGGGCAGCGTTTTTTGATCGAGACGCCGGGGTGGCTGATGCACGCTCAGACGCTCGTGATATCCTGAATCGTGTTCGGAATGAGGGTGACGTAGCACTTCGTGAACTCGCCCGTGAACACGACAACGTCGAGGTTGGGACAATCGATGTGACCGATACTGCAGAACGAGCGTATGATGAGATTGATGATGCAGTTCGCACATCACTCGAGACAGCAGCAGCGAACATACGCACATTTCACCAAGAGCAGATCCCAGATGACTGGCGGTGCACATATGATGAAGATCACCGCGAATTAGGTCGTCGGTTCCGTCCGCTTGACCGAGTTGGCGTATACGCTCCCGGTGGGACCGCAGCATATCCATCGAGTGTGTTAATGGGTGTCATTCCAGCCGTCGTCGCTGGTGTCGAGCACGTCGCGCTTGCAACGCCACCAGGGAATCCGGTCCATCCAGTAACGCGTGCGGCTGCTCATATTGCGGGTGCAGACCGGATTTACGCTGTTGGTGGTGCTCAGGCTGTTGGAGCACTTGCCTATGGAACTGAGTCAATTGATGCCGTACAGAAGATTGTCGGACCGGGCAACCGATGGGTAACAGCGGCGAAAGCAGAGGTTCGAGGTGACGTCGATATTGATTTTCTTGCTGGTCCCTCTGAGGTTCTCGTGATAGCCGATGAGACTGCAACGCCTCAGTACGTTGCTGCGGATTTACTCGCACAGGCTGAACACGACCCAAACGCGTCAGTCGTCGCTGTCACCGATAATCGAGAGACTGGTGAGGCGATTGTCAAAGCAATCGAAACCCAAGTGAGTGCCCGAGAGCGCTCAGACGTCATTACAGAAGCACTTGCACAGGCCGCATCAGGTGTCATCGTCACCCGATCGATGTCAGAGGCAATTGTGTTTGCCGAAGAGTATGCCGCAGAACACCTCTCAATTCAGACTGCAGATGATGAAGCAATTCTTGATCGAATCAAAAATGCTGGGAGTGTGTTCTTAGGCTCGCACACACCAGTAGCAGCCGGCGACTACGCCTCAGGAACAAACCATGTTCTTCCGACGTCTGGTGGCGCGCGTCAACACGGCGGGCTGTCTGTCGACACATTCCTGCGGTCAACGACGGTTCAGCGTATTGATGAAACAGGATTGAATCGGTTGGATAAAACAATCCAAACGCTCGCAACAGCAGAAGGACTTGAGGCGCATGCTGAGAGTATTCGAGTCCGAACTGGAGAAACGAAAAACAACACCGAATCGGAGTCGACATGAGAACACACTGCTGATAAAGATACGAACGTTCGGAGACACTGTTTGGATTGAGAAGTGAACAGGCAGAAGCAGAGGCGGGGGGCTGAGCGGACAGCATAGTATGATTCTTCACCGTTCGATTACATTGCCGGATTTGCCACCGTTCCCGCAAGATTTCCGCAATTTAGGTGGCAAAATGAGTTATTCCTCGACTACCACCCCATGTGGCTGCCGAAGTACCGCAACACGGACACGGTACTGACCCGAGAGGCTGCCGACCGTGTGGAATATATCCGCCACGAAACTACCGATGAAAAGGGATATTCAAAATCCGACTGTTCAGTCCGACCACGTTCACCTGTTTTCGGTAGCCTGCCCAAGCACAGTCTGGTACTGCCACTGCTAGCTGGTTCAACGACAGTTGCTCACGGAAGTACAACCACCGCCACACCGCCCCCGCCCACGACCACGACGGCAAGGAGGGCGCGCGGCTACTACGCTGGCACACCCGGGCACGTCTCTAGTGAAACCGTCTGAAGCTACATCGACCGTTGTCAGCACTCATGCGTTCTGGCAGCCCGCCAGATGAATCCGGCGATGTCACAAGGAGGTCAAAGCGTGAGCGAACTCACGAAAACGCTCGGACTGAGATTTGTTGAGCCGAATGTCCGCAAGCATCAGAAGCTTCGTGAGACGCGGGACGTTTACCAGCAGGCTCTTCAGACCGCGTTCGCAGTTGGCTGTGACCACACAATCAGCAGTCAAGACCTGGTTTTTGAGCACGATCTGAGCGGCGACTATCTTCAAAAAGTCCGTCTCACAGCGTTACATCGGCGATGTCGGGCGGCTCGACGAGTTCCTTGAGTCGCTCATCAAAATTGGTCCTCCGGTAGGTTTCCACGTCTGGGGAGGTAGTCTACAGATGACTGTTCCCTGTGGATTTATCGGCGGTCACAGAGCGCCGTTCCCTGAGTCAGTTAGTCAGGTCGGCTGAACCACCGGGCGAGACCAGCACTTGTCGCCATCTCGACCACGCCGAACGCGACAGCCGGTAGCGACGCAATCGTCGGGAGCCCAGCCGCAATGACGAGGGCAGCGGCGACAGCGAAATCCCGCATGCCAATCGAGAGGACCGATGCAATCCGTGTCGAGCGAGACCCACAACGACTGAGGAGAAACCCCAGGCTGTATCCAAGCACATTCAACACGACGGCGCCGACCCCAACGCCGACCAACAACGACAGGTTCGACCGGATGACTGTAACGTTCGCAGCCGTGACACCGCCGATGATCAGCACGACCATCGTTGCAGAAACCGCCGGGTAGTAGCCGTCGTAGGTGCCGACACGGGCGGGCTGAACCGCACGTGCGCCGACGGCGACGATCATTGGAGCGACGACAGCGGCAAGCAGCTGCTCAACAATCGGGAGCGTGGGGACATCGATACCACCGATAAGCAGGGCGACGACCGCTGGGACGAATCCAACACTCCCGACGCCGATCACAACCAACGCCGTCGTCGAGAGGGCGGTATCGCCATCCGCGAGTTCGGTCATCACCGGGGTTACGAGTTCGGGGGTCACGGCACCTAACACGACGAACCCAACGGTCAGTTCCGGCGATAAGCCCAAACCTCGTGTGATTCCGAACGCGAGAAACGGCATTGCAATGTGACCCACAAGGACGAGCCCAAGCGTCCGGAGGTCGATCTCGCGGAACTGCTCGACCGAGAGCGTCAGCGAAATACTCCCGATCATCACCGCGAGGATGACCGTCGATGCACGGGTCACGATTTCGATCTGTGGGACAGCAATGCCCAGCCCCACCGAGAGGAAAATCCACAGGAGGAGATAGTCCTCGATAAGATCAGCCACTGTCATACGAGAGAAGTTGAGAAATCTCGTCACTGACATTGTATCACCCCGTCGATGCGGGGACCAATCCTCGTGGGGTGTCATTTCCAAAGCGATAAGCGCGACTGCAGCGACGAAAACGCTTAGATCCTGCCATGTCAACCCGGCAGTCGCCACCGCACGACTATCACAGGGGTCATGAGTAACAGTTCTTGGTAATTTGACTTCTGTATCCGAAGCTGCAGCGGAACGCGTCACCGGACGTTTCAGTTGAGGTGAGTGTGGTTTCGGATAGACACAGTAGTCATATTGCCAACGACTCTTAACTGCTACTCGGGTTGGAGACACCGACTTGACAGGGACACGTCCTCGACTCGAACCTGGATGCCACTGTCGGAGATGCGCCGTGTGAAGTCACTCTCATAACGCTCTACAATGACATGATCGGCAGTCCTTGCCCTCGCAGGACCAGGACCGTGACCGTACTCACCACCCTTGACCGTGAGACACTGCGGACGGAGGGCGTGCTCGTCGTTGAATATGGGCAGATCAAGCAGGAACCCCACCACTACCGCTCCCACACAATCAGGAAATGCTGTCAGGAACGCAGGAAGACGAGCATCCATGATCAGCTCGGTGATAACGAAGAGGGATTTGCCGAGTGGGTGTTGCATCGACTCTCCCGTGCTATCGTTGAGTTCACCAGACAGTTCTCAAACCCGGCTGCCGTGTTCAAGAATACGAGCGGTATCCGCGAGGAAATGCAGTACAGGATGTATATGAACCGGCGATTACACAAATTTCCGTTCCACAAGTTCGAGACGTTTGTCTCATACAAGACGACGTGGCGGTAAGCATCGGTGATGACTGTCGTGATGCGGTCATTGAGGGCTGAACACGTGATTTTTGATATCAAGGCGCCAAATTGCCCGCTGACAGTCGTAGAAATCGGGTTCCGTGGAATCCTCAGGACGTGTCATTGTAACTTCGGTGAGGATCCGGTAGGCTTGAAAGCTGCCTTCGTTAGAGAGTGCGACCCTGTGGGTGACGCGGTCTGTGACCGTTGTAGCTGAGAGAAGGGGACATCCGTATACGATGTCCATCGAGCATCGGCGGTGTCAAAACCACAGACGACCCGCGGGATGAGACTAATCATAGCGTCACCATTAACTCGGTAGATATGATATCTAAGATTATGAGTGCTGAGACAGATGATGCGGGTGGTGAAACAACTGTAACGATTACTCAAGAAGCGGCGTCTGAAGCTATCCAATTAATTGAGTCAGAAGGTCTTGATACTGACAAGGCGGGCTTACGACTGTTCGTTCAACAAGGCGGTTGTGCAGGATTATCCTATGGGATGCGATTCGATCATGAACCAGAGCCCGATGATGCGATTGTCGAACAACATGGATTACGTGTATTCGTTGACCCTGCAAGCCAGAATTATATCGGCGGGTCGAGACTGCAATATGAGGGTGGACTCCAGGGCGCTGGCTTTCATGTTGACAACCCGAATGTCGTCAGTGAGTGTGGATGCGGTGAATCATTCCGAACCTGATACGTATTGAGGAGTAGATCTATCACCCAATCGAAATCAAATAAAATATCGTCATAACTGATTCTTTGGACGTCTCGATTGCCCGGGTGGCTACTCGACTGGTGGAATCCATTGAGAACTGATAAAATCCCGAAGCACTTGCTTTGTTGACCTGTCGAGTACTCTCTATCGGTCCTCATGCGTAATTGCTATCGCATGATCATAGCAGTTGTTGTGACTGTGATTTCTTTATTTGAATCGGAGCGCGCACACGGAGGTTCCAGATAGACTGAGTGTGGCTTCGGAAAGAAACATCGCTCAGATTGCTACCGACTGATAGGGCAGACAAAATTGACACCACGCTTGGGTCAACGTAACCAGAATATGACATTTAGTGTGCCGTATATCGACGGAACAATGATCAACGATGCTGGTGTCATCATCTGTGTGCGTTCTATTATATGAGGAAGAGAAGCCACGGAAAGTATACATCATTACCGTTATAATGTGTGACAAATTTTATATTCCACGGTGGTGTATAACTCAGTGTATGCCCACTGTTAGCACGCCTCTATCAGAGGAGGCCCAGACAATATTCACACGTCTTGGGTACAGTGTGTCGGGCGACGGATCGGAGTTCATCGCTGAACGGAAATGGCGAAGTGTCCACGTAACAGCGCTTCGTTCCGACGCAACACTGAGTGACAAACGCGCACGAACAGATGGCGGCACAGTATCAAGTCAGTGTCAATTACGATGCTTTGTCGCTCCCAAGAGTGAGACTCCATTCATCAAAAAACGACTTACGGCGATGGATCCAGAGTATGAGTGGGCAATCATTGGTCTGAATTCCGATGAAAATGGGCAGCGGGATATAAACGAATATGATGTCATATTACCGAACGCGCGTTAGCGAGTTGTCACTCGTGCGGCCCAAAAGTCGCGGTCGGCCTAATAAGATCCCTGATTAGCCACAGCTATCGGTTATCTAGAAAAAACGGGCAGAGTGCCTCGGAGCTTGATCCCACAGCAGTTCACGAGATAAAACAGTAATTCACTCTCCAATACGACTCCAGTTCCTCTGCTGACCGCATGCAGTAATAATAGCAGTTATTGGTAATTTGATCTCTGTATCCAAAGCGGAACACACACAGACGTTCCAGATGAACTGAGACTGAGTCTGAGTCTAAGTGTGGATGCAGAGAAAAACGCTGCTCAGAGTGCCACCGACTGATACCAGACTATTCAAACACATCTTCAACCGAGCTAATTCGCTTGTATTTGAGAATATCCTTATCGGCGAGGTCCCGAGGATGCATATCAACAGTCTGTATTTGTTTATTTCCCTGATCATCGGTATATGCAATTAAATATGTTATACCCTCATCATTGACGAGTTCTTCCCGAATAATCTCGGAGAGTTTTTGCATTACAACATCTTGTGAATTAATTTCGAGTCGATTGAGAATATCCTCAAGCTGTTCGGTTTTTTCCCACTGTCGAATCTGCTGTTCCAGTTCAGCAATATTCTCATCAACTGAATCGAACTTTGATTTACACACAGAGATATAGCTTGATGTACTCGCGGGGGCGACTTCGAGAGTTTCAGCGATCTCCCTGTCTTTTTTATCTAAAACATCGCGCATGAGAAGTGCTGTTGCCTGTTTATTGGATAACCGAGTCTCAGTCGAAATTAGATGAACAACATCTGAGACGTCATTTTCATTGGTATAGCTGATGAGTAGTATACCATTCTTTAGTGATATGACTCTTTATATTTGGTATATAAACTTTCTGAATTTAGTTCACTCTATACAATGTATTATACAATAATGTAGAGTACTATTACTTCAGAAAGATTTATGAATTGTTATTTGAAATGTATGAGGTGTTAGGAATAAATTATAGTTGTTGTTCACATTTCATCTTATTTGATCTCATCTGCACACGTGAAAGAAGCCAACACATCCACCGGGTCTGAGAATGCAACTGAGAGTATATGAGACGAGATCAAGCGAATTCGGTGAACGTCTGATGGCGAGGAGAATAGGGGCAGGAACGACCTGAAGCACACGCATCTATGAGCCATCCTAATCAAAGTGATATTGAAACGGAACCATTCGGTGAAATGGCCGAATTACTTGACGTGGGCATTGCTATTTATGATCAAAGTGGGCAATATATCTATGTTAATCAGTCATACGCCGAGTTATTTGATGTCACCCCATCAGAACTGAAAACGAAATCACTGTGGGAAGTTGTTTCCAGAATCGATATAGATAGCTTTGATCAGTACTGGACGTCATTCGACAGTGTTGAAACGCGGGAAGTTGAGGCAGTGCACAGATACAATAACCAGCAGGTGACTGTCGCGACAACGACGACTCAGCACTCAATTGATAATACTCAGTATCACCTGAAGACAATCAGCAACATCTCAGAGTGGGAGGCTGAAGAACAACAACTGACAGGTCAAAATCAGTCGCCTGAAAACTTCGCGAGCGTTGTCTGTCATGACTTACGCAGCCCATTGAGCGTTGCTCAGGGATACATTGATCTATTGCAGGATGACATCGACCGTGATGAGTTACAACTCGTTGATGATGCACTTGAACGAATGAGTGTGTTGATTACTGAACTTCTTCGACTCACGCAGAATACTGACCTCAATGAGATGTCAGCGATCTCATTACAAAAAGTGACACAGCAAGCGTGGAAAAACGTCGAGACCAAGCAAGCGGTCCTATGCACCCCTGAAGCAGATCCACAAATCATAGCTAATGAGTCTCATCTACAGCAACTTTTCGAGAATCTTCTACGGAATGCGATCAAACACGATGGATCGAATGTTGATGTGATTGTTGAGACGACCACAGATGGATTCTATATCGCCGATGACGGGTCTGGTATCTCCCCAGACATACGCGATCGTGTTTTTGAAACGGGATATACGACTGAGGAAGATGGAACTGGATTTGGACTAAGTATCGTTCAACAGATTGTCACTGTTCACGACTGGAATATACAGATCACAGAAAGCGCTGACGGAGGGGCACAGTTCAATATCACCGGTGTCGAGTTTGACGAGTGATGGGTGATGAGTCGTTGATTATTTTGATCCCTGATTGAGATTGCTCACTTCGAATCACATCTATAACAGTAGTTGCAAACACGGCGATTCGGCTCAGCAGCCCCTGTCGAAAAAGTACTTGTGTCGGGGCGGCGATTTTGAAGAGTTCCTCGTTAGTCTCACGGAACATCCGTAAGACGGACTCCTATGAGGACTTCCGAAGATGCTACGTGAGATTCTGTCCGGTTGGAATGTCGTATCGTCGTAGAACGGCTTGTAGTTGAGATTCTTTGCGGCGTCATTGACGAAGTCCGTTCCCGTTCCCGTTCGCGGCGGCGATGAGCACCCGGCGCTCGCTCACGAGACGATCACGGGTCGCCGGGAGGACTGGCGGAGGTAACAGCAGACGACGAAATGGTACGTCCACGCTGACGACCCGGCAGTGCTCCCGCTTGCCGAGGACTGGAGGGTCTCCAGTTCGGTGGCAAACGGAACTACGGCTACAGCGAGGTCCGGCTGAAGGACACGCAGATGGTGAGGCTCAATGAACTCGAACTGGACTACTCGTGGCTCGAAGACGTGGAGATGTCCCTCATCAAGTTGGTGACGCCGTTCGTCCTGGCCTCGGACTATCCAGAGGCGACCGACCGCACAATCCCGCAGTGGGCGGAAGACCGAGATGATCTCCGGTTCCGCGAGGAGAAGATCCTCGAGAAGCGTGAGGTGTTCCGGCTGGAGACGGTCGATCACGGACAGGTCCTAAAGTACCTCGGCGACCGCTCGTGAAGACCGTCAAGAACGGTCTCACACGGGTCGGCTCACACTCCCGAGACGGCTTCGGTTTCGGTGAACAGCGGCTGAAGCCCCTCGGCGAACAGTCTCATAACTCAGAGAGGGAACAACTGAGTGACCACCAATGCAGCAGCAAAATCAGAATCAGGATGAACCGAGCGAGAAAATACAGCGCCGCGGCTGAATAAAGAAATCGTATTATTAACAACTGATAACGCCATCTTAGCGGATCACTGGTCATAAACTGTCTGTGGTCACTCCTTTGATAAGTTCACATGTCGATTTTGTTGTCTGATGACGAAGACTCGCGAATGATTTCAGTGTTGGTGCGTACCGAGGAATATTTTCGCGCTGGCATCTCATCACCATGAGATGCTGCGATTGCTTCAGTACTCGGATGTTGAGAATGTATTCGACAATCCACAGCGAGCAGGACACCTTGCTGGAGCGATCAGGACTCGAAGTGACGCTAATACAATCATCTGTGGGACCGGAGACAACACTGCACCAGGTGTCCTTGCATTAATCGACCGCGGACAGCAGGCATTGGAGCTATTTGAAGCAGTCAACACGGATGTTGAGACGTTCGGAAACCACGATTTCGATTTTGGAACTGAAGCGACACGGTCGATTGTCGCAGCCAGTCCACAGACATGGGTATCAACAAATATCTATCATCAAGATGATGACGGAACTGCTGGGAAGCGATTTGCTGGAGATGATGTTGTTCCAACAACAATTGAATCGATAAATAAAGAAACGGTTGGATTTATCGGCGTGACAGATCCAGCAACGCCGTCGTTGAATCCAATGGCTGATGAGCTTTATTTCACTGATCCATATAATGCAGCCGAAAAAGCAATTGAGACCCTTCGAGCAAGTGATGTCGACTATATTGTTGCGCTCTCACATCTCGGAAGCGGGGATGATGAACTCGCACAACAGGGTGATATTGACGTTATTCTTGGCGGACATCTTCACACACAAAGACATGAGTGGATTGATGGGACGCTTTGTGTGCGACCGGGTGCGAGCGGCGAAGCAATTATCGAGGTGACACTCAACAACGGAGACATTACTGCAACGCGACATGAGACAGCTAACGCCCCATTGGCGGATGATGTCGTTTCAGCGCTTCAGGGTCGGGTTGAGGCCGCTGGACTCGATGAAGTCGTTGCACACACCTCACAGCCACTTGAGCGAACGCACAGTGAAGTCTTCGCGGGTGAATCACGGATTGGAAATTTCGTCGCTGACGCATATCGGTGGGCACTTGACACTGATATTGGACTGCAGAATAGCGGGGGGATCAGGAATGGTCCACCACTAGCTGGAGATATCACAGTTGCTGATCTTATGAGCGTCGTTCCATTCAATGAGCATATCGTCTGTGCGGAACTAACCGGGGAGACATTACATGCAGTGTTGCGTGAGTCGGCTGCATCAGTTGTTGATTTTGGTGAGCCAGGGTGGTGGCATAGCCACCTTTCAGGGGTAACAATCGTGTGGGACGATGATGCTGAAACAATACAGACAGTCTGTGTCAATAATCAGCCGATTGCTCCCGAGCAGTCGTATACGCTTGCAACATCAGCATATGTTCTCCATAGCGATCATGAGTTCCCAACACTCACTAATCGGCACCGTGTGGGAGAAGGTGGCATTCAGTTCGAGATCCTAATCGAGTACGCTCGCGAGCAGGGGATTGACGCAGCGATTGAGGGACGTGTCCAACGAATTGAGTCACTCGATAATGAGTTTGCATCAGAAGATTTGTGTGATAATAATAGGTGAATGCAGTATTGTCTAGACAAAGCAATCTGAGCAGGTGTTGATTGATGAAACCGAATAATGCTGGTATAGACAGAGTTGACCATGGGTCGGGTGACATCTGGCTTTTTTCATTCCCTCAGCCTATGTCGTAACTACTCCACGCAAAGCGATTTCCCCGGTCAACCGCCTCAGGGTCACATCAACATCAAAGCCCAGAAGTATCCGTCTTGAGTTTTGATGAAGACTGGTAATCGATAAAACGCCTCGATCCAAACAGGCTCACCGTCCAAACAAACAGTTAGGATATCGGAGTCCGGTAATCAACCGATCCACCGTCTACGCCAGCGTGATTCGCCCACAACCGCCACGCCAACTCACACTCGCGTTTCGGTCAGCGTGATCTTGCTGAACCTCGTACGACTTGTTCGTACACGACCTGCACTATTTTCATGTCTCTGTCATGGAATGAGATGACATAAATTATGAACGCTATTTTGTGACAGTATGATGATTGTTGCAAGTGGAAACGTTCAGGATGCGTGAGGGAGTCTGTATCAATGATGACGCGTGTGGTTGTGCCGGTTCGATATCCGCTGACAGAGCACTCGCGGGCAACACTTGCTGAGGCTATCACAATTGCAGGAGAGCGAACTGCAGAATTGACTGTTCTTCATGTTGATCTGTATCAGCAAGGTGATGATGTCACCCGAGCGGAATTGAAGCGTGCTGCTGAGGCTGCTTTTGGTTCAATCGAGCGGGCACGGTATGTTGTTCGTCGCGGGTTTCTCGTTGAGGAGACCATCCTCGAAGAGGTCGCAGCAGATGACGCTGATATCGTTGTTATCGGCTCAAAACAGGTCAGTCGATGGCGACAGATGCTTCGACGGGTGATTGATGATCCCGATATTGAATCATATCTGAAAGAGAAACTTGAGTGTACTGTGATCACTGTGCAACATAATAACATTGGATAAGCTATCGTTGTTGATTGACTGAATACAATATAGTACGGACTCAGAGTTCAACCGAATTGACGCTCTTCAAGAAATAGTGTCTGTTTCGATAACGAAGCAAAGCAGGTAGTGGGGATTTAGTTGTGGAGTCGGGATCGGATGCAGTCCTAATAAAGTCGATATGAATAGTTATGCGCCATTCCAGCGTCATTCATAGAGACGGAACAGGACAGGCACGGATGTAGTGTGCATCAAAGAACCTCACGCGAGACATTCATCGGAGAGAAATGAGCCATCACTCACACCGCGACACCAGTGTTGTCAGGTTTCATGGGTAACTCAGCCACGTTTCTCGTAGGACAGAGAGGATCTTATATCAATATATCGACAACTCAGAAGCGATGTTCGTCTCAAACCTGCGAGGAGGGAGTTCGTCAGACAGCTTACTCAGTATCCTCGCAACTGTCTCCTCATATAGGTGGCAAATCACTACCTCTGGCATAGACAGATGGAATCGTCTTTGTTGAGACATATGCGCTGAATCTATCGGAAAGACATGAGCCGATTATCCAGAGTCGCTATGAGTGTTAGTGTTAGTGTTATGTTGTATTTGTTTGTATTTTGGTTTACATTCCCATTCTCACGAGCCTCTGCATTCATGTGTGAGGTGGTTGATGATTTACCATTGGCTGGACCGGTTTGAACGGTTGCATCAAGAGACCCGCTTGTGTGATCGAAAACAAGATGCCGATGAGGATATGGAAATTCAAGTTCTGCTGCATCCTCCTGAAATCGTGACCAAATAGCGTCCGCAACGTCGGATTCAACCGCTGGAAGTTTGTACGGTCGCATAACCCAGTACCGAAGTCGAAGCACAATACCGTCATCTCCAAATGAATCAAGAAACACGGTCGGGCGAGCTGGGTATCGGGCGTTCCCCACACGAATATCCGGACCGCCTTCGATGACATCATCAACACTCGCTGCAGCGCGTTGAATCAACTCACGAGCCCGCTCAAGATCAGACTCGTAAGTAACAGCAATATCAAGCGTCTGTCGAACGCGCTCATCTTCTGCTGAGAAGTTTGTCACGAGTTGTTCACGAATAGACGAGTTTGGAACCACGAGAAATGTATTATCGAGTGTGAATATTTTGGTATATCTGATCGTAATATCATCGACAAATCCGCGCCGTCCATCGTCAAGCTCAATCATATCACCAATCTCATATGGTTGATCCGCAAGAATAAACAGTCCATTGATAATACTTCCAGCGATTGGTGCAAGAACAATACCGAGAACTGCAGAAAAGACAGTCACCGACAGAACAATATCACCAACTTGTAATCCAACAACACTTGCTGCGAGTGCAACAGTAAACAGAACAATGCTTGAACGAACAAGACGAAGCGCTGTCTGCGCGACGCTTTGTCGTTGAAACCGACGAGCGACTGGTCGTCCGATTAACCGGGTGATATATCGTGAGAGGACAATCCCGATAATAATGACTACAAGTGCAACCGCCCATCGCCACCCCGGAAACTGAAGCCATTGTGGAATGACGTTCATAGATGATGTATTCATCGAAGGCGTCGGTGTCTGCGTTTGAATTGGCAACAAAATCTGTGTCAGCACTGCTGTCTGAGAGAGACTCATAAACACCGATTGTTCCAGTAAAGATAGATACTTAATTATATCCTCTCATTCTGTGGTGATTGATGTCGCGTTGATAATCATATAGTAATTTCTGATTAGTATCGCCCGAGGCAGGCGACATTCAGATGTCCGGACAACGATTACTGGATGGGCAAGTGTCAATCAGACATCAGTGAGGCGATATATGTCGCAGACCGCTCCTCAGCGGAAAGAGTCGTTTCAGAGAACACGAAGACGACGATGACTCGGCTGAGGATGTGGCGGGATTCCCGCGTCCTCAGGCGCGGGAGGAGGGCAAAATATCAAATCTGACTGTGGTCGTGTCCGCGTGTCGGATGTCAGATACACAATTCTGAATACTATGCTACTCGAAATATAGTAAATAGTAAGTCATTTCAGATAACATATATTGGTATGCCAGAAGACCTGCATGTGACGATGGAACAAGTAGGCGAGCGGTTCAATCTTGGCGAATATGAGATTGATGCATATCTTGCAGTGCTTGAGCATGCACAATTAACTGCCTCCGAGATTGCAGATCGGACCGAAATCCCACAGCCACGGGTTTATGATACCGTTCGTAGTCTCTCTGACCGCGGACTTGTCGAGTTACGTGAGTCACGACCAATGAAAATCGTCGCTGTTGATCCCGATGATGCGTTTGAGAATGTTCAAACGTCACTTGAGGAGTTAATCGCCGAGCTTGAGGCTCGATACACTGCCCCAGCACGCGATACCGAAGCTGTGTCACTCGTGAAATCGCGGTCAACGATTCTTCGATATATTGAGGAAATAATTCATAACGCCGAGTATGAACTCGTGCTCTCGCTTACTCCAGAGTTACTCAGGCGGTTTCAAGACGATCTTGCAGTCGCGATTGATGCGGGAGTCAGTATCGATCTTCTCTTGACGCCCCTTTCACGTGCTCCTAATCCATCGGAATTCGACTATCTCGAGGTCGCGACGGTTACTCGGGCACGTCGGGGAATTACAACACCTGTGCTTGCGGTGGCAGATGGCAACTACTCGATTTATGCAACACAGGACGCGCTTCGGGACGACCGCGATCGATATGGTGTTATTTTCAATCGCTCTGCGCTTGGATTCCTCGTTTCAGGATTCTTTGGAACGGTACTTTGGTCAACAGCTGAGACGCTTGCGGATGATGGTAAACAGCGACCATTCCCACGTCGATATGCATCGATTCGCCGCGCTGTGAAGGATATTCGTGAGCTTGAGGGAACATTCTACGCGTCAGTGTCGGGGCGCGATATTGAAACGAGTGAGCCAGTCGTTGCTGAGGGCCGGGTTGTAACCACGACATTCGAAGAAACAGAAGAAATAGCAGCAATCCGGCTTGAAACCGAGGATGGCGTCGTCGATATTGGTGGACTCGTCGCAGCACTTGAGGATATTGAAGCCCAACAGGTCGTTCTTGACCGTGATGGGATACCAAATCGAACACAGTTCGAATAAGAGTGAATGACAGTCATTGGCAATATGCTCACTGCGTCTCTTCGAGAACATACTCATTTCACCTGGAACGCCTACTTGCACGCTCCGCTTTGCTGCGAAGAAAGAAACAGACACTGAAACTGAAACTGAAACTCACGGTCCTAGCGAGTGATAAATTACAAACTGACAGAGCTCGATACTGCTTTTCGACGCAAAAGATATATACTCAATCTCAAAACATCACATATAGTGTCAAAACAAACTGTCCGCTTCCCTGATGAGGTCGTTGAGTCGGTTGAGTCACATGTAGGTGATGAAGAATTTACCAGTATATCAGAGTTTCATCGCTTTGCGATTGAGCATCTGTTGTGTCAACTTGACCCCGAGTATGAGCCGGTTATTCAGGAATATAAGGAAATCAAGCGCTCAACGGTGTATACGGGAGACACAACAACGCCACAAGGTGTCGGACGGGCGGATGAGAGAGGTGAATTTCTTCAGACAGCTGGTCGCGTCCGTCAGTATGCACTTCGCGGTGATATTGAGACGGCATATGAGCTTATTGATAACCGATATGACCCGAGTAGCCCAATGTCGATGTTCCTCGATTTAATCGTTCGAGGTGCCGCAGGAACGCAGCGATCCGACGATAATCATTCTTCACTGCACACAGAATGAACTGTTGTCGGGGCAATTGAGCTGTGAGAGTGACGACCTTTCTTTTTACTTCAGAGTTCTTTGATTTTTACTTGATCCTGTCTCCCTGCGGATTACTCCGACGCGATTTGTCGAATATACCCGATCATCATCGCTGTGATGATCCGAGTAGCGCATATTGCTCATATTTTTGTCCTCCGTGCGACACTGATAGACTGGTGTCAGGGTTGCAGTCACGGTTACAGTTACACAGTCACAATCACAAGTAGTGTGGACTTGGTTATTGTATTCTCGACAGTCAACTCACTTCGGTTGCTCTCGCGATTACTCTCTGCCCGTTCATGTTTGTGGATATCTCCTGAGAGTCTGTCGCACGGAGTGCCGTCGAGTGATCAGGGAGCAGCAAGGGGCACATCTGGATTACTGGAGTAAGAAACCGGTGGGTTGGTCAAGCCGGGGTAAGATTCTCTGCCGTCCGATACCATCTTGTGTATCCTACTCGTTTTATCAATAGATATGGCTCGCTCGACAGATTCTTGTCTGAGGTTACCCCGGATGCGAAATGTTAACTCACTCTTGCGATATCCATCGCAAGTTTTGATATTGATTTCTGATATGTCATACTGTGGTCGTTCTGGCTCTGGTTCTGGTTCTGTTCCTGTTATCGGTAAGCAACGAAACAGCTGGAATATCCTCACTGCATTACTCCAATGACTGATTGGACCGAGCGATACCGACCAACGACGTTATCTGCGGTTCGGGGAAACGACACTGCCCGAGATGAGTTTATTGAATGGGCAGAATCGTGGGATGATCATCGTGAGCCAGTCGTGCTTCATGGTGCGCCCGGAGTTGGGAAAACTTCAGCCGCACATGCACTTGCAAGCGATATGGACTGGGAGACTGTCGAGCTCAACGCCTCGGATCAACGGACGAGCGACGTTATTGAGCGGCTTGCTGGACGAGCAGCAAAAAACGCGACACTTGCCGGTGCGGCAAGCAGAACCGAAAGCACCCGGCAGCTGATTATCATGGATGAGGCTGATAATATACATTATCAGTATGACCGCGGAGGCAAACAGGCTGTCACGACCCTCCTGAAGGATGCAAGTCAGCCGATTGTCCTCATCGCGAATGAGTATTATGATATGTCGAGAGGACTTCGCAACGCTGCTCAGGAAATCGAGTTTCGTGATATCTCCGCGCGTTCGATCGTCCCTGTTTTGAGAAATATTCTTCGGAAGGAGAATATCGAATTTGAGCAGGCAGCACTCACACAGATTGCTGAGGCAAACAGCGGTGACCTCCGTGCGGCGATTAAAGATCTCCAGACGACTGTTGAGGGCAGCGATCGCATCACCGTCGATGATGTCAAAACAGGTGGTCGCGATCAAGCGATGGGTATCTTTTCGTTCCTCGATAGCGTTCTGAAAGAGGATCCGGCTGAGGAAGCACTTCAGAACTCATATGACGTCGATGAAACACCTGAGGACCTCCTGAAATGGATTGAGGACAAGGTGCCGCTCGTGTATGATGACGCCGAGCTTGCGCGAGCGTATGAATTTCTCTCAAATGCGGACATCTGGACAAATCGCGTGTACGCGACCGATTACAATTACCGCTGGTGGCGGTATGCAACTGATAATCTCGCTGCGGGAGTCGCAGCCGCCCGTGAAACACAGCGAGGTGGATGGACACGGTATGGCGGTGCCCCGTATCGCTCAACACGTGATTCGACTCGCGATGAGGTGGTGCGTGAGGTTGCGGAGGCTGGTGGGTTTTCGATGGCAACAGCCCGCACAGCGGTGATACCGTTTTTATCTGCGATAACGCGTCTGTGTAAACCTCGATCACTCACTGTTGATATGGCGGCATGGTATGAACTTGATGAGGCTGGTGTATCCTATATTACAGGGAGCGGTGAAACAACAAAGAAGGTAGCTTCCATTGTTGAAGATGCGACCGAACGCCGAAGCGAGGCGCTTGAGGCTCATGCTGGGAGTGCGTTCACTGAGACAGAAGAACAAGAACAAGATCAAAATCAATCAACGGTGAATCAAGACACGAAGACGGACACGCAGTCCCCTGACGGTGTTGAGACCGCCACAAAAACAGGTGATGATGATTATGCGCAATCGGCCGGGACTGAGGAGAGAGACGCCAGTGCCACAGAGTCAGCATCTGATACGGACACAAGCGCAGATGCAGATACTGAAACTGAAGATGATGGTCAGGCTGGTCTTTCAGAATTCATGTAATAAGCTGTTTGAGTTGAACGATGAGATGGATGACACGGAGAGTCAGTTTTTCAGGGAGTAGATTATAATAATTTTGAAAGGAACTGTTGTCCGCGCGCGGTTGATGGGTTCTCAAAGAATGACGTTGGAGAAGCACTCTCGACAATTCGACCATCAGCCATCAACACAACACGGTCGCCAACCTCACGAGCGAATCCCATCTCATGAGTGACAACCATCATTGTCATACCATCAGTTGCAAGATCTCGCATCACACCGAGCACCTCTCCGACGAGTTCTGGGTCAAGCGCGCTTGTCACCTCATCAAAAAGCATTACCTTTGGATCCATCGCAAGCGCACGGGCGATTGCAACACGCTGTTTCTGCCCACCAGATAACTGATTGGGGTATGACGATGACTGATCAAACAGACCAACTTCATCAAGTAAATTTTCAGCGCGCTGTGTTGCCTCCTTATCAGGAAGATCTCTAACCTTTCGTGGTGCGAGAGTGACATTTTCAAGTGCCGTTTTATGTGGGAATAGATTGAATGACTGAAAAACCATCCCGATCCGCTGGCGAAGTCTGTTGACATCAGCATCCGGTGCTGAGATTGATTGTCCATCAAGACGTATCTCGCCGTTTTGAATTTCTTCAAGCCGGTTGGCACATCGGAGTAGTGTTGATTTTCCTGAACCAGAAGGACCGACAACGACGCAAACCTCGCTGGTATCGATATTGAGCGTGATATCCTTCAGGACGTGTGTTTCTCCAAAATATTTGTCAATCCCATCAAACTGCAGGAGTGCATCATTCATTTGTGTCACCACCCCAGTCGGCGCGCGATTCAAGATACCCAACAAGTCGTCCCATTGGAACAGTGATTGAAAGGTATGCAATCGCCACCAGCAACAGTGGCGTCCATGGGTCAAATGTTGCGCTATTGACATCGCGGAACTGTTGAATCAGTTCTGGAATTGCAATGACGGTAAGCAACGAGGTATCTTTGACTAAGATAATTTGATCATTACCGATGGCTGCAAGCGCGTTTCGCCACGCTTGCGGGATAACAACCTCGCGCATCGCTTGAACATATCCCATACCGAGTGACCGTGCGGCCTCCATTTGACCATCTGGGACCGCACCAATACCACCACGAACTGCCTCACCAACATATGCGGCGTGATTAAGTGTCAGTGATATAACTGCTGTTGGAAGTCCCCATCCCTGGATTGGAAAGGTCCCCGGCCAGAGGGTCGGAATACCGAAGTAGACCACAAAAATCTGAAACAATAACGGTGTTCCACGAAAGAATTGGACGTATGCAGCCGAGATACCACGAGTGATATTTGTTTTTGAGACGCGAGCTAATCCGACAAAAATACCCGCAGTAACGGAAAGCACACTGCTGGCGACAACAATCCCAAGGACAAGTCCATATGCACCGATAAACTGCGGGAGGATTGTGGGAATCAACCCATAACTAATCTGTGATGTGAGGATATACGCGATGAGCAGGATGACACCAAGTGCGAAAAGACTCGATATCCCGACGCCAACGCGTCTGAGGACAGCATCATCGAAGAATCGATCATCTGCAACAACTGTTTGGGTATCCGTGTCTGTCTCTGTGTCTGAAGTTGCGCCTGAGTATGAATCAGCCATTATTGAATAGCAACGAAAACGTATGGGTAAATCTGGGTGTATATTGTCGTTTATCGACGGTGAATCGAGAGTGTAGCGTTGTATGTGTTATCCTGAGAAGTACTCTGAGTATATTTCGTCGTATGTGCCGTTGTCTTTGATTGTCGCGAGCGCCTCATTCACGCGCTCAAGGAATTCGTCATCATCTTCTCGAAATGCAATACCGTAGTTTTCGACAGTCAGAGTCAAATACGGGGGCGCGTCTTGACCAGCCTCAACGGCAGCACCCTCGCCTTCGATAAACTCAATATTGTCTTCCTGATCTGCAAATTCGGCATTTACTGTATTATCATTGATTACCGCACTGACCTGACCGTTTTTGAGTGCCTGGAATGCAGCAGGAATCTGATCGTATCGATTCAACTCAAGATTGCCATCGAACTCGGATTTGAGCCCCTCTGCAGCGTTCGCGCCAGTTGTGCCCTTTTGAACACCGACAACAGCACCCTCAAGATCTGCGCGTGAGCTAATTGAACTATCTGCTCGAACAATGATGGTTTGATACGCGGTGAAATACGGATCCGAAAAATCAACCTTCTCATCGCGGGTGTCATTAATTGTCATTGCTGACATGATAATTCGGAAATTGCCGTTGTTTAACGATGGAATAATCGAATCGAAGCTTGTCGGTTTGAACTCATAACTGACACCAAGTTGCTCTTCGAATACTGCCTGTGCAATGTCAACGTCAAACCCGGTCAGTTCGCCGCCTGTTGTTTCATACTCAAATGGTCGATATGGAATATCGGATCCGATGACAACATTTGACGGGACGACTGACTCTGATCCAGAATCTGATCCTGTACATCCTGCAATAAGACCGCCAGCAATAACGCCAGCGCCGGATTTGAGATAACTACGTCGGTCCATACTACCGTTCGATATTTTCCAGGACTATAACAAAGCATCGGTTCAACGAACAATAAATCAATTCAAACACAAACTCATGGACGTATTTCCTGAATACTCAGTGAGTGAGTCGAAATATTGATATATTGAGGTACGTCAATCCAAAGATCGAACAGACCAACAAGAGACACTGAATTTGATGATTGTATCGACAGAATAAGTATTATCAACTAATACAGGTGTGTTTGTAATCAGTCACCACCGGGAACACCGCGAGAAGGTGGCTGCATATCGTTTTGTTGAAGGATTACGGTAACACCAATAACAAGAGCAAAAATCAGCAAGCTGCCACCTATCGAGAGATACTGTAACATGCCGGCATAAACCTGCCGTCCAATAATAAGTAACCCAATTGTTATCACAGCCGCAAGACTGGCTGTCATACGTACACGCCATGCAGAATTGGAATCATCAACCACGGTTGGTGCCCATGCTGCGATGGTAATGAGCGCCGTATAGACCATCAGCCCGACTGCATAGTAGATCGACTGAACGGTTGGGTCAAATATGATGAACGCATGCGGTGTCAATAACAGGAGAATTGGGGTAGCAACCACCGCAAGCGTCCCTGTTCGAAAGAGGCGATATCGAGTACCCACAGGCTGACTCCAGACGGTTGCAAGCACCACTCCGGTGAAAATCAATGAAGCCGTAAGAAAGTGTGCTGTGAGGATTACCCACTCATATGTCGTAACCGTCAGTGCTCCAAGAATAATTTGTGATGGTAACAGTACCGTCGACCCGGCAAGAGCAACCTGAATACGTCGCTCAATCCCGCGTCGCCACGCTGTCACAGTTGTACCAAGGATCATAATTCCAGTTATCATCGCGACGAATCGATGAAACCATTCGATGAAACTGCTCCAGTTCGCTGGAAACAGCCCAAGATAGCCATCACAAAACGGCCACCGACCAGCGCACGTTAATCCAGCACCTGCGGCTGCAGTGTAGACGCCAAGGATCATCAACACTCCCGTGAGAAACGTCGATGCGGCAATGAGCCGCCGAAGTCGCGTATCAACAACCATGCGCTGTTGTGTGAACTGCAATTACTTGAATTGCTCTTTCACGCCTTGGGATGTCAGTGCTGATTGATATTAATCGCCGAATATCACTGACCAATGAGTGTGCGTGTGATTCGGTGTTGACATACTATATCTTACTTTTGAGAACTCAACTTCTCCGGTCCAATATATCGTCGAGATAATCGATATATTTCAGACAGATGCGCGAGTAATGACCCTATGAGCACGGATCGACTTGAACATCGCCAAGACAGAATTGAATCGCTTCTTGATATCGAATCGATCGATGCCATCTGGTTTGCACGCCCGCAAAACTTCACGTGGCTGACGGGCGGACGTAATGTTATCGACCACACCGCCCTGATCGGTGTTGCCGCTGCTGGATACACACGAGACAATGGGTTTGTTTGTGTGACGAAGAATACCGAGGCGGAGAGACTTCGTACTGAAGAGCTTCCGAATAACTTCACAATCATATCATATGAATGGCATGAGCAGTCACTTGACACGGCTGTTGCCATGCACACACCAACAGCGAGTGCAGCGGACTTTGATCTGCCAGACGCCAAGCAGATTGAGGGAAGCCGACTTCGTCGACCACTCGCAGCAAGCGACATACAGCCGTATCGAGAGTTGTCACATGAAGTAGCGACCGCGATTGAGCGGGTGACAAAAGAGATCAATCCAGGTGATACAGAACAAGAGGTGGCAGCAGCACTTGAGGCGATACACGCTGAGCGTGGTATCCGAACACCAGTTATTCTTGTTGGAGGACGTGACCGTCTCTCAACGTATCAACATGTTACCCCAACAACAGCAACAATTGACTCATGTGTGATGATATCAGTAACAGCAGAGCGCAATGGGCGCCACGTGAGTGCAACCCGAACGGTCGCATTCGAGGAGTCAGCGCTGAGATGGCTTCGTGAATATCATACTATGGCGATGCGTATTGAGGTAACAGCACTGGATGCAACCCGGGAAGCAACGCGAGATGATGGAACTGCAGCCGACGTGTTTGATGCTATCAGTGAGGCGTATGCGGCACTCGACAAACCCGAGGAATGGCGCCACCATCACCAGGGGGGTGCAACGGGCTTCGTAACTCAAGAGTGGATAACAACACCTGATAATCATGAAGCAATTGAGTCACCACTCACATACGCATACAACCCGACTATTCAACAGGCGAGATCGGAGGACACAGCATTGCTCATTGACGATACCATCGAAGTGATCTCAACGACCGGTAACTGGCCAACACAGCGTGTTACCTCCTGTCGAAGTTCGTTCGGAATGGACCGACACAGAGTATTTGATTCGACCTGAATATTCGCGTCTTCCGTTCGTGGAAAGAAATCACTCGATTGTGAGTATATTGTTCGTTATCTGTCGAAATACGCTTCGACAGCCAGTTTTTTGCATCCTGGCTTCGTCCCGCGAATATGGGATTAGAAGATGACGCGCGTGATTACCATCGCGAAGAACCATCTGGCAAACTCGAGATTTCAACGACAAAGCCGACAAACACACAGCGTGATCTTTCGCTTGCATACTCACCTGGGGTAGCAGCACCGTGTCGAGATATTGCTGCGGATGACACCCGCGGGTATGAGTACACTGCAAAAGGAAATCTCGTTGGCGTTGTCTCAAATGGCAGTGCTGTGCTTGGACTTGGTGATATCGGTGCACAAGCATCAAAACCGGTGATGGAAGGCAAAGGCGTCTTGTTCAAACGATTTGCCGATATTGATGTATTTGATGTTGAACTTGATTTGACGAATCCAACAGATATCGTTAATTCGGTGAGCGCGATGGAGCCAACGTTCGGGGGGATAAATCTCGAAGATATCAAAGCACCGGAATGTTTCGAAATTGAGTCACAACTCCGAGAAGAAATGGATATTCCGGTGTTCCACGATGACCAGCATGGAACGGCGATTATCTCGGGCGCAGCATTATTAAACGCTGCTGATATTGTCGGAAAAAATCTCGAGGAATTGAATATTGTCTTTTCAGGCGCCGGTGCCTCAGCAATTTCGACGGCGCGATTTTATCTCTCACTTGGTGCTGAAAAAGAGAATATTATTATGTGCGACTCAAGTGGCGTGATTAGCCCTGATCGTGAGTCACTCAACAGATACAAGTCAGAGTTCGCAGCAGATGTTCCCGCAGAAACGCTCGCGGAGGCAATGGAAGGGGCAGACGTATTCGTCGGGCTCTCGGTTGGCGGGATTGTCTCACAAAAGATGATTGCTTCGATGGCTGAGGATCCAATTGTCTTTGCAATGGCAAATCCCGATCCCGAAATTGGGTATGTGGAAGCCAAAAACGCTCGAGATGACACAGTCATCATGGCAACAGGTCGCTCTGATTATCCAAATCAGGTGAATAATGTTCTCGGATTTCCGTTTATTTTCCGTGGGGCACTCGACGTTCGTGCAACGGAGATTAATGAGACAATGAAACGTGCTGCTGCTGAGGCACTCGCTACCCTTGCCCGTCAAGATGTCCCTGATGCTGTTGTGAAAGCATATGGTGACCAACCACTGCAGTTCGGTCCCGAGTATCTTATTCCGAAACCAGTTGACCCGCGCGTTCTGTTCGAGGTCGCACCGGCGGTTGCACAGGCGGCAATTGACTCAGGTTGTGCAAGGCGTGATATTGATACCGGCGTCTATGAAGAGCAACTTGAAGCTCGTCTCGGAAAGTCCCGGGAGATGATGCGCGTTGTTCTCAACAAGGCAAAATCGAATCCAAAGCGCGTCGCGCTCGCAGAGGGACATGATGAAAAGATTATCCGAGCAGCTTATCAGATGCACGAACAGGGGATTGCACAACCAATTCTCGTCGGTGACCAGTCAGAAATTGTCACAACGGCGAATGAATTAGGGCTTGAGTTCGGTCCTGAGATTGTCGATCCAAGCGATGAAACATGGGATCACTATACCGACCGACTCTATGAACTGCGGCGTCGGAAAGGAATAACCCGAAACGAAGCAGAGGAACTCATTCACGGCAATAGTAATTATTTTGCAAGCATCATGGTTGAACAGGGTGACGCCGATGCAATGCTGACCGGACTCACTCATCATTATCCATCGGCACTTCGTCCCCCACTGCAGGTAATTGGAACGGCACCTGAGGCGAACTACGCCGCTGGTGTCTATCTCCTTACATTCAAAAATCAGGTTGTGTTTGCTGCTGATACAACGGTTAATCTCGCACCAGAAGCAGACGTGTTATCAGAAATTACCAAACACACCGCAAATCTCGCCCGGCGGTTCAATATTGAACCACGAGCAGCAATGCTTTCATACTCAAACTTTGGGAGTGTCGAAAACGATGGGACGGAGAAACTACAAGATGCGGTTGCATCACTGCATGAAGACCCTGCGGTTGATTTCCCAGTCGACGGTGAGATGCAAGCTGACACGGCAGTTATTGAGGATATTCTCACAGAAACATATGATTTCTCAGAGCTTGATGACCCAGCGAACGTCTTAGTCTTTCCAAATCTCGAGGCTGGAAATATTGGATATAAATTGCTCCAGCGACTTGGCGGCGCAGAGGCGATTGGTCCGATGCTTGTTGGTATGGACAAGCCTGTTCATGTGCTTCAACGTGGTGATGAGGTCAAAGATATTGTAAACTTAGCTGGCGTTGCTGTTGTTGATGCACAAAACGAGTGATATTCGGAGCGACGCAAAATCAAAGCCTTGCGGGTGAGAATGAACTCGACAAATAGTATCCACCCACCAGAGATGCCAGGAGTCATTTGATTCAATTGCGACAGTCATAATTACTCAAAAAAGCCAGTCATCGAGAAAACTACAAAGAACTGTGCGTGAAATCATATATTTTCTTCATGAACAGCAACGTCAGCCCCGCGGAAGCAGCGGAAGCCTCGCGCTTTCGTTCCGAACGCGTGTCAATCGCAATCAATATGATATCAATATCAAATATTAATATGAGTATTCACGTCAATGTCGATGCCGATAGCGACAGATATGATCATCGTCAGGGACCACACTCAGGGTTATTTTATCGGATACGTAACTCCGGATCCTCCACGGGTAACTCAAGACTAGATAAAGGTGTCATCGAACTATGCTCAGCGAGCGTTGAGATGACTGTTGATCAGTAATCACTCGCGGAGTATCGTGGGCTAATCACTCGCGTATCCACATCCCTCAAAACGCGATGGTGGTGGAATGTCATCATCGTCATCGTCACTATTGGTATCATGAGAGCGTCCATCTGTGAATAGACGCGTCGATACCGCTGATTCCGTTTGTGTGTATCGCTGGTGTTGCTGCTCGGGTAATGACTGTGACGGAGATGGCGATGTTTGTTGTGCACCAATCGAGTCTGAGGTGTATGGTCTGTCTGGGATGATACACCGTTCCTTCCGGTGATTGACATGGTCATACTCGTGTGGTGCATTCGCAAGTGGGTGCGCTGGATTCTCACGACCATCAATGCGAGCTGCACGGAGTGATCCAAAGCCGGCAATCCGGGCGCGAATTCCTCGCCAGTGATGCTCGCTTCCAGGGGGAACACAGTGTGGATCAACAGGTCGCCATTCAGGGTCCCCACCGGCAAGCACTTCACCATTCACCGTCGCAGCAAGGTCGTCATGATCAACAAGAACACCAACGCGAATGTCTGCTGGGGCACGCGCTGCAAGAACATCGAGTCCAAGATGAAGTGCACGGTATTCAGCAACATTGTTATCCGGCGCAACATCAGGGATGGATATTCGCGCAACGCGCGTTCCATCGCGTGTCTCAATGACAGCACCAAGCCCACCACCATTACGACGATATGACCCATCAGTCGCGACATAGAAGTGCCGATGATGTGTCTGTGGTGGATGAGCAATGTGAGGTGTTGGAGAGTCATCAAACAGATCACGGAGCGTCCGCCGACCGTGCGCACCCATGACTATAGCTAATAAATGAGTAATCATAAATATACTGTCGAAATACGGGTGAATAATGTCGCTTCGTCCGGTTTCTGAAACAGAGAATGAATCAAGAATGCGGATGCTGACTGCTCAGTTATGATGTGGATGATGACCTTCTTTCAGTAATTGGTAATTTTGGTCGTGAAATGAACGTGGGTATACTCGCCCCAGAAGAGAATTCAGCAATTGAGCAATATGTGAGATTACCCGGGGTAATAAACGTTGAAGCACAAAACACAATATTCAGACGGTCGCCTCTATGAGAACACGTGTGACACGGTATCGAACGATTGGATTATTCATTCTTCTGGCAGGTGCGTGGGGATCGGCGTTCATGGCTATTAAAGCTGGATTACCGTATATTCCACCAGTCCTTTTTGCAGCATTGCGATACGATATCGCTGGCGTGCTTATGCTTGGATATACGTTTACTCAGACGAATCAACCAGTACCAAGAACACGAGCAGGATGGGCAAGTGTTGGCGCCGGTGCAACGTTGATTTTCGCTGGCTATCATGCACTGTTATTTATTGGCGAGACCGACCCAGCGGTCACCTCTGCGGCTGCCGCAGTCATTGTCAGTCTGAGTCCGATGCTCACGACCGGGTTCGCTCGCGTCTTCCTCCCGACAGAACGGCTGACTCTCGTTGGGTTTTTTGGCGTGGTGCTGGGTCTGATCGGTGTCATCATTCTTTCATCACCAGATCCTCAGAACATTGTCGCCGGCGGGGCTGTGGCTAAGTTACTTATCTTCACCGCTGCGACTGCGTTTGCGCTTGGGTCAGTCCTCACACGTCGACTCGATGCGAACCTACCAATCGAGACGATGGAGGCATGGTCGATGCTTGGCGGGGCGGCACTGATGCATGGGGTGAGTCTGTTATTAGGTGAGTCATTTACTGCGATTGAATGGACGACTGAGGCAGTTCTTGCTTTGGCATATCTCGCGGTTGTCGCAAGCGCGCTTGGGTTTCTCATTTATTTTAGACTATTAAACCGACTTGGGGCGATTCAGATTAACCTTGTCTCGTATGTCGCCCCAATCTTTGCAGCCTTAGCCGGGTGGGTTTTCCTCGATGAGATCCCGACAGTAGCGACGGGTATTGGGTTCATAATTATCTTTATCGGATTCATTCTCCTGAAGCGGGATGCAATCCGGAATGAGATCCCACAGATTCGGCAGGTACTCAGTTAGCTATTGATAGCATTGTTATCGCGAGTGACTATCTTTGATGCTGGAGAGAGACATTCATCACTCGGAGATACTCTCTGTGAATAATCAAGCGCATTATAACACTCGTTTGGAATCTGAGCACTGTTTCTCTCTGAGCCCACACACAGACTCAGTTCATCTGGAACGCCTGTGCGCACGTTCCGGTGTAAGTTCGAATACCGACACTCACAGTCCCAATAACTAAGAATCGAGTTACAAACAAACCATCACAACGGTTAAGAAAACGGATCTGCTGTGAACCGCTTCGGGGTTACATCATCATCACCATCATCATCAAATCTCTGAGGCACTTGCCTCGCTTTCTCTGTAGATTACTCCTCAGTATCGACTTCATTGATATTCTCTGGGTCAAGTGTAATCTCGTCATTATTTTCAGACAGTGATTCGGGATCAGATTCAGTTTTCTCACTCGTAGACCCAGTAACGTCATTTTGATCAACTGCCTCGGCTCGGAGTACCTCACCAACAAATGTCCATTCATCTGTGGAGTCGCTACGACGCCCAGCAAGAACTTCTTCGCCATCATCGCTCGTGATGAATCGATACGGCGTTTCATCGTCAATACGATGCCCCTCAGCTTGGAATTCCGCCTCAAAGAACTCGGTGTTTTGCATCTCAAAGACACCCGAGCTTCCATCGGATAAAAATAACCGAACAGGCGCCGGAGAGACACTATCGATCTGTTTCGCCACCGGGTTCAGTTCAGCCATTGTCACTCAATATGTTTGGTATCGATTCAAAAGTTACTGTCGGCTACTCTAGATAGAAGAGATGATAATAACGGGTCCATGTGAATGTGTGAGCTTGTGTACCCACCACAGTCGGTGCCGGTTTCACTCCCGGTGAGCGCACAGCAGTCGTTGGGAATCTGAGCATTGTTTCTCACCGAAGCCACAGTCATTTGATTTGGAACGCTCAAACGAACGGTTCGTTTGGAATACCGACACGGAAACTCACAGTCCCACCAACTGATAGGCTCTCGATTGGAGGCTGGTTCACGGCGATCTGTATCTATAATTGATATGATACACCGAGTGGTTTCCTCTCGCAGGGACACTCATAGGATTTGACCTTTGCTCTGTATAAAATCACGGAGGGAACAGTAATTTGAGCATCAGCATTCACAGAGAATGATGCCGCTGGTAATTAATCATACCACGACATCGTCAGTTTTGAATGCGCCTTCGTCATCAGTCGGTTCGTACTCATCAATCGCAGTCAGTACCATCTCAAGTGCTGCATCTTCTCCCCATCGAGCAGTATTAATCGAGAGATCATAGAACGATTGGTCAGTAACATCAATATTGTAATATGACTGATATCGACCGGCTTCACTGACCTCTCGAACACGCATCTCAGCCTCCATCTCATCGCGGTCACGCGTCCGGTCAACGCGGACTTCATCCGGTGCGTCGAGCCAGATACGAAGATCTGCGCGGTTACCAGCGAGCCATCCGGCAAGACGTGCCTCAAGAATGAATGGATTATTTGCTGCACCCCATTTTTCAGCTATCGTCCGGAGCCGACGATCAAGCGCACGGTCGATCTCATCAGTTTCGTCAGTCTTTGCAATGAGTTGCGACAGCGACATTCCGCGTTCATCAGCGAGTTCCCGGAAGATGTCTCCACCAGAGACGTATCCGCAGTTGAGCGCCTCTGAAAGCCCATCACAAAGCGTTGTTGCACCACACCCTGGCGGTCCAGAGACTGTGATAAAGAGATTACTATCAACTGACCGCGGGGTTGAAGTACTCTTGTCTGTCATAATATCTGAGGATTCCCATCACCGAACAAAAACCCGCGGAAATGAACACAAAAATATCAGATATATAACATTGAGACGCCTGTATCAATGACAGCGAGATATATGAGTGTTATATTTCAGACATGTTCTGATCTCACGTGTTCGACAGTTGCATACATTGTCCGGACAAGCAGTGTTGATCGTGATCGTTACTCGTTACCGGCCTGATCAATTATACCGAATATATCGATGAATGATAATACCGAAGTAGATACTGAGTATGTTACTGAATTACACGCTAACCGGAATGAAAAGGATGAATTCTTTCGCTCACATCCACAATCGCCGCTTTCAGATGACGCGCGTGAGGCGTTTGATGGATTATCATATTTTGACCCAGATCCATCATGGCGCGTCACAGCAACAGTTGAGACGCTCGCTGTTGATCCTGACGATGCTGATGATCATGATGGTGAGACGGGTACAACTGCTGATAGTGACGCTGGCGGACAGCAACAGGACTCATCACAGCAGATGATCTATGAGCCGGTTCCGATGGAAACCTCTACCGGTGAGACAGTCCGGTATGTTCGCGTTGCCAGATTCCAATTTGAGCGAGCAGACACAACACAACAACTCATCGGCTATCGACAGCGTCCGGATGATCAAGATGAGGCGTTATTCGTTCCATTTCGCGACAAGACAACCGGACAGGAAACATACGCCGGTGGGCGATATCTTGAATTACATCCAGATAAGGCACTGACCGATGACTCGACCGTTATGATTGATTTTAATCTTGCATATACGCCATTTTGTGCGTATAATGATGCCTTCTCATGTCCACGTCCACCAGAGGAAAACTGGCTTGATATTCCTGTGCGCGCCGGCGAACGTGATTGGACCGGAGAGACAGCGATGTTCACCGAGTGAATAAGCAATAATCGTCAGCGATTCGCGTCCCCTCGGAGTAGATTATTGATTGATAACACCGACAAATCGAAAGCGAGGAAAACGCAAACACCATATTCTCTCATTCGCATTCCCTCTGTATGGGACTCCTCAGCAACCGACGAGTGCTCATCGGTGCGATATTTATGATTGTTGGGACAATTCTCCTGCTGCCAGCGGTGCTACCAAATATCGGGGAATTCTTCACATATGCACTTCTTCCTGGGGCTGCGCTACTCACATATGGGACGTGGCTTGTTGGAACTTCAGAGAGTGGTCCGGCAGTATGAGTGTCTAATATCGCAATCACCAGCATTCTGAAATACCGTAATAGATGTTCTTTTCAGTGTTGCTACAAACTATATCTACAGCATATCGATGACATTTATCACAAAACTTAGTTTTCAATCTGGTGACCGGTACGTGCTCGAAAAGGAAGTCTCAAATCTCAAGACGCTACTTGAAAAGAAAGGGGCTGAATGTAAAGGTCCACACGCCGACCCACCAAAAGAAATAACTGTTCCACAATACCGATGTCTTGCCCCAGGTGATCAGTTCAATTCATGGCAATACACCGTTTATGCGCGCCATCTTGAGATTCACGGAAATGATCATATTGCTCGTGAAGTCGGTCATATGGATTTTCCAGATAGTATTCACGTCGAGATTGAACTTGAACAACGAAAACCAGCGGGTCATAGACAATCATAGCCAATCGAACCGTCAATACTGATTTTTGAGTGCGAATCTAATTGTGGAAATAAGAGAGTATGTGACCTGGTGAGTTCCCCGACACGGTCAGTCACCTGCGATAAGTTGCTTAACAGTTGGTGGGACTGTGATTTCTGTCTCCGAAGTTGCAACCGAACGCGCACACAGTCGTTCCAGGTGAACTGAGTGTAGGTGTGGGTGTGGATTCGGAGAGACACAGTGGTCAGATTGCCACCGACTGGTAACTCCGGAGCGGGAGCCGAATCAGCAGTTATTGGTAATTGATTTTCATTCTTCGAAACGGAGCGGAACACACAGGCGTTCCAGATGAAATGAATATAATTGTGGTCTCTGAGATAAGCAGTGCTCAGATTACCAACGACTGTTGTTGAGACATGCTGAGAGATTATCGGGTTAGCAGGTATCGATCCAAGAGATCTCAGAAAATCATCGATGAGATGCACTCGCTTGAACTGTCATCGCGTGATGTGAGTCGTGTTGAGGAATCACAGGCAAATAAAAGCCTGAGGATTAAGTCTCTCGACTGCGCAGTGTCTGCGATGACACGTGCTGAGTTAGTGACACTGCGTCGTGATTTGCATCAACACCCTGAACCTGCATGGCGAGAGTTTTACACGACCGCTCGCTTAGTTGATGAATTAACAACCCGTGATCTTGATGAGATATATATTGGACCTGAGGTGCTTGGTGGTGATAGGCGAGGGGTACCCGACGATGAGGAAATATCCACATGGCGCACTCGTGCAAAAGAGGCAGGCGCTCGGGAAGATGTGCTTGAACAACTCTCCGATGGATGGACAGGCGTCTGCGCGGTTATCAAGTGCGGTCCTGGACCAACGATTGGGCTTCGAGTGGATATCGATGGGCTTCCAATCACTGAGTCGACCGATGATGCACATCAGCCAGCAAGCGAGGGATTCCGCTCGGAAATGGACGGACATATGCATGCCTGTGGTCATGACGCCCACGCGGCGATTGGCATCGGTGTTCTTGATGCGATTATCGAAACGACCAATCTGGATGCTGAGAAAACACATCAAGAGACGAGTGAGACTGCGGTTGATGAAGGGATTATCGGAGATAATACGAGTGAGTTCACGGGAACGTTGAAGATATTTTTCCAACCTGGTGAGGAGCAGATTGTCGGCGGGAAGCCAATGGCAGCATCTGGGCGACTTGACGACATTGACGCGCTCTTTGCTGTACATATTGGACTTGATCATCCCTCAGGTGAGGTCGTCGCTGGGATAGACAACTTCCTTGCTGTTTCTCATTTTGAAGCGGAGTTCACTGGAATGCCCGCGCACGCAGGTGCCCGACCAGAGGATGGTGATAACGCAGTGCAGGCAATGGCGACGGCAGTACAGAATCTCTATGCGGTCCCAAGGCATACAGACGGTGCGACACGAGTCAACGCAGGCGTCGTCTCTGGGGGCACAGCGACGAATATTATTCCCGAGCATGCGATGATACAGGGCGAAGTTCGTGGTGAAACAACAGAACTGATGGAGTATACTGAGTCGAAAGCAACACAGGTGCTTGAATCAGCGGCAACGATGCACGACTGTGAGGTTGAAATCACCACAGCAGGAAGGGCTCCATCTGCGACGAGTGATGATATGCTTGCGGATATTGTCGCCACGGTCGCCACAGATATCGATGATATTAATTCGATTATTCGATCTGATGATCTCGGTGGAAGCGAAGACGCTACCTTCCTCATGCGGCGGGTACAACAGCGCGGCGGCGTAGCAGCGTATATTGGGGTTGGGACAGACCACCCTGGTGGACACCACACAGACACGTTTGATATCGATGAAGCATCGATTGGTCACGGCGTTGAAATCCTGACAAACGCAATTATGAAAGCTGAACATGAATTGCAGACATCAGAGTAATGCATATCTCATGATAGAGATTTGAGGAGAATCCCTGCGGCTTTAGCTGTCCTCAGAAATTTGTGACTTCTGGTGTGTAAACGAGACCAGCGGTCTCGGTAACGCAGGATGAATCCGACAAAATCTCCGCGATCAAACTCCGAAAGCATCCATGAATATTCCACAGCAGTGAACCGCTTAATCAGAGATAAAAATAATTTATTATGAGGTGTTCCAGGTGTTGGAAGTGCATACTGCTCATTGAGCAAAAATCTGCAACCATTCACAGGTTTCCGAGCCGCTCAACCAGTACGGCTGGAGTTGTAGTGTCAACAAACTCTGGAACGATCTCAGATACGTCTGAGAGCCCGTGAGGCGTCGTCTCACGACGTCGGCAACTGCCATGACTGAGAGGTCTGGGGCGAAACGGGCGAAATCCCTGACCATGGAGGCCTGAGACACGAGTTGAGGCCAATCCAAAATACGACGGCTGCACTCGCAATCCAGTCAGCAGGTTTTTGAGGAACTCGCTGAAGTCTTCATCTCGTGGGGCTCTCGCGATGATGACAAGGATAATTCACCCGGCTACCGTAAAAAAGAGTATTAACAGTTGTTGTGACTGTGATTTCTGTCTCCGAAGTTGCAACCGAGCGCGTTACCGGGCGTTCCAGCTGAATTCAGTCTGAGTGTAAATGTGGGTGTGGGTTCGGAGAGACACAGTGGTCAGATTGCCACCGACTGGTAAGACGACGAAGAAAACCGAGTCCACGAAGAACATCCTCGGAGCACGGTAACATGGAAACAGAAGGGAATCCGACACGATCCAAGAAATAATCGACTTCAGCTCTCAAAAGACAAGGACCACAACAAGTATTCACGAGTGAGAGAGAACATCCCAGTTGAGTACGAGACACGACCTGATATTGAAACCGGGAACATCAAATCGGTTTGAGCTGTCTGTCAAGAGCAGAAACAAAAGTGGGAGCTCCACGTCGTCTGCAAGCAAGAGATTGAAACATCAAAGAGCCCAAGTGATGAAACAGCAAGAATTGACCTCGGAGTCTCCAACTTCGCTGCTATTGCATACGGTACCGAAGAATCAGACTTGTATCCTGAAAACTGGTTGAAGCAGGGCGTAGACTACTATTCAAAAGAAATTGCTAATTGCAACAACTCAGGTGGTGACAAGTCAACGAGACTTCACCACGGGTGGTCGGAACGCAGAGGACACTTTTTATGAACTTGCGAAGCACATCGGCGAGCGATGTGTTGAGAATGACGGAGGACAGATTAACGTAGGTGAACTGTCAGGCGTAGATAAAAAAGATGGCGAGAGAAAAAACTGCGGGAAGCACGGCAATCTGGACCTTCGCATGTGGGTGTTTGACCGCTTCACTAGCATCCTCGAATACAAGACGAAACTCAGAGGTGTTGAACTCGTGGAAGTATCTGAGAAAGATACGAGCAAGACACGCTGCGCGTGTGGCAAGAAAGATGATAGTCAGTGTTGAACGTGGACTGTCCGTCTGGGAGCCGTGTAGCGTTGCGTTCAATGCCGATGTGAATGGAGCGGAGAACATCCGTCTCGACCTGACTGGAAGTAATTCCGAGTCTGCACCTGAGTACAGTGCAGAGAGGGATACCGACCGGTTGGCACAGCCTGATGTTTCCCTCTATAACCTTTTTTGAGGATTCCGACCTCAGCATGAGGCGGTGAAGTGAAAACCTTCATATCACAAGTTGGGATTTCTCCCGTTTTCAGGCGGAGGAGGTTGTCAAGAGTATATATGATTTGCTGAAATCGCAAATGAGGCGGCAATCACAGCGAGCGCAAATCCACCTGCTGCAAGCAATTGATCACCAGTGAACCCTGCGGCAAGCATCCCGACAACGCCGATTAATGTAAGCAATGAAAACAGAATCGTCAGTCCAAACCCCTTATCTGAGGCGGTCGTAGCGGTCCCCATGGTAGTGTAGTTCGGAGGCGATGACTTATGTTATTCGTTCGCTGTGGTTATCGAATCTTGACGTGTTCACACTCCTCATTTAATGCGAGATTTGCTGCGATTTCGGCATTGCGCATTGCATATTGTGCTGTTTGTTGTAGACTCACAAGCACCTCACGAACCTGCAGTAAATTGTCATTATCCATTTCAGGGAGATCAGAGAGGATTTCACGCTCACGGTCGCTAATCTGCTGGAATAACGTCCGAGCAGTGATTGTCTTATCATAATTTCGCTCGACAACAGCATTCACTGCAATCTGTGTAATTTCATCAACTTGATCGGTAAATTCTCGAATGCGACGCATGGTTCCATTATCAACATCGAGTGTGTGTTCGTCCGCATCACCGACAATTGTCGCAATATCTTCGGCGTTATCCGCAATAAGCTCAAGATTTTTTGCAACAGATCGATATCCGATGAGAGGGAATCCAGAGTTTAGACCAACAGCACGAGCGAGATTTGGGTTCTGATATGCGGTGAAAATCAGTCGTAATAAAAGAACGAATATCTTGTTTGCCTGGCGCTCGCGGTTTAATGCCCGTTGTGCGAGGTCGGCATTTCCATGTGCAAGTGCCTTGATCCCCTCACCGCGCATCGTGCTTCCTGTATTTTCGAGTCGTTCAAGTAGATTATTGAGCGTAAAGTCCTCTGGATCAACCGAACAACGGATCGCAATCCGCTCTGGTGTCTCCTCGATAACTCCAAGGCCCATGAGCTGTGTTTCTGCGCTATATACCGCATTAATATGTTCAGAGTCAAGCGCAGCATCCTCACGCTCAATATGAATCACCCGTCGTCCAAGAACATACTGTGCGACAATCGCACGCTCAAGCGCATTTGCATTGAGATTGTCAGCGAGGATTGACGCCGATGAGTCTTCCTGACTCGCAGACTCTGGAAGGACTGTCAATGTTCCCTTCCCACCCATTCGAAGGGACACCTCATCGCCCTTGTTGACATCATGTTCCTTCGCCCACTCTGCTGGCAATGTCATTGCCAGCGTTGATGGACCGAGCCGCTGTACCTTACGTGTCTCCATATGTCATGGGATAACTCCAGTACCCTTAATCTTCACCATATGGAATTAATTATGTTATTTCAATTATTTGATGTTCGACTCGACCGATACGGACTCGGGTCCACCCACGAAGTTCAGCATCAAGTGCGGGGTCGCCCGTATCGACGTGTAATTGACCAGTTGTTTCGAGTTTTGCCGGGGAGGCGACGATTTTGATATCACACTGACGGATGACTGCCGGGGAAAGTTGTGGATTACCACGACCAAAGATGAATCCTTGTCCACCAATTGGGGAGACAATAATGATACTTTCAGCATCCGCGCTCGTCTCTGTTAAGATGTCAGCCTCGGTTGCATCACGAACCTGAAGTTCTCCATCAGCCCACACGTCGATTCCAAGTGGGGTGAAATCAATATCGAGTTTGGATTCAATTGCACCGACGGTACTGCCAGATCCGAAGATGATTGTTTTATTACTTGCCTGAATATCAGCAGCAACACCCGCAGCCACTGCTTCGACGCTCCCATTGCCCCGCTGTTTCGCCGATTGAACTCGCTCAGCAACGGGCACGGACACAACCGATTGTAAAATCGGGTCAATGCGGTCAGACGCATCACCCGCACGGTATGCCTCTTCGTCAATATCAACGATTTCGCGACGCTCTGTGCGATCGAAAGTCATTGCAATCTGTGCAGCATCCTCAGGAGCAACCGCAAATACGGAGGAATATACCTTTACACCGGCTGGGACTCCGAGGATTGGAATATCTGAATCCGATCGAGCAGCAGCAACGTCTGCTGCTGTTCCATCACCACCAACAAATAGCAGAAGATCAACATCAGCCTCACAAAACGCAGTGACTGCCGATCGAGTGTCGGCTGCTGTCGTCTGTTGAGTATCTGAGTGCTCATCCGGCATTCCAAGCACGATAGGATCCATACCGACGTCTGCCGCTACGGCTTCACCCATCGGTGCTCCCCATGTAAGTACTTGACACTCATCGTGGGTGTCAAAATTCGCGCTAAGCGCTTGGAGCGTTCGCTTTGCTCGGTTTGGTGCGCGAGGCTCGGCACCACGGTCACGAGCTGTGGCGAGTTTGCCATCAGTGCCCTTGAGACCAACGCGACCACCCATCCCAGCAATGGGATTTACCACAAAGCCGATGCGCATACTCTAATCGGCGGATTGTAACCGTATAAAGGACCCGTGACAGATATTGAGGTTGAGACTGATCCAACGAGTAATGATATCTCCACCAGTGTTCGCATACACCCGATGAAGGCTATTCTCTCATCGATTGTCGTAACGTCCAACCATCACATCTATTTATTTTCCTGCAGAATGTGCATGCCTACCAACCGATGTGTATCATCAAAGAGACTATTATTATGATGAAACGCGCTTTGCCCGGGCCTCACGGACCTCTGCACCCTCGCGGATCACGTCCTCACATTGTGGGCACACTCGCACGTCAGTCAGTCCTTCTGGTGCAAACACCCGAACGTAATCCCGAGAGACAAATGAGCCGCAGTTTTGACATTTAGGCATACCGTTTCACCTCACTCATAAACGGTTGAGTAAAACCCACCATGTTCAACTATATGATTATCCGGAATTCAAATAATAATCAACCCTATATGCATAGGTGTTTGTGGGAGTGTCATCACGGGACAGCATCGACAGAACGCGGAAGGCAATAACCATCGAATATTTCAGATATCTCCGTCGGAATTACAATTACATGACACTTCTCACATGGAACAATCGAAGCAGCAAGACTCTCAAGCGATTCCCTGACATATTATAATTCACCCGTGTCAGCGCCCGTTTTAATCAGTGGTATGAGAGTGTCGACGGGCAGCAGCATTATACTTGTTGAGAGATTTACTCCCAGATAGGATATCGGTGTATCCACGTTCCGAGGACCAATGAGTCGGGAATCCGATCAGTCATCTGTGAGCGCTGCGGGAAATGATCATCTCAATCGCATTACTGATCCAGTATTCGCTGTTGATACCAGTCTTACAATTACGTATGCAAACTCGGCAGTAAAAACGATATTTAGAAGTGACGAACTCACTGGACAGCATCTAGCCGATGTCGTCGCATCCGGTCAGGAGAATCGACTCTATATCGCATGTCAAACCGCGAGTAAACAGCAAGAATCGAGTCACATTCAGATACGACCTCAGGCGCTTGTTGATCATAATGTCTCTTCGGCATCCGTCGCAGAGATCTCAGACCCAGACACAGACATAGTATATCATGTACGGATCTTCCCGTCTGAGACAGGTGTGACGGTGTATTTTTCTCGTTGTGCCACACCCACATCTCCATCTCCATCTCACGGTCATACAGCCACGGGAGATTCTCCACATCAGGAATTACCAGTAGTTGCCAGAGATGAGCGTGACCACCTCGCGTTCATGAATCAGATTATTCGTCATGACCTGCTCAACGGTCTAAACGTAATCAGTGCACGAGCAGATATTCTCTCTGAGTTTGTCGAGTCACTCGGTGAATCTCATCTTGAAACCGTCGACAGTCGTGTGAACGAAATGGTTGCATTACTTGAGGTGATGCGGTCAATAACAGATATTAAGCTTGAGGATAACACGCATTCTCACTCACCACAGTCACTTCACGGAGCTGTCTGGACAGCAATTGATAATCTCGATACAAGATATCGTGATCAGGTGACCGTCTCTGGCTCAGTGCCAGATGTTACCGTACAAGCTGATGAGCACCTCTCGAAGGTATTCAGTAATCTCTTCATGAGCATACTGAGAGGAGAGGGGAATGTTGACACTGCTATGTCAACAATCACAATTGATGCATGGACGCATGATGACCCGAGTCAGCTCAAATCAACACCACAAATCGATGAACACAGCAGCGATATCGGCGATGACCGAGATGATTCGATTGCGTCGTCATCAGCGGTAATCAGCATTACTTCGCCGAGAGGTAGTATTTCGACAAAGGCACAGCACCATCTCACTGCGACAGATATCGGTAATCTCGCGCCCCCTGATGATGGATTCGGTCTATATCTCGTTGGAAGGCTAATCAATAGTTATAATGGGTCTGTCTCCATCAGCCGAAAGAGTGAGGCTGGAAAGATGGTAATTAACGTACTGTTAATACAAATGGAATAACATGTCCAGTTATGTGTGTTTGCACTTCTCACCGAACAGAGAGTTCTCTCGTGATATGATCCGAATATAAATCATAACATGACAACTTCGTCTAAGAATAGAATCATATTCACGACCACTACCCTGAGGAAGACTCCAGTGGAGTGATTCATATTGTCTGTGAGTGCAGAGAGTGAAATATTATCTTATCGACAAGCACCCATCTCATGACGCGCAGACAGCCAATCAGTGCCGCGATATCCCGGGAGTATTTTATTTACTCGCACACGTTGCGTACGTACGACGATGGCTGTTCAAGAGGGTGATGGCGACCATACAGCAGCAACAACGCCAGATCCTACTGTTCTCATTGTTGATGATGATAAGGATCTTGCCGATACGTGTGAGTATTGGCTCCGTGATGAGTTTTCGGTCTGCGTTGCATACAGTGGGCAGGCAGCGCTTGACACAATTGATGACGCGGTTGATGTTGTCTTACTTGATCGGCGAATGCCGGGGCTCTCTGGCGATGAAGTACTCACAGAACTTCGTGACCGAGATTTCGATTGTCGGGTTGCGATGATGACCGCTGTCGAGCCTGATACTGATATTGTCGAAATGGCATTTGATGAATATTTAGTCAAGCCTGTTGACGAACAAGATGTCATTGGAATTGTCGAGGAATTACTTGTCCGAGGAGAGTTTACAGAGACAGTGCGTGAGTACTTCGCACTTGAATCGATTGAAACGGTGTTGACCAATCGCGATAACGGTGATCTCCGTGACCCAGCCGTCCTCGGAGAAATCAAGACTCAACTTGATGAACTCCGAGCGACACAAGAATCGGCAATCAAAGAGCGTGAACGACAACTGAGACGTGCACGTGAAATAAACAGTCTTCTTCGTGCTGTCGATAGTGCGCTTGTAGATGGAACAACCCGTCAAGAACTCGAATCAGCGGTGTGTACATCCGTTGTTGAGACAGGGAATTATAATGGTGCATGGATTGCCCGATACGATGAAGTCATGAATACGTTCATATGTCAGGCAAATGCAGGATCGAAGGTGCCGACTGTTGACTCAGAGATCAACAACACCAACCCAGTTGCTGAGTCCATTCAGCATGCCCTGAGCGATGACTCTGTAAGGACTGTTGCCAAGGAGGTATATGACGATGACAGCGCTATCGTCGCTCCCATCACATACCGTGATGCGACATATGGTGCTCTTACCGTCACGCTCCACGGGTCAGCCAGTAATGAAGAACAATCAGTGTTTGATGAGATTGGTGAGCGGCTTGGTCACGGGATAAACGCCGCTGAATCAAAGCGTCTCTTATACGAAGATGCGGCTGTTGAGCTTGAGCTTAAACACACAGATACTCGCGATGTGCTCATTGACCTTTCAGTTGAATTTAATACAGAGGTTCGGCTTGAAGGACTCTCACCGACAACCGATGGCGTTGTTTCCGCGTATGTTGCCATCGATATAGCCGATGCAGAAACTGTTCTTTCGGTACTCTCTCCGCTCGAGGCTATCATTGATGCCCGGATTGTTACCGACGAACCAACAGAAGCGTTATTCGAGTTGCAATTGGCGGATGCATCTGTATTACTCCCGCTTGTTGAGTTCGGAAGCGCTGTTGAATCACTTATTGCAACAGATGGCAGCGGCAGTGTCACTATCCGCGTGCCGCCACAATCAGACCCACGGACTATTATCGACACGATTCAATCATCATTCCCAGATATTACTGTGACAGCAAAGCGGAAGGTGGATGATAAAGTTCAGTCAGTTAGTTCATTCAAGCGACGACTTGAGGAGACATTAACAACGCGTCAACTTGATGTGCTTGAGACGGCGTTAGCGTCCGGATACTTTGAATGGCCGCGTGATAGCACAGCAGAACAGGTCGCGGATTCACTTGGGATTGCAGCACCGACATTTCATGAACATCTTCGCTCTGGTGAGCGGAAGCTTATGCAGGCGTTCTTTGCCGAGCGGAAACACGCGCGGAAGAGCGGAAGAGCTAATTCAGAGATGAGAGCAACGTCGATGTCGACGTCGGAAACGAAGACAGAGACAGAGACAGAGACAGGCTCACACTCAGACGCGGATGCAAGCGAGGTCCCAACAGCAGAAAATGAGGTGAATTCAGAATTCAATTGATATCTGCGTCCACATCCACACAGAGAAACCTCAAGCGTGAGCGGCAACGGCAGCGGCAAGCGGATGAAAATCAGGTTATGATTTGTGATGATACTTTTTTCTCCACATTCATCATCCCCAGGCTACTGAATCACCTATCAGAATTGCTCATCTGTAGAGATTGACGCTATTATCAGTCAGTGGTAATATGACCACTGTCTATATCCGAACACATACTCAGACTTGGTTCATCTGGAATGCCTGTGTGGGTGTTCCGCTACAAATTCGAATACCGACACTCACAGTTCCACCAACTGTTATTGATGCTCATGAGCAAGTGAACTCACCCTGGGGTCACGGATCCAGATCAAAGCCCCACGGTAGTCACCTCAACAGACTGTCCACTGCTCGTTATCAGGAGTGTTGTCAGTATCTTTTTGCATCAAGCGAGGCGACACAGAATTCGTCGAGAAAGCCCCGCTCAGAGGGAGTGCAATCGTTGATCGGATTACTCTGCGGAGCCATCAGTCGCAATATTCCCGAGTGTGTCAAGTAAGTCAGTTTTTGAGACCGGTTTTTGTATCCGTCCATCGAATAGAGATAGATCAGATTGATTTACCGTCGTGTAATCATGCGTGTGTGACCAGTGACTGTGATTAATTGATGACGCAGTAAGGAGAATCATTTTCGGATTGCCTGCTCGGTCTTGAAGCTGGGTACATACTTCATCGCCAGAAAGTCCCGGCATTCGCCGATCAACAATAACGATATCAACAGAGGCATCGTACATATCAACAGCTTCTGTTCCAGTGTATGCCGTTCGAACATCGTATTGATCGGCAAGCCAGAGTGCAACGCTATCAGTAAGCGCAGACTCATCATCAGCAATAAGAACTGTGGGATTCTCTTCAGACGTTCGTGTGGCGGGTGTAGACACGGTTTGAGCTATATTATCTCTGAGGATGATGAGTTTTCTACATCCCAGCGTGAGAGTGGTATATGCACACGGCGCTGGTTCATATGTAAATAATCCTCAGTCATCTCAATCTGTATATTCGAATCGGGCATTCAGTCTCGGATGAGAGGCTCCACAACTCATCGCTGCCGGGAATAAATCGAGTTGTCCTCAGGCGTCATTCATGCGCTGAGCGACTTCCTCACCACAGTGTTGACACTCAGTCACACGATATGGTTCACGCGAGAACGCACGGTTTGTTTGCTTTGTGCTTTCGGTCCGCAGATCGATAGATACCTTATGAGGGGTTCGCGTGTCACAGACATCACAGTATTCCGTAAGCGTACTCAGTTTAGGTCTACTTTTCGACATTGAATTGTCCTCATATAGTATAATGGGAGGCTCTTAATTCAGTCCCCACCCTACATAATTAGGGGTAGATCGAAGTCACAACCACACACTCATTGAGTGTGTACTTTCCCAATTCCATCGAGAATTGACATCCTCCTCCGCGTTAACGCGGAGGAATCCCACGGCACCGCACCGCTGGGTTGGGATATGACGGTTTGCAGTCCACCACCTCTATCCGAGGTTGGAATCCTCGAGAGAGGTCATGAAGGTAGACTCCGGGCTGTGCCAACTAACCGCAGCCGGGACTCCTATCCCCACCCAAATCGGGTGCAGACTCGGAGTTACTTTCGTCGTTGATGTCGAGACGGATATTCTCCGCCCCATTCACATCAGCGTTGAACGCATCCCCGTCGCCGTCGCCGTTGCCGTGTTCACACACACACGTACAGACCACGCTCAACACGCTGACTCTCGTCTTTTCTCCCACAGACACAACACGTCTTGCTCGTGTCGCGCTCTGACACTTCGACAACTTCGATTCCCTTAACCTTCGCTTTGTATTCGAGGATGTTCGAGAACCTGTCGAAGGCCCACCCGTGCAAGTCAAGATTGCCGTGCTTCCCCCAATTCTTCGACTCGCCGTTATCGTCTTCGCGGACACCAGCGAGTTTTCCGATGTTGATGCGCCCAACACCGTTTTCGATGCATCGCTCAACGATGTGTGTCGCCAAGGAGTGGAAAAAGTGGGTTCGACGCTCCGACCACTTCGCATGGAGTCGAGTGGCTTCTTCACCACTCGAGTCGTCACACTTGGCAATTTCCTTCGGGAAGTAGTAGCCATCTTGTTTCAGCCGGTTGCCGGGGTAGAGGTCGGCTTCCTCGGTGCTGTACGCGACAGCGACAGCGGCGAAGTTACAGATACCGAGGTCAATACCCGCTGTCTCGGTGCCGGGTGCGTCGGGAGTTTCGATTTCGTGCTTGCAGACGAGGTGAAGTTCCCACCGCTGTTTGGCCTTGTCGTAGACTGCTCTGACCTGTTGTAGGTTCTCGACGGTGACGCCGGGTGCGGGTTTCGTACTCAATAAGGATGTATTCCCACGCTTTCGGGTGTTGTTTGTGATTCGCGCCTTTTGAGAGCCGAACGCGGTTGTTCTTGATGTCGTGTTTGATGCCGTTCTGCTTCCACGTGACTGTTGAACGAGGGTGTTCTTCGTGGACGCGATGACCCTGTTGGTCGTAGTAGTTTCGTTTGCGGTAGCCGGGCGGATTCGCACGAGAGTCAGACTTCCTCGTTTCGTCCCACGAGTTGAAGGCTTCAGCGAGTTCCTCAAGAACGCGCTGACTGGATTGGATTGACTGTGCAGTCCCTTGTAGTTGTTGTGAGTCTTCAACTCGGTTTTGAGGTCGCCGTGGTCGGGTATCTCGCCCGTGGCTTCCCACTGTTGTCGAGAGTGGTAGTTGGCGACATCGTGAGACTATGTCTCACGGGCTCTCAGACGGAGTCTGAGAACGTTCCAGAGTTTCGATGCACTCCACCCGTGGCTGTCAAGCGAGTCCGCTACCTGTGCGTGGTTGCAGATCTTCGCTTGATGGGTTCGGTGGATTTCCAGCATTCTGAACGTCTGTATAATAATTTATACCCGCTTCAGTATTAACGTTTAGTGTTTGAGAACGGTGGAATATCCCGTCCAGCCATCGACGGTGGTTGCCGAGGAGTTGTCGGATTCATCCCGCGGCTCAAGACGCGGGTATTCTCCTCGTATTTTATAAATTCATCAACAGGGACTATATTCAATTGGGCGCTTCGACGGTTCACATGCACTTCCGCATAGGCAGCGTCACCGGTCGCCTGTCAGATTATCATTGAGGGCGTGTTCTCCAGCGCATGTAAGTTGATCAAAGAGGCACTCTCTTTTCGAAACCGGACTTGCTGGGCGATTCGATGCAGAGTGTATATTTGCGTGAGAATACGTTGTGTGAGTAATCATTGATAGATAAATATGCCGTTCACAGTGCGTGTTAATAACCGTTATCCGACCGCCGACACTACAATATATAATGGCAGACGGGACCGCCACGCGAGGCGCAGGCGTCTTTAGCGAGTTCAGCGCGCCGGTTCGAGAGGCGCTCTCTGAGCGAGGATTCACCACACCGACGGAGCCACAGCGCCGGGCGATTCCACCACTGGCGCATGGAAGGAATGCACTCGTCATTGCCCCAACAGGCACAGGAAAAACAGAAACAGCAATGCTCCCTGTCTTCGATGCAATTGCTGAGAGTGATCTCGATGATTCAGAGCGTGATGGATTCTCTGCACTGTATATCACGCCACTTCGAGCGCTTAATCGAGACATGCGTGACCGACTCACATGGTGGGGTGAGACGCTTGACATTGATATCGACGTCAGACACGGTGATACGACACAGTATCAACGGCGTCAGCAAGCGGAGGATCCACCAGATGTGCTTGTGACAACTCCTGAGACGCTACAGGCAATGCTCACGGGGTCAAAACTCAGAGAGGCACTTACCGGAATCGATCACGTTGTTGTTGATGAGGTACACGAACTTGCGGCTGCAAAACGAGGTGTGCAATTATCAGTCGCACTTGAGCGGCTCCAAACGCTTGCGGGGTCGTTCCAGCGAATTGGGCTCTCAGCAACAGTTGGCTCCCCAACGGAGGTCGCTCGGTTTCTAACAGGTGATCGGTCATTCGAGGTGATTGAGATCGATGCCGGGAGCGCGATTGAATTCTCCGTCCATCATCCACCAGTCACAGAAGCCGATGAACAACTCGCACGTGAGTTAGCGACTGACGAGACGATTGCAAGTCATGTCCGTGTCATTCGGGATATCGTCTCGAATCATAGCTCGACGCTTATATTCGTCAATACACGACAAACAGCTGAAGCACTTGGATCACGATTTAAGAAACTTGATGAGCCAATCGAGGTCCATCACGGGTCACTCTCGAAAGACGTGCGTATCGACGTCGAGGATAGATTCAAGAATGGGCCACTAGATGGGCTTGTCTGTACCTCTTCGATGGAATTGGGTATCGATGTTGGAGAGGTTGATCATGTCGTCCAGTATGGGAGCCCTCGGGAGGTGGGGCGGCTTCTCCAGCGAGTGGGACGAGCCGGACATCATCGTGATCGCGTCTCACATGGCACTATTATCACCTCATCACCAGATGATACTCTTGAAGCGCTTGCAATTGCCCGCCGTGCCACGGAGGGCATTGTCGAGCCTGCACGAATTCATCATGCGAGTCTCGATACTGTTGCGAATCAAATTATCGGAATCGTAATGGATGAAGAAGAGGTATCAGCTCGTCGGGCGTATCAGATCGTGACGGCTGCGTATCCGTTCATCGACCTCGACACGCAGACCTTTCGAGAGGTAATAAGAGAATTGTCATCAAATCGTCTTGTCTGGCTTGAGGAGGATGCAGACCGACTTGAGAAATCCAGCGGGACGTGGCAGTACTTCTATGCGAACCTCTCGATGATTCCTGATGAAGAGACATATGATGTGTATGATATTTCTTCACGCGGACAGATTGGGACACTCGATGAGCGATTTGTACTAAATTTTGCCGAACCAGGAGCTGCATTCATTCAGCGCGGAGAAATGTGGCGAATTAATGATATTGACGATGATGATGCCCAGGTGAATGTAACACCGATTGAGGACCCAAGTGGTGAGGTGCCATCATGGACTGGTGCTGAGATCCCAGTTCCGGCACACGTTGCAAATGAGGTTGGTGAAATACGCGCGGTAGCTGCAAAGCAGTTTGAGACGGGCGCAGATAAAGAAGCCGTCGCTCGAGATCTCGCACGACGATATCCCGCAGATGCCGAAACAATTGCATCTGCAGTTGAGCCGATTGAGAGACAGGTCATCGGTGGGTATCCGATTCCAACAGCAGATCGTCTTGTGATCGAGGCGCAAGGACGAACCGTCGTCATAAATAGTCCACATGGACATCGAATCAATGAGACGCTTGGGCGTTTACTCGCAGCGCTTGTTGGTCAGCGGACCGGTGCCTCAGTTGGATTGGACATAAGTCCATATCGAATTGAATTGGAACTTCCAAGACAGGCATCAATTGGTGATGTCACCGCTGTTTTCGATGAGACGGACCCAGGGCATGTCGAACCAATCCTTGAGTTGGCACTAAAGAAGGCAGATGCACTGAAATTCACGCTTGCACAGGTTGCTGCGAAGTTCGGTGCACTCAAACGATATCAAGGACGTGAGCGGTTTGGTGGGGACCGACTTATTGCTGCTCTTGAAGATACACCAGTGTATGATGAAGCACTACGGGAGGTATTCCATACTGACCTTGCGGTCCCAGAGACGACAACACTGCTTGAGCGATACCACGATGATGAGATGAGAATAGCAACAACGCGTGAGCGGACACCAATCGGCGTTGACGGACGGTCACACGGACAAGAACTGCTTGTACCCTCAAATGCCGATGCCGGGGTAATTGAAGCGGTCCGTGATCGAATTCAAGATGACAGTGTGCGATTGCTGTGTCTTCACTGCACCGACTGGGAACAGAAAAAACCAGTCCGTCGGGTTCGTGACCAACCACGCTGCCCACAGTGTGAAGCGACTCGTATCGCATGTTTGAATCCGTGGGATGAGGACACGCCGAAGGCAGTCCGCGGTGGGGATCTTGAGGACGCAGACGCTGAGAGACTTCGACGGCGTGCACATCGGTCTGCCAACCTTATCCAGAGTCATGGAAAGCAAGCAGCAATTGCCCTTGCCGCCCGTGGGGTTGGACCACAGACAGCCGCCCGAATTATTGGAAATCTCCGCGAGAATGAAACAGAGTTCTACCGAGATATTCTGAAACAAGAACAACAGTACGCACGGACACAATCGTTTTGGGACTGATCATCTCGATATGACTATATTATTCGTGATTGTGGAAAATAAATGATGACAAGCACATCGGTGTGAATGGGAGCTATCATGTATTTATGCTGAGATGAAATAAAATGGTATTCTCCGGTCTGGGCGGACCACCGAAGCTCATACGCATGGTTATCCCACATCCATCTTCAACAACAGAGCCTTCGCCACGGTCGGAGTGCCCCGATTAGTAATGAGCGAGTGAGTGTAACTGTAACTGTGAGCGTGGATTTATTACAATTAACAGTTATTGGTACTGTGATTTTTGTCTCTGAAGTTGCAGCGGAACGCGTCACTGGGCGTTCCAGGTGAACTCAGTCTGAGTGTGGGTTCGGAGAGACACAGTGGTCAGATTGCCACCGACTATGAAAGAGAAATACACCACATCAATATAGTTCATCATCAGCATCGGTGTTAGCATCATGCATCGCGGTATCTCCAACACGGTTCTCAGTCGGTTCGATCGAGTCAAGTGCTGTTTCGAAATGTGACCGTGTAAGGACAATTTCATCAGCGTGTTCGTTTGCAGCGGTACCGTCGTATTCAGTGGTAACAGATTCGATTGCACGCACTGACGCATCACGGACAATCGCTTCGATATCTGCGCCGGCGTATCCTGCGGTCTTGCCAACGAGTTCATCGCGATCGATATCATCAGCGAGTGGCTTACCAGAAAGATGAATCTCAAGAATAGCACGACGTGCTGCGGCATCCGGACGAGGAACCGCAATGTGCGATTCAAGCCTCCCAGGGCGGAGCAATGCAGAATCAATTGTATCACGTCGATTTGTCGCTGCGAGCACGACGAGATTTGGATGGTCGGTGATCTGATCAAGTTCAGTAAGCAATTGCGATACAACACGATCACTGACCCCACTGTCGGTGCCACCACCCGCTCGACTCGCTGCGACAGCATCAATTTCATCAAAGAAGATAATTGCCGGAGCGGCTTGTCGAGCTCGTTCGAACACCTCTCGAACGGCTTTTTCGGATTCACCGACGTATCGATCAAGAAGTTCTGGACCAGCGACCTCAACAAAATTAATCTCAGCTTCACCGGCAATCGCACGTGCAAGTAACGTCTTTCCAGTTCCTGGTGGTCCATACAATAATGCACCCGTTGGTGGGTCTGTGTCAACCGCATCAAATAGCGGACCGTACGTGAGCGGCCACATGACTGCCCGTTCAAGTGTCTGCTTTGCTGCATCAAGTCCTCCGACATCATCGAAGGTTGTCGTTGGTGACTCAGCGACATATTCACGGATTGCTGATGGGTCGACAGCTGCCATTGCATCCATCATGTCCTCACGGGTGACCGAGAGTGAGGTGAGCGTCTCAGGAGCGCTGTCATCACGACGACCGCGACGAAGTGCTGTCATTGCTGCCTCAGTGGTGAGTGACTCAAGATCAGCACCAACAAATCCATGTGTTTGTGCTGCAAGCCGGTCAAGATCGACATTATCCGCGAGTGGCATCTGTCGTGTGTGAACAGCAAGAATTTCACGTCGCCCTTGCTCGTCTGGAACGCCAATCTCAATTTCACGATCAAATCGACCACCACGGCGAAGCGCAGGATCAAGGGTATCAACGCGGTTTGTCGCCCCGACGACGACAACATCGCCACGGGCGTCAAGTCCGTCCATGAGTGAGAGCAACTGTCCTACAATACGGTTTTCGACATCACCGCCATCATCACGAGCGGGTGCGATTGAGTCAATCTCGTCGAAGAAAACGATTGAGGGAGCTTCCTCACGAGCCGTTTCAAACTTCTCTCGGAGTTGCTCTTCAGACTCACCCTTGTATTTCGACATAATCTCTGGTCCGGAAATGTTGATAAATGTCGCATCAACCTCGTTGGCGACAGCTTTGGCAATAAGCGTTTTTCCGGTTCCTGGAGGTCCATATAAGAGCACACCCTTTGGCGGGTCAACACCAAGATGTGTGAACACTGTCGGTGCTGATAACGGAAGCTCGATCATCTCTCGAACCAACTCAAGTTCATTATCAAGCCCACCGATATCTTCATACGTCACAGTCGGTGACTGTGCAGGTGACGATTCGTTGTCAATTGAACCGGACGGAGATGCAGGTGCTGTTGATCCATCGGCTTGATCATCGCGTGATGTCTCATCACCCGTCCTACCACGCTGTGTTTCCGTTGAGGTTGACGTTGACGTTGAGAAAACACGGTCGTCCGTTGCCGACTGTCCTCGTCGGGTAAGACGGAGCGTGGTTGTGTCGGTAACACGAACCTGACCTTCTGGGCGTGTCGTAGTGACGGTAAACGGCTCATCACTCACCGACTCAAATCGAATTTGCCCATCGGCCTGGATTGGGCGGTCACGGAGCGCTCGCTTAATCAACTCAACAGCACGATCTTCATCTGCAAATGCGACATCCGGGGGCATTGAGAGAGTGACCGACCGGGCATCATCAACATTGACGGGACGGATACGAACTGTATCGCCAATTGTTACATCAGCATTCGCTCGGGTGTCGGCATCAACAAGGACAACATTCCCAGAAACACCACCGCTTGCTGGCCACACTTTTGCAACTGTCTCACGATCACCAATAATCAATACTGTGTCACCACTGAGGACACCGAGTTGCTGTCGTGCTGACTCAGGAAGACGAGCAATCCCGCGTCCCGCGTCACGCTTTTCTGCACCGCGGACAGTCAGAGAAACAGCGTTGTCCTTATTCATATATTATATTGGGTTCACGCGCTCTTTTGTCTTATCCGTCTGCCACGAGCGATAGCGGCGTTCCCATTTTTTGTTTCGGGGGTTCCTCTCGATGCTGTTGTCCACATATAACATAGCCGACTTATCAGTCGTTGGTAATCTGACCACCGTGTTTATCCGAAGCCACACTGAGTTCAGCTAGAACACCCGGTGACGCGTTCCGCCTCGGATACAGAAGTCACAGTCCTAACAACTGTTATCAATGTATATGTACCGGAATGATGTCGGCGGGGCTAGTATGTTATAGGTGATACAGGCGCAATCCCACTGAGGCTGTGGATACGCGCCGTCGCAGCCTGTGTTTCCGAACACTTTTTTATAAAATTACGTACATATAACTGTCGGCGCACTGGTTCTGACCCCAGTGTCGCCGGGCGCTCGACAGGTGGCGGTTCGAGTGTAAGTGTAAGTGTGAGTGTCCGCCCACACTGGAAACAGGGTTTGACCCATGTGGAAAGCAAACAACAAGCATCGGGTGAGTGTCACCGTAAGTAACTCTGAGTCTGGTGAGACTGACCGAAGTTCCTGTGGCACAACTCACACAGGAGCGCGTTCTCTACCGAGGGGAGGAGTCCCGGGGGCGGGGGTTGGGGTTTGGGGTTTGGCTTTGGCACTCCCAATACACAGAGGCTGTCCCTTGCCCAGATCCGGCTGTATACCGATTCCCACGGTGTGTTCGCTTGGCAGTCTGTGACCCTGCACCTGACACTCCCAACTCAACTCAGCGCTGTGGTGTGATGCCGTGGGATTCCTTCGCGTTCACCCCGAGGAGGATATCAAATACGACGTGGTCGTGGTGTCTGGGACTGCGCTTATAGATATCTCACCCTCTTGAGGACAATCGCCGGAGAGACTTTCTGTGCGGTTTCTCTTAGGTTAATGATAGTAACGTATCAAAACGCAGCTTTGAGGCTATTTGGAGAGAGGCTGTGGTTATGATAATTGAAGCTCTGCGGTCTAAACTACCACCCTCCTCGCCAGCGAGCGCTGACTTCTTGTAGACGGAAGCGGGGTAGAGGGTCAACACGTTGGATGAGCGTCTGTGAATTGCTACCAGGCACAAAATTCAGTATGTATTTTTTAGAGTTACCGCAGAGATAACCCGACCAACCGCATCATATCATTTATACTACCCCCTTGTTGAATGTACTCCATGATACAACGACGTAAATTTCTAGCCGGGACTGGTGCGGCGACGGTTACCACGTTGGCAGGCTGTTCTGGAAGCTCGAGCGCTGGAGATGAGTCCAGCGGTGGGGACGCAGCGAATGGTGCCGAGGCGACAGCCAATGAGAATGAGAGTGACGCTGCTGGTGAGACAATCCCGGTTGGGGTGTTGTTACCATTTTCTGGTGAATACGCGTGGGTAGGTGAGAATGTGCTTCCTGTTGTGCGGATGCTTGCACAGGAAATAAACGAACAGGGCGGCATCGGTAATCGGGATATAACAGTTGTCCAGGGTGATACGGAAGGGTCACCCTCCGCATCATTATCAGCAGCAAAGAAACTCATCACAGTCGAAGATGTGGCTGGAATTATTGGTCCGACGTCAATTACGATGTCTGCAGTGTTTGATTTATTTCAAACCAACCAGGTACCAGTTGTGACACCAACAGCAGGCACGACCTCGCTGGATGACCGTGGTGGTGAATACGTCTTCCGGACGGTGCCATCTGATGCACTTGGTGGGCGTGCTATTGCGAAGGCACTTCGCAATGAGCAGTACAATACTACTACGAGCTATTCGGATATGGCGCTGATGGTCGGGAATAAGGAGGTATTTCAGTCGTTCAAAAATCCAATCAAAAGCTCATTTGCCGAATTTGGCGGAACCGTCACTGAGACGGTTGATTTCAAAACTGGAAAAGCATCGTATGAAAGCGAGATGCAGACGATAATGAACACCGATCCGGCGGTCACCGTCCTTGTCGGGTCGAAAGATGACAGTATTAAAATTATGCGGGCTGCATTTCAGGCTGGCTATGAGGGGAATTGGTATGTCACACAAGATCAAACGACGGAGGTATTTCTTGATGAAGCTCCACAGGAGGTCACAAACAATATACTTGGACTGCAATCAGCAACGTATCAGGCTGCCGAAGAGAAGGGGCGAATCAAGCAATTCAAACAGCGCGTACAGGAATTCACCGGCTCGGAACCGAGATTGTTCGCGCGTAACACGTATGACGCAATGAACGTTCTCGGTCTTGCAATGAAAGCAACGGCGGTCGCGAATACACAAATTACCTCAGCGAACGTCGCAGACAATATTCGGACCGTGACAGCTCCGTCAGGAACAGTTGTCACAAGCTATACCGAGGGTGCATCTACAGTGAGCAATCAAAACACACTTGATTATCGGGGGCTCATCGGTCCAATCGATTTCAATGAACATGGAGATGTCAGTTCGCCGTTCGCAATCATGCAGTCAAACAGTGGATCCTGGACAGAACTCGCAGTCATTCCACCAAGTGAATTATAATACTCGGTTGATTTATGACCGGAGTCACAACGCAGCTCGTACAAACACTGATTTATGGGTTAATTGAAGGTAGTGTTATTTCCGTTGGTGCGGTTGGATTAACACTATCGTATGGCGTTACCCGATTCATTAATTTCGCATATGGAGAATTTCTTACATACGGTGCGTATATCACCTTGTTTTTATCTGGGACCGGGATTGGACTTTCATTACCACTTCCGATCTCTGCGGTCATTGCGGTTTTATTAGTCGGAGTCTTTGGCGTCATTATCTCACGAGTTTTTTTCGAGCCACTCTCGACCCGCGGACCGATTCCACTGCTCATCACCTCGATTGGCGTTGCGTTTATTCTTCGATATTCGTTGACGGCTGCTGTGGGTGTCTCAGCACGACAACTTCCAGTACCCCTGATGCGTCCAGTCGAATTCTTCGGCGTCGGCACAACACCAATCCGTGCAACAGTGTTTCTCATTGCAGTTGTAACGATGTTACTTATTCACATTTTGCTCGGGTATACGATGCTTGGAAAAACAATGCGAGCAACAAGTGGGAATCGCACCCTCGCTGAGATTGCCGGAATCGATACCGAGAGTGTCATTCGAAGGACATGGTTTCTTTCCGCAGGCGCGGGCGCACTCGCCGGGGTGCTTTATGCAATATTATTCGCACCGTTCCGCCCGACCATTGGGTTTGAGTATCTCATCGTTATTTTTGCCGCGACACTTCTTGGCGGCATTGGTCGTCCATATGGGGCAATGCTCGGTGCGGTTATCGTTGGGGTTGCAATGAGTCTTGGGACGACATATCTCTCTGCAGAGTATACAATGGCGTACGCGTTTGCGATCCTTGTTGGGGTGTTATTATTTAATCCAACTGGCATTGCCGGGAGTGAAATCTGATGAGCATTTTGAGTTTGATACCACTTATCTCACTCCCTGGTTGGGGCTCATTTTTGCTTACTGCACTCACCATTGCAGGTATTTACTCACTTTTGGCACTTGGGTTGAATATCCATTATGGATATACTGGTTTGATTAACTTTGGACATGTTGCATTCTTCGCAGCCGGTGCATATGCCGCAGCGATACTGACAGTCCCGCCACCGACACAGACCATTGGCGCAGAGTATCTCGTCGGGCTGAACCTTCCGATGCCGATCGGTCTTCCAATCAGTCTGATTGGCGCTGCAATCACTGGTGGTCTCCTCTCAGCATGTATTGGCATAACGAGTGCTCGTCTTGGAAGTCATTATCTCGCAATTGCGACATTTGCCCTTGCAGGAATCTTCGGCAGCGTGCTTGAAAATGAAGCATGGCTGACAAACGGCTCATTTGGACTCAATAATGTCCCACGACCCGGTCGTGCAGCGATGGGTGTTTCTGAATGGGAGTTACTGTATTTCATATTCGTTGTCATCGTGTTAGTTGGCGTGATGACTGTGCTTACTCGATTGACTCATTCGCCATTTGGTCGTCTACTGAAAGGGGTCCGTGAAAATGAAGACGCTGCGAAGATGCTTGGAAAGAATAGCACGCGAGTAAAGCTTACCTCATTTATAATTGGGGGCGCAGTCGCAGGTCTCGCCGGTGGGCTTTATGCACATTATATTGGCAGTGTCGTTGTTCAGCAGTTCGTGCCATCAGTGACATTCACAATCTGGGCGGCATTGCTCCTTGGTGGGGTTGCCTCGAATAGTGGTGCAATCGTTGGTGCGTTCTTACTCATTGGATTTCGAGAGTCGACACGGTTTCTGAGCAGCATATACGATGGACTGCTCACGGCGTTACCTGAGGTGATAGCCACCGGATTGCGTGTTTTGATACGACCATTCCCGGATCATCCTTCATTTGTCCCAAGTCTCCGGTTCGTCGTAATTGGCTTATTGATCGTCTTGGTGATACGATACCGACCTGAAGGTGTCTTTGGCGATTCGCGCGAAATTGAAGCGATTGGGGAGGAAGAACAATGACAATAAAAATAACAATAACAATAATACCAGTGAGAGTGAGAATGTGTCAACGCACGCAGAATAGTGAGCACACACAGATCAAAATCGTTTAAAGATGACGACATCTGATACGTCGCTTTTATTAGTTGAAGATATCGTGAAGCGGTTTGGGGGTTTAACAGCGGTTGATAATGTCTCTTTCACCGTCGAAGCAAACTCAATCACCGGGCTTATTGGACCGAACGGGGCTGGCAAGTCAACGCTATTTAATTGTATTACAGGAATCGTTCAGCCTGACTCAGGGATAATTAAATTAGATAGCACACACATACAGGGGAAATCTCCAACACAGATTGCACAACACGGACTTGGACGAACATTCCAGACACCGAAGATATTCCGTGGAATGAGCGTTCGAGAAAATCTTGCGTTTGCCGCACCTGAGCAGTGTGGTGAACGGCCAGTCTCGGCTCTGATTCACCCGCAAACAGTCAGTGATGAGGAGACAACGATTCAGTCTCGGGTCGAAGATACATTGGGGTTTTTATCATTGGATCACCTCGCCGATGAGTACGCCAGTGGACTTTCTGGCGGTCAGCGAAAGTTACTTGAGTTAGGTCGTGTGCTGATGCTTGATCCAGATCTGATTCTTCTTGATGAACCGATGGCGGGGGTCAATCCGGCGTTGACAGATGAGTTGCTTGACCGACTGCATGAGCTTATCAATCGTGGGCGAACGATCCTACTCATCGAACATGATATGGATCTCATAATGAATCATTGTGACCGTGTCGTCGTCCTGCATAATGGTCAAACGCTCGCAAGTGGGTCACCGTCACTCGTCCAAGAGGACGAACGCGTTGTTGAAGCATACCTCGGAGGATTTGCTGATGAGTGATCAAAGTCTTGAGACGATTCCGACGATTGATGATGCGCTTTTCTCAGCGCGAGATATTGAAACAGGATACGGAGAGCTACAGGTGCTGTATGGTGTTGATATCGATATTCGAGAGAATGAGATTGTGTTAGTGTTCGGTCCGAACGGAGCCGGGAAGTCAACACTCATCAAGACTCTTTATCGACGACTGCCGCTCTGGAGTGGGGCAATCGAGATCAGTGGATCGGATCTGTCAGATGTTCATTCGAATCAGATGATTGCACATGGAATTGGGTTTGTCCCACAAACAGAGAATGTGTTTCCGAATCTCACCGTGAGTGAGAACCTCGATATCGGGGCAATACATGTCGCCGATCCGGAGTCACGACGAGCAGAGTTATTAGAATTATTCCCACGGTTAGAGGAGCGACTCACACAAACCGCTGAGACACTCTCTGGAGGCGAGCGACAGATGCTGGCGATGGCTCGAGCATTGATGCCGAATCCAGATGTCTTATTCATTGATGAACCCTCTGCAGGGCTGTCACCACAACTTATTGAACGGACATTCGATCATATCGCGAAAATCCGAAAAAGTGGGACGGCAGTGTTGATGATCGAACAGGATGTAAACGCTGCGCTATCAGTCGCTGATCGTGGGTATGTTCTTGAAATGGGTGAGAACCGATTCGAGGGCGATGCTGTGAGTATCCGAGAATCGAAACAAATTCGAGATTTATATCTTGGACGATAAGAAGCCGGCGTCCGAAGAGCGGTTTCGGTAGATTCGAGGATGATAGGTTGACTCACGAGTCGTCTCACCTGAGAGACGCATTATTAGTTGTTGGGACTGTGATGTCTGTCTCCGAAGTTGCAACCGAACGCGCACACAGTCGTTCCAGGTGAACTCAGTCTGAGTGTGGGTGTGGGTTCGGAGAGACACAGTGGTCAGATTGCCACCGACTGTTATGATGAATTAGTCAATCGCGAATTGATTGATGAAAGGGGTGCGGTGAGAGAGCCCACGGCTTTATTCGTGAGAGAATATCACAGTAGGGTTGTAGTCTCAATGCGTGAAAGTTATGAGCAAACAGATAGCAGATGAGTGACTGAACACAAGAGGAGACGCTCTCGGATATTCAACATGATCGGTCAACTGTGTATTAAGTATCAGAGATAATACGAATTCGTATGAGAAGTGGATCCTGTTCTCTCAAGAGAGCTGGAAATCAACAGAAACGTTTTGAGTAATCATGGTCTTCTCTCAGATATGGTGTCGATGGTTACGCGCGACAGTGATCAGTGGTACCAGTGTGATGAGTGTGAGATGTTATTTGATGATGAAACCGACGCCAGAACACATGAAGAACACTGTGAGGGTGATGACGAACCATCATACCTACAGTAGTAATTGAGTGATATGACCCTCGAGTTGTCTATCGAAGAGTAAATCCATTCGGCTTTCTTTCCTACGCAGGGTCTCGAATCGACTATCATATGAGTTCCTGTACAGTATCGAAGCATGATTATTCATGAGACCCTGTTGAATCGGTCGGTTCGGGCATAAATTCATATGATTGTTCACTCCAGTCATCCTCAACAAAGACAAATACACGACCGCGAGCAGTCTCAGGATCGGCTTCAATTATTGTTCGCATTCCGCCAGGACGGGAGACTGTGACCCCAGGAAACACTGTTTCGGACGACCCCTGTTCGAGGACGACACGACCGACGCCACTCGACTCAAGCACATCGTCATGTGTTTTGAGATCGTTAATGTACATCAACACGCCTTCAGATTCAGTTGGGTCAGTAACAAGAATATGTGTCTGTTTCCCCGGTGGCGTAGTGAGCGAACCGGTGACTGTCTCTGGGACGCCTCGATAGAGTGTCTGTCTTCCATCAATATACTCAACGGCAACTCCGTGATCAAGTAATTCGACATTGACGGTTTCTGGGGCAATATCATTTCGCGCACTCATTAATGTGATATGCACGTGGGTTGCTCAAAAGAGTCGTGGTAGATGTTCCTGATGATATCGACAGGCTGAACCAGGCGAGTGACCCGAATGTGGAATATAATTTTAATCTAAAACTTAGTATCTGACACATCTGAGGAGATATCAATATTCTTGCTTACAGAGCGATCGGGCTTGATATTCTCCTCCGCATGAACGCGTTGCTGGACGTGACTACCCACTAGACTGTGTCTGGCGACGGAGGAATCCTAAGCGGTGGGGGTGTCAGGTTCGCAATCTCACCGAACCTCGGCACGGTGAGGATCTGTGTGGTGTTCACAGACTGTGGTAGGACTGCTGGGAGTGATATGTCTCAGCCCAAGAGACTCTTTTGCCTTTCGCGTTCGAGCTCGGAGAGTTGGTTGTGTCTCGGGGAATCCGGCAGACATCTTCGGACTTCGAGTGACGTTCGATTCGTGCCCAGCACGCAACCACAGTGTTGGTTCATCATCGGAACCAATCGTTCACCAAACTGGTTCTGATGATTGTCTTATTGATTGGGACGGACAGACCGCCATCGAAGGGTGAGTGGGAACCGGTCTGTTTCCCGCCAGATTCCTCTTTCAGAAGCTAATTTTCTGTCGTTCAACTATATTAATTTTTACACTTAATATCCAATCAGCAATGGTGGGTTGGTCAACTACCCCATCCGACTTCGGTTCGCTTGTTGAGGATAGGAATTGCATAACGTTGGTGAAGAGTTGTTCTCTTCTCCGTTCTCGACTATTATCCCAGTGAGGTCAACTGGTAGTGGCAATTTAATTACGTGCGACCTCGACAACTTCACAATCGCTAAAGATCAATTTGGAGCGGTTGTTTCAACACTCCACGTTTCGGGGTCAGTTGACTATGACCCACTTGACACGAGATAACCATCCCTTAGCCTCTCTGCGACTGGTTTGACACCCTTTAGAGGGTTATCTGAAGTCTGTATCAAACTATTTTCTATTTAAATTCCGTTCTACTGATTATACTAGTTTCTTATCAGTTGGTGGGACTGTGATTTCTGTCTCCGAAGTTGCAACCGAACGCGTCACCGGGCGTTCCAGGTGAACTCAGCCTGAGTCTGAGTGTGAGTCTGGGCTCAGAGAGACATAGTGGTCAGATTGCCACCGACTGTTATATGACGGTTTCTTCCCCTCCCTACTCGTTCGTTTGATTCACTTCTTGAGGAAGGGGACTTCACCTCGAACACGGTGAAGGGAGTGACCGCGCGTATCCTCGGCGTGGGGTTGCGCCTGCTCAACATATAAATACGGACAGAAACCTTACACCCATATATCAAAATAGATATTGAGAAGGGATCATAATATCATATTTCGTTTCTTGTCAGCAGTCATCATGACAACCAGTCAATGACCTCGGGTTCATATTAAAGTCCTGAGAATTACCGGTAGTTTCGTCGTGTCATACCCGAGTGAGACTCGACAGTATTCTCTCTCGAGTTGCAGGCGTTCACGGGTCAATGACCCCGATTTTGGGGCTGGTTGACTGGCAGCCCATGACTGACAACACTTGTGGCTGCCAGTCATTACCAAAACACTCGGGTCGCTAGTCTGAATATTTTGCAACTCAGTTGACCGTCGGCTTCCTCTCCGAGGTCGAGCCTCGGAGCATCCGCCTCAATATCCGATGAAAGATCGGGACAGTGACCTCTGTGACAATACATACTGATGGACCTTTGGGGCGTCATCTAATCGATATATAATTGCGTTCGATACCGAGGGTGGACCGCTACATCTTTGTATTCGCTGAAAGTGATTGTAGTATGCACGGTCGGGCTGTCGCACTTGGTGCAGGAACAGTGCTAAACGCTCTTGCGACAGGAATCGGTGCAGCGTTTGCACTTGACGCCGAGACGACGGCAACGGTCGATATCACCGCTGAGAAGACACTCGACAGTACCATTGTCCATGGGACGATCGCAGGAATTGAAGATGGTGATACACGGTTAATCGAGCGATGTGTCGAGTTGGCAGTTGACACATATGGACAATCAGACACACAGTATAACGCTCATGTACAGACTGAAAGTGACATCCCGATGGCAGCCGGATTGAAAAGTTCAAGTGCTGCTGCGAACGCAGCAATTCTTGCAACAGCAGATGCGTTCGATATGACGCCAGAACCGATTTCAGCCTGTCGACTTGGTGTTCGTGCAGCACGTGATGTTGGCGTGACAGTTACAGGTGCTTTCGATGATGCATCTGCATCAATGTTGGGTGGGGTGACCGTGACAAATAACGATGAGGATGTGCTTCTCGCTCATGACACTGTTGAGTGGGATGTAGTCGTCTGGACGCCACCGGAGCGCGCTTACAGTGCCGATGCAGATGTTGAGCAATGCGCGAATGTCGCACCGATGGCTGAACTCGTTGCGGACCTCGCACTTGCTAATCGTTATACAGAGGCGATGACAGTCAATGGATTGGCGTTTTCGGCTGCACTTGGATTCGACCCAACACCAGCAGTCGAAGCAATGCCGCACGTGAGCGGTGTTTCTCTCTCCGGCACTGGACCAAGTGTTGTTGCCGTTGCTGACCGTAAGAGTAAGACCGATGAGGTAGATTTAGCGGCTGTATCGCGCCGCTGGCGGAATCGCGGCGGGACAGTCTGGGAGACAACGACTCGGGCGACACGAGAGCAATCATCGACACGTCCGGATGAAACGTAGAGCTCAGCAGAATCTAAGAGGCTCCAGTAAAATCTATGATAACGATAATGTCGAAGAGAATGTGGCAAGGAATGACAGTATGACACCGGATACAGATACAGATACGAATACTGACACTGACACAGACACAGACACGACAGTCAGCACTGAATCGCAAATCGACGCAAGTATCGTGACCACAGAATCAGATTCACTTGAATCGCTTCGTGAAGAAATCAAATTAATCGATCGTGAACTTGTCGAGTTGATTGCACGTCGCACGTATGTGGCTGATTCAATTGCACAGGTAAAATCTGAGCAGGGTCTTCCAACGACCGATGAAGGACAGGAGGCACGCGTCATGGAACGGGCTGGGGCAAATGCTGAACATTTCGATGTTGATGCAAATTTGGTCAAGGCTGTGTTTCGTTTACTGATTGAATTAAATAAGGTCGAACAGAGACAAAACCGGTAAACTGAAACACGGCGCAGTGATTGAGCCTCTCAGAGAGTACGTGCAACGCTGAGAGGGTATCATACGAGACAGTAGAGACAGAACCATACCATCATAACACGCATTGAGAGGTCAAGACTGACGAGTAAGCATACACATGTATCAAACACGGACGTGCATCTTCCGTAGGAGCGACGTCGGATTTGATTAATCCCGACATGCTGGGATGCACCGATCAACTGTCTTCAGAAATATAGACCAGAGCGTTCATTCGTCATTCGTGCTCCCAAATCCAGATTCCGAAAGATTCGAAAACAAGTGGTAACAGACGAGCGTGTAAGATCACCTCAACTCGCATACACAGCGCTCGTGAGACTCATCATCAACCCAGGGAATCTCTCATCGACCAACCAGCAGGCACCGGTGGACACAGCAAGTGAAAACAGGTCTTATGGGACCGCTGAGAATCGAACTCAGGTCCTACCGACCCCATCGGCAGAGGATACCACTACCCCACGGTCCCATAGTAATGTAAAGAATGAAGTTGGTGAGTTTAATTCCTTCGTTTCAGATGATGGTGAACGACTATCGGTTATTCAAACTGGCATTAAATGAGCACCCGCTCTAGAGAAATCACCTCACCACTCTGAGCATCTAATGGACCGTTGACACGGCCAAGACAAACAGCAGTCTCATCCGGAGTATGGCAGCTAATGAGGGTACCATCGGGAATCTCATGAGCGGCTTCTTCGGCAGGATCGAATTGAATCACGCCTGGTGCGTACACTGGTGCTCCCATCGCCACCTCCGCGGCTGCAGATGGAGCAATCGTGACTGTTGGCAGATGCCGAAGCGCACGCTCTGCAGGGCTGATAACATCCTGAAGGTAGTCCGTCAGTGAGATTGAGTTGGGATCTATATCTGCGACGGCAATATCCTGCAGCAACGAGTACGTAGCGGTCGAATCATCCTGAGTCGTGTGTCTCTGTTCTTTGTCAGATTCGAATATCTCCTCAAGCGTGAATACAACAGCATCTGTCAGGTCAGCAGTTGAAACCAGGTTTATATCAGAAAATGGTGTTGTCCCTGTACGCCGAAGGTCGCCCATGTGTCCGCCTGTCCCAACTGCAAGCCCAAGGTCATGACAGAGCTTTCGAATATAGGTGCCACTCTCACAGCGAATACGCAAGAGCGCTTGTCGGGCAATTGAATCAACTTCGACAACATCGAGCGTTTCAATTGTCCGTGTTCGAAGGCGGCGTGAAACAGCACTTTTTCGGGGCGGTTTCTGATATATCACCCCCTCAAACGTCTCAGCGATGACCGACAGATTACTTGGAGGAGGTCCATGAAGCTCCAGCACTGCCAGATATTCTTTGATCCCCTTGAGGAATACCGGTGCAAGTCGTGTTGCTTCACCAAGAAGAATCGGAAGACAACCTGTTACCTTTGGGTCAAGTGTCCCGGCATGAGCAGCACGCTCGACACCAATGAGATCGCGAACCCATGCTGAGACCTGATGAGCAGATGGTCCCACAGGCTTGTCCAGATTTATTACCCCGAAGTTGCAGACTCCTGCGAGCGAACGATTATCCGGGGATTGATGAAGTCGCGGTGACGTTTTTGTCATCTATATGTTACAATTAAAAGTCATACATAATATCCTCAATTGGGAATCTTCCTTCATCCGCAGCAGGTTCATATGCTGCAATCGCTGCTTCAAGAATATCGGGAACTTCGGTCTTTGGCCATCGTGCAGTATTGATTCTCACGTCATAGATGGAGTGATCATGAATGTCGATATTATAATAATTCCGGTATCGGAGTGCCTCACTTTCTTCGCGGGTGCGTGTTTCTTCTCGTGCTGTCGAGATTGATTTCCCTTCACGGTCCGCAATACGACCGGCGCGAACATTTAGCGGTGCATCTAACCAGACCCGGATATCTGCGGCATCACCGGCAAGCCATCCGGCAAGTCGCGACTCCAAAAGAATGTCATCGCGTTCCAGGGCAATTGTTCGCAGTCGCTGGTCAAGATCACGGTCGATTTGATCATCGGTTTCTGCTTGTTGATTCAACTCAACAGCCGTTAATCCGCGCTCAGCTGCGAGTTCTCGAAAAATATCACCACCACTTACATGCTCAAGTCCAAATGTAGCCGCAAGCGTAGCCGCCGTCGTACTCTTGCCTGCACCGGGCGGACCAGAGACGGTCAACAACATACTATTGTTCGGTTGACCTGGGTAAAAGAGGTTGTCTTTGCGTATAGTGCTAATCAGATTGCGTGTGTATAAATATTATATTAGCAATCTGTGTGAGTGTCGAAACTGGTCTTGTAACGCCACTCGGGATATCGAGTGGTGTCTGCGCTGGCATCGAGTCATTGTTGATATTGAGCGCTGTTTGAATCTTCTCACATTCACGCAGAGAAGTCCCAGCTTTGGCTCTCAGTCCATTCTCTCTGGGCCCTGATGCTGTGTCTTGTTCGTCTGAGCGCCATCAGCGCTCAGGTAGTTGTGAACGTTCCATTTTGTCGTCTGCTGTTGTTTCTACCGGTCTTCTCGGCGACTCATAATGATCCTGTGCGTGACACTTGTTCTCTTTCGGGAAATACGGTCAGTATACGGCAGTCATGACACTCATTTCATCCGAGAGAACTCACAGAGGGTACAGCTATGATGCCACTCATTTATCGTGTAAAATAGCAATTGCTCATCCTCTTTGAGACATGTGTCGTGTGATATGGTTGTGCGGTGATAATTCTCCGATATCACTGTGCTCACAGTTCTGTAATGGTGTTTCTGAGAGTTATCGTTTCCTGCCCTGCCGTCCCTACTTTCGCTCACGAGCGTTCGTTCGCTCGGCTCTTGATTAAAAAGCTCACTCGAAGTGAGTGACCCGATAGAGAGCACGTATGGTACTCTGACGGAAATAGGTTAGTTAGCCGACGGAGAGATATCTATATTCAGGCTTTTGCGGATAATTTGAGTGAAGCCCATTGAGCAAAGGAAATACCAGACAATCCACGCTTGGATTGGGCCAAGCACGGAGTCAGTCCACGCGACTTCACCCACCAGTGGAAGGATGAGACTCCCGAGTGTGCCATGTGCTTCCGCGTTCGCACCAACGCCGATTGACCAGTACATCCACAGGAAAACAGGGATAGTTAGAAACATGATCCAAACCATCGGGCGGAACTGCTCTTTAAACATTCCAAGTTGATCGCCCATTGCATCCATCTGTTCGTCTTGGATTGCATCAAGGGCGTCATCATCTCCCTCTTCTTTTGCCTCTTTTCGTCGCTCCTGAATTTCCTTCATACGCGATTGATACGCAGACATCTTTTCCATGTCCATCAGATTCGCCTGGAGTAGTGTTGAGTACAGTCCTGTGGCGAGTGCAAGGATCATCACAACCGCATAAAATGGAAGCAACTCCTGGAGAGGACCAAGTGGGACATCCATTACATTGCCAATCAAATCACGAAGTGGTTTCCATGAGTATCCGACGAATAATCCAATTGTAAGAACCCCAGCAGCCTTATCATACGTTGACCACGAGGATTCATCATCATCAACCTCAGTCTCAAGTGCGACGGTTGAATCAGTACCAGTACTGGTACTGTACTGCTACTGCTAGAGTCGTCTGTCTCAAGTCCTGACTCTGTTGCGGTCCGATCAGCAAGTCGAAATCCTTCCTCGCCTTCGACGAGAACGCCGGTTTCGATAAGTCGACCCCATCGTCCTGATGAAAGTTCATCTTTGACATCAACCCATTTGACATCACCATCATCGGCTCGGTCAAGGACAATCTCAACCGCTGCACGCATCCCGTCATCACCAGCGACGAGATCACGCACCTTCGATTCGATTCGTGGCATTTATCGAGTATAATGAGTCGGCAGTAATGAAGCTTGTAGTCTTAACTCCTGTACTGTGTATTATGAATCAATCACGTCGACGATTGAGTCAAAAACATCATCAGGTGTGGTTTCGCCATTGACTGTGAGTAACGTCCCCTTCTGTCGATAATGCTCAACGACTGGTTCTGTGTTTTCTTCATAGACGCGAAGTCGATCACGAACCGTTTCCTCGGTATCATCATCGCGCTGTGTGAGCGTTGCACCGCATTCATCACAGATGCCTGTCTCAGCGGGTGGTTCGAATTCGACATGATAAGTCGCTCCGCATTCTGAGCACACGCGTCGTCCAGTGAGTCGGTCAACGAGTTCTTCTTCGCTAACTGATAATAAAATTGCAGCGTCAAGGTCGGTGATTGATGAGAGCACCTCGGCTTGTTCGATATTTCGAGGGTACCCATCGAGCACATACCCATCGGCACTCGACAGAGCTTCTTCGACAATTTTATTCACAACTGCATCAGGGACGAGTTCGCCCGCATCCATGTACGCACCTGGGGTATCATACTCAGTATCCATCTCAGAGATATCCATTTGCTTGTTTGCTCGCAGTGCGTCGCCAGTGGTGACGTGGTCGAGATCAAACTCCTCAGCAAGTCGTTTCGATTGTGTTCCCTTTCCGGCGCCTGGGGGACCGAGGAGTAAGATATGTTTCTCCATACTGGATATCTGTCTCTCCCCGTATAACATTGAAGATATGTCGCTGGTGTACGAATGAACACAACAGAGATTATGACTGAGCGAATAATCTGTTATGCATGTGAGCGAATGCATATCAGACATATCGTCTGTCGCAGAGTGATCACAGACACAATGATCAATTCCATACATAAACGATATGACGCGATTTGATGCAGAAACACCACAAGAGCGCAGGACGCTCTTTGCTGAGGCGGTCACAGCACACCGCGAGCGGGCAAGCGCATTTATGACGCTTGAGGCTGATTCTCGATCAAGCGCAAGTGATGAAACTGAGGAAGTGCCTGCACCATGGATCCAATTTGCTGAAAATATGTTCAATCTCGATGTGACAGACTCCGAACTTGAGCAGGTCCATACACTCGTGAGTGAGTTTCCTGAGTTTCGAGTTGACCAACTGGAATCGCCGGAGGACGCTGAAGCGACGAATGTACGGATTACTGCCCGCTCTGATGCAAATCGCCTTGCAGCATTTGCTGATCGAGTCTTTATTGAGGTATATAACTGTCCGGATGAGTATCAGGCATGGGTGACTGCGATTTGACTTCCTCCTCCGACTGAACTCGTTGGATTCCCCTGTGGGTAATCGAGCCAGTTGATCACCCGACTGTGAACAGGCGGGTTTGTCGACGCTTAGTCGATTAAGTGAGTATGACCGTCCTACAAAGTCACTGAGTATCTAACATGCTTTGTTGCATTCCCAGCCCGTTCCCTCTCGGGATACGTCCCTGTGGCGTCCAGCACGGAGGGCAGCGGGTCAAGCCATCGACTTTTCTTGTGATTGCAGTCGGTTCTACGTTCTAGGTACCTCAGTGTGTGGTTTTAAGTTATACTCATCACCACGCCGTTGCACGGTGTCAGAACCACACTCTGGACACTGGCTGCTCGAATCTGTCTCGCTCATCTCAGTAATGATGATTCCAGCATCGCCGAGCATGAATTTGATTCGCTCGACAAGTTGTCTGTGGTTGCAAAACACCGCAATTGCATCATAGACTGGTGAGATTAGCCCAACAATTGAGCCCAAGATATTAGTCTATTTTGTGTGTAGCCGGTCTTATCAGCATACACAGTGGCTTCCAAAATGTATAGGAATCATCAATTCAATAGTTTCATCGTGATATCTTGTTCTGTGACAGGACTCGATGAGTCTGGAGATTCTCGTTCAATGGATGAGTTGAGACCGTACACATGCCTAATATGACTGAAGTGACAGTGACGGTGATGGTGACGTCGATATTGAACCAATATTCGGATATCACCCATGCAATTGTTGCAAGTCCGGGTGATGTCTTCCACAATCAAGGAATTCCGGTATCTTCCTTCAAGTAGAAAGCAACATGGAGGGACAGCAATAGTCTCGATATATTCAAACAATCGTACGATTCGACAGACAACGTGGTAATTGAACAGTATAAAGACATCACAGCGAAGACGCTTCGACAATCGCACACGCTCATGAGTAAGAGTGTGGTTATAATTGAACGATGGTTTTCTTACATGATCAACCTGACCAAGCTTGTGCAAGCGGTGATAAGTAATACCAATACGGTGGGAATATCATTTTACTCGCGTGATAGTAATCAGTTGCCAGTGACATGTCTCATCGGCAGGAATCTCAAATTATCACCGATGATAGCCCCCCGCTGGTCGGTCGTGATTCTCAATCAGGTATTTCACCACGCTCGCGTATCAATCAAAGAACGTACTTTTGATAATAATGATAGGTATTAGGAGGGCGGCGACCAGTGAGTGACGATACTGAACTTGCGAAGGACCTCGGTCCGCTCGCTGCGCTCACGATTGGAGTTGGGACGATGGTTGGCGCTGGAATCTTTGTCCTTCCGGGACCAGCGGTTGCACAAGCTGGACCGCTGGCCGTTGGAGCATTTGCTCTTGGCGGAATAATCGCATTATTTACAGCATTATCAGCATCGGAACTTGGCACGGCGATGCCACGCTCCGGCGGTGCATATTATTATATCAACCATGCACTTGGTCCACTGTTTGGAAGTATTGCTGGCTGGGGCAACTGGATGGGGCTGGCGTTTGCCTCAGCCTTCTACATGACAGGATTCGGAGAATATATTACAACATTCCTTCCGGTCCCAAGCGTTAATCTCGCTTTCGGCGGTCAAGTTAGTTGCGCTTGCTGGTGCCGGGTTATTTATTTTTATCAATTATATTGGTGCAAAAGAGACCGGTCGACTTCAGAATATAATTGTAATTACGCTTATAAGCATTCTTGCCGTGTTTACCTGTATCGGACTTCTCAATGCAGATATCTCAAAGGTTCGACCAGTCGTTCCACCAGATCGTGGAGTAAGCCCACTGTTGCCGGTGACCGGACTCATCTTCGTTTCATATCTCGGGTTTGTCCAGATCACATCCGTGGCTGAGGAGATTCAAGATCCTGGACGGAATCTTCCACGTGCAGTCATCGGAAGCGTGGCAATCGTAACATCAGTGTATGTATTCGTGCTATTGACGATCCTTGCAGTAGTTGATAATAGCCTTATTGCCAACAATGCCACCGCAGTTGTCGATGTTGCACGGCAGCTTATCGGTCCCATTGGGGCAGCGGCAATGCTCTTTGGCGGGCTTTTGGCAACTGCATCAAGCGCAAATGCATCCATTCTCGCCTCATCACGAATCAATTTTGCAATGGGACGTGATAGTATCATCACAGCATCACTCAATAAGATTCATCCACGGTTTGAAACACCATATCGTTCTATCGGGATCACCGGCGCGTTTATTATCGGATTTATACTCATCGCAGATGTTGAGACGCTTGCAACAGCCGGAAGTGTTCTTCATCTTATAATCTATGGTCTTTTGAATATTGCGTTGATCATCATGCGCGTTGCTGATCCGGCATCATATCAGCCAGTATATCATGTTCCATTATATCCTGTTGTCCCACTGATTGGTGTTATCACTTCATTTACTCTTATTGGCTTTTTCAACCTCACTATCATCAGTCTCGCTGTTGGATTCGTTCTTTTTGCGACACTCTGGTATTTTGTGTATGCACGACAACACGCTACGAAGCAGGGAGTGCTTGGAAAATACATCCTTAGACAATCAGAACGACTTCCAGACGCCGCTGTCTCGGCAGCGACAACTGTCCAACCGGATGGAGGTGATTATCGGGTGCTCGTACCGGTTGCAGATCCTGATACTGAGACCAATCTCATTAGACTCGCAAGTGCGATTGCTGAGACGTACAGTGGCACTGTGATTGCAGTTCACATTGAGCAGGTCCCAGATCAGACCGCTCTCGAATCTGCAAAACAAACACTAGATACCCCAGAATCGGACGAGCTACTCTCAACAGCACAGGATGACGCTGCAGCCTTTGACGTTGATATTGAAACGCACACTGTTTTATCACATCAAGAACTTGAGGCTGTGTTCGATGCTGTCGAGACATATGGCGCAGACTTGACGGTCATGGGTTGGGGATCAAATATTCAACGAGTCCCAGGTCGGGCAGAAAGCGCGATTGATGAACTCTTCAGTTCACCACCTGCTGATTTTCTCGTTGTCAAGGATCGTGGATTCAATCCAGAGCAGATTCTCGTGCCAACAGCTGGTGGTCCAGACTCAGAACTCGCAGCCGGTGTCGCTGCAACACTGACTGAGGCGTACGGAACGCATGTATCGCTACTGCATGTTGCTGATGACGCTGCAAGTGGGCGTGAATTTCTTGAATCGTGGGCTGAGGATCATAATCTGAGCGATGCCGAATTACGAGTCGAAACAGGAAGTGTCGAAACAGCAATCAAACAGCATGCAACAGACGCATCAATGCTCATCGTTGGGGCGAGCGAGCGTGGTCTTCTCTCACGGCTCACACGAGAGACAGTGATTGAGCAAGTGCTTGACGAAGTGGAATGCTCTGTATTATTAGCACAACAAGCAGACCAACGAACGTTCTGGCAGCGACTTCTCAGACGATGATCACATTACTATGGGTTATGCAGTTATCTTGAGGGGTGAGGAAACACACGAGCGTAGCATCCGCTTCACAGACTGGCATCTCCTCAACGGCGGGAGATCACCGATGGTATAATAGTATATCTTTATGGATTATTTCTAGTCAATACATGCACATAGATGCGCAGATTGATCTTGGAGTTGGTCCCGAAGATGTTGGATTGAGTGACGATGATATTCAACTCAGATCAGAATTACTTGACGTGGGCGATGTGATCTTACATTGTGTCATTGCTGGACCGCCGGATGGCGATGTCGTCTTACTTTTACATGGGTTTCCCGAGTTCTGGTATGAATGGTATGAGTATATTCTTCCACTGGCGACCGCAGGCTATCGTGTCGTCGTTCCCGATCAACGCGGATATCATCGGAGTGAGCGTCCTGATGCAATCTCGGCATACCATCCGGATGCACTGGCGACAGATGTCTGTGGGATAATTGATAACATAGGCGCAAAAAAAGCACATATCGTCGGACACGATTGGGGTGCATTTGTTGCATGGTGGGTGGCACTTCATCATCCGGCGCGTCTTCAGACACTCTCAGTGATTAATGTCCCACATCCGACAGCATTCAAACAAACTCTCTGGCGAAACCCCAAGCAGGTACTCCGAAGTTGGTATATTGGATTGTTTCAACTCCCTCGGGTACCCGAGGCGATTGCACGGGTTGGGAACTGGCGGAGTGTCACGGCGATGATGCAACGGTCAAGTCACGAGGGGACATTTGATGCGACTGATTTCGAGCGCTATCGAACTGCATGGGCACTCGATGGGGCATATGAGGCGATGATTAATTGGTATCGGGCAGTCGTTCGAGCGAATCCACAACCAGTACAGACACAGATCAATGCACCGACACTGCTGTTGTGGGGTGCACAGGATAGATTCCTGACCCGTTCACTCGCTGATGCAAGCGCGCAGTACTGTACACACAGTGAAGTTGTTATGTTTGAACAGGCAACACACTGGGTTCCACATGAGGAGCAGACCCACGTTCAAACCCAACTCCTTGATCACTTCAGTGCTACTCACGACATCGCAGAAAGAACGTGACACTCATATGAGTTGAATCAATCAAAACCCAAGTGATTCAGATGGGTTCGATTTGTCTCCGCAGATCATCATAACGGTGAGGTGATACTTTTCATTAGTTATCCACCCCTGAACAGTTGTGCTCCAGCGTGGAGGTTTCAATAATTTTACTCCGACGCAGACCGAATCGGCGTATCATTTCGAGAATGCATAAAACACCGCTGTGGAGCAATCACCACTCAAGCACTGCACGATCACGCCAGAAATGACCGCGAGGGGATCCAGGGCGAAAACGACAGAGCCATGTCGGGGTTTCAGCTCCGGTCTCAATACTTCTGTCAGCCTCGGGACCACCCATGTCGGTCCGAACCCATCCCGGACACACAGAATTCGCTATGAGACCATCTGACCCGTATTCACCGTCAAGATACGCTGTCAACCCATTAAGACCACTTTTTGACACACGATAGGCTGGATTGCCGCCAGATTGGTCTCGTGAGAGCATTCCAAGAGCAGAGCCAACATTGACGACACGACCACCGTCATTCTGTAACAATAGTGGGACAGTGTGTTTACACACAAGCATCGGACCACGGAGGTTCGTTGAGAGCGTCCGGTCAATATCGTTGATCGACTCGGAGACGATATCACCGTCACCACCACCGATACCGGCGTTATTCACGACGATATCGAGTCGTCCGGCAGTGCTGAATATCTCATCTGCAGCATCCGCAATTTCGCCAGATTGAGTGACATCGACGAGAAGATGTTCCCAGGAATCTGGAATCTCATGCGTAATTGATCGTGTTGCCGCAAAAATAGTCGCACCGAGTTCATGGAGATTCTCAGCAATCTGCCGACCAAGACCGCGATTAGCGCCGGTAACGACTGCGACTTGTCCATCAAGGGAATCATAAAGCGATGGCTCGGAGATAGCCGTAGAATCACTACTGTTTGTGGGGGTTGCGGGCATTATGATAATAAATGGTTGATTTGATAAGGGCGTTCTGCTCTACCGTCGGTGTCGGTGTCAACTCGAATCATGACAGTCTTTCATTAATCAAGCGAACTCCCTAGCATCTCAGCACCGATATGATTGTATGAGGGCGCCAGAGTATGCTGTGACGTCATTGTTGAAAGTCGCGTCGCATCGCAATTTCAAACCAGGGGCACAATCGGAGTTGTCGATACCATTCAGGGTGTTCGTGAAGATGTTCATACTCAACCCATAGAAGACCAGCAATCTCAGATTCATCAGGATCAAGTGTTATATCATCAAGTGTGACCTGTAGAACAGCACAAACCTCCCATTCAATACCAGCATTTTCATAATAGCGCTTATATTCAAACTGATCAGTCACGCGGAGAGTGTCATACTGATCTGGTGTGACGCCGAGTTCATCATCGAGACGCTGGCGGGTCGCCTCACGCTGTGTTTGCTCCTCGGTTGGATGCGATGCAACAGTGCCGTCCCAGTGTGTGTCCCAGAGACGTTTTGTGGGTGCGCGCTGAGCGAGGAGAAGATGCCCAGTTGAATCAAACACAAGACAGGTAAATGCTCGATGACGGATTCCATCGCCAGTATGTGCATCTAATCGATTCACAAGCCCTTCGTGGGAGTTATCGCTCGAAACAGCGATCACATCTTCGGCTGCGTTATCATGTGTTTGTGCAGGTTGGTCGGCGTTCGACTCGCCATTGTGGTCTGTGCTCATACTCGGTTTCTCGATTGGGGCTGCTAAGGGTCCTTCGGCTTGGGATAGAATAACTGGGAGTATATTTCAGCAAAAACGGCTGTCATCGGTATCAGGACGTATCGGGGCAACAGGAGAGTTTGGAGAGCTATCGATTCTCGAATAAGCAGTATGACAGTCAAGAGGAATTTCACGATGAGACACCACCGAGGCGTTCATCAAGAATAAGACGGGTTTTCGTGTTTTTTACCTCATCACGCTCGCGTGCACGAGTGATGAGTTGGTTGACTGCGCGTGTATCCGCTGCATCAACGATGAGAACAACGTCTTCCTCACCAGAAACCTGCCACACAAAATCAACCTGCTCCCAGGTAGCCATTGTCTCAGAGAGACTGGTCGTGTCAACATTCACCTTTACTGATATTTCTATCATTGCTTTGATATTTCCTGTTCGTGTCGAGATAGTAAATCGCTCAATAATACCCTCCTCAGTGAGTCTATCAACACGGTTACGTACGGTTCCCTCGGAGGTGCCGACCTGTGCTGCAATCTCAGTATATGGTGTCCGCGCGTCTCGACGAAGAATATCAAGAATACGTCGATCAAGATTGTCCATGTCAGTCGATACCTTTCTGTTGTCTTACCAATTACGAAATTCGTAACTGAGCTTCGAAAGTAACACTTATGACCGGGGATTGCGTGTGTATCTCGTAATGTTGGACGCCTATTTAGCCCTTGAGGATGGTCGTATTATTGAAGCGCGCGGTCGTGCTCCTGGGCGCACTCGCGGTGAGTTGGTATTTACGACCGCTTATACAGGCTATGAGGAGAGTCTCACAGACCCCTCATATGAGGAACAGGTACTCACATTTTCATATCCGCTTATTGGGAACTATGGCGTCCGAAATGAGCGATTTGAATCTGAGCGCATTCATCCACGAGCCGCAATTGCACGCGAATTTACCGATGAAATAGTCGAGTGGTTCGACCACGAGGATGTTCCCGCGATTGACCACATCGATACGCGCGAGCTTGTTACGTCGATTCGTGAGGAGGGTGCAATGAACTGTGGGATTGTCGTTGGGTCTGATGTCACACCAGAGGATGCACACGCTGAGCTTGATCAGTGCATCAGCATGAGTGACCACATTGATATCGGCAAGCGTGTCACAACCGTCGAGCACACGACACACGGCGATACAAATGCTGAGGTTGATGTTGCACTCATTGATTGTGGTGCAAAAATGTCGATTGTCGATTCACTCGTCGAAAGAGGGGTCGCTGTCCATGTGCTTCCATATGATACGACGCCAGAGATGCTCACAGAGGTCGACCCTGATCTATTGTTTATCTCGAATGGACCAGGTGACCCAGCGAATTTTGAGGCTGCACAAACGCTTGTCGAAGAATACACTGGTGAAATCCCAATTGCTGGAATCTGTCTTGGTCAACAGGTTGTTGCACGGGCACTTGGTGGAACAACTGAGAAAATGGACTTTGGACATCGTGGAGTCAATCAACCAGTGCGAGATCTTGATAGTGGCAAGGTCGTCATGACAACGCAAAATCACGGTTATACTGTTGGTGACCCTGGTGAGACACTCAATGTATGTCAAATAAATGTTAACGATGGGACTGCTGAGGGGCTAACAAACCGCAATCTCGATGTGATTACACGACAGTACCACCCAGAGGCACATCCTGGACCACACGATTCATTCGGCTTTTTTGATGAAGTACTCGAAATGACCGGAGAAGACATCGACGATAAAATGGATAACAGCTCAGATCACGCTGTCATTGCCGATAACTAATTGACGTGTCTCTCGGCGGAGACAATCGAGTATGTGATACATTCATCACTTGGTCACTACATTGAGGGTCTGAGTTGAGGACGTACGGATATTGTCTCTCGTTTCAAGATATTCTGAGGCTGTCTCTGAGCATATGACAGCGATGATATACTTATGCTCACAGCTCAGATCAACCGCGAGTGATAGGTATCTGTGCGTCGAGTTCATAACAAGCAGACATAATCAGGCGATTCCAAGTTAACTCTGATAGTTTCTCTTACCTGCAGTAATCAACAAGACCAGATACGGGTATGTAAGCGATTGTGAGTGACGAGTCAGTAGCTGGAGATAAATTCAATCGTTGACATCAGTAGAGAGTTGACGACTCATCGAGAAGATTGGTTCTGACCACATTCCAGCACCGGTTATTGCTGCATCAGAGAGCCAACGAACATCTTCAGGAACAAGAGCGCGCGTGTGCTCAATCGCCGAATCAAGTAATGTTGCATCACGACAAATCGCCGTTAACAGCGACTGTACAGCCGCCTCATCACCAGGTTCCCACGCAGCGATAGCGTACTCAGCACCAGGTGCTTTCGCCTCTCCCATCGGTTCATACGTCCGGTTTCGGATTGTGAATCCACGAACAGTTCCGGGTGATGAGTTCGATCTGACAGTAATTAATCGACCAGTCATGGCTGCACGCTGAATGTGGTCTCGACGGAGAGTAGACAGTGCCCAGGATTCATGCTCGTCAATGATAATTCCATCAAGAGTCTGTTTTACCTCTGTGGTTTGCCAGAAAGACCAGACATCCTCGACAGAAGTATCCTCCGTCGTCCGTACGGAAAGTGGCATATTGTCGTTTGCTGCCGAAACTGTCTGTATTGACGTCTCATATGGCTCTGGCTGAACCCACCGGAATGCAATTCCAGGGTCGAAGCCCGTCTGTCGGAGTAATCCAAGACTAGCTGAGTTCCACGAAAACACGATTCCTCGAACTATCGTTGCATGCATCGCGCGTGCAACAGCACAAAGCGTTTGAATGAGGATTGTTGCAAGTCCTCGACCACGATATGTGGGCGCGATGCGCAATCCCTGTATCCATGCTTCCGTTTCTGATAGTGTGCACACCTGTGCGACACCGACAATGTCTGTGTTGTTTTGATTCTTCGAGTGAGCGTCATCCGGTTGTGACTGTGAGTCAACAGTAATAATAACCGTCTGTGCAGTCTCGCCGTCATCCGCCGCGACCCACTCAGGGAACACAGATCCAACATAATCATCCTCGGAACGATCCGGCCAGGTGTTCTGTGTTATCCGTCTCACAGCGGTGGCGTCGGTCGGGTCCGCAGTTCGAACAGTGACAGCGGCTCCAGTGTCGTCTGTGGTATGCACTGGAAGCGGAAGGGGAAGGGCAGGCGGGGATGAATTGTTTCCGTCCACGTTGTCAATTCATTCCCATGGGGCTGATCGGGCTTGTAATTCGCCAGCGAGCGATTCTGTCATTGCCTCTGCAGGGTCCGGATGGTTCGCAAGTGCCCACATCAACTTTACCTTCGCTGTGCCAGGAAGCGTATCACCGGCTTCAACAACGCCTGCATCGAGTAAGTCTCGACCAGTATCGTATACACGGTCGCAGACACGCCCTTCAAGACACTGACTTGTCATTGCAACAATAACTCCGTCGGTGACGAGTTCCGCTAAGGTCGGAATAAATTCAGTGTGAACGTGACCTAACCCCGTGCCCGCAATAATCAGTCCATCGGGAGTGGAGTCAGTAAGGAATGCTGTCTGTCGATCAATGTCCATTCCTGGAGTAAACGTCAACAACAGTACGTCTTCGTTCAACTCAGGGGCGAGACTCAGCTCAGTCGATTCCCGTGCTGCATGATCACGGTTGAATGAGACAGTTTCAGTATCATAATCAACTGTCCCGACCGGAGTGGCACCAATAGTCTCGAACGCATCACGACGGGAGGTATGGTTTTTTCGAACGCGTGTCCCCCGATGAAGCGCACAGGTGTCATCGGCGGTTGATGCATGCATGCAAACAAACACTCCCGAGGTGTCTGCTGTTGCAGCCTCAACAGCACAGACAGCATTCATAACATTATCTGAGGATGGACGATCTGCGGATCGTTGACTTCCAGTAAAGACGACTGGGACGGGCGTGTCGAGCATATATGATAACGCTGAAGCAGAATACTGCATCGTATCAGTCCCATGCATCACAACAACGCCATCGACACCAGCACGGATTTCGTCGGCGACTGCAGCAGCAAGGTCCTGCCAGACGGCAGGTGTCATATTCTCAGAGAGAATATTTCTGACCACACGTCCACGATAGTTCGCTCGACCGGCAAGATCTGGGACCGCACGGAGCACATCTTCAGCATCGAACTGTGCAGTGACAGCACCCGTTCGATAATCAACCGTTGATGCAATTGTCCCACCCGTTGAAATCAACGATACCGTCGGTAGGGACTCATCAAAGGCAACCGCTGATGAAGCCGGTTCAGATCCGGTCTCAGCTTCAGCCCCCGCGCCAGATCCAATATCGCTCTGTGTCCCACCAATATCGTATGCATTGGACGTCACAAGATCAATCGACGCGTCTGCTCGATCAATACCAACATTATATCCACCATCGAGTTTGATCACAAGATGATCTGATGTTGAGGAGGGCATCAAGATTCCCTCGTTTGTAACATCCGCCCGTTCAACGCGAACTCGGTCCCCTGGATGTGGGCTCATATATACTTGCTATCGCAGCCACATGCTTGAAGAGTGTGACTATATCTGCAAACTGACGACTGCACAGTCGATGTCGTGAGCTTTAGTTTGGGATTTCTTCTCGGATTGACAACCATCCAGCGGGATGTTCGATGCTGTTGACCGATATGTGTAGCAGCATTGGGTTATAGATGATTGCTGATAGGAGAAATCAACCAATTCAATTTAATATATGATGGGTATGGATCCAATCTCAATTGGAGGTCAAGCACATGTGAGTTGCGTGCCCACATAGAGACTCATTGCAATCAATCAAAAGTATCTTCAGAAACAGCAGCGGTGAAATTATCCGGCGTAGGTTCTGAGTACATATGCAAGTAGCTAAATGTCACTACGAGATGACTATCAGCGCGTTACGCCACCGGATAGCTTTATCATCTTGACCGTTGTCCGCCATGCCGATACTCCTGAGTATCGAAGGTATGAGATTTCAACTGATGAACTTCCTGAGTTTATTCGTGAGATGGAGACCCCACAGCATGCTGAACAGATAGTTTCGATTGAGCGGGGAGAGACAAGCTATTGAGTAATTCTGAGGACAAGCCCTCCGACATGCAACTTAAGAGTGTAGACAGGTCTGTCCACACGGACTCAGGCTGTTACTCTCGGTATCGATTGTGAACTGTAGCTAAAGAGGCGGCGAGAGGTAAGAAGACAAAAAGGTGTAAATATTGTATACTGACTAACATACACATGCAACGCTCAGATGAACGAGAGACAGAAACGACAGCTAATTCCGATGAATCGTTGACAGGGAGTGATCAGGAATTCGATTTTGATGTTGGATCAGATCTTGGGAGTGATGTCGAGACCAATCTTGGAGCAGACGTTACCAGTGAGACAACTGGGGATGGTCGACGCTTGCCGACGATTCGGTCGCTTCTTTTTGTGATTGTAGTCTCGGCTGTTGGATTTGTTGGTGGTGGATCGGTTCCAATCATCGGGACAATTGGGCAGTTTGTCGGACTATTTCTGACGAGTTTCCTGATTGGCGCTATTGGATCAAAGGGTCGGTATGCCGAGAGTGCGATTGGAGGTGGATTAGTGACAGGGACGCTGTTATTGCTTGGAACTCTCACAAGTGTATTCACTCCGTTTGCAGTGGAGTTTTTAGCTGATTATGGGATCGCAATCGCTGGTGCCGGTGTTGGGCTTGGGAGCATCATCGGCGTCGTTGGTCACTACTTTGGACGTGATCTACGCAGTGGTCTCACAAAAGACATCTGAGGGCGATACACTCCACCCATATTTCTCATACCAAGCATATGGGATACGTCTCTCAATAAGTCTCCTTGTTCATCGAGGTTATTTACTGATTCGCCATTGCCGGTCGGGACCGCGTGTAACGAACCCGTGGTGTGCAAGATGTTCGAGTGCTGTTTCAACCCGACCAGCATCTGCGTTTATTTGGCTTGCGATCGTTGATGTTGATCTCGCTTCGGTTGTGATTGCGGCAAGCACATCAGCATAAAATCGACTATCTGCCTCGGCATCAAGTTGCTCATCAAGCGTATCAAGAATATCTGTAAGACGGCCGTGAACCCACCGTTGTGCTAATGAGAGCTCACTCTCAAGATCGGTTAGTCGACGGTACTGTTGTGCGAGTGTGGCAATGTCCTTCGATTGTGATATTCGAGACGCTCTCTCAGCGGATCCAGGTGTCTGAGGCTCACTTTCCTCATGCGCCTGAGTGCGTTTGTGATCCTGTGTCGAAGAGCGTCGCGACTCCGAGTTCGAGTTATGCGTGTCCTTGCTGTCACCCTCAGTTATCCCATCTAATACATCGATCGTCAGATATTGACATCGACCACGCATATCGAGACTTCGACTCGCGGGATAGGCGCTTTTTGCACCAAAGCCATGTGGTGAAACAGATACCTCAAGTCGAAGATTTCGCGCGATATGGAAATACTTTCGCCGTCGCTCATCAGTTCGACTTTCGACGAGACCGGCGTCTTCGAGCCGCTGAAGATGATCAATAACCGCTTTCGGGCTCACACCAAGGTACTCACTGATCTCCGTGACATAACATGGCTTATGTGAGAGAAGTCGGAGAATGCGACGCCGGTTCTCATTTCCCAAGAGATCGAGGAGCACCGCAGAGTCCATAACGACAGGTAAACTCCAGACGTATAAGAGGGTGGCGTCAACGAATCCCGGTTAATCGACAGACTGCACGGTGGTATAATGATCGAATGCGTCAGCTGCGAGCAACACAACACCAACGGAGAGTAAAACAGTAATCGCCGTCAAGACCATGCCAGCCTCATATCGAAGCGGTGGATAAAGTCCAAGTCCGTAATCAAACAGATCATTGACCAACAAGAGTGCAAACGCAATCAGAAGCGCTGTGCGTGATGTTTCGCCGTAATATGGGATCGCCATTGCCTGGAGGAGAAAAAACAGATGGGTGAATAAAATTCCCCAGTACTCCCATAACAGTGCTGAGGTAAATCCAAAATAAAGATCTGGACGAAGATTGAGTGCAATTCCGGTCCATAGCCCGTATTTGATGAGCCAGACAAATGCAAGTGTATGAAGAATTGAGACAAGCTGATTTGATGGCATGCCCGCGAGCGGTCGTGGTTGTGTGCGTTTCACATATGGGAGCATCGTCGCGACTGAAAGAGACGCTAAAGCAAGTGCTGTCGGCGAATCACCAAATAGTGGATACAAAAGAGCACTGACAGCCTGAAGTGAGGGTTCACTATGAACATAAAAATTGACGCCAACAAGGAATGCAACGCCATCAGCAATGAGAAGCCACCCAAGGCTTGCGGGCCTCGTAAGATAATATTGCACCCAGCGTGTTGGAAATGGCTGAGGAAGTCGTCCATGCCACCCACGAGACTGGGTAATTTCATCGTCCTCGGAGGAGTTCATCACATCGGGGGATGGCAAGCATCGGAAAGAAACCATCGTGTCACTCTAAGAGAGTCGCATACTCTTTTGAACCAGAAGTCATCAACTAACGTTTCACGCGTCGCAGCTCCAATCTTGTGAGAAACAGCGATTATCACAGGAGTGACACTGATATGTGAATTTCACAGTATGTCAGATATCGATGAAACGAAGCCTATTCACACAATGGGGGTCACGACACAGACATGCAAATCGCGTTGGTCATTCTCGACGGCTGGGGGCTTGGAGATCACGATAGACGCAATGCGGTACAGGCGGCGTCAACACCAATATTTGAGCATCTCAGTCAGAACGGCGCAAAGGGAACACTTGATGTCTCCGGTCGACGAGTTGGGCTTCCAGCGGGTCAAATGGGGAATAGCGAGGTTGGACATCTAAATATTGGTGCCGGACGGGTAGTGAAGCAGGCATACACACGAATTGAGGATGCGATTGATGATGGAAGTTTCCAAACGAATGCAGCAATCAATGCGGTGTTCAACCACGCTGCAGCGACCGGTGGTCGGGTACATTTCATGGGGTTGCTCAGTGATGGTGGTGTCCACTCCGAACAGGGACATCTTCATGCGCTCATCGAATTCGCAGGCAATCGCGATATCGACGCGATTACACATGTGTTCACTGACGGTCGTGACACTGACCCAAAGAGCAGTGAGCAATATCTCACGACACTTGAGGAAGTCATCGATACGCATGGAACAGGGGATATTGCGACTGTTTCCGGTCGATATTACGCGATGGACCGAGATAAAAACTGGAAGCGAACGCGGATGTGTTATGATGCGATTGTGAATCGAACAGCGACACACAATACACCCACAGCTGTTGAGGCTGTCACTGAGTCATATGACCGTGGAGATACCGATGAATTCGTTGAACCGACAGTAATCGATAACACCCCCGCACTCGCCGATGGTGATGCTGTATTTGTATTCAATTTCCGACCGGATCGCGTAAGACAGCTCGTTCGTATGCTTGACGACATTCACCCAGTGTGGTCATTTGAGACAGACCCACCAGCGATTGAACTTGCAACAATGACAGAATACGATGGGACGTTTTCCCTCCCCGTTGCATTTCCGCCGAATGAGCACCATGATACGCTTGGTGAGACAATCGCAACCGCAGGGTTGACACAGTTACGGATTGCTGAATCTGAAAAGTATGCACACGTCACGTACTTTCTGAACGGTGGTCGTGAAGGAGCCTTCGAGAATGAGCATCGCGAGATTATTGAGAGTCCAGATGTCTCGACATACGATCAACAACCCTCAATGAGTGTCGATGAGGTCACCGATACCGCAATTGAGCAAATCAATACTAATGATCCCGATGTACTCATAGTTAATTACGCAAATCCAGATATGGTTGGACATACAGGTGATTTCACTGCTACTATCGAAGCAGTCGAAGCCGTCGACACGCAATTAGGTCGGCTTCTCGAGACAATTTATGCTGTCGATGGTCATGTAATCGTCACTGCCGATCACGGGAATGCCGATGACATGGGAACCAAAGCGAACCCACAGACTGCACATACAACGAATCCTGTCCCTGTCATATATACTGGACCAGATGGCAATGACGAAAGCGCCATAATCCGCGATGGAGGGTCGTTATGTGATATTGCCCCAACTATCCTTGAGATAATTTCAGTCGAACAGCCCGCGGCAATGACAGGGTCCTCACTGATTCGATAGTCATCACATAAGGGTGATCAACAGTCGGTTATTTGTTTGTGTTCACAAATCCACCCCCAGATTGGAGGACCAATGATGATTACTGCAACAATGCACCCGACAATAATCAATTGGGGCTGAATCAAAGCGCTCAGCGACAGAGTCGTGAGTGTTTCTGCAGACGCACCAGCAAGAACACCAATGAGTGCCCACGGAAGCTCGCCAATGGCTGTTCCAATCATGAATGGAACGAAAGAGACACCAGCAATGCCAGCCCCAGCTGAGACGACGTCAGAGGGGGCTGGAATGAGTCGTGTTGCAACAACACTTCGGGTATCACCGGCTCGTTCGACGAATTCTGCCCCAATCTTGGATTGACTGATTGTTTTCTCATATTGACGACCGAGAAGATATGGTGGAATGCTGGTACATGTGATCAATCCGAGTGCGAGTGGTAATCCAGTCAGTCCAACACCATATCCAATAACAATCGCGAGAAGTGTCGTTGGCCAGGCAAGTAACGGACGGACAATCGCGAGTCCAGTCGTCACAAGAATGACATGAATTGGGTCAGTAACGATCCACGTAAGATGATCAAAGACGACCGTTGGTGATATTGCCACCGCCGCAACAGCGATAATCACAACGAGGAGACCAACCACAAACTGGTACCGTCGCGTGCGTGTATGCAGAATCCACCCCCTCATCACGTATCGAGGCTCTCTGCCACAGGGACATATACTTTTGTTACCCGCCTGCGGATATCCATAAAATTGTGTCTGAAGATGATACCACGGATGAATGCAACACACACTCAACCAGTGATACCCATGGAGACACCTCGACAACAATCGATCCCGCGACGCGTGTTGAACTCGGTGTCAATCTACTCGGATGCATCGAAGATGAGAAACTCTCATTATCGGATGCAGTAGATCGCATTGAAACAGTGACTACAGACCCATTGTTGACCCGTGAAATCCTCGATACAGCAGTCATGCATGATGTAATTGAACGGGAGGACGGTCAGTTACGAATCCAACATGACGCAACGGCAATTCAATTCGATGCAGGGATACTCAAGCGTGATGGTAACTACGAATGTCGTCGCTGTGGTTCAGACCTCTCGACAGGGCACTTTCTACAGTTGCCAGCAGGTGAACTTGGACCGTTTGGACCGTCATGTGTCCGGATTGTGCTCGGTCAAGAATCATAACTCCTCACCGGCGTGCCGAGTCATAGGTTATGGCTTAGTGGTTATGATAAGCGTCCACACAGACAATACCCCGTCGTCCGGCGACTTACTTGCGAAGGTTTAAAAGCTCCATTAGACTAATCATAAGTGAGCCCGGGTGGCTTAGCTGGACATAGCGCCGCACTCATAGGGTTTCCTGAGATTCGGTGCGGATCGCCTTGGAAGCCTCCGCCGCCCTACGGGGCCCGCCGAGCCTCGGACCTGGGACATGCGGAGATCGTGGGTTCGGAGCCCACCCCGGGCATAAATTTTCGAAAAACGAATACTCGACAGTCATAGCTACGATCACGGTCGTGTTCGTAGTTGTAGCCGTAGCCGTAGCCGTGGTAACAATCCAAAAACAAGCATAACGACGACAACAACTGAGATGTCGATGAGTGAATCTATTATGCGTGTAACTCAGTTTTGAGTTGTCGATTCGTTCTGCGTTGATTGAGTCTCAGAGGCTGTTGATCCACCAGCATTTCTCGGATCCTCACCACCGAGGAGGAACTGCATTAGATTGCTGACAAAGACCTCATTATCAGTATCATACAGTTCGATCGGCTGGATAAACGTTGAATCTGCGACAAAAACCATGTCGTCATTACGCACAACCGTTGGATATGTGCCTGTTCGACGCGTTTCGAGTGTTTTGGTGTCGTCGACTGCAGTGAACACCGTCGTCGCCCGACTGTCCTCACGAGTAACGGCATACCCACCACGATCAAAGCTGACCGTTTCAACGCCTTCGGTCAGTTGATTTCCACGGACTGGAGATGTATAGATACTTTTGAATCCGTTATCATTTGATTCGTCTGCAGTGTTGTACAATAATTCCGGTCCAATACTGATTCCGTATTCATCGAGTAACTTGTCAGCACCGAATGAGACAATTGCAGTCGACGTCCCAAATAACCCGGATGAGGCGACACGGGGTTGCGTCGGTTCACCGAGAATAACGACGCGTCCTCCACTCGCAGTAAACTCATTCACTGCCTCGCGTTCTGACTCAGAGAATCCTTCCGTTGGTTGGATGATAAGATACCCATCATGCCCATCAAGTGTCTCATTCAGTGGATCCTGACCGGTATCATATTCAAATGAGTGACCAGCAGAAAACATTGCACTCTCAATTGGTTCAAGTTCAGCTTGCGTGACGGTATTGCTGTGGCGTAAATCAACGAGGATAGATCCGCCACTGCTGCTAGTACTGCCACCGACCGTACTCGTTCCAGATTCAATACTGAGAGATCCTGATTCTGGATCGATACCCTGATTCAGATTCGAGGGTTGGAACTGAGATGGCGATTGTCCGTCGATTCGTTGTCCATCGGGCGTTCCACTGGTCCCTGAGAGAAGTCCAATCACTGCTGTGCCAGCAAGAATGACGACGATGACAAGGATGAATACGGCAAGTGGCTTGATTATTCGATCACTCATTCGCGCTCACCTCCACTGTTTGGTTCGTTGTTTGTGGAACCCCCCAGACTGCATAGTATTTTACTGGTTGGACAAATTGATCATCAGTATTTGTCTCCGCGTTTGGACGCGCATCAACATAGACGGTATCAGCGGTGTTTTCCCCAAGCGGAGTGGACTCATCTTCACCAAGAACAATGACGTTCAGTTGCTGTGCACCTGAAGATTTATAATACACATTATATTCATCACCAGAGATTCCATCCGCACGCCCAGCAGCCTCCTCAATAGCGACATTGAGATCACCAATCTGGTCAGCAAACCCATTATTGACTGCTCGGGGACCCAAAAATGTCTGTCCAGTTGCGACTTCTGTTCGACTGAGTGAAAGTTCATCACCTCGATGTTTCATAATTGTGTCAACGAACGCTTTCTGAAGTAACTCAAGATTTTCCCGGAGACCATCACGTGTGATTTGTGCTTTATCAGGACCCGACCGGATGAACACCTGTCGTTGATTTTCGATATTCTCAACCGCGCTTAATGGTGCTTGAACAATAACACCAATACTCCCGACGGTTGAGCTGGGTTTAACAACAATCTCATCCACAGGGGCGATTCCGAAGTATCCTCCCGATGCAGCTGTTCCCTCAACATATGCGACAACGGGCATTTGGCTCGCTGTACGATTGACCGCAAGATAGAATTCCTCACTGGCATCGACAGGACCACCGGGACTGTCAATGCGAAGAACGATTGCATCGACAGATCCGTTTGTTCGTGCTTCACGAAGCGATTCCGTGGCAGCGGCGACATTCGCGCTTGTTGTTCCACCACGGAAGGTAATGACAGCAACGCTTGACTCACCGCCTTCACCAGATCCAGACCCGGAGACAGTATCAAAAACAACCGGAGCAACAACTGATGCGGTTACGACAGCAGCAGCAATAATAACGACATATGCCGCAACAGTTGTTGTTCGGTTACCATCAGCTGACATACAGACGTGAAGACGGCCAGACGAATAAATCTTGACAGTCAGACTAATCCAGCGACTGTCATTCTGCATTGGCTTGTGTAGCTTCTGTCATCTGATTTGTAGCTACTCTCACTGAGCATCGGAGGGAATTGACGATCATATGTCATTCGTCGGAATTAAACACGCATATTATAACTCACAGTCTCGGTTATTCAAAACTCTCTTTTTCATATATGTGAGATATCCATTGATGAATTATGATTCACTATCAGAGTTTGAGGCTGTCGTGTGGGATCTTGATGGAACACTAGTTCGGCTCTCTGTTGATTGGGATATTGTTGCTAGTGATGTCGCGGAGGTTTTCGAAACAGCGGGCATCGATGTAAGCGACGTTGACCTCTGGGAAATGCTGAATCTCGCGTCGGATCGAGGACTTCGCGATGATGTCGAGACTGTTATTGCTCACCACGAGCGGCGCGGAGCACGGGCAGCTGATCGGCTAACACATGCAGATGCTGTTGGGAGTGTTGCTCCTCACGAAGGTGTTTGCTCACTCAATTGTGAGGCTGCTTGTAAGATTGCACTTCAAACACAGGGGATTGAGACACATTTGACTGCGGTCACTGGTCGGGATACTGTCGAGAGTCAAAAACCTGATCCAGATCCACTCCTGCATACACTTACTCAGCTCTCTGTCGACCCAGACGCAGCAGTTTTTATCGGCGACTCACCACGGGATGAGACAACAGCTGAACGAGCTGGTGTTGCTTTCCAGTATGCAGACACGATTACATGATAATACCAGTTATTGACACTCCGAGAAGTATGCATTCATGAGACAACTGTCTCTTACCCATAAGTTCACTGAGCCCCACACAGACGTTTCAGACGCTGTCGAATCCACTCTATTCTCAGAAGATCGAGGTGAGAACTGATTCGAGCGGTGATATCGGCAGTTGGGGGTTGCTGAATGTGATAACCGAGATCAGTAAAATCGTCCTGGAGAAGTGTTAAATCTGTAGATATTGAGGTTTCAATCGGTTTATTTACCTCAACAGCGACTCGATTTGTGGGTAAGAGGCAGTTCATGAGACTCGAGACCCTGGTTTCGATGCTCTGTTCTGTTCTATTTCGGGTCATAAAACTCACGGTTCAACAAACTGAGAGACTATTTTTATGAGGCGAGGGTGAATATGATTGCTTTCCACTCGTGGGGTAAGCAGGTGAGTTTCAGAAGAGGGATACGGGACAGTGCAATTGAGCACTGTTTGAGTTGTCTCGACGGCGTCACACTACACCCGATATTCTTCTTTGAGATCATCTAATGCTTGAAGGGTGCGTTGAGCGTTCCTTCTTTGCTGTTTCAATGGAGGTGAAGGCAATTCGACACCGAGGGTCGTTCCTGCCTTCCAAGATGGGTGTGAGTTAGGATTACGACAGTGTCGCCATACCACAGAGTCTTTCTAGCGTGGAGCCAGCGGCGTTCATCTGAGTAATAAATTCGTGATCTCCTATTTCAGGACACATGAGAACTCTTCTAAGTTGATTGCGAGAAATGCGGCGGTATCGAGACGACGAGTTATATTGCTAATTTCGCGAGATGGTTAGTGCAAAAACCGATATTGTCAATCAGGTCCAGAACATAAATTCAGTTAATGAGCTATCCTGTGACGTACTATTGCCCGCACTGTGGTGCTGTCGTAGAGGTCAAGCGCGAGGGATACCTCGCTGATAAGTCAGTCACGCCATATCCGCTTGAGGGATGGTCATACACCACCCCACATGACTCAACGAATGTATCGTACGACTCTGCTGATGGAATTCGATTTGTCTGTGGAGAAATGCCATCAAAGTGTGAGACAGAGCAAACGGAAGTCGGAATCCGATGGACAGGCGATCGAAGTCCTGCGGATGATGTAGAAAATCCAGACATGAAGAGCCCTTGCGGTCGCCCGTTTTATCTCTCATTCGTTCGATTCGAGGACGGCACTGAGATTGAACCCAAACCCGACACTGATCGGGTACAGATTGCTTCTGATACAGTAGGACCGTCCAGACCAGACGGTCCTCCAAGCCCAGATGGACCAGATGGATTCCGACGATAACACCAATACAGCGCTATCGATAATTGTTGGATCATGTAAAATACACACACAGAGACATCGCCTCAAAGATGATTATAACTGTGCGGCTTTCAGTAAGTGATCATACAGAATCAAGGAGAATCCCTGCGCCTTCAGCCGCAGGATGAATCCCCGACAACTCAGAGTCAATCGACGCTACGAGAGCCATTTTAATACTTTATAATCCGTAAAATTAAATCGACAGGCGGTTCGACATATAGGGAGGAATTAGGCTGAGAACGGGGCGATTCCCGCCAGTCCGACGGTGGCAGCCTGTCGGCCCAAGCAATAACACAATCATCGGACCCAGTCAGGTGAACAGTCGGTTCCTCTGAGTATCATGAATCGATGCAGATGCAGTTGTAGTGCCCGACTGCTTGCAAACACCACAAAAAGTAGCTCCGAGTCCGTTGAACTCTGCCGGACTCCCTATGGTAAAAACAACTGTGGGAGTCCGAACATGACGAACGAGAGGAGTCCTGGGGGCGGGAGCTAGAGCTGAGATGTGGCACTCTCGGCACCAGCAGTCCTAGTTCACTCGACTCGCGACAGTCCATGAACCCCACACGGATTCTCACCGTGTTGGGGTTCGGCGGAACTGCAAGCCTGCAATCTCCACCGCTCACGCTCAGGATTCTTCTGCGGTTACGCGGAGGAGGATATCAAATGTTTTTCTCGTCTATGGAAGCTCAACAGAGACATCGGTGGTTATCGCGGTTGCTTTCACTGTATTCCAAAGCAACATCGCTCGCGTCATCGGTCCAACGCCGCCAGGAACAGGTGTGATTGCATCTGCTTTCTCAGCTGCAGACTCAAATTCAACGTCACCGACAAGCTCACTTCCAGTCTCTGTCTCAACGCGATTGATTCCGACATCGATAACCACAGTTCCCGCTGAGAGCATATCTCCATCAATCATCTCAGGAACGCCAGCAGCAGCAATAACGATATCAGCTTCGCGAGTCTTCGAAGCGAGGTCATTAGTTCGGGAGTGACACAGGGTCACCGTTGCATTCCCTGCGTCAGCTTTCTGAATGAGCAGATTTGCCATTGGTTTGCCAACAATATTGGATCGACCGATGACGACCGCATCCGCCCCCTCGGTTTCAATATCAGCCGCGATCAGCAGCTTTTGGATTCCATGTGGTGTACACGGTTTGTATCGCGGTTGTCCAGCGACAAGTCGCCCAACGTTTTCAGGATGAAATCCATCAACATCCTTTTTGGGGTCAATTCGACGAAGGACCTCACGTTCATCAACATGATCAGGGAGAGGCATCTGTACGAGGATCCCATGTATCGATGGATCAGTATTTAACTCATCGACGGTGTCGAACAGCTCAGCAGCCGGCGCCTCTGGGTCGATTGTAATATCTCGGGTTTCAATTCCAACTTCCTCACAGTCGTCATGTTTCATTGAAACGTATGTCTGGCTCGCTGGGTCATCGTTCATCAACACTGTTGCCAACTGTGGAGTCGTTCCGGTATTCGTAATTCGATTAACACTGCTAATAAGATCAGATCTGATTGATGCGGCAACCTCTGTGCCGTCGATCAGTTGCGTCTGTGTCTGTGTCACACAGGAATACTTGCCAGCAACATACTTGAAACGCATCAATTGAGTCGCTTACCGGTAGAAAAACCGTAGTATCTGTTCACTGAAACCTCAATATGTAATTAGACAGTTGTATCGTGTCGAAGCAAACACCGCGTGGACACAGGATAAGCCTGGACGTATGTATGTAGTGAGCGAGTTCGACGTATCCAACTCTGGCTCTGGTTGGGTAGGGTAAAAACAACAGCGGGTGTTATGTTGTGTTGTGGTCACGGGTCGGGGTTTCCCCTCTCAGACTCTCAGATGAGCGCGTTCAACTTCTGCGTCTGTGCGGTGTTTGCAGGCACAGACAATGTATTAGACTCTGCTGCTCCTCCTCGTCCCCTCTGCTCTACTCAGCAGTGACAGAATGAAATCAAACTCAAGATCGGTTCGATCATATGGGTGGTATCTTCCCTTCATAGTGATTAGTTTGAATAGTTTCACCGACGGTGTCGAATGACGCGGGTTCAGCGGCTCACATCACCGACACGCATAATCACGGTGGGAAAGACTTGCACTAATCACTATCAGTCAGTCTAATACTCCATCATGAATTATGGAGTATAAGGAGAATACCTGTGTCTTCAGGCGCCGGAAGATCTTAAGACAAAGGCTACTGTGAGTTATCACTCGGTGGATTTGATGTCCAACTGTATCCCCTTTTTTGGCTTGTTTGCGATTGTGTGGGATTACCGAAACAGAGCAGTTACCCAGGAAAGCTCAGTTCCTCAGGTGTGATCGCGGGTAACTGAGTCAGTTGCTCATCAGGGTATATCGTATCCGCTCTGTCTCTTTGATTCTGTCTTTGTTTTGATCAGTCTGTTCGGAGAAACTCTCCATCCCTGTTGATGCGCTTTTTGAGGTAAGCTGGGATACTGATAGTCATCAACGGAGGGTGGAGATGAAATATTATCAGAAGGTCACATGTCCGAAAAAGAGCGTAGAAGAGTTCCGTTCTCGGAAGTCACTCTCTACCAGCAACGTGTGAGCAACGCGGAGTGGTTTCGAGTCAGCTATCCGTAAAGTGGGTATTCATCGGTCAGCGTATCAACGCGGTCACTGGCAGCAGCAATTGCCTCATCATCGGTTGGATTATCAATCAGCTCAATCATCAATTCACCGACCTCACGAACTGTTGACTCAGTAAATCCTCTCGTGGTAAGTGCTGGGGTTCCAACGCGGATTCCACTTGGATTAAAGGCCGACCGTGTCTCACCAGGGACTGTATTCGCGTTCATAATGATGCCAGCCGATTCGAGTGCCGCTTCGACTTCCTTTCCGGTTGTTTCAGGATGTGATGGTCGAAGGTCGACAAGGACAAGATGATTGTCAGTGCCGCCAGAGACAACAGAGAGTCCAGCATCGGTGAATGTCTCTGCAAGTGCCTCTGCATTCTTCACTGTCTGTTCAGCGTACGCCTCAAAGTCATCAGAGAGTGCCTCTTTGAATCCAACCGCCTTGCCAGCGATGTTGTGCATAAGTGGTCCGCCTTGTGCACCTGGGAAAACCGAATTATCGATATCATCCGCGTGCTCCTCATCACACATAATAATACCGCCACGTCCTGCACGAATGGTTTTATGTGTTGATCCGGTCACGAAGTCTGCAACACCAACAGGGGAGGTATGGACGCCAGCCGCAACAAGTCCGGTGATATGAGCAATGTCAGCAAGATGGTATGCATCGGCGAGGTCTGCGGCCTCTTGAATGCGCTCAAATTCGACTTCTCGTGGATACGCGGAGTATCCAGAAACAATGATATCAGGGTTGAATTCGTCAGCTTTTGCTTTGAGCCCCTCATAATCGATATACCCCGTTTCAGGGTCGACCTCATACTGTTCGACCGTATATGTCTGTCCAGTGAAGTTCGCTGGGTGACCGTGGCTTAGGTGTCCGCCATGTGTGAGGTCTAATGAAAGTATCTTATCGCCAGGGTCAAGCGCAGTGAGATAGACAGCCATATTCGCCTGTGTGCCAGAATGTGGTTGGACATTCACATGTTCAGCACCCCACAGTTCTTCTGCGCGCTCAATAGCGAGTGACTCAATCTCATCAGCATACTCACAGCCAGCGTAGTATCGCTCGCCGGGATATCCCTCAGCGTATTTATTTGTCAGCGCGCTTCCTTGTGCTTCAAGTACGGCTTCACTGACGTGATTTTCACTCGCAATCATCGCAAGCGTATCCTCTTGCCGCTGTCGTTCGCTCGAAAGAGCGTCGGCAGCATCTGGATCGACGTCACGAATATGACTCTGTTCCATATCGAATATCGAGGGCGTTATTCAAATAAGTGTGTCCACTCTCCGTGATTTTACCTACTTATCCTTGCTCATTGTGTTGATAATTCAATATATAATAGTTCGATACAGTCATAATGTATAGATATACTGCCGTCTCAACGGCAGGGAGTTCGGACTCACTTTCTGGAAGATACCTATCTATCTATGATATCGAACGGCGGTTATCGAAGTGAGAGTCTCACCCACATCCATACATTGAGCATGGCGACTGCTTAGGCTCGGCTTAGCTGTAACCCGAGTGATTCATGCATACACGAACGCCTTAGCGTGGTTTTTAACCGTAGTAAGCAGATAGCATCGAAGTATTCTGCATAATTTGGGTTGTAATAAATTTCAAGACGCTGTAGTACGCTATATTGGCTATGAGTCTTGATGCGAATGTGCTTGGCACAGATATGGGGTATGTTCTGTCATCTGTGCTTTCAGAAGCGACCGGAACGGTGTACGTAGTAAATCCGACTCAGGACCTCGCGAAGGCACTTGTCACGGATTGTTCAGAGATACTTACCAATGACACGAGTGTCCGATTATTGTCTGATGAACAGCTGTTAAAGGAGGTGATGGATGATTTCATTGTGGCGAGCAATGCAGCCGAACTTGTTGAGGCAGATGCATTGACACTCCGGACAGGAGACGTTTCAGAGCCGAACTCATTGATTATCACGACGAATGCAGCAGTCACTATGATTCAAGCGAGCGATCAGGTTGCCGGGATGGTTGCTGATGAGAGTGAGTTTGTCGCAACTGTGCGAGGGTCATATGCACAGGCGTTTGAATCAGCAACATCCTATCCACTTCGGACACCAGCAATTTCATCTGTCCGATCAACACTGGCGAGTGAAATCGGTGATGAGACGCGATCAGATTTTGATTCAGTGCTAACGACGCTCCAAACCGCTCGTGGGGATGGCAAGGGACTCAATGAGGTGACAATTAGCTTGTTAGTCGCTGCGAAAAATAACGTACTTCTCTATGATATTTCAAAATGGGGTGAAGATGTCGGAATTGCGAGTAAAGCAACGTTCTCACGAACTAAAACTGAACTCGAAGAGTCAGGGCTTATCGATACAGAGAAAGTCCCGATTGATGTTGGTCGACCGCGACTTCGACTGAAGCTTGGGCACAATCAACTCGCGAGTGCCAGTTCCGACCAGCTAGCTGGCGTTGCACAAAGTCTACTTGCATAACAGTCAGTGGCACTCTGAGCAGTGTTTCACTCTGAACCCGGACTCAACTCAGACTCAGACTCAAACTCAAACTCGATTCAGCTGGAACGCCTGTGTGCGTGTTCTGCTGCAACTGTAACTGCAACTTCGAAGAACGACAATCAAATTACCAACAACTGATAATCTGACACAGCACTACCAACGAGAGTGAGAGCACATCGCGTATTCGTGTCTATTTTTATGACCGACTGATGAATAAAGGCCGTGAGCTATGCATTCGCAGTCGTTGGATCAGGACCGTCTGCCGCTATTGACGCTGCGAGACGAGTAATCGTCTCTGCTGACGCGAACTCAGAGTCTACATTCACTCACACAGATTCACCGACAGATGCGAATGTCACTGTTGTGGTAACAACAGTCGATCAGACAGATACCGATATACATCCAGTAAGCGCAGGAGTAACCAGTACTGACTCGACCGTGGTTCTTGTCGAATTTGGTGGAATAGGTGGATGCCCAATCGACGAGATTGATGCTGCAGTTACCACGCTCCCCGCAGAAGGACCTACCTTTGAGACGTTGCAGACACGCGTTATGACAACAACATCGCCAGGTGATGGGATGTTTGCAGACCAAATCAGTATCACAGCAGGTGCACTCGCTGGGCAACGAGCTGTTGCGATGTGTGATGCATCTGATGTCGATATCGCTGGAACTGTACTCGAGATTTCGGGAACGGAAATCGGACCTGAGCGGGAGCTGATAGAGATCCCAGATGTATACACGGATACGGATCAGATAACTGAGCAATTGATTCCGGATCGAACATCGCGCGATCTGGATCTCGAGGTCTCCCTTTCTCATGCCGACCGGGCTGTCGATGATCGACTTGGCATTATTACACAGGTCGGTGAGCGTGAGTCATTTCCTGCTCCATATTATATCGCACAGGTAGCATCAACAGAGTCAATCAGTGATGCTCGTGCCACCGAGTTTGCTGCTGGTGTTGACGCCGATTGGAATAGTGCGTATATGAAGGCACTTGGAGAGGCACTTGAGCGGTACTGTGCAGGAGTGTATCGAACTGAGATGTTCACGACAGCGCCTGAGGAGACACAGAGTGCAGCGGTCTCCCCTCGACGGTTCGTCCAGCCGGAGGAAACACCGACATACGACCCAAGCACGCCAATATCGTGGGTTCCTGGAGTTCATCTTGCGAGTAATAAACGCGTTGCACTCCCAGCGACGTTCGTGTATCACCCGCCACCACAAGAGCGGTATCGTCCAGCAATCACAACAGGGCTTGGGCTTGGGAACGGAAGCGCTGAGGCTTTGCGCGCTGGGCTTTCTGAGGTAATTGAGCGCGATGCAGCAATGCTCGCTTGGTATTCAACCTTCGAACCGGTGGAACTGACAGTTGATGATGAGACCTATCAAACGCTTTGTCAGCGTGCTCACGGAGTTGGGCTTACTGTGCAGACAATATTACTCACACAAGATGTCGACATTCCTGTCATTGCAACTGCGGTTTATCGTGATGAGAGTGAGTGGCCACAGTTTGCTCTCGGATCAGACGCCGGTCTTGATCCAGTTGCGACCGCGCGGGGCTCGCTTGCAGAGGCATTGCAAAATTGGATGGAGTTACGGGCAATGGGGAAGGATGACGCAATGGATGCCGATGGGGCGATTGGCGAGTATGCAACATTTCCGGATCGTATACAGAGGTTTTTGATGAGTGAAACCACGGTTGCAGCCGAAGATCTCGCACCGTCGCCGATACCAACCGGAGCGGACGCGCTTCAGGTCCTTATCGAACGTGTCAGTGAGGTTGGTCTCGATGCGTATGCGACACGGATAACCACACCCGATGTTTCGACGCTTGGATTTGAAGCTGTCAGAGTACTCATTCCAGAAGCACAGCCGCTATTCCAACAGAGTAGTTTCTTTGGTGAGCGAGCAAGACGTGTCCCGCACAAGTTTGGATTTCAGCCGAAACGTGATCGGTCGTTCCACCCGTTCCCATAGCGACTGACACGTGTGTATTCGAGTATCAGTACTAGTGCTCACCAGCCATGGTTAGTGCATCATATAACAAGACAAATCAAACCCACAGGCTCTGTCCCGATGACATATGAGTGTCTCTCAGAGACGCGTCAGACTCCGAATGTCGCTCGAAGCATATCACGCGTTCCTGGTCCCAATCCAACTGCCAACACTGCAATCAGAAGTAACATTGTATAGCGGGGACTCTCCTCGAATATTTCCGGTTCGAATACCCAGATGACGAACGTCGCTGCAAGGAGTTTGATGAGGAGAAACGGCCATGTATCGCCGGTAATACTCAGAATTGACGCTGGAAGCACCGATCCAGTGACATCAACGACAAACTGATTCACGGGGTGTTTCGGAACGAGATTCGGTCCAGCACCAATTGCGCGCATCCAGTCAAGCCCGATTACGTTTGCGACCCCATCAACGGCGTGACCCCAAATAATAACGAATCCAACAAGCTCTGTGCCACGATTAATCGACGGTGCGAACGTTTTGATTACCCACCATGTGATCCCAGCTGTAACTGTTGCCCCAGTGACTACAGTGAGAAGCACCTGCGGATAAAACTCGACACCAGGAGCTGAGTTAATTACAAGTGAAATCAGATAGCCGAGAGCGAGCGTGAGCACCGTTATACCGGTTATGAATAACAGCCGATCATACCGGTTAACGATATCCCGACGTTCTGCCCAGACAGAGACTCCAACAGCAAAGAGCGTGACTGCAAAAACAGTGAAATAGATAATTGGACTGATAACGAGTGTGTTGAGTGGATAGCTGATGAGTGCATCAGCGGACGGAATGGCGTCATTCGCATCTTCAATGACTCTGAGTGCCCCACCAAAGAAAATGAACGGAGTAAGTGCATAGAAGAGCTGTCGATCAGATCCAATCTTAAGTTGGCGAAGAAGAAACACGACTCCAATTAATGCAATAAGCAGGGTAATCATATATCCAACTTCAGAGACGAGCGTATAGCCAGGATATGCAACAGGTTCAGCAGCGTTCGCACACGCGGTTGTACTAGTGAGATATTGTACCGTCGACCCAGGTCTAATTGCACATACCGCAGAGTTTGCGTCCGCCTGAACCGGTCCCCAGAAATAATGCCAGAGAAAGCTATCATAAACTGTCTCTGGGGCAACAAGTGACCCAAGAACGAGCATAGCGACTGTCGTCGACACGGTGCCAACCCACAGACGCTCTGGGGAGGTATCGAAACGGGCAGCGACAGTGGACATATCTATATCGCCGGTGGCATCACTGTTGAGAATTCCGGTCTAAAGTAAAACCATAATAATGGTTCGGATTATCCCTGCTCAACGCAACCCGTCTGTCTCCCCGCAATTGAGTGGATCAAGCTGAATATGATGGTGCGCAATCAAGCGTGTGTGAACCACCTCTTGCCGTACTCACTCGCCATGTTCCTCCCGTCAAGAGGTGACCAAGCGGTGAGAAACCGTTAGCCAGTGGCGCGATGCGGGGTTCACTCACAAATGAATACTTCGAATAGTTAACACAGCGAGTTAGTGATGTCGGATTAATTCATCCCGAGGTTTGTGTCCGAGTGGTCGATTGCCTGCGCTGCTGAAAGAGCGTTCGCGTGTATCAAGCCATTCGAGGCGACAAGCCCGACAGAATCGTGTCGAAATGGGTCGCCATGAAGATCCGTCACAGTACCGCCGGCAGCACGAACCATTGCCACACCCGCAAGTGTATCCCAGGGCTTTGTTCGGATATTGGTAATAACACCATCGAGCGACCCATCAGCAACACTGGCGAGAGCAGCTTGTGCGGAACCGATTCGGCGGAGATCACCGAAACGATCAACGATAGCCTGACACGCATTGCCATATTGGTCACGTGAATCAAAGTCCCACCACATTGTTGGGGCGATGACGCCTGCCTCTGGGTCTGTTGTCTCCGAGACTGACACAGGAGTGCCATTCCGATATGTCGACTCGCCGTCGGTCCAGTAATTATCATTGAGTGCTGGAAGAGTGATGACTCCAGCAGTGGCGACACCATCACGCACGACAGCGACAACTGTTGCCCAGGTCCGTGTGCCACGAACATAGTTATTCGTGCCGTCGATTGGGTCAATGACCCATACAGTGCCATCTTCGGGAACAACCTTCAGTGCATCCCCTTCCTCGCCAACAATCGCGTCTTCAGGAAACGTCCCACGAATCGATTCAATGACTGCTGTTTGAGCATCACGGTCCACCTGTGTGACGACATCCGTTTTTCCATCTTTTTGCTCAACAATGAGTTTTGTTCGAAAGCTATCAGCGGCGACGTCTGCACCGGCACGGGCAGCATCGCGTGCAATGGTTATGTGTTCAGATGTCGTCATCACGGGCGAGATTCGTCGTTAGAACGGGGATATTTGCACGGGCAACAATCGATTGAGAAACACTCCCGACCAGATTTTCGGTATACTCACCTCGGCGTGTCCCCATTGTGATTAGATCGATATCTGCCTCAGTGGCATATGAGATGATTTCATCGGCTGGATCGCCCTTACGAAGTGCTGTTGTTGTTTTGATGTCGGAATCATGGAACAGCTCAGCAGTCGTTTCAAGTGCAGTCTCACCTTCGGCTTCAAGTTCGGCGATGACGTCGGCTTTCATTCCATCTTGAAGCGTGAGGAATGCCCGATCATCAACGACATACAGAATGTGTACTACTGCATCACGGCGGGAAGCAATATCAACCGCATGGTCAATGACGGTCCGCATCGCATCGGTCCCATCTGTCGGCAATAAGATTCGATTGAACATGTGTCCTCATGTACTGCCTATATCTGTGTCGTTCTATATCCTCCTTTCTTTCTCCGTGATAAATTCACTCTGAGTGTGCCCGCTGACGAACAACAGTATATATTTAACTCAGCACAGTGCAGTGAATTCCTTGTATGAGATTGGATATCATCCTTGCAACGCACAGCGTGAGGGTTTTGTTTGAGCGACAATATCTGAGGGATCTGTGAGATAATTACTAGAGCACAAACACAATGTGATCATCCGAGAGGAGATCTTTAGATGAGCCAATCTATCCGATGGATACCCTCGTGGTGAGTGTTATGAACGAATCGTTTTTTGACTGGATAACGGACGGTTAATAATGAGCGTGATTGCACTATTGAGTGTTGCGCCAGTTATTGAAGAAAGTATGGCAAGTGATGTTGCGGACGCTGTGGAAGCACTTGATGAGTTCCCGGTTAGTTATGAGACGAATCCGATGGGGACGGTCATTGAGGCAGATGACACAGAAACGTTATTTACTGCCGCACAAGCTGCACATGACGCTGTCGATGCAGATCGTGTAAGCACTGTGTTGAAGATTGATGACAAGCGGGCGCGTGACACGACTGCGCAGGAAAAAGTCGATGCTGTTGCGGAAAATCTCGGTCGACCTGCTCGAAGTGACACTCTCTCACCCACCGAGGAGTCGATGACGGACACAAAGACAGAGACAGAAACAGAAACAAAAACAGAGAGAAGCGATGATTGACCTCTTCCCACGGGGAAAGCCGTGGGATTCCTCCATGTGCAGGCGCCCCTGGAGCTCCCCGGCTGTGACCTTGCGGGTTCGCTGACGCAGCTTCAGCCTCGTCGGGGGTGTGGCCTGTTGCCTGGTGGGTATCCGCTCGGTGTCACCCTCCACAGAGTGGCTCTCACGGGCGTCCAGCCACGTGCAGACCGGGATATCGGTCTGACTCTCCAGTTGCAGCCACCAGACCAGTACCAGTACCACTGGGAGAGTCCTTGGGGTGGACACGCCAACGCCGACCTGCTCCTGCTGCTGCTGCTGGTGGGCTGCGGTTGTATGTTGAGTATGAGTATGAGTATATTAAAACCCACTTGTGGTCGTCTTGAGCGTGAGCGGGTTCCCCGCAGCAGCATGTCACATGTCTCCGTTTCGCGAGGAAAGAACCAACCATACATATTTGCGATTGCGGGCTGGCGTTCGAGCGTGGCTTCTCGCAGTGTCGTCGGCTTTAACGGCTGAAGCCGTGAGCTTTCGTCTCGCTACCACTGTAAGTAGCAGTTTCTGTTCATTCAATACTGAAACAGGGTAAATTGAGCACTCTTGGGTTTGACTCTACATAGAGTTTGTTTTCCTGTGAGGTGTCTGAGAGTCAACTAGAAGTGCTAAGACACTCGTCTGCTCTGGGTCTGGGGTGTCGATATCTTATGTCGTGAATGTATTCATCCAATCAAGGATACTGAACCAACACTGTATATGAACTGCTGAGCGAACCCCTTTATTCAGTGCCCATCAAGATTTGATATGGACTCAATCAACCGGATGGCGGTTGAGCTTGTTGACGAAGCGATTGATTTTGCTGAGGAGCTTCGAATTGTTCCACAGGAATTGGACTCAGGTGCAAGAGTGCTTGATTTCGGTGTAAACGCAGAGGGTGGTGTCGAAGCCGGGTTATTACTTGCTGAAATCCAGACTGCCGGATTGGCGACGATACAAACACGGATGGGTGAGGTTGCAGGCGTGCAAACGCCACATGTCGAGGTTCAAACAGATCATCCTGCGGTAGCGTTATTATGCTCACAGAAGGCGGGATGGGAACTCGAATTTGATGACCCAGCGTTCGAAGGACTTGGAGCAGGACCAGCCCGTGCACTTGTCGCCGAGGAAGATGAATTTCATACCTTAGAGTACTTTGATGAGTTTGACTTGGCTGTGCTCAGCGTTGAAAGTATTTCACTCCCATCTGAAACTGTTATTGAACATGTTGCGAATAAAACAGGTGTCAATCCGGGTGGGGTTATGCTTCCGACATACGCTACTGGATCAGTTGTCGGAAGCGTCACAGCCGCAGCACGAGCCGCGGAGCTCGCATTATTCCGATTATTTGAACTTGGGTATGATGTCCGAAACGTTCATTCAGCGTTTGGGTCAGCACCGATTGCACCAATCAGTCATAATGAGAGTGTCGCAATGGGGCGAACAAACGATGCATTAGCGTATGGGGGGACTGTACATCTCACTGTCACGGCGGATGACCCGGTACTTGAAGAACTTCCTTCAACCGCTCGGGATAAATATGGAACACCGTTCGAAGAGATCTTCGCTGAAGCAGATTGGGATTTCTATGATGTTCCAGAGAGTGTGTTTGCGCCTGCACAAGTAACAGTTGACGTGATTGATGGTCCGACTCACGTTCTTGGCGAGACAAACGAGGACCTTGTTGCTGAATCATTCGGATATTAGTTATATACCCACCGCTACAGCCGTTGGTCTCCGCCTCGGAACTCCTCTGAGTTATAGGATCTTGGGGCTAAATCCCTGCTCTTCAGGGCGGCGAGGGTGTTGATGCTGCTCGTGTCGGGATGGCATGCGCACCAAGCGAGATGAATCAAAAGAGGAATGTACGAGACGACATCACATATTAGGCTGTTGGCGCTGCTGGGTCATGGTCATCATCGGTGTCTCCATCAGCCTCAGCGGGTGAATCATCCTCATTAAGAAGTCCATCATCGACAGTATCATCGCCGTATTGCTCACGAAGTCGACGAATACGTGTCGGAATCGGTGGGTGAGTCATATGGAATGCGGCATATGCTGGATGTGGGAACGGATTCTGAAGATTTTCCCCAGCAAGTGTTTGAAGTGCCTGTGTCATGGCTGTCGGTCCACCCATAGTTTCGGCTGCGAAGTCATCGGCCTCGCGTTCATGTGACAATGAAAGTCGGTTCGTCACAGGTGATAACAGTCTGAGAACCGGTCCAGCGTACAAGAGCCCAATCCCCAATGCAGCGTATGTTACAGATGGAAGATTAAATGCGGCATATACCCATTCAGAACTCGTGATCCACCAGAGGAAGGCAAAAACTGCTCCCATCTGGATTGTGGACGCAGCAAGTTGCTTCCAGATATGTGCTTTCTTCCAGTGTGCGAGCTCATGTGCAAGCACTGCTTGGATTGAAGTGGTGTTCATTTGCTCAATGAGGGTATCAAACAAGACAACTCGTTTGGCACGACCAAACCCAATGAAATACGCATTTGAGTGCGAAGAGCGGCGACTCGCATCCATTTCATATATTTGCTCACAATCGAATCCGGCTCGGTTGAACACATCTTCAACCGCATCACGAAGTGCTCCGAACTCAATTGGTTCGAAATCGTTGAACAGCGGTGCAATTACCCGCGGATAGATCACCATCGTCGCGAGTGAGACACCAATGACAATGAGCCATCCAAGAACAGGCCATAACGATGGGACGGCTTCGATGACCCACAGGACGATTCCACCAATCAGCGTAGCTGCAATGACTCCAATCACAAGAGTAATAATCCAATCACGGAGCCATAATAGAGCCGTTTGATTATTGAACCCGAATCGATCCTCAATAACGAATGTCTTGTATAAATCAAACGGTGCAGCAAGTAACCGTGAACCGACAACAGCACCAACAATGAGGAGTACCCCTTGTGTCGATGGAGCCAACCCGGTTTGTGTAAGCGCTCGTGTCAAATCGGTGTAAGTGCCGGTTAATACAACACCCAAGACAATGGCGAGTCCAACCCATGATTGGGTCCGTGAGAGGATTGTTGTTGAGCGTTGATATGCAAGCATTCGTTCAGGGTCTGAAATATCGAGTCCTTCACGGATCCACGTATCTGCATCGCGAACGGCTGTTGTCCCATAACTGAGATTAAGCACATCAAGTGCCGAATATAATATCTGGACACCAACAAGCAAAACAACAAGTCCAATAACTGGTGTTGATACCGAGAACATATCAAAAAAATGTGGAGCCGGCAATTTCAATTTCTCGGGAGGGATGGGCGTTGAGAGTGCTGACTGAGACTGTGCTACGGGATGAGGAGAAATCTTGTGTGACCTGCCCACTGATATTGGACTGAGCACCACGAGTATCAATGTGGGGCTTGTGCTTACTGCAGTTCACATTTGGATCCCAGTTTGAACAGTCTGGGCGTCGTTACTCTGAGTTATCAGTAGGTGTAGTGACGTCAGTGACCGTTCCAACCCCTTTGGATTGTCCCTCACGGAATACAAAGCGTTGTCCTTCTTCAACGAGATACGGGCGGAATTTAAATTCGACAGTTGCGATGCCAGTATCACCAGGAAGAAGTTGTCCATCATCTGGGTGGAAGATAACAGCCTCACTCGCTGTTTGCAGATGAACAACCGGTTCATATCCATCGCGAATCCGCGTCGGGTGATTGAGTACCATTATTTCAGCCTCAAATGAGCGAACAGCGGTCGGATCATTTTCTGCTGGAAGCAGTGCCATGCCACGCTCGATTTCCTCCTCATCGACGCCTTTCAATGCAATACCGACGATTCTTCCCGCTTCTGCGCGGTCAACACGATGATAATGCATCTCGATTGAGCGAACCTCAACGTCACGGAATGAGCCATCCGGCATTGGACCGAGTTGTAGTTCGTCACCAGCCTCAACACTACCAGATTCGACAGTTCCCGAGGCAACAGCACCAACACCGGTCACTGAGTATGTCCGGTCAACGTACATTCGGAAGTCATCCCGATCATGATTTGTCGTTTTTGGGAGAGACTCAAACATTGAATCGAGATCATCAAGCCCAGTCATCGTTACCGCACTCGTTCGAAGGATTGGAACGACTGAGTCGCTTAATTCACTGACAGCCGCAGCAACCCCATGTCGCTCGATCAAAAACGGCGTCCGACCAACATCGCGAAGTAATCGTTCAACAGCGCGTTCAACCTCAGCAACACGCTCGGTATCAACCATATCAACCTTCGTAATGGCAACGACAGTTGGAAGTTCCATCGCGAGGAGAATGCCAAGATGTTCGCGTGTCGTTTTTGTTGGACCATCGTCAGCGGCGACAACAAGAAGTCCATAATCAAGTCGCTGCCCAACGAGCCCACGAATAGTCGTTCGGAGCCACGGTTCATGACCCACTGTGTCGACAAATGAGACAAGACGGTCAGACTCTTCGACAACTCGGGCTCGGTCTGACTTCCGATGTGGATTATCCATATGGACGGTCTCAGTGTTGGTGAATCCATACACAGCATATGAGAGGTCAGCTGAGAGACCGCGCTCAACCTCATGTGGTTGTACATCAAGAAACCCACGGGTCTGCCCCTGCCCATCATCGGCAGTTCCAGTCACGAGTGAGCCGACAAGCGTCGACTTTCCATGATCAACGTGACCGGCTGTCCCAACGACAATATGATCATCGTCGACATTGAGCATCGACCCCTCGTTGAGGGTTGCAACCCCAACACGCCCACGCTCTGCCTCAGTACCAACTCCCCAGGTTTCAACATCCTCAATATGTGCTCCAGCCTCTTCGGCAAGCACAGAGAGGACATCCATTGACTCTGAGAACGCATCCGCAGAAATGCCGGCAATACCACCATCGTCGGTTACACCGATAACGTACATCGCGGTGCCATCACCTGAGAGTATTCGGTGACGTAATTGTGCTGCAAGACTCTCGAGTCGCCCATCTGCGAGGTGTACCTCACGGGAGAGCCGTTCTTTGAACTCAACGTTTCCTCCCTCTTCCTCGCCGCGATCAAGGGCCGCCTCAAGAGCGGCCCGATCCGCGCTCATATCGATAGGTAGGCAATGATTTATTAAAACCCTTTTCGTGGTGTGGCTTCTCTTCTCACAATATTGGTATCGAGGTGTATTGAGTATGTGGATGCAGATGTGACCGTGACTATGACTGTAATGCAAGGTGAAAGCCCACACAGCTTTTATAATGGGGGAACTCGCCTGCGGGCAACAGCAACACGACACAGCCACAGACACAGCATCGACAGATTGGCTGTACGATGAGAGCCGATTAATCTGAGTAACCCATGGGAAGCACGCGAATCACCGCTGAACGGGAGTCACGGTGGTTGTCCCGAGTTCTAAAAAGTGAGACTCTCCCGCGATTGAAGACGCGGGTATTCTATAACTGGGCGTAGTATTGGGAGATCACTATCACTCAGAGAGATGTTCATATGCCTGATTGACGCGTTTAAATCTCTCCTCATCACCCGTTTCGGTATCAGGATGAGTCTCTTTGACCCGTTCGCGATATGCACGCTTGATCGTTGTTTGATCAGCATCTGAGTCAACCCCGAGTGTTTGATATGCCTCTTGAGTGCTCAGTCCATTCGAGTGTCGTGGTGTTCGATTACTTCGCCCACGAGTGTATCGAGTCTGTCGGTGATTCGTTGCACGTCGTCCTGGTCCAGATCCGTCAAAACTACCTGGTCCACGGGTGGCATTTCCAGACTGATTGGCGCCGCGACGACTCCTTCGCTGCTGGGTTGCACCTGCGCGGAGCGTTTTCTCGATGCGTCCGCTCGCATGATACCACAGGAGGTATGTTGCTGCTGCAAAGGGAACAGCAACAATAAGTAAGAATATTTGATAAACGAATGAAAGGATGGTTAACAGGGTCGTAATACCTGCAAAGACAGCTGCGATTCCGACAACGAGGCGATCTGCGTCCACACCAGTAGCTAGATGCCAACGAACGTAAACGTCCCGGCGGTCTCAATGAAGTATAATAATTATTATATTATGTCGTCCATTGACGCGGATCGGCGAGGGATGTATGATTGTGAAACAATCTTGTATGGTCGGTAAGATTCGAGTGCATTTCACCCATTCACCCGGACGATGAGATTTATATCATGTGCATGTATTGAATGCGTCAGAGTCCACATTTAAACCTGAAGAGATAATCAAGAGAGACCACCGGAAAGACAGCACATATCTCCGTTCTCAAAGGCTGGCGCGACCTCACGGTTAAAATCAGCCGCGTGAACAAACCTGAGTAACTGGCTAACTAGAATATGACTGGGATAGAACAAGACGGTGACGAAACGGATACCATTGAGCAGATGCACCCTGACAGAGTCGGGCACATCCTTTCGATGGGTGAGAAAAAACCAGTCCGGGTGTATCTTGAAAACGGCGAGATTACTGTCCCTATCAAGCCGGTCAAAGAGCGCAGAGGACCGGAAACAGTGACCGTGCCGTGCGCGTGCTTCGACGCAATAGTTGATATGGTTGATATCGCTGACGCTGGAGAAACCGTCTACGCGAGATTCCACCTCCCAGAGAGTGAGTGGTGTCGTCTTGGTCTTCATAGACATTGGGAGGAAGACAACGCCGAGGACTGGAGATGTGAGCGGATGATCGAGGTGTGGCTGAGCCGGTTCAAAAACGCTTCATCCGGCGAGTACGACTCTGACGGGTACAGTTCCCCCGTGCCGTCCGACTCTCCAACTGTCACCATCTACGAAGAACACGACTTCGAAGTTGACTCACCACCAGCACCATTTGACCGACCAGATCTTGAGTTCGACGTTGCGACGGCGGAGAGTGTCTCTAATTATCATAACGCCCGCACCCGCCACACTCTCGGTTCTGTCAAGGCGGTTGAACGGCTGGACAGCATCAACGAATGGCCGGAGAAACGAGATGTCAGTCTGCCGAATGGGAGATACGAGATACCATCAAAACACCCGCAAGTTAAATTCAACGAGGTTGATACACTTCCGATTGACGGGAACATTCTCGCCGCTGTCCACGCAATTAACCGCCACGCCAAGCGTCTTGATGAGGCGGCAGACCGAGCCTACGAAATTGGTGAAGGGGCTGAAGCAAAAGTGAAATCTACACAAAAGAAGGTACTGTACGATGCTAAGACCATTGCCGTCCACCGTCTCACGAAGTCCGCTCCTGATGCTGTCGACCTCCGTCTCCACGGACTGTATGAGGACGTTGAGATGTACTGCTTCCGGTTCTCCACCGACTATTCCTTCCATCAACCGAGGGACGCTGTTGATGACGAGTTGCTGGATGCTGTCGGGTGGAACATAGATAATGAAGAAGCACGGGAAATCGACTTCCAACCATCTACAGACGTGAGTAATCTCCAGTTGTCTCTGTCAGAGGCGCTGGGCGTTCTTTCTAGCCACGGAATCGACGCCAATGATCATCTCCAGACCGAAGTTGTCGAGGACTACACGTTTGGGTACCGAATCTCAACGATATTCAGAGTTGATGATGATGACTGATGAGTCTGACCGAGTGGTTCTACATCCCCGACGAGTCCTCCGACCCATGTAATTGTCTGCCCACGTTCGCTCAGAAATATACCCACCAACTGCCCGAACGATACGACGCTTTCGAGGATGTCAACGAATACGTCTACGACAAGTTCAGGCGATGTGTCTACCACCGCATCATCCACGTTCCTGATAATTATATCAACGAGTTTCAGGCTTTCAGTCTGTGATCGAAACCGTTGCCAAACGCGAGAGTCGACGCGTTGGCTGGCAGCAGCCCCGGACACGACTGTACGATGAGGAGTCGGCGTATATCGAGTGGCGAGTGTTGAAGTCCATCGTCAAGCAATCTGGTGACTACGACGACACACATGGACAGTTCTCTGAGATGGACACAGGGGTGGTCGAGAAGTCGGAGCCCGACGGCACATTACCGTATCGGGCGAGACGACTCTCACATCCACAAGCGATTTATCGAAGACGGAAAACTTCGCTTTGGATTGAACGCACCGGACTCACTCTCACCAGGGAGTTACCACGATTGGACGAAACAGGAACCCCGATTCCCAACACGTTCTCGATTTTACCAGCTACTCGACACTAGTAAGATGAAAACGCCGGCATTCCACACGCCTGAACATGGGCACACGCTCGACGTGCCCGGTTTTATTTCCGAGTAGAAAGCTGAGACAGTTGCAGACCGTGTATCGGTGGTCGATCCCAGCGTCAAAAAACAGGTCACGGCGGTTGTCCTTGACAGCGGCGACGGGACACACGAACAAGTAACGCCGCCACAGTTCCTCGATTATCAAGCGAAGGACAAATTATTCCGAGTGATAATTGCTGTCGAAGGCATCAACGATCGGCTGGCGGAGTTGCGGCAACAGGGCAAAGCACACATAGATCGGTCCCGATTCGACCACCTTCCGAGTGAGTATCGCCAGACACGCCAGAAGGACCGGCAGTTGCGCGAACAGATCTCGCACGATGTGATGAACCAGTTGGTGTTTCTGACAGTCGAGAGCGAGTGTGAAACTACCATTTTCGAATCGCTCGGGAAGATTAAATCTCCTGATACAGCTGGTGCGCGTGGTCAAGAACACTTCCTGCTCCTGCAGGCTCTTGTCACACACGTCGTAGATGGGTGCATCGACTACGAGGTTGGTCGTACTGCCATCGGTGACGGTGAGTTGAGCGAGATTCATGAAGACGAGAACAGCGACTCGCGGAATTGGGACAAATGTGGGGACAAGAAGTTCAACGGATGGGAGCTCGACCGGCTCACCACATTGTTTGAATATAAGCCTGAAGAACAAGCATCCTCGTGAATCATTTCGGGGTCACATCAGATCAACATCAACATCAACATCAAAGCCCCGAGGCACTTGTCTTGTTTCCTCTGTAGACCGCACAGGCGAGCGAGACATATCGAACATCGAAGATATGGACTGTCCGTATTGGTGTCGTGATCGGGAGCGTGACGCGAACCGTATAGGACGTTGTCTGTAGTCGGTGAGTCGTGTGGTACGATGATGAACACGGACGTGAACGGTGCGCGGTTGCATGACGCGGTGATGCGGTGAACACTCGCAGACAGATAACTCAAACTCGGGATCCTCGCCGAGAGGCGGGGACGGATGTCAACAGGGTTCAAACCAGTATGTTCAATAATCCATCGCGCACAGCTTGTTATATGAGTCTTGAACGCGAATATGAATGTCCTGAGTGTGAAGGGATGCACTTTTGGAAAACAGCATCAATGGAAGTCCATCTAGGGACGAAAATCAAGTGGGCATGTGATGAGTGTGGATATGAATTTATAGAGATTGATGATATCAACACAGCAGGTGAAGTCTCAGTTGACTCGGATTGAGTGTTGAGTATTAACTGTTGAGAGGCGAGAGGCTGAAGACTGAAAAGCCACTCACGTATGTCCTCACTCGCCAAGGTACAATGCTGCTACCTCATCACTTTCGAGTAACTCCGTCCCATCACCCTCAAACTCGTTTTCTCCCATATCAAGAACATATCCGCGGTCAGACACGCTGAGTGCCTGACGAGCATTTTGTTCAACCATTAAAATCGCGGTATTTGTTTCATCACGAATCTCGACAAGTCGATCAAACATATTATCGACAAGATCTGGAGCAAGTCCTGCGGATGGTTCATCAACGAGTAATAAATCAGGGTCTATCATCAATGCTGAAGAGAGAGCAAGCATCTGTTGTTGCCCACCAGACATCGAGCCAGCCCGCTGATTCCGACGTTCAGAGAGTATCGGAAACCGATCCCAGACCGTCTGAAGATCAGATTGAGTCGGTGTTCCATCAATATATGCCCCCATTTCAAGATTTTCACGAACGCTGAGAGTCGGAAATATATTTTCTTTTTGTGGAACATAACATAATCCCCGTCGGGTGACTTCATCAGGGCGCAGTGGTGTGATATCCTCTCCGTTAAATGTCACAGTTCCTTCCCAACAATCAATTAACCCATATGTTGCTTTCATCATCGTCGATTTGCCTGCTCCATTCGGACCGATGATTGTGACAATCTCATCGCGTTGAACGTCAAGGTCAACGCCGTGGAGAATCTCTGCATCTCCATATCCAGAAACGATATTACGTGCCTCAAGTAGCGGCATTTTACTCAGCCCCCAGATATGCATCAATGACTGCTTGATCTGAACGAATCTCCTCAGGCGGTCCTTCGACAAGTCGTTTTCCTTCGTTCATGACGATAATCCGATCGGAGAGTTCCATGATCACGTCCATATCATGCTCAACAATACAGAAGGTGTATCCATTATCGCGAAGTGTCTTCACGCGATCCATCAGCTTTTGTGTGAGTGCCGGATTGACACCTGCGACTGGTTCATCAAGAAGAATAAGCTCTGGATCAAGCATCAACACACGTCCCAGTTCAAGTAGCTTTCGCTGCCCTCCAGAAAGGTTCCCTGCAGGTTCATCCTGAAGATGATCAATCTCAAGTAATTCGAGCATCTCGATTGCACGAGTTCGGACAGCATCCTCTTCAGCCGTCACAGTTGATTGTCGAAGCCATGTGTTCAAAACACGTTCACCAGCCTGGTCTTGTGGAGCAAGCATCAAATTCTCAAGTGCGGTCATCTCCCCGAGTTCTCGGGTTAATTGAAATGTCCGAACAAGTCCAGACCGCGCGAGCATGTATGGACGACTATTTGCCGTTTCTGAACCGCGCTGTTTCAATCGCTCTTGGGTAAGATACCCCCCTGCACCAAGAGCCGCTGCGCCAGCGGTCATTCCGATTGCTGGAAGCGCTCCTAAATTAAGTGTGCCAAGTCCGATTGCCCCGCCAACAACACCGGTTGTGAACGCACTGGCAGCACTCCAGATTTGTGATTCTGTCTGTGTTGGAGTCATCAGTGTTTGCAAATCGGTCCCGCGATAGCGAACTGTCCCGCCGTCAGGGATATAGAACCCACTTATGAGATTGAATGTCGTTGTCTTTCCGGCGCCATTCGGTCCAATAAGCCCTGTGATTGATTCTGAGTTGATCTCAAATGAGGCACCATCAACAGCCACAATACCACCGAACGTTTTTCGCAAGTTCCGAACTGTCAACAGCGGTTCCGTATCAGTCGGTGCTGACTCATCCATTGACGATTCCGGGCGATTCATGCTCATTCTTCACTCTCCAATTCTCTTTGTGTCCCCATATCAGGGATTCGGTCATTATCGACACTGGTGTTTGTCGATGTTCCACCATCACCCTCATCTGGAGGGTTCATCTCAGTTCGCTGTGCCCGTTGAGGTCCTGATGAATCTCCATCAGTCGGCGTTGTTGCCGTGGCACTGCTCGTTCGACTCCCTAAGAGTCCTTCGGGAAGATAATATAAGACGATGAGAAACAGAATGCCAACGACGACGAGTCGAAATGCCTGAATATTGACGCGAATCGCCGGCGGGAAAAAGGCTGCAAGTTGTGTCGTCGCCTGTTGGAACGCCCAAAAAAGAGCAGCGCCGACAATCATTCCCTTGTTATTCCCCGCACCTCCGACGAACATAATGAGCAGAGTAATGAACGTCACGCGAGGCGCGAACGTAGTAAATGTCAGTCCCTGTGCATACATCGCCCACAAAGCACCGGCGAACCCACCGAGCGCAGACCCTATAACCATACTCTGGAGTTTGTACGTGAACGGGTTTTTGCCGAGTGATTTAACGACTGTTTCGTCATTCCGTATTGCTCGAAGCACTCGACCGAATGGCGACTCAACTGTTCGCTCAACAATCGCGTACAATCCAACAAAGGATAATACAAACCCAGCCAACTGGAACCGAGGGTAATCAACCTTGACAGTCAATTCGCCGATACCGGCAACAGCGTATCCAACACCAACATCGCCTCCAAATCGAAGTAACCAGACAATATTCTGAAAGAGCGTCTGTGCAACCCCAGCGATGTCACCACTTCCAAGGGGACCAAGTATTGGCAATATGAAGTACCAAAGCGAAATAAACCATAATGATCCGACACCAACGATAGCAAGTCGATTGTTCGATAAAACATCAATCTGGGTCGTCATATAATAGTAGACACCGACGAGAACAGCAAGTGCACTGACAGTGATAATAATCTTCACGCCGATTGTCTCTAAGACCGGAAGTGGAATCAATGCGAGTAAGAGTCCTGTTCCGAGACCAATACCCGTCGTAATCGCACTCCAAGAAAGACTTGAATAGTGTTCGCGAACAGCAATTGCAGCGACAATCCATGTATACACCGAGACAATCACACCAACTGTGAGTGTAAGACCTGCAATGAGCACCGCAACAGCAGCAAGAATGCCTGCAGTCATTCCAGCGACCGCAGCAGTTCGTGACACCTGTTGGGTGACTGTGCTGAGACGGGTGGCTCCAAATGTGGCAACGGTGTATAATCGATCACGAGGGCGGAGTGAGTCCTCATGCCCATGGGGCGGTGATGTCGCCGTCGCTGCCGCTGATGGGGGTGCAGAGACCATACCAAGGACAGCCGTCGTCAGACCCCAGGCAACGAAAACAATCAACCCGAGTAGCGCTGCACCGACAACCGTCTCACCGGTGACAGGAAATGGACCCTGAAGTGGCGGACTATATCCACGGAGAGCATCGGGTCCATTTGCAAGCCATGTTTCTGATTGAATCACACGCTGGAAGATAACAGAGATGCCAAGCACTGTTATTGCCAGATAATCCTCGCGCAATCGTATGGTCGGAAGTGTGACCAATCCACCGACAATCCCGGCGAGAATTGTTCCTGCAAGAATAGCCGTCACCCAGCTTCCAAGAATCGGAACGTCGCCAAGTCCGATCAAATACACCGTGAAATCTGTTGGATCATCGGGTCCGAGTACAAACAATGCCGCTGTGTAAGCGCCGATAAGATAAAATCCAACATGACCGAAATCAAGAAGCCCTGTGTGACCATACTTGACATTGAGCCCAAGAGCAAGAATCCCATAAATTGAGACAAGAAGCATAAACGAAACAACAACGTCTGCAACAGCCATGTTTAGTTCCCCCCTACGATGCCCTCAGGCTTCAATAGTAGGACGGCAAGAAGGACGACAAACGCAACCGGGATGCGGTATGTCGCGCTCAGTCCTGGAATTGCGAAGATTCCAATCTCCATTGCAAGTCCAACGACATAGCTTCCAAGAATGGCGCCATACACAGAGATTCCACCAAGAATCACGCCTGCAAACATTGGTAATAAAAGGTTAAATCCAAGATTAATTGTAATTGAGCTAAAGAGGAATCCAAGCATAATGCCGCCAACAGCAGCAAAGAGTCCAGCAATAATCCAGACAGACATCATTACTCGCCGGGTATTGATTCCTCGAACTAACGCTAGCTCTCTATTATCACTCGTTGCTCGCATCGTCTTTCCAAGGGTCGTCGCCTGAAGTATATAATGTAATGCCCCCATCATCACAATCGCAAGGATAATAATCCCGACTCGAAGGGGTGACGTGCGGATCCGCGTCGTCGCGAAGGCGGCTTCTGGGACAGCCCCATTTGCACCTCCCCAGAATATGGTCGCTCCAACAGCCAAGATGGTCACTGAGCCAAGCGCAGCTGTGAGTCGAGGACCAATAATCGCTGCTGGATTCCGTCGATCAAGGGCGACATACGTCACAGCAATGACAGCCAGAAGAATAACGCCGATTTCAATCCAGCCATAGCTTGCGACAAGAAGCTGTTTCGATGTCCCACCCCGTGTTTCCTGCAGGCTTATAAATAATCCCTCAGCGGTAAAGAAGAAATCAAAAAACTTGGCAAGCGTCACATCGAGTGCCCCGCCGAGGAATGGGATCGATGTCTCAACCGAATAAAATCGTATGGACCCACCGAAGATGGTTTGAATACCAAATCGGACAATGAAAGCAACGGCAAGCGAAACAACGAGCATCAATGCAAGTTCGATATTTTTCTCACGGAACTTTCTGAAAACGACTGACTCTAACAGCGGGACCGTCGCGCCTAATAGGACAACCGAAAACAGTAATGCAGCACCAAAGGATGGAACTCCAAGGACGACCAATGCACCAATGATACCTGCGGCTGCAATATGAACAGTAAGCCCCAGACGTCCTGGGACATCAATGCCCCACCATTGTCCATAAAGTGCATCTCGCCCACCGAGATGATAGACTGTTCCAAGGACGCCAACAGCTGATAAGGCGAATAACACACCTGATCCCGCAAGGGTAACTTGTTGAGCACCTGGGGCAAGTAACTCAAAAACTGGGACTGTATCTGGTTTGTTCACTAACAGCGCGGCATAAGCACCAAGCGTCAAAAGGTCGCCATGTGCAAAATTCGGCACTTCAGCAATGTCGTATACAAGAGCTAATCCCGTCGCACCAAGCGCAACGATACTACCTGTCACGACACCTGTCACAACTGCATTCAACAATCCCGTCTCTGGTGCCATGTCGCAGATTGTCAGTGTAAAGGGTAAAATCATTTCGATGCCGCAGACTGTCTTAGTATTTATAAATCAGTGTGTAAAGCCAATATATGTAGGATAACCTAAGTTTCCTTGCGTCGTCCCGTCAGTAGTTATTTATATGCTTGATAATAACAATCGATACGTAATGTCTGAACGCAGTCGACGTGATATTCTCAAAGGACTTGGTGCGGCTGGGACTGCCGGTGTTGTCTCTCTTGCTGGATGTTCCCGTCAGTCAGGTGGTGGCGGATCGACAGAAGAATCAGAAGCCGAAACCGAAGCGAGCGGTGGCGATTCAACTGCCACCGAGGAATCAATGGACGAATCCGAGGGTGGTGAGCCAATTGCGCTTGGTTCGATATTCCCAGTTACAGGAACCAATAGTGCATACGGTGGTGGTCATCAACGAGCATTTAATCTCGCTGTTGAGGAGATTAACAACAGTGGAGGTCTCCTTGGTGGTCGTGAGGTTACAGCAGTCAATAACGATACTGAGGGGAGTCCATCACGATCTGCACAGAAGTTCCGGACAATGATTAATCAAGAAGGAATCGTCGGGCTCGTCGGACCATACTCAAGTGGAATTGGAACAACGCTTGCACCAATCGCTCGTGACAATCGAGTCATGGAGATTTCAAACGGAAATACCTCACCCGCACTCGCAACAGCAGGTGTGAACGAAGATAACGAAGTCAAATACTATGGGCGAACAGCACCGAATGACGTTCAACAGGCGCTCGTTGTCGCACGGGTGCTCAACCAGATTATTGGTGCAGATACCGCTTCTTTCCTCTATGTTGATAACCCATATGGACAGGGGCTTGCTGAGGCAGCGAGTGAAGCATTCAGTGGTGAAACACTGAATATGGTCGCATATACGCAGGCAACGAATGATTATACCTCAACACTTGATGCTGTGTTCGATGGCGAACCAGACGCTATTGGTGCGGTGATGTATCCTGGAAATGGTCGAACAATCCTCAGACAGTGGAGTCAGGGTGGATACGGCGGACAGTGGGTTGGTGCAGAGGCAATTTGGTCACCACAGATGCTCTCTGATCTTTCGGACATCGTTGAAGGTATGTATATTACGTCCCCACAAACAGCAAACAGCGAAACGTTCCAAGAGAACATGGGTGGAACCGACCAGATTACACAATTCGCCCCCCACGCGTATGATGGCACATATCTCATGAGTCTTGCCATGGAAAAAGCCGGTGAGGCGAGTGGAACGGCAATCGCTGAGAACGTTCGGAGTGTATCACGACCGAATGATGGTGACACGACGGTATCGGTCGCAGAATTTGACGCTGGCAAGGAGGCACTCAGTAGTGGCGACGTGAATTATGAGGGTGCGTCTGGGTCAGTCGATCTGAATGAGAATCTCGAACCAGTCGTTCCATATCGGATTATGAGAGTTTCAGGTGGCGAAGCACAACTATCTGAAGAAGTGCCACTGTCATACTTCGAGGGCAGAATCTAGTTACCGCCTCGATATTCGATTTATCACTGTAGAGTGCTCAACTGCGGGTGCACACTACGTATGAGAGACACTCCTGTGTGACATCTGACTCAGATTATTTTTGTCTCGTTGATACACAACAAACGACAGACGACAAAGCCATATCAGAAACGACCGTCATTTTTGAGTACAGGCAGCAAGCAGAGACATGAACTCGAAATGACGACTGGTATAAAGACGCCTTGTTCATACCAATATGTTTCCAATATATGCTCTGGTTATAATGACTGTCCTGATATAGCAACAGGAGTGCTACGATAGATAACACAGTACAGGACAACTGTTCTCGGCTCCCCCCTCTGATGCTCATTATGACATATTAGTAATACGATGAGACAGCGCGGAGAATAATAAAAACATACTCACAATGCTATTGAGTCTCTTCGTGAGTAATACAATATCTATGAATATTGAAACACATTGGCATCCGACGACCAAACTGAATGCCATCGGGGATGCAGTTGATTTCACTTGCACAGACCCACTTCCCTCAGGGGTAACCCGCGATCAGATTGAGGAGTATTGTTATACTGTAAAACAATTGTATGGAGCGTATATTGAGACAATCACTGAGAAGACAATTCTCTCACAGCGAGAGGCACAAACATGGGTTCTTCGAAATCTTGTTCATCAGGGTGCTGATCGTCTGACATTCGATGCGATTGGATTGTATATATGGGCAATTGGACGAGAAACGAGCGGTGACCCGCTTTCACGAACAATCATTGCTGAGTATCACGATTATGCAGTCGCGAAGATTGATGATGCGACAGCAACGATGATGCATGCTGGTGCGCCGCCATATCCAGATGATGTGCTTGATGACCCAGTTGCACTGTGGGTTGACGCCACTGCACGGCGTCGACTCGCCAACCGACGATTAACAGACGAAAGTTACAGCGATGTGCTTGAGCGATTACTTGATGACACCGCTAACACAATCTCGTTTAGAAAGCTTGTTGAGACGTATCGGAACAAATCTCACTCTCAGTCACCCCTCACAGTTGCTGTCCAGACCGTACGACCGGCATGGGACCGTGAACTTCCGCTCTCAGTGCATATCGGCTCCGACAATAACGGTCATAAGCCCCAAAGCGATACGCCATCACCCAATGGGTCCAGTATATCCGGGTCCGAATCCGAGTCCGAGTCGGATTCGGTCCCAGAGGTTATCTTAAACGCAGATATGCTCTCATTCAGTGACCGAGTCCTTCCATTCAGTGTTGAAACTCGCCCTGCAACTACTGGGACGGACTCGATGCTCGTCGTCTATGCTGAGGGTGGAGATGACGCTGAAGGAACCAATCATGAGTCCGTATCAATCACAGACGGTATTACACGGGTAACCCGAGCGATTGACGCGGCTGATGAAACACTGCGGACGGTCAGTGATCGGGCAGAAGAGAGTGGGGTCTGTGCGCTTGGTGTCCGAAATGAGCCAGTTGGTAATGGTATGCATCTTGTGGTGATTGCTCCATCATCACTCACAGTCCATGCCGGAGATGAGCCTGATGGGTTCATTCCACCGGAGCGGCTTTCAGTTGCTGATCGAACACTTTCTATTGAACGAGTAACAGATATAACACCGACAATATATCACGAAGAATATTATTCAAATACGACAATCATTTGGGCTGCAGATAAGAAATCAATGGCTGAGTCATGTGTGAAGAGTGATCTTGATGGACCTTCTTCAATTCCAGAGACGGATAGCGCACAGCGAGAGTTGTTCCCGACGTCAGTGCTTCAGACTGGGTGACTAGGGTGAACGACTCAGTTCAGAGAACTATCTATGACCACGACACGCAATAGCATTTGGGAAGTGTACTAACTGCTAGCCGCTGATTGATCCGTTGATTTTGATTCATTCATCGAATTGCGTATAATTAATGTCAAATATTATGTTAGTAATTGGCACGCTGAGCACTGTCTCGCTCTGGAACCACACTGGTCCAATCTGGAAGGCTCGGTTCTGTGTTCCGTTTTGTTTCGAATACCAACACAGAAACTCACAGTCTCAAGAACTGATAATCAGAGTCAGAGTTAGCTCTCTTCCTCAATCTCTTCGATCTGCTCCTGTAGTTCTTCGATAGCCTGCTCATCAGTTGTTCCCCACGAGGCGACGACACCGATAGCAAAGAGGAATATAATACCCCAGCCGAGTGTCGCAAACTCAGCAGGCACGTATAGATTAAAAATACCGTCGATAACACCCTCCAGTGAAAAGACGATGATAACAGGGCCGATGACCTCCCGTGGTATGAAGTGATTAAGATATGCTTTGAGAATACGCGTATTCATACTTGGACCACACTATCTCGACTGAGATAAGTCATTACTGTCGTGAAGTCTCAAAGGGCTTATCTTGGAACGATCGTGTTCCCTCGCCCAGAGGAAGGTTTATTTAACTAACATTTCCCCAGTCGCACTGTGTCAAGAGTGTATCGGATGCGGATAGTATCTTGAATTCAACAGTCATTGAATTGGCTATCTATCCGGTATCAACAACCAGTGTGGTTAATATGAAATAGCCCGTCGTTGTGATGCCGAGAAGTCCGCTCATGACTACACCACCAGTCGTCACGAGCGATGGATGTGCGGCAATCGGCACAATGAGCAACTCGATGAGACTCCATCCAACGAATACAAACAGTAGTGTAATACACACACCGATAATAAACAATTCGCCAAAATGAAATCGAAGAGAGCTCGACGTTGAACTTGAAGATGGCACACAGGTGTAGCATCTATGATGATGATTGACTTGCTCACCCAGTCGCCGTCGGACGCCAGGCGGGTCTAAGTCTGTCACATCGTTAATGAGTCGTCAATTCTACCTGAAGGTATTCCTGGATAATGTAACACTTTATTATCGGTAAAAATATCCACTCATCCGCAAGCACAGATCTCTCAAAATGGAGTTGAATTGTCGTCTCAATTAAGTTCTTATCTAAGCCAATACGTAAAGCCAAGAGTGAGCATGACCACCCTACACCCCCCTCCACGTGCACACGAAGGAATCAAATGGCACCGCTAGATTGGGACTGTGTTTGTGATATGAAGGTTTGCACCCTTCCAATTCTATCAGAGTGGAGTCTTCTTGACATCCTCCTCCGCGTGAATGCGGAGGAACCCCACGGCACCGCACCGCTGCGTTGGGAATGTCAGGTTTGGGTTTACAGATCAACTACCAAGCCACCATACCGTTCGAATCGGTATGGGGCCGGTCGATGGGTAGTCTCCTGGGAGTGCCACATCTCAGCCCCCGGTACTCCTATCCTCTGTCATAATCGGACGCTCACGCCCAGAGTTGTTTTTGCCTCCGGGGCGTCCGACAGACTTCAGCGGACTCGGAGTTACTTTGTGTGGTGTTTGCCCGGTGGTTGTTGTTTGATTCCCACATTGGGGCGCACTCTGTTTCCAGCGTGGGCGGACACTCGAACCGCCAGTTTTCGGGCGCTCGGTCACACTGGGTTCGTAACCACTGGGCCGACACTGCTATATGTGCCATTTTGGAAGAAAAACGTGTGGGAATTGCCGCTGTGACGGTGCGTATCCACAGCCTCAGTGGGATTGCACCTGCTCCAGATATAAGAAGCTATATGCCCCAATCTCGGGCTGTGTCACTCAGTCGAGACTCTCATCGCCGTCCAAGCTGATTGAAACTCGGAGTGACTGTCGGTGGCGATATCCAGACGAATGTTCTCCTCCACACTCAGCTCAATGTCACGCGCCATATCACACGGTTTACACATGCAGAGCCTACCTTGACACGCTGGCTGTTATAGAATACAAAGAGAATCCCCACGGCTTCAGGCGCCGGATGAATCCAACAGTTCAAACTCACGCTACCCTGTCAGAGCCATTCTGAGAGTTGGGAATACATAATTCAATTGACAGTGAATCCTCCCTACAGGGAGGAATTGGCGGGGAACAGAGCAATTCACACCAGTCCGACGATGTCGGCTTCGCCGCCCCAAGCAATGAGACAATCATCGGGACCAGTCAGGTGAACAATTAGTTCCTCTCAGTATCATGAATCGATGCAGATGCTATGCCCGACTGCTAGAAACATGACAAAGTAAGTTTAATTCCATCGAATTCTGCCGGACTCCCCGAGGCACAACCAACTCTGAGAGTGTAAATATGACTGAGGAGAGGAGTCCCAAGGGCTGAGATGTGGCACTCTCGGCACCAGCAGCCCCACCTCACTCCACCTGCAACAGTCTGTGACCCCCACACGGATTCTTCCCGTGTCGGGGCTCGGTGAGACTGCCAACCTGCAATCTCCACCGCTCACACTCACACTCACGCGCAGGATTCCTCCACGTTTACACCGAGGAGGATGTCAAGCCTCCCCGATTTGTATCATCACAGACCTCACATCGAATCCAAGCTAATATGTGTGAACTGTTCTTACATACCACCCATTAATTTAAACATAGTCTTCGATAATGACATCCATGGCGGATTTGCTCCTCATATATGACGGTCGGAATAGCCTGTTTCGGATTGGAGCCCGACAGGCCGCCCGTGTGTCTGACGGGATACGGTTTATTCCATGGCAAGCCAGCATCACCCAGGAATTCTTTCAAGCGCAATTTGGTGATCATCTGTTTGCGTTTGTGCTGATTAATCCAGAGGCGGACCGCGTCCACGCTGGTGGGGAGACAGTACGGCACCTGCTCCGAGAGAGAGGCGCTCCGCGTTCCGTTGCGACTGTGCTCGAACACATATACCAGATCATTGGTGACCCATTTGGTCGAGTAGTCCATGGACGGGCACCGGCTGATATAGATGGGACATTCCCTATTGATGAAAATGCTCGACCACATGTCAAAGCAATTCAGCGTGAGTGCTCGCTTGGATCCTGTCATAATTAGATTATCAATGAATTCAATCATACTGACTCTCTGTTCTCTCAGTTCTGGTAATCCACTTTCTGTCGGTGGGTGCTGAGCGGCTGTATTTAGCTAACTGTCACGCATATATTGACAATCATCACAGTATAAGATAAGCCACAGACGAGTTGAGAGTAGAGATACCTCAAAAAACGAGTATTAGATGTATCCAAATCACAATAATGAGTCACCGAGACTATGAGTTTGAGCGTGAGCGTGACTTCGATATTTAATTCTTGGAAAGTAGTATAACCGCACTTCGGGTGTAATGATAAATCTCAGATCAACTGAAACGCCCGTGATTTCGATACCCACTATGTGGCAAACTCAACACTCGTAATTTCAAATTTTGCTCCTCCTTCAGAGCTTTCTGTCACCTGTATACTCCACTCATGTCCAGAAATAATCTGTTGAACAATACTTAATCCAAACCCAGTTCCACTGTCGTTGGTCGTATACCCCGTTTCAAAGATGCGATCACGCTTATCTGATGGAATACCGGACCCATCGTCAGCAATGGAGAATCCATCTGCGGTGGTCTCAACAGTTACACTAACTCTTGGTCCACCGTGTTCGGTTGCGTTGCGGAGGAGATTCTCAAATAACTGTTGGAGACGGGATCTATTCGCTCGTATCTGTGGGTTTGTCTCAGGAAGGCTCAATTCCGCTTGGTGAGTATCTACACTCTGCCACGCTTGTTTCGCTACCATTTTAATCGAAACTGAACTTGTCTCATCGACATTACGACTCTGTGCAAGCTCTAAGAGTTCAGTAATTAAGACGCTCATTCGGTCAAGCGCGTTATCCACGAGATGTAATTCATCACGATCAATATCGGTTTGCAAGAGATCAATATATCCCTGAGCAACATTCAACGGATTTCGTAAGTCATGTGAGATGACGCCCGCAAAACTCTCAAGTCGTTCGTTTTGATGCTTAAGTTCACGCTCCTGTGCTTTTCGTTCTGAAATGTCCTTAATCGTCCCAAAATGGTATCGGGTACCGTTGATTGAGCGCTGCGTTGTAACTGTTGCAACGGGGACCTCCTGACCATTGTATCGATGGACTGTCTCGGCTTCTCGCGTTTCGTCATCTTGAAACGATGTCCAGTACGTGTCAAACTTATCTGCTTCAATTTCTGGGACAACATCCCATAATGGCTCTCCGACTAACTCCGATGGGATCACATTAAATAAATTAGCGTATGATTGATTTACATAAACATATCGACCATCCTGTGTATAAATCCCGACGCCGACACCGACCGATTTGACCATCTCAGCGAGAAACTCCGGCGTAAGATCAATTGAATTATCAGAAGCCATGAATGTGAGTGTCTTTCGAGCCCAATCATATAATGTCTTGACTCTGCTTACTCCACACGTGATTTCTCGTGAGCTGAATTGTTGGATGTGAAGAACCCGCCATTTTATATCGATAACAAATATCAAGCAGCCATACTTTGTACTACTGATAAGGCGAGCATCATATTATCACACATTCATCTGAGTTCTTATGAATCATCTCAAGCAAACAAGTATTCACTGGAGGCTCCTACGTGCATACGTTTCGGTTCAGTGGATTCACAGGTTTCAACTTCCTTTCTGGAAGGGGTGGTTGACTACTCAAAACAATCTTCAGAAGATAACAAACTGTCTCACGAGTAACTGGGATCAAAATGATATGAGAAACTCATATGGAGGATCACCTGGCTCTGTCTGTTTTACCCCGAGCAGTGAGATGTGGGGGGTTACTCGTTTTCTTAGCCGCCGTTTCTCATCTGAGTGTACATACTCTTTCACCCGGATCTTTGCAAAGTTGACCTCATACTCATCTTGAGTATGGTCACCATAATAAATTTCTAACAGCGGATCATCATCTGATACCTTCGTGACATCAATAGGAGACTTATCTAAAGCCTCGAGAGCGGATATAACCTCAAGACCTGCTTCTTCGACGTTCATATGATGAATTAGGAATATATCCTGAAAATAATATCGGGGATTACACACCCCGGTGTTTCCGTATTAGTTGTTGGGACTGTAGTGTTTGTCATTATTTAACATGGAACGCTGAAACGAGCGTTCCAAATCAACGTATCTGAGTGTGAGCTCGGAAATAAATAGTGGTGCTATTACCACCGATGGGTAGGCGCCGTTTTGTTGAATGGTTATGATTCAGAGACAGAACGCGAAGAGGTAGAGGTCGTCTTTGACCAGATTAATAGTCAGCTCTTTACAACTGATCGAGAATTGCTTGGAGAAACTCTCATTGGTCGAATGAACGGATTCAAGCGGATCAAAGGAGCAGGTGAGCACATCGAGGAGTTTGATAATATTGCGCTGCTAATTAACGGTGACTTCTATAAGTTACACTCTGTAGAGTATCAAATTACAGAGTCAGAATCTACAGCAGAGTTCACTGTGGATATGCTCGATGACGTTGATTTATATTATAAAAATGAGCTGACTGGTAACGAGGAATACCGGTCACTATCCAGTGCATTAGATGCGTTCCAGGAAAACGTTAGATAGGATTCGCATCATTCAGATGTAATAGCGGTCAAGAAAATGATTATATTCTTATAATACGCTCATTCGCCCTTTTTGCTCGAACCGGTGGCCCAGTAAGTCCGATCTTTGGAATTAAGATCTGTCGTGGCCTGCTCTTGTAACGTATCTATATTATACAGAAATAATTTAAGCCAATCAAGATCCAAAATGATCAACCATTGTTCTCGCTATATTCCGATTCGTACCTTTTAATGATAAACGCAAGAAAAGACGCCACTTGGTGAAGGAGTAAGATTGCAAGTCCCGGTCGATACTTTCGTGTCTTTTTCGGTCGCCGCCTGTCCGGTTCACACCTTGCTCGACCCCACTAAGGATTTTCTGCCATTCTGCCTGCATCGCATCGTTCGGTTCAAACAGGCCTTTCTCCCGCATCGTCTCAACATATGTCCCGAATGAATCGTCTTCGTCGGCCCAGTCTTGGAGATCGACGCAGATCTTTTGAGTAATTGCTTCCAGACTATTATACAACTTCTCAGCAATAACGAAAGTGAACACACCATCTTCGTACAGGTCCCACGCCTCGTTGTAACCAGTCAATTCATCCTCCCACTTTCTCCCCTTGGTCAATCCGCGAATCTGTTGGTCTGCCTCTACAAACGACTGATCCGCCAATTTCTCGAACTCAAAAAGGAACTGACGGGGGTGAGCCAGAAGGTCAAGCGGATCAATCTCGCTACGGATGCACAGCAAGATACGGAGCTGATGGAGTTGGCGAGCACGCTCCACAACGAGCTTCCGAGAATAGACGCCACCGAAGACTCATTGGAGGAATCGTCGACAGAATCCGGTGCCTGGGAGGGACAACCCTGGCGACTCGCATAAGACGTCGATGCGTCGGAGTACGCATCGAGACAAAGGGCCTCTCAGCAGACCAGCGGATGCACGGGCACAGCGCAGAGTGCGACCTTTGCGGCGACCAGGTCGATCTCGACGAGGCGATTCCGAACCAACGCGGGAAGCCATGCCACAAACGCTGTTAGGCCGAGTACACTGGCGCGCCAGACTGGTTCAGCGACTACGTGTAGCGAGAGACGGGAAACAGCAGGAAGACGGTGGCGAGGAACCCGGTTTACCGGACGTGAGTAGGAGGAGGGTTGAGGCTGGGAAGATGCCCTCCTAGAACGCTGGCTACGCCGATGCCGGGGATTCGGACGAATCACCGAGCGACCTGGTCAGTTCAACCTCAATCTTGACCGTGTCGTACGGGACATAGGGCTGCTTCGCGCCGCCCTCTTCACGGAAGTGGACGATCCGGTACTCGGCCAGAGTCTGAACATCGTCGTGGACCTGTCGGATGTCACGGTCGAGGCGGTCAGCGAGGTCGCGGATGCTATCGGCCGGAGCGTCCATCAGGCTCCGAACCAGCTCCAGGCGGCGCGGCGTGAGGATGCGCTGGAGACGGCTGGCGTCCTGGAAGTTGACGACGTGCGGCACCTCTTCACCCTGCTCCCAGCGCTCTGCACGGTTCAGGGCGCTCTCCTTGTGGTCCTCGAACGGCTTCGACGTGATGCAAAGGGTCGAGGGGTACTCAACGTCCTCTGGAGGTTCGTGGGCGTGGTCAGGCGATTTCTTGCTCATGGATGGTTTCGATCTCGTCGAGGAATTTCTGTAGGTGGGACCGAGGGCCCTCGAATTCGATACCTTCGACCTCTCCACGGTAATGGCGGTGGTGTCGCCCAACGCCGTGGGCGTCATTCGCGTTGTCGTACCGGGGGATCTCTTCATCGGTTGGGCCGAGGTACTGGAAACTGTATTTCAGTCCCTCCGGGAACTCGTCGCTCTCGGGGATATCCTAGGCGAGCGCTTCCCATCTGTCGCCTTCAGGGAATTCGTCGTCGTCCTCGAAGATTTTCGTCGCCGGTATCGGAGCACCTGTGTTGTCCACATAGAATAACGGGTGCTTCACTCATAATCGTTGTGGTGACGGGACAACATACTATCTGAAGGCTGTCCACCTTTTGCGTAGATTTAAAAGATCGATGCAGAAACATCCGTATGGCGGAACGATCACCTTTCGAGAAAGCAAAGACGTACGGTCTGAAACGTCCCGAGGTTCTCATCCTCTATTACGTCACTGTGGTTCAACGGAATGACGGTCACCGTCCACGACCGCACGATCTCTATTGCCACCACGTACGAACCAACGCTTCGCCAGCTGTGTAGCGACGATTGGGAACCAAGCTTCGACGAGGCGCACGAGCGACTCATCGAGTGGGTCGGCGGTGTCGGCGTCATTGTTCTGACCGTGGCGATTCTTCGTCGGGGTGGCAGTAGCGGCTCTTACACCCTCTATGAGAGCGAAGCCCGGTCAGAGAAAATCCATCCGAGCATCGTGACCACTGTCCAGGAGATATGGAAAATATTCGTCGGACTGACGCTCGCCTCGATCGCCCTGTTTCTGCTGGCTGGTATGCCGTTATGGGACGCGATCAATCACGGGATGACCGGGATCGCCACAGGCGGGTTCTCTGTTCACGCTGCGTCGATTGGATTCTACGACAGTCCGTTGATCGAGTACGCGACTGTGCCTATCATGATCGCGGGAAGTATCGCGTTCCCCATCCACTATTTGATATTCAAAGGCGAGGTGCGAAATCTGTATACCGACCTGCAGACGCGGTGGGTCTTCATCTGGTTCGCCGTCGGCTCACTCGTTCTCACGGGGATTCTACACGCCAACGGCCAGTACGCGACGCTCGAAGAGACGTTTAGAGTTGCGCTCTTCCAGTTCGTCTCCGCCACCTCGAACACCGGCTTTGGCAGCGCGGCAATCGGTGGCGGGACCGAGCAGGTCTGGAGTGCTGGGGCAACACTGTGGGCCTGTCTCGGAATGCTCACTGGAGCTGCAGCGGGTTCGACAGTCAGCGGTCTCAAACTCATTCGCGTAATAACCTTGATCAAGGGGACCATCTGGCAGATTCAGGACGTGATCCGTCCGCAATCCGCAATCAGCTACCTCCAGATCGGCGAGCGACGTCTCAGTGAAGACCAAGCCCAACGTGAGCACACAGAAGCGACCGTCGTGTTCATCCTCTGGATTACCTTCTTGATAATCGGTGTTGCGGTACTTCTCCGTGTGCTCTCGCCGGCTCACCCGCTGGAATACGTCATTTTTGATGTGATGAGTGCACAGAGCAACGTCGGCCTCAACAGCGGTATCATCAGAGCAAGAATGCCGGATACCGCAAAAGCGATGTTGATACTCAACATGTGGGTCGGACGGCTTGAGATCATTCCCATGGCGGTGCTAATTGGATCTGTCCTGCAGCGACTCAGTCTATACCGCTAGGATGGAACGAGACTGCAAGAAGTCACTCACCGTACCGCCAGTGATGGAAGTCCAGCCCAGTCTCCGAACGCTCACACAATGGACACGCATCTGGTCGCTCTTGGTATTCCGTCCCCTGCTCTCGTGGTTCGAACCCAGCTACATCAACCGCGTTCGACCAACTCCCCAACCGGTCCTGATAGGTTTTCGCTCCGTGCTTCCCGTACTCGTTCATATCGCGTTTCAACAGTGGTGACCGGTCAAGTCGTTCAGATAATCGCCGTATCTCCTCCAGTGATTCTTCATCCGTGTATTTCGGTGGTCGCGGCATTTACTCTGGCATGGTAGGAGAACCGTCAAAAACAGTCGTGGTCCACGCAATCACACCACTCCCGAGTTGCGCGCACACGATAGGCCACTGCTCAGCCAGAACTCTGGATACTGTGGCGCGGTATTGTCTGCGGTCACGAGTATGCTTATGCGCTACAAATATGTACAAGCGCGTACATTCAAATGCCGATTGACCTCCGCAAACACGACCCTGACGACCCAATCACGATCCGACCAGAGACGAACAAAGCCAAAATCATCAAACTACTGTACCAGGACACGAATCTCGGCTTCACTCCTGCGGAAATCCGAGACGAACTCGACCTGCCGCGTGGAACCGTGTCCGGGACACTCTCCCGACTCCATGACGAGGGGCTCATCGGGAAAACAAGCGACGGGCTCTACCACGGCCTCGACCACCGCGAGGACCTACGCCAGTTCACGCAAAGCCTCGTCTCACTCGACACGATGCTGTCTCGGTACCCTGAAGCTGGGATCGATCCGGACGACGTCGAGCGAACCGATGCGAACGCGAAAACGGAAGTCCCGAACGACCGCCTGCAGGAACGGGATACGCCGCGCGAGGAACCCACGCCGGAGGAATGGATCACGGCTGAAAACGACGAGGCGTAACACTCGACCAATCGCTCACAAGCTATCTTCATGCCGTATTACCACCCGCAAGGCAGTCTGGTATTTGCTCAAGACCCGACCGGCGCGCACA
>KE356560.1:2713222-2738349 GCA_000415965.1 Haloquadratum walsbyi J07HQW1
CTGCCGAAGCCATTTCTGTTGCGTTCCGAGAGCTGAGTCTCACTTCTGTGCCATCCGTTCTCTGTATGTGTATTGTCCCTTCTATGTCTGCTCCATAGTATCGATTGTCATCGGTCAGGATGCTACTCGATGAACTATACAGAGACAAAAATGGCACAGCATCTCGATACGACGGCCTAACGTACTCTGTCATCAGATTCTCGGTAGGTTTCGCCTCCACGGATTCAATCTCGGCGTAATCAACAAGCTTGCCTCTTCCAATCCCGATTGGCAATTGAACGATGTCCCTGTACACGCCATCATCTTCCACGGTGATTTGAAACGTGAGAGACTTCAACACAATCACGAATAGTCCGCAGGCGGGTAGCAACGAGATGCCTACTATTAGTGAGAACAGAGAAGCAATCACAACAGGAGCTACGAATATGGCGAGGAGCTTGTACGCCGTTCGACTTCGCATCTTGAATCGTTCAGAGTGCATATGCTCTGAGTGGCTTGCTGAAAGAATCGTGGCGACTCGTGTGTTAACCGTTCGGGGGTGTCTCTCTGTGATTACTGTCGAGTCGCTGTTCTATTGGCTCAGTATACGTTCCAGAGGTATATCACCACAGCATAGAAGACTGCACTCACGCTTGCCGTTGTGAGGGCTGAAATCAGGGTTCTGTCGGTGAACAGATACCCACATATCGAGATGACCACAAACCATAGGAGACCGTGTATAACTGGACTCTGCTGTAGGGACTGGATGTTGGCGTTGGTTGAGGACATCAATTGTTGAGTTGGACTGGTCGAATAAAAACCTCCGTTGAGACTCTCTCACTCGGTAACTTACTTCGGTTATCAGGGGAGTGCTGTTCGAAACCCATACTGACTCCTCGCGTACTGAGTGGGATTCGGAGCATATTTTTGTCTCATTCGGCTATAAAATTGTATAATGGTATCAGACAAGGAACAACTCAGCGAGACTATTAGATGGCTCAAGGAGGTGAAACGGCTCAAACAAGATAGCGAGCGTCTGTATTCAAATTCATATTTACAAGGGTATCGGGACTACGTTATTCCGCCCGAGTACCGCGATATGGACGGCGTTTCTGAGGACGAACTCGAACAGATAATCCAGCGATACGAACGGGATCTCAAAGATTTGCAGACAGGGAACTTCCAGAGATGAGTAGTATCACGAACATCATCTGGGAGACTGCTCTCGATGTGTCGTACGTATCTGAGTCTGCTGGCGAGTTGACAATCTCGGCTGTCTTATGATCTATCTTGCTCACATTCATCCTCTACGGAAAGTATAATATCAGTTTTCTCACGGCTGTTATCGCGTCTCCTGTTGTCGTTGTCGGCGGGGCTGTGACTCTCTATCTGGGTATCTTTGCGTTTCTCCATTTATTGGTTATTCTGGTCGTGCCAGCACTCGTACTGTTTTTCCTGTTTGCGTGGATTCCGATTTCTGTCGGCAGTTCAGGATAGTCGATATACGTTGAGTTGAGTGCTTTTAGGATTCGTCGGCATCAGTTAATCTCAGCGGTAATCTCGTTGGTATACCGATATAGTATCCTGTCTTCACACAGTAACGAATGGAGATTCTTAAACCGCTCAAAAAACGACGGAGATATTTGGGTCAATCGCCGAACATTTGACGCATCATCGGGTGCATCTCCATTAATTGCTCTTCGGCAATCTCTTCATACAGCTTATATGTAATCGAGACCGTGAGTAACAGTCCCGTCCCGGAGACACCCCCAATCGTTCCGAGCATATTTGCAAGAACAGCAAGCAATCCAACAAGTCCCCCACCAATGACGGTTACCTGTGGAATATATCGCTCCATCACTTTCTCGATCACCTGTGGATTCCGTCGGAAGCCGGGAATCTGCATCCCTGAGTTCTGAATCTGGCGGGCAGTTGCCTCTGGACCCATGCCGGTCGTCTCGACCCAGAAAATGGCAAACACCGCACCGCCCGCAATCATGAACGTCAGGTCAATCAGCACGCGAGCGGTAATCGCGAGTGGTTCCTGTGAGGTGAATCCAAGGAACCACATCCAATCTTGTCGAGACTGAATCGGCGCAAGATACCAAAATAGTCCACCGGTGACCTGCCCTTGAGTATATTCACCGAGCCATAACGGCATGCCACTCCACCAGTTATTAAGAATCTGTCCGAGGAACTGGATATTTGCCTGTAGTGCGCGTACAAGAATCATTGGCAGGACACTTGCATAGATGAGCTTTACTGGGAATCGCCCACGCGCGCCCTTAACATTCGCATGCGCAAGTGGAATTTCAACACGAACACTTTCAGCATACACAACAATTGCGAAAATAAATACTGTCGTAATCAGTGCCAGAATCTGACCCTGTCCAAGGAAGACATCCGACAGTCCTCCTGGTGTCAGCGGTGACCCGATATCAACAGCGCCAGTCACAATCCCAATCCATGTTGGAATGAATCCGCTTTGTCCACCAAGGCTCTGCCAGCTGAACAATCCAGCAACAAGCTGTTGACTCACGCCAGCAATGATGAACAATCCAACACCGGATCCAACTCCCCATTTGCTCACAATCTCATCCATAAATAGGATGAGAATACCGCCGACAAACATCTGTGCGAAGATGATCGACTTTACTCCACCCACTCCAACAGCAAGGGAGTCTGCGACTGCCTGACTTGCTGGAAGGAAATTCCCGGCAAATACCATCGGTAATCCAGTCAAACAGATCATCACAACGACAAGGAGTTTTTGAAGCCCCTGATAGAGGATCTGATCACGCGGGTCGTCGGTATCAAGACCAAGGAGATTCGCACCGCCAAGCAACTGAAGCACAATACTCGCCGTCACGATTGGTCCAATTCCTAACTGGAGAATCGATCCTTGTGACCCAGCAAGGATGCTGCGGAATTGACCATAAAAGTCTCCCCCAGCACCGCCTGTTTGCAATCCAAACATCGTGACGTTCGTCAAGAAAAAGTACATGACGAGGATGCCAGCCGTCCATCCTAGTTTTTGACGAAACGGCACATGTCCCTCTGGACGTGCAACAGAGGGCATTCGTGTCAATACCGGTTCAGCGGCCTCCTTCCATCCCATAGTTTATTCTGTTGGTGATTATTCGGCGTTACTGTTATTCTCTTCGTCTTCGCCGGCAGCAATCGATTTACCATGTTCGGTAAGCGTTGCACTGCCACCAGCATCCTCAAGCAGAGTCCGTGCGCTATCGGAGAATGCATCAGCAACAACGTGTAATTCCTGTCGAACTTGACCGCTACCAAGCACTTTCGTTATATCCGCACTGTCGGCATTGTCGGCAATATCTCGTGCATCGATATGATAAGCACCATCGTCGAATTCAGCAGTATCCTCTGCGACGAATAATGCTGCGTCTTCATCGAGTTTTTGAACAGAGATTTCTGCAACAGTTCGCTCACTACCTGGTGGTCGCTTAAAACCATGCTTGCCGATTGGTTCATAATTATGCTGCTCATGTTTATCACGACCAGCACGACCCCGACCACCACGATGGCCAGCACCGCGGCGGTTCTTGTGTGATCCACCGCCATGTGTTCGTGATCCACGCTGTCGTCTTTTCTTTGATGTCATCGCATTGCCTCCAAAAGTTCATTAATTTGATCGGTGTTATGAACACCAATCTGTCCACCCTCAGCAGTCGGGTGTTTTTGTCCTCGATGACCACCACGCGGCGGATGTAATCGAAGAACAGGTGATAATCCTTGATCGCGAAGTGTTGTTTCCTCTTCAATAAGCGCAGTCGCGAGTGCGTCGAAGTCCTGATAGTCGGTCTGCGCTTCGAGCCACGTTTCATCTACCGTTTCATCACCGCTTTCAGGTTCGGCGCGTCGTTCGAGGACTGTCGAAAGCACCTCAACACTCGGTTCCCCATGTGCGACGTACTCATTTACCTTTGTGATCATACCACGGTATGTGTCTGTTTCAGGAACAAGCGCACAATGATTCACCCGGTGAAGATTGAGCATTGCAAGCGTATCCTCAACAGCACCACTCATATTGACAGGACCACGAAGCTGGACAACTGCCTGCATTACTCAGACACCTCTTGTTCGCGCTGTTTAGCTGCTGCACGACGAGGGGTCCGTGACTGTGAGGCGTTTCGAAGCGCATTATATGTTGCCTTTGCGAGGTTAACGGTCGTTCGAGTGTTGCCGTTCGAGCGTGTCCACGCGTCTTGGACTCCTGCAAGCTCAAGAATATTACTCACAGTTTCAGCAGCTGCTAATCCAAGTCCCTGTGGAGCGGGCATTACTTCGACTGTTACTGAGCCAGCTTTCCCCTCAGCATTTCGGGTGAGTGAATTGACGCCGCCAGCAGAATCTTCCCATGACCCAGAACCCCGATCAACGGAAATGAGATTTAATTTTGCAACATCAATTGCTTTTTGAATTGCGGAACCAACCTGGTCATCACGCCCCTCGGCGTAACCAAGGAATCCATCACGGTTTCCAATTGCAACAACACAACGGAATTTCACACGTCGACCAGAATCGGTCATTCGTTGAACCATGTTGATATCAAGCACTTCATCATCCAATCCAGGGAGTAGTTGATCGACGAGTTCTGGTTCCTTGAGCGGAAGTCCTGAATTGAGTGCTTGCTCCATCGACGTGACATCACCGTCTTGTACCATACGACCAAGTCGTGTGCGCGGCGTCCAACCGTCGCTATTTCGTTGACTCTGACTCATTCATCATCACCCGCTGATTGGGTAGTATCGGTATCGGTATCGGCGTTTGTACTCACATCTGCCTCCTGGAGGGTCTCAAGCACTGTATCGAAATGCTCTGGGAGCGTCGTTGCGTCAAAGTCGCTGTTGTACAACGGCTCATCACGCTGTTCGGCGTAAGCGGCGATATGCTCACCACGGTTACGTGACCAGTCTGCGAGCACTGACTCGTTGTGCGGGATTGAAACACCCGCATCAATTGCTCCTTCCTGAACAACGAACACCTTGTTACCGGGTGTTGCTGTATTTAATCCAATGTCGAGCACAGCCTCATCGAGACCTGCTTCAACAGCGCGCATTCCTGCAAGATATCCGGTGAGATACGCACTTGGGAGATTTCCTGTTGGTGCCTCCCAGCCGTACTCGCTCAGATGCTCTGAGGAAGCGGCTGCGTGTGTCTCATCGCCATCCGGACCAGGTGTTATCAGCTGCGCTCTGATATGTTGGTTGCTCACGCGAGCAACAAGGCGTGGCTTCCCAGATTTGAGGAGGCGCAACCTCTGATGGTAATCAGTCCGGACCTCGCGGCGACGACGCATCGGTACTTTGTATCGCGGTCCTGTTGCCATTATTCGATCGTTATCTCCACATCATAGTTACTGTCAATATACGCTTCAAGTCGGGCGACATCTTCAAATTCTCCACCAGACGCTTTATTATATACCTCGCGGTACTGCGTCGGCGTCAACGGACCGTCATCGCGAAGTTCACGAAGTCGACGGCGCTGTGCTCGAATTCGACTCACCCATTCATCTTTTTCGTCTTTTCGACCGCCAGAGCGTCCTTTCCGGGATCCAGGACCTTTGCGGTGTCCATACGATTGTTTTTCGGCTCGACTGCGGGCGCGACCCTTCGAGTTGCTTTTTGCATCCTTTGCACGGATGATGCCCTGATCGACCAGTTCGCGGATATCCTCACGGGTAATTGCTTCTGCAATTTCACCCTGTTCGTCAGGGTCAAGCCAAACACGGCTTTTTCCGACTGAGAGAACATCTGCAGCCATTCGACGTTGTGCTTTCAGGTCTGTCATGTATCTGTTCCCTCCGTCGCCGTCGCTGTCACCGGCTCTGCGTCCGCGTCGTCTCCAACTTCAACTTCAACATACGTTGGATTGAGAACACGAATCTCTCGCTCCGCAGCGACATCTTCGATTCGTTCACGCTTTCGTCCACCGACCTTCGAGGCAATGCGAACAGCCTGTGTATCACCGTCGACACCCTCAAGATCATCGACATTGTGCACACGCACCTCTTCAAATCCAGATGGATGAAGCCCACGTGCTGCTGTTGGTGACCGGTATCCTGCTTCAACAAGATCGCCTTTACCTTTGATACCACGGCGTTGTTTTGAGAGGGCTCCGCGAGGCTTCCGCCATGACTCTGGCGTTCGCTTTTTCATGTGATGATCCTGGCGGCGAAATGCCGGTTTTCCTTCACGGTGTTTCTGCCCGAGTGCACGAGCCGTTTCAGGATCAAGATCCGGCGTTTTATTCGCATGCCCGCGCGGTCGAAGTTCGGTTTCGACCGTCTCTGTCTCTTCAGCTTCGTCTTCAGACTCGACTTCGACTGCTGCATCAGTTTCTGTTGAGACTTCAAGCTCACCGACATCAGCCTTAATTCGAGCTGCAAGCGCGTTTCCGACACCCTCCACATCTGCTAAAGCTGATTGGCTTGCGGCACGGATATCCTCAAATGAGTCATAGCCTGCCTCACGGAGCGATGCAGCCTGATCACTGCCAACGCCACTGATGTCCTCGAATGAATCAAGCTCATCTGTGACTTCGGATTCGGATTCGGTGTCAGCGTCAGCATCAGCATCAGCGTCTGCGTCTGCATCTGTATTGACGTGGTTGGCTTCTTCTGAATCCGGGCTTTCCTCCGTTTCAGTCTCGTCTGGTTGTTCGTTCGTATCCTCGTCGTGTTCATTAGCCATTTTAGGCACCTCCTTGTTGCGGCTTCTGCGTGATATAGACCCCATCTTGGAAGATTCGGGTATCTTTGTCTGTCACGCGTGTGAGCTGTTCGATGTCAGCTGCAGTCTGTCCGACATCCTCCTTCGATGGACCGGTCAGTGTGACCGTTTCGCCATCGACCTGTACATCTGTGTCACCACGAATCGGAGTTCGACGGGAGGCTTTTTCACCAAGGAAATTCTCAATGATGACCTCATCGCCGTCAACAGATACCTGCATTGGGAAATGTGCATAATACACTTCCATTTCATATGACCACCCGTCGGTCACTCCGTGGATCATATTCGAGACGTGACTCTCGAAGGTACCAACAGTCGCAGTTGTTTTCGCGTCTGTTTCATCAGTCTCGATAATGACTGCACCATCACCGACACTGACTGTGACAGATGGGTACCAAAGCGTTCGTGTCACACTACCGTTTGGTCCATCCACAGTCAACGCGAGATTCGATACCTCAGCGCTCACATTCTCTGGAATTTCAATTACTGTTCGCGTCATTATTTCAATATACGTAAGCGATTATTTGACCACCAATACCCGTTTCACGGGCTTCATAGTGGCTCATTACGCCGTGGCTTGTGGTGACGATGAGTGCGCCATAATCACGGGCTGGGAGATATCGCTTTTCCCACCGTTCGAACTCATCAGCACCAGCTGAGTACCGCGGCTTCACTGCACCGCACTCATTGATGCCACCGCTTAATTCAACCTCAAATCGACCGGCTTTGCCATCATCAACGAATTCGAATCCGTTGATATACCCGCGGTCATAAAATACCTCGAGGACAGAGCCGATGACATTTGAGGCGGGCTGTATCTTATGAGAGAGATGTCCAACACTCTCTGCATTATCAACGCCTGAAAGTGCGTTCGCAAGTGGATCATTTCCTGTCATAATTATCGATACTTCTTAAATCCCATATCGCGGGCGACTTCACGAAAGCACTGTCGGCACAGATAGATATCATACTTTCCGACAAGACCTTGATTGCGGCCGCATCGTCGGCACTCATGAGTCTGTCCTGTCCGATGGCTTGCGTGTTCACCCGTCTGTTCAGTTTCTGATTCGCTCATATACGATTACGATTACGATTACTATTAGTTGTCTCCGCCATCCCGAGTGTCTGTCTCAACACGTGTGACATTCGCAGTAAACTCCGATTCGATGAACTGTATCGCATCCGCAGGTGTCAATCGATGGCGAGACGGAATCGGCTGTGATGCTTTATCTCGTTTTGTCACTCGATATCCAGGTCGTGTGAGATTCACCGTCACATCAAGTCCATAAATACCGATCTGTGGGTCATACTCTTGAGACGGGAACGTGGTATGTTCTTCGACTCCAAAGCTGAAGTTACCAGTCTCATCGAACTGCCGCTCTGAGATTGTAACGAGTGGCAGCGCTTTCTCAAGGAACGACCGGGCATTATCTCCTCGCAACGTGACTTTTGCACCGATTGGATCGCCCGCTCGTGCGCCGAACTGTGATGCTGCACGCGTTGCAGTCGTCCGGACAGCGGTCTGACCGGCAATCTCTTCGAGGATTTCCTCTGCGTTAGCGAGTTCACGTCCCCCCTCGCCGACCGCCATATGAACAACAACCTTCTCCAGTTGGGGTTCGCGCATTTCATGGAAGGTGCTGTCGGTTTCGCTCATTCAGCACCCTCCTGTGTCCCAGTATCGTCATCGCTGCCGTTGTCATCATTGCTGACATCTGTATCTGTCTCAGCGTCACTGGCAGCATCGGGGTCGGTTGTATTCTCATCATCGGTGAAATTCTCATCGATGACAACGACATAAGACTCGATTGTTTCAAAGTACCCCTCGTCTGTTGACACCGATACAGTGTTTTCACTGCTCCCAGCGGTGACAGTGATTGTCTCGATTTCGCCAATCTCACCCGAGTGGGTGCCACCGACAGCGGTCACAAGTGCCCCTTCCTCATATGGGAAGTGTGCGACGATTTCTTTCGTCTCATTATCGATGACCAGCGAGTCCTTTGGGTTATACGTATCAATCTCATCAGCACTGACGCGAACATTCGCGCCATCATGTAATGTAAGTTGAACTGCCCCTCCACTGACCTGCTGTTTATTGATAATCTTTCCAAGTCGGCTATTCGCATCCGCTGCATCAATTGGTGTGAGTGCAAGTCGACCACCTGCCTCTGGGAAGACTCGATAATACTCCTCACGTTCAGTAAACGCAAGAATATCAAAGAGTCCAACTGGTCGTTGTTCATCACTCACAACGTCACCGTTAATCAGAACAGATTGTTGATTCAATGCATACCGCGCTTCCTTCTTCGAGTCTGCATATCCAAGCACGTCTCGCAGAAGAATCACCAATGGCACACCTGCTTCGCCGTGTGGACCTGCCCCAGCTTTGACCGTGAATGTCTCTGTTTTTCGTTCGATCGGCCATGAGTCTGGTGCAGACAGTCGTTTTTGATGTTGTGTCATTGCTCGTCTTCCTCTCCTGCTCCCGCTTCGAGACGTGCCTCGCGCTTGCTATCTTCGAGATTCAACTCTGTGACACGGAGATTTGATGAGTCAAGTGGTCGTGGGACCTCCTCACCATCGGCTTTTTCGATGGTCACGTCTTCGACATGAATGACGGTGTCAGTGAGATCAACAGTAACGACCTCACCTTCATGACCGGCATCGTCTCCCCGAAGCACTTCAACAGTATCACCTGTGTTGACGCGGACGTTCCGCTGTCCATACTCCTCGCGAAGTTCATCAGAAAGCGTTGCGCGAACCTGTCGCTGCCGTTCGTGTAATGGGGCAGTCTCCGTTCGCGTTCGCTGTTTGTGTGGTTGTTTACTCATAATCGATACTTACACAATCATCGTTGCTGTTGATGCGATGCTCCCAAAGCGTTCAGCCACTTCACGCGCAATTGGACCTTTAATCTCGGTCCCACGCGGTTCTTCCATCTCATCGATGATGACAGCAGCATTATCTTCAAATTTGACGCGCGTCCCGTCTGGACGGCGGATCGATTTGCGCTGCCGAACGATGACGGCTTGTAGCACTTGACGTCGCATTTCGGGCGTTCCTTTTGTCACTGAAACGGTGACCTGATCGCCAATGCCTGCTTTGGGGTGTCGATTCTTTGTTCCTGAGCTACCCATCACGCTGATAACTTTCAGTTCACGTGCACCGGTATTGTCCGCACACGTAACAAGTGACCCACGTTCGAGGCCTTTTGTGACATCGGCTTTCAGTGCCTCCATCACTCAGCACCTCCAGTGTCGATTCGTTCGACGACAACGTGGGATTTCGTCTTCGACAGCGGTCGGGTCTCTGCGATGCGAACCGTGTCGCCTTCCGCAAGATCAACGCACGGAGGTGCGTGTGCGGGGATGCGACTACGCCGCTTCATAAAGCGGTCGTACTTGGGAACGCGAACATCGTATTCGCGCTCGACAATAACGGTCTTGTCCATATCTGTTGAGGCAACTGTGCCTTCAAGTGTCTGACCGCGCACGGAAAGCGATCCGTGAAACGGACAGTTCGTGTCAGCACAGGATACCTCTGGTTCGGTTACATTCAGTCCTATCGCCATAATGAGTCTCCTGCTTTTTCAGTTCGTAAAGCTGGTCGTGAGAGCAATCGTGTTCCATCCACCGTAACGTAGGCCGCATCTTCGCACATCTCAGCATTCTGTACTAATGACCCCGGCGTTGGGCGATTGGACTGACAAGGAGGCAAGTCTGAGTGTTGTTGTGCCTCACCAGCAGTATCCAATCGGTGGTTAGATGTGGTCCCCGACGTCTTCGCAACGCCGGCGGCTTCATCTGTGATGTTCATATTCGATTCGTGTGTCAGTGATGAGTGTTGAGTCGATTCCTCGGCTTCATCACTCAATGATTTCTGTGGGTGACGACGCGTCAATGTGGATACACTGTCGGTTTTGATTGCTGGCTCAAGACAAAACTCGAAGACCGAGTCACGTTTCGGTACCTGCTTGATTTGTGTATCACACTGCCCCTCAGAGCATGGGTGGGGATGATCATGTGCTGACTCCTGAGTGTCAACAGACGTATGATTCGATGTCACTGTCAGTGTGGGCATCGATTCAATTTTGAGTGTCTGCATTGTCTCTGCAATGACACGTCCACGGATTCCGATAAGATCCGGATTTGCGGCATCAGCAACGGCTACATGAAGCCCAATGAGTTCGTGCCGCGTAATCGTCTCAGGTGTCAGTGCCATCTGGATTAGTATAGCGGTGAGTCGCTAGCTTTCAGTTTCGGTTTCGGTTTCATGATCTCCTTCTTCATGCTGGATTGTTTTGATTCGTGCGATTGTCCGTTTGAGTTCGCCAACGCGTCCAGGATTTTCCGGAGCTCCTCCAGCAGCCTGCTCCGCTTTTGAATTGAGCAGCTCTGTTTCGAGTGCCTCAAGTTCAGCCTGTCGTTCTGCGGGGGTCATATCACGGAGTTCATCGGCGTAGACAATTGCCATTTACACGTCCTCCTCGTCGATACCTTCCATTTCTGCAACGAGGTCTTCGGCTTCAGCCTCAACCTCAGCATCAAGTTCCTCAATTTCCTCCGCGACTGTTTCGGCGTCATCGCCTGAATCTGCGTCATCTGAGACAACTGCAACGTCGTCGTCGTCATTCGCGTTGCCTCCAATATCGGCAGGCTCAGTTACGACTTCTTCCTCATCAGATGAGACTCCAGGATCAGCCTCAACAACCTCTTCATCGATGATCTCCTCAGGAGTTTCCTGTGGGACGGTCACTTCATCATCAGCACCGACATCAGGAATTTCCTCGGGATCCTCTGCTAAGAGCGACTCAACCCCATCACTTTCTGCAACCTGCTCAACCGGTTCAACATCCACATCATCGTGAATCTCGAAGTCATCAGGGAGTTCTGCTCCCGGTGGAATAATCTTCACCGTCACACCGATTGTTCCAAGTTTCATCACAGCAACCCCCTGTCCCTCGTCGACGATTTCTTGAGCTGGTTCACCGTTGTGCTTGATGTATCCGCGGTTGAACTTCTCAACGCGTGATCGTGCACCAGTCACCTTTCCACTCAGGACAATTTCAGCCCCGAGCGCACCCGATTCAATAATTCGGTCAATCGTAGTATGACCAGCTTTCCGGAAATACCATCCACGCTCAAGTGCGTTCGCTAGGCGATCTGCAACGATCCGTGCGTTCAGATCAGGTTCATCAACCTCTTGAACATCGATTTGTGGGTCATCGAGATTGAATCGATCTTCGAGTTCCCGTGTTACTTTCCGGATGTTTTTTCCACCTTTTCCGATGACCATCCCTGGCTTTTCGGCCTTAAGTACAATCTGTGTGCCCATCGGAGTTTTCGCAACATCCATACCGCCGTACCCAGCGCGACCAAGTTCATCTGCGAAGAATTCATCAATCTGCGAGCGTTGCAACCCATTCTCTATGAACTGATGTTCGTCTGCCATTAGATGTCTACCCCTTCGGCTCCAGGTTGTTCAACAATCAATTCGACATCGCAGATGGTGGTGTTCCAGGGGTCTGCACTACCGAACGCACGTGGCTTTCGACCCTGTCGCTCGCCTACTTTGTGTGCAGCAACATGTCTGATTGCCATCGTGTTTCCGTCAAACCCCTGTTCATTTGCATTCGACGCGACGTTTTCAAGTAACTCAAGAAACGCTTTCGATGCCTTTTCTGGATAGCGCCCAGCATCCCATCCATCAATATCTGACCGGTGAGCAACACCGGAATTATGTTGCCGGAATGGAACGGACTGTCGCTGTGCAATCACATCGTCAAGGTATGACTCTGCATCTGCAATAGTCATTCCTTTTATTTCGCGAGCAATTGCTTTGCTATGCTTCAAACTGATTGGCCGATCGCGAAGCATCCCTCTGGCGGTCGTCTCCGGGTCGGCCTCAACGCTGTAATTAATCCCCATATGTATTGTAGTGTGATTGATTAACGTTACTTGAGCGGCACAAACTTTGAAGATCGTGTTGCACCGATACCGGCTTGTCCATGCTCGACAGATGTTCGTGTGAGCTGGAATTCGCCAAGGTAATGCCCGATCATCTCTGGTTCAATTCGGACCCGTTCGAACGATTGACCATTGTAGACAGCAATCGTCTTTTCAACGAATGACGGCAGAATTGGCATATCACGGAGATGTGTCCGGATCGGATCATTCGCCGTCTCCTGAGGGTCTGCATTACGAACGGTCTCGCGTAATTTTTGCTGTTCTGTCGTGAGACCACGTTTGATGGTTCGCCGCTGTCGAGCGGGAAGTAATTCTGCGATGTCTTCGATCGACATCTCCTGCAGTTCGTCGAGTGTATGACCGCGGTAGGTGAACTCACCCTCACGGCCAGTACGGTATTCAGAGCTCATGTGATTTTAGTGTATGATGATTACTGGTAATTATTTACGATAATTAAGTTATGTTCAGTTCGGTGAGACTGCTGTGCATGCATCCGCTGATTGTAGTCAAACCCAAAATTGAGATGACGGGCACAATGTGACATTACTCACTGCCCCCATTACCGCCACGTCCGGTGCGCTTCGATGCAATGTCACCAACTTTCCGTCCTGGTGGAGCATCCCGGGAGACAGACTTCGGTTGTCCTGGGTGCTGTCGACCACCACCACCGAATGGATGGTCAACAGCGTTCATTGCGACCCCACGGACACGAGGCCATTTGATTCCTCGAGCTTTCATTTTATGATGCTTTTTTCCAGCCTTCACGAATGGTTTCTCTGTCCGCCCACCTCCGGCAACAACACCGATTGTTGCCTGACAGGCTGGATTGAGTCGCTTTGTCTCACCAGATGGAAGTTCGATGACGACCACGTCGCGGTCATGTGTCATCAACTGCGCGCTTGTTCCAGATGCCCGAGCGAATTTCCCACCGTCACCAACCTGGCTTTCAATATTACAAATCGGGACTCCTTCTGGAATCTCTCTGAGTGGGAGTGTATTTCCTGGTTTAATCTCAGCACTCACACCAATTTGCATCGTCTCACCAACGCGAATCCCTTCGGGAGCGAGAACGAGTCGACGGTCGCCATCATCAAATTCAACGGCTGCGACTGGTGCGCTCCGCGCGGGGTCATGTTCAATGTCGACGATTGTCCCAGTGATTGTGTCGTCTGATTCGGACTGTTTATGAGACAATTCAGCCTTATATCGGTGTGATGGTGCTCGGAATGTGGAGGTGCCACGACCACGGCGTTGTCCTTGTATTCGACGTCCCATTGGTCAGAACACCCCAATCCGCGATGCGATATCCTGTGCGTCATCGTCGTCAGAAAGACGGACAGTAGCTTTCTTTTTTGCACGTGGCGTCATCTGTGTTTTTGTGTCGATAATTGTAACTTCATATCGCGATTCGATTTCACTCTCAATCTCGTCTTTCGTCGCATCAGTATCAACAATAAACTGTAATTTATTGTCGAAGTCCATCTCATCCATCGCTTTCTCGGTGACGAGTGGATACTCAATAAGTGAACTCATCGATCTGCCACCTCCTTGATTGCACTTTCTGTATATAACGTCAATCGTCCTGGTTGTGTGCCTGGAGCAAGGTCCTCAGTACTCACATTCGCGGCTGTCACAACGTCAGCGCCAGCAAGGTTTCGCGCTGCTTTCGATGGTTCATCACTCGTGACGAATAAAATCGACTTTGGTCGTCGATGCTTTCGACCACGGGTCTTTCCTCGACCAGCACGAATTGATTTGTTTTCATCCGAACGAACAATATCAGCATGGACACCAAGTGATTCGAGGACGTCGACAACTTCCTGTGTTTTCACTAATTCCTCGAACTCATCGGAGACAACAAGCGGGAGTTCGACATCGTCTTCGAATTGGTGACCACGCTCTGCAACCTGTGTCGGGTCGGCTGTTGCTGCAATTGCCGACCGAACCGCAAGTTTTCGTTCCTTCGTATTGACTGATTTAGTTTGGTCTTTTTCTGCTTTCGGTGGATGTGCTTTCCGACCAGAAACGGCTTGTGGGACTCGACGGGCTTGTCCATTCTCACGCGGGACGTGAGCCATGCCCCGTCCACTGCCGAAGGACTCGGCTGGTGTTCGCATTCCCGCATATGGGTCGGTCCCATACGGTTGTTTTCGATTCGCCTGTGCAGCAACGACAGCACGCTCAATTATATCCGGGCGATACGCTGTTTCGAAGACTGTCGGAAGTTCAAGTGTATCTGCTTCGTCGCCATTCAAATTGCGGATTGTTGTCTTCATTTGTGATTACCCTTGATTTGATGCAGTCGATACATAGCGTACTTCTGGATCGAGACGCGGTTGATCACCTGGACGGACAGCAGTGCGGAACCGGAGCAGTCGCTGGTCTGGTCCTGGCAGTGACCCTTTGATCAGTGCATATGGACCATCAACTTCTCCATATCCAACAAACCCACCATCAACTGTTGGCTCATTGCCGTCGCCAATTTGAATGAGACGCTTGTTCAATTCTGTGCGTTGATGGTATCCTGTCTGTCCCTGCTGTGGAACAGTGGATCGGACACGGGATGGATTCCATGGACCGAGGTTCCCGATTCGTCGACGGTATCCTTGGCGTGCATGTTTTCCTTTCCGTTTTTGAACGCCGAACCGTTTAACAGGTCCTTGTGTTCCTTTTCCTTTTGTGACACCAGCAGCGTCAAGATACTCTCCAGCACGGAACACGTCTGAAAGCTCGTGTTCACCGCCGTCTGCGATAAGATCGAGCCCAAATTCAACACGATTTGTCAGTGTTCCGCCACCAACACGTGTTTCCATGACATCTGGAGTCTTCTTTGGAATATTTCGCATCCCCGCAGGCAGTGTGTGAGTAATAAGACGGACATCATCGATATCACCCGCCTCTGCAGCGTCGCGAAGGGAGGCGGCATCGTCCTCAAACGTATCTTCATTTGGAAGATCAAGTGTCCGTTCGAGTGACGCATCGAATTCACGTCCCCACACTTCTGTCAGGGGTTTGGAACCATACGGCGTATCTTCGTACGCTCGAAGAGCAACAGCGCGCATTGGCGGTGTCTCAACAACGGTCACCGGCACTGCTTCCTCCATCCCCTCGCGGGGAGAATTAGCTTCATCGTTGACCATTAACACCTGTGTCATCCCGGCTTTATAACCGGCAAATCCCTGCACTCCGGGTGCTCCATCATCGCTGGACCATGACCGGATACGCGGGACTTCTGACTCCGCGCGCTTGCGCGGACTGAAACCCATCGAGCCTTTTCGTGGTCTACTTGGTTGTGGCATGTAATCACTCCGTAATTGTCAATAACGCAAGGGATGCGAACATTGCTTCCTCAGTTCGCACGACCTCGCTTCCTTGCTGCGGAATCGTATTGAGCCAGAGGTCAAACCCTGGATCGACAGTGGGTTTAACCACTTCGCTGGCAGTACTGCCACCGGTAGTGTCAACATCGACGGGTGAGGCTGTTTGGTTCCCCGTTTGCGTTCGGCTATCCGGCGCATTGTCATCGCCAAGGATGACTGGGAGCCCACGACCAGGCGCACCGAAGGCAATTGTCGCTCCCGCCCGATCAATACGCGCGGTGAGTTCTGGCAATCGCCCTGTGGTTACGGCTTCACCATGTCTGGATGTCGCAATGGTGATACCTGCAGCGGCGTGGTCAAGTGCATCCACAAGGTCCAGGCAGGAAACATCAAATCCCGAAAGGGGAGTATCGACAATCCGTGCCCGAACCGGTTCTCGCGAAGAGATCCTGATAGCAACGCGTGTTCCTTCTCGGACAGATATTGATTCTGGCACATGAAGGGAGACTGGGTGTTGCAATTCACAATTGACCCGAACGCGGTTATCAGGTCCGACCTCGGTCACGATTCCCTGTGTTAACGACCCCGAATCAGTTGACTCAGAGCCGGTCGTAGACGACACGCGGAGGGGTGGAAGGACGCCGACGTACTCAAGTTCGTCGCGCCGCCCCCATATCTTCTTTCGAAGATGCGGTGGCGTGGCAGCGTATCGAAGCACCGTTTCAACGAACTCGCCTCCAAGTTGTCGCTCGCCTTTCCGGTCAGGAAAGACAATGAGGTGATCTGCTCGAAATACCGCCGCTGAACGGGCGATATACCCAAGCTTGCGAGTAGCCTCGCGTTTGTCCTCAGCCTCACGAACAACAGAAGACGGGATAAGTACTGACAGCGTCATTCCGGTCCCTTCAGCGTCACATCTAGACTGTGTTTCTGATATTGGAGCCCTCGGTAAAAGCCTAGCGAAAGCCTATGAGTAGTGTGAATCTGTCTCATTTGTTATTCTCTCATGTGACTGTCATACCCTCAGACTACCGTTCGCTTCCCTGGTTTGTGATTTATCAATCCGCAAGTCTTATTCATCAATCTCTCATTCTGTGGAATGCAGACGATACAGATGTGCGCTGGTAGTGTAGTGGTATCACGTGACCTTGCCATGGTCACAACCCGGGTTCAAATCCCGGCCAGCGCATCTCCGTTTTAATCTTTGAGTAATAAAACGCTGAAATAAGTGAGTGAGCGGGCTGAGATTCCGCTCACATCCGGTGACTCACTCTGTTCGAGGGGTTCAAAGACGATGGTTTCACACTCATACTGCAAGGTCAGCCACACAAGTTGATTCGCTACGTCGTGCTGGATCTGTTCCTGCAGTCGGCTTCCTTTCTATTGAAGCCGCTCATATCCACTGTGCAAGTGATTAAATCGGTCGGTGTGTGCCTTCGCCCGTTCTCGCAAGGCAGCTATCCGGTCGCTGATACTGCCGGACCCTGTGGTGAGTCTGAACGGTTGTTGCCTGCTCGGATGGTCGATACTCTCGGTGGGGTGATCTGCCCATTATCGCTGTCAACAACGACCGCCGTAGCCTGTTTCTTTACACCGAGGTTGACCGAGAGGAACGCAGTTCTCAGTGGTTTCAGTGTCTTGTTCAGGTATTTCTACCGGTAAGTTGAGCGCATATCCATGTTCAGATTCGGGGAGAATCGGCGCACCCAGTCCACTATTATTAACCGTGTTAATAAATCGGGTATGAACAGGGAGCGTGATTTCACGCTCCTCCAATCATAGTGTGAATCGGGTGCATTCAGGATGACTCGCAGGTGTCCAACTTCGATTGGGACCTCGTGGATGTGGGAACATTAAGAACCCCGGAAGCTGAAGTCGAAACCGTCCTCACTGTTGGTGTATAAAGAGTATCTATGGGTGACCGTGACCACCGACATGATGCGATTATTGCACTTTCACAGAATGAATATCGTGATGCTGGTGATGCATATACGCTTGCTGGCTACGGACGGTTATCAGGGCTGAGCGACCGTGGACGTGAGCTGTTTGACCCTGAAGATGCTCCATGGGCTGGATACGCACTCGAGTCATTTTTTCTTGCTGCGATCTGCTATCGTCTCAGTGATGGTGAGGCACGCGCTCGCAATCGCGTCGGACAAGGAATTTTGATTGCGAGTGATCTTCGCGATAATATTCTTGAGACACCTGTCCTTGCGGCTGCATGTGATGAATGGATTGGAACGTTTCGAGCTATCGCCGGTGATGATGACCGAGCAGCAACAGCGTATGACCGAGCAGTAAAAGGATATGAGGATGCAGACCCTGACGATCCTGTCAGCGTGACGACTGAACCGCTCTTGCAGGCGACTGAGAGTGGAGTCAGACAGCTCACACGTCCGAACGATGAGAATGTCAAGTGGGACAATATCCATGGGTCAGCGCCGGAGCAAGCACTGTCACATCGAGTTCAGTTCTTTCGATCCCGTGTCCCAACAGCAATTCAATCACGTATCAACGAGCAAACCCTCCATGCGCCCCGTGGTTCGACAGAGTATGGAAATGATGAGTTCCACTGTCCGGACTGTGGGTCACACGATGTGAACTATGTAGCTGACACTGTATTGTGTCTCCGATGTGATAGTCCGACTGAGCGGCGATCGTGAGTAGCGTCGATATAGATACAGGCTCAACCATCCAATAAAATAGATAAATAACGGAGAACGCAGATTATATCTGATACATGGGACACGCACACATATTAGATCGGTTATGATATTAATGTCAATAATATCAATCATCAATCAGTTCGTCAAATAAGATGGATCCGAGTTGCTGATTACGGTATCACGATGTTGGTCGCCAAGGACTCCCAATCTCTTGACGCTGATAATCATCGAATTGTCCATTTTCGAAGATACTGACACGACCATTTTCTTCGCTTACAGTGACGGCAAACAACACACCGGTACGTGTTGATACCTCGACAGCACTGAGGTGTTTTGTCCCCATCCAATCTGCGTATGCAATCTCGTCACGGCGTTCAACCTCCGCAGCGCTTGGACTGCGAATACGAACCATCTGCTTTTGAATGGTCCCATCAGCGGTGATGACAATCGCCCCATCACGTTCGAAAGCAACGTTACGAGCGGCTGTGACGAATGACTCAATCGAGTTTGTCGCTACTCGACACATCTCAACAGGCCAAACATTCGCCCCGAGTGGGTCAGCGTATGCGCCAAAGTTGACATCAGCAAGAACGATAAAATAAAGACTCGGACCACTGACATATTGCTCATCCCACCGGTCAAAAGAGAGGCTCAGACTCTCAGCAACAGCCATCACTCGATGTCGAATCTCATCAACGGTCGCGTGTGTCGCCTGTAGTGGATCGTCGCTTGACATATATTATCTTACCCATTCACCCGCCACCGACCGCCAAGTTCCTCTCGTTTGTAATCTTCGAACTCACCATCTTTGAAGACACTCACGCGACCATTCTCCTCACTGAGGGTGACAGCAGCAAGAATCGCATCAAGTGATGATACCTCAAGTGCGCTCAGATGTTTGGCACTCATCCAATCAGGATACTCAATTTGCCCAATGTCAAGTCCATCTGCGGGTCGGATTCTGACCATTCGTTCCTGAAACGTTCCATCGGTAGTCACAATAACCGCTCCATCACAGTCGAATGCAATCTCCTCAGCAGCTGTAATAACAGGATCAAGATTGCGGCTCACAACGCGGGCTGTGTCGACTGGCCACCGATTTACTCCAAGGGGATCAGCATACCCGTCAAACCGAGCACCTGCTGCAACGACGAAGTACAAACTTGGTCCGCGGACGTACTGACTATCCCATTTATCGAAACGTTGGCTAACATCTTCAACGACATATGTGAGTAGGTCAATGAGTTCATCTGTCGTCGCAAATGACGCTTTCACTTACCTGAATTCCTCCATTTTATCAAACTGTACGGTACAGTGATATCTCTGTCCATTGGCAGATATTCGAGCGACGTATATCTCTATATATCTGAGACAGATGAACTGATATTGTCGGGGAGTGATGTCGTATAGATCAGGCAACTAAAAAGTGGACGTATTCAAGCTCGGGTCGTACCGTCAGTTATTATCTTTGATTACAGTCGTGGGATATGCGCTGAATGTTGTTTCTGTGATTTCGCGAACGATTATAATGACGCCTCATCGCGCACAGCTGATCGGTCAATGTCATCAACGTCGTCAATCCCTGCCAATCCCATTGTAAGGTCAATCTGTGATAGTGTATTCTCAAGTACTTGCTCGACGCCTTCCTGTCCGGAGTGAGCAAGTCCATATGCAAATGGACGACCAAGCATGACCGTATCAGCCCCGAGAGCGAGAGCCTTGAATGCTTGAGCACCACGTCTGATTCCAGAGTCAAACAGCACCGTCGTTTCGTCTCCGACTGCCTCAGCAACCTCGGGAAGTGCTTCAATCGCAGCGATTGATCCATCGACCTGACGACCACCATGAGTCGACACCTGCACAGCGTCAGCACCCGCTTCAACAGCACGGCGAGCATCATCAGGGTGAAGAACGCCTTTGATTATAATGGGGAGATCAGTCTGTTCACGCACAAACGCGAGATCATCCCACGTAAGGGATGCGTCCCCGAATATTGAGAGGAACCGATCGACGGCTGCTTCAGGGTCTTCCTCTGGGGGACGAGCCAGTGAGTCACGGAATGCTGGGTCCGAGAAGTAATTGCCGATACCTTCGCCCTCTAGGAATGGATAATATCCTTTCTCAAGAAGACGATCCCGCCAGCCGAGTGTTGGTGCATCAACCGTCACAACAATGGCGTCATATCCTGCTGTTTCTGCTCGATCAAGGAATGACTTTGCAACATCACGATCGGATGCCCAATAATACTGGAACCATTTTGGCGTGTCACCAAGTGCCTCGGCAACATCCTCCATCGTCGCAGAGGAAAGTGATGAAAGCACAAATGGGACGTCCATCTCAGCACAGGCACGCGCTGTTGCAATCTCACCATCATCATGCAATAGGCTTTGGACCCCGAGTGGGGTGATCATGAGTGGATATGAATGTTCATTCCCGAGGACAGTCGTCGAGAGGTCGCGGTCGGCAACACCCCGAAGCATTCGCGGAACAATTCGCCATCGTGAGAAGTCTTTATTCCGTTCGAAAGTCTCCTCCGTCCCGGCACCACCGTGAACGTATGCTTTTGCTTTCCACGACATCCGTTCGAATGCTTCTTCACGAAGGTCGCTGAAGGAAACCGGGAAATCTGGTGTTTTATCCTCAAACATTCCCTCGCGATACACGCGACGAATGTGTTTGACGCCAAACTGCTCACCGTGAACGTCCGCAGAATCCTGTTTACTCACAATTAACAATGTACATTCGGAGCATTATGAGACTAACCATACGGGCAGTATTGTGTGTTGATTCATGATAAACAGCGTTACACAATTGTATACATTGTACCTTGCGTTTGGGCTCCCATTGCTTTTGATTCAGACTTATTTCTATATGCTCTTTGCATTTTCACTGTCCCACAGCGCACACCTTCGTCGCCCCCAGTTTGGTTGCCACAAAGATACCACAACATGAGTGCAATGCTCTTCATGACGTCAGAATCAGCGCGGGTATCGAAGCCACACGTTTGGTACTCGGAGGACCCATCTTTTCGGTTGTTCGGGTGTGTGAACCCGCATATTGAACACCGCTGCAACATGCTTGCTGAAGCGATTGAACTGTCTTTACAGAATATTGAGGAGAGTGCCCCGAGACTGTGATTTGACCTCAAAGTTGAGTCCGACACGGTAATGGTGAAAACGAGTAAGTTGTAAGCTCGCAAGCAAACGATTGTGACGGAATAATTGCTGTTTGGGTTAGTGTCCGAAACCAAAGGTAGTCAGACGCTTTCCCACTGCGCCAAAGTCGTTTTATAAGACACCGAATCCACGCTTGTGGAGACTGGAACCGCTGTATCCACGTTGGATGCAAATTCAGTCGCGAAAAAGAATTCTTGGGATTTAATTTCGAAGCGCTTCACACTAATATTATTTGTCCCAGATGGAACAAGTGTAGTTTCGGAGAGAAACGGCGGTCATATGACCGATTACTGATAATCAAGAGAAGTCATGTCAGAGACAAGTGACGCGCCAAACGACCAGTTACACAAACGGGCCGCACAAAGCCGTGCAAAAGTTTGATTCTTTCTTCAAGCCGACCGCCGGGTTGTGGTCGGGATCCTGCTGGGCATCGTGTTCGGGACGTTGGTCAGTGTTGGATATCTTTATGACCCTGCTGAGAGCACTATCCGGACGAGCGACTCGGTGGACACGCTCTTCCAAGGGCTTCTCACTGCCACGATCACAGTCGTCACACTCGTGCTTGCAGTGAATCAACTTGTGCTTTCACAAGAACTCGGCGCAGTCAAAGACCAACGTAAGCGCATGGAAGGTGCGATGGAGTTTCGAAAGGATGTCGCCGATGTCATTCAGACGCCGGTGAGTCCCTCGCGACCTGCACAGTTCCTTCGCGCGCTCATCGACGTGTCGGGTCAGCACGCTGAGGAACTCCGCAACTCGATTCCAAACACTGCTAATGAAGAACTCAGGAGGGAAGTTGAAGATATCACTGACAGTCTCATTGGGAATGCTGATCAGGTTTCTAAGGGTCTTGATAATGCCCGATTTGGCGAATTTGACGTAGTTTCCTCCGCGCTCAACTTCAATTATTCGTGGAAAATCTTCGCCGCTCGACGCATCCACGAGCGGTATAGTGATGAGTTGGACAAAACGGGAACCGAGGCACTTGAACAGTTGATTGAAGCCCTGCAACTGTTCGGTCCTGCTCGTGAGCATTTCAAGACGCTGTACTTCCAATGGGAGCTCATCAATCTCTCCCGGCGAATTCTTGTAGCGTCAATCCTCTCTTTGCTTGTTGCGGGAGGTATGGTGATATTCTTCAACGATGCCACATACAGCGTGGTTATTTTCGATGTCAAAACGCTCGTAGTCGCCGTTGCAGCCGCAGCCACCATCTCTCTGGTGCCCTTCCTGATTCTATTGGCGTACGTCATGCGGATAGCGACCGTTGCCAAGCGTACCCTCTCGATTGGACCATTCATTCTTCGAGAAACTGAAGACGTAACTGAAGTTGAGTGGAATCACTAACAACAAGGGAGTAAGTTGGTCTTCAGTGGTCTGCTGATGTCCTCTCTTAGCGGGTATCAGACGCGATTCTCTAACGGTCGCTTCTCCCTGCGAATGTATATGGATAGAAGCGTGGTCTCGGCACTCACGACTCACAATCTATCCATAGTGAATGCGATTAGCGCGGCTATAGACGTCTTTCAATCCGTAATCCACTCATCCTACCTTGCTACCCCTCTCGCATGTGCTCTAGAATCTGGAAGAATCGAAATGCGAGCTCATCGTAACCATTCTTATTCTCTGATGCCCGCTCACGGAGTTCACGCACTCGCTTGGTGTACTCGCCGTTGATTATGAGTTCGATTGACTCGTCATAGTCATTCTCGAACTGCTGCGTCATCTCCTCCAACCCATCGGTCAGATGACCTTCGGACACGTACGGCGACCAGAAATGGAATTTGTACTCCTCGGCATCGTCAAAGACGCTGGTGACTAAGTCGTAGTCTTCCTCGAATTTGTGGAAGATACATTCGAGTGAGTGCTGATAGCTCGTATTCCCGTATTTGCTCCACCATCCCTCCTCGTCGGGAGAGCCTGAATATAGCGAGCCTCGAATGTGAGTCACGACCCCGCAGGCATAGACAGTCTGTTTCCCGTTTGTTGATTTGACCCCAAGCACGTCGAGTTCCATCTGTCTGCCCGCCTCTTTCGACCGCTGATTGTATGAGACGAGTTCGCAGTCGTTGATGACCCGAAGGTATGCTCCAACAATTACTTCGCCAATCTGTGTCTGAATCATGATTCCTCGGTTGAGTGCAGGAGTCGTTCACACACCCACGAGAACGAGGATGGTGAGACAATTCACGCTGATGCCGAGGTGATGGTCGAGCCGGGAACCACTGGATTCGTACGGGCTTTCGTTGACGAACTGCCGAGTCCGTTCGACTGCGACCCGGAGGCTCTTGCCGACCTGCCGGCTCACGACAAAGCGTAACGGAGCAGCACCTTCTCGAACTACGCTATTCCGGAAATCGAGACTCGTGCGAATCAGAATCCCGCGTTTTCAGAGCGAGTTCTGTTCTGAAACTAGTTCCTCGTCTCGTCAAGAGATGCGTGTCTCTGCGGTTCGAGTACTGTGCCGATGTATCCTTCAGCCCCACGCCAAAGAATCGTGTCTCGTTGAAATCTCTCGGTTTGTCCGTCAGTCGACGGTAAGGAGGTCCGTCACTTCGTCCTGCAACGCTGCAAAGGTCTGCTTTGCTGCATCGAGGTCTGGGCTTCCCGTAATCACGACACGACCAGAAGCGAAGAGCAAAACCACACTATCGACTCCGGAAGGTCGATAAACCAATCCGGGAAACTGCTCAGGCTCATGTTCGGTGTTTTCGAGACCGAGACCGATCGCGAGCGCACTGAGATTCAACGATTCGCCCAGCTCCGGAGTGCAGACGAGATTCTGAATCATCCACTATCGGGCTCTGCACTGGTCGACAATCCGCTCTTGACGGTGTTTTGGCTCAGTGGAACGAAATCCCTATGATTCATCAGTATGACTTGTAATCATGGACGTAGACCCACATAACGACGCTGGGGGGACAGCGAAGAGAGTTCCAGTGCCTATCGGTCCATCATTGAATCAGTTCGGGACGGTGTATTCGTCGTCAATCTCGACGGGACTATCACCTACGTCAACGACTCGCTTTGCTCGTTGACTGGACGTGAGCGGAACGAACTGGTTGGCAACACGTTCTACACGCTGGTTGAATCAGGACTGGTTGAATCAGCCGAGCATTGGTCTTTAGCTAAGACTCACACCTCGGTTGCGTAGCGGTAGCAAGCGTCTCTTGTAAGACTGGTCGTTGCTGGTGGATTTTCTGTGCGTCTTCGATCAGCCGCTCCAACAGCGGCGGTGGCGAGTATCCGAGGTACTCACCGA
>KE356560.1:2738369-2739415 GCA_000415965.1 Haloquadratum walsbyi J07HQW1
CAGTCTCACCCACTGGATCTGGAATCGAAAGTCGCGACTGCTCATCACGACGCTCTGGTAGTTCATCAAGTGCTCGATTAAGAGATTCCGTATAGTCCATACAAAATTGAGCAGATGCGCGCGTATATCCGTTCCGTGTTATAAATATCGACAGGCAGATGAATGAATTTCCACGCACTGCGACTGGATTAATAGATCACTTGTCTGTATCATATATTATGTATTGTGAACTCACCCCTGGGGTCACATCAACATCAAATCTCCAGGGCAGTCGCCCTGTATCGCCTGTACATTGAAATTCATTTGCTTAATCGTGGAATGTGCCCAACGACTAAGAGGGGTTGAGAAAACGTCTGTCTGACATGGGTGTTCCTACTGTGTGATGGTAATCTCATCAACGTATTACGGAAAAACAAGGAGAAAGCCTCGCGCTTTCGCGCGGGGATGAATCCGACCAATAGTATTCAACCGCCGACGATGGCACAGACGGGGTTCCAACGCAATCTTTAACCCGTCCGACCGTTATAGTATGCATAGATGGTAAAGAGTACCCGTCACGCGAAATACGAACTCTACTACCACATAGTGTTCGTGCCGAAATATCGGCGTTCGCACCTGACGGGGAAGACGAAGGAACGTCTCGAAACCATCTTCGCGGAAATCTGTGAGGACAAAGACCTCGAACTGGCCGAGTCCGAGGTCATGCCCGACCACGTACACCTATTCATCGGAAGTCCGCCCAAGAACGCCCCGTCACTCATCGTCAACTGGGTGAAGGGCATCTCGGCGCGGAAGTACAATCAGCGGTACGACGACCGCGTGAAGTGGACTCGTTCGTACTACGTCGGTACGGCGGGAAGCACTTCGAAGGGCGCTGTCGAACAGTACATCGCTGAACAGGAGGGTGACGACGAATGAAGCGCCTCAACACCTTCGAAGTCGAGGTAGTTCCACAGACCGAGAACGACAAAGAGTGCCTCCTACGGCTACTTGACGCCTCCGCCTCTCTGTGGAACGAACTGACCTACGAACGTCGTCAGAACTAC
>KE356560.1:2739435-2807146 GCA_000415965.1 Haloquadratum walsbyi J07HQW1
CGGTAGGGTTGCTTGTGTCGAACTCATCCAGTTCGTATTGTGTCTTCAACTCGCGGAACAACGTCTCTACCTCCCAGCGACACCGATACAGCGTTGCTAGATCCGCCGGGAGAAACTCCTCTCTCGGGAGATTCGTGATATAGAGATGGTAGTCGTCGGCGTCCGTGACGAGGACGACGACGACGCGGAACCGCTTCGTGTCCAGCGACCGCGTTCCCTCGTACTGCCCTCGCTTGAATTCTGCTTCGACTTCGACATCGATGTACTTTCGTGAGAGATCATCGACCACATCGTGGATCTGCTTGCCCTCCAAGGGAATGGCGCGGTCGTGCCATTCCCGTAATTCCGCCGTTATCACCGGATTCGCGTTCTGCTTCAGCCGACTTACGAAGTAGCCGTCGTTCTCGTCGATTAACGCGAAACGGCGGTACTTGAAGTACGCTCGATCGAGCAGAACCAGTCGTCCATGCAGCCATGAACCCGTCTTGAACAGCGTGCTGTCGTGCGTTTTCTCGTTAGCTATGTCAAGCCGTTCAATCGTCTGACCGGTGGCGTTGTGGAGCAGATGGGGCTTCGCTCCAGCCTGCTCCTCGTGTCGGGCCTGGAACTCATCAGAGAGGAACTCGTGTAACCGCAACACCGTCCCATCAGCGATCATTACGTCCCTGAATCGGTCGATATCAGCGTCAACAGCGTCGGGTACCGCGACCTCGTCGAGCGCGGCCTCGACGAGGTCGCGGAGGTATTCTGCGAGAGTTGGCGTCAACCGCTGATAGAAGCCGCCGGGAGAGATCGTCTCGTCAGCTGTCGCGTTGTAACTGCGTCTGAACCCAGCGAGTGTTCGGCTTCGCCGCAGGCGAAAGCCGAACACGAACGCCCACACGAGGACTGGAATCTGAAGCTTGCTATCCCGTTCGACCACGCCGAGTTCCTCGGCGTGCTCTTCGAGGAATTCAGATGGAAAAGCGTAGTGAGCCGACGCATAATTCGAGGTGAGGAGGTGTCGTTGTACACACTCGCCGCCTCCTCATTCCTCTCGAAAAGAAGCCTCGATAGGTCGCCGCTGTCACGTGGTTCTTCTCTTAGCTAAAGACGAATGCTTGTTGAAATTTACACTACGGGATCACAGTTCAGAACTGGCCAACCGACTCGGTCACGAAAACTGTTAGTGGCGCCTGAACCCCCGGTGCCGTGGGTCGATAGAGAGATGCACAAACAGAGGGGTGTGTACGCTTCAGGTGTTCTGTAACGTCACATTGAGCGCCTCCGCCGTCGACGCGTCGGCCCTGACCCTGTTTTCGGACTCGGTGGGGTCGTCACACAGGTTGTAGAGCTCTGCGTCCCTATCGCCGGTCGCCTCGATGTACTTCCACTCACCTTTTCTGAGAGCACGCTGTCCGCTTCCATCTTCAGAGATAATCGCTCCGGGCGAGTATTCTCGCCCCTTCAGAAGCGGTGTGAACGACCGCCCATCGAGATTATCCACATCCCGGCCGACGATGTCGGCGATCGTCGGGAAGATGTCGATGAGCGAGACCGGCGTGTTGACTTGATCAGTAACCGTGTTCTCTGGCCAGCGAACGATCAGCGGGACGCGGATCCCGCCCTCGTACAGCGTCGCTTTCTGACCACGGAGGCCGTTCGTCGGATCGTGATCGGTTTCTTCGGCCGCCGGCCTCGGTCCGTGGTCACTTGCCACAATCAAGATGGTCTCGTCCCGAACACCGAGCGCTGCCAGCTGTTGATCGATCTGTCTGATCACCCAATCGAACTGTACTATCATGTCTCCTCGGTCTCCAGCAGTACTCCGCCCCTGCAGTTGTGGCGGAGGCAGGCACGGACGATGTGGTGCCGATGTGGGGAAGTACAGAAAGAAGGGATCCTCAGACTGGGCGGCCTCCGTAATGTACGAAAGGGCCCGGTTAGTGAACTGTCTGTCGACCTGCCTGTCGTCCCAGGTACTAGAGGCGGGTCCGGGTCGTTGTTGGGTGTAGTACGTGTCCTTCTCCTCTAGAGGGTATCCAACTACGTGGCCGTCCTCGAGGAAACAGTACGGTGGGTGGTCTAACGACGCCCGGATGCCGTAGTAGTGATCGAACCCCTGCGCCGTTGGCCCCGCAAATGTCGCGCCGAAGTCTATGGCCTCGTTTCGGAACTGACCACTCCCTGTCCCCTGCTCTATCCAGTCTATCCCGAGGTGCCATTTGCCCGAACAGTACGTCCTGTAGCCGAGGCTGCCCAACACATCCTGTATCGTGGGTTCGCTACCGATTATCGGGTCCGTGTAGTCGAATACGACCCCTTCTCCTCGCCGGTCCGTCCTGAAGTGGTACCTACCGGTCAACAGACCGTAACGAGTCTGTGTGCAGACGTTGCCCGGCGCGTAAGCCTGGGTGAACTGTACGCCCGACTGCGCAACCGAATCAATGTTTGGCGTTGGAATCCGGCAGCTCTGACTGTAACATCTGATATCGCCGACGCCCGCGTCGTCGGCAAGAATAACTACTATGTTCGGGGTCTCAGCCACGGTATTGACCGCTGAACGGCTAGTGTTTTTAAACTTGTGAAACCAAGACGACAGGACCTCGTCGACGGCCGAGCGCCGTGGATCACCACGGTAGCATTGGAAGCTGTTGCCAGGAGGCAGCCGGTAACCAGTGTCTCGCGTTAGCTCTCAACGACTCGTAGAGGGATGTGAGCAGACACAGCTGGAGATCACCAGTGCATCGTCCATCTGCGCAAAGACTGGTAACGGCTGTCGAACCAGGACGCCTACCGGGGGCGTGGCGGACGTACTGAACACGCAGCGAATCGGCTACCTGTAGACGGTCCGTGTCAGGGTGAACACGAACACTGCCACCAAGAACGCCCCGGTGAACCCCTGCAGAACAGAGAGGAGTTCAACTCCAAATCCAGTAGCTTCGGGTCCTCCTCCGACGATAAACGTGACAAAGCTCTGAGCGCTGAACAGCAGTGACTCCGCGGCACTGGCGTCGCCAGTATACACCCCGAGCGCGGTGTAAGCTCCCGCAAACAACAGGATCGAAACAACAGAGCTGACGACCGTCCAAGAGGGACGCTCACCGTATCCGGCAGTTACGTACAGAGCGGCGTTCGAGATCCAGCGGAACCCGGCCGTAAGACGGCGAGTACCCGATGCTTCCGGATCGTGAACTGTCTCCAAGTGGCCTTTTCGACGGTATTTCATCTCCTTTCGAAATAGATACGACGAGGCTTTTGATTCACCGACACGATCCGCGCCGTTCTTCGCTTTCCTGTATGTGCGTACGAGCATCGAGTTTTCGAGGTCATCATTACCATCAGACTTTGACTGGAGTTGGCGTCGCCTACCTGGCAGAATTGAGAGGGCCGACTGCCACCAGCCGCGGTGTCCCCCGCTCTCGACGAGTTCAAGCCGGCCGCCACTATCCGGCAACTCCTGCTCCAACCCGTCGAAACTGAAACCTTCATATCGAACGTCTTCCAGCCCGAACGAGTCGAGCACGAGCTCCGTCTTGCTTGAGTGTAACTTGACATCACCAAGCGTCGCGTTCCTCAACTGGACTTCGGATGCGCCGGAGTCGGGGACCTGTAGAACACCGCCTCCGATGTGTGCTCCGCTGAATCTGACCGGGCTCGCGGCGGGCTTAACGACCAATGGTTTGAATCTGAGTTGCGAAATCGACGCCTTTCGCAGGTCGACTCCCTTGTGGAACTTGGCACCATTGAACGTCGCAACGGACTCGAATTTAATACCTGGAAAGAGTGCTGCGTCACCGAACTTCGCGTTCTGAAAGCTGCCACGCCCTACGACCAGACAGTTCCGGAATGACACCGGTCCGTTAAATTCCGCATTCCGGAAAACCCCTACCTGGTGGAACTTCGTCGTCTCGAAGAATGCAGGCCCGTAAAAAACACTTTGATCAAACCTTGCGTCGAGAAAGAACTCTGGCCCGTCGAAGTCCGCGCGCTCGACAAACGTGGCTCCGCGGAAGTTGGTCAGTTGCTCGAAATTCGTGTTCACGAACTCGCTGTGGCCTCTGAAGTGCACCCCTGCGGCGTCTATTCCTCGTGACAACACGGCGCCGTTGAACGTCGCCTCTTTAAACCGAGTGTCACTGACCGTACACCAGTTATCAAATCGTGCGAATTCGAAGGTTGCGTCCCGATCAATGACTGCACCGTGTATGTCAAACTCTTGCTCGAATACTGCTTGCTTACAGTTGAGCGGTCCTCGTATCGTCGCCCCGGCGAGTGTGATCGGCCGTCGGATCCGACTTTTTTTCATACTCACGCCACCGAAAATGGCGTCGCGGAAGTCGACCGGGAACAAGCTGCTGTCGTCGAGAACTGTATGCCCCAGTTCGAGCGCGCTACACTCAGCACCGAAAAACTGGGTCTCCGCTCTCCCCGCATCGTCTCGTTCACACGCGTTGGTGATGAACGAGCGCACTTCCTGTGCGCTGGCCGAGGACCGGTGAACCGGACAGTAGTCGCTACTATCGGTGTACTCGTGTGGGCACGACCACGTTTCGCCGGCAATATCGTCGAACAGTTCACCACTGATATCGTGGCTGTATGAACACTCTCGACCGCTCGAACCCGCTGTCACCACAGTTACTTTCCTGAGCGGGGGGTTTTTTATCTTTCTGTCCGACAGATCCACATGGTAAAATATACACTTCGTCCCCGGTGTGAAGACTGGCGCGTCAGTTCGGAGTCATCTGAGAAGAAATACAGTTATCGGAAAAAATCGGCCGCGATCTCTATGGCAAAATCGCTTGTATCCGCTGAGGATACGATTGCAGTATATCGGTTCGACGGTGAGTTCCAGCGGCACATTGAGTGATTGAGACAGGATAGCCAGTCGTACCTCCAAACCACAGTAAGCAGGGCGTCATCTATCTTTGTGCTAGATACGAGCCGCGTGACAGCGGCGACTTGGCGAGATCACCTTTCAGAGGGGTTCCTGACCTAAGATATAACAACGACCTATCAGTATCGGTGAGCGGTAGCGATCTGTTCCGTGACCTGCAGAGGCAGTATGACTGTGCGGGGTCCGACGCGAGCAACTCTGCTGTCGGAAAACTCCGGAGCGGTTCGAAAAGAATGGTATGAGACGCCCATTACGTATAGAACTGTCATTCCAGAACATGATCGGCGGACTCTCTTCGTCGAACGAGCGACTCTCCTGCGTTCGTCTACTTTCCCTCGCAAATAGATGGATAGAAGCGTGGTCTCGGCACTCATAGGGTTCATCACTGATGGATGCCACTCCAGCTCAGAACGGTGCCATCGTCATCGACCGGTCACATTATTCATTACCAGCAAAAGAACATTCCGCCAATATTGAGGGTCGGATGATTAGTGCTGAGTAGTTATTTCTCTCATATCTGATGTCAACAACCAGAGAGATCAGACAGTATATAATACTATGACCATTCTTAACCTTCCACTCTCGGGGCTGTCCATCTCTCACCCGTTCTCATTGAAAAAGAATTGTTGTTTCTGTGTCGAATAAGCACTATGAGGGACTCCAGACTTCACGGGTGAGCTCTCTTGATATCAATACTCAAATGGATCAGAATGTGAATATCTCATTCTTCACATGAGTGCCCGGTCACAACCGACGAGACACGGTGGATTTCACGGTTACGTCAAGACGTGATCATGGTCATGGGGAGCGGCGTATGATCGAATTTGTCGCGAGAGTGTGAGGGTGGATGCGAAACGAATACTGACACTACAAGTGTAAACTAACTGGAAGTGACTCCAGCGGATGACAACTCTCTGCTCAGAGAGTGAAAAAAGCAATTGAATGTGAATGCAACAGAAAGAAACTGATTGCCTTCGGTGATAATTAGACGACCTGGGCGAATGCAAGCGTCCCACTTGTTCGTTCGATCTGCACGCGAACGGTTTGTCCTTCTTCTGCACCAGAGACAAAAATAGTGAATTTGCCTTTTTCGGCAACACCATCACCTTTGCGTCCGGTTCCGGTGATCTCGACTTCGTAGGTCGCTCCTTCCTCGACGGCTGGACCGGACTGTGATTGTTGCTGCGTTGTTGTTTGTTTTTGAACTGGACGGAACGCACCACAAGCCTCACACCGAAGCATAGCAACGCCATCTTCTGTGGTGAGTCGGGTATCAGGGAGTCCACATTCTGTACACGTGACATATTCAATGATATATTCATCAATTGCTGCCTCGAAGTCTGCAACCGAAAATGATCCGTTATACCGGGCGCGTTCATCCTCAAGTTGTCCATTCGTCCCTAACTCACCCTGGACGTTCCGGTGAACGTGTTCAACCGGACGACCAAGCGCGTCAGCAATTTCCCCGATGTTTGTCAATCGGGTGAATGCACCGTCAGTCTCACCCACTGGATCTGGAATCGAAAGTCGCGACTGCTCATCGCGACGCTCTGGTAGTTCATCAAGTGCTCGATTAAGAGATTCCGTATAGTCCATACAAAATTGAGCAGATGCGCGCGTATATCCGTTCCGTGTTATAAATATCGACGGGCAGATGAATGAATTTCCACACACTGCGACTGGATTAATACACCACTTGTCTGTATCATATATCATATATTGTGAACTCACCCTGGGGTCACATCAACATCAAATCTCCAGGGCAGTCGCCCTGTATCGCCTGTACATTGAAATTCATTCGCTTAATCGTGGAATGTGCCCAACGACTGAGAGGGGTTGAGAAAACGTCTGTCTGACATGGGTATTCCTACTGTGTGATGGTAAACTCATCAACGTATTACCGACACACTGGTCGCAGGGGTGAACGAGACATATTAGTTCTCAACGTATTATTCGTTCATGCGCTGAGGTATCATAATCACCAGGAATCATTCCATTACAGTCACATTCGCAGTCGGGATCAAACTTGAATTGGAATCAGACTAAGGATGTCACGTTGAGTTAGGGATACACACGGTTGTGAGGCGTCCCACGTGGTCAACGGGGAGATGCCAGTCTATTCTGTCACTTGCGGAGACGTGGACATGGGCACACACCAACCTCGATGTCTCGCGGACATCCCTCAGTCACCGGCTAATAAAGCGAGGAGTCCGATCAGTGGCACAATCTGACTTAGATGGGTCAAGTGTTGTGTGAAACTGCTACACTTCCGACGATGAAGAGTCCCGATGACGCACAGACCAGAGTGCTGGCGAAATGAAAGTGACGCCTCTGAGTACAGTATGTCTCATCCCCCAGAGGTCCTTTTGAACGGTGAGAGAATATCAAATATGAGGATTCTCAAATTGGAAATAAAGATGGGTCTATCAAGACGTACCGTAGAGTTCTAGGAAACTGTACTCGTGTCAACGACCGCATCCGTAACCGAAAAATCACTCAACTCCACAGCATATACGGCACGCTGTCTGTGGGCTATCTCATCATTATCAGACAAACGAGGCAAGTGCTTCAGAACTCGAATATGGATTAAGATGGAGATGTGACCTCAGCACACTCATGACGGAGCCCCCGACCGCAAGGAGCGAGCCGCTTTGTGGGGTGAGCGCGATAGGGTGATGTCATTTATAGAAGAATCGAGGAAAGAGCCTCGCGCTTCAGCGCGGGAGGATATCAATTGGAGCCCACTTGCTCACATATAAGAATGACTCATTTTACCCGAAGTACAAATGATGATCAACCAGAATTCGAGAGGATTCCGATATCAGAGTTGTGTTGTGAGACTGTTTGAACCGATATTATAAGGATGTATCAGTGGTTCTCGTCGGGTGAAACAATAACAAGATTTGATTTATCAACGAGATTATTAAGTCGATCTGTTGAGTGCCGGTCAAATTGTCGTTGGCAGCGCTGTGTCCATGGCGTGTCTGTCGTTGGGCGTTTTGTAAGCGACTGAGGATGTGTTGTAGATGATGAAGTTTCAGCGGGAGCGTATGTCGATGATTCAGTTTGATTCTGTGTTGTTGTGCGTGGATTTGTGCTCATTATTTGATTTGGATCTGGATATGGTTGTGTTTGTGTAATCTGAACTGACGTCGGTGAAGAGTAACTGCAAAGCGGTGCATACTATGGAGAATTGATTATGAATGCACGCGTACGATCTTCATATATCACATCATGACGGGGTGTATAATAAACCTTAATGATTTATTGTGTAATGTGTCGAGATATCATGTATCAACACGAGATTCAGCACTGCGCTCACGAGCGGCAGCAACGAGTAATGGAAGTGTGATTGTTGCATCTCCCAATACAGTTGCGTTTGTTGCTGATGGCTCTAATTTTCCCCAGGATCGCGCTTCATCGAGTGTTGCCCCTGAGAGTCCACCGGTCGCGTCCGGATCCATCGTTAACTGAACGCCATAATCATACGCGCCAGGAATTGTGAGCATTGTCTGGAGGACATAATTCTTTGGAACACCCCCGCCGACGACCACAGCACCAGCATGCTCGGCATCGAATGCACGGTCAGAAAGATGTGTCATATCCTGCAGTGCGTCAAGACCGAATGAAGAGGTTTGTGAGTATACCCATGCTTGGATTCCCAGAACTGAGTCCTGAATTGCGGGACAATATATCGGAACGTCATGATTGTACGCTGCTGCAGCGATACCTGGATCTTCATCGATGTCATTTTCGGCATTTTCTTCAGCGTTCGCCCGCCCAAGTGCAGCGGTAAACTCCTGAATCGAAATCTGGCGCTCCACGGTGGGGAAGACATTCTCCCGGAGGTGTGTCTCTAAGAGTGCGAAATGTTCCTGCGGGAGGTATACATTATAAATCCGATCAACACCCTCCTCTCGGAGTTGCTCATCGTGTGCACGCGTTCTGTCGGTCGCAGTGTGGGAGTGTGTCTGTGTCTGCTCAGACCCATTGTCAATCTCATCATGTGAGCCGGCATCACCTGATGAGTGAGCGTGCCCATGATGATGCTTTCCACCAATTGCCTCGATCGCATCATGTGTGAGATTCGCCCCTGTTGTGACGAGTGCGTCGATATGCCCATCGCGGATGAGATCAACAATAATCTGTCTCATTCCAGCCGGGACCATCGCCCCTGCAAGTCCAAAGAAAATATCAACATCATTGCGAGCAAGCATTTCTGCATAAATATCAACCGCATTATCCATCGAAGCGGCACCAATCCCTGCATGTGCGTATTCGCGTGCCAGTTCATCAACCGTCATCTCTCCCGTTACCTGGGCATGTTGGATTGGATCTGATTGAAATTCATCACGAGTGTGTGTTGTCTCCTCTGTCTCGTCGGTATTGGATTCATCCTCTTCTGAGACAGTGTCTGTTGACCGGTCATCCTGTGGGTCACTCATATCTTCGAGTGGGCGACCTGAGGGGTTAGCTTCAGCGATTTCGCGACTCGGAGAGACAACTCACAATCCTGTTGGGTGATCGATAAACGTCGTCTCGACCCCCCACGATTCAATTGTTTCGGCGACACGCTTGATGCCAAATGTCTCAGTCGCGTAGTGTCCAGCAAGAAATACATTAACGCCTCGCTCTCGCGCTTCATGATATATTTGCTGTTTCCCTTCACCCGTAACGAATGCGTCCACACCAGCTGCTGCAGCCTCATCAAGCCAGTCAGCCCCCGAACCAGTTACAATAGCAATGCTCTCAATTGAATCGGGACCAAACGGGAGAACCTGTACTGGTTGGTCATCGGTATGAATCGTTTCCAGTCGGGTTTGCAACGTCTCAACGCTCACCGGATCCTCAAGAGACCCGTGACATCCGATTGTCACTGACCCCAGTTCGCCGAAAGCGGTTCGTGAATCAGGATTCACGTTGATGTGATCGCCGAGACCAACTGCATTTCCGAGTTGCTGATGCCCATCAAGTGGAAGATGTGAAACATATAACTCAATATCAGCGCTGATGAGCGACTCGATCTGTGCATACTCACGTCCAGTGACACGGTCGATTCCACCCCAACTGATGCCATGGTGAGTAAGAAGTAGATCAACCTCACGCTCTCTGGCGGTGTCAATCGTTGCCATCGCAGCATCAACAGCAACAGCAACAGTATCAACGTGACCGTCCGTGGAACCGACCTGAAGCCCGTTCATACTGGCATCGACATCAGCGTATGCTGCTGTATTAAGCCGATCATCAAGACGGGTGATGAGTGTTTGTTCCTTCATAACTGGTTATTCAATGGGTGCTAATTTGTATATTCGGATGTCCGTATAACTATCAAATAGTTTAATTTAATTACAATCCAACGCTATTAATTGGAGTCCCCGTCCGCAAGAAGCAATACAACGAGCAAAGCGAGGAGGAAACGACAACCCTAATAGATAATTTCGCTACTACATTGGGTATAGTATTAGCTAACGACTCCCACCGCTAAACTACCATCACGCGACTGAATATATCTCCCGACCGATGAATCACTCCTCCGAGATACCATTGAGTGATAGAAATAGGGCTGTGACTTCCTCCGGCGGTTTCAGCCGTGGTTCCCGCGTCGGTGATTCAGACCGTTCCTTGGGAGCAATTTTCTCTGTTCGGGTCCTTTCTGATTGAGTGACCCTGCTGTCGCTAGCAATGGTCGTCCCACTCAAGACGAGACACCTCATGATGTCCGCTCAGGTCTGTTCTGACCGGAGACAACGGGCTGAGTCATCAGCCCTGCAACATCAAAACCATCATTGACCACCGTATCAAGGAACGTCCTACTTCCGACAATATCGCTGTACGACATACGCGGGAACACTCGACACGAGCGATTCTGTCCAAAGCCATCTCTCATGACACACAATTAGCAGTGATAGATTTATGACAAATTACAGTGATATTGCATTGGTACGTATTTGTAATTATCCAACAAACGGTGGTGTGGCTGTTGGAAGTGAAATAAGCCAGAGACTGACGATTGTATAGCCCATCATCACGAAAATGAAAGGATACTGACTGCGGATTGCCTGTAATCGACTTGGAAAGAGCTGATATGCCGTTGAATGTGCAACCCAGATTGCAATGAGATGTCCGCCGAGAATAAAGATAATATTGAGGGCTGAAATCCAAGCCGGCAGCGTCAGTACGATTGGATTTGACGGTGGTGAAAACGGGGACATGACGGCATCAAATAGCGATGGCGACAGTGACAACAGGAATCCAGCGTAGTGTGCAAGGTGATAGCCAACGGCGATAGCGATGAGTGATGGAGCAAATGCAACAGTCAGATCACCGGCTGACCATGTTGTGCGTAGTCGGTCCGCTGCGATGCGACCAGCAAACAAAAACGCAGCGTAGAATATCATAAATCCGCCAACGAATAGACCGAGATATGTAATCACCGGTGAGAGACCGCCCGCGACGATAGTTCGAATGATTGCACCACCTTGTGTTGTTGTGACAAATCCACTAAATGTGAGTTCCCAGACGAGCATAACAGCAATCGCAACATCCGAGCGATCCTCGATGAGCGCGAAGGATTGCTCTCTGAGAGATTTCGTCGGTGACGACGCTGTATTATCGGTATATCCTGATTGTGACTGCGGATGTGCTGTTGTTTCAGTCGCATCCACCTGATTAGCCCCACCGTCGGCGACTCTCTCCGATGATGATTCTTGGGTTTCATTCTCATATGTTGGGTCAACACGACTGTTACCGACGAGACCCATCGCAGGAATCCTTACTTCGACGTGCCCATCGGTCCATCTGAGTGGTGCTGCGCGGGAGTAGAACCTGAAAAAAACCGATATCGGGTCGATATGCCGAAACCACGCCTCTTGGAAAATGAGAGCCCCGATGATACTCACAAGAAGATATCCGCAAACGACCAGCGCTAATAACGTTGGACGAGCAGTAATGCCGGTTGTTGTCTCAAGCCAGATCAATCCGAAGAGTCCGCAAAGCGCGGGCCATCGAGCAAAACGTGAGGGGTATGGAATTTGAATTGAACTCGGTGCAATTGGCATCGCTGTGACAATGCTGCGTGCTGGATTAATTACCGTCCAGAGATTTCCGAATACGTATGATACAATCGTGATTCCTGCACGGAACCCAGCAAAGATAATGATAATGGCAACATTTACTGTTGGAATCTGTGGTCCAGTCAGTCCACGGATAATGATAATCGCTGCGAGAAAGACACCAATCACCGCTCCAAGGTGACGTCCCCACTTATTAAGAGGACGCCATACCGAGAGCGTGCTATTCCATGTATGGATTCGATTTAGTAACCGTCGATCCGTAATAAATCCGGCAAGAAGCGCGGAGGCACCAATTGCAGCCCCACCGGTAGCAACATAGAGCCATCGCGGAACCGAAAGTGCATTTTCAGACGCCTCCGATAATCCGACTGCTGCATTACTCGCTGCTGTCCCTCCGGTGAATATACCGATAACCGAGAGTATAATCGTGAAAGCAGCAATGACACAGGTTCGAAAGCGTATAGTTCTCAAATGTTTGACCCTGGAGACACCAATATACTGTTTCTGCGCCGTCCTGTGAGTTGTGGTTTGTTACCCTGAGTCTGATATGTATTGATATCAGACTGATTCACACCGACTGTGGGATTATTGAGACACGATACCGAAGAGTCGGTATCATTCGATGAGGGACACCCGAACACATAGCGGTAATCGAACGCCTCAGTAACAGGAGATGTCGATTGACGTCCTGGTGTGTTCTTTGATATAGATGAACCGGGTGTACCAGTCTTGGTTTGATCGTTATTAGGACGCATAAATAACGTACAAAAACAGAAATCCGAAATATAATACCACGAGAACACCTAATGCGCGAATGCGGAATGATCGGATCGCGGCTGCCTCAGCGCGATAGGCTTCGCGGTATGCATCCTGTTCGTCTTTTGTCATCGTCTCGGGGTGTCGAACACCACGATGGAGGATATGGTGGTCCGCTGCGTAGAAACGTCGCCCACAGATATCACAGCGATATGTTGAGTCTGGCGTATTCTGTGACATAATTAGCGTATCTGAAACGTGAGTGAAACAGGATCCATGTTCATAAACGCAGTTTCATACCCATCGTGTCGAGCAATCTGAGGTGGGATTATCGTCGTAATTTCAAGCGTGAATTTATCTGACATGGGATCCGATAGGTGCGTCAAAGCAGGGATTGATGTCCCATAATGATATCCAAGTGTTGGGTCAAGCGTCCGTGTCAGCCTTTTTGCTGTAATCACCTCATCATGCTGTGATATCGTTGCCTCCAATTGCATCATTGGAAGTATGATGTTATTATATGGGGTCCGAGCAGAGACAACGAGATATGGACTGTCAGCCTTGCTTTCAGGTCCTCTCTCGATATCGGCATCAGTGTCGGTGTCTGCGTCTGTGTCGGTGTCAGCGTCAGTGATCACAAACACTTCGAGATGTGCATCATCAACAACGAGTGTTCCTGCATGATGATTTGCAATCGAACTGACCGGGAAGGCCTGTCCAGTGGGGAGATCATTCATTGATACTGGATCGATTGCACCGGATGTTCCTCCATCAGTAGGCTGTCCAATCGAGATATCATATATTTCGTCAGTCCTGAATGTAAACGGTATTGTTGCTGTTTTAACTGATTCGAACGCATTTGCGAACGAACCAGTCCGACGAAGTGACATCCCTCCGATAGTTATATCTGCAGTATAGTTACCTTCTCCACGTAGGCTGTAATTTGACCCGTAGTGAAGCCCCATCTGCTGTGAGATCATAGGATAGGCGACTTCTTGGGTAATTAACTCACCATCACGTTGAATAGTAATTGTGACACCAGAATCGAGTGGGAGTGGTTGGTTCGTTTGTGTATCCCATAGAACAGCCATCAGATGGATATCGTCATTTGACTCAACTGGTGTTTTTTGTGTGTTCGAACCCGCGAGCGTCCAAAATCGATGAGGGTATGAATACATCAGCGCAACACCATAGCGTCCGGTCGTCGTTTGACCGTACATCTTCATCCCCTCTGTAATTGCTGGGATATATACGCCATCTGGGCGGTCTGACGCTAAGGGAGGGTCCCGCCATGCTGACTTCCGTTCAAACCCAATCTGACGGAGACATCCAGCAGAGCCTGCCAACGCCAGTGATGTAGCACCTCCGAGTAACCCACGTCGGGTGAGTAATAATGGTGATGATGACGGCATTGTTCTCTGATTGCATTACTACGGGAAGCCGAATTATCTTTCCGAAAATGAAATTGTCAGATACATACTCGATCTGTGCCTCAGTCCGTTTGTGCTGACATTTTCTTCGTTTTCCGTGGTAAAACGGTTGTTCGCAGTGTGAGTTTCGTGATTCGAAACGGAACGGAAATGGAACGAAACACCGAAATCGGTGTCTGCGTCCGGTGAATTCGGCTTCATGTATAAATACTGGTCACACTATTCATCACTGATGGAACAAATGCGAGTTCATTAGATCCCCGATTATAATACTGAGATTCGTCGTTTCTGTATACTTTCGATGATGTGTGTCTACAATCGTATCTTCTGAGCTATCCTCGACGAAGTGTTGGTTTCATCCGATCGAATACCTGCTTCGGTCGGAGACACGTCTAAAACATTGTCTCGACACCGTCGTTGATACGCGATTAGGCGATATGTGTCGAGAGAGTATCTGAAGAGGAACCGTCCGATTATTACAATGAACAATGAATGACCAAGACGTGTCCATGTGAAGCATATAAAACCACATAGTGTGAATGAGTCAGTTATCGTCTACAGAGAAAGCAAGGCGACTGCCTTGTGGGATTGAATGGAGGTGTGACCCCGAGGCGGTTTATAAGAATGACTCGATATGTTCTGCGACTTCTTTCGGAGTATTGCCGACTGGAACATCGGCGTCGGTGAGTGCATCGATTTTTGATTCAGCTGTGCCGGTCCCCGACCCCGAGACAATGGCTCCTGCATGACCCATGCGCTTTCCTGGTGGGGCAGTCCGTCCAGCAATAAATCCCGCAACTGGTGTGTCCATTTCGTCTCGGATGAATGCAGCAGCCTGTTCTTCATCTTCACCACCGATTTCACCACACATGACAACAGCCTCCGTGTGAGGGTCCGACTCAAATGCATCGAGTGTGTCAATAAACGATGTCCCGACAATCGGGTCACCGCCAATACCAATTGCCGTTGTCTGTCCGATGTCTCGGTCGGTGAGATTCGAGACAACCTGATAGGTTAATGTTCCCGAGCGAGAGACCAATCCGACATTTCCTGGCTCGAAGATATTTCCAGGGAGAATCCCGAGTTTTGCTTCACCAGGAGTGATAATTCCAGGACAGTTTGGTCCAATAAGTCGTGTATCAACCTCTGAGAGTCGTTTATATACCTTCGTCATGTCTTGGGTTGGGATTCCCTCTGTGATTGCAACGACAAGATCAAGATTCGCATCAAGTGCTTCAAAAATGGCATCACCAGCGAATCTTGGAGGGACAAACACAACCGCCGCATCCGCATCTTCAGTTCTGACCGCTGCATCAACTGTATCGTAGACTGGGACGCCATTGATCTCATCGCCACCTCTTCCCGGGACTGCACCAGCAACGATGTTTGTCCCATACGTCATCATCTCATTGGTGTGAAAGTTTCCTTCCCCACCGGTTATTCCTTGGACAACAACTCGTGTCTCATTGTCAACAAAAATGCTCATTGATGAACCTCCTGTGCATTTATAACTGCTTGTTCAACCGCATCTTCGAGTGTCGGTTCAACCTCAACACGGTCAGTGTTCAAAATCTCCATGCCTGCTTCAGCGTTTGTTCCAGCGAGTCGGACAACGACATCCTTTGGAATCGTCTCGAAGTTTTCAAGCGCCTCATTGATACCCGCTGCAACTTCATCACCCCGCGTGATTCCGCCAAAAATGTTGAACACAATGGCATCCACATTCTCATCGCTGAACACCATATCAAGCGCATTCGCAACACGGTCGGCTTTTGCACCACCACCGATATCAAGGAAATTTGCTGGAGAGCCGCCGTAATAATCGACCAAATCAAGCGTCGTCATCACAAGTCCAGCCCCATTTCCAATGATTCCAACGTTCCCCTCAAGTCTGACATAATCAAATCCATACTTGTCTGCTTTTGCTTCGAGATCATCACCGGCAGTGGTATCCTCCATATCGGCAAGCTCCGGTTGTCGGAAAAGCGCATCTTCATCGATATTCATGACCGCGTCAACCGCGATGACATCTCGATCAGCCGTAATCATGACTGGGTTAATCTCGATTTCGGACGCATCTGCGGACTCATACTGTGTATACAATGTTGCAAGAATGTGAGCGACATCTGAGGCAACATCACTGGGGACACCGGCGTTATAGACTGCACGTCGAGCCTGATATGGGTGAAGACCAAAGACGGGGTCGATATGTTCACGGGCGATTGCATCTGGCGTCTCTGTCGCAACCGATTCAATGTCTACTCCCCCCTCAGTTGAGACCATCGCAACGGGTTTCCCACTGCTGCGATCCATGGTGATTCCGAGATAGAGTTCATTCTCAAAATCAACGCCAGCTTCGACAAGGACGCTATCAACCGTATAACCCTTAATTTCCATCCCGAGAATCTCTTCGGCGTACGTTTTCGCCTCCTGCGTATCGGTTGCAATCTTGATTCCGCCGGCTTTTCCACGACCGCCAACGTGTACCTGTGCTTTAATGACTGCTGGGTATCCAATGTCCTCGACCGCTGTCAAAACCTCATCGGGTGACGTCGCACGTCGTGAGTCAGGCACCGGAATCCCGGCATCGGCAAAGAGTTCTTTTGCCTGGTATTCGTGTAAGCGCATCGTCTCCGTGACTAGGCGGAGTGTGTATAAATCCCGCTCATCTCCGATGGATCCTGAGCGAATATGAGCTCATCCAGTTCTCACCAACTCAACCGCTGTCTCGAACTGTTCCCCCCTTGCTTCGATTGGATAAATGGGTGATGGCGTCGGGGTTGTGTGAATTCCGGACCACTTTCACTCCGCTCTCAACAGATTCATATTCACCTCTCACATTCCATTGAATGCTTCGTTGCGAGCAGTTAGGGTCCTGTTGGATTACGTTGACTGCTCCAAGAATAAGGGGGAAATCTTCATTCCAAGGTATAGTTCGGAGACAGAACTGTTATCCCTCAGGCCCACCGCAACTATCATCGACACAAATGATCCGAATTAACTCATGCAATCGAATCGTATCTGCCCGGCACGTTGGTGCTGAGCAGGAGGAATCGTAGATGGACACACCCGATGTTGGTGCAGACGAGCTCGAATTGCCGATCAAACGCACCACTGGGGAGACGATTGAACAGCGATTAACGAATAACGCCTATCATAATATCCTTCCAGCTCGATATCTCCGGAAGGATGCCGATGGGAACCTTGCTGAGAGCCAAGAGGAGATCTTTGAGCGCGTCGCTCAAAATGTCGCTCTGGCGGAAGCTGTCTTTGAGGCTGACAAACAGGATACTGAGATTACAGTCACACCAGACCAACTCAAGCCAGATCACCCGCGTCGCGATGAACTCGCCGAGGATGTTTTCGGTACCGGTACGGGTGTAAATGACGATGCGGAAACGACGCTATCAGTGTATAATGTCAATAAGTTCGCATATGAGACAATTGTCCCCGAACTCCCTGATGAGATTCGACATCATGTGGAAGATGTCGCCGATGAGTTCGAGGATCTAATGAGCCGACTCTCGTTTATGCCGAACTCGCCAACGCTGATGAATGCTGGCGATGAACTTCAACAGCTATCAGCCTGTTTCGTTGACTCACCGAGTGATGATATCTCAGATATTCACCAGACGGCAAAAGAAGCTGCTGAGGTCTTCCAGTGTCTGACCGCAGATTCGACTGTGATGGTGAAAAATAAAGGGATAATCAGCGTCTCAGAGGTCGAGGCTGGGGATCAAATCGCGCAGCGATCCGACACAGGATTTCGATATCAATCGGTCGAGGAAACTCACGCATATGAGGACGCAGAGACACTGACTGTTACTCTCGATAATGGATTTACCATTCGTGGAACACCGAATCACCGTCTTATGATTGACGGCGAGTGGACCCGAATCGACGAAATTCAACCCAATCAGGAGGTCCACTACGCACTTGGTTGGTTACGAGAGACGAATCAGGAAGCACCTGAGCTTCATCATCACTCAGACGGTGCCCACAATCAGACGGCAGATTCGACACCATCTGATAACACAGTACTGTCAAAACCGTCTGCAGGTAAAAAAGCCGACGCAGAGATGGCTACTGCAGGTAGTCTCCACGAATCGGCTGGTGCTGTGAGGCAATTCCACACTCAAGAGCAACTCATATCAGATGAGACTGCGTCTGCATCAGCATCTGGATCCATTCAGTATCCAGCGCAATTGAGTGAGGGGCTTGCTGAACTGCTCGGATTATGGGTTGATACCGGATTATATCATCATAATGAGGTTCGATTCCGTGTTGAGCGTGAGAATGTTGCTGAATATATTGACCGACTCTCACAGCAACTGTTCGGGACACCGGCAGCAATTTCAGCTACTGACGGAACGTATACCGTCGGTATCAGCGGTCAGACACTCACAGAATGGTGGAAGACAAACTTCGGGAGTAAGCCGGAGACAACTCAATCGACGTATGTTCCGCAGATAATCAAGCAGGCACCCGCAGGGATGATTGAATCGTTCCTCCGCGGATGCTTTACTACTGAAGGGACACTCTGTGAGGACGGGAAACCTACGGCTACGGCTAAGCTTTGTCTCTCCTCGGAAGACGGCATCAACGACATTGCGAGCTTACTGATGGGTCTTGGCTATCCGGTCGAAAAATCCGTCGTTCATAATACAGGCGGTGAATCACGTTACAGCGTGATGCCGGTGACTGATGAAGGATCTCGAGCGTTCCTTCGTGATGTTGGATTCATCGATGAACGACGAGAGATTGGTCTTGCAGATGTTGAATCACCGGACTCTTATGACTCATCTGTCGGTAATGACACATATGCGGTGAACGTTGCGTCCGTGGTTCACTCTCCACCCGCGACCGTCTATGACGTTACTGTTGCAGACAATCATGAGTACATTACAGACGGGATTGTCTCTCACAACAGCGGCGGTGGAATGGGGTATGCTTTCTGGAAGCTTCGCCCATATGGTGATTCGGTCGGATCAACGGGTGGCATTGCCTCTGGACCGATTACATTCATGCGCACATACGATCAGATGTGTGAGACAATCGCTCAAGGTGGTGCCAGACGTGGTGCACAAATGGGAGTCATGCGTATCTCGCACCCTGATGTCATCCAGTTCATTCATGCGAAGAATAAGGATGTGTCACTCGCACACTCATTACGGCTGAATGACCCCGATGACTTCACTCATAATTCATTTGCCGAAGCGCTTGAAGAAGCCCGTGAACTGATTGATGAAGAAGGGCGTGTTCCTGAACACCTCCGCAATGCTGTCGAAGGGCATCTCTCGAATTTCAATATCTCAGTCGGCGTCACTGATGAGTTCATGGAGGCGCTATTTGCGGATGAAGAGTTCACGTTCACGAATCCGCGCACCGAAGAGCCACATATCGCTACATCAGAAACAAAAGAATTGTACGAGCTCCATAATCTCGGCGAGCACGTCGAAGTCGGAGAAGAACTTTCAGTCCCCGCAGAGGAACTGTGGGATCATATCGTCAGCGGGGCCCATGAGAATGGTGAACCCGGCGTAATTTATCTTGAGCGTGTCAACAAAGAGCACTCATTCGACGTAGAGAAATATTCCGAGCATGAAATATTGGCAACGAATCCATGTGGTGAACAGCCGCTTGAGGAGTATGAGGCATGTAATCTTGGGCACATTAACCTCTCAACATTAGCTGATAAAGACGCCCCAGACTGGCGAGTCTGGTATGATAATAACGGCGACGCATATGATAATCTCGATGACGCCGCTGAGGCGTTCATGCACGAGGCAATCGATATGGATGCGTTTGACCGTCGAATCGAGTCGGGTACCCGCTTCCTTGAAAATGTGGTCACGATGTCAGACTTCCCGGTTGATGAAATTGAAGCAACTGTTCGTGATATGCGAAAGATCGGTCTCGGAATTATGGGGCTCGCTCAATTGTATATTCAAATTGGCGTTCGATACGGGTCCGAGGAGGCTAATGCTATTGCCGAACAGTTGATGACGCATATCAATCACGAGTCAAAGTGGGCATCTCATGAGCTTGCAACGGAGCGTGGAACATTCAACGATTGGACAGAGTCAAAATACGCGAATCCAACGGAGTATCGTGAATGGTTCGAACACCACACCGGGCTTGATGCAAGCGACTGGGAAGATGGATTCTTAATTCGTAATCATAACACGACGACAATCGCACCGACAGGATGTGTCGAGGAGAACGCACTCATCTCAACTGATGAGGGTCTCCAACCAATCAAAGATCTCGATGAGACAACAGCGGAGTTCGAACAGTGGGACGAGATTGAAGTCGGCGTCACCACCGATGGCGGGACAAAAACAGCGACTGCCGTCTATGACAACGGGTTTGCTGACGTTCGACAAATCCAGACCGAGGGCGGATTCAGTATTGCTGCAACGCCTAATCACCGCTTCCGAACACTCTCCAATGATGGCAAATACACATGGAAGGAAGCAGGTGATTTCGAAGCTGGTGATCGAATTATGCTTCAACGAGACAGCTTTGACGATGGTTCTCGTGTCCCGCTCAAGACGAGCGGGCGGGTAAATGAGACACAAGACACGACTGAAGATCCTGACTTGGCATTACCGGATAAGATGACATCCGAGCTTGCCGAATTCCTTGGCTACTTTATGGGCAATGGGCACGTTTCTGATGAGATCAACGTCGGTGTCGAGTGTGTTGTTGACTCGGATGCGACAGAACTCCGCAGCTATCTCAGTGATCTTGGAGAACGACTGTTCGGTGTCACGCCTACCACCGAGAGTCAAGCAGTGGATCAAGTGTTGTCGTTCCGTGGCTCTCAGCTCTTACAGTACTTTGAGGACAACGGTTGGACGAAAGCCGACACGGGTCACAGCAGAAATGCAGCAGCTGCAGCTGCAGCTGCATTTATTCCTGAACAAGTTCTCAAAGCCGACAAGCAGATTATTAAAGCGTTCCTTCGAGGAGTATTTGAGGCTACTGGGACCGTCGAAGAACGTGTAGAAATGCTTACGCCATCGACGGATTTCGCTGACCAACTTCAGAGTCTACTGTTGTCACTTGGGTACGTTTTCACCAGAGACACGACGGAAGTGATCAATACAGACGGTTCTTATAGTGGTCACCCACAACAGAGCCTTCGTGGGGCAACTCGGCGCGAGGATAAGCGATTCATGAATGAGGTTGGCTTTTTGACAGAGTCAGAATCAGGGTCAAATGAATTCGACCTGACCACACAATCATCGAACAACGACACATATCCGTCGTCTGTTATCGACTACGTGCAGGCACTCGATGGGTATGACTCAGTCAGTCAGTCTCTCAAGAGCCGTCTAAATCAATCACAGATTGATGGGGTTATCTCTCGAAGACTTATCAAGGATATCGAGGCAGAAACCGCTAAGACGGTGAGCATTGAGGGTCGCGAACTAACCGAATTCTACGCTGCAACTGTCGAATCAGTCACGAAAGAGACAGCATACACCAAGGACATCAGCGTCCCGTCAAATAACACATACATTGCAGACGGGTTTGTCACCCACAACACTACTTCGATGATCGGCAACACGACTGGTGGGTGTGAGCCGATATATAATGTGGCGTATTATAAGAACGTCTCTGATGATGTGCAAGGTGATGAGATGCTGGTAGAGTTTGATGATTATTTCCTTCGTGTGCTAGAGCAAAACGACATTGATGTCGAAGCGGTCAAACAAGAAGCCCAAGAGCAGATGGCTCAGAACGAGTTTGATGGCGTTGACGGGCTTGAGACCGTTCCAAAAGCGATTGGAGAGTTATTCGTCGTTACATCCGATCTCTCCGGGAAAGAGCACGCTGGTGTCCAGTGTGCCTGTCAAGAAGGCATTGACTCTGCAATTTCGAAGACCTGCAACTTCCCAAGTTCTGCGACAAAAGAAGATATGGACGAAGTGTATCGGTATATCTACGAGAACGGCGGCAAGGGAGTAACCGTCTATCGCGATGGAACACGCTCGAAGCAGGTATTAACAACCCGAGCACAAAACACTGAGTTCGCAGATGAAAATGAAGCCGCAGCAACGCTCGTTGAGCAAATCGAAGAGGTGTTCGGCGGTGTTGAGAGCTTCTTAGAGAATGACACCGTTCGCGACACCGTAGATGATGAGATTGATCGCGTTCTCGCGGCTGCAGATGGAGAGGTTGCATTAGGCAAAAAGCGTCCACGACCAGATGTCCTTCATGGAGTCACACAGCGGATTGACACCGGATATGGAAAGCTGTATGTGAATATCAATGAGGACGATGCTGGACGTCCATTTGAGCTCTTTGCGAACATTGGAAATTCGGGTGGTTTCACTGCGTCATTCACTGAGGCGCTTGCAAAGACTGTTTCGACAGCACTGCGATCAGGTGTTGATCCGCGTGAGATTGCAAGTGAACTGCAAGGTATCCGTAGTCCAAAAGTTGCCTGGGATAAAGGTGAGCAGATCAACTCCATTCCGGATGCGGTTGGAACTGCAATGCGTCGATATCTTGATGGTGAAATTGAGAAAGGATATCCACAGCAGCAGAATCTTACCGAGGTAGGAACTGATGCAGGGGCTGAACCGCGCGCTGACTCAGAGCCAGAGCCAGAATCAAATGCGAGAGCACCTGGTCACGAAACGGATGGTGGTGCAGCAGTGACGGACGATGCCGTATCAACAAACCGTAATAACGGATCTCTACCATCCGCGAGCGATGAGAATAATGATACTGACGATGTTGATACTCTCGTCGCTGCCGGTGAGAGCCCCGAATGTCCTGAGTGTGGAAGTATGTCGTTGTATTACTCTGAAGGGTGTAAGACGTGTGAGTCATGTGGATGGTCTGAGTGTTGAACTCGACTGCACGCCTTGATATCCTCCGTGTATGGAACACAAGCAAATCCAATGGTACCGCACCGCTGGATTGGGATAATAGTCTCAGGAAGTAAGCTCCCTATCTCACCGTATTGAGGATCTGAACTACCACTTTTATTCTGCTTGTTAACGAAGAAGTATTGACACACGATTGAGAATTCAACTTGCGTCTGTCTGGGTCTGGGTCTGAGTCCCTATCGCCAGTGAATCTAGGACCGGCAAAGGGCATCATAGCGACTGAGAACAGACCATCTGTGTCGATATCTTCTTCAGGTATACTCTCAAAATGGGTGTATGTCCTCTAGTAATAGAGAGCACACATCTTCACAGCGAGGACGACCATGTCCGTTCTGTGAGACAGCAATGGTTCATCGCCACTGTAAGTACGTTTGTCCCGAACATGGTGTTGTTTATGATTGTAGTGACACGTTTTGGCAGTAACTGTGTCCATGCCCGTGCGTCTTATGACTGAATATATGTTCAAGCAACAATTATCGCATCATTGAAATATATTACAGCGAATACAGACTTATTAGGTAATAAATTTATGTTCGACAACGTATTTTCATAGTTATATATAATTTGATTTTGACTCGGCACTAACTGTTATATCGCTCGGGTACCTAGGTGCAACGACGAATGAGTGGTCGGATGACCTGTCGAGATATTCAATTGCGTGACCCGTAATAATGGTCAGAGATGAACAAATCGAACGGAGCAAGGCGATTCAAAAGCGCACGGGAAAGACATTTCACCTCGCGACACGGGTACTCCCGGAGCGGGTTCGACATGCAACGTACGTTCTGTACGCATTCTTTCGCGTTGCAGACGAGGTAGTCGATGCTACAGATGCTGCTCCCCCACCACAGCAGCGTGAACGCCTGGCAGAACTTCGACGACAGGCACTTGGTAAAGAGCCGACAGACGATCCAGTGCTTTCAGCATTCGCCGAACTATGTGAGAGTTATGATATTCCAGATGATGATGTGAACGTCTTTATCGATGCGATGCTGGCAGATGTCGACACTGACCAGTATGAGACATATGACGATCTTGAGACCTACATGGATGGGTCTGCTGCCGCCGTTGGGCGGATGATGACAGCAATTATGGATACTGAGAACGCTGAGACGGCACTGCCACACGCAACAGCGCTTGGTGAGGCATTCCAAATGTCGAATTTTCTTCGAGATGTTGGTGAGGATGTCAAAGAGCGCGATCGAGTTTACTTACCACAGGAAACATTACAACAATATGACGTCTCGACATCACAGATCCTCAATCTTGAATTTGATGAGAACGTTCGAGCAGTAATACAGCATGAACAACAACGGACAGAGGCACTCTATCGCGAGGGGGTAAGAGGAATCCAATATCTTCCCGAAGATTGTCAATTCGCTGTCTTACTGGCGGCAATTTTATACGCAGATCATCATCGTGCGATTGAGCGCGTCGATTATGATGTCCTCTCGACAACACCATCATTATCAACACCGCGCAAACTCTGGTTACTCATAAAGACGCGAATGTATTGGGCGCTAACGCCTGATCCTGTGACCGTTTTTCGACGGGTGAGCGTGGTGCCGTATCCTGACGGAGATGAAGATATTGATGAGACAGACCCAGATGCGCCCGCGACCTGCGCGAGCGCAGTCGTGGGTGGTCAATCGGGACTGAATTTGTCACTCAGCGGTTCTCAAATCTTGTCCGGCACTTTACACGCGGTGAGTGACGAGAAGATCTGATGAATGATAGTGCTTGGAGATCACAGCGGGTCGGTCGCGAGCAGAAACTACATTCTCACACGCCTGATAAGTAAATTGTTGCAGCCTCATTGATGCAAGAATGTATCGAATACCATGACCATGACCGTGTAAAAAACGAGATACTTGTTGAGGTTAGGATTATCCGACCACGACTTTGATTTTAACTCGGAATGTAAATATCACCGTTACTACCACTCGACTGCGACTGCGACTGTACAATGATCAGGAAAGCTCACGCTGAGCACATATCTATCGCCATCGGACATTCATAGCCTTTGAGATCAAGTATGATGTCCGACTCAACTTACAGGTTGAGCTGGAATCATTATGATGGACGCAAGAGTTTGGTGTCAAATCGCTCTGCTCTGAGAAGACCAATGGCAAAGGCAACTGCAAATGCAGTGGGAATATAGTTGCCAAACCACGCGTTGATACCACCCCAGAGGATGATGAATGAGACAAGATCATCGAGCATAAACGCACACTCATCAACACGTTGGAGTAGAGCATGGCGGTCATACCCAAAATCGAGTGCGAGCACAGCAATCGTCGCAGAGAGAACCCATCCAGCGTAGTTTGACACTGGGACATCATAGAAAATCCCGCCATCTGGATATACCCAAAATCCAAGTGCAACAGCACCTGGGTCAAGAATAATATCCATCAGTAAGACGGTCGTAATAACGGTCAGAAGTCGAGTAAGGGTATGTTCAGCTCGTGTGCCAAGAAGGAGAATACAAAGCAGATATGCATTCATTACGAGGGGAACAAAAAACACGGGAAGCCCGAGTGGAACACCAGCAATAATCGGACCGAGATCAACACCATAGAAGAACTCACCATATGGGAATCCCGTATGCACGCCAGTGTACTCGATTGCGTATGCATAGATTGTCAATGCGCCGACGGATGCTGCTGCACGTCGGTCTGTCAGTGGAAGTGCTGCAATCAGGAGCGGTGATCGCATAACAATCGTTCCAAACAGAATCAACAGCCCATTGAATGCCAATGGTTCTGGAAGCAATCCTTCAGCACTCCCAAGAAGGAGAACAATACCGTTGAGCGGGAAGAAGACAGAGATCGTGAATCGATTGTCTCGAATGAGTTGATCGAGTCGCGCTTCCCAATCAAGTCGATTACGCGGTATCTGATCAAGGAGTTGAGAGCGCTCACCCATAGAGGAGCCTCCAAAGCGCACCCATCGTAAGAAGCATGCCAACAAGCGTATTCACCGCGGGATACCACCAGTATGCTCGATCAACAGCAATGTCAGACCAGTAGATTGCGAACACAATCACTGGATATGCGAGTAAGAGCAGCGCAATGCGGTTATCTATGAATGCAAAAGAGACCGCAGCCGCAAGCCAGCAACAAAGACAGTATGCATAAACCCGGGGTTCGCCGAGAAATGTCGCTGTTGTTTGAATCCCAGCTTCACGATCGGGCTCAATATCTGGAATCGCTGAAAAGGTATGCATACCCATCGTCCAAAGCCATCCACCGGCAACAGCCGCAAGTGGGGGTTGAGTCCCAGTCACAGTCGCATATGCGGCCGCACCCGGAAGGATATAAAGTCCATTTGAGAGTGAGTCAAAAATTGGCGTTGTTTTAAATCGTAATGGCGGCGCTGAGTATTGGAATCCAAGGAGAAAGAATCCAATCAGATATGGCCATGCCACTCGGGGAGCAATAATAAATATCACCAGACCGAGCGCAGTTGTCACAACAACACTCGCTGCTACGACTGGATCACCTTGCCAGCGAGTCTCCCTGCCTTCTTTTTTTGGATTGACAACATCAATATCGGCGTCAAATACGTCATTAACCCCATATAAGAACACGTTCGCAGGAAACAGAAAGTATGCAAAGAACACGATATTTGCTGGTAAAAATAGTTCCGAGACAGATGTTGCTCCAAAAGCGACAGCAACGACGATTGGTCCAGCAAGATAAAGCCAGAATCGAGGTCGCGAAAGGGTTAGTAAGTACCAGACGCGTCCAAGCACGTCGCGATTGGGTGTGTCTGTGTCAATATCTGTCTGCACGGTCAACTCAGTCCATCAAGCTACCTGGTCCGCCATTTTTTCAGCAGTCAGTTGCCCACTGATGAGACACATTGGAACGCCAATTCCTGGCGTGGTGAATGAACCAGTAAAGTACAGTCCATCAACAGCCGAGGAATGATGCCCAGGGCGAAGGAGTGCTGTTTGTTGAAGTGTATGAGCGAGTCCAAGCGCTGTTCCAGCGGTGCTATTATATCGGTCTGCGAAGTCATCAACGCAGAATGACCGCTCAACGACAATCCGATCACGGAGGTCGACATCTGTATGTTCAGCAATATCATCTAAGATGAGATTACGATAGCGCTGACGTTGTTCTTCAGAGTCCTCAAGTCCGGCTGCAATTGGGACAAGCGCAAACAGATTTGAGTGACCATCAGGTGCAACATCATCATCAGTTTGTGACGGAACGCAAAGATAATATGCCGGATCCGCAGGCCAAGCTGGGTCATCAAAGATCTGTTCGAAGTGATCATCCCAGTCTGTTGGAAGTACAAGCGAGTGATGAGCAAGGTCGCCAACATCGCCTTCAACACCAAGATAGAGTAGAAATGCCGATGGTGCATATGTCCGTGAATCCCAATAATCAGCGTCATACTGTCGTTTTTCTGGCGGAAGAAGCTCCATTTCAGTATGTCGGTAATCAGCATTGCTCACAACATACTCAGAGTAGAACTCTGCGTCAGTTTTTGTTCGAGTGACGAATGCTCCCTCTCGACCGCGAATTTCTGAGACAGGTGCATTTGTGTGGAATGTCACACCCAACTCATCTGCAAGGTCAACAATTCCGTCTACAACACCGCCAACCCCATTCTCGGGATAATAAACGCCCATATTGAAATCAACATGGCTCATGAGATTGTACAGTGCTGGCGTGTTTGTTGGGGCACCGCCAAGAAACACAAGCGTGTACTGCATAATCTGTTGGAGTTTTGGATGATCAAAGTATTGCTCAACATGATCTTGCATCGACCCAATCAATGAGAGCCCACGAGCGTTTTTAATGACATCCCAATCGGCATAATCAGACAGTTCAGTCCGATCCTCATATACGAAGTGTTCCATGCCAACCTCGTAATTCTTTTTCGACTTTGCAAGATATTCATCAAATCGGTCACCAGCGCCGGGTTCATACGATTCGAAGACTTCTCGATTCTGCTCACGGTCAGGAACCATCTCAACACGGTCGCCATCTTTGAAGAAGATTCGATAGTGAGGATCAAGCCGTGTGAGCTCATAATACTCACTTGGTTCACGATCGAAATAGTTGAAAAATCGCTCAAAGACATCAGGCATCAGATACCAGGATGGACCCATATCAAATTTGAATCCATCCACCTCAAGTCGGCTTGCGCGTCCACCAAGTTGTTCGTTTTTCTCAAGAACCGTGACATCCGCACCCGCATCGGCAAGATAGCAAGCCGTCGAAAGTCCGCCAAACCCGCCACCAATGACGACGACGGATGACCCATCGATGTCACTGAGATCCGAGACTGTGTTCATATAGAATCTTAAGACCGTCAGAGCAATAAAACGACTGACTATCAAATATGTCTGCAGATGATGGATATGAACTGAGACTGACATGCACTACTCAGTTCACTCTAATGCAGTGTGCTTTCTCGGTAAGTATCATTATGGATTAATTCGTTACAAAACAAGAACATAACCACGTCAGCGTCAATGTCCATGTCCACGTCTCCATCTCCTCTCCGTCTCCGACACTCAACCTGTCTTGACCGTCGAATGAAGATAAGATGAAACGAAGACTGTGAGTGGAACCGGAAGTGGAACTGGAAGTGAAGTTGTGTTTCTCACTGATTCGTTTGGTGGGATATCTGATGACTGCATTGGCTCTTATCGTCGCGAAGAGATATCAATTATCAGTATAGTTGAGGTATGAAGTATTTTTTATGATTAGAAGCATTATCAAATGAGATGACAGTATACGTTCTTGCAACAGACCACGTCGATACGAGTGCGCGGCTATGTGATTATCTCATCACTCGAGTTGAAGACTCTGATACAGTCCATGCAATTAATTCACTCTATGGGAGTGATAAAACGGGGTCTCAAGAGATACGAGATGGTAAGGAGGCACTGTCGGTGATCAGATCACGACTTGGTGCAATAGCAACGATTGAAACCCATCAGTTTGTCAGAGGCAATGACCCCGACGTAGATATTCTAACACACGCTGAGGATGTCAATGCCGATGAACTTATTATCGGGGTGCAAAAACGAACGCCGACGGCAAAGGTTGTTTTCGGGTCAACTGCACAATCTATCTTATTACAAACGGATCGGCCAACTGCTGTTGTGCCACTTACAGATGCTGAATCGTAACGACTGAAGTCTCATTATATTGATAGAGTATGATATAACAGAATATGATATCATATGATATGATAGGCGACAGTCAGGAGAATTCCTCCATTTGTCTATTCCCCCGGGTCAACTGACCTGTGGCTTTTTGTTTTACTGACGCGCTTTGGAAGGAGATTCGATATCAAGGGATTGTTCGGCTCTCCGAATTAACTCGGAATAATTCAACTATCAGTACCGACACTGATTCTGATTAACCTGCCGATTGTCGGATTTGCCGCTGGCACAAACACGATGATCTGTGGAAATATGCTTATGATTCGGTATTCGAAGCGGAATCGAGTAGGTGCAAAAACTGGCGTCTTGAGTCTGATGAGTACAGATTTGTGGACAAGCAGCTGTCAAAGTTCAAACGACTGCTAAACGCTGGAGGATGATGACTCAACTGTTGATGACAAAAATGCATCAATATGTGCAACAACAGTATCGGCAGCAGGCTGATCAGCCAACTCAACATGAGTAAACGGGAGTTCGATGACGGTTGCATTAGCCATCTCAGCAGCCATTGATGAAGCTGAGTCCGGTGCGCTAATCGTGTCGTTTGTATTTGTATTACATATAATGACGGTTGGAGTGGTGACGTGTGATCTAACAGTATCACGTGAGAGGGTGAAAAACGAGCGTGCGGGGAGTGAGATGTTCTTTGTGTTTGTTTCTGCTTGAGTTACCGAATTAGATAGATATGATGTCGATACGTCGATCAATGAAAACGCATCAGTATCATACACAGGGATCGTATGTGGGTCGGTGAACACCGACTGGAATTTATCACGAATTCCCTGAATAAATCCACGAAGTCGATATCGTCGGGACTGCGAATCAAGAAACGAACGACCAGATTTGATTGGCATCATTCCAATCACGGCGTCGATATCAGTATCACTCGCAGCAACAGATACTGCAACACCACAGCCAAGATCAATCCCACATAAGATTAACTGAGACGTATCGATATCCGCTCGGGCGCGAAGTCCAGCAAGAGCCGCTTTCCAATCATCACGTTGCGCTGCAGGGTCAATGTGGTTTCGTGGGGTGCCGTCGCTGTTACCCATATATCGAACATCGAAATCAAACACTGCATATCCAGCACTAGCGAGGCGTTTCGGATATACATTAGAGATAATATGTCTTCCACCAGGGAGACCGCTCGCAGTAACGATTAACGCTGGATCATTCGGGCGGTCGGGTCGATAAAGTGTACCACGACAAGCAATGTCATCGCTCATAAATGTCATCGTGACTGTCGAGAATACATATCGAGATGGAACCGTCTCTGAAGCGACATCGGCGATATAGTGATGTGCTGAGTCAGACGATGTCACTTGCTCTCCTCATCGTTTGATTTTGCTGGAGTGTCAGTCGTTGTCTGTGAGTCATCACTCGCGAGTAAATCAACTGCAGGTTCGGGTTCAGTTGCATCAAGCGTATTGATAACGCATGTAGAGAATTCAGTCCCATCGATGTTGTAATTCTGATACTGATTAAACCACTCAGCATTGACATACCATGTTCCTTGTACATCGTCTGCATGTCGCAATACGGTTGCCTCAACACGCGCCGGATCCCACTCATCAATCTCAATTGCATCAATGAATGTTTGTAAGGCGCGACCCATCTCTTGATGATTGACTGATTTGCCAGGAAATGCAGTAAGATAGACGACACTGACAAGCGTATCAGTAATCTCAATCGCTTCCACATTGATTCCATTCGATCGAAGGTCGCCCTCAAGACCCGAAATCACATCGCTCATATGACTAACTGAGGATACGGTAGCATTATTTAATTTCCTTAGGCTCACTCCCCGTCCACACCAAGCACCGCAGCCGAAGGCGAATAGAGTGTGGTAGGTTACGTTTCACAGTGCGATATCCTCAGATGAAAGTGTATGAGTGCCATGTTCGATATTACACACCAGCGATATTATGCAACTACCGATATAAGTAGCTTGCATGAGCATCCTCAGGCGGCTTTATGATCCATTAAATCGGTCTGTTGCTTTGTTTGTCGATGGACCAAACGTGCTTCGTGAGGAATTCGATGTTGATCTCGACGATGTGCGAATAGCAGGAGAGCAGTTTGGGCACCCTGCAATGAGACGACTGTATCTTGATGAGCATGCACCGTCAGGGCTGATTCAGGCAGCAGAAGCACGAGGGTTTGAAGTTATTGTCACAAGTAGCGATGTTGACGTCAGATTAAGCGTTGATCTCACAAGAGCCGCCGTAACAGACAAGGCTGATATCATCGCAATTGTCTCCCGAGACGCCGATTTTAAGCCTGCGATTGAAGTTGCAAACGATCATGGTCAACAAACAGTCGTCGTTGCGCCAGGGGTGGATGGACGTTCTGATGCCCTCCGGAACGCAGCAACAACTCAGATAACTCTCGGCGAGCACAGGGAGGGAGACACTGCCGCATACTCACAAGGTCAGTATCAGGGTGAGACCGCACACGACGCGAAGACAGGGAATATAACGCATCAAGCAAATCAGAGTCAGGACCAGAGTGTCGCTGAACAAGCGGAATCACACACCAACATGAGCGAAGATGCAGATTCGAAGGTGGACTCAGAGTCGAATGCAGAGACAACAGATGATACCCCGACATTCGTTGGATATGATAATTAAGTAGACGCATAGACATTACTAAATATGGATTCATTGGAAACACCGGTACTTGATAATCACCTTCATCTTGACCCAGAGCATGGTCAGGGGTTCGACGCCGTCAAAGACTTTACCCGAGTTGGTGGGACTCATCTTCTTGTTGTGAATAAACCGTCCTGGCACCTTGGTGTTGACCCGACGTGTGGGTCGGATTTCGACACTGTCTTTCAGACGACAATTGATATCGTTGAGACCGCATCAGAGATGCTTCCAGGACAGGCATGGCCGGTCTTGGGCGTTCATCCCGGGTTGATTTCTCGGTTGGTTGATGAACGATCATACGAGCCCGAGACAGCAGCAGAGTTAATGTGTGCTGGACTTGACCGCGCAGCGTCATATGTTCGTGATGACACCGCACTGGCATTGAAATCCGGACGACCACATTATGATGTCTCTGAGGCAGTATGGACAGCCTCAAATCGTGTCATGAAGCACGCTTTTCATCTCGGTGGTGAGCTTGATTGTGCTGTGCAATTACACACAGAAGCGACAAATGATCTTACTGATGTTGCCGCGTGGGCCGAGGACCGCGGGGTTCCGGCACAGCGGGTTGTCAAACATTATGCGGGTGGAACGCTTGCCGGACCGACGCCAAGCGTCATGTCAGAGAAAGACCGATTGGAGACTGCGGCAATTGAGGAGAAGCCATTTTTAATGGAGACAGATTTTATTGATGATCCTGATCGACCGGGGGCAGTCCTCGGACCGAAGACTGTGCCTCGGCGTGTTAGGTGGTTACAGCAAAACGGATATGATACCGCGATTGAGCAAGCACATATTGAGACGCCAAAGATGATCTACGGAATTGATACAGAGTCAGCGGTCTCGTAACGTTCCTGAACCACCCCACCGACTCAGCCACTGGCGTGGCTCCGGTGAGAGTAGGGCTTCCTGTTTCGACGACGTGCTCTCCATCCACGACATCAGACGCACCCGATTATCTAAACGATTTTATCAATAACAGTCGGTGGTAATATGATCACTGTGTATATCTGAATCCACACTCAGACGGTTCATCTGGAACGCCTGTATGCGCGTTCCGCTTCGGAGACAGAAATCACAGTCCCAACAACTGATAAATCATCAGACACAGTGTGCGGATTCACTCAGATTCTGACACGCAGAGAGGGTGGTGTCGTTCAGTTTCTGATGGGATGACCGCGATACCTCTTTCAGTCTGTGAAAGATTGCGGTGATTCAGTTCATCGAATGTGATGCTAGTGTCTGCATACGACAAGAAAGGTCTTTGAGTACCGACCGGAATTATGAAGATATGACTGAGGCTGAGGAGACATATTATACCGAAGAACGGTGGCAGAACTGGCTTTCACGTGTTGAGGAAGAGGACTTAGACCCAGAGAATGAGGACTCTGCACGATTGCTGTTGAATTTACAAGATGATGCTGCAATTGCCATTGCAAAAATCGTTTCAGCATTTGAAGAGGACGAGCTTGATCAATCAGCAGCACTTGATGAACTTGAGCGAGTTCGCGAAATCGTATTAGCAGAGCCAGAATTTAACGCAGAAGAAACCTCTGAGGATAAGATCATGCTTGTTGATGGTGTGCAAACGAGTCTGGTCTGTGTTTTCTATGCTGCTGAGGAGTATATTCTCGGAGGAACTGCGGAGTCAGCACCATTAACTGAGTATGTCGAGGCTGCTGCAGACGCTGAGGCGGATGAAGATGTCGATGCCGCCCTTGGATACCTCGTTCAAGCGGGAACGCGAATTATCGCAGGCGATGAGCTTGATGTGACTGTTGTTGATGAAATCGAATATGGGCTTGTCTCTGAATGGGTTAACGGGCTTGATAGTCTTCAAAGTGCAATGAGTGATCCCGAGGTTGTTGAAGAAGACTAACGAGGAGTGTTACACTCAGCCTCGGTTGGTCAAATATTCTCTGTTTCCAAGTATGCTCGGTAGTTGTCCTGTATATCCGTTGGATAATCTGTGTGAGTGATGCTGTTCAGACGTAACGTGAGTATAGATAGTTCATGTTTTATTCGAAGATAACGAGATAATGGTGACTTACTTGGAGATTATCTGCGTACTGTGGTTGATTCTGATAGAGGCAGTCTCGGGACTGAACTTCAGATTTGTATAATCGTTACGGATTTGTATCGACTTGTTTTCGACAGACAACGTATCTATTATCGACAAATCCAAATACCGAGCCAGTGATATTAGGGATATGTCACAGACACCTGTTGGTATTGATGGAATTGAATTATGGAGTGGCAAGTTACGACTTGACCTTCCAAATACGTTCGCACCTGTGAAAGACGAGGATCCAGCGAAATATACCAAGGGACTGGGCGTTGAGCATTCCTCACTTCCTGATGTGTATGAGGATATCGTCACGATGGGAGCAAATGCTGCTAAACAGCTATTAGACCGGAAAGGGCTCACACCGAATGATATCGGTCGGATCGATGTGGCGACGGAGTCAGCGTTTGATAACTCTAAGCCAGTATCAACATACATCGCAGGCTGTCTCGAAGAGGTGTATGAAGAGGACTTTCATCATGCCAATAAGGGAGAACGGAAGTTTGCGTGTGTTTCCGGTACCCAGAGTATCGATGATGCATACAACTGGATTCGTGCCGGACGTAATCGCGGTCGCGCTGCATTAGTCATCGCAACAGATACCGCATTATACGAGCGAGGTGACCCTGGTGAAGCAACGCAGGGCGCAGGCGCAGTTGCAATGCTCATTGATGCAGATCCAGACATTGTCGCGCTTTCGGCTGAGCAAGGGTTCGGGAGTGCTGATGAGACAGATTTCCTCAAGCCGAATCAACAGTTCCCAAGTGTTGATGGGAAACGATCGATGCAGGTGTATCTTGCACGGATGCGGGAAGCGCTCGAAGATTATGAATCAATCACCGACGATACTCATCCTGATGATTTCGCCTACGTCCCATTCCACACACCGTTCCCAGGGATGGTACGAAAAGCGGCACTTCTTGGATTTCGACATATCTCACGAGGAACCGACGTCGAGTCAGCACTTGCAAGTGAAATCGGAACCCAACCACGAGAATCAGAATTTGTCTCAAGAGAGGCGTATGAGGAGGCGATTCGTGGGTATATGGATAAACTCAAAGAAACAGACACATATCAACAGTGGTATGAAGCGGCAATTGATCCAACAGTCGACATTGCCCGGATGGTCGGAAACTGGTATACAGGTTCAGTACATGTCGCACGTCTTTCGACACTAATTGCAGCCGCAGACGCAAATCGTGATCTCACCGGCGAAAAGCTCCTTGTTGCATCGTATGGGTCAGGTGCGCAGGCAGAAATTCACGCTGAGACTGTACAACCGGAGTGGCGTGAGGCAATTACACCGGTAAGTGTTGAAAGTCAACTTGAGGCTCGATATGATCTTTCATTTGAGGAGTATGAACGCGTTCATGATGTGCATAATCATGAAAAAGATACTGAGATTGAGGCATTCACCACGCCCGAATCAGAGTTCGTGTTTACCGGATGGGGACGGATGAGCGAGCGACGGTATGAGTATATCGAGTGAGCACATAGTTAGAGGGACGACCATTGTCCCCCAGCAGTCGTTGGCAATATAATCAGTGTTTATATTCGAAACCACACTAACTTCGACTAGAACGCTCGGTGGCGCGTTCCACTTCGGATACAGAAATCAAATTACCAACAACTGCTAACACCCTGTCACAGCAGCTAACACGGGGTTGGGATTATTATGCTTGGAATGGAGCAATCCTGACTCTCACTCCGACTCCGACCCTCACGGACATATCGGTATGAATCCCAAGCCTTCCAATTGGCTAGCCGGCTAGTTAATCAATAAATCAGCTTTTATTTTTTAGGTAATTAATCGTTAACCAGCATCAGCATCAGGATTGTGACTTTCGGTCGTTTTGGTCGGGATTCAGAGTAACTGACGGATATCATCAATCATCGTCTCTAGATCGCGATTTGAAAATGCAAGCGAGAACCCATCAATCGTCGCCAGCGCTGGGGCATGTTCCCAAAGTTCCTCCTCAGTAACTCCATGAAGCACAACTGCATTCGGGGTTGGATTAACGACACGCATTGCGACGAGGGGAGATTCACCACGCGTGATGCCTGTAAAGACGAGTGCACGCGAGGTGGACTGTCCATACAGTCTGTAAAATTCCTCAGACGAAAGACGAGTGATTGCTTCGATACTATTAATGATTGTATGTCCACTGATGCGGTCATGATCGCCACGGACAATTTCGGTCGCACCCATCGCCTCATATAATGTCTCAAGTGGGATTGCTGTTGGATATTCTCGGAGATCTTGAACAATATCGCTTTCAAATCCAGCGGAGATAACACGCGCATACTGTCGGATACGACCACCACCACGTGCCTCATCAATATCTAATAGTGCTTCAACCATCCGTCGAACGACACCGATTCCTGGGCTTTCCCGACGTCCACTTTCATAATCTGAGATTACTGATGAGGACACATCGAGTTGATCAGCAAGCGTCGTCTGTGAAATATCGAAATCCGTGCGCCATTTGCGGAGTGTCGCGCCAGGGTCATTGCTGAGTGTGACCTCACCGGCGATTCGCCGAGCCAGATCGTCCCGCGGAGTCGCAGTTGTCATCCGGGTGACCTCTCTTGTGAGTTGTTCACGTGCATCTGCTAATCATTGCTGTTGAGTACTGAAAAAGGGTATCGACCATTCGATTCGGTATCTCATAACTCATTTCAGATCATATACTGGACTCAACGGCGGACGAATGCTCAAGCCTGTGTACATCAGAAAAATAGGTGTGCCATCAACACTCGTTCATATTTCCCTTGGATTATTGCTTGCAGCCGGGGTTCTTGGAGACCAATTTACTGGACGACGCGTATTGATCATTGCTGGGGCAACAGCACTGCCGGATCTTGATGTTGCACTTGAAGTGGTGTTCTCTGGCGCCCATCGCGCCGTTGGACACACATTTGTCCTCCCAGCCCTGCTCATAATTGGATTAATCTGGGAAACACGGTGGCGGCAATCATCAATACTTCGGCAGCGATATAATGACACTGGAGTGAGAATGTCGTTTCTTGCCGTCGGTTGTATGTTTGCAGCCGGAATTGTTCCTGATCTGGTCGTAGGAGGAGTAAATGTATTTTATCCGTTCCATGACGCATTTATGACAGTCGATGGACGATTACTATATTCGACAGACCGTGGGTGGGTACAGACGTTTATTGAGTCATCAACGTCATCGGATGCGACACAGTCGCGGACAACGCAGAACTTTGAGTTTCGGACTGTGATCGATGCAGAACCGACACTTGGGGCAGACACTGACTCAGGGAATGCCGAATCGGAGCAACCACAAGTTGAGCGGATTTTTCCAGTTGCAATGACGGGATTTCGAGGATGGCTCCTTCCGCTCGCGACAGCCGTGACGTCACTTCGATTGTACCGTGCCCGACATGAGCGCGCAGAGCGTGAGACAGTCCAAAATATGACGAAGTAACAGTGTCTGCAAATTTTATTATCACCTGTTGATACATCACGATGGTTCTTCAGTCAATCACATCGTATTCATAAATCCAACTCAAATGACTAACTGGTACTGATGAACTGCCCACCGGAGATCTCGATTTGTCCATACGAACAACTTGCTGATGAACAGCCACTGTGGGAGTGCAAGCAGGCCTTTGAACGTGAACTCGGCGCTAAGACTGGAGACTCTGAAAAAGCCGATATATACGACTCAAAATTAACAACAATATATCATGATCGATGGGTGGCGTGGGTCAATTACTGCGTCAGGATCGATCCGGGATGTATCGCTGTTGCTGTGATCGATGACCACACAGAGATGCATGATGGCACTGAGATTGAGAAGACTGATGAACCGAGTGGTAATCAGAGCCACACAAGGACGGCTGAGACACAGACACTCGCCGGGTACGCGTTTTTACTGCCAGAATTATTCGGATTTATCTGGGATGCAGCCGTACTCAACGAATTATACGTCAGTCCATCCTATCGTGGCGAGGGGGTCGCCGATGCACTGTTTGAGGCGATACTGACGACTGCACGTAAACAGACCTTACCAGTGAATCGGCTTGTATTAGATGTTGATCCGAAAAATGATCGTGCTCGTGCGTTCTACGACCGCCATGGATGTAATCAGTGGGGTAAGATGCTTACGCGATCACTGTAGCCGTCATTGATGACTTGATTGCTTTATTATATACGTAACTGAGTGTTCAACTCCCGTGAGTGTAGTCTCGTGCACAAACGGTGGTCATAATATTGGCTGCTGATACCCGAAATGTCTCAATCAGAGATTGAATTCAACGTTTTCAAGCCAGGGTCGCCTTCTTCAAGCAGCGAGCCACTACTGTCGCGAACGACGTATGATGCGGGGGAAGCGACAATCTTGCGAAAAAACAGAGTAACATTTAGCAATATTAACCGTCCAGTGCCCACAGTGAACGCACCCCGGGGGCAGTCGCCTCGACCGCCTGTACACAGATACATATGACAGTATTCTCTCTCGATCCTGAGATATACTATCTGGATTCCCTTACCCGGCTCGCTCGCCGCTGAGGCGGTCGCTCCATGTATCTGAGATATGTCCTCAGGTTCTACCCTCACGGCGGTGTCAGATGTCATCTAACAGTCCGTCAAATGATATCTCACGATCCCATTTCAATCTTGACCCCACACCCACATCCACAATAGAACATCAAATACGCCTGATAAGCCAGCTGTGACCGTGACAGTGAGCACAGTGAGTCTGAATGCGGGCATAATGTAATCCTCACAGGCGTGTATTTGGACCGTTTTTCCTCTTCATTGTCCTCGTCGGTGCTGATGTGATGGCATACCCCGCCATGTCTATCCTTTCTTTCAGACTCGAAGTTGTGATAACGAATCGAATCCACTATGAGAGCGTAGGGGTTTGATAAAAAATCCGTCTAGTGTCATCTCCGACGCCATCAACGGTAGTATATCCTTTGTTTACTCCCTTCGGTCACTCTTTGAGAAGGGGAGTTACCGCCTGCAGTCAGCTAAACGATTCATCACCGATCATCGATCTGACCGAGTAGAGATGAAGATTCTTGCAACTGCCCTGTGTGGTATCAATCATGTTTCAGCGTGTCCGTGCGAATGGTCCAGCACTTTTTGTTCCGCTCGCATGGGTTGTTGTTGGTGCTGCACACGCGGAGTATGTATCTTTCCAAGCACTGACAATCGCTCATGGTGTGATGGCTATTATATTAGCTGGCTTTGTCGTGTTTTCTTGGAGTGATATGCGCTCCGGCGCCCTTCGGACATGGTGGATTATCGTCGCAATCGGATTTATTGTGACAGTTATTGGGTTATTCGGATTGCTTTCGACGCCACCCAATCGTGGTCTCCTTAGTATTTCACTCGGCGGATGGATGCTTCTTCCCGCAATCGGATTTATTGATACAGGTCGCCGGTCAGGTGCAGTGCCGATAACGACATTTGGTGCCGCCGTAAGTTCGATTGCCGGGATGGTGCTCTACTTCATCGGGAATGGCGAATTAACTTTCACATTCGCTGGGCTTGCACTTGTCGGCGTTGGTCAGACGATCGGCATTGTTGATGCAGTTATTCGATATCAAATATGATAGAATTATTAGCTCCTGAAAATCTGATCAAGACGTGATATCATCATCACGGTGATGATTGGTCCCACTCACGAAGCGTCGATCGAACCGTCGAAGCTGACGTATCGAGTCCACCACCCTGCGCAAACGATGGTCCACCACCGCCCCCACCACCATATCTATCTGTGAGCTCATCAATCACTGCACCAGCATTGACGTCACTCGCATCATCAGCAGCAACGACGACAAATGGACGCTCACTGGTGCCAACAATGGCAATAACTGAACCATGAGGTGGTTTTTTATCATCGATACCGGGTGACGACTCAAGAGCCCGCTTTGCTGCCTCTCCAGCGTCGTTTGCAGCAACGGATATCTCTGTAATTGATCCAACACGCCAGACCGCTGTATCGGTCTGGATGGAGTCGAAATCAGCAATTGCTGAATCAATTATTTTTGCTTCTAAGTCGTTTACTTGTGACTCAAGTTCATCACGTTCATTGCGAAGCGCAATCGCCCGGTCGCTCAGATCAGTGATACTCGTTTCTAAGGCTATTGCTGTTTCACGAAGTGCACGATGTTGTGTCGCTCGCCGATCAATTCCTGTTGGTCCGACAGCAAATTCAACACGTGTCATCCCCTCACCTGGATTTGATCGATCAAGAATTGTTACAGGTCCAACTGCATTGGTGTTCGCAACATGTGTCCCACCACATGCAGCGACATCCCATCCATCAATCTCAACAATTCGAATAGAGTCGGCATCACTCATCACGCCCTCCTCGGTTTTTGTATTAAATGCAACATCCTCACGTGCTGTTGCCTCAGTCGTCGGAACTGTCTCCCACGTTACATTGCGACTTTCCCAGATAGCACGGTTCGTCAATCGTTCTAATTCAATGAGTGTTTCATCGTTAATAGATGTGGTTGTCGTGAAATCAACACGAATTTTTTCAGAATCAATGCCAAATCCCCCATAGCCAAGATCAGTGAGAATCCGACGACCAGCACCATAGATGAGATGACTCGCAGTGTGTGCGCGCATACAATAGGTGCGGAACTCATCATCAATGACACCGGTTACGTCCTCACCGACCTCAAACGTGGGTGTCGATGCGAGTGTGTGTTCAACAACATCACCTGTTGATTGGACATCAGTCACTGAGATGTCATCAAGCGTCCCGATATCCGGTGGCTGCCCACCACTTTCAGCATAGAAGTATGTATGATCTAACGTCACTGTCTGCCCGTCAATCCCTGTGACAGTCGCAGTAAACTCACGCACAGTTGGATCATCTGGAGCGCGGGTTTGCATATGTGACAATTTAGCCAGGATTAAATCAACTTCGCGATATCAAAATATTAAATCAAAAGAGGTGGTTTCGACACATATAATCAGCAGGTTGGTTTCGCTGTCCCGACAGAATATTCATCAGTTATAGATATTTACTCCTCGCCGACGTGTTATTGTAATATAAAATACATACTTACTCATCAACAAGTGTGACATCAAGTGTTGATTCGAGTTTGCGAATGAGTGATCCCCCAATACCTGCTCTTGTTGCTCGACCTTGCTCGACTGCGAGTATCTCTCCTGATTCGACGTCCAATTCAGTTGCTAACTCATCAATCGTAAACCCGGCAGCTTGGCGGGCTGACGCCGCAATCTCACCATACTCGGAAACAAGATATGGAAGTTGGTCTTGTTCGTAATTCGTTCCCTCGCGCTCCCAGTGACGTGAATCACCAGTTGCTTGATCATGCATGCGTGCATGCTGTTGCACAGCCCGTTTCTCTCGTGATGGCTCATCATCACTTCGCTCCTCATTATTGTTGCTACCAGGACCGGCTCCCGCATCATCGTGTGGTGCACACTCTTGACAAACGAGCAACTCGGCACCAGCAACGTTTGCTTGCGTGAGCGTCGTTGTTGATTGTCCACAGAGTTCACAACTGTCACCGTCACCGCTACCACCTCCGCTCCCGGTGGAGTATTTTGGCATAACAAGGTATACTCACTCTGTTTATATAAACCTCAGTTGCACTCAGAGACGCAATATCAAATATCAGTTATCAGTTGTATTGTGTCAATGACAATCTGAAGAGTCACCAGACGGCGGCTGCATTCACAGTCACTTGCTCGTCGTCGTGGTAACTATGATTTCTCTTCTCAAGTGTAAAAAATTGAGGAAAGGTAATATCACAAGTATGCGTGGGACCGGATTTGAACCGGCGGACCTCTACAGGACAGCGCCCTCAACGCTGCGCCGTTGGCCTGGCTTGGCTACCCACGCTTGTTATATCGCGACTTACGCAAGCAAAATTTATTTATGGTAATTTATAGTAGTTTCCTTTCGGTCGAGCAGCGTCAGAGAGTCACAGCCAGTATTGTTTAATCGCGGAGGACCATCTCATTGGATATGGATTTGCGTATTCGCAATCATATACCGGGACTCACTGCAGTGTTGACGATTCTCTCACTTGCTGCTGTTTTTGCTGCCGTTCTTGGGATAATTCCACAGTCTTCACTCCCAAGAGCTCCAGAAACACTCATCGAATTAATTCCGCATGTAAATGCAGTCATCAGCACAGTGGCAGTCATAACGATTCTACTGGGTGTCCGATTTATTCGTCGCGGGGATGTGCGTCGCCATCGTGCAATGATGCTGACTTCAGTTGGATTGTTTATTATGTTTCTTGTATTATATTTATACAAAGTGATTCTCAAGGGTCCAGCGGAGTTCCTCGGTCCTGACGTCATTTATCAATATATGTATCTGCCAACGCTTGCAGTCCATATTCTTCTCGCAGTAATTTGTATTCCGTTATTATACTATGTGGCATTGATTGCACTTTCACGACCCATTGAGGCAATCTATGAATCTCGACATAAACTCGTGGGACGAGTTGCCGCTTCACTATGGCTCATTTCATTCGTGTTGGGAAATGTTGTTTACGTAATGCTGTATGTTGTGTATTGATGAGTGACACTGACAGCGAGGAAAGCACTGGTATGCGTATTGCATCGAATTAAGAGGGAACGAGAAGGTTTAGCATCTTCAGCAGGGAATGATGTGCAATGACAGATGCGACCTCTGGGTCTGGGGCTGACTCCAACTCCAACTCCAATTCCGATTCAATTACCCCTGTTGATTTAGATGGAGAGGATTTTCGAGATCCCGATGCTCTTCGTCGCCGGGCTGGCGTATCAGGCGATCCAGAGTTTGATCAGCATTTCCTGATTGATGACCGAGTATTAGATCGTATCCCGACATATATATCAGAGAATACGGATACAACACACATTCTCGAAATCGGAGCCGGAACAGGTGCGCTGACAGATCGACTATTAGCTGTTGGTGACACTGTTACCGTTGTGGAACGTGACTCGACACTCGCTGCATTTCTTCGTGAGGAGTTCACCGCTATGATCGATGACGATCGACTCACCGTTATCGAAGGCGATGCGCTTGAGGTGACGCTTCCAGGATTTACAACGTGTATTTCGAACCTGCCGTACGGCATCTCCTCAGAGATTTTATTTAAACTGCTTCCATCTGGGTGCCCACTCATCGTGATGGTTCAACGCGAGTTTGGTGAGCGAATGGCTGCTGATCCTGGGACAGACACATATGGTCGACTATCAGTAAGCGCACAGCATTATGCAGCTGTTGAGGTAATTGAAACAGTCCCACCGACCGCGTTTGCACCTGAACCAGCGGTTGAAAGTGCGCTTATCCGTGCGGAACCACGAGAGCCGGAATACACGGTGACAGATGAGACATTCTTTCTTCGGTTTGTAAAAGCAATATTTACACAGCGGCGAAAAACGGTCCGAAACGCAATCCGGAATACAGCACATATTTCGATGCTTGACACTCCTGACGCAGTTGTCAATGCCGCCGATGAGACGTTACTGTCTCAGCGAGCTGGTGATTTAACCCCGAGCGAGTTCGCTGAATTAGCAACAATTGCTGCTGAAAAAGGGAAATGACCGATAAAGAGGCTTATACCGATGCAATTGATTCGACACTCGCCGAGCGGCGTGAAATTGAGACAACAGTGTATCAACCAGCCGAGGACTCAGCGCTACTCGCCAACGCAATCCATGAGCAGGGTCGTGGGCGTTTGCTTGAAGTTGGGACCGGCTCTGGGTGGGTCGCAGTCACGACCGCAGAGGACGTTGATGCGGTCACGGAGGTCGTTGCAAGTGATATAAACCCACATGCATGTCGTGCCGCTGCGCAGCGGGCAGTATCATCTGATGATACGACAACGCCGATCTCTGTTGTCCAAGGAGATCTCCTCACCGCATTCGATACAAACAGTTTCGAGACAGTTGCGTTTAATCCACCGTATCTTCCGACAGACCCAGATGCCGAGTGGGATGACTGGATGGAGCGTGCGCTCTCCGGTGGACCATCTGGACGAGAGGTAATTGAGTCATTTATTGACTCTCTTTCACGCGTTCTTGTCCCTGATGGCATTGGATTGGTGATCATAAGCTCGTTAACTGGATACGAAACAGTGACGAGATATATTGAAACAGCTGGATTTAGCTATTCGGTCGTAATTGAGGAGTCATATCCGTTTGAAACACTCTCGGTGCTTGCACTGAGACACCAATGATATAACCTGCGGATATATATTGCTTTAGCAAATATTAAGCGCTGTCATTACATATCGTGGAATGATGAGCGAATACGTAGCGACATCGCCTGGACTGTTTCCACTTCCTGACTGGGCGAAGTCGGAGTTATCAGACCTGAAGGGTCATCAAAAAGAGGACTTAATCACAGGCAATGAGTCAGCGGAAATCGGTGATGTGTATAACACATCCCGGACGGAGGCGATTGAAACGCAATGTGAGATGGGACTTGACCGTATTGTCGGCGGTCAGCATAGGTGGGATGATATGCTTGCACATCCACTGACGATTCATGAGAACGTCGAAACTGGTGGTATTATTCGATATTATGATAACAATAACTTCTATCGCGATCCGCAGGTAACCGGTGAACTTACTCCGACAGGAGATATTGCAGATGAATTAACAGCAACTGCGGAGACGCTGAGTGAGATAAAAGCCGGGTCTGACGTTTCTGGGGGTGACGCTGCCCTTCAGGCGGTTCTTCCTGGTCCATATTCACTCGCAGACCTTGCTACGAACAACTATTATGAAGATGACGCAACGTTCCTTTCAGCAATCGGGGAATTACTCACCGAGGAGGCTGCAGCACTGCCGTCGCATGAAACGCTGTTTTTGCTTGAGCCATCCCTCGTCACCGCTGCCCCGGACGATGAAATTGCACCACTTGTCTCAGAGACAATCTCGGATGTTGCAGACGCAACTGACTCGGAGGTTGTTGTTCACACGTACTTCGGCGCGTTAGATGAGAAAACATACGCTTATTTGATGGATGCATCAGTCTCGGCTCTCGGATTTGATATCGTCGGAAGTGACCGAGAACAGACGCTCTATAACGTGACTGAATATGGCGTTACCACGGATATTGCCCTTGGTGTCGCCGATGGACAAAATACACTTGTTCAGTCCTCAGAAACGCTTGCTGAACGTGCAAATTGGTTCCAGAATCAGGTCCCATCGGCTGAGTTTGACACTGTCTATCTCACGACGAGTGCTGAACCGTTTTATTTACCTGTAAATAAACATCGTGAAAAACTTACCGCGTTAGCAGGCGCAGCAACAAACAATCCCGCTGTCACAACAGAAACGGAGGTCGAAGCATAATGTCACGTAACGCCGATAACCGCGCACAGTTCCGTCCGGATAGTCATGATGCAGATCACTTCCTGTTGACAACCGTTGTCGGAAGTTATCCAAAGCCAAAATGGCTCAACCGCGCGAACGATCTTGTCGATGATGAAGAATCAACGTTCGATGAGGATAATCTGACCGAGGCACACGATGATGCAGCGCGCCTTATCACGGAAGAACACGAGCGTGCTGGACTTGATACGGTTGTTGATGGAGAGATGCGACGTGAGGAGATGGTTGAGTACTTTGCACACCGAATCCCAGGGTATGAATTCAACGGACCAGTGAAGGTGTGGGGACATAATTATTTCAATAAGCCATCGGTTACCTCTGCGGTTGAATACGACAAGCCATGGCTGGTTGATGAGTTCAATTTTACCACAGACGTAGCAAACCGACCGGTGAAGGTACCCATTACAGGACCATACACACTCGCTCGATGGTCGTTTAATGAGGCATATGATACTGAAGCGGATCTTGCGTATGATCTAGCCGAACTCGTCAACGAGGAGGTGAGCCGGCTTGTCGATGCTGGTGCGAGATATATCCAAATTGATGAGCCTGCGCTTGCAACAACACCAGGCGATTATGCAATCGTTGGTGAATCACTCGAGCGGATTGTTGATAATATCAGTAGTGACGTTCGGATCGGTCTTCACGTCTGCTATGGAGATTACTCGCGGATCTATCCTGAGATCAATGACTTCCCGATTGATGAGTTTGATGTCGAACTCTGTAATGACGGATATGAGCAGATTGAGGTGTTTACTGAACCTGCGTTCGAACCAGATCTCGCACTCGGAGTTGTTGATGCACATGATGCGACTGTCGAAACTGTGACAGAGATTAAACAGAATATTAAGCGTGGGCTTGAGGTCGTCCCGCCCGAGCGACTCACAATCTCACCGGACTGTGGGCTTAAACTGTTGCCGCGGGAGATGGCTCGGAAGAAAATGACAAATATGGTGCAGGCCACCCGTGAAATTGAAGCTGAACTTGATGCGGGCGAGATCGCGGTCCCGGCTGTTGAGGACCCGCCGATTGCATCACAGGTTGACTCAGCATAATAGTTGCTGGTAATTTGATTTTCGTTCTTCGTAATTGAAGCGGAACGCGCACACAGGCGTTCCAGGTGCAATGAATATCAGTGTGGATTCAGAGAGAACCGGTACTCAGAGTGCCAACGACTCAGACAAAATCACCGTGGCATTGAGTCGTGGGTCTCGCCAACTGTTGTCGATACTCTGAGTATTGATGTTTGAGACGAAACAGAGCAAAATAAAAAAACTGGTGTCTCAAATCGAATGAGAATAGGTTTGAAAGAACACCGGTCTATAGTGTCAACTCATAATAATTTCATCTGAGTCGAGAAACGGTTCGGGAAGTTATCATGAAGATCTTTTATTTGCACCCAATTTCGTGGTATCGATGTTATACCGTCTGTTGGTTCAAATGAACTGCCTCATCTTACTTGCTAGCTAATACTGGCTGCTTGAGGATTGGGAAGCTTCTGTTTCTATGACGCGCTTTCGGTTCATACCATTGAACGAGCTCAATGAGCTAATACTCACTCATACAACCACGGATCATCAATCCGCTCGTAGGCGTAGAGCTCTGAGTCATCAAAGAAGAGTTCGATTTCGCGTTCATTTGCACCCTCATCCTCATGATCGGATGCATGGATTACATTTCGACCGAGATCAAGTCCATAATCGCCACGGATTGTTCCTGGAGCAGATTCAGCGGGATCTGTTTCACCAACCATTGACCGGACCTGTCGGGTTGCGTCCGCACCCTCCCAGACCATCGCAAACACTGGACCAGCGGTAATAAACGACACAAGATCATCAAAGAATGGCTTATCCTCGTGTTCACCGTAGTGGCTGCGTGCGATTTCGGTGTCAAGACGCACAAACTTTGCACCAACAAGAGTGAGTCCCCGGTCTTCGAAGCGACTCATGATTTCACCGATGAGTCCGCGCTGGACACCATCAGGCTTGACCATTACAAAGGTTCGTTCATGCGCTGGTGTTTCCTTTTCCTCACTCATTCGTTTGCGTCCCCAGTCGACCCAGCCTCAGTCCACTCTAGATCACGGGGCTCGCGACCAAGACGATAGTTCTTTTCGGCTTTTGAATCTTTGAAATGAAGAATTGTCCCGTCAGTTTTGACGAGCATCGTCCCAGTTCCGGGTTCGATTTCCTCTCCAGTAAAATCACATGTTCGTGTTTCAACCATTAGTTATTGACCTCCAATTGAGTCAGCATCTCGTTGTGTTTCACGAAGTTGTAATACATCTCCTTCGCGAACGGGTCCGAGTACATTTCGTGTAATGATACGACCTTGATTAGAACCCTCACGAATGCGGCATTTGACCTGCATTGCTTCGCCATGCATTCCAGTTTTGCCAACGATCTCGATTACCTCCGCAGAAGTTGAGTCACTCGCGGTCTCTTCAGCGCTCATTGTCGCTTATCGAAGTTCCTCAACCTTTGCTGTGATATCATCGACATCACTGTCTGCCTCACCAGCATCGATAATAGCAGCAGCAGCGGAGCCTACTTCAAGCCCTGCTGCTTGTCCAATTTCGTCCTGTGTTTCAACAAACACAAGCGTAATTCCTTTCTCATCTGCGAGTTCTGGCAGATGCATCACAATCTCCTCAGGGGAGACATCTTCAGCGACGAGGACAAGTTCAGCAGTGCCGCGTTCGATAGCTTTGGTTGTTTCGTTCGTTCCTTTCTTTACGGTTCCTGTGTCCCGGGCGACCTCAAGTGCTTCAAGAGCATCATCTGCAAGGTCAGCCGGCACATCAAATTCTACATAAACTGGCATTGGTATTCTCCATCCCTGCTCGCGGGCTCGACTGCCTCGCCGGCGCATCGGTCCCTGACGGCGAGGAGTATCATCAACCCCGTGCAGGTTGTAGACAGTGTTAATCTTGGATTGCATAAAAACGCTTTCAATGCCGGTGTCGCGTGCGAAACCGACACACGCCCTATGAGGATATCATGGAGGGCACTCAGTTATGAAATCATGATTTCTCACAATAACTGACTGAGGGAAAGTCCAAAACCCGCTTATCCGTTAGTGGTAATTTGATTGTCTTTCTTCGTAATTGAAGCCGAACGCGAACACAGGCGTTCGAGATGAGTGTGGTTTCAAATCCAAATATCGGTCATATTGCCAACGACTGTCATAAACATATTTGATGCGTGGTTGAGGTATCCGATCTCTTCGTACCCTCAAACAGTGAACATTCGCCTTGCTTTGGTGTAACGTGCCCGTCGTCGCCCTATTCGCGACCAAACGGAGTACTCATACTAACTGAAAAAATTAATCAGGACCCCTGGTTATCGCGTCTAAGGGCTGTTTGCCCGGAACTGGAGTCGGAGTTGGTCGATGTATTGACCTATGATCTGTCTTTTCAATGTATGGAGAAAGTCACTATCAAATCAAATTGTTTACATGTGGGGAGTTCAAAACGGCATTTAGATAGAGTTGTGACAGTCTCACTGTGGGGATGGATTGCACTTGCTCTCGCCGCGGTAGGCGTGATCGGAAGCGTGATACCACTTATTCCTGGTGCAGTCGTCTCACTAAGTGGCGTTTTGACGTATTGGTGGGCGAGCGGATTTACCGACCCGCAAGTAGGTATTGTTGCGGTGCTATTACTGGTTGGGATTAGTACTGCTGTCGTTGACTTTGCTGGTGGAGCACTCGCCGCCCACATAGGTGGTGCATCAACAATAACGACTGGCGTGGCGGTCGTCGTCGGGATTGGTCTGTTATTCATTACAGGTCCCGCCGGATTTCTTATCGGACTTGCAGGCACTGTCTTTGTTGTTGAGTTTGCACAATCTGCCGATAGTGAAGCGAGTATCCGGGCTGCTCTTGCTGCAACAGGTGGGGTTCTCGCCTCAACAGTTATTCAGGTCATGATGACCAGTGGTATGTTTCTCACCCTTGTAATAATCATAGTCATATGAATCGATCAACCGATCTACCCCACACTGATCCGAACTGCTATCGTTCGGGTATCATCTCTCTCATCTTCATTCGAATTTCAATGGAGTGTTGTTCATTCGAGCGCAGTTCACGACTGAGTCAATTACATCAGAAATATAATCCCAAAGCAGGAGACGAGTGACTCCAGTGAACTACCCTGCCCTACTGCGCTCGGGGCTGCTCGCCCCTCGCTTGGTGAGGACAGCGCTTCCTGTTTCTGCGTCAGAATTTATACCCACCGTGGGCACAGGGATTCCAGACTCCGCAGGCGATTTCCCTCTACGGGCGGTTCGGAGTGAACCACCCCTACCTGTGCCTAGAATTGACAGTGCGCGCTTTTTGATGCGCTTGAACACCGTCAGAAGCATGGGAAATCGTCCCATTGATTACGACAAGCAGGATAATAGCTGTATCGATTGAACTATCTGAACAACTGATGATGGTGCTGTATCCCCGCCCTACTCACTCGCTTCGCTCGTTCCTTGAGGACGGGGCATTAGCACCCGTATTCAGCTAAAGTGTATTTTCATTTTCGATGGAACTCATGACCACGCAATCACACGCGCTGGTGCCCCATCAGCGTCGATGCGAAGAGGACAAACAAGCACCTCAACCGTTTCAGAAGGGAGTGCTGTGAGATTACAGACATTTTCAATGATTGGAAGACCAGCACCCAATAATGCATGATGAGCAGGGACCGCACCTTCGCCAGTCAAATCAGGACTCATCGCGTCGGTTGCAACAGCAACATCAGCCGCAGCACATTGTTTGGCTGTTTGAGGGGCGAGTGCTGGATGATCAGTCATGTCTGAAGTTCCCCACGCGTCTGCCCATCCGGTGTGGAAAATAATGAGTTCAATAGCCGTTGCAGGGTCGGTGAGCGGTGGAAGGACAGATGGGTCGATTAATGTATTTGCCTCAAATGAGCGACAATCAACGACGTGAGCATGAAATCGGAGCTCACGTAGGCTAAATGTCTCCATTGATTCCCCCTCAGGCTCGGTATGTGATGGTGCATCGATATGTGTCCCCGTGTGTGTCCCAAGACTGAGTGTCGAGACGCGATACCCATCGGTCTCAATATCTGTCTGTGTGGTGATATCAACCGGTGGATCCGCGGGATAAACCGGCATCGAGGATTCAATCGGTCGTGTTAAATCAATTACTGTGGACTCATCAGGAACCATTGAAACTGTATATCAATTACTGTGGACTCATGGGTGTGTCCAGTAGACGGTCATGTCTGCATTCATTGTCTGCTCATGTCTAGAATCAATACGGGCGAATCCAACGCGTTCGAACTGGACAATATCGTCGACAGCGGTATCACTCAAATCAGGCTCAGCAATCCCGGTGATATCACCGTCTGGTGTTCGCATCCGAACTGAAATCACTGATGGTGACTCAGGCGCAGGTGCCCAATGGATCACATCGACATCGCCATTTCGTACCACCTCAATACTATCATTGGTTGTTCGAAGACGATTGCCATCGCGTCGGACACAGGCATAACCTTTCAGCCAGACGCGATTGCCATCCGCGGGGACATCTGTGGGCTCAATTGTGATTCCATCAGCAACTGGGACCGTCCGTTCGCCGCGTTCAGGGGTGTCCGGATGGAGTGGAGGATGTCCGGCAGTTGCGTCCTCTGATGCTGTCTCAATTGTGAACGTTTCGCCATTGCGAACGAAGAAATACCGGTTTGCCTCGGCATCGATGCGCTTGCGATTGTTCGAATATATGGAACTCATCGATAACTCGACATTCGATGTCGATGTGCCAAGATTTGTCATTGCTTCAACAATCGCTTCTCCCTTGATTCCGCGACGGCGAAGGCTTTGCAGTGTCGGTGCACGCGGATCATCCCACCCATCCAACTCGCCTGCCTCGATTTTCTCAGTAAGTGTTGATGTTGACAGTGAAACATCATACGCATCAACATTAATATGTCCCCAATGGACGACTTCAGGATACTCCCAGTCGAAATAGTCATACACGAACCGCTGTCGTTTTGCGGAATCCTGTAAGTCGATTCCACGAACGATATGTGTCACACCCGTTTCGTGATCGTCAATCCCAGATTGGAAATCAAGCATCGGCCAACAGCGATAATCGGCTGCTTGCGGTCGAGGATGAGGTGTATCGATCAGTCGAAATGCCACCCAATCGCGAAGTGCAGGATTTTTATGTTCGATATCAGTTCGGACACGTAATACCATTTCGCCGGCAGAATACTCACCGTGAATCATCGCCTCAAATTCAGCCTGCGTCTGATCGATAGGTTTCTCACGATGTGGACATGCCTCTCCAGCGTTTTTCAGTTCTGAAAAGTGCTCACCTGAGCACGAACACGTGTATGCCCCGCCAGCATCAATAAGATTTCGTGCGTGCTCATAATATAATTCAAGCCGGTCAGATGCACGGATAACATCATCCGGCTCGAATCCAAGATAGGCGACATCATCAAGGATATCATCGTATGCGTCAAGATCCGGACGTTTCGTCTCGGGATCAGTATCGTCAAAACGAATAATAAATGATCCATCGTATCGATTGCTGTAGGTTCCAATGACCGCTGGCATCCGGGCATGACCAATATGCCATGGACCATTTGGATTTGGAGCCGCTCGCATCCGAACCGATTGAGTGGGTTCATTATCGCTCACTCCCGGAAGTGATGGAAGGTCATATGAGTCAGCGTCATCGTCAGACTCGATATCTGTGAGGGCTTCTGGAGCAAGCGTCTCAAGTCGGTTGCGACGTTCGTCCGCAGGGAGGTCATTGATTTGAGAGACAACACCGCTAACAATTCCAGGAACCGCATCGCCATGTGGACGGAATTCTGGATTCTCGCCCATGAGCGGACCCATTATTGCTCCGACTTCGGCGTCGCTCTCGTGTTTGACTGCATTGAGAAGTGCATGTTTTTCTGCAGACCGCTCAATACGGTCACGTAACTCATCGTCAATAGTCATTATATTTCACTCGAATCTCCCGAGTAAAAACAAACGCGGATTGTCTGACAGACGACAGTATCAGTATGAATGTGTGAGCCGAACTGGACACAAACGGAGTGAGTACCGTGTGTCAACTCCCCCTGCCCTCCCCGCTCGTGCTGCTCGCTTGGTGAGGACGCAAAGTCAAAGTCAAAGTCAAAGTCAAAATCAAAGCGAAGACCGGTCAGGAGAGGGAAGGATTACAGAAGTCCGAGGAGTTTAAGATGGCGAAGACGGTAAGCCCGCAGACTGTCAGAAGTCGTGTTCGATAATATCACGTTGTGTCTTACAATCCGGATATCACTCATGATATCTAATGACGGTCATAGCCGCAATCAAGAGCAGATTCGAAAAGATGAGAAACAAAAAACCCGAGTGAGCGGTTTGATTTCAGTATCCTCGTGTGATTAAATAATCAGCAATATCGCACAAAAGCGAGCGCGCATCATTATCCGGAAGTACCTCAAGATGGTTTTTTGCCCGTTCAATAAGATCAGTTGCGGTTTCGCTCGCATATTCAATCGAACCAGCCTCATCAAGTGTTGCAACGGCATTATCAACTGCTGCCTCCGAGACAGCATCGACATCTGTCGAATCAAGTAACGATTCAACATCAACGCCTTGCTGACGTGCATGAAGTGTAATCAGTGTCTCTTTATTTTCGATGAGATCCGACCCACGTTGCTTCCCTAACTGCTCAGAGGGGACCGTCAGGTCTAAGACGTCGTCTTGGATCTGAAAGGCTCGCCCAGCGTCAATACCGTATTGATATAATGCGTCGACAACATCTGAGTCTGCATCTAATAACAATGCTGTTGTTGAGGTTGCGGCGCCATACAGCACAGCCGTCTTGAGTTCAACCATTTCAAGATATTCCTCAGGAAGAACCGCATCACGGTGTTCAAATTCGACATCAAGTGCCTGCCCCTCACAGATTTGTGTACATGTCGTTGCAAGGCGACTCACAGCCGCAACACCGTTTGCTGGATCCGCACCGGTGTTTGAAAGTAGTTCAAATGCTTTTGCATACAGGGTATCACCAGCAAGAATAGCCGTCTCGGTATCGTATTCGCGATGGACTGCAGGAACACCGCGACGGAGGTCATCATCGTCCATAATATCATCATGAATCAGTGTAAATGACTGGATGACCTCAATGCTCGTCGCTGCAGACATGACGTCAACTTCACTCCCATCAAGTGCAGGAAATGACCGATAATCAGCTGTCAGTGGGTCAACATCAGCGAGCGATTCGGCGGTCAATAATGCCACAGTCGGACGAAGACGCTTCCCGCCAGCCTCAAGCAAGTATCGCGTTGCTTCATAGAGTCGTTCAGGTGATTGCATCGGGACATCCGCGTCCAAGGCATCATTGACGAGCGTCCGGCGTGCACGCACAGCCTCGAGCACCCGTTCCTCCGTCGCGTCCGAGCTCATTTTACCCCACCAGCTGAACAATATTACCGTTACGTGTCACATGGAGGTCGCGACCGAGTGCATATCCCTGTGATTCAGCGAGATCGACATATGGTGAAAGACCCTCAAGATTCTGGTGGGCTGGGATGATATGCTGTGGTTGAAGCGCATCGATCATCTGATAATGTCCCTCTTCGCGGAGATGACCCGAGACATGAATTTCGTCATAAATTCGTGCACCTTGCATCTTCAAGAGACGCTCAGATTGATAGCGCTGACCTTCATTCGTTGGCTCGGGAATGACTCGCGCCGAGAAGATGACCTTATCACCATTTTCAAGCTCGAATGGCGTTTCACCACGCCCCATTCGTGTGAGCATTGCTCGAGGCTCACCCTGATGACCGGTCACAATCGGGAGATACTTCTCCTTGCCCTCTTTCATGATGCGTTTAAATGTTCGATCAACGGATTTTCGATGACCATACATTCCGACATCATCCGGGAAGTCAACAAATCCAAGTCGCTCTGCGGCTCCGGAGTATTTCTCCATCGATCGACCGAGAAGCACGGGCTGTCGGTCGATTTCTTTTGCAAACTCGACAAGCGATGAGACACGAGAAACATGTGATGAGAACGTTGTTGCGACAATGCCACCATCATAATCCTCGATTGACCTAATTGTGTCCTTCAGATGAGACCGAGCGTGTGACTCAGAGGGAGTGCGTCCCTTCCGACCTGCATTCGTACAGTCTTCGATGTAACAAAGAACACCATTGTCCTCACGCCCAATCTCGCGGAATCGCTTCATATCCACGGGATCCTCCAATACTGGTGAGTGATCGATGCGTTTGTCAAGCCCGTAGATAATAGCTCCCTCAGGCGTATGGACGACTGGATTGATTGCATCAATAATTGAGTGTGTGACGTGAACAAATTCGAGTTCAACATTCCCACTCTCACCAATCGACATTGTCTCACCTGCGGACATCTTCAACAGGTCATTTTTGACGTTGAATTTGCTCTCACTGTCAATTTGTTGTTTTACTAACTCGATCGTGAATGGCGTGGCGACAATTGGAGCATCATATCGATGAGCAAGCTTTGAGAGCGCGCCTATATGATCAAGATGACCATGAGTCGGGACAATCGCTTGCACATCACCTTCAAGATCGGACATGATCCGGTCATCTGGAATTGCGCCCATATCGATTAGATCGAGGCTATGCATCGTTTCGGTCTCCACGTTATCGTGGATGAGGACCTGACTGAGATTCAGACCCATATCAAAGATGACGATATCGTCGCCTGTTCGGACGGCCGTCATCTGTCGACCGACTTCTTCGTATCCGCCAATTGTTGCAATTTCGATTTCCATAATTGAATCCGAGCATCGAAAGCCACTGTTGTGGCGAAAGTGCTCACTGAAATGCTCCCGTCTTAGTTGTCGTGTAAATATTCGTTTGTATTTCTGTTCATGTTCGTGTTCGTGTTCATACGCATACTCGTAGTTGTAATCGTCGTCGTAATCATAACCATGACCTGCAGTATCACATTCGCTACACCATCTGTTATATCTCGATCACAATCGGAGATAACCCAATGGTTCGCTGTCTTAGTATCAACGATGGACATGGAATGATCTGGACTCATCCGAAACATACTCCTGCGTTTGATAACCGATGATTCACTTCGACACGACACGCCGCGCGATACTGTGGTACTATCCATGTTATATTATGATACGATACGATATGGGATCGATCGGCCCCGGCATCTTACAGCACGTTGGTCGTCGGTCCCGCGTGCACTAGACTGTTCGAGCGCACTTACCCGCGGGAGCGTTGGTAATTGTATGTATTCGACCATATGGTAAAAACTACGTGGGTCAACTCCGCTGGTGAAGCTGTATATTATGTTGTCTCATATGATATAATGTACTCCGATATGATATGATAGATGAAAATCGCAGGTTCCTTCGGCACATTTATAATCGATACTGAACGGCATCAGGTATGAGCGGACGACCTCTTGACGTTCTTGAAGCTGCGCTCAACGACACCGTCACTATCACTCTTAAGGATGGGAGTGCTTACTATGGGACACTTGCGGGATATGATCAGCATATGAACGCTGTGCTTGATCCCGCCACGACCTCTGCGTCTGCATCTGAGTCTGAAAGCACAGATCCCGGTGCCTTAGATGTCACAACAGTTGAAGACACAACGATTATACGCGGCGATAACATTGTCACAATCAACGTATGACCGGTGCTGGTACTCCAAGTCAAGGAAAGAAAAACACGACAACGCATGTGAAGTGTCGTCGGTGTGGAGAGAAGTCATACCATACCAAAAAGAAGGTTTGCTCATCCTGTGGCTTTGGGAAATCCGCAAAACGACGTGATTATGAGTGGAGTTCGAAAGCTGGCGACAACTGAGTAGACGGCTTTTCTGTGATCTCCCTGGTCTGAGGATTGCTTTAGTAATGCAATTGAAAGACTAATTAGTGGATATCATCGCAACAACCCGAAACAGACCACTGATTACGGCGATACCAAGGTGAAAGTCCACGGCTTATGCTATGGGATTCCGCTCACGTGGATAATCCGACACGGTATGTTGGTGTCCGACGGCAAGGTTCCCTGTCGCCGAGTTCTCTGGGTTGCAGGTTCTACTTTGACCCCTCGGGGGTCGTGATATGGCTTGCCCCCTGCGAGAATATCCGCCCACGGCATCCCATGTGTCGCCACGGTGGGTTCGCTGTCGTGTTCTCTCAGGCGACCAGCAGGTTGAGCCACCGACCCTGACGGAGAGGGTGAGCAACTGTGGGGCAGGTTCGCTTTTTATTCGTAGAGACACCCATCCAACTCCAGGTTTCCCCAGGTCGTCTCGAAACCCTACGCTTCTACCAGTAACTGTTTTGAGAGTGCAATTGAGTGCAAGACGATGATGTCGCGTCGTGGTGTCGCTCGCATCCACGAGTGAACTCATGGCTTCCGCTCACTCCGTGTCAGAAGGAAGGAAAGCTCTGGGTAAGTTATTATCAATTGTTAGTTGTGATTTCGATATCCGAAACAGAATGGAGTAAAACAAAACACAGAAACTGCCGTTTCGAGTCTGATGAGCACAGATTTAGAGAGAAACATCGGTTAGAGTGCCATCCACTGCGTGCCCGGCGATGACGCACCTCGGGGTCACATCAAGATCAAAGCCCCGAAGCGCTCATCTGTAGCTGAACGCCTCGTCGATTTTTTTCTTTGCGGAGGAGTTCAGATTACGTCCGATTACAGTCGTTAGGACTATGAGTTTCTGTATGATATTCGAGACGAAGCGCGTGAATGAGTATTCTAACTCAGCGTCATCGAGTGTGGTTTCAGGGAGAAACAGTGGTCAGATTGTCATCCACGATGAGACACTCGATACATCTGTGAGGATCACTGTCACTCAAGCAGAGAACTTATTTACGCTCTGAGATACCTGCCTTGTCTGTCTGTGGGGTCTATGTGATAACTATTGATTATCTTATATATGCATGATCGTGCATACATAATACGCTTTGATACTCGAAAACAGCATATGAACGGGTTTTTAGCCCCTAGCAATTGTATAAATATGTATGTCTGACGGGCGGGACGTGACCCCCACACCCGGACGTGCGAGAGAGTCAGGAGCGGAATCGAAATCCGAAACAAAACCGGACGCTAACCCAGACGCGGACACAGACGCAGACGCAGACGCAGACGCAAGCGCAGATACAAACAGGGAACTCTATTCTGAAGTCACGTCTCAATCATCAACAGATGACGATGATTTCAGTACGAAGATGCAAACTGAGACGAGACTGAGACCGAGACCGATCGAAAGAACACCAATAAGCAGACTCATGCCGGCGGTCACCCGATTGATTTGAAATCAACATCACATACAGAGACATCAGTCCCTGTTTCACACCCGCCGAAGCTTGATTCTTCAAAAAATACTCAACAAGAACACAAACAAGATCAACATCAGAATCAGGGACAGACGCGAAGACAAAAACAAACGGATTCAGGATCTGGACCAACTGAGAAATGTGGCGTTGTTGGTGTTGCACTCGCGGATCGTCGTGCTGCACGCCCGCTATATTACTCATTATATGCGTTACAACACCGCGGACAGGAGTCTGCAGGGATTGTCACGCACGATGGGTTCCAACAACACAGTCACGTCGAGATGGGACTTGTCGGTGATGCATTTGAAGAATCAGATCTCAATACGCTTGCAGGCGGAACAGGGATTGGACATGTCCGGTATCCGACGTCCGGGGGTATTAACGCCTGTTGTGCACAGCCATTCTCCGTATCATTTAAATCTGGTTCACTTGGGCTTTCACATAACGGGAATCTCGTGAATGCAGATGAGATTCGTGACGAACTTGAGTCACTCGGTCACGCATTTACCTCGGATGGTGATACCGAGGTGATCGCGCATGAACTTGCTCGAAATCTACTTGAGGCAGACCTTGTTCGGGCTGTCAAACGAACCATGGAGCGAATCCACGGTTCATACGCGCTGACTATCATGCATGATGAGACCGTACTTGCTGTCCGTGATCCTGAAGGAAACCGCCCACTCTGTATTGGTGCGGTTGAGGATGGATATGTCGTTGCCTCAGAGTCTGCCGCAATTGACACACTCGACGGTGAACTTGTCAGGGATGTTCGACCAGGTGAGCTCGTTGTTCTTGATGCCGACGGGTCTGGATTCGAGTCATATCAACTCACCGAACGACAAAATACTGCACATTGTTTCTTCGAACATGTTTATTTTGCCCGCCCAGACTCAGTGATCAATGAGACACTCGTGTATGAAGCGCGGCGAAATCTTGGTCGAAAACTCTGGGCTGAACAAGGGGTCGAAACGGACGTCGTCATGCCCGTCCCCGATTCAGGTCGCGCATTCGCCTCAGGATACGCTGATGCGGCGAATGAAACGACCGCTAATGGTGACACCCGAGAGACAGCCAGTACAAATACCGATGCAATCGAGTTCGCTGAGGGATTAATGAAAAACCGGTATGTTGGTCGAACATTTATTATGCCAACACAGGACGAGCGCGAACGTGCTGTTCGACTCAAACTTAATCCAATCAAAAGCACTGTCGAAGGGCGGTCGGTGACGATTATCGATGACAGTATCGTCCGAGGAACGACATCACGACAACTCGTTCAACTTCTCCGCGATGCTGGTGCGTCTGAGGTCCATGTTCGAATCGGTGCTCCACAGATTATTGCTCCCTGCTATATGGGCATTGACATGGCCTCGCGTGATGAACTCATTGCTGCTGATAAATCAACTGAGGAAATTCGATCAGAGATTGACGCCGATAGCTTAGGATATCTTTCTGTTGATGCGGTCGCAGACGTCCTTGGTGAGCATCGCTCAGACCTCTGTCTTGGATGTGTTACGGGCTCATACCCATACGATATCGATGATGAGGATTGTGATCGTGATGTTACACGACCAGTGATCAATGGACCCGCTAAAGGAACAAACACAAGAGATCAAGAAAGTGAATCAAAACAGGAAGCTGCATCCGATGGTGAGCCAGCGCATGCCGATGATTAAATTAGTTCACTCACGGTTCACTCGCTCGGTGCAACGAAGACATTATATTTCAGATCGTCCTCGTGTAGCTCCTCAAGAATTCGATCTTTGAGCACGGAAGAGGGATGATGAAGCCCCGCTACTCGTTCTTCGATTTCATCAAAGCTCTCAAACGGTCCACGCTTTCGCTGATCGAGGATATTATTCCGGAGTTTCTTTCCAATTCCTGGCAGTAAATTCAGCTGATGCAATCGGAGCGTAATTGGTTGAGCATCATTATAGAAGTCGACAAATCGACGCTCGTTTGCTGTGATAATCTCCTCAACTGCGTACTCAACCTCGGTCTGTGCGGTATTCGATAAGTCTGTATAGCTAATTTGTCGAAATTCATCAACTAACTGGCGAGCTTCAGTCGGACCAACAACAACACGATCGCCAATTGCAATATCGCTATCCTCGTCCGCATCAAGCGTCAACTCGTATAACCGGAAATCACGTTCCCCCAGTCCATACGCCAGCGGGTCACGCTGATGTCGTGGGCGGTTATCATCGGCATGCCCATGTGGAAGGTGATCAAGAATAACCGCACGTCGGACATCCGTCTCGGTGTCCGCACTATTATTGCGACCGTCGCTCTGATCCGACTTGTTTGTGGGATTGGTGTCGGCGTCCTCGCTTTCGGTCATGGTTATGACAATATATACGCCGAGTGTACACTTAAATAATGAGGCAGAAAGCAGACGAAGTTCATTGTATTATCTAATAACGTTATGATTTATAAGGCGTTGATCGGCAGATCTAAGATTACCATGCGCGTATCGGATAGGTGAGTATTTATAAAAAATTGCATATTTTTGATCGATGCACCGCTCAGTAGTGCATTATCTCGGCAGTCTCAGGCGTACTTTTTGACAATATTGAGGATCGCATCCAGTTCGTCACCACTGAGCGCATACCGTTCTTGTGCGAAGACGGCGCGAAGTTCATCGCGATCTTGTGGGAGAAGATCAGCGATTTTGATTGCCGTCTGCTCATCGACCTTCTCCTCGGTAAGTAACTCATCAACAAGTGCCCGTGAGTCAGACGGATCAAGATCAGCGAATCTATTTACATGTTCGATGGCACGCGCAAGTTCATACCGAAGGTCACGGTCAGCCTCAGCGGCACGTTCGGCCTCAACATTCTGAAGCAACAGTTTGATTTCTGAGACGGTCTGATACTCATCATCAAGTTTTTCTTTAAAAATCGTCATGTGTATTGAGAGTGGCTGTGATGTCGACGGTAGTGGGTGATGGTGACGGGGACAGGGACGGGGCTGTGGTCGAAGCGTACGGGATTAACGTGATATTTTGATATATACTTGTGTCGCCGCAGGTTCATATGTACGTTATGACTTATTCCTGAGCACGAAGGTGTGCTGGGCGTGCGATAATCGTTTTTTCTTTTCCACCATCAACGATCCTCACTGTGAACGCTCGGCCTTGTTTCCCGGTGACCTCTCCTGTATGACCATTAAATCGAGGATGAAAGCGACCTTCACGAACACTTGGATCGATTCGAAGATGGACTTTTTGTCCCTCATCATATTCTTGAATTGCTCGCTGCGGTGGCGACATCCCTCGCTCACGCGGGGAGTTTGAAAGTTTGTCACGAGTTCCAGTCATTGGACCGTTCGAACTTGGCATTATTGTTGGGTCTACCTGCGACAAATGTATAAAACGCACGTTCCGCGTCTGACACACCATCATGTGAACTGTGGGGAAACCGCAAGCAAAAATTAAGCCACCCGCTGTAATATGAAGTAATTATGGCGCAAGACTACGCAGGTGGGACCGAGCAACTCCCCGGCGAGACCGTTGTCCATGCTGAAAACACTGGAGAAGCACTGCACGACGATTCAAGTTCGAAAGTTGAAACATTCGGGCTTGGCGTCTCAGCAGCACTCTTGATTGGCGCAGTCGGTGGTGTCATAGGAATGTGGATGTTCCCGGTTGACGGAGCCGTGCCGTTGTTCGTGGGACTCGGTGTCGGATTCATTCTGTCACCAGTCGTTGGTTTAGGAATGTTGTGGCGTCGGAGCTGATCAAATGTCAAAATGAACGAAATAATGTAACATCGAGATACAGGGGGATATATGAATAAGAAGATAATCAAACGCAGACTGCAGGTTGCAGGCTTGCAAACCGTAGACTTCAGACACTTATTGTCAGTTGATTCTGTGTAAACATCAAGAAAGTGAGGAGTGGGTAGATTTCGGTATGTATTAGAGTGCTGTGAGCAGCTAATTGTATCAGATTCGACCGACATTCTCGACAGCAACGCTTTCGACACCGGTGACATCGCCAAATGACTCCTCAACAGCCTCCGTTCCACCGGCATCATCCGGAACGATAACCGTTGGGAGGAGTGCAACAAGTCCGAAAGCCACGTCGTCTCGCTCAAACCCGTTTATTTTGGCCCCTTCTGGTAGCGATTGTTCAAGCCGTTCTTGGAGTTCATCAAGATCAATATCAGGACTGTCTGGCATGACCTTGATTTTTGCAGCTACCTTTCCCATCGTCAGGGTCCTCTGAATCCACAATCAGGGCATTCATACAGATTACTCTGCTTTCGACACTTCGCACACCGTGAAATATCACAGCCACACTCTGGACAATCAAAAGTGGCAGCACTCATTCCAGAGATGTTGATACCGCAGGACACACACTGTCTGGCGTGTCGCTGGTCGGTCTGACTCATACTTCACAGACCAGCCTGTGAGGTTTAACCGTTTCTTTTTATCATTCCTGAAACACTCACAGCGAATTGATTATCAACAGATATTTTAGAATAATCGAGAGACATATCAAAGATTCTCGATTTTACTTGACAGTAATTACGATTGTGATTTTTGTGATTCGAACTTAGAGCGGAGCACGCACACAGACATCTCAGATGAACTGAGTCTGAGTCTGAGTGTGAGTGTGCTTAGAGAAAATCAGTACTCAGAGTGCCACTGAGTGATAGGTGTTCATAGGATAATCAGTCAGTGTCAGCGATACTCACATGAGTGCAACAGGTCCTAATAGAACACCCATGAGGTGGACACGACGGACGCCGATGCGTGGTGGGATGAGCCCGATGAGCGTTGAAAGAGAAAACACAGCACCACCAAGAAGACCGCCAAACCCGACTGCAAGTCCAGTAATAAACACTAATACACAGCCAACGAGCGGTTGACGTGGTAAACATCGAACAACGGTGAGATACCACTCACCAATCGTCACTAACAGCACAATCCCGAGTGATGCAGCAAATACGACGATTAATAAGAGTGTGAGGAGACCTGCTGGTGCTTCACCGTTTACTTCTCCAAGCGTTGAAAGTGCGACTGTGACGCCACTACGTGGTGACCCCAAGACAACAAGTGATGCAACAGCGAAAACAGCCGTCGCAGTATCAGCCCCGCTCGTTGCGACAACATATGGTCGATCCGTCTCATCTGCATCAGTTTCACCCCCTGCTCCCCCGAGCGCAAGTGTCGCTGCAACTCCGGCTGAGACCCCTGGCAGATACCCAACGAGTGCCCCACCGCCAGCGCCAGCAAGCGCTGCTCGCACTGTGTCTATTCCTGAGAGTCCGACAGTGCTGCGCTGTTGTGGAGGGATCTCTCCATCGCTCCCGAGTGCATCTAATAATACTGGTGTGCCAAATAATCCCGCAAAGATAGGCCCGAGCATCGACTCAGCTCCAGGTGGGGCAATTGGTCCTCCAGCAGGGAGGTCAAGTGTGAGAATCCCGAATCCTGTTGCGAGAATAGCACAACAAAGACCACCAACGCGAGCTTTCCATGTCGATTCAGTCCCAGCGAGTGCAAGCGCAACACCAATCAAAAGTATCGGAAGGATCGATCGCAGATGTTGCTCTCCAGCGGCAATTATCCATGAGAGTGGAAGTGCAAGGATGACTGCAACAACAAGAGCAATGGCACTTCCAAGCGCTGATAATCGGATTGCCTCGCGACCACATCCATTGAGCACAAGTCGATGTCCAGGGAGAACACCGGGTGCAGTCGCCGCCTCAGGAACACCGAGGACGAGTCCGGGGACAACAGAGAGAAACGTATGCACAATCCCGCCTGCAAGGACGGCTGCACCGACAGCGACGGGTGACCCCGGAAGCGTTGGTGCAATTCCAACAAGTAAAAATGCAACACTGTTTACGTGAAATCCTGGGACAAGTCCTGTGCAGGTTCCAAGCGCTGCACCAAGACATGCATATCCAAGAATCGCCGCTGCTGCGGTAATGTGATGACCATCAATTGCGAGTGAAAAAAATGCGGTCAGCGCTGACGTTGGCGGTGGTGTTGACGCCAATATTAAGATGAGTAATGGTTCGATAGCCGGTATAATCGTCACGATAACGTAGACTGCTGACGGATTCCTACATCAACCTATTCGACCGCTATGCCTGATGTGTCACGTATCGGGATCTATGACAATCTGCTTTCTACTGGTATCTGAAAAATAGTGAGTATCAGTAGCTCAGGATTATCCTCTGAGATATCTGTTATCTGTCATAAATCGCATTATCAGTGTACGCAGTGGACGGGGGTTCCCTCAGTTGAGAGCCGGGAACGACAGTTATCAGATCGTCGTTAGCCGAAGAGGTTACCGAGCCCTTCGCCAGAGGCTTCATCGTCTTCATCATCCGCTTCGTCGGCTTCTTCTTCCTCTGTCTCGTCTGCTTCTTCCTCATCGGAATCAGCTTCGTCTTCGACTTCAGCTTCGCCGGCAGCACCGGCACTCGCACCTGCTGCGGGAGCAGGGGCTGCGGCAGCCGAGTCAATAGCTTCTTCGATATCAACATCCTCAAGCGCAGAGACAAGCGCTTTGACTCGAGACTCCTCAACATCGGTTCCGGCTGCCTCAAGTACGTCTGTGACGGCATCTTCAGTAATCGATTCGCCTGATTCATTCAGCGTAAGAGCTGCGTAAATGTATTCCATTTTCGTATTCCTCGTTGTGTGAGATCTGTGATTTATTCTATGATGTGTTCTGTTTAATGTCTACGTGTCGATACGGTATGTATCGTGATGTGATGAATAAGTCTCTGTCTGTGGAACTTATCCGAACATTGCACCAAGACCCTCAGCGCCATCGTCATCATCATCGTCGGTATCGTCGTCAGCATCAGCCGCCACATCATCGTCACCATCGGTATCGGAGTCTGTCTCAGTTTCTTGATCTACTTCTGGGTCGGTCGCTGATGATGTATCTGGCTGGGCAGGCGCGTCAATATCCTGTAATTCTTTGGGGAGCGCATCCTCGTCGTCGATATTCGCTGCAATCGACTGCACTTGTGCGTCTGCCTTTGCGATGAGATCCGGTAGCACTGCTGGGTCCTCAATACCAGCAGACACACCAAGTGCTTTTGCATCGCCTGCGGCGTTTGCAAGCAGTGTCGGTGTTGTCTGTGCGGTTGGATAGCCTGCATTGACCGAGAGATTGCGTGCTCCTGCAGCAGCAGATTGGATGTCGGCTTGATATGCGTCAATATCTAGCTCAAGCTCATCCGGTTCGAAGAGAACGCCATCGGCAAAGACACCACGAAGGTCAAGACCGACCTCCTTTGGTTCGATTCCAAGTTCGGCAAGAACACCTGCAAGCTCACTGGAGACTTCTTCTCCGGAATCAAGCACTTGTGATTCCTCGGTGACCTTGATGGACCCATCCATAATCCGCGCGGATGCGCCAACTTGCTGAAGCTCCCCAACAAACGGTCCGGGGTCAACGCCTGTGTCACCCTCAGGAATGACGATATCATTTGGTGCGACCTCACCAGCACTGATTGGTGCTGGTGTCTTTGACGCCTCAAGTTGCTTATACAGTCCAAATGGATTATCATTCGTGCCGACAAGTGCAACCTGTCCAGCAACGAATGTCGTCAGTTCTTCATAGCCATTACCGACCTCCTCAAGCGCACGAGTCGTGAGGGTATTCCGACTCATCCGTATTGCGGCGCTTCCATAGAGGTCACGTCGCATACTCTGGAGTTGTCGACTTGGAATCCCAGCAACATTGACAATCCCAATGGACTCATACTGGTCAATGAATGAGACAAGTTCATTAACCTCTTCACGCTTCCACTCAGGGATTGTGTCAGTTCTACGCGCAGCTGTGGCGGCGCTATTACTCATGCAGGCACCTCGACGGCTGGTCCCATGGTCGTTTTGACATACATCGAGTCGATGTTTAGTGGACCTTTCTCAAGAGTCGCCTCGAGTCGACGGATAATGACATCGACATTGTCGGCAATCTCTTCAGAGTCCATGTCCTGGGCACCGACACGAGTGTGGAATGTTCGACGTTCGCGTGAGCGAATTTGGACGGTATTCTTCATGCGGTTTACCGTCTCAACAACATCATCATCGGGCTGCAGAGGGGTTGGCATCTTTCCACGTGGACCAAGGATAGTTCCAAGGAATCGACCAATATCTTGCATCATGCTTGCCTCAGCAACAAAGAAATCAATCTCGTCTGCGAGATCCTTTGCAGCGTCATCATCATCGCCCAACTCTTCGAGTTCGTCATTGCTGAGTACTTGATCGGCGACATCCTCTGCCCGAAGGGCGGTTTCACCACTCGCAAAGACAACAATTCGTGTTTCCTGACCGGTTCCAGCGGGCAGGACCACGGACTCATCAACACGGTTCGACGGATCGTTTAAGTCAAGATCGCGAAGATTGACAGCGAGGTCAACCGTCTCACGGAAGTTCCGTGTCGGTGCCTCATCAATCGCGCGAGAGACTGCATCAACTATTGTATCTGCCATTATTCACCTCCGTAGTACGCAGGATTGCTGCTACGGGTCAGTGAAACAGGTGTCTGCCTGTCTCATCAGAGATAAAGAACATCCTCGGCTTAAGTCCGTCGAAGCGGACACAAGATGTGACGTATCGAGCCGAGAGACGCTTGATTATGATATCTTTGAGGATATCATCCGATCCTCACTCAGAAGATCACCGCACACTCAGACCCCCCATATGCCTGAGGTGGGCGAAATCCTGCGACGACGACGAGTGTGTAATTGGGTAAAATGACCCTGTGAGTTGGATTTCACAGGACATGTATATCCCTCAGGCGTCCCGTAGCTGATCACATTGTGTCATAGTGATTAGTTCGAATAGTTTCACCGACGGTGTCGAATGACGCCAGGTCAGCGGCTCACATCACCGACACGCATAATCACGGCGGGAAAGACTTGCACTGATCACTGTCAGAACATGGCATCTGATATGTTGAATGCCACCGACAATCGCAATTCCAGCTTCATGGCTCTCATAGTTATATATGTAATCGCCGCCCTCGTCACTCGACTGTGTGAGGAGTTGATTATTCGAGCTACATGTCTGAATTGAGATCTATTTGTGGTAATTAACTCGATTCTGAGTCCGAGTACCTTTTAGTATGAGTGGATTATCATGATAATTATGCGCCCATCCGATGCAACACGACAACTTCAGTATGCGGTTACCACGCAGACAGAGCAATACGATTATGAGATCAGCCATTGGGAGGCGAACACGTATGAAGAGATTTTCGCTGACGTGATCGAGAGCGGTGACCTCTCAGACGTTATGTCTGTCATCAAGAGACTTAGCGCTGAATTTGATACTGGCACTCGACCCTCTGTTGCAGAGGCACGTGAACTCGCAGACGGTGTTCTCACAGCGGGGGGACGACCTATCACCGACGGCGGCGACACAAACTCAGATTAAGACCAATTACTCGACGCAGATCCGTCTCATCGCCTGCATGATGGATAGTCGTCTATGAGTGAGTGACCAATACTGTCAGAGCAAATCAGGCTACTATTGACCCGATGTACTCGGTATAGACTCATATCTTTTATTTGTTTATACAATTCGAGGAGAATACCCGCGTCTTCAGCCGCGGGATGAATCCGACAACTCCTCGGCAACCACCGCCGATGGCTGGACGGGATATTCCACCATTCTCAAACACCAAACGTTAATACTGAATAACTATAAGTAATTATATAGATGTCAAAATGCTGGAAGTCCACCGAACCCATCGAGCGAAAATCTGCAACCACGCACAGGTAGCGGACTCGCTTGACAGCCACGGGTGGAGTGCATCGAAACTCTGGAACGTCGCTAATTACCACTCCCGTGAAGTGTGGGATGAAACGGGTAACATTCCTGACCACGGCGACCTCAAAACCGAGTTGAAGACTCACAACAACTCCAAGGGATTGCACAGTCAGTCCAGTCAGCGCGTTCTTGAGGAACTCGCTGAAGCCTTCAACTCGTGGTACGGTAAGAGGAAGTCTGACACTCGAGCGAATCCGCCCAGCTACCGCAAGAAAAATTACTCCGACCAACAGGGTCGCCGCGTCCACGAAGAACAC
>KE356560.1:2807196-2808512 GCA_000415965.1 Haloquadratum walsbyi J07HQW1
AGCTTCATGGCTCTCATAGTATATATGTATCGCCGCCCTCGTCACTCGACTGTGTGAGGAGTTGATTATTCGAGCTACATGTCTGAATTGAGATCTATTGTGGTAATTAACTCGATTCTGAGTCCGAGTACTTTTAGTATGAGTGGATTATCATGATAATTATGCGCCCATCCGATGCAACACGACAGCTTCAGTATGCGGTTACCACGCAGACAGAGCAATACGATTATGAGATCAGCCATTGGGAGGCGAACACGTATGAAGAGATTTTCGCTGACGTGATTGAGAGCGGTGACCTCTCAGACGTTATGTCTGTCATCAAGAGACTTAGCGCTGAATTTGATACTGGCACTCGACCCTCTGTTGCAGAGGCACGTGAACTCGCAGACGGTGTTCTCACAGCGGGGGGACGACCTATCACCGACGGCGGCGACACAAACTCAGATTAAGACCAATTACTCGACGCAGATCCGTCTCATCGCCTGCATGATGGATAGTCGTCTATGAGTGAGTGACCAATACTGTCAGAGCAAATCAGGCTACTATTGACCCGATGTACTCGGTATAGACTCATATCTTTTATTTGTTTATTCGTTTGTGAGTATCTCTGATGGACCTCTACAGTGGTTGTGTGTGATTATAGACTGAGCAGGCGCAATCCCACGCCGTTATCAGTTACACTCAGCATATCTTGTTGTGTAGTCGTGTAGTGCGCATTGGTTATGACTTCGATGGAGCTGGGTGCCCGAAAGCCGGCAGTTCTGGTGTCCACCCATCCCGGTCCGGGATCGGGAGTGTGTCCCGATGTCGGAATCGAACACAACCCATCAAGCATCGGGCATCTCACGATGAGAGAAGTAACTACAATTTCAGTGACACCTGCTGCTGATGGCGTTCCGATAGTCTGGGCGCCACATACCGGTCGAAAAGAAGAGTGCCAGGGCATAGGCAGTCTCTGAAACCTGCCCACGACCGGCGAGATGTCGATTCGAACGGTGTGTGACTGGACACTCACAACCCAGCGGCAGCGGCAGCAGAGCAGTGTGGTGTCGTGGGATTGTTTCCATCTTCAGGCTGAGGACTGAGAAGGATGTCAAGAGTTATTCCCTGTTGGTCTGAGATGCTCACAATCACCTGCATGAACAGTCTCTGTCCCCTCATCAGTTTGTACAATAAGTGCGCCGGGAGCCTGGATGTCAACAGCAATTCCTTCGATAGTCTTTCTAGGAGTCGTGATTCGCACTTGTTGATTAAGTGTTGTACTGTGTGCTCGCCATGCATCGAGAATATCTGCTGAGTCAATTGGATTTGTGAGT
>KE356560.1:2808562-2823142 GCA_000415965.1 Haloquadratum walsbyi J07HQW1
GGTGCGGTGCCGTGGGATTCCTCCGCGTGAACCCGGAGGAGGATGTCAATCGTTTGTGAGTATCTCTGATGGACCTCGACAGTGGTTGTGTGTGATTATAGGCCGAGCAGGCGCAATCCCACGCCGTTATCAGTCACACTCAGCATATCTTGCTGTGTAGTCGTGTAGTGCGCAGTATTGGCATTGGTTCTGACTTCGATGGAGCGGGGTGCCCGAAAGCCGACAGTTCTGGTGTCCACCCATCCCGATCCGGGATCGGGAGTGTGTCCCGATGTCGGAATCGAACACAATCATCAAGCATCAAGCATCGGGCATCTCACGATGAGAGAAGTAACTACAATTTCAGTGACACCTGCTGCTGATGGCGTTCCGATAGTCTGGGCGCCACATACCGGTCAAAAAGAAGAGTGCCAGGGCATAGGCAGTCTCTGAAACCTGCCCACGACCGGCGAGATGTCGATTCGGACGGTGTGTGAGCCTGGGCACTCACAACCCAGCGGCAGCGGCAGCGGCAGCAGAGCAGTGTGGTGTCGTGGGATTCTTTCCATCTTCAGGCTGAGGACTGAGAAGGATGTCAAGAGTTATTCCCTGTTGGTCTGAGATGCTCACAATCACCTGCATGAACAGTCTCTGTCCCCTCATCAGTTTGCACAATAAGTGCACCGGGAGCCTGGATGTCAACAGCAATTCCTTCGATAGTCTTTCTGGGAGTCGTGATCCGCACTTGTTGATTAAGTGTTGTGCTGTGTGCTCGCCATGCATCGAGAATATCTGCTGAATCAATTGGATTTGTGAGTTCAGCAAATGAATTGAGTACCCGCTGGAGAAGCGCTCGCCGATCAACCGCTCCAGTGACTGATTGGAGACTTGTCGCCGCTGGAGGGAGTGCTGTCGAATCAATATTAGCGTTTAATCCAATACCAACGATAAGCCATGAGACCTGATCTGCTTCGCCTGCTGTTTCGGTCAGAATTCCGGCGAGTTTTCGACCGGTGGATGAATCCACTTCTGGCGCATCACGGGAGAGAAGTACATCATTTGGCCATTTGATGCTCACATCAATTCCACACTGCTGGACTGCACGAACAACAGCAACGGCAGCGGCAAATGTATAGACTGGGAGTTCTGCTGGTGAGCACCGAGGATGAAGAAGAAGGCTTACCCAGATACCACCGCTTGGAGATGACCACTGTCGGTCAAGACGACCACGACCACCCGTTTGTGCATCAGCAACAACAGCAACATCATCGGTGACATCCATCTTGGCGAGCTCTCGGGCGCGGTCATTCGTGCTCTCATATTGATCAGCGTACTCAACCCGATACGGCGCCTCAAGTCCAAATGTGATCGTTGGTCCATTATATCCTGTCACAGCAGTCACATTGTATCCATCGGGGCTGCTGTCGATCTCAAAACCAGCATCACGAAGCGCTTCAATATGCTTCCAGATAGCTGCTCGTGATACATCAAGACGAGCAGCGAGTGCTGGTCCGCTCACGGGAGCAGAGCTATCATGTAGCATCTTAATGAGTCGAGATCGCGTTTTATTCATCGATTGAGATGTCTGTAGACTCGGTGTTTACTTTATACTTCGATTATACGCTGAATAGGTGCAATCCCACTGAGGCTGTGGATACGCGCCGTCACAGTGGGGGATTCCGAACGGTTTTGTTGGATAGCGGTGTATATACTAGTATCGACACATCGGTTCTGACGCCGATGGAGCCGAGTGCCCGACAGATGGCGGTTCGAGTATGAGTGTGAGTGTCCGCCCACGCTGGAACCAGGGCGTGCCCGTGTGGGAATCACATAACAAGCATCGGGCTCTCCTCACCAATGCAAGTAACTCCGAGTCTGGTAAGACTGACCGAAGCTCTTATGACACAAACAATACAACATCCTCGCTTCAGTTGAAGAGAGGAACACCGGGGATGGGGTTGGCACTCCCAAGAGACTGCTCAGTGACCGGCCATATACCGATTCCAACGGTGTCCTGGGCTTGGGCTTGGGCTTGGGAGTCTGCAAATCCAAATCCAAACCTCAACACAAACCTGACACTCCCACTCACAACCAGGCGAAGCGGTGCCGTGGGATTCCTTCCGCCTTGAGACGGAGGAGGATGTCAATTACCATACTAGCGAACTCTCCTCGCTTACTCGTTGTTGTTGTCGATCCGTCATGAAGGGGCATTCTCTTGTATTAACTCATAAATCGTGTTAGGGAAGTATCGTGTATGACTCACTCAAGTACGACAATCGGATCCCCGGTATCGACACTATCACCTTCTGAGACACACACCTGCGAGACTGTCCCACCGCGTTCACAGGTAATATCATTTTCCATTTTCATCGCTTCGAGCACACACACGACATCACCAGCCTCAATTGTCTCGTCTTCAGTGACCTCAACCGAGAGAATTGTGCCCTGCATATCCGCACTCACTTCCTCGCCATCACCGGCGGAAGTGGAAGCGGCAGCAGCATCCTCCTCGGTATCGGGCAATGCCTCATCTGGGCGAGAACGTGTCGACCGTGAGTTCGAATCAATACTTGCCGTCTCAAGCATATCACTCTCCAACTCTGGCAGTGGAATCTCTGGAGATGTCTCCTCGGTAAGTGTCACGTCGAATCGTTTGTTATTCACCTCGACAGTAAATGCTCGCTCGACAGCATCATCGGAGTCTCCATCATCACTCGATGGGTCATCTGACATCGAGTCGCCTCGCCGTTCGACAGCACGCTCGATACGCTCAGGATCAAGCTTATGATCAAGATAGTTTGTCGTATGCTCTCCGTTACAGAACCGCTCATCGGTAAGCATGAGTTGATGAAACGGAATTATGGTCTCAATGCCGTCGATGTCGAACTCGGCGAGTGCACGCTCAGAGCGGGCAAGACACTCTGTTCGGTTATTAGCGCTAACGATAACCTTCGCAATCATCGAATCATAGTCACCACCAATACTATCGCCCTGCCGAACTGCATCGTCAACTCGGACACCAATCCCACCTGGTGGGTCATATGTTGTGAGCGTCCCTGTGGTTGGTGTGAAGTCTGCGTCAGGTCTCTCAGCATTAATTCGATATTCAATAGCGTGACCGTCAGTTGTCACATCGGATTGCTCAAAAGAGAGCGATTCACCTGCAGCAACGCGCAGTTGCCATTGCACGATATCGATACCTGTGATTGCCTCAGTGACGGTGTGTTCAACCTGAATGCGCGTGTTGACCTCCATAAAATAAAATTCTCCGTCTTCAACGAGGAATTCAACCGTTCCAGCGTTGGTGTACGACGCTGCTTGAACGCCGCGACGGGCTGCTTCACCGATTTCGTCTCGCAAACCCGGTGATAATGCAGGTGAGGGTGCCTCTTCGATAACTTTCTGATGACGCCGCTGGAGGGAACAATCGCGTTCGCCAAGATGTCGAACATTACCGTGATGATCAGCGATAATTTGCACTTCGATATGTCGAGGCTCATGTAAGTATTTCTCGACATACACAGAGTCATTATCAAAATACGCCTCACCTTCTCGTTGGGCTGTCTCTAACTGTGATTCAATATCATCACTCTCATGAACAACTTGTAGTCCACGCCCGCCGCCACCACCTTCTGCTTTGATTGCGACTGGATACCCATATTCCGCCGCGATTGATTCCACCTCCGATACTGACTCGACCGGGTCAGTGGTGCCTGGAACAGCAGGCACATCCGCAGATTGCATGAGTGACCGGGCTTTCGTCTTTTCACCGAGTTGTGCCATTGCGTCCGAACTTGGACCAATCCACGTCATATCAGTCGACTCGACAGCCGCAGCGAATGTTGCATTCTCCGCCAAAAACCCATATCCTGGATGAATTGCGTCTGCCCCCGCCTGATTGCCGGCGGTGATGACCGCATCATGATCTAAATACGAGTCAGCTGCCCGTGCTGGACCAATATTGTATGCCTCATCTGCATATTGGACATGTCCGGCGTCTCGGTCAGCCTCGCTGTAGACAGCGACCGTCTGAACGCCTAATTCATCACAAGCACGCATTACCCGCACGGCAATCTCTCCCCGGTTAGCAACGAGAACCTTATTGAACATATACGCTAGATTATCTGCAGTGGTTACCTTTATGTATCGATTTTATATTAGCAAAATAGCGTTCCCGATAGTTCCTGATGACTCGTTATGCGTACATTTGACAACACTATCTAAACACATCATCAGGATTCCCTCATTCCGGTCACCAAAACTGAGGGTCATATCCGTCAGTGACTATTTCAGTGGGAAGGACCCGCTAGCGACCGTCACGGCATATTCGTTTATCTGAGCACAGAGAAATCCAAACCGGCTTATGTAAGTGACACCCACACTCTCAGTATGACAGTTCACGTTGGAATTCTTGGTGCAACGGGTGCAGTCGGACAGCGATTCATCAAATTACTCACCGATCATGATACATTTGAACTGACAGCACTCACCGCCTCAGAGTCGAGTGTTGGAAAGCAGTACTCTGATGCGGCAAAATGGCGAATCAACACGCCGATCCCCGACAATATTGGATCAATGACGGTCAAATCGACAGCGCCAGATGCCATTTCTGATGATATCGATCTCCTGTTTTCATCATTACCATCTGACGTTGCTGCTGAGGTTGAACCAGCGTTTCTTGAGGCAGGATATGTTGTCTCGTCGAACTCCTCGAATGACCGGATGTCAGCGGATATTCCATTGACAATTCCGGAAATAAATCCCGGACATCTAGATCTCATTGAGGTACAACGTGATAATCGCGGATGGGATGGGGCTCTTGTCAAGAATCCAAACTGTTCGACGATTACCATGGTACCGACACTTGCTGCACTTGATCAATTTGGACTTGAATCAGTGAGTGTTTCGACACTCCAAGCGGTATCGGGGGCAGGATACTCTGGGGTGACATCAATGGAGATTATTGATAACACAATTCCATACATCGGGGGTGAGGAACCAAAGATGCAACAGGAGTCTCGAAAATTGCTTGGTGAGTTTGATGGCGCCTCTGTCTCGCTTCACGAAATGGACGTTGCTGCGTCCTGTAATCGAATTCCAACACTTGATGGGCATCTTGAGAATGTTTTCGCGGAGACAACAGCAGATGTGAGTGCTGAGGAAGCTATCGATGCAATGGAATCGGTTCCTGGCGCAGATCTCCCGTCTTCGCCTGATCAGCTGATCCACGTATTTGATGACCCAAGTCGACCACAGCCACGACTTGACCGTGAACGTGGGAATGGTATGCAGATATCCGCTGGAGGGGTCACAGTGACGGATGCTGGATTGAAATATAATTGTCTCGCACACAATACGATTCGCGGAGCCGCAGGTGCCTCACTTCTTAATGGTGAATTATTGGTCGACGCTGGATGGGTGTAAAATAGCGATTAATCGGAGGATTTACCGGATGTGATATGAACTGCAAAGAGTGGTTATTCATTATCGGTTGAATAGACGCTTTCTGAGTGCTCACATCCAAAGTAAGCATATCTGAAGATATTTTCTATTTCTACTCAATAAGCGACGAGTGTAGATTCTATTCACTGGCTCAGGAAGAGGTATAGAAGTAGTGCTATTAGGATATCATATGACGCGGTTTTGCAGTGGGTCGTCGGTTTCAAATCTGCGGACATTTTCTGCAACAATATCTGCGAGTCGCTCCCAATACTGTGGTGTATGACCTGAGTTATGTGGCGTGATAAGAACATTCTCAAAGTCCCACAGCGGGTGTGATGATGGAAGCGGCTCTGGATCCGTCACATCAAGTAATGCACCACGGATTTCACTTGCTTGAATTGCTCTGACAAGTGCATCGGTATCAACAATCGGACCACGGGCAATATTGATTAATACAGCCTCCGGTGGCATTGTGCGAAATGCTTCTGCATCAAACAATCCAGCCGTCAGATCTGAAAGTGGGCAAGCGACAACAACGTATTCCGAACGTGCAAGTGCGTCATATACCGCAGCATCTGAAAAGCTGACAACTTCGTCTGTTGGACCACCCTTTTCAGGCGAGTAGCGAACGCCGATGGTATGCACATCAAACGGTTTTAATCGCTTTGTTACTGCCATCCCGATTGTTCCAAGACCAAGAATACAAACGGTTGATCCTTTGAGTTCATATGATTGAAATGACCGCCACTCACTGCGCTCACCGCGGTGCCATGCAAGGTGGAATTGTCGAGCGAATGAGAGAATACCGCCGATGACATGCTCAGATATATTCGGTCCATGGACACCTGAAGCGTTTGTGACAGCAATATCTGCAGTCTCAAACGCCTCTGTCTGAAGATGACCCGTCCCGGCGTATACACAGCCAAAAACTGAGAGATTATCTGCAACGACTGGGTCGTCTGTTGATACATCGTGATCTGGTCCAAGCGAAACGCCCGTTGGGAGTGAATGCCCAGTGACTATTTCTGCGTTCGCGAGTAATTTCCGTTCCTCAACCGGAGTTTGAGCAAGCGTGATTGTTCGATCAGGTAAGCGCTCGCGTAAACACTCAGCGTACTCCTCAGCAGGAAGTCCGTGTATTTTCTGTTTGAGTACGACAATGCCCGGGTCAGAAGTGGTCGTATCAGTTACATCCGTCATCAACATACGGGCGTACTCGTGACCAGGATATATCAGTTATTGCTCGGTGGTTTTCCACGCAATCTCACAGCATATCACAATAGATTCACTCGTTGGTGGGTAGACACGGGCTCGCAGTCACGGTGTTTAATATCCATCCAGACCGTATCATATGCATATGGAGCGATTCGATGTTGCTGTTGTCGGTGGAGGTCCAGCGGGCGCAGCGGCTGCACGTGCGGCCGCTGTGAATGGGGCCTCTGCGGTGGTCCTCGAACGCGGTGTCCCACGTGCAGACCGACCAGATCAACTCGGTCCAGATTCGACTGATGCTGCTGGGATTCTTGATTATTGGGTGGATATTATGGATATTGACCCCGAGGAGTTTCCTGATGATGTGATTCTTGATGAACTTGATCAGGCCACATTCATCGGACCAACGGAGTCTCTCACACTCGAATCAACGGGAATTGACTCCTCATATGATAACTTTGGATTTTGTATGCACCGTGCACGATTCGATGATTTCCTCCGTGAGCGCGCCGAGGATGTCGGTGTCACCTATCGTGTCGGAACTGCCGTCCGAGATGTCAAGACAAACGCTAATCGAATCGCGGCGACAGATGGCGGTGTCGCGGCTGATGTCTCTCATCGCTCACACACAGGACCACGGCATACAGTCCAACTCGCTGATAACACCGATATCGGCGCTTCAGTCGTTATTCTGGCTGATGGACCACAGCGACAGGTGACAAATCGCGTTCTCGATACATATCTCTCGTTTGATGTGACCGACCGACTCTCGACCCGTGATGCAAATCATATTGCTTATCAAGAACATCGTGAACTGCCTGCTGCGGTTGCTGAGGAGGTTTCACGCTCGATTCTGTTTTGGTGGGGACATATGCCCGGACACACGGCGTATCCATGGATCTTCCCAAATGATGGAAACATTGCACGAATTGGGTTGACAATGCCGATTGGATTGACTCTCGATGAGGTTTCTGACCCGGATTCGTATCCATTACTCAATGCTGATGATGAACAGCTTCCGCGTGGAAGTGAGTATATCGAACGGCTTCTCGAACAGGAATATGGTGACCGATATGATGTCCCTGAGGATTTCCCCCTTGTCGAAAGTCGGGGCAAGGATAATGGGACTGAGACATATGCGATTTCATCAACACGCCCAATTGATTCACCAGCAGAAGCAGGTATTCTAGTCGTTGGCGGGGCAATGGGAACAACGTCAGCATTTCATGAGGGTGGCGATCATACAGCGATACGGACAGGTGCCATTGCAGGTGAAGTCGCCGCGACAGGCGAACTCACATCGTATAATGATCGGTGGAAGGACGCTATTGGTGATGAGATTCTTCGAAATGTTGCAATGGCTGATATTGTCCGTGAATATGAGCCAGACGACTGGGATTGGGCGTTCAAAACAGCACAATCACTGCTTGATGACTCTGCAGGATACGGTATCTTTGATATTAATAATCTCACTGCGGGGATTGGTGCTGCCCGGCTTCTAACCAGATATAAACGAACGAAATTCCGCTATCGGAATGATAGATACGTGCAAATTCGCGAATCAGAGTACGCGGTCTGAGTGCGATACATATCTGTCGAGTAATCTGAGAGACGAGACACAACGACCATTAGCACTGAATGTCTATTATTAATACGCACCCTTTGTCCCCGTCCGAGTATTCCTATTAGAGGAGCGATGAACAGACGGCGAACCCGGGTGTGTAACATACATGGGTTTGTCCGTACCCCAAACGGACCGCCTGACACGAGGGTTTCCCGGCTGATGTGGCATGCCGCCGAAGGATGATGCCGGTCGTTAGTGTCTCGGGCGATATTAATATCATTTATGTTATGTTTTATACACAAGCAGTGCCTTTTATGAAATGTAGTAAAAATACAAAAAGTAACCAACGTATCGCCTACTACTTCGGCACTTCTGGAAGTTCGAAGCCGACGATGGAGGAAGTAGACTCCTTCATAACCGAGGAAATGGGGCTGGTTCGGGACGACGGGGGAGCCAAATGGACCGAAGGTGTCACCGAGCTCATCATGCTCGGTATGGACTCCTGGCGACAGGGACAGGTTGAGCGGGCACACCTCGTCTCGCCCGAGCGCGTAGAGTCGCTGGAGGAGCGGAACCGTGAACTCCGTGAGAAAGTCAGCGACCTCCAAGCGAAGGTCGACAAGCTGGATCGGGGACAGGAAGATCGAAGCCGCCGTCCAGGTACAGCGCATTGAGGCTTCGATCCTGAAGATTCTGTGTAACAACATCGGAGCCAAATGTCCCAACTATATGAGCATCGAGGAAGTCTCGGACAAGACCGGCCACGACTACGATACCGTCGTCCACTACACAGTCATGCTATCGAGAGTCGAGTTTGGCGGCTACGTCCAGTTCGACCGAATGGAGGACAGTATCAAGATTCAACGCGAGGACGCCTACGAGAAATATTGCGAGGCCGCCGGTATCGACGGAGTCACACTCGATGGATGACGATGCGATAGGGGAGATCATCGGTGAGCTACGTGACGAGCTCAAAGAGCTGAGACAGGAGAACCAGCGGCTCCGAGAGGAAGGTGACACGGAGGAGGTGAAACCCCCAGCACCGTCCAACGACGAGATCGTGGAGTCGTTCTTTTCCGAGAAGAACTACGCCAAGTCGTCCGAGCGACCGAAGCGGTTCTCTATCAAATACTACCAATCCCACATCGATGACAATGATCTCAGAGATGTCACCACAAGCGATGCCCTCGACTTCGCCAACAACTGGACTGGCGAGAGCGAGCCCCCGAAGCGGGCGACGATGCTCACCTATCTCGGGAATATCAAAGTTCTCTACGACTGGATGATGCGGCACGAGTGGGGCCCGGATGAGAACGTCGTCGACGATGCACGAGATCGATACAAGTCACAGAATCGGAGCCAGATCAAACGGTCGAGACAGCATAGTGGTACGGTCATCAAGCCAGAAGAGTACCTCCAACTCATGCGCTCGAATATGATGAAACGGGCTAAATCATTCCTCGTGCTGGCCGTCAAAACAGGACTCCGCCGGAAAGAGCTTGTATCGCTGAAAGTACAAGATCTCGACCTCGAAAAACAGGTCGTGTATAACCGCTCTCCGAAGGGAGTCGGCGAGGTACGAGTTCCGAAGGATAGTGCCGATCAGAAGCTCCTCGATGACGAGGTGGTGTCTGCGATAGAGGATTGGCTCGACACCCGTGAGGTCACTGGAGCGGCTCGAAGAACGGGGACACGAGGGTCGGCGAGGCGACGGGGCACAGGCGGACAGTGAGTGGCTCTACCCCAACGACGCGGGAGAGAAGCCGGACCCGATGTCGACATCTCGGTGGTGGGACAAAGCGACAGACAGAGCCCGCCACAGGGTCAAGGACGACGATCCCGACTTAGCCGAGAAGTTCAATTCGTTCACACCCCACGACGCACGGCGATGCTACACATCGTGGTTGAACTGGAACAACTGTCCCCGCAACGTGATCCAGACCCTATGGGGAGACGCTGAGGGGGATATGGTCGCCTTCTACACCCATCACGGCGAGGATCAGGTCAGACGGGAGTACGAGAAGGCGATGCCGACTCTCGGGTTGTAATACTCACACTCAAACGTGCCCCGGACCAACGATGGTGGTGGCATCTCTCGGTCTATCGCTTTCACTACTTTGACTCGCTATTCTCACTTGGGAATTATCTCGAATCTGAATTACTCGTAGACGTCAGCACCCGTATTGAAACTCGTGAGCTCGTCAATTCGCCCTTCGAGGTCCTCAATTTCCTTGCGTAGTTCCTCAGCCTCTTCACCCTCCGTCGCCACAAGCTGTTCTTTGGATCCACTCACCGGGGATTGATTCGAGGATCACTGCGTGATCGTCGTACACTCGGTCGATTTTATTAATCACCTCGCAGAGTTCTCGCGGCGTCGGCTTACGGACTTGATCGTAGTACAACAACCCGTGATTGATCTCGTCTCAGAAGAAGTCATCATCAGACGTCAGGACAACTCAGCCATTACGGGTAGCATAGTCAGCGATTGCGTTGTCATCAGCGTCAGGAGAGAGCTCAGTCCGAACACGTGAAACGATATGCTGCGTTTCGTTGCTCAAAACGGACACATATCGCTCTTCAACCATCTGATCACAGAGAATCCGCATCGGCGTTAGGAGTCACCGTTAGATCCCGCCGCAGGTGCACGGCTCTGCTCGGAGAGAGCCGTTTTGGTGGCCTCCTTTTGAGTTTGAATATATTCGATCAACTCCGGATGTTCGTCGTAGTAGTCGAGAGCTGCTTGGACCTGTGCGCAATCGAGATCCGGATGGTCATCGAGCAATTCCTCGACAGTCGCTCCGTGTTCTCGAGCTCTGATACCGATCGAAAACACGCCGATTCGTGTTCCCTCTATTCGTGGTTTTCCGTGGAGCACGTCTGGTGTTTTTACAATCCGGATAGTGGTACTCATTATCGTAGGCTCCCTTCCGAACGAGAATAAACATTCGGCTGATTCTCGATATTTCTTGAACGCAACCGGCATCGTATGTCAAAGAGCATCAGTAATCAGACCACCCGCCAGTCGACATCATGGTTCGCACGTCAACGCCTCGCTCAACGATGTGGTATGTCGCCCAGCTCCGGCGGAGGTCGTGACTAGAGACTGATCGTCACCGATTACTGTGTCCATCGTCAGCTAGCTGTTCGGCGGTCTCTCTCACCCACCGGCAGACAGACAGTTTTTTCACCGACACGATTAGTTCTGTCGCGTCCCAATCACGCTCGCTACTGAACCGCTGCATATTCTCAGCCACTTCTTCTGGAACCCATACATCTCTTGTTTTCTTCTCTTTACATTTCGTGTTGTTGCCTCAAGAGTATGCTGATGCCTCCGTTGATGAGATCTACGAGCAGTACAGCAGAACGGTTCTCAACCGGAGTCAATCGACGCTCGATCAGCATACCCGATACGTTGACCGACTGCTTCGCCATGCTGAGAAGCCACCTGCGGCTATCAGGGAAATGGATATCATCGCATTATATTGAGTCAGAACAGCCAATCAGCGATGCTAAACACAAGAACATCCTCTCCGTTGTCCGGGTTTTCTTCTGTGAGTTCGTCGATAACGAGGCTGCCAGCAGCTTCGAAATCACAAATATCAGCCCGAATCTAACGTCTGTCCCGACGAAAGATGAGCTACAGACGTTCTACGAGGCTATCGATACCCACCGATACCGGGCGGTCTTCCTGATGTATGCGACCTCGGGGTTACGATCCGCTGAGTTGGTGCAGCTCACGATGGACGATATCGGCGAGGAGGATCGGATGCTGATTCCCGATAAGGAATCTGAGAGCAAGCAAACGTGGGTATCCTTTTACAACGAGGAGGCAGAAGCAGCGTTTGCGGCATACAAACCCCAGAGTCCGGTGATAATCGGTTGTTCCAGGTGAGCAAACCCGCTGTACTCAAGATGTTCCAGAAGATATCCGATGAGTCGGGTATGAAGATTACTCCGCAGGTACTCCGCCGGTGGCTCGCCTCCAAGATGGCTTCTCTCGGCGTTGACTCAAACTACATTGATGCCTTTGCTGGTCGAGTTCCCGAATCCGTCTTGGAGAAACATTACCTCGATTACTCCCCTCAAAAGTTGAACCAGATTTACGATGACGCTGGCTTCACTGTACTTGACTGAGACTGACCAGCGAATAATTTATTTTTTATGACCTCATACCACATAACAGATAATAGATGCGCTGGAGCTGAACCGTGCTGTCCCCGGTGGTCGGGTTGAGATATTTGCCGTTCCGGATAAAGACTACCCCGGAGACTGGTTTTATCGGTTCCAGTTCTATCATCCAGAGACTGGAGAAATACTCCGATATGACAACGCACTTGATGCAGATGACATCGGATGGCACCACCGACACATCAATTTCGGTACAGACTCCGAAATTAATTTCCAGGGTATCACTGCTCATGCTGCTCGATTTCTCTAAGAAGTCAATCATCTAACCAGCATCGAAAACACAGACCATGACTAATTCAATCGACAACGGTTGGCCTGACAAGTACAGCGATCCCCGTGATCGTGCTTACCCAGCTCTCCTTCGTGTAACTGTTGAGAGCTTTGAGACCATGCAAGAGGACACCCTTGACGCCGTAGAGAAGATTGCTGACGGGGAATCACAACCAGCTTTGGTCTCCTTCGCTACTGTTGGCAACCTACGCAAAATCCTCACCAATCGCCGAATCGAACTGCTACAGTACCTCATCGATATCGATGGTGCGGCTGAAAGCATTACTGCAGTAGCCAACGAGCTTGAACGAGACTACCGTACGGTTCACGACGATGTCAGCCTCCTCGCCGATCATGGTCTTCTGTTCATCATCGACGAAGGCAAGTCAAAACGCCCGTATGTCCCATACGAGCGGATTCATCTTGATGTGGAGCTTGCTGGACTCTCGGCTGGAGAAAATTCTGCTCTTGCCTAACGTATATTCTGACATATTGATTAGTTTGGAACAAGCATGACATGAGACGAACCGGCGCCGATGACTAGGGAGGATATTGAATTACTTCGAGAGAATATCGAAGAGGTGCGGAAAGAGGAACGCGAAGGTCTCGCAGCTGACTTTGATGACAATCCTGAAGACTGTCGAGCTGGCGATTAATTCAGCCGAAAGCTCTCAATCTGGCTTGAATGGGTTTGTCGCAGTCGTGAGTCGGGTCACATCATCAAACACGTCGAAATCATCGTCAAACGAATATATGTATTCGATATCTTCACTCTGCATGTACGCAGCGAGGATCGAATCGACCCACTCTGGCCATGATGACGCCTCATAGGTTCGGAACAACTATTCGCCGTATAGGTGAACGGCTTTCGAGACGTAGACAAATTCGAACTCGCGACTCGATTGTAGATCATCAAGAGTTTCGGATGCAGCCGCCTTGCTAATGTGTTTCTGGAGCGGATGGAGGATTTCTGGGATAACGTAGTTTGTCAGTCTCCCACGGGGCAACTCCCCAGTATCGATCGCGTTGAATATCGCCGTCGCGTCGTCGTGACGTTTCGCATTCGCATTTCGCGCGGCGAGAACAATATTTGAATCAATACAGACTACCTGCATCACTCGCTCCAAGCGCTCTCAGCTGCAGTGTCGCTTTCCCACGCCGGTCCGTCGAACGGTTCGGCGTCTTCGAACGCACCGTATTCTTCGTGGATGATTTCAACTGAAAGTTCTCCATCTGAGATAACCCACCGAACGGTATCTCCCGGCTCAAGCGTGTCATCAAGTGCGTGTCGGATCGGTGCTGGGATCGTCGTTCCATAACTGTCGTTGATCGTGGACTCCGCCTCCACGCGTGGGTCTGAGTCACTTGACATACGCAGTTATCGCACTCCGAGTGAGATAAATTGGGCGGCTAATTGGCGATCCGAACTGCCACTCTCAGTTGTGGAATATTTGCTTGGTAATGGTTAAACTGACAATATAAGATATCTAGCTATTTCTTCTTGATCCGGCACGAAACGCACAGCCAAATCGAGTAGCTATGTGGGCGCGGCTAGCCCACCCGGAGTGACTACTCCTTTTTTAAGTAGTTACTCGGGCGCAGCGATCCCGCATCATACGGAGGTGCCAGCATGACGGGTGATATCGGCAAGAAAGCGCGTGCAGCGTTCCTCGCGCTCATCATGGTCACGTCCGTGATGACCGCAAGCGTAGCGTTTACTGGCTCTGCGGTGGTCGCCGACACGTCTACGGGCTTCACCGCGGCGAATCCCGCGGACGCAGACATGAGTATCAATGATGACGATCACACCTATGTGTTGAATCTCTCAGCGACTGGAACTGACTTCTCAGATACACTCGGTGACGGAACGGGTACTGATACGATTACTATCACTGATAGTAATGGTAGTCAGTTTGATCGGAGTG
>KE356560.1:2823162-2825063 GCA_000415965.1 Haloquadratum walsbyi J07HQW1
CGGTTCTGTATCTCCGGCTTCTTCCTCCGTTGTTTTGAGTAAAAGTTTGTCCACTGTCTTTGAGAACTGCTGATACTTTCCCTGGAGGAAGACGAACTTCTCGTTTTCGCGTTCGTACGCGTACTTTTCGGCTACGTCGTGCACTCCTTTTTCGCCGGTTGAGAGGTTTTTCTCCGGGTTGGGCTGCCACAGGTCCAGTAGCTTGATCTCCCTGTTTCCGCGTCGGTACTGTCTTTTTGTCCTCTCAATGTCGGTTGTCTTCCCGATCTTGACGTCCATTATCTGGAGACCTGGATACGTCACGTTGTACATCTTTATCGCATAGATGACCTCGGTCACACCGGAAGTGTTAGCTGATATATCACTTTACAGTTTCCTCCGTTTTCGACGAGCGAAGAGGTGTTCTGTGTCATCGGAAGCACGGTGTTTGTGCTTGGTTGAATTTGTTCTGTTGGTTTTCGTGTGTCTGTGGCGGAGAGTGATGTGCGTGATTGGTTGCGGTTGGCTGGTCGGGAGAGTGGTTTTGTTGATGAGGATGTGGGGCGGCTCTTGGGTTGTAGGGCTGGCGAGGATTTCTCGACTGGTGTGGGGTTGGCGTTGACTGCGAAGTTGCTTCGGTATCGGGAGTTTCCGTTTGGGTCGGGTTCTCCGGGGTTTTCGGAGGGTGTTTTGAGTAAGCATGTTTTGGTGGTTGGTCAGTCGGGGAGTGGGAAGACGACGCTTTTGCGTAATTTGATGGAGGGTGTGGATGTGCCGTTCTGGGCTTTTGATCTGAAGCAGGATTACCGGCATCTGTCCCGGGATGGGGATGTGTTGGTGTTGCCGTGGTCTGAGCTTTGTTTTAATCCGCTTCGTCCGCCGAGTGGTGTTCCGCCGATGCGGTGGGCGCAGGTGTTTTCCGAGGTTTTCTGCCATGCCACTGCGTTGTTGTCGGGTTCGAAGAACTACTTGTTGAGGCATGTTGTGAGTTTGTACAAGCTGTATGGCTTGTTTGAGGAGGTTTCGGAGCCGTTCCCGAGTTTGTTTGAGTTGGAGATGTTGTTGTCGGAGGAGTCTGTGGGTCGTGGTCGGAAGCAGTCGGGTTACAGGGATACGGTGTTGAACCGGTTGGGTACGTTCAACTTGGTGGGGAGCTCGGTGTTCAGTTGCAGCACGGGTTATGGCGTTGAGGGTTTGCTGGGGCGTGATGTGGTGTTTGAGTTTGAGGGCATCAACAGGGACTTGCAGAATTTTGTGATGGAGGTGTTGTTTGCGGGTGTGTACGAGTACCGGTTGGCGCAGGGGCAGCGGGGCGAGGGCTTGAACCATGTCTTCTTCCTGGATGAGGGGAAGCAGGTGTTCAGTGTGTACAAGGAGCGTCAGGATGCGTCGGGTCTTCCGGAGGTGGACCGGTTGACGGCGAAGATGCGGGAGTTCGGCGAGGGACTTGTCGTGGCGGACCAGGAAGCCTCCAAATTGACGGAGTCGGTGAAGGCGAACACGTACACGAAGTTCTTGTTGCCGACAGCCGGCGGGAAGCAGTTCGGTGCTGTTGCGGAGACGATGGATCTGGATGAGCGCCAGAGGGAGTACGCACAGGGTCTCGACATAGGCGAGGCACTGCTCCAAGTAGGATCCGAAAACCCGGTTCCAGTGGAGGTTCAAGGGTTCGACGCCGGAGACCCTGTATCGGACAAAGAGCTCCGGGAACAACAACTGGACAAGTGGAACCAGCTTGAGTTCCAGCCCCAGGAGGTCACGGACAGGTTCGACCGTCACATCCGCGGAGACACCGACACCGAACACGACGCAGACAGGGACTCAGGCATCTCAGGCGAGGCAGAGCGGCTTCTAGAAGGTGTCGTAGAGGATCCGTTCCGGTCCTTGACAGAGCGCTACCAGGAGTTCTCATCGAGCTACAA
>KE356560.1:2825113-2828695 GCA_000415965.1 Haloquadratum walsbyi J07HQW1
GCACTCCGAGTGAAATAAATTGGGCGGCTAATTGGCGATCCGAACTGCCACTCTCAGTTGTGGAATATTTGCTCGGTAATGGTTAAACTGACAATATAAGATATCTAGCTATTTCTTCTTGATCCGGCACGAAACGCACAGCCCAATCGAGTAGCTATGTGGGCGCGGCTAGCCCACCCGGAGTGACTACTCCTTTTCTAAGTAATTACTCGGGCGCAGCGATCCCGCATCATACGGAAGTGCCAGCATGACGGGTGACAGACGCGAGAAGGTGCAGGCAGTGGTCTCTCGGCCATCATGGTGCTGTCCGTGGTGGCGATCGGGGCGGCAGGGTTTGCTGGGTCCACGGCTGCTCCATCGGTAGAGTCGCCCGAATCAATTGCAGCAAATCCCACCGATGTTGATGCGGATAGCGATCACGTCATTGTCATTCCCATAACAAGCGATGAGGACGGAGCAGTCTATGGAACTAATAATGACACAGTGATCTCATATAGTGCAGATGATTTCGGAACTAGTGAGATCGCTGCACTTGACGATGTGGAAGTTGAGATTGTTGATACAGATGGGATCGTAACGAATCTCACCGATGGCGGGACGGGAGTATCTGCATCTGCAACAAATAATACCCGGACCAATATCCAAGTGAGAATTACTACCTCAGTTCTCGAAGAGCACTATCTCGACTACTCGCCTCGCAAGCTGAAACAGATCTACGACAACGCTGACCTCACCGTCCTCGAATGACGGTGGTTACGATGGGGCCACGCCGATCAGTCGCGTGCAATCCGATCAGTAGCATCGGGAGTGAGCTGTCTGAGGCGATCAGTAATCGTCGCGTGCTTGAGCGTCAACGTATACCACGGTGACGCCCAGCTTCGCTTCGGTGCGCCGCCTTCCGCCCACGTGTCTGGCATCAGTTCGATTGCGTTGGGCCGCTCGGTCGTCGTGACGCCAACTACCATCCACTACTCGCTGTAGAAGGGATGCTGTTCGTCGCTCAGGACGATATACGGTCGGACACCGTCTCTGAAGGGCTGTCTTTTACCCATAAGTTCGTGGAGTCGTAACCGGACGTGTCAGACGCTCTCAGAGGTATTTTGGACTCAGAAAATCTAGGTGAGAAGCGATTCAGACAGTGATATCGGCTGTGGGGGTTACAGAACGCCGGTAATCAACTCCACTACAATTGTTCCAAAGAGGTCTTGAAACTGTGGATACCGAGGATTTCAGTCGTGCTCGCCGATCCCGTTCCGCTAAAATCCTGACTCGATTTGTGGGTAAGAGACAGCTCTGAAGGGCGCGGGTGCCCAACCACGTCGCCACGCTCGTACGGGTCCATAGGAAGCGCTACTCCGTGTTGTCAGCGGCGGTGCGCCACTCGTCGTAGTCCTCAGTTCCGTCACGCTCCGCGATCGCGTCGAGAGACGACACCATACCCAGATACGTGCCGGCGCGGTCCTCGTCACCGATAGCCCAGTAGGGTTCAGCGTGACGGACTAACTGTCGCTCTTCGAGTCGCTGGAGCGCCTTGCCGACCGATCCGCGGGTCACTCCGGTCGCCTCGTGGATTTCCTTTGGCGTGAACCCCTGCTCTGGATGCTCGGAGAGGAACGCGAGGATCGTGTGCGCGTTCGATCCCTCTCGAAGCGTCCAATCGAACTCCTCGCCGTCGCTCGATTCTCGATAGTCCTCGAACTCGACCGGCATGGTATCTCAAAAAACGTCACCAATTGTCAAAACCATGACGACGGGGCTGACCGATGGGCAATATGTCGTCCCACCAGAGCGGTGGGACCCGACGCTACTCTCATGGAGATGATGCTCCGAGAAACGTCAACGCTCAGTTATTATAATCGCGGGTCGACGATAACCTGGTGAGTGTGTCTTCGGTTAGAGGGAGTATCAACTGGATCAATAATTGAGGTCACTATTCGAAGATACTGGTGATGTCATCGTAATCAAAGACGGACCCCTCCAGTTCGTCCCAGAACTCGTCTTCAGACTCGATAGTTCCGAACCTACGTTGGATCTCCCGTGCTTGCGTTTTTGTTACCCCAGCCTGCTGGTAGTCATGCTCGGAGACCTCAAGCAGGATAACCAGATGATCGAACTCATCGACGACCTCAATATTCTCAAGTATGACACCAAACATCCGAACGTCATCACCACAGCGAAATACCTTGAGATCACCATACTGCTTATAGACGAATTTCGAGGGTGTATAGCCCGCGGATGTGATTTTTTGTAGCTCGGTCTGGACGTGTTCAGACTGAGTGCGAGTTAGGGCGGCGATCTCGGTAAGCACCGATGAGGGAATCGAAACACGAGATTCGTCGTCTAATGAGACCGGCACACTATCTACGTCTGTACAGCCTCATTATATAAACAATCCGCAAGATAACAGATTACTGTCGGAAGGCTTCTTTGAGCTCGTCCAGCGTTGCGAAATCGAAGTTTTTCGCATCTTCTACAGCCTGATCAATGTTCTCTTGGACCTCTTCCTCAGGCTTTGTATCATCCCGAGCTGTTTCGCTCATCATTTGAGAGAGGTGTTCGCCCCTAATTATACTTTCGCACATCACAGGGCACCTGTTGTCGCCCCACCATACCGGTGGAACGCATCGATACCCCTGTAGTGACGATGCTCGATGAGGTATATGAAATCGCTCATTATCAGTATTTACTCTAAAGAATCGCGGGCCGACGGTAGCCTGGTATCCGTTAGCCGGGCGCAGCGATCCCGACTGAGGTGACAGCATGACGGGTGATATCGGCAAGAAAGCGCGTGCAGCGTTCCTCGCGCTCATCATGGTCACGTCCGTGATGACCGCAAGCGTGGCGTTTACTGGCTCTGCGGTGGCCGCCGACACATCTACAGGCTTCGCCGCGGCGAATCCCGCGGACGCAGACACGAGTATCAATGATGCCGATCACACGTATGTGTTGAATCTCTCAGCGACTGGAACTGACTTCTCAGATACACTCGGTGACGGAACGGATACTGATACGATTACTTCACTAATAGTGATGGTAGTCAGTTTGATCGGAGTGGCGTTACAGCATCTGAAATTGTCGTTGGGGTGTATGATGCCAGTGGGAATACGAAGGCAGAAGTATACCTCGAATAATATCAGCTCGGTCACCACTGATAGCAGTAATTACAGTTCGATATGGATGCCAGTTCCACCGAGTTCGACTTCTCTGCAGACGACCGACTCAGAGCTGCTGTTACGAGAGATGACTAATATATACTAAGCAGTGCACCGTTAACTTCCGCTCTTGTTTGGTTGTTCGCAATCCAGCTTTCCATTTCTTCGAGCAACTCCTCGCCTAAATTGTATCACTCACATTCATCAGTAAGCCACTGCTGCAATTCGGCTTTCTTTTGATTATAGATTGCCTCCAGATGGTGGTCCGCTCCTTGTCGCACGATTGCTCTGATCTCCTCAAACAACTCTTCAGAGAGTGATTTCAATTTCTCCGAATCGTCTCGAGAGCGGTCATTCATGATTGGGAATTCACTTCGCTCGGAGTAAGATAATTCCTGATAGAGTCTGCGAGCCAACGGTTCGTACAGGT
>KE356560.1:2828715-2857372 GCA_000415965.1 Haloquadratum walsbyi J07HQW1
GTCGTGACGTTTCGCATTCGCATTTCGAGCGGCGAGAACAATATTTGAATCAATACAGACTACCTGCATCACTCGCTCCAAGCACTCTCAGCTGCGGTGTCGCTCTCCCATACCGGCCCGTCGAACGGTTCGGCGTCTTCGAACGCACCGTATTCTTCGTGGATGATTTCAACTGAAAGTTCTCCATCTGAGATAACCCACCGAACGGTATCTCCCGGCTCAAGCGTGTCATCAAGTGCGTGTCGGATCGGTGCTGGGATCGTCGTTCCATAACTGTCGTTGATCGTGGATTCCGCCTCCACGCGTGGGTCTGAGTCACTTGACATACGCAGTTATCGCACTCCGAGTGAGATAAATTGGGCGGCTAATTGGCGATCCGAACTGCCACTCTCAGTTGTGGAATATTTGCTTGGTAATGGTTAAACTGACAATATAAGATATCTAGCTATTTCTTCTTGATCCGGCACGAAACGCACAGCCCAATCGAGTAGCTATGTGGGCGCGGCTAGCCCACCCAGAGTGACTACTCCTTTTCTAAGTAGTTACTCGGGCGCAGCGATCCCGCATCATACGGAGGTGCCAGCATGACGGGTGACAGACGCGAGAAGGTGCAGGCAGTGTTCCTCGGCCATCATGGTGCTGTCCGTGGTGGCGATCGGGGCGGCAGGGTTTGCTGGGTCCACGGCTGCTACATCGGTAGAGTCGCCCGAATCAATTGCAGCAAATCCCGCCGATGTTGATGCGGATAGCGATCACGTCATTGTCAGTCCCATAACAAGCGATGAGGACGGAGCAATCTATGGAACTAATAATGACACAGTGATCTCATATAGTGCAGATGACTTCGGAACTGGTGAGATCGCTGCACTTGACGATGTGGAAATTGAGATTGTTGATACAGATGGGATCGTAACGAATCTCACCGATGGCGGGACGGGAGCATCTGTATCTGCAACAAATAATACAGGGACCAATGTCCAAGTGAGAATTACTACCGAGAGTGATGATTGAAATGTCAACTTAAACGCAAGTAATTTTTTCCGGATCGTCCTTGCTGACGGGACCCAACAAATTGAACATGATGTTAATGATGATGCCCCAGAAACCAGCGAGGTAGACGTTATGATCAATGTTGGTGATGGAGGATCAACTACCATTGATCGAACTCATCGACGACCTCAATATTCTCAAGTATGACGCCAAACATCCGAACGTCATCACCACAGCGAAATACCTTGAGATCACCATACTGCTTATAGACGAATTTCGAGGGTGTATAGTCCGCGGATGTGATTTTTTGTAGCTCGGTCTGGACGTGTTAGACTGAGTGCGAGTTAGGGCGGCGATCTCGGTAAGCACCAATGAGGGAATCGAAACACGAGATTCGTCGTCTAATGAGACCGGCACACTATCTGCGTTTGTACAGCCTCATTATATAAACAATCCGCGAGACAACAGATTACTGTCGGAAGGCTTCTTTGAGCTCGTCCAGCGTTGCGAAATCGAAGTTTTTCGCATCTTCTACAGCCTGGTCAATGTTTTCTTGGACCTCTTCCTCAGGCTTTGTATCATCCCAGGCTGTTTCGCTCATCACCTGAAGAGAGGTGTTCGCCCCTAATTATACTTTCGCACATCACAGGGCACCTGTTGTCGCCCCACCATACCGGTGGAACGCATCGATACCCCTGTAGTGACGATGCTCGATGAGGTATATGAAATCGCTCATTATCAGTATTTACTCTAAAGAATCGCGGGCCGACGGTAGCCTGGTATCCGTTAGCCGGGCGCAGCGATCCCGACTGAGGTGACAGCATGACGGGTGATATCGGCAAGAAAGCGCGTGCAGCGTTCCTCGCGCTCATCATGGTCACGTCCGTGATGACCGCAAGCGTGGCGTTTACTGGCTCTGCGGTGGCCGCCGACACGTCTACAGGCTTCGCCGCGGCGAATCCCGCGGACGCGGACACGAGTATCAATGATGCCGATCACACGTATGTGTTGAATCTCTCAGCGACTGGAACTGACTTCTCAGATACACTCGGTGATGGAACGGGTACTGATACGATTACCGCCACTGATGGTGATGGTAGTCAGTTTGATCGGAGTGGCGTTACAGCATCTGAAATTGTCGTTGGGGTGTATGATGCCAGTGGGAACGCGAAGGCAGAATATACCTCAAATAATATCAGTTCGGTCACCACTGATAGCAGTAAATTATAGTTCGATATGGATGCCAGTTTCACCGAGACCGACTTATCTGCAGACGACCGACTCAGAGTTGCTGTTACGAGAGATGACTGATATATACTAAGCAGTGCACCGTTAACTTCCGCTCTCGTTTGGTTGTTCGCAATCCAGCTTTCCATTTCTTCGAGCAACTCCTCGGCTAAATTGTATCACTCAGATTCATCAGTAAGCCACTGCTGCAACTCGGCTTTCGTTTGATTATAGATTGCTTCCGGATGGTGGTCCGCTCCTTGTCGCACGATTGCTCTGATCTCCTCAAACAACTCTTCAAGAGTGATTTCAATTTCTTCGAATCGTCTCGAGAGCGGTCATTCATGATTGGGAATTCACTTCGCTCGGAGTAAGATAATTCCTGATAGAGTCTGCGAGCCAACGGTTCGTACAGGTTGGCAACGCGTTTCCACTCTTCCGTTTCTTCGAGTGATTGCTGTCGATACTTTGCGTCAGTGCAAATCTTCTCAGCGAAGTTCCACATGTATGCCTCGACTTGCTCGTCGAAATAGAACCACCGATTTATAAGCCATTCCGATTCGGTATCGGTTGGTTTGATAATCATCACATGATCACTACCGACCGGACCACCGGTATCGAATACCAATGTAGCTTTGCACCCGTTGATACCTCGATTCTCTATTGTTTCACGCATATCGACCGTTTCTCCCGATATCGGTCAAATACGTTTGGGAGGGTGATATTTTACGAGGCAGAAAAAGCAAGAATCGAGAGACAGTATGCGCCTGTTATCTCAGATATATTATCTACGATTGTGAATTACGCTGATGTGCCCGGTGTCTCTCCACGGTCAGAGGATTGTGGGAGACGAATCGAGAAATCAATGTTGTCGGCTCCGCCGCGGAGAATTGGTTTCTTACTGGAACCATTGTTTTCGAACTCAATTACGCCGAGTGATTCGAGCTCAGCCAGGTTGCGATGAACTTCGCGGTAATCACGATCAACAGTCTCAGTCAGTTGACGGATACTTTCTGGTCTCTTGGAGACAATCGTCTCAATCAGTTCGAGGTTTGAAGTGCGCATAAGCTGGGCAATATCGTCGAACTCCTCGAAATTAAGGATGAACCGCACGTCCTGCTCAACCACCTCGCCAGTGTCACCTGTTTCAGTCTGTTGCAAGCGTTCATGTGCCGCTTGGCGATGCGATTCAGCCTGCTGGAACGTAATTTTGAGTGTGTTTTCGGTCATGGTTTGTGTTCGATCTTGTTGAGGAACCGAGTTCGGAGGTCTATCATACCCGGAAATTCGATTTCGGTGACGTCTTCGGGCGTGTGACGCTCGTGCCGATCGATAGTCTCGTTCTCGTTGTCGTACCGGAGAATGGTGCCTCGGTCATCCGTATAACCATAGTGGAGCGCATAGCGGTAGCCACTGGGGTATTGTGGGTCATCGGTCTTGATTATCTTCCGACAGATAACACGGTCGTCAACACGGTCTTCAACGTTTTCGATGACCGTATGACCCATTAATACAGTATAATACAAATCCTGTTATCATAAACATATGGGAAAAATCCCATACTATCATTTCACTAAACAGCGGAGTCGATTGCTATCAGTGCTATCATCAAACTCCAGCAATTGTTGAGAAAGCATCATCGTAATATTCTATCGGCAAAATCGACGGACTGTGGTAATTCAAACACGGTGATGCCGAGGCAACACTGGCTTTGCTCCAGTAAGCATCAAAGATAATACCTCATACATGAACCTGAGTCTGAAGTCGCATGCAATACTCACCCATGCTGATTGGAACACTATCTTAGTCGTAAGAGACCAATCAGAGGTTACAGGTCAGCTACGTCCTCGATAGCGTCTGTAAGCATCTTGATCGATTCGATATCGTGTTCACCCATGTGTCCAATCCGGAAGGTCGTCTCACCAAGCGTTGAGCCATATCCATTCGAGAATGCCATATCGTATCTCTCAGAAACGGCATCGATTGTGGCAGCAACATCGATATCCTGGGTATTTTCAATACAAGCCACAGTCCGCGATTCGTATCCGTCCTCAGGGAACATCTCAAAGTGTTCACGCGCCCATGACCGTGTGTACTCAGCCATCTCGCGGTGGCGCTGATCCCGCGTATCATGTCCTTCTTCGAGCATGTACTTCATTTGTTTTCGATAGGCTAACATCACAGGGATTGCGGGTGTTGAGTGTGTCTGACCCTTCCGATCATAATAGTCGAGACACCGCTGAAAGCCGCCATACCATGATGCTGAGTCATTCTCAAGTTCACGCTCGTATGCATCATCACTGACGGCACAAATTGCCAATCCTGGTGGCATTGCAAATGCCTTCTGTGAGGAGGTAAAAATAACATCGATATTATGCTTTTCAATATCGATATAATCGCCACCAAGACATGAAACTGCATCAACAACAAAGTACGTATCCGGATACTCGGCGACAACATCACCGATTTCCTCGATTGGATTGCGAACACCGGTTGAACTCTCGTTCATAACACACGTCACAACATCATACTCAACGGTGCTCGATTCGAGTGCCTCACGGACGTCCGCAGGCTTGACTGCATTACCCCACTCATATTCAAGTCGGTCAACATTTTTTCCAAGCCGGTCAGCGACATTTGCATGACGCTCACCAAAACTTCCACAGGTGGTACATAACATATGTTCATCGACAAGATTGAGTGTTGAAGTCTCCCAGAACTCAGTCCCTGACGCAGTGAGAATGATTATATCGTTATCAGTTCCAAGGAATGTCTTCGTATCTTCGACAATCGTTGTATATAGATCGGTCATCCGATCCATTCGATGACCAAACATTGGCTGGCTCATCGCCTCAAGGACATCATCGCGTACCTCTGTTGGTCCAGGAATATACAGCGTTTTATCCGGATAATCACCAGTATATTCGTGTTTTTCCATTAGATAATCACCTAGTTACTCTTTGCTGCGGACGGAGATGGAATGGTACTTTTGATTTGAGGATGGTAATGGTATCCACAATACTCATTAAATCCGTGCACTCACCTATGTGTGGTTTTCTCTTGGAGTAACGTGAGTAACGAGCTCAATTACACGACTTCACTCGTCTGGCGGATCGAAGCGCGGGTTCATCAGTATGTAGCGTGTATGTTTTCGCATGTCAGAAAGCGAGTCAGAGACAAACACGAATTCAAACGAAGACACACTTCCATCGACTGAGTCAGAGTGGCGAGAGATACTCACTGATGAGCAATATGAAATCCTCAGAGAGCGTGGGACGGAGCCGCGATTCGGTGGACCAGATATCGAACCAGACGATGATGGGCAGTATCGATGTGCGGGCTGTGATGCGCCATTATTCGATAGTGAGACAAAGTTTGACTCTGGGACAGGATGGCCGTCATTCTTCGATGCAAATGAGGAAGGAATTGAGACAAAGGTTGATACGCGACATGGAATGGAGCGAATTGAGGTAGTTTGTCGTCGATGTGGTGGTCATCTTGGACACGTCTTTGAAGATGGACCAGAACCAACGGGTCAGCGATACTGTATCAATGCTGTTGCACTCGATAGTGACTCCGACGCAGACGCAGATCTAGATCGATAACGACCAATCCTCTCTAGGGGTGTGATTGATACGCCGATATGGAGTAAAATTGAGGACGGAAGCGCCCGGTAATTATATCTGAGAAACGACGAGACGTATGCTACTCATGCTACGCCAGATACCACAATAGTCGTTTTAAATCAATTATTATCGGGATTTATGATGGGGATACGAGAAAGGATAATCTAGTGTTAGTACATGACAACAATATAAATTAAGTTATTCGACAAGGAGTATATGAAATATCTAATTCGATGTTATTTGAGAATATCGTCGTATTCGCCATCTTCCATTCGTGATTTGAACTCACGTGGGTTGTTACCATCAATTGTCACACCAAGTGAGGTGCAGGTTCCAACGACCTCTTTTGCGGCGTTGAATGTATCATATGAGAGTAAATCCGATGACTTCTGCTCGGCGATTTTTCGAACCTGATCAACACTCATATTCGCAACAAAGTTCTCCTGCGGTTCACCAGATCCTGACTCAAAGCCGGCTTCATCCTTGATTAGTTCTGCCGTTGGTGGAACACCAACGGAGATTGAGAAATCACCGGTATCCTCATACTCAACAGTGACAGGCACTTCCATCCCATCAAATGCATCCGTCTCATCGTTGATCGTCTGGACGACATCCTGTACATTTACCGGTGTTGGTCCGAGTTCTGGACCAAGTGGTGGACCTGGATTCGCCTCCCCACCAGGAATGAGCACTTCAATAGTTCCAGCCATATATTATTGCATCCTGCGGCGACTTTTAACCGTTTTCTTTCGCCCGAACAGCCGTGTCAGGCGGTTTGACGCCGTCTGATGAGGCATGCTGAGTCGTCTGATGATTGTGATTGTATGTCAATACAGATGTGAGTCGTCTTGAATCTAATTCGGGACGTGTAACGCCCACAAGAGAAACGTGTTACCTGAACGGTGATGTGGTGATGAGTGATTTATTGATATCTGCATCTGTGTGTTGATGAGAGTCGGGGTGATTGATACACAGATATCCCGCCAGAATCAAACGCCTGATGACTGCGACTCCTCAATCATAGTAGAGACAGTATTGCTCCAACAATGGAATGAAGACTGTCATATAGTAATGTCATTTATTTATGATGACAATTCGAACACCCTCTCAGACTACTAATCCTTTGTTAGGTGATCATGTGAACACGACAAACGCATCGGTGAGAACAGGAGGGTAATTGTATTTATCGAAGAAAATGTGGTGAGGGTCCTAGACGTCGAGCGTAAATGGTGCAATATCATCAGCACCCGCAGCCATCGCACCAGTAAGTGCGGCAACAGCGTCAAGATCAGTTGTATCAATAACCTCAACCGGTGTGTGCATGTATCGGTTCGGAATACCGATATTCAACGCTGGAATGCCACTTCGACTCGTATAAAACGCGTCAGCATCAGTCCCGGTTCGGGAGCCTGCTGCTTGCAGTTGGACATCAACCTCTGCTGTTTCTGCTGCATCACGTGCAAGTGTCACTAACGTCGGATGATTCACGCTACCACGGGTGACGACAGGTCCAGACCCGAGTTCAACTGGACCAACGCTATTTCCTGGAAGATCAGGATTATCGGTCGCATGAGTCACGTCAATCGCAACTGCTGCATCGGGGTCAAGATCGAATCCGACCATCTTCGCTCCTTGAACGCCGACCTCCTCCTGGACGGTGCTGACAGCATAGACCGTTGCATCAACAGGTTGTGTGCGTGTTGCAGCAGCCCGAAGCGCCTCAGCAGCAGCCCAGATACCAACGCGATTATCAAGCGCACGCGCTGCAAGCCGTGTATCAGCAAGTGGTCGAACTCGGGTCTCAACAGTAATCGGGTCGCCGACTTCGACACGCTCACGTGCTGCATCACCGTCCTCAGCACCGATATCGATGAATTGCTCATCAATATCGTCATATGACTCATTACCAGTATCACGAAGGTGGATCGCAGTCTGACCAATGACGCCAGCAACGGGAGTTTCAGAGTGGACCGTTACATGTTGTCCTTTTGAGACGGTGCGGTCGGCACCACCAATACGATTGATACGGAGATATCCATCATCAGTGATGTCACGAACGATATATCCGATTTCGTCTGCATGGCCGGCAAAGGCAATGGAGACATCGCAAGCAGGGTCGCCGTGATAAACTGCAACAGCATTGCCATAGGCATCAGTGTTCACTTCATCGGCAAACTGTTGAACATACTTCACCCATACCCGCTGACCAACTGTTTCGAACCCTGATGGACTTGGTGTCGTTAGTAGATCCGTCAGGAATTCACGCCTGGTATCATCCATACTGGTTTATTCGGTCGAAAGGCTCCTGAATGTACCGTTCGATATTGTGTAATCACTCAAAATTCCCGGATAAGACATCTCGTCGATAAGAGTGTTTTCAGATTGATCAAGACGAGTGTCTTGTGGATCGGATGTAATTCTGAGGAAGGTCACGACGATTACATGTCCGACATGATGAATCATACAGTACCGACCGATAATCATTAAATAGCAACTGCGTGTGAATACGATATGACTATTTCAAGTGCTCCCGGGAAGGTGTATCTCTTTGGCGAGCATGCGGTTGTCTATGGGGAACCGGCAGTTCCTTGTGCAATTGAACGACGTGCAACGGTCACAGTTGAGCGTCGTTCTGATAATCATATTCGGGTTGAAGCACGCGATCTCAGCTTAGATGGGTTCACTGTTGAGTACACCGGTGATACTGAACACCGCCCTGATGTTGATGTTCCAACCGCACTTGTCGACGCCGCGATGGGATACGTTGACGCTGCTGTCGAACAGGCACGTGATGCCGCAGATATGCCGGACGCCGGGTTTGACATTATCGTCGAGAGTGATATCCCACTTGGTGCGGGTCTTGGCTCGTCTGCTGCTGTCGTTGTTGCTGGTATCGATGCTGCGACACGTGAACTTAATACACCACTCGATTGTCGTGAAGTTGCACGACGTGCGTATAACGCAGAATATGATGTCCAAGATGGACAGGCTTCACGAGCAGACACATTCTGTTCGGCAATGGGCGGTGTTGTTTATGTTGAAGGCGATGAGTGCCGGCGAATGACAGCCCCAAATCTCCCGTTTGTCATTGGATTCGATGGCGGTGCAGGCGATACAGGCGAACTTGTTGCCGGAGTGCGGAGGCTACGCTCGGAATATGATTTCGCGGCAAAGACAGTCGGAAGTATTGGTGAGATTGTTCGACAGGGTGAAACGTTATTACAGAATGCCAACCCAGAGACTACCCCTGGGCAAGCACTCCTCACGGAGCTTGGTCAATTCATGGACTTTGATCATGGACTGCTTGAGGCACTTGGCGTGTCATCACGGACACTCGATAATATGGTCTGGGCTGCACGCGAAGCCGGTGCGTATGGTGCAAAACTAACCGGTGCGGGTGGTGGTGGATGTATTGTCGCACTTGATGAAACACCAGAGACAGAAACAGCATTAGAGTATACCGCAGAGTGTCATGATGTCTTTCGAGCAGAACTCGATCGTACTGGTGTGCGCGTCGAGGAAAGCTAAGTATGTCAGGAGACACTAACTCATCGGTACCAGTGAACCCGAATACAAGTATGAAGGGTCTCAGTGTGCTCAAACTTGGTGGGAGTGTCATTACCGATAAAACAACGCCAGAGACGGTTGATACCGATACGCTTGAGACGGTGGTTGAGACGATCGGTTCAGCAGTGACGCCGGGGAAATCGGCATCTACCACAGGTCATGAACGACAGACATCGGCTGAGAGATCGAAAAAAGATATTGATAATTCGAATCATCACTCGCACGCTGAGCATGAGGGATTGATTATCGTCCATGGTGGAGGGAGTTTTGGACATCATTATGCAGAGCGGCATAACGTAAGTACAACAACAGGGACGAGTGACGCAGCAGCTATCTGGGAGATTCATGACGCGATGCGACGACTGAATGATACTGTTATCGAAGCACTGCATGCAGTTGGTGTCCCTGCAATCCCGGTTCACCCGCTATCGGTTGCGGTTCGAGACGCAGACTCAATCCTTGAGATTCCAATCGACCCCTTCTCACGAATGCTCGCACAGGGATATATACCGGTCACACACGGGGATATCATCATCGATTCTCACTCTGGGGCAACCATTCTGAGTGGTGATGAAATTGTCGTGAGCGTCGCAGAGGGACTTACAGCTGATCGCGTTGGACTGTGCTCGACGGTCTCGGGTGTCTATGATGACGATGGAAGTGTTATCCCGGAGATTACGACGTATGCGTCAGTTGCAGATGTGCTTGGAGATTCAGAGACGACTGATGTCACCGGTGGGATGGCAGGGAAAGTTCGTACATTATTGAATCTTGAGATGCCCGCACATATCTTTGGACCAACAGCACTTGCTGAGTTTTTTGCTCATAAACAAGTGGGAACAAGCATTCAGTAATGCTTCAATTTCATGAGATTGATCTCGGATAACTCGCAGATACTGGGAGTGACATCGTATCATTATCACTCAGTTGTCGTGTCATCAGCGTTCTTGGAGCCACCCCCACCCACATCAATAGTAACAGTGAGCCCATCGCGAGCAAATCTAACCTCTCCATCGTATCTTTTCTGAATACGCTTACGCATCGTCTCATGATTGCCTTCTGTATGTGGAAAGAGATGTGTCAAATACACACGACCGACTGTAATTCCATTGAGTACATTCGCGAGTTGAGATGGTGTTGGGTGCCCTGAAACGTCAACCCCATCAGGGAATGAGCAGTCATGAACAAGGACTGCAGCCCCATCGGCAAGGCGGGCGATTCTATTTGTTGCCTCTGTATCGCCAGAGAAAACAACGGTCGCTGATTCATCTGCATCTGGTTTTTCTGACTGTGCATCAGTATGAATATCCTGTTTCCGTGTTGGCTCAGTGATTCGATATGCAAGTCCATCAACTGAGTGCTCAGTCCGTCTGGCTTCGATATCGAAATCTGCAACAGTGAATTCAGTTGGTCCAACCTCACGGATACGTAATTCAATCTGATCTGAAAGATACTCGTGTATCTCAAGTAAATCATCGATAAGTCTCTTTGTTCCAGCAGGTCCGACAATTTCAAGATAGGTCTCACCAGCCAGCCATCGGGCTTTCAATAATGGGAGTAAATCTGTCACATGATCAATATGATGATGCGTCAAAAGCACCGACGAAATATCTTCATAGCCGACCTCAGTCGCGGCAAGGCGCTGAAGAACGCCACTGCCACAGTCAACGAGCAGCGCTCGATCATTATTATCTGTTGTAAGTAATGACCCTGTCTGTGCACGGTCAGCGACCGGCATTGGACTACCTGTCCCAAGAAAGGTCAAACGCATATATACTCTAGTGTGACGGGCTGCAAATGCATTCGGAACAGAATATCAAAGACTGCAACGATGAGATTACTGCTGATTGCAAACCCAACTCGAACAGAACCGACTTACATTCGTAGCACAAGTGATTTACAATGTCTCAGCGTGGGCGAGCGTTACTTCGCGAAGCCGCAGAGCAGGCACGCACTGATGCGGATAAAACATCATTTACGTTCGACCCAGAAACCGTCGAGATTAATGACGCAGATGTGCTGACTCGACTTGATCCGGCTGTCCAGGAGTGGTGGGTCAGCCAATTCGGTCGATATGTTGCTGAGAATGATGGATTCTTTACACCGCCACAACGAGAAGCGATTCCTCTCGTTGATAATCGAGAGAACGCACTTGTTTGTGCACCGACGGGATCCGGGAAAACACTTGCATCGTTCACCGCGGTATTGAATGATCTCTTCAAGCGTGCTCGCAAACGCGACGACGGACTTGAAAACCAGGTATACTGTTTGTATATCTCACCGCTGAAGTCGCTTGCAAACGACATTCATCGAAATCTCGGTGTGCCGTTATCGGGGATTCGCGAGCGAATTATCGCTGACGCCAAGTCCAAGTCCGAGTCCGAGTCCGAGTCCGAGTCCGAATCCAAAAGCAATACTCAATCGACAAATACAGCAGCCACAGACGGAAGCTCAGGTAGTGGGGAGGATGTCGATTCGAGTCTCAACGTGAGACACGCAATTCGTCACGGCGATACCGATTCAGCGGAACGACAGCGAATGCTCGAGGAAACCCCGCATATTCTGAATACAACACCAGAGACACTCGCGATCTTACTGAATGCCCCGAAATTCCGCGAGAAACTTCGTGGGATTGAGTATGTCATCGTCGATGAAATCCATAGCCTTGCTGCCAATAAGCGTGGCACGCATCTATCAGTCTCACTGGAACGGCTTGAGGAACTGACAGAGACATCACCAACGCGAATTGGCTGTTCAGCGACAGTCGAGCCACTTTCCACGGTTGGGAAATTCCTTGTTGGGTACAACAACGATGGCACCCCACGTGAGTACGAACTCGTTGATACACGGTTTGTTCGTGAATTTGATCTGAGTGTTGAGTGCCCGACTGATGATTTGATTTACACGCCGCGTGGGAAGGTACAAGCACGATTTTATGACCGGCTTGAGCAACTCATCGATGATCATACAAATACGATTGTATTCACCAATACGCGTTCAGGTGCCGAGCGAGTGCTCTCGACACTGCGGGATCGTTCAGATACATTCGATGAATCAAATTCTGGCTGTCATCACGGGAGTCTCTCGAAGACTCGGCGACAAGAAATTGAATCAGAATTGAAGGCAGGGACGCTTGATGTTGTAACAACCTCGACAAGTCTTGAACTCGGGATTGATATGCCGCATGTCGATCTTGTTGTCCAGGTTGGATCGCCCAAGTCCGTTGCTGCGTTACTACAGCGGGTTGGTCGGGCAGGACATCAACTTGGTGAAACCGTTGAGGGACGGGTGATTGCACTTGACAGAGACGAACTCGTTGAATGTGCGGTAATGTTACAGAAGGCTGAGTCGGGATTTGTTGATCGGGTGTTTATTCCTGAGGGTGCCCACGATGTCGCTTCCCAACAGATCTATGGGATGGCAATTAACGAAATCAGACGAGAGGCGACCTTCCGGCAGATACTGACGCGCGCATATCCATATCGCAATTACGATGACGATGACTGGGAGGAATTACTTCGATATCTGACCGCAGATTATGACGGACTCGATGAAAAAGACGTTTATCCGAAGATCTGGCGGGATACGAACGACGCTCCATCCGGTGAGCATCATTATGAGGAGTTCCCTGTCGGTGCTCCTTTGATTGGTAAGCGAGGGCGACTTGCAAGAGTTATTTATATGACAAACATCGGGACGATTCCTGATTCATTCTCGTGTACAGTCCTGACCCGGAGTGAAGACAAACAAGTCGGCACACTTGATGAGGATTATCTTGACACACTCGAAACGGGTGATGTATTCGTCCTTGGTGGAGACCGATTCGAATATCGATATCGACGCGGATCAAAGGTGTATGTTGATCGGACGAGTGAACGTCCAACTGTCCCGTCGTGGTTTTCTGAGCGACTTCCATTATCATATGACCTTGGTCGTGAGATTGCTTCGTTCCAGGGTGAGGTAATCAACCGATTAGAAGCTGATGGGGTGACCGCAACTCGCCAATGGCTTGATGAATTTCCTATTGATGCGAATAGTGCTCGCGCAATCACTCGGATCTATGACCAACAGCGACAGTATACCGGAGCGACAAGCGTTTCAACGGATGATCGTCTTGTTGTTGAGGAAGAACTCGATCGAGATTCATACCGACGGCGATTTTATATTCACTCAACGTACGGTCGTCGATTCAACGATGGACTCTCACGACTATTGGCGTATCACTGCGCACAACAGACGAATGCAAATGTGAAGATTGCTGTCGCCGATAATGGATTCACACTTGTAATGCCGCTGAATCGCAAGGTGGACGTTGGCGCAGTACTTGAATCAATCGAGCCAGCGGCAGTGCGGTCAGACCTCCGATCAGCGCTTGATGGAACTGATCTTCTGAAGCGATACTTCCGAATCAACGCAACACGGTCGCTCATGATTTTGAAGCGGTACAAAGGATATGAAAAATCCGCTGCACAACAACAGGTCTCCTCAGAGATGTTATTATCATTCGCCGAAGAACTTGACTCATTTGCGGTGATTGATGAGACATATAGAGAGATTCTTGAGGATAAATTGAATGTCGATGCAATTGAGGATGCACTCAGGAATATCCAAGATGATGAATTGATTGTCGAGACTGTCCAAGTTGATTCACCATCACCGCGGGCATTCGGACTCGCAACGCTTGCGGCGAGCGATGTTGTGCTTGCAGAAGACGAAAGCGCTGTGTTACAAGAGTTCCATGCTCGTGTGCAAGCAGAAATCGGTGATGAAGAAACAGCATCTGAGACGGAAACACAGACATCATCAAGCTGACCATCACGAATCGGAAGCCCGACGTGCGAACCTATGAGCGAATAGAGTTGGAGATTGAGATTAAACTGATGAGAGTATATCTGGATTTTCACTCGTAGCTAGCGTAATCATATCGGGGATGTGTGAATCAAGAAAGTACCTCAGGAGTGTTACACTGTATGTAAAAATACAGGTCTCACCGGTATTGGCAATGATAATGAACGATAGACATGTGATATGAGATAAGCGTACTATTACTTCGCCCATTCAAGCAGTTTTGCGTAGAAGGGGTCTGATGAGAGTGCCGCCGTATCCCCGACAAGAACAAGTCCCTTTCGAGCGCGCGTAATTGCAACATTAACACGGCGGGTATCCTCAAAGATCGGCTCCTCAAGTGAGTTGGTGGCGACAAATGAGATAATGATAATCTCCTTTGCTGACCCCTGAAATCGATCCACGGTGTCGACTGTTACTGATGTTCGTTGACTAATCGCAGCGACTTGTGCCCGGAACGGGGCAATAACACCAATGTCAGATGGATCAACACCCGCATTGATGTATGTCGTGACAATATCTGCAATACGGTCAGCCTCAGTTAGATTTGTGTTGCCATCTCGGGTCCCGTCTGGATCAATAAAGACGACTGGATCCCGAAGATGTGCTGGAAGCGTGTGGGTTTTTGTTTGATCATCTTGATGTGCGTCCAATCGCTGTTGTTTTTGTTGTCGATAGCTATCGCCGCCATCTGTTGCAGGACCAGTAGGTGTCTCATCAAGCAGGTCAGCTGGTCGCTGCGTTGCGACCGTTCGTGTCGCTGGTCGTAATTCACCATCATAGAACTTCTGTGATGAAAAGGCCTGAATCCGCTGTGCCATCCGATATTGTCGATCCAACAGGACTGATGCCTCAGGGTGCGTATCGATAAGTCGCTCGAATAATGACGTCTGAAGCTCGGTATCAGCGCGAACAACCGGCGGAAGTTGTTGGTGATCACCAACAAGAATAACACGGTCTGCAAGAGCAACTGCAGCAAGTGTATTTGGCTCGGTCAGTTGTGACGCTTCATCAATGACGGCAATATCAAACGACTGCTCACGCATGACTCGCGACCCACACGTCGCTGTCGTCGCAGCAACGACTGACGCCGATTGAAGTGCTGTTGCGCATGCCGCCGGGGAGCCGGTGTCATCAAGTTTGATGTCCTGCATCGAATCATCAATCCCGGCGTTCGTCCCGACACGAACAATGCTCTCATCAGAAACATCAACATCCGGATCACGGACGGCTGTAAGTGCATTATCGACCGCACGGTTCGTGAACGCTGAGAGAAGCACACGATCACCACGGGCAACAAGAACTGACAACAGTTGTGCAATCGTATATGTCTTACCGGTGCCAGGAGGACCATGGATAAGTGCAAAGTCCTCAGCATTGACCGCACGTTTTACAGCACGATTCTGTGCGTCGTTACTCGGAATGTATGTCTCATCCGCACGATTGCTGAATATTGGCTCACGGCGATTGAAGAAGACAGCCTTCTGTGTGTCATCACCGCGAAGAATGAAATCATCAAGCGCCGTTAACATCCGATCAACACCAATCTCAGATGGATAGACATCAAGTCGCTTCAGTGTGATTTTCTCATCTGCGGTGACAACGATCGTTCCATCACCGTTATCATCTGCATCAAGTGTCCGTATTCGACACACCTCTGACTGTCCCGTGATTGGATTCCCGTTACTCCCGAGAGCAATGTCTCCACTTCGAAGCTTTGAGACAGCGTCGTCATCACGAGTTGCACGAAGTTCCCATCTTCCGGTGTCGAGTTGTGTGGCTCCCACTGGTGTCAGATTGATGAGTGCTCTATCATCATTCGCCCGTTCACTCGGGGATTGTGTCCATAACTTTCGATATTCATCGTGAACAGCACGACGTTCACGCTCAATCGCGTGATAGAACTGCTCAAGATACTCTCGTTCATCAGCAGGGAGTGTCTGTCCAACTTGCCCGGCTTTTGATTCTTGATCAAGTCGTCCGGCAACGACACGGCATGTGTCCTGCTCGAAACAATATTCACAGATTGCATCTGCTTCATATCCGGTTGGAATAGACATGTCGTGTTCCATCGCAGCAATCTCATTTCGTTTGCGGACAACGAATTTCAGTAACCCGGGGGCAATCGAGAAGTCCTTCGCTGGAGAGAGATCACCTGTTTCTTCATTCCGGTCGACAGCCGTGTTTTTTGTATAAAGTAGGGTCCCTGTATTCACATCGATACCCCGATTGACAAGAATAAGCGCATACGCAGCCGCCTGAATTTTATCCTGGAATCGGGGGTCATGATCTGTGTTCTTCCCGGTTTTGAGTTCAACAGGGATACCTCGGCGGAGTGCATCAGCACGCCCTTTGATTCCAAACGTTGGTGAAATGAGTGTTTGCTCTGAGCGCCATGTATCTTCAGATGGACCAAGCGTTCCCTGATCAAGCCAGCCCTCAATCGCAGTTGCATTCTGTCTGACTTCCTCGCGAACAGCATCGGCATCGCGACCAAGCAGACCCAACTCAAGTCCAGCCTCATCAACACGGTCATCAATCGAGGAGGAAAGGTCACGACCACGAAGAAGATCCCCAAAGACCTCATGGACAATCGTTCCCTTCACCACGGGATATTTCAGTGGAATGCCAGAGAGCTTGTTCAAATAATACATCCGTGGACATTGCACCCATGATCGGATATCTGTGACATCAACAATGAACGAGGGCTCAAGAATGACATATGAGTCACTCGTCGTTGAGTATCGTGGATTCCCGCGATATTCATCGAGATCAACATTGGTCACAAGCAACTCCATCTCGGGTTCAGCATATGTCATCGTCTCCGCCCAGTCGCCCCATAGCGTGAGCGTTCGGATTGGATCCTCTGTGAGAGATGAATCAGGAATATCGAGTTCGGCAGTTTCATTCGCCGGAAGGTCATCAACGCGGAGAGTTACCTCAACAAGCGTCCGCGATCCTTGGTTTGTGGTGACCTCACGCTCGTCATCAATCCCGATGATTTGTCCACGGATTCGCACATCGCATATCTCCGGGTGGACGAGTAAGACGCTATCGGTCGTATCATGATAGCTAAATTAAAACTAACTCAAGTGTGCATATGACATCGAGATAGCCGTTATCCTCTTTCACTCGGGGCTACATATATTACATATACCTATGCATATCAGAGATTGGCAAGATATTCTAACGGACGTAACAGAGGCGGATGTCGACCCGGACGGATGGCGAGCTGTTGCTGGAACGCGACAGGAAGGTCTTGGTGAGGATCTCTTCTTAGGGCATCCAAATGCGGGAGTATATGAACTGAAGACGTATGCAAAAAACCCGCGAGAACTCCGAGGTGTCGGGACTCAGGTTGCACGACGGATTGATGATGAACTCGACCCACTGCTCCCACAGCAAAACCGACAACAAGATACTGAATCTGAGGAGCAAGGTCGGTTTGCAGTACAGTCACCACCAAGTGATGAAGAACATGCAGAGTCGATGGCAAAGCGTCTTGAGGAGACCGTTCGCGTTCACTCTGAAGCACCGACCTCACCTGATGATTTCTTTACCGACGTAATGGACGCGCTTGAAAGCCCGGCATTTGGTCCAATGAAATATGAATTCGATGGTCGACCAGAAGAACTGAATGAGCTTACCGAGACGTTCGAGGACGCTGATGACCTACTTGCAAAGGATCTCGATGACCTCGTTGAGAGTGACGAGGTAAATCGTGGATTCCAGTGAGGATAGAGAGATCATCATTGATCGCATCGCCTTCGTTTTGAGATACTGACGAATTAGTGATAGTGAGGATAATTCGCTGCAATCACCAGTGTCATGTGAGTTGAAATGTGATATGACGTATGGTAGCAGTGTAATGGTCGGACCAAGCATGACCGATGACGAGCGAACAATCGCCGGTCGGAATCTAAAGATTGGATTTGTTGCGCTTGTCAGCGCATCTGGCGGGCTTACCGCTCTACAGGCTGGTGGAGGAATTACTATTATTGCTGCTGGTCTTATTGGTGGATTGGCGCTTGGAAGCGCGTTATTATGGTTCTTAGTTCAGTGGTGGCAGTCACTTTTTTCGAGAGCGGAGCGTCGGGATACACGGCGGTCTTAGAATAATAATTGGCATCTAATCCAATGATTTGCGCCGTCCATACTGAATGGGCAAAAATAGCTGTATACCGTTCCGGACAATCCAGACACGCTGTTTCCGGGAGAACCGAGCGTATCAGGGATTAACGCGGTCAATCCATTGTTGTGGATTATCAAGTTCAGACTCATCTGGTAAGTAGCGTGGATCCTCCCAGACAGTTGCTGCAGCCTTGACCCCACGTTGATCAGCAATCGTTTCGAAGAACTGTGCTCCACGCTCATACTGCCGTTCCTTCACACCAAGCCCAAGTAGTCGTCGGAATAGCTGGGCGACTGGTCCGCCGCCACCGCGGCGAGCGTCGAGTTTTGCACGAAGATCTGCATATTCCTCATCAAATGCTCGATCCATTAGTAGCTCTGCATATCCCTCAACAGCGGTCATGACAATATCAACATCACTGAATGCAGATCGATCGAGTCGACCACCCGTGAGGGCTTCAAGCCCAGATTCAATACGATCTTCAATATGTGTCCGTAGCCACGGAGCAGCTCCAAACTCAGCTGCATGTGCTACTTCATGAAATGCAATCCATCGGCGAAAGCGTGGATACTCAACATCTAATTCTGCGGCAACATCAACGATATTTGGGTGAACGAAATACAACTCATGATTATTCTCGTTTGTCTCGATCGTATCAGTTGTTTGTGAGAGGAGTTGTGGGTCATACTGCCCAAGAACGTTTCCTGAGAGAAATGCCAATGCGGCTGCCATTGAGCCAGTGTTGACCATCCGAGTTGCATATCCAGAGGGACCATTCAGCGCATTGGTATCGTCGATTAGTGTCGCAATATCAATCGGATCCAGCATTCGTTCAAACGTTTTGATATTTGCGTCAATCCAGTGATGTCGGTTCTGCACTTCAATTGTCTGTGGGATATCAAATTCAATCCCACCAACAGTTCGGAGTCGAGACCGGGCATCTCGAACATCAGTTGCGTATGCACGACGCTCCGCATCATCAAGCGTGAGCATTCCCTGATCGCGCGCTTGCTTTGCCGCTTCCGCAGTTGCACGCCAGTCAATCCATTCTGTCTCGCCACCACGGGCGTTAGCAACAGCACGGACACTCTGATAGAGACTCATACAATAATATAGACCGGAAGGCGCAAAACCCTTATCCGCGAATGCGTCGGCTCTACTCAAATCTCTCTAGATTTCCTGCACATACGACAGTGCATACGCTCACAATCTTACACTAACACATTAGAGAAATACACGAATTCAGTTTCCAGAGACGCACAGCTCGTCCATTATATATACTCAAATAAACATATCAGCTGTATCGATTATATCCTCTCGCGTTCAGATCTCGGCTTCGAATTCGTCGAGTGCGTACAGTGAGTCAGCACCACGACGGTCAAGCGTCTCATTGGCAAGAAGCCAATAAACAACAGAAAGTGCACGTCGACCCTTGTTATTCGTTGGTACAACAAGGTCAGTATTGCTCGTTTGATTATTCGAATCGCACATTGCAATGACTGGGATCCCAACAGTGATTGCTTCTTTCACCGCTTGTGCATCGCCGATTGGGTCAGTAACGACCACAACATCAGGTTCGATATATCCTGCATAATCAGGGTTTGTGAGCGTGCCGGGGATAAACCGTCCAGTGCGTGCCCGTGCACCGACAGCGTCTGCAAACTTCTCTGCAGGGAAGCGTCCATACTGTCGTGAGCTTGTGACGAGCATCTGGTCGGGATTATAATTCGCAAGGAAATTCGCAGCCGTTCGAATCCGTGAATCCGTCTGGCTGACGTCAAGAACGTAAAGCCCGTCATCACGAACGCGGTGGATGAAGCGCTCCATGTCACTTGTTTTCTGTTGGGTCCCAATGTGGACACCAGCGGAAAGATAGTCCTCAACAGGGATGAGGAGATCTGCCTCTTCATCTGGCATCACATCCTCATCGAACGTTGGTCCTTCGAGTTCATCATCAGGCTCAGCATCAGCGCTTTCCTCGCCTGTCTGAGTAGCTGTCTCGTCCCCAGCAGCGTCGCTCGCAGTCGGGGTGGTTTGATTCGATTCATCAGTCTCAATATCAGCATCGGCCTCGGTCGCTGTGTCAACATCAACAGGGGACTCGCTGACCACTGCTTCGTCGTCATCAACGACTTCGACCACTTCGTTATCGTTTTCTGTCATACTGCATCCTCCGCAATGCGGATAAGTTCATTTAGTTTAGCAGTTCGCTCGCCTTGTACTGTACCAGTCTTGATAAATCCAGCATCAGTCGCAACAGCGAGGTGTGCAATTGTCACATCCTCAGTTTCACCTGAGCGGTGTGAGACAACTGTTTCGTATCCATGTTCACGAGCCAATTCAATCGCATCAAAGGCATCGGTGAGGGTGCCGATCTGATTTGGTTTGATTAAAATCGAGTTTGCAGCATCAGCGTCGATGCCCGTTTGCAATCGTTCAACGCTTGTCACAAAGAGGTCATCCCCGCAGATTAATGTCTGATCACCAACTCGCTCAGTGAGCGTCGCAAAGCCGTCATAGTCGTTCTCATCAAGTGGGTCCTCGACATAGATGAGATTGTACTCCGCAATCATCTCAGCGACATACTCGACTTGCTCTGTGGTTGATTTGACCTCATCACCATAGACGTATCCACCCACATCATCGTCATATAATTCTGCAGCAGCCATATCAAGCCCAAACCGAATTTCAAAGCCAAGGTCATCCTCGACATCGGCGACTGCATCATCAACGAGGCTAAACGCCTCAGCGTCAGAAATGGGCGGTGCCCATGCGCCTTCATCACCTTTTGCGGCAGGGATACCACGCTCATCAAGGATCTCAGACACTCTTGCATGGACGGCAGCGTTGGCGAAGACAGCTTCTGAAACGTTCGGCGCACCAATTGGTGCTGAGAGGAACTCTTGAATGTGTGTTGCCTCTTTGGCATGCTCGCCACCACCAACAACGTTGCCGAGCGGGGTCGGGAATGACTCCCCACGGAATGTCCCACCAAGATGTTGATATACAGGTGCACCGAGAACGTCTGCTCCGGCTTTCGCAGCAGCCATCGAGATTGCAACAGCGCTGTTTGCTCCAATCTGAGAGAAGTTGTCCGTTCCATCTGCTGCGTGCAATGCAGCATCAACTTCGCGTTGATTTCCAGCGTGCACCGTATCGATAAGTCGAGGAACTGCATGATCACGAGCGCTTGCGATTGCCTCAGCAGGGTCAAGTTCGATTGCCTCATACTCGCCGGTGCTCGCCCCACTGGGCGCTGCTGCCCGTCCAAACCCGCCGGATTGTGTCAAGACATCAGCTTCGACAGTTGGATTCCCTCGTGAGTCGAGAATACGACGCAGTGAAACATTCGTTATCTGCGTCATTCTCAGCTATCCTCCTGTTTGACCGTGAACGGTAGAACACCGGCATCATATTCTTCGGCAGCAACGAGAATCGGCTCAGATTGTTCAGTGTCGACGAGTACGGGAGCGCCATACGAAATCTGAAGTGCGCGTGCCCCGAGGATTCGGGCTTTCTCATACCGGTTATACGGTGGCTGTGTATGGGTTTGTGAATGACTCATGTGATGACCCTCGTCTCCATTGATATGATTGAGCCGAACATCCGTGCGTCATTGCGACCGCAAGCATATTGATATCGGTTATGATGAGTACTGACTTGTCTATCTCGACGGTCGTTTACTGGGGATATATCGATATATTTGCTAATATTGTTTGAGCGAACGCCCAGATTACTATCAGTACCGGTTTTGACCGCTTGATATGAGTGTGTACTCACCGATATGCTGTCACTAGTTCCAGTTCCAGCTCCAGTATCAAAATCAGTGCCAGTGTTGAGTTCTACCCGCTGATTGAGTGTTGTCGCTAGTCCTGAGCATAACTCGCGTGAAAGCGATGTGGAAGACGCCACAGATATCTCCCATCCACCCGGGGAGAAGCGTGTATAGAATCCAGATTGAACGCTTCTTTGTGTACTCAACTGCTGCGAATCGGGTTGATTGCGAGCGTGACCTCGATAGTGAATTCGGGTCACTGGTATGGGGCAACGACGTCGACAAGATCCCGATGTGAAACCATCATTCGACGACAACAGTGACGTTTGATGCCAAGGTCATCAAGCACTTCCCCTGGGTCTTCATTGCCATCACGCGATCGCTGTTTAAATTCGTCCCAGTGTTCACCAATAACAGTCCCACAGGTGAAACATCGGACAGGTATCATCATGCTATGCTCACCTCAGCGGTATGATTTCTGATATCGGGCACGGGCACCTGGACCGCCCCATTTTTTCGGTTCAGACTGTCGCACGTCGTTGACGAGCAGTGATCGATCAAAGTCCATGTACGCATCACGGAGTTCTGCATCATTGAGATATTGAACCAATCCACGGGCGATCGCCGTTCGTGTTGCGTCTGCTTGCCCAGCAAAGCCGCCGCCAGAAACGGAGACATCAATGTCGACCTGTGATCGAAGATCCTCGCCGGCAATGCGGAATGGCTCAAGCATCTTGAGACGAGACATCTCTGGCTCAACAAGTTCGACTGGCTGGGAGTCGATACGGACACGGCCTTTCCCCTCGCGAACAGTTGCGCGAGCGATTGCCGTCTTCTTCTTACCGGATGTATTCGTTACCATGTAACTGTGGCTCCAAGGTTCGCAGATACCTCTCCAAGCGAGAGGAATTTGATATTTGAAAGTCGATCCAACGTTGTTCCATCGATTGCTTCACCGTCGTCATCGTATGGGTTTCCAACGTATGCACGAACGTTCGAGAGTGCTTCACGTCCGCGGTCGCTCTTGTATGGAAGCATTCCACGAACAGCACGCTTGAAAATCCCATCTGGGCGTGATGGATATGCAGGTCCCTGATCAGAACCAAGCTCTGATCGAGTTTCATACACACTCATGATGTCTTCTTCGGACCCTGTGATCACAGCATCCTCGACATTGACGATTGCGACTGTCTCGCCTTCGAGTGCGCGTTGTGCAACCTCACTTGCAACACGCCCAACAATGCAGTTTCGTGCGTTGACAACAACATCGGCGTCAAATTCGGCAAGACTCATCGAATCACCCGTACGTTACTCCCTTCGGGATTTTCTTTGACATATTCACGGAGATACTCAGCATCTCCGACCTGTTCGATTTTTGTTTGTGCAGTCGATGAGAAATCAACTGCGGCAACAGTGATGTTTTTTTGCAGCACACCGCTTCCCAGCACCTTGCCAGGAACAACAACGGTCTCATCTTCGCGTGCGTATCGCTCGATACGCCCAAGATTGACCTCTGCGTGGGTGCGCCGTGGCTTTTCGAGGCGATCCGCGATGTCCTGCCAGACATTGGCATCAGACCCACGGGATTTCGCCTTCAGTTCGGCGATGAGACTATCAAGTCTCGGATTTGTTTTACTCATTAATATCAACTCCATATTGAGAAACTGCAGTATTGGAGTGCAGAGAGCAGGATTTGAACCTGCGGACCCCTACGGGACAGCGCCCTGAACGCTGCGCCGTTGACCAAACTTGGCTATCCCTGCGTGCACTCCGAACTTTTTGACGCCCCTTCATACTCCTTTCGGTCCGATACACACCAATCGACTGCGAATTGACGTCACTGCTGTCAGGATTCGGACATTCGACGCTCTGTGATACATGTGTGACTGCAACCGCAGGTATCGATAGCTGTGGAGAAGGTGTCGTCGAATTCAGGATCCAATGATGGTCACCTCCACGTTCATCCATGTGCTCGTGGCTCCATGGACGAGCACAACTGCGTCGACAGCGAGATGAAGGGTCAGTCATACGATTCAATTTGTGTGGTGTGTCGTGTCTATAGTGTAATTTTATGCCGATACTAAGAGATGATTTTCAGATAGCGACCTTTGTCTCGAGTTCAGCTGCACGATCACCGAGTGAGCGCGCTGCTCGCTCAACAAGTTCGGGAACACCAAACGATCCGTCTGTCTCAACATGAAAAACAACGGTATGTGGGACATCTGAGACGGTGAGTTCCTTCCCAGGATATCGGTTCGTAAGGTCATTATCGAATTCTGCTGTGGGAATCAGATCCCCATTCGTTGCTGTCTCATCAGCAGCATGCGCGGCTGCGCCCTCTTCGATAACACCTCGAAGGATGTGTGGTTCCTCATCAGCAAACTCACCAGTATCACCGACGACCTCAATACGTTGGAGATGTCTGTATCCGACAGCAACACCACCTTGTTGTTTGGCGTGAGACTTCCCGGTGTCAAGAACCGCATCAGCCTCAAGTTCGAGTCGCTGATTCTCCTTGAGTTCGATAATCGGGATATTTTCATCAGCGGGCTCAACAAGGCGGTCAGATGAGACGATATCACCAGAGTACGCCGTTCGTGGACCAGTTACATCGAGTGAGAGTGTTACTGTATCCCCGATATCGAAGTCATCGACAGGTGTTGTCAACGGAACTAGCCCTAATCGAAGCCCAATCATCTCATCGAACATCACTGATGAATTCTCGACAAAGCGAACATCCTCAATACTGAATGTCGGGATATCCGCAACCATTGCACGCCGAATACCGTTTGCGACTGCGGGAGTCACACCCCGGACAAGAAAGCGGGCACTTCGGTCATCAGTATCGCGTTCGATGAACTCAATGTCAAAATCGTCTGTCATCAGTGATCAAAGGCGGCTGTTCTTTGGTGCACGTGTTCCATCGTGTGGGATTGGTGTAACATCCTCGATTCGACCGATCTCAAGACCGGCACGAGCAAGTGCACGAATCGTTGCCTGTGCACCTGGTCCAGGACTTTTATTTCCGTTTCCGCCAGGACCGCGGACACGGACATGGAGTCCGTCAATCCCTGCTGCTTTGATGTCCTCAGCAACGGACTCAGCCATCTGCATGGCTGCATATGGTGATGCCTCATCTCGATTCTGTTTCACGACTGCACCACCGGACGATTTCACAATTGTCTCAGCACCTGTCAGATCGGTCACAGTGATGAGAGTATTATTGAATGATGCGTGAACGTGTGCGACTCCCCATCGTTTTTCAGTATTTTCAGATTCACTCATTTGTTATTACTCCTGTCCCTCGGCGCGAGCCGGATGAAGACTGTCTGCAAGTGGGCTGTTCTCATCAAATGCGATGGCATTTGCTTCAGTCTCCTCAACCATTTTTGATGGGCGGGTAACACGCGCACCATCGACGGTAATATGCTCGTGGACGATGAACTGACGTGCCTGTTTTGGCGTGCTTGCAAGCCCTTGCCGATAAACGATTGTCTGTAGTCGGCGTTCAAGAATGTCAGAAACATCAAGTCCGAGCACCTTGCTGATATCGTCATCCGCTGAGAGGATACCGTATCGACGGAGTCGGTCAAGGAACTCCTCACCAAGCGCTTCGGCAACCTCAACGTCGCCTTGTGCTTCACCAATTAATCGACGAGCCTCACGTCGATATTCGCGGAGTTCGGATTGCGTCCGCCAAAGTTCTTCTTTATTCTTCAGACCATATCGACCAAGGAGGTCGCCCTCCTGAGCGATACGTTCACCCTGGTAGGGGTGATTCGGGGTCTCATACCGTTTTGTATTACTTCCAGTCGACATAGAATATCGCTGTGATTACTCCTCTTCTTCCGCAGCCTCAGCGGCCTCTTCTTTGATTGCTTCGACATTCACGCCAATCGTTCCCTCAGTACGTCCTGTGGACTTTGTGCGCTGACCACGGACTTTCTGCCCACGCTTATGCCGGACACCTTTGTATGAATCGATCATTTTCATCCGGTTAATGTCGTGGCGGCGCTTTTCTTCGAGATCTGATCCAGTTTTGTGATCGGTATCGCCGCTGAAGAAGTCATCACGACGGTTTGTCATCCATCCGGGGATATGATCATCGAGATTTTCGACAGCATTAACGATTGAATCAATCTCGTCCTCCTCAAGCAAACCAAACGTTGCATGCCGGTCGACGGATGCCACGTCGGTAATAATACGTGCGGTACGCTCTCCAATACCCTTCATGTCCGTGAGACTCCGCTCGACCGTTTTCGTCCCATCGAGATCTGTCGTCCCGATACGGACGAAATATCGGAGGTCATCATCTTCCTCCTCGGCGGCGTCGTCTTGTGTGTTATCTGCACTCATAGCTTAGAGTTAATTACGGTGATTATCTGTATCTCATCTTAACTTTGATTTCGATGAGCGTTGCGGCGGGGATTCGAACCCCGGGGGCATTACGCCACTGAATTAGCAATCCAGCGCCTTGGGCCAGACTTGGCTACCGCAACACACTAATTTATACTGTCGCCCGTTTGGACTCGGGAGTCGGTCTCCCTACATCATATTGTATCAATGTCAAAGCGAGGTCGATACTTAAGACTCACGAAAGTATATCTCCGATCATGCACGTTTTAGCGGTAGAAATCACTAGAGAGCGTCCAAAAGAACTGCTGCGTTGTCCTAATGAAATCACATCGATTGAATCGGATCCTCGATGAGTCCTGGTGAAGTACCTCGGGGTCACATCAACATCAGCATCAAAGCCCCGAGGCACTTGCCTTGATATCTGTAGATTGTGATTCTCACCAGCAGTATCTCACTTTGTTTCTCTGATACAGCACACCAGATAGGTGATGTAATCCAATGCTACGGTGACGACAGATAGTAGAATGAATGATAATTTACTTATATAGCAGTGTCGTCTTGAATGATAGCGAACGATATTTTTACGCCGACACACAGGAATTAGATGTTATATGTCCGATATTCGGGATGAGGTAGACGCGATTATCGATGACCGTCCCGAGACACACCGTGTTTTTACTGAGATTTTGCAGGTTGATACTGAACACAGCGTCTGGACATTCGAGGATATTGAAGCCGATACTGGATTATTTGGTGAATTAGTCTCCCGTGGGATTGTTGAAAAACAGGATGATGGATATTCGCTTGCAGACCCAACTGCAGTTGATGCAGCATTAGCTCATCGAGATAATGTAAACCATGCAAAGAACACTGAGCTAGCGACAGACGGGTCACGCTCAGATGTATCAGAAACACTATCGGATGATGATAATGGTCGACGTTACCTGAATGGTCAAATCGATACGTCGGTAGATCGGATTATAAAGACAATCTCGATTAATCGTGATCGCATACTCTCCGTTGTTGGAGTGCTTGCATTGGTCGTTGTCTTTCGACTTGTTGCTGTCAGGAGTGTTTTTCAAGAAGGCTATGTGCTTTTGCTTGGCAATGATCCCTACTTCTATCGATATTGGGTATTTGATTTTGTCACAGCGAATCGAAGCCCACTCACCGTCGCTAATGGGATCAAACAGGGTGAGCCGCTCCTCGTTGCAACACTCCAAATCGTAACAGCACTTTTCGGTGGCGGTCCTGCTGCTGCGGAGCAAGTACTGGCGTGGTATCCGGTTGCCGCTGCCGTTGTCTGTGGTGTGAGTGTGTATCTTATTGGAACCCGGCTGAGTGATGACCGACGTGTTGGTCTGGCAAGTACTGCCATTCTTGCGACATTGCCCGTTCATGCGTACCGAACGAGTATCGGGTTTGCCGATCACCATGCGTTCGATGTAGCCATTCTCGCTGTCGTCTTTGTGACAGTCGCAGCGTATGAGCGGACATCGCCGACATCGATATCTCAGCTTCTAGAACTAACACCATGGATTATCTTAGCTGGAGTTGGGATTGGTGCACATACGCTTGCATGGAATGCGGGCGCTCTCTTACTGACACCACTTGGAGTATATGGAGTTATTCGGGCGCTCGCAAGCGTTCGTCATGATGTGTCGGTCTTGTATCGATAACACCGCTGACTGCGAGCATGGCGATTGGTGGCGGCATCGGAGTTCTTGGACACGAAGCACTTGGGTGGCAATCAACAACGATGATCATTCCTCCGACGCTCCTTGCAATTGCACTGTTCACGCTCGCGATTGTTGCTGAGGGATGCAGACATGTCGGACTCGGTTATCGCATAACAGCTATTGGGGTTGTCCTCAGTGGCGCAGCCGTGTTAATCGGTAGTATTGAGCTGATTCCTCGGTTTGGAGATGAATTTAGGAGTCAGACTGACAGACTAATTTCAGGTCCGAGCACAGAGAATATCTTCGAAGCACAGTCATTATTCAGTGCTGACTTTGGATTTATTCTTGCACCAGTCATTTTCTTCGGATTCGCAATTTTCGTGAGTATAATTGTGTTTGTCTGGGCCAGTTGGACCGGATGGACACGTGATCGTGGTGATTTACTACTTGTCTGTGCGTA
>KE356560.1:2857421-2858665 GCA_000415965.1 Haloquadratum walsbyi J07HQW1
CAAACAATGGTGAGGTTGTCACGCGACCAGAACCACAAGTAAGAGAAAGCAATCTTAAATGGCGATCGACTGACCTATTCAGCGGCTCCACTCGATTTCTTGAGGACGGATTTTTTCCCAACGACACGAAGTATCCTGAGTTGATGTTTTCATAGCGATTAACCAACAGCTACCGGAGTATATCATACGTTAGCACCCATTCACACCAAGGGGTCAAATCAATAGCCCCATTCACACTGAGGGGTGCTGGATAGCGATTAACAGAACAGAAGTTTGAGCGTAGAGGATATCATCGACATTAGTCTCGGAATTTCTCACCGAGGAGATTGCACTCGGCGGGATCGCCGTCATGTGCGAACAAGACGAGTTCGTTCGAAATAGTGTAAAGCAGCTGTTTGAGGCGGTCGGTCTGCTTGCGATCGACCCGCTGGACGTTCTCATGCGTCCACCGAGTACTAGCCTGCTAATATCGGCCTCGGCGATTCCCGTATTCACGATACCGGTGGTTGAGCTCGCCCACACTCTAGAAGCGGTCGGTCAAGCTGACTGCGATGTTTATGATGCTGAGGTCAACACCAAGGACAGAGACGTGCGTGGTATCGCCTTCTTCGGTATCATGAGTCTCCATAGCAGGTTTTGTCCACACGTGCAGGTAGAATCAGCCCTCGGTCTCGTTGTAATGAAGCGTTGCGCGGTTTAAATTGTAGTTGTATTTATTATTGAACAGATATGTCGAGTGTAACGTGTCACGCTGTTCGTCGGGCAGGACAAACTCTGCTGTCACTCACTCGCCTATCGTCACGAGTGTCGCGTGGTCGTCGTTGACGGTGACGGTTCTCACATCATATCTGACGAATCGGGACATGAACTCCGAGGTAAATAAAGAAACGCCAGCACACACGGAGCAAGTCTACGCGAAATACAGGGATATTACTACCTAGATTACTGCTAAATCGATCGCGATGCAGCGCGTTCGTGATCATGATCATCTCAAATATCTTCATCTCGCGGGTGTTGTGAACGCAATAGAACGAGACAAAAGCATACAGACTGGGCAGCACTCCCGCGTCGAAGTCGGTGCTGATTTGGGAGTACCCATCGATGTCGTTCAGGAAGATGAGCGGGTGGGCGATACAATGCACTGCATTGTGTCAGAAATTATGCGGACAGGGTGGGGTGTCTCTCATTGCAGATATGACTCGACAGTCAGATATCAATCAATTCAAGCGGCTTCTGCGTTGGAC
>KE356560.1:2858715-2877000 GCA_000415965.1 Haloquadratum walsbyi J07HQW1
TCCAAGTGAAAATGCTTGACAAGAGCGACTGTTGCCTGCGAGTTCAGCTGCATTTGGCGGAAGACGAACAACCTCATCAGAGTGTGTCTCGAACGCAATGAATTCAGCAGGGAAATCAGCGAATAATGGCGAGGAATCATATCGCTCAATTCGTTGATACCCGAGTTCATATTCGTCCATCGCGGAGACGCATCCGCCAAACGTTTGTGCGATGAATTGATGCCCCCAACAAATACCAAGTAGTGGAATATCGAGTTCATGGAGATCTCGAAGCAGCTCAGCGAGCGTCTCCATCCAGGTTTCATGATCGTATACCGCAGTCTGTGACCCGGTAATAACAGCCGCATCATACGCCCATTCACCATCAGCAGTTGGCCATGGTGGTTGTTCGTCTGCACTGAGTTTGAACGCTGTCAGTGATGCATCAACCTCGCGTCGGAAGTTTCGCTCTGCAGGCGTATCGCCGATTGATGCATCACACAGTGCAATGTCAAGATCACTCATATGACAATGCAATATAGTATATCAAATGCTATGAATATTGTTCGATGTGTCCACGTTTGTGCACAACCAATTTCCGATGTATACACGAGTGGGTATTGAACATCTCATAATGAACAGAGGTGAACTGGCGTTTCCTAGTGATGACAGGTAATTATTTTCTGGGGAGGTTGATTACGCAAGATGTTATGGAAGTCATGAAGCTACTCATGTCGATTTGATTCTCTGGGAATAATGTTCACGCATCAGCGTCAGTCATCGTATTCGTAGATGAGTATTATGAGTGCGTTGTCGGTGCATCGAGATATTTGTCATTAAGCACCCACTCGTCGTTTTCTTTGACGAGATACTCGCCATAATATGGGACGCGATTTGCAACAGTCTCACGGAATGTCTCACGGATTTCTTCGCGTGTCATCTCACCCATCGAGCGGAGATCATCATTTCGGTTTAGACAACCCTTGAGGTAGCCTTCATGTGTCACACGAACGCGATGGCAATTTGCACAGAACGTTGGATTCTCAACAGGATCGACGATCTCAACCATCCCATCGCCAACGAAATATCGATTTCGGTCATGCATCTCACGCGTCTCGACACGGTCAGCAATATCTGCAAGCCAGTCATGGACACGTTGGATATCAATATTCCACTCGGGATGACCAGTGAGCTCGGGCATGTATTCGATGAGTTGTAATTGTAATCCAGCGTTCTCGGAGACATGATTGACCATGTCTTCAACGTATCCGGCAGTGTGTTCAAACACAACCATATTCAATTTCACTGGAGCAAGACCAGCATCAACCGCAGCCTCAACGCCTTCGAGGACCCTGTCATACGCACCGGATTTCGTAATTTCGGCGAACTCATCAGGATCAAGTGCATCTTGTGACACATTTACACGTTCGAGTCCAGCCTCTCTGAGAGCGTCCGCTCGACCTGGCAGAAATGTCCCGTTCGTCGTCATTGAGACTTCCATCGATGATGGTGTGCGTCGGATGATTTCTGTGAGATCATCACGAAGCATCGGCTCACCACCGGTGAATTTCACCTTTCCAATGTCGAATTCCGAGACAACTTCGAGAAAACGGACGACATCGTCGGTGCTCATCTCGTCGTCCTGTGGATCCATCGGACCGCGGGTATCACCAAGTCCCTCATTATGACAGTAGACACAATCGAAATTACAACGATCGGTCAAAGAGACACGGACGCCAGACACCTCGCGCCCGAATTCATCTTCGAGCATAAACCAACGGTTGTGGTCAATGATGATAAATTCGCTGTCACGCTCGGACCGGATGTAACTGATACTCATTACATTTTGATAATCTGAGTCGACTCGAGTGTCGGTGTGCAAAACGCTTATCGCTTGCTCGGAGTGACGATGCATATGCACACTGCGACGGTCCGTGACCGACTGAGAGATGTCACAGACCCCGATTTAGAAGACGATATCGTGTCGCTTGGGCTTGTCAACGCCATTGATATTGATGAGTCGAATAATACCATCCGTATTTCATTAGCACTTGGTGCTCCGTATTCTCCCGCTGAGAGTAACATCGCCGCACAGGTCCGTGAGGTGCTTTCCGATGTTGAATATGATCTTGATCTCGCAGCGACAATCCCATCAGTCGAGAGTGAAGATGAGGTGCTTCCCGGTGTCACGAACGTAATTGCTGTTGCCTCTGGAAAAGGTGGCGTCGGAAAGTCAACTGTCGCAGTGAATCTCGCGACTGGATTATCAGACCTTGGTGCACGGGTTGGACTGTTTGATGCGGATATTTATGGACCAAACGTGCCGCGAATGGTTGATGCAGGTGAAGCACCGGAGACTGAGGACGAACAAACAATTGTTCCACCTGAGAAGTATGGCATGAAATTGATGTCAATGGCGTTTCTCGTCGGGGAGGATGACCCGGTGATTTGGCGTGGACCAATGGTACATCAAATCCTCACGCAACTTGTCGAGGATGTTCGATGGGGCGATCTCGATTATCTTGTCTTAGATCTTCCACCAGGGACTGGCGATACACAACTGACAATTCTGCAGACACTTCCATTGACGGGGGCAGTCGTTGTGACGACACCGCAGGATGTTGCCGTTGATGACGCCCGCAAGGGACTCCGAATGTTTGGTGAACACGACACGAATGTGCTCGGGATTGTCGAAAATATGGCATCATTCACCTGTCCTGACTGTGAATCGACTCACGATATCTTCGGTGAGGGCGGTGGGCAAGTGTTTGCCGCGAATAACGATCTTCCATTCTTGGGATCCCTGCCGCTTGATCCACAGGTTCGCACCGGCAGTGATGATGGCGACCCTGCTGTGCTCGGATCCGGTGCGACTGCTGATGCGTTTGAAGCAATGACAGCGAATGTCGCGGATATGGTTGGAGTCACTCGACGGCGTGATGTCATGAATCAGTGACATTCTTCTCTGAGTGATCAGTTTCTGTATGACGCTTAGTAAACTGAAGCCAGTAACCTCATTAACTGACTTCAGGGGCAATAAACAATCGTTGTACAGGAATGAGAAAGTGGTTTGTGAGCAATCACAGTTATGTGACGACACCAGTCACAGCAATTCTCGGGGTTGCAGCAGAATAGAAAAACGGTTCAACTGTCTTGAGCAGCGTTACTGTTGATCTCGCTTATTATCGTAAAGCAGTATCAGTTCCTACCAGTCTATACATTATCGATGAAAACGAGCGCATCTTATGATGAGTAGAAACCCCGAGGGATTCGTTGTCCCTGTCTGAAGATACACCTCGCAACGAGTGAAAATCCAGAGAATCTATTATATTGTTTTGGAGACAGACCTCACAACGAGTGTACTCACAATAACAGTTGACATCATTTCATTCGTTATGAGGTGTGTGTATTCTCTTACTATAGTATATATACTAATTTTTTATCGCCTCAAACTTGCTTTATCATCAATATAAGAGATTTCACTCGGTCTATGGTTAAGAAAAATTATACATCATTATACTAATGAATAGTTCCGAAGATAGATCGTCGATTTTTCTTGGTGGTGATATCTTTGAGCGCCGAGAATTACTTCGTGTTTGTCATGTGCTGGACATTGATCGGATCGTTGGTCGTGATGAGGAGATTTCTGCCGTTGTGCATGCACTTGGTCCTGGAACAAGAGGGAGTCCGCCAGAGACAACAATCATATATGGGAAAACCGGAACTGGAAAGTCACTCGTTACGAGGTGTGTGTCTCGACAGGCACAGAGAGAGGCTGAGTCTCACGACACTGACTTCCGATTTGCGTATGTAGATTGCTCGGACTATCAGTCGGACGCTAAGGCAAGTCGAGAAATGGCGAGACAGCTTTCAGATGCACCTGATACTCAAACAAATATTCCCCGCGTGGGTATCGGTGCTGCGAACTATCGAGACATCACATGGGAACTTCTTGATACACATGATATTGATGTATTTGTCGCCGTCCTTGATGAAGTCGATAAACTTGATGACGATGAACTCTTTCGGAGTTTAACTCGGTCGAAAGAGAGTGGGAAGTCAGACGCACATATCGGTGCTATCTGTGTAAGTAACAAGATTGAGTACCGAGATCGGCTGAATGAACGACTTGATTCAAGCCTTCAGGATAATGAACTTGTCTTTGATCCGTACGACGCAGACCAGATACGGGCGATTCTCGAAAACCGCACTGATGCCTTTGTCAACGGTGCTTTAGAACAGGGTGTCATTCCAAAAGTCTCAGCACTCACTGCTCAGGAACATGGTGACGCCCGCGAAGCCGTTGACACATTGTATGAGGCGGGAAGAATCGCGGAGAAGGAAGAAGCAAGTACCATCACTGAAGAGCATGTTGCCAACGCTGTTCAACAAGCGGAGATTAATCGATTTAAACAACTCGTGAGCGGGACAACACCGCATGTTAAGCACATCCTTCGAACTCTCGCTATCCTTACCGCTGATAATCCTGGGCAACAGTCGTTCTCAACTAGCGAGATCTATGAAGCTTATACGAAGCTCATAGCGACTGAGGGGGCAACACCGCTTTCGGAAGACTGTGTGTATCGGTTGCTCAAAGAGCAGTCATTTCTGGGTGTGACCGAGTCCGAGCATACCGGTGGTGGACACGGCGAAGGGAGGGTTGCGAACCGTGTGTGCTCGGAGCGATCCCGTGTCAATGGCGGTCGCCACCGCGCTCCGACACGAGACTCAGATGCGGAAGGTACGCCTCGCACGGGAGCCCGAGCGCCCCACGTGCCAGCTCACATACTTTCGACGGATCGACTAGCAGGAAGATGCACTGATGACGTGTCGTGGAACACCGTACATCGCCGAAAGTCACGCTAAGCGGAGACGTCTCAGCCGTGAACGACCGGGTCATCTCAGTTAGTGTTGTGCAGTCGCCGTTAATCCCGCCGACAACGGTGATGTGGGGTTCAAAAGCGACAGCATCGTGTTTTGCGGCGAGGTCGGCGATCACGTCTCGGAACTGTCGAGATGTCTCCGTCCTTTCCGGCGGAGTGAGCTAGAGCGGATGCTCGGTCGCGGTGTCGGGTATGCGGTCTTTGAACCACTCATCGACCAAACCGATGGCCCGGTCGTCGAGACCGACACACGGACAGCCGAGATGATCAAATACGCCAACAACAGTTTCCTCGCCGCAAAGATCAGTCTCATCAACGACATCGAGACCATCTGCAAGGAACACGGCGTCGATGCCTACGAGGTTGCCGACGCAATCGGGCTTGACGACCGCATCGGCGAACAGTTCCTCCGCAGTGGTGTCGGCTAGGGCGGCAGCTGCTTCGGGAAAGACGTTCGAGCGATCATCGCCGCGGCCAGCGAGGCCGGGTATGAGCCGCCGCTGCTCACGGCAGCCGTTGAGGTCAACGAAACACAGCCACGTCGGTTGGTCGACCTCCTCGCGACACACTGCCAGCTAAAGGGCGTACAGATCGCCGTGCTCGGACTCGCGTTCAAACCTGGCACCGATGACATGCGGAACTCACAGGCGATTCCCGTCATTCAGCAACTCCAAGCGCGTGGCGCGAGTGTGACTGCCTACGATCCGGTCGCAATGGAGACCGCCAAAACGCACCTCGATGGGGTCACGTATGCCGACTCGGCCGCCGACGCGCTGGCCGACGCCGATGGGGTTGTCGTCGTCACTGACTGGGATGAGTTCGCTGCCCTCGATGAGGAGTTCGATGCCATGGCGTCTCCAGTGGTCGTTGACGGGAGACAGACGATTGAGCGACGCGATGGAATCACCTACGAAGGGTTGACATGGTAGAAGGGATTCCGTATGTTTTCTCGTTCGTGCCGCCCGGGGATTGTAGTGAGACAGTACATTTCGTGTGCTTTCTCATTCCCGGCCATCCAGACCCAGACACAAAGAGTATATTTCGTATGCTTTCATTCAGTGTGTTCGGCGATCTCCATTCGGGTTTCTAACACGATTTCAGGATCGAGATCCGGCTCGTACTCGTAGTACTGTCCGCCACTCAATCCTTTGTTCTGCTCATGGCGTCGGAGGAATCCCAGCATGTAAACTGCCTCGAGGTTGAGCCCCGTGGCATCCGCCTTGCAACTCTGTGAGTTCGTATCTCTATCAAAAAGATAGTTATGTGTAGAGACTACACATACAATCATGAGCGAAAAGAAAACTCGCGTTGATTTCAATGCCCCACAGTCTCTCGTCAAGCGCGCTGATACCGTCGTTGAGATTCTAGATATTTCTCGAACCCGCTTGCTCATTGACGCGCTTGAGGATGAACTTGAAAACCTCGCAAACGACGAAGAGTTCCGCCGCCGCCTGAGCGATGCTTTTTATGATGATCGGATCGACTATGATACTGTTGAAACGATCCTTGGTCGTGAGGAAGCGATGCGAATGAAGCTCTTGCGGGCGTCAATCGATCAATCACCTGCGATACCCCAGCTTGAGGACGGCCTCCCAAGTGACGACGAGTTTTACAATGGCGAGATTCCAGAATGGACAGGAGCAAACCCGTCTGTTGATGACGAGTCCAACGGCTAACGATGGAAGCAAAAGCTGTTGCAGTTGTTGATACCAACGTCTTGCTGAATCTTGCTACCCCCGTTGTCGACGGCCGTCAAAAAGCCCCCTCGGGTTCGGATCCGCTCAAAACACTGCTCATGGTGTACAACGTCCATGTGCCTGCCAGCGTGCTCGGGGAACTCACTGACGCAACTGGGAGCGGCGATCTGTTGTCCGCAGCTGCTGACCTCGTGTTGCAGGCAGCCGATCACTTGACAACACATAATGTTGAGGCACAACTCGGCGAGCCACTCGAATATGGGCTTGATCGTGGCGAATCTGAATGCATCTGGCTAGCTAACGACGTGGGCGCAGATCTCTTTATCACTGACGAATTTAATACCACGAACTATTTATTTGTCACCCTCGCAGTTGATGATCGGAATATTCTGTTCACGACACCCCATATTCTCTGTACACTTGCTTCTCATGAGATTCTCCCTTCGGAGTATGTTTCGGCAGCACTCACGTATTATATTGACACAAAGAGCTGGGATGCACAGTATATCGACCAGCTTCGACATCAAAAGCTTGAGCAACTCGATTGACATCCTCCTCCGCGTGACGCGGAGGAATCCCGAGCGGTGGGAGTTTCACGTTCGCAGTCCAACTGGTGGACTACCACACCTTTCGGGCGCGGGTAGTCCCACAGTCTCGGTGTGGTATACTGCTGACCATGCCAACTGGCCGGTACCCCTATCCTCGACCATCTACGGCGTCCCGGTGTTGTTTGTGCCACCGGGACGCCGGCAACCGTCACCAGAGTCGGGGATATCGTCTGAGTCGCTTTGAGCAGTCGGCACGGACACACGCTTCGAGCATGTGCATTCACCGACTGCCCTTTCGGATACTGCCTCGTTACGTGGGCGGACAGGCCGCCTCCGCAGGACGGTTCGGAATCCACCCCGTTCCGACCGATTCCTACGGTACCATAAGCCAGCCTGTCAATTAAACATCTCCGTGAGAAACCCAGGGGAGGCGTTTGAACGGTGGTCTGTTGCCCGGAGTGACGGCGTGGTATTGCGCCTGTTCAACCTATAATCGCAGTTCGATATGATCGGGTGAGGTAGCTCGGAGCTTTCGTTTGACTTCGAGGTAGTTTATATCATCTGAGTTGGTGTGTTCAAGAACGTCGTCTGGTGTGACTGGTTCGGTATTTGCGACGATATCAATGATGCTGTCGAGATCGTTGAGGGTCTTGGTTGGACGATATGCCTCCTTTTTCCCGTAATCAAACAACTCACTAGAACAACGCTGTGGCAGAATCGAAGAGCCATTTCGGAGAGGGGAGACCATCCCGATTGTCCAAGTGTTAAATTGACACGAAGGCTGCTAACGAGAAACTGACACGGATGTGTGATATATGTAGTAAATAACAATAATTTATGAGATAGTAGGTACTCACTCGGATCTTCACACAGTATCCATATCGGTAGCCGACACACCCCACTTTCGAAATAAAACCGGTTCTCTCGGTAAAAAAGATCTACTACGTGGATATTGTTGTTTCATGAAAAAAGTTCATCTCAAAAAGTCAACTCTCATCTCTCTGAGACGCTCCTCGAATCATTCACGAGTGGATACTCGCTGCTCAACCCAACGGGAAGCGACAACAGTGAGTATCGTCTCCGAATCAACGGCGATCGAGAGATACTCGGGTTGATGGAATCTTGATGCCGTTCAATCTGAGAGGTAGAGTGAATTAATATACTCCTCCAAGTACAGCGAATCAATTAGATGTGTCACGTCTACTATCACCACGCGGGCAACAATCAGTTTTCTCTTGACAACCTCAGTAATGGATCGAGTGCCGACGCATATTCAATCGAGCGCATATCGGCCCAACGGGCACTGCTCACTTCAGAACTCCTCTAACAGGTCGTCCAGCATCGGCCGCAGTTTGTACTTCTGATAGTGTTCGTCCCGCATCGTCTCGACGTATTCACGCCACTCCTCTAGTTCACCAGCCGCCTGTGCCGCTTCACCCGCGCGCCCGAGCCAACGGACGGCTGTCTCGTAGCTATCGTGTTTGCCCTGTTCGACAATCGGTTCAGCTGGGCTTTGCACGTGCTAATTACCCAGTCCGGTCGCTCCGCGATTACTGCCTGGACGACGGGTTCGATGACACTGGTCCGGCGCTTCGCTTCGCAAGGGTGATTGCGTCGTCGTACTCGCTCTCATGGATGAACACCTCTGCTGCCCGAGCAGCAGTCCCGCCACCGAGCTGTTCGGTGCGGAGATATTCCAGCAAGTCGGTCTTGATCGTCTCCCAGTTGTCGGCAGCGAGTTCTTCGACCGCTTCGAAGGCACTCACTGACGGACTCGTCTCGAACGCAGTGATGGCTGCTTCAAGTGCGAGGCTGTCTTCACCAGCGCTGGCTGCCCGATCACGGAGCCATTCTGCCAGCGCGTCTGTTCCGTATTCCTCGACTGTCAGTCCGTGTTCGGCGACAGTGAAGGCTGCATCCGTGTGGCCGTGTTCTCTGAGCGTCTGTGCCAGCGATAGGAGTGAGTTGGGGTCCGACAGGTGTTCGATTCCATACTCGACCGCGTCCTCGATTCGTCCCATCCCGACCAGCATCTCCGCGTGGGCGAGGTCGGCTCCTGCTGCTTGCGAGAAGTTGAGATACGCGTTAGGACGGTCCTGACGGGCGAGGATACGCAGGCGGACATCAATCACGTTGGGTGCGTGCCAACTTCGGCTGTCTTCTCCAAACTCCCCGTGGTTGAGGTCGCCCTCTAATGCCTACTGGACACGGTCGTTGTCCCACCCCTCTATTACCGCGTCGGCAGCAGCACCGAGGACCGTACCGCTCATGAAATGCGCGAACGTCGTATCCTCGTCCCATTCTCTCAGTTGTTGCTCCCAGTCAGTTCGCTTCTCTTCGGGTAGATCGGCTGTGAGGACTGCCTCGACGAACAACGTACCAAGATCGTCGATCGTCTCGAAGAGGTCCGAGACATCATGTGGCAGCAGCCCGGTCCATCTGTTGGTCACGAGGACCTCCGTGATGGCTTCGAGAATATTGAGTGCCGTCTCGCCGTCACCAGCCTCAATGGTCAGCCGTGCCTGTTCAAGAAGTTCGTCCAGTTCCCTAGCCATCCGCTGTGCTTCCGCATGGGCATCGTTGTGACCGCGCTGGTCCGGCTTTGGCAATGCATGCTCGGCCTGCCGCCGAATCGACTCCAAGTTGACCGAGACTGACTCGTCAGTGGCTACCTCATCGGCGATCTCACTGGGTTCGAGACGGGTTTCAAACCAGTCAGCCACGTCTGGTCGCTCCGCAGCGAATTCGACGAAACTCTTTGAGAGTCTCTCGGTCCGCATCAGCGAGCAGGTCTGACAGCGGAGGCTGGGCACGCACACGCTTGGGGTTGCGAAGACACGTCAACAGTACGGCAACCCGGTGTTTGCAGATTCCACCGTGGTCGTAGGGACAGGAACAGTCCGTGTGAGCAACGCCGACGTCGTCGAAATTAATTGTGATCGTGTAGGGCTGGTACTGGCTTCCCTCGACATCAGCCCTGACTCTGTCTCCGCGTCGCACCACGTCACTGACTGCTTCCTGCTCGTAGTACGACTGTCCCCGCTGGGAGGAGTTGGATCTGGTCAGTTCCCTGATCGTTGCCTCCGTCAGGGGTGGTCACTCGTCATCATTCATGCTGGTGACTGCTACGAGGGAGGCAGTATTATGTTCTTTTCTGTGTCGTCCGTGAGTAGTGTGGATACCGGGTGTCGAACGGTTTCAGGAGTTGCTCAACTAGTGGAGTCGGGGTCGTATCTCTCGGCTGCTCGCTTGAGGTCGAATTGGAATCGTTCGTCGAATTTTTCGAGTCGCTTGGGATGAACGGTCTCTTCGAGAACTGTCATCAATCTCTCGCGCTGGGCGTCTGTGATCGTGACTGAATATTCAAGTTCGGTCTGTGGTTCCCAGTACTGGGGGAAATCTGGGAAGTCCTGTTCCAAGACTGGTTCCAGTGATCTGAGAAACATCAAGTCTTCTCTGGTATCGGGCGACTGAAGTAGTCGTTCGAGAAGCGTCAGGGCAGCCTCGGGATCAGCGAACGCGACGTGTTTCAGGTTTCCCATGACCCAGGGTTCACGGTCCGTGTCAGTTCGGTCAACGATCTGATCGAGAACCCCAATCTCCGAATGCCCGACTGCCCATCCCACCGCCGACGAATACGTACGGCAGGTCAGCGTCAATGACCGCTCCAGAGTGTCCAACAATTCGTCTTCGCGTTCACCGAGGCTCATGAGTTCAAACGCGGATCCTCGTGGGACGCGTCGATATCGCGGTCATACTCATCGGCGATCATCTCCAACGCCGGCTCGTAGTTTACCCGGTACTCCAACATGTGCTCGATTGCCTTGTCCAACGGAATGACCGAATCGCCGTCGACCCACTCGTCGGGAATAATACGTACGAGACTGTCGCTTCGTAGTCGGTCAGTCAGGCGCTCGTCTCCAAACTCGGCTGATCGAAACTCCACTTGAATCCATCCTGAAACATCCATGTCACACAGCTGTCCATCTTCATCGAGTTCTAGCTTCCAACTCCGTGAGCGACGCCCCATCTACCGATCTTGGTTAATTAACTCTTCCATTAGGACTTGTGGGTAAGAGACAGGTCTTTAGACAGAGGTCAATTTCTGTCCGAACCGTGATCACGGCGGGTTTGTACCAGCGTTGATACTGTCCAATGTATCTTCGTCGAGTGCTTGTCGCCACAGGAGGTGGACTGCCCTGGCAACAAGGGCAACCCGATTTGCGTCGATACATGAGGGCTCGACATCCTCATCGACGTTTGACGCGTCCGGCGGCGAATGAAAGTGCCGGTCGTCAGGCGGTATCGAAAACTTATGTGGATGTATATCCCAGCGAAGATTATGGTCGGACGTATCTGAGTAGTGAACGTTGTAGTCCCCAACAGCCGTCCACCGAACTGTGAATTTCGTCTCCGCTGCATCCCTGACGCCGTACGGTATGGTGAGTCGTAGTTCTCGAGGATCAACTCGATCATCAATCGTGCCAGAAGCCATTGGCTCGATGGATACGAACGCATCGCGAAACGCGTCGAGTTTCGCCACGTCGATCGCTCCTCGAAGCGCGTGAGATTCGCTCTCTCCACTATCGAATTGCATCAGGCTGCCTCCGCAACCCCCGACACGTCTTCGACGCCGCTGAGTGCGAGTGCCACCTCGGCGAACGCGAGGTTGCGCCGTGTCGTTCGCCACTCCATGAGCGTTTCCGGGTCGATATCCGCATGTGCTCGGACAGCCGCATCGGGCGAGTTCGCGTTGAACTGCTCGCCGTACTCACGAAGTTGTTCGCGCATTTCGAGGACGCGTGTCGAGAGTGTATCGACATCCGTCTCGTCAAGGATACGCCGCGCCTGTTCGAGCGCGAGTGAATCGTTCGCCCGTCGATACAGCGTGGCCTTCGAGTCAGGCGAGGCTGTCTCCGTCACGTAGCCGTGTTCGACCAGTGAGCGGAGGTGCTTGCGAGCCGTCTGCTCTGACGTAAGGGCTTTGTCAGCAACGGTCGTTGCAGCCAGAGGCTCGTAGGTCGTGCGCATCACGGACTGCACGCGGTCGAAAGGACTGGTATCACGTTTCCAGTCTTCCTTGACGCGCTCGTTCACATCCTCGAACGCTGGAGCGGGGTCTGGCATGGGTGGGCGTACAATACATAAGAATATCACTTTTGGGATGCTATATTCTTTTTTGAGGGATATTCCTGACCCGAGATCAGGTAATTCGATTCAATCAGGCGTTTGGAACTCCGAGCCGGTCATCGATACTCCGAAATTGTTCGATACGGGACGTAGTAGCCGATCTCATCGATCCACGTCGACAGCCACTCGTCAGCAGTGGTTTCGTCGATCCTCCCAGCATCGAGTGCAGCCAACAAAACGCCAACCAACCCCACAACGGTCACGCCCTGGTCTTTCGTAAACGACCGGGCATCTCTGTCGTCTGTCAGCAGTCGATCGTCGTATGCATCGGCGAAGGCGAACGCCTGTGCTTCACCGGAGTCGGGATGGTCACTGGCAACCGCTTCGCTGTCTGCAATGGTATCCGAAATCGTCGCAACTGGAATCTCGTCGCGAACCGAAACGATTGAGACAATGTCACTGATCCGTCGGTCATATCTAACACATAACGGAACTCCCCGTGTTTAGTTATCATCACCATTTGTGTCTGAATGTTTTGATGATTGATATTTTAATAATATAAATTAGTCTATATATGTCAGTATTCACAGTTTATATTTTGAATAATTGATTCTGAATTAGTGTGATCAAGAACGTTGTATAGTGTGATTGGTCTTGTTTGCGGCGATATTAATGATGTCGTTAAGGGATATGAGATAAGATATGAATCTTGGAGGACTCACTCCAGATTGTGGGTCCCCATGTTCGAATCGTAATATTTTCACACTGTGCCATTCATTGCACGCGAACTATCGATCAATTATACCCAAACCCTTCAGTGAGACGGGGACAATCTCGGTCTGACTCTCGTTTTCGTCTGTAATCTACCTAGTTTTGTCGCTAACAACGTGTGCTTACTTGGAGACGTTGTTGAGATCGTCGAGTATCTTGGTTGGATGATATACTTCCTTTGTCCCATTATTAGAAAGCTCACTGAAAGAACGCTGGGGCAGAGTCGAAGAGCCGGTTCAGAAGAGGGGAGATCGTCCTATGTGTCTAGGTGTCCAAGTGTCAGAGTCATACGAAGGCTGCCAACGAGAAAGTGACACGCATGTATATTATTAAAAAATGACAATGAGTTATGAGATAGTGGGTACTCACTGGGATTCTCACACAGTGTTCATATCGGTAGGTGACACACCCCACTTTCGAAATGAAATTCGAAACATAGGTAACACCATAGAGATAGCACTCACACACCATCTTCGAAATGAAATCCAAGATACGAGTAACATAATAAAGATAGCACTCACACACCGTCTTCGAAATGAAATCGGTTCTCTCAGTGAAAAATACAGTCAAACCCGATTTCGAAGATCTACTGTAGTTACACCACTGTTTCATCAAAGAATTTCATCTCAAAAAATCCACTTTCATCTCTCACGAGGGGTCTCGTGTTCAACTCGACACACGGCAATGTTGTGTTTCATCTCGATGAAGGGGTATGAGGGGCGGGTTGTTTCTCAAGTTTGTCAATTTCATTTCGACAGAGGGGTGTTCATTTCATCGATAGTTCACCATGATATGAACTCTGATGAGATTTCATATCGATTGGGGGGTGTCTGAGTTGATGTTCACTATTTCATATCGATTAAGGGGTATTCGTTTCGAATTTGATGCCGATGACATGAGAGATATACCAACTTCATATCGATTAAGGGGTGTTCATATCGACTCCGCCCGTTTCATTTCGATGTCGACCCCTTCATTTCGACAAAGGTTCTTACAGAGGGGGTCCCAAGAGATCATATGAAAGATAATGACTCTGACTTGCGGCAGCCAAATGCCGAGTCTGGTTCTGGTTGGACACAGGAGTCCGAATCGTCTGTGGTGGATAGCATCCTCGATGGTGACGCACAGACTGTGTTCGAAAATAAGGACCTCGTGGACTCGAGTACGATTGTTGATCAAGACAGGATCTACGGTCGCAATGAGCAACTCGCTGCTGAGGCGCGGGCGTTTCGGGATACTCTCGATGGTGAGCGACCACCAGATCTGCTTCTCTACGGTCCCAGTGGAACAGGCAAGACGCTGACTGTCAAAGCCGTCGCGAGCAAAGTAAAAGAACGGACCCAAGAGAGTGGTATCGCGTTCGACTTCGTCGCGGTCAATTTCAAGACGATGGAATCTCACACACTCGACAGGGCTGTGTGGAAGTTGGGTCATCAGACGGCACAGAAAGCAGGCGTGGGTTGGGATGTGCCTCGATCAGGTGTCTCGACAGATATGAAATACACTCGACTCTACGAGATTGTCAACGAGCACTTTGACTCGCTCGTATTCATCCTCGACGAGATCGACGCGCTGACCGGTAGCACGGGCGCAGACGAACCGGCCTACTCCCGGCTTCTCTACAGTCTGAGTCGGGTCATGTCCGAACAACATGTTGATACACAACTGTCGACAGTGGTTGTAACTAACTACCCGAAGTTCCGCGAGAATCTGGACAGTCGGACAGACAGCTCCTACAACCCGAATGGGATTCATTTCTCTGACTACGACGCTAACGAGCTCGTCGAAATCCTTGAACGACGTCGAGATGCGTTCAGAGACGACGCCCTCGAGGATGGCGTCATCGAGATTGTGGCTGCGTATGGTGCCCAAAACGAGGGTGATGCACGTCGAGCAATCGATCTACTCCGGGATGCTGGTGAGATTGCGAACCGAGCGGGCGATTCCACGGTCACTCAAGACCACGTCAGGTCAGCAAACCAGTCTGTAATGAAGAATCGGGTTCTCGAGATTGTTGGCGGGATGTCTGTTCAAAAGAAGTTGTCTCTGTATGCGGCGGCGCTTGTCGCAAAAGAGAATGAGCGAGTGGCTCCGAGTCCTGTAGTGTATGATATCTACAAAATTCTCTGTGAGGGGAACAACATGAAAATGTACACGCAGGAAACGGTAAATAGTCACATCAACAAAGCTGAAACATACGGTGTTCTGGAGAGTGAGCGATCAAGTGGCGGGTTTAAATCAGGAGTCCATCTCGTCTTCACATTCACCGAGCCCGTTGGGGCTGTCTTGGAAACATTGAATGAAGATAGCCGGCTTCAGGATATTTCGACCGAAGAGCTTGGAGAGGTCGTGAAGAGACGTCTTCGGGATTAGTATTCACGAGTTTCAGACAAACAATGGCGAGATTGTCACACGACCAGAGTCACAAGCAAGAGAAAGAAATCTCAAATGCAATCGACTGCCCCGATTCGGGGGACCCCCATGTCCGCATAATCTCCTCAGAAGGAATCTCTGCACTCTGCTTGGATTCCTCTCGATCCGCTCAATGGACCCGTCTCTCGGGTAAAGTGACTAACACCCTCACGAACTCCACCATGTCTGCATAATTCACAAAAAAGAGAGTCGGTTGTGTTGTGGAGTGTCTGTTACATGCTGAGAATTCAATAATTATGCGGACACGGTGGGGTGGCTGTTTTTCGTTTCCGGAATGCGGACGTTCCGGACACGGTGGTTTGTTCATTCATCTGGTGTATCTCTTCAGACGCTGATATGAAATTTGTCAATGGAGATCCAACGCTCTACGCTAGAACCTGCTTTGTTATGTTGACCACCGAAATGATCGGGACATCCAGAGAACGACTTGCTAGAGCCCGATCTTGAGTATGCTTTGTATGATGTACCGGGAGATATCGAAGCGTATAGTTGATTGAGTATCTGGCAGACTCAATACCAGATATACACTGAAGTAACCATCATAAATGCGTACGACCGCTTGCTCAGTTCGTCATATACTGTGGAATCTCATCAGTAGGAGACACACACACCTCTATCGATTTGTTCGACGCAATCATCTTGAGTCGGATCTTCGGTCGCTCGGCGATAACGTAGGGGTGGAGGTCATTAATCCAATTAACAGTGAGTGTCGACAGTGATAGTGAGTGAAGAGTCGAGTTTACACGTGAGTGATTATACCCATAATAATGAGGATATCAACAACACACCCACACCTCTATCGATTTGTTCTGATGAAAAATAGATTGGGCTCAATGGAAACATGATCTAAATTATATTCACTCATTATCTAATTTTCAGTATTTGTCATCTTCGCGACATCCAGTCGGTGAGAGGTATTTAACAAATCGATAGGGGTGTGTGATCACACATTGTTTGCACGATGATATGACGAAATACCCACTAAATTGAATTTCACATCTCTAACCGTTCATTATGATTTCAAACAAATCGATAGAGGTGTGTTCCAGTAGTTAACAACTGAGATGGCACGAAAAACCTATGAAACGGATTCTCAATTATATGCTAATCATGGGATAGGTACGAGGGGAGTGTATTGTTATATCCTAACCCCCACTTTATTATTCGAACAAATCGATAGGGGCGGGAGGGTATACAGAAATCTCACTGAGCCGCCTCACTCTGAACTTGGCAACAAATCGTTGGGGGTTATTGGATATTATAGTGAAACCCTCTTTCATCGCTTTTTTGAGGACTATACCGATAGAAAAGAAATCGATAAGGGAAAATATTTTAATACACTCATAGAGTTAATCGATTATGCCTACCGACCCTGAGTCCAGTTTCGAGAGTTCGTCTGAATCTACAGGTTCTATTAAAGATCTAATTCTCGAGCAGGAAGAAGCCGCGAATCTTATTAAAAATCGCTCTCTGCTTGAGCCGAATGAGATTGTTGATGAGGAGCGTATCGTTGGTCGTGACACGCAACTCACCGGTATCACCCAACATCTCCGCGTCGCAATTAGTAATGAACAGCCACCAAATCTCCTCTTATATGGTCCATCGGGAACCGGAAAGTCGCTTATTATTAACGCTGTGTGTCAAAACATAATTGAGCTGTGTGAGAGCCGTGATATCCGATTTGGGGTCATCCGGATGAACTGCCAGAACGTTGGGACCCTCGGTGCGGCTGTGTATGAACTTGCGCGAAAAGTAGCGAAAGATATCGGAACAACTGTTGATGTTCCAGAACACGGAGTTCCAAATAAAAACAAATGGCGCGAACTATATCATCTGATTAACAATCACTACGATACCGTCGTATTCATTTTAGACGAACTTGACATGCTTGTCGGTCGCCGGGATAAAGATGAGCCGGCATTTTCACGACTCCTGTACCAACTCTCTCGTGCTGGAAGCACGGACAAAATCACCGCTCAAATATCCGTGACTGCCATCACCAATGATACGAAAATGATGGAAAGCGTCGGGAGTCGCGCTCTCAGTTCGTTCACTCCCGAAGATGTTCATTTTAGTGATTATGACGCCGACCAACTGCGAGAAATTCTTTGGGCTCGGAGAGACGCTTTCTACGAAAATACGCTAAGTGATGACGTTATTCCGCTCGCAGCAGCATTCGCTGCACAAACGAATGGAGACGCACGAAAAGCAATTAATCTGATGCGCACAGCGGGATCAATTGCGGAACAGGCAGGCGCAGACATAGTTTGTGAGGAACACATTAGAAAAGCACAAAATAAAGTCGAAAAAAACCGTGTTTTAGAGGTAACCCGTGGTATTAGTGCTCAAAAGAAGCTCTGTCTTTTTGCGACGGCAGCCGTAGCGCGTGAGATCAAGACTGGTTCAGCAAAAAGCCCCACCGGATACCGAGTGTATCAGTACATAACGGATACACTTGACTCAACTCAATATCACCAGGAAACGTATGTAAATAAAATGAAGGAGCTGACCACATATTCGTTGGTCGAAACGGAGCGAAAGAGCCAGGGACCACGCTCGGGTAGCTATCTTGAGTTCACGTTTGCTGAAAGCCCAGAGACTATCATTGAGACGCTTCGAGAGGACCCACAGCTGGACGATGTACACTACGATGAACTCCGCACTGTTGTGAACGCACAAGTTAATCGCTAAAGTAGGACTGACCGAAACAAATCGATAGGGGTGTGTCTGTGAGATGGGACTGACCAAAACAAATCGATAGAGGTGTGTCTGTGTGATGGGACTGACCAGAACAAATCGATAGGGGTGTGTCTGTCTGATGGGACTGACCAGAACAAATCGATA
>KE356560.1:2877020-2878325 GCA_000415965.1 Haloquadratum walsbyi J07HQW1
TTACCCCAGACAACTCTATTTTCGCGAATCGAGAGGCGCTTCTTGAGGAGTGGACGCCAGACAGCCTTGTTGGGCGTGATGAAGAACTTAGCCGATATCACGCCGCCCTCCAACCTGTTATCAATAATGAAACCCCATCAAACGTTTTTCTTTACGGAAAAAGCGGAGTTGGAAAGACTGCAGCGACGCAATAACTTCTCCGCACACTTGAACACGATGTAACAAACGTGCCGGGGCTTGAACTCACAACGATTGAGATCAACTGCGATGGATTGAATACGTCGTATCAAGTGGCGGTAAAATTAGTTAACGAACTCCGAGAACCAGGACGACAGATATCCAATACGGGGTATCCACAGGCGAGTGTATATGAGTTCCTCTTTGACGAGCTCGACGCATACGGGGGAACGGTGCTTATCGTTCTTGATGAGGTTGATCATATTGAAGACGATTCGTTACTGTATAAACTATCTCGTGCTCGTTCGAATGGCGATATTAGTGGTGCGAAACTCGGGATGATCGGCATTTCAAACGATCTAGACTTTCGGAACCAACTCTCTTCGAAGGTTCGGTCCTCACTCTGTGAAAAAGAAGTCTCCTTTAGCGCATATGACGCCAACGAACTTCGACTTGTGCTTGAGCAGCGTAAACAGGTTGCATTCAAAGATGGTGTCCTTACCGACGGGGTCATTGCGATGTGTGCGGCCTACGGTGCGAAAGACTCCGGTGACGCACGGAAAGCGTTGGATCTGCTTCTTGAAGCCGGTGATGTCGCACGTGAGAGCGGGTCAAAGGTTGTGAGCGAGGCACACGTGCAGGACGCTCGCGAGCGCGTCCAAACCGATCAGGTAGTTGAAGGGATACGGAATTATTCACAACATGGGAAGCTAGTCCTGTATTCTCTAACCGTACTCCACGAGCGCAATGAGACGCCCGCACGGACACGTGGTATCGTAGATACATATCAAGAGGTGGCTCATTCAGAAGGAGTCAACCCAGTCTCAGATCGCTCAGTACGTGATTACTTAGGAGAACTGGCACAATTGGGAATTACAAGTTCAATGGAATACAATCGGGGGAAAGACGGTGGGAAGTATAACGAACATCGATTAGAGCAGTCCGTTTCGGCAGTCCGGAGTGGGCTATCAACATTACTGGAGTCAGCGTGAATTGGGACTTCACCATGTTCGCTCGTCATGACGGTGTCTCGTTTTCTAGTAACAGCGGAAGTGGTGGGGTGGGTGTGTTCCACGATTAGACAGCAAAGACATCTGATATGCCGGTTCGGTTTATATGCTCAGACTT
>KE356560.1:2878375-2884523 GCA_000415965.1 Haloquadratum walsbyi J07HQW1
GCGACGAAGCATTAAATCGGATTCATTCCCAACGTGCTGCGTGTGCGTAAGAGTTGATCATTGCAATATCATGCGATACCTATTGAACAAATACATTGAGTAATTTATTAATAGAACCCGAGAATTTTCGACCTGCTAACTGCTGAAGTATAAGCCAAACCCGTAGAAGAAACTTGACTCCCGAGAGAAGCCAGGGGTGGGATTTGAACCCACGAAGTCTCGATTACAAGTCGAGTGCATGTACCGCCCATGCTCCCCTGGCGCCAATTACAAATTAACGTAGGGAATCCCCCTTTGAGTGTGTGTCGTTTTCGATTAATGAGAGTAGTTACCCATTCAACACATGCTCACATCTGCGATTTTAATTCGAGATGGATTCTCCACTTCTGATCTCTCCTATGTTCTAATTTTCCTCAGTAAAATCAAGAGTCCGTTCAAACTGCACTCGGTGTGCGTCATATCCTTGTTGACGATAGAACTCTTGTGCACGCGTATTCTCTGCGAGCGTTTCAAGTGTGATTACCGTTGCACCTTGATCGTGGAGTTTGTCCTCAGCAGCACACAACAGTTGTGTCCCAATTCCAGCGCCTCGTTTTGACGGAGTAACATAGAGATTTTGTATAATACCCCGAGTCTCTGAGAGCGCGTATGCCCCTCGCTCAATCTCATATGTCACGAAGCCAAGGATCTGGGTCTGCTCTTGTTCTTGCTCGTCTATTTCAGCATATGCAACATAGACGCAGTTACTTGCAATACGATGTGCAATCATCTCTCGAACAGCTTCTCTACTTTCCTCTGGCTGGATATATGACTCATACTCACGCTGATCAGCTGCCAGTTCAACCCACATATCGGTTAGTTCGTTTACATTTCCGACTGAGGGGTGTTCAATTGTGATTGTATCTTGCATGGATTGAATCTGATGTCGTATTGAGTATTGAGTTGGACCGAGACCCAGAGGAGTTCTCCTCACTCATTATATGATTATTGCTTTTCGCATATCTTTTTCAGAGGATAATTTGATAGGGTGCATACCTGTTGTGAGTTTATCTGAGAATGATAGTATAATACAATTCACAGCCCGTGAGAGCACTTTTTACCATTATCATAACCCCTCGGAAGAAAGACTTATGACCGTTTCGCGTCCGGAATTATCTTGAGGACAATTATCAATGGGTATCGCCGAGACATACACACGTGGTCGACGGTTTGCGGTCACCCGACCCGGGTCTATTCTCCTCGCAATTGTTGGATTCATCTTACTGTTTGATCTTGCGGGGCAACTCACATCGGGGCAGATAACATTCAGCAGTGTTGGCTCGCTCATATGGGATGGATTGATGCGTGGTCTTGTGATTGGACTTGCCGGAATCGGGCTTTCGATGACATATAGTATTTTGAATTTCGCCAATTTCGCACATGGCGATTATATTACCGCTGGAGCGTTTTCTGGATGGGCAACAACATATCTCATTGCCGGACTCGGTCGAGCGGATGTCGGTGCATTGTTATTGGTTGGTGCGGGCGGGTCGGTTTTCGGCGGAACGCTTGGATTAATGTCACCGGAACGCCCTTTGCGATTATTGCAGGTATTATTGTTGCTGGAATTGCGGCAGTTGGATTGACGCTTGCAGTCGATAAGATTGCATTCAAACCAATCCGAGATGAAAGTGGTATTGCACTCCTCATCACGAGTGTTGGAGTCGCATTCGCTCTTCGATATTTGATGCAGTTTGTATTCGGACCGAGCGTTCGTGGAACGACAAGTCAACCGGCGTCTCTATCATTGTATTTCATTGATGGCGTTGTTCGCGTGAATACCCACGATGCCGCACTCATAATTATTGGTGGTGGATTGATGCTCGGCGTTCATTTGCTTTTGCAACGAACCAAACTTGGAAAAGCAATGCGAGCAATGTCCGATAATGAGGATCTTGCTCGTGTAACAGGGATTCCAACAGAGCAGGTCGTTCGGTCAGTCTGGATTATTGGCGGGGGATTAAGCGGGATTGCAGGATATATGTTTATTCTCTGGAAGGGAACACTTGGATTCAATGACGGGTGGTTGCTTCTTCTACTGATCTTTGCAGCCGTTATTCTCGGCGGGATCGGTTCGATCTACGGTGCAATCACTGGTGGGTTAGTGATCGGATTGACAGCATCTGTCTCGGTGATTTGGATCCCATCAGCATTCGCTCGTGCAGCTGCGTTCATTATGATGATTGTGATTCTCCTTGTGAAGCCATCTGGTATTTTCTCCGGGAGGTCAACCGCATGAGTACAACAACACTCCCTGACAGTCTGACCCGACGAGTCCCAGGTGGTGATGCCGGTATTATTATTGCCACACTTGCAGCGACATATCTCGCATATGTGCTTATTGGCATTGGACTTGGGTACTCACTCCGTGGACAATTAAATACAATCGCGGTTTTGACCTTCTATATTGGCGTGTTTGCGATGCTTGCGCTTGCATTGAATCTACACTGGGGATACACTGGATTATTCAATATCGGGATTGTTGGCTTCATGGCTGTCGGAATCTATGTGATGGCACTGGTTTCAAAGCCAGTGTATCAGGCTGGTGGCGCCTCACAGGTCGGTGGGCTTGGACTTCCTGTCATCATTGGAATTATTGCCGGCATGATTGCTGCGAGTCTTCTTGGACTCCTCATTGCGCTTCCTGCACTCAGGCTTCGAGCAGATTATCTCGCGATTGTGACGATTGCAATGTCTGAGATTGTTCGATTTTCATTCCTTTCTGGACAACTTCAGCAATTCAATCTTGCTGGTCTCCGTGTCGGCTTCGGTGGTGGCTCAGGGCTTATTCTTGATTACACTGACCCACTCGAGTTATTCTTCAGTTTCTTTGGGCTCTGGGATGCGTATCTCGGAGTTGTTGACACATTTGGAATTATCATTCCGAATAATCCCAAGCCGGTCGTCGATGGGCTCGTGTATGGTGCTGTGTTGCTTTCGTTTGTCGGGTTGTATTTCTGGTTACTGAAACGAACTGGTGAATCGCCGTTCGGTCGAGTTCTAAAGGCAATTCGGGAAGACGAAGAAGCAGCAAGTTCGCTCGGAAAGGACACAAACGGATTCAAAATAAAGGCGTTCATGCTTGGATGCGCGTTGATGGGTCTCGCTGGAATCCTTTGGTTCATGCGAAGCGGGGCTGTCACTCCGAATACCTTTCGTCCACGCATTACATTCTTCGTCTGGATTGCGCTCATTATTGGGGGTGCGGGATCAAATACCGGAAGTGTGCTTGGTGGTGCAATCTTTGCGGCGCTATTATATCAGGGTCCACGATATCTCAAGAATCTTATCGATACAGTATTGCCGAGTGCCAGTTCACCATCGAGTTTCGGTCCTGCAATTGCACCATTGATCTCAAATCTTGATGTCACTCCGCTGCTATTCTACACGATTGACAACATCAGACAACTTCAATTGGTATTCATGGGTGTCGTTCTTATTTGGCTCATGCATAATCGTCCAGAGGGACTCCTCGGTCATCGAACAGAAACCGCCTCACCAATCACACTGAGCGCACCAATCGCACAGACAGTTGCAAGCGAAAACAGATCAGCAACTGCCGACGCTGATACCGACCCAGACCCTGACGCAACTGAGGATATCGCCCCTGATGGCGGGAGTAATTCGACAACTGATAGCAATAATGGAGGTGTCAATTCAAATGAGTGACGTTGAGCGTGGATCACAAGGTGAGCAATCTCTCAGTAGCGATCTCAGTATCGGTACGGATGGCACCGATATTGACACAGCGATAACGCACCCACTTGTTGTTGAAAATCTCCAGAAATCATTTGGCGGAATCACGGCTGTCGATAACGCCTCATTTGAGGTTGAAGCTGGCACACTGACTGGACTGATTGGTCCAAATGGTGCTGGGAAATCAACGACATTCAATCTCATCACGGGGACGCTCACACCCGATTCCGGTACAGTCCGATTTAATGATGAGGATATTACCGATGCAACACCACATGATGTCGCCAATCGAGGGCTTGTTCGGACCTTCCAAATCGCACGCGAACTTGAGGAAATGACCGTACTTGAGAATATGATGCTTGCTCCAAAGCGTCAGCGTGGGGAAGCCCTGTGGCGATCAGTCGTCCCTGGATTTCGAAGCGACGTTGCTGAACAGGAGACAGAACTTCTCGACCGTGTTTGGGATGTAATTGAGTTTTTTGAAATTGATCATATTGCTGATGAGTACGCTGGAAATCTCTCGGGGGGACAGCGAAAACTGCTTGAGTTGGCTCGTGCGCTCCTCACCGACCCTGATATGTTACTGCTTGATGAGCCATTCGCGGGTGTGAATCCATCGCTTGAACGTCGCTTACTTGAGCATATTCATGAACTTCGCGAACAGGGCTACACATTCCTGCTTGTCGAACATGATATGGACCTCATTATGGAGAACTGTGAGCACGTTATTGTGTTACACCAGGGTCGTGTCCTGACTGAGGGGAGTCCAGATGAAGTGCGTGGTGATGAAGAAGTCATTGAGGCGTATCTTGGAGGGACGGTATGACGAGTACGAGTGAATCATCAATCGGAGCATCAACTCGGACTGAGAGCGAAAGTGAAAGAGCGTATCACCAGATAATAAATCAGTCTCACAGGCATCTCGTCCCGACCGTGCCGAAGAGTCGTTACTCTCTGTGCGTAATCTTGATGCTGGATATGGTGATCTTCAGATCCTCACTGATGTGGACATGGATGTCGGTTCGAGTGAATATGTCACCATTGTTGGACCAAACGGTGCTGGGAAATCAACCGTCATGAAGTCTGTTTTTGGATTGACCGCGCATATGGGTGGCACGGTCACGTTTGATAATGCCGATATTACCGGTCGTCGGCCTGAGGAGATCATTCGAGAGGGAATTGGCTATGTGCCACAAAATGAGAATGTATTCTCGACATTAAGCGTACGTGAAAATCTCGAGATGGGTGCATATATCCTTGATTCGGTTCCAGACGATGCACTTGAGGCTGTTTTTAATCGTTTTCCGATACTCAGAGAACGCCAAGATCAGAAGGCAGGCACAATGTCCGGCGGGCAACAACAAATGCTGGCAATGGGTCGCGCGCTCATGCTTGAACCCGAATTGCTCCTATTAGATGAACCATCAGCAGGATTAGCACCTGATCTTGTCGATGATATGTTTGACCGAATCGACGGAATCAATCGTGATGGGACTGCAGTCTTGATGGTTGAACAGAACGCCAAAGAGGCACTTCAGCGGTGTGATCGTGGCTATGTGCTCGCCAATGGGGAAAATCGCTATATGGATGATGGCGATGTGCTCCTGAATGATGAGCAGGTTCGACAAGACTTCCTTGGCGGATGATTTGCGCTGAAGACGAAAACCTGATTTACACAGTAGTACCGTCACAATAGCTGATATCATTAACACAACGGAACTGACAGTCACATGATTACTCTGCTATATTATATTCTCAGTCACGCACGATTCGCGGGAGACCATCCTCACTTGTCGCATACAATCCAGTATCGATAATAAATTCTGCAGTGTGTTTCGGAACGACTCGTTCAGCATGCCAGCGAGCGCGGATGTTCGCAATGACAGTTGCAAGATCGGAATCATGTTTGATTGTTGGTTGTGAGTCGAGAAATGCAACATCACATGATGCTGCACTCGCGCGATCGGTAAGTGTCTCAATCGCCGGTGTCTCAAACGCATCAGTAAAATCAATCGCCTCGGTAAATCCAGCATAATATACACGACCGCCAGCAGACGGTCCAAGGACAACCTCATTTGAGCGTAACTGCATCGCAGCAGTGTCAATTGTTGACCGGAGGAGAAAGGGCGTCGTGGGTTCAATGACAGCGACTGATTGTGCATCCTCATCACGAAGAAGGTGTGTCACCGTGTTGCCGACACGACCGGCGAATGTTGAGCCGACTTGGACCTCAACCCGCGCTACTGAGGGGTCATCAAGTGTCTCGCTGACGACTGTTCCGACTGTTGTTGCAGCCGACTCATCAGTATCGACGTATTTCTCGGGGAGTGCATCATCCGAGCGATAATTTACCAGTAAATCACCGCCAGAGCGATCAACAGCAATGAGCATGTCACGCAAAATGGCATCATAT
>KE356560.1:2884573-2886767 GCA_000415965.1 Haloquadratum walsbyi J07HQW1
CTCGACGCGTTTGGTCTCGAACCGGTGAAAATCTCCGATGTCCTCGCTGAACGGACCACTCCGACCCTAGACGACTTTGATGACATCGAAGACATTCGGTACCACGGTGTCGAAATATCTAAATTCGCTAGATCGAACGCCTACCGGTACCGCAAGCGATATTACCTAGATATGCAAGACTCTGAAGATCGGTCTGCTTACCAGCGGTTCCTCCGCAGTGGTCTTCGCGTGGCGGAGGTCGCAGACTGGATATACGAGACATACGATGTAGACGCAACTATCTCGTTTATGAGTGCGTACATCTACGGCGGTATCTATCTCAAAATGGCCCAGAATCGTGATATTCCCGCTCGGACGTTCCGGAAGGGGTACATAGACAAGACACTCCTGATAGGCGATATGAAGAACGTCTCTCCGAACGCATTGTATGCCAACTCCGAGGTCGTTCAAAAAGCCATCGAGACCCCACTTAGCGACACAGAACAGAGGCTGCTGGAGAAAATTATGAGCGGCCGCGAAACAGGGGAGACGACCAGGCAATATCAGATTCAGGGGTCAAGTGGCGAGCTAGACCTTGGCGACGATAGTATCGTTGTCGGACTGTTCCCGAACGTCCCGTGGGACGCTGCGCTAGACGTGTACAACGTGACCTTCGACAGCCTCTACGAGTGGATTCAGACGACGGTGGATGCGCTCGGGGACCGGTCTGATATTACTATGATACTCAAACCACATCCGGGAGAGGTTCGTGCAGGATCCGGGAAATGGGCTCGGGTATCGGACTGGGTAACTGAAGAACTCGAACCGCTCCCTGCCAACATTGTCGTCCTGTCGCCCGAGACAGAGGTCAGCCCATACGAGTTGATGTCCGACCTAGACGTCGGAATCGTCTACATGAGCACAGTCGGGATGGAGATGGCATACAGGGGAATCCCGATGATAATGGTCGAAAACACTCATTACCGCGACATCGGATTCACGTTCGATCCTGGCACCCCAAGAGAGTACGAGGAGTTGCTTGATTCACTCTCGTCGCTATCGATGGACGAGACGATGCAAACGGCTGTAGAGAAATATCTCTATTTGTTGTTCGTCCAGCGGCATCTGGAGTTTCCCTTCTACGATACGGAGGACAATTTCAGCCGCCAGACACAGCGACTCCCTGTTTCACACGAGACCCTGGCCTCCGACGATATCCTGGAGGCGATTGTCGACGGCGTTCTGACTGGAGAACCCGTGATGAAACCCCGCGAGGCCACCAGTGGTATTGAAGAGATCGCGTTCCGGCTTTGGAGAGGAAGGCACCACTACAGCAATTCCTCCTTAGCGATTGATTATTAAATCGCCCGATGTATATTTCTCCAGGCCACCGTGCCCGGGGTTGAAGCCGACACTCCTGCAGAACTATCTCTCGGATACTCGAGCCCGGACGCTCCGTCGAAAATACATGCGCGAGCAACTGGCTGCTGCATTCGCACCAGCGTGTCATGGAATGGTCCTCATGATTGTCTCCGCATTCGGAGCCAGCGGCTCCTGAACCGCTACCCCGTTCTCAAAGCAGTCGTTCGCTCCGAGTCGAACCACAGTCGACCGGCGAGAAATACCAGTATAGGTGTAATAAAGATCTCCTTCAAACTATTTCTTAGCCTCGTGCACCGGGTGCACGCATTTTTACAGCCGTTACGGATTGAAACAGTACGCAAATCGACCATAGCGTGGGACGTATTCTATGACACGCTCTTCGCACAGGAAAGTTGAGTGAACCAGCACTACAGTCAGTCCGAAGAGAAGAAATCCTTCGCCCGCTCAACCAACCGCTTTCCCATACGCGCCCTCCCGTTTATTTACGTGGATGATGCCGACCAGAGAGACATCGCCGATGTCCTCGATAACGAAGAATACACGATAGTCGCCGATTCGCGTCCGATAGATATCGAACTCAGTGCCGCTCAGCTGTTTGACATCATAATCTGAGAGATCCCGCCATTCGCTCTCTACCATCTCCTTCAGCTTCGACTGGATACGGTCGTCCGTGTTCTCCGGCAGTTTTAACAGCTGCTTGTCCGCCCGCCGGTGCATAACGTACCGGTGCTCGTCGCCGCTTTCCGACATACAATCCCAACAGTAACGACAAAACGGATATAAAACTAACTACCGGTATACAGCGGAGAGAATCAGAGTTCAGAGTTAGCGG
>KE356560.1:2886817-2893442 GCA_000415965.1 Haloquadratum walsbyi J07HQW1
CCGTATTACGGGCTGAATCACAGATTGATGGAGATTTCTTACTGGTAAATGGGGATAATATATTTACTAGGAGTGTGGGTCCTATCGTTGATGCATCTGAGCGTTTCGATGCTGTCCTTGGTGTCGAAGAAGTATCACCTGCAGTTGCGCAAACAACAGGTGTTATTCAAACTGATCAGACGGGAAATGTCAGTAATATTGTTGAAAAGCCCGCTGACCCATCATCGACGCTTGTCACAACCGGCTGTTATCTGTTACCTGAGGAGATCTTCATGGCGTGTGAGTTACTCCAGCCATCCGCAGAGGGCGAGTATCAACTGAGCGAGGCTGTCGGATTGTTAGTCCATGCAGGATATGATGTGGGGACCGTCCAAGTGGGTGAACGGATCAACGTGAATACACCTGAGGATGTTGAGCGGGCTGAAAATCTGGTTCGTAGATGAATTTTAGGATGGTTGTGAGATAAAATTGATCTACATATGTATGCAACTCACATCGGCTCATCATGAGGATCAATGATCAATATCCAGAGGTCGTTTCGATTGATCAGCGCATCGCACGTATGAGATAACACGACGGTTTTTTATTAACTTATTATCATCTACATGGTATGCAAGCAGTTGTATTGGCCGCCGGCGAAGGAACCCGACTCCGTCCGTTGACAGAGGATAAGCCGAAAGGGAATGGTTACTGTCGCAGAAAAGCCAATCCTCACACATTGTTTTGAACGGCTGATTGACCTTGGCGCGGATGAACTGTATGTCGTTGTCGGGTATCGAAAAGAAGCTATTATTGAACACTACGGCGATGAATTTGCAGACGTCCCAATAACGTATGCTCACCAGCGTGAACAAACCGGTCTTGCACATGCACTATTGACTGTCGAGGAGCATATTGATGATGACTTCATGCTGATGCTTGGTGATAATATCTTTGAGGCGAATCTGCATGATGTCATCAATCGTCAGCATGAAGATCGCGCCGACGCTGCTTTTCTCGTTGAGGAGGTTCCGTGGGAAGAGGCTAGTCGATACGGTGTTTGTGATACAAACAAGTATGGCGAGATCGTCGAGGTCGTTGAAAAGCCTGATGAGCCCCCATCAAATCTTGTGATGACCGGATTCTATACATTTACTCCAGCCATCTTCCATGCATGTCATCTGGTACAGCCATCTGGTCGTGGCGAGTACGAAATCAGTGACGCGATTGATCTATTATTGCAATCAGGGCGGACAATCGATGCAATTCGGATGAATGGCTGGCGTGTTGATGTCGGGTATCCTGAGGACCGTGATCGTGCTGAGAGCCGTCTGCAGGGTGAGTCTTTACAGGGTGATATCGAGGCGACTCCCGATACTGAGTCGGTGGTAGACGGCAACACCTCGACCGAGTGACACAGATACAGTAGGTCTTTCAATAGTGATTGTCTCATGAATACTAATGCGAATACTCGTTACTGGCGGTGCTGGATTTATTGGGGGACACCTCGCAGAGCGGTTCATCGCTGACGGGCATGACGTCATTGTACTTGATAATCTTGAACCGTTCTATGATACCCGAATTAAACAACAGACAATCGAGGTCTGTCGAACACGTGCTGATGACGGCTCAGGGTCATATCGATTTATTGAGGGCGATGTTCGAGATGTTGATATCGTTACGGAGCTCGTTTCTGACGCTGAGTATGTGTATCATCAAGCCGCACAGGCTGGCGTTCGGCAAAGCGTCGCGGATCCACGGAAATATGATGAAATCAACGTCGAGGGGACATTAAATATTCTTGACGCCGCCCGCGATACAGAAACTGAACGCATTGTACTTGCATCATCCTCATCAGTGTATGGCAGCCCTGAATATCTTCCATACGACGAGTCACACCCAACAACACCGGTGAGCCCATACGGTGCATCGAAGTTAGCAGCTGAACGGTACGCCTGCGCATATAGCGAGGTGTATGATCTACCGGCAGTTGCACTGCGTTACTTTACCGTCTATGGACCGCGAATGCGTCCGAATATGGCGATTTCAAACTTTGTTTCACAGTGTCTCAATGAACAACCGCCGGTCGTATATGGCGATGGGACGCAAACACGCGATTTTACATTTATTGACGATATTGTTGAGGCGAATGTCACATTACTAACCGAGAGTGCTGCCGATGGTGAGGCGGTCAATATCGGAAGTACTGACAATATCGATATCCTCACACTTGCTGAGGAGATTCGAAATCAATTAGCGCCGGAGCAAAAAATCATATTTGCCGAACGTCATGATGCCGACGCCGAACACACACATGCTGCTGTTGAAAAAGCACGAGATCTTCTAGGATATGAACCGACTCATACGATTCGAGAAGGTGTCGAGGAATTCGTCGAGTGGTATCATGAAAGTCGTGATTGGTACGAACCACTTGTACTCCAAAGTTAGGGAGATGTACTTGCTAGTGTAGCCAGTCAAGTCGATGATCGGTACTCATCTCTTGGATTATTGTATACTTCTGTTCGGGATATTTATACTGATGTCTACCGACTATTCCTTTTGAATTTATATTGATTCGTCACTCTCCGCGGCTGCAGACATGATACAGTTAGCGTGACCGATAAGAACTGAGTGACCAGTCATGAATCAATAAAGGACAATTTTTGACCGATGTGAAATCAGCGCTAAAACAAGGCTGGCGTTAGTTGCCAGAAAGAGCCGTTTCAATCGCTGAGGAGTACGACGACGCACCCTTATTAAATCCAACAGTCTCGAATACCTCACCATCGTATTCCTCGGTAAAGACGCTCGTGAAGCGATCTGAAAGCTGCTGCCCATAATCATTGTTCACGAACAGTGTTGAAACAGAACTTACCTCAAGTCGCTCAGCCATCACTTGTGCCATGACACGACCTTGCAGGAAGTCAGACGGTGCCGTCCGGAAGATGTAGTCATCATCATCAAGATTTGAGACAGACAATGCTGTTGAGGATGGCGAGCATCCAACGACCTCATTTGGAATGAATACCTGTTGTGAGGTTGGAACGTTCACACCGGAGGACGCCGTTCCACAGACACTCGGGACACCAGCACTGATGAGTGACTCACCAGCGGAGACACCAGCACTTGGGGATGTCTGTGTATCCTCAGTTTGTGCATTGACTGAGATGCCTGCAGGATTCGCCTCATTTACCTGCATTGCTGGGAGTTGTGCAGCCTGAATCATCGGCTGTCCGACTGATGCGAGATCGCCTGTCTCTGGAAGGAGAATCCCGACAGATACCTCACGGTCGGTGCCACCAGGTCCGCTATCGGCTGCAGGACCAGACCCTTCTGGATTTGCGCCCTCGAAGTTCTGTACACTAATCTGGGAGGTTCCTCCGTCTGCAAACTCCCAGATAGCGTATGCTGCGGATGCTGGGTCGCCATCTTCGTTGAAGTTTGTCGCCGAGGAGGCACCCTGATAGTTCACGTCCTCGCCATTTGCAGCGGCTTCAATACCCTCAATGAGGTTGTCAGGAGTGACTGTTGTGCCTTCGGGATTCGCGATACGTCGCATCTGGTCACGAACCGCTGTACCATCGTTCTCGCCTGCGGCGGCATTCGCAAGGATCTGAATTGCGACTGAGTCATATGATTGTGAGGTAAAGACACCGGGACTTTCGCCGTACTCATCTTGGAAGAGCGAATTAAACGCTTCCTGGCTTGGACCGCCTGCAGCAGGAGCTGTTCCTGTTACGTTTGCCATCTCATTACCAACCTGCCCGGGCATTGCACCATCGCGAAGACCGTCTGGAATGAGAATTTCTTCACTCCCATCAGATTGGCTGTAGTAATCACGGAAAAGTTGAATTCCACTCTCTGGATAGCCAATCACAACAATGCCCTCTGGACCGCTTGATCCGGAAGGCGTTCCGGTGGTTCCACCACTTTCTGTTGTTGTTGAGTCGGAGCTACCGCTCTCGCCGCCGCCTCCACCGCCGACACAACCTGACAGACCAACTGTTCCCAATACTCCGGCTGCTCCGGCGCGCTTCAGAAATGCTCGACGTTCAATGTCTCGTGACATATTTCAGGTATCGTCAGTCGTGAATTTAAAAGTGCCCGTTGTCAGTATGTATCAACTGACCGATAATTGGATATATTGCTCTTATATATGAACTTTTTATCAGAGTTATGTTCACTATAGATCTACAGCTTGGAATGTACTGAATACACACTAATGACGTACCGGACTGCTCGATGACCGGATGTGGACCGTTTATACTCATCTTAGTTTATGCTAAGAAATATGTATAATCGGGGTAATCAGTCCGATAGCTCTCTTTTCGGAGAATGTCAGCAGTGCGCGGTTCGAGGCTTGCGTCGATAGGAAATGCCTACTGCACTACTCCTCTCTCGGTGAGGTGAAGCCTGGAATGACGCCTTCGGGTCGGGTAATCTCGTCCTCTGCGTCAGACATGATTTGTTCCCGTTCCCGCCGCAGGTTCTCGAACTCCCGGGGATGGTCGTGATAGTATAATAACGCAGCGTAAACCTCCGAGACAGTAAGATCGTGCCGGTCGGCGACGGTTTGTGGTTTGAGTCCACGACCTTCGACTCGCTCGGCGATAGTCAGAACTGGAATACGCCGCCCGTTTATATGCGGTTCATCGAGTATGTCTCGCACAATGCGGGTCTCCTGCTGAGACATCTATCATACATCAAAACACGCGCTTATATTTAGATGAATGGAATGGTCACTTCACTGTCTGCATTGACCGAATCAGAGAGCCTCAACTCTCGGTTCGTGACGTACTGCATACGCGCTCCGCATCCAGCCTAAAAAATTCTATAGAGTCTCGAGTTTGTTTTCAGTTTGATCATATATCCTGTTTGTAAGATGGTTCAAATTGAAGCAATTTGTAGAGATAGATCTCTTACAGCAGTTTTCCTGGGTCTTCTCAGATTGGTATACACTTTTGATTGACTGGTTGTAGTCACCTCTCACACAGCGGGTTTCCTCAGTTATTATCACGAGAGGGTCTCTTTTTGTGCTTTCTTATTACCGATATGTGATATACGATTCCATATAATCAAATTCTATACATTAATAGTTCAGGTAATGCAGTAATTATATAGTATAATATAATATAATAAGTCCGTATATTAGCTCATCCTCGGTTAATTCAAAGCTATAAGAAACACAAGAAACTCGGGAAACTTAGGAAATTTTATGTCACTTGGATTACATTTGTTCTCATGGAAGAGGAAGATTCGATTTTTGCTGACGATGTCGAGATGATAGATGACGCAACAGTTCTTGAAGAGGATTACACCCCAAGTGAAATTCTCTGCCGCGACGATTCACTTGGTGAGCTTACTGATATTTCAAAACCAATATACAAGGGACGACCCCCACAGAATGCCTTTCTCTACGGTGACACAGGAGTCGGAAAGACGGCAGTAACAAAGTATCTTCGTAATAGACTCATCAATGATCTTGGAGAGAAAAACTCGAATCTCTCCAACACTGATCAACTCAAACTCAACGACATCTGGATTAACTGTGAGAACTTCACTACAGCAGGTCACACGACATCATCATATCAAGTGGCAGTCGGCATTGTTAATTGACTCCGTGAGTCGGGGAACCGAATCACTGGGACAGGGTATGCCCCGCAGGATGTATATGATATCATGTACTCAGAATTGGATTCACTTTCTGGAACAGTGCTCATAATCCTCGATGAGGTTGACAAAATCGGAGAAGATGACACGCTTCTGTACGAACTTCCACGTTCACGTGATATCGGTTATCTCGAGGATGTTCGTGTTGGTGTAATTGGTATAAGTAATAACTACACATTCAGAAGAAATCTCTCACCGAAAGTGAAAGACAGCTTATGCGAAACCGAAATCAAATTTTCACCATATGATGCAACAGAACTCGCAGATATACTTCATAATCGTGCTGAACAGGCACTGTATGATGGCACATATGCCGATGGGATAATTAATCTCGTGTCAGCGCTTGCTTATCAAGAAGCCTCTGGAAGTGCTCGGAGAGCAATACGGTTACTGCGTGGCTCAGCCGAGATTGCTGAGGGCGAGGGTGTCACACAAATTCAAAAAGAACACGTACGACAGGCAAACGAGAAGATTGAGTACGGAAACATCGTTGAATCAATTGCTGAGCAGGATGATGAGAAGTTATATATCCTCAAATCCCTCGCTCACTTAGCACTCGTTGAGAAGACTCCGGCACGGACACGAACGGTACATCAAACGTATTGTCGTGTTGTGCGAGCATATAATGAAGATAGTGGGAATGAGCCATTAACACGGCGCGGTATGTTTAATCACCTCTCAAAGCTCGTGATGTTCGGATTCGTGAATACGATTGATCGTAACGCAGGTGCTGCTGGCGGACAGTGGAGCGAACACGGGTTTAGCGACGATATTGGTCCCTCAAAGATTAAGGAGGCAATTGAAGCAAATGGGCTTGAGTGGAAGCAAATTAGCACGCGTGGGGTAAGCTAGCAAAACTGCTGTGTCTGTGTCAGATATCCAGGCATACTCGTTGAAATAACTCAGGAAAACTGCTGTGTGTACTCACATGTAGTCTGTGGAAGAATATCACTCGTTGCTCACCATCGTCATCCGA
>KE356560.1:2893492-2914742 GCA_000415965.1 Haloquadratum walsbyi J07HQW1
CTGATGACCGACAGCGTGACATGGAGGATTATCGAAAATTCACTCCTGAGGATGTGAAGGAAGACCTATTCAACAACCACGTTGACGTGGGTGTTTATCAGCCGACGCATCTTAGAGATTTCTATAAAGAGGGATTCAATACGGTCGATGACCTCGGGCAGACGCTCTATCAGGATCATCCTGATCGATTCGTGCTCAACGGTCGTTGGGATCCACGCGACGGCGAAGAAGGACTCAAAGAGCTTGAACGCCAGAAAGAAGAGTACGATATCATGGGTGCAAAAGTATACACCGCAGAGTGGAAAGGCGACTCCAAGGGATGGCGTCTTGATAGCGATGATGCCTTTGAGTTCTTAGAAAAGTGCGCTGACCTCGGTGTAAAAAATATCCACCCACACAAAGGTCCAACAATTCGACCGCTCAATAAAGATGCATTCGATGTAGGCGATGTCGATGAAGCAGCATCGTCATTCCCAGAGCTGAATTTCATTGTCGAGCACGTCGGTCTGCCACGACTTGATGACTTCTGTTGGATTGCAACACAGGAACCGAACGTCTACGGTGGGATCGCGGTTGCAGCCCCAATGGCGTTAGGTCGTCCACAGCGATTCTCAGAGATTATGGCTGAACTACTATTTTGGCTTGGTGAGGATCGATTGACCTTCGGTTCGGATTATGGTATCTGGGATCCTGACTGGCTCATTGAAGCCGTAATGCAGACTGAACTCAGCGATGAACAAGTCGAAGAGTACGGCGTTGAGTTCGATCTTGAGGCGAAAAAGAAGCTTATGGGTGAAAACATCGCCGAGTTGTATGATATCGATATTGAAAAGCGAAAGAAACAGCTCAGTACCGACGCCATCAGCCAGGAATTCGGTCTTGGTGACGCATACGATGCAACTGCTCCAGCGGATGACTAACGCGAATGATAACACGTGATACCGTCAGAGCACGGCTTGACCGCGTCAGTGATCCTGAGCTTGATGAGTCAATCGTTGAACTCGGATATGTCGATCAGATCCAGATTAATGATGATTACGGCGTCGTAACACTTGCGTTCACGCTACCAACAGCGTGGTGTTCACCTGCGTTTGCATGGATGATGTCAGTTGACGCTCGCGATGAAATTGAATCAATTGCTAGTGCTGATCGGGCAGTTATTTGTCTCCGTGAACATATGCATCAGCATGAAATCAATGAGGGTGTGAACGCTCGACAGTCATTCGATGCATCATTCCCAGACGCCGATGGGGAGGTTGCCTCTGTTCGCGCAACGCTTGATGATAAGGCGCGTCTCTCACGCCAGTACGAAGCAGTCGAGTCACTGCTTGAGGCTGATATCACACCAGCACAGATATGTGGATTAACACCAGCAGATATCGATATTCACACTGGTGATGATCGACGCTCTGAGGATGCATTTGCGGCTGTCTATCTTGAATCGGAATCATTTGCAGTGACAGTTCCAGCGCGTCCGCTTGATCGGTATCTTCGAAAGGCGCGAACAGTCGAATATATTACCTCAGAGGATGACACGCTGTTTCGTACACCTGAGGGCGAGCCGGTCTCGGTTGAGAACTTTGAGCTCGTCCATCGACGAGGAAGGCTTGCACAGACGAATATGACTGGACAGGGTGGTGTCTGTGATGCACTCAATGAAAGCCGTCGAAATAAACTCGATCGGGATACGCCAGTCGCTGCGGATGCTGATTAGCTGTATTCGAAATTAGGGACAGTTTAGTATCGAATATTCGGTGTTTGCGGTGTTGCGATCTGGTGATAATCCAACTTTTTTCTGTAGATTTGTGCTGGTGTTTGTGAGGATGTGGGTAGTGCTTTGAGACTAATGAACAGTATTGTCGATTAAGACTACATAAGACTCTATTGTGTATTAGAGACCGTCGAGAAGAAACGCATGCGGTGGGACTGGGATTTGAACCCAGGAGGCCATATGGCCACCTGCTCTCAAGGCAGGCGCGTTAGTCCACTCCGCCATCCCACCTCTAGTTGTTATATTAAGATCCGATGTTTAATGATTGTCGGTCGCGGTCGAGAACGCTCGGTGTTTTTATTTATCGTGATGTTCGTGTGGTTGCTCTTTTTCTGCACGAGATCAAATCAGTCATTTGATTATATCGGTGAATTCTTTCAACGACCTCATGTTCGTCAGTGTGAGGATTCATTGCTCAATCACGATGACTTGATACTTGTTTTATCATGGAAGGCAACCACTGCACTGCACATATGTGATATGATTGGTCTATATCCACTCCAGTTTAGTGGTTTGGGCATACTACACTATACTGGACAGTATTAGCCACTTCAAGCCAAATATCCTGATGTCTCACCCGAACTGATTAGCAACGAGATTATTAATAAAATCTCGTCCTTCTATGACCATTGTGGTATCTCCAACATCGACAGCCGTGAGCACGTCTTTAATAGCCTATTCAGCTTTCGTATCGCTCACGAGCACGGTGACATGGACCCTTGCCACCAGCAAAAAACACTGGCACCTCGATATCGAAGTTGTTCAATTCAACAACAGCGGCACAGAATCTTACAATTCATTCACACGTGATTCTCGACAGTCCCCGGAGCGTTCTTGATGATGGTCAGTGTTCGGTTGGTGGTGGGAGCGAGTCCTTGATGAGATCTTCGATGGTGGGAATTCGAATATCAAAAGGTTGGAGCGAAGTGCCATGTCGACGTGGTCACACCCTACGATACAAACACGGACATCGCTCGGGCGAGTGATGCTCCGTGAGGGGTAACCACCGCAGCATAAAATGACAGATTGACGAACTAGCCGCGACGACCAGCCGGCAGAATCTTATGGCTGATTTTTCGCTTCGTTCAATCGTGTAAGCAAATTCTTCTCATACGCACGCCGCCATAGAAAATGTACTGCTCGCGTCACCAGTCTGGGCTCTGTCGTGCTAATACACGACTGTTGTGGGTGATATGACGACGCGTCGGGTGGGGGATGGAAATGCTTGTTCGGAGCATCTGATTTCGGATGGTAGTCAAATCGAAAATTAACGTCCTGCTTGTCAGTATGGTAAAATTTGTAGTATCCTGTGTGGTGCCATCGAACATCGAACCGACAGGTCCGCACCTCCAATACCGTCGTTGAGCCGCACGATGAGTTTTCTTGGATCCAGTAAACTGTCGAATCTTGATTCGATGACAGGCCCGTCCAGCGTGGCGAATTCGTCTCGAATCTGCTCTCACGCAGTCTCATCCAGTGGTCCGACTTCTCCCTCGATATCTGCATCGGGCTCCATCTACGTTGTTGATTGCTCGCTCTCATCGCCGAGTGCTCCACGTTCATCCGAATCCGACCTAACAACACGATCAGTGTTAGCAACACGTACCGAAGCAGCGTGGCTATTGTCAGGATCGAAATCATAGAGCAAGAGCGCCGCCTGTGCAATCTCAAGATTTTCTTCGATCTGTTGCCAGCGGGTGATATCTCGCCAGCCATCGTCGTCAGGTTCCAGCTCAAGAGTGAGTTCGTCGACGGTAGCAACGTTGTATTGCTCCTGGAGATTATTGAGTTCAGTCTTGAGATCTCGAATTGTGTTCCGGATTTCGGTTTTCGTATGTTCACGATGAATCGCTGCGATGCGCTTCATTGCCAGCATTTGTGGAGCACGCATATACCGCGTTTCGGACTCTGTGTTGATTACTTTGACACGACCAGCCTCCGCTAGCGTAGAGAGATATTTTCGCGCAGTCGGCTCGCTCACATGTGCTCGTTCAGCTATCGTACTGACCGCCTGCGGTTCAGTCGTGACATCACTGACATGGCGAACACGGTCGAACGTAGTTGTATCCGCCTTCCACTGTTCAATCGCAGCCTCGTTCACGTCACCCTCCCACAGTTCGGAGGAAATGTCGGCTGTTGTCACGTGTATTTGAAACTATTGCCCCGAGTAATAAAATACGCTCTCAGAAATAACTAATATTTGTCTCCTCGCTAAATTATACTCGCTGTTCACTACTATATCTAGTATGGAGCACCGGGTTTCGTCCCTCGAAAACCGATTGCGGCGACGAGGGTGTCAGCCGTCTCTTCGGTGGTCACTCCCTCATTCGAGCAATTGAACTACGCCCTTAGATATCCTCACACCGAATCCGAATTTTCGTGAGGCGATGTGTTGAGCGAGATCGACACACGCCTGAATCGCGTCTTCGAACATCCGTTCGACGGCACGCTGCTCCGTTATACTCGAGAGAAACTCTTGCCGGGGCAGTGTCTCTCGTTTTGTTTTGAGTTCATTGTAATATTGCTCAATCTGCTCGAGTGCGAGGGAGATAACTCGTTCGTCAACCATGTAGTCCGTCCTCTGCTATCCGATCGATGACCGTACGCTGGTGCTGGCGAAGCGTCTCACGTTGATCGTCAAATTCCGCCTCAATGTTGGACGGCTCACATTGAACGTGTCACGCGAAAGCGTAGTTGAACCAGAGGAAAGACGGAAGCTCAAACTCCCCTTCGAGGGATCCTCACGCTTTTGCGCGGGGAGGATGTCAATCGGGAGCCTGTGCTGCTTTTATGTTAGAATAACGCCTCGCCCGAAGTCATTAGTTCATATATTCTATTTGGGGATAGTTTTATTATATTTATCTTGATACATTATAGGATGACTGACTCTGCTGGTGTTGAAGCCTGGAAAGAGCAGACAACTGCGTTTGACCGCATCCAGTCAGTTGCCAGTGCTGTCTCTCAGCCACAGCCTGTCTCTCACATTGCGGCTGAGGCTCATGTTGCCGAAAATACAGCCCGAGACCATCTTACGCGACTTGTTGAATTGAATGTGCTGTTGAGGACTAATCAGGATGGGACAGTTCTATACGCCCCTGATCCGCTCCATACCCGAATGCAGATGCTTCGAGACTTACTCGACGAACATGATCGTGATGGGCTCGTTCAATTGAAGACTTCCTTGCAATCCCAGATTGAAGATTGGCAGGAACAGTATAACACAGAATCACCAAGCGAGCTTCGCAACCGTGCAGCAGAGACAAAGACTGCTACTCAGACACGTGAAATGCGGAACATAGCAAGCGATTGGGAACTCATATTATATCGTCTTTCTATCGTTGAGGATGCAATCGAGAATTACAACACATACAGCAAGGACTTCCAACTGTCAGCCTGACTATGGCTGGATCGTCTGATTCATTTGATTCAGCAGCAGCGTCCCATCGCGCCCTTCGCAGTATCAAACAAGAACTTGACCGACATCCAATCGTTACAGGGACCCGTGGGTTTCGGGCTGGCGATTTTGCAAAAGTGGTTGCAGATCTAGCTACAGAGCGGTGGGGCATTGACACTGATAACCCAAAGCTCACTGCTCGATGGTTTGCCGGAGAGAGTCAGGATGCTAGACCAGAGTTTTCGTTTCATTATAGCGATACTGAACGAGATTTTGGGTGGCATTATCATGAGCAAGAACACGTGGAGGGCTGGGGTCATTTCCAAGAGCGGACAGGAACGTCTACGTATTCGTATGAGAGCTATACGTTTCCATCACAGAATCCTGCTGGACTCGTCTGGGATGTAATGTCCAACCTCTCTTCGAGAGTTTGAGCGGGGCGGTTACGGAATACTAAGAAGAAAATCCCCCATTTAACCGCCAGAATGGATCCAGTGAACTACCCTGCCCTACTGCGCTCGGGGCTGCTCGCCGCTCGCTTGGTGAGGACAGCGCTTCCTGTTTCTGCGTCAGAATTTATACCCACCGTGGGCACAGGGATTCCAGACTCCGCAGACGATTTCCCTTCACAGGCGGTTCGGAGTGAACCACTCATACCTGTGGATACTCGCCCACAATCGACAGTGCGCACTTTTTGTTGCGCTTGAACACCGTCAGAAGCGTGGGACATATCGTCCTATCAAGGAGGACAAGCAAGGATAATACCTGTATCGATTGAACTATCTGAATAACTGATGACGAGGCATTAGCACCCGTATTCAGCTAACCGATAGCGAGTGTGAGTCTGGTCGGTTCAGTTCATCTGAGTTTGCCCGTATTGTTTGGTGATGGTCTTCCCCACCGACGTGATGAGGGGTTTCTCCTCAGTTGTTCTTCGACCAGCGACCATGGTGGCTAACGGGGTGTGCCTATGACCATTCAAACAAACGTTCGACGACTGGATCCATCGATTCAGGTCGTGAACCGACCCCCTGTTCGGCGCGCGATCCGAATTGCCTCTCTATATCGGCCGATCTCCTCACATACCATTGCCCACTCTGAAATTGTCTCCAGTTGCGTTTCTATCTCATCGTGTGTCGCCTCGGCTGGCAGATCAACGTCGGAAGGTGTCCCAGAATTGAATTGTTCTTGATATTGATCGTGTATTCTTTCGAGACTCCCGAGTTCATTGATGAGTTCCTCAAAACTGTGTGAAACGGCATGTTCATTCGCTCGCCGCCAGCGAAGATACGCTTCGTTCCGTGCGTATCGTGTTTCAGTCGTCTCTTCATATTTTCGGACGATTCCAAGCGTGACAAACTCCTCAAGATGAGTCCGTGCAGTGTTCGCCGAGCACTGTGCGCGATCGGCGATTATCGCTACCGTTGCGGGGTCACGGAGTCCAAAGGCAACACTGCGGATTCGATTTCGAGTATGTGTCGTTTCTGTCCACACCTCCTGCTCTTTCGTGATTGCTCCATCGGGTGGCGCAGGATCGAACATATGTATATCAGATATATTAGTTATTACCGCAAATATATTTGCAATTGGTATGTTACACGCGCTTTGTTCGAACTCATAGTCGCCGTCACGAGCGTCGACGTACCTGCGTGTTTTCGCTCCGACTTGACACACAACATGGACCTCGCCCACGAGCAAAGAACACTGGATCGAGTGCATCAGCGATTGGCACGACTGGAACAAACAGATCCCGACAAATTGTGGAAGACCGATTCGAAACTCCCAGCCGTCGCTGTGATGCTTCTTGCTTCCACTCCTCGTGAGTCGATTGGGATATTGATGGACGATCGAAATGCTGAACAAACAATCTCCAGTGTGATTGAGAGTGCATGATATGAAGGACGTGTTCGTGTGTTCGGTGGCTTGAATACGATCCAACATTTCGAATCACATACTTTCTGAGCGGTCTTCGTACCACTCTCCGGACAAGAAAAAATCCCTTGTCATATTCTTATGTCCTCTCAACGGCGGTATAGATATTTTCGCCAAAACGCAATTACACAGCGCAAGAGTAAGATATTACAGCAAGTATTACTATATATGAGTGAGTCTACTCGTGTCACAGAGAAGGGTCAGGCGACGATCCCTCACGAACTCCGCGAGAAATATGGCATAAATCCCGGTGACGAGGTCGTCTGGATGGACACTGATGAGGGGATCGTGGTGAAAAAGCGTACTCGTACCGGCGGACGTGGGATGCTCGTTCCTGATGACACCTCGGATGCGAAGCGTGAGGAGATCGCCGAAGAATTGGGACAGCGCGTTCGAAATCGCCGCGATCGGAACTACGAAGAAGTCTGAGATGGCAGCATACACTGCTGACGCCGTCTCGCTGCTGGTCTATCTCGTCGACGCGCTCCCGCAAGAGGCTGATCAAGTGTTCGCCGAAGCTGAAGCTGGGGAAACGGTCATCGAGACACCGAGTACAGCGATTGCTGAAGTGCTGTACTCGGTCTCCCGCGACAAGGACGTCCGGGGCATCTCTCTCACGGGGACGCCAGAGGACGCCCGTCAGGCGCTGGTTGGAAACGGACCGATCTCGGTCGCGCCCGTCGGTAATGCGGAGCTGGCAGAATACGCCCAACTGCTGGACGAGTTCAGCATCCATGACGGCCTGATTGTCGCTAGTCACCGCGCACAGGAAACTGATGCCATCCTCACGACTGACGGTGTTATCGGCGACGCCGGTTACAAGACGATCTGGGACTAATTTTTCTCTTCTGTGGTTATCGGACTCATCCGAGGATTGAAACCATGGGTTTCCCCTCCTTGTCCCTCTGTGAGTGAACGCGCTCCACCCGAAGTCGGAGTCAATCCTGCGACCGGTGACGTGCTCATCGCTCCCCATTCGCTCAGGCGCGTAACACGGGGTCTGCCAACCCGCGATGAACACCGGCGCCTCAATGTCGAGATCACTCCATCGGTCCAACAGCGGCGGAACGTCATCCCGGGGTTCGCTCACGCGCGGCTCGCGGTGAGTGTAGATCGTTCCCCTCGGTGGTCGGTGTTCGGTCGGTGGTGGGAGCGACTTCTTGATGATGTCATTGATGATGACAATCCGCACGTTGAACAGCTGGGCGGGATACCACGCCGGAGTGGTCACGTCACATGCGACGACAAGGTCCCACGTTTCGAGTGCGTCTACGAACTCCCCCTGAAACCACCAGCTGTTCGTGGGGTAGTAATCGGTATTGACTTCGTCGTCAGTATGCCGAGTCCGTCGATCCACCTAGACCGATCAAAGATCGACCTGATGCTTTTCGGGTCTGTTGGACTCTCGCCCAACAGTTATACTGTTGACCGCTATCCTAACGCGCAGAGGATGCTACAGGAGCCGCTTTTCCAGTATACGCACGTCGAAGCCGACCTTGTCGAGAATGTCGTGCTTCGGCCGACTGATGACACCGAGACATACCCCTCGGGTTGGAAGTGCACGCTCCACTTGTGCACCCTCGATGATCTCACGCTCGTCCGGTACGACAACTCGCACGAGGACACGAAGGGCAACGAGCACCACACCACAGCCGGCGACCGAGATGACATCAAGCTCCCGGGAATTGAAGACCGGCTTGTTGAATTCTGGGCGAGCGCGGACGAGTACTGGGAGGCTGTCGGCCGCGACCCGCCCTGCCCACACTGATCGACCACCACCCGCCCTACCGATACCCCGGCCATAACCACGCTCCACATCACCGTCGGCGACCGAGAACAGCTCCGGCAAGATGCGCCTCTGTTTGTCAAGGATATTGAAGCCGATGATTTCGACAGCCAGGATGGAACCGCGACACTCCAGTTCGGAACCTATGACGACTTCGTCGACAGTCTCCCCCACTCCGTCTTGAGCTCATCCGAGCGATCGCGGAGGGTACCCCCGAGAGCATGCGTGAGACGGTCCGCCTTGTCGATCGCGACGTGTCCGATGTCTACTCGGAGTTGAAGCATCCTGAAGTGCTGGGTATCCTCACTCTCGAAGAGGGTGGTCCCAGCGGCGCGATCCAACCCGTCGTCCCATTCGATCGGATTGAGGTTCATATTGACTACCCGCTCATTGATCGCGATCGTGGCGACGCTGATAGCGCCTCCGCGAGTGCGTAGAGGAAGCACTCACTAATCGTTCCAGAGAGCCGAGATCCGCTCTTCGATCTTCTCAAGGACTAGCGACAGCACGTCGCGATGGTCGGTCGGCCAAGAGGCGTCGTTACCGGGCGTTAGGGCGGCGGGCGGAGGATGGAAGTGGTTTCGTGCGTTGTGGGGATTCGGGTGGCGGTCCCACCGGCATTCCCAGGCGCTCTCGGCGTGGGTCTCTCGATAATGAATTTTGAAATCGTCGTTTGTGTACCAACGGACAGTCAGGATCGTCTCGCTGACAGTCGCTGGATAGTACGACGACACGAATGTAACATGGAGTTCGAGGTGACCACTAGCGTCCGTGATAGTCGCTTGTTCGACTTGCTGTGTCGCTCGAAGACGCGTCTGGAAGAACTCGAGGATTGGGCGATCGATGGGAGCAGGGCTCCCGCCATCGCCTGTTGATGGCACCATCGAGCGAGCTACCCGGAAGCCTGTTTACCGTCGGCGCCAGCACGTTGCTGGCGAGCGCGTTCGTAGCGCTCACGTTCTTCCCGTGCGGTTGCCCAGTCGGCAAGATCACTGTACACGGCATCGATCGTTCGTTCCTCACTCGTCTCCGCGATAGCCACGGCGTCCACCGCAGCCGGCGTTGCGGCATCGTACGCATCCTCGTACTCAGCAATTTGTGCGGTCAGCTCACGAACACGTGTCTGTAGTTCTTCCACCGAGTGGTCTGCGGCGAGCTGGTCGATGCGTCGCCACTCGAAGTATGCGTCGTTGCGTTCATAGGTGGTTGGATGACCATCATGTCGTGTGGCGATCCCGAGATCAGCGAACCAGCTGAGGTACTTGCGGGCGGTTTTCGGGTCACACTCTACGCGCTCGGCGATAGCACTCGCTGTCGCTGGTTCCCGAGTCTGGAGGATAGTTCCATAGATACGCCGTTCGACGTCGTCCCCGCTAAACGGGTCATCGAAAGAGGGGGGACCATCTGTGGACGCTGTGTCGGGCATACGTGTTCTTGTACATCCCTAGATATAATTCCTGCTTCAAAGAATAATTTCTTAATTAATCGAGACTCGTCTGAAAATGGAGAAACACAGGAGGTCCGCTCGAAGGCTAGTGTATCTTCTCTACCTGAGCTCGTAGTCGCTGTCGCGAGCGTTGACGTACTCGCTATTGTCCTTTCTGTCTGGCACGTACACGGGGGCTGCCCACCCAGCAAAGAACACCGACGCCTTTCCGTCGGTCCAACAGCGACGGAAGTTCTCTCGAAGTTCACTTACGCGTGGCTCTCGGCGGGTTCGGAATGGTCCTCTCGGTGGACGATGGTCGGTCAGTGGAGGGAGCGACTCCTTGGTGAGATCGTCAATAGTGACGGTCCGCACGTCGAACAGCTTGGCGACGTGTCACGCTGGAATGGTTACGCCCCACGCCACAATACGCACGGGCATCGCGCGAGCAAGTAACGCGCGGTGGGGGATGGACGCAACGGTTTGGCGTCTGAGACGGGTGATGTACCAGTTTTCACACTCGGCGACGAGGAAGTTGTCCGGCTTATCACGCAGTGGATTTCGTCCGATGACGTCGGTTTTGAGTCCGAAGATGTGTTCGTTGCGGGCGGTGAGATACCTCATGTTTCAAGTGCTATGGCGAACTCTGTTCCGAGCCACCGTCCGTTTGTGGGGTCGTAATCGGCATCGACTTCGTCGTCAGTATGCCGAGTGCGTCGATCCACCTAGGCCGATCAGCGGTATCCCGTGTTGGTTCAAGTACTCTCCTGTATCTATTGTGCTATTTGCTGGCTATACGTATCGTATACAGAGAGACCAGTCTGAAGGGTTTCGTATACCTCGTTGTACTCAATGTGCCCGTACTCGTGTGCAAGCACATTTCGAAATCCGATTGCGGCGACGAGAGTGTCAGCCGTCTCTCCGTTGATCACTCCCTCAGGATCAAGTACTCGAATTGCGCCTTTGGATGTCGTCCCGTTGAATCCGAACTCCCGTGAGGCAATGTGTTGAGCGAGATCGGCACACGCCTGAATCGCGTTTTCGAACATTCGTTCGACGGCACGTTGCTCCGTTGTACTCGAGAGGAGCTCTTGGCGAGACAGTGTCTCTTGTCTTATTTTGTTTTGTTTTGAGCTCGCTGTAATACTGTTCGATCTGTCCGAGTTTGACCGAGACGACCCGTTCGTCAACCACGCAGTCCGTCCTCCGCTATCCGATCGATGACCGTACGCTGGTGCCGGCGAAGGGTCTCACGTTTTTCGTCAAATTCCGCCTCGATGTCTGTCTTGAACTGTTCGAAGGCCCGTTCATCGCCACAGAGCAGGTCGCCATTTACCGCGTCGTGGGCGACATCCAGCGGCAGCGAGTCAATATCGGAAACGTCGATGAATGGGAACTCCTCGTGTTGGAGCTCACCAGAGAGTACACACCGCTTTTTGAACCGGTTCCGTTCAGAACAGTCTGCTGTGAACTTAACAGCGATATCAAAATCAGATGAATGCGGTACCGTCCCCGAAACCTGTGATCCGAATACAACGGCGAAAACGACGTCTGGATCAGCACAGACCACATCCTTGAGAGCGGAGCGTATCTGTGACTGATCAGTATTCGGTTCCATACGAGGATCCACATCGTATCGTCACAAAACAATTCCGCCAAGTCACAGTCCAACACGGTACTGGTGGTAACACGGTTCGTGGCGCACGACAGCGAGCACGCGTATCCCGCGCGAGTGGCCCGCAGTACGATCGCTTCAACAGCGTCACGCTGGACGGGCGTTTTGTGCTAGTCTGTACACTCGACGACGAGGAAATCGTCAGGCTCACCACGGAGTTCGTCCCGGAGGGCGATCACGTCGGTTTCGGGTTCGAAGGGTCACTTGTTGCCAAAACGTAATTACCTAGCACAATCGTAGATATCCTATGGCAACCGAAGATATCTCAACTCGACTCGCACAGCTCAAACCGAAACTTGAGCAGGAGTATCCGATCAGCGAGTTGGGTATCTTTGGGTCGTACGCGCGTGGTGAACAACAGCCTGACAGCGATCTCGATATACTCGTCGCGTTCGACAAGCCAGTAACGTTGTTCGATCTCGTTCGGTTAGAAAACGAACTGACAGAGGAACTTGGTATTGAGGTCGACCTCGTGACGAAAGACTCGTTGAAGCCACGGGTTGAATCCCGCGTTCGCGACGATCTTGTCATGGTATGACAGCGGTTCTGGACTATCTCGATGACATTCTTGACGGCGTCGAGAAGATCAAGCGATATACACGAGAGATGACCTACCAAGAGTTCGTTGACGACTCAAAGACAGTCGACGCAGTACTCCGAATTTTGAGGTGATCGGCGAGGCAGCGAAGAACGTTCCTAATGAGATCCGTCAAGAGTATGATGATGTGCCGTGGTCAGAAATGACTAGAATGCGTGATAAGTTGATCTACGGATACGCAACCGTCGAATTACAAATCGTCTGGACAACCATTCAAGAAGAGGTGCCAACCTTAGGAGCACAGATCGAGTCCGTTCGAGACGAAATTGAATGACATCGCAACGCACAGTAGTGTAGTGGGGTCCTCCATGACGTTCGTAATGAACACTTCAGGAGCGACCATGGCTACACAATCCGAGAATGCTACGGTCATCTCGGAAGCGCAGGCATGGTTTGCGGCACATCCAGAGTCTGCGAAACACAGCTCGATCGAGACGTCTGAAATTCCTCTCTAGAGTATCTCTTCTCTGTTGACAACTCTGACTTCTCACGGCGAGGGAGATGTTGTGCGTGAACCACCTCGGGGTCACGCCCCGAGGCACTCGACCTGCTCTGTCTGTAGAAACATTTACCAAGTGTTGGATGTAACTCAGATGCATGACGACGGCAGTGAAAGTCCACGACGATGCAAAATCTCGTCTCGAAGAACTCCAAGCGGAGATTCGACTCCAGACGGGGTCAACAGTCACTCAACAGGAGTTGCTCTCGCGCCTCATCGATGACGCATACGAATCACGTGAGGACGTGATCGACTCGTTCCGAGAGTCATCAGTTCCACTATCACCGGCAGAGAAGGAGGCCATGCGCCGTGGCCGGTTCCATTCAGGCGTTGAAACGGATGAAAGCGATATCGACGACGTACTGTACGGATGACGGTTTTTGTGGATACCGGTGTACTGTACGCGGACCATGACCAAGATGCGTCACGGCATACCGCCGCCAGTGCTGCTCTTGACGCCGTGTACGACGGCGAGTTTGGGCAGCCGTATGTAAGTGACTACATTTACGACGAGGCGGTGACGCTCACACTCAAACGAGGTGGTGCGTTCATCCCCGCACGGCAGCTCGGAGCAAAGCTTAGGGGGGTCGATCCGTATCCGAAGGCATATGAGCTGCTCCGTGTCTCAGCGGCAGTCTTCCAAGATGCTGTCGATGTGTTCGAACGCTACGACGATCAGGCGTTGAGTTTCACAGACGCCACGACGGTCGGGCTGTGTCGTCGTCACGACATTAACGCCGTGTTGAGCTTTGATGACGACTTCGACGGCGTCACGGAGCGGATCGATCCTCGTTCTGTGTGAGCCCATGGTGGGATTGTTCGATCTGTTCGAGTTTGACCGAGACGACGCGTTCGTCAACCACGCAGTCCGTCCTCCGCTATCCGGTCGATGACCGTACGCTGGTGCCGGCGAAGGGTCTCACGTTTTTCATCAAATTCCGCCTCGATGTCTGTCTTGAACTGTTCGAAGGTCGTTCATCGCCACAGAGCAGGTCGCCATTTACGGCGTCGTGGGCGACATCCAGCGGCAGCGAGTCAATATCGGACACGTCGATGAATGTGAACTCCTCGTGTTGGAGCTCACCAGAGAGTACACACCGCTTTTTGAACCGGTTCCGTTCAGAACAGTCTGCTGTGAACTTGACAGCGATATCAAAATCAGATGAATGCGGTACCGTCTCCGAAACCTGTGATCCGAATACAACGGCGAAAACGACGTCTGGATCAGCACAGACCACATCCTTGAGAGCGGAGCGTATCTGTGACTGATCAGTATTCGGTTCCATACAAGGATCCACATCGTATTATCACAAAATAATTCCGCCAAGTCATATTGTATCACCGCACTAGTGACAGTATGGACGGCAGTACCTGCTCTCACCTAAACTCGTAGTCGGTGTTGCGGGCGTCGACATATGCGCTGTTGCCCTCTCGATCTGGCACGTAACACGGACCGTGATCCGCTATGTGGAAGACGGGAGCTTCGATATCCGGTCCGCTTCGCCGGCGTCGATCGCTTCGAGCCGTTCCTCAAGATTGCTACGATCCGGAGACTCGATCCGGACGTGGAGTGTTCGGGTCATGATGTGAGGAGTGGAGTCATGATCGTTTGTCAGTCACCGTACTTGAGAGGCGTCACCAGTCGGCACGTTTCGATGTCGGGAGTGCCCCCCGCCATGTGCGAAAGGTCTCAACAAGTCCGGGGTAGTTGATCTCGAACGGTTCCGACCCCAGATGGAGTTCATGAACGCCGTGGTGGGTATCAAACCGGATGATCGGGTCTGTCGCGTCGGCTTCGATCTCGTCTTCCAGCACGGTGACATCATCGCTCATCCACATATGTCAATCTAGAGTGTCACATAACTATTAGGAATGAGCCTAACACAAACGCCTCGCAATTCTATGAGTCCGGACCTCGTGGGATCAGGGAGAACACTGCTGAGCAGTCACGAGCAGACTGAAACAATCCTGAGTCCCCTGTCGGTCGTGCCCTGTTAGTTCGTCTTGGTCTCGGGAGTGTCGGCCTTGCGGGAGTGCGCACAGATGCGCTCAACGCCCTTGCTTGAGCTCGATTTCAGGTTGCCAGCGAATGGCTTCGTTGAATCGTGATAGTCAACTATAGACCATGTTGTCGTGGACGTGACTGTGTCGAGTGTTGGTTCGTTCACTACTGCTCACCTCCATTCGGAAGCCGTGTTTGTCGCGTTGGGACTGCTATCGTCGGATGTGTTGTCGGTGTCGTGGTGTGATAGGGATGGTCGGAATCGACTTGGATGTCCGGGTATTGGTACTGTTGTGCATTGCTGTTCGACAGTCGGTTCTTGTCGACGTTGATCATCGGATGTGCGGTGATGTGATTGGTATCTCCGTTGAGTTTGGTGGCAATCGAAGGTGGTGGGTGTCTGTCCCACTCAACAAGAGTATATTTCCTCATGTGGTCGAAGGGTAGGCTTCTCGATCCGGTGGGTGTGGTCGGCTGTCGATATATCACTAGCGGCGGTGCGGTCTGATTGCTGTTCGGCGAAAGCCAGGTCGTTACTGGTGGTGTCGGACTTGTTGTGGTCCACCGGCGGTGACCCTCTTGCTGGACTGCAGTTACGCGGTCAAGCTCGCGGACATCGCCAATCCGTCGGTCATAGCTACTTGCGGAGATATCCGCCTGCTCGATTAGCTCCGAGCGACCAACTGGACCGTCGGCTCGCAATAGGGTGGCGTACAGTTTGGTGGCTGTCGGCGTGAGATCGGACCGGAAGCGCTCTGGTGGGAGTGTAGCCGCTGCGCGTTCGACGTCCGCAGGCGTTGGGGTTGGGGAGTGTGACTCGGACTCGTTCAGCGCTCGCAGCAGGCTCTCTACGACGTCGTATGGACACGCTCTGTGTGTGCCCGACAGACCAAACGAGCGCAGACAGAGCCGCACCAGTCGCTGTTGCTCGCGAGGTGTCCACCGAATGTCGTGGGTCATTGCAATCTCGGTGATCACCCGCCGGATGGCGGGGTACGTCGTCCCGTCGACAACAGGGATCTCAAGCGGTGGTACCTGCTCAGTCCCCTCGGCGATTGATTGTCGGACGGTGGCGAGTTCACGTGCGAGCGTTGTGGTAATTTCGTCGTGAAGCGCGGTGATGGTCGGACCCGAAAGTACCCACGACATGGTGAGATTCATCGTCGCGTCGTCATCAGTCTCATAGGGAAGTCGTCGGCACAACTTTGCGGGTCGTTCCTCGAACAACATGCGGTAGCCTGAGTGAATCCCGCAGATGGACTGTTTGGGAGCCGTCTTACTGAGAAACGCACAGAGATTCTGTCGTTGGGTGGTATTGCGTGCGAGTGCGTCGGTATCAGGAACTCTAATAGTGGTTGTCAGGTCGATACCAACTGCGTGATACAACTGTGTCGCCGAGGCAATCAGTCCATGAAGATCTTTGAACAGGTCGCTCCGGGTGGCTGTATCACCGCTGTGCGTGAGTTCGGCAACTCGTGTAAGCAGTCGATCTCGAACCGTTGTTATCCGCTCCCGCCATGCTCCGTAGGTGGTTTCGGCGTCGCTGTACCAACCCACCTGATGACCACGGCGGAGAAGTCGGTCGACTGGATGCGCCTGGGTGCCGTCATCGATTGCTTCGAACTCGTGACCAAGTCGGGAGGGTGTAAGGATTCTCGAGAGAGCTTTCTCGCTCAGTAAGACGTTTGCGAGACGTCCCAGTGTAGCGAGGGAACCACCCCACTGGAGCACAACGAGGGCTTCATCGTCAGTGTGGCTGAGGTACGCGACCCGACCATCGTCGAATAGGTGTGGATGGTCATCGACGAGTGTGATGGCATCGTCGTGAGAAACAGTGCTGAATCGTTCGTGGAGATGATCTGGGGTATTGTCAGGACCAGTGAGCCACTGGACGTACTCAACATCCCCGTCTGGATCACCGGTCGTCGCCACCCACTCATCGGAAGTCGGTGCCTCCCTGTCCGCCCTGCGGGGCGACACTGTACTTGTGAATTCCTGAGGGGTCGTGGTAAGACATTGATCAAGCTGGCATTGATCTGGATGAACAAGTGCATACGTATCGTCGAGACACTGCCGGACAGCCAGTCGTCCTCGGTTGGTGAGTTGGACAGTGTTATGCTGGTCACGGCGGTCGATCGTGACTAGATCGCGATCTTCCAGATCAAGGACGTATCTACTAATAGTACCCTCAGCAATATCGATCGCGTGGTCATGCGTGAGATCACGGTAGCTCCGGGCGTCCTCTGTTTTGAGATTCCCGAGAAGCCGGCGTTTCCCTGGCTCGGTGTCGAGTTCACGGATAGCCTCCCATGCAGCCTCAAGAGTCTCGGTGGCGTGATCGGTGTGATCAGTATGGTCGAGTATGTGGGGACCGATCCCGGCTCACAGTAAGATTAAGATGACACTCAGTCCAGTGAGGATACCGCTTCGAGAGGTGTCGTTGAACTGTTGGAGAGGCGACAAGTCTGACATCGAACCCATCGGCGAGGACAGCAATCGCCGCCAGTGCGCGGACGCCCGTGCGGCGGTCTGTGAGGTTGGTCCACGCGCTGCCATCTAATATGAGTGTGAGGACGGTTGGGTGGTCCTCAAATTCGCGATGGAATGCAACCGGGCCTTTCGCGAGCGCGCCAAGATCTGCGTTGATTGGACCGCGCCCCGTACCAATGCTCGTGACGGTGTCGATGAGAGCTTCCTGTCGATGGCGGTGGTATCTGCTGAGTTCACTGGTGTCTTTGTCTCGATAGGTGAGCGCAAGCGCCGTAATCGCGTGGGTGTATGCAACGGCTTCAGCGATGTCGTCAGTCCATGTGCTCTCTGTGGTCTGCCACGCTGGCAGGGTTTCTGAAAGGAACTGTGAGCTGACACGCCACGGATCGGTGGTGGTATACTCGCGGATGGTTCGCTCGGTGTGTGGTCGGAGCTCGTCGAGGAGGTCCGGGATCCACTCGGTCAGCCGAGGGGAGACTGCTGAACAGGTGATCCCGTTGGGAGAGAGATTCGTGGTGTGGTCAACGAGTCGAATCCCTCGCTTGCGAGTTACGGACTGATGTGTTCGCACAGTCGATCACCGCAGAGTGATGTTCTGGTTGGTCATAGCGCCTAGCATCACTCCGACCCGCCGCGTAAGGAGCCATGATCAAAGCGAGCGTTTTCTCGGATAACTGTAAGCGGCGGGGTTAGCTTCTGTTGTGATGGGCGGCTCTCAGCGGAGGAGACATTGTATCTGTCCACAGTGTCTGCGTCAACACTCCGTGTTGCAGCGCACGGTATACAGAGTGAGAGTGGACCGCCAAAGAAAACGTCGTAGCCGTCGGCTAAGTTGATGCACAAATTACAGTCGGAATTATTACGGTTCGATTCGCGAATCGTCTCGCAGGATTTAATTCCCGCAGTTGATAATGACAACATGGTTTTGTGGTTGTGCACAGAACCCGTCCCGGTTGGGTGCGATTACACCGCAACCGGGGTTTTTCCACTTTCTCACGAATCGAAGATTCGTAACTCAGGTTCTATGGTTTCTCTTAAATACCAAAGTAACTTTAATGTAACGATGATATGTTAGATGGACAAACAACCGTAATATAGACCTTGGTGTATAAAATATATATATGAGATATGCGGGTAACTGGATGACTGCTGTGGATGATCGTATTCTCGAGTATCTGTTTGAGCACGAATCTGGCTCCCCTACTAAAATGAAGCGTGAAGGTCCGATTAGATACTCTCGTCAGCAGGTTCATCGTCGATGTAAGCGATTAGCTGAAGAAAGTCTTGTACGGCACTTGGGCAATGGTGTCTACATAATCACCGAAGACGGTGAAGCATATCTCAAAGGGCATCTCGACACTGAAGATTGGCGGTACATTAATCAAGATGGTGAGGACGATGATGGCTTAACTGAAGATACTGGGATAGACGCTTGACACTTGAGCGATGGATACTCTTCTTCGAAACTGCTGAACGATGTGTACGACTACCCGAAAGAATCAACGGGCGAGACCAGTAATCTTACTCGGTATCGAGTGTGTCTATCATCGTGTCAACTGTATCGTAGTAACACTCGACGCAGTGGGGTGATGCGAGCCCTATCGCTGGTCGTCTCCGAGAACACTCGACGCAGCAGGGTGTGTGGGCTGACTACTGCCCCAGTAAAGAAAGCACTCGACACGGTGGGGTGCCAGGGGTTCGTCCCCGCATACTCACAAAAATTAATTATCTATTCGACGTATACGCTGGAATATTCGTTTCGAGCAACCGATGAAGCGCAGTCCACAGAATCTCTGTCGGAACAGATCTTGTGAATTCTGCGCGTGTCCGATCGGATTTCCCTGTGCTTCGGTGTTCGCACTGAAAGTGTACCGAACCGACGGGTGATCCTCATCGCGGTGCCACCCACAATTGAAATCTGTTAGCAGAGCCTACTCGTATATTCTCAGCTATAGTAGTCCTGACTACAGTAGTCTAAACTACGATAGTTTAAACTACGTTACCTGCGCGTTTTATATACCGGGGAACCGCCGGTGAGCACATGCCCACGTTCGTCAACCGAGAACGGGAACTCGACAGGCTCCACGAACTGTACGAAAGTGATTCTGCGGAGTTGAGCGTCGTCTATGGACGTCGGCGGATGGGAAAGACAACACTCGTCGTCAAATCCATCGAAGATCGCGATGATGCACGGCATGCCCGAGTCCCCAGCCGTTCGCGCTGGTGGACATACGTGATCGGGACGCTCTCGAAAGTATCGCTGAACCGGTCGACGATCTGACCTGCCCCGTACCCGACAATCACGATCACCTCGTCGGCCCCCCCGTCGACCGCCGTCTCGAAGACGTGCGCGAGGAGGGACCGCCCGGCGATCTCGACGAGTCCTTTCGCTCGTCCGCTGTCAGCTCACCGAATCGACTGCTACGCCCGGCAGCGGGGATGACCGTGTCCATACGCGAGACGCCACACGCCAATCACCTAACCCCATCGACGGGGCTATCGCTTCCCGTGACCTCCCACGACTCTCGTCTGACGACCGATCGACCCGAGCCGGCAAACGACCGTGATAGTCACAAGCGGTTTTATCGCCTGCGACGTATAATCGTGACATGATGGAGCCGGATCACGGCGGGTTAGCGATCGATGGGGTGGACGTGGCGGCGATCCGCCGATATCTCGCGGCTACAGATGTCCGCTTCGCGGTCCTGTTCGGCTCCCGAGTCCGGGGTGAGACACACGACTCGTCCGACGTCGATGTCGCCCTTCGATTCTCTGAGGAGCTATCCCCGAAAGAACGCTTCCGTCGCCGGAACCGTATCGACACGGATCTCCAAGAGTATGCGGACGACTTCGTCGACGTGAGCGACATCCAAGACCTTCCCCTTCCGATCGCACGCGCATCCCTTCAAGAAGGAGTTCGGCTGGTCGGTGACGAACGAGAGATTGCCGCCTACCGTGAGCAGATAGACGCCGAATACGATCGAACTGCTGCCGATCGGGAACGGAACCGGCGCGAGTTCATCGATCGGCTTGCCAGAGGAGACATCTAGACGGTGGACGAGGAGGTCGTCGCGACGAAGCTGGATCGGGCGCACGAGTACACGAACGATCTCGCGGAGATGCGAGGGCTTCCGAAGGAGGAGTACGTTTCGGACGTCGTACTACAGCGAGCAGTCGAACGAACGCTGATGAATCTGATCCAGTCCTGTATTGATCTCACGCAACACGTCCGCGCAGCGAACGGTATATTGTCGGGCGAAACGGCGAAAGAAGAGATACGGGCACCCGGTGAGTTGGAGATCATCTCTCGTGACACACAGCAGAAAATCGAGGAAGCCGTTGGGTTTCGAAATGTCCTCGCACATCGGTACGGAGAGATCGACCACGACGTGGTGTATGAGGTATTACACGAGGACCTCCATTGGTTCAAGCGATTCCAACAGGAGGTCGCACAGTGGCTTCGGGATCGACAGTCGTGAAACGTGGTCTGTTCTCGCTCGACTAGGTCAGATGTATTCTCACGCGTACTCGATGTCGAGCGTGAGATCTTCCTCAGTATAGTGTGGCTCCACCTTACGTTCTCCGAGGAGTCGATGGAACTCCGCTTTCGAGAGGCCGGCTAGTTCTTGTGCCTTTCCGAAGACAGATACTCCTCTCGGTACAGCGACACCGCGAGT
>KE356560.1:2914762-2916366 GCA_000415965.1 Haloquadratum walsbyi J07HQW1
CCGTCGAGTCTGCCGAAACCTGGTGATCTGCCAGTTGCGCTAGACATGTGCTCGACATCGAGAGATAAGGCACAGATTCTCTACCCATATCTGGTTGCTGATGATGCGTTGATGCAGTACGTCGTGTATAGTTATTCTAACAGTACTTTGGAGGGATCGAGTGATTCGCTTGACTTCTCTAATGAGAGGTTGATGGAGATTCTGGACGGTTTTGACCACGTTGCTGGGGAATCGCTTGACTATGCGGATTCGACTTTGCAGCGGTGGTGCGAGGGCTTCCGGTCTGTTATGCGTAAGATCGGTGTCATAGAGAGCGAGCAGTCTGTCACGGGAAGTTCGCCGATGGTAGGGGAGGTACCTCTTCTTGTTGCAGTTGGTTATTCGTATGATGATGGTGATGATGACTGGTTCAAATCACCGACTGGTCTACGGTATCTGTTTCAGCCAGGTAGCCGCTGGAGCGAGTTTTATGACCGAGCAGCTGAGACAGATGCTTGGAGGTTCGTTGAGTTACATGGCAGTGTTCGTTTGCGTCCTGAAGAGAGTCCGTACTCATGGATTGAGGTGGAGGCGGATGAGTGATGACTGAGTCAGGTTGGTTTGAGAATTTCCCGGCGGATTTTGAGGAATCGGTTCGGATTGACCGGGATAACCAGTCTGGGAGTGACCCGAGGAAGCAGGCGATTGAATCGTATCATGTGACGGCTGATTCGAAAAGTTTTGTTGAGGATTTTATTGATCGGCTTCTTGATGAGTCGGAGGATATGCGGACTGGCTCGAATTACTGGCTTTACGGTTATTACGGCAGTGGAAAGAGCCACCTGCTGACTGTGCTTGATGGATTGATGGATTCTGAGTGGATGCAGGGAAGGATGGAGACTGTTTGTGGTGATCTTGCCTCTGACCAGCGATCAAGTGGACTTTCGTCCGAGCTACGTGATCGACTGGAGGATGTTCATTCTGAGTGTCATGTCATTCCGATATCGGTGAACTTGCTGAAGTACCAGGGGCAGAAACAACGCAGCTTTAGTGAAATTGTTCTCCGCCATGCCCACCAGAGTCCGGATCTCACTGGTGTGGAAGATGGTGTTTCGGCAGGTTTGTCTTCACAGACTGATGTTGCGTATTTTGAGGATTGGTATCGAACTACGGATGCTTGGGATGATAGGCGGAGTCAGGCGAAAGCCGTTGTTGATTCAGAGACCTCAGAGCCGACAGAGTACGACTGGGAGAGGAATAGCATCTGGGAGGATGTTCAGGAGTACAGTGCGTTAGCGGACGTTGTGCTTCCGAAGTTGTTTGAGGAACAAACCGGAACACGTGACGGATACACGGATATTCAGCCGTCAAACGTTGATCCTGAGGAGGCGGTCAGACGGCTTGAATCGCTTCGAGACGCTCGTGACAGAGAATTTGACAAGCCGGTTAAGCTCGTTCTGTTGCTTGACGAGGTCAGCCTGTTCATTGGCACTGACTTTGACCGCCTCACTGAGCTTCAGACGCTTGCAGAGAATGTCGATGATATCGGGGGAGGGAATATTCAGCTCGTTGCGACTGCTCAAGCGAACATTGAGGATGTTCAACCAAGGTTTGCGGCCCACGGC
>KE356560.1:2916416-2917967 GCA_000415965.1 Haloquadratum walsbyi J07HQW1
CACGTCGCCGAGCCCCTTCGGTCGGTCCGCCGTCAGCTCGCTGAGTCGACTGCCGCGCCCGGCGGCGGCAATGACCGCGTCCATGCCTAAGCGGTCGGCCACTCGGCACCTGAATCCGTCGGTCAACCTGTGTACTCCCGCAGTGCGTCCGGTTTCGACGCTGCCGGTCCGCGATACGAACCCGTGGTAGCACCACCCGCTCACCGCTCGGATTCGAACAGCGTCGCGAGCTCCGGAATCCTGTATAGCGACGCGTCGGACCGCTCGTCGACCACGGTTCGTAACTCGTCGGTGAAACCAGTCCGCGAAAAGAGCGCGTACCGCACCTCCCGGTCGGTTCCTTGCCACCGGACCTTCGATTCGAGCGCCGTGAGTCTGTCAAATACCCCGCGACCCACGGGTTCCGTGGTCCAATTACACTCCCCGAGGAGCAAGGTCCCAGTCTCTCGATTGACTCCGGCGATGTCGATCTCCTCGCCGCCGTACCACCAGCGGTCGACCCGCGAGCAGGAGACAGGAAACGCCGGCGTCCGAACCGCCTGTTGGCACACGGCTTCGAAGGTTCGACTCGTGTGTGTTGGTAGCGTCTCGGCAATCGTCGACCTGACCGGAGCCGTCCGCCCCTGTTCGAGCGTTCCCCGATTGTGTGCCACGTACCGAAACCAGAACCGAAGGAAATCGTCCGTCAGCCGATACAGTCCTCGGCCGTCAGGGTCCGTCACCGGATGCTCCTGCCCGAGGATCGCCAACTGCGTGAGGTTCTGGAGATACCGGGAGAGGCTGCCCGCGTCGCGGCCGATCTCGTTGGCGATCTCGGTGACGCGTGTCGCGCCACCGGCGATACCTTCGAGGATCGCCATTTACTTCGCGGGTTCACGAAGTTCTTGACGTAACAGAAACTCCGGCTCCTCGTACAGGAACTCGCCTTTCGAGAGGATGGATTGCTCGATGTTCTTGAGGAGGCTCAGTTCTGGATCGAACTGTTCGAGATACGCGGGGACACCTCCAAGCACACTATACAGCTGGATCTGTGTCTCTACATCGTCATCCAGGAAGAACGCGCGAGCGTCCGCGAACGAGAGCGGGGCGAGTTCCCACTGTCCGGTTCGGCGCCCGTATAGTGGGCTCTCGTAGCTTAACACGCCCTCTTCCATCATCGAAATCGATGACCCTAACAACACGAGCGAGATGTCTGTCCCTGCGAGTACGTCGTCGACAACGGTCTGAAACACCGACGGGATTGTGTCGTCCTCGTCGACGAGATATGAGAACTCGTCTAACGCTACCACGCACGACCCGTCGACGCGCGCCGTGAGATACTGAAACGCCTCGACGAACCCGTCGACATCCGGTGTGATATCGTTGAACGCAGCAGCGCACTATGCCGCGAATCGCCGAGCGTTGTGCGTTGCGCCCCGCTCGTCACAGAGATAATAGACTGACGTGTCTTCAAGTTCGTCGAGCGCCGACGTCACCAGCGTCGTCTTCCCTACCCGCCGTCGCCCGTATACGACGAGGCACTGTCGCTCGGCTCGTGAGAGATGCGACACG
>KE356560.1:2918017-2920488 GCA_000415965.1 Haloquadratum walsbyi J07HQW1
GCCGCGACGATCATCGCGACGCTGCGACAAGCCGGTCGGCCGCTCGATGACCTCCACGACATGTATATCGCCGCGACTGCCCGAACACGGGACCTTCCGGTGTTGACCGCGAACGTCGATCACTTTGACCAGATCGACGACCTCCGCGTCGTCGACTGGGAGACGTTCTGAGGTAGTCCGATCGCGGGCACAGACAGAAAGAGCAGCGAATGCGCACTGCGAGGAAACGCAGGGAAAGCCTTCCGGGACTCGGTCACCGGCATCCTGTGACGTTATCGTCGTCATAGGACTCTCCGGAATCTGTGCCGTTCCAGTCGTACGCGAGAAACTCAAAACTGGCGTCGATACGCATCCGTATCTTCGGCCGGCACTCGATACACTCGACAACGAGAGTCCGATTGCGACGATCTCAGTGTCGCTGAGGGCATCTGCAGATATGATATAACAGTGAGTTCCGTCCCACCACGTATGAATATGATCCGTGACGATGACGTTCTTGACGGTGAGCACCGAATTAGCGAGACGAGAGTTGTCGTTGGCTGTCTCCCATCAAGAAAACACTCTACGCGGTGGGGTATCGGGTGACTACCCCACCGACCCGTCCGCTTCCTCCCCTAGAATCAACACCAAAGTGGCAAAGAAGCCGGGCAACGACGGCGTCATCAAGCGGAGATGTCGTTTCTGTCCCGTCCTCGGTGGCCATGGCAAAACGGACACTCCGAACGTCGTTAATTGCTCGGGTCTGACAAAGTGTCGGTCAGGTGGTCCAGTCCGCACTGAATGAGTTCCGCTCGCCAGTCGTCAATCTCACCGGCTAGATCCAGCGCTTCTGCGTGGGATCTGAGATACTCGACGGTGTTGCCCCCGTTGACGGCCGCTTCGTCGGTGCCAAACCGTTTCAGAATCAACATTACAGGCTGTTATACAGTATTATCTGGATTTTCAAAGTCTTTTATTTGGGTCGGTGACTGTACTAATATGAGATGCCGAACCCTGACCACGTCGTGACTGCCGAAGATGTTGCCGACGCGACCGACCAGTCCGTCGAAATGGTGGCTCGGGGCTGGCATGAACTGGCCGAAGAGCAGGTCGATACCGAAGAGTCCGAGTCGGAATCCACGGACCGTCGCCGGCTGTTTTCTGAGGACTAACTCATTCTTCGTTATGTCGCAATGAGTAGCACCAACGGCGGGTCTACTAATTCCATCGATCAGCTACTGGGCCATGCAGAGAGACCGACAGGAACGCCGTCGCAAGATGTGATCAAGCGTCTTCGGTACTCAAAACAGATTGTTGATATCAACTTCACCCGCCTTAGCGGGCTCTGTGATGATATTGCCACGGACTGGTTCGTGTACTATGACCCCGCAGAACAGTCGGACACGGAGGGGCTTCGAGCGAACATCTACGCGGATCTCCACAACTACCTCTCGTCGATCTATTCGCTGGTCGAAGAGATTCACCCGTTTCTGAACTCGTGTGTCGATCAAACGATTGACAAGGACACTTTCGTCAGAGGCTCGGACCGCGCAGACCCCACTCTTCCCCCGTTTGTGAGGAAGTTAGTGTTCGCTTGGGGGCTTCGAAATCAGTTCACCCATGGAAATTATCGCTGTCTCAGTATCAGAGAAGAGACTGAGTCTGACTCAACATACATGCAGGTTTATTTTCACAAAACACACTTTGATTCCCGTGGAAGCGGAGAGCTTGCTGATGTCGGTGATTATCTCTGGGATATCGATGAGACTGAAGAAGACCATCCGATGTGCTACTTCGCAAATTTATATACCCATTTCAGTGATTTCTGGGAAGACATGATTCGTTGGAGCAACAATACGTAATTTGAATGCTCCCCCTGATATTCACTGTCTGTTCCGCCTAGACTGTCGATTCACTAACTCGCTCGCCCGTGCCACCTCCGCGGTTGTGTTCATGTTTACGTGCTCATCTCCCCGAACCGTCGCCACCTCGTAGCCCGCCCGGATCAACAGCCCCACAGCCTCGCTCAGTTGGTACTCGCCTTCAGCCAACAGCCTGAGCAGCGCACACGTGAAACACATTATCCAGAAGCACGTAACACCCAGTCGTCACAAGCGTCGACGACAACTCGATCGGCTTTTCGACGAGTCCCGTTACGTGCCCCTGCTCGTGCATCTCGATCACGCCGGTCGTCGCTGCGACCTCCTCAACCACAAGCACCGCGTCAGCCTCCCCAACAGCCGCGACCGCGGGCGCCACGCTCCCTGAGAAGACATTGTCGCCGTTCACGGGCAGGAACGTCCCGTCAACGTGCCGATTCGTCTGAAGCACGGCGTGCCCGAGCCCCAGCTGCTCGCGCTGGTGGACGTATGTGATCGGGACGCCCGCGAAGGCGTCGCCGAACCGGTCGACAATCTGGGCCGCCTCGTACCCGACGATCACGACTAGCTCATCGACCCCGGCGGTGACTGCCCTCTTGAAGACGTGCGCGA
>KE356560.1:2920508-2932772 GCA_000415965.1 Haloquadratum walsbyi J07HQW1
TCGTGGTTTCTGTTTCTTCGGCTACCCACGATGCGGTTCGGGGCGTTCGGAGCGTTCGCGCGGCCGCACGAACTCGCTCACCTCGCGTCATCGAGGGAGCGTTTGAATCGGCAGCATCCGTTTCGTTCGGCATGGAAGCTTCTATGTTCTGGGAAAATATATATCCAAGAGCTTGTATATATCTATCACCCGTTTCTATTTGTTCCGTCTCGCTCCCCACGTACCAACTCCGCGGGCCTCTGCACGTTCACACGCTCACCGACCCGAACCGTCGCCACCTCGTACCCCGCTCGGATCAACAGTCCCACGGCCTCGCTCAGTTGGTACTCGCCCCCAGCCGACGACCAAAGCAGCGCACACGCGTGAAAGATGTCCGCCGAAAGCACGTAACACCTGGTCGTGACGAGCGTCGACGACGGCTCGACCGGTTTCTCGACCATCCCCGTCACGCGCCCCTGATCGCCCGTCTTGATCACGCCGGTCGTCGCTGCGATCTCTGGTGAGACCTCCTCCACCACGGGCGCGACGCTCCCTGCGAAGACGTTGTCGCCGTTCAAAAGAAGAAAGATTCCGTCAACGTGCCGCTTCGTCTGAAGCACGGCGTGCCCGAGCCCCAGCTGCTCGCGCTGGTGGACGTATGTGATTGGGACGCCCGCGAAGGCGTCGCCGAACCGGTCGACAATCTGGGCCGCCTCGTACCCGACGATCACGACTAGCTCATCGACCCCGGCGTTGACTGCCCTCTTGAAGACGTGCGCGAGCAGGGGTCGTCCCACGACCTCGACCAGCCCCTTCGGTCGGTCCGTCGTCAGTTCGCCGAGCCGACTCCCTCGCCCGGCGGCCGCGATGACCGCGTTCATACAAGGACTGGGACACACCGGCAACCTCAATCCATTGATCATTAAAATGCGCTTGTGTTGAGAAAACCAGGGAGCCTGTCGAACACGAGTTGATACCTCTCTTGAGGTAGCCTATATGCTGTTGTATACCGCAACAGCTACTATGATGTGGTACGAAACATCAGATATCGATGGCACCCAACGACGTGCGTGTGTTGGAAGACACGGAACGGCGCTTTGCGGATGGCACCGTTCTCCGTGTCCGCGTGCTGAGCGTGCCGGAGTCGGAGAAATTCCCGGATGGTGTCAAGTACCGGCTTCATTTCGGTACTGAAGACGAGACGACGCTAATACGGTATGACAACTCCCACGGCGTCCACGAACGACACACGTCCAATGGACTTGACGACGACTACCGATTTCCCGGCTACGGGGCGGTCCAAGAGCGCTTCTGGACAGAGATTGAACAGTTGCGCGACGAAAAGCCATCACAGGACGACAACAACCAATGACACAGAACATCCTTATTGTGACTATTGAATCGATCGGTGCCGTCCAGCAACGCACTGCCGAGGCATTCACGCAGGCACTCGCCGGCGACGCAGTTGGAGAGGAGGCTCCCCATCGTCTAAGTTTCGAAACTACCGACCAGCTGGCACAGGTCTTCACACCGCGCGCTATCGACCTTCTTCAGGCGATTGCACAAGAAGAGCCCGCGAGCATCCGCGAGGCCGCTCGGGTCGTTGATCGAGACATCAAACAAGTTTCGGAAAATCTCGAACGGCTCGAAGGATACGATGTCGTTGAGTTCGTTGCTGAGGGGCGAGCCAAGCGTCCCATCGTCCCATACAACGAAATTAACATCCAACTCCCGCTCCGGGAGACTGCAGGGCGGGATGCTGCCTCGGTGTGATTCAAAATATATGTAACTATATCTGATCACCTCGCAGGCGCGAGCGCTGTTTGATCGACACGACCTGTTCCCGGCGGTCGCCTGGCAGCGGCAGTACGCTCGTGTCGAGAAGACCGGTGAGGTCGCTGAATTCGAAGCGATGCCGCGGTCTGAGTCGGATCCCTCAATGGCTGAAGCCGTTGGCTTCTAGTTGTGTCTGTGTCAATGGTAGCGACATCGCTGCGGTAGAATCCTCGCCGTTTACTGAAACGTTAGTGTGTCCGGAATGAGTCGGAGAACGACCCCGTCGAAACTCAACATCTTATTTATCTTGTGGTATTCGGTCATCGCGACGGTCATCGCGTCGATGAAACTGAACTCGTGGTTAGCGTACGTCTGATGGACAAACACGGCACGATCGGGACGCCCGCGAAGGCGTCGCCGAACCGGTTGACAATCTGGGCCGCTTCGTACCTGACAACAGTGACCAGCCCGTTGGTCGGTCTGCCGTCAGCTCGCCGAGTCGGCTGCCCCGCCCGGCAGCGGGAATGACTGCGTCCATACCAGCACTAGCACACACCACCTGTCTCAATCCGTCGGCAGGCTGATCGCATATTCTCAGCTATCGCAGTCCAGACTGCAGTAGTCTAAACTACGTTACGGCGCTGCCGTGCCAACATTCTCATTCGATCTCGCAAAAGAGATGTCAATTTCGAGACCGTCATACCTCAGTTTCGGTTTCTTGGCGTTGCCTGACCCGTCAACCTCGAACTCGATAACACCGATATCGTCAAGTTCAGAGAGGTTTCGATGAACCTGCTTGTAGTCCCGGTCTACCAGTTCGGCGGCTTCGCGGATGCTTTCAGGTTCATGTTTGGATATTACCTCTAACAACTCCAAGTTCTTCGGACTGAGGAGCCGGCTAAGTTCAGCGTACGAACCGAAGTTCAGTATCGGTTGGGCGTCATCAAGATCTTCACCCTCCTGAGCGGCTTTGATACGACTACGCATGCGTTGATCGAGGCGGTCGCGTTCGCCGATGGTAACTTTGAGCGTGTGCATATGGTGTATTCCTCTTAGGAGCGTCCTACTCCGATCAGTCTACCGGAACGGGCGTTATTTTTTCAACTTCACGCTTGAAGCGGTCGGTTCGCTTACCAGAGCTTTATTAGCAATGTCGCTCGCGGTTGTCGGCGATGTTGTTTGTTCAATTGTCTGGTGGACGTGCTCTAATGTAGTCGTTGAATCCCGCTACTGGTCACGTGCGCGAGTGAGCGTCTCATGATTGAAGCCAGGAGCTATAATCAATTGTTCGATTCCTCACATAATATACTTCTCTGAAAAATTATTGCTGTGTCTGTAGGTGGCTTGTCTCCTTGAGACAGCGACAGAAACGACGACTATCGATGTTTTTGTTACCCAAACCCATAGCCAGTATCGCGAGCGTTATGATATGTATTCAGCGCCGTTATCGATGAGCGAGTGGGCTTGTTCCCGGGGGTTCTCAGTCATATAAACTTCATGAGAGTCCATTCGGATTTCAGAGTGTACGCTTCTTTACGGATCAAGCCCCTGCTCCACAGCCCGGATAATGACACCAACCATCGCAGTGACTGTCGCCCCGAGTCCGCGAACTGTGATCCTCGTCTTATTTAATGTATCAGTGATATGATATTCGACGTTTTTTCTCATTGTCATCGATTACACAATATTTTAATGCGAGCGTTGTTACTCAGAGTTTGAGTAACTAATGTCGATCATTGTCACTGGCGGCGACGGATATCTTGGCTGGCCGACTGGGCTTCGGATTGCATCAGAGACAGACGATCGCGTGCTTCTTGTCGATAATCTCGCTCGTCGAGAGTGGGTTTCCGAAGTTGGGTCTGTGTCAGCAACACCAATCGCCTCAATGGAAACCCGACTCACCGCCGCTCAGGAAGTTCACGGGCTGAGAAATCTTTCATTCGTCCAAGGCGACCTCACTGACCGCTCATTTGTGGATGAATTGTGCCAAATCCACGAACCACAAGTAATTGTGCATACTGCGGCACAACCGTCCGCGCCGTATTCACAGATTAATGGTGAGCGGGCGAACTATACACAGCAAAATAATATGCAGGCAACGCGGAATCTCGTGTTCGGCTTACATGAAAACGACCTTGTCGACACACACCTTATTGAAACGACCACAACAGGTGTCTATGGCGCTCCCGAGTTCCCAATCCCAGAAGGTGGTACAGTGATGGAACATCAAGATAGTCGTGATGAGGTTCCATTCCCAGCGATGGCGGGATCCTGGTACCATATGACGAAAAGCCACGACGCTGCTAATCTTCGTCTTGCACATAGTCAGTTCGACATCCCGATTAGTGATGTTCGCACTGCAATCACGTATGGAGCTGGAACAAAAGAAACCAGAGCGGACGATAGAGTCATGACTCGGTTTGATTTCGATTATTACTTTGGTGTCGTTGCACATCGTTTTGCCGCACAAGCGGTTGCTGGATACCCAATTACGGTGTATGGAAAAGGAAAACAGCGGAAGCCATTCATCTCGCTTGAGGATGCTGTCGAGGGGCTGACTCGGTTAGCAGTCACTGAGCCTGATGAACGACTAGATGATCATGTTGTTTACAATCAGGTGACGCGACCAATCTCAATCGTCGAGATGGGAACGACTATTGCTGATGTTGCCACAGAATTCGGGTTCAATACCGATGTTGAACACTTCGAAAACCCACGGGATGAGGATGAGACACACAAAATGGAGATTGAAAATGACCGATATGCGAATCTGATTGGCGGTCAGTCTGTGACATTTGAAGAGGGAATTCGCGAGGTGTTTGAAACGCTTACAGATTGCACAGAGCGTATCAAATCACATGAAGATCGATTCCTTCCTGGCGTGCTTGAGGACCGATTAGCGGAGGAAGCGGAGTGACCACGAACAGCGCAAGCGCAGGGCATGTGCTCGTCACAGGAGGATGCGGGTATATCGGAAGCGCGCTGATTCCACAGTTGCTCCAAAATGACTCTGTGAGCCATGTCACTGTATTCGATAGTTTTGCCTCGAGTTCCCCACAGAATCTGTTTGCAACAGGGCTGGGATCGACTGATAAATTATCATTCATCCGTGGAGATATCCAACAATACGGCGATGTTGAAAACGCAGTTCGTGGTGCTGAAACAATCATTCATCTTGCAGCAATAACTGGAGCAGCAAGCACACATGATCGTCGTGAGGAAACGTTCGCAATCAACTATGACGGCACAGAAAACGTGCTCCGTGCAGCAGGAAAGTTTGGTGTCAAAAATATCGTGTTTGCCTCATCGTGCAACGTGTACGGGCGTGCCGCCGAGACAGAAATTACTGAACACACTGACCCAGACCCGCTCAATCCGTATGCTGAATCAAAGCTCAAAGCGGAGTCCCTCCTACGGGATGCGGTCGATACGTACAATCTCGACGGGACTGCATTACGGATGAGCACCAATTACGGTTATGCACCAGGCATTCGATTCAATCTTGTTGTGAATCACTTTGTATTCCGTGCGCTGACGAACCGTCCGTTGACCGTGTATGGCGATGGAAGCAACTGGCGACCATTCATTCATGTGCATGATGCAGCACGGGCGTACGCACATGCTGCATGTAATCCAGAGCAATGGTCACAATTTTGCTATAACGTTGGAGCGAGCACACAAAACTTCCAGATCGAGACAATTGCGCAAGCCGTCCGCGAGGAACTTGATCAAACACTCGAGATAACATATCTCCGGGATGAACATCCTGGACCGTCGTATCACGTGAATTTTGACCGACTCGGTGAAACAAAATACCAACCCAAATATACTCTTCGAGAGGGAATTACAGAACTTGCAACGCAGTTCACACAAATGGAATCACGGACAATCACAGCGGAGCAGGGATTATGACAACGGAACAGAATAACTCACTGCACGTCGCAGTAACCGGTGCAGCAGGATACATTGGAAGTCGGGTAGTTAAATTACTTCAAGAGGCACACCCAGAGTGGACGCTCACCGCCATTGATAATTTTTATCTTGGTGACGTGCGCGGGATAGGTGAGACGGACGTCATACATGTCGATGTTCGAAATCGGTCTGCACTGGAGGATGCGCTCACCGGGTCAGATATCGTGTTACATCTCGCAGCAGTGAGCGGCGTCGATGACTGTGAGACGAACGCTGATCTTGCGTACGAGGTGAATGTTACCGGCACGACAAACGTGGCGTGGTTTTGTCGAAAAACCGGCGCAGCGCTTGCATTCCCATTCAGTATGGCTGTGCTTGGTGACCCGGAGTCATTCCCAATCAGCGTTGATGACGGTCGTGATCCAATGAACTGGTATGGACGAACAAAACTCATTGGCGAGCGTCTTGTCGAGGAGTTTGCAGCGGATGCCTTCCCAGCGCATCTATTTCTCAAATCGAATCTATATGGGGAGCATACAATCGATGGACAGCGCGTCTCGAAAGGAACAGTCATCAATTTCTTCGTTAACAGAGTATTCGACGAGAAGCCATTGACAGTATACGAGCCAGGAACACAATCACGGAACTATATTCATGTTGATGATGTTGCCCGGGCATATGTTCGAAGTGCTGAGCGATTACAAGAACAACTTACCCGGGATGAAACAGGCATCGAAAAGTACGAAATCGCCTCAAAGGAAGACCCAGGAATCATGACGGTCGCCGAGACGGTTCGACAAAGCGCACAAGAAGAGATTGACACAGATGTAGACGTCACTCTTGTTGAAAACCCACGAAGTGGTGAGACACTCGTTGATCGGTTTGAGGTCGATATCTCAAGAGCACGTGAACAACTCAACTGGGAGCCACAACACACAGTTGAGTCATCAATCAGGCGATTGCTGCAAACGAAAAACACCGAGTGATAGAGCTTCAATTGTCACCGATTCCGTTCACAGGACTGGGGATAATGCGCGGGCTATGGGTCTGCGTGGTCATCCACCGTGTCATACTGCCAAATAAGGTCAAAGTATCGCTCTAATCCGGCAACAAATGACGCATTATCGGTGATAGCTGCCTGTCGATTGTGCAATGGAATGTCTTCTTCTTCAACAAGCAAGACGGCAGCTCCAGAGTCATATGATAAGCTGGGATCGACGACCGTCCCCCGCCATGGGAGTCGTTTTGCACTAAATCGATACTCGATTGTTGGATATGACGAATTGAGATGCTGACGCATCCGTTGTTGATCGGTTTGATTTGATTCATCGAGCAATTCTGGATCAAGGAAGAGCACGCGTATCTCACAGCCACGTTCAAGCGCGTCAGTGACTGCTGGCTCAACCGCGTCAAAGTACTCAAAACTCTTTGTGATGATATGAACGCAGTTTGTCGCATCACGATAGATTGAACGAGTCTCGCGCTCACTCGGCTCCCCAACATCGACAACGTGGAACAGCTCTTCAGTTGTTGAGATTTCATCGCGTCCACGTTCATAGATCGGCATGAGTGTCTCAACGAACTCTTCTTCGATATCCTCAATCTGCTTTTTGAACGAGGCGTATTCCTGTCGTTCGTTCTCGATTGCTTGATCAAGAAGCTCTGCTGGTGGCTTCGCCTCGTACTCCTTTGGACGCCCAGGAATTATTTTAATAAAGCCTTCATCAGAAAGCCCATCGAGAACACCATAGACTCGTGCTTTCGGGATCCCTGTCGCCTCTGAGAGACTCGGAGCAGTGCTGCGACCAAGTTCGATAAGCGACTGGAGAGCCTGTTCTTCATACTCAGTCAGTTCAAACGCATCAAGAAGCTCTGATGGCTGGTGAGAATCATTCATATGTGGTAAGTGATCTGCTGAATTCTGTTCGTGCCCCTCTGTGAGGCGATGCCACAGTCGTTATGCGATAGATTGTGTTTCAGATACGTACTGTTGTCGATGTTTCTCAGTCGGTGGTGACAGGGTACTATGCACAGTGTGTCAGAGTATCGAATCACAATAACACTGATATGCATATTTTATGTTAAACATATTATTTGAATCTGTGTCACAGTCGAGGCGGTTCAAGAATTGTATTTGTGGTGAGCAACTATCAGTAGGGGACGATGACAGACCAGGGTCGAAATCATGAATCATCTACGACAATCAATAGTGACTCAGATTCTGAGTAAATACGGCAGTAGAATTAAGTTACCAGTCGTTGAATAGCCACGTGATGACCGCAGAGCACGATGACAGAACGCACCTGAGTGAAATTGAGGATGGCGCAGGATGCACTGAGATCTGGGAGTATCTCACCGAGAGGCGTGCAGATGCTCCGTCTGATACCGATGTCTCTGAGACGAGTGATAGAACCACGAGTATGAACTAATTCGTAGGGATGGCTCAACAACGAATTGGCTGCCGTCAATAAACGTGATTATCAAAATGCGTGAAAACAAAGTTCATGTGACTGCTCTGAGTGAAATGACATATGACAATTGATACCGCTGTGATTCTTGCAGCGGGCGAGGGAACCCGACTCCGCCCACTTACAACCCACAGACCAAAGCCAATGTTACCGGCTGGTGATATTCCAATTCTCGAACACGTACTCAATAGTCTTGTTCAGGCTGGTATCAGTGAGATTCACCTCGTTGTTGGGTATCAACGTGCGCGGGTTCAGAACCACTTTGGGTCGACATACCGCAACCGACCGATTACGTATCATATCCAACACACACAACTCGGGAGTGGGCATGCACTTCTTCAAGCGGATGAAACAATTGAGACTGATTTTCTTGTGCTTAATGGCGATCAAATTGTCACGGAAGAAATGATTGAGACTGTCTCTTCATCACATACAGCGACCGATACGGCGACGCTTGGCGTTGTTGAGAGTGAGAAAGCCTCACAGTACGGCGCTGTGAAGTTGGATGACAACCGCATCACAGAATTCATTGAACAGCCAGCTGATGATGAATATCGATTGCTCAATGCTGGCGTGTACGTATTCGGACCGTCGATCTTTGCTGCACTTGAGCGGACGTTCCAAGAACAAGGACGTCTTTCACTTCCGGAGACAATTCGCGACCTTACTACCGATGAAAGTACTGTTCGTGGCGTTGTAACCGAGAGTCCCTGGCAGGACGCAACATATCCATGGGACCTTCTTTCCGTCATGCAGACCTTGTTCGATCAAGACCGGATTGGTGATGAGACGACCGAGCAATCACCCGGGGTGTTCTCTGATCAGACAGCAACGATTCACGAGGATGCAACACTCCGTCCACCCGTTATCGTCAGTGCGGACACTGTCGTTGGACCACAGGCTGTTCTTGGACCCGGGGTCGCTGTCGGTGAGAACACAACAATCGGAGCGGGTGCAGTACTGACGAACGTGCTCGTTGATAGTGACACACGAGTTGGGCAGAACGCAACACTCGTTGATACAGTTCTTGGGCAGGGTGTTCACCTTGGTCCGGGAGTCATTATTGCTGGGGGACCAGCCGATATTCGTATTGATACAAAAGTACACGAGGACTGCGACCTCGGCGGGGTTATTGCTGACCGAGCGACGGTCGGTGGTGGTGTGACAGTTGCATCTGGGTCACTCGTCGGGTCTGCGGCAACGATTCAATCAAATGCTCATATTGATGGAAACATTCCAAACGAGGCGGAGGTGCTACGATAATGTGTGGAATCATTGGCTGTGTTAATCCGGATGGTGGAACGCGTGAAGTATTGATGAATGGACTTGCGAATCTTGACTATCGCGGCTATGATTCCGCAGGGATTGCTGTTGCTGATGGTGGAATTGAGGTTGCAAAACGCGAGGGCGAGATTGACCGACTCCAAAAGCAAGTTACAGCACGCTCAGACACGCTTGATGGACCTGCTGGGATTGGTCACACCCGATGGAGTACACACGGTCCACCGACGGACGCCAATGCACATCCACATACCGATGAAACCGGAGACGTTGCTGTTGTCCACAACGGCATTATTGAAAATTATCAGTCGATTCGAGATGAACTTGAGGCTGATGGTGTTGAATTCGTCAGTGAGACTGACACAGAGGTTGTGCCACATCTCATCAGCAAGTTCCGGGATGACGGCGCCGATCCACAGACAGCGTTTCGTCGCGCTGTCGAGCGGATTACGGGGAGTTACGCACTTGCAGTCGTCTTTGAGGACCATGATGCAATCTTTGCAACACGAGATGGCTCGCCACTCGTCATCGGCGTTGATGAGGACGCAGCCTTTCTTGCCAGTGACGTGCCTGCATTTCTCGAATACACACGTGATGTGATTTATCTTGAGGACGCTCAGTTCGCAACGCTGCGACCATCAGGTGTCGAGGTAACTGAGAGCGATGGAACGTCTGTTGACCCGTCAGTAACGACCGTTGAGTGGAGTGCCGACCAAACGGCAAAGAGTGGGTATGATCACTTCATGGCGAAGGAAATCCATGAGCAACCAGCATCACTCCGTCAGTGCCTCCGCGGTCGCGTCAACGAGCTGAGTGGCTCCGTGTCGCTTGAGGAATTATCTGATATTGATTCTCCAGGGAGTGTTCAATTGGTCGCATGCGGGACGTCATATCACGCCGCATTGTACGTAGCACGACTGTTCAGGGCGCGCGGTGTGCCTGCACAGGCACATCTCGCAAGTGAGTATGTTACAGCACCAGCTCCATTCGATTCTGATTCACTCCTCATCGGGATCACACAGAGCGGGGAGACAGCGGATACACTCAGTGCACTTCGGGAGGCACAGCGCCGTGGGGCATCAACACTCGCAGTGACTAATGTTGTCGGAAGCACTGCTGCTCGCGAGTGTGATCATGTGGTGTACATCCGTGCTGGTCCAGAGATTGGCGTCGCCGCAACGAAGACGTTCTCATCACAACTCGCAACCGGGAATCTCCTCGTCGAAAGACTTTGTGCGAGCGGTACAAAGAGAACGTCGGAGTCAACGCGTGAGCTGATTCCGGCGCTTCGTGATCTCCCAAATCAACTGCAATCAGTTATCGATAATTCAACCGCAAAATCAGTCGTTGAGGAATATGTCGATTATGATGCGTACTTCTTCATTGGTCGTGGACTTCACCGACCTGTTGCACTAGAGGGGGCACTCAAATTCAAAGAAATCACATATGAACATGCTGAGGGATTTGCAGCCGGCGAACTCAAACATGGTCCACTTGCGCTTGTTACACAGCGGACACCGATATTCGCGGTTGTAACCGGCGATGGAGAGCGCGCTCAAAAGACAATCAGCAATATCAAAGAGGTCCAAGCACGCGATGCCCCGGTGGTTGCGGTTACTGACGGGCAATCGGAGGTGAGACGATACGCTAATCACACTCTTGAGATTCCACAAACCCATCCAAGAATAGCGCCAGTGCTTGCAAATACGCAACTCCAACTTGTTGCATATCACATGGCTGACCGAATGAATCGCTCAATCGATAAGCCACGAAATCTGGCGAAGAGTGTGACGGTTGAGTGAGATTTAAAACGACGGTAATATCAACAACGACGTTTATTCGGACAAGATATCAACGATATCGTCTTCTGGTGTCTTGATGTCAGAAGCGATTGTTTCCTGATTAGATTAATGATAAGGGAATTTCTTAGTGGATGATTCCTCCCTTGTTTTGAGCCGACTCTCCATCTGAAGCTCTTCGAGTTTAGATTTTGTGTCCTCATCGATTTCAACCGCTGTTGACATGAGATTCGTTCCTAACTACAGCGTACATGATAAGCCTCGAAGCCACTTCGCACGGGAGACTTCTCTTAGCCCTCTCTCGGGCGGGGAGGATATTAAGAATACCAGGATATTCTCATAAGTCGTCTGGCGACGATCCTGATGGGTGGATTCAGTCTCACAGAGTGACTCATTATGTATTTTGCATCCGAGCGTACTGATCAATACTGTATCGAATTGTGTTTATTGGATGGCTGAGCGAGTCCCTCGCGGTTATCAGTTGTTGGGAATTTAACTTTTATCCGAAGTTGCAGCGGAACGCGCCACCGGGCGTTCTAGTCGAAGTTGGTGTGGCTTTGGGTATAAACACTGATTATGTTGCCAATGGCTGTTTATTGACACTCATCAATGCCGATTCGGTTTGCATGACCGTCCGTCTCAGGTTGCGAGGAACCGTCCCGCAACAGCGATGTGTATCTGCATGGATAGTGTCCAGGAACTCCGGTCGACACACGAGAGGCTGATGTACAAACGCTTGCAACAGTTCGACAAGTCGGTAGTTGGCTATCTGCCGGTCATGCCGGATTGCGACGAGGCGGTTGTCCGGTCCACATGGATCAACTGTGAAGAACTCAATCCCCGATTCAAGATACAGTGCCATCCCGTCGAGTTGTGTCCGTTGAGGTGAATCATCCAATCATGAAAATATACCCGAAGGTGCCGCGTTACGATCATCCGGTTGTCCCGTCGGGCTTTTTTGATGCCGAGTCGCTCACACTCATTGAGAAAGTCGATGGAAGCTCGTTCCGGTTTACACTGTATGATGAGCGCTACGCGGCACAGTACCC
>KE356560.1:2932792-2933846 GCA_000415965.1 Haloquadratum walsbyi J07HQW1
TATTCACTATCTGTTCCGCCTAGACTGTCGATTCACTAACTCGCTCGCCCGTGCCACCTCCGCGGTCGTGTTCATATTTACGCGCTCATCTACCCGAACCGTCGCCACCTCGTAGCCCGCCCGGATCAACAGCCTCACGGCCTCGCTCAGCTAGTACTCGCCTTCAGCCGACGACCTGAGCAGCGCACACGTGAAACACATTATCTAGAAGCACGTAACACCCAGTCGTCACAAGCGTCGACGACGGCTCGGTCGGCTTTTCGACGAGTCCCGTTACGTGCCCCTGCTCGTCCGTCTCGATCACGCCGGTCGTCGCTGCGACTCTGGTGAGACCTCCTCGACCCCAAGCACCGCGTCAATCTCCCCAGCAGCCGCGACCGCGGGCGCCACGCTCCCTGCGAAGACATTGTCGCCGTTCACGAGCAGGAACGTCCCGTCAACGTGCCGATTCGTCTGAAGCACGGCGTGCCCGAGCCCCAGCTGCTCGCGCTGGTGGACGTATGTGATCGGGACGCCCGCGAAGGCGTCGCCGAACCGGTCGACAATCTGGGCCGCCTCGTACCCGACGATCACGACTAGCTCATCGACCCCGGCGTTGACTGCCCTCTTGAAGACGTGCGCGAGCAGGGGTCGTCCCACGACCTCGACCAGCCCCTTCGGTCGGTCCGTCGTCAGTTCGCCGAGCCGACTCCCTCGCCCGGCGGCCGGGATGACCGTGTTCATACGAGGACTGGGACACACCGGCAACCTCAATCCATTGATCGTTAAGATACGCTTGTGTTGAGAAAACCAGAGAGCCTGTCGAACACGAGTTGATACCTCTCTTGGGGTAGCCTATATGCTGTTGTATACCGCAACAGCCACGATGATGTGGTACGAAACATCAGATATCGATGGCACCCGACGACGTGCGTGTGTTGGAAGACACGGAACGGCGCTTTGCGGATGGCACCGTTTTCCGTGTCCGCGTGCTGAGCGTGCCGGAGTCGGAGAATTCCTGGATGGTGTCAAGTACCGCTTCATTTCGTACTGAAGACGAGACGACGCTAATACG
>KE356560.1:2933896-2974970 GCA_000415965.1 Haloquadratum walsbyi J07HQW1
GCGCTTCGTGATCTCCCAAATCAACTGCAATCAGTTATCGATAATTCAACCGCAAAATCAGTCGTTGAGGAATATGTCGATTATGATGCGTACTTCTTCATTGGTCGTGGACTTCACCGACCTGTTGCACTAGAGGGGGCACTCAAATTCAAAGAAATCACATATGAACATGCTGAGGGATTTGCAGCCGGCGAACTCAAACATGGTCCACTTGCGCTTGTTACACAGCGGACACCGATATTCGCAGTTGTCACCGGCAATGGAGAGCGCGCTCAAAAGACAATCAGCAATATCAAAGAGGTCCAAGCACGCGATGCCCCGGTGGTTGCGGTTACTGACGAGCAATCGGAAGTCAGACGATACGCTAATTACACCCTTGAGATTCCACAGACCCATCCAAGGATAGCGCCAGTGCTCGCAAATACGCAACTGCAACTGGTTGCATATCACATGGCTGACCGAATGAATCGCTCAATCGATAAGCCACGAAATCTGGCAAAGAGTGTGACGGTTGAGTGAGATTGGATACAATAGTCAATATCAACAACGACGTTTATTCGAACAGGATATTATCGATATTGTTTTTTGTTTTGATGTCAGAAGCGATTGTTCCCTGATTGGATTAATGATACGGGAATTTCTTGCTGGGTGGATATACAAACGCTTGCAACAGTTCGATAAGTCGGTCGTTGGCTATCTGCCGGTCATGCCGGATTGTGACGGGGCGGTTGTCCGGTCCGTATGGATCAACTGTAAAAAACTCAATCCCTGGTTCAGGATATAGTGCCATTCCGTCGAGTTGTGTCGGTTGAGGTGAATCATACGATCATGAAAATATACCCGAAGGTGCCGCGCTACGATCATCCGGTTGTCCCGTCGGACTTTTTTGATTCCGAGTCGCTCACACTTACTGAGAAAGTCGATGAAAACTCGTTCCGGTTTACACTGTATGATGAGCGCTACGCAGCACAGTACTCAGAGGCGGTCATTGAAGCCGCTACCGGAGATGGCAGCCTCGTTTTTGGAACGCGAAAGAAGATCCGCGGTAGTCATCGCGATGTCCTCGCCAATATCGATGGTGCACTTTATCGTGCAGTACGGTGTCTCCATGAGAGTGTTAAGACGGCTCCTCTCCGACACCTACACGACACATTCGACGGACCACTGATCATCTATGCCGAGAATCTCGTGTATTCAACACTTGATTATGGGTTCGACACAAGCGAACTTCCCGCGTTGGTGGGATTCGATATCCTCCCATACGCCAACGTTAACACAATGGTACCGTCGGGAAGTCCATACGAAGAGACATATGAGGGGTTTCTCGATCATGAGACAGCATGGGCGATTTTTGAGCAACTTCGCGTTGATGAAGCTCCAATTGATGTGTCCTTTGTCCCAGCACCAATCCTCAAGCAGTCTGACGGCGACTTCGACCCAACGACGTACACGTTCCCCACCTCGTCGCTGGCAGATGACGTCCAACTTGAGGGAATAGTTATCCGAAGTCCAGCTCGGGATCGTCGCGTAAAGCTCGTCAGGGAGGCGTTTCAAGAACGTAATCGCGAGCAGTTTGGTCAGCGACCTGCAGACGCTGACTCCGGGGCGGCATACGTCGTCGCTACATACTGTACATCAGCCCGAATCCGAAAGCAGACCCGGACGCTTGTTGTTGAGGAGGGACGTGAGTTTGGTCTTCATCTCAATGAGGACCTCTACCAGCGCGTCGTTGAGGACATTTGGGCTGAGCACTGGCAGGAACTGATGACGCTCGATAGATCGTTCACACCGACGGACGTGTATCCGCTGGTCGCCAAGCGGTGTATTGCCGAACTCAGACAGATGCAGACAAATGCAGAATTGAACGACGCACAACCGACTGAATTGTGGCAACATCTCTTCTAGACTGCGAGACAAACAAAAGTGTGGAGACTTCGTCGTTCCGGGACAGCACCATATCAATAGGAGTATAATGCTTACCGGTCCTATCCTGTCGAGCAGGTTTCGTTTTTATATCAATGCCCGGACCGGCTCTGTCCGATTCTGTTCGAGAGTTCCCTGGTTTGACGCAACGTACCGAAACCAGAACCGGGGAAAGTAATCTCTCAACCGATACAGTCCATGACTGTCCAGGTCGGGTGACCAGCATTTCTCGTTCGACCACCGCGATTTGAGCGAGGTTTTGGAAATATTGCGAAAGCACGCTTCTGAAACACGAGGTGTATTGATCGAGCTTGGAGTGGTGATTGGTAATTATGTGTACAATAATATAATCACACACATAACTATCAGATGCATTATTTTGGCTGTATCAGTTCGGTGGTAAGACCAGATGATAAACCCGAATCACTATTTCAATCCCGATACCGCATTTATGTATGCAAACAGTCATTCTCGCTGCCGGCAAGGGGACACGAATGCGACCGCTCACTGAGTCAACCGCAAAACCGATGCTTCCTGTTGCTGGTGAACCGATTGCAGCGCATACAGCACAAGCAGCAATCAATGCTGGGGCATCACGTCTCATCTTTGTTATTGGGTACGAAGCAGAGTCGGTGAAAGAGTACTTTGGAGAATCATATCAGGACACTCCCGTCGCATATGCAACACAGACAGAACAACGTGGAACAGCAGATGCAGTTCGGGCTGCAAAAGCAGAACTGACTGAGGACCCATTTGTCGTCCTCAATGGCGACAATCTGTATGATGTCTCTTCACTGGAGTCACTCTATGCATCTGCACCATCGATTGGGACCGTTCGTGTCGAGAATCCAAGCGCGTATGGGGTGGTTGAGATCACTGAGGATGATGAGAGTGAATCGGATATGTCTAAGCGCGTGAGCGGTGTTGTTGAGAAGCCTGCTAATCCGCCGTCAAACCGAATCAACGCTGGCGCATACGCATTCCCTGAAACAGCACAGGGATGGCTTGACGTCGATCCGAGCGAACGTGATGAATACGAGCTCACTGACACACTGCAACAAACCTGTGAGTCAGTTTCCGTCACTCCAGTGGATATCGACCGGTGGCTAGATGTTGGTCGTCCATGGGAATATCTCGAAGCAAACGAATGGAAGTTGAGTGAGTGTCGTCCCCGATTTGAGGGTGATGTCAGTCCAGATGCAGACCTCCGAGGAAGTGTTGTTGTTGAATCTGGCGCAACAATTGAGCCGGGAGTCGTCATCGACGGTCCTGTCTACATTGCCAGTGGTGCAACAATTGGTCCGAATGCATACATCCGGGGGGCGACTGTGATTGGACCGGGTGCCCACGTCGGTCATGCTGTTGAGATCAAAAATAGTGTCCTCCGTTCGGGGACATCTGTCGGGCATCTATCGTATGTTGGCGACAGTATTCTTGGATGTAACGTGAACTTCGGGGCTGGAACAACGGTTGCAAATCTCCGTCATGATGATGCCGATATCAAACAGACGGTGAAGGGTGAGCGGATATCAACAGGACGGCGAAAGTTCGGTGTCGTCTGTGGGGACGGCGTCAAGACTGGGATCAATACGAGTCTGTCACCAGGTGTGACACTGAGTTGTGAAGCACGGACCGAGCCTGGTGAAACAATAACCCGCGATCGGTGACACATCACGTGTCGTGATGATTCCCTGAGGTGATGGGAGAGAAGTTGTGCCCGAGCGTCGTTAATTGTCGACAATGTATCGCTCAGCCTGTTGGTCAATCAACTCACGTTCGCGTAATGTCGAGAGAATGCTGTACAGCGAGAGTTTCTGCATATTAAGTGCCGATTGAAGCTCTGAGAGCGTTGTCTCACCGTTTGCTGATAAAAAGAGATACACAAGTTTCGCTCGCGGCGAAGTCAGTTCTGAAGGCACTGACGGCGTTTCAAGCGACGTTGTCGATTCAGAGTCAAACGCGCGCTGCATTGTCATATCTGTGTTTTGATTTCGACGATAATAAAATTCGCTGACGACAATTGTCGAATTACTCTATCCAGACCAGTCATGAACTGTTCACTGTATGCTACAATCAACTCCACAGCACCGATGGGACATGATAGGATATTCAACAGAGATTCCTGAGTTGTCTCATCATCTGGGTCACCCATTCACCAATCTGCTTGATAGCTAATGAGTAATGAGATATCATCAAAGAGACACACAACAGCGCAACTAGTGTCGACCTCGCATACATTCGATCATCTGACAGACTAAGTCCAATAATATCGGATAATATCTGGTGTGACTCATCATAACTCGACGCACGGCTCAGGACTGATTTTACAATCTACTAGCAAGTATTGGCTCAGATATAAATCCCAATCTCAATCACAATCAAAATTACAGTCAACTCCGAAAATCCAGAATAAAGCCGCAGGACTCAGTAGCTTCGAATCTTCGGTTCGTATTGCTTCGATTCGCCTTCAAGAATCACGGGCTTATACCACAGTTCTGGTGATCCATCATTCCACGAAAGAAGGGTATGTTTCAGCCAGTTTTGATCATCACGTTCTTGATGTTGTTTTCGCCAATGAGCGCCACGGAATTCATCACGAGCAAGCGCACCAAGCGTGATTGCCTCTGCAAGATCGATGATATTCCGTGTTTCAATTGTATGCAGGAGATCAGTGTTGAACGTGCGTGACTGGTCGGCAACCCCGACGTTCTGATATGCACGTCGTGCATTTCGGATATCCTCAACTGCCTGTTTGAGGCTTTCTTCCTCTCGGAAGACGTTCACATTCTCTGTCATCGTTGATTGGACGGCATCGCGGATTTCTGAGTGATTGCGACCGTCATCATTTGCGAGGAGTGCGTCAACGTGTGTTCGTGCCTCCTCAGTTGCACGCTCAACGAGTCCTGCTGGTGATTGTGCTGCACTGGACGCTGCAGCAGTTCCACCATCAGCCACAGCATCCCCACCGGACGGACGAACCGATCCCGGTTCAACAGGCGTATCAACTGCGCCGGGTTCCCAATCACCGCGCTTGCCAGTCGGAATCTTTGCTCTGCCCAAATCACGACCAGCAGCATGATGACCAGCACGCGCTCCGAAGACAATAAGCTCTGGAAGGGCATTCCCGCCAAGTCGATTCGACCCATGCACGGATGCACAGGCACACTCACCAGCAGCGTACAGACCCGTAATGCAGGTCTCACCGTTTTCGTCGGTCTCGATACCACCCATTGCATAATGCTGACCAGGTTTGACTGGCATCGGTTCTTCGAGTGGATTCACACCCTCAAAATCGGCTGAAAGATGGATAATATTCTCAAGGCGGTCGGTGATTCGGTCCTCACCAAGATGCCGCATATCAAGATGGACGTATTCGTCCTCAATCCCACGACCCTCATTGACCTCTGTTAATTCCGCTCGAGAAACAACATCACGGGATGCGAGTTCACCATCATTGTTGGCGTATCCATGTTCGTACATGAACCGCTCACCCTCATCATTATACAGGATACCGCCTTCACCACGAACACCCTCAGTAATAAGCACGCCCGTAGACGGCAATGTCGTTGGGTGGAACTGGATGAATTCCATGTCCTCAAGCGGTGCACCAGCACGGTAAGCCATCGCAACACCATCGCCAGTATTGGCGACTGCATTCGTTGTATGATCATATACCTGTCCGAGACCACCAGTTGCAAGAATCACCCCGTTTCTCGCCTGGAAGCCCTCAATCGAACCGGACTGAATATCATATCCAACGACGCCATGACAGCGGCGGTCCTCAGGGCGTTCATCATCAGTTACCGCAAGATCAAGCACATGCCATTCATCATAGACCTCGATTCCGCGCTTGACTAACTGTTCATACATCGTATGAAGCAATTGATGCCCAGTCTCTGCACCTGCATATGTTGTTCGTGGGAATGATAACCCACCGAATGGACGCTGGCTGACGCGACCATCATCATCACGTGAAAACGCCATCCCCCAGTGTTCAAGTTGGATGACTTCCTCAGGGCTATCCTGCGCTAGTGTTTCGATTGCTGGTGCATCCCCGAGATAATCAGAGCCCTTCATCGTATCGTAGGCGTGATCCTCCCAGGAATCACCCTCACGAAGGGCAGCGTTGATTCCACCCTCCGCAGCGCCAGTGTGGCTTCGCACCGGATGGAGTTTCGAAACAATGGCTACGTCCGCTCCTTCTTTTTGTGCTGCGATGGCTGCGCGGAGTCCTGCGCCCCCTGCGCCCACCACAATGACATCGTGTTCGTGCATGGATAGCTAAATGATTATAAGCAATTTTTATATTGAGCGTGTCTGACTTGAATGTTTCACCAAAATTTAAGATTGTTTTTCACAGCCTCACGCTTGAGCTCTTGGATATGTTCGGTCAGTGGAATATCCTTTGGACAGACATCAGTACAGGAAAACTGTGTTTGACACCGCCAGACACCATTCTCCCGTTCAATAATCTCAAGTCGCTCCTGCTTCATCTCATCACCCTCTCGTTCGTCCATAGTGAATCGATATGCCTTATTAATTGCAGCAGGACCGAGATAATCATTATTGCCGGCAGCGACATTACACGAAGACATACACGCACCACACCAGATACAGCGCGTTGACATCTTGACTTTCTCGCGGTTTTGTCGTGACTGACGCTGTTCTTCAAGTTCGCCCTCTGGAAGGTCATCAGTCTGGAAATACGGTTCGACAGACTCCATTTGATCATAGAAGTGCTCCATATCAACGACGAGGTCCTTGACAACATCCTGGTGTGGGAGAGGCTCGACTCGAACTGGCTCTTCGAGATCCGATAGCTGTGTTTTACAACACAGTCGTTGTTTTCCATTGACGAACATTGCGTCGGAGCCACAGATTGCCTGTCGACAGGAATGCCGGAAGGTGAGACTGGAATCGTAATTATCCCGAGCGTACATCAGCGCATCAAGAACTGTCATACCCTTATGATAGGGGACATGAAAGTCATCGAATCGAGGTTCTTGTTTCGCTGCAATCTCAGGGTCATATCGGAACACCTTCAGGACGTATGTCTCCTCGTCCTCGTCTGAATCATCGTGTTCGGTATCGGTCTCGATCTCACTGAGTGGATCTGTGAGTGGTGCTTGCGGTGGAGGAGACTCTTCTTCACCTCGCTGGTGGTTGCTTCGTCTTCGGTTTGTTGTGGGAGTTGTGTGCTCATTGGTGATGATGGTCGTGATAGTGATTATGATTGGAATTCATCTGATATCGCAAGATATCGTGTATTTGTCTCTGCTACTGGTTGATCTCTATCGGTATCGGTATCGGTATTGGGGTTGATATCGGTTGCACAATGATCTTGTGGGTACCAAACACAGATACTCTGTTGGAATAGATTAATTTGAGTTGAGTTGAATTGACTTGTCTTGATTCGATTAGATTGGTATCCCGTCAGCCCACGCAATTGCGGTTCGAACGCCCTGTACGATCAAGATGATACTTGCTGCGCCAAGAACGAGTTTTGTTGCTTTTTTGCGAGTTCCTGAGAGACCCTGATTGATTAATGCGTTATAAACGCCGTTGACGCCATGGAACGTTGCAGTGATGAGGAAGAGAATCATCAACGAGAAATACGTCAGTTCCTGCATTCGTCCCTGTGACATCGCGAAGGTAACTTCATCGGCATGGTGGACAAAGTGCAGTAAGAAGAAATGAAACGCTAACACCACCACAAGAAATGCCGCGGTAATACGCTGCCACAGCCATCGACGACCGCCACGTTTGAATGAAGAGTAGTGTTCTGCCATTATCCAAACACCCCTGCAAGGAACGTCGGCACGCTCGCAACGACAATCGCACCGGTAAGTATCAGCGATGCGTAAAAACTCTGATCCTGTCCGCTAATCCCAACGCCAAGGTCAACAAAGAGGAGTCGGAGTCCGTTGAGAATGTGAAAAACCGAAACCGCAAGCAGACCGATTTCAAGTAATCGGACGATTAACAGACTCTCAAGCGACTGAATCGTCGTTGTGTATGCTTCAGGGCTCTGTAACGCTGTTGAGAGGACGGCAATATGCGTGAATAAATAGCCCACGAGGACCCAACCCGTGAACTTGTGGAATACCCAGGCCCACATGCCGGCTGAGAACTCTCGCCATCGACCGAAATCCTCGACGAGGCCCCGATTGTAAGACTGACTCATAGCCAGCATCATTTCTGAATGGCGGGAATATAGTCCTTACGTGTGTACTTTGTGGCTATTCATATTCATAAATTACTACTCATAACTGAGTGAAGTGCCGTAATTGGGAATATTGTGTCTCATATCGATAATACGCGAAGAAGAGGACATCAATTGTCGAAGAGACAACTCATCGATTTTATGATATGATACAGTGAGAGAAATAAAAGATGACGAGCGGACCACTTCTGAATACGGTGAGATATTTTTTTACTTGGATGTGGGGTGTCGTGTGAGAGAGGTCAGATGTTTGATTCATGTTAGTTTCTCGAATGGATTATCCGCGTGTTTCCACCGATCAAGCGCGAACACAACAGCACTGATCAGCAATGATATCACAAGCACACGCACATCGGATGTCACATACAAGCTTGGAGTTGGTGGACGCCACCAGCTGAATGGATAAAGCCAGAATCCAGAGCGACCATCCGCAAACACCCGCAACCCATCGACAACGAGTGAGCTAAACGCACCAAAGAGCAAAAATGAGAAGATTCGTTGTCGTTGTCTCTCGAAGAAGACTGTAATCGCTCCGGCTATGAGCAATGCCCCGCCGAGTGAACTAATTGGTTCGTATTTGAAAGGTATGCCAAGTAGTGCTTCGATTACGCCATTTTCTACAAGAATCTCAATTTTAATGAGATCCGGAATTGCAGCTCCTGCCATACCAATCACAATCCAGCGGTTGGTAAGCCAGTTAAATTGCCAACTTGCCACCGTTAGGACGATGTACGGAACGAGTATATGCGTGAGTAAAACTGCCACCGCTATTTCACCTCAAAGCCGAGAGTCTGAAGATTGAGACTCCAATATCGAAAGAACAGTATCATAATTAGAATAGCAGCCACACCTGAAGTCACATATTTATAGATGGTTGAGGATCCGGCTGGATTTACCACTCGAATATTGTCTGCTTGGATAAGATACTCTCCCTGGAATGTGCCATAGACTTGGACGACTCCACCTGATTGCACACCTCTTTGGGTGCTGAATCTGTTTACTTCGGCTGTGAATGGTCCTTCATCAGTCTCAATACGTATGGTCGCAGTATTTTGTTCCTCGCCAACTCCTTCGACTGTCCCGAAGACAAACACTTGCCTGTCGACGTACTCCTCAGGAGACGCTTTAATACTATCAGGGTCGGGATATGGATCATGATTGTCTTCTTGAGTCTCGTAGTGAATCCCCAGTGAAAGTATGCCGCCAATTATGACCAGCGGGATAACTATCCGAGCAATTGCTTTCCGATTCATGACGCAACTTCTGTTATTCCGTCTGATAGTTGCTTGTCGGACATACGCCCGTGGTGAACATTCCAGACTCTTTCATATCGATTATCTTACCAACTGAGACAAGAGCCTAACGAGATATAACTTAACAGTCATCGGTAATATGACCGCTGATTATATCTGAGACCACACTCATTTTAGCTGGAACGTCTGTGTGCACGTTCCGCTTCGGATGACGAAATCAAATTATCAACAGCTGTTAATCACGAGTTGTTGAGAGGTGTCTCACTCGCGTCTCAAACAGTAATGACAATTTTATCTGATCATGTCGCAGTTGATAATTGGATAATACAGTCATACCGCAATCAAGATTGTAATTTGTCTGTGACAGCACCAAGACACAACTCGTCTGCTCAACCGGTAACGGAACGTTTAAACAAATCTGCTTATCACATTAGATTGGACGCTCGGTTGGTGTAGTCCGGCCAATCATGTTGGCCTTTCGAGCCGACGACAGGGGTTCAAATCCCCTACCGAGCATTCTTTTTGAACTCACTTCTGATGGCAAGAACTCAAATTTTGTACTAATTGAACGGAGATAGAGTCATCAATGTTGATATCGAGTCAAAAATGTGATTTGATCAAACCAACTGCCGCTAGGATTCATACCGGCGTTATTCTGAGCACTGTATGCTGTCCAATCTAGCGCAGACAAATACAGCACACAGAGCAACACGGGACGCTAAGCGGAACAGGAAAGCATCCGCACAGTCAATAGAGCGTATGAGTGATCATGAATTAACGACTGAAACGGAAACGGACTCAGACTCAGACGTCAGACTCAAACGGACAGTTTGAGGACGCGGGAACAAGAACAGAAACAGAAACAAGCCAAACGGGCGAGATGACAGATCCACCGACAGGATGGAGGATATGGAATAACGAACCGGGTGGAAAGCGAATCTTGGTGTTTCGACCGGATATATTCTCTGAGCGGAATGACCTCCCAGCCATGTGTCTGCCGACAATTCATGTAACAAATGGATCACAAGCCTCGCGACCAGGCGCATCACAAAGACAGACCGATACATGGCATGTGATCTTGACACTTGAACCAGAGATTGAAGCCATCACCGACTCATATGAGACACGTCAGACAGCACTGACTGGTGCACACGATATTGCAGAACGATTCGCACAGGGGAGAATCAATTATCGAGATCCATACCAGGTGCCGCGTCCGGACTACTTCCAAATGCTTGATACTGTAATCGAAGAGACTGAAACCATCTCAAAAGAGTCCGACTAACCGACTCGACTAGACTTGCCTGACAGTTGGTAGGAGTGTGAGTTTCTTCGTTGGGGTTCGAAATGGTACGGTACCCAACGCGCGAATGAGCGTTCGAACGCAACTGAGTGTGGCTTCACGTATAACCAATGGGCAATTGCAACCGACTGTGCTTCGATGGTCGTCCTCTCAGACTCTCAGTCTATTCTAATTAATTACGCAAGCCACTCATCCGGTTTAGTGTCATAATCGATATCAGCCGCGCGGATGCGGTCTGTGAGGTCCTCATCAAGTTCACTGCGGGTCACCTCATGTCCATCATATCGCAGTCGGACGCCCGTTTCCGTTGGCTCTGGCTCACGATTCCGCCGACGTGCCACCTCAACCTCATGCTCTTCATACGTCTTGGTAATCGTCATGAGATTAACTGGACGACCCCATAGGTCATGCATACGCTCAAGGACTGCAGTCGCCTGTTGGATATCCAATGCAATTCCGTTGTACCGATGTCCTAATAATAACTCACCGCGATTTTTGAAGTTGTCATCGAAGACGGCAATCGTTGGTTTGCCGAAGTTCGTGAACTGCAGGAGTAACTTCTGTTTGACATCTTGATAATCTGTTGAGGCAACACGGTAATCCTCGGTCGTCTGTGTATACTCATACGTGAAGTAGTTGTTTTCACTGACGAACTCCTGTGTGAGGAATTCATCAATGAACGTCACATCATTGTGACTCTCACGAACCTCACGCATGCGGTCCCACCCAGCAGTCTTGTCGACATCATCGATTGCTTCCTCAACAGAGTCATATCGCGCATCATCAAAGAGATATCGCGCATGCTCCTGTAGTTCTGACCGCCGAATTTGCTCAAGGAAGCCACGATGTTGTGGTTGGACAAGCGAGAAGTGTCGCTCTGCAAGTCCCTCATACGTAAGCACCTTCCATGGGTACTGATCAATATCGACTGTCTCTGGATTCGACAGCGCTCGATCAAGCATCTCCCAATCGATTCGTGGGTCATCACTCGGCAGCGATGTCAACTGTTCAAGTGTATTACTACTGATTGCATCGATTCGCGGGTCAGGCTCTAATAATGCACGAACGTGCTCGAAGTCAACTTCTGCATGGAAGTTCTGCCAGGTAATCCCCTCGACACGAAGTAACTTATCAGCGACTTCGCGACGATTTGCGGAGTTTTCGACGTATTCCCAGAGTTCTTTTCCAAGTTTGTATGGATTCAATCCAGGTGAGCCAAGAACGCGTGATTGATGATCTGCGTACGTGATGAACTCATCAGCATCCGCAAAGCCCTCATCGCTCATCATCAATGACTCGACAATACTTGCCCACCCTTCATTCATCACCTTCGTCATCTTCTGTGGTGCGAAATAATACGCCTCCCGACGAAGTGTATCAAGAATATCGAGTTGCCACGATTCCATCGCGACGGCTTCATCCTCCTCATCATCATATGTCGTTGCGTGATCGCGGAGGAATCCAAGCACATCGGTCCGTGGATGGTCAATCGATGCGGAGGCAGCCTCTGATTCAGCAAGGTCATCAAGCCATTCCTGATCGAATACCTGCTGTTGGACGTCATCAGAGAGATCGAGTTGATCAAGTTGGTCACGAAGGTCTGTCGGTTGTGTCCGCTCAGTGTCGGGGTCGACATCGACAGGGCGGTGTTGGTCAATCGTATCCTCAAGACACAGGACAGCATCGATGAATCGCTCAACATCATCACGGTCGATATCAGGATCATCAACGTAGCCCTGGATTGTCTCGCCGTGACGTTCAAGCATCGCAGCAGCATCGAGTTCCTGGTCACCAGAAAACCGACTGAACCAGTTATTATTCTTAAAGAAGTCTGCATGCCCCTCGACGTGGGTAATGACCGCTTTCTGGTCGGCAAGAGAGTTTGACTCCTGCAGGAAGGCATGACTTGGGTCGTCATTATTGACAATTTCAAATGCCTTACCCATTCCAAATTGATCTTGTTTCTGTTGACGGTCATAGGTCATTCCCCATCGCCAGTGTGGATATCGACGCTGGAATCCACCATACGCGATGAGTTGGTTCATCTCATCATGACCGACAATCCAGTAGTTGACTGGATATGGGTCAAGTCCAAGCTTCTCTGCGAGGGCAGCAGCTTCAGTTGCTGGTTCCTCAAGTTGGTCAGCCTCAGCCTGTGCGCGACGACGGAAACGGATTGGTCGACTACTCATATTAGATCATCAACTCCTGTGTTGTACTGTCGGTGGTAATCGTCGTGGTCGAATTAATCATATCGCTCAAATAAGTATGAGAATAGCGAGTCCAAGAACCACTACGAAACGTATAATTATACTCACAGACGCTGCTCACATCACCCGAATCAGTGGCGATACCCGCAGTGAGACGCCTGCTTTTGTGTGTGTTTCTTGAGTTTACACCCATGTGCATATTCATACTCATACTCAAATTCATATTCATCAGTCAATTTGTCTCTGAGTCAGTGCTCAGGATTGATTCAATTGCACCGGTGACATCCTCAGGACCGGTTACCGAGACAACAACGACATCGCCATTTTCACCGAAGGCACGGTCGACTTCTTCGGCATGCGTTGCATTGATTGCTGTGCCGCCTGGTTGTGTCTCGACGTATGCATGTTGATTTGCCGGGATTGACTCCATAAGCGGCACGACATTCTGTGTTGTGTCATTGGCTGCATTCTCGGAATCACCCGCAGCGAAGACGTATCGATTCCACTCCGACCATGGATACTCATCTTCGAGAATCTCCTTTGCGAGTTCATATGCACTTGAGATACGCGTGCCCCCACCAGAGCGGATTCCAAAGAAGTCCTCGCGTTCGACTTCCCATGCCTCAGCGTCGTGAGCGATATAGACGAATTCGGCGTTATCATACGTCCCCGTGAGATACCAATCAAGGGGGGTGAATGTCCGTTCGACTAACTCACGCTTTGTTTCTCGCATCGACCCGGAGACATCTCGGATATTAACTACGACAACGTTCTTCTGTCGAGTCTCTTCGATTTCGGGCTGTCTGTATCGCTCATCATCCTTCCGAAGTGGAATCTCTTTGAGTCCATTCCGACGAATGCGCTGTCCGACTGGGGTATGTTCGACATTTGCTTCGAGTTCGTCGAAATCTGCCCATCGTCCACGCTCATCATCGGGAATATCGTCCCATTCAGCCTCGATCCACGAGAACGAAACAAGGACATTCTGCTCACGACACCATCGATACACCGATTCAGGCGTCTGACCTGCGACACGCATTGCCTCACGGACAAATGACTCATCGAAGTCCATCGCTAGTTTTCGTTTGAGTCCCTGTTTGAACAGTCGCTCAAAATCAAGCGTGCTGTTCGGTCCCGTCCGGGTGACATCGGTGAAATCGCCCTCGATCTCCTCAACGACCTCCTTGCCTTTCGGTTCAAGATCGAGTCCAAGTGCCTCATCAAGCTCAGTCGCGAACTCTTCGGGATCCATCTCATAGTGACCGTGGTCATCGCTTCCATCACCAGGCTCACCCTCTTCATCTCCGTCTTCGTCACCATCGGCGTCTGCATCGCCAGGCTCCGGTTGACCGACTGGCTGACCAACATCAGGAGTGTCACCCTGTCCTTGCCCAACACCGCCACGGTCAAGTTGGTCATATTCGAATTCTGGAAGATCAACAACTTTGATCGGAATTTCGATATTATCCGCATCAGAGTTGCTCAAATCACCATATCGAATGAATGACTCAAGGTCCTGTCGACGGTCCTCACCAACTTCTCGGAATCGTTCAAGATCTTCTCTTAGTCCCATCGTTGACGCACCTCCCGCATTACTGCACGGCTCGTAAGCTCTGCAGAAGCAGGTGTGTACCCGCGTTCGCAGAGCACATCGATTGTTCGATCTTTGACCCGCGCAGTCTCAGTGTTTGCCGGCGGATCTTCCCACTGTGTCGGATCAAAGTCCTCATACAGTCGCTTGACATCATCCCAGTCATATCGATCGAGTACTGCCCGAATCACAGGAATCTCAGAGAGGTCAACATTCCCAATCTGGAATCCTGCATCGCGATTCTCCCATGCGTATCGATTCAACGCTGTAATTACCTTTTCACGACGGAATGACTCGACCACACTCGTCGGTTTGGTACCGGTATAATCTGATTCATCAAATCGACCGAGTTGCTCAGTCTCGAAGAGTTTCATCAGGAGTGGGTCGGGGTCGACTGGACCGCGATCTGTCTCGACACGACCGTCATCATTCCACGCATACACATGTTCGACATATGATTCGACAGTCTCACGCTCAACGGAGTGTTCTGACAGTACTGCCTCAAGCACATCGGTCTCTTGTTCTGAGCGAACGTGATCACGGACGGTCGAAATACGCTCTTCATATTCTGTCCGTTCACTGCGTGAGAATACCGGTGCCTCACGAAGCCCTTCGACCATCGAATCAAGCACGTCTGTCGGCATGACGACATTGCCAACATCGAGTTCGGGATGATGACGGTCGGTTGTTTCATGAAGAAGGTCAGCAATGATATCCCGCGTATAGGTGACAGGAATACCATGTGATCCCTCATCATCAGCGGTGAAGTCAAACTCATCAATCTTCGTCCGGGTGTCACCCTCCTGGAGATGCCCAAACTCGTACAACAGTGCCTTATCAACAAGATCATACCCACGCGGAAGGTCATCGGGTTCAAGTCGCGTAACAACGCTGTACGTTGCTGCTGCTTCGACCGTGTGTGGTGCAAGTTCACGATCAGTTATCTCGCCGGGTCCGCGACGTACCTCAAGCGTCAGTGGGGCACGAATCCGCTCACGAAGGTCACTTTCATCACTTGCATTCCAGACAGCCGTTTCATCGGTGAGTTCGCGTCGGATCAGCTCAGCCTCGAGTGCAACATTCGTCAGATAGCGGAATTCATGTCGATCAAGTCGACGTTTAAGTGCTTTCAGCGGGTCCTGACCGTTTCGGTCTGCGTATTTATCTAATTCAGCATCGAGATCAGGATTCGAAATGATGAGTAACTGCGTATCGATATCCATCCCGATTCCTTTATCGAGTTTCACGTGTCCTTCATCCGGGACATTAAGGAGTTTCTGTAGCAGATCTGCATGTTGGGCAGCATCCTCAACGATTGTGAGTAGACCGTTCCCCTGTGAAAGCACCCCATCATAGCTGAACGCCTGTGGATTTTTGCGACCACGGGAGTCGAGTTCCTGAAGCATACTTGGCATCCACGAACCGACGAGTCGCTCCTTCGGCGATCCATCATCCTCGGAGTGAAGCACGCCGACACCCTGTCCAACATCGACGACATAGTTCTTTATTCGAAGATGATCGGGATCAATGATTGCGCTGAACAAGTCCTCAACGCCATCACGGCGATATGTCTCCTCAAGATACTCATAGGCCTCTCTGGAGAATGGGTCAAGATCTTCATCGACGGTGATCGGGATATGATCCTCAGCGCGATCATTGAGTTCCATAAGTAACTCCCGACGAACTGATCGCGGGAATGTTGAAAGCGGATGCGCCTGAACGGGGCTTTCATACCAATCGTCGTCGCGCTCTGCGGTTGTTGTCTCATCACCGTAGGAAAGTCCACGGGTATCGGTTGCTGCAGCGACGTTCCACTCAACAGTGTAGCGTCGCCCTTCATCAGTCTTTGAGTACGCGCGGAGTCCGTCGATTAAGCAGCGTTTTAATTCAGATTTCCCAGTTGCTGTTGGACCGTCAAACCAGAGGATCTTCTCTGATTTGCCGCGTTCAGCTGCGATTGTTCGAAGGTCATCAACAAAGCGATTCAAAACCTCCGTGTTGCCCAAGACAGCATGTTCACCGTCATTTGCTGGGTCATCAAAGAATCGGTACCGCTCGCGGGTCTCTCCCTCTTCAAAGACCGTTCGAGTGCCCATCGATTCAATCGCTTCAACAAGATATTTCGATGCATGCGAAGCAATTGACGGGCGCTCGAAGGCAGCATCAACGTACTCGCCAAGCGTCATTGGCTTCTCGTACGTGCCCTGAAGTCGGTCGTCGGCGTCGGTGATGTAATTATTCATTCTCATCGGTTATCGAGTCTCGGTGAGTGAGTGACACTGTGGTGGTGGTGATTGTCGGTATCGTAATTCGAGTGTGAAAGTGTTGAAATAGCAATGATATTGACGATAGCACACTGAGCGATTGCTAACTTGCGTGCGCTCAAACCTCGCAGTGCAGGAATGTCGCTGGATGACTGGACTGAGACTGAGACTGAGACTGAAATTGTCTCTCATCCACATCAGTTCTTGCTGAGTGAGTGAGAGATGTGATTGAATCCCGCACCGGTATCGTCAGAGCCGGGTTCACTGCCCGCTGAGACGTTCGTCGCTGCGTTGGTCCGTGGGCATCGTATCGATATCGATATCGGTATCAGTGCTGGCTCTCCCAATACACTGGGTACTGAAATCACAGTGTGTCCCCATTGTGGAAGCAGATGAAAACGCAAGAACAGTTGAAAACGAACGATACGGGCACATGGACACGGCTTAAGCCTCAAGTTCGCTCTTTGCGACCTCAGCGCCGGCGAACTCTAAGACTTCCTGTGCGCCTGCTTGTGAATATCCGCGATCGACGAGTGCTTCAATCCATGCATTTCGCTCGTCGTCATCAAGCTCATTTGCGCTTACCAGTGCTGAGAAGTTGATATTGTGCTTTTTATCTTCCCAGAGTTTGCGCTCAAGTGCACGACGAAGGCGGTCATTATCATGTGGATCAAACGATGTCCCCTCGCGGGCACGACGTGAGACCCAATTCGAAACCTCCTGTCGGAAGTCGTCCTTTCGATCCTCAGGAATCTCGAGTTTTTCTTCGACCGAGCGGAGGAACGTCTCATCTGGGTCCTGTTCGCGACCTGTGAGGTCATCTTCGACAGTCGCATCGTCGATATAAGCCATCACATGGTCCATGTACTTCTCGCCTTGCCGCTGAATCTCATCAAGATCATACGCAAGTGCATGACGAACATCCTCGATGGCGCGTTCGCGATATTCCTCACGCACCATCTCAAGATAGCGGTGATACTGGTCAAGATTCTCCTCTGGAATCGACCCATGATTTTCGAGGTTCGTCTCAAAGTGTGAAAAGACCGAAAGAGGCGACAGGTACGTTCGATCACGATGTGTTGCGTCCATGATCGCCTCTGCAATCTCGTCACCGATGAATCGTGCAGAGACACCATCCATTCCTTCACCAATATCGGTTGATTCCTCTGCGTTTTCACGCAGCTTCCGGACGTCAATATCGTCGCCGTCATCAAGCTCTCCGTTATACGCTTTTGCCTTCTGCACGAGCGACGCATTCGTATCAGGCTCGGCTAATCGGGTCAACACACCAAAGAGTCCCGCCATTTCGAGTGCATGCGGTTCGATATGCATATCCGGAACATCCGCATTCCGGAGCATCTTCCGATAGATTTCTGCTTCCTCGTCGTACTCTAAGACGTATGGGAAATCAACGCGTTTTGTCCGGTCATTGAACGCTTCCATTTTCTCATCGCCTTTCTTCTCGCGGTACTCCGGCATATTCGTCCGCCCAACAATCACCTCATCAATATCGATTCGGGGATTGTTCTTTGGCTTAATTGTCTGCTCTTGTGATGCATGTAAGAAGTCATATAGGAACTCTCGCTGAAGCTTCAGCAGCTCCTCGCCGGAGAAGAGTCCACGATTGGCGTTACAGAATGCTCCCGAATAATCGAATGCACGAGGGTCAGACTCGCCGTAGACAGCGAGCTTTGAGTAATTAACATCCCCAGTGAGCTCTGTCTCGTCTTGATTCTTCTTGTCCTTTGGCTCGAAGGTTTCGACACACTGACGCTTATTCTCAGACGCAACAAGGCGTATAATCTCGACGTGATTCTGCAGGACTGCTTCGAGATCGTCATTATAGTGTGCAAGGAGCTTATCCATATAGAATTCAGAAGCTGGATCGAGAGATTGTCCATTTTGGATCGTATATGGCGCATCAAGCGTGTCGTTGAGACGATCAAGAACAATATCGCGTTGCTCCTGTGGAAGTAACACAAGTGGGTCCTGGTTCATCGGTGACTGGACGGTGCCATCAGCAGGATCCTGATCTGGGATGACATCCATAAGATTTGTCCAGCGGAATGTGTACATGCGACCAGCGTCACTGGCAGTGTATGCTTCAAAGTATCGTCGAACCATCCAGTCAAAATGCGACTTTCCGGAGCCAACAGGACCAAGCAGAAGTTTGATCCGCTTTTCAGGACCCAGTCGTCGAGCGCCCGACTTTACCTTATTGACGAATTCATGAATCGACTCATGGACCTCTCGTCCATAGAATGTGTTTTCGCCGTCATGAAGTGGGTCCTCAGATGCCATGCGATACTCAACGACACCGGCGTCTTCGTCATATTCGGTGCCGTAATGATCAAACATATCTGCGACCCGTTGGTGGGCATTCCGAGCGATTCGTGGGTCATCGTATAGTTCATCAAGATACCAATCGAAACGCTTCGCGTCACGAAGGTCCGATGGCACCGAGTCTTTATACTGGCTACTCAGTGTTTCGAGGGTTGCTTTGTTACCGTTCATTGTTTGTGGCCTCGGGGAGCGACAGGGGATATATGATATGAGGTATCACTCCACACGGAACACCCAAAGACCTGATTAGCAACATGACAATGATAAACGACAGAACGTCAGGGATCGACAGACGGTGTGGACGTGTGGGTCACTCAACCGATCGACCGAGACTATTAGTGTGTCAGTCATGAGCACACATAAGTGTTCCTTCGATGCATCAGACGGAATCACGCCACAGGCTGTGGGTTGACCTGAGCGATGAGTGCCATCGATCACGACAGCGGTCCTCACAAGTCCCGAGTGAGACAGACGTGTCGGGAATCGCTCATGGATTAGTGCAATTACTATTAAGAATAGAGATAGTATCGTCTATTGGTCATGTCTCATGTTACACTTATTGGCGACCGTCTCGCAAGCACCGGAACAGAGTTCGTGTATGAGGGTGAATCAGTTGCCTGTGAGGGGTGCCCGTATCGAAAACAATGTCTCAATCTCACTGAGGGCGTGAGATATGAGATCACAGATGTCCGCGATGAGGGACAGTTACTCGACTGTGCTGTCCACGATACCGGTGTTCGGGCTGTCGAAGTTGAGCCAACGTCAGTTGTCGCAAACGTTGCTGCAAGAGAAGCATACGCAGGGGGGAAAGCAGCACTCCCCGGCCCATGCCCACATACGGAATGTCCAAGTCATGAGTACTGCGTCCCCGATGGGGCAGACTTTGACAGTGAATATCAAATTGAGACCGTCCATGGTGACCCCCCACACGAGCACTGTCAACTTGATCGAGAGTTGACGCTTGTCGAATTCAAGCCACCTGATACAACATCAAAGTAAGATCATTTATCTATCGAAGGTATGTGTCTGAGCATCAGCATCGATATCTACCCAAGATGTCATATGTTCGTCTCATCACCGATATACAACAACACAAAACAGCAGCAGACTCGATTACCGTTTATCATCTAAGTCAACTCCGAAATTGACCGGATGAGACGACACTCAGGCGAGTGTCCCAAGACAGTCAGCGGCATATCCAAATACATCTTCATATCCATACGCGGAGAGTAACACCGGATAGAATTCAGTATCAGCATTGTACCGCTCGCCATCAGCCGCTGCGAATTGATCACCAGGCGCAACACGTTCGAAATTATCAACAAAAACCTCGTATGTCTCAGCAGGTTGCTTTGGGATCTGATCAAGCATATGGAATACGGTCACGTCATCGTCATCACGCCGGTGAAGTGACAACGGTGGCTCAACATCACCTTCGATTGGCGCTGGCAACGCACCAGTTGCTGAAAGGAACGCTCGCGTTATCCAGTATGCGTTTGTGATTGCTCGCTCAGAGCCCTGAAGACCACATTCAACTTCGATTGTGTGCGCATGCTCGATGAGCCGTCCATCCGAAAACGGACCGGTCTCAACAAGATGTTCCATCGGGAGATATGGACAAATTGCCCGCGAAACAGCATCGATTTCATCAACAAGCGCAAACGGCTCAGCAGATGATTGCGTCGAATGCAATGAAAGGACAGTCGCTCCTCGCAGTTCACGAACGAGATCGTGGGCAAGCCGTCCCTCGTGCGTGTCAGCATTGGGCGCACCTGGGAATGCACGGTTGAGATCCTCATCGAGATACCGAACGCCTGATTTGAGCGCCTTCTCATTTGCCACAATAAGCTTGATTGGTCGTTTTACCGTCGGATCGCTCGAAACGAGTCGTTCAATAGCACGTTCCCCGCACGGTTCATCACCGTGCACGGATCCGACAACCGCAATTTCTGGCACTCCATCCCCAAGCTCGTATATACGCATTATTGGCTCTATGTGCGAGACGCTCAAATCACTTTATCAGCGCTTCAGCGTATAATGTGTGATTGATAATTATATATGGACAGTCATCCCTCGTCTTGACGAGTCAATCGGCTGTAGGAGCCGAGAGTGATAATAGCCGTCTGAAAGGTTTCATTACTGGCGTGAGTAGAGTATGTATCGTCAACGCGACATCTGTCTCAACATCGGACTGAACCGCAGTGAGATGTGTCCGCCAGCGAAAGGAACTTATTATTTGTCAGTGACTGAGTGAATATGCAGACACGAATACGACCGATAGCATGTCATCGTCGTCATTACTCTCAACTGTGGGCAATGCAGCAGAGTATCATCTGTGAATAACTGTCACACGAAGATGAGAAAGAACACAAATACACTGTGCATATGACAGATCACACACGTGATGATAGCATTAGCCCACCGATTGGGACGAATCCAACCGGGTGGAGCGAACGTGGACTCACATCGAATGGATGGGAACACGGAACACTCCGGCGCGCAGTGATTCATGGCGTCCGACTGTATAATTCCGGTGAGTTTCATGAGTCACATGATTGTTTTGAAGCAGAGTGGTACAACTATGGTCGGGGGACGGTCGAAAGTGCATTTCTTCATGGCATGGTTCAGGTCGCCGCTGGGGCGTACAAGCACTTTGACTTCAACAATGACGATGGGATGCGGTCACTATTTCAGACGGCACTCCAGTATCTCGAAGGGGTACCAACAGACTTCTACGGTGTTGATCTCACTGACGTCAAACAGACACTCGAAGACGCAGTTGAAGACCCGACGACACTTCATGGATGGCAGATTAAACTTGATAATGCACATCCAGAAGCATCAAGCCGGGATATGAAGTACGCTGAACGGCTTGAGTAAGTGACGACAAGTGGGAAGTCTCAGTTCGGTTCCTCAGTATGATAAATTCGAGAGGTCGGCGAATCGATTATAGTTGTCTGCGCTACAGTTGTGATGTTGCCACGGATTGAATACTGTCACCCACATATGAGCAATATATGGAAAATACCTGGCAGAAGGGAATACAGACACAACGCGAGGAGTGTCGTGATGTTGATCTGAGCGTTCAGGGTGAATTTCCGACATGGCTCGATGGGACGTTCATCGGCAATGGTCCGGGGCAGTTTGAGGTCGGTGAGAAAGCGCTTGAACACTGGTTTGACGCATTTGCTATGTTACGTCGGATAGAGATTACCGACGGAACAGCACAGTACAGCAATCGATTTATTCGAAGTGAGGATTTCAAAGTCGCTCGTGAAGAGGACCGAGTTCGTCGGTCACTCCCAGGAACGCCCGCAAGTGGCTCAGCACTGCGACGACTGTATCAGGCTCTTGCCGGGGGGCTCCAAGATAATCCCTCAATTGGAGTCACACGGATGGACGAGACATTGTATGCTGTCACGGAGAGTGCAGTTGGTCTCGAGATTGACCCGCAAACACTCGAAACAACTGGTCGGCGTGATCTCACCACTGGATTAGAGAGTGATATTACACTTGGACACACACACTTTGAGGGTAATACCCAATGGGGGATGGGTGCGACATTCGGGTCGGAATGTGCATATACCGTTTTTCGGCGATCAGAGGGGAACTCGCCGGAACCAATCAGCCGGTTACAGTTTGATGAACATCCACCGTATATTCATGCGTTTGCACTCACCGAGCAATATGCAGTCATTCCCGAATCGTGTTTTGGGGTCAATTTCCGTAAGCTCCTCTTTGACACTGCCCGAGGGGGGACATTCCTTGATGCGTTTGCTTCACGGGATCGTCAATCACAGTTTCATATTATTAATCGAGCAACTGGTGAGCGAACAGCCGCTGTGTCCGCGGATCCATTCTTTATTTATCACTTTGCAAACGCATACGAGGAAAGCGAATCCGGATCCGGATCCGAGTCGGAGTCGATTGTTGTTGATTGTGTGCGATTCGACGATATTACTGCAATCACTGATTTGACAGTTGAAAATCTTCGTAGTGAGGATCCGGACCTCCCAGAAGGTGACTTTGTGCGATATCGGTTACCGCTTGCGGGAGGGACTGCAGAACGTGAGCGGCTATTCCGTGGTCCGGTCGAGTTTCCAACAATCAATTACGGTGCATATAATGGGCGCTCATATCAGTATGCGTATCTTGCAGCGACTGATGCTGGGGGACTCCCCACAGCTCTTGCGAAGGTTGATGTCGAACAGACAACTGCCCAGCGGTGGTCCGAGGATGGAGTACATCCAGGTGAAGCGCTATTTGTCCCAGCACCAGAGGCGACAGCAGAGGATGATGGAGTGTTACTGTCGCTGGCGGTTGACGGATATAATGACCGCTCATTACTGCTGTGTCTCGATGCGGAGACGATGACTGAACAAGCACGAGCAGTCCTTCCACATCGCGTCCCATATGGCTTCCATGGGCAATTCTATGAAACGTCAAATCCAACGCGTTCAATGGCGTAATTTCACTCATATAATATGGGAGCATATGCCCCAATTCGACAGTTACTCTGAGGAGTCATGAGCAATATTCTCAAAAAGTGTTCGAACACGTTGTCGTTCGGTTTCAGTGACTGACTGCGGATAGCCACCACGAAGGATAATATAATCACCATCGTGTTTGAAACGACTGATCAGTACCTCAATATCGACTGCCGGCGTCCCTGCAGTGACTGCTGAAAACACGCCAACGGTCGTTTCCGTCGCGAGTGACTGAATTGAGAACTCACCACTGCGAGTGACCTCCTGTAGCTGCGGAGCGCCATAATCGCTGAATCGACCCTGGGTGCGCTCAAGTAATTCTTTGAGTCCAAGATCGGCGAGCGGATTGAACTGCTGTCCAACAATCGAAATCGACGGCGAGGTAAATATTGCAGCGACGAGTTCGCGTGAGATGCCACGCTGTGAAATTGACCGGGTATATGTCCGGAGAGAATTTGTCACCGTGACATCGCGTTCTTGTCCAGCCGCTTCGACAGTACGCTGTTGAATAATCTCCTCTTGTTGATCTGGATTATATCCGGCATTGCTCAGTCCCTGTTGAGTAATACGCCCAGGTGTCGCAGTAAATGAAAACTCCTGTTGTGTTGCCCCGCATCCACTCAACAGAGCTGTCAGAGTGGTCCCGGCGGTGAGGAGCGCTTTTCGACGTGTTAGCGTCATATCGCTGATGTCAACTGGAGATGATATAATACTTCGCAGGCGCCGACTTGTCTCATCAACTCGCACTGCGAGGACCGATGTAGTGGCTGCTCAGTCTTCGGATATAATGTCCAGTGTATGATAGGATATCGGAGTGTCGCCGGAAATAATCGGAGGGTTAAACAGATATGAGGACATTTGCTTGTGTGTAGCGCGAGGGTGGCCGAGTCTGGAAAAGGCGGCGGACTCAAGATCCGCTCTCGTAGGAGTCCGTGGGTTCAAATCCCTCCCCTCGCATTATCGATTGTGGTTATTTGTGGGTAATATCACTACTGAGAGATACCACTCAGTAATCTGTTGATGACTGCGTGGCGAATGCTCTGTTGGTATGCTGTCCTCTCGCGCTGTTCGTTTTGAATTTAATGTCGTAGTCGCAGTCGCGATATCACTGTGGGTAGCATCGAGATAACTCAGAGAATAACATCGCTGACATCTGCGCGATCAGCTCGACGGACCACAGCACGGACGATATCTTGTGCACCCGCAAGGTTGTCTGACGCGCCATCAAGAACGAGTAACTTTGCTTTGCGTCCTGGTTCAATAACTCCGTAATCAAGATTCGCAATCTCAGCACCGTTGATCGTCGCCATTTCTAAGATTCTTCGTGCAGAAATATCAGTAAGTTTCGCAGTATACGCCATTTCGCGAAACATTGAGGGGGCATTCAACATTGCATTATCAGTTCCAAGAGCGAGTGTTGTCCGTTCGGCAAGGTCACTCATCGGGGGCACACCATCACCAGTCACGAGATTTGACCGCGGACATACAACAGTGGGAATCTCCTCAGTAGCAAGTCGAGTGAGGTGATCCGTCTCGGGGTAGACCATGTGGACGAGAAAATCTGGATCAAGATCGAACGCGGGTGTGATATCATCTGCATCGCGTTCACCAGCATGAATTCCAAACAATTTATTTGCATCACGAGTAGCTGAACGAATCTGTTTGAATTCACCATCACGAGCGCCTGAAGCACCGAATCCGTCGGCGATACGCATTGCTGCTTCTGACTCACGACCTAATACAACTGTCTCAAGCGTGAGATCTGAGCCTGCTCTTTGCATGGCTTCGACACCGCTGACACCACCTTCACGAAACTCAATACATGCGGCTGTTCCGGACGCTGCCATTAATCTGAGTGACCGCCGCATCGCAGCGACGATCTCATTTTGAGTTGCTGAATCAAGCAGTCGATGTTTAAGCCCATCTGGTGGAGCAACAAGAGCATCGAGTGGTAATCCTGCACCAGCTTCTTTCGCAATCGAATCACCAAGATGTGTATGTGCGTTGATAAACGCCGGAAGAACGATGTCCGTCGAGTCAACCGCTGTTTCCTCGATTGCCACTATCTCTCCATCCTCGATGATAATCCGACCCTCAACAGGATCGAACCGTCGCCCACGAAGCACCGTTCCCTCGACAAACATCAATTATCTATCGCGGATTATTTTGCTGGCGGTTTGAATACCTCGGTCTTAGCGATCAATGTGAACACGACAGTGGGACCGGATGTGGGATATCTCACTATCCCGGGGCCACTCGATATGCGGTTTAATCTGAGAGAAATGATACGACCACAGACTATGTAGGTAATTATAATTGAACCTACACAATGTCTATCCTGTAATTCGAACACAAATCACTTTCTCAGACTGTGTGTGAGGATTCAATAGCAAGACACGGTCGACCGTCGGAGGAGAGACACGGAAATAGATATCAATCGTTGAATTCATCCAGGGTTGCTGTGACCGTCTTTTGCTGGATATCAGAGACAAGCGCTCCTGAGATGTCGAGTCCCATCGTTTCGACAGCATCGGTCCCGGCACGATCTGTTGCTGTCGCAGGGACGTACACTCCAAGTCGCCACTGCTGCTTTTGTGCTGTGCGAAGCGCTGAGACAAGCGGTGATTGATCAGCAAGTCGTCGCACCTCACCACTGACAACCACACGTGATGAGGACTCCGTCATCGATGGGCGCTCAGACACGTCAATGATTATTTCCTCCGGGTCAAGCCCCGCACAGTCGGCAATTGTCCGTTCAAACGATCGGATTGTGTCATAATCTGCATCAATAACCGACTCAGGGACGGTATCGCGTTCAGCCCAGACAGCACGCTTATACAGATTGCGAGTATCAAGCCGTGAAGCAATGTGAGTCGTTGCTTCCGTCGAGCGGAGTGCAGCATAGAGGTCGTGATCATCCATCCGGCGTAACTGCGAGGCTGTGATTGCTGTTGTGTCGGCAGTAATTAACCGTTCGGCTGCCCGGCGAAGCATTGTTTTTGAAATACGTGCCACATGGTGGCGATAGACTGTTGGATTCATCAGCGCACGAGCAAGAAGCAGTGATTCAGCAGTCTGCACGTTTCCTGCAGCAAGTACTAACTCATCATCAACGAACGTCAGTGCACGAATAAGCCGCTCATGATCGATGGTGCCATATGGAACACCAGTGTGATGGGCATCTCGAACTAGATAATCCATTCGATCAACATCTAACTCACCAGAAATGAGTTGACCATACTTGCCATCTCCGCGAATAAGTGCTGCAATTCGTTCTGGGTCGTGCCCGCAATCAGAGAGGGTGTCACCAACAGCACTGTCAACCAATAGATCAGTAACATCGTCGTGGGACTTGCCTGTATGACGGTGGATGACCGGTTCGAGATTATGACTGTATGGACTATGACCAACATCATGCAGTAACGCCGCAGCACGAAGGCGCTCAGCCCGGGGACCGTCAAGATCGAGATGTGAAAGCGCACGGTTCATGAGATGATACACCCCAAGAGAGTGTTCAAATCGAGTATGATTAGCGGCTGGATAGACGAGATGAACAGTTCCCAGTTGTGTCACTCGACGAAGCCGTTGAATCGGGGTTGTATCAAGCAGTGCCGCTGCAATACCTTCGATTTCAATATGATCATGCACGCTGTCTTTGATTGTTGTCATATACGCACTGAAATGGAAGCTATAATTATACCCATAGCTGTATTCACTTGAGTGACACTCTCAAACTGGTTGACAGACGGTGCAAATGATATCCACTCAGCCCGACACACCAACGTTTGAACAGCGAACAAAAAGTATCATATATTGTATTTGTGGTGGACATAAAAACAATTGAGCAGAGGATACGCTAGCCGTTGAGAGAATGTTGAAACCGCTGCTACTCATACCATCAGTATGGTTACTTTCCTCGCTGGCGGGACCGGCACGCCGAAGCTTCTACAGGGGGCACCAGCCGTTTTTGATCCCGCAGCGACGACAGTCATCGCGAACACCGGTGATGATGTCGAACTTGCAGGTCATCTTGTGTGTCCAGATGTCGATACGGTATTATTTTCTGAAGGCGGGATTCTCAATACCGACAGATGGTGGGGAATTGAGGATGATACCACCGAGACGCATACAGAGATTGCTGAGCTCGCAGACAGGGCGGGATTTGCTGATGAGCCACGATATCTCAGTGCGGATGAACAAACAACTGGCAGAGAGATCTCGCGGTGGCGTCGGTTCTCAGGCGTAGCTGAATTCATGGAGATTGGCGACCGTGACCGGGCTGTCCATCTTCTCAGAACGTCATTACTCGATGAAGGAAAACGTCTCACCGAAGTTATCAAGATACTTGCAGATGCGTTCGAAGTTGATATCAATCTGATACCGATGAGTGATGATCCCGTGGCAACATTAATACATACAGAAGCTGACGAACTGAAGCGGTACAAGAACAAACCGAGGAGGACAAAAGTGAAACCGCTGAGATAGCGACTGAGGTAATGCATTTTCAGGAGTATTGGGTCCATAATCGGGCAGAGCCATCGGTCGTTGATATTGAATTTCGTGGTGTCGACACAGCAATACCAACACAAATGGTGAAGACCGCACTGACTGAGCCAGTCGTGATTGGACCATCAAATCCAGTCACAAGCATTGGTCCGATGATTGCAATGGATAGCTTCGAAAGCGCATTGGAAGACACCCCGGTTGTTGCCATATCACCATTTATCAATGATAGGGTGTTTTCAGGACCAGCTGCATCATTAATGAAAGCGGTTGGATTCGAGCCCTCAACAGCGGGTATTGCTGAGGCATACCCATTCGCTGATGCGTTCATTCTCGATACAGCCGACCAGACGACGCTTGATCGACCAGTTATCAGGACTGACATACAACTCGATACTGATACCGACGCGAAACGCGTCCTACAGGCTGTTCAAACAGCATTTGAGAAAATATCATAATGTTCACACCACGAGTTGCACTTGCAAGTCTTAGCGGTGAGGCGGACGCAACATGGGCAGAAAATGGAGCAGCCGATGCTGGTGCAGCGTTTATTGGCGGTGTCTCACTGGATGCAGCCACACGAGACGCAGCGCGTCAGCTTGTCGATAGAGGGCGGTGTGAATTCCTTCCGTCAGACCCGATTGCATTCATCACTGCCGAGCTTGATGCACTCGCAGATGTCGCAATCACACCCGGCGTCAATGTCCGCAGTACAACACCACAGCCGGTGCGAGTAGTTGGAGAGCGGTGTGCAAGATACAATGCGATTCTTGAGATCAATGCTCATTGTCGACAAGATGAGATGTGCACAGTCGGGGCTGGTGAATCATTACTCCAGGACCACAGAGATCAGCTTCGTGAACTCATCAAAGCCGGTTGTGCTGGTGGCGCGACAGTCAGTGTGAAAGTCCGTGCGGGAATCGATGGTGTCGACCTGACAACGGTAGCGCGGACGATTGCTGACGCTGGTGGAAAAATCATCCACGTCGATGCAATGGATACGGAGGTCTCAATCGAGCAGATTGCAACAGCCGCTTCTGAATTGTTCATTATCGCAAATAACGGGGTTCGCGGGCATGAGAGTGTTCGCGAGTATTATGAATACGGTGCAGATGCAGTTAGTATCGGTCGCCCGAGCACCAATCAGCATGTTCGCCGGCAAGTCCGCCGTGCTGCAGAGGATGTATTTGGGACACCGAACACTGATATGGAGCTTTCTTATATACAGCAATGACAGAATCACACAAATCGATCGAATATGCGAATAATCGTCTCAATGTGGAGGGAACTGAACTATGAGCCACCCGATCGAACGAGATCCCGCAGCAAATGCGCAACTTGCATTATTACTCGACGTTGGGTCGGCTCCAAAACCAGGAAACGTTGACCGGGATCACGATCTTTCCGCATTACGGATGGAGCATTTCTTCGCTGGGGCAATTGGCGCTGGTGAGGGACTGCGTCAGGCAGCCGCAGGGTCAGCTGTTGGAACTGCGTTTGAGCGGGCAGTCGCCGGGATGAGTAATCAGGCTGGTGGGAACACACAGTTTGGCTGTTTGTTGCTTTTGATACCGCTTGTCCGGGCAGCCGGAGTCGAGGACACGGCGCTGACGTCTGCAGGCGTTCGTTCTGTTGTTGAATCGACGACGGTTGCCGATGCGGCTGATTTCTATCGGGCGTTCGAGTATGTTGATGTGGCGGTCGAGGACCCACCTGAAGGAATGACTGCACTTGATGTTCGCCGCGGTACTGATGCGATTCCAACACTTCGTGACCGTGAAATGACATTGTATGATGTGATGGATGCAAGTACGGACGATGGCAACGCCACTGAGTGGACAACCGGGTTTAAACGAGCGTTCGAGACAGCAACAGCAATGAGTGCAGACACCGGACCGCTCCCGAGCCGGATTTCACGTGCGTTCGTTGACCGACTTGCACGGCATGAAGACACGTTGGTGCGAACAGAGCACGGTAGTGATGTTGCAGCTGAGGTAAAACAGCGCGCTCAAGCGGCTCGTGGCGACCCAGAGGCGATTGCAAAACTCGATGAGTCATTTGTTGAGGCTGGAATTAATCCGGGAACAACGGCTGATTTACTCGTTGCGTCCACATTCATCGCGCTCGAACGTGACAACGGAGTCTCGATATGACAGAAATGGCAACGGCATGGCCGGTCGGTCTTCGCGGCGTGACTGAATCAATCGTGACCACATACGGTCCGAATGACCGCTGGAATGCTGCTGCGTTAGGATTACACGCGCCTGACCCAGCGGATTACGAGTTCACTGATAAATCCAAGAGTGAGTCTGATAACCAGAACAGAGAGTCAGCACAGAACACCTCTGAGTCATATGATTCAGGGACAACCGCTGTGAAATCAGCAGAATCTGAGACTGGCGATAAGAGTATGATCACAGCAACCACGTGGGGGAATACACGCACACGTCGTAATTTCCATCGAGAAGGAGGTGGTGTGGTTCAGTTTGTCTCAGACCCGCGGGCGTTCGTCGCAGCAGCAACAACAATCCATGAGGTAGATGAGCCGGTGCTTGATTCTGCACACGCATGGGCAGAGGTGACCGTGGAGTGTCTTGAGCAAGGCGAACGCGGGGGCACACAGTGGGAACGCTGGGCGGTACGGCCGATTGAGACGGGCGTGATTGATCGGACAGTCCCCACAATCAACAGAGGATTCGCAGCGGTTATCGATGCGACTGTTGCGGCCTCTCGATTGACTGTACCAAGCTACGATACCGATGCGTTACTCGATCGGCTTCAGTATTTTGCAGAGACAGTTGATCGATGTGGTGGTCCACGAGAGCGAGCAGCATTCGCACAATTAGATACTGCGACAGAATGGCGCTCGCAACTTGATGAGCCGGGGACAATTCCCGTCTTTGATTAGTGAGTGGACAGGAACGAATCGTTTTAGTGGTTTCTAAAAGAAGAATTTTGTATGGCGATTAAACCAAAGTATGTCAAACAACTCGGAACCGTTCTACTCGAAGAGTACCCACAAGCTTTCAATACGGATTTTGAAACGAATAAGGAAAGCGTTGAGACGCTAACAAATGTCGAATCAAAGGGTGTCCGAAACCGAATTGCGGGATATATCACACGCAAGAAAGGAAGCAACACACCACCATCGGCATCCGCGTGAGCTATTGGAGTACTACGAATAATCAAAGACAGGTTGTAGTAAGATTTCTCCTGCAGTAGCAAGATAACAATCGTGACCGATAGGACCCTGATTCCTCAATTCCCGACTGAGACTGATCGAAACATCAATTTGTGATCTTTATCGACGTATCCGTCCAGCGGCACTCCAATCATCGCGAGGAAGTCTATCACTAACATGCTGAAGACGGCGTCCTGATAATGAGTTAATCCGACCAGCGAATGCCCATCGCTCTCCATCTCGTGTCTCCTCGTCCTCAGACTCCTCAGCCGCAGTTGCAAGAGCAGTCGCGGCGGCTCGCTCACAATCGGTAATATGGGCGGTAATCACAGCAACAATCGCAGCAGTTTCATCAGCTGTTGCGTCATCAGGGACCGAAACAGCATATTCAGTATTCTTGGCTGATGGTGGAGACATGAATCTTAAATTGGGAGATTTCCATGTTTTTTCTCAGGGAGTGAGTGACGCTTCGATCGTAGCATATCCATATCATCGATCAATCGTCGTCGTGTCTCGGTCGGTTTGAGAACACTATCGATAAATCCACGATCTGCAGCGGTATATGGATTTGCGAATTCTTCACGATATTCTTCGATTAGTTCCTCACGGCGAGCCTCCGGGTCGTCCGCGGCTTCAAGTTCATCATCATAGAGAATATTGACCGCTCCTTGTGGTCCCATGACGGCGATTTCAGCGGTTGGCCACGCATAATTTACATCGGCGCCAAGGTGTTTTGACGCCATCACATCATATGCGCCGCCGTATGCTTTTCGTGTAATCACGGTTGCGAGCGGAACAGTCGCCTCCGAATATGCATACAACAACTTCGCCCCATGACGGATGATTCCATTATGCTCCTGATCGGTGCCGGGTAAGAAACCAGGGACATCGACAAAGGTCAAAATCGGGATATTAAACGCATCACAGAAGCGGACAAATCGTGCTGCTTTCTCAGATGCCTCGATATTAAGCGTTCCAGCGTTGACACGTGGTTGATTTGCAACAACTCCGATAGCATGCCCATCAAGACGAGCAAATCCAACAACAATGTTCTGTGCGAAGTCCTCATGCACCTCAAAGAATGATCCCTCATCAAGGATCCCACTGATGACATCATGGATGTCATATGGCTTCCGTGGCTCGTCTGGGACAATACTATTGAGTGACTCATCGCTCCGGTCAGGGTCATCCCACGGTTCAACTCGAGGGGGGTTCTCAACATTGTTCGATGGGATGTATGAGAGTAACCGGCGGATATCATCAAGTGCGGCTTCCTCAGATTCGCACGCAAAATGAGCAACCCCAGAGGTTGATGCGTGCGTAACTGCCCCACCGAGTTCTTCAAATGTTACCTCCTCGCCAGTGACTGTTTCAATGACATCTGGACCAGTAATAAACATGTGACTGGTGTCCTCAATCATAAATGTAAAATCGGTGATTGCCGGTGAGTACACAGCGCCACCAGCACAAGGACCCATGATGGCTGAGATCTGTGGCACAACGCCAGATGCCTCGGTATTCTGTCGGAAGATTTCGCCAAAGCCACCGAGTGATTGCACACCCTCTTGAATTCGTGCGCCAGCAGAGTCATTGAGCCCAACGATTGGGGCACCAACCTCGACGGCTTTATCCATCACTTTTGAGACCTTTTCAGCGAACACCTCACCGAGTGAACCACCAAAGACGGTGAAATCATGCGCAAAGACGAATGTTTTTCGCCCATCGACCTCGCCATACCCCGTGACAACGCCGTCGCCAAGGGGTTGTTTTTCTTCCATCCCAAATTTATGATTTCGATGAGTTCGAAATTGATCAATCTCGTTGAACGATCCATCATCGAAAAAGTACTGAATACGCTCACGGGCAGTCATCTTCCCCTTTTGATGCTGTGCATCGATTCGATCCTGTCCACCACCCTTGAGGGCACGCTCACGCCGTTTCCGGAGTTGTTCAAGTCGATCCTCCATTGTCACACGAAATCACCTGCGCGCATGCTCACGATTGTTCGGGTGACAGACAAAGGGTTTCCGCAATCCGGCAGCCTGAAATCGGCATATTATCGAATCTCTGCTATTGTCAGAAAGTCACCACTGTGGTTGATGTCGCGTCGATATCGACATTGATACTGCTGTTGTCTCTGTTGGACTGAGCCTGTCATATATATCCCCGGAGTAATTTGCATTATTATTCATTCGAGTTAGGAACAGAAAAGCTGATAATGTCGCTTACGAGTCAATCGCCGATTGAGACGCTTAGAGCACGATATAATCAAGCTGAACAGACGTGTCCACAGTGTGGGCAGAGGAATATCAAAAATAGCTGGCAAGTCGTGGACGTGAGCAGCAAAATACAGTTTAAACATGTTTGCACAAACTGCGGCGTTGAGCAACGGCGAGTGGTATCACTATCATTACCGGACACACAGTGACTCACTTGCGAGAGAGTCCCGTCTCGCGAGGGGAGTTGAGACTGAGTGGCTGAGTGATACTCATCAGAGGCTTCGTTGCCGTCGCAAACGGTTATTAATATATTGACACATACCCGACGAAGGATGCAATAAGCCAGATGAGTCAGACATACTATCGAATCAATTGAACAATCGAGTATACCGACGATGCGTGCCTGTATCGCCACGCTTTCAATTACTGGTATCAATGAATTACTTGGAGTACAAATACCAATGGCTGCTGAACCATCACCAGACGAGACTGCCCCGAGTTTTGAAGCGACTATTGCAAACGGCGATGTCGAATCGTTTGCGCTTGATGACGCACTTGGCGACGGACCAGTCGTTCTTGCGTTTTTCCCGGGTGCGTTCACCCCGCCGTGCTCAAATGAGATGGTCGCTCTTGAGGAGCATCTCAGTGAATTCGAAGAAGCCGGTGCAACGGTATACGGCATTAGCGCAGATTCAGCATTCTCGCTGAATGCATTTCGTGAAGAGCATGATCTCTCATTTGACCTCGTGAGCGATATGGGTCGAGAGGCAATCGACGCTTATGATACCGAGATTGATCTGGGTGATCTTGGACTTCTCGGTGTTTCAAATCGTGCGGTGTTCATTCTCAATGAGGATGGCACCGTTTCATACACATGGGAAGCCGACGACCCAACAACGGAACCAGATTATGACGAACTTGTCGGGGCGGTCAAGGACGCGGCATAAATACTGAAGCCACGACTATTTTATTCACCTGATGCATCCAAACATTTCGAGTTAGTATCGGGTCTGGACGAGGATTATTATCCGCTCCCAGGTAATAAAACAAAATCAGAATCAGAATCAGGATTAGGATTAAGATTGGCTCAAGTTCAAGATATCATCAACGTGTGATCCGGACTCTCACTGATACGTTTTGATTTGTCATCTATTATTTCCGTGAGATAACAAACACGAACACGAACACGAATGTTTATCACATGTGTTGTCCGCAATCATGTCCGTATCCGTCTCTTCTGACATTAGTTACGTCGATTAGTTTTTATTATAGCGAAGCAGGGTGAAAGCCCACCAGGTTCAGCCGTGAGAAGAGGTCACCGGATAATCAAGAAAAGAACACGAGTGCTAAAGCGTAGCGTTGAGTATTGACTATTCGAGTGATTGCGTGTCAGTTTTTGCTCCAGGATTCGTCACGGCGCCATTCGCCGCTGATCCAAATTCATTGCCGTATTTTGCAAGTACACCCGTATCATATCGACGGTCAGCGCCATCCCACGCCTCACGGCGCTCGGCAAGTTCTGCATCTGAGAGTGCAACGCTCAACTCTCGTTCTGGAATATCAACCGTAATCTCATCGCCATCCTCAAGTAACGCGATTGGACCGCCAACAACTGCCTCAGGTGCAACGTGACCAACCATCGGACCACGAGTCGCACCGGAGAATCGACCGTCAGTCAAAAGTGCGACATCATCTTCATGCCCTTGTCCGACAACAGCAGCCGTCACACCGAGCATCTCACGCATTCCTGGACCACCCTGTGGTCCTTCATTACGGATAACAATGACATCACCAGATTCGATATGTCCGTTTTGAACATACTGCATTGCATCCTCTTCACTTTCGAAGATACGTGCAGGTCCACTATGATGGAATGCGTCATCACCAGTGACTTTCAATACACCACCGTCTGGGGCAAGATTCCCGGTGAGAATTTTGATTGCACCCTCTGTCTGGTACGGATCATCAATAGGATAAAGAAAGTCATTCTCAATTTCACTATCGGCTGGGAGATCGAGTTCTGCAAGTTCTTCAGCAATTGTCCGTCCCGTGACAGTCAGTGCATCACCATGGAAGAGACCAGCATCAAGCAGTCGCCGAATGACAATTGGAACTCCGCCAATCTCATGGAGATCATTCATCGTTTTTGTTCCGCCAGGCTGGAGATCGGCGATCTTTGGAGTGCGACGTGAAATCGCATCAAATTCCGCAATCGTCAGATCAACGCCTGCTTCGGCTGCAAGTGCAAGCAGATGAAGGACAGCATTCGTTGATCCCCCAATTGCAACCTGTAGTGCAATCGCATTCTCAAAGGACTTTTTCGAGAGAATATCCGATGGACGACGGTCATTTGCCACAGCATCAAGAACGGCTTCACCAGCACGCCGAGCAATATCATATCGTTCTGTTGATTCGGCTGGCGCACCAGCAGAGCCAAGCGGTGCCATCCCAAGCGCTTCTGAGATTGATGCCATTGTGTTTGCGGTAAACATGCCACCACATGACCCAGCACCGGGGCATGCATGTCGCTCAAGTTCATCAAGTTCGTCTGCGCTCATATTACCCTCGGCGTACGTTCCAACGCCTTCGAACACATTTTGAATGGTGACATCCCGACCATCGTGCTCGCCGGGCATGATTGAGCCACCATACAGGAATACCGATGGGAGATCAGTTCGAATTGAGGCAATCATCATCCCCGGCAGATTCTTATCGCACCCGGCGACTGTCACAAGCGCATCCATCCGCTCGCCAAAGGCGACGAGTTCGACAGAGTCAGCAATTACCTCGCGTGAGATGAGAGATGCTTTCATTCCCTCAGTACCCATCGAAATGGCATCAGAAATCGTGATTGTTCCAAACTCAATTGGCATCCCACCAGCGTCTTCAACACCCTCAATCGCTGCATCAGCAACATCATCAAGATGGACATTACAGGGAGTGATATCAGCCGCTGGATTGGCAACGCCAACCATCGGTGAGGATAGATCTGTATCATCAAAGCCCATTGCACGAAACATTGCTCGGTGAGGGGCTCGGTCTGCGCCTTCTGTCACATCCGTGCTTGGAAGATCTGGGTCCTTTTCCGTTGAGAACGGAGAATCGGCGTCTGTCCCGTCCTCACGGTGTGTCTGCTTGCTCATGGTGTAGGGTATTCTGTAAACGCATTAAAAGCACACGCATGATACGGCGGGATAATTAATACACCCGTTGAAATTCAGGTCTCATCGCGCGTTGCAAGTCCTGCGAGATGTGGTGCTTCAGGCACGATAAGCTCAGTACTGCCTAATGTTGCGGCGTTCTCACTTCCTGGAAGACAAAAAACCGGGACAGCATCGATAATTCCCGCTGTTGCCCGCGTCCCAAGAACACGAGTCCCGATTTCAGCCTCGGATCGGCGGCGGAATAATTCGCCAAACCCAGGGAGCGATTTATCATATTGGTCGCGAATAGCCTCGATCGTGACATCATCTGGAGTGATTCCAGTTCCGCCTGTCGTCACGACGATATCAGTGTCCGTGTTTGAAACGGCTGTCTCAACAACTGATTGAATTCGGTGAATATCATCGTCGACAATTTCACGAGTGACGATTGTGTGGCCCGCAGACTCAAACGCTGCTGCAATAGCATCACCTGCGGCATCATCGGCAAGAGATCGAGATGATGAAATAGTGAAGATCGCAACACCGAGTGTTCCAACATCGTGTGCATGGTGACTGTGATCCGTGATCGTGATCGTGGTTGTGGTCATGGTCATGATCATGATTATGATTATGATTACCATCACCGCTGTCATCGTCATCATGATGATGAGTATGGTCGGTACTTTCTGTGTGCTCTTGGGTATGATTATTCTTATTCTTATCCGCCTTAGAATTTTCATTCATTGTAGAGCCATCTGCACGTATGTGTGATTGGGGATCAACTCCTGATGTGTTATCTTGAGGCATAACTGCTCATTCATTTCTGCAAATAAACACTTCACGAATGAACAGTTGTACGAGTCGCTTGAATCTGTGTCTCATGGGTCACACTCAGGATTCCGAGTTATCCTGAAACTCTGCTGTTTCTGTGTCCGTGTCCGTGTTTATATCTGTACTTGTCTTGTCTCTGCCTCGTCCTGTGTGGCTTGATTCTCGTGTGTTGATGCGGAATCGGACTCAATACTCCGTTGTGTGCGTGCGGTGATTCCGTTATTTATCTCGACATCACTGCTGGCATCGAGCTTCGAGTCGGGGGTAGTCTCCTCAGTCGAAGTAACGCTGTTGTCCATTCGAGAGTTGTCAGTAATGTCCGTAATATCTGGTTCTGCCCCTTGGAGAGTCGATTCATCAATCGGCGTTGCATCGGTCATCACTGATTCCCATTGGTTATGTGCCCACTGTATTGCAGTATCACTGTCATTCATAATAATACCACGAACACCGGTATCACTGTAAAATACAACCCCCGCCTCAGTATCATCAACAATCCAAAGCCCATAGGAAAATGATACATCACAGCTCAGTAGATTGACACGGTTATGTCGTGCCTGTTCGATAAACCCCGAGCGGAGTTCAGGCGCTGCGAGTAGTGTCTCAACAACATCTTCATCAACGACATGTTTCACGATTGTCCCGTTCACAGTTGTCATGGTGTAGAACTCATCAAGATACCCTGCAAGCGCAACAGGAGAGACGCCTCGAAAGACGTCTGCGGATTCAATACTCTCGAACAGATGTCTGATTATCCGATCGGGAATTTCAGGGGATGCTTGAGCAAATGATGCCCCATCAAGAAACACATCAGCAATATCAATATCGCTCGGAAGAGTTGAAAGAAGATTACGACCTGTATCAATCTCTTGCAGCCGTCTGTGATACTGCTGAACTGCTGTAAGTGCTGTCCGACCAGCAAGCGTTAATCGATATGTGTTATTTGTCGATGTAATGAGTCCAGCGTTCTCAAGTTCACGAATCCCACGGTCAACTGTCGACCGTGAGACATCAAGATCCGTCTCAAGTTCACATTTTCCTTTTGGATTTTTTTGTACTGACTCAAGAAACGATTGCCGTTTCCCGACAATAGTATCCAATGAATGGTCGGAGCCAGCCATCATAATCAGATACAGCAACAGGAGATATCATACTGTCGGATTATGCTCATCAATTATGACGCCAGCTCGTTCATGATAGTTAATGGAGAACGTTTTGTGCAGGCAGTTTGTATCGGGTGGCATGCAAGCCGTCCAATTCGCTGCACACGGTGGTCGTGACGTCATCGAATACAGTGAGTTTCCGAATCCGACTATTGAGAGGGATGAAGTGCTCGTTGATGTGAAAGCTGCATCAGTGAATCATCTTGATGTGTGGACACGACGTGGACTCCCAGGAATTGATGTCGAGATGCCGCATATTCCTGGCAGTGATATGGCGGGGGTTGTCAGCGAAACCGGTGCAGATGTCACACGGTTTGATCCTGGCGACCACGTAGCGCTCATTGCTGGCGTTGCAGGTGACACCGATGAGTTCACACGAAAGGGTGATCCAACGCTTGCTGCAGATTATCATCTTATTGGTGAACATGTCCGGGGAGTTCACTCAGAGTATACCGCAGTACCGGCTGCTAATCTTGTGCCTGTTCCCGATGATGTACCATGGAACATTGCCGGCTCAACGTCATTGGTGTTTCAAACAGCCTGGCGGATGCTCATCGATCGGGCAGAACTGCGAACTGGTGAGCATGTGCTTATTCATGGTGCTTCCGGTGGTGTTGGACATGCAGCCGTGCAGATCGCCAGTCATGCCGGCGCAACAGTATCAGCAACAGCATCAACGGAACGAAAACTTGCACATGCCGCTGACTGTGGGGCTGAGCATTTAATCAACTATGAAAACTCTTCATTTGCTGACGAGATATATCAAATAACTGATGGTCGCGGCGTTGACGTTGTTGTTGACCATGTTGGCGAAGCAACGTATGAGGGATCATTGAAGAGTCTTCGAAAAGGCGGGAGATTAATTACGTGTGGAGCAACGACAGGTCCAAATCCTGATGCGAATCTGAATCGTATTTTCTGGAATCAACTCCAGATTATCGGCTCAACAATGGCAACACCCGGGCAAGCTGAGGAGGTATTAGATCTTGTCTGGGATGGAACATTCGAGCCGCGTATTCGCGAGACATTGCCCATGAGCGATGCTGCTCGTGCACATGAATTATTGGAGAATCGTGAGGGCTTTGGGAAGGTGGTCGTAATTCCAGATAGTGAATACTGATACGGAGGAACAAACACAATCTGATGTTGGATTTGGAATCCATGGGTGGGTTCTCGTCGGGAGCCTTTTTCTCAGTCTTGTTATTATCCCTGGAATTATCTATATTCAGCCGAGCATCCTCGCAGCAGTCGGGATTCCATATCTCGTATCGTTGCTCATCCTTCCGCTTGTCCCAGCTGCTGCACTTGGTCTCATTGCTGTGTGGTCAATGACGGCAGCAACAAACGAAACGGACTGAGAGTAAAACTGAGAGGTCCTGCTGGTAAAAAGAGTTATTATGATCCATGAGTGAGAAACTCTCGCATAGATGTTTGAATCATTCTCCGATGGCTATTATCTCGGGAGACTGTATCTTGAACCAGCAGACAGAGAGCTTCCTGCTATCCAGCAGGATGATCATGAGCGTATGAACGCACAGTTGTACGGAGATGATGGGGTTATTCGTGTCGACGCTCCACTCGTCATGAAAATTGATACTGGACACCTTCCTGTGGTTGGTGACGCATCTGTGCCGACTGGGACGCTTTCAGTCCCACGATCAATCAATAACGGTGACCTTCCGGCTGAGCGCAGTGTATTAGTAGCTAAATCTGACCGAGCCAGGGAATTGTTGCGGTACGCTGGCTATCGATTCGGCGATGATGCTGCCGTTACATGACTGTGTTTCTCTCTATTGTTATGTTATTGACTAGACGACTGATAGTAATTAGTGTAAGTCTTTAGCACCGTGATTATCCGTGTCGGTGATGGGAGCCGCTGAACCCGCGTCATTCGACACCGTCGGTGAAACTATTCGAACTCATCACTATGGAGACAGTCCTGTTCTGTGCAGATCTATTTTCATTCAGAGACAAATTACATCAAAGAGGATTCGCCCTGAGCCGCAGTCTTGCTTCAGAATTCGCAGTCCCGATTGCACTCTCTCCTCAGTGAGTAATCATGAGCCGACAATTGACATCCTCCTCCGGGTTCACGCGGAGGAATCCCACGGCACCGCACCGCTGCGCTGCGTTGAGTTGAGATTGAGTTGGGAATGTCAGGGTTGGGTTGACAGACTCCCAATACCAAGCCAATACACCGTTCGAATCGGTATGGGGCCGGTCGTGGGCAGTCTCTTGGGAGTGCCACATCTCAGCTTCAGCTTCAGCTTCCGCCCCCGCTCCCGGGACTCCTATCCATTACCATGTTCGGGCTCCCGAAGTTGTTTGTGCCTTGGGGAGTCCGGCAGATTTCGACGGAGACGGACACGGACACGGACTCGGAGTTACTTTGTGTGGTGTTTGCCCGGTGGTTGTTGTTTGCACAGAGGGCACTCTG
>KE356560.1:2974990-3019866 GCA_000415965.1 Haloquadratum walsbyi J07HQW1
GTGGGATTGCCGCTGTGACGGTGCGTATCCACAGCCTCAGTGGGATTGCACCTGCTCCACATATAAATCCACACACTCAAGCGACCGCCTATCATAGCCGTCTGATATATGCTTGACGAACTGCTCGGCCGTGCCGAATTAAAGGCTCAGATTGCAGATCTCAAAGAAGAGAAACATCATCTGGAGCGTCAGCTCGCAGCCGAGGAGGAACGTCGGACAGATGCCGTTCGCGAGCGTCAAGAGGCCGAGCGGGAAGTTAATCGACTTGAGGATCGAATTGAGGGACTCGAAGAGCGCGTTGAGCGACTCTCAGAGTCAAAAACGGAGCGAGATGATCTCTCGGTTCGCACAACTCAGAATGTCCGTGGTACACGTCGAAAAGACATACTTGATCGGATACGCTCTGTCGAAACCGATCCGGAGGGTGCATTAACTGCAATGGTTACTGAGACAGTGCCTGATGCAATAAAACGGTCTCTTGACGACCGAAGTGCACTCGTGCGGCGGCTTGCACCATGTCTTGTTTGTGTCGATGATGCTGGGCTCATCGCTGTTGCGATTAAGTTGACAGCCCCGCCGGCTCCGTTCGTTGAATGGGGGACAACATTTCGGATCGAGCCACAATGGGTTGCCCCAACAGAACCAGTTACTGTTGCACTTGTCCGGTCTGATATTTTTGCACTTGGCGTCTATGATGGGTCAACACTCACACACGTCACAGAGGTTACGACTGATATAATGGACGCACACTCAAAGGGTGGATTCTCACAAGCACGATTCGAACGTCGTCGTGATCAACAGATTGAAGAGCATCTTGAGCATGCACATGAGGCAATCGAGACACATTTGACAGAGAATAGTCAGACACAGACACAGGCAAGTAATGGTGAAAGTAAGGATGAGGTAGTCGTTCTCGGTGAGAAAACAGTGTTAGGTGCATTCAGTGATCTTGCAGACCGGCGAGAAACGGTCGATGCGACAGGTGATCCAAAATCGGCACTTGAAGATGCAGTCGATGAATTTTGGACGATTCGGGTCTCAACTCTGTAATATATGCTATCGGAGTTCATCTAAGAGTTGGGACAGACTCAAACAATCTGAACTATCCCGGTCCAATCTCAGTCGCAGTTTGTTTTGTGTACCGAGGCAAATCTGTGAGGGCAAGCAAGGCAGATAGTGTGATTCATATCTGGATCATATATGAGGGACCATGTCGATTCGATATTATCGTGATCGTGGTTATGATTGAGTATCAGATTTGCTATGACCATTCAGCGAATGGGATCTCTTTTTCGGCGTACTCGACATATGCTGTCTGCATCTGTGTAATCGCCGCAGGAAGCGGGGTTCCAGCAGACACTGCTTGTTCGACACGGTCGCGTTTCCACTCACTTGGCGTCTGATACGGTCCATGCTGACGTGCTTCAATCGGCGTCAGCGCCCACTCGATCGTCTCATCGGAGATACTAAGCGCAGACAGTCCACGGCGTGCGAGTGAAAAGAGATCATCATAAATCGCGTTGTGATCCATCTGATAGACGCCATCATCATCAACCCATGCGAGCGCTGCTGTTGGGCCATCTGCAACGGCGGCATAAAATGATTCCTCAGCGTCATCCCATGAAAGCGTCTCAAGTGGGTGATCGGTGGTGACAGCCCCATGGAGGACACCAGCAACGAGTGCTTGCACTCCAATTGTATCACGGACCGTCGGTTGGGTTGGAAGTGGTCGATACTCAATACGCACTGACGCATGTGTTGTCTGACCGGTGTGATCCGTCGGCATGGCGGTTATCTCTGATCCATCTCGAGGTGTCTGTCCACAAAAGACCGGTCGGACCCATCGCCAGTACGTCCCACGCTTTGCCGGAAAAACGGACAGATCACATGGTTCAGCGTCGACTGTTGGAATCGGTGCTTCAAGCGTTGGTGAGGCAACGAGCGTCGGGTCCGTCACAATTCGATCGATTACTTCGAAAATATCGTCTGCATCCGCTGGGACCCGGCATTTCTCAGCACCTGTATCAACTGCACGTTCGAAAATCGGGATGCGGACTTCATGCGGTGTTCGCGCTAGTCGGTCAGTCGCGACCTCAGCACTGACACCTGCATAACAATCAGCCGGGAGAAACGGTGAGTTTGCTGTCAGCGATAAAAGCGGTCCCATTGTTCGAGTTGCAGCGTTTAGATACGCCGGGACATCACTTGGATCCGGTATTTGAAGATGTGGCTGAATTGAAGTGGCGAGTGATTCAACCAACATTGAGGGAGCAGTAGCAAGTCCTGGGAGACCAAGTTCAATTGTCCCCCCACTTTGTTCGCGAATTACTTCATTGAGTGCGATATATCGAGGAATCGGGCGGACATTCTCTGCGCAAAAGATTCCCCGTTTTGTTGTCCCCGCTCGAAGGTATGCATCGGTCCCCGATTCGGGTGGGATAGTCCATAATGAATCACAGACGAGCGTGCGGTCAGCATCATCGATATGGGTGCGAATTGAGTCGCAGATATGATGGAGTTCACTTGCCTGACGACGGAATCCATGTCCCTGACCGCCAGAGTCACTCCCGATGGCGTCTGGTGTTGTATGAAGCTCAACGTTGTGAACGCCTAATTCAGGGCTACATCCATCAAGTTCGAATACCGTCGCTGGCGCGGCGGCAAGTCGTGTGTTCGAATCAACAACATATGCCTCTAATTCAAGTCCGACCGCAACATGGTCTGAGTCGAATTTCCCATTGCGGATATCATGTTTGAGTCGTGCGGCTTCACGAGCAACCCGTGCATCGAACGTCTCCTTTTGCTCCGATGTGAGCGCCTTCTCAACTGCGTCGATAGTATCTGTCATCTGTGTTTTCATATCCAACAGCACATCCGACGCCCTATCGATTCGATTATGTCCATAGCAGCGACGGATATCGTCTAGCGTTCTCTGTGTATCATAACAATTAGTGTATAAAACTGTCGTGTGAGCATACCTCCTGAGAGATCAGATGGAAGCCACAACGTGGTTTTCTCCTCATGCAGGTGTACAGACGGTTGAGGCGACTGCCCTGGGAGTTTGATGATGATGGTGATGGTATGTGGATGTGACCCCAGGTGCGTTTACGACAGTGTCGATAGCAATAGCAATGTCAATACTAAGAGGAAACGAAAGAGGAAGGAGAGCAGAGCAGAATAGAATTAAGAACGCAATCAGTTGTTTTCGTCATCACGCAACTCTTCAAGTTCTGTCTCAACAGCGGAGTCTGAAACAGATGTTTCTGATTCAGCAGTATTTGTATTCTTACTTTCAGTGCTAGTGTTAGTGCTACTCGTGTCTTCAGTATCTTCGTTTACATCCGATTTGAGCGTTGCCAGTTCACTGTCGACAGCAGCGTCAGTCCGTCCTGAAGATAGTTCGCGGTCAATATTATCCTTATCAGAGATGGCTTCATCAAAGGCACCAGTATCAGCAAGCTCATCCATTGCTTCTGACCTGGCTTCCATTTCGTCGGTCTGTTCTTCTGCACGATCGATAGCTCGGCTGACATCGTTCATTTCGTCGCCCACACCAGTCATTGCTTCTGAGACACGCGATGATGCTTCAGCGGCTTCATACCGCGCTTTCATTGTCTCTTTCTTCGTCCGGAACTCTTCGATCCGGTTTTGTAGCTCATTTTTCTGCTCGACAAGATTGTCTTGTGTCGATTGGAGTTCAGAGATTTGTCCTTCGAGATCCTCGATCTGTGACATCTTTGCCTGCTTCTTTTCAAGAGCCTGTCGAGCCAGGTCTTCACGATCTTGACGAACAGCCTCTCGCGCCTGTTCATTATGTTTTTCAACATTTTCTTCGAGACGTCGTTTCTGCATCTCAAGGCGCTTTTTCTGCGTTGTCAGATCGGCGATCCCCTGTTTGACTTCCTGCAGCTCGTCGCGCATCTGCTCATATGAGTATTCAAGCGTTTCCGTTGGATCCTCGGCGCGATTGAGCAGCGAGTTCAGTTTTGAACGGACGACATACGATGCGCGTGAGAGGATTCCCATGGTGTTTTATTTGGTGTGAGGCTGTTTAAATTCTCTCGTATGAATGACTAGTTGTGAGTCACACTGTTCTTTTCAGCGGTGGACGGGACGCCCGTGGACATCTTGATACAACAGAGACGACAGACAAACATACTGTCGACAGTTGTGTAATCGCATGTCCACCGCATCCACAGCACGGCGGTCATTATACTGATAAGCGACTCCGTGCTGTGAGTGACCAACTCTCTCCGGAGATTGACTGCTTACGGATTGCGTATGGATCATGGGACCATGGTCACGGTGAGTATGCTGACGTTACCAACGCAGTCGAGTGGGCACGGAGCCGATATGACAAATATGGATTGTTTGGATATAGCTTCGGCGCTGCACTCGCAATCGGTGTGGCAACGGCGAGCACCTGCATTGATTGTGTGTCTGCGCTTGCCCCACCACAATCAATCGATGATGGCTCGGTTATCGAAACAACGACCGCCATACACAGAACAGACACACCGACACAACTCATCTATGGAACACAGGATGAGATAGTCACTGTTGATCCAATTGTTGAAATGTTACAACAACACACGTCTCGCGATGAATGTGATATTCGCTCATTCCCGACGGACCATTCTTTTCAAAGCTCCATTGATGAGGTTAGTATTGCTGTCGGGGCATTCGTTGATAGTGTCATTACCTCGGAAACGAAGTGTCAACAGTGAGCAATCAGAAATGATATATGACTGTCTCGTCGACAGTTACGCGTACTCCAAAAAAACCACTCCTGGTGTCCGTGTGTCACTCAGTAAATAAAGACAGGTAGTTTCAAATGAGGTCTAAGACAGATCGATAGCGCATACCTCCGTCTTCAGGCGCGGGAGGAAGTCAATCTACTCGGCTCTGCTCTATTCTTCTTCTACTGGGAAGGTCTCATGGAGTAAGTCATGGGTCTCAGCGAATCCAGTAAGTACCGATTCTCCCTGTGTATTGAGTCGTTGAATTGACTGTTCGGCATCGCGGACAGCAATGAGTCGCCCGCGAAGATAATCATACTCAGGGTCGGTCTTCTCAGTCGTTGCAACTGTTTCTTCGAGATCAACGAGTGCTGCGTCAAGATGCCGTTGAATGGCTGAGAGATCCTCAGCTTCAGCAAGGGCTTCAATTGGTCCCTCAAGTGCACCCTCAAGCTCTGCATATGCGTGCTGTCGGGCGCTTTCATCACTCGTCCCAAGAACGTTCATCAATCCAAGTTTGAGTGCTTCAATTTCGTGGCAGGTCATTGTCTATATATCAATTATAATGTCTGATCAACATAGTCACTGACGATTCGATCCCGATCAAGATGTGAGGAGACAATCTCGGTTGCTCCCTCATCATCGACGCTACCATACCAGACGCCATCAGGGTAGACCGCAACCATAGGACCGTCACCACACCGACCAAGACAAGAACTTCGTGTAATGCGGACATCACAGGCATCAGAGTCACGAGCAGACTGTCGTAACTGCTCAAGAACGCTCGCAGCACCCTCCGCAGCGCAGGTCTGATTCATACAGACGGTAACATGCTTTGCGGGAGCATCATGTGTATCCGGATCTGTGTCTACATCGTCGCGATCTGCGTGTGTTTCTTGATGAATAAGCGCCCGGAGTGTCGCCCGCGCACCACCGACATCTTCAGCATATCCCTCAAGATCAACTTTGTATTTACAGGTATCACATGACATCTCAACACTGTCGGTGCGGGCTTCCTGCCATCGGTCTGAAAGAACATCAAGAAGTCGTGAGTCTGTCCCAAGTGGGTCACCAGCGGCGGCTGAGATATATGGATACTCCTCATCGAATGAGTCGGCACCCTCACGGATTCGACCGGTTAACACACCATCACCAAGCATGTACGGCAGGACAACGATGGCGTCGGGACGCGTTTTTGCAACGCGATGAAGTGTCTCATCGAGTACTGGATCTGTTACTCCAATGAATGTAGCCGCCACATCGTCGAACTCTCGTCCTTCATACAGCAATCGAGCGAGTTTATGAACGTCGCCGTTTGAGTCCGGATCACTTGAGCCACGAGCACAGAGGACGACCGCGACATCATCCGTCTGTCTGTCAACTTCAAGCGTCGATTCGACTGCTGCAGCGCGGTCATCTAATAAGTCAATGAGTGCCGGATGAACACCAAGATGCGCCCCATTATTGATTGTTAATTCTGGATAGTCCGAACGAGCTTGCTCAAGTGCCAATGGAACGTCGTTTTTGACATGGCTCGCAGCAAACAACGAGAGATGCACAACAGAAATAGCACTCACCGAAGCCGCAAGTGTGTCGATTGCTTCCTCAATCGCTGGAGTCGCAAGTTCGAGAAATGCGGCATCAGTCGGGACATCAAGACGGGATTCAAGATCAGCAGCAAGGGTCTCAACCTGCTCATTCGACTTTTCCCGGCGAGAGCCATGACCAATGAGCAGAACTGCCTCATCATCAAATCTCGCTGCAGTTGTTGACTCCGGCGATGGAGAGATTGATGTCTCAGCGCTCTGATTACTCATTGTCAATTCGATCGAGACATCCGAGCAGTTTACGACGGCGACTTGGTGCGAATAACCCAGTTGCGTCTGTGTCAGCGTAGAGTTCCCGACCAACAGCAGGAGCAGCGTCATCATCGAGACTGAACCAATGACCACTGCTTGATGCCGGAGCCGGGTCGCTTGTTGGTGCTGGGACAGAGAGCTTTTTGAGTAGATCGTCAATCCGTTCGAGTATCTGCTTAGTGTGAACAAATGAGAGTCCGACCGCTCCAGCAGATTGCTTATAACAGATCGTCCCACATCCTTCGAAGAGTCCACGAAGTAACGGCTGTGTATGCTCTGTGAGTTCCCCGAAGTCATAGTGTGGGTGAGACGTGGTGGTGATATTGGATTCGGTGTTCGATTGAGCGTCCGATGACTCATCTGACACTGGCTGCTCAAATGTTCCCATCGGGATTGGCAGTCCAAGTCTTGATGCCGCCTCAGCGGTGATATTACCGGTCACCGTAACCATATATTCGTTTTCGCGACGAGTAATGGACGTATCATGTAGATACTCGCGTTCGCGAATGTTATGGGTGATTCCTTCCTGTTTCTGTTCAGTGTCATCACTCACTTGGCGTGTTTGCTCAGCCTCAGCGATAGCGGCAAGTCGATGAGCAGCCGTTTCATCGCTCGTTCGGATACGAACCCGATCATCTGCAATTGCCCCATCACCAACGACGCGACCCCAGAAATACGCCGTTTCTGGAGATGGGTCAAGGAGACTCGCGGGAGCAGTGATTTCAAGACTCATTGGATTCCCCTCCGCTCTTCGCTCTCCGCTCGATCCTGTTGATTCTGCGCGAAAGCGCGACAGACGTCAACTGCGCTTTGATAATATTGATCGATTTGGCTGTTCTGATTATCTGCTCGTGTATATCCGCATGCTGTTAGTGGTATCATAACTGGATTGATGTTGATATTATCTTGACCGATATTCGGGAGAGATACGCCGATATTCGATATTCAGTAGTCGTATTTTGTCTCATATCCACGCGGTGTGACCATACGTCCATCCCAGACGTACGTCTCCTCATTCCCAACGATAATTGTCGTTGTCATATCAATGAGGTCAGTCTCCCCGAGTGACTCAAGTTCACCGAGTTCGATAATTTTGCTTTGCTCATCATCCCGACCGGCACCGTGAACGACTCCAACGGGAGTGTCTGGGTCACGATGTTCGAGAAGAATCTCACAACAAGTCTCGAAGTTCTCACGCCGTTTTCGACTCCATGGATTGTAGATACTAATTGTGAATCCCTCAGAAGCAACAGCATGAAGTCGGGATTCGATCGTCTCCATCGACGTAAGATGATCTGACAGCGACACCGAAACAGTGTCATTGACCAAGGGGGCTCCAACACGCGCCGCGCACGATTGTGCTGCTGGAACGCCTGGAACGACCTCAAAATCAACCATCGAAGCCGTCCCACCCTTTGATTCAAGAATCTCAAGTGCAAGTCCCGCAAGTGCGTAGACATTTGGATCGCCTGAGCCGACAATCGCAACGTCATTCCCAGCAAGTGCACGATCAATTGCCTCCTCTGTTCGTGACACCTCACCACACATTGGGGTGTCATAAATATCATCCGCACCTTCGGTTATCTCATCCGGGAGAAGGTCGATATACGTCGTGTATCCAACAATATGTTCAGCGGATCCAAGTGCTGAACGTGCACGGGCGGTCATTCCTTCTGGTTGCCCAGGACCAAGTCCAACAGCGAGAAGTCGCCCAGGGTCCGCTTCGAAGTCATCAATCGTGGCACCAACATTCTCGGATGTATCATCCTCATCGGTTGCTGTGGCTCCACAAGAGGAACTACTGCTGGTGGTCGATCCCGATGCGCCCGTCGATCCACCACACTGTGATGTCGAATCAGATGCTGTCGTCGATTCAGAGCTCGCTTGCGTCTGTGATGCACCACATGCTGATTCCGCTGTTGTCTCAGTGGTTTCTGCCTGCGGAGTTGGTTTTCTGTCTGCACTCGATTCTGTCGTGTCCGTTGCGTCCGTCGTGTCTGTCGTCTCGTCAGTGCTCATTGGTATTGTCTATGATAGTCTTATCACTCATTTTAAAAGTCCTCAACATCACGTCCACCGCGGGGCGTAACGAGGAATGCCCGGGTGTCATTCTGCCATACTGTCGTCTCGTGATTGCCAACAAGAATTGAGGTTCCCATTCCCCCGACCTTCTCGTCGTGTGTCGTCGCTTCATCAAGTCGGCAGATCGTGTGTGTCTCATCGTCGAGATTTCGACCTGCTGTTTCGCGACCGGCATCATTGAATATCGCCACCGGGACGTCATCAGCACGCTCTTGACGAATTACCTCAATCGCACGTTCATAATCACGCCAGCAGTTGTATAGAACGATAATGAAGCCCGCAATCGCTGCTGCACGGAGTTTCTCTTCGATCTCATCCCATCCGCGCCACTTGTCCGACAGTGAGACTGTGCAGAAGTCATTGCTTAATGGAGCACCCAGGTTTGCGGCTCCTCCAAGCGCTGCGGTGACACCGGGGATGACCTCGATAGGAACATCTGTTGCCTCCTCTGCACGTGCCATTGTAAACAGCAGATCTGATTTGCCGTAGACGTTCGGATCCCCACCGGAGACATGTGCAATATCCTGTCCTTCCCGGACACGTTCGAATGCCTCGATTGCGAGTTCAACCTGTGATCCCATCGAGGAGCGAAGCAGTTCCTGCTCGGTTCCATCTGGTCGTGTGTACTTCCCATCATCGATGTCTGCTGTTATCTCTGGAAGCGTCCCATCAGCGCGGAGGAATTCCTGATAAAGATTTGAGACAATCACACAATCGGCTGTCTCGATCACCGTTTTTGCCTGTTGTGTCATTGCCTCTGGAAGCCCAGGTCCGATGCCAACAACATACAACGTTCCAGCGTTAGATGGTGTTTCAGCGGTTGTGCTCATTGTGCCTCCTCCGATATGACTGTCAGAGCGACCGTCACTGCGACATCACCGTTCGTTGTTGCTGGTGTTGGTGTTTCTATTTCTATTTCTGATGTGGCTGTGGTCATAGTGGTGTAGTTGTGGTTGTGATCGATTCTATCGGTGCATCCAATTGTGTTGCTGCTACTTCTGCATCCGTAACTGCGTCCGCATCCTCGTCCATCCCGGTCTCGGGAGTATCTGCGTCGATACGGACGACTGTAAGACCCACCTCTTCTGCCGCGGTGGTGAGCGCATCAGTTGGAGCGAGCGTCGTGATGACGGCAACGTCATCAATTGTCACCGTATCATGATCGGCAAGGATCTCTGTCCAGGCGGTATCAATTATATCAGCTGTTGCCGTATCCGCGGCTGATACGCCAAGGATAGCGGTCGGAGTATCCGTCGTCTGTGTGGTTGTGACCGCTGTTTCATCATCAACCAATACGACTGTTGGCCCATCTGGGGCGATAATTGGTGATGCGTCTGTCTGAACGTCTAATCGGGTGGCGGTTGTCTCTGTCTCGCTTTCGACATGCGATTCAAGTGCTGTCGATTGTGCGTCATTGCGATTGCTGAGTGACGTACTTGTCACTGCTGGCACGGCTCCCATCTGCTCAAGCGCTGTGGCAACCTGATTTGCACCGTCCTCACCGCCGAGTATGGGTATTGCCCACGTGAGTTCCTCGTCGGTAACGACAATCGGCTGTGAAGGAGCAGATGCGTCTGCGAGCAGATCGGCGCTTTTTCGCATCACAATCCCACTAGCCATCAACCCGAGAAGGCAATCATATTCACCCCAGAAGCGCTCAAACACATCCCCATCATACTCGATGAGATCAACAGTTGGGAACTGTTCAGTGAGCGTTGTTTGGATTGTGGTTGCTGTGTCCCACTTTCGCTCAAAACTAACAATCCCAATACTGTCGATGGAGCGTCCACCGTCCGAGGCGGGCGTTGCAGTCGATGCAAAACTCGTGTGTCTGTTCATCAGTGGCTATACCGCTGTGTCTTTACTACCCGTGTCAATGGTGTGCATGCATCCTCACGCTACAGTGTGTCATGCGTGGAGGAGCACAAAACAATTACGATTGTCTTAGAACAATATGAGTTTATATCAGCCGAAAGATGATGCTCATCGCTGTGCAACACTCGTCTGCATCGTGGGGGCGTTCGTGGCTATGCCGACCGTTTCAGACCCCATGACAATCAGCCCCGCCTCAGACGCTGTTGTCTCAACAAACGTCTCAAGTGCTGTTGTCGCAGCCTCATCCGCTGTGTGACCATTCATCAGATGATTCACTGCGATTCGACTCAATGTGACACGTGCGATATCCTCACCAGCACCCGTTGCACTTGCACCACCAGCCGGTGAGCAGTAAAATCCAGCTCCCACCTGCGGAACATCGCCAACGCGCCCAGCCAGTGCAAACCATCGTCCACGTGTCGATGTCCCGGCGGCGTATCGATTGCCGTCATGTGCAACTGCGCCGACTGTATCGTGTCCACCAAAACGATCTGCAACCCACTCAAGAGTAGTCTGCGAACTGCCGATTGGGATGTCGGCATCGTCCCATCGAGCTCGATCAGCATCACTCAATAGGCTGACATTTGTTCGAACCCCGTAATCGGCGGCTAATGTAACCGCCTGCTCGCCCGCAAGAAGGATATGTGGTGTTTCTTCACAGACGACCCGAGCAGCTGAAATTGCATGCTCAACGCCGGTCATCGCACACGCAGCACCAATGTCTCGAGTGCTTTGCATGATTCCTGCGTCGGTTCGGGGAACACCATCAGTCTGTACAGCGCCACTGCTTCCAGCATTGAACTGATCAGCACTCTCAAGTTCTTGAAGTGCTGTCTCGACCGCATCAATTGGAGTATCAGACCTCACAGCATCTGTAGCGGTCTCATCAAGGATTGACTGGCGCTGTATTGGGGCCTCTGGGCTGTCCCCAGCACCACCATGGAGAACAATACGCATGCAGACGCTCATTAATGAACAATCAATATGGTTTCGGTACTGACATTCTCCGGATGAAAGTCATTGAGTTTCTCTGTTGTTGCTCCACGTATAACAGTAGTTGAAAACATGGATATTTTATTCAGCAATAAGAGCGCAAGAAACCGCTCAACGTCTTTCTTTCATGATCATGAGTAAATAAAATCACTGTGGGACGAACTACTGATAACTAAGAATCGTACCAACACAGCAACTTACGGAGATGGCCATCTTGGACGATCAGCAGGCGGTTGAAGCCCCCGCGGGAGAAGGCTGAATCGGTATACACCGGGGGCAACCTGCACGGTGACGGTGTTGTGTTCATCATGAACAATATGTAGGGTCGTCTCAGACGGAACCGCCACAGGAACCGGTTCAGTCTCGACAGCAGGAGCATATCCAGCCTCAATAAAGGTAAGATGGTTGTCAACGGGGAGATTCACTTGTTTTGGGACATCAATTCCAACGCGCGCGTCACTTGCACGGTCACGAGCTGTGGCTTCGATATCCACACGCTGAGTCTCAAGCATTGCCTCAAGTGCCCGGCTAGCCTCCTCACGAGCGGTTTCGATTGCGACAGACAGTCGTTGCGTGCCTGCAAGTCCACCGGGACGACGAGGATTGCGAATATACGGGACATCATCATAGTCAGTATAGACAACAGCCGGTCCATGATCAAGTGACAGTAATAATTGAACGTACGAGAGCAACTCAAGATCACCATCGGCAGTTGCTGGTTCAAGTATTACAGCACCCGTTTCAGATACCGTTGTGGTGAGTGTTGTACTGACCGCTGGAGAGTCATTCTGCCCCCATATGTGCTCAGCCGGGAGCGTTGTCGATTCAAGATACTCATCAACGAGTCGGCGGTTTTCCCGACGGCGGGTTGTTCTGGCAATTTCTTCTGGAAATCCATTGAGGTCATCAGTGCGCTCGACGCGCAAATCGCCTTGAAGTCGAATCCGCTCTCCTGGAACGGTATCAAGTCGGTCGTGATCGACATATGGATCGAGTTCGCGATCGAATCCCATTGCATCACGAATTGCTGCATGCGTTGTCTCCTGTGTCGGGTCAAGTGCTGTTACATCAGTCACATGTGCAAAAAGACCAACGGGTGTATCATCGCAGCCGATAATAACACCACGTGTCGGTGTGTTTGATTGGACTTCTGTCGTTGGGCGCAAAACGGCGATTGAGTCATCGCGGTATGGGACCCTCAGAGAGTCCGCACGAGCAAGCGCAGATAGGTCCGTTCCTCCGGGGGTATGTAACTCAGATTCACTCGTTTCGAAGAGATCAGCGACAATCGAGAGCATGTCTTCCCGAATCGCTTTGATTGCAACCGCAAGCGACTGCGATTCACAGATTGTCTGATACTGAGTTTCAAATGAATCCGCAACAGCCGCCGGGGAGAGTTCCTGAAATGGAAATGGTCCAGGGTGGTTCGGTTGTGTATGTGCTGGCTGATATGTGCCGAAGGTGCTCTCCCAAAGTGTCTCAGCCTGTTCAAATAATGTAGCAGCAACTGAGGGATTACGAAGAAGCATCGTCGGAGTAATCACACGACCATCGTACGTTTCATTGCAAACTTCTCGTTCGTCTGGACGGACAAGCGCTGTAAAATCATGGCTTTGAAACTGATATGACTCACTGCGATCAGGAAGTTCCTGCGTGACTGGATATCCGCGATCTGTTTCGAAGTGGCATTTGGCAACAGGCGCGATAACGCCACGCTTCAATGCGGTTGTGAGTCGACGACTTGTCGTCATTGCTGACTCATAGACGCTGACTGGCGACTCATCAGCGACAGTCCCGGCGGTGGTTGCTGAGTCTGAATGTAACTCGATCGTGTCACCTGCATCGGAGGGTTGTGGTGATGTCATTGTCGTATATTCAATCCGTGAATCGTCCCGATCATTATTCGAGTATATTGATGATGTCTGGATACTCCTCAAGAATAAAATCAGATCCTGATATCGATACTGTGTGTCTCCCGTGGAAATAAAACGAAACAGACAGCAATTCTGTGAAAGACACTGGTCGACAGATACGGCTATTATTGATACGTCATCATCGAGAACAATTAGTCGCCAGCAAAACTGAGGGTATCAACTGCATCAGAGACGGTTTCGCCTGGATCAGGTTCGATTCGAAACAACTCGGTGAGTGATTCTGTTGGTGTCTCAATATGTGTCACCGATAATCCAGTTGAATTCACCGTCACACACTCATATCCATTTGTCGCTGCAACGTATAATCGACCGGATGTGGCACCTTCATAGATGTCAAGCGTCATCATATCAGCATCAAGTGACTCAGCGACATGCGAGACCATCGTTGAGTCAACGTCTGCGGGCGCCGCTTCTGTTGTGCCAAATTCTTCTGTCGAGGCGACTGTTACCATATAGCTACCTGTCGTCTGAGCGTAATAAACATGCCGCCGCCGTCGAATTCGACTGTTGAAGAGGGTAGTCGACAGTTATATTCGAACAGGCGTAATACCACGTCGTTCACAGCGTGAATACGCGTCATCACAGTAACATTTCGAATGATGTATGGATTTATTTCGGTGCACTGGTTACGACCCCAGTGTATACGGACGCTCGAAAGTGGTGGTTCAAGTGTGGATGTCCACCCACGCTGGAAATAGTGATGTCCCAATGTGGGAATCAAACAACAACCACCGGGCGAACGTCCACAGTGCAAGTAGCTCCGAGTCCGCTGATACCGACTGAAGTTTCTGTGACAAAAACTTCACGTTGGTTACGGATGGGAGCACCGGGGGCTCGGCACTCCCGGTAGTCGCACTCACGACAGTCCGTGAATTCCATACAGATTCTCACCGTACTGGATTGGTGAGACTACGAACCTGAAAGTTCAAAATGCGGTCGGGGTCCCTCCTGTCTTCAGGCGGAGGAGGATGTCAAACCGAAACCTACAGTATCGTTTATTACTGATACCGACCTGTTTCATGACAACGTATTTGATTGGGACAGACAGCGAGCAGGCGAGTCAGGTCATTTGTGATCATCTTGAGGGGACCCTCGGTACGGATGCAACACTCACTGTGATCCATGTTATGACAAGTTCTGATATTGAGGAGCGTCGGGATGGCGAGACCGCACTTGAGGTATTCGATGACCGCTTTGCGGAAACGGACATTCCGGTATCAACAACACAGTATAATCGTGAGGCATCGCCAACAGAGGAATTACTCCGAGAAGCTGACGCTATCGATGCAGACCAGATTGTGACTGCACTTCGGCGTCATTCACGGACTGAGCGTGTCATCTTCGGGAGTGTCTCACATTCACTCATCGAACAGACATCACGACCATTAACACTCGTTCCGCTTCCAGAGTATAGCCCCGATTGATTCACGCGATGACAAATGACCCGAGTGCCTGCCCGCTACTCGCTGTCTGTAGTCGTCTCAACCTCATCAGTCGTTTGCAGCCGCCCCGCTTGGATTTTCATCGCTACTGTTTGTTGGATTAACACCCGAGGGTGATGGGGCTGTGTCAGTATCATTTGCTGTATTGAGGAGTCGTGGAAGTGCTGTGTTGGCAAATGTTAATCCAATAACGAGCAGAATTGGTGCAAAAAAGAGTCCATAAAATCCAAGCACAACTGGACCGAGTGTGTATGCCAACATTAACAATCCGACATGTGTCTCATCACCGCTTAAGAGAGGTCGAAGGACAATATCTGGAATCGTATCAACCACAACAATCGCAATCACGAGGAGTCCAGCAATGTATGTCAAATGAGAGGGATTGCCACCGAGTAAAATCGGAATCGCACTGAGAACTGTGAGCGGGAAATAAACGATTTTCATCCCCACAACGGGAATAAGACTTGCAATGCCGGTAAGCCCGCCAGCTAAAGCCGGATATGGCACTTCAGCAGGACTTGGCACGACCACATTATACAGACTGAAGACAGCAATGGCAATCAGTGAGATTGAGAGTACATTCAGTAGATTACCGAATAGAACCGATTCAAGTTCGCGATCAGTCGCCTCAAGATACTCACGGATAATTGCCTCATCGTCAAATCGGAGAAGCCATGCGCCGATTTTGTCACCGTCGACGAGTAGATAGTACGTGACGATGGTAATAATAAATAAGTTCAGTGTGAACTGTGAAATCAGACTCGTGAGAACGTTCGCATGAGCCGTTGCAAAGTCGATTAGGGGCGTCAATTGTCCTGATTGATATGCTTCATATAATCCTTGGATTGTAAATTCCGGAACGCGGCTCACACTTCCAAACCATGAAATATTCTCCGCTGCGACCGAGATAAGATCATATTTATCAACGAATGCACGCGCCTCAAGCACTATGAGAACGCCTGCATAACTGATCAGAAAAATAAGCGGAATTGCGAGTGATCCAAGCGCAATAGCAGCACGGATACTCGACGGAAGTCGAAACCGCTCTAGGAGGCTGTAGTATCTCCGAGTTGAATAATAGAGGAAGACAGCAATAGTTAACGGAGCGATAAATTCGTACGCAAGAAAGCCAATGATACTGAATACTGCGAGCCCAAACAGAGCAACTGCAAACCGTCGTGCATTCATTTTATTCGATGATTATCACAGTCGAATGTAAAATGTGCCCATCGATGTCGTATCCTGAAGCACTCTATACGTTTATCTGAGACAAATAAAGATACCAGATAGTCTGTCCTCTACATGGGCTATTTGGACTTCTCTAACGGCGAAAGCCGTGAGATTTCGTCTATCCCTTCTGTAATCAAAATATTAATTATCTCTAGAACTCAGCAACACCAGGGAGTATCGATTCAACATCACGTGTATACGATGTTGCATATTCGGTTTCTGGTGGTCGTTCGTGTTGTCCACCGTCGCGCGTCGGTGTTGGTATTGACTGCGTTTCTTCGTCGTCGATCAGTGGAACCATTGGCTCGATTTCGTCTGTCGGTCGGGTTTGTTGGTGTCGTGTCATTTGTCTATTATTTTCGGATGATGTCAACGCTGACATCGGATTTGTTGTGTATGGATAGTGAGCGAACGATACTGTGAGTGTGTGAATGTGAGTGAACGATGTCACGCACGTACGAACACGGCGTCTTTCATCGTACTTCGTCGGAGACACGGGTTTATCATAAATCTTTATGATTAATTATGGGGGAACACGCAGAATCACATCTTTCCGAACACACATATGTGCAATCAATATCGGCTATGTATTTAAATTATTGGTTCGACTGAGATAAATACTAAGTGAAAGACAGTGTTTCTCGATATTTATTAATTGATATCGCAAGCGTATCCGAGTATATCTGTACAATGTGAACTGCGTTTGAATCATTACACGCCACAAGTAAATCACGTCCTCAGCGAGTAGGGATACCTGCATGTCGACATCACCCGCAGAAATAAACAGACAGCCGCTTTGTGTCGTTGGACCAAGTGATAGTGGAAAGACAACATTTCTTGAATCAGTTATTGATCATCTTAGCACAGTTGGTCAGGTTGGGGCGATTAAGTCAATACATCATGATATAGAGCCAGATACCCCAGGAAAGGACACATACCGACACCGACAGGCTGGTGCTGAAACCGTTGTTGGTGTGACACCATCGCTCTCATTTCAGATCTCAACAAATGGAAAGAGTGACACCGAGAGTGAAGCCGACAGACTTGAGACGATTGTTTCTGACCTCAACGCAAGCGGATATCAGTTCATCCTCATCGAAGGATTCCATTCGTCGTCATATCCAAAACTCATTCTTACCGAGAGTGATGAAACTGACCTCTCGGCGTATGACATTGCCCCTCCAATTGTCGGTCGCACGACTCGCCAAGAGGCTGACGCCAAGGCAGTTGCATCGGCAATTATCGATGGGACGCTTTTTCAGTAATTCATCTGGGAGCGCTCGGCTCGAAGAAAGCGAGTGAAGTGGTTAGTGAACCCAGAGCAGAACTCACACCGAATGCTGCACACTGAAGCCGATGTGATAATAATCAGATAGACAGATTGAGTCGGTCAGGAGACACTGGCGTCATATTGCTCTGGGTCAAAGGGTGCTGCTGTTCGCCAGTAATGATCGTGTGTTTCGACAGCCCACTGATACACGCGGTCATTATTACTCGCAAGTGATGCTTGGACAAGCCCGCGACCATCCCGGAGTAAAAACACAACCGTGTCATTTGTTAGTGTCGCTGCAAGAGGGACACCATCGGTCCGGACACGAAGGCGACCGTCATCAGCGCTTGCAAGTGACTGTAGTTGTTCCCACAACGTTTCATTATCAGCAATCGCAGTAACAGCAGACTCAGAAAGAACAGCCTCAAATGTTTGCGCACCAGTCCGCACTCTTCGTTCGACAATCTCGATACTCTGCTCATTGAACGCATGCGAAAACACCCGAAGGTGGGTTGCATCCTCCATAACAGCGAGAACCTCCCTGAGTGGGGCACTCGGACGCGTTTGTGTCGGAACAGTGATTGTTGCGTCTGAAAGATGTTCAAGATCAAAATCCATCGCATGCGTTGGGAGATAATCAATAATCTCTCGAAGTTTTGTCTCTGTCTCAAGACTCTCGAGAAGATCAGTCACACTATCAGCGACTAATCGTCCTGTTGCTGTTGCAACGTACTCGGTCCCGTCGTGTCGTATCCATGACCGCTCTGTAAAATCTTCGAGAATCCGCCCGAGAGTTGCCTGTGATGCACCAATCTCCGTGCCGAGTTCACCCCGTGTATACCGGTCCTCTGCGAGTCGTTCAAGCACAAGTACGCGATTTGCCGATCGCGAGAGAAACTCAATTTCTGATAAGGCATCATCCATACTACATTGAATCATATCCCACGACATACGCTCTTCGCCGCGTGCAATCATTTCACGCCACAGTCAATAGACACACCGGGATACAACGATGGAGCATGCAATATTTTATCAATTCTATTAGGTGTATTGGGGTCGAATTAACCATGTGGACGAATACTGGATTCGACGATTTGGTGGTGAACAATCATGAGTGCTCGACGAGCATTTGGGCTATTCATCGCCTCAGCTGTATTGTTCGGTGGGACATTCGTTGGCGCGAAAGCTGGACTCCCATATTTCCCACCACTCACATTTGTCGCGATACGATTTGATATTGGAGCCCTTGTGTTAGCTGGGTACGCAGCACATAAACTGTCCGTTAGCGAACTTCGACCACGCACTCGAGGCGATATTATTGCGATCCTCGCGACTGGCGTTTTTGTTATTGGATTGACGAACTCGCTCATCTTCATTGGTCAACAATATATTACAAGTGGTGTCGCTGCGATTATCATGAGCCTTAATCCAATTTTAACACCAGTGTTCGCTGCGTTTGCACTCTCTGATGAATCGCTGACACGACGTGGAATCATCGGAATCATTGCAGGACTCATTGGTGTTGGATTAGTAGCGAATCCAGACCCAAGCGCGTTCGTTGGAACAATTGGACTACCGATCATATTCGCTGCTGCGGTCATGAGCGCGCTTGGTGCTGTTGTAATCCGATGGGCAACGCCGACGATGTCAAGCGCTGCACGAACTGTGTGGGGCGTCCCAATTGCTGCTATTGTGACACATCTTCTTGCGGCCACGACAGGCGAGTCGATGGCTGCTATCTCGGTGACACCAACAGCAGTAATTGCATTATTATATGTCGGTATCGGATCCGGTGCCATCGCGTATCTCAGTTACTTTGCGCTGATTGACACCGTAGGCGCCACACGCGCGAATCTATTATTCTATCTCACCCCTGTCGTCTCAGCACTTGGTGGATGGATTATTCTTGATGAGACAATCTCAACACTTACAATCACAGGATTTGCGGTGATCTTTGGTGGGTTCTTGATTCTCGGTGGTGACTCAATTACAGCAGTGATTACACACCGCTATCCGCAGATGTGGACACGATGGATGCGACTCCGGAAGTGGGCACTCGCATCGATATCATCAATCAAATCATCGTATCCGCTCCGTCTGATTCACTCTCGTGTTAGACGCACACGAGCGCGAGTACAGCATCAGCCCCAATCTCAATCTCAATCTCAGTCACACTCACATTCTCCATCTCAGTCTGATTAACCACGTTGTACTTATTCTCAATTTGCTGTCAGCTTCGACACGCTACTACCCACACTCGAAGACACAAACACGAATGCAAACACAGTATAACCAATCATCAATTCAACTCACAACAGTCAGATTACACAATCAAGGGTAATTATCTCCGGTGGACCTCGTGACTGCTACATCTCTGATTAACGATGTCACTGAGACCGACGTCTATTTTCTGCTCATCGGTATGCTGGTAGTGATTCCGACCTCGATATTTCGGTGATTCGACCTCTCATCCGCACAAACCGGGATCGGTCCCTAGTTGTTTGCAACCGTGTGAATACGCCCTCTATATCTCACGCACCAATCTTAGTTAGGTGAACTGCTCCGGTCCGGGGTCAAGCCCCGAGGCACTCTACCTGCTATCTCTGTGGACTTCTGCTATTTGACGGATGCGAAATCTTCCAAAAATCTCTATCATCGTTGTCGAATCATTGTCATCCAGTGGGCGCGACCACACAAGCCCATCCCTGACGGACACACTGCCCCTCCTGCCCTACTGACCAATCGATGCTCATTTGACCGTTCGCTTCCGATTAGCGACAGTGACATTTGTGGTCGTCGCATTCCAGTCACAGCTGAGTCAACTTCTCCCAGTCGTTGCTGAGGTGCTTCCCAGAGTCGCGCGGATCACCTTGCTCATCGCTATCGGCGTGTTTCTCGCGAACCTCGCGGTCGGGTTCGGCGTCGTTGAGCGGGTGGCTGGGCTCTCACGCTTCCTCACCGGTCCCGCGAATCTCCCTGACGAAGTCGGTACGGCTATCCTCACGACTGCTGCCTCCACGACCGCGGGCTACGGCATGCTCGCAGAGTTTCGTGAGTCTGGAATGCTTGACGACCGCGCGACGCTCGTTGCCGTTACCATCAACACATTCTTTGGCTTTGTTCAGCACATTTTCACGTTTTATGCGCCAATTATGATACCTCTTCTCGGTCTTCAGGTGGGGATTCTTTACGTCGGGTCGCGAGCACTTATTGCCCTCAGTATTACAATCACGGGTATCCTTGCCGGCACGCTGCTGCTCTCGTCGGCGAACGTTGATCGCTCGGCGACCGTCGCAGCTGACGGCGGCGCGCAGGATGCAGGCTCTGACGGCCCCAAAGAGGTTGTCCGCGAGGCTTGGGACCGCACGCTCCCGAAACTCCGGCGTATCGTCCCGCGTCTTGCTGTCATCTACACGCTGGTGGTCATCCTCACCCGAGTAACGGACTTAACGGCGCTCACTGAGATCGCGGATCCGTTGGCGACCCTTGTCGGATTGCCGGGGGCAGCGATCCCAGTCATCGCTGTCTTTGCGCTTGATACCACGGCTGGGGCAGCGACTATCGCTCCGTTGGTCGGTGACGTATTCACCCCACGAACGGCCGTTGTGACGATGCTCCTCGGGGGTATCATCTCCTTCGCTGTGTCGACGTTCAAGCGCTCCATCCCATTCCAGTATGGGATCTGGGGTGCCGAGTTCGGAAGCAAGGTAATCGTTGTCAACACGGCACTGAAGATAGTGTGGATCGGGGTGGCAGTTGTCATCCTGCTTTTGATTCCATTCCCAGTGTGAGTTTAATTCTCACCTGAGGTTATTCCTGCTCAAGTTTATCCGTAACCCGGCTGATGATTAAATCAAACCCCAAGTCACTCCCCTTGGTTGTGTATAAGACTAGGTGTCGCTGGCACAACTAATACCACTCCGAGCTCCGATGGTGATCCTGAATAGCTCATGATAATTATAATCAATCACTGAGGCTGATACTCCGCATAACCGGAGAGCAGACATGATCAAAAACTCGGCACATTGTCACCCGGTTGGTGATTGTGTCTGTAGTCAACCACCCCACCCTACTTCGCTCACCCGAAACAGCCTCGATTATTGAGAGAGCTTGTCAGTTGTCTCTTCCGCTCACCCAAACACGGGCGAGAGCTGTCTGCCCTCGCTCGGTGTCGCTGACCCTGAGTTCAGAGCGTACTGATTGACGCTCCTTCTAAGACGACTGGTGACCTGGGAGGAACTATTATTCTGCAATATTCTTCACCGTCGCAAACTCACGCCGTGACTTTGTTGCCCGCCAGGCATAGTCCGGAGACCGGGTTGTAGTCCGTATGGTTCTGGTTTCCACATCGTTTACACGCCAATTCGCCTTGGTGACGGGTATCCTCACGGATCCTCCCACACTCGGTACACCGCGAGCTAGGACCTATCAAATTAGATGAGTTTAACCCGTCTGTGATAATTTCACTCAGTATCAATAGGCTGTGGCTGCCCATCTTCAGTCGGAGGGACAGTATGATCGATGTAGCTCTCAACATCTGGGTCGTGAACAGTGACTGTCACTCCAATATCGCCTAATTCGTCTGGACTCCCGACAGCAAAATTAATAATTCCTTTAAATGCTGCCTGTTTTTTTACTGAGAATCGAAACGATTCATCATCAGCGTTTTTGAAGAATTCTCGACGGGCGGTATCAAGAATCTCCTGTTCGTGTAATAATGCAGCGAACTGTTCGAGTGAGTGTGTCTCACCGACAATCTCGTCTGGATGCCGTTCAAATGTAACGTTCGGAAATAAGTTCTGAACTGCGTCTTCAACACGATCCGTTATCTCTGTATCATGCACCGGAGTGGTAATTTGTATTTCAACGCGATATATCATTATGAGTGTAATTGTAATCGTAATTGCACTTGTGAATAAGTTATCCCAACTCTCGATTGTTACTGGTCTGGAAATCGTCTGTTCGATGTATCATATGATTTATTGGGTACGTTGGCGCTGATCGGCATGCTCAGTCGTATCAACAACCCGGCGGGTGAGAAACTGTTGAATCCTCTCATGAAACTCCGAGAGTGACTCAGTATTTTGGATGACGACGTCTGCACGGTCCATTGCTGTACCCATCCCGAATCCAAGTTCACGCTCTTCACGTTTCCGAAGTGCTGTTTTATCGATATCCGTCTCATCACGACCACGCTCACTAAGACGCTCTGCGCGCGACTCAAAGGGTGCTTCGATACTTACAAGAACGAAGTTATCACCGAAGGCATCACGAAAACAATCAAGTTCGGTATCAGAGCGAAGTCCATCAACAAGCACTGTCTCGTTTGCTTCAAGCTTCGCTTCAATGATTGGAAGTGATCGTTCAGCAATCGCTGCTGGTCCCTCCTCCTCTCGGAGTGATTTTGCAACAGTGCCATGATCTTCTGCAGGATCATATCCTCGATTGCGACAAACCTCACGAATTACATCACCCATCGTGACGACCGGAATATCAAGCGTGCGTGCAACAGCAGCAGCCTCACTCTTTCCACTCCCGGGAAGTCCAACAGTGCCGATAATCCTCATTATGCGTCGATTCACGACACTGAGACTTACACGTTCCGCTCACAGATTACACTGAGCTGAGCTGACAATCACAGTATATCAGCATTGAGAGGCTGCAGGACACGTATCTCAGATTCACTTTCGCCGAAAGTAATCTATTGAGGAATGTCTGATTATAGTGGTGTCATCCAGACTCAATCGTGAAAGATCACCCCCCGCGATATCCATGTTGTGTCAGCCGTAGATCCATACGCATTTTACCGTTGATGAGATATATTCAATATGGGCGCGTAGCTCAGCTGGACAGAGCGTCGGACTTCTAATCCGACGGTCGCGGGTTCGAATCCCGTCGCGCTCGTCGCCGCGATCCTTTCCTCTCGAAATGTAGTTAATACAGGCGGAGTCCCGGTCCTCGAAAAACGAACCACGCAAGCAGTGGGTGAGTAATTAGGGTATCCACTCCGTGTTTATCATTGTATCACTGATGCATGTCCAGAGAGGATACTCCCGTGAGTACTATTGAGCGACAATAACAATGATTACCACACGCGCCATGTGTCCGCGTCGGATCGATATATCACAATAATGGATAACTCACAGATGACTGAGTGAACCTATGAATGAAATCATCAAAGTCCGGACATATCGCAGCAGATGGAAACTAAAGCGAGACAGAACAATGTACCGCAGGCATCGATATCAATTCGATTTGGCTCAACTATACTTTGAGTCTGAGTCGGGGTGGTAGTCGGGCTCAGGGTGTGATATTCGTTATGTTCGTGCGTGTACTGCTCCAGCAGTGAGATGAGTATAGGACAGAATAAAAGAAATACAAATACGAATACGGATTACCGATTATTACGTGCTCACGCAGTGCAGTGTGCAGTGGTTACATCGCGCCGCCCATACCACCCATACCACCCATACCGCCCATGCCGCCCATGCCGCCGGCGCCGCCTGGACCACCAGGACCGCCCGCAGGTGCGTCGTCATCATCATCATCGGTGCCACCACCTTTCAGATCACCAGCAGCAATGACGTCATCAATACGAAGGATCATGACAGCTGCCTCAGTCGCTGATTCAATCGCTTGTGTCTTCACGCGGAGAGGCTCAACAACGCCGTCTTCTTCCATGTCAATAACCTCACCTGTGTAGGCGTTAAGACCAGACGTGATCTCGCCTTCGTCATGAGTTTTTCGTAGGTCGACAAGTGAGTCAATCGGGTCAAGTCCAGCATTTTCTGCAAGTGTGCGTGGGATGACATCAAGCGCCTCAGCGAACGCCTCAACAGCAAGCTGTTCACGACCACCAACAGAATCAGCGAACTCTCGGAGGTGAAGTGACAACTCGGTCTCGGAAGCACCGCCACCAGGCAGCACCTGTCCATACTCAAGCGTCGTTCGAACAACACCGAGTGAGTCATCAATAGCACGCTCAAGCTCATCAACAACGTGTTCAGTACCTCCTCGAAGAATGAGTGTCACTGATCGTGCGTCATCAACATCCTCAACGAAGAGTCGCTCATCGCCACCGATGTCTTTCTGTGCGACGGAACCGGCGTATCCGAGGTCATCAGCCTCGATATCGTCGACTGAACCGACGACAGTAGCGTCTGTTGCTCGGGCAAGACTATCAAGATCTGAGGATTTTGCTCGTCGGACTGCAAGGATACCCTCCTCAGCGAGGTAATGTTGTGCCATATCATCAATCCCGTCGCCAACGAAGACAACATCAGCGCCAACATCAACGAACTGGTCGACCATTTCTCGTAACTGTGCTTCCTCTTGATCGAGGAATTCTTGCAATTGATCTGGATCAGTTACGTTAACTTCCGCGTCGATTTCGGTTTCGCGAACCTCAAGAGCACCATCAAAGAGCGCGATATTGGCATCTTCAGCCATGTACGGCATATTCTCGTGGACGCGCTCTTTATCGATGATGACACCCTCAACGAGTTCGGAGTTACTGATAGACCCACCAACGACCTTTTCGATCGAAACATTATCGATGTCAATCGAATCGTCATCAGCAACAGAGAGAACAGAGTCAACAACTAACTCCGACAGGAGATCTCGCGAGGACTCAGCACCTTTCCCTGTCATTGCCGTTTCAGCAATCTCTAAGAGGGTATCATAGTCTTCCTCGGAGACCTCGATTGCGTCCTCATCAAGTTGTTCTTTTGCTTTTTCTGCGGCCTGCCGGAATCCTTGTGCGATTGTCGTTGCATGGACATCCTGATCAATGAGTTCTTCAGCTTGATCAAGAAGTTCACCAGCAATGACCACAGCACTTGTTGTTCCATCGCCAACCTCATCTTCTTGTGTCTCAGACACCTCAACGATCATGTTTGCCGCTGGGTGGTCGATATCCATCTCTTTGAGGATGGTTACACCGTCGTTCGTTACGACAACGTCACCACCGGAGTCGACGAGCATCTTGTCCATACCCTTCGGACCAAGCGTCGTCCGAACGGACTCCGCAACGGCTTTGCCCGCCGAGATATTCATTGATTGTGCGTCTTTGCCCTGCGTGCGCTGGGAGTCATCTCCCAGAATAATCATCGGTTGACCCTGCTGCATTCGCTGAGACATATTCATCCAGTGATTGTTTGTGATTCTATAAAAATCTCACGCTCTTAGATTTGAATGACGACGAACAGGTATCATAACGTGGCATTAGTTACCATAGGACCGCCACTTATATACCAATTTGTTACAGGACAACGCAGCCGTCGCGTATGGATTCAACGCGTAATGACTAAGACTACTGATACTCTGGTTCAAATCAGATGCGACTCCGGGACTTTGTTGAGGAGTTCGCGACTGCAACCGGTGATCAGTCGCTCACGGTGGTTAACAGCGATCAGCCTCCGACGGTCACACGAATGCTCACTGGGCTCTTTACGAATCAACCAGTAAATATTGAGACTGTCAATCGAGCCCTTGCTGAGGAAGATGTGGTGCAACTTCGTCGAGACGGTCACGTTGTTTCCGAGTCGAGATTCGGCGATTTACGAGATACTATTCTTGCGGTCAATGCAGATATTTATACAACTGGTGTTCGGTCACTCGCAGATGTTGAAACTCCTGCTGTAATCCGTGATCTTGAGGGGATCAAATTTCATGTTCGCGGATATCCCGCAGCGTCAAAGGGAAAGCTTCTGCTCATTGAGATATCACGATACATTGAGTCACTCGCAGCAGATGCCGGTGGAGGTGAATTACATGCTGGATTTCAACGGCTTTCACGGCTTACCCACGAGCGAGGAACACGTCGGGCATATGATGAGCTTGTACAAACTGACCTGTCAATCCATGTTTACGGTGTCGGTCAACTAGATATGCCGACTTCATGGCATCTCACTGTTCATGCTGATGATGCATCTGAACTTCGACGCGGGTGGTTCGTCATTTTCGATCCACCCGCAAACACACAAATAGCTGGTGCAGCACTCGTTGCTTACTCGATTGATATTGAACAGAATGAGTGGGTGGGGGTATGGACTTCCGATGCCAACTCAATCCGTCGACTTCGGTCATACCTCACAACGACATATAAAGCCTCAGTAGATTAATTCAAAGATCCAAATGTACACGGCTGAAACTCCGATTTCTCCCGTGCAGAAGATATCAGATACAACTGAGCGCTGATATAGCGCTGATTGAGACGGTTTTATTACCCAGATTGTTGCACATTAAATCCACGCGTGAGTTCATTATGTTTGCGTTCAAGGAATGCATACACCGTCCCATGTGGGGCACCATCAAGAAGCATGCCAGTCGCACGTCGAACTGCTTCGACTTCCTCGGGTTGACCAATAACACCAAGTGTTGTCCCTCGGATAACAACCTCTGCACCTGTCAGTTCTTCCATCAATTCTCTTGTTCGACCATTCTCACCGATTAATCGACCTTTCTGTCGTTGAAGATCGTTTTTATTTCGGGTATGTGCATCAAGATCAATCAGTTCGAACGTTCGCATCTCGTCATCGAGAATTGAGAGCGCCGCTGTCGGTGTAAATCCGCGACCAATCGCACGGACGATGTCCGGTGCAAGCATTCCACGCACGGGATCACCAACATCATCGATCGCGACTGACCCCGTTTCAGAGTCGATATCGAGTCGAACTTCAGCCCGCTGTTCGATCTCACGCATCGTCTCCCCACCCTCGCCGATGAGTACGCCGATACGGTCCTGTGGGACCTTTACGTGTTTCATACAATCATTATCCGGTGCCGAAGGTTAAATGATTCGAGCGAACCTGCAGGATGTTTAACGGTTGTCTGTGCTCATTATTACCCAGGAGGATGCGGGGGGGGAATAGCCAAACTAAGCGCGAATTCAAAGCTGCAGAAGTCACAGTGAAATTGAACGCAGATATTCCATAGACGGCAGTTTTTCGACCGTGGTCTTTGTCTGCGGAGAATCAGTTCGTCCAGTATTTGATCAACCTAGATGGTAAGTCTTAATTACTTACCTTCAATATTTATATATGAAGCCCGGGTGGTGTAGTGGCCGATCATATGACCCTGTCACGGTCGTGACGCGGGTTCAAATCCCGCCTCGGGCGCTTGTATTTCTCGAACATCTGAACTGCGTTATGTTGATTCTCTGTTTATTCTCGCGTTCTGCACTGACGTCGTCTCATGAATCACTCGGATCGCCAGCAGCTAGGTTATTCACGGGAGGACTTCCTATTTCTATGACGGACTTTCCATCCAAGACATCCTTTCCGGTTCTCTATTGAGTTTCTCAAGACCGCGAGAGAGGATACTTATTTCAGTATTTGCACCTCTACCTCTTTGCATTCCGGACCCGCAGGTAGATCAAGAATGCTCTCATCCACCCGGTTTGTCTGACTTGACACACGACGGCATTCCTTGGTGGTGCCTGCTGATTCAACCTCAACGAAGTTCATAGTTTTGCGTGTGCGGTTATCCTCGAGCATCGTGGTGTGCGTGTTCCACATTCGACAGCCCGAATACCGATTCAGGCTTCCACGGTCAGATATTCAGCCGACTGTGCACCACCATTCGCGTCCGACCGATTAGCCGGGACGTGGTGGCGTGAGTCTCCAGCTTTCTTCCCCGGTTGGCTGTCGACGCGAGGCGTCTATGAGAGGTTGAGGACCCCATGGCATAACCGGGCAACGCCATCACTGATCAATATGCGTGAACCATCAGAAAACTGTGGGGAACAACTCCAGTCTAGCGTTCAATTAGTAGGTTGGTTCTCTGAATGTCGGCTTTATTCCACGGCGAAAGCCGATACTGCTCCTGAAACTTATTGAGGAGTTCAATTCAAAATATTGTCGTAGAGTAGCTGTTGATACCGTTGCGTCGGACCGATAGTTCAAAATGTTTCACGGAGTAGCATGGGCCTTCGCCTCGGAGTTCATGTAAGTGCGAACAGCGTGTACCCCTGTGACCGCATCAAAGCCGGAGTTTTCAAGATGATAACGTCTCGTCACTCACTCGTGGACTGGTACCACCGTGTTGTGTCTCCCGGTTTCGGATCCGGAGGTGATGAACAGTCTCAGCGGTGTCATCGATGATAACCACGTCACCGGGACGATTCGGCATTATCGAAGCGAGATCAGAATCTAAGTAAACTGGGTCTGAAGCGGCAAGCGCACGGACATCTGACCCAGCAGTCAGTCGATGAATAATTCGAATATCAGACTGTGAGGCGACAACAGCAGGAAGCGCGGTTGGTCGTTGGGTCGCAATAACGACCGAGACGCCTGGCGTACGTCCACGGGTGAGAAGCGTTTGCAATGTATCAACAGCAATACCATTGAAGCAGACGTGTGCTTCATCGATGAACAGCCACGGGAGTGTGTCAATCCGCTCAGAAAGACGCCCAGCATACAGTTCCTCCCCAACACCAATAACGAGTGCATTCATTGCTGCATCCGCGAGATTACGACAGTCAAAAATAGTCACTGCATTCTCGGAAAGTGTCTCAGCATCGATTCCCGCTGGGTCGAAAACCTCCCATGTCACTGCTCGTTGTAGTCGATTCAGTGCGCCGCGTCGGACATGATCAGCGACCATCGAATCAGCAGTATAATCAATCATTGCCGCAAGTGTCTCCATCGTAGCTGCTGCATCCCAGATTAACGCTCCAGGAGGGCTATCAGGGTCTGCGCCTAACAGTGCTGGCCAGTGAGCGGGCGGAACGGCATCGGTTCGTATCTTTGGTGCGTTATATATCTGCGCCGGTCTCGGATCATCATCTAAATCATTAATTACAGTATCGAAGACGCCCATGGGGTCAATGACAACCGGTGTAATACCATTGGCTTGAGCAGCCTCTTCTATCAGCACACCGAGTGTGTAGGATTTCCCATATCCACGTTTCCCGACGATAAGGGTCGCATGTGGTCGATCAAAGTCAAAACCGACAGGAGCACCCATGCTCCCATCTCGTGCACGATACGTTCCAAGATGACCGACTGGTCCAACAGTCGTCTCAGCATCCTCTCGACCGATAATCTCAAAATATTTCGGCATGAATATCTCTGTCTTTGTGGTCCTGTATGAATATCCGGACGAGTGTTTATGTGATGAGAGGTGCCCATCAGCGGTATGTTTGAGAATATTCGACGGTTTGTTGATGATGATCGTGCAATTGAGGGACTTCCGATCAGACTTGTCATTGCACTCGTTGTCGGAGTTGCGACACTCAGCGTTATGCTCAATATGTTGTCAGGGGTGCAAGGTCTCGGTGTGACTGAACTTGATGTGCAACCGTCTGAAGAAGTCATATCACCGGGAGAACAGACGATTAAATTGACCGTTGTTGAACCGGATGGAGCGCCTGTTGAAGCAGCCACGGTCATCATTAAAGCTGGAAGTGCTCGAATCGATGGTGTCGTGACTGCGAGAACTGGGTCTGATGGATCGGCAACTGTGAATATCAATCCTCGGATACGCGCAAATCAGCAAACCGGAACATTACGTATTGATATTAAACCACCAGCGAGCGGGTCATACGCTGATCGACGGGCGAATACGGATATTTTAATTATCGATACGTGAGAGATATAGAACCGTTTGAGTGTCACGTATCTAAAGGGTATATTGATTTACTGTATCGGCTATGACTGTGTTGTGAGCAGGTGTGCTGTATATTTCGTGTTGTAGTAACAATCATTACATACTCGCTGTTATCGTTCAGGCATAATTGGGGCATCGAAGTCACCACGAATGAGCGGTTGAGCAATGTGTCGACGAGCACATGGAGGAACTTCGTACCATTTGAGTGATAATGTGCGATCAAGCGGCTTCTCACTCTGGTTCGGGGATGACGTACCGCAGTCGCGACATCGATATCCTTGATTCCGACCAGCACTTTCCATCGTTCGATCACACCCCGGACAGATCGGTGTTGTATTGACTGTTCTCGTGAGTGAGCGAACGGCGAATTTCTCCAACTTGAGCGTTCCGTCACTTACCTCTCCACAGGCAGTGATGACATCACCGGGACGAAGCCCACGGACCCACTGACGGAAGCGTTTTGTTGGTTCGAATGCAACGCATCTGACAGTTGAAGATGTATTCTGATTGGTGACACTGTGATCCGGCGATGGTCTTCGACGATGATGCGTATCTGTAGCCGCTGCGGCTTTGGTATGATGTTTTTCATTTGATTCTACTTTGCCAAGCGTCACAAATACGTGTCCTCCTGGACGTGTGTCCGGGTCTGTAATCACAGTCCCAGTCACACGATATGCGCGACCATCTCGTAATGAGCCAATCGTGCCTGAACGAAGATGAATATCCGTGCCTTGATTTGTAATGAATGTCGACGACCGCTCGACTGGTTCACTATCAATTTCTGCTGCAACGGTCTTGACTGCTGTAATATCGTCACCACGAATACCATAGAGGATTGGTCCTGGTGCATTCGGAACGCAGACGGCGTCGCCTTCTTTACGGTCGACCGTATCCCACACCGTTGGATACTGTGTGTTGGCAGCCTCGAAGACTGATTTTTGATCAACATCGCGGGGGGTTCCGCAGCGATCAAACTCACGATATGCGATATGCTCAATTGTCCACTCTGTCAGGGCAGCCCATGCCCCGACAGCGGCGAGTGCCCCGACCCGCCCACGACCTCCATCCCATCCCTGATGACGATATCCAACCTGCTCAATAAGATCAACGGCATCGGTTATGCTGTGAAATTCACGAATCGCATCCCAGCAAAACTCAATGACTGAGTCGGTGACTGAATGTGGGTCACAATTATCAGCAATCACCACTCCAGGGCTTGTATGTGGATCGTCGCGTATTGCGAATGAATCGATAAGCCGCGTTGATATATCAGCTGCTATTGCTGGATCGATATCGGTATGAAGTGCAATTGCTGCGTTTCCCCGAGTTTTGTGTTCGACCGCTGGATTTAATCGAATTAGAAGGCGACGCTCGACGGTACCGCCGGCAGTTTCAATCGCCGTCGCAATCCGCGTTGCGAGGTATGTTGTACACATCCCACGGTCACGAGAGTCAGTGTCATCGATACCGATGATCGTCATTGTGTGCTGTATTTAATTACTAAATTAACCACTGTCGGTTAGCTCATCAGGTTTGTTCGATGTTGTGGATGGAAAGCATGTCGTGGAAGCAAAAATCCCCTCTGAGTAAAGAAACCGACGAAGGCGCCGCGAGTACGCAGGTAGCTGACAAGGGCTCACATGTCATACCAACAGGACGACACTGGTACCGGTACCAATACCGATGATACTGACAATATTTCCAGGGAGATATGCGAGATCCAAAGGATTATAAATGAAGGATAGTTCAAACCTAACTCAGTAGACGCAGCAGGATATTGGTCAACCCATGCGAGCAGTAAAATATATTCTGTTTGAAATGTATTTTTTCCGTTATCATAAGATAGTAAATAATGGTACGACGGTCAATACGGCTTGAATTAAGCGACAGTGACGTCTTGTGCGTGCACAACACATATATACGCTGAATTACCTATTTTAAGACATGTCTCGGTCCGCACTAGTCGGAAACGTTACGGCGATGTTAGAGGACGCCGGGTTTCTGGTGAGCGACCGCTGTGCAATTCGTCCAAAAAGCTTTGACGTTGCTGCACGGCGAGGTGAGGACCTTGTGTTGTTAAAGATTCTTGGAAACGTCGATGCGCTTGATGGAATGACTGGTGCAGAGATGCGTCGGCTTGGTGCATATCTCGATGCAACACCGCTCGTCATTGGAGTTCGGACGCGCGATGAAGATCTGAAGCCAAATGTTGTCTACTTCAGACACGGTGTTCCGGTTTTGAGTCCTGATACTGCGATGGATCTCTTCGTAGAGGGCGTCCCACCGCTGATTTATGCAGCACCCGGGGGATTATATGTCAATATCGATGGAGACCTCCTTGCGGATGAACGCGAAGAGCGGGGATGGAGTCTTGGACGGCTTGCGACCGAACTCGGTGTATCGCGACGAACCGTCTCAAAGTATGAGGATGGGATGAATGCAAGTATTGAGGTCGCAATTCAACTCGAAGAGGTGTTTGATGAACCATTTTCGAGCCCGCTTGAGGTGATGGAGGGAGCAGAATCAGTTCGTGACTCTGAACCAACGCCTGATGATCCAGACCCTGATGCCGATGACGAACATGTCGTGCATATTCTTACTCGTGCTGGGTTTACTGTGCATCCAACCGCTCGAGCCCCATTCAAGGCTGTTGGCGAAGATGATGATCATCACCGTGGGGTAATGTCATTACTGACAGGTCACTCTTCATTCACGAAAAGTGCAAAAAAGCGGGCACGAATCATGTCCTCTCTTGGCGAGGTTACACAGACACGTGCTGTTTATTTCACTGAAGCTGATGCAAAGCGGGATGCGGTCAAAGGAACCGCTCTTGTGAGTTGTGAAGAACTTACTGATGTTGATGACCCAGCAGCAATTCGCGATCTTATTCGTGAGCGATCACAGAAGCCAACTGAAGCATAAGGAATGTCGAGAGACTATCGGCTCATACATATTATTGCTGAGTGTAATATTGATATAGATAATATCTCATTGGTATATCTTACATTAATGGAGCATCTGTCATCACGAGATATCTGAGATTCACCCGGTCAATAACAGTCGGTGACACTCTGAATATTGTTTTTCTCTTAGATCACACTCACTTTATATAGGACGCCCATATGTGCACTCTATTTCACACTCACATCACATTCGAATAAAAAATCACGGTCCAAACAACTGATAACAACTCAATCGGGCGGCATTGACAGCGTGTCGATGCCAATATTGATAATATTAGTTTCCGTATGTCCGTTCAAGATATGCAACGATATCATCGCTCTCTGGCATTCCCGAGATATCGTTCGCTTCATCAACAAGCACGGGAACTCCAGTTTGACCGCTAATCGACTCGACCTCTGTCCGTTCACTGTGTGCTCGCGGAACCGAAACAGAGTCATATTCTAACTCGAGTTCATCGAGTTTATCGATTACCTTTGCACAGTATGGACAGCCGTTCAGTTCGTACAGCGTAAGATTAGACATCACCGGTCGTAATGTATAGACGAGTAAGAATCTAGTGGGTTCGTGCGAAGACAGTACACGATGTGTGAACAATAGTTATTTTCACTCCGTTTTGCAAGATCAGCTCCCTATATCGCATCGCTGGCTCACCTAGCACGGTCCTCGGTGTTCTGACTACCGGGACCCTTTTCAGAGTCACTTCCACGCTACTGATAGATTGGTCGTGGAACATTATATCAAATCGCAGATTGTTTGACTGCGATACCGCTAATAGTGAACTCACCCGGGGTCAAGCCCCGAGGTAGTCGTCAAATAACATTATACATATGAATTGAGATAGTGTGCGTGCCTCAAAAGCGACAAACCGCGATCCCCAGGCGGTTGTGCGAGAAGTGTGGAATCAAGACGCCTAGCGAGGGTATCGACAGGGAAAGCGAGACGAGTGTCTTATGACTTTGATACTGATGTAACCCCGAAGCGGTTCGTATTGACTACCCATCTGTATCAAATCGCTCGACGACGTCAGCGAAAGCAACCGTTTCTTTCACGGATGTAATCTCAATTGCAACGCGGTCACCCTCTGTCGCGTCAGGGACGATGACAACAAATCCGCGCTCGACTCGGGTAAGTCCATCACCGTAATCACCGGTATCCTCAATCGTCACGATTCGCTGTTCGCCTTCATCAACTGGCGGATCCGGTCGGTCTGTCTCTGTGTGAGTGGTATTAGTGTCAGTATTTGCTGTATCGTTATTGTCTCCTTGCGTCTCTGCTGGTGATGAAACAGATGATTGCGCAGCAGACGATGACAGTGACACATCTGGCGTTGAAGAGCTATCAGATTGGATCGGAATGGTACCCGCTGATGTCGTCGCGTCAGCATACTCAGTGCTCGTAGAGTTGTCCTCATCTCTCTCCGTCAGCGAGTCTGAGAGAATCGCCACTTGGTATGTCGTCTCAGTGTCGATATCGCCGAGTGTAATCTCAGTTGCTGGGACCTCAATGACTGATTGTCCATCGTTCTCTTTCAGTTGCGCAGAGAATAAACACTTGAGTTGACCTTCAATATCCATTTATTATCCTCACACGTCCGTTTGTCGTCGCGAAAGCTGATTCAAGACTCTATATATCATATTAGATGAAATCATCTCAATTCCAATACAATGGATAGACTGTATAAAAGTTCTGTACTGTGGTACGTGCGATTACTGATATTATTTCTAAGATCAAAACAATGCGGAATCATATTCGAATGCCGACTCTGAGGCTCCTGTGACGACCGCTGCATATCTGCTAGAGCGACTACTCCCGTTTTCGGATACCACTCAGACGATACATAGGTCGTCATGGATCCTAATTCATGGATTATTCGGAGTGCACTCGCAGACGCCAGACTGAACGCTTCGGAAGAATTTGCACAACAGGAGGGTGAACCATGCACGGGCTAACCGTTCGGGCGAGTCAAACCGTGCTCTCTTGTCGATTGAATAGCCAACCGTCGGTGACGCCTGCTGTATGTGGAGAGGAAGATTCCATTGACAGGGCTGTGAACCGCCTTGGGGTCACATCAGTATCAATATCAAAGCCCCGAGGCAGTCGCCTTGACAATCTGTACACGCTACAACGTACACCATTGGTCATAATTTACACTCGTCAACGCTCCACGCGAAAGCGTCCGTGAGAACCGAGGAAACACACATCATGAACATCCTCTTCGGGGAATCCTCGCCGGGAGGCGGAGAGGCAGGGACGATATCAACAGACAGTCCACCGCGACACTGTGGAACCATCGATACTCAGCGAGTTGAGGAGTTCGTGATCTGACTGTGACCTCATCATTCCGTCGCGTGAGCATCACTACTTGATTAATCGGGAGGGGATATCAGGACACGTCATCCGTGCGTATTTGATTAATCGCTTCCTGAGAGACGGTCGCATCCATTGCCCCTTGTTTGGTTGTGGTGATTGCTGCTGTTGCATTCGCGAGTGAGAGTGTTTCAGCGAGTGTTAGACCATCGATAAGACCACGGATTCCACCTGCAAGGAATGCATCGCCCGCACCAGTTGTATCAACAACATTGACCGAGTAGCCCTCATGTGTAACTTCAGTAGCTCCCCACGGCGCATCATCTGTCGCCTGAGCCGCTGCTCCTGCATCTCCATAGGTGATGAACGCTGTATGTGGTCCGAGGTCAAGAAGCGCATCTAATGATGTATTATGCTCATCATCATGATCGATCCCGGCGGCTGCAATATCCTCAGGTGTTGCTTTTATAATATCAGCAATATCACAGGCATCTCTACATGCTGTGTCAAATTCATCCGGACTGTCCCACAGTTCAGGGCGAGCATTCGGATCAAAGACAACGGTACAATTATTCTGTTGAGCCCGCTTCGCAACGCTGAGCATCGCCGTTCGCGCAGGCTCACAAGCGAGACAGACACCGCCAAAAATGACCCATGAGACGTCTCCCAGCACTGAATCAGGAATTGTCATCGAGTCAAACCTGGTGTCTGCCGTCTCAGTCCGATAAAAATTGAATTCACGGTCGGCATCATCATCATGACTGACAAATGCAAGTGCTGTTGATGCCGTATCGTCATGAATGATGAATCGATCTGTCAGTCCATTGTCTCTGAGTGTTTGATGAAGAAATGAACCAAATCCATCATCGCCGACACGTGTCCAGAACCATGGCGACAGACCCAATTCAGCGAGTCGGACCGCAACATTCGCTGGGGCGCCACCAGCGCGGCGGTGGAATGTTTCAGTCATCGATAACTCGCCCGGTTGGTCGGGGATAAAATCAATCACCGTCTCACCCATAACGAGAATGTTGCTCAGTGACTCATCGACTGTCCGTGACAGGGTATCATTATCAGAGCTCTGCATACTACTTTTGATGTCTCAACCGCGAAAAAGATACCACACACCGGTCTCTGACCGTTTCAACCATGATTAACTGCTGAGCTGACGTCTCACGCTGAATACTCAATTCAATAGCAGACAACCCACACAAATCACTATGATTGACAATGATAGAAAGCACGAGGAATACTCGCGTCTTGAGGCGTCCCCAGAGATCTGTGATTGCTGGTGTGCGATGGAGACCAACGGTCTCGGTAACATGTCCGACAACGCCGACACGCTCCACTGGCAATAACAAGCCCGGACAGTCCACGTTCTCAACCCTATTCTTGAGAAGAGATGAGAATATTACAGCTTATATCGACGTCACAAATGCTGGGAGTCCACCACACCTATTGAGTAAAAGTTCCTAACCACTCGCAAGTGGCTGAGATGCTTACCCGGCAATAGAGTGCCAGCAGGCTCTGGAATGCTCTTAGCCAGCGTTTGAGAACTCATGAGACGTCGTCTCACAACATCACTCCCACGAGCCACTAACTGCGAGGACACGGAAAGATTCCCGACCACGGTGAGTAAAAAACCTGAAGAGCAATCGCATGTAATTGAATGCCGCTCATCTGTCGCAGTCGGTGCCTGCGGAATATCGGGATTCGAGTCACCCGAGTGACGAACTGACACTTGCGGTCAGAGAGGGTGAAATCATAGGTATTCGCTTCGACAGATGAGCGTTGAATGCAAGTGATTACGAGTGCCATCTCTCATTCTCGATCTTTTTTATATCGAACGACAAGCGTCTTTAGATCAACTCACTGTGAGTGTGTCGACATCACCCACGATGAGATGAATCGTCTCTGTGAATTTCGCCGTCAAGCATGATGTATATCTGTATCTTAGATGATCTACAATCGAGAATCCCCACGATTCTATGATCAAATTCGGTGAAATGGTCGAAACACTCAATAGAGCGTGTTTAGGCGTTTATATATGAATCTCTTTGAGACGACAGCAAACAGATTTCTCATCGATGGAAAAAGACTCACATTACTGCAGGCTAGCAGGACACCGTAATGAAAGACGGTGAGCTTGATTCAGTTGATAAACAGATTCTTTATCATCTCCAGCGAGATGCTCGGGGAGTCTCTTCTCGTGACATCGGCGAAGAACTTGGGCTATCACCCAGCACAATCAGGACACGATTGAATAAGCTTGAGGCGAGTGGAATCGTCAGAGGATATTACATTGATATTGATTATGACTTAGCTGGATATCCGCTATATACCAAGATTATCTGTACGGCACCTGTTCCTGAACGCGACATGCTCGCAAACCGTGCTCGTGACATTCACGGCGTGACAGCGGTCCGTGAAATCATGACAGGAAAGCGGAATATATATGTGAATGCCATTGGACAGTCACATGATGATTTAAATCGTATCGCGGGTGAGATTGACGAACTTGGACTGGACATTGTTGATGAGCAGTTAATCCGTGATGAATATGTCTGTCCATACCACGGCTTCCTTGAGGCCGAAGATATTGAATCAACCGATACAAACGTCGATACCGGCACTGATGAGAGGAGCAACGATTGATGATGCAAATTGGTATCGAGCATTAAAATCGATAATAACTGATTCCCTAGCGAGACAGTATCATACAGAGAGGGTACTTGTTCGTTGATCCAAGTGTTTATTTACGTCTCATCAGACGACCGGGAGAGGAGACGAGTTGAATAACTCATCAGCCGAATCGGTAAGTTATAGCTTCGAAAAATCAGATACCGAGCGGAATGACGAGTTCTGATTGCAGATGGAGACCGTGTTGATTCAATACCGCAGGGTGCTATTGCCGATTAGTCGTCAGCAACCGCTCCACTCTCAGCGGTATTACTTGCAGGTGATGAGACAGTTGGTTCATTCTCAGCCACCCACCGTAACAACAAGAACGAGAATGCGTACTTCGCGAGAATATCAAGCGCAGAATAGCCCCAGGAAGTAAGCCCAACTGACTGGATAAGTGCAAATCCTTCGACTCCAGCAGCCCAGATAACCGGATATCCAATCCATAACACAATCGTCAGGAGACGAAGTGTCGAGAAAATATCGTCAGTGCCTGCTGCAGCGGCTGAGACCGGCCACTCGAAGAGCAGTGCAAAGAGCACAACGACGAAGAATGTACAGCTAATAATATAGAACGCCCACCGGAACAGATATGATGAAGTAATGAGCGCAGCCCCAAGTCCGGTGACACACATTCCAATATCAGCTGCTATCACGGTGAATAGACTTCCACGGTCAACGTCTGCAAGCACTCCAAGCGCGAGGAGAATCATCGGCGTTGAGAGTGCCCAGGTAAGATATCGACCCCACTGACTCATCACTTCCTGACCAGCAAGTGCGTGACCAGCCGGCATTTCAATAAATCCGACGGTGAGACCAGACGCTAATCCAAGATAACTTGATATTGAAACAAGTGGAATCATCAATGTTGCTCCCCAAATGAGTTGGGCACGTCCACTCGTAATGTTTCGTCCCATATACACGAATAGAAGGATCGATAATCCAGCGAGGGCAATGTTCACCCATAACGAGGAGTTCAATAAGACATCGTTCTGTATCTGTGAAAATGCATCCGATTGCGTAAGTTGCAATACGGCACTGTTTATCTGTTCGAGACCGGTCGTTTGCATACAATCTCAATTCGCACTTCGAGTATATAAATGCTGAGACATAACGAGATATTTACGATGAAAAAATATCGGTCCGTCAAAATAGTCGCATTACCCGAGTGCTCACCTGAAGAGATATTTCCGGGACGCAAATGATGGCAGTGGTCCCAGACGGTGTTTTGGATAAATATGAAGAATCTGAGCCCTGAATCACAACGGTGTCACTGTCAAGGATAATCCCACTGATTGGGGAACTCAGATTTGGGACTTCTATTCACACACGCGCAGGTAAATTCTATTTCTATTGTATAGGTGTTCCTGGTGTGTCAACCGTGGATAATTCAACACTGTCGCGGGTCTACAACAGTCGTTGGCGATATGACCACTGTGTATATCCAGAACCACACTCAGTTCGACTGGAACACCTGGTGACGCGTTCGGTTGCAACCTCGAAGACAAAAATCAAATTACCAACAACTGAGAAGATGTATTCACACGGTGTGAAGAGTTTCAACTCCATTTACTTGACAGATGAGTTATTGGGACTGTCAGTTTCGCTGTTCGAATTGAAATCTGAACATGGATACAGGCGTTCGAAATGAGAATGAAAATGAAAAATGGGAACATGAGGTGAGTGTGGGTTCAGAGAGAAACATCGCTCGGAGTGTCACCGACTGGTATACTCACACTCACTCATCATCTTCAAGTTCCATTGTTGCGATAATCTCATATGGATCTACGTTGTTTCGAATCTGATCAAGTAGCATGAACGCATCCTGTGGTGAAAGAAAGTGACGACAGACGGCACGTCCAAGCGGCGTTGGATCAAGTCCATCAATGAATTCCCACTGTAGAAGCTTTCCAACAGCGCGTTTTGTCGGCACTTCACCAATCATGCGCTGATTAAGTTGTTTTGCATGCTTACCAGCAACAACAACATTTGCAAGCGTTTCCTCAGCAGCAGCAGACTCATCATACATTGTGATGACATCTTCCATCTCACCTTTTAGGAGTGTGAACGCCACCTCATCTTCTGTTCGGTCCATTGAATTATGGTATGCTCCGTCAGGTTCGACAAGTAAATACACCGTTCCTTCATCGTGATAATCCGGACGACCAGCACGACCCAGCATTTGTTCAAACTCCTGTACAGAGAGCCATTCGATACCCATCGCCAGTGAATCGAAAATAACCTGTGAAGCTGGAAAGTCAACCCCCGCTGCGAGTGCTGCGGTTGTGACAACAGCAGCAAGGTCTTGATTGCCAAAGTCTTGTTCGACACGCTTCCGTTGGTTATAGTCTAATCCAGCATGATACGGGGCTGATGAATACGAAAGTTTCCGTGAGATTTCATGACATCGACGTCGTGAATTAGTAAACACAATTGTTTGTCCACGATATCCTTTTGATGATTTTGTATCGAACTCACGACGAACGAGTTTATTTGTGATATCAACTTTCTCCCGAGCGTCAGCAAATGTGACATGTCTATCAATTGGAATTGGGCGTTCTTCAAATTCAATGAGCGTCGCCTGAAGCCGTTCTGCGAGAGTTTCGGGATTCCCAACGGTCGCAGAGAGATAAATTGACTGTGCACCCTCATATCCGCTGTGATGGTTAGCACGGGTTGTACAGTAATATTTGAGCCGACTGATGAGCCCATCAAGACGGTGACCACGTTCGCCTTCTTTCAGCGTATGAACCTCATCAATAACAATCGTCCCAATATCCCCGAGATCCTTTCCAGTTCGAAGCGCATGATCAATGCCCTCATACGTTCCAACAATGACATCCGCGTGTGGATCGAATTGGTTTTGATCATCAGCAATACGTGAGGCGCCGACTCGGATAGTCACATCAATCAAATCCCCGTATTGCTCAGTGAAATCCTCGTGTTTTTGATTTGCAAGAGCAACCAGCGGCACGAGAAACAGAAGTTTCCCACCCTCAGTGAGAACACGGTTGATTCCAGCAAGTTCGCCAATAAGTGTTTTTCCAGTTGCGGTTGCGCTCACGACAAGTTGGTCATGACCATCGAAGAGACCGTTATTAACGGCGAGTGACTGCACTGGGAGGAGTGTGTCAAATCGCTTCTCAGTAATTGCTTGGAGTTTGGGATGGAGATTGAGCGTCGTCGTCTCAACGAGGTCAACTTCATCAGTCGTTGCACTCACTGTATCAAATCGAGTAAGATCAGGATCAAGACCGCCTGAGAGAAGATCAGTAATTCGGTCAAGGTCCTGTGTTTCGATAAGAAGCTCTTCAAGTCTCTTTTGTGCGGCTCCGGTCAGACGACCTGTGCCCGTTGAGAAATCGAGTTCGCGTTCAAGTTCACGCTTCGCACAGTCAGGACAGATATATTCTCGATCAGTGGCAATCGCGGTCTCGTCGGTAATTGGCGAGTATCGACCGTTTGATGCGCAATAACGACACGTGCGCACTACTAGCGCATCGAGTTGATACCCATCAAGCAGCTCAGAGAGTGCGGTTCGCTTTGCAGGCGATGTTTGTTGTGAAATCCGGATACGAGATGCCTCTCGAGCGATGTCAACGAAACTGCTCGGATCCTGTGGTTCCTCACTATCACCGCGTTTGACGCGGAATTTGGCTGGACGAGGACCAGCGCTTGTCTGTTTTAATTCGAGTGTTCCCTGAAAAACGCGCCCACCATCACGTCTGACAACGACGAGAAAATCCTCTCCTCTCTCGTGGAGAAATAGGGTGTCGACGCGACTAACCTGTCGAGACACATTCTAATTATGATGACGAAGTATTTTAGCCGTTCGTCTGATGGTGTCAAAAAATGAGTGGCATTCTTCATCAATCATCGCCGTCGCTTGGGCGCTCAGATCTGGAGAGAGGTGGATAAAATCAGCTTCTGATTGTCGTGTGTTACTTTTGATCTTGATGAACAATCATAGTATATGGGCTATTGAATAATTTGGGTGAGTATCTGGAGACACGAGTGAGCACTTGATACCCTCTCCATGTGAACGGAGAGGAATCCTGAGTGGTGGGAGGGGCAGGGGCAGGTCTGTGGTTGAAAGGACACAAAGATAAATGATTGATTAGCTCAGTCAATGGTACCAACTGCTAAAACCCAGCACAAACTACAGGCGTTTATGCGAGGTATCCGAATCGGTAGTGCGTTCGGCATTCCAATCAAACTTGACGTCACATTCCTGCTTATTCTCCCATTGTTTGCCTGGCTCATTGGCAATGATATCGCACAGCTTACTGATATTGTAAATGAGACTCTCGGATCAGCGATTGCCACTGACCCATTGGTGACCGGGTCAACGCAGTGGATCCTTGGTGCTGCAACCGCTATTGGGCTGTTTATTTGCGTCCTGTTACACGAATTTGGTCACTCACTTGTCGCGATGTATTATGGATATACGATTGACTCGATCACATTATGGCTGTTCGGAGGGGTTGCAAGCTTCACCGAGATGCCTGAACGCTGGCAGCAGTCACTCGTTATTGCCATTGCAGGACCGATTGTGAGTGTTGGGGTTGGAGTGATTTCATACATTGGATTTATTACAATACCACTATCGGGATCGCTTGAGCCAGCACGATTCGTGATTGGATATCTCGCGTTGACAAACGTACTGCTCGCTGTGTTCAATATGCTCCCAGGGTTTCCTCTCGATGGTGGTCGCGTTCTTAGGGCGCTGCTTGCACGGACCCGATCACATGCACGTGCAACACAAATTGCTGCGGAGGTAGGAAAGGTGTTCGCGTTCTTGCTTGGTATTGCTGGATTGTTTGCGAATCTTTTCCTTGTTGCACTTGCCTTTTTCATTTATATTGGTGCCTCCTCAGAGGCACAGCAGACGGTCATGAAAGCTGCTTTCGATGGAGTCACTGTCAGTGATATCATGACTGAGCGATCAGATCTCGATGTTGTTGGTCAGGACGTATCGGTCGCGGCGTTACTTGAACGGATGCTCACTGAGCGACACACTGGGTATCCTGTTGTCGATAATGGCGCACTTGTTGGTGTTGTCACACTGGATGATGCACGCTCAGTCGATGAAATCGAACGTGAGGCATATCGTGTTAATGATGTGATGACGCCTGATGTAACGACAATCAGTCCTGATGCGGATGCGATGGATGCAATGCAACGAATGCAGGAAAACGATATTGGTCGACTCCCGGTTATTGAGGATGGTGAACTCGTTGGACTCATTTCTCGATCGGATCTCATGACTGCATTCAATATTATCAAATCACGAGGATCACAGACAGCGTTGAGTGAACGTAACTCAACATCACTTCCAAATCCACGGTGACTCTCTTTGCGTAAGTGAACTTATCGTAGGACATTCGAAGCAGCCAGAAACACGAATATGACGGTCCTTCCTCTCGGGACGGGAAAAATAGGATGGGTGTCAGCGTTTCCGGGAGTTTCCGTTGTCTCTAAGCTATGTGCTCTTGTAATAAAGATGGCTCATATATTCATTCTTGGGTCTCGTCGGTGATTTCGACCCCAGTAATTTCAAATCGAGCACCGCCGTCTTCGCTGTCTGTAATTGCGATATCCCACCCATGAGCGTTGACAATCTGTTTCACGATCCGGAGTCCAAATCCGGTTCCATTATCGGACGTTGAATCGAAATCCATCATTCTGACCGACGGCTTCTGTAAGTTGTATTAAATTTTTACAACAAGTAATATTTTTTATATTTTGTTGTTGGACAAGACTGAGGACTCGGTTAGCGAGGAGGTTATACCGTCGAAATGCATCTTGGGTTTCATTCGAGTCAGTAGCGTCGGGGGGAGTCGCATCGGTGGCGATGATGTCACGATCTGTTTCGATAAAGAGAAGATATGGAATATGCGGGTACTGTTTGTCGATGATCTCTAAGAATTCAACCCCGGTCATATCCGATACGTTATAATCTGAAACAATACAGTCAACAGAGTGGCTCTCAACAATCGCTAGTCCATCGCTGGCACTGGGTGCGGTCTTGATATCGAATTGGTCGTCTTGTCGCTCAAGCATGGATGTGACCAGCCTCGTGACCCGTGAATCAGTATTAACATAAAGAATCTGAACGTTCCGCTAGTCTGAGATCGACACAATTTATACTTAGAGTTTGCTCTCAAAGCGTTTCTGGAAGCTCGATAATAGCTGTCAGAAACGTAACTGTCGGTTTAATCTAAAATTTATCATATATACAATATGATTTTGTAGAATCAATACGGCTACAATAGCACGCAGGAACCACCCGAGATGTAGGCTCATGAATACCATCAAAAAAGAATGTTATCTGAGATATATTTGAATACGCAAACCACAAAGTATAACCTTAAATCATGAATGTCATATAGTATGTCGAGCGAAGATGGAAATAAAACACAGCGCATAGCCAATCGACGAACATACCTGAAGGGACTTGGCGCAGCAGGAACAGTACTTCTCGCAGGGTGCAGTGGGAGCAGTAATGGTGACGGCGGTGGCAGTGATGATGCGACTGACACCGAGAGCGGAAGCGGTGACACCGACGGTGAGGCTAGTGACGGTGGAACCATGGGTGGTGATGGTGGAACAATCACAATGGGTGCTCTGCAACCATTCACCGGTGGATTTGACTGGATTGCATCGAACACAAAACCAGCGTATAATCTTGCGTTTTCTGAAATAGAGGAAGCTGGGATTCTCGGTGGGATGTCGATTGAGGCGAACGAACAGGATTCAGCCGTCGACCCACAACAGGCACTAAGTGGTCTTCAGACACTTGATTCAGCAGGTGTTCCGGCAATAATCGGTCCGTCAAGTTCCGTTATGCCGAATCTTATTCAGCCGATACAAAACAACGAAGTGCCAGT
>KE356560.1:3019916-3021914 GCA_000415965.1 Haloquadratum walsbyi J07HQW1
CAGATGTCGATTTATTTATCGAGCAAAACGAAATGGTGACCATTATTGGTCCTAACGGTGCCGGAAAGTCAACATTGCTGAAAAGCATCGTCGGTCTCACCGATATCAAGACAGGAAAGATCTTTCTTGACGACACTGATGTAACGAATGTCCCACCTGAGGAGAAGATCTACAACGGAATTTGTTATGTTCCACAAGTTGACAACGTCTTCCCGAATTTGACGATTCTTGAGAATCTTAAGATGGGTGCATGGGCACTCGATTCCACCGATGATACGTTCGAAGACCGGGTCACAGAAGTATATAATCGGTTTCCGGTTCTTGAGGAACGACCACAACAAAAAGCTCGAACCCTCTCAGGAGGACAACAACAGATGGTCGCAATGGGTGCTGCACTCATGCTTGACCCAGATCTTCTTATCCTAGATGAACCGTCCGCCGGTCTTGCTCCGCAACTTGTTGATGATGTATTTGAGAAAATTGTTGAAATAAATGAACAATCAGAAACAGCCGTGTTAATGGTTGAACAGAATGCGAGACGCGCTCTTGAGGAATCAGATAGGGGTGTGGTGTTAGACCTCGGCAAGACGAAGATGCGAGGAGCCGGAACAGAGCTCTTAGAGTCTGATGAGGCACAGGAACTCTATCTTGGCACCCAATGAATGAGACATACACTGAAACAATACCGAGACAGACACGGATTAGTCTCGTGAGTTAAGATCGAATGGAACAGAACGGATCACACAAACTGGTGTTGGAGGTCTGACGAAATTAAAATCTATGCCATTCGATGAGAGAATGTATACAGAAGCGATGATTGTTATATTGTGTATTATCTCTGTGTGATTGGGGACAGAAGCAGCGTGTCGTAGTCATTCTGAGTAAGCATAATACTCCATGTAAAACAGTCAATGACCGAAGTCCGGGTGCGAGAATCGAACCCGCGTCTCAGCCTCCACAAGGTCGGGATATTGTATGGGATATGATAGTTCTCGCAGTTGAATCCGGTGCCGTATAGCGGGTTTTCGGGGTTGTGGTACTTGATAGAAATGACTGTATTTAAATAAGCCCACCGGTTCCAGTACGCAGGTTAACAAGAAAAGTATGACTGCTTGGGTGGATCAGAAGTCTAACCGCTGGTTGGGTTCTGAAACAGAAGAAAAAGGTAGCATCTTGTTCGATGTTCTCAGTGCTGTCTGGGTGCGTCAATATAGCGTCGTAATAGGAGATAGATTGCCACGGGCTTGAGCGCTTGATAGTGTCATGTCTGGCTCTGGGGGGGTTGTAGTATGGTAGTGTCTCGGTTTTCTGCCTGGGTTCTGTGATCTTGGTCGTGTTCTGTCGCCTGGTATAGTGTTATATTGGTCGTTGGGTTGTGGAGGGCTGTTTGTGACCTGTTTGCGGAACCTGGTTGGTGGGTGTCGTCTGTCTGGGGTAACCTGTTTTGTGGGCTGTCTGCGGGACCTGGAGGTGGGGGTGGTCAAACCTTCCGGCTGTCAGACTACTTTATAAATGTGTCTTACTATGTGTAAGATAGATGGTATGATTGTGACACCACAATACACGACACGGACAGCAGCAAAACCCAGCACAGATCCGGAAACGGTCCAGCGGTAGCCCCCCCGAGACCATGGAACGAGACCCCGAGTTCGAGGAACACCTCGACAAGAAGGCACTGGAACGGTTCGGACCCCGGACGGTCCAAGTGCTGCGCCGAAACCGGGAGAACGCCCACGCCGGCGACTACACCGAGGCAATCGCGGAGCACTGCCAGGGCGACGACATCGAACCCAGCGACCTCTCCCGCCAGGAAAAAACCGAGTTGGTGCTTGACAATATTGAGGAGCAGGCTCACACCCTGGGAATCGCAGGCGAGGCAGAGAGCTCGATGCAGCGCTACGAACACGCCGAGAAAGCGTACGAACTCCTCAACGAGGCGTACCAGGAACTCAGCCAGGCTGGTCGCTTCAAACTCGCCGACAGAACAGAAGCCCTCAT
>KE356560.1:3021964-3023388 GCA_000415965.1 Haloquadratum walsbyi J07HQW1
CTGACAGTATTTGTTGGTGGCCGTCAATCAACCCAACAACCACAGCGTGGTGGTGTTGGCGCTGTCCACCATCTCTGTTTCAGTGTTGCGCCGTCAGATTTTGAAGATGTCATAGCTGCACTGGAGGCTGATGGTCGAGGATACAACGTCTTCGATCGTGGTGTTTTCTTCTCACTCTACACCCAGGATAATAATGGACTGATTATCGAATTATCAACAGATAAATACGATATCCCATCTGATCGTCGCGGAGAAGTGCTTGCAAAAGCACAGGAACTGCGCGTGGCTGATGATGCGGATTATGCGAAGGACAAGCATCTCGCAGCGGCGCTTGAAGCACTTGATCTTGATGCACATGCATACGACCTTCCCGAGGCGACCTCGGGCGTCGGTAGCATCAACTGAGATTCACGCTGAGATAACCATTTGTAAATTACTCTGCCAGTGTCGGCTTCGCTCTTCATCAAGTTTCGAGGCGGAAACCCGACGGTTTCGCCGGTCTGTTGTCATGTATGATGGACGGTCATATTCAATCACAACTACTCTGCCCCCGATCAATCGAAGAGCTCATGCTGAATACGTCCTTTTTGGAGAGACGGCAGAGATGTCGTCCGCAACCTACTGTAACAATCCTGAATGGGACACAAACAGTGCGACACCATGCGCGACGGCACGTACTACTTGCACTCGCACGTGAGATTCCAGAAAGAACCCGACACAGACGTATCGACAGTCGAGAGCGGAACCGTTCTCGGCATCGATTCCAACGGCGACGGCTACCTGGCAGTCACCAGTACGAGTGAACTCACCCCGGGGCAGTCGCCTTGACCGCCTGTACAAAGCCGAAGACCGCGAACATCGCTCGACGGTTCAATTCGTACTCAGGAAAGCACTTGCTGGAGCGGTATCCCGAGCTTCGAGAGTCGTATTGTATCTCTGGGGCGGCGGATCCTAGAAGATTGAATCCCACGTGGAGACGACAGGAACAGCGTCGAAGGAAGTGGTTAAACGATATATCGAAGAGACAAAGCACACACCGGAGTGACACGTTTTACCCTTGCTCGCGGTGGGGCGGGGAACCCGTGCTGCCTTTCAATTAAATTTTTCGCTCACACGAACTGTTTTCATATTGATTGCTCTGAGAGTCTTCCCCGTGTCGAGTTGTGACTGCAGGAATAAGATAATCAGTTGAATCCGATTTACAGCGTAAACGTTTCGTATCAGTTACACCTCAACAAGAACCTTGATTGCATTCCGCTCGTCCATCGCCTGATATCCCTCTGCGATTGAATCAAGATCGACGGTCTTCGTAAACACCGGTGCAGGATTAAGTGTCCCTTGCAGGACGTCAGCCAATAGTTCATCTGCATACGCGCGGACGGGGAGCGACACCACCCTGTAGTGTGATGTTATCTCTGAAGAAA
>KE356560.1:3023438-3027621 GCA_000415965.1 Haloquadratum walsbyi J07HQW1
CAGGGCAAGTATGCTCTGCCGCAGATTCTGACGCAAAATCTAGGTGAAAACCTGTCCGCGGGCGTTGAGGTCCCGGACGACATGCCGATGATCTAATTGATACGGAGTCACACAACATGAGTTCAAATCAAAACACGACGTTTGCACACGTTTCGGACGCACATATCGGGCATCGACAGTACAATGTAAAGAAGCGACTAGACGACATGCAGCTGTCACTCCTGTCTGCTGCCGTTGACGCGGCGGAACAGGACGTAGACTTCGCGGTGTTTTCTGGCGACTTGTTCCATAACAAGGACGTGGATGCGTTGACGTTGAGTGATGCAGAGAAGTGCCTGGATAAGTTCCAGGAGGAGGATATCCCTGTTGCGGCGATTCAGGGAAATCATGATGACAATTTGTATAAGGAGGATCTGAACTGGCTGGAGTATCTTCACCAACGCGGCAAGCTGATTCTTCTCGAGGCGGAGTTTGGAGACGGCGAGATGTTCAAACCGTGCGAATCCGATGTGGATGAGCGGGGGAAGTCTGCAGGGTTTGTTGACTTCGGTGAGATCCGGGTGTTTGGGGTTCAGTACATGGGTCGCGGTTTAGAGAACAAGCTGGGAGATGTTGCAGAGGGTATCCGGACAGCGAACGAGAAATACGGTGAGCCGGATCAAACTGTTTTGCTCGGGCATTTCGGTATTGAGGGTCAGGTGCCGAAGATGTCTGGTTTGGAGTACAGCAAATTGGAGCCGCTCCGAGAGGTGGTGGACTACTTTGGTGTTGGGCATCTCCATAAGCAGTACTCGATTGCTGATTGGGTGTACAGCCCTGGTTCGCTTGAGGTTCACAACATCCGGGAGGATAGCAACGATCTTGGGTACTACACTGTCGAGGACACGGATGATGGGCTAGAGCCAGAACATCACCTGGCGAAGAGACGTCCGTTCTTTACTGTTGAACTCAGTGTCGACGGGTATCAGGACCCTGAGTCGCTCGAAAGTGGGTTGCAGGAGAGAGTGAAGGAGCTGGTTCCGGAGCTTCGGGAGAAGCAGAATAAAGAGGTTTACAAGGCTCGTGGTGAACGTCGCCAACCGGTCATATATCTTAGGCTGACCGGTTTACTAGAGTTCAGCCGTAGTCGCCTCGATATGGATAGGATTCGGAGTATTGTGAAGGAAGATATGAATCCGGTTCATATCCAGGTCCGGGATACGACGGAGACGAAGGACGTAATCAGTATCTTGGAGGAGATCGGCGAGGATCGGGCTGAGGTCATGGATGAACAAGGACAGATTGACACAGATAAGTTAGAGGTGAAAGTGTTTGAGCAGTTGGTGGAGGCACATCCGGAGTACGGCGAGCAGAGTTCAGAGGTCGCCGGGCTGTTGCGAAGCGTGAAGTCCGATATTTTGGCTGAGGAGCCTGTGGATGCTGTTGCTGATGTAATTCGCGAGGAGCGCCGGGAACTGTTTGTGGATACAGGGGGTGAGAATGAATGAAGATTGAATCGGTCCAGCTGTCAGATATCAAGAGCTATGATGACTCCGGTACGGAGATTGAGCTCACTGAGGGTGTTAATGCGGTTGTCGGTCAGAACGGGGCTGGGAAGTCCACGGTTCAGGAGGCGATCGGATTCGCTTTGTTTGACCATCTCAGTGTCTCCAGTCAGGACAGCTTTGTCCGGAATGGGGAGAGTTCGGGCTGGGTTCGGGTGACCTTTGTCTCAAACAAGGACGGGAAGCGCTACACGGTTGAGCGGTATGCCGGTCGATCCCGCCATCGAATCATCGACGCCGAGACCAACGAAAAGCTGGATTTCAGTGCTAAAGCCGGTAGAATCCGGTGGTTGAAGGAGCATCTTGGGGTTCCGAAGACGACGGACCTGGATACCGTCTGGAAGTCCAGTGTTGGTGTGCCGCAGAACGAGTTTATCGACGACTTTGAGAGGACACAGGCTCAGCGGGAGGATGTTTTCGACCCGCTACTTGATTTGGATGTTTATGACGAGGTCTCCAGCACCGGCAAGTCCCGACCCGATCTGCTGGCGGTGAAGAAGAGCCTGAAGGAAGAGAAAAACGAGCTGGAGCAGGAGGTTGAGCGGCTTCGCGGCGAGGTTGAGGACATAGATGAAAAAGAAGAGAAGCAGAACGAGCTCGACTCGACGGTTGAGAGCCTGAACGAGGAGATCAGTGAGAAAGAGGATCGGCTGGAGGAACTGGAAGAGCGCGAAGAGAAGCTCGAAGAATTAGAGGATGAGATCTCCGAGCTCCAATCCTCGATAGACGGTCTCGAAGACCGTATCGGAGATAAAAGACAAGTCGTCGAAACTGCCAAAGAGGAGTTCGAAGATGCGAAAGAGGCGAAGGAGCAGGTTGACGAGCTACGTGAGCAGTACGCCGAGTATCAGGAGAAATCTGAGGAGCTTGAGGGGCTCAAGGAGAGAGAAGATGAGCGTGACGAAATACAAGCTGAACTGTCCAGTGTCCAGCAAGATATCTCTGGTAAAACGAAAGCAGTCGAGAATCTTGAGAAAGCGGTTGAGAAGGCGGGAGACGCCAAGGAGCGGATGAAGGAGCTTGAGGATGCGAAGGAACGTCAGGGAGAGTTAGAAGAAAAGTTAGATGATATCAAGGACGCGGAAGAGGATGTTGAGAAGCTCCGCGTCGAACTCAGGGATAAGCGAAAAGATCTCCAAGAACGGAAGGATGAATACGAAGAGTTAGACGAAGAAATTGAGGAAATTGAGGAGCTGAAGCCGATGGCAGAGCAACTGGATAGTCTTCAAGAGGATGAGCAGGAGCTCCGAGACGATATCTCCGCGAAAGACGCCCGGATCCAAGACTTGGAGGAATCTATCGAGGCGTTGGAGGAGGCTGAGAACCCCGTCTGCCCGACTTGCGGTCAGGAGCTGACCGGGGGGGAACGAGCCGAAGAGATCGAGGATCGCCGCGGCGAGGTCCAGTCGCTTAAACAGGAGAAAGGAGGCTTGGAAGAGGAGCTTTCCGATCTCTTGGATGATATAGACGAGGCTGAAGAAGCCAACGAGCAGGTCGCCCGACTGGGGGATCTTCGAGAAAGGCTGTCCGGCAAGAAGGAGGCGGTTGATGAATCCGAAGAGGAGGTCTCAGAACTCAAAAAACAGATAAGAGATCTCAAAGAAGAGGTTGAGCAGAAAGAGGAGGTTGAAGCAGAGCTCGAAGAACTCGGTGATCCCCGCAGCGAGTACCAGCAGAAGAAGGGCGTCTACCAGAATAACAAGGAAGCTGAGGATGATCTGGCAGAGGCTAAGAGCGAGTTATCTGACTTTAAAGAGAGTGAACAAAAGTATGAGGAGGAACTGAAGGAATTCAAAGGCTTGGATGGTGAGATAGAGTCCGTTGAGGATAGACTGGAGGATCTGCAGGAGGATCGTGACAAGTTTCTTGAGAAGAAAGAGAGCGCTGAGAAGTTTGACAACAGGAAGGAGTCGTTGGAAACCGCTCGCGGAGAGTTACACGATCTTAAACAGGACAAGAACGGTAAAGAAGACGAACTGGAGGATTTACGAGAGAAATTCGACGAGGAAGAGCATGAGGAGGTTATTGGAGAGGCGAACAGTCTAAGAGAGGAAATTCCGGGACTCAAAGCCACCCGGAGCGAAAAGAAAGCCCGGTTGGAGGATTTGACGGAGGAGTTGGAAGAGCTTCGAGAGAAAGCGGAGAAGTTGGAGGACCGTGAGGGCGAGGCGGAGCGGTTGGAGGCGGATATCAGCTTTGTGCAGTTCCTCAGAGACACCGTCGAGGATGCTGGTGGGCAGATGGCTGAAGTGTTAATTCAGGAAATCAGTGATCGTGCGGACTCGTTGTTCCGCCAGCTTCGTGGTCGTCCTTCTGAGGAGTTGGAGTGGCGGAAGGATTACCAGGTTGTTGTCACGGAGAATGGTGAGGACAAGGAGTTTGAGAAACTGTCTGGCGGGGAGAAGATGGGTGCTGCGCTGGCAATCAGACTGGCTATTTTGAATGTGCTCAGCGATGTCGATGTTGTGTTCTTGGATGAGCCGACCACCAATCTGGACGGCGAGAAGCGAGGAAACCTCGTTGATCAGATTCAGAATCTCCCAAGCTTCGAGCAGTTGACCGTTGTCAGCCATGATGATACCTTTGAGAGCCTGACCGAGAACGCGATCACGTTGCAAAAGCAGGATGGTGCGACAAGG
>KE356560.1:3027671-3029248 GCA_000415965.1 Haloquadratum walsbyi J07HQW1
GCGGAGTTGCCGGTGTTGTATCGTAGGAGGGCATGGGAGTATCGGAGGCTTGCGAACCGTGGTGAGACCGAGACCACGTCTGGATCCGAGGAGTAAACCAGGGTCTGCGGTGGTGGAGTATTTCGAGTCGGTGGAGGCGTTGGAGCCGGAGTATGACTGGGATGTGGAGGAGCTGTTGGAGCGGTCTCAGGAGAGGGAGCGGTTTCGTCTCGAGGCTGAGCTGCAGCAGGTGGAGGTTCTTCTTCGGGAGCGCGAGGATATCCACGAGGAGTCTGTAGAGGAGCTGGAGTCGAAGCTTGACTGGTATGTTGAGCGTCTTGAATTGGAATATAAGCGGAGTAAGAACAGGGAGCGGATTGCGGAGTTGAAGTCTGAGATTCGGCGGTTCTATTCGGAGCTCCGGGATTTGGAGCGTGAGCGGTGGTTGGATGTGCAGGAGTTGGAGAGGGAGAGGCGGAGGCTTGAGCGGGAGCTTGAGAGTTTGTCTGGGCAGGAGTTGATCGGGGAGTTATTGGAGGAGTGAGGTGGGTTGTATTTCTTTGGTTTTTCCGTGTTTTCCGCCGTGGTGGGTCTTGGTTTCGATGAGTCCGTGGAGTTTGAGATGTTGGATGTAGTCGCTGATTCGTCTGTTGGATAGTGGTTCGAGGTTTTGTTTTCTGCAGTGTTCTCTGTATTTGGTGTATGTTTGTCCGGAGTTGACGGGGTGGTCGTCGAAGCTTTGGATGGCGTGGTAGAGTGTTCTGGTGGTGGTTGGTGTGGTGTGACAGGGTTCGTTCGGTGAAGTGGCGGTGTGCTTGTTTCTGTGTTTGTTTAAGTGTTTGTTCGGTGATGGGTTGGTTGGTGTTTTGTGCTGTGTGTCGGAGCCAGTGGAGTCCGAGCTTGGTGTTTTGTGTGGCGGATGCGAGGTAGGTGAGTGCTTCGTGGTGTAGTGATGTGGGTTCGAGTGACTGCCGGGCTCGTTGTGACAGGATCTGGTATACTTGTTCGGAGGTGTAGGGTTCGGTTCCGATTCTCTGTGGTTGTAGTGTGGAGTATGTTCGTTCGTCTATTTGGCTTTGGAGGCTGGCGGTGTGTGCGGAGACGATGATTATTCCGAGGTTGGATGGTTTGTTGATCCGGGAGAGGTAGTAGAGGAGGCTGTTTCCGTTGTTTTGTAGTAGGAAGTCGGCTTCGTCGAGTACTATGAGGTGGCGGGTGTGTTTGAGTTGTTTCTCTATTTTTCGTTGTAGTTTGGAGGTGTGGAATCCTTGTGGTGTGTTTTCTCCTGTGATTGAGGTGTGGAGTTTTCGGAGGGCTTTGTGTTCGGTGTTGTGGTGGATGCAGTTGATGTAGTGGTGTTGGATGTCGTCTTCGAGTTGGGTGATGAGTTGGCGTGTGAGCAGTGTTTTTCCTGTTCCGCGGGGTCCGTGGAGGAGGACGTTTGGAAGGTGTACGGTGTCGAGGGCTTGTTTCAGTGCCTTTCGCTCGGACTCTCTGTCCGTGATGGATCCGGGTATGTACTCGGGTTGTAGTGGGCGCTGGTTGTTGACTAGGCTCATCTCGGTGTGTATCGTTGTGTGGTGGAGGTGTTACGGGTG
>KE356560.1:3029298-3031934 GCA_000415965.1 Haloquadratum walsbyi J07HQW1
GGTTGTGCCAGATGAGGACTATGTCGAGGAGGTCATAGATTGGAGCCGGGGTGTTCCAAGGATTGCGGTAGCTCTCGTGTATCGGTCCCTGGAGGAGGCTTTTCGCTCTGGTAGAGAGGTTGATAGCGATGCAGTTTCGGCTGCGGCGGAGAAGCTGGGTCTTGTGGGAATGGAGAAAGAAGTGTACAGTATTCCGGAGTCCCGGCTGACCGTTCTAACCCGGATGCTGTTGGATACGGATGAACGGGGAATGCAGCCGTCGAAGCTGGTTGATCTGTTGAATAAGGACAAGTCAACGGTATCATATCATCTTCGGGAGCTTAGAGATGCGGAGATCGTGGAGTCAGAGCGCTCTGGGCGGAGGGCGTTCTACAGTATCAGGGAGGCGGTGAAGCCGATTGTGCAGAGTAGAGTCGTACAGCAAGGTGAAATCCATGGCTAGCTACAGGATTATTCCATTGCAGGATGGCGACGGTATCGACATAAAAACACTTGAGCAGCGGATTGAGAACAGGTCGCCGGTTGACCAGCCGGATCCACAGGAAGATGATGGTTCGTTGAGGAGTGGTCCGCTTCCGTGGACGCTGGATTCGTTTGGTCGTGGGATCGTTGCTTTTGACTACGGTTTTGAGGTCAAAAACACTATCACGGCTTTGGATGGAACCGAGCGAACCAACATTGTCACTGAGATGGTGCCGGTGGTGTTCCTTGGGAATGAGTATGCGGCGATTGATGCCTACTGTAGTTCGGATGTGAAACAGGATCTTCTTGATCTGCTGAGCAATCTCCTCGGGAGTGAGATTAATTATGAGACCGTGAGCTTCGGGGAAGAGACTCTTCGGAAGGTGATTAAGCAGGCGGGGACTATCGAGAAGGCTAATTTTGACCCTGAGAAAGATGACTTTCCGGACAAGGCTTCAGGCACACACCGGGCAGGTCTGCGGGGTACTAGAATGTGGGCTGATTACGAGGATACACCTATTCAGAAGGTGAAGGTGTCGCTTCCGGATCGGGAGTTCAGGGAGAATGTCGGGTTCAAGCAGAACGGAATTGTCACGATCTACGGGCAGGACCTGGATCCGAGTCTTTGTGGAGAGGTTCTCCGGCATATTACGGATGAGGTGGTGTCGAACTTGGATGTGGATAGTTTCCAGCGGAAACTGGGAGGTGTTGGTCGGTGATTTTCACGAACGTGTTTCAGTTGAAGGGTTTCGATAGCAGTGTTTCTGCTACGCCGGTTTCGCTGAGTGGCTTGCCTGATGATAGCCAGGAGCGGTACGGCGCTGTTCAGGGAATTGTGTCCCGGCCCGGCTTTCTGGTAAGAATCTTGATGCGGTCGCGGCTTCGAGAAGTCGAGATGCCGAGGTGGTGTTAATTAATTCGACGGACTTGCAGGGGAATATGGTTTCTGGGCTCTACGGGAATATGGATCCGGAGTTTGGGTCTTCTCGTCCCGCCACCGAGTCTGAGTTGCAGGGCGCGTGGGAGAACTGTGTTCGGACCTTCCTATCGAATAATGGGTTCCAGCGTGTTGGTCGAAAATATGTGGTGGAGTCTGATTTGTTGGATGAGTCAACTGATTTCAAACAGGCGTTTGAGGTTCAGGCGGATATTATTGGAGGCACGCCATCTGTTGCGTTAGATCCCTGCACTCGCGTGATGGAGAGTTTGACTGATGAGATGCTTCGTGGTGCTGGTGGTGATAGCGAGGTTGAGGTCAGGATTCTGCCGAAGTGGAAGGAGGGTGAGCTTCGGGGTTTCTCCGATAAGAAGGCGTGTGAGGTGGCGTTTGAGCACCGTGGAATCGAGAAGACTGTTCCGCAGTACTGGGAGGACCGACACAATGTTGATTTTGTTGAGGGCTCTGAGGAGATGGTTGATGTGTATGTGCCGTCGTTTGATAAGGAGCTGAGCTATCCGCGGTCCTGTGTGTTCGGTGGATTTAGTCGGGGTCGGTCGCTGCCTGATGGGCTGAAGAAGACGCCGAGGAAACGGGTTTCAGAGGCGATTGATGCTGTGCAGGATCATTTGGATTCGATGACGTTTGCACGGAGCAAGGTTTCATTTACGAGGGCGAAGTCGGCTGAGGTGCTGGGTCAGGAGGTGCATGATTTCGGTCGTGAGAACCGGTTTGGTGTCAAGCTGGGTGATGGTATGAAGCGCCAGGTTACCGGGATCCACAAAGGGTTGAAGCAGACCGGTCCGTACGGCGGGGCGGTTGAGGGCGAGTATGTTGTTGTAGCCCCTGAGGATAGTCGGCGGCTCCGAGACGGGTTTGATGAGCTGGAGAGTATCTATAGTGATTTGAATCTCGGTGAGTTGAATCGGAGGACGTCGATTGGTGAGGATGGGGTTATCGAGGTCGGTAGTCCTCATGGTAGCGCGTTTGCGAACACGATCACCGGGGTCCGTCCAGAGCTGGGTGACTCGGATAATTTGATTGCGTTTGTGGTTCTTCCGGACCAGTATCAGTCAGAGGTATACTTTCAGGCTCGCGGCAAGTTGTTTGAGCGGCTGTTCAGCGATCAACCGGTATCGACTCAGGCTGTGAAGCAGCAGAATGTTTTCGGTCTGACTGGTGGCAGTGGTTACTTCACCGGGGTGAACATCGCGTCTCAGACATATGTCAAGCTTGG
>KE356560.1:3031984-3138427 GCA_000415965.1 Haloquadratum walsbyi J07HQW1
TTTGGTCTTATCTGGTACTGCGTTGATTTCGTGGTTGTCGGACATATGAAAGTATTTTAGCCCTGATACTTTTAGGAGGTCTGCGCCGTCCTGCGGTTTGGTGTGATAGCTTTTCGGCAGCCGTGAACGGAGTGTCGACTCTTACTGAATAAGCAATAATACGCCGTACAGCACCGGCAGAAGGTCCGGGTGCGAGAATCGAACCCGCGTCTCAGCCTCCACAAGGCTGAAGGATAACCACTACCCTAACCCGGACACGACGACATTGTGTAATATTCTTGTTGAAGTCAAATACGTTACGACTTGTGCGTGAATCATCCCGAACTCTCAACCACCCGCTGTTGTCACATCGATCAATACAATGAGTTGGTCAGATATGAGACCCCACATACCACAGGCACGGTGGTCTGTGGCTTCAGTGTGTCTCTAGAGCGGAGCCAGCAACCGCCCGGGGAGGAAATGAGTGATAAATATCAAATAGCGAATAGCGAGTCCCACAACGTCATCCTGTCCACACCAGTTTCGATGGGAGAGTCGTGTGAAATCATAATACCAACACCAATTCCAATCTTGTCCCCGAACACACCACGTTTTCCAGCAAAAATGGACGTGCAGATTGTACAAGCCCAGCACCGTGAAGTCCCTCGGGGTCACATCAACATCAGTATCAATATCAAAGCCCCGAGGCACTCGCCTTAATATCTGTAGATTCCAATTAATAGCAGGAGGATACACGAATATTTCGCTCATCGACGTGTTTTTGCACTGTACAACACAACTGACATACAATCATGGCTATCACTGATAAGGTATATCTGAAAAATCACAGACAGATCGTCTCACAATTAGATACGTCAATTCCAAAAGGAGCGTTCAAGGGAGCGACAATTGATGTGCTATATTCAGGAGATGGTCTGACAAAGCTTGATGATACGACTCGCGATCGACTCCTTGATTTTGCAGAAGACTTTCTTGATCCTGACCAACCGGAGGATCTCTACACTGGATATCCTGAAAGACAGTTTATGACGTATTTACTCGAACTTCGTGCCCAAGGGCTTCACCCAGACGCCATTGTTGATGTTATAAGTGATGAATATTTTCTCTATGCATATCCCGGTGACATACTCTCATTTTTAGATAATGCAGTTCGAACTATTGAGGCTGCTGAAACGCTTGCTAATGTCGAGGGAAACGCCGAGATGGAACAAAAGCTCCACCAAGCCCGGGTTGCGCTTTCATCCTGAGTCATGATGCTCGCAAGTGTGACTCGCAGTGATATCACCGAGAGATGCGTGAGAGTCCCTATTATTCGATCAGACGCTCATTCAAGTCTGAATGACTGACTGTCTGTTTCTGGTCGATCAAGATCTTCAAGATGAATGATTTCTTCGTCCTCATCAAGTTGGTCTTGAAGATGATTGAGATACTGTTTGTGTTCTTCAAGTTGTTCACGAAGATGCTCAGCTTCCAACTCAAGCCGCTCATGCTCACGAACAAATCCCTTTGGGACCGTTACAGTCGGAGGAAAGGAATCTGTTATGTCAGCATCGCCTGCTCGAAGTTGTTCAAGTTCCTCTTCAGGAACGACCTGTACGGCACCTTCGTGTGCAACAAGTGTATCGACATACTCACGAAAAACCGCAGAGAGTGAAATGTCGCGCTCTTCAGCAATTTCACGAAGTGTCTCAAAGGCATCTTCATTCACCCGAAACGAGATTGTCTTATTTTTATTTTTATCAGCGTTTGCACTACCCATCGATATATCAATATAACTCAGGCAGTTTACTTAATAATTCGTCGGACACGTGTCCGCTGTTGCACTGATACCCTTGCGGGAGGCACAGACAAAAACTTCCATTAGGGGCGTGAATCCGATTAGAGACGAGTATCTGTCTCACCAATCTCTGCGGGCTATGTCGAGGATGTTTCCCCAGGTGTCCTATATCAACAACTGTCTAATTGAATCGGCCTTCCCTGTCATCAGCGAGACGGCATTAAGAATCACTCTGATAAGGACAGGGGGTCACAGGTTTCACGCTGTATCCGTCTCCCCAGTAGATGCTGTGTTGAGTTCATCAACAGACTCATCGAGACTCTCAACGGCAGAGACAGTCGTCTCGATATATTGATCAATCGACATTTCATATTTGTCGCTCGCCATTCGAGCATACTCATTTCCTTCATCCTCGAACGCAGTAATTCGATCAAGTGTTCGCTCGGCCGTCTCAACCACCCAGCGATCTCGTGTCGCCGCATCAACAACCGTGATTGACTCCGGACGAACAGAGACATTCGTTGTCCCATCGTCAGTCTCAAACGTACGCGGTTTTCCGCTGACAGCAACGTACGCTGGAGAGTTAAGTTCACGAAGCTTTTGTGCCGCTTCGGGCTGATACTGACCAGCATACACAAAAAACGTTCCTGTCGGATCAATAATTCGACCACGCCAATACTCATTGTCCTCACCAACATCTTCAGTTTCGGTGAGTGTTCCGATAAGGAAGACACGGTTTGCCTTTGCACCGGTTGGGAATAACAAATAGACCGGCGCTCGGTCATCATCGGACTCTTTGAAACTAAAGGCAGCATCGTTGAATTCCGCAGCAAACGCACGCTTTGCGACTTCGCGTGTTGGGATATCGTCAGCACTCATTTTAAATCGACCTCGCTTTGATAAGGACTGATTCTGGATCAGCTGGAGTGGTCAGATGCTCAACGGTATCTGCGAGGAGATATCGACCAAGTTCTGGTCCGGATATGCGGTAGTATGCGCCGATGAGATCCTGACGGATTTCTTCGACAACAACTGAGGTATCAAGCGCGTCTCGAGCCATCTGTTGTGCCTCAGAAAGTGTGATACCGCTTAATTGTTCGGTCATCTCGCGAGTAAAGATAACCTCAGTGACTGTTTCACCATTGTCAATAACACCCTTAATCCGGAGATCGAACTCGCCATCGACCGTTCCATGCTCAGAACATCGACCATTCTGAAGAACACGCGTACATCCATCGGTAGGACATCGCTTAATAAGCCCACTCCCAGACTGGATATCGACGAGCGCTCCCTCAATTGTTGTTGCGCTATCACCGACTGTGATGTCGGTATCAAGTCGCTCAATGCCGGTTGTTCGATTGAGTTTTACTGAATAATCGCCCTGATATTCATCGGTAACGACATTTTCGAGCGCATAGACGGCACCTTCCTCAAGCGCCGGAAGATCAGATGTCTCGAAAGCAACAAATTTAGTTCGACCAGATTCATCACCAATCAGACCAACCTGTGCAATTGCCTCACTTTGGGGTTCCCACAGTTCAACAACCTTTGCAGTGACATCAATCCATTGTTCATCCTCATCAATTGATGCCAGTGGAACCTCCTCATTTTCCCCAGATCCGTTGAGCTCGTCTCGGTCGATACCAGCCTCTTTGAGGTAACTGTTGACGACCGATCGACGGGCCTCTGTCGCTGGAACACTGTATTCCTCTACGAGGGTGTTGAGACGATCATGGACTGTTGTCTCATCGATATTTAACTCTTCAGAGAACTGTTCTGCAATCTCCGCTGCGTGCGTTTGCAGGTCTGTCATAATATCACTTGCCTCCGCCCTGTTTTTCATTGGGAGGCATCAAATAATGGTTCTCTGTGAATAATAAACTGTCGTGAGCATGGTGAAAGTGAAATTCTGATCGAAACAAAATCATTATCACTATATATTCTATCTTCTACGTTCTACGTTCACGTCCGCGAACACCAATGAGATTATATCTGTCTATTGATGATACGAAATTAATGGACGAACGACTCAAGTCGTTCCTCCGAGAGCAATTTCGTGAGGCCGGTCGAGAGTACGCTCGTGCACGAGATGCATACCAATCAGGTCGCACAAGTACCGAGACTGAGAACGACACAGATCAAGCAACGGACGATGAAGACGGTCACAAAACGGATACAGCCACCCAGAAAACGTCGAAAGAATTAGATCAAGAACCAGAGGCAGAGGCAGACGCGGACGCAGACATATCGGTGTCATCATTGCCATGTGATGAGACAGGACGTATCCGGATTGTCTGTCGGCGTGCTGCGGACAAGCGCACTGTGATGATTGATACTGAGGCCCGTCCATCCTGTTTCGAGCCCGGACATCCAGATTGTGAGGGGTGTGTCCGGGATATCCGCGATGGGATTGTCGAAACGTGGTAATGGTGGGAGCATGCCGATGACAACGTCAGACGGTGCTTCATCAACTGCTGTCGATGTTGTTGGGGTTGTGCTTGCGGGTGGGATTGGATCAAGATTATATCCCGCAAGTCGAGAGCATCGACCGAAGCAGTTTCTATCGCTTTTCGGCGATCGATCATTTCTCACGCGGACGGTCGATCGACTTCGCGGAATCACTGATACGATTCTTATACTCACCAGGGACACATTCGTTGAAACAGTGACAGACCAGGTCTCAGACGTAACAGTAATAACCGAACCAGTCAGGCGAGATACAGGACCAGCAGCCCTGTATGCAACGCACTATGTCGAAAAAACGTACGAGAATGATCCAGTCGTCCTTCTCACGCCAAGTGACCACGTTGTTGGGGCAGGGTTTGAGACTGCTGTGAGACGCATGAGTGCTGTTGCTGCGAGGACTGACCGTCTTGTTACCCTTGGCATCACTCCAACCCGACCGGAAACGGGATATGGATATATCGAACCGGTGGAAACAGGTAATTCTGTTGATAATATTAATGAGAACGCCGCATCCTGGCAACCGATTCAGTCATTTCATGAGAAGCCAGAGACGGAAACAGCAGAGCAATACATCCAGGCGGGACACTACTGGAATGCGGGGATATTCGCATGGCGGCCCACGGTATTCAATGATGTTGCAGCCGATTCAGCACTAGCACCATTACAGGCTGCCCTCCAGAATAAGACGAGTGACTCAGTCGCCGATGCATTCACTGCAATCGATTCACAGAGTGTTGATCGAGCTATCTTCGAGCAATCTGAGGCAACTGCAGTCGTTCCAACTGACATGATGTGGGACGATATCGGCACATGGGATGCTTTTGATCGACTTGCTGTACAGGACGGACTGGCTGGTGAAGATATCGACACGAAAGCTGTCCCACCACAGGAGGAAGAATCTCATACCACGACGCGTGAGGAAACCGTCATCGTCGGTGACGTTGAGACAGAAGTCATTGATGGGAAAAATAATATTATCGCGGGCAATGGTGGTCATGTGTCAACGATTGGTGTCTCAGACCTGATTGTCGTTACATGGGATGATCGAACGCTTGTCGTTGACAAAGACGATGCTCAGTCGGTCAGGACTCTTGTCTCAAAGCTCCGTGAGAGGGGATTGTTCTGAGACAGTTGGACTGACTGAGAGCGCATATTCGTTCAGAGTTCAACTGGATGACCCCGTTATTTCCTCACGATTGTTGCTGTTCGTTCTGTGCGGGGATTAGAAGTTACCCCCCGGATGGACTAACGAGGCGATTAACAGTCGTTGAGACCGTGATGTCGGTATTCGAAGTTGCAGCAGGACGCGCACGCAGACGTTCCAGCTGAACTGAGGATGAGTGTGGGTTCAGAGAAAAACACTGCTCAGAGTGCCACCGACTGTTAAGAGATTGTCGTATCGGAATCGCGGTGTATATCCGCTGTGTGATTGGTATCATCTCGATCTCCAGAACGTCGAACCTGTATTGTTCCATCACTTGTAACACCGACCAACAGCCACTGCTTGACTTCCCTTCCACGAACAGCATCACCAGCAGCATCAGCTACTGCCTTCATTAATTCAGGGGCAGTTCGCGTCACCTTCACTCCCTCAGCATCACATGCATCATAGACTTTTTTCGGTACATCATAGAGATCAGTTCCAGCCGCAATCGAGATTTGCACGGGTGCGGTCAGTGCCTCAGCAAATGCAACAGTCTTGCGCGCTTTGGTAACGTTCTCTCGTGCACTTGATTCGACGCTTGAGACGTTCGCTCGGGATGTGCCGAGGGCAGTAGCAATCCGAGACTGTTGGTATCCACGCTCACGCAATGTGAGTACCTCCGCTTGTCGTCGCGTGAGGACATTTACCTCAGGATTGAATCCAATCTCTGTAAGAATCGCATCAACATCAATTTCCTCGCTGTTGCTTTCATCTGCAGTCGAATTTGAATCCACACTCTGGTCAGAGGTGCTCTCCTCGTTCAAATTGAGGTCTTCATTCTCTGTCATATATTATAATTGCACAAGAACTCCTGTTTCATAAGCATGTGAGGGTGAAGATGAGGAATACATCTCAATGAAAAATACCAACCACGTGAGAGTGCATTCTTCCGTTGTGTTTATTTTGCTGTGATGAGCCTCAGGGTATTCTTACCGATGTCATGGCGAGTCATCACGGAGGTCTGTCATATTTGTCCGCAGACATTGACCGCACGCATCGAGTCTCGGTCCCAGTTTCATATTCAATTTGTGATACAGTATGGCGTGGTATGGTGTATAACGACGAGAGCGCGCGAGGCATGTATCTAGTGAGGTTGTCTGTGTTGTCTGTCGGGACAATCATCCCCCCCAGAAATTATCACGGCTTCCAAGCGCGGTTGATCGGTCTGACCCAGTGGTATTGTTTTCGGTGTTATCTGTGGGTGGTCCATCATCGGGGTCGCTATCAGTTTCATCAGTCGTCTCACCCTCGTCTTCGTCGATCGACCGGGAGTTCTTCGACGACTTTTTTTGCCGTTGCATGATTCGATTTGACTTGATCAATTCGCACAATGGCTCGTGACGTCGGGAGTAATCCATCAACGAGGATAATAAATCCATCATCAGTTCGTCCGACACCTGCTCCGCTTTCATGGATATCATCAACATCAACGACTACCTCCTCACCAGGCTTAACGGGCTGAGCTTTTAGATCCTGAATCGGCTGATCATAGCTGCTACACCACTCAGCCCCGCCACGATCACCATAATATTGACATCCCATTCCACTAATGCGCTCGGAATATCTCGGGCAGTCGTCTGCAAGCGGACACTCAGACATACAATACCGTACAGTTGCCCAGTCTAAAGAACTTGCGAGGGGGGAAGACATATGAATAACGCTTTTTATCATCTCAAAATAGCTGTGTGTATGAGTGCATCCACCAATCAGTATGTGCCAGAATTTGCTGTTCTTGTAGGTGTTTTTCTTGGGCTTACTGCGATTATTTCAGGAATTGTCCTCAGATGGGGGCTCATGGCGACAGTTTGCGTCTGTGCGGTTGGCTCATATCCGTTTATTGCCTTTGGGGTAGTTCGTGATACAGACCCGACGACAACGATTCGACCACGATGGGTGTTGATAATCGGAACAGTAATCGGAATACTTGGAGCAGTCGGAACATTTCGTGCCACGCTCGGAGGACAACGTCCAATTGCTGCAACTATCAGCTCCCTGTTTATTGGGTTTATACTCATCTCACCACCAGCAGGGTATGCGGCTTCTTATGGTGTGAATATTAATCCATTTTCTCCGCAGATGACGGCTGGAGGCTGTCTCGTCATCGGTCTTGGATGTATGTTTGCAGGTCTTTTCTCACTGCCGTTAATTGGGGCTCTTCTTGGAGCCGGTGTCGGCGTGAGCGGCGTGGTATATGCGACTGCCCGCGGTGTTGCGCCTACACAGCAGACAAAACGACGAATCGCAATCATCAGTGGCGCGATTGGTACCGCAGTTGCACTCATTGGCACCATTGGAATGAGATCTATAACCAATAGCGGACATATCAACAGTGGTGAATGGATTTTTGTCGGGGCAACAATCGCACTCACACCGAGTGTGTATGCTGCATTGACCGGAGGACAGACCAGTCGGCAAGCATCATCGTGGCCTTTCAGTAAATGATGAGTTCATATCGAGACCACATGAGAACGACCAGAGAAACATAACGGATAGAATCGGATGTTAACTGTGCAGTCTGGCAAGAACAGAATCGATTATGCGAGTGGTGTTCGCTCGACCACTGTGCCATCAACAGTCGGGTATTGTTCAACAATTTCGCCATCATCAACGTCGCCGTCCTCGATCATCTCTTCAAGCAGCCACCATGCAATTTCGACATGGTCTGATTTCACGGTATAAAATTCATCTGGGACTCCAAGCGAATCAAATCGCTTCGGAGCAGCCCATGTCTTTCCATACACAATCGTGCCGTCATCTGTAATCTCGTCGAACGGTCGACGCACAGTTTGTGCCATTCGCTTGAGACGGTTTCGATGTTGTGCAGCGTCTTTAAATACAGACGTGCAGAAGTATACTTGTTCGTGATTTCCCATGGTATCAAGAATCGCTTCTTTTGACCCCTCGACGGCGGACATATGCCCATCCTGGAGTTCATATCCCTTCTGTTGCATCCGGCGATAATTACCGTCTGACATCTCAAATTCATTTACGTTGCAAAACTCAGCAGCACCCTCATCGAGGAATTCAAGAAATTCTGGTTCTGCACGAATCCCTGGAATCTCAAATGCGGGGGTGAGTCCCTCCTCTCGTGCAATATACAAGATATCTTCCCACTCAGTATCGTGAAGGTCACCCCATTGTTCATATGGCGGATGAAATCGAATCTCATCAAGTCCGGCTGATGCAAGTGCACGCATATTTTCTCGACCACCAGTAATGCCAGTATATAGATGCGTATGATGATCCGAGCCAAATTCATCCTTTAAAAGCGATAGATACCGGGTCGTCTTTGCTAATGCCTCCTGTGGTTCACCACCGGTAATTGAGGTACCGAGTGCGTCCATACGGCGTGCCTCCGCGATGATATCGGAGTCACACTCGACGAGCCGCTCGTTCGCGTAGACGTCGGTAACGTTTTTTCGGTTTTCACCCAAGGGGCAGTAAAAACAGTCACGCTGATCACAGTAACCGTAGACGAAAAGTACCATTTTGCCGCCTTTCGCGCACTGTTCGCACCCCTTCGAAATCATATACTAGCGGTAGCCGATGAAGCCTCAAAAGTCGTGCTACTCGCGATGGAAGGAAGTTAATCGGGTGATCTTTAGAATCAATGAACTGACGCAGATCATGAATTCGAGGGAAGATTTGCTTCGCACAGATCAACACAGTAGAGGATAATACTCACAGTGGAATTCGCTGGCAGAAACTGAACATTATCAGAGATGAAGGAACTCCAGCCCCGAAAACAGATATATGCCTAGGATATATGGGTGAATGATGCTCCTGGTCCTCTGCGTTGATCTTGATGATGATCTGGGCCGGAAGACCGGTCTTCAGACGCCTGTCATCGGTCGTGAGACCATCGAACGTGCGGCTGTCGATCTTGCAACAGCAGACCCAGAGGACTCAGATGTGAATGTGTTATTCCAAGGTATTCATCAGTATGATAAGTTACACCATGACAGAACTGTTGATGAGGATATTGCTATCGCCGCTGTCACTGGTGTCGATGGTGGAGATGTCGAGGCAAATCGTGTAATCGGTGAGGAAGTCGACCGCGTGCTCGCTGGGCTTTCAACTGGCGAGAATATTAATGCTATTGTGATTACTGATGGTGCACAGGACGAATCGATACTCCCGGTGATTCGTTCTCGGGTTCCGATTGATAGTGTAAGACGTGTTGTCGTACGACAGGCACAGGATCTTGAATCGATTTATTATACGATGAAGCAGGTACTCGCAGACTCTGAGACTCGAGGGACAATTCTTGTTCCACTTGGTATTTTACTGCTCATTTATCCATTTGTGACGGTTGCAAGTCTCTTTGATGTCCCCGGTGCAGTTGTGCTTGGAATTATTTCAGGGCTTTTGGGACTGTATACTCTCTCGCGGGGGCTTGGTATTGAGGACGTGCTTGATGATATCGTTGCTCGGACACGAGATGTTCTGTATGAAGGGCGTGTGACATTCATTACCTATGTTGCTGCGATTGCTCTCATCATCGTTGGTGGGTTTCGTGGATACGCATTGTTGCAGGTTGTCCGCCAGGCAGTCTCTGAAATAACCCTCGTGCTTGGGTCAGCAGCATTCGTCCATGGATCGGTTCAATGGTTCGCAGCCGCAGGCGTTACATCGAGTCTTGGGCAAGTAACAGATGAGTATCTTGCCGATCGCTTCCGGTGGCGATACCTGAATGCTCCATTCTATGTCGGTGCGATCTCTATTGTATTGTATGTGGTCTCTGGATTCTTTCTTCCCGAGGGTGCCGTTGCGGGACAGTCTTTTTCACTCGCACAACTCGCGGTTGGGTTGACCACAGGGACACTACTCGGTGTATTCAGTACACTGGTGTTTGCTGTTGCTGAATCGCGGTTCCCGACGACATCATCAAGCTCAGATCCACCGCGAGGGTAATACCACAGACAGTGAGGTGAGATAACACTGAGAGTAACATGAAGACTGAAGAGTAAGACTAAAGAGTAAGTGTTCAACGCTCACGGATGACGACAAATTCTGCCAGATCACGAAGATATCCGAGCGACTCAGTATCATCAACGTTCGCAGCAGCGAGTGCATCAAGCGCCTGTTGGGACTCATCATGCGCTCGCTCGTTCGCTTCTGTCTCACTGAGTGTTGTCACCTGAATTAATGATGGGCGGTCCATTGCTGCATCCTGTCCCGTTGGTTTGCCAAGGTCAGTGGCGTCTGCGGTCGCATCAAGAACGTCATCACGGATTTGAAATGCAACACCAACACGCTCTGCATACTCACCGAATAGATCAATCGTAAACGGATCGGCTCCACCAGCAACCGCTCCGACTTCTGCGGCCGCTCGAAAGAGTGCTCCCGTCTTGCGCCGGGCAAGTTGCATATATTCGGCTTCATTTGTTGGTCGTGCAACAAGCTCCGTTGCCTCGCCCTCACCGAGTTCAACCATGGACTCAGCAACAATCTCTGTCGCACGCTCATCAGCAGCCAAAAGAGCAAATGCTTCACCAAGAAGTCCATCAGAAGCGATCAGTGCTGGTCCATACCCAAACGCTGACCATGCACTCTGCGTGCCGCGGCGAACGTCCGAGCGATCAATAATATCATCGACGACAAGTGATGCATTATGCACTAATTCGACAGCAACAGCGAAATCAACCGCATCCTCAGGGGCACCACCGCAGGCTTCACACACAAGAATTGTCACTGCCGGTCGAACACGTTTTCCCCCCGACAGCGCGACGTGAGCAACCTCATCTGATAACACCGCGGGATCAATTGTATCGACGACCGATTCCAGTCGGTCCTCAACCATCGATACCCGCCGTTCCAGATACTCCATCAATTTTCAGTCTTATCGGCGAGCTAAAATGGGTTCCGACTACCTCAAAATGACTGGGGTATGAATTCCTCTGCGAGCCTACCCCCGAAGGTGAGAGAGGAATGGCTCAGTTTCATACCCGATTCTGCGTCTCAATCCGGCGTATAATATGTGATGATATCTGATTCGACAGTTGGAGATATCATCAGTCTGTGCTCATCTGCTCGTCGTCTGTTCGTGTATTCGTCGTTGATTCTTCCGGAAGTGAAATAAGATTTTCACGACCTAATCGGAGTTTGTCGACCCGGTTCTTTTCAGCCATCATAGAAAGAACTTGTGATACCTTTGCATCTGACCATCCCGTTTTGTCTACAATCGATGCCTGCCGCATCCGCCCTCCGTTGCGCGAGAGTAACTGCTCAACACGTTCTTCATCGGAGAGTAATGCTGGGTCAGTCGAAATATCAGGCATCGAATCTTCGCTTTGCTGCGTGTTTGCTTCCGATTCCGATTCTGATTCTGATTCTGTCGTCATCGATGACTCAGTGGTGTCAGCATCTGCTATGTCATCATTCCCACTCTCACTCGCACCTGGAGTTGAAGTTGAGGCGGTGTCGGAAACTGCTGATTCCATCTCAGTTGAGTCTGTGGCATCTGTCGAAGACGGGGCGTTATTCGAGTCTCGATCTGAGTTTGGGCTTGAGTTTGAATTTGAATCTACATTGGGTGTCGGTGCTGACGAGGATGAACCATCAGGGTTCCCCAATGGGGAGATATCTGCATGGTTTGATGACGGTGAACTATTCTCGTGAGTGTCAACGGTGCCCTCAGTGTCGGTGGTAACTGCTGGAGGAGAGTCAGAGTTAGAGTCAGACCCGGATCCTGGCGACGGGGACGGGGGGGTATCATCGATTGCTCCGCGAGGATCCCCGCTATCACTATCAGTATCACTATTACTATCAGTCCGGTATCGGCGACTACCATAGAGAATCCCGATTATTCCAAGAAGTCCAAGAATTGCTCCGGCAATCAATGCTGTCGGAGGGGAGTCCTCTACAATCGGCGAATATCTGATTTCGAGTCCTGAATCTCCTTCAAAGTCGGACGGCTGTTTGAGAACGACCGCAGTCTCTCGTTGTTGAACGGGAATACTCGTTCGAGAGACTGTATATCGATTCGGTGGATGGATGATAATTTGTTGATTTGCACCGACGATCGACATCCAGGTTCGTTGAACATCCGCCTCATCGGTCGGGATCTTAAATACATCACCAATGAGGAGAGTCTCATTCTGTCCCTGCTGAGCGAAGTTTGACCAACGAAACGACAAAGCAAGTGTGCCTGTCTCGCCGGTATCCTCAACACTTCCATGATAGCTCACATTTCGGATTTGCATCTGCCGATCAGTCGCCGAAGCCGCTTCTGTCTGAAGCCGCTTGAACAGTGTGATCTGTGGTCCAATATCGAGGTTTCCTCGCTCGTACTGGCGTGCGATTTCTTTGAATGCGCGTGTCTCGTTTGGACTTGTGAGTGCGTATTGCGTTTCAATCCGCCAGAAAGCACTCTGATCAGCACGGACAGAGACAGTAATCGTCGTTTGAGAGTCTGGCTGCGTCGTCGTGTTTGATGTCTCAATCTGTGCTTGCGATGACGTTGCATCATTAACTGATTGCTTAGTCACGTCGGTCGTGAGCGAACTTGACTGAGGATGAAGATGAAACTGTAGGTGAATGAAGAGTTGAGACTGGGTCAGAAGATGAGGCTGAGGCTAAAGCTGAAGCTGATTCTGATGCCGTCACTGGCTGGGCGGGTGCCGGAGAAGCAACACCAACACCGACGCCCACACCTGCACTCGCAATGGTGGCAACAGTGAGGAGGAGGACAATTAATAGCGCGGACATCCGCATGTGATGCCGATTGCACATGGAACGCTCAAAACCCTTTCTATCGGTATTTTCGAGTATCAAGAGGTAAGTATGGAGTGAAATACTAATGATAGTATTTTTATTATCACCTCATATAGGTGATTGCATGCGTGCTGTCTCTGTCTTTCTTGCTGTCATCCTCGTCATTGCGACTGTCGCTGGGGCTGTCCCAGTCGCATCTATCAGTGATGCACAAACGAGTGAGGAAAGTATCTCACAGGTCAATCAGGAGGGAAGTGGACCAATCCTCTCAATGCTTGGTATTTCACCTGTCGATGTACGACGGTCCGCACTGCAGACAACATATGTCGAACTCGGTCGGGGACTTGCATTCACTTCAACAGCAACTGAAACGCGAATTCAAACGGAGACAACACTCAATCGGATTCAATCAGCATCAACACCATCTATGCGTCAACAGCGATTATTGCAGGCGCTGAGTGAGACTGAGCAGCGTACGGTCATCCTTCGGTCACAGCAACGAACGCAGATCTCAGCATATGGAGATGAGAATATCACCACCGAACAATTCCTCGCTCGTCTTGCTGCGATTGATGCTGAATCCCGCGCATTGATAACGCGAATATCACGGCTGGAATCGGCCGCGGACTCAATTGGAGGGTTCAGTATCCCTGCATCTCGATTTGAAACGCTCCGAATTGAGTTACGGACACTCACAAGCCCAGTACGTAAACACGCCACAGACGTAATTACAGGGACAACCGAAAGAAGTCGATTCGTCATTCAGTCGGGACCACAAAGTGTCGTGATTGGGACTATTATCGATGAGACATACGTGCGGGAGGCATATCGTGGGCGACTGAGAGGTGCTGGTATTGGAATGGCGCTGAATATAACAAGTCCAACAAATGTGACGACTGAGGCTTATCCGACGATTACGTCCTTGCGTCGCGAGCGGACGGTGACAGCCCCAAATGGACCAATCGCTCGTGTGAATGTCGATCACGACCGTGGTCGTCTCGTGAGTTTTATTGATACCAGTAGCGCGCGGATATTCAAAGAGATTCAGCATCGCCCACTCACACAAACATCAACACGACGATCACTCTCAGCGGTAAAAGATGGACTGCGACTCACTGCACATCCAACATATCCTGGTGGTCCAGTTCGATTCCAACTTAATAGTACTGCTACAGAGCAGTCAGTTGATGCACCATTGACTCTTGGTCCACCGAGTGGTGAGAGCACAATCGTTGGAGAAACAGGCGCTGATGGGTCACTATGGACACTCGCCCCTGATGGCACATATCAAGTAACGGCGATTGATCGCAGTTCTGTCGTCTTAGTTTCCGTTGACCCATCGTTCCCCCCGCTAATATACGGCACTGTCGGGAACAGCAACAGCACCCGCGGAAATAGCACTGAGACAAACGCTAACGGTAGCAATAATGATATTCGAATATCAACTCCGGGTTAAGCTGTCAGCAATCGAACCCTCGATATGTTTTAGAGACTAAGTCATCTTGAATTGTGAGTCGGTACTCGTGTTAGTGAGTGTGTGTATGTAATCACACTGAAATACATACACATTCTGATGATTTTGGAGGCAAACGTTCATTAGCAACATCGACATCAAAAAAGCCGTGGGTATCTCGTGAACTCATTGTCGACTGCGAATCGAGCATCAGCCGCCATAACTGGTGTTGCACTGCTTGTTGTCGTCAGTGTTGTACTTGTTAGTGCTGTCGCAGTTGGAAGCAACCAACTTCAAACAATCACCACATCACATACGTGTCAAACAATCGATTTTTCAGAGACCGGTCGTACCGATGCGTCAATCTCATCGAATCTCCAGGCTCAAACACCGAGTGTTGCATTATCACTTACTGTATCTGGGACGATGATAGCGCTGACACATGAGGCTGGACCATCACTGCGTTTGGCGATGGTGGATGTGCATATCAGCGTTGATCAGGAGCCACTATTACACCAGCCGCCAATTCCGTTTTTTGCTGCGAATGGCTTTCGTAGCGGACCTCATGGACCATTCAACAGTGCGAGCGATGGTGTGTGGTCGGTTGGTGAGCGAGGGGCGATTCGGGTCGCCGGGACGAATAGCCCTCAGCCATTACCAGGTCGGTTCGTCGATGTGACTATTCTTTACCGCGGTTGCGTTATCGGAGAGATTGGTGCAACGGTCCGACGATAGGGACATCCGGACATGTCAGAACTGCGCGGAGGCGGATTTGACATCCTCTCCCGCCTAAGGGCGTCGTCACGCCGCGCGCAACTGCCCGCCAGACCCAGACCCAGTCACAGAACCAGACCAGACTCAGTCTGGCGACAGAGGAATACCGAGGTTAGGACATCAGGCTTTGCAGTTTCACAGTTGTTTCTTTGCTTGGAATCCGCTTGACAAGTCATGAAGGGAGACTTCGGGTCGTGCCAACAACACGGGACTCCTCTGTTCACCCAAATCGGGTGTCGACTCGGAATTATGTTCGTCGTTGTGAGTATAATTATCAGTGCTTAATCATCACTTGATACGGTCGCTGGGTCACTCACTTGTTGCTGGGCGGGTGTCTCAATGGTATCGGTCGCGGTCGGTGCACGAGCAATTGTTGTAATCGCTCGGGGGGTTCCGGGGTATGCCTGCTGGATATGATGTTCGATATCGACGAACCCTGCGGTCTCAAACATCTCCTGTGCTTCTGTTTCATCATAAAAGAGCATAATCGCATCAGCAAGTTGCTGGAACAGCCATGAGTCAGGATAATCTGGACCGACAACGAGGACACGATTGCCGGGTTTGACGACACGTCGGAACTCACAAAGTGCATCAACTGGATTTGGCCAATATTCGATTGAGCCTGATGACCAAATCACATCAAAGCTGTTATCTGCGAATGGAAGCCGCTCAGCATCACCACGATAAAATCTCACATCATCAGTCCGACCAAATTTATTGAATGCTTTCTCCATCTGATGGATACTCTGATCAAGCCCGTGAATATCTTGGCTATATCGAAGTAGTCCTTCAGTTGCAAACCCCGTTCCACATCCAACGTCAAGAACACGGTCAGTCGAGTCGATATCGAGTTCTTCAAGCGCTTCATCACGCATTTCCGCATTCCAGATAAATGGATTAATTTGGTCGTACACCTTCGAGAGATACTTATAGAATAACCGCGCGTTTGCCTTGTCCTCAAGTATTCCCATTGATTCAGTTTTCGCACGCCAGAATCATAACGCTACGGATTCGATAGCTCTGTGGCAGAGGCAGAATGACATCCTCCTCCGCCTGAATCTCAAAAATTCCGACCACAGCACGAGCACGTCTGTGACGTGTTTCGGTCGGTCGGCGAGGATGCCATGTCTCCCCCGCGGTGTGCTCCAACAGCGTCCTGAATCGGTCAAACTCCTATCCATCGAATTTCAGCACGTTCCCCAGAGACAACTCGACGCCTCTATTAGCGTATGCAATCACAGGGTAGTCATTGATCCCGAGATTACTCCCGACCGTGTTGCCGGACACGTCCTCAACGGGGGTTTCGATCGTGCAGATAATGAGGGGTTCCCAATAGTCGCCGTTTTTCTGCTTTTTCTCTCATCGGTGAACGACTCAGTAAGTTCTTCGAGAGCTCGCTGAGTTAACTGAGAATACCAGGTCATTGTATCGCTCGTGGTCTTTTCATTCGCGCTTGAGCTGCTCTGTTGAATAGCGGTGCTGACCGAGGGTGAGGGGGAGAGGGTGGGGGTCGGAATTTGAGTCGGCTTGCTGGCGATTGTTGTGAGTGATCTCAAGACTGGTCTCGTCTCACCGTGGCTCAGAGACCGCTTTTCAACACGGCGGCTTGAGGTGGCTTCGGACGGAGACGAAAGCTCGCCAGGTTCGCCACACTGTCGCTGGGAGTACGGACAAGCGACATCCCACACCTGTTGATGTTTACTTGGTTTTGCTCGATATGATATGTACGGATTGTTTCCAGCAGTGAACTCTCCCGGTGACACGGGAAACTCGCGCTGCGTTCCGTTTCGACCACGTTCATGAGCAGCTATCAAAAACAGGGAATTAGAGGTACGACTGGGGTCGAATATCCGGGCGTGCTATCGACAGTACGACAGGCGATGATCCATCACCCCTGCAGCGAAATATCAACTCAGATATTAAATCTAGGAATATGATGCCACCGTTCCGCAAACACCTTATACGCCGATTGCGGAATATCTTATTGATACGAGTATGCCGAGACCAGAGGTTCTCGAACGGATCAAAACAGCCGAAGATGAGGCAGCAGAAATTATCGACGAAGCCGAGGTTGAGCGTGAAGAGCGGATTGCAGCGGCAGAAGAGAAGGCTGAGACGATTCGTGAGGAAGCACAACAAGAGGCTGATGAATACGAATCCAAGCGGCTCTCGGAAGCCCGCGAGGAAATTGAGACCGAGCGCGAGCAAATTATCGAGGAGGCAAACACAGCACGGAAACAACTGATTGAATCCGCAGAGGACCGAATTGATCAAGCCGTTGAGTATACAATCAACCAGTTCGAAGAGGAAGTAAATGCTCAGACCTGAACAGATGAGTCGAGTGTCTGTGACTGGCTCCAAACAGGTGTTGGAGACAGTCGTTGAGACGACACATGATCTCAATCTGTTTCATATCACTGATTACGATGGGTCATGGGACGGATTTGACCCTGGTGGATCGATTCATGGTGCAGAAACAGCCGCAGACCAACTTGTAACGGTTCGATCACTAAAAAGTATCCTCGGCGTTGATGAGGAGGATGCTGGACCAACACGAATCGTTACCGAAGAGACAATTTCCGAAGAACTCGAATCAATCCGAACGACTGTCAATCGACTCGATGACCGTCGACAGGAATTACGACAAGAACTTCGAGAAATCGAAGATCAGATCGAAGCCGCAGAGCCATTTATTGAGCTCGGCATTGACTTAGACTTACTGACGGGGTACGATACACTACAGGTAGCTATCGGTCGTGGTGACCGACAGACAGTCGAACAAGCAATCGTTGATAACGATTCACTCAGCACATATGAGATATTTACTGGTAGTGATATACTAGCTATCTTCGCCCGCCCAACGGATACCGCGAGCGACACAGCACTCACTGATGCACTCGTCGGCGCTGAGTTTGTCTCGGTTGATTTACCAACACCCATACAAAAGCAGACAACTTCGGACACAGAATCGGCATCCGAAAATAACGCCGCTTTTGACGATGATGCGCAGGTGTCGCCGACAGAGTATGTTCTCAGCCTTGACGAGAGACGTCAGCAGTTGGAGGCAGAACTCCAAGAGATTGAAGAGGAATTAGAGGCTGAACGTGATGATACCGCTGGATTTCTACTTGCTGCAGAAGAAAAACTGGCGATTGATGCTCAAAAGGCAGAGGCGCCACTCTCGTTTGCAACAACACAGAATGCATTTATTGCTGAGGGATGGATCCCGAGCTCACGTTATAGCGAATTGACACAAGCGCTCACGGCGGCAGTTGGGGACCATGTCCAAGTTGATGAAATCGAGCGTGCAACGTTCTCTGCAAGCGGCGATGATCACGTGCGTGAGGATATTCCCGCAGAGAGTGGTGGTGGTAGCGACGCAGGTACACCCACACCAACAGCTGCGGATGGAGGAGATGTTGATTCAGATGCTCGTGCTGACGGTGGAAATGCAGTCGTGATGGATGAGGATGAGCCGCCGACAGTGCAGGATAATCCGGGTGCAGTCAAACCATTCGAGATCCTTGTTCAAGCGGTCAATCGACCAAGTTATTATGAGTTTGATCCGACTATTATTCTCTTTTTGACATTCCCTGCCTTCTTTGGGTTCATGATTGGGGATCTTGGATATGGATTGATTTACACCGGGATTGGGTACTATCTATATACTAGCTTCACAGATCGTCCAGCATTCCGTAGTATGGGTGGTATAACGATTGCTGCTGGGTTTTTCACTATTATCTTCGGGATTCTATATGGAGAGATATTCGGACTCCATCTGATTGCGACATACCTTTGGGAAGGAGTCGTTGGGCTCTCGCATGCTCCGATAGAAAAGGGGCTTTCACCCGCTGGTATTGAGTGGGCTCGTGGATGGCTCGTTGTGAGCGTGTTAGTCGGAGTCGCCCATCTCAACATTGCATGGATTTTTGGATTCTTTGAGGATCTTGAACTCCATGATGGAAAACACGCGTTTATTGAAAATGGGTCGTGGCTTCTGATGATGAACGGATTCTGGATATGGGTATTCAGTGATGCCCTCCGCCCAGTCGCTCCAGAGTTCATCTACACAACCTTCTCAGCAGAGGGTGTACTTCCGCTTGGATTCAACGGATTCCCTGCAATGGAATTATTTACTGTGCCAGGGGTAGGAGCAATTACGATTCCACTTGCGGTATTTATTCTGGGACTTGTTCTTCTTGTGGTTGGTGAACCGGTTGAAGCCATTGAATTCCTCAATGTCCTTGTGAACGTCTTGTCATACACACGACTTGCTGCGGTGTTACTTGCCAAAGCGGCGATGGCATTCACAGTGAATCTTCTGTTCTTCGGTGTGTATGTCACTGGGACTGGTAATGAGGCTGAGTGGCATTTCGGCCTTGGAAAGATGCCACAGATTGGGGAGGTCTCTCACGGACACGAAGTCACCGACATCATGTTTGGTGGGCTTATCCATGGTGATGCAGCGACGATTCTGATTGGAATGGTCGTACTCATACTTGGTCACATACTTGTTCTTGCACTTGGCGTGACAAGCGCAGGACTGCAGGCGGTTCGACTTGAGTATGTGGAGTTCTTCAATAAGTTCTTCGAGGGCGGAGGACGTGAGTACAATCCGTTCGGATATGAGCGAAAGTTCACGACTGAGGATTGAATCAGTCCCTCCGGTCTTTCCGCTGGGTATCTCTTCTTTTACTCTAATCGATAGAGCCGATACTCTCGAAATAATGATTGTATAAGATGGTGAGATAATACGAATGGTATATCGATGCTCTGCTTATCCTGAAGAGAGCGTCACTGTCACAAGATGAATTATCTTCTCAAGCAATCGTGTCGTTTGGAACCTGAAGTTGCGTATCCTGACATATCTCATAAATTTCTTTGATACCAATCCATCTCATTCTGTCACTGTATCAGAGAGAATCTATCTCCTCATACTCATAGTCGGTGCGTTTGGGAAGCTTTATGAGATTTGTCTGTCCATCTACGTATGTTCGGAAACGACATTACGGTCGTGATTTAATACAATGATTGGACTACTACAGCAGGCTCAGGAAGCTGCACCAGCTATCGAACCGTCCGCCGCCGCCGCAATTGCACTCGGTCTTGCCGCCCTCGGCGCAGGTTATGCAGAGCGTGGGATTGGCGCCGCTGCGATGGGCGCTATCGCAGAGGATGACAGTCTCTTTGTTACCGGGCTTATTCTTACCGTCCTTCCAGAGACGATTCTCATTCTCGCACTTGTCGGGTTCTTCCTTATATAATACTTCTCGTTGGTTTTATTAATGAGTTTGGACACCGTCGTTGAAGATATTCGGGACGAAGCACGCGCGCGTGCAAGTGAGATCAAAGCAGATGCAGACGAACGCGCAGAGACAATTATTGAGGAAGCAGAGGATGATGCAGAGGATATCCTCGAAGAACGGAAACAGGAAGTCGAAGAGCAAATCGAACGCGAGCGCGAGCAAGCGCTCTCAAGTGCGAATCTTGAGGCAAAGCAAAACCGCCTCGAGGCACGACGTGACGTTCTTGACGATGTTTTTGACCGCGTTGAGGATGAACTTGCATCGCTCCCAGAAGCAAAACGAAAGGAGTTAACCAAACCATTAGTGACCGCAGCAATCGCTGAATTTGGTGATGATGAGACAGTCAAGATGTATGCTCGCGCCGATGATGCTGACCTTCTCAATTCACTGTTAGAGGAATACGAAAGGGTAGAGTATGCCGGAAAGTATGACTGTCTCGGGGGAGTCGTTGCTGAGGGACAGCAATCTCGCGTCCGAGTGAATAATACGTTCGACTCAATTCTTGATGCTGTCTGGGAGGACACACTCGGAGACGTCAGCGAACAGTTATTTGATCAATGAGTGTATCAGGTTCCAATCCGGAGTACGTAACAGCACGGGTCAAAGCACGAGAAAGTGCATTGTATGGCGATGAGGAGTATCGGAAGTTGGTTCGGATGACGCCAGCAGAAATTGCACGTCTGATGGAAGAATCCGATTACGAACGAGAGATCAATGCGCTTGGGTCTCGATACTCCGGTGTTGATCTGATTGAATATGCATTGAATCAGAATCTCGCAAGGCAGTTTGATGATTTACTCCGATGGGCAGATGGTCGCTTATATGACCTTATTGCACGGTATTTGAGAAAATTTGACGCGTGGAATGTCAAGACGCTTATCCGTGGTATCTACTCAGGAGCGGATGCAGATACTGTTGATGATGATTTAATTCGAGCTGGGGAGTTCGATGATGAACTGCTCGATAGTCTTCTTGATGTTGGGAGTATCGAGGAGATTGTCGAACGGTTATCAACAGCGGGGACAATCTATGGGTCAGAACTTAATTCAGCCTATGATGATTATGATGAGAGTGGAGTGCTCATACCGCTTGAGAATGCTGTCGATCGGACATACTACGAGCAGTTACTTGCTGATCTCACAGTTGATGAGGCGACGGCACAATACCGTGAATTCCTTGAAGCCGAAATTGACTTTCGAAACGTTCAGAATGCGTTCAGACTTGCACAAAGCGGCGCAGATATTGACCCTGCAGCGTATTATATCGATGGCGGGTCGTTGTTCACCGCGACTGAACTGACGACACTCGCACAGAATAGAAACGAGCTTATCGAGGCAATCCGTGGGTCTCGTTATGGTGATGATCTTTCTGAGGCACTCAATCAAATCGAGACCGCAGACAGTCTTATTCAGTTCGAACGCGCACTTGATAATGCATTGTTAGAATACTCCGATACGCTCGGAACAGTACATCCATTGTCTGTGACCCCTGTTGTCTCATATATCCTTGCCAAAGAGCGGGAAGTCGATAATATTCGTGCAATCGCCCGCGGACGTGAAGCAGGGTTAAGTGATGATGAAATTGAGCAGGAGTTTGTGCAACGATGAGCCAAGAGATTGCAGTCGTCGGCAGTCCAGAGTTTACAACAGGATTTCGGCTCGCCGGGGTCCGAAAGTTCGAAACTGTCCCAGACGAACATAAAGATGAACAGCTTGATCAGGCCGTGGAGTCGGCACTTGGTGACGATGATGTTGGAATCATTGTAATGCATAGTGATGATCTCGAACACCTCTCTCGAACCGTCCGCGAAGATGTCGAGACAAGCATCGAACCAACGCTTGTGACTCTTGGTGGTGGAGCAGGTGCTGGCGGCCTTCGTGATCAAATTAAACGAGCCATTGGGATCGACCTGATGGAAGAAGACGAATCATAACGTAATTCAACATAATTTATCTTATGAGCCAGACAGAACAAGCAATTCGTGAGGATGGCGTTATCAGAAGTGTCAGTGGTCCTGTCGTGACTGCACGTGGACTCGATGCCCGAATGAACGATGTTGTCTATGTGGGTGATGAGGGGCTGATGGGCGAGGTCATCGAGATCGAAGATAATGTCACGACAGTGCAAGTATATGAAGAGACATCCGGAATCGGTCCTGATGAACCAGTCAGAAACACAGGTGAGCCACTCAGTGTCGATCTGGGACCAGGATTACTTGATACGATTTATGATGGTGTTCAGCGCCCACTCGATATTCTTGAGGACAAGATGGGAAGTCCCTATCTTGATCGAGGCGTCGATGCTCCAGGGATCGAACTTGATACCGAATGGGAGTTTGAGCCAACTGTCAATGAGGGTGATACCGTCGAATCCGGCGATGAGGTTGGTATCGTTGAAGAGACAGTAACGATTGATCACAAGGTACTCGTCCCGCCAAATTACGAGGGTGGTGAGGTAACCACTGTCAACGCTGGTGAGTTCACCGTTGAGGAGACCGTTGTTGAGCTTTCGAGTGGTGAATCGATTCAGATGCGACAGGAGTGGCCAGTCCGGGAACCTCGACCGACCGTCGAGAAGAAAACGCCACGTGAGCCACTCGTCTCTGGACAGCGGATTCTTGATGGATTATTCCCAATCGCAAAAGGTGGAACAGCAGCGATCCCAGGACCGTTTGGATCCGGAAAAACAGTCACACAGCATCAACTGGCGAAGTACGCCGATGCAGATATCATCATTTACGTTGGATGTGGGGAACGTGGAAACGAGATGACGGAAGTCATCGATGATTTCCCCGAACTTGAGGATCCATCGACGGGAAATCCGCTTATGGCACGAACATCACTTATTGCGAACACATCGAATATGCCGGTCGCTGCACGTGAATCCTGTGTATATACAGGAATCACTATTGCAGAATTCTACCGTGATATGGGGTATGATGTTGCATTGATGGCTGATTCCACGTCGCGGTGGGCTGAGGCAATGCGTGAAATCTCCTCGCGACTCGAAGAAATGCCTGGTGAGGAGGGCTATCCCGCGTATCTTGCTGCACGATTGGCGCAATTTTATGAGCGAGCCGGCTACTTCGAGAATGTCAATGGGACCGAGGGATCGGTTTCAGCAATTGGTGCTGTATCCCCACCGGGAGGGGATTTCTCAGAGCCAGTGACACAAAACACACTTCGAATTGTGAAGACATTCTGGGCACTGGATGCTGACCTTGCTGAACGTCGGCACTTCCCATCGATTAATTGGGATGAGTCATACTCACTATATAAGGAACAACTCGACCCATGGTTCCAAGAGAATGTCGAGGATGACTGGCCGGAGGAACGACAATGGGCTGTTGACGTGCTCGATGAAGAGAGTGAACTGCAGGAAATTGTGCAACTTGTCGGAAAAGATGCATTACCAGACGATCAACAACTGACACTCGAAGTCGCACGGTATCTCCGCGAGGCATATCTTCAACAGAACGCATTCCATCCGGTTGACACATACTGCTCTCCAGAAAAAACATATCTTATCCTGACAGCGATTCATCGATTCAACGATGAAGCGTTTGAGGCGCTTGATGCTGGGGTACCGGTCGATGAGATTATCAACATCGACGCGGCACCACGATTAAATCGGATTGGCGTTCAAGACGATTACGAGGAGTATATCGCGACACTCAAAGAAGACATCGCCACACAATTACAGGAGCTTTACTGAAATGAAAGAATATCAAACTGTTACTGAGATTAGTGGTCCGCTCATATACGCTGAGGTTGATGAGCCAATTGGCTATGATGAGATTGTCGAGATTGAAACGCCGAATGGTGATATCAAGCGAGGACAAGTACTCGAATCTGAGGATGGACTTGTCGCCATTCAGGTCTTTGAGGGAACATCTGGGATTGACACGAATGCGTCGGTTCGGTTCACCGGCGAGACGCTCAAAATGAAAGTTACGGAGGATCTGTTGGGTCGAGTGCTCGATGGGTCAGGACAACCAATCGATGGTGGTCCGGAGATTCTCGCTGATGAACGTCGAGAGATTGTCGGTGCTGCAATCAATCCATATGCTCGGGAGTATCCCGAAGAGTTCATTCAAACGGGTGTTGCTGCTGTGGATGGCATGAACACACTTGTTCGTGGTCAAAAGCTCCCGATTTTCTCTGGGTCGGGATTACCACACAATGAATTAGCACTACAAATTGCTCGACAGGCAACAGTGCCTGAGGAGGAGAATGCAGACAATAGTGATGACGGTGACGATGACGCAGACGACGGTTCAGAATTTGCTGTGATCTTCGGAGCAATGGGAATTACCGCAGAGGAGGCAAACGAGTTCATGGAGGACTTCGAGCGTACCGGTGCGCTTGAGCGCTCAGTCGTCTTTATGAATCTTGCAGACGATCCGGCTGTTGAACGGACTGTCACTCCTCGAATGGTCTTGACAACCGCGGAGTATCTTGCATTCGATAAAGGGTATCATGTCCTTGTTATTCTAACCGATATGACGAATTACTGTGAGGCTCTTCGTGAAATTGGTGCTGCTCGCGAGGAGGTTCCCGGACGACGTGGATATCCTGGATACATGTATACTGACCTGGCAACGCTGTATGAGCGCGCTGGACGTATCGAGGGGCGCGAAGGGTCTGTAACACAGATTCCGATTCTCACGATGCCAGGTGACGATGATACCCACCCAATCCCAGATCTGACCGGATACATTACCGAAGGGCAGATCTATGTTGATCGGGATCTAAATAGTCAGGGGGTTCAACCACCCGTTAATGTCCTTCCAAGTCTATCACGATTGATGGATGATGGAATCGGTGAAGGATTAACCCGCGAGGACCACGCTGATGTTTCTGATCAGATGTATGCTGCGTACGCTGAGGGCGAGGATCTTCGTGATCTGGTGAATATTGTCGGGCGTGAGGCGCTCTCGGATCGTGATAATAAGTATCTCGACTTTGCTGATCGCTTCGAGACAGAGTTCATTGACCAAGGGTTTGAGGTCAATCGATCAATCGATGAGACGCTTGAGATTGGATGGAATCTACTTTCGATGCTTCCAAAAGAGGAGCTCAATCGAATTGACGAAGAGCTGATCGAGAAATATTATCGCGAAGAGACCGCTGGCGAAACAGCAGAAATCGCTGCAGAATAGCGATAAGACGCTCACCATCTTCTTTGTTGTCGATTAGAGTCAAACATTGAATATATCTCTCGTGTAAGTCATAACGCACTGAGTAGAGAAATTAACTGAGTGATGATACTCAGGGTCAGATCATACTATGAGAGGGCGCTGACGGTGTATATTCATAAATTCAAAACCTTTAGCATCTCTGTGGATAATTATATTGTATAAATGGCTGAGGACGTCAAACCAACTCGAAAGAACCTGATGGCGATCGATGATCGAATTCAGCTCTCCGAGCGGGGTCACGATACACTTGAGCAAAAGCGTGATGGATTGATCATGGAGTTCATGGATATTCTTGATCAGGCGCAAGATGTCCGCTCAGATCTAAATACGAATTATGAGACTGCACAGCAAAAGCTGAATATGGCACGAGCGATGGAGGGCGATGTTGCCGTTCGAGGGGCTGCTGCTGCATTGGAGGAACATCCTGAGATCACGACTCGGTCAAAAAACATCATGGGGGTTGTGGTTCCACAAATTGAATCATCGCGTGTGAAAAAGTCACTCGATCAGCGTGGATATGGGCTTCTTGGATCATCCGCACGTATTGATGAAGCCGCGGATGCATACGAAGAGCTTATCGAGACGATTATTCTCGCCGCAGAGGTTGAAACGGCGATGAAGAAAATGCTCGAAGAGATTGAAACGACAAAACGTCGCGTTAATGCGTTAGAGTTCAAACTCCTGCCAGATCTCTATGAAAACAAGGAGTATATCGAGCAGAAGCTCGAAGAACAAGAACGTGAGGAGATTTTCAGACTGAAGAAAATCAAGAATAAAAAGGAGGCTGAAGAGGAAGAGGAAGATGAAGAAGAGGATGAGTCTGAAATGACCGATGAGACTGTTATGCAAACGCGTGCGGATGATTAAGACAAATCCGAATAGATTCTTAGAAGAGTAAATCAAAAAAGTATAAATATCCCGACAATCGAGCCGACTGTTCATTCAACCCTCGCCTGAAGACGGGGGTAATGTCCTTGCGATCTCTGTAAAAACCGTTGGGCTCTTATTCGGCATTATCCGTCCCCTGATACATCCAGTGGAAAGAACGATGTTTATCCGCAATATGTGGATTGGTCGTCCCGGGATTATCCTCGTCGGTGCTCTCTTTCGTATACGTGTTTATCGTATGGATTCATACCCGCGACCTCATTGATACGGATGCTAGGGACTCGGTGAGATGCCGTCCCCGAACCGGTGGTGGTTCACATGGCGATGACACGGAGTCCGATGGGACCTCGTTGGTCGGACCACAGTCTTATAAGGGAGACAAACGGGAGTTCCCCCGGTGTATCGTCGGGTCCCTCCGAGTGCGGGTTGGAGCCGAAGGGCGACGGCCGCCTGAATCTGGTGGTCGGATTCCTCCGCCTTTAGCAGTCGTTGGGAATATAATCAGTGTTTATATCCGAAACCACACTCAGTTCGATAGTCGGGAAGAAATGATTGCATTTCAAATTATATGCCGGTTTCATATCGAAGAATCCCAGCAATACCACCGAACGCATCGTGTAATTGCTCGCCTTTCTCAAAGTCAGTTGAGATGAACTTCGTCTCAGTGCCACGTTGTTCAGCAATGCTCATGAGATATTCAATAACATCCTCTCGTTCAGTCTTCTCAGACGCACTCCCACAATCACTACAGGTATGATCGGGGTCATCGTGTCGACGGTCGATGACCTCATACTCCTCGTGATCATCAGGACATTCATACACAACAACATCAGACCGGAGATCCTCAGAGAGTAAGAGTCGGTCAACAGCGCCCATCATCAAATTCTGTCGCGTTGGTTCAAACCCATATGTTGCTTTTTTACCGCCATGGAGTTTCTCGAAGAACTCTTCCATTTCGGCTTTATCTTTCATGACCTCCTGATCAGCAAGGACATCCTGAGCAGAGTCAACAAGATCGTGTAATCCTGATTCATCCGTATAGGAGACGTCAAATTTGCCGACGACTACGTCTGCAAGTTCATGATGAAGATAGTCTCCATCAAGGAATTCATCCTTTGTTGGTGAGGGACCACCAACCAACACACCATCTATTTCATGTCGCTTGGGAACGAATAGGTCATTTGCCATCCCGGCAACTTCCTGATAAAAATTATCGATTGCTTCGAGCCGAAGTCGGGCGAACCGTTGTGCGGATTGACCACCTTTTCGTTGTTTTCCCGGAACAAGCGAGGATGCTGATTTGACTGGCTCGACACGCTTTCCTTTCAACCATCCCACATTTGCCTCTCGACGGTCAAGAACAATCAATCCAAATAGGCCCTTATCTGCGAGCATATTCTCAAGTGGGTCTGTGAGAAAGTCAGAATCACAATGATATCTGAACGATTGGATTGGTTCAGGCGGACTCTCAAGTGACCGAGTTACCATTGTTGTTTGCCCACCACCTGTACTGACAGCGCCAGAAAAGAGGACAATACCGTTTTCTGGTGGATATGTATCGTAATATCGGAGTCGATCTTTGATCGAGGTGAGTGCGTCTTGGACGTTTGTCCGTGTTTGTTTTGATTTAATATTTGACGCCTCCGAGTGTTCTTGTGTGATGTGAGCAACGACATCAGAGATCTGTCTATCAGGTGGGATATAGATAGTGACCAGTTGCGTACCAGACCCCTCGTACTCTCGAAGTTCCTCGATAACCTTTCGGAACTCGTACTTGCGACGGTCCTTGCTCACGTCTTCGGCGTCGGTGCTCATTGATTACATTTCTATATTCGACGGTAAGTATGCTGCGACTATCGGAGATAAGAGCTGATAGACCCCAGAAGAGCGATACTGAGGAGCAAACCCGAACCGAAACGGGAGCTTCTTTTATTGGCTGGTATGAGTCGAGGTATGGCAACTGATGATACCAACTCTGGGGTGCCACTCTGGTGGTTAGTTATGTTTTTACTCATCGCGCTCGGTGCAGGTGCAGCGACTATCTTTTTTGTTGGAGGGTCGGTGATCACCTGGATTAATTTGTCATCGCAACAGCTACCAACTACGCCATTGGTGATACTCGATCCGATGGGAATGATAGTGGCGACGGGTACGTGAGACAAAAAGCACAACACACTCTAACAGCACACCGAAGTTGTGTCATCACTATTCTCAGCCGATTAAATCACGTTCGGTTATATTACCCGACGTATATAATCTGCCATATCACATTGATTGAGGCGCCTCAACACCGACGATATCAAGCGCATTCGCAACAGTATGTCGAGCAGCACGAACGAGACTTACTCTTGCTGCGGTCACAGTCTCGGTCTCCGCATTCAATACCGGGCACTCACGATAGAATGTATTAAATTGCTCAGCGAATGACCGAGCGAATGTCGCAACAACATGTGGCTCAAGATCCGCTGCTGCTGATTCGATGACCGCAGGGAATCGGGCAATGTCTCGAAGAAGCGCGCGCTCAGCGTCTGCACGAAGCACCGTGGCGTCAGGCACTGACTCAGATGTGAGAGTATGAGCTTCAATATCGATATCAAGATCTGTGTTCGATTCAACCTCTGCTTCAATCCCACAACAGCGGGCGTGGACATACTGGATATACGGTGCAGATTGTGCCTCAAAATCAAGCGCGCGGTCCCACTCGAAGGTGATCCCTTTTGTTGGCTGTTTCGAGACAATGTCATATCGAACGGCACCGACGCCGACCTGCCGAGCAATACGATCGATATCATCACTCGTGAGAGAGTCATCACGAACACGTTCACCACGTCTTTCATGTACTTCTTCACGGGCACGGGCAATCGCCTCATCAAGTAGGTCATCAAGATCAACGCCAGTCCCCTTGCGAGTTGACATGCCTCCTTCTGGAAGATTAACCCATGAATAAAACGGTTGTCTGAGCTGATCGGTGTCATTTCCAAGAATTTGCAGTGTTGCATCAAGCTGCTCAGCCTGGAGTTTATGATCTTCACCAAGAACAGTCACTGAAGCATCATAATTATCGAATTTCCATTCGTGATGAGCAAGATCACGTGTGGTATATAATGTCGTCCCATCAGAGCGAAGAAAAACAAGATTTTTCTCAATATCGTACGCACTCAGATCAATCTGCCATGCATCATCTTGATAAACCGCACAATCAGCACTTTTGAGTCGCTCAACCACAGCATCGGCATCTCCATTCCGAATGAACTGTGTTTCTTTGATGAATTCATCAAAGGGTGCTGAAAGGCGGTTAAACGAACGTTGCATTCCCTCAATAACTTGATCAACAACAGTGTGAACACGTTCATATGTCTCGGGGTCGCCTGCCTCAAGCCCATTGATGATTGACGCAATCTCAGTCTCGGCAGATTCGACAGCATCAGCATCAGCATTCTCAAGGAACTCATTGCCACGACGATAATACCGGACAAGCTCATAATCAGGACGGTCACGTTCTGGGTCGGGGAGTGAATCAGAATCAAATTTCTCGTATGCCCATGTAAAGACCCCTACCTGGCGACCAGCGTCATTGAGATAATAATGTCGGTCAACAGTGTCGCCATTATATTCGAGCAATCGGGCAACGGCATCGCCAAAGATTGTGTTTCGTCCACGTCCAACGTGAATCGGTCCTGTCGGGTTTGCGCTTGTATGTTCAACGACAACGGACTGACCGGTATCAGGAAGATGTCCGTATGCAGGATCCTGCCCGGCGGCGAGCGTATCCGTATAGTATGCATCAGTCACATGGAAATTGATGTATGGACCGCGCGTATCTACATGCTCAATGTACTCATACGTCCGAGAGTCAGGATCAAGATCAATAGCAGTAGCAATATCGTCTGCCACAGTTGGCGGTGAGTCGCCGACAGATTTCGCAAGACGAAACGCGACGCTTGAGGCAAGCGTTGCTGGGACATTCTCAGGTGGTGTCTCCACCCCTAAGTCATCGGTCGGAAGTGCAAGCGTCCGCAATGCTGATTCAACAGCGTGCTCCACCTCCGACCGAAAGGCTCTGAACATGTTTCACATTTATGAAGGGTAATTAAATGCCTTTCCGAACTGCTCTGTTGAATAGCGGTGCTGACCGAGGGTGAGAGTGAGGGGGAGGGGGTCGGAATTTGAGTCGGCTTGCTGGCGATTGTTGTGAGTGATCTCAAGATTGGTCTCGTCTCACCGTGGCTCAGAGATTGCTGTTCAACACGGCATTCCGAACAGAACACAAATATGAGTGTCTCGCAAATAACGACAGCTCAACAATGGGGACGATTCCAAGAAGTCACGACGTGATTTAAATACCCTCTGGAGTAATGATATATAAAGGTATATTAGTACATATCGATTCTGGAAGGCATTCCATGTCCGTTATTCTTAACATGCATCGAAGACTAACTGTATCAATGGCAGAATCGACGACAGCCGTTGGTCATAATGAACTCGCGGCACTGAAATTCGTTGCCTTAGAGGGGGCACGATCAGAGCCGATTAAGATTTCTTGTTCAGGACTGAGTGACCGACTTGACGCATCGAGTCAGACCGCATCACGGCGACTTCAACGGCTTGAAACAGCAGGATATCTTGATCGTGACGTTGTGACGGATGGGCAGTGGGTCTCACTGACCGAAAAGGGTGAGATAGCACTTCATAAGGAGTACACACAATATCAAGAAATATTCGAGGACAGCTCCTCAGTTGTTGAACTCACCGGAACAGTCACGAGTGGGATGGGCGAGGGACGTCACTATATCTCGTTGTCCGGATATATGGAACAGTTCCGCGAGCGACTTGGGTATGAACCATTCCCTGGGACACTCAATATTGATCTTGATGATGATAGCACGCGAACGCGAGCGGCTGTGTCGTCCCTCACGGGAATTCGAATCGACGGCTGGGAGGACGAAGAGCGGACGTTCGGTCCTGCAACGTGCTACCCGGCTGAAATTATCCTCACTGCACAAACCGCAGAAACTGCACATATTATTGTTCCAGAACGGACACATCACGATGAGACACAACTTGAAGTGATTGCACCGGAGCGACTTCGGGATAGCTTAGACCTTACCGATGGACAGCGCCTGACAGTACAATTGAAACCAAGCGAATGAGTCTATCACAATGAGAGACGATCTCAGCTATCATGAATAATGGATGAATACGAACAGAGAGACAACACTCAGCCGACAATCTCACAGATATGAATACGAACGCCGATATTAACCCGGGTGCTGCTGGTATGGATACGACAACTGATGTGCATGTTGAATCGAGTGATTCCGTCGCCGCTGCAATAACAGCGTTTCGAAATGGTGATCCGGTGCTTGTTCATGATTTTACCGATCGAGAAGGTGAAACTGATATTATCTATCCTGCTCATGCGGTTGATGCAGATGCCATTGCTCACCTTCGGAACGACGCTGGAGGACTCATCTGTACTGCGGTGTCCGATGCCGTTGCAACAACGCTTGAGCTGCCATTCTTAGAGGATGTATTCGAACACCCTGCTGCAGCGGATCATGAACTCGGGTATGATAGCCGGTCATCATTTTCGCTGCCGGTAAACCACCGCGAGACATTCACTGGTATCACCGACGACGACCGAGCAACAACGATTCAGCGTCTCGGCACCGTTGCGGCTGCAGCAGCTGCTGGTGAATACACAGCCGAGGATTTCGCGGCTGAATTTCGGACGCCTGGACATGTCAATATTTTACGAGGGGCACCAGGACTATTGACGGATCGAAGAGGTCATACAGAATTAGGACTTGCGCTTGCTGATGCGGCTGACTGTGCGCCAGCGGTCGTTGTCTGTGAGATGCTTGATGACACAACTGGGAACGCAACAGCACCCGCTGATGCAGAGACGTACGCTGCGGAGAATAATATCGTATTCATCCACGGGGCTGCACTCGTTGAGGAATTGAGCGAAGACTAACATTCGCAGTTCGTTTGGGCAACAGTTGTCGACGTCCATTGTCGCTTGGACCTGTGTGATATCTACAGAGAGATGAATGATTGAATGCCGCTCCAGAGAGACGGTTATTACTCATAAATACGTCGTGTAGTAATCTGCGGCTATCACATAGACCGAGTAAGACATTGAGTTGAAACTGCTGTCGCGTACTCTTTATACGTCAGACCGCAAACGACGCTATATGGAATTTGACGAGATGGATGTCGAGACGATTTGGCAGGACGGGTCATTTGTTGATTGGGACGATGCAACAGTGCATGTTCTCACACACGGACTTCATTATGGGACGGGTGTGTTTGAGGGCGTGCGGTGTTATGATACGCAAAATGGACCTGCAATCTTTCGATGGGATGAACATCTTGAACGGTTGTATCAATCAGCACAGCCATATGATATGGAGATCCCATACACACGAGAGGAACTGACAACGGCAACCTTAGAGTTGCTACGTCGTGAGAAATTACAGTCGTGTTATATCCGCCCGGTCGCATTCTATGGGTATGGGTCACTCGGCGTGAGTCCAGGAGAGAATCCGGTTGATGTGGCGATTGCTGCATGGCCGTGGGGAGCGTATCTCGGTGAGGAGGCGCTCACGAAGGGTGTTGAGGTAATGATTTCCTCATGGCGAAAGCATGCATCGAGTCAGATTCCGACAAATGCAAAAACAACCGGTCTCTATGTTAACTCACTACTTGCCGGTGAGGAGGCGCGACGAAACGGATACACTGAGGCAATTGTATTGAATAAGGAGGGGAATGTTGCTGAGGGTCCTGGAGAGAATATCTTCATGGTTCGTGATGGTGAGATATACACACCTGGACTTTCAGAAAGTATTCTTGATGGCATAACCCGTCATACCGTCATCGAACTTGCTGAAGAGCGAGGATATACCGTCCATGACCGAGCAACAATATCACGGGGGGAGCTCAATACTGCTGATGAGTTATTCTTCACCGGGACTGCTGCTGAGGTAACGCCGATTCGAAAGGTCGATAATGTTGAAATTGGGAGCGGAACCAGAGGTCCAGTAACAGAAGAGCTTCAGCAGGCATTCTTCGATCTGATCGACCGAGAAACGAACGCACATGAAGAGTGGTTTACATATCTGTGAACTATATTCACAAGGTGTCTGGATCGTTCTCTGTCGTCAGTGGAATCAGTGAGTGAGATTGACTATTCAGTGCTCATACACCCTTTAACCAATGAACAAAGCGGGCAACTCAGAGAGGGTAAATAGCAAATAGTTTATGAGATCTGAAATGATTTTGACGCTGGAGAGAAAATCAGTCTCAGCCTCGTGATAACACTACTTATCTGGTGAGTCGATATTGCCGGTACTGCCAAAATCGGCTCCCGCAGCAATATCAGTACTTGCATTACGATCCTCATCCCCGAATCCAGCCGATAGTGTCCGTGTGAGAGCCTCCTCAACGGTCTCATCGGTTTCAGTAATGTCTGAGGTTTGAACTTCGATAATGAATCCAGTGGTAATGTTCGGCGCGGTTGGCATAAATAAGACCTCTCGACCGTCCGCTGTTTTTTTGCCTGTTTTAAACGCCGTCATCCGCATTCCAGGCCATGTTTCGACCTTGACAGGAGTCTGAAGCTCTTCAGTTCCACTGAGTGCTGTTTCGACAGCAAGTTTTGACGCATTATACAGAACCCGAATGAGTGGGACGCGGTTCATCGCTGCATCAAGATAGTTTTCAATTAGTCGTCCAGCTGTTGTACGCATTAAATACCCGACAGAGAAGATCAACAGTACAAAAACAATAATAGCAGCAAAAAAACCGAATGGCTCCTGCAGTCGACGGACAAATGGCAGACTCACGATTCGCGAGTAGAGATAATTAACGACCGATAAGATAACCAATAGAGGAACAACAACGACAAGTCCACTCGCGAAATCACGTCTCCAAGAAGACATTGGTTATAATAAATTTCACTCGCGAAGATATAAAGTGACTCTTATCTGTGTTCTCGAAGTTGATTTCTGGTGAGTCAGGCGAGAAGAACCCATGAACTATCAGATTCGACCCACCCTCCTCATTTGAGTTCATCGAGACATTACCGGACACCACACACCAGCAATCAGGATAGTGTCCTGAAGGTTGAGGATTTCGAGGCAAGTATGATACATCCAATTTGGGATCTCTGTGTCGGAGATATGATTGAATCGTTGTGTTCTGAGATAGTATTGGCGCTCTCAGTATGTCGCCACAGTCCATGGAATGGATAGTCAACTTACATTAAGTGTTCGATATATAATGGAGTCGATACGTGCTGACGACACCTATCATCGTGTTTGCTTCGTTCACGCTATCGAGATTATCCGATTCAGGGCTGAGTAATGAGCAGAGCAATCGCTCATTCGGATTGGGATTCAGATAAATCATAACCATGAGAAATGAGCAGCGCGTATCGGTGCTGCTTTTATGAGCTCTGTGTAATCCATCAATATGATCATCGAAGTAGTCGCCACTGCAGTATGGACAATGCTGCCAGCGTATGTCCCGAACAACGTGGCGGTGCTGGCTGGCGGCGGAGCGCCAATTGACGGCGGACGGACACTCGGTGGTCGACGGATACTCGGTGATGGAAAAACATGGCGAGGAACAGGTGTCGGAACACTTGCTGGGGTCGTGGTTGCGTTTGGATTGAACGGGATGCTTCCAACTCTCACTGAGATGGGTGCTCGTCTCGAGCCATTTTCACTCGGGGCGGCTATCGGGCTTGCATCTGGAGCGATGCTTGGTGATATTGCGGCTTCATTTATCAAACGTCGGAGTGGTCGACAACGAGGAGTACCACTCCCAGTGATTGATCAGCTTGATTTCGTTGTTGGAGCGATTTCGTGTGCGGGTATCCTTGCACCACGCTGGACAATTGAAACGTTTACATTGCCTGTCGTAATCGCTGTGCTCATTCTGACACCAGTGTTGCATCTTGGGACAAATGCCGGGGCATATGTGCTTGGATTTAAGAAAGAACCATATTAATTACGAGACAAACACTTTTTATCCTGCTGATATCACTATGCCGGTGTCTGATATCATAATCGCATAGTCTCACCTATCAGTTGCTCAAGTTACCAATAACGTGGGACTGTGATTTGCTCTCTACGAATGTGAATCGGGGCGCGCAGACGGTCGTTCCAGATGAACTGAGTCTGCGTGTATGTTCAGAGAGACACAGTGCTCAGAGTGCAACCGAATAGATAGAAACATAACACAGGTGCGGCTATTCGTCGGAACTAATCGATAAGACGGAATAACTTCGATCGAAATAGCTGAATCGCCTGGTTTAACACATTGGACAGTAGGATTGTACCAACGACTTCGATAATGACAGTACCAGACTCACCAACGACGAATGATATTGTCACCGCTCTCCGAGATGCCGATGCAGTCCAGTATGGTGAATTTGAACTCTCGCATGGAGGGACCTCAGAGTATTATATTGATAAGTACCTCTTTGAGACTGACCCAGAATGTCTTCAGATAATCGCATCCGCATTTGCTGACCGGATTGATGAGACGACGCTTGCTGGCGTTGCATTGGGCGCTGTTCCGCTGGTTGCTGTGACAAGCACTGTTGCAGGACAGCCATATGTTGTTGTTCGAAAGAAAGCGAAAGAGTACGGAACGGGAAATCGAATTGAAGGACGGTTAGCCACGAATGAGGAGGTTGTTGTGCTCGAAGATATCGCAACAACCGGAACAAGCGCCGTTGAAGCTGTGAACGCACTTCGAGATGCAGGGGCGAGTGTCGAACGTGTATGTGTTGTTGTTGATAGACAGGAAGGCGCACATGAACGGCTCAAATCAAATAATGTCGAGATGGAGGCGCTTGTAACAGCTGCTGATCTTCTTGAGGATACCGAAGACAAAGACAAAGATAACGATATCTCAGAGTGACTCAAACACTCTCAGTCTCAGTCTCACTGTCGTTTTTGCTGTGATAGAGCTGAAGTAAGAAAACAGATCAGATCAAATTAGAGCAGACCAGGCAACTGAACACGTTCGTGTGTGTTTTACTCCTCAATGTATCGCTGTATTCATACAGATGTGTCCGTGGAGACAAGAACATGAATCGCGCGGAGAAAGCAACACTACAATTACAGGCTGTCGGCGTCCTCCGGATGCTGAAGGAAACGCGAACATATGATGAACTCGCTGAGTTGACCGGGTTGCCGTCTGGTGATTTGAGTCGGTATGTGAATGGACATGTTCTTCCGGGGACGACTCGTGCGAGTCAGCTTGTTGGTGATGTTGGTCAGGAAGCACTCGCTGCTGAGTTGCATGCACGAGTTGAACTCGATGATGAGGGTTATGTCGATAACTCAGGTGTTGTGTTTGATCAGTCGTTTCTCGATCTTGTCGCTCCTGTTGCTGCAGATGCGTTTGCGCTTGAGCGTCCGGATGTTGTATTGACAGCTGCAACAGATGGAATTACACTTGGCGCAGCGATGGCGAGTTACTTTGATTCTCGGGTTGCATACGCCAAGAAGTCGAAAGAAACCGCCATTGAGGAATTTATCGAATCTCGGCAGCGTCTTGCATCAGGCATCGAATTAACCTATTATCTCCCTGCATGTGCACTTGAGAGTGGTGAGTCAGTGCTTGTCGTTGATGATTTAATTCGTTCGGGAGAAACACAGGAATTATTACTCGATATTGTCAGACAAGCGGGCGCAGAAGTCACAGGCGTGTTTGCACTCATTGCTGTCGGAACAGAGGGAATCAAGAAAGCGCGTGCACAGACTGATGTCCCTGTTGCGGCATTATCACAGTTTGAGACCCGCTGATTCGGCAATCATATCGCGAGCGACGGTGCGCAATGAAAATATTTATATTGTCTGTTAGGGTCATGCCCAAACGTGTATCATGGGACTCTCTGAGACAGTCAATGACTACTTCGATATACAAGAACATGGGTCATCGATTCGCACTGAGATTCTTGCAGGGGTGACGACGTTTTTGACGATGTCATATATTGTTATTGTGAATCCATCTGTCTTAACTGACCAGCCAGGGATTCCGGGAGCAGATGGGATTGCTATTTCTGGGATGGCTCCCGGGGAGATTCAATCAATGTTAGCAGTGGTAACAATCATCGCTGCAGCAACAGCAACATTCATTATGGCGATATATGCAAATCGACCATTTGCACAGGCGCCAGGGCTTGGATTGAACGCGTTTTTTGCGTTTACTGTTGTTGGAGCGCTTGGCATACCATGGCAGACAGCACTGGCAGCCGTTGTCGTTGAGGGGATTATCTTTATTCTGCTCACCGCGATTGGCGCTCGCGAATATATTATTCGAGTGTTTCCAGAGCCAGTAAAATTCGCTGTTGGAACCGGAATTGGGTTATTTTTGACGATCATTGGACTGCAAGCAATGGGGATTGTCGTTGATGATAGTGCAACACTCATTACGCTTGGATCAGTCGCATCAGATCCAGTAGCCTTTCTGTCAGTCCTTGGGTTATTTGTCACCCTCGCGCTTTATGCACGCGGGATTCCCGGGTCAATCATTATTGGGATTGTTCTGACAACACTGAGTGGGTGGGCACTCACCACCTTCGGACCGTTCACTCCTGATGCTGGTCTTGTTGCTGGGTCGACAGCCGTCTCATATGATATTACACCACTTGCAGGGGCGTTCATATCTGGACTCGGGAGTGTTGAGGCATTCTCGTTTGCGCTTATTGTATTTACATTCTTTTTTGTGGATTTCTTTGATACCGCCGGCACACTCGTTGGAGTAGGACAAGCAGGTAATTTTCTTGATGAGACAGGGAATCTCCCAGATATCGACCGACCACTCATGGCAGACGCAGTCGGAACGACCGTCGGTGGGATGCTTGGGACATCAACCGTGACAACGTATATTGAGTCTGCCTCAGGGGTCGAAGAGGGTGGCTCAACTGGACTCACTGCGTTGACAATATCGGTATTGTTCGTTGGATCGTTGCTGTTAGTTCCACTTGCGGCCGCAATTCCGCTTTATGCATCACATATTGCGTTGGTGGTGATTGGAATTGTGATGTTACAGAATGTGATTGATATTGAATGGGATGATATTACACACACAATTCCTGCAGGAATGACAATCTTAGTGATGCCATTCACATACTCAATTGCGTATGGGATTGCTGCCGGGATTGTTTCATACCCGATCGTGAAACTCGCCGCCGGAGAGGTCTCTGACGTACGTGTCGGTCATTGGGCGTTAGCCGCTGCATTTGTGGTGTATTTCTTTGTTCGGACGAGTGGTGTACTCACCGGGCAGATATAGATTACCGAGCGATTGGGTGTGCTGAGATGAGATCAGATCAGATTGGATTATACGAGATGAGGCAATAAACGGAGCAAACCTGTCACTGAGAGTATTCGGTTAGTCATTGTGAGTGAGCGTATCGCAAAAGATTCAGCAGGGAAGACACTCACCACGTGACGTGCTCACCGCATTGCGCTCACGGACTCATTTGACCCGATTGATCATTGTCTGTCTCATTATCATCTTAGCCACCCCACCAGTTATATCAGCAATCACATATGATGCATCCGCACAATCAACGCTTGAGACGGGAACAATCACAAATCCTGCGAATGGGTCGACCGTTATCAGCGCCCAGGGATTCACATTCCGTGGGAATACAAATAAAAAGAAACCAGCCCGATTAGTTGCTGTCGAGAGACGCGGTGATCTCAAATGGACACATACTGACAATGTCGGTGGGAGTGCATGGTTCTATGACGTTGACCCACTACCAAATGGTAATCTTCTGGTGTCATCGCCACGTGCAGGTGAAACAGTTGTCTTTGAATTCAATCGAACAACAAAAACGCGTGTTTGGCAGAAGCGATTTGCGATGGAAGATACCCATGATGTCGATTATCTCGGTGAGAATCGCTTCGTGATTGCAAACATGCGTGAGTGGAATAACTCAGCAGATGTGAGTGATGATCGGGTTGTCATTTATAATCGATCCACGGATACAATCACATGGGAATGGAAATTTCGGAATCAGTTCTCAGCAGAGACAGACGGTGGATATAGTAAAGATTGGACACATGTCAACGATGTCGATCCAATCGGCGAGGATCGATTATTACTCTCACCACGAAATTTCGATCAAGTAATTATCGTTGATATCGAAACGAAACAAATCGTCGAACGACTTGGTCGTGATGGCGCACACGAGATTCTACAGGAGCAACACAATCCTGATTGGTTGATGAGTGATACCGGAACCCCAACGATTCTCGTTGCAGATAGTGAAAACGACCGTGTTGTCGAGTACGCAAAACTGGATAACGAGTGGACACGAACCTGGACTGTTGGGACAAATACGCTCACATGGCCGCGAGATGCCGATAGACTCCCAAACGGAAATACGCTCATTGTTGATACATTAAATCACCGAGTGATTGAGGTCACACCGACGGGTGAGGTTGTTTGGGAGTATTATGCGACATGGGGACCCTACGATGCTGAACGAATAGTACATGGCGATGAATCGAACGGACCAACAATGCGCGATATAAATGCATCTGGGAACTATCCAATCACAGGAAGTGCGAATCTAACGACTGTAAGTAACAACGGTGCTGGTGTCGCCGATTGGCTACGAACAACATTCACGGGAACACCACTTGCAGAGCCAGCAAGTGCAATCGCAACACAATGGGCGCATGTCACGCCATGGATCCGTCCTGTCTGGATGACCGGATGGGATCTTCTATTTGCACTGGGTTCCCTGATCACTGGGGCGACGTGGCTGATTTGTGAACTCATCGCTGCCCGACGGCGGCTCCTCGCTACATTCCGAGGTGTTTGGGATACTATGAGAATATAGTATAGAGGCAAGCACTCTCAATGAAAGATGGGTGACTGAGCCCGACTCACGGGTGAGGTAAGTTGATCTGATATTATCTGTCATGACTCGATATCACTGGATTCAGTCGCTGTGTCGGTAACTGGAATGTATCCATCGATGAAAATAATCCATAGAGCAACAACAATAGGGATGAGTTCAATCACACCAGTGATACTCGTTGCATAATCAATCCAATATTGAATCACAGGGTCATCGGGTGTTGGGCGCTGTGGAAGAACTGGCCAAAAATAGTTCGTGAGGAATTTTGGGTATGCGACAATCAAATCAGCAATGATATGACTTCCATATCCAGGAAGTATCGGGATTAAAAATCGAAGTCGTGAGACTGAGATGAGTAATATACTAATGCCACAGAATGTGAGGACTGAGTGACCGACCGTGTGACCGGTGATTGACACACCGATTGCAAACATTGGTTTATCGATAATATCCGGAAGAAACGTGGCAAGGAGACATAATCGAAGAGCATTCGTCTCATACTCTAGTGTCCGACCACTAATCAATCCAAGCGCGAGATGTCCAAGCGGAGTCATACTACCGACATAGTTGAATTATGACTTTCCAGACACATTGCTGTGTGGATTTCAGACACGCGAATCGGCTGATTACAGAGTGAATTACCCCACCCTCCTACAATCGGGGCTTTTCGTCCCTCGCTTACTCAGGCTGAAGCTTTCTGTTTTTACCTCGGGGTCTGCGGTTGACGTGGACACAGCGACTCCAGACTCCACAGGCGACTTCCCGTTATGAGTGGTTTGGAGCGTCCTACCCCTACTATTCCACAATCAACGGTGTGCGCTTGGTGTCACGTTTAAACATCGTCGAGGACACTGCGAGGGTCGTATTATTCTGCTCGACCGCGCCGGGTAGTAACCGTGGAGAACGTGCAACGTGCAAGATTGTCAACGCACTCGACGACGTGACTCGGTATGCACTGATCGATCCGCTTCAGCAATCAATAAACCGGTGTTCATCCGATATAGGTGACAGTCAGGAAAATAGTGTTCGTACTGCTACTACATGTGCGAACCCGGTTTGACTGGAGAATAGGAAATAACTGGGGACGATTAGTATCTAAATACATTATACGTGTATATGATTAATGAATTATGCGCACTACTGCGTCTAGATTTGGATAGGAACAGCCGGCAATCGGATAAAATATGTTTGGTGGGTCAGTCCGAATCGCATGATAATGAGTGATTGGACTCCTGAATGAACAACACCCAACAGAATATGGGTTGGGGCGGATTCGAACCGCCGACCTGCTCCGTGTGAAGGAGCCGTCATAACCGGGCTAGACCACCAACCCCCTCAAGCAAGATACTGAATCTTGAGACTTAAACGTTCGTTTTGATTCCTGTGTGCTGAGACAGACCTACTATCACTAAATTAATCGGATTGGTAAATGCCAGACGTGATCACTGACCACCGAATAGAGTATTCAACAAAAAACTGAAATCAAAGAGCGAAGCCGTTACTCACTAGCGAGCGTTTGTTGTACGTATGTCTCGATATTTGCACTCTCACACATTGTTACCCCTCGTGTTTCATCAATTAATACAGGAACACCACGCTGTCCGCTGACGCGACGAACCTCATCTCGCTCAGAATGAAGCGCATCGACCCAGATAGTGGTGTACTCCACACCAGCGTTTGTGAGTGCCTCATGCACAGTTTCACAGTATGGACATCCATCAAGTGCATAGAGCGTAATGGTCATGTTTGGATTAGTGATTGTATCCTGAAGAAGATTAATATGAATCTGAAACTCGTATGAGATTACCGTATAATATCGTTTGCTCATTGTTGGCGTGCGTCGTATCTGATACTTTCGGCGCACAGTGGAGGCGTGCCGGGGACTGAAATACTCTCACGCGTATATTCATACATGAGCATTTCAGGGTTATGTGAGATTGGTGAAAAGCGAGAAGCAGCACACGTCTGTCAGCGTTGTGGTGGAGCCGTGTGCGATAATCATTATGTTGATGAACTCGGGGTTTGCGTTAATTGCGCGGATCAATCCGGGCAGGGAGATATCGGCAGGGGCGAACCAGGTCGCACTCATAAGAATCAAGATGACGTCCCACAGTTCCGATAAACAGTCTTCGTATCAGTTCGCCAAGTGTAAATTGCATACTCTCACAATAGATTTTTTATTATCCATTAGCTCATATGTCTGTTGAGTATTAATCAATAGACGAAGTATCAGGTGTCTTCCCCGTTGTATATCGATTCAAGCCGCTTGAGAGGGGTGATTCATATCAAGTGGTATCCCGAAATTGATTGAGTTGTTGTTTCAGTCGCTTGGCGGCCACGCCTGCAGTATCTGCGAATTGTTCTCCATTATCCTCACCAGCAAAAATAATGCCACGTGAGGAATTTATGAGTCCAACGCCGTCGACAAGTCCGTATGTCACGGCTGCCTCTGGGTCTCCATCCTGAGCACCAATCCCAGGAACGAGGAAAGGAAGCTCTGGAACGTATTCACGAAGTGATTCAAGTTCTTCAGGAGCAGTCGCACCCACGACAAGTCCAACATTCCCATGAGTATTCCATCCTTCTGCAAGCGCAGCGATTCGTTCATAGACGGTCTCTCCAGTGACAAGTTCAAGCTCCTGAAGATCTGCACCTCCCGGATTTGACGTTCGACAAAGAATAAACACCCCCTTGTTCTCACGATCAAGGAATGGCTGAAGTGAGTCTCGACCCATATAGGGATTTACGGTAATCGCGTCCGCTTTGTCAAGAAGCTCTGCGTACTGTCGTGTTGTATTGCCGATATCGGCTCGTTTCGCGTCGAGCAACACAGGGACATCTTTGCCATGTGCATATGCGATTGTCTCGCGAAGTGCACGCCATCCTGCGGGATCCTCATAAAAGGCGACATTCGGCTTATAACAGACCGTATGCTCATGTGTTGCATCAATGATACGGCGATTAAACGCCCATCGTGGAAGATCAGCCGTGTGAAGATGTGCAGGAATCCGATCAAGATCTGAGTCAAGCCCGACCGAAATGACACTATTGATGCGACTGATTCGCGTTGCCACGCGCTCAAAGAATGGACGATTGGCGTTGGTGGAACTCATATCTGTTCATGAACGTTCCAACTGAATAGAAGGTTATCATCGGCTAACACTCGAAGAGTGTATAGAAATGAGATATGATATATTGCTGAATAATGAGGCTCAGAGTCGGATTCAAATTTAGTTCTGATGTCTTCCACGGTGACGGTGTTGAACCATTATGACGTCTTTCTCACTCGTCTGTTCGAAATGAGAGATCAAGACTGGACGCACTATGAGTGAGTGAACCCATCGAAATGATGTCAACGCCAGTCTCAGCGTATGCATCGACTGCATCAACTGTTATTCCACCGCTTGCCTCGGTTAATATGTCATCTGGAACACGCATCACGCCCTCTCGAACGGTCGCCGGATTAAGATTATCAAACAACACGATATCAGCACCAGCCTTTGCTGCTTGCACTGCCATCTCTGGGGTTTCAACCTCAACCTCCAGTTTTGTCACAAATGATTTACGTTCACGAAATCGAGTAATTGCCTCAGTAAGTCCTAACTCGGCAATATGATTGTCTTTGATCATCACTAATCCAGAGAGGGTAAGTCGATGTGTATCACCACCGCCAGCGACGACTGCACGCTTCTCGATACCACGAAGCCCTGGTGTTGTTTTTCGAGTCGCAGCAATACGCGTTTGTCCGGTTTGAGTCACGTTCTCGACCGCGTGCACTGCCCGGCGTGTTCGCGTCGCGACGCCTGATGCATGACCAACAAGATTGACCGCAAGACGTTCGCCCCGAAGAACAGCCTGTGCGTCCCCAGACGCCTCAAGTATAGTTGTCCCGGGATCAACGTAATCGCCGGCGCTAACGACTGGTGTGACAGCAACACCAAGATATTCAAATACGGCAGTAGCAGCATCAAGGCCGGCAATGACACCAGATTCGGTTGCAATGAGCTTACCTGTTGTCTCTCCAGGGACATCGTTCGTCACATCACGATGACCAATGTCTTCACGGAGCCACCGCTCAATAGTTTCAGTCGTCAGCAATCGTCTCACCCAGTGTTGATTCTGCTGTCTTCGTATCGACAATCTGGTGACACCCAGCAGAGGGAGCTTCGCTTGCAGCCCGTGTAATCAATAGTCCACAGATAGTTGCATTGCGAAGTTCGTATAACGGCTGTGAAACGCGTGTTCGTGTGTATGCGTCAACCTCACCTTTCAGCCGTCGGAGTGTTGATCGGGCTTCTGATAGACCTGCGTCCGTCCGTTCAATCCCAACAGCCGTTTCCATCGTGTTTTGAAGCCGACGATATTTTCCATCAACGAATGAGGACGGCAGTGCTGGATCGCGATCAAGTGGTGATGACGTTTCAATTGCCGTTATATTATCCATTCCGACCTGTGCTGCTTGCTGACCGGCAGCGCGTCCCCACACAAGTCCTTCGAGAAGGCTTGTTGACGCGAGACGATTCGCACCGTGGACGCCCGTCCGTGCACATTCACCGGCAGCATACAGTCTATCGAGCGTTGTTTCTCCATCAGTATTGACAGCAATCCCGCCACAAAGATAATGTTCCGCAGGAGCAACTGGAATGCCCATCTCAAGATCAATACCGCGATCATTACATCGGCTTGTGAGCCCAGGGAAGGCACAATTGAAATCTGGGTCAACGGGCGTCACGTCAAGTCGAACCTCACCTGTGCGCTCGCGCTCGGCAGCAACGCCTCGGGCAACAATATCTCGAGGGGCGAGTTCAGCGTCTGGATGAATATCCGGCATAAATCGATCACCGGTGGCATTTCGAAGAACGGCTCCCTCCCCACGGACAGCCTCACTCACAAGGAATGGCTCAGGACCAGGGTATGCAGTCGGATGGAATTGAACATACTGCATATCAGCAATTCGTGCACCAGCAAGGGCAGCCATCGCAATTCCGTCACCGGTTGCACCTTCAGGGTTCGTACTCGTCTCATAACAGGCACCGATGCCGCCTGTTGCGAGGATAGTCGCACCCGCAAAGACGGGCGTGACAGAGTCATTACGGAGGACTGACGCCCCGTGTACACGTCCTTCATGCGTCAAGAGCTCAAGTGCCATTGCATCATCAACGAACTCAATGCGAGTATCCGATTTCAGATGAGCAAGGAATGGACGGAGGATATGCTCACCGGTGGTTGTATCGACATGAAGAATTCGTCGCTCTGAGTGTGCAGCCTCACGACCACGGTCGTACGCGTCAAGCGATGCTGTCGGAGCAGCACCGTCGAAGGGTATCTCAAGCGTGTCAATGAGGATATCATCAACGACATCGCGCGCATCATTCACAAGCGCGTCGACGGCTGCCGGCTGAGCCTCACCATCGCTCGCCTCGATAATATCCTCGCGGAATGATTCTGAGTCATTCCCAGTGACAGCAATACCCCCTTGAGCCCAATCAGTTGAGGCATCACTTGGCTCGGTTGCCTTCGTGACGACCATGACTGATGCGCCATTCCGTGCGGCTGCGAGTGCTGCTGCACATCCTGCGATACCGGAACCAATGACCAGAACGTCTGTTTGGTTTGAGAAACTCATTTCTCGAAATATATTATAACTCAAGCATTCGATCAAGTGCTGTTGCTGCTCGATTTCGTTCTTGCGGTGCTACCTCGACAGCATTATGAACTTCACCATCTGCGAGCGACTCAAGTAACCATGTCAGATAGTTCGGATCGATCTGTCGCATTGCATTGCAGTCCATGCATGCGTCTCCGCAGAGTGGAACTACCTCAACGTCGGGATGCCATCGCTGCAGATGATTCGCAAGGTGAACTTCCGTTCCGATTGCCCACGTCTCTCCGGGATCGGCGTCCGCGATTGTATCGCATATCTGACTCGTTGAACCAACAACATCAGCAGCACGAACAACGTCGCGGCGACATTCAGGATGAACAACAACGTTCGCGTCATGACTTTCCCGAATTGAGTTGATGTGTTCGACGCGAAAGCGTTCATGAACCTGACAGTAGCCGTCCCAAAGGATAATATCAGCATCGGAAACATCACTCGCATCCGGACCTGCAGGGTCCCACGGATCCCACTCAGCAACCGCATCGGTCCCATTTGATGAATCGACATCGTATCCTAATTCTGCGGCTGTATTTCGTCCAAGGAATTTATCTGGAAGGAATAACACAGCGTCCCCGCGTTCGAACGCCCAATTAAATGCATCACTCGCATTCGAAGAGGTACAAACGAGTCCACCCTGCTCAGCACAGAATGCCTTGAGGTCGGCGTATGAGTTCATATACGTGACTGGAATGATACTGCGATCATCGGTTGCACTCTCGATTTGTTCCCACGCAGCATCGACCTGAAGTGCCTCAGCCATCCCTGCCATCGGGCAGGAAGCCTCCATCGAGGGGAGTAAAACTGTCTGATCAGGGTCCGTAATAATATCCGCACTTTCAGCCATGAAGGTGACACCCGCGAACACAACGTATGAGGCATCAGACTCGGCTGCTCGTTTTGATAACTCGTATGAGTCCCCAATGAAATCTGCATGCTCGACAATTTCTCGGCGCTGATAATTATGTCCAAGGATAATAACATCATCACCGAGCTCTCCAAGCGCTGCTGTGATCCGATTAGTGCGTTCTGACTCTGTGAGATTACGATACGACTCTGGCAGCTGCTCAAGATTATCGTATTTGAACAAGCTGAGGTCTGATTCAAATCCTGCGGTTTCTAATTCTGCCATCGTATTCGTCGTAGAGACGTGATTATGATTCAGCATGCCATAGTGAAAAAGATTTTTCTTCAAACAGTATTTGAAATATAATATCTCTACTCTATCGACTTATGCAAAATAATGTGTACTTACATTCAGATTGACAATCGAGATGATCCCGTTTGGGATACTGAGGATTTGATGTATACCGTATAGTATGCTGATAATCATTATACTTCGAGAATAGAAGTTACTGATTACAATTCGTTCGACGGGGAATATTCAGATGGTTACTTCAACGATGTCAAAGCGACCTCGATAATGTCTTTCAGTTGTATATTCCAGCAGTATCGAAAACAATCTCTCCATCGACAACGGTTACCGTCACTTCAATGTCGTCGATACTGTCGTTCATCCATGGTGATTTTTCAAGCACAACAAGATCTGCGTGAGCACCTTGTTTGAGTACCCCACGAACATCATCAGCAAAGCCAGCATATGCTGCACCATGTGTGTACGCTCGGAGTGCCGTCGTAACATCAAGTTGCTGTGATTCATTCGGCGCTGTCACAGCATGCTGAACGCCAGTGAGCGGGTCAAGTGGCATACAATCACTACCGAATGCAAGTGGCACATCAGCATCCTGAAATGTCGCAAATCGATTTGTTGGGGGACGATCGACACCAAGGCGGGTGTCATACAATCCATCTGCGTCATCCCATCGGAGGAAGTTCGGCTGCATCGAGGCAACTACACCTAACTCTGCAAGTTGCTCAATAGCCGTCGGAGATGCGAGTTCAGCATGTTCAATCCGATGACGACGCTCATGTGGGTTTGAACAATTCGAAAACGCATCGATAACAGCATCGATTGCAACGTCGCCAATCGCGTGTGCAGCGATTTGGAATCCCGCTGCATCAGCCTTCATGACAAGGTCAGTGAGTGCATCTGGATCGCGAATCCATGTCCCCGTATGATTCGTGTCTACGTCTGTGTCTGTGTTTGTATCTGTATCTGTATCTGTATCTGCGTATCCACCAGAGACCTGTGCTGTTCGCGCACCAATCGACCCGTCAGTGTATGTCTTAATCGCACCAACGCGGATAAGTGAGGATCCATCGTTTGTTTGTAATCCGACTGTCTGTAGTGATTCGAAAAACTCCGCCCAATAATTCAGACGGACACGGATTGTCAGTTGGTCGTGACGTGCGAGTCGGTGATACGCTTGCGGTTTCTCGGATTGACGTACCATATCATGCACACCAGTCACGCCCCGTTTGTTTGCCTCTGTCTGTGCTGCCTGCAGGAGTCTATGCATTTCATCCTGGTCTGGAGCAACAGCAGCGAGCACAGCAGCAAGAGCATCCTCGACGATGACACCTGTTGGTGTGCCACTTGCGTCTGTCCGAACATCACTACGTGGGAGTTCGCCATCAAGTTGGTCAAACGCAATGCTGTTGATGCCAGCAACGTGTAAGTCCTCACGAACTGCAACGACAGGCTGTGTTTCTGAGACCGTATCAAGCGCTGCTCGTGTCAGATATGTCTTCTCTGAGCTCCCAGTCCACGCACTCTCATCATATCCAAATCCAAGCACCCACTCATCGGATGCAATTTCGGCTGCACGGTCTCGAAGTCGTTGAAGACACGCATCAGCACTTTGAGCACCGGCGAGGTCGGCGTGGACAAGGCGACGACCAACAATCTCAAGATGTGTATGTGCATCAATGAATCCTGGTAAGACCACCTGTCCGTCAAGATGGACAACCGTTGTATCGGTGCCGATGAGAAATTCGATATCGTATGTTGACCCACACCGAACGATTTGCCCATCGCGGACGGCAATTGCCTCATAACGCTCATCCGGTCGTTCAAGCGTATGCACCTCACCGTCGAGAAACACAATATCTGCAGCAGCAGTCATACCACGATTGGCGGTATCCGAACACATAGTCGTTATTGATATTCCACTGTGCGAGTTGAGAACCATACAGAGAGCTATATCGTATGAGTAATCCGCGATTGCAATCACCGATGGTCACGAGAACTTTCATTACAGCGTCTGCTTGCAAACGTTAATCTAAACGGGTGCAAAAAGTCGAGTATGCCAGACCCAATAACACTCGCCAACGCAGTTCAGGCAGGCGAACGACGGTTACATGAGCTCACGGATGCAGAGGATGTCGATGCAGATACAGCGGCTGCCGCACGGCGACTCATCGTCGAAGAGCACGCAGATATAACGCTTGATGCGGTATCTGAGTACGGATTCCCCGCTGTGGAGGCAACAGCAAACATTGAGAATATGATCGGGACGATTGACATTCCTGTTGGTGTTGCCGGACCTGTTATGATAAACGGCGGAGCACTCACTGGTAAGCGATACTTACCGCTCGCAACAACAGAGGGGGCGCTCCTCGCAAGTGTGAATCGCGGATGCGCTGTCCTCTCGGCTGCTGGTGGGGCGGTCGTCCGCGTAATGAAATCTGGAATGTCTCGTGCTCCGGTGTTCAGAGTCGATAACGTTGTGACTGCAAAAGCATTGGTTGAGTGGGTTCGCGACAATGTTGATTTACTTCGAGATGCGGCAGAGGAAACGACGAGTCACGGTAAGCTTGAATCGGTGACACCATACGCTGTTGGGCGGTCAGTGTATCTTCGGTTCCGATATGATACTAAGGACGCAATGGGGATGAACATGGCAACTATCGCAACTGAGGCAGCCTGTGAGGTCGTTGAGAGAGAGACCGACGCCGAACTCATTGCACTGTCAGGAAATCTATGCACCGATAAAAAACCCGCCGCAATCAACGCTGTTGAAGGACGGGGACGGACAGTAACTGCTGATGTGACAATTCCACGGGAGACTGTTATTGACCGCCTGCATACGACACCAGGTGCGGTTGCTGAGCTAAATACACGAAAAAACCTGGTTGGATCCGCAAAAGCGGGGAGTCTTGGATTTAATGCACACGTTGCGAATGTCGTCGCTGCGATGTTTATTGCGACCGGACAGGACGAAGCCCAGGTTGTTGAAGGAGCAAATGCAATCACAACCGCAGAGGTCAGAGATAATGATCTTTATGTATCGGTGTCAATTGCCTCACTCGAGGTAGGAACAGTCGGTGGCGGAACCACTCTTCCAACACAAGCAGAAGCACTCAATATACTCGGGATCAAAGGCGGAGGGACACCACCGGGATCAAATGCTGATGGTCTGGCTGAGTGTATTGCTACGGGAGCGCTTGCGGGTGAACTTTCATTATTATCAGCACTCGCATCACGAAATCTCTCGACTGCACACGCGGACTTGGGTCGATAGTGACTCATAGAATGACATGATCGATTGTCTCCGTCGTTGATCGTTGGTGCTGTCTATCTCTTTTCGCGTAGATTACAGAAGGCGGTAGGTGCCACCAGACTCAGTAAGATCGCCTTGCCGAATCAATTTCTCGAGAAGTGCGCGAGCCGCGTCAGCTGGGACACCACGATCTGTTGCATATGAAATAATGTTTTCCTCGGTGGGAGTATCCTGTGAGGAGATTGCAGAACGGACAATTTCGGGGCGACTTTGTTGAGTCCCATCATCTGATTGAGCCGCGTTCGCAACTGAGTCAGGATCAACACCAACACCAGAAAGATATTCATCATCACTCACCCGCTGGCTGTCATTTGCTAGTATCTGTTCCATTTCTGCGACGTGGGCTGTATCCGCGAATGCTGCACTATTCCCATCACGTTTTGCGAGTAATGCTGATCGTGCTTGTCGAGCGGCCTCTCGGTCAGACTCCTCAACGAAGTGACGGAGTTTCTTTGTCTGATGAGTACGCCCACACCGTGGGCAGGTTGCTGATTCTGCTGTGTGTGCATCTTTTAATAACCACATTGCACTGCAGTCAGTACACCCAACGACAGCATACATATAGTATAATTTCTCGCGATATGATTGAATTTTCCGCTCTTTCTCATTGAGCGAATTAGTTGTTGACCGGTGTCTGCGCATCAAATATCGATATCAATACTCCTCGAAGATTGTCGATTTATTGACTTGACCTGTGAGCACGCGTTTATGCTGATGCGATCACTGCTTTCGGTGCGGTCAATGCTGTCGATGCTGTCGATGCTATCGATGCTGTCGATGTGTCCATCAAGCCACATCTGTACTTATTCCTGTGATAGTTGGCGGGACTGTGATTACTGTATTCCAAACAGAACGCGGAAAAGAGATCTCCAGGGCAAATGAGTGTGGCTTCAGAGAGAAACAATATCTATATCGCCAACTACTGGGAGTGTCCCGATTAACTGTGACTCCGTCACTGAGTTGAGCTGCGGTCGCTGTGGTCGAATGAAACTCGCTTCTCATCAACTGGATCAAATTGAGCGATACCATCATCGAATGAAAGTTCTACCCGTCGTTTGAGTTCGAGACTGTCAGTTGCCTCAATGCCTGGGAGTAATCCAGTTGAGAGATGAAACTGTGATAGCTGTGATGTATCGCGAATCCAGGCAATACGAACTGTCTGTGGGTCATACTGACCAATGGTTCCGAGAGCCGCTTGTACTGCATGTCGCTCAGAGGGCATCACAACTGGGAGATGAGCTTTTGACACTGATGCACTTGTCAACGCATTTGTATATGTTTGCTTAAAGTCGAGTTCACTAGCAACACTAGCGGTCGTGATATCCGCTAATCCGATACCTTGCCCGTTACCATGAGTTGTTTCAGTTAATCCAAGTGCAACAACCCGACTAATTGCTGGTGTCTCGGGGTCATCAGCGTTCAACACGCGATATCGTCCAATAACATTTGTGTCCATTCCCGCACCTGAGATATCCTTGCCAATTTTCTCAACGATAAGAGCATCAAGATCCCCAAATGGAAGTGTTGGAATATATGATTTCGCACGGCGAAGAAGAGAGGTCTCAGCTTCTGGGAGATCGTCAATCGAAATGCCACTGATATGGGCAATCTGTTCATGAAAGTTCTCAACAATACCAATGCCACCGACCACGTTTGTAGCGTCACAAATTATCTCAAAGGCGCGTTCAATCGTATCAACGTACCCATTTGTCAATGCCGTTTCATGAAATGCGTGTGCACCTGCTTGCTTGCCAAGACCAACAGTGAGCATCTTGCAGAGTCCACTTTCGATATGACCGGTGAAGTTGGTATGTGGCTTTATGCGATTGATGACAATAATCCCATCTGTATCAACTGCAGACTGTGCAACCGAGACGGTATGTCCACGAGTTGTCTCACCGATAACAGTCGTTTCCATTCCTGCATCAATTGGGCATCCGAGTATTTCTTCGGTCAGACCAATTTCTGCAAGAGTTTGTCGTTGTCCCGCCGGCGTTGCACCGCCATGGCTGCCCATCGCCGGAATCACAATCGGGTCATACCCGCGATTGATAAGTTCATTAATCGTGATCTGAGCAACTGTCTGGATATCATGGATGCCACGACTCCCAAGACCGACGCCGATAGTCCCACCAGTGGGGACAGATGAGAGTGACTCAGCAAGATCATCAACTGCAGATTGGGTCGCTTCGATACTATTATTTTCAACAGGCGTCTCTGGATGATATTCGACTGTTGCGAATCCCGGAACCTCGCGCGTCGGAAGCGCAGCCTCAACGGTCTTTGCATCGGGAAATGACAGTGTGATGTCCTGGGTCTGAGTCTGGTCTGTCTGTGACTCTGTATCCATCACTACGAGTTGATAAGCGGAAGAAAATAAGTCTGCGTGAGAAATTGATACTAATCGGCTTTGATCATGAAAATCAATAGATAATTCTCACGCCAATTTGTTGATATTCCTTACGACAGCATCAGCAAACTCAGAGGTCGCAAGTTTTGTGCCGTCCTCAATCTGGCGATGTAAGTCATATGTGACATCACCATCGACAATCGTTTGTTCAACAGCATCGCGGACAAGTTCGCCGGCGTCTTTCCAGCCCATGTACTCAAACATAATGCGTCCAGAAAGAATGATAGCGGTCGGATTGACCTTATCCTGACCTGCATATTTTGGCGCTGACCCATGTACTGGTTCGGCGAGACAAAGCCCATCACCGAAGTTTCCACCGGGTGCAATCCCGAGCCCACCGATTTGTGCACCAGCAGCATCAGACATATAATCGCCATTGAGATTCATCGTTGCAATAACATCATACTGTTCAGTCCGGGTGAGTAACTGCTGAAGCATGTTGTCGGCAATTCGATCTTTAATCAAAAGCGTATCTGCAGGTTGTTCACCATCATATTCCTCCCATAATTCATCCTCGGTGATTGTTACATCACCATACTCTGTCTCGGCAACCTCATACCCCCAATCGCGGAATGCACCCTCTGTAAATTTCATAATATTGCCCTTATGAACGAGAGTGACAGAATCACGGTCATTCTCCAGCGCGTAATCAATTGCTTGCCGGACCAGTCGTTTTGTCCCAAATTCAGTAATGGGCTTGATTCCAATTCCGATTGGTCCCTCATGCATCACCTCATCATAGTCCATTTGATTTTCAAGAAAGTCTCGTACCTCATCTGCACCCACAGTTCCGGCTTCCCATTCGATACCGGCATACACATCCTCGGTGTTTTCTCGGAATGTTACCATATCCATCGCGCTGGGATTCTTTACCGGTGAGGGAACTCCATCAAGATGGTATGTTGGACGAACGTTCGCATATAAATCAAGTTCCTGTCGGAGCGCAACGTTTAGCGAGCGAAAGCCAGCGCCAACGGGCGTGGTGAGCGGTCCTTTAATCGCAATACGATGATCACGGATTGCTGAGACAGTATCCGACGGGAGATTTTCACCGTATCGTTCGCGAGCGGACTCACCAGCGTATACCCGGAGCCACTCAATTGAGCGACCGGTCGCTTCTGCAGCGGCCTCAAGCACTTGCTGCGCTGCGGGTCCGACATCTGTTCCAATTCCATCTCCATGAATAATTGGGATAATCGGAGTATCCGGAATATCTAGTTCACCGGTCTTTGCGTCACTGACAGTTATTCTCTCGCCCGCCTCAGGGGCTGTAATCTGCTCGTAGCTCATAGAACGTGCATCGTTTTTTTGAAACCGAGCGTAAATCACTGCCGTTTCGCATCTCTGGTTGCATCTCGGCTGTCTGCAGGGTGAACAGGACGAGTGGTTGAGTATGGTTATGACTATGTGATCCGATGACAATCCAGAGTCAGAATACACCAATAGCAGTTGACAGTGATATGTATCTGCTAACTCGAACGCAATTCATGTCGTAAACGGTATGATGGAATAATCAACTATTGCCTTTACATGTCTGAATCAATTCTCGTCTATTCCGACTATGTGTGTCCGTTCTGTTATCTGGGCCGACGCGCACTCAGTTCATATCAAGCCGAGCGTGACAATCCTCTTCGGATCGAATGGCATCCGTTTGATCTCCGGGCACAGCAGCGACGTGCAGATGGATCACTCGATGATGATGCCGCAAATCAAAAAAGTGAACAGTATTATCAACAGGCAAGACAGAACGTGAGACGACTGCAGGATCGATATGACGCGACCGAGATGTGTCAAGAATTAGCAACGGATGTCGACTCACTGCCCGCACAACTTGTTTCTGCGAGTATCCAGAGAGCAGACTCATACTCGTATGAGTCATGGCTGGCATTCGATACAGCGGTGTTCACGGCGTTGTGGGAAGATGATCGTGATATCGGCTCAACGGCTGTGCTCACCGATGTCGCCTCGGAAATTGACGGTGATATCGATACCGATTGGATAGAGACGATACTTACTGATCAAAAGCGGTATGACGCACTTGACGAGCAGTTTCGTGCAGCACAAAACGCAGGTATCACCGGTGTCCCCACGTTTGTGAACAAGGCTGAGGACAATGCTGCACGAGGCGCTGTGCCTCCGGCACAGTTGCGTCGTCTCATGGAGAGTTGAGCTGTCAAAACGCAGGGTGGACAGGAGACATATCAGAACAGAATACGGTGTGAGATGAGTACCGATTGAAAGATGGAAACGAAATTAATTATCACACATCATAGAAGAATGGTGAGCGGCTGATATCGTCAGCGTCGACCCGGAGTCGTCTCAGAATCGGTGTCCCGAGTGTTTCTAGAATTTGACTGTTGAGGAGATCTTGATTGTGGTGACTGCGAGCGTGAGCGTGGTTGTGGTTGTGGCCGTGGCTGTGAGCTCTGACCCGATTGCGTGTTTGAGTGTGATTCATGCGATTGCGACCGTGAGCGAGCAGTAGTTGCCATTTGCGCACCCCGTGAGACGGCATCAACGATGAGTTTGTATACAAGAGCAACCAAACCTGTAATAAAAGAGATAACTCCGATAGCAGTGAGGATGACACCGAATCCAGCAATCAGCGTCGTATTTATTCCTCTCAGCGGTAGATCAAAGCTGACGCCGACAGAGTAACCGAGTGTATCAGCAAGGAGTCCAACTCCAAACACAGTAGATATACCGCTCATAGCTATCACAAAAATCCCAAAGAGCGTTAATCGAACACCATACTCGAATCCCTCGCTCAGATCAATCCCCTGCATACAAACAGATACGACTGCTATCCTTTAAATACGCGTCAGACATATCAGATATACGATTTGTCTGTGTAACATACCGAGGTACTCTATTCTGTGTTATTTGCCCCTGACTGCGAGGGCTGATTGGATTGGGATGCTATACACAGCGAACATACCCTTGTGATCAGTCAGGATAAATAAGAAGATGAAAACTGAGTTGAATCGGCTATCTTGCGGTTATCGGTCGGTAACACTGTGAGTTTCTTTGCCCTTATTCGAAGCAGAACACGCAACCGAGCGTTTCAGATGAAATGAGTATGGTTTCAGAGAGAAATAACGGTTAGGTTGCTGGCGACTGGTATAGATGAGAGTTCGGAGTTCGTGCGGGTATCGTTTCACAGAATGTGGGAGGCGAAAGCAAACGGCTTGAGCCATGGGGGAGCTCAATCGCTGTTCGGTTCAAAAAGAGCTTTATCCCATATACTCTGTACTGAAAAGTCAATCTGCAGCAGGGGGTGACCGCTCTGGCTGAACCCACTTTGATTCCTTTCGATGCTGTACTGTTTTTTCTGCCGTCACAGTATGGAACCGATCACGTCGCCAATCGTATGCAGTGAGTTGATTCCCATACACACACCCAGTATCAAGACCAATCGCACACTCACGATAAACGGGTGCTGCAAGCGGTGTATGTCCGAAGAAAACCCGATCCGATCCATCGTATCTTTCCCACCAGAATGGACGCTCATATCCAGATGAGAGCGATCGGAACGTCTGCAATTCATAGGTTGTGTGCTCAGAGAGTTGCTTTCGCGGGTCAACACCACCGTGGACGACAAGCGTGTCCTGCCATGAAATAACGGCTGGTCGTGACTCAATCCACGATAGGTCATCTGATGATAACACTGGAAGTGATTTTTCGCCACGAAGGAGTTTTTCCTCGTTATTCCCACGAATGGTAAACATATTGTCTGCACGTCGAACGTGTTCAAGCACGCCTTTGCTGTCTGGACCTTTTCGAACGAGATCTCCGACGAAAACAACGAGATCAGTATCAGTTACATCAAGTGTCGAGAGGAGTTGATTGAGTTCATCGTGACAGCCATGAACATCACCAATAACATAGACATCATCCCATGCAGTTACATCAAGTCGCTTATGCTCGACAGTGTCTGCAAACTGTGGCACTGTCATCTTATACATCATTTATCCAGACATAGGTTAAGTTGTTGCTAAGATACATTGTGTGTGATATATAGACACGGGGTATTCAGATAGTTTATCCGGAACCTCTTTGAGACGCTCACCCGATGATATACTATGGACAGCGCCTCGCTTGCGGAAGAAACGCTCTCAAAGTATCGGAAGGCCGGACAGGTACTTCAGCAGGTGCTTGATGAAGCCGCATCAAAGGTTGAACCAGGTACCACACATCTTGAGGTGGCTGAATTCGCTGAATCACGAATCAGGGAACTCGCAGATGGGTGTGCATTTCCGGCAAACATTAGCGTTAATGAGGAGGCATCCCACGCAACCCCAAGTGCTGATGACGAGGCTGTGTTCGATGATGAGCTAGTATGTCTCGATTGTGGGGTTCATGTCGATGGGTATATTGCTGATGCCGCGGTGACAGTTGATCTCTCTGGAACACCGACACTTGTTGAAGCCGCTGAAGAGGCACTTGATGCGGCTCTTGAGACAATTGCACCGGGCGTCGAAACAAGCACCGTTGGCACAGAAATTGAAGATGTTATCCGTGGATATGGATACACTCCCGTGTTGAATCTCTCAGGTCATGGAGTTGCACAGTGGGACGCACACACTGGACCAAATGTTCCAAATCGCGGCACTGAACGTGGGATTGAGTTCGAAGTCGGCGATGTTGTGGCGATTGAGCCATTTGCGACGACCGGTCGAGGAAAGGTCTCAGAAGGAACCAATGCAGAAATTTACAGTCTCGAACATGATCGGTCGGTCCGCAACCGAGCAGCAAGACAGGTTCTTCAGCAGGTCACAGACGAATATAAAACATTACCATTCGCCACACGATGGCTTGAGTCTGCTCGTGCAGAGATGGCTGTTCGACGATTGGAACAGCGTGGTGTACTCCATGGATATCCAGTCCTGAAGGAAGATGATGGTGAGCTTGTGAGTCAGGCAGAACACACCGTGATTGTCACCGAAGGCGGATGTGAGGTGATCACAGCATAACCAATGGAGCAGGTGTTTGCTCCCTGGCGTATTGAGTGGGTTGAGCGTGACGAAACAGAATCAATTGATGGGTGTCCGTTTTGCGTTCTTCCCGCTCGTGAGCCAGCACGAGACCGTGAAAGTCGGATTGTCGCTCGAAGTCAGCACACGTTTGTTCTGTTAAACAATTATCCATATAATCCAGGGCATGTCATGGTAATCCCAGAGCACCACACTGGGTCGTGGGATGCACTGAGCGATACCGAGCTACTGGATCACGCACGGACAAAGACGACGACAATCAATGCAATTCAGCGTGCATTTGATCCAGATGGTATCAATACTGGCGAAAATCTTGGTGGTGATGCTGCAGGTGGGTCAATTGATGATCATTTACATACACATCTTGTTCCACGCTGGCGTGGTGACACGAATATGATGCCGATCATCAACGACACGAAGGTGATTGTCGAAGCATTAGATGATACATATGATCGGCTTCATACTGCGTTTACGACACTTCAGCCAGCTGTTGAGACATCTGATGGGATGACGGATACAGACAGTAAACGACAGGAGACAAAAAACATGAGCGATGAGACAGATCAGACAGAAAAAGCAGTCGAGAATACCATGTCAGGAGCAAATCAGGATGCTGGCACACAAACATCAAACCAAGCAGTGACACTTCGGTTTGATTCAGATGAGATATCCTCGTGATCATCGACTCATCGACCAGTCGGTGCGCGTCAACTAGTTTAATTCAAGCCTCGTAACATCCTTCTCACACAACACAGAAACCGTCTGTGACAATCACAGACGCGGATAAGATGACGATACGGTAGTCTGACCGAAGCATCTTAACACATCGCTCTCGTATTTATTCTAATGAGCGACGACCGCCAGACCGTCGTTCGACGGGTCGGAGCAGTCATTCTTGCTGTGAATCTTATCTTAGTCATTGCAAAGAGTGGAGTATGGTTCATCTCTGGGAGTCTGGCAGTCGGGTCAGAGGCGGTCAACAGTCTTACCGACAGCGCATACAGCCTTGTTATTCTGACAGGATTATATCTCACGACACAGCCGCCAGATTTCAAGCATCCACACGGACATGAGCGAATTGAGCCATTCGTCTCGCTGTTTGTTGCTGCTGGTATTTTTATTGCTGGAGGAGCTGTCTTGTGGAACGCAGCTGAAGCAATCCAAGCAGGGACATATGGCGTGAAGACAGATGTTACCGCTATTGGAGTGCTGATTGGGACCGCCGTGGTCAAATATGGTCTGTATCGATATTGCTGTCACGTTGGGAGTGAGCAGCACTCGCCTGCGGTCACCGCTGCTGCCCTCGACAATCGAAATGATATTCTCACCGCAAGTGCAGCGCTCATTGGCGTGGTCGGATCGTCGATTGGCGTCCCTCTGCTTGATCCGATTGCTGCTATTGTTGTCTCCGTTGGAATCTTTTATACTGGCTATGAGATTGTTCGCGACAACATTAGCTATCTTGTTGGGGCCGCCCCTCCAGAGGCACTTCGGCGTGAGATTCTTGAGGAGGCATTAACCCACCCGGACGTTCGTGGCGCACACGATGTTGTTGCTCACTATGTCGGTCCTGAGGTGGATGTAAGTCTTCATATTGAAGTTGAAGGGAATATGACGCTTACAGAGGCACATAATATTGAGTCTGCAGTGGTTGAATCCGTTGAAGATCTGCGGTCAGTCGATGATGCATTCGTTCATGTTGATCCGCGTGAACTCGATGAATGGAAAGATGATCCTGATGCTGATCGTCTGGTCAAAGAACCACGGGTTGGCGACGATGGGGCTTGAGTTCCCAACGGCTGAAGCTATGTGACTCACCGTGGACCCCCGTTCTAACTGATTCCTCGCCGGGAGAATAACTTCCATTCACGTGCGACGTCCTGCTGTTCAAGCGCACGCCCAAGGGTCCGCCTTTGTCGCCCACAGTTTGGTTGCGACGAAGATACTGTGGTCCGATGTTTTTCGAAGCGTCATAATTGGCGTGGTTCTCGTACCCGCATTTCTGATACTCGAACGGCTCACATCACCGGCTTTCCGGATGGATCAATCAACGGTGTGAGCAACGCTTCAGCGTATTTTCAGGGTCAACCTGTTCAACGCCGACTTCGCATGGCTTTGTATTCAACGTACTCGGAGAAGCGATTGAGTTGCTCTATTGAGTAACGGTGCTGACCGAGGGTGAGGGTGAGGGGGTCGGAATTTGAGTCGGCTTGTGGCGATTGTTGTGAGTGATCTCAAGATTGGTCTCGTCTCACCGTGGCTCAGAGATTGCTGTTCAACACGGCAGATTGAGCACCCACCTATGCCCCCACGACGCACCAGCGTAGTCATGAATGTCGGTCAAATCCTCAAACGCTATCACCAGACAGTCGCGACCACCGGCTTCGGTAATAACTTCGTTCGCTATTCAGTGAAGCGCCTGTTTGAGCCGAGCTTCCACTTTGCCTTTGCGACCGATAGCCTGCATGTTCTCGTGTGCCCACCGCATGCCACAGGCCTGGAGGTTGCCACGGCGATTCTCGTATTCGCGCCGCCAGTAGTTACACTCGTCACCAGTCCAGAACGTGTCCGTCGAAGCAACAGCCAGATTGTTTACGCCGAGGTCAACCCTGAGACTAAGAACCGTTCCAGCTCCGTTTTCGGATGGTGCTGCTTCGACGTGTCAGACTCCAGTTCATTCTTGCAGTGGACGTGAAGCACCCATTCGCCGTTGCTGTAATCTAGTTCCGTCCCTGTAGTTTCAGATTCGTCTGAAAAGAGGTATTCCGAGTGCGGCGTGTCACTGTCCTCGTCGGGCAGGATGTAATCGGCTTCAATTCGTTCATCAACCGTTGCCAACGACACGTGCTCGTCGGAGAATGTGGCAGTGCGGTGGCGGTGATCGGAGACGACCGCGGGGAAGTCATACAAGGCTTCGACGCCTTCCTGTTTTCTTTTCAGCATGCAACGACGCTCTTACAGGCTTCAGCGGCACCTTGCTGCGGGCGGCTTAGATAAGATCGTTATTGCAGTTGCCTGTTTTCTCACGCGCATCTTCGTCGGTTTTGTCGTCCAGCGTGGTTTTACTGGTGGTGATGTACTCGCCTCAGAAAGTGTAGTCTACGAGGTATTGAGCACACCAGAGAAACGTCTTTACTATACTCAACAAGTGCGGGGTCATCGTTCTTCACCTCGAGTGTAACTGAAACAGTGCGCCGCATATCCAGGACTGGTGATTCTCAAACGTTTGGGAGTCAGTCTGCTCCTGTGGCGTAGCTTGACTCCCAGTTGTCGGCTTCATTGGCGAAAGCCGTGGGTTTTCGCCTCGCACTTTCTATAAAACGTCAGTGATTCGATCACAATAGACATCCATACCGATGTTCAAGCCAGTGTAAAGATACTACTGCTGGTATGATATTGTCCTGTCAGGACTGTTGTGTCTGCACCTCCATCGACTCACGCAGTCGAAGAGAAACAGGTACGAATATGAGACAATATCTCTACTGTCTTTGTGATGCACATACACATCCAGCGTTGGTAACTGATCGCTGCGTTGTTACAGATGCAGATTACTGATATTAGTCTCAATGAAGTCGGTCACATTCGCTGTCTTCTATCTGGACGGTATGATATCATATTGTGTGATATGACAAACATCTGATCTCTCAGATTAAAGATATTCGGGTGAACAATCGGTATTACACATCAGGTGCCTCCTCAAGGATTTTCACACCTGCTGAGGCACCAATTCGCTCTGCACCAGCATCAAGCATTGATTTCGCTTTTTGATAGGAACGAATGCCGCCGCTTGCCTTCACCGGAAGGTACGATGAAAGAACTTCGACATCCGAAGTCGTCGCACCACCATCAGCAAACCCGGTTGAGGTTTTCAGGAAGTCAGCATCAGCATCAACAGCGATCTCGCAGGCACGATGTTTCTCATCAGAGCTGAGAAGTGATGTCTCAATAATCACCTTGACAGGAATTGGAACCGCTGCAACGACCTCTGCAATATCACGGGTCACAGTCTCAGTTACACCGGTTTTCATCCGACCGATATTAATCACAACATCAATTTCATCCGCACCAGCCTGCCATGCAGTCACAGCCTCCTTTCGTTTTGCGATAGAAGCATGTTGCCCGTGCGGAAACCCAATAACAGTTACCAGTGTTACATCAGAATTCATAACGGGATCAGTGTCACTCGCAGCATCGAGATAACATGGTGGAATGCAGGCATTCATTCCATGCGATGCTGCTTCCTCAAGTACGTCAACAACTTCAGTCATCGTTGTTGTTGGTCCAAGAACGGTATGATCAATCCGCGCCGCAAGTGCTTCCGTATTCATACTAATAGCCTGCGCCCCAATAATCAAAAGCCGCCCGGGCATCCACAAAAGGTGCGAATAATAGCCGGTAATCAAGCCACAATTGGTGAACGTTCCAGACAATGTGCGGTCCGTCTCGGTGAGAGAAATTAATGAGTGTATTCGCTGAGGAAATATGATAGTGAATTAAATTGCGTTCGGTAAATGTTATTAGACAACATATTAACAGTAGTATCGCATGATTGTGACTCCCACGGTTTGATGATTTTCCAATCATATATTGAGAATATAAATCTTCGATACCGTTTTGTCGCCGGATAGCCCACTGCGTGGATATGGTCATTTTTCCTGATGGGTTCGCGCTGCCGGCAGTTCCATATCTCTTGATGATTCTACTCACCGGCGGTATCGTCGCATATGTCGCTATTCGTCAGCGTCCGACTATCACATCATCCCGAGTATTAGCATTAGCTCCATGGATGATGCTTGGCGCAGCGCTTCATGTCCAATATGTTCTCAATGCATTACCAACTGCGATACGACCACTCGCTGGAACACCCGCTGTATATCTCATCGTCGCCATCGCCGCTGTTGGGACATGGGTCAGTCTCGAGTCAGTGATTCCATCAGCATATATCGCTCACGCATTAGCCAGCGTAGGGACTGTTGCGGCGGTGATTGCAATCGCGGGTGTCATTTTTATCGATCCAAATTCAATACGCGTGACCGTGTCAGTCATTGGTATTGGAGTATCAGTCATCCTCAGTGGTGGTGTGTGGGTTATGCTCACGCGAGTCGTCCCAGAAACACGACTCACAGCACCGATGGGAGCATTCGCAGTATTCGGACACACGCTGGATGCTGTCTCGACGGCGATCGGGATCGATTTGCTTGGGTTTGGAGAGCGAACACCACTGTCGGCACTTATTATCGAGTTTGCTGCTGGACTCCCAACTGAAGCAGCCATCGGATCTGGATGGTTATTCATTGTGGTTAAAATATTGATCGTGAGTGTTGTCGTATGGGTGTTTGCGGATATTGCTGACACCGCCCCAACGCAATCAAATATACTTCTCACTATTATTTCGGCTGTCGGGTTCGGTCCGGGAGTACATAATCTATTGTTGTTCTCCGTTGCCGGGTAGGGCTGCTATCGGTATCCGAGTGCTTCAAGTTGGTCTTCAAGTTCTTCAGCAAATTCATTTGAGTACTGCTCGGCAAATTCATCATACTCATTGATTGAGTTGATTGAAATCCCAGCCGTCTCATCATCACTCGGAACGGCATCGAGTACAGTTGAAAGAGCAATCTGTCCCGTGTCCTCCCGTTCGAACTGTCCTGTTATCAGAGTTTCATACGCATCTTCTCCCCATCGTGCTTGCTTCAAAATTGTTCCATCACTCCGTTGAGAATAGACAATGTCTGCACGCTTCGTGTATGGAGTCGCTGTCTCACAGATTCGGGTCGCCTCGCGCTGCATACCAGCAGGAATTGGCAGTTGAGTCGCCGTCGTTACCCCATCTTTGGCACATACTGCACGCCGAGGGTCAGTATCAGTAGTATTATTCCCTGCGACGGTCGCCCGGATTAATCGTGGAATTCCAGCCAATTCAGCAAGATCTGAGATTACTGTTCCACCATTTGATGGGGTCGATGCCGATATGTTGGTGGCTGTTCGGGGCATCCGGACGAATAACGGAACATGATATAGCAATTCATGTGTGCCAATTCGATGACTGACAGCGGGTGGCTCAGTTGAGAGTGCTGTTTCTGCGCCGAATGCCTCTCCATGGTCGCTTGTGATGATAATAAGCGTGTTATCGAGCGTTCCGCGGTCACGAAGTGTTTCGATGAGTCGCTCAAAGATTGCATCTACCTGCCGGATTGCACCGTCGTAAATTGTCTCAAGCAGTTTGGCAAACCCCACTGAGACGTTTCCGCTGAGAAACTCCCAATGCCATTTGAATCCCATCTCCGATTGAATCTGGCGGATACGTTCATCACTCCAGATGTCATACTCCGTTTGTGGTTCATATGGGCGATGTGTGTCCATGAGATTGAGACATGCAGCCCATGGAGTTGTTTGATCGGCGCTCCAGGATAGTAATTGATCAGCATACCAGAAGCCGTTCGGCCAATCGCCGAGAGTGCCGTTCGTCGCATATTTTACATCAAACGTCTCTGGGGAGCCGACTGCTGTATTAAACGTCGTATCAAGCCCGGTTTGATGATCGATGAGGAATGGATTATCGGTGAACAGTGATGTCTGATACCCATCGGCGGCTAGTTCTTCGAAAATCGTCTGATGAGGCGCAAGTTGCGTGTCAATATCGAATCGCGTAGCCACAGCAGACGACCCAGTGAAGAGGCTTGCATGACTCGGTAATGTCCAGTTGCTGTGACTCCGTGCTTGTGTATATGTCGTTGCTTCCGTTGTGAATGCTGAAAGAAACGGTGTTGTCTCACGGCGCGTCCCAACTGCAGAAGCGGAGACACTCTCGGCGCGAAGACTATCAGCAATAACAACGAGGACGTTTGGCTTCGTGGACATGCGTCCGATAGCACTGCCCGATATTTATCTACCAGTGAATCTCTCTGGGGTCAGATCACCATCACCATTACCATCAAGATCAAGATTAAATCCCCGACCGTCTACAAGACCGGTCTGATATCCATCCACGGCGAAGATGTCGGATTACTCTTGTGCGTTTCTGGACTGATGAGATGAGATAGTTGAGACACCACGTTTCTCTCCTGTGTTTATGATACTGCTACACGAATTCGGGATATGATACCGTACGGCTGGCCGATGTATCACTATCACCATCAGCATACATTGCACGCATCACGGAGAGATCACCAATCGCCTCAGCACCATCTGGACCGACCGATTGGTTCGTGAGTAGACAATCAGCAAAGTACTCAAAAACTGCTGTCACTTCATCGTGCAGCGTAAATTGCGTATGCTTGAACGTTCCCTCAATATCACCTGCAGTAACAGTGAGTGAACACTGACCACGGAATATACCACGAAGGTCAAGACTCCCCTGGGTGCCGATAATTTTCATCCCACTCCCGTGCTGACCTCGCTGTGTTGTATTGGCAACTAACTGTACGCCATCTGGAAAGGTGAGAATAGCAGACGCACGGTCGTCAGGGACAGCCTCAAACCCCGGAGCATCTGCGGTTGTAACAGCACTCACAGCGGTTGGATCCGCATTGAGAAGAAACCGAGCGGTATTGATTATGTATACACCGAGGTCCATGATTGCGGTTCCATATCCTGTCTGCGCAGGATCCAATCGCCATTGATTAGTATCAGGATGCATCTCAAGTAAGGGCTGTGTATGATGTGACTGGATAAGTGTCACATCACCAACCTCACCCTGATTAATCAGTTCCCGAGCGTATCTGACAAGTGGGTGCATCTGCACACGATAGGCAATCATCAACGGAACATTTGCTTGTCGACAGTGAGTTCGTAGTTTATTCGCGCGCTCAACGCTTGCCTCAATCGGTTTCTCACATAACACTGCTTTCTCCTGAGCAGCCGCAGCCTTGGCGTATGGTAAGTGTGCAGCGTTTGGCGTTGCGATATATACCGCGTCATATGCATCGGTATCGATGACACCGCTGGTAGCTGTATTATCTGACGCAATTTCGGTCCCGGTCTCCGGTGTTGATGCTGCTGTTGAATCGATGAGATCGTCTTGTTCGTCTGCGTCAGCCTCGACAGCGCGAAATTCCTCACTCGCTATTAGGGTATCAACATCATATCGACGGACTAACTCCTGAGTATCTGTGTCGATATCCTCCTCGACAATGAGTGTCGTTACTGTTGCATTACTCGCTGCGGTGAGTGCTGGCAGTGCCATCTCCGTTGCCCACCAGCCAAGCCCAACAACTGCATATCGGATTGTGTCTGTGGTCTCAGCCTGGTGCGTGTGTGTCTCAATCGCTGACAGCGTTGAGCGAACCATCCTTCGATAATCAACACACCGAAATAATATATTCACTGGTGAGATGGGACGTGCACGTACTTACAGTGGTAGCGAGGCGAAAGCCGACGGCTGTGGGATGAAGCCGACAACACTGCGAGAAACCACGCTCAAACGCCAGCCTCCAATCACGAATATGTATGGTTGGTTCCTTCCTCGCGAAACGGAGACGTGCGAGATGCTGCTGCGGGGAACCCGCTCACGCTCACACTCCCACTCACACACCACCGCAGCCCACCCAGCAGCAGGAGCAGGAGCAGGTCGGCGTTGGCGTGTCCACCCCAAGGACTCTCCCAGTGGTACTGGTACTGGTCTGGTGGCTGCGACTGGAGAGTCAGGCCGATAGCCCGGTCCGCACGTGGCTGGACGCCCGTGAGAGCCACTCTGTGGAGGGCGACGCCGAGCGGATACCCACCAGGCAACAGGCCACACCTCCGAAGAGGCTGAAGCTGCGTCAGCGAACCCGCAAGGTCACAGCCGGGGAGCTCCAGGGGCGCTTGCACATGGAGGAATCCCACGGCTTTCCCCGTGTGTGAGGAAGTCATGGGTAGATATTATTACCAGTAGTATTTGTCTGTCTGAATCAGCCCGATCATGAGTGTCTCAAGAAAAACAGAGGAAAACAACCACAGTGACCGCGTGGTTTTTCCACTGCAGCGCGAGAGTCAGTGTGTATGCCGAAGCAACCACATCTGCTGATTGAATCTGGCGATATCCATGAGATTGCGCTCATTCCTGGAGACCCTGGTCGGGTGAGTCGAATTGCCGAACACTGTGAGAATGTCAACGCGGTCGCTGAAAATCGTGAGTATACGATTGTCAATGCAACGTATAATGATGTTCCAGTGACAATTTGTTCGACAGGAATTGGCGGTCCATCAGCTGCGATCGCTGTTGAAGAACTTGCCCGTGTCGGCGTTGAGACAGTCATCCGTGTTGGGACAATCGGCGCACTACAGTCAGATATCGAGATTGGGGATATGATTGTTGCAACCGCTGCCGCCAAAGAAGAAGGAACTTCAAAGCGATATGAAAACCCAGTGCTTCCAGCGGTCTCTGATTTTGATACCGTCCGTGCACTCACTGATGCTGCAGAAGAACATACCGATGCTGTTCCTGTTCATATTGGACCGATTGTCACTGATGATGCGTTCTATAATGAGACGGATGCGTATGTCGAGGGGTGGGAGGAAGCAAATCTCCTTGCCGTTGAAATGGAAGCAGCAGCGGTGTTCACAATCGCACGTCGACATGGGCTTGCAGCGGGAGCGATTTGCACTGTCGATGGAAATCTTGTCACCGGGACACAGAAGGGTGCTGACTCTGAGACGGAACTTCCACCGAAAGCCCAAAATAACGTCGAGCGAGCGATTGAAATCACTCTGACAGCTGTTGCCGATATTGACAAACGCTCTCAGATGGACGCATAGAGACAGCACGGACATATATAGATATTCGCTTGGTCGTCTCATCATCAGTCGTCGGTATTGTGATTTCTTCATTCGACATGGAACGCAGAAAATAGCGTCTCAAATCAAATCGGTGTGGTTTCGGAAAGAAATAGTAATAGTATTGACATTCTCCTCGGGGTGAAGGCGTCGTCACGCTGGGTGTGACCGCCCGCTAGACTGCGTCTGACAACAGAGGAATCCTGAGTAGCGAAGATTGCAGGTTTGCAGTCCAACCGAGCCCTGACACGGCGAGAATCCATCCAAGATTCATGGACTCTGACGGGTGGGACTAGGACTGAGACTGCTGGGAGCGCCACGTCTCAGCCCCGAGACTCCTTTTCTCTCGCGTTCAGACTCGGAAAGTTACCTCTACCTCGGAGAGTCCGGCAGAGTTCAATAGACTTGGAGTTACTTCCTGTGGGAGTCCAACGATCAATTCCACGCCGACTCTATGAGAATCGGGCGGTCATCGACTGGTTCGATTACTGCTTGGTTATTTAAACCGGCGAAGCCGCCATCGTCGGACGAGGTGGAATCACTCAATTCTCATCTGATTCCTCCTGGGTTCCCGAGACCGCTGGTCTTGGTCCCACACCAGTGATCTGTGATTTCTGTCGACGGCTCAAGCCGTTGGGATTATCCTCAAATCTGTATCTAGGCACGACCAAAGAGTGCACTGTGTATGGTGTTGAGACAGCCAAGCCAATCTGGGTATGTGAACACTCCTGTCCGGCGTGCGGACATACCGAAGACAGAGACCTCAACACGGCGAAGAATATTCTCTCTCGCGGACTCAAGCGGTTAGGGGTGGGACGCTCCGAATCAGCGTCTGTGCAGACTGCGCTCGCTCCGCTCACGCCTCACCGGGAGGACGTGAGTGCAAAGCGCGTTCACCAGACTTCGTCTGGTGGGCTGTCAGACGCAGTCTGACAACGCCGTTGAACCAGGAAGTCCCAGGGCTTTGATCTGACCGGGGTGAGTTCACAATAGTGCCAGCTACTGCTGAGACATCGTCACGAATAGCGTGTGCTAGCCCGAGCAGGTCATCAGCCAGTGGCTCTTATCCACTCAAGAGACATCAGCACCACAGGGGTCCACAATCTCCGTACTCAGTTTATATCGAGTGAGATGTAGTGATAATTGATGTCATATAATGTAAGTTTATGCGACACCACTCGCGCACGATTGCTGCACAGTGATCGAATTTGGTGTATGCAAACGCGAAAGTGCACACACAGAAAAGTTACTCAGAGCGTGCAGGATGATTAATAAACCCTAATTATCTTAGAATAAATGAAATGATAATAACGCAACTACGGCGGAATGAGAGAACGGATCGGACGCATTCAAGACTGCTGAAGATAACTATATGACGATGATTTCAATCACGTGGCGATTATTCGCTGATGTTGCTGAGGTCGCAGGGACACGTGAGGAGTCTATCGAGATATCGACGGACGCGAGTGCGACTGTCGGAGACGCACTTAATGAACTTCTGAGAGACCGACCTGCGCTGGCTGATCGCGTTCTGATTGATACAGAAACGGAAGCGGAAGCGAAAGCAGAAACAGAACTTGCTACCGATATAAATCTGCTTCAAAATGGGTCTGCTGCAACCTGTGATGACCAGTTGACAGATGGTGATGAGCTTGCGTTGTTCCCCCCAGTGACCGGTGGCTGAGAGTGCAAATACAAATGCAAATATACATATACATATATACGTATCATACGGAGTTTCCATCGACAGCAACAATAACAGGTCAATAAATCAGATCAAATACACCACTAGAATGGCTCATATGATGAGCATACTCAACATGCTCTATCGACAGTGATATGATTCTATTCCTGCGGTCGGGGTCGTGCAACGAAGAGCGTTTGGACAATGCTGAATGGATCATAAACAGATTGATGACACTGGCAGTAGACGTCATTTTCAGCATTAAATTTCGCAGATCCCTCGCTTTTATACTGTGGAACACAACAAAAGTGTGTACATTTATTCAGCCAAGCGACAAATCCTTCATCAGTTGACGCCTCAAGCCACGCATCTTGACCGGTGGCTTTTTCGATTTCTTTCGATTTAATCACTTGAATTGGAATGATATTTTCAGCATCCTCAGACCGCCATCGACCAGTCGCTGGCTTTCCAAGTCCAGCACGACCGATGCCGTTAGACCATGTCTCATAATCAGCGAAGTCATCAACGTGGAGTTTATCTCCCTCAGAGTAGGTCTCACCCATCCAATCGTATCCAGGATTTGAACCGACACGGAAGTAATTATCAGAGTCATACTGTGGGTTAATGCCAGCATAGGACTCAACACCACAGTATTGGAACCACTCTGTTGAGTATGTCACACCAGATCCTTTGAAATCTTCAGTCTCAGCAATCTGGATATTGATCCCTCCCTGCTTTTCTGTTTTAACCTCAGGCCAGACACCTTTCAAAAATCCCTCAGAATCAACTTCAACCGGAATTTGAGGCATTCCACGAGGTGCTGGACCATCGGTATTCTCAATTGCATACGCTTGTGTTGTCCCTCCGCCAGCACCTGGCGATGTTGTTGCGGAGTTAACTGCAGCAGCCCCTGTCGCGCCAACTCCAGCGAGCGCTGCTCCACCGACAACGCCCTTCACAAATCGGCGACGACCGGAGTCTGCCGGATATTTATCACGCTCACTCATAATTTGAACTTCACTCCGCTGGTAAAAAACGTAACGAAACAACCCATCGTCGGGCGAAGGGTAAATCTATACAATAATTGTGATGGTTTTGCTGAATGAGTAAAGCAGATACTGGGATTTTTACTCGGTCCACGGTATATCAGTGGTATGGAGTTACACAACAGGGGGGTCAAACAAGACATCCAGGAGTTAGGTTCGCTTCTCGGTAGTGTCTTAGCTGATCAAACCTCTGATGCAGCTTTCGAGACAGTCGAAGATATTCGCACGGCAGCAATCGATTATCGAAGTGATAAATTAGCAACCCGGAATCAGCTCGATCAGTTATTAGATGAACTTGATCCCGAGCGAGAGAGCACTGTTGCGAGGGCATTTACCACATATTTTGAGCTTGTGAACCTCGCCGAAGAGCGCGAGCGAGCTCGCGTTGTCCGTGAGGGTGCACAAGCAGAAAATCTCGATGATGGACTGATTGCAACTGTTGAATCATTAATCGATGCTGATGCTGACGCTGAGACAGTGCAGCGTGTTCTCGATGAGGTTCTGATCGAGCCGACATTTACCGCACATCCAACAGAAGCTCGACGAAAGACAGTCAAAGCAAAGCTTCGCTCGATTGCGAACAAACTTGAGGAACTCGATGAGCAACGCGTCACCGATCGGGAACATAATCAAATCTGGCGAAAAATCAATGCCGAAATTACAAGCCTTTGGCAGACGTCACAAGTTCGCGGACGGCGCCCGGAGCCACAGGATGAAGCCCGGAACGTCCAGTGGTATCTTGAGTCGATCCTCTTTGATGTCGTCGGTGAAGTGTACGCTGAGTTTGAGGATATCATCGGGTCAGAGTATCCCACTGTGAGTGTCCCAAAGCTATTCGAATTCCGTTCATGGGCTGGATCTGACCGTGACGGAAATCCATTTGTCACACCAGAGGTCACAACAGATACGCTTGAGCGCCAGCGAGGGGTTGTTCTGAAGAAATATAGTCAAGCACTCAAGCGGTTGTCCGGGGTTCTGAGTCAGGATGCTGATCGCGTCGATGTCAGCGCGCAGCTCAAACGATCATTGAAAACTGATTATGAACAACTCCCAGGCGTCACAACGGAAACTGAAGAGCGCTATCCTGGTGAGCCATATCGACAGAAATTGAAGCTGATGCGTGAGCAACTTCGCCGGATTGATGATGTCCGTCCAAACGGATACAGTGATCCTGAAGCATTTCTCGCAGATCTTGAGGTGATTGATCAGAGTCTCCGCGCGAATGGTGGCGAGGTTGTCGCAGACGAATATGTTGAACCTCTTATGAGACAGGTGGATACATTCGGATTTACACTTGCAAGTCTTGATCTCCGTGATCATCAAAAAAACCACACAGAGGCCGTCCATGAGGTATTCGCAAACTCAGGCATTGAGTATAACAGCTACGACGAAACAGAGCGTATTGACGTACTGACAGAGGCAATTCTCCAGACAGAACCAGTCGTTGATCTTGAGGACCCAGGAGACGTGTCTGACACCGCTGAGCGTGTGCTCCGGCGATTTTCAATGCTTGGTGAGTGGCAACGGGAATTCGGTGTCGGTGCAATCGATACATACTGTATCTCAATGACTGAACATCCAAGTCATGTTCTTGAGGTTCTTTTCTTAGCTGACCAGGCTGGTGTTGTTGCGCTTCCAGACCACTGTGGACTTGATATTGTCCCATTATTAGAAACAGAGTCTGCATTGAATGGAGCCCGTGAGATTATGGGAACACTCTTTGAGAATGAGGCATACGCGGCTGCGTTGAGCGCACGCGATCATGTCCAAGAGATTATGCTTGGATACTCTGATTCAAATAAAGAGAATGGCTTCCTCGCTGCGAACTGGGATCTATATAAGAATCAACGTCGTCTTGCACAGATTTGTGATGACTTTGATGTGACGATGCGGTTATTCCATGGTCGAGGGGGATCGATCTCACGTGGTGGGGGACCAATGAATGAGGCAATGTTAGCGTTACCCAATGAGACAGTCACCGGGCAGATCAAATTCACAGAGCAGGGAGAGGCGATTGCGGAGAAATATGCAAATCCACGTATTGCCGAGCGTAATCTTGAGCAGATGTTAAATGCACAGGTACATGCCCGTCATAACGCGATTCGTGAGCCAACAGAGAACGTTCCGAGTGCATGGATTGATGCGATGGAAGACATGGCTTCGGCTGCTCGAAAGCAATATTATGACCTGTTGAACACTGATGGATTTATTACATACTTCGGGCAAGCAACGCCAATCGGTGTCATCGAGGATTTAAATCTTGGGTCGCGACCAGCTTCGCGGTCGGGTGAGCGAACTGTCGAGGATCTACGTGCAATCCCGTGGGTGTTTTCTTGGACGCAGTCTCGATGTATCATCACCGGGTGGTACGCACTTGGCGGGGGGATGCAATCATATCTCGACAGTGGTGGGGATATTACAACGCTTAAATCAATGTACAATGAGTGGCCATTCTTCAGAACAACGCTTGATAACGCCGCACTTGCGCTTGCACGGACGGATTTGGACATAGCAGAGCACTACGCGTCACTTGCAGATCCTGAACTTCGAGAGGAGTTCTTCCCACATCTTCGCGCGGAGTGTGAGCGATCACGCGAACTTGTATCTGAAGTCTCTGGTCGAGACTCATTACTTGAGCGTGAATGGCTTGAGCAAAGTCTTCGACGACGGAACCCATATGTTGACCCACTAAATCTGCTTCAGACGCACCTGCTAGAGCAGACACACCGGACTGATGAAGAAGAAAGGACGCTCCGCTTGACGGTAAAAGGAATTGCAGCGGGAATGAAAAACACCGGATAGTCTCAACGGTTCATTAACAACCAAGACCAAGCCGAGAGAGCATCGATTCCGCAGGGCAGATATCTGTGAAACTACTTTGTAGTAAGTTAACCCCGGCAAATGCAGTCAGCAAATAGACCCAACTGCTAATGAACCATCCACCCAAGAGTCCCGCGAGAACAACGATACCAGCCATTCGACGAACGTTTGATTCACACTTTGTCGCCATAATAGTGTTTCTACCATACAATACTATCTCAGTCAATAAAACCCCATCGACACCATAATAATCGACAGACATCATCGTGCTCGAATCTCGCATACCGGTATCAATGTAAGGATTTCTGCATAAATTATCCTGATTCGGTCTTGTATTTTTATTTTTTATTGCATAAGATACACGTGTGTATTCGTCACATAGCGTCGATTGCTCCGAAACGGTTTTGAGGTGCCCTCGCACACACTCAGTATGCCGAAGGAACCTGAGACTGAGTACGACCCCTCACTGGGTCGAAAATTTATCTTTGTGACTGGTGGAGTAATGTCTGGATTGGGCAAAGGAATTACAGCCGCGAGCACCGGGCGATTACTTTCAAATGCCGGATTTGATGTTACGGCAGTAAAGATTGACCCGTATCTCAACGTTGATGCGGGGACAATGAATCCATATCAACATGGTGAGGTGTATGTGCTCAAAGACGGTGGCGAGGTTGATCTTGATTTGGGAAATTACGAGCGATTCCTCGGCGAAGATATGACATCTGATCACAATGTCACGACAGGGAAGACCTACCAACATGTTATTGAAAAGGAACGATCAGGTGATTATCTCGGCAAGACAGTTCAGATTATTCCACATATCACAGATGATATTAAAAGACGGATTCGAGAAGCAGCAGCGGGGACTGATGTGTGCATTGTTGAGGTTGGCGGAACTGTCGGGGATATTGAGGGAATGCCGTATCTCGAGGCACTTCGACAGTTCGCACATGAGGAAGCGAGTGAAAACATCCTATTTACCCATGTGACACTCGTGCCATACTCGAAAAATGGGGAACAAAAAACAAAACCAACACAACACTCAGTAAAAGAACTCCGTTCAATTGGTCTTCAGCCTGATGTGCTAGTTGGGCGATGTTCAGAGAAACTTGAGCCGGCGACAAAGGAGAAGGTTGCGCTATTTTGTGATGTTCCAACGACCGCAGTATTCTCGAATCCTGATGTTGACGATATTTATCATGTGCCGCTCGTGATTGAGGAGGAGGGACTAGACCAGCATGTCATGGAGCGACTTCAGATTGCTGAGGAAGCAATCACATCAACAGAGCGGACAAATACGTGGCGTGAGCTTGTTACCCGCGAACGAACAAGTAGTATTGACGTTGCGCTTGTTGGCAAGTATGATCTCGAAGATGCATATATGTCCGTTCATGAGGCATTGAAGCATGCTGGGATTGAGACACAGACTGAGGTGACTGTCCAGTGGGTTGATTCCGATGAGATGCTTGATCATCATGAGGACCGTCTCCGCGAAGCAGATGGTGTCGTCGTTCCTGGTGGCTTTGGCTCTCGTGGGATTCCGGGCAAACTCAACGCAATCGAGTACTGTCGAGAGCACAATGTGCCGTTCTTGGGACTGTGTTTAGGCTTCCAGATGGCAGTTGTTGAGCACGCACAGAATGTGCTTGGATTCACCGATGCACACTCCGCGGAATTACAGCCTGAAACACCACATCCAGTGATTGATATCCTTCCTGAGCAATATGAGATCGAAACAATGGGCGGGACGATGCGGCTAGGCGCACATGAGACGAATATCGCCCCGAACACACTTGCAGCGACAGTCTATGACGGCACCGTCTGCACTGAGCGACATCGACACCGATATGAGGTTAATCCCGAGTATATTGATAAATTAGAAGCAGGCGCGCTTTCATTCTCAGGGCGGGCTGATAATCGAATGGAAATTCTTGAGCGAAGTGACCATCCGTTTTTCCTTGGAACGCAGTTTCATCCTGAGTTTCGGTCGCGACCCGACCGCGCAAGTCCACCGTTTGTGAGCTTTGTAAAATCAGTTGATTCAACACTTGATGCTCGCTCGCTCAACGTCTCCGCAAGTGAGGAGGTGCAGATCTGATGGTTGACGCATCTGGATTCATTGATGAGGCGATTGCGGAAATTGATGCAACTATCGGCGAGGACAATGCTGTCATTGCTCTTTCTGGTGGTGTCGATTCATCGGTCTCAGCCGCACTTGCATATAAGGCGATTGGTGACCAACTCACCCCTGTCTACGTCGATACAGGGTTGATGCGGAAGGGAGAAACCGAGCAGGTGAAAAACACCTTTGCATACATGGATTCACTTCGTGTCGTTGATGCACAGGATCGGTTTTTCGAATCACTCACTGGAGTCACTGATCCAGAGGAGAAGCGACACGTCATTGGTGAGCAATTTATTCGTGAATTTGAGCGAGAGGCACGTGCTGCAGATGCTGATTATCTTGTGCAAGGGACAATCTACCCTGACCGGATTGAATCAGAAGGGAACATCAAATCACATCACAATGTTGGTGGATTACCGGACGTTATTGACTTCGAAGGGATCGTTGAGCCAGTTCGTGAGTTGTATAAAGATGAAGTCCGGGAAGTCGCTCGTGAGCTTAGTCTCGATGAACTCGTTTCTGAGCGAATGCCATTTCCTGGACCAGGACTTGCAATTCGTGTTATTGACGAGGTAACTCCTGAGAAGGTTGCAGTCGCGCGCGAGGCATGTCATATTGTTGAATCAGAGACTGCTGAGTTCGACCCATGGCAGGCATTCGCTGCAGTCGTTGGGAAAGCAACAGGAGTGAAAGGTGACAATCGCGTCCACGGGTGGATTGTCTCAGTACGCGCCGTTGAATCTCGTGATGGAATGACAGCCCGAGCACAGGAACTCCCATGGGAAGTCCTCCAGCGAATTCAATCACGGATCACCGGCGAAAATGATGATGTTGCCCGAGTTCTTTATGATGTAACACACAAACCCCCAGCAACAATTGAATACGAATAACAAACGAAAATACAGGAAGACAGTCGTCTCAGCAGTGAGTAAATGTCCGCGCGTTAGTAACTGAGTAATAAATACAGACTCGAAAGCGTGGATAAATAAATTGCTCCTGCCGACATCAACCGGTGGAGTGAAAAGTCAATCACAGGGACGAATGAAGACCAGCGAAATAACATGTAAATAACTAACGCTATCGTATAAATGCCAGTTATATAACCAATAAACGGTGTCGAGCGCGGAGCACGATCTGAATCAATCAAGATTGATCTTAAAATCACAATTACGTATCACACCGACGGAGAGAATTGCTGTTGTGACCACGCTGGATATAAACATAATTAGACAACCGATATGAATAACGATGAATCACAGATGTTTCTCGTAGCTGGACCGGACGAAAATAATCTTGCAGCAGAATTAATGGACTGTGGCGTTGACATCAGAGAGATTAATGAGATGCTGACACATGAGTCACTTGAGGCGGCGGGACTTGCGACAGCCGACACGCTTGTTCTGACGGCGATGGATGATGCATCAGCGATTCCAGTCGCAAAAGAGCAAAATCCTGGGGTACGAGTTGTTATGTATACCTCTGACTCGTTGCCTGAGTTCGCTCGTGGACAGACAGACCTCGCGATTGACCCGGCATTACTCAATGCAACCGTCGTTGCTGAGGAGTTGACCGAGTCATAATCCCTACACGAGAAAATGTGTAACTGTCGGCGATGTTATACCGTATCAGCCTTTATATCCAATGATACCAATGTCGACAATTGATTTGTATGCTGAGACGATTGCATCGCTTGATCCAGCCGCCGGTAATGTTGAGACCGCAGAGCTGAGTGTCTCTGAGGACGTCTTATTGAAAGCGTTTGCACTTGGACCAGGCGCAACAGTAGACCCACATAAACACGAGGAAAGCACAAATGTGTTTCATATTCTCGAAGGAACAGTGGTCATTACACAGGACAATGAAGAGACGACTGTTGATGCACCTGGAGTTGTCTACAATGACCGTGGAGTTGTCCATGGCGCCCGCAATGAGACAGACACAGTCGCGATACTTACTGCGAGCCTCTGTCCACTCCCATAGCATGTGAGTTCGGTATTCGAATTTGAAACGGAATGTGACGCTCAAACGGGCATTCCAACTCAACTTAACTTAACAACTCAACTCTACTGAGTGTGGTTTCACAGAGAAGCAGCAGTCAGGTCGCCAACTTCCGGTAAGGACGAGATGTAACTCAAAGCCACTCGAACTCAGATCCAGTAGATAAGATTGACCATCCTCAGAACGCGACTATCGTCGTATATCGCCGATGACGAAAGCACCAATCATGTTCACACAATATATTAATATAGCATGAACGCTGGTCGCGTCCGCGTTACCACTGGCGGTCGCATCCACTTCGGATTTTTGAATCTTAGTCTTGCACATGATCGTCTGTATGGCGGGATTGGTCTGAGTGTGTGTGAACCCACAACGACTGTCATTGCAGAGCCGATTGATGAGAGTCATCACCCATCGACAGTCGTTTGCTCACACGCAACTGCAGATAAATACGCAACACGCGCGGTTGACATGTTAGATCTTGATAGTGTCTCAGTGAACGTCGAATCAGCACTTCCTCAACATGCTGGGCTTGGGAGTGGGACACAACTCGCACTTGCGACACTTACTGCCGTTGCGAATGCATATAATCAATCACCACAGCCAAGAGAAAACGCCCCAGCACTTGGTCGTGGTGGACGCTCGGGAGTCGGAGTTGGAGTATTTGAAACTGGTGGATTCGTTATCGATAGTGGGCATCCAACAGCACGATTTACGACTGATCGCCCAGCGGATGGGAGTTGGGCGGTTCCCCCGGTTATGACTCATCAACGAATTCCAGACAACTGGCGATTTTTATTAGTGATTCCTGACGTCGACCCGGGGCGGAGTGGAACCGAAGAAGAATCAAGCATGCGTAGCGTGATTAAGCAAGCAGCCCCTGACATTGCAGATCGCATTTCTGGGGTGGTGATGCGGCAGCTTCTCCCCGCCGTCGCAAATGAGAATGCCGAGCGGTTTGGAACCGCAATCGAAGCCATCGGACGATTAAATGGAAGATGGTACACTGATGAACAAGGAGGCGTATACCGACCGCCAGCAGGTCAACTCGTTGCCTCACTCGATGAATCATCGGCATGTTACGGGGCTGGACAATCATCGTGGGGTCCAACAGTATATGGAATTACTGATACCGAACACGTTGATGCTGCTCGTCGTGCCGGTCAACATGCGCTTGATGCCGCTGGCGTTGATGGAGCCATACGTATCGTTCGAGGGCAGAATAGCGGGGTAACTATCGAACAGTTGGAACGGTAATAGTTGTTGAGACTGTGAGTGTCGGTATTCGTAGGTGCAACGGAACACGCACACAGGAGTTCCAGTTGAGTCTGAGTCTGAGTTTGGATTCAGATATAATCGGTGCTCAGAGTGCCAACGATTGGTAAGCTGAAGAAGTATTATCTGGCACTGTGTGAACCTGTTGCGATTCAATGGTCGATATCAATCTCTGTTGAACCACCGTGTCATAAATCAGACGGGAGATCAAAGATCGCACTAATCGTCATTCATACCAGTAATATTTAGGATCGGTATAGTTGGATTCGGCATTTTCACTGCTGTCACGGAAATAAAACCATCGAGTCCCGCAAACACGGAGGTACTTCAGTAGCAGGCGACTCTCAAGTGCGGCTTCTGGATTCTTTCGCTCATATCTATGCTGTTTGGGTTTTCAAAGAGATGTATTCCAGCCGGAGTGGACAGCGGTTATCAACGAGGTTCACAGAAACGACACTGGACCGACGCACTTTGACGAGTGCTTGCAGCGACCTGTTTCGTCTGAGTCTCCGGGATGTCGGTGGTGTGGCTATTAATTATGTTATTACATTTGTATCGGTCAGCGGATTAATTATTTAATATTTCACTTCGTTCATGCTGAATACACAGCATAAGTTTAGCATTCCGCGCACTCAACCCCAGTAATCTCAAATCGAGCACCGCCGTCTTCGCTTTCGGTCACGGCAACCGTCCACCCATGTGCTTCGGCAATCTGTTCAACGATTCGCAAGCCAAATCCAGTTCCGTTTTCATTAGTCGAATAACCACTCTTGAAGACAGTCTCACGCTCTGTTTTGGGTATCCCACGACCGGTATCCGCCACACAGAACCCATTGTCCAGTTCTGTAACATGGACAGTCACGTCTTCACCGCCGTGCTCAACTGCATTACGATAGAGATTTTCGAATAACTGCTGAAGTCTGCCGCTGTCGGCCTGGATGCGTTGTTCAGTTTCAATATTCAACACCGCAGCGTTGGTCGCAACAGTCTGCCAACTCTGTTCGGCGATGTCTGCCAGTGCTACCGCGTCCGTCTCACTAATTTGATTATCTTCATGGGCTAGGGTCAGTAAGTCATCGATCAGTACCTGGCACCGATCAACTGCTTTGACCGCATTGATTAGATGGTCGCTTTCGCAGTCGCTGCGAGCTAACTCTAAATATCCCTCAGCGACACTTAATGGATTCCGGAGGTCATGGCTAATGATGCTCGTGAACTCGTCTAAACGTTCGTTTCGACGTTCAAGTTCTTGCTGTCGGCGTTTTTGCTCGTTGACATCGCGGGTAGAACCAACAATCCAGTCCACGTCGCCGTCCATTTTCACCGGCGTAATATGTGTTTCCCAATAGACAAGTCCATCATCAATTGGTGAGTCTCTGTGTGGAACGTGCTCCTCAGCGAGCGTTTCCTCATAATGAAGTGATTCTCCGGTTTCGAGACATCGACGATACTTGTCCTCAATTTTCTGTCCGCGCGCCTCACCGAAGAGTGCCTGTGGTGTCTTCCCCTGGAGATCATCATTCGAGAGCCCAGTTGCCGACTGAAACGCGTGGTTTACTCGCTTGACAACAAATTCGTCATTATTGGTAGAATATTCGATAATAAACAGCATATCCTGCGCATTTTCAAATAGTGTTTCAATTTGCTCAAGAGCATTCATTCGCTCTTTTCGAGCTGTGATGTCCTGGACATACCCACGCACTACCTGTGTGTCTTGCTGTTGGATGCGCTGACCCTGTGCGGTGACCCACCGCTGTTCCCCATCAGTTCTGGTCACTCGCACGTCCATTTCGTACGGCTCACCAGTTTCAAGACACTCACGGAAGTTAGTTTTGAGTTGATGTTTATCCTCTGGGTGATAGAATTCAAGTGCCTCGTCTAATGTGAGGCTTGATTCGGGATCAACACCGTATATCTGTAGCTCGCCAGTAGTGTGCGTTGGCTTGCCCGTTTCGGGATCGTATTCCCACGCGCCAATGTTAGCCAACTCCTCCATCTTAGACATGAACTCTTGGGTTTGCTCCAGTTTCTGGTCACGCTGTCTGCGGTCGGTGATATCACGCGCAACAATAGCTACGGCTTTGCTCACCTCCTCGCTGTTGAATCTCAGAGAACTCGACACACGTGAAAACCGGTATTGATAAACCGATTCCGACTCGCCAGCAGTTACAGTCAGTTCCACTGAATCGGGTGTTTCATTTTCACAGCCGTTCAGTGCTGTAGCGAGCGCCTGTTTGAATTCGACGACACCCGAACGGCTGGCAGCGTACTGCTCAATAAAAGGCATAATTGGTTTGTGTTCAATCTCTTGCGGTTTGAGATCGACATTGACAAGAGATTGTCTGTTCGCATACACAATCTGTTGGTTCTGATCAACCACGAATACCGCATCATTGATATTCTTGAGTAGGTCCCTGTACTGGCTGAGTCGTTGCTCACGATGTTTATGTTCTGTAATATCATTAATCGCGCCTCTAATCTTCAGTATCTCATCGCCAGTCGTGACGGGAATCATTGTCATGTTGACCTGCCGGTGGACGTCGTCAGCAGATCGGAACCGCCACGTGCGGTCTAGCTGCTCTTGTGTGTCAATAACGCTGTCAACTGCCGCACGGATCTCATCCCTATCATCGGGATGACAAAAGTCCAGAAACCGGTCAAACGGCATCTGCCGGCACTCGGCGTCTAAAAGACGGCGTGCTCCGGGAGTCAATGTCAGTTGACCAGTAGCAATGGTAAGTTCCCAGCCGCCGATATTGCCAGCAGATTCAGTGATGCGCATCAGCTCCTCCTGTCTCTCAAATCGTCGTGCCTCGCGTCGCGCTCGGACAGAATTCCTAATTCGGTTAGTCAGCAGATCGTACTGTTCGGGACCGCTTTCTTTCTGGAGATAGTCGGTAACGCCAGCAGAAATAGCATCGCTGGCGACCTCCTCGCTTCCGTTACCGGTGAAAAGAATAAATGGGAGATTGGGGTCTCTTTCTCGGACAGCCCGCAAGAAATTAATCCCATCCATGCCGGGCATATCGTAATCCGAGACAACGCAATCAGGAGAATGATCGGCGATATACTGTAATCCTTCATCGACACTAGTCGCTGTTTCAACCCTCAGGTGGTCGTTCTTGCGTTCGAGAGATGTTTTGGTTAAATCGGCAAATCCCGGCTCATCGTCAACATGGAGAACCTGAATCTGTTGGTGACAGCCAAGGGACATTGCCAGATGTTGTTGTGAGCACTGATAAAAAATTTATCCTGGAACTCAGTCAGACCGGGGCAGGTGCCACTGGGTAATTCGCTCAGGGAACTGGCTGTATAACATGAGAGAGACCGCAAAATTCTGTTTGAACACTTGATAGATAGGGAGGAATTAAGAGAGTCTGCAATCTGAAACTCATCTGATGATAGAGTATCGTTTTTGAAAATCCGATGGATCAGAACAAGAAGGTGGGATAGAAGATAGACATGGACAAAGTAGCGAAGTCAGTACGTCCGTTGACGCGGTGTGAGACGCCAGAGAACCTGTTGGTGTAGTCGGAAAAGTGGCGTGTCCGCCACGTTTTCGACCGACTTGGGGAGGTGACGGTAGTGAAGTCAATGTATATCAACTGCTGACAGCACGACAATCGGTCATCGCTATTGACGCAGTTCCTGATACAGTTCGGATATCTGGTTCCGCGAGAGATTGGGGGGGCAAAGTCTTCTCTTGTCTACCGAGGCTTGTGGACAAAAGCCAGGGCATCGCGGCTATATTCAATGAATTCGACGACTTAAAACATCGGAGCGGGGTGGTATACAATCTCAGGTGTTGAGCCACGACTCCAGCCGGTCGGTGATGTGACCTCTGTCTCGAATCGGGAGTCAGAAACGGTGAAGACCGCTCAAAAGAGCGAGAGTCGGCTGAACTACCAGACGCTCAGCTCTGATTGCACTCGGAGGCGAGTAAGTGGAGCGACGACAAGCGGCGCACTCTTAATTATAATCTCGCCAGCGGTATCCGCACTCGGTGCATTTAAAAAATCGGGTTGGCGGCTCATCAGCAGACCCTGTCTGTTTAATCGTATACCAGGCAACAGTATGTCCACACTCATCACAAACCACACTATCATCAGTAGGTTTCCCCTCGAATTCTGCTCCCTCTTCTGTCTCGATTACATCCTCATCTTTTTGCTTTTGAGTGCTCACGAAGTCTCCGGTGCTGTTCTGTTCAGTGTGATATCCACAACTCGCACAGACCATGTCCTCACCTCGTTTTTTCATCATCGAACCACATTCATCGCAAAATTGCATCTAAATCACCGTGATAGTGATAATGGGGATGCTTGATTTATATCAATCGCCATGTCGTGTCGCTCGAAAAAGACTACATCCATGAAATGAATCATGAATAGACACTCACTCAGAATGGAGTGTTATCCAAGTGACTAGGATAATGGCTCACTGAATGATTATGTTACTGATATTACTCTATTGCAGCACATACATACATATTCTGCATCTATACGTACAGTGCTCATCAAGTGATCTTACCCAACCGTCTGAGCCGGTCTCTCTCATCGGTATCTCGATGGAATGATCATGAGCATCAGACCGGATACGAGTGAAGACAGCCCCTTCTCATCTGCCGAACCGCACGTTCATTATTGAGCATATCATGATATCAATCATGACAGATGCCGACACGACGGAGATTCCGATGACAGTCATTAGCGGTCCGCTTGGCGCAGGTAAAACAACGCTTGTCAATCGGCTGTTAAATAATCCGGGTGAGAGGCAGATTGCTGTCATTGTGAATGATATGGGCGAGGTTAATATTGATGCAGAATTGCTCGAAGAGGAGACAGACGAGGGAATTGTTGATCTCTCAAATGGGTGTATCTGTTGTCGGCTTCAAGATGATCTTGTCACGGAGGCAACACGGTTAGCGAATGAACGGTCGTTTGATTATCTGGTCATCGAGGCATCAGGAATTAGTGAGCCAATCCCAATCGCACAAACACTGACGACTGGGACTGAGAGTGGAAGTCTTGATGATCGATTTTCTGTCGATACGACCGTCTCAGTGATTGATGCATACGGGTTTTGGAAGGCATTCGACCCAGAGGAACCGATCCCTGATGCTGCGCCAAATCCGGAGCGACCACTATCAGAGGTGCTTATTGATCAAATTGAATTTTGTGACGTCTTGTTATTAAATAAATGCGATATGGTGCCCGACACAGAACTCGGGATGATCGAGGACTCTATTCGAGAGCTGCAACCAAGAGCAGCAATACATCGCACGACGTACTCTGAAATTAGCCCGGAAACGGTGCTTGATACTGGTCGATTCGATTTTGAGGAGGCACGTCGACAACAGGGCTGGAAGCAAGCGTTATCCACAGACACCACAGAATCAGAATCAGAATCAGACACAGGAGATAGCCAAGGTCATTACGACGGGAGCACTGAAGACACCCACGAACACGTGCATAATCATGCGGAGTCAGCAGCTGCTGCACACAATGTTGAGTCGTTTGTCTATCGACAGCAGAATCCGTTCAATCCGGAGCAATTTGATGCCTGGCTGAGTGACTGGAATGGAAATATTGTCCGGTTAAAAGGATTTGCATGGGTTACGACCCGTCCTGAGACCGTACTTGGCGTCAGCCAGGCCGGGTCAGCAGTCCAAGCCGGACCAATCGGCGAATGGGGACAAGATGATCCAGCAACACGAATTGTGATTATCGGGCAGCAACTTGATATGGATCAGATCACTGCTGAACTGAACAGTTGTGTCGTTGATAATCCAGATAAACACTCACAGAAATCACAGGACGACCCGTTCCCACGGGAGTCTTGAAGATCCTCGATTCCGATTCCGGTTCAGTTAGAGACCCACCAGAGTCACACAATCACAGAGGGTCTTCAGACACCATAGCCAACATCCTCACGGAGTTCGTCCCAAGAGTCATGAAATCCATACGTTGACTCTGACTCTGCTTGCATCGCCATCTGATACGTCTCATCGTATGACAGAAGTTGGGTCCATCCATCGTGATATCGGTAACTGCAATACTGACACATATACTCTGATTATATCTGTGTCTGTGAAAGATATAAGCTGTTACGCTGAGAGATGGATCAAAGGCTGTTTACACTAACTTCCCTGGTCATGGGAGTGTCTGAGTATCGGCTGTTGAGACTGTGATCGTCGCTGTTCGAAACGGGTCGAACGTGCAAACGAACGTTCCAACTCAACTCAGGTGAGTGTGGTTTTAGAGAGAAACAGTACTCAGAGCGGTAATAACTGCTATACTGACATAAGTTCAATTATATTGTAAACTCACCCTGGGGCAGTCGCCTCGACCGCCTGTACACTGATTGTTTTGCCATCAATTTTCAGCGCCACTATCATAGGTATTGGCAGCATCGATTCGCGCTCATACTTGCCTCGATATGTTTCAACGAACAGAACGTATCTATCGTTACAGATCTCGACGGGATAGACTGGGCGAGACGAGATTAAGCTGGAATCACCTGGTGCTCTCGATTCTGTCGGTATAATCAACTCACCGAGCAGAAAAATGGAGACTGTGTCGTTTCTCGAAACGCTTCCGATGGTGAAGAAGATGAGACGGGCGACATCCGGTCGTGGTGAAGCGACGTTCCACCGGCTCTCATGAAGCAGTTTTTAGCTCTGGTGTTCACCGACACGAAAGATCAACGCGAGACTCTGACAGTCAATCGCGAGAGGGATTGAGACCTTACGTCAGTGGTGCAGAACGAAGCATGGACGCTCCGCGCTACTGTGCGCGGGTAGTTCACCCGGCGCCTACTCGGTCATCAATCGGTGACAATCCAGCGTTCTATACTCAAGCGGGGATGCAAAAATGAGCGTGCGTAAAGTCTCAATCACAACGGTAAATGCTGGGTGAGTAAGCACCGACTAACAGCAGATTATGGTTCAAGTAGAACCTTTGTGACGCCTTCCTCGCGATTATCGAATCGCTCATACATTTCAGGGGCTTTCTCAAGTCCAACTCGATGTGAGACAACCCAACTAGGATCAGCACGTCCCTCAATGATCAGGTCACGAAGTTCACGATTATACTCTTTCACATTGCATTGTCCTGTTCCCAGTGCTTGTCCTTTCTCAAAGAGAAGACCAAAGTCTATGCCAAGTCGTCCCTGTGCAGCCATGTCACTTGGCGCGCCTGGGTCTTCAGGGACATACAGTCCTGGAATACCAAGCTTCCCTGTTGGTTTAACTGTTCGAATAAGATTATTGATAACAACGGCTGGGTTTTCACGTGCAGGGTCATATGCAGAATCTGCCTCTTTATCAGGGTCAATCGCCTGATACCCTACCGCGTCGACACCTTTGTCAACGCCTCCGCCATGAATATCTTTGATTTGCTCAACTGGGTCGCCCTCCTCGAAATTAATTGCAGTCGCATCACAGTGTTCTTCGGCGAGTTCAAGCCGACTTGGGACACGGTCAACAGCGTAGATCTCTGCAGCACCTTTGATTTTAGCGCTGTATGCTGCCATCAATCCGACCGGACCGGCACCGTAGATAGCAATGGAGTCACCGGGTTGAATGTCTGCAAGTTCGGTACCGTGCCATCCGGTTGGGAAGATGTCTGCGAGGAGTGAGAAAGCATCTTCATGTGCATCACCGTCAGGGAGCTGAAGTGCGTTAAAATCGGCATAGGGGATTCGGAGTTTCTCAGCCTGTCCTCCCGTATACGGTCCCATCGCAACGTACCCATATGCGCCACCTGCGAATCCAGGGTTAACGTTCGTACAGAATCCAGTATATCCTTCCTCACAGTTCTCACAGAAGCCACAAGCGACATTGAATGGAGCGACAACACGGTCACCCTCTTCGAGTCCTGAGACTGCGTCGCCAACTTCACTCACAATTCCCATATTTTCATGCCCAAAGACAATACCTGGGTCCGCTGCTGTTCGTCCCTCATACATGTGAAGGTCCGAACCACAGATACACGTCGTCGTAATATCAATAATGACGTCGTTCGGGTGTTCTATCTCCGGTTCATCGACTGATTCGATTGCAACATCCTTTTCACCTTGATATACAACTGCGTCCATTGACATGGTTAGATTCCTCCATTGATATGTTCGTGCGTGTGAGCGACGGTACGATGCGTGAGTGAGTTAGTTGTATCCGACATATACATCTGAAAGACTGCATTGAACAGTATTAATCATTTTTATCAATTTATATTATAATTATGCTCGTAGTTAATGCTCACTCAGCCTCTTCAACTCAGCTTTCATCATATGGTGTAGCATATCTAACTCAAGGATTCTTTCATTTGATGATCTGAAATGTTATAGAATTTCGAGGAGAATACCCGCGTCTTTAGGCGGAGGGGGATGTCAACCACCGAGATATAGTCGACCGATTTCATCGTTATTGAGTAGTTCCGTGCCTGTACCGGTGAATTTAATTTCTCCAGATGCAAGGACAAATCCGCGGTCAGCGACTGATAATCCTTTTTGAGCGTTTTGTTCGACAAGCAGTATGGTCTTCCCGAGCTCATTGAGCTGTCTGATTCGGTCAAACACGTCCTCGATAAAACGTGGTTCGAGTCCGATCGATGGCTCATCAAGCATCATTATTTCCGGGTCGACCATCAGTGCCCGAGCCAGTTCAAGCAGACGTCGCTGTCCGCCAGAAAGTGTTCCCGCATTTTGATTGCGAATATCTCCGAGTATCGGAAACTCATCATAAAGTTCCTCAGCACGACGGGCGGCGCGGTCATCATCATCAAATACATATCCACCCATCAACATATTTTCATGAACAGTCATTCGTGGGAACACACTCGCATCCTGAAGCACATAGCTCATTCCAGCCATGAGATTCTCCTGAGGCGAGCGACCTGTAATATCCTTTCCATCGAGAGTGATTGTTCCGTTTTTCACATCAGCAAATCCATAGACACTCTTCATGAGTGTTGATTTGCCTGATCCATTTGGTCCGATCAAACATGCAATCTGCCCATCCTCAATACCGATATTTATGTCATGAAGGACAGTTGTGTTGCCGTATCCAGCAACGACATCGCGCATTTCTAACAGGGGTGTCTCACCCGAGTGAGGGTCAGACTGAGCCGTTAGATTCGATCCTGTCGCCATGATTATTCCCTCCCAAGATATGCATCAAGCACGCGTTGATTATTCTGTATTTCATCAGGTGTCCCCTCAGCAATGCGTTCGCCATGAGCAAGGACATAAATTCGATCAGCGACTTCCATAACAAAATCCATATTATGTTCAATCAGAAATATTGTCGCTTGTTCATCCTCGTTCGCTGCGCGAATATACTCAATGAGGTTTTCAAGCATTGAGGGATTGATTCCACCGGCTGGCTCATCCATCAACAGAAGATCTGGCTCAGCCATCAACTCCATAATAAATTCAGTAAGTTTTTGTTGACCAAAGCTGAGTTGACCAGCACGGGTCTCAGCAAGCCCACCGAGATCAACATACTCAAGTAATTCTTCGGAACGTGAAATAAGTGAGTTATCAGGACGCCGGAGAAGATGTCCGATATTTGCGTTTCCTTCCTGTGCTGCCAGTAATAGGTTCTTCCGAACACTCATTTCATCGAAGATGCGTGTCTCCTGAAACATCCGTCCAATCCCAGCTCTGGCAATCTTATGTTCAGGCCAATCGGTCACATCTTGATCCTGAAGATAGATACGACCATCGTCAGCACTCAATGTTCCAGTAATACAGTTGAATAACGTAGACTTTCCAGCTCCATTTGGTCCGATCAGACCAACAATTTCGCCCTTATGTACCTCGATAGTGACATCATCAACAGCAGTGAGTCCACCAAATCGTTTTGTCACATCATCAGTCCGAAGTACCGTCTCAGTATCTCGTTGATCAAGTGATGAATGAGCACTGTGTGTTGCATCACTCATCAGTCGTCACCTCTGTGCTGTCGTTACCTTCAGTAGCAGCCATACCACCGCGTTCGTAATATTTCATCTCACTTGCATACTCTTTGAGTGTTCCAGTCACTCCATTGGGAAAGCCAATGACAGTGCCAATCACAACAACTCCGAGCAGGACGAGCTGCCAGCCGACAAAAGCGGTTTCGACGTACTCAATAACGACATGAAGTCCAAACGCACCGATAATCGGTCCGGCGACCGTTCCGGATCCTCCAATCAATGCCATCGCAATCAGCTCGACATTCCATGCAGCATTGTATGCTGTCTGTGGATTAATGAATGTATTAAATAGGCTGTATCCTCCTCCAGCAAGCCCGGTGAAAAACGCCGATAATACCCAAGCAGCCGTCTTGTAATATGTTGTGTTGAATCCCATTGCAGTTGCTTTTTTTTCATCGTCACGGATGGCATTGAGGACAAACCCAAATCGGGTATTCGAGAGATAATAAACAACAGCCGCTTCAGTGATCAACACAGCGAAAAAGAAGTAATAAAACACCGTTCCAGATGGTGTTTGAAGAAGAATCTTGCCACTTGCACCACCGGTGATATCAAGAATTCGTGATATCTGTTGTGTCGCTAAGAGCACACCTAACGTTGCGATGGCAAAGTAATGTCCTCGGAGCCGAAGAACAGCAGCACCAATGATTACAGCGGATCCGACAGCAATTCCCGCAGCAGCAATCATCGCAACGGGAAGTACAACGCTGAAGTCCTTCGTCAGAATGGCTGTCGTATACGCCCCAATTCCAAAGAACGCCATATTACCAAAGCTTGGATAACCTGTCTGCCCACCGATAATATCCCATGACAGTGCCAAGATAGCGAATAAAAACATCTCGGAAATAACGGTCATGTAGTAGCCTTGTTTGAGCCCTAAAATCGGAGGTAATGCGCCGACGGCGGTCCCGATCAATAACAGCGTCCACGCGTGGTCATCACAAAAGCCGAAAAGTTGATCAACAAGACCGGGTGGTATAAGTGAGCGGAATAGTCCACTTTCCTCAGATTCATTTGCACTCATTGTCCAGCCTCTTCACCAAAGAGTCCATTTGGTTTCACAATAAGTAATACGATGAGTAGACTGAAACTTACAGCGAGCGTCCACTGTGAGGAAATAAATCCAGCGGTAAGTTCTTCAACTGTTCCAAGCATCAGACCGCCGATAAATACACCAGGAATCGAACCGACGCCACCAAAGACAACAATGACGAAACTCTTCAATGTGTAAATAAGTCCCATCTGTGGTTGAATATTCAAGATTGTCGCAATGAATGCGCCAGCACCACCGGCGACGGCTGAGGAGATGCCGAATGTCATCGCACGCGTATGCTCAACATCAATCCCGACGAGTGCTGCTGCCTCAGGATTTTGTGAAACAGCACGGATTGCGCGACCAGTTCGTGTCCGCTGAAGGAATATATATAAGACGACAGTTAATCCAGTTGCACCAATGAATGATATCAGTTTCATTTTTGGAATTACGATTCCGGCAGCGCTCAGTGATGTATCGGTAAACAGTATCTGAATCGCTCGCGGGTTTGCCGACCACGCTTGAATGGCGAGTTGTTGAATCGCGATACTGATACCGAATGTAACCAACAGCGTAAGGAAGATATCCGTGCCAATGACACGTGAGACAAGAACACGCTGGAGTGCATAACCAATGACAAAGATGAGTGCAATGACAAGGGGAATAGTGAGCAAAAACAGCGTTATTGATCCCTCAGCATCACCGGTCAGGAAGCTCAACATCCAGTATGAACTGTATCCACCGAGCATTACCATCTCGCCATGTGCAAGATTAATAATATCAACAACGCCCCAAATAAGGGCGAATCCAACAGCGACTGCAGTAAAGAGCGCACCGACGAGAAGTCCGTTAACGACGAACTGCGTTATTGCCATCAGTTTAGCGCTCGTTCCAATCAGGCATTGGATAGATAGGTGCTGATTGGGCAACGTTTTCAGGATACGTAATCTGTAATCCCGGTTCTGGTTGCCACTGATAAATAAGCATATTCTTGTCAATCACACCAGTATCATCAAATGAAACGGTGCCATACACCGTTGAAAACTCTGCCTGACGGATATGATTCCGGACTGAGGTAGGATTGATTTCGTCGACGTTCTGGAATGCATTGACAAACGTTATAATCACAGCCTCACCAGCCGCGCTGTGGTAATCAGGAGCATACTCATAATTACTCTCGATTGCGGAGACGAAGTCGCCTGTTGCGCCGTAAACTGGATCCTCAAAATTAGCGTTTATTGCCCACGAGGAGGGACCATACATGTAATTTCCGTTTGTGCCGACCTCGTCTTTGAACGACTCGTTCAGACTGCCAACGGTCCCCATTGCTGCATCAACATTCAGCCCTTGACTTTCCATCTGACTGGCAAGGATGATATTGTGTTTTTGATGTGCACAGAGAAGCAAGATATCGGCGTCATTACTTTTGACTCGACTCAGATTCGTTGACAGATCAGATGTCCCCGTTGGGAATGTCTGATCAACGACTAACTCCAGATCAGTATTTGCGATTTTGTTTCGTGCGCCTTCGGCTGTCGACTGACTGAACGTGTCATCCTCGGCAAGAATCGCAATCGATTCTGGCGTTGGATCCTGTGCGAGACACATATCCACGTAGCTCTTTGCGTACTTATTTGCCGTTGGGAGAAGTCCAAAAATCCATTCATTCCCTTGTGCAAATATTTCTGGGCTTGCACCACCGCCTTCAACCATTGGCTTTTGATTCTGTGCAGCAACAGCACTTGCTGGGAGCGTCACTGTGCTTGAGTATGGACCCAGGAGATAATCGACATTCTCACGATCAATGAGTTCTTGATAGATACTTTTTGACGTCGATGCGTCAGTTCCATCATCTCGGAGAATCATCTCCAACTCATATGTATTTCCATCACCAGCTTCAACACCACCATTGTCGTTAATTCGCTGGATTGTCAACTCATACGCGTCTTTATATAGTTGCCCGAGATCAGCGTTCTCACCGGTGAGACTCATCGAACCGCCAAGAGTGATTGTTTCCATCCCACCAGAACTTCCGGTTGTTCCACCGCTGGCAGTCGTGTCTCCACCATTGTTTGTTTCGGTGCTCGCGCTGTCCATCGCCACCGCCACCGGCGCATCCAGCGAGTCCGGTTAGTCCGACTGCACCTGTACTTCCTGCTATCTTGAGAAACGTCCGTCTATCAGTACTCTCTGTCATAATTATCAGCGGTCTGTCTAGTCGATATAAGACCTACAGTGGGTAGGGTCTATCACGGTAATAAATGTTGATAATTAATGAGAGGATAGCCTCATGAGTAGGATCCGAGTCGATTCACTCAGTAGTTCTCATCGCAGCACAACGCTTGGTCTAGTGTAGCATGACACATATTATATTGACGGACTGGAGGATACTGCATCGATGTTGTCGCCTCTGTCTTCGATTGATGATGCTAGGAGGTAGAATTATGATGGATTATCTCTTTGAGTATAATACATGGACGAAAGCGAGTACGAACATCTTACCACATCACTGACGCCACATGAATCCGCTGGCGGGGTGACAACATATCGGAACACTGTCAGTATTTCCTGTCCAGCATGTGATGACCCATTTGATGATTTGGTAATCTGTGAAGACGACTACAATAGTCTTGAACTTACTATGTTACTTGATCTGTGCATCACAACACATGGAGATGAGGTATTATTATTCACGCACAAACACTAGTAAATACTCATATGTATGACGGATGATAGACAATATGTGATGTCTGAGGAAAGATATCTAACCAGTAGCGAATCATTTCTTGTGACTCATAAAATACTCAGTTATAATCTGATGAATGATTATCAGCAACTAAGAGTCACGTAGCTTATCGATTTGGAGGAAGCCCCTCGTCATCAACAATGTTTCCGGCATCATCAACCGTGACGACGCCGCGATTGTTAATCGCATATGGGTCAATCCCCTGTTCTTCAAGAAATTGCTTATATAACCGCTCGGCTGTTTCGGCATCCTTCTGTCGCTCCGAGGCACGGTCACAGAGTGCAATAAGATCTTCTGGAACAGCATTCTCATGAACAATCCAATGATTGATGAGATCTGAGAGTCGTCGAATTGGCGATGTAAAATGTCCGTAAATATCGAAGTTTAATGCATAATGACCACCAAACGGATCATTCATGTATTTTGCCCGCGGCATAACCTTGAGTACGGCTCGTTGAATCTTATCAAGTGCACGAGGTTTTGAACTCTCAAGCGCACTATTCACTGCCTTTCGTGGTTCATCCCATGCAGTTGATGAGATTTCAACTCCGTCAAGTTCTGTAATCTCACGAAGTGCTTCATCCCATTGTGTCGGAGTTGGCTGTGGGTGGACACGATACATCGCTTCAACACCTCGGTTCCACATCAACTCATGCGTAACAGCCTTATTGGCTTTTAGCATGCATTCTTCGATGATTGTGTGTGCGCGGTCGCGACTCGGATTTAATACTAATGACCCGTCTTCCTTTCGTTGTTCATGTAATCGGTCAGCAAGTTCGTATGCGAGTTTATTTTCATCATGTAAATCGGCGTCAGAGTTCTCAAGATGGTTCTCACACTCGGTGTATGTTAACCGAGCATCAGAATGGATAACAGATTTATAGATATCAAGTTCCTCAAACGAGAGCGTCTCTTTTGAGATTTCCATCTCGACGGTATGTGCAAGTCGGTCCTCTTCTGGAACGAGTGAGCAGACCGTCTCTGCCAGCACTGGCGGAAGCATATGGATCGTGTATGCCGGTAGATACACAGTATTTCCTCGTTCAACAGCCTCAGCCCACATCTCAGAATCTGGGTGGACATAATGACTGACATCGGCAATATGAACCCATAACGTGTAGGTCTCATCGTTCTCGCGAATGCTGAGTGCATCATCAAAATCCTGTGCATCAACAGGATCTGTTGTCCACGTCGTCAAGTCACGAAGGTCCGTTCGCGACTCAAGTTCATGTTGTATTTCTTCATCAACGTCCTCAGTTCGTGCTTTTGCTTCCTGACGAACAGCATTTGGAAACGCATCATGAATGTCGAACTCTTCGAAGAGTTCCTCTCGTTTCTCTTGCAGTCGACGAGCGAGATCAACAGAAATCTCAACAGGACCCTGCCCAGCGGCTGTCCCTGCCTCCGACTGTGATTGTTGTGCATTATTGGACATAGCGGTGTTACTCGGGACGTACAGATAGTCGTGTCGCACACGCAAATTCACTTCCCCGACTTGCCCACAAGTATACTCTCCATAGATGATTCAGGTTACTGAGTGAACAAGATGGGATGTCTCAACAATGATCCTGAAATATCCCTCAGGAACTAATGTGTGTTATCTGAAAGAAGATATCTGGTATCACTTGCAACGAGCTTCATGTGATTATATAATACATATGTAAGATTCGAAGCAATGTCGGTGAGGTGAGTCGGTCGGTACTAAGACCCAGATTGTGAGTTTGAGTTTGAGTTTGAATCAGGAGTGGACTCGCCATCAGATTGCGCTTCGATGGTCCCAAAGTACTGTGTGAGAAATTCAGATTGAGAAAGTGAGTGTGACTGTGATGTTATTGTTTCCTCAATTTCGATTAACATCGATTCAAGACCATCCCGGGGTTGATGACACAACTCCCGGTAACAACCCTTGCATAGATACTCGAAATCCTTTCCATGTCGCTCCCATCGATTGCCTTGTTTGTCGTATTCGCGTGCTTCCGTGCGCTCAATGGACACCCCACAGGCGACACAGGTAACCGTCGTTTGATTCCCATTACTCCGGGATCCCCACATACTCCCCCGGATGAACCGCCTGCACTTATTTTTTAATTTTATATCAGTCTGCGTTTCACCGATGAACTCTGTCAACAGACATCAGTGTCGGGTTACTTATCTGGTGGGATGTCTTTCCGCACGACAATGCAAGTTAAATCGAGACATCACCTTCGCGCGGATGAAATTGATACCTTGACAACGGCAATCGAACAGACCACTGGTGTTGCACTTGATGCAGAGACATACGAACTCGTTGAACTTGATGACGTATCGTATGATGTCGTTTTGACAGATGATAATCTTGATGTGGTGAGATTTGATGATGATGAGCCATTTCTTACTGTGCAGGGGGCAAATCGATACAACCCCACACAGTCGCTTGTCACTGTTGACGCTGGGGCAATCTCATTCGTGAGCAATGGGGCCGACGTGATGCGACCGGGGATTGTTGATGCTGGAACGGCAATTGATGTTGATGATCTTGTATTGATTGTCGAGGAAACGCATGATAAGATCCTTGCTGTTGGTCGCGCACTTGTTGATGGAGATGAGATGATTGGTGAGAGTGGGAAAGTCGTTGAATCAATTCATCATGTCGGTGATGACCTCTACTCATTTACTGTCTGAGTAAGTGATGTGACTCCGCTAACACGTATGAGAGCATTGTCGATCCCAGGTGTCACATTGATACGTGCGTACGCAAAGATCAACGTGCGTATTAACTGTCAGTCGGAATCGGTGCCATTGTAACTCTCGTAATTGAGAACTGAACAAACCAAAATCGACACGGAAGAGAATAAAACGCAGCGCCGAAACTGGGATTTTAATTTTGATGAGCGTAAGATTGCATCTTAACGGTCATATTGCAAATTACTGTTAGGTGCCATCTCAACAGATCGAACGTTTCGTGAGTATCGTCGTGTCAATATTCGATCACATCGATTTCTTACCCAGATGAGCAATCGATCGAAGGCTTCTGCAGAATAAGGATTACTGGAATCCAATCCGTCCGTCCTGTCGTCCACCAGCAAGGCGATTCTGCGTTCCGCCCTTGAATTCTTCTCGCATGTCCTCATAGTAGCTCATGAGGTCATCAGTAATCGTCGGTCGCACGGACTCCATTGCCTTTCGGAAGTGACGCATCTCGATTTCCTGCGCATCACCATCTTCACGAAGCGCTTCAATCGCAGCTTCACGCGCAATTGATTCGAGATCAGATCCGACGTAGCCATCAGTGATTTCTGCAATCTCTCTAAGACTCACATCCGGCGCAAGTGGTGAATCACGGGTATGAATCTTTAGAATCTGCTCACGACCTTCCTCACCAGGCTGACCAATAAGCACTAACCGGTCGAATCGACCTGAACGGATGAGTGCTGGGTCGATCATATCTGGTCGGTTGGTCGCAGCAATGACCATTACGTTTCCATTTTCCTCAAGCCCATCAAGTTCTGTGAGTAGCTGATTGACAACTCGTTCGGAAACATTATTGCCTGTTTCACCCCCCCGACTTGGGGCAAGACTATCGAGTTCGTCGAAGAAGATAACGGTCGGGCTGACCTGTCGTGCTTTCCGGAATGTCTGTCGAATCGCTTTTTCTGACTCACCAACCCATTTTGAGAGTAACTGCGGACCGCGCACTGAGATAAAGTTTGCATTTGTCTCATTCGCAACAGCCTTTGCGATGAGTGTCTTGCCTGTTCCTGGCGGACCATATAACAAGACCCCTTTGGGTGCGTCGATACCCATTCGTTCGAAGCGACCACGAGATGTAATTGGCCACTCAACGCTTTCTTTTACCTTCTGGGTTGGACCTTCGAGTCCCCCAACGTCATCCCATGAGACCTTTGGTAACTCAACAAGGACCTCACGCATCGCAGAGGGCTCAACATCAGCAAGCGCGTCATTGAAGTCAGCGCGCTTGACAATCATTCGATCGATAAGACTTGGAGGAACGTCTTCCTCATCGAGATCGATTTCTGGCAGATATCGCCGCAGCGCTTTCATTGCTGCCTCTTTTGTCAGTGACTCGATGTCAGCGCCAACAAAGCCGTGAGTCTCATCTGCGAGATAATCGAGTGAGACATCATCGGAAAGCGGCATCCCACGGGTGTGAATCTGCAGGATTTCCTTGCGACCGACTTCGTCAGGCACTCCAATTTCGATTTCACGGTCAAATCGTCCTGGGCGACGGAGTGCAGGATCAACACTATCGACACGATTCGTCGCGCCAATCACAATAACCTGCCCACGGGTCTCAAGCCCATCCATCATTGTCAGTAACTGTGCAACAACTCGGCGCTCAACCTCCCCAGTGACATCCTCGCGTTTTGGCGCGATTGAGTCGAGTTCATCGATGAAAATAATTGATGGTGACTCCTCGGTCGCATCCTCGAATATCTCACGGAGTTGCTGTTCGGATTCACCGTAGTATTTTGAGATGATCTCTGGACCGGCAATCGAGAAGAAGCTTGCAGATGTCTCATTTGCAACAGCCTTCGCGAGGAGTGTCTTCCCCGTTCCTGGTGGACCATGGAGTAACACACCCTGTGGTGGTTCGATTCCCAATTTCTTGAAAATTTGCGGGTGCTTCATCGGTAGCTCAACCATCTCTCGAACGCGTTGAATCTCGTTTTGGAGTCCACCGATATCTTCGTAGGTTATTCCACCACCAGTCTTTTCAAATCCTGAGATCGGCTCTTCACGGAGCTCAACCTCTGTATCTTCAGTCACCAAACAGACGCCATCCGGTTCCGTGTTGACTGCAATGAGTGGGATTGCTTGACCGGGTGAGCGCATGAATGGGTGATTTGTCGATGACATTACGGGAACGATATCACGCTCGACGACCGGACGCTTCAGAATCTGTCGTTTCACCATCCCAGCGGCATCTGAGCCAAACTGAACGCTTGCCTCCTCAGGCGGTGCTAATACGAGCTTTTCAGCTTTTGTTGTTTCAGCCTTCCGTATGGTGACACGTTCGCCGATGCTCACATCAGCATTTTGTCTTGTAAAGCCGTCGACGCGAACAGTGTCGGTATTCCAGTCTTGTCTGTCGGCGCGCCATACCTTTGCGGCGGTCGTATCTGCGCCTTCGATCTCGATAATATCGCCTGGTGAAAGTTTCAGATGGAGTAGCGTGTCCGGGTCAAGACGGGCGATACCGCGCCCTGAGTCATTTGGGTACGCTTTCGCCACTTCAAGTTGGACTTCGTTCATAATTGGAATCGCGGGGGTGCCTCCCGCCACATTTCAAGTCCTGAGATAAGTCTATGTCCGATTTGACTGATGACTTACTCAGACTGTGGCACTATACCTCATATTTAGCCCGGCAGATACAAATCCCTGACGCCCGCGGCAGTGAATTGTCTCGGAGTCACAATTAATTTCTGAGGCTTCCCACTCAATGATGCGGGGTGCCGACACCGAGGGAGGACGACAGTACCCTCACGCCGACCAGGACAACGTTTCCGTTCGATGAGAGCACCCAAGACGGATTCTCCGTCGACCGGAAGCGCAATAACAATTACATCATCGAAAAACACGCAGCTCAGAGACTGAGAGACGTGGGGTATTTGCGTCTCGCATCTTGCGTTTGTGGACGGGGAATCGGTTCTTCTCGAACTTGTGAGACCGCTCATGCTGGAGTCAGAATACCCGAATGCCCACAATCAGGACGTCCCGCGGTGGTGGAAGAAGAACCGTCGTAATCTCCGTGAGCGCGAGGCAGACCTGCTGGAGCAATGTGAGGTGCACACGCTTAGACCGTGTGGACACACACGATGAAGACTGCAAAAAGTGACATCCTCCGGATTGGCAGTCACTCAAAGGACGGGTTCGGTGAACTGCGAGTGAAGCTCGTCAAACCATGCTCGAATCAATGTCAGGGCTCAGAGCAAAAGACGAAGCTCACCGGGTGAGATAACTCATGCGAGACGGAAGAATCGAGAAAAAATACGCCACAGACTAAAGATGGCAATTGTATCTTTAATATTCTCCCACCTCTTCAGGGGTGTCTTTTCCGCATAAGTCCACAGCATCCCACCGTGGCGTTTGAGCCGCTGTCGAGGAGAATCTGAGAGAAATCCTGACGGACTGAGACGCCGACCGGGATCGCCGATCGGGTCACAGGGGCTGCTCAAACCGGGGCAACTCGTCGTCGGCATACCCAGTTGCTCGGGATGAGACTCCTAACTCTCAACGATGGAAGCAATCGTGCTTCGCCCTGTCCATCTCATCAGGACGACTTATGAGTAAGAGACAGGGCTTCAGCCGTGGGCTTTGGCTTCCGCTTTGAACTACTGTAACAACTGATATGTGGTTACAGGCGGAGACAAAACTATGTCGCTACTCGTGTTCGATGGTCGGATGGGTGCAAGTGGGGATATGATCCTCGCAGCACTCATTTCCGCTGGTGCCTCATCAGATGTTTTGACCCCCGTCGAAGACGCTCTTGGGATTAAATATATTATCGATACCGAAACAAAAGCTGGTATCGCTGCGACGCGGGTTCATATTGTGTCTGATCCTGACAGTACAGTTGCTCATCCCGAGAAACAATCAGCTGAGACTGATGATACCCAACAGGAGATGACAGCAGCCGATACTGATACGCATACAAATGCACACATGCACGATGGGTCAGAGACTGAAGACCAACATGCCCACGACACAACAGCGAATGACGGTCATATCCACGCTCATACTGAAGATGATGAACAACAAAACGCACATGATCATCCCGCTCAGACACATGCTCATTCTGGAGAGCACAACCACGATCATAGTCACGCTCACAATCACGATGAGTCGATGATGATCGAGGGTCATGGTCCAGCACGTGCATACGAGGAAGTAATCGAGATTGTCGAGGGAATGGGACTCAATGCAGATGTTGAGTCAACAGCAACCGAGATTTTCACTCAACTTGGCACTGCTGAGGCAGCAGTCCATGGGACATCACTCACATCAACACAGTTTCATGAAGTTGGCGCAGATGACGCGATTGCTGATATCGTGGGGGCAGCACTGTTGCTTGCAGACTTAGATATCGATCGTGTCTGTGTCACACCGGTATCAACTGGAAGTGGAGAAGTTACAATGTCACATGGTTCGTTTTCGGTTCCACCGCCTGCAGTTGTCGAGATTGCTGAAGAGGCAACATGGTCACTGCGCGGCGGTCCAGTTGATGCCGAACTTCTGACACCGACAGGCGCTGCAATTTTAGCGCATATTGCTGAGGGTGTACAAACGCTGCCAACACTTACGGTAACAACAACAGGATATGGTGCTGGTGGATACGACTTTGAAGAGTATCCAAATGTCCTTCGTGCGGTCATCGGAGAAGCACCGACATCGACGAGAAGTGAGATTGGAGTAACCGCTGATGAGATAAATCATAATGACACAGGACAACCTCAGTTTGCTGCGGAGACAGATGAACTCACATTTGATCGTGAATCGATCGTCGTATTAGAGACAAATCTTGACGATGCCACTCCTGAGGTGCTTGGTAGTCTGCAAGAGACATTGAGTGATGTTGGTGCACGTGATGTAACAATCATCCCAACAGCGATGAAGAAATCACGACCTGGGCACTTAATCAAAGTGATTACAAAGCCAGACGACGCAGCAGATGTCGCTCAACGACTCGCGGTTGAGACTGGTACATTAGGCATTCGCGAGCATCCCGCACGACATCGCTGGCGCGCTGATCGGAGATTCGAAACAGTCACGTTGACAATTGATGCAAATGAATATGAGATCACGGTTAAAATCGCACGCGATAGCGATGGGATAGTGTATGATTACAGCGCGGAGTATGATGATGCACTCGCGGTCGCAACAGCAACTGAGTATCCTGTGCGTGAGATACGTCGTCGGGCGGAAGCAGTCGCTAGATCCACGGTAGCCTCAAACTCGTAAATTCTCCAGCTCTCAAGTGTCCCGAGCCGCTGGTGCTATCCGATTCAGGATTTGTGTCTGTGTCCCGTCTCCCGTTTTCCGTTTCCACGATGTGTATATAGGTCGTCTCGGCTCCTGTGATGTCATCTCATGAATGTGATACACATAAAACGGATATTGGTATGAAGCACAGTCCCTGCAGGCGTCAATCAATGTTCTTCTGATGATTATATTTCCCCAGTTGGGAATCTGTCTTCACAGTTGTTGGGGCTGTGAGTGTCGTGATTCGAATTCGAAGCGGAACGCGCAACCGAAACCGGGCGTTCCAAATGAACTGCATCTGAGTGTGGGTGTGGGTTCAGAGAGAAACACTGCTCAGAGTGCAACCGATTGATAAACACAACACAACCCTTCGAGTGGTGGGTCACACAGTATCTTCGTTATAGCTGTGAACACTCATCAAGTCGAATATATGCGAATCACCTGAGACTCGCTTCATTGAATATGTTATCCCCTGATTGAGCAGAGTGGATTACAACGGTAGCAAGCCGAAAGCCGTGGGATGAAGCCGACACGATGAGAGCCAGTCCAAGGCAACTCTAAGTTCACCGCCCGATAACCCACGAGTGTTGTCTCACAATCGATAATTCGACCATCTCGGACCGTATTGTGACGGCGTTTTCCGGTTGCGACACGGAGTTTTCGACCCCAACGGACGCTTCAGACCTACAGCCCGCCGGCGAAGAAAGCCGGGGAACCACCCCACAACGTCCCGACCAAACTGATCGGACGCGAATGGTTGTGTACAGCAGGATGAACACCCTATCGACCGCCTCGTGGTCGCTCGCCACGTGCGAGTGGAAAGGCTCGCGCGACCGAGCAACACGCATTTGAAGCCCCGGTATTGTGTGACGACCGTTGAACGCCCCACGCGAAAGCGCACTTGAAGTCTGAGGGGACGCACAGTTTTGAACACTGCTTCACGGAATCCCACGGTACGGAGGAGATCAACCCGTGCGCTCACTGCTCGCACGGTTCGGTTTTTAGAACGGAGATTCAGCCTGTCATTCGATCGCTTAAAACCAGTGCTCAAGACCGATAACTGATATCCGTAGCCGGTGCGAGAAATAAAATGTGATTGTCGTCGCTACCGACGACTTTGAGTTATATCATGATGTCGTCGGCGAATTGCGAGACCGAGATGTGCGATTCACCACAATTGAATCAGGGGCAGATCCTCCACCAGGCACACGGGTTGTCATTCGGACACCGAGTGATACGATCTCGCTCCCTCCAGACGCCGAGAGCGTCGTTGTTGCTGGGTCAGAAGCACGGCGTGCAGTTGAGTCAGCAGTGTCAATACTCCGGGGCGGTGATGATGGACGAGCGGTTGTGGGCGTTGACCCTGGTTCAAACCCTGGCATTGCGATCCTTGTCGGCGATGAAATCATTGGTGCATTTCAGGTTCCACTCTCAAAGGCTGTTGAAACGATTAAATCCGAACTGACAGATCTTGATGACCCTGATCCGATTGTCCGAATTGGTGACGGTGCTCGACTCCAAGGAGCACAATTAGTCAATGATCTTGAAGATGTTGCCGTTGAGCTGATTGATGAGGCAGGGACGACACCGTATCTCGGAGCGGGCGCACGTGGCATGGGCGATGTACTCGCAGCAATCAATATCGCTCGCCGAAGCGGCGAGGTCATCGAAACGCGAACACTTGAGCCGACAGCCGGTGAAATCCAACGAATAAAGGACCGGTCGCGTCAAATGGCTCCCGAGAACCGAACCATCGACGCCGAGCTTGCCCGTCGTGTTGCTATTGGAGAACTTACACTTGCAGAAGCGCTTTCACTCCATCGTGATGATAGCGATGCACGCACAGAAACAGAGTGAATCCTCCAACCACACTTAGCCGCGAGCGCGACTCCAGTGAGGCTGAGACTTCCTGTTTCCACGATATGCTTTCCGTCCACGTACAGTCCCAACAACGGTTATACGAGATACAAGGAGTGTCGACGGTTCTCAAGATTGTTCAAATCGAGGGGTTTTTCGCCTGAGGTCTCTCACTCACCGGCGTGTCACGACCACTCTCGACAGGATGTCAATCACTTGATTCCCTCCTCGGCGGAGGATTTGAGCGCGGAACTGTCACGCAAGTTTATGGACCTCCTGCCGCAGGGAAAACAAACATCATGCTCTCAGCCGCTCTGCATACTGCAGCAACTGAGAGCATGGCTGTGTATGTCGACACTGAGGGGATCTCATCAGATCGGTTTCGACAGATTGCGGACGGTGTTGTTGATGAATCATCCTCAGCAGATCGTGAGTCACTCACCTCGCAGGTCATCATGTCTGAAGCGCATGACTTTGAGGCACAAGCAGCAGCAGTTCGTGACACTGCAGAGTTTGCCAATCGCGCTGATCTCATAGTCCTTGACAGCGCAACTGGGTTTTATCGACTTCAACGAACGCTTGGGGGGACGCTGAAGAATAATGTCAGCACAGACGGAACCGCATCAGAGAATGCAGAAAGTACTGAGGGTGCGGATGGCGGTGACACGCTCCGTCGACTCACAAGTCAAATTACACATCTTCTCTCGCTCGCCCGGAAGCATGATCTTGCAGTCGTCATTACAAATCAAGTCTTCACTGACCCTGACACTGACCGGGTTCGTCCACTCGGCGGATATACCTTAGAGCACTGGACGGGAACAGTCCTGAAACTTGAACGATTTCGCGGTGGGAAACGGCGGGCAACTCTTGAGAAACACCAATCGAAACCAACTGGTGGATCTGCGACATTTATGATCACTGATACCGGCGTGACAGACCACGAATCAATATCATAGTGACACTCATTATAGAAGGTCTAAGGGGAAAACCCACGGCTTTACTCGTGGGGTGAAGCCGACAAATGTGAGTGAGCTCATAAGACAGTAGCAAGATAACTTCCTGACAGTTAAATAGAGACGAGATATGTCTGAAAGTAGCTTCACAGCAATCAAAATGTGGGCTGTGAAGGGGCAGTGTCAGTCGCCCACAAACAGCGGGGACGTTCCAACTGTGTGCATGTGACAGCTAACAAGAGGGACGTTCCGAACCTGTCTCGACAGGCAGGATACATCTGGTGCTGAAGCCACGCTTTGTGGTGTGAGAAATCCCCTGCTCACTTCTGTACCGCTCAACAGGAGTCCCATGCTGAAGCTCACGAGTTTACTCGTGGGTGGCTGACGCGTAGCATCTGATGTGAGTTATCTTGAGAATCAAGATATGGTACATCTCCCACGCATCGCCTCCCATTGAATGGTCCACGGGACGAGTAAAAACCGACGGACAGCGATGGGGAGTATTTCCTCTCACGACCGCGTGAAGCAGAAAGATAGATTCAGGCGATATCATTCATTTATCGGGACACACCAAGTGAAGTACCACGGGCACAGCCACAGTGGTCCGTGGCTTCGCCGTGGCTTCTGGCGCGAAGCCAGCGGAACGACCGGTGGCGAATTCCGCCCCCGGTCGTCTCTGGAGAGACTCGCGTGCAACCGGAACCAGTGACACTCGAACACACCGCGTGTGCCACCGCAACAGAGGTCGTCTGTTACCGCCGTGGCGGTGGCGGATGTATCCGTGGGCGGGCGCGACACAGCCCCGGCGCACCACGTCTTCCCCCGATATGGGTGTGCGGATTTTGCGAGGCCGATAACGTGGGTTCCACACAGTAGGAGGGCGTCCCGATGGTTACAAACAGGGACGCGGTTAAGCGCACTTCACCCCCGCCCACAGTGCGGCGGGGAACTCGCGCTGTTTTTGGTTTAGATACATCAAGAACAGCCCGCAACACCGAGTCCTCTCAACAGTTGTTGGGACTGTGATTTCTGTCTCCGAAGTTGCAACCGAACGCGCACACAGTCGTTCCAGGTAAACTCAGTCTGAGTCTGAGTGTGGGTGTGGATGTGGGTTCGGAGAGACACAGTGATCAGATTGCCACCGACTGGAAATCACCAATAAGATGACTCACTCTAGGTAGATATTCTACATCAGGGACTGACAAAACGAAGAGTCATCTATCCTAAGAAACGTTCACAAAAATCAGATATCAGAGATTGCTGGCGTGTGAACCACCTCGGGGTCACATCTCCGTCTAAGCCCCGAGACACTCGCGTTGCTTATCTATAGATACGCGTTGGTCATATCGCAACTAATGTTATAGCTCGCCCAACTTTCGAATCAACTGTCCACGATATCGTTCATCAGCATTAATACCTTTCATTTCGAGTACATTTCGCTCAAGTTTGTCGAGTGCAACATAAAATGCGTTTTCAGCACCATATCCTTCACCACTTCCCGCGACCTGTCCAAGGCTTGTTCGCAGTCTAATCTGACACTGCATAAGTGGTGTTCCCCGGAGCTTTTCTTTGTGTTCATGCAATCGAACATGCGCATGGAGGACTTGCATCTGCTGGTATTTATCCACAACATCAGTAATTGATTCAACAATCTCTGCTCGGGTCAGTGTCTCAAGAAGTCCAATATTTGTAATTTGAACGTCCATTGACTCCTCTTCGGTGAATGTGAGTGCCCTGAGCACGTCCGTTTTTGTGAGAACGCCCTCAATTGTTGTATCACCGGTAGCAGGCGTGACCACAAGCCCTGAGATATCATTATCAAACATTCGCTCAACAGCATCACTCACCTGCTCATCTGGTTGGGCAGTGATAACTGGTGCAGACATCAGGTCATAGACGGGCAGATCAAGCATGCGGTCAACATCACCACTGCGGTCCCCACGACCTTGTCGGTCGTCATCACGAACAACAAAATCAATAATATCATGTGTCGTCAGGATTCCGGTGAGTGAGTTTGATCCGTCCTCTTCAACGACAGGAACGCGAGAAATACTGTGTTCACGGAGTTTATTGATTGCCTCTCCGAGGGGCGACTGCTCGGCTACATCCACAACATCATCAGTAAAGATATCATCAACAGAAATCGCATCAAGATTTTCGAGAACCGCCTCTAAGATAGCCTCACCCGTGACGATGCCATAGAGTTGCTCTCCCTCAAAGACAGGAGCAACGTTCACGTCACCCTCAACAAGCATCCGGGCGGCTTCGCGTACATCCTCATGTCGATCTAATTTTGGTGCTGACTTCGTCACAACATCAACTTTCGTGTCATCACCCATCCGTGATCGGACTAATTGCTTTTCACCAACGACACCGGTGTACCCTCCCTGTTTAGTAACGATTATTCCATTCGGTCGTTCCCGATCAAAGATAGACCGAATTTTGCCTAACCGCTTATCGGCATGAACTTCGACATAATCAGGAGTGGCAATATTAGTGATATCCATAGCGGTTTAGCCTTCCATTCACTCTCTTACTCAGCCGTCATATTGAAACTTCGCTCTATGTTCTGAGTGGTGAGAATATTAATTGGAGCACAGCGCGAAAAACGAGAGAGATTTATGAACTCCCTTATTTTGTTCACACTGACGCGCTCGCTGAGGGTGGGGCTTCCCGGATTCTTGACACAGTTTGTCACGGGCGCCAATTGAGGACAGCCACACTCGGAGTGAGTGATATCTTATACGCGGAGCAGGCGCAATCCCACGCAGGCTGTGGATACGCGCCGTCACAGTGGGAATTCCACACAGTTTTCTCCACAAACAGCGCATGTGTGTTAATGTCGGCCCAGTGGTTACGACCCCAGTGTCGCCGAGCGCCCGAAACTGGCGGTTCGAGTATGAGTATGAGTATGAGTGTAACTGTGAGTGTCCGCCCACTTTGGAAACAGGTGTGCCCTCTGTGCAAACAACAACCACCGGGCAAACAC
>KE356560.1:3138477-3139545 GCA_000415965.1 Haloquadratum walsbyi J07HQW1
ACGCCTGGATTCGGTATTGTGGTTGCACTGATAGCACTCGTTGCTGCGGCACTGCTCGCGGTTCGTCGTAACAACTAATCACTAATCGGACACCTGCGGTCCGTCCGATCCCTTCAAAATATCTTTTTATTTTTTAAGCCGTAATAAGTCATAGCCACGGCTGACGTAATATAACAGAAACTGTGAGAGAAAATTTTACTCAATTGCAAGAAAGACTTTGCTCTTCAGTGGAAAGTATTATATGAGTAACCGGTGATATGTGCTCCTGTGTTACAGACAGATCGTGAGAGCAGCCGACTCACCGAGGACAGCTCTCAGGGCGTTCTTTTTATTCGTTTATGAATAAAATTTAAAGCTGTAATTAAATTAATGACCAGCACTCACAATACTCATTATCTGAAAGTTTACCGTGACTTTGGCTTGAAGTAGTTCCGAGAAGCGGGAAATTATCATCGATACCTGATCGTGAATTACGATTATTGTCTCGCAGATAACTGACTGAACCGGGAGTGCATTCGACCCGTATTTTCACGGTATATTTATCCGATATGCGACTAATCATTCTATATGTCAACCGCACGGCGAGACAGTTCCTCGACGTTTACCCTTCCCACGAGTAGCGTCGGATATGTAGCAATTGTCGCTGCAGTTGTGACTGGTATCTTGCATCTGGTTCTTGGAATAGTATTCCTCTTTCGAGGGGGAATCCCATCGCTCACAGCTATCCTCACCCAGACTCTTCCTGTTTTGTTTATTCTCAACGGAATCGGATTCTTAGGTGGAATCGGCGTATATCTCTCTCAGTACTGGCGCCGTGAATTACATCTTGTCGCTGCTGGGTACGCCGGTGCGACAATCGTTGCATTCTTTATTTTCAATGGTGGATTCAGTCCTCTCGTTATTGTCTCAAAGATTGCAGAGGTCACGTTCATTATCTCAGTTCTATATCTCTATACTGTCGAATAGCATTCATTATGTTTTCTAGGTAGTAGCTGCCTCCAGTTAGGGAGGGTATGACTGCCAATATATCTGATAGTATATGACATACCCAGGAAGAACATCGATCAA
>KE356560.1:3139595-3160749 GCA_000415965.1 Haloquadratum walsbyi J07HQW1
AACCACCGGGCAAACACCACACAAAGTAACTCCGAGTCCGTGTCCGCTGAAGTCTGTCGGTGTCGGAGGCCCCGAGGCAAAACAAACTCTGGGCGTGGGCGTGGGCGTCCGACTCTGACAAACGAGAGGAGTCCCGGGGGCGGAAGCTGAAGCTGAAGCTAGAGCTGAGATGTGGCACTCCCAAGAGACTGCCCACGACCGGCCCCATACCGATTCGAACGGTGTGTTGGCTTGGTATTGGCAGTCTGTCAACCCAACCCAAACCTGACATTCCCAACTCAACTCAACGCAGCGCAGCGCAGCGGTGCCGTGGGATTCCTCCCGCCTTCAGGCCGAGGAGGATGTCAAGACGGATCATCCGTGCGAGTGGTACTGAATTGGTCAGCCGGGAGACGGAGTTCTCTTAATCCAGGAAGTTGCTCAATATTGAATACGACCTGCAGATCACTTGTCACAGGCTGACCGATGCAGGAAAGCCGAACGCCTTGATCAAGCATCCCTTGGGTGAGGATCGTATTAACGCTCATCTCAACAGCCCCATCGATAATCGCAACCGCACAGTTCGCACATGCACCCCCCCGGCAGGCATACGGCCAGAAGAGTCCGTACCGCTCAGCAGCCTCAAGAATTGATTCACGAGGCTCAACAATAAAAATTCCATGCGTATCACTATCAAGATCAACCGCATCAGCTTTCGCGAAGAGATCTGGATCTGTGAGTTCCCAGCCGTATTCATCAAGAACTTCATAATCAAGATATTCGACGGTTGGTCCAACTACTTCGGTTTCCTCTGTGTCATTATCGGAGGGCGAAACAGACGACGACGGAGGTGTCGACTCTGCGTTGCTCCCCTGAGCAACATCTTGATTGGCGTCCGTTCCAGTGGCTGTCTCAGTCTCAAATTGATCTGCGGAGGCTTCAGATGTGATATGTGTATAAGCGCGACGAACGCGGTTGAATTCCGCAAGTGACCCTCCATGATCAGGATGGGCTTCCTTGACTCGCGCACGGTATGCTTGAAGAACTGTTTCCTCATCAGCACTTGCAGTTATACCAAGTATATCATAGGCTGATACCACAGTTATTGCTCTGTGGTCAGGCTGATTAGTTTCTTCCTTCCAGTTCGTATCAGCGTGACAACTGCCAGGCACTTAGATAACTCTGAGTCCGCTGTTGTATGAGGATCGAACGCAGATATTGACGCTCTATGGTGTGACCCACACGCAATAATATACCTCACTGTCGGGAGTATCGAAGATGCTGAGATAATATTCGAAATTCAAAGCACACCCACAGCGTCCGTGATGATCAGTCGGTGGGACTGTGAGCTTCTTTGTCAATATTCGAAACGGAACGGAACGGAACGGAACGCGACGCGACGTGCAGACGAACATTTCAACTCAACTCAATTGAGTGTGGTTTCGAAGAGAGACAGAGGTCCGATTGCCACCGACTGTGAGACATTCAATTGGTCTTATGCTGGTTGACATCCTCCCACGGCTGAATCCGGGGGATTCCCCGGTGTGTGACTCAGGCCAGTCCTGAATCTGAGGCACGATTGCCCTGACAGGTACTCCGGTTTGTGGGCTTATCTTTGGTCGTGTGACCACGCTGTCACCGGTCAATAGTCGTCCCACTCAAGACGAGACACCGAACGGTGTTTCCTCTCAGGACCGTTTTGACCTGAGTCCACAGACCGTATCATCAACCGTTCTCCGATGTAATCACTGTCGCCATTCACCACGCAGGAAGTGATTGCTTCCCACCACGTCGCTGTGATCTGCAAAGCCACATGAGCCACAACGGAAGAAGTCGCCGCTGCACGAGACGTGCGTCCCGTCATCACAGCGTAGGCACTGACTGGACACGTCTAGTCTTGATTGTTTTTCAACGTTTTCCACACTCGGTTTCTAGAACAGTGTCTATCCGACGGCAGAACCAGTGTGCTCGGATTAAATCCGTTTTGTCGTTGACTGTCGCTGACCAGTGTTTCTCACGCACATCATCCAGCTGCCTGACGTATATTGTTTACATGTCCCACTCTTGACAGAGATGAGCAATGGCGGACAAGCGTGTCCTGAACATGATTGTGGTGTCTGTGCGTTTGTCCTCGAGTGTCTCTATCAGGCGGCTGCTACCCGATTGGTCGGGAAGCTGGGACTGCAACTCGTGATTCATCCCGTGTAATGCTGAAAGCGGTCGAATACTAAACCGTCTTGAGGTCACATCAATATCAAAGCCCAACGGCACTCACATTGCTTATCTGTCGATGGGCGTGGAACACGCGCTGGTGACCGTGAGTTGTGGTGACGACGACGAAATTATTGGGACTGACATCCGCAGCGGTCGCGCACTCATCGCCGCTGGAATCCGTAGTCTGTGTTGTGCCGTGAAGAAATGTCATTGGTTAAGTTGCCCTGAATGACTCGGTGGTTCGGTCGGACACCACTCCAAACAACCACCGTGGTCGTTGTATTGTGGATCGCTCTCAATCGGAACGCGAACGCGTTGGTTGAACGGAATATTATATGTTTCTTTCAACTCGACTGTGTTCGCCGCATTCGACGGTGTAAGCGTCATTGTGGGTGCATATCTTCAACACGCGCTTTTCACCGTCCTCGCAGTTGTCTAGCACACTGGATTTGGAGTCGTGTTCACTGTCGTCGCAACTCTCAAACTGCTCAAAAACGCACTCCATTGCTCGTCGCATTTATCGAGCATCTTGTCAGATAGATAAAATTCGCGGTGAGAGGTGATGAGATGTCTATGAAGACCTATTGTGGACAATATAGGACACATACAAGAAGTTAATTCGATGACCGATTTGAACTCAACTATGCCAGGGAATTCAATGATGAAACTTGGATTTATTTGTGTTCAAAACGCAGGGCGGAGTCAGATGTCAGCGGCATTCGCTGAGCGCGAGCGGAGGCACCGGGAGATTGAAGACAGTGTTGATATTATTACAGGGGGCACTGCCCCAGCCGATAGTGTACATGAGGAGGTCGTGATAGTGATGAATGAGGTTGATATCGACCTGTCCGGTCACAAACCACGGGAGGTGTCATCAACAGAATTGGAATCATGTGACATCGTTGCGACGATGGGTTGCTCGACACTCGATATTGATGCTGATGAGGCTGATATTCGCGATTGGTCGCTTGATGACCCACATAATAAGAATATTGAACACGTTCGCGCAATCCGAGATGACATCGAAAATCGGGTGGCAACCCTTTTTGATCAAGTCGAGACTCAAATCACACAATGAACTCGGAGAACTCGTCTTGTCTAACTGGAATCACTCCCTCTCCGCTACTGTCATCTGAAGTGTGACCCTTCGATGATCCCGATTTATGAATGCTATTGGAGTGGGTAGTTACTCAAGATAAAAAGAAGGTGATATATTGAAAGTGGGTTGGGGCAGATTTGAACTGCCGACCTCCTCCATGTCAAGGAGGTGTCATAACCAGACTAGACCACCAACCCATCCACCGCAATCTGTTTCTATCAATGAATAACCTTTAGCGCATAATTGAAGGTTTCGTTTCGAGAATCAAAGACTGCGGGAATGAGCGACTTCGATATGCTTATACTAATGAACTGATTTGTACATTACAATACGAAGACGTACACTGGTGACCACGATGACACTTCAAGATTATATTGAGCGGGCGGCAAAGGGAGTCGACTTATCACATGAAGCCTCCCGAGAAGCAGCAAAACTTCTCTTCGAAGATGCGACCGAGGCACAGATTGGTGCCTTGCTGACAGCACTTCGAGCGAAAGGTGAAACCGAGACCGAAATCGCTGGGTTTGCACGTGGGATGCGTGATGCAGCTCGCACCATCACCCCTGACCGCACACCACTCGTTGACACCTGTGGGACTGGGGGTGATGACTACGATACAATCAACATATCAACAACAAGTGCAATCGTTGCCGCTGGTGCTGGGGCAGCAGTCGCAAAACATGGGAATTACTCTGTATCATCGCTGTCTGGAAGTGCGGACGTGCTGTCGGTTGCTGGTGCGGATGTCGAAGCAGAACCTTCTGCTGTCGAAGCAGCTATAGAGCGTGATGGGATTGGGTTCATGCTTGCTCCTGTGTTCCATCCAGCGATGAAGGCCGTGATTGGACCTCGCAAGGAGTTGGGGATGCGGACCATTTTCAATATTCTCGGTCCACTTACGAACCCTGCCGGGGCAGATGCACAGGTCGTCGGTGTCTATGATCCTGAGCTCGTCCCCGTGCTTGGACGAGCGCTTACACAACTCCCTGTTGAGCGCGCACTTGTTGTCCATGGGAGTGGAATGGATGAAATCGCACTTCATGAGACGACGACTGTCGCAGAGGTCACTGGAGACAGCGTCGAGGAGTATACACTCTCACCACAATCAATTGGGCTTGATCCTGCACCGGTTGAGACCGTCGCAGGGGGAACACCAGAGGAGAATGCAGCTGACCTGCGTGGGATTGTCACTGGTGAAATCACTGGTCCAAAACGAGATATTATCCTTGCGAACGCAGGAGCAGCCATCTACGTTGCTGGACTCACAGACGATATTGAGACCGGAGTCGAACGTGCTGCAACAGCAATCGACACCGGCGACGCGAAAGCCACCTTCGAGACGTTGTGTGCACCGAACCCGTCGTCAACGGAGCCGAAATAATGTCTCGAACTCGCGTGAAAATCTGCGGTATCACGACTGAAAACGACCTCGCGGCAGTTGCCACTGCTGGCGCAGATGCAGTTGGGATTATTAGCGATGTTACTGTTGAGACACCACGGTCGGTGACGATTGAGCGTGCAACTCAACTTGTTGCTGCTGGTTCACCGTTTCTGAGCACAGTTCTCGTGACGATGCCTGATTCTGTTGCTGCTGCGGTTGATATTACAGAGCGCGTGCAACCGGACGTAATTCAAATTCATGGTGAATACAATGCCAGTGAGCTCAAGCGTATTACCGGGTCAGTCACAGCAGATGTTATTGCCGTCGTTGATGCTGAGATGCCATCACGTGCTCGGTCAGTTGCACCAGTAGTCGATGCTGTGTTAATCGACTCCGTGGACACTGATGGGGCGGGTGGAACAGGGCATACACATGATTGGACAGCAACCGCCGAGATTGCTACTATGCTGGACTCGCCCGTCATTCTCGCTGGGGGACTCACGCCGTCAAATGTCAGATCAGCCGTTCAGACTGTTGCTCCGTTCGGTGTTGATGTCGCGAGTGGTGTTGAAGATACTGGTGGAAGCAAAGACCACGATGCTGTGGAAGCGTTCATCAATCGTGCGACTCGCGTCGATATTGACACGAGCAATGAGCAGAAAACAGTAACCCAAACCGATAGCACAAACGATAGATCAGCGGGTGATTCGATGGATGCAACTACACCGGAGAGACACACATGAGTGACTCGACACTGCTCTCAAAGTCTCGATCAGCGTTTGTCTCTGAACTCACAGAAAAGCTGAATTCGACTTCAGAGCCCCTCATTGCACATGTGACTGCATCACTTCCGACAGTAACGCCACTCACCGCATATGCAGCGCTTACGACTCGGAGTGACTATGGATTCTTACTTGAAAGTGCGGAAAAAACACCATCAAGCGATCCTGATGGGGCCTTCGCCCCGGATTATGCAACTGCGGATCGTCACGCGCGATTTTCGTTTGTCGGATATGACCCTGATGCAGTCATTACAGTCTCTCCCAGTGAAGTCGAATGTACGACACTTGGAGGACGCGCAGCGAAGTATATCACAACCAGTGATGATGATAACAGCAGCGGTGATGTGCTTGATCACCTTCGGACAGCAATGCCGAAATTCCCTCGTGTAGGGTTTCCAGATGACGACCGACATCGGCTCCGTGGTGGACTCGTTGGGTTTCTTGCATATGAGGCGGTATACGATATCTGGCTGAATGAGGTCGGGATTGATCGTCCCGATACGCAGACACCTGATGCGGAATTCGTCCTGACGACAAAAACAATCTCCATTGATCATACTGATAAGTCGGTATCACTCGTCCTCACACCGATTGTCGCATCTGATGATGACCTTGGTAGTGTCTATGATGAACTTGTTGCCGAGGCGGTAGATGTCCAAGAAACGCTCGCAGCAGCCACTCCACCTGACCCTGATGAGTTCATCCAGACCAACAGTGCTGCCGGTTCACAGGCTGAGTATGAAACAGCAGTTCGCACCGCAAAGCAGCGTGTTCTTGATGGTGACATCTATCAAGGCGTCATTTCTCGCGTCCGTGAGCAATATGGTGAGATTGATCCACTTGGTCTGTATGCGTCGCTCCGCGACGTGAACCCATCGCCATATATGTATCTGCTCAGACATGATGAGAGATATATTGTTGGTGCCAGTCCTGAGACACTCGTGTCCGTTCAGGATGATCGAATTGTTTCGAATCCAATTGCTGGAACTTGTTCACGTGGCAGTAGTCCTGTCGAAGACCGACGACTCGCAGGCGAGATGCTTGCAGATGCAAAAGAGCGGTCTGAACACACGATGTTGGTTGATCTTGCTCGAAATGATGTCAGACGTGTCGCTGACCCAGGAAGTGTTCGTGTCGAGGAGTTCATGAACGTCTTAAAATACAGTCATGTTCAGCACATCGAATCGACCGTTACCGGAACACTCACATCCGATGCTGATGCGTTCGATGCAACACGGGCAACGTTCCCAGCGGGAACACTCACGGGAGCGCCGAAGATCCGTGCAATGGAGATTGTTGATGAACTTGAGACAACACCACGCGGAGTCTATGGTGGAGGGGTTGGATATTATTCGTGGTCTGGAGACGCGGACTTTGCAATTGTTATTCGAACCGCAACAATTGAAACTGATAAAACAGCTCTCGTAAGTAATCAAGCAGACACCACTGCTGAAACGGCGCCTGCAACGGTCCGTGTCCGAGCTGGCGCTGGGATTGTCGCTGACAGCGATCCGGCATCCGAGTATCATGAAACTGAACAGAAAATGGATGGTGTTCTATCAGCGCTTGAGCTGATCACGACCGAGACAACGGAAATGACACAGACACAACCCACACAAACACGAATAGATACAGATACAGATACAGATACAGACGGGAACAACAATGAAACTGAAGACGAGGAAACAGATGGACGCACAAATGGCGATATGAAATCAGAATCATCACGCACGGAGGAAGTCTCCCGATGACAGTTTCAGTGCTTGTGATAGATAATTTTGATTCATTCACATATAATCTCGTTGAGTATCTTTCCGAACAGCGAATCAATGGTGAACCGCTTGAGGTGGATGTCCGGAAAAACACCGCTTCACTCAAAGAGATTGAGACAATTGACCCTGATGCAATTGTTATCAGTCCCGGTCCAGGGCATCCAGAGAATGCTCGTGATGTTGGGGTGACAAACGATGTTTTGACCACGATATCGCAGACTGTGCCGACCCTTGGAGTCTGTCTCGGACTTGAAGCAGCAGTGTATGCATATGGGGGTGATGTTGGTCGTGCCCCTGCACCAGTCCATGGAAAATCATCAACAATCGCTCATGACGGGTGTGGGATTTTTTTCGGACTTGACCAGACGTTTGAGGCTGGTCGGTATCACTCACTAATCGCCACGCGTGTGCCTGACTGTTTTGAAATCTCAGCAGCAACAAAGTCCAATGGTACTGCAACAGGAACAGAAATAGAGAACCCACCGCACAATATTAGAACGCAAGCAGATTCAGACGCAGATGATGATCTCATTATGGGGATTCGACATCGCGAGTACCCGATTGAAGCGGTTCAATTTCACCCTGAATCGGTTCTGACCGGTGTTGGACACGATCTCATCAAAAACTTCCTTGAACGATGTAGCTATGACGACGACGATTGTGCTAACAGTACTGACGCTCAGAATAAACCCGCCAGCACAACGTCTGATTGAGAGATGCGATTACTGCCTTGATACCAATCATCTGTTATGTAATGTCCATTCTGTGTCTCAGTTGTTGACACTGTGGTTGTCGGCTTTTTATTTGGAATGTGACGTGGGAGTGAGTGTTTCGAGTCTGGTTACTGCGGTTTCGCATACATCCGATAGGCGTGCTGTCGCCGATTGATCTGATCGATTACAACTCCGATCATGCGATTCAAATCGGGAATACCCCTCAACCGTTTCCGATGGTCACCCCGTGAGTCTGGGCGGGAAGGTAGCAGCTGCAGCTGCATCTGAATCTGCATCTGAATCTGCATCTGAGTATGCTGGAGTCATATCCATATCCCAATCCCGGTCTGCGCTTTCTCGAAAGGGTATAGCCGGTACAAAGCGACTGCCCCGGGAGTGCGTTCACACATGAATCCCGATACGACAGTGAGGATGAGTCTCTCAGACGAAATCACCTTTCGAGTGCACCCATCACAATCAAGCATACTGGACCCGTTGATACACTATGTCTCAGTCTTCTCAAGGGAACAGCAAGTTAACGGAGACAACGTCGGATAAGGTGGAATCGTCTTTTCGTGTCGGTATTGTTGGGGCAGGTCCTGCCGGCGCTGGGGCTGCATATGCACTTCGTGGCAGCGATGCGAATGTGACAATTTTAGAGAAAAGCGGGGGTGTCTGCGGTCGCGCTGCGACGCGTCGAAAGAATGGGTGTCGATACGACCACGGTGCAAACTATATCAAGGATGCTGACCCACGAACAGCCGAGTTGATTCCAGCCCTTGGAACGAAGGAGCTTGTTGATATCGATGAACCAGTCTGGACATTTAATGAAACAGGTGAGATTACCGAGGGTGATAGTCGAGACGAGCATAAGTGGACATGGACTGAGGGAATTACTCAGTTAGCTAAACGGCTTCTTGCAGAAACAGACGCAGACATCAATCATCGAACACGGGTAGCAGATATCTCGCGTACGGAGAAGGCATGGGTTCTGACTGATACCGACAATACAGATCACGGACCATTTGATGCATTGTTGATTACACCACCTGCCCCGCAAGCAGTGACACTATTGGAAGCAACAGCATGGCAGGATAATCGACTGGAGACACTGATTGCGGCTGCTTCGGACGTTGAATATCGCACTATCCGAACGGTTGTACTTCATTACCCATTCACAGAGTCATATCCATGGTATGGACTTGTCAACGTTGACAAAGAACACCCAATTGGGTGGCTCTCACGCGAAGAATGCAAAGATGGGCATGTTCCTGATGGTGAAAGTCTATTTATCGCACAGATGAGTCCCGAGTGGTCAACAAATCGGTATGACGACCCTGTTGATGTTGCCGGGGCAGACACTGCTTCTCATGTTGCAGCCTTGCTTGATGATGAGCGATATGAAAATCCAGACTGGATCGATGACCAGGGATGGCGCTATGCACTTCCAGAAAACGGAATCGATAATCGTGCCGCTCGAGTTGCAGAAAGCGCTGGTTTGTATGTCGCTGGTGACTGGATCGTTGGTGAGGGGAGGGTAAATAAGGCGTTATGGAACGGGTACGACACCGGAACACGCATTGCAAATGCCCTTTCGCTCTCGCAGCGATCATAGCGGCTGTGACAACATCTCGCAAAGTACTTTTTAGCTCCCTGGCGTTGTAGGGGTTTTTGTGACGTCGACGCTCACGGTCACTATCGATCCGCATGTCCACTCAGCAGGTTCCTATGATGCTGCTGACCCGGCTGAGTTACTTCTTGAGCAGGCAGCTGAAATTGGATTAGACGCGATTGTCGTAACTGATCATGACGTGCTTGATGAGTCACTCCGGGCAGCTGATCTCGCACCACGATATGGACTCATCGGAATCCCCGGTGTCGAGGTGTCGACGGCCGATGGACATTTGCTTGCCCTCGGTGTGACATCGCTCCCACCACGTCGGGTTCCGATGACCGAGACCGTGAGTTGGGTCCGTGACCGTGGTGGTGTTGCGATTGTTCCACATCCATTTCAACGCAGTCGACATGGGATTCGAAAACGTCGTCTTCGGCACGTTGACCCGGATGCAATTGAGGTGTATAACTCCTGGACTTTCACAGGGCGCAAAAACCGTCGGGCGCGTCGGTATGCAGAGACGAATGGGTATCCAGGTGTTGCTGGAAGTGATGCACACAAGGTCGGGTATGTTGGGCGTGCGTACACGGAAATCGCAATTCCAGGAATTACTCGATCAACGTTGACGGCGGAAATAATTCTTGATGCAATTCGTCAAGGAGCAACCCGAGTTGAGGGGCGTCGAACACCGATGGCAACATCAGCACGGCATTATCTCAACGCAGGAATACATAAAAGTGGATTCTACGCAAAACGGGGGGCACTCCGCGGGGGAGCACTTGCAAAAACCGGTATGATTGGAGCAGGACGATTGCTGTATCAAGTATCGCCGTTCTCTCGGTGAGAGTCGGAGAAATATATCTCAAAATGGATGACATGAGATCAACGATCTCGACAATCTGCAGTCGCCGTTTGAATGTGAACGAACTCCACATACAGGAGTCGGTGAGTGATGACAAAGACCGCGCTCATCAAAAAGAATACCCCCGCAGTTGATATGTGATCTGAATTGACGCAGGCAGTGAAAGGAAGCATAAATCAGTATTGACATCCTCCTCCGCGTAACCGCGGAGGAATCCTGATCGTGAGCGTGAGTGTAAGCGGTGGAGATTGCAGGTTTGCAGTTCCACCAAACCCTGGCACGGTGAGAATCCGTGTGGGGTTCATGCACTGTGGTGGGTAGAGTGAAGTAGGACTGCTGGTGCCGGGAGTGCCACATTTTAGCCCCCGGTACTCCTCTCGTCCGTCGTGTTCGACTCCCAACGTTGTTTTTGCCCTGGGGAGTCCGGCAGACTTCGGTGGACTCGGAGTTACTTTCTGTGGTGCTTTCAAGCAGTCGGGCACTGCATCTGCATCTGCAACTGTATCGATTCATGAGAGGAACCGACCGTTCACCTGAGTGGGTCCGATTATTGTCTCATTACTTGGGGCCGACAGGCCGCCATCGCCGGACTGGCAGGAATCGCTCCGTTCCCAGCCTGATTCCTCCCTATATGTGGAACCGCCTGTCACTTTCAGTGACGGATTGTCAAGTCTCAGAGTGGCTCTCATAGCGTCGATTGACTCCGAGTTGTCGGATCCATCCTGCGCGGCTGAACCCGCAGGGATTCTCCTTGATTCTGTATAAGAGGTAGTATGCCCTGAAAGCACAGACTCAACGTGCCAGCAAGGCGTTGCGTGGATGTCCAAGAAATCTAATACAATAGAGGAAAATAAATTGTGTCTGTGATTATTTTTCGGCTGCACCCACAAGTTCATCATATCGAGCACCGGTTTGTTTCAGTGTCTCTGTCGAATAGAGACGTTCATGTTCGAAGGGGAGATGTTCGGCTGCTAACTCATCAATTTTTGAATCAACAGCACCGCTTTCGCGCCCATGAATCATGGTAAAAAGATTATACGACCATCCCTGGTTTGGACGTCGCGGTCGATGATAGCAGAGTGTTACATATGAAAATTTACCGACAGTTTCGCCATACATATCAAGTTTATCATCTGGTACATTCCAGACAACCATACAGTTCGCGTCAAACCCAGTCACAATATGATTCACAACGCACCCCACACGCTTGATACATCCATCAGCACGGAGCCGCTCAACGGCGTCAACAACAGCTGCCGCGTCGACTTCCGATTCGATTGCAGCCGCAATATCACGATATGGAGTCACAGAGAGCGGAAATCCATCTTGAATTTCGACGAGTAACTCGGCGTCGAGTCTTGAAAGCCCACCAGTTGCTTCTTCAGAAATTCGTGTTGCGGACACATTGGTCTCTGAGACACTTTCCCTTGCGAACGTATCCGTGTTAACGACGGGAAATTCAAGATCGATATAATAATCAGTTAACATTGGTACCGCCAGAACCTCACACCCCGTTTGTGCCTCGATTGAGTCAAGTATGTTATCACGTCTCTCACGAGCACTTGCGGTGACGACAAACCACATATTCCACTCGTGATCGCGACGATAATTATGGTTCACCTGTCGGTATTCGTTAATAATCGTCGCAATCTCATCAAACCGATCCTCGGGTGCTGAAACGGCTGCTAGCGTTGAGCTTCCAATAACAGGCGGATTTAGCACAGCGCCAAATCGTCGGAAGATGCCCGTCTCACGAAGTTGGCGGACTCGAGTGAGTGCATCTGTTTCAGAAATATCAAGTTCGTGACCGATAACTCGGAACGGTCGTTCAGTAACCGGAAACCCACTTTGATATTCATCAATGAGCGCGGCGTCGATTGTATCGAGTTCAATATCAATATCGCGCCCCCAGGTCGTTTCTAAGACGGTCTCACTCATTATGAATCATAGACACCCAGATAACCTAGATATTTCGAAGTGAGTCTATATCCAAGACGTGCAAAGCGTGTGAAGCAAGCAGCGTCTCCCCGGCTTATCCATATCTTAACTAATTCAGTGATACTGATTAACATATGCGTATAATTTCTCTGTGTCTGCATCAACTATCATTATATTGGCGAGTGATATGATATCATTAATAGGGCAATGATACGGGTCATATATACCAGTAGTTCATAACACACTCAGTTTGTTCAGTGAGAATCGTAAAAAAAGCGCTGAACGGCTTTTTATACACTCGTTACTGAATCAAGTGTCCGTGTTTGCAATTACTGATACATCAAGAGTCTACACGCCCTCCAACGTTCAGGACACTCACGTTGTCAGCAACTATTGAACACAGACATTACTCACTGCTTTGTGTGTGTATTGCGGTCGTGACCATTTGTACTGTCAAAACTTCATCTGATGTAATTCGAACGGACCACTTTTGTTATCCACGCACATTGAATCTGTATGGCACAAGCGTCCGAATCCGTCGAGTCTAACTTTGGTGAGTGGCCACTCAAGCGTCTGATGACAGAAGTCGTTGGATCAGGGGTCAAATCTGCAGAGGATATGTCTCGTGAGCAAGCTACAGACGCAATTCGACGTATTCTTGCCCGTGAGCCCGATCAGACGACACTTGGGGCTTTTTGGCTCGCGAATCGGTGGAAACACAATGTTGCTCAAGAACTTGCTGCATACGCTGACGTTGTTGCTGAGGATGTAACCACCGCAGCCCCGGATGCTAACCCAGTTGATTGTGGTGCAAACTATGACGGGAAGGGCGATACTGCGATTCTTGGTGCGGCTGCTGGAATCGTCGCTGCTGGTGCAGGAACACCTGTTGTTGCCCACTCAGGCGATCGTGTGCCAACACAGAAACAAGACGCATACAAGCACGTGCTTGACGAACTCGGCATACAGACTGAGATTGAACCAGCAGAGAGCGCAGCAATGGTAGATAACACTGGGTTTGGATTCTATTATCAGCCTGCATTTGCACCTCACATCGATGCACTCAATGATCGTCGTGATAAAATGGGTGTTCGGACGTTTTTCAATACGATTGAAACAATCATGAATCCCGCAGAGGCTGATGTCCATCTTGGATCGTTCTATCACCTTGCATTCGCAAAGAAGATGGTTGACACATTCAAGCAGATGGAAACGCAGCACCCACATCGAGTGCTTATGTTCCAAGGGATGGAAGGATATGATGACATTCGTCCTGGATATACAAAGGTTGGTGAGTGGGCTGATGGCGAGTTTATTGATTATGAGATTGAGACGCCTGAGTACGGAATGGACTTTGAGTATGAGGATCTTGAGGTCAATCCTAACGATGTTGCCGGTGATTCCGCACGATTAACGCGTGAGATTGTTTCTGGCGAGCGGACAGATCACTTCGCTGACGCGGTCGCGCTCAATGCTGCCTTCCGAATTTACGCTCGAAATGACGCAGAGACAATCGACGCAGGACTCGATATGGCTCATGAGAGTATTGACTCCGGTGCGGCAGCAGCAGTTCTTGAAGACCTCCAGACATTCTGAAATTCGTGGTGTATCCTCAAGATTACTCAGACGGTTGCAATACTGCGTCGTTAATAATACATTGAGTTTCGCATCTTGAACTGAGAAGCTGACATATCTACAGATGAGCAAGGCGAGTGCCTCGGGGCTTGAGAGGGTGAAGCCGACACGAACGGTTAATTAATTCCGTTTCCTATAGCAGGGTACGGTCAGAGAACTCAAAAGACGGGTACGGGTGAAAGATCTTCATCCAATGCTGACTGGGTTGATTTCTGGAAATGCGACTCCTCTCAAACCCGTCCATTGGGCGTGCGACGGGAGTTGTCGGGTCGTGGTCGTGGTGGAGCCGAGGCCCGACTCCCATCCCACGGACACATCGGCGTGTTCGGGTGTGACTTCCAGCCGACCCAACCCAACCCAACCGGACCGGGGAGGTCGGGAGGAAGAGGAATGAAATTCACCTTCGCCTGCGGGTGTGGGTGTGCGGTGATGACCTAAAACGGTGAAGCCTCGGGGCTTTGATGTGACCCCGAGGTACTTCACTGTTGGTCGTGGTGTCATATATTTTATCTAATATTCATTTCGGTGTATCACCCTCGAAGAGTATCGAATATCGCACTGTGAAAGACACCATTTAGTATCAGACGCTCAATTTTTAGATATGGTTGCCGATCTTGAGATCGCTGATGAGCAAAATCCGCTTGTCACCCTCGAAACAACACGCGGTGATATTACACTTGAGTTGTTTGAACAGCGTGCACCACGAACGGTCGAAAACTTCCTTGGACTTGCAACGGGCGATAGAGAGTGGAGTGACCCAGATACTGGTGAGACCCGGACAGACTCATTGTATGAAGGGACGATCTTCCATCGTATTATTCCAGACTTCATGATTCAAGGTGGTGACCCGGAGGGAACAGGTCGTGGGGGTCCAGGCTATACATTTGATGATGAGTTTCATGAGGATCTAAACCACGATGGTGCTGGAGTCCTTTCGATGGCAAACCGTGGACCGAACACCAATGGTTCACAGTTTTTTATTACACTTGACTCACAACCGCATCTCAACGGCAAACATGCAGTGTTCGGACATGTCGTCGATGGGATGGATACTGTTGAAGAAATTGGGTCCGTCCCGACCGATCGAGATGATAAACCAATGCAGGATATCAAAATTGAGGCTCTCAACATTGAGCGATAATCTGAGTTTCACCTGCGTGTAGTTTCTGCTGTCGTTTGGACGGAATTGACATCAGAAAACACCGTTGACATACCGATTTATACATATGAGTGACACTAACACGAATACAGACACAAACACGAGTGAAGACGACACAGATGGGTCTTTGAACGCGAGCGATGTCGGGTCATCAGCAGACGCGCCACCGATTGCTGAAAAGCCATATAAAATCATATTTGAAGCAAACAAATGCTTTGGCGCTGGTCGATGTGCGGAAGTTGCAGACAACTGGGAAATGGATATCACATCTGGACTTGCGAATCCAAAGTCATTCTTTATTGGTGAAGATGAGCTCGATGAGAATATTCGTGCTGCTGAGGTGTGTCCAGCAAAGAAAGATGCGGGGGTTATTCATGTTGTTGATCGCCGTACTGATGAAGAAGTTGCCCCAGACCCCAACGGCGATGGCAGCTTAAGCGTCGACTGGTAATTAGACCCACCCCCACCCCATACAAACTGACGAATGCTCTTCTCACAGATTGAGGTTATAGTAGCTGACGATGTCAACGAGATATAATTCTTAGCACGGAAGCGAAACCAATATCTGCCAGACAGTAAAATCCTACAATACCGGTTGAGCAATTTATTATCAAATCTATCTGATATGATAGACATAAATTGTGGGTTCCGGCGCGGGGGTGGCTGAGCTAGGACAAAAGCGGCGGACTTAAGATCCGCTCCCGTAGGGGTTCATGGGTTCAAATCCCATCCCCCGCATTTGACGCACATATTATACACGTCTGGTCATATATTCCTACTCATATTGGTTTGAGTATGTACTCAATTAAACGCGATAGTTGGTGAGTTCCTTCCGCAATCCCCACCCCTCACAGTCTGTCAACCCCACGCGGATCCTCACCGTATTGGGGTTCGGTGAGGCGACAAACCTGCAATCTCTGCTACTCATGATTCCTCCGCGCTCATCTGAGGGGATGTCAAACGTTCAACTTGCGGTCAATGACAGGGATACGATGCAGAGTTTAATGTAACAAATTTTATATCCACGGCACGACTGTCCGAGAGTCAAACTCTTTTTATGACCGACCTGCAAGCATTGCTACAATGTTCCCTGCGGCAGCCGAGTACGACATTGATCTCACAGTGTCAGCCACTGACGTTGATCGGCTTCTCTCTGTGACTCCAGCGGATGTCGACTCGGCGGCAGTGCTTACGTTTTCACGTAATGTCTTTATCCCGCTGACGACCGCGTGTCGATACACCTGTAGTTATTGCACATATTATGACGTTCCTGGGAAGGCAACACTTCTCTCACCGCAAGAAGTTCGTCATCGTGTTCGAGTTGGTGCAGATGCCGGCTGTACTGAGGCACTCTTTACCTTTGGTGACCGTCCAGATGACCGATATGAGGCAATTCATGAACAACTGAACGCTTGGGGGTTCGGTGACATAATCGAATATCTGCGTATGTGTTGTCATATCGCACTTGAGGAGGGACTTCTCCCACATTCAAATCCGGGGGATTTGACAGTGACGGAGTTTGAGCAACTCACACCGGTCAATGCAAGCATGGGCGTCATGTTAGAAACCACCGCAGATGTCGACGCACACGCAGGCACGCGGCATAAGACCCCAGGACAGCGATTAAATACGATTCGTGCTGCAGGTAAGGTTGGTATCCCATTCACAACCGGGTTGCTCGTTGGAATTGGCGAGGAATGGGATGATCGCGCTGAAAGTCTGCTTGCGATTCGTGAACTCCATAATAGGTATGATCATATCCAAGAGGTGATCATTCAAAATGTTGTCCCGAACGAACGGTCGGACTTCGAGCAACCGTCGGTTGCGACAATGCGTCGGGTGGTTGCAATGGCTCGTATTTGCCTTCCGGAGTCTGTTTCAGTCCAGGTCCCTCCAAATCTCTCACCAACTCGCGAATTACTTGACTGTGGTGTTGATGACCTCGGTGGTGTCTCACCGGTGACAGAGGATTATATCAATCCAGACTATGCATGGCCAGCACTCACCGAGCTCACAGACATTGCAAGCAGTGCTGGTGTTCCACTTCATGAGCGACTCCCAGTATATGAGAGATATCTTCCAAGACAGATCAGACGAGAGGGATTTACTGGACACCCTGCCGATGGTCGGTGGCTCACAGAATATATCACTGACGCAATTGAGTCTGATGGGGTTCATGGGCAACGATATCGTAGTGTTGCCTGTCGAGATGGACCACTTAATATCAATCACCCGATTAATGCCGGTGCCGGTGAATCTGCAGATTAATTAATGTCCTCAGTATCTATCGATGAGCTATTGAAAAGCGTTTTCGGACGATCTATGACTCAAGCCATCGTGGAATGTACTTTCGCGTCATCGTATATCCACCAGCGATTACAATACCGGTGATTACAATCGCACGGAGCCACCCATCAAAGCTGAGTGCTGCAGGTACCGCAAGAGCAAACGTCAGTGCAAAATCTTCAGGTGCCCCGTCATATCGGACAATATACTGCGGTCGGAGCCACTGCTGTCGTGGGTGGATATACACTGCGCGCTGTGAGGTACGTTCCCATGGGCGTAGTTCTTCACCAGCACCAAACCAGTCTGAAAGAGAATGTATCCCAGCCGCTAGTAGCCCAACAGTAACGCCAACAGTGAGTGAACTTGGCGCTATGATTGTTATGAGTCCGATGCTCCCTCCTGAAATCGTATAATACACTGGGAAGTGCAATGTCCGCCGGTGTGATCCAATAAGAAAGTCAATATCGGGGAGGATTCCACCGATAATCGCACCGATGGCAGCAGGGATAGCGAAATTAGGCGCAAAAGTAGCAACGGAGACCGCAAGTAACAATCCCGCAGCCACATGAGTCGTGACCATCATCGTTGATACGTTTGATTAGTAACTGTAGGTAAATGTATTTATTTTGTCAATATATCTTCATAATCGAGAGAAACACACCCACATGAATGTTATCTCGCTGATGTAGTCTTGCACACGCGGTTTCGATTCATGACACGAAAGTATACAAATGGATGAATGTGGTAAACACAGACTGCTTATATGAGAAGCGAGGAGCGAACGCGGTTGACATCCTCCTCGGGGTGAACGCGGGGGAATCCCACGGCACCGTACCGCTGAGTTGGGAGTGTCAGGTGCAGGTGTACAGACTGCCAAGCTCACACACCGTGCGAATCGGTCTGCAGGCGGAGCTGGTAACGGATAGCCTCTTGTGATTGGGAGTGCCACCCCAACCCCAACCCCCCGCGCCCGCCCCCGGGACTCCTCTCTTGAGCCAAGAACGCATTCCTATGTGAGTTGTGCCACAGGAGCGGTGGTCGGTTGTTGGGTTCACCAGACTCGGAGTTACTTATGTTGATGATTGCTCGTCGCTTGTCATATGATTCCCCGAAGGGCACATCCTGTTTCCAGTCTCGGTGGACACTCATACTCATACTCATATTTACACTCGAACCACCAATTGTCGGGCATGCGGCTGTAGTAGGGTCGTAACCAGCGTGCGGACATATCAGCTCACGATATTGTAGAAAAAAGCGCGGAAATTCCCCGTCACCGTCTCCGTCTGATGGCGCGTATCCACACTGTAAACGGCGTGGTATTGGGCCTGTATCACCTCTAATCGATTAATCATCAGCGACAATATTCGGAGTAGTCAATCCATTATCATCAGCACCGAGTAATGGCGTTCCATCCGCCTGCGGACCAAGTATCGGTCCATGTACCTCAGCGTCTAGACTGAGTTCATGTCGTCTGGTATAATCTGTTGAACGTTCAACAGGCGTTCGACCAATGGCAGAAATCAATTCAACATAATCAGCAACAGACCGGAATTCCCCGTGTGTCCCGCCGGCACGTGTAGTAATCTCCTCAGAGAGGATCGTACCCATGAAGTCATTTGCCCCACAGTTCAGTAGTTTCAATGCTTTTTCATCACCGAATTTCACCCATGATGATTGAATATTATCAATATTATCAAGGAATAATCGCGACACAGCAATCATCAACTCATCTTCAGCGTCGCTTGCCCCTCCAGAAACAACACCACGCTTGTACAGCGGGGTGTTCTGGTGGACAAACGATAACGGGACAAATTCAGTGATCCCACCAGTGCGATCTTGTAGGTCGCGCACTCGTTTTAAATGAGTAATCCGATGAGCAGCATTCTCCACGTGTCCATACATGATCGTCGCTGTAACATCCAATCCAGCGTTGACTGCACCCTCGATTGCGGCTTCCCACTCTGTACTCGACATCTTGCCTGGGCAGATCACCTCTCGCACTTCATCAACGAGGATCTCTGCGGCGGTTCCTGGCGCAGAATCAAGACCTGCTTTCCGAAGTTCGGTGTAGATCTGCTCATACGACCAATCAGTGCCACGACGAGCGTGGTGGGCTTCCTCAGGGGTGATTGAATGAAGATGAACATTACCAACAGACATCGCACGAAGCTGCTCAACATATGTTCCCGGGTCTGTCGTGTACTGCCCTGGTGATTTGTAGTTCACCTCCTGTGTAGGGTTGTCGTACTCGGCAAGGATTTCTCGATGTTCAGCATTAAGCGCGAATGCGGGATGCAATCCAGAAACTGATGTTACCTCTGATATGCCACGATCAACGGCTGCAGCAACAGTTGCTTGAGAGATCCCTGGGGTTTTTGTAAATCCACCATGGTCACGGTCACCGTCTGCATTCGACTCAAACTGATGTGCACTGTCTTTAAAATTACAGAATAAACATCCGGTGTTACATGCAGTCGTCACATTATTATTGAGATTCGCAACGAATGTAACCGCATCACCAACACGTTCAGCGCGTCGTCGATCAGCGATTTCAAGCACTTTCTCTTTTCTCGCTGTGTCAATTCCCGGGGAATTTGTTCCTGTGGTTATAAGTTCAATTCCATCAGCGACGCTGAGTCGGTCGCCGGCGCGGGCAGCGGCAAGAGCGTTCTCGAATGACTGATTGGTCGTTGGGTGCATCGAGAACTCAAGGTCTAATGTATGCTCAGACGTCTCATCAGACACCGCCTCATCCGCATTCATAGCAGTATACAGCGTACCAGCATGCAAAAAAGAGCCGATATCGGCGGTTTCTGACATTGCCTACACGATCAAATATGTGTGATAATTGAATTTAAACGTCGATATATGTCGTCGTCATTGGATTCAGTGGACTGGTCGTGAGTCGAGTCTGATAGATATCAATTAATGAGAAGATGATGTAGGAAGCACTATCAAGATAATATTATTCTCCATGTCATACCACAATGAACCGCGTCAAGGTCGCATCTGTCCTCCGAAGATGCTGAATGTGGAGTATCGGGATGATTGATACGGATACAGGTTATTCCTGACCACACAGCTTGAGTGGTTTGTGTTAAGTTAAAACTCCAAATTCAATTGGAAGGCTTCTTACTCGCGGCTATCGCTCATGACCGTATGACGAGTGTCAAAGAGTTTCGTATCGAGACAGAGCCGACAGCAACGAGTTATGGTCACGGTCGTTTTGTGTTTACTGATCAGTACTCTGTCTTTGACTGGGGAGCAATGCCGGATCAGATCCCACAGAAGGGTGCCTCGCTTTGCACAATGGGCGCGTATAATTTCGAATTACTTGAACAGAATGGTATCTCAACACATTATCTCGGCGTTGTGCGCCCTTCAAGAACTAAGACGACTGCCATGGATACTCAATCACTGGATGAATCTGAGCATGTTACCACAGATTCATGCAGTCTTGATGCATGCTCAACAGCACCGACAGAGATGGCGATTAAACTGACACAAGTTCCAGCGCTTCCATACGATGATGGAGTGTATAATTATGAGTCATATCACGAGGCTGGCGGTCAAAACTACTTGGTCCCACTTGAAATCGTTTTCCGGAATACTGTACCTATCGGATCTAGTCTTCGTCATCGGAAATCACCACAGGAGTGTGGTATCGATGCTGACGAATGGCCGTCGAATCCTCTTGAACTTCCTGAGCCGATTATTGA
>KE356560.1:3160769-3210409 GCA_000415965.1 Haloquadratum walsbyi J07HQW1
CCAACACGTTCAGCGCGTCGTCGATCAGCGATTTCAAGCACTTTCTCTTTTCGCGCTGTGTCAATTCCCGGGGAATTTGTTCCTGTGGTTATGAGTTCAATTCCATCAGCGACGCTGAGTCGGTCGCCGGCGCGGGCAGCGGCAAGAGCGTTCTCGAATGACTGATTGGTCGTTGGGTGCATCGAGAACTCAAGGTCTAATGTATGCTCAGACGTCTCATCAGACACCGCCTCATCCGCATTCATAGCAGTATACAGCGTACCAGCATGCAAAAAAGAGCCGATATCGGCGGTTTCTGACATTGCCTACACGATCAAATATGTGTGATAATTGAATTTAAACGTCGATATATGTCGTCGTCATTGGACTCAGTGGACTGGTCGTGAGTCGAGTCTGATCGATATCAATCAATGAGAAAATGATGTAGGAAGCACTATCAAGATAATATTATTCTCCATGTCATACCACAATGAACCGCGTCAAGGTCGCATCTGTCCTCCGAAGATGCTGAATGTGGAGTATCGGGATGATTGATGCGGATATAAGTTATAAGATGCGAGGAGAATACCCGCGTCTTCAGCCGCGGGATGAATCCGACAACTCCTCGGCAATCACCGCCGATGGCTGGACGGGATATTCCACCGTTCTCAAACACCACACGTTAATATTGAAGCGAATATAAATCATTATACAGACGTTCAGAATGCTGGAAGTCCATCGCACCCACCGAGCGAAAATCCTCAACCACGCACAGGTAGAGGAATCGCTTGACAGCCACGGGTGGAGTGCATCGAAACTCTGACGTCAATGTCTGCCTGGACATACCACGTGACTCGATCCCAACAGTGGGAAGCCACGGGCGAGATACCCGACCACAGCGACCTCAAAACCGAGTTGAAGACTCACAACAACTCCAAGGGATTGCACAGTCAATCCAATCCAGTCAGCGCGTTCTTGAGGAACTCGCTGAAGCCTTCAACTCGTGGGACGAAACGAGGAAGTCTGACTCTCGTGCGAATCCGCCCGGCTACCGCAAGAAAAACTACTACGACCAACAGGGGCGTCGCGTCCACGAAGAACACCCTCGTTCAACCGTGACGTGGAAGCAGAACGGCATCAAACATGACACCAAGAACAACCGCGTTCGGCTCTCGAAGGGAGCAAATCACAAACAACACCCGAAAACGTGGGAATACATCCTTGTCGAATACGAAACCCGACCCGGTGTCACCGTCGAGAACCTCCAACAGGTTCGAACAGTCTACGATAAGGCCAAACAGCGGTGGGAACTTCACCTCGTCTGCAAGCACGAAATCGAAACTCCCAACGCACCCGGCACCGAGACAGCGGGGATTGACCTCGGTTCGGTATCTGTAACTTCGCCCTGTCACTGTCGCTGTCGCGTACAGCACCGAGGAAGCCGACCTCTACCCCGGCAACCGGCTGAAACAAGATGGCTACTACTTCCCGAAAGAAATCGCCAAGTGTGACGACTCGAGTGGTGAAGAAGCCACTCGACTCCATGCGAAGTGGTCAGAGCGTCGAACCCACTTCTTCCACAGCCTCGCGACACACATCGTTCAGCGATGCATCGAAAAGGATGTTGGGCGCATCAACATCGGAAAACTCGCTGGTGTCCGCGAAGAACAATAACGGTGAGTCGAAGAACTGGGGTCGCCACGGAAACCTCGATTTGCACGGGTGGGCGTTCGACAGGTTCTCGAACATCCTCGAATACAAGGCGAAGGGTCGAGGGAATCGAAGTTGTCGAAGTGTCAGAGCGCGACACGAGCAAAACGTGTTGTGTGTGCGGGAGGACGGACGAGAGTCAGCGTGTTGAGCGTGGCTTGTACGTGTACGTGTGTGAAGAACACGACGACGGCGACGGCAACGGGGATGCGTTCAACGCTGACGTGAATGGAGCGGAGAACATCCGTCTGGACATCAACGACGAAAGTAACTCTGAGTCTGCACCCGATTTGGGTGGGGATAGGAGTCCCGGCTGGTTGGCACAGCCCGGAGTCTCCCTTCATGACCTCTCCCGAGGATTCCAACCTCGGATAGAGGTGGTGGACTGCAAACCGTCATACCCCAACCCAGCGGTGCGGTGCCGTGGGATTCCTCCGCGTGAACCCGGAGGAGGATGTCAATCCTGACCACACAGCTTGAGTGGTTTGTGTTAAGTTAAAACTCCAAATTCAATTGGAAGGCTTCTTACTCGCGGCTATCGCCCATGACCGTATGACGAGTGTCAAAGAGTTTCGTATCGAGACAGAGCCGACAGCAACGAGTTATGGTCACGGTCGTTTTGTGTTTACTGATCAGTACTCTGTCTTTGACTGGGGAGCAATGCCGGATCAGATCCCACAGAAGGGTGCCTCGCTTTGCACAATGGGCGCGTATAATTTCGAATTACTTGAACAGAATGGTATCTCAACACATTATCTCGGCGTTGTGCGCCCTTCAAGAACTGAGACGACTGCCATGGATACTCAATCACTGGATGAATCTGAGCATGTTACCACAGATTCATGCAGTCTTGATGCATGCTCAACAGCACCGACAGAGATGGCGATTAAACTGACACAGGTTCCAGCGCTTCCATACGATGATGGAGTGTATAATTATGAGTCATATCACGAGGCTGGCGGTCAAAACTACTTGATCCCACTTGAAATCGTTTTCCGGAATACTGTACCTATCGGATCTAGTCTTCGTCATCGGAAATCACCACAGGAGTGTGGTATCGATGCTGACGAATGGCCGTCGAATCCTCTTGAACTTCCTGAGCCGATTATTGAATTCTCGACAAAGTATGAGGAACAGGACCGATATCTCGACCGAGAGGAAGCAGAACAGATTGCTGGTGCTGCGAGTGTAGACAGATTAGAGGAACTTGCATTGAGTGTAAACCGGATTCTAACGCGGGAAGCAAAGAAGCGTGGATTCGTTCACGAGGATGGAAAAATCGAGTGTTTATATCGTGATGGTAAAATGATTGTCGCTGATGTTGTTGGAACATTTGATGAGAATCGATTTGCATATAACGATCAGGAGGTTTCAAAAGAGGTCATTCGACAGCGATATAAACAAATTGACGCCGAGTGGGTCTCCGCCGTCAACGACGCGAAACGTCGAGCGAACACGCGAGAGATAGCTGACTGGCGGGGTCATTGTAATCGCTCACCAACGTCATTGGCACGACCGGTCATCGAGACGATTTCAGATCTGTATACGGCTGGGACAAATACATATACAGATACACAGTGGTTTGATGCCCCCTCAATGGAGGTGGCTATTGAGAACGTACAGGAACTTTCAGGGAATTAATCGGAGCGCTATCTGATTGAAGCCTGAAACGTGGCGTGAAGTGACCCAACGTATCGTATATTCGATGTACCGGCGGTACAATGCAACTATCTTGGAGATTTAACCGAACCGGGGTGGGTTCAGTGACGTCTTCCTCCGCTGAAGACGCGAGTAAGTCAGATGGGTTCTCTCGACGCTGAGGCGTGGTTAGGAACTGTTAATCATTCACAACATCTGGGATCGATTCTGCTGGCGTATCAACTCCGTTTTTGTGATCATCGATTGGATTATCTGGTTGTACTGTCTCAAGATCCTCTGGAAGGCCGAGTTGATACTCAGACTCAGATGCAGATGAGTCGCTACTGGAGTGAAGTCCTGTGCGACCGCGGTGGACGGATATAGCGTTATCAAGATGTAATTGAATTGCCTCTAGTAATGCATCAGCCTCAAGTGGCTGTCCCCGATTGCGGATTGTCTCCACACTGGCATCATCGGGCACATCAAACGCCCGTTGAGTGATAATTGGTCCCTGATCAAGATCAGTTGTCACATAATGCGCAGTCACACCAGCAATGCGGACGCCCTCTTCTTTCGCCTGCCGGTAGGCAGCAGCACCTGGGAATGACGGCAGGAGTGATGGATGAACATTGATGATTCGGTCCTCATATCGAAAGACAATTTTTGGACTGAGAATGCGCATATACCGTGCGAGAACGGCAAGATCAATCTGATACTCATCAAGAACAGACAGAATCTGATCCTCATCTGGAATTCCGCTCTCGTCACCGATATCGATGAATGGAATTTCATACTGTGTCACGAGCGGTTCGAGATCATCATGATTTCCAATAACGACTGAGAGCTCAGCGTCAAACTCATCGGTCGCGTGTGCTTCCAATATCGCCCGAAGGCAATGGCTCTCTTTTGTAACAAAAACGGCAATTCGTTTCGTTTCACGGTCTGTTGGGAATCGAATTTGAATGTCAACCTCAAGATCTTCACCGAGTTCGGTCAATGCGTCCCGAAGCGTTGATTCAGTACAGACCATCTCATCAGTATCTGCACGAAGCGTCATACGAAACATCCCTTCGCGGATAGCCTGGTCAATATCAACGATATTAATTCCACGCTCGAAAAGCAATGTTGTAATATTTGCAACAATTCCGGTTTTATCATCACCAACAACGGTAATCTCTGCCAGTTTACCTGTCACCGTCTACACCTCTGCGCGCTGAGACAAGCGTAAACTCGTGTGTACGCCTGTGGTATCAGTTGCATCAATACATCCACGTTGGTCCCCAGGAAAAAACGTGTCTGTCTGGTAGCCTCGAATCGATAGCTCATAGATCAAACCTCATTGTAACACGGACGGTAGCTGAATCATATCATTGTTGCACTCACGACGCAGATCACATGAGAGTGGACATGCTTCAGAAAGATATCCACTTGGACACAGTTGTTTCTCACCGCATCAAACATCATTGCGTATATCAGAGGTGACGTTGACGAAGATTGAGTGGTTTCACACCGTCTGACACGGTCTAGTGAGGCTTTCGATATTTATTTTTGTGGGAAATAGAAGACGCGCTCTGGTATCAACAAAGAGGGGCGTCAGATAAGACACTTCACACCTAATCAGTCGTTCGAACGACAGAAACTGTCAGTGGTGTATGATATATTGGTATAATTATATTTCATCGTGCGCTTCAACTGAATACAAAGATCATACGAGCACACGGGCTGTTCTGATATTTGAATCGAACAAATCTGTATAGACAGCAACTTCAAAACGACTTTTATTCATGCTCATCCAGTAATGACCAATGAAGACGTACACAGCAACAGTAACAGTGCGGCTCAAATCAGGTGTCCTCGACCCAGAAGCCGAAACAACACAGCGTGCGCTTGAGCGACTTGGATTCGAGGTTGAAGCACTCCGCTCCGCAGATCGATTTGAGGTTGATCTTAAGGCTGATTCCGCGGAGGCAGCAGTAACACGAGCAGATGAGATGGCAGAACGTCTGCTGGCGAATCCAACGATTCATGAGTACGAAATCACCGTTGAGCAACACTCTGTGTCACCGGAGTCACAGCAATGACCGTTGTTGTCGTGCAATTCGGTGGATCAAACTGTGATCGTGATGCGGTTCGGGCGCTTCAGTATATCGGTCTTGATGCCGAGCGTGTCTGGCATGAAAATAGACTGGATGATTCGGTTGATAATCTTGATGGAATTGTTCTTCCCGGGGGTTTTTCATATGGTGATTATCTTCGTGCCGGCGCAATGGCGGCTCACTCGCCAATGCTTGATGACGTTCAGGAAGCCGCAGAACGTGGTGTTCCTGTTCTCGGTGTTTGCAATGGTGCACAAGTTGGGTGTGAATCTGGGCTTACCCCTGGGGCGTTTACCACAAATGACCGTGCTCGGTTCCAGTGTGAAACAGTGCACCTTCGTGTCGAAAATCCGAATACTCCGTGGACAGAGGCATATGAAGCAGGCACTGTAGTTGAAATCCCGATTGCACACGGTGAAGGTCGATTTGAGCTCACAGAAAGCGAGCATGAGATGCTGAGAGACAACAATCGGATCCTCTTTCGGTATTGTGATGCGGCTGGTAATGTCACCGACGATGCGAATCCAAATGGCTCTCGCGGTAACGTTGCTGGTGTTATCGGGGAGCGTGATACCGTCGCTGTGTTGATGCCACACCCTGAGCGTGCCACGCTTCCTGAGTTAGGAAGGAGTACCGACGGACAGGGGATCCTGCAGGCATTTGGCTAACGATAATAAGAGGATACTCTCTGAAGATCCTCGGACGCAGCCGATTGGTCGTGGTTTGTGTGTCTCTGCTGACTCATAGATATTGATGCCGTCAGTAAACTGAGTGATGAGATCATGCAATCTATCCGCTCAGAATCTTCGAACGCACATTGTCACCGTATGAGCGGTTGTGCATAGCTTGATTCCGCTTCTAATACGTATGACCATGTTGTTTCACAGGCACACTCGACCTGTCTGAACACGCTCGGATTCTGTCGTCGATTAAAATCTTTGATTGCGGTTTGGACACGCTCATCACACTCACCGCAGTTGTGCGGACCACGGTCTGAGCCATGTCCGACAGGATCAGAAACAACGATTGCATCAACATCGGTGGTCAACTCAAGAACTTCAGTAACAGACCACAGCCACGGAGGTCGATATCCACCCTTATCAAATAGCTCATCGACCATTGTGTATCGCTGGACATTTGTTGGATTCATCGACACAGTATGACACCCATCGGTATCTGCACACCGTCGGACCGATTCGACCATGTCATCAACAGCCTCAGATTCTGTGAGAAATGGTGGTTTCAATAGTAGATACGCTTTGGCACCGACATCAATATCCTCGGAAGTCATAGTATCAACACGACACACCTCGGCGCAGGCATCTTGGAAATCGGTGAAATCAAAGTACTTATTCACACAGTCGTGTCTGATGCGGTCGGTCGCTGTCTCAACTCCGATTGCGACGTCTGTCGCAAGACCAACGTCAGTAAATGGTGTGAGTTTTGTGTGATCCACAAAATCAGGCAGTGATTCAACGACGATCCGATTGCGATCAGCAAAAGTCTCAGCAATTGCGATTCGAGACTCCGCTGATATTTCACGTTCATCAAGGAACGATCCCGATGTATATATTTTCACCAGATCAGCGGGTTCATCCGTGGCTGTTGCTTCATGCTCAAGACACACATCAATCTGGTTCATTACTGTATCATGATCGACACTCCCGCCATCAACGGATTCAGCGACATAACCGCACATCGTGCACCCACCGGCACGAGCCCATCGACACCCACCAGTGTTGAGGATGATAGTGAGCGAAGTGACAACGCCATCGGGTGTGTTGTCCTTATCAATCCACACTCGTGTCGGTTCATTTGGGTCATATTGCTTGTCTTTCTCACCACGAATCTCTCGCATCACCTGATTGTGCGCATCCATTCCACGACCCCGTTCGTACACTTCTGGGTTCGGGTGTGGGTGACTCATTGTCGTACATATGAGATGATTTAATATATCAGCATCGTCCGGGAGATCTGTTGAACTACTCCACCGTTCCAATTTTCAGTAGCTTTCAGTAGTACACCTAAAAACAGAAACGGGGACACTGTTGGACGACTGGACCGTGTCCATCACTACCATCTGCGTTCGACTCGGGCACGGCGACAGCGGGCGCTCTGACGACCGATACACCACCAATGGCTGCCTCTGGTTCGGGTTCGTAGGCGACGATTCCAGACTGAACGTGAGCCGCGTGCCAGCGGAACAGTCAGCGAGCACGATTTCAGCATCCCCCTTGTAGGAGGATGTGACCCCGGTGGGCTAGCTCGTCCGTCTCGCTGAAGAACACGCGAGCTACGTTCAGCGCCCCAATGTAATCCCGGTCGCCTTCGAACCCACACCGGCCGCCCCACCACTGTTACTTCTGGTGGTCGGGCGATTTGCAGGTGTGACCAGGTGAGCCACACCGGGGACACGACCGGCTCGTCCCCTGTGGATAGACTCGCTCAACAGCTACTCCAGCGTAGTCTGCTCGGTATTCGATATTCTCGATGATCTCACGCTGAGCCCACGATGACAATTCCCACGACAACGTGCCTTCGTCACCCGGTGTGGAGAGCGACCGCAAATCCTCGTGGACAATCGCATCCACGTCGTGGGTGAGCGCAAGTGCGGGAACTTGGTTGGCTACATCGTGCGTCAGTTGTTCGCGCTTGTGCCGAATCTTGTTGTTTGCCCGTTCGCATTCGCTCTGGATATGCGCGAACTCGTCAGTCTGCGAGCGACCATCACGCCGCAACGCGGCAAGGCGGTCGTTCAGTCGAGTTCGTTCACGATGGAGCAGTCGGCATCCCGTCACAGTCAGTGAACTGGATGAAATGTGGCGTAGACAGTTGTTCGCCGTCGTCAGTGACCACCACGGCAGTCATATTTTTCCACATCCCAGCGTCGAGGGTCAGCACGCAATCAACGTCGTCGTTCGTCTCTGTCTGATCGACTTCGACAGGAAAGGACAGTTCCTAATAGGCGTCACCGGTCTTTCGCCGGGAAGGTTTGAACTCAGGAGTCGAGAGATCACCGTAGGACAGTCGTTCGTGAAACGCTTCGTAGCCGTCGCGCTCGTGCTCCGTCCACGACCAGTCCCCTCGTGTCTCCGACAACGGCGTGTCTGGCGTCTTGAGCCGGATAATCAACATCTCACTGTCGGCGTCGTACTGGTATTTGACGGCTTGACCGCTGGTTGGGTCCGTCGTCCGCAGAGAACGGCAAGACGCCGCTATCGTACTCTGGACAGTCCTGCATTTCGAAATACGTGGCTGGATACGCCCCGTGACGGTCGTAGGAGCTGGTGAGTTGGTCGATGAGGATGTCCACATAGCCTGACGAGAGGGAGTCACCGTCATCCCAGAGTTGTTGTTTGATTCGACGACGGTGGATGCGTCGGATTTGATGGTTGGGCAACACGCTTTAGATAGACTGGAAGGCGTCTCGGCGGTCGGCGTGACTGCGGAGTGTTTCCCCGACTTTCTGCAAGATGCACCGTCGAAACCGCGAACGGAGAGACAGGTCGAGTTCTTCGAACGGTTCATGTTCATGTTCATGTTCATCGAAATATTTCTGTGTCTGATGCGATGCGTCAGCAATCCCGTCCAAATGGACTGGCGTCCAGTGGTCTTCGAGGACATGGGTGGCGACACGACGGGTGAGTGTTGCCAGTCGCTCGAATCGTGTGTCCTCTTCGTCTGGCAAGCGAATTGGGAGTGGAAGGTGGTCACTCATCGGGTTTCACCTCTGATTCGACGGTATTGACGAGCTGTTGTGTTTTCGATGAGCGCATACCGGAGAGTTTGTCGCTGAAGCTGGTGACGAGAATGCGTCCGTAGTCGGCTTCCTGTCCGTCATCGAGAGGGGGGTTGAGATCAGTTCCAACGTCGGGATAGGTGTTTTCGACGCTCCATCCGTGGTCGTGAGCGTATTCTGTGAGTCGGTCGAGTTGGCGGTTGAGGTCGGCGTTTTCTGTCTGGTCGTGAGCTGAGACGCGGGCGTAGAGTGCAACACGGTCTGTTGGGCGAGTGTCGCCTGCGAGTCGGCGGAGTTCTCGGTGTGGAATTCGACGTTCACCGCCGGGTGTTCGGGTGTAGTCGAAATCGTCGCTGCGACACCAGCGTTTGACGGTCTGGGGGTGAACACCGAGTTCGTCTGCGAACTCGCCAACCGAGTACGACCGTTGTATTCTAAGATTACTCTTTGCTACTGGTAGTTACTGATAGATACTGGATTCTGTAACAGTTATACAACCATACTCAGGCGCTGACACCGCTTTCTTCAGAGTCGGAATTCCTGTTTCTGTTTTTGTTTCTGTCTCGGCAATATCATGCAACGACATCTGACAGCCCGTGGAATGATATCTCATATATGCGCTTTCATCTTGAGGACGTTACCAAAGCGGGGACAGTCCCAGCGTCTGATGAGTGCAGTTTCACAGAGAAATATCGGTTGTATTGTCACCTCCAAGTGAAATGAGGAGAATCCAGAGGGGAGCGACTCTCATCAAGAGGGTATCTGACGAACTGTTCATCAGTGTGCGGTATGAATATGTGATGTGCCCACACGACGGACAGTTATAGCAGCCCTCACTGCTGTTGGGACAACAACTCTCGGTGGATGTGGTAGCTTTGGTGACAAAGCAGATGATAACTCTGATGAGATAACGACTGAAGACACAACTGAGACGCCTACAGTGCCCGCGACAGCGTCAACGTCAGTTGAGGAAATTAATACAGCCCAAGTGTATCAGGCTCAGAATCCAGCTGCAAACGTCGATTCACCAGTCAATATCTTTGTGCGTGCTGCTGGGTCAACACTCCGCTATGTCACAGTAGTCATTACTCAACAGGATCAGCACACGGATAACCAGACTCGCACGTCACAAGATACAACAGCACAGACGGAGGTACTTGCCGAAAGCGTGAGGGTCACTCCAAGTGGGCGCGCACGTCAACGTCAGATTCCTGTTAGTATTGCCCGCTCGGGCGTATACACTGTGCATGTCTCAACAGCCAATGGACAACAAAGACGTGGGGTGATTTATGTTGATGCTGTTCATGGTGACCTCACGATAACAGCAGGACCATCGATTCGAATTCGACAACCTGTTCGCTGTACACCAGATTGTGGGGACATTGGACTGGGAGGCAGCACAACGCCATTCGGTGACGTTCAATGGCCACAAGCAGGTGCATTGACAGGATATCAACTCAAAATTGCGAATGCGACATCAACGCCTCGCCAGGTCACTGTGATGGTTGATGTGAACACTCGTCGTGTGCTTGAGTACGACTATCGTCCTCCTGCAGGCACGGTGCTTCAGTTCCCATCGATTCCACCACTCCAACAGATTCGAATGACGGTCAAATCAGGAAGTAGTCGCTGGGAATCTGTGTTCGATGGAACGCGACCGACAACAGTTCCACTTGTCGTGTCTACAGATGGGGTTGGGGTCGATGGATGGTCCGATGCAACGGCTGATCTACGAATGCGCAATGAGCGCGCCCCTCGAAAAGTCACTGTCCGCGCACATCAGGATGGTCGTGTTGTCGCCACGGCGAGTGCACAACTTGAGAAGGGCTCAACTAAACGCGTGTCAGAGTTCTTAGACGGTCCCGGTGCGTATCGATTATTGATTACTGCCGGATCCGTATCATCAAATAACACTCACATGCTCAAACAGCAGCGGACAGTGCTTCTCACCGAAACGAGCACACTTCTTGTCCGTGCGCGCGATGGTGTTGATGGGTTTATCGTCGGGTAAATCGGATTCTTCTTATCTCCCGAGTGTAATTGATTTCCATTACATAGGTAGAGTAACATCTAATTGGTTACCAATCATAATAATACATGTACATTAACAATGACCGAACAAGGCGGATTCAACGACCATGTTGCACGTGTTGACCTCTCAGATGAGATTGTTAACTATGAAGGAATTGATGAAGAGGATGCACGGAAATATATCGGTGGACGCGGACTTGGTGTAAAATACGTCTTCGATCAAGGACCAAATGTTGACCCAGAGGGTCCAGAGAACCTTCTTGCGTTCATGAATGGTCCGCTCACTGGGACACAAGCTCCGATGAGCGGTCGAATCGCAGTCTGTACGAAATCTCCACTGACCGAAACGGTGACTGACTCTCATCACGGCGGATGGTCCGGTGCTCGACTCAAATGGGCAGGATTTGATGGCTTGTTATTCGAAGGGAAAGCCGAAGAGCCAGTATATGCGTATATCGAGGATGGTGAGGTTGAGCTTCGTGATGCCTCCGAGCTGTGGGGACTCGATATTCATGATACCATGGACGCCATTGAGGCTGAACATGACGCCGAGTATGGCAAGAACCTCTCGGCAATGGCAATCGGACCAGCCGGTGAGAACGGTACAAAGTATGCCTGCATTGTCAACGAAGATGACCGCGCATCTGGTCGCGGGGGTACTGGCTGTGTAATGGGATCAAAGAACCTCAAAGCAGTTGTCATTAAATCTGGGACTCGGATGCCGAAGCCGGCTGATCCAGAGACGTTCACCGAGGGCTACCAGCAGGCGATGCAGTTAATCACTGAGTCTGATGTTACTGCACCAAATGAAGGTGGCCTCTCGATGTACGGGACAAATGTGTTGATGAATCTTACTGAGGAGATGGATGGGCTTCCGACCCGGAACGCTCAATTTACCTCGGCATCCTCAGAAGCAGAGGCGAATCCGGACGATGTAACAATTGAAGCGGAGCCAGTCTCTGGTGAGAACGTTCGTGAGAATATTCTGGTGAATGAGCCAACATGTCACTCCTGTCCTGTTGCTTGCAAGAAAGAAGTTGAGGTCACATACGAGCGGAAAGGCGAGGAACTCAATGTTCGTGGAGAATCATATGAGTATGAATCTGCATGGGCACTTGGTCCGAATTCGATGAACGATGATCGTGATAGTATCGCGGTTATGATTGATCTATGTAACAAACTCGGTATGGATACCATCGAAACTGGGAATATGATATCGATGGCGATGGAGATGACCGAGGAAGGCAAACTCGACGATCTCGATACCGGCATTGAGTGGGGTGACACCGAGCAAATGCTTGATCTCATCGAAGAGATGGGTCATCACAGCTCCGAACTCGGTCGACTCCTTGCACAGGGTGCACGTGGCGTTGCTCAAGAACGTGGAGCACACGAGAACTCACTTGCGGTAAAGGGGCAGACGATTCCCGCATACGACCCACGCGCAATGAAGGGGATGGGAATTGGATATGCAACCTCAAACCGCGGTGCATGTCATCTTCGTGGATATACGCCATCCGCAGAAATTCTCGGGATTCCAGAAAAAGCCGACCCTGCAGACTGGGAAGGCAAGGGCGAACTGTGTGCGCTCTTCCAGGATCTTCATGCAATCTCTGACTCATTCGATATCTGCAAATTCAATGCGTTTGCTGAGGGAATCGATGAGTATGTCATGCAGTATAATGGCATGACCGGTCTTGATGTGACGGAGGATGAGTTGATGGAGACAGGCGACCGGATTTATACGCTTGAGCGGTATTACAACAACCTAGCTGGATTTGATGGTGCCGATGATTCACTCCCAGGTCGTTTTGTCGAAGGTGATGAAGCCGTCCCGGGACAAGGGGCTGTCGAGGGACAACTATGTGAGCTTGAGAAGATGAAAGACGAATACTACGCCTGTCGACAGTGGGTCGACGGTGTTGTTCCGGACGAGCGGCTTTCCGAACTTGATATTGACGTTGGACCAGGCACTGGCGTCTCTACTGGAGATAGCCCAGCGCCTGCGGACGACTGAGATAACAAACAGGGTACGGACTCACTCTGCGAGACTTTTTTGAGCGCTGTTCGCCTGGCTTTTATTCCGTTTGTCTCTTTTTGAACACGAACACGAGCACAATCATCAATACTCGGCGACTGTGCGCGGTAGTGTCGTGTAGTGCTCGATGTGCTCACATTGCAGGGAGTTGGTCTGAGGCTGTACGGTCATTTGTGTCCTCACTGTCTGGTTTACCCAGGGATGGGCTTCTCTCACACTTTCTATAATTCCCGAGGAATCCCATGTTTGATTGAACAATGGCAGATACTCACTCCGGTTGTGTTGCCTGCCAGTCCAGATATGCAAGAACACCACGAACATTCAATCGTGCTTCAGCGCGTGCTTTCTCCTCCCCCCAGACATCGGTGAGTTTAGCATGTTCACTGAAGTGTTGAATCACATTTTCGTCTGAATGAGCCTCCTCTCGTTTCTGTCGGACTGCCTCAACCCACTCAACGAGCGCGCGTTTATATGAGGATAATAATTTGTCATCATACGCACGCGGACCGAAGTGTCCAAAACATAATGTTTCAGGCGTTATCGTCTCAATCGTGCGCACATCGTCGAGACACGTCTCAAGATTGAATTGCGATGGTGGTGAGGTCTGCTGAATGCGGTCTTTCTCAGGGACATAAATCCCAGCAGCGTCACCAGTAAATAGCGTGTCCTCAGTTGTATCATAAAATAGCATTTGATGAAGTGCATGTCCTGGTGCAGCGACTGCTGTGATTGATCGGTCTCCGAGATCAATCGTATCACCATCACTGAGAGTATTGAGACGAGATTCAGGAACAGGATTAGGCTCAACATAGTACTGCCATTGCTCACCGACAGCTGCTTTTGTTCCCTCAATTAACTGTGCTGGGTCCGATAGATGCGGTCCAGCCCGCTCGTGAGTATGAACCGTTGCATTCGGGCAATCAGCAATCAAAAATCCTGCGCCACCCGCATGGTCAAGATGGGCGTGTGTCACGAGTAAATGCGCAAGCGAGTGAGGGTCAATATCCACACGGGCAAGCGCATCAATAATCCGCTCATAATTTGTGCCAATCCCTGTATCGACAATCGCAGGCTGATCTGCATCGATGATGTATACTGATCCATATCCTGACGTCTCATACATCCCGGTATCCATATAGTAGATGTCATCAGCAGTTTCTACTGCAGCAATATCACCGATATCCATAGTTGTATGCCAGTTTGTATCAGCAAAAGTGTACAGGATATAAAAACTACAGACAATACCCGCGTCTCAAACCACCGGGGAAACTCTCCCGCCCTGCTCGCGGTGACACGCTCATTGAGGGCTTGTGCTGAGCGCCTGCGTTCAACTAAATCAAAAGTGTGTACAAGTCCTTAATCCGACTTCCCTGAGGTAAATTCACAGTTTCGAAGAGTGACGGGTTGGAACGACAAATTATCTACTCATTACGTGAAGCCCGAGGCGAAGACCCATCGGCTTTAGCCGTGGAAGAGGTCAACTGAGACGATGATGAGCACAAACGTAAACAGTACGACACATCCGACGAAAGATAATCCAGAATCTCCCGACAGTGTATATCCTCGGCTGTGACGCAGTTTGGAGTCTTTATCCGACCGCGAGAGCAGGATCATTCGGCACACGGGAGGGTGAGGAAGACTGCAAAAGTCTAATACCACCGATCGGGATTGCTCTGGTTTTATCCAGAGGAGAGTATCAGTGACTATCCATTAGCAGTGAGAGATGCTGTTTCAACTGTATCATCGCCGGTGTCACGTAGTTTGTGAGTAACTGCACAAACGAGTGCACTCTGCGTCTGAACCGGAGACATTTCATCAATATAGCGAGTGCATGATTACATGTGGTTTTCATACAAGATTAATTACTCTCGATTAACAACAGATGCGACACGGTTTTGCCGCATCCACAAGAATCGCCAGCTATGATTGATCGGCAACTGCTTCGTGAAGACCCTGATGCAATCCGGGGAGCGCTTGAACAAAAAGGGGTGGCAGACGTTAATCTTGATCAGATTCTCACTCTCGATCAGAAATGGCGTGAGCTCAAAGCCCGTGGGGATGACCTCCGGCATGAGCGAAACCAAATTTCATCGAAGATTGGTGAATTAAAAGCTGCTGGTGATGAAGACGCCGCATCAGAGGCAATTGACCAGTCACAAGAACTCAAAGAAAAAATCGAGGATATCGAGGATGAAGCTGATAGGCTAAAATCTGAACTCGATGCGGCGATGCTCAAGATTCCACAATTGCCGAATGATGAGGTTCCAGTCGGTGCAGATGAATCAGAAAACGTCGAGCGACGGCGTGAGGGATTTGATGAACTTCGTTCGCTGCCCGATACCGTGATTCCACATTATGATCTCGGTGAGGAGTTAGAAATCCTTGATTTCGAACGAGGTGCGAAAGTGACAGGCGGGGGGTTTTATTTTGCGAAAGGTGATGGTGCCCGACTTGAACATGCTCTTGTGCAATTTATGCTTGATATTCATCGTGAGCAAGGGTATCGAGATGTTTTCCCGCCGATTCCAGTCAATTCACAGTCGATGGTTGGAACCGGACAGTTCCCAAAATTCACTGACGATGCTTATCGCATTGGTGAGGCGAATGATGAACCATGGGAAGATGATGATTTATGGTTGTGTCCAACGGCTGAGGTTCCGGTGACGAACATGTATCGTGATGAGATTTTACTCGATGATGACCTCCCAGTGAAGATACAGGCCTATACCCCGAACTTCCGTCGAGAAGCAGGAGAACATGGGACTGAAACCCGTGGTATTGTTCGGGTTCATCAATTTAATAAAGTCGAGTTGGTGAATTTTGTTCGCCCAGATGATAGCGCTGAGCGGTTTGATGGATTACTCGCAGAGGCTGAGGTTGTGCTACAGCGGCTTGGACTGCCATATCGGATTCTTGAGATGTGTACCGGTGATTTAGGGTTCACACAACGGAAAAAATATGATATTGAAGTGTGGGCACCAGGTGATGACATGGCAACCGGACCAGAGATTGGCGGTCGATGGCTTGAGGTATCATCCGTCTCAAACTTTGGTGCGTTCCAAGCACGGCGGGCAGGACTTCGATACCGACCTGAGCGACATAAATCAGCATCATATCTCCATACATTGAATGGCTCAGGCGTTGCCGTTCCTCGTGTCATGGTTGCACTTATCGAATATTACCAGAACGAGGATGGCACAATCACTATTCCAGAGCCGCTTCAGCCGTATATGAACGATTTGAGTGTAATTGATGGACATGACCCAGTTGGTGAGGCAGCGGTTGGTGCTGGTAAGCGCGAATAGTCGCTTGCGAATGTATTTTGAGCATACACAGATAACATACGGTATATATACACATAAGCAAGGCAAGTGCCTCGGGGCTTTGATATTGATACTGATGTGACCCCAAGGCGGTTCACCGCGGCTGATCTGCAAACGTCGAGAGCGAATCATACAGCATAGTATACTCAGACAGATACGAGACAGTCTATCACCAAAACAAAAAGATACTAATTCAACGTACACTCATACATGTCTACAGGTAATACCCAATATCAAGAGCATGAGCCCTCCGCGGAGTTATCATACCAACTGCATATTCGGTATGAAGGCGATGATGACCCGGCAAAGTGCACCGCACGAAAGCTCGAACGATTTGACCTCGCAACGTTACATGACTCAGATCACGCAACGCCATATGGGGTTGTTCTTAATCCACATGCCGATCGTGCTCTCTCACCTGCGGATGATAATGGGGATACTCTTGTCGCACTCGATTGCTCATGGGAATCTGCTGGTGAAGCGCAGTTTTCATTGCCCGGAGCTCATCGAGCGCTTCCATATCTTGTGGCTGCAAATCCAATCAATTTTGGTCAACCGATGCAGTTAACCACGGTTGAGGCGATTGCGGCTGCTCTGTGGATCTTCGATTATCCGGAGTATGCACGTCAAATTCTTGCAAAGTTCACCTGGGGCGAGACGTTTCTTGAACTCAACGCTGAACCATTAAATCGATATGCGAACTGTGCAGACTCTGCTGCGGTGGTGGCAGTACAATCTGAGTATCTTGACCGTGGTGAAAGTTAATATATCCTCAATGTCATTATGGTCAAACACAGATTCATTGAACTGAAAAACAGGAGATTTTGGCACTGATGCGTGGGTGGTTGACCGTTAATATTGGTCTCATAACTCCTGAATCCTCCCGGTTCGCGGGGGTTGCTGAATTGTGAGAAGAGGGGTTTTCATCCCCGAAGGAATGCTGGCAGTGCCACGTTATCAGTTGTTGGTAATTTGATTTCTGTATCCGAAGTGGAACGCGCCACCGGGCGTTCTAGTCGAAGTTAGTGTGATTTCGGATATAAACACTGATCATATTGCCAACGACTGTTATACGCTGAACAGGCGCAATCCCACTGAGGCTGTGGATACGCGTCGTCACAGTGGGAGATTCCGAATGTTTGTGTTGGACAGCGGTGTATCTGTGAGTGTTAGTGTTGGCACATCGGTTCTGACCCCGATGGAGCCGAGTGCCCGACAGGTGGCGGTTCGAGTGTAAGTATGAGTGTGAGTGTCTGCACACGCTGGAAACAGGGTGCCCTTTGACGAATCAAACAACAAGCATCGAGCAATGAGCAACAGTGTAAGTAACTCCGAATCTGGTGAGACTGATCGAAGCCCCTGTGGCACAAACAACATAACTCCTTGCTTGAGTTGAAGAGAGGAGTCCTGGGGGCGGGGGCGGGGGTGGGGGTTTGGCACTCCCTGGAAATTTCCCAGTGACCGGTTACACACCGATTCCAACGGTGTCCTGGCTTGGTATTGGGAGTCTGTCAACCCAAACCCAAACCCAGACCCAGACCTGACACTCCCAACCAGGCGGTGCCGTGGGATTCCTTCCGCCTTGAGCCGGAGAAGGATGTCAAGATTACTCTTGTCGTTACTGTTAGTTTAGTTACCTCTCCGCATCATCAAAGACTGTTTTCAGGATTGTCCTGTGCTCTGCACCCCGTTCGTCTGATGGGTGTCTCGCATAACGAAAGGACGATTCTAATATTGTCACAGCGGGAAAGGGCAGAGAGACCGCCTCGGTGAGCGTTGAAGCTGATATAAAAACTGTTTCCAAATAACGTGTGGGCACTGTATCCCCGCGTGAGGTCTGAGTACCCTCTCACACCCTAATGAATAATCGGCCTATTTGCATAAATGGTTTGTTAGAATTACTGATAGCCCTGTCTAAATGCACAGGAATCCTGAGTGGTCAATCGCAGGGCGTGAATTCAGATTTGTCGATATCCATGTCGATGTTGATGTTTATGTTGATGCGAGTGTTATCACACCCATCCTGCGATGAAAAAGACAACTATTCTATGTCTGTAGACTCTTCGAGAAAAAAATGTAAATATACGTAGCATACAAACAGACGTATTTTTATTACTCGACACCATATTTTATATACTATGATTTTTGAGTCTCTTCCGACAACCCCACGATCGTCGGAGCTTATCGACAAAGCCTTCTCACGGGCTGCTCGGTCTGGACGGGCAAAATCAGGTCTGAAAGCCCAGCAGTCAATGTTGCAGACAGCATCGTCCATTCTCTCTGATAATCTCGAAAATGTCGTTACGCAGTGGCCTGATTTCGAATCTGTTGATCCATTTTATTATGAGCTCGCCGATGCCATCGTTGATGTTGATGCACTACGTCAGAGTCTCTCTCGGGTGACGTGGACAAGCCGACAAATCGGAACACTCCGGCGAGAGTATCAATCAAAGGTACGAAAAACTGAACCGAAAACAGCACGTAAACATAGAAAGCAAGCTTTCGCCCGGATGGCAGATCTCGTTGAAGATGTTGCAGACGATCTTGATCAGATTGGGTCAGCTCGTGATGAATTAAAAGATCTTCCGGATATTCGCCCAGATGAACCGGCGATTGTTGTTGCTGGGTACCCGAATGTCGGAAAGTCATCATTTGTCAATACCGTCACTCGCGCAAGTAATGAGATTGCACACTATCCGTTCACAACAACTGGTATTCATGTCGGTCATTTTAAACACAACCGCATCAGGTATCAGATCGTTGATACACCTGGGCTGCTGGACCGACCAGCAGCCGAGCGAAACGATATTGAGCGACAGGCAGTGAGCGCGATTGAGCATCTCGCAGACATTGTTCTGTTTATGACAGACGCCAGTGAGGCCTGCGGGTATCCACTCACAGAACAGTTGGCACTTCGTGATGCTGTCACGGAGCGATTTCGCGAGCGCGAAATACCAGTGCTGACGGTAAATAATAAATGTGACCGATCAGAAGCGATCGCTGCTGACTGTCAAATGAGTATTAAATATAATAAAGGGATTGATACCGTACTCACAACGACCGTTGATGCTGCTGAGTGGAAGCCTGATATCCCACCATCTCGGCAGGCTTGACCCTCTCCGCCTGAAGATTGGAGGAGTCCCGAGGTGGGATATTAAGATTTGCACTCTCCCAGTTGCTCCTTCGGTTGGAATCCTCGGGAGAGGTCGTAAAGGGAGACTCCGGGCTGTGCCAACTAACCGCAGCCGGGACTCCTATCTATACCCGAGTCGGGTATCCATTTTCGCCCTATACTCGAGTATGTCCGTGAAGCGGTCGTACGCCCACCCATGCAGGTCAAGATGCGTTTTATCATTTAAGAACATATGACCGGTTCAGACGGATCTTACGCAGTGTTCTACTCAGTTGTGCTCGATTCGATTGTTTATTTACGCTCGTTCAATAGCAATGTATCTCACTTCAACGATGATTGGTCTGCTTGAGTGAGTATTTCGCGACTCCGTTGTAGCTGATCTAGTGTGAGTGTCCGGCAGTTTCGTGTACTGACGCTGATCTTGCCCGATAACTGGAATTTCTGAACCGATATGTGGTGTGACCGGTGTAATTGATTCAATCCGCGCATCAATTGCGTCTGCAACAACCGGGGGGTCAGTTGTGGCAGGATATCCAACGGTAATAGTCACTTGCTGTGGCGTTCGGATAGGAAACCCAGTGTATGCGATAGTGAGGTCAACTACTGTTGCCTCTGGGGGTAACTCAGCGCGAACTGCAGCGTGAGTCTGCTCCTCGAAAGCAGCTGTTTGTGCACTGCTATATGTAAATCCAGCAAGTGCTGAAGAGAGTATAATTAATGCGACCGTTAATATAGCAATGCGCGTTAATGTTGCTGACCGAGCCTCTGATGTGCGGAACCACGATTGTGGTCGGTATCCAAGTTGCCACAGTGAGATAAGCGCAATAAGATTGATCGCGATGAAATTCACTAAAACGAGAACGGCTGACCCAGCGACAGCTCGTGGGGCTCCCCATGCAAGTCCAATACCGACGACTGCTGTTGGGGGAACGAGTGCAGCAGCAATCATTACGCCGACGAGTGCGGTCGAAACGCCAGAGGCAAGCGATACAGCACCTGCTGCACCTGCACCAACTGCAATTACTAACGAAAGAACGTCGGGTGCAAGCCGTTGACTCACCTCGCCAATTGCGAATACTTCCGGTGCACTGAGCGGAACAATCTGTACCGTCCGAAGCAAGAATGCAAATCCAGCGGCCGATGTAATGGCAAGAACACCACCAAAGACTTGCAGTTTGAAACCGCGAACGACTAATGAATTATCATCGACAACTGTTCCAACGCTTGTGGACATCGCTGGTCCAATAAGCGGTGCAATGACCATTGACCCAACCACTATTGCTGGTGAATTAAGCAGCAGTCCAGCTGTAGCAACCACAGCGCTAACAATTGTCATCAGCACAAAGGGACCGATACCTGGGGCAAGTTCGTTAGCGCGAGCGAGTAGTTCATCACGGGCTATCCGATCGCCATCAGTTGTATCATCACTATCAGTGGTATAGGTCGCATCAAGCTCATCGAATTGATCTGAAACCACTGTTTCAGCCTCAATCACAACTGTTGTGACATCCGTATCGATGCCTACCGCTCGAAGCTGGTCCAAAACCGGCTCAACAGCTGCTGTTGGAAGGGGGAAAGTAATAATAGCTTCATGTCTCTTAGTACCCGTTTCGTCGGTAATAGCATACTCAATGTTTTTATTGGTGATGACCTCAATAATGGCATCACGTGTCCCAGTGGGGACCAATACCTGAACAAAACGCACATCTGCATCTCAGCGTCTATCATCAAAGATGTTCGTGCTCACCGCAGACACGCTGTTGGCGGTAAGAGAGCGCAGGTGAACTATACTATCCTCCTCGCTCGCCCTGACAGGGTCACTTCTTGAGGAAGGAGTCTTGTCCTCAATTTGAGATGGGATAAACACAAAATAATCAATGTATCAGTGAAGTCGCTATGATTTCGATTGTGACTCATAATCATCACTGGTTGGCGATCTGATCAGTGCTTCGCTGTGAGACTGCACTCACGAGAGCGAAATGCCAACTCGCGCTTGCCATTTCGAATCGAACAGTTACAACTCATCTGTGTGAGATCAATGTTAGGTATGAACATCACAGCGGTATGCTCTCAGCTGTTGGGACTGTGAGTTCTTCTATCGGTATTCGAATGTGCAGCGGAATGCGCAACTGAACGTTCCAGTTGAATGGGTGTCGCTTCGAATATAGCCATTTGTCACACTACCATCGACTGCTATAGTGGTGTCCCACCTTTTTTCCCACCAGCAGCGTCAGACGCTCGTTGGATAAGTTGCGTAACTGGGTCAGTGTAATCATATCCGGGGATGACACCCTCAACATAAGTTCCCTCAGCAAATTCAACAAGTGAAACAGCATCATCAATCCCTCGTGATGGGTCAATATCAGTAAATGTCGTCTCAACGACTGCGGTGTCATCCTCACGCGTCGTCTTAATGTCAAGCGTGTCGTGTCCTCGTGTTGCGCTCGCAGCGTCAGCCATACGACGGCCGAACGTGTCAAGCCAGCCTTTTTGAACAGGTTCCGCGACATGACCATCAACGACTGCATCAATCATTGGAACAGTTATTCTCACTGAAAATACAGTAGTACCATCTGTTATCTCAATATTCACATGTCCATCAAAAACGGTCGTTGTGACTGGATATACATCATTATCTTCGTCTGACTCAATCGAATCATGCAGTGCAATGGCGCGATTAGTTCGGTCACGTATATCACTCATATCATAGAGGTCATCGTGGATGAACAAAAGCCGCTCGTCATTGCCCGGTGTACAATCTGACTGCTGTCATCATATTCATTCCCTGTCTCATACCGGTGAGACATAGTGTTAAGCGACACCACGATTGGGGGCGAGTCGCTCACCAACGATTAGTTGTCTCACCTCCTCAAGTACTTCAAAATCTGCGAGAACGGCGAGTCGATCACCGGTTTCAAGTGAATCATCAGACAGTGGCAATCGCATCGGCTCATCGGCTTTTCCGAATGCAAGCACACGTGCCTGTGCGGGGAGCGCAACCTCCTCAATCGTATATCCGCGCATTGGTGAATCAGTAGTTACTGTCATCAATACCACCTGAAGCTGCTGAGCAATATCCGCGATTGCCCGCACTGATCCACCGAGTAACGCGTTCTTCGCTCCGATAGCTCCGAGTCGTTCTGGGTATATTACCTTATCCACCTCTTTCGCATATGTTTGATATACTTCTTCGCGGTAATCTGCATCAACGCGGATGACTGTCCATGTCTCATAGTGTTTTGCGATTGAACAGGCTGCGAAGTTTGCGTTTAAATCACCGGTCAACGCGCCAATAGCGTCAGCAGACTCAACGCCGGCGTCCATGAGCACGGACTCGCGTGCACCATCACCGCGAACGACCTCAAAGTCCGCCTCACGGGTCTGTACTGCATTTTCATAGTCGGTCTCAACAATCGTAATATCATGTCCTTCCTCACGAAGTACACGTGCGGTTCGGAGACCAACCCGACCTGCACCAATAATAATGATATCCATACGCAACCTGTACAATGCGGGTATAGATAATATTTCTGCGTGACGCTCATCGGAATCGGAATCGGAGGGCGGGGGGAGAAAGTCCCCCCTGGGTGTCGCCGGTGTGGAGCTGCCTCAGATTAAGATTGACGCATATTCTAGCCGGCGAAGGAGACACCTCACATCCCGGTGATAGAAAGTATATCCGTCATTTTAAGAAATATCAGTCTCTGATGACCGCACGATTAGATTGAAAGTGGTCTGCCCACTGCCCGCCAGTGCTGAGACAACATCCAAAACTCTGAAATTGTCAACACAACACCTGAAGAATTTATGATAATAACTGAGTGAATGTGTGAAGTCCCCTGTGGACAGCCAGAAAGCCCAATACACTCATCATATTTCCTGATATCACATACTCCAGGTGTTGGAAATGCAGGCAAGTGTTGAATCAGAGTCTCTCTCACTCCGTGACGGCGCGTATCTAGACCTGAAGCGTGGTATTGCGCCTGTTCAATTTATTATTGCGAGTTTGCTACTCTGAGCACTCACGCTCAGGATTTCACATATCCAGTCGCAGGCAGATATCGATGATCAAAAGTCAGCATGCGTGTATATTCACCGGTGCGATTGGGCGAAACTGCTTTAGTATATAATGAATCATCATAGTGGTATGGTACACGCATTCATTATGATGAAGACAGATGCGACAGATGTTAATTCATTATTGGATTCAATTACCGATGTTAATAATGTCACAGACGCGCACATCGTCGCAGGGTCATACGATATCATTATCGAGGCTGATGCTGAGGAGGTGTATGACCTACTCAATCCGGTCGCAAGCGGAATTCGAGGGACTGAGGGGGTAATTGATACAAAAACATACATCGCGATTGACGGAGACGACCGCGGACCAGAGCAAGCGGTAACTGCTGATGCCGATGGGATATGAACTGCCTGCGAAGAAGCTCAAAACCGCTTCGGCTCGTATTCTATAAATATCATCCATAGAGCGTTTGGAATCGTTCGAGCGAACATATCGGCTTCCGTCTGCGAATATTACTGACAATTGTAGAGATGATATGATGGGGGAACTGAGTGATATCATCAACAGTCATTGCTCATATGATCACTGGCTATATTCGAAGCGACAATTAGTTGAGTTGGAACACTCGTTTGTGCGTTCGGTTTTGAGTACCAACAAAGGAGTAGAAATCACAGTCCCAACAACTGATAGAGCACTACGCTCAAGTCACCACCCGTCATACAGATGAATATATGGTTTCGGTTGTCGGGGTTATCCTCTTCATCGCAGTTCTTATAATCCACACACTTGTGGCTGCGGTGTTGACCCGTTATTTTCGCATTCGATTGAAGACGCAATTGGGATATGTTATTTTTTCAGTTTTATTAATCCCGTTCGTGTTGCTTATTTTGACACTCCTCTTCACTGGTATTCTCGGGATTGGAGTCAATCTCGGTGACTCAACGACGGCGACCGGCGTGATGATTGGGCTACCGTTTGCACTTGGATTCACTATCGACACGCTCTATGTCCCGGCGCCTGAGGAGTATGATCTTCCAGATACACAATGATATCTTAGAGGGATCGACAACGGTGACAGACACGGGGAAAGCTCATAGTACTTATCACTCATCGAATTGAGTTGATGTCTCATCATCGAGTATTGTTCTGAGGATAGTGTTGACGTCTTCTTTTACATCAACGATAGATTGAGTTGCGTCGACGCGATAAAATCGCGTCGGCTCAGCAGCAATAAGTTGCTCATATTGTGTTGCGACCCGCTCAAGATATTGCACGCGCTCGAATTTATTCGTCGCTCCGGCACGGGTGACTGCGGTCTCTGGGTCAATGTCTAAATATATCGTTGCATCAGGGCGCCGAGAGAATGGCTCATGGATCGACTGGATATACTCGAGCGGGGCGTCGATACGGCTATTGTCGAGTGCTGCCGCCTGATATGCAAAACGGGAGTCTGCATATCGATCAGAAATGACAGTTGTACCAGACGCAAGCGACGGTCGGATAACGCGGCTGAGATGAGCAGCGTGGTCTGCAGTGAATAAAAACAGTTCAGCAAGTGAGTCTGCGTCGTCATTGTACATTGACTCAGTGACAAGATCGCCATACCAAGAATCGGTGGGTTCACGCGTGAATGTTACCTCTGGTAGTATGTTCTGTAATGACTCACAGATTGTGGACTTTCCGCTACCGTCGAGTCCCTCTAATGTAATAAGCGTCGACATTCGTGCGTGTCATGCTGGGCGATGTGTCCATATATTATCCTGGGATTACCGGATCAGACATCCGAATTCCCCGCATCTCAAAAGAAACGAGAAAAGAAAGGGAGATAACAGAAAGTCAACTGTTGATGCTTTGAGCTTCTTTATCGGTATGAGTGTGCAGCGGAGCGGAACGTGCGCGGGCGTTCCAGGTGAGCTGAGTCTGCGTATGTGCTCAGAGAGAAACACTGCTCAGAGTGCTCGACTAATATGAGAGGAACGAGTATCAAAGGGTGGGGATTCTGTAGCAGTTAACTTTAGGTCCATGTCCTATGACAGTACATTGGTATGGATGTACTCGTTATCGGCGGAAGTGGCTTTATTGGTACCCGACTTTGCGCAGAACTCTCTGGTCGTAATCATAATGTAACGGCAGTGTCGCGAAGTCCAGACGACTCAGAACTGCCAGGAGATGTTGAGACACAAATGGGTGATATTACCGCATACGACTCACTGAGTGGTTTATTCGATAATATTGACGCTGTCTATAATCTTGTTGCACTATCACCGTTATTCAAACCAAGCGGTGGTGATGACATGCATGATATTGTTCATCGGCAGGGAACAGAGAACATTGTCCGCGCTGCGGAGGCAAGTGATGTCTCGCATCTTGTCCAAGTAAGTGCCCTTGGGGCGGATTCAGACGGCACAACGGCGTATATTCGAGCGAAAGGACGCGCCGAGACCGCTGTCATCAATTCAGATCTTGAATTTACAATTTTTCGACCATCGGTTGTGTTTGGTGAGGGCGGTGAGTTCATTTCATTCACAAGACTCCTCGCACCACCGTACATCAGCGCTCTCCCTGGTGGTGGAAAGACGCGATTCCAGCCAATTTGGGTCGGTGATCTTGTCCCAATGCTTGCTGATGCAATCGAAGCGGACACACACCGTGGTGAAGTGTACAAGATTGGTGGACCTGAGCGATTGACCCTCGCAGAAATTGCCCAGATGATTCATACCGCAAATGGTCGCTCAACAACAATCGTGCCAGTTCCAATGTCACTTGCGAAAGTTGGTCTCACAATCGGTGATGCAATCCCAGGCTTCCCAATGGGTGTCGACCAATACCGATCATTACAGCTTGACAATGTGACTCATGAGAATGATATTGACGCCTTCGAGAAAACCTTGGACGATCTGACGACACTTGAGGCATATCTCACTGGTGATATCGATAATCCAGGCGATACGCGCGTTCCTGCGTGAGCGACTCACCGATATGTCTGACTCCCAACCTGCGGGCTTGGAAGCTCTATCTAAAGAGTCAACGCAATGTAGTGAGCGTAGGTTCGGAGAGAAACAGCACGTAAACAACCTCGGGCGCGGTGGCCCGAGGCTTTTGTATTCCCTCAGCCGTGCGCGAGCACTCCCTGCTCGGCAAGCGAGCGGGATGAGGGTGGGCGAGTTATACGCCCCGACCCGGACAGACGCACCAACCGTACTTGTGGTTGGGTTTTGTGAGTCCGGGAATTCGATTCGTTACCGTCAACTTTCGCCTTCTCACGCCACGCGATGTTCACCATGCCCGACGCGTTCCGGTCGGCGTGGTCTTGCACCACGTCACAATCGTCGTTCCTACAGCGGAACCGCCGTCGCTGCCGACTTCCACGTTCACCACAGCACGAACACGTCTTCGAGTTGTAGTACGCATCCACCGTGTCCGTCGGAATCTCTCGCCACGTCGCCTTGTACGAGACGAATGTCTCGAAGTTGTGGAACGGCAGTTTGTGCAATCGGCGGTTCATATACGACCCGTACTGCATTTCCTCGCGGATATCTTCCATATCCTCGAACACGATGCCCGGGTTCAGGAACTGTTCCGCAAACTCCACGACTGCACGGGAAAGCCGATGCAACACCCACTCGGTGAATCGCTCTTCTTTGTCACCGAGTTTCCGGTGGATGCTCGTCTTGCCGTGTTCCTGACAGCGTTTCGTAATCGTGTGAGAGCGTTGGCGTTCCTGCTTGACTCGCCCGTAGTCGAGAACGAGCGTGCCCTTCGTCCGCATCGTCTCGCGGTCAAGGGCGGTGAGAGCGACGTTGCGCTCGTTGATGTCCACACCGACAAGCGTGTCGCTGGTGTCAGGTTCGGGCACGTCGAACTCGCGTGTGACCGTGACGTGTAGGGAGTACACGCCATCGCGGGACAGGAATTCGGCCTGCCCCACATCCACCTCGTCCGACGTGAGGGCCTCTCGAAGTTCGTCCATCGCGTCCGGTTCGCCGCGCAGGTGGCCTGTCACCTTCTTGTAGGGTTTCGGACTGATGCGGAACTGGACGCGGTTCGTGTCGTCGTCAACGGTGAGGCGATAGCCTTCCGTATGCGCCATCACGAGCGGGTACGCACCAGAGTTGTCCGTACTCGGCGGCGTCGGCTTGCTGCCCCCGCCCCGCCCCCGTCATCAGGGTCGTCTTGATTCTCCCACCACTCTTTGAGTGACTGGTAGGAGTCCCACGTTTGGAGGGCTTTGCCGACGACCGCGCAGTTGTTGTTCCGCAAGAAGTCGTCGCGGTCAACCTCCTTCTGTATCTCGGTGCGAGTGTACCCTTGCTGTGTGAGGCGGATGGTGTCGTTGAATATGTCGCGTGAGGCGAGGCGGGCGTCGTGAAGCCACGACCGCTCACCAGACGCGAGGTGAAGGCGCGTCTGAATCGTCTTCGTAGCTTCCTCACCCATACTGTGACAATCATTCTATACTGTCATAAATGTAGGAATTATGGATGGAAGAGCACCGCAGTCACGCAGATTCGGTTAGTTCCTGTAAGTATCACTTCGTCTGGTGCCCAAAGTGTCGACACCCGGTTCTGGATGTAGTGGAGGACGATGTGCGAGAGTTGTTTGCGGAGACTGCGGACCACTTCGGACCACTTCGGACCACTTCGGACACGAGATTCTGGCGTTGGAGATCGCGGACGAAGACGACCACGTACACTTGTTTGTGCACACAGACCCAAAACACAGTCCGGGGGACATCGCTCGGCAATTCAAGTCGTATTCGGGCAAGCAGTTGCTGGAGGGGTATCCCGAAATTCGGGAGTCGTATTTGTGGGGTGGCGGATTCTGGAAGGGTGGGTACTCCGTGGGAACGACGTGACGGGAGCGGTGTCGGAGGAAGTGGTTGAACGGTATATCGAAGAGACGGAACACGCGCCGGAGTGACGCGCTTCACCCCCGCCCACGGTGGGGCGGGGAACTCGCGCTGCTTTTCGTTTAGATCGCAGACAACTGGTATGATATCTCCAGAATTGTGATTATGTGGGATGTTAGTGGGATTGTTTATTGATGTGGACGATAATAAACAGAATAGAGGGATAATAACTCAGTCAATGGGTACGATTGAGTCTGTGTTGGCGAGTCGTATCGGTAAACGAGGAAGCTTCGGGGCTTTCGCTTGAGTTCAAGACAGTACCTGTAATTAACTCCGTATCATATGTGTAAATATACTGATATATAAATGATAATGAAGAGTACGAAAGGTAGCATCCGATGTAGTCAAGAGAGTCTCAGCCATGAGAGCGAGAATGAGAATGAGAATAGGAGTAAAAATAGCAGACACATAGTATCTGATGCGCATAGTCTGTAGTGAGCACTGATGCACGTCATTGTTCCATATACGGATATCTCACCGAAAACACGACTTGATCCGATACTCACGGCATCTGAGCGAACTGCGTTCGCACAAGCAATGTTGCATGATGTTATTTCGACACTGCAGAGCAACGGACATACCATCGAACTTCTTGTTCCAACAGAGACGCTCGTGCAGGCAAGAGAACAACGAGATGGGGATGGGGATGACCTTACACAGACGGAAACGACTGCAGTGAACACTGAAGCGGTATCAACGTCCACATCTACTCATAAGGATACAACAGAGCGTGATACTGCAAGCGGTAGGCGCGTATCACACCCATCAGCGGATGCGGCGAGTGTTGCTCGCGAAACCGTGATGACAATCCTCGGAGACAGTAATGATCTTAAACAGAAAGTGATTACTCAGAGTGAACATATCGATACCACTAATAACGATCATAATCATAACCAACAGATCGATACTGTTCAAAGTCATATCCAACCCAGTCAGATCACCGTAACGGCTGATGATCGAGCGCTGACGCCCGCGATCAATAGGTGTCTCGATCGGCTATCTAACACAGAAGCGCCATTCAGCGAACTTGCAGTGGTGATGGCTGATCTGGCGCTTATTACACCAGCAGCAATCGAACGGCTGTTTGCTCGGGAGGGAGATATTGTGCTTGCCCCTGGTCGCGGCGGGGGGACAAATGCTATTGTTGTCAGACATCCAGCGTTCACGGTTGATTATCACGGCACATCATATCGAGACCATTATCAAACAGCAACTGATGCTTCCCTTTCAGTCGGCGTCGTTGATTCAATGCGTCTGGGAACCGATATCGATGAGCCCGCAGATCTTCCGGAGGTGCTGTTTCATAATAATAGAATATCTTCTGCATGGCTCCAATCAGTCGGGATTGAACTTAGTCTCAATAATGATACCGGACGTGTCGGTGTCACACGTAAGGGTAGCTGTGCGTATGATGATTGAGATGCACTCGTAATCACAGAAGTACCTGATGAGAGTTCCATTATGTTCGCGGTCAGACCAAATCAACATGGTGCGGAAACACTATCTATACCACACACATACTGTGAATCACTGGAAACGTCGCTCTCTCGCATATTAATCCCTATTGGGATTCATTGCTCGCGGTCCATACAGTGTCATATAGATTATGTTCGAAACTCGCCCAGACTGTGATGAGGTCGTTCTTCTCGGTCGATCAAATGTTGGTAAATCAACACTGATGCGTGAACTAACTGGTCACAGTGGATTCACAACCGGTCGGAAACCCGGCGTCACACGGTCGCCGAATCATTATGACTGGGCTTCTGAGGCGTTCATGTTTACTGACCTTCCTGGATTTGGGTTTATGTCTGGAGTCGAAAAGAGCCAGCGCGAACAGATCAAGACCAATATTGTCCGGTATATCGAATCGAACGCTGATTCAATCCTTGCTGCCGTGCTTGTCGTTGATGGAAAAAGTGCTGTTGAGATTATCGACCGACACTCCGGACCTGATGAGATTCCACATGATGTCGAGTTGTTCAGTTTTCTCTGGGAGCTTGATATTCCAACCGTGGTTGCAGTAAATAAGATGGACAAAATTGAACACCGGGATAATCAGCTTGATGATCTCTGTGATCGTCTTGGACTGTATCCACCATGGCAACAATGGCAGGATACGATTGCCCCAATCAGTGCAAAACGTGGGTCAATCGAGCCGCTTGAGGAGGCACTCCAATCAATATTGAGTGAGCAACGACGCGACGATCTTTTGAAATTCGTCACTTGATAACAATAGTTTCCTCATGGAACTGATTGCCATCCCATCGCCACGACCCAAGATGATGAGTGGGGTCAGTGTCCGTTGATATCGGGAGGTACTGGTGATTCCAAGTGGACTGTGGGTCGGTCTCGGTCTCGGTCTCGTCTCGATTGGTATTATTATTACCCCAGTACGCTCCCACTGGACAGGAATCTACTGACACCGACTCAATTGGTGCAGTATCACTGGGATATTCACTCATGCTACGGTTATATTCACTCTGAGCACCATCATAAGAGCAGATTACGTATGAGTGTCCACTCCACGTCGCCTGCGCGCTGTCAGCCTCACTCGGGGTTAATGGGCCGTTTGGATGGCTATGATAGAATCCAACTACCTCATAAGCGGTATGATGGATCCTCTCAAGAATCCCGATAAGTTCCTCAGGGTCAATTTCATATCGCGTACGCGGGGTTTCAGCAGCATTTGTCGTTGGGTACACGGTCGTGACTATTTTTTCAGAGTCATGATGTATTCCAGCAAGGACGCCACAAATCTCATATTTGTGTGAGTATGACTGCGCGAGGATTGTATTATAACATGCCGGTGGAATTTCAATCATATCGTATGAGTAATGAGTAATTCGGGAAACTAACTATTGATTATTGATATTGATATTGCACATATGTATTCGAGGGTCAGTTACTGATGCCGCGAGTTATGAGTAAATATTGGCTCGTCGGGTATTCGACATTGTAGATGGAAAGCGCGTATTGGAAGCAGAAAGTCACACAGCGAGCGCGTCAGCAGACGAGTAAGTGGGGTGAGGTAGGGTAGGGTAGGGTAGGGTAGAGGGTAGTTCACATGGAAAAAGAGGATGGGAAGTCAAATATCAATTTCCCATCTTGATAGAGGTAGTTGAACTCCGCCCTGAGAGGGTCAGCATATCACGTTCTGAAAGCATACTGAAACTGTGAGTTTTTCTGATCACAGAGATACAGATGCAGATGCTGATACTACACTGACACTGACACGGACACGCGACACCGACACCGACACCGATTGACCTCAAGATCAGCTCTCCTGGACAAGTTCGTACTCCCATGCATCGTATCCACCAGCCATACTCTGAATTGTGGCATCGTGAGGAACATTTTCATAACTTTGGATCAGACGTGCTGCTTGAATTGATGATTGTCCAATCGGGCATGCAACGACGATATGCTGACTCCACTCGATTTCCTCAATACGACGTGGCAATTTATCTAAAGGAATATTAATTGCCTCAGGGAGATGCCCTTGCTCGAACTGCGCTTGTGAACGAATATCGATGATTTGTATTCGCTCACCGGTGCTCTCGGTCTCAGGATTGTCAGCTTCCAGTTGTTGTTTGACTGTCTCAGGATCAATCTCAGACACCATCGGAATTCCCTCCGTTTCGTGTGGCTACTGTCAAGAATGGCATACTCATAGACGGTTTTTTGAAATCATAAATCCTCTTTTCGCCCGACAGTATCTGTGGATACTTTAGATGTGATTTTGCGTTGTCTCACCGATGATTATATTCTTCGATATGAATTAGCGTTGAGACGTTATTTGCCACGACAGGCTCACTCCCCATCGATAAATTCGAATGGTGGCTCAGATAAAGTGCTACATCACAAGGGGCTCAGTGGGGGTAACTGTCATCATGGCCACCATCAATAGATTGCACCTCATGAATAAGAATCCACGTTTCTCCCTTAGCAGTCGAGCACTCCGAGCAGTGTTTCTTTCTGAGCCCACACTCAGATTCAGATTCAGATTCAGATCAGACTCAGACTCAGACTCGGTTCACCTGGAATATGTGTGTGTGTGATTTCAAGTCTGAATAAAGCCAATCAAAGTACCAGCGACTGTCAGAGATCTGCATGAAATAGACATTGAATACTGAGTCACGTCACAATCCATCGAAACCGGATACGCTGGCCAACACCTACTTGTTTTTCACTGACCGGTGCTCTGTTATTGTATGGAATTATTTGCAGTTGGTGATCTTCCAGAGGTACATCAGGGCGATGACCTCGCAGCGTTGATTACTGAGCAGGTTGATCTCAGACCAGATGATATTATCTGTGTTGCTTCAACGATTGTTTCCAAAGCTGAGGGTCGGACTGCGAATCTCGACCGTTTTTCACCAGGTCCACGTGCCAGAGAACTCACAGCGGCGCTTGACTCGGACATAGACTCGCGATTCACCCAGGCTGTTCTTGAAGAGAGTGTTGAAGTTATTCTTGAATCACCATTCCTTCTCACCGAGACACGGTTTGGTCATATTGGAGTCAATGCAGGAATTGATCGGTCAAACGTTCCTGATGCAGATCTATTATTACTGCCAAAATCCCCGACTGAGAGTGCTCAACGTCTTCGTGAGACAGTACCAGCTGAGCGAGTTATTGTTACCGATACATGCGGGCGACCGTTTCGTCATGGACAGCGTGGTGTTGCACTCGGATGGGCAGGTCTCTCACCGGCTCGTGACTGGCGCGGAGAGACAGATCGAGACGGTCGTGAGTTGAATGCAACCGTCGAGAACGTCGTTGATGAGCTTGCCGCTGCGTCAAATCTTCTTGCAGGTGAGGGCGATGATGGGACACCTGTTGTCGTTATTCGTGACTTTGAGTGGGGCGATCATGGAAGTAGTGATGCTCACTTTCGAGATGTCGACACAGACTTTGTGCGTCAGGCTGTTCGGGGGTGGTCATATGCGTGATGTCGCTTCGGACCGACCGACACTCGGTGTTGAATTAACGCCTGAAGTCCCGATTCCGACGGTCGTCGATCGCGGAGTGACAGCTGAGAAAGCCGGATATGATGGGGCATTTATTTCCTGTCATTATAATAATCGGGATCCATTCGCAGCGTTAGCTCGGTTGGCTACACAGACGGACACCCTTCATATTGGTCCCGGTGTTGCAAATCCGTACGAACTTCATCCTGTTACATTGGCATCAAAAACAGCAACGGTCGCTGAGCTGACGGATGGGCGTGCACTCTTTGGAATTGGTCCTGGCGACCCATCAACGTTACAAAATCTTGGTCTGACAGATGAGCGTGGTCTGCGATCGGTTCTTGAGGCATTCAAAACAGCCGAAGATCTCTGGGCAGGCGAACGTATCACACATGAGGGGACATTTGAAGCGAACGATGCTGGGTTGAATTTCTCTGTCCCTGGTGAAATCCCGATTTATATTGGCGGTGAGGGTCCGCATATGTGTCGAATGGCTGGAAAGCACGCCGATGGGTTGTTATTCAATGGATCACATCCTGCCGACCTTGCGTGGGCAAGCGACCGAGTTGCTGAGGGTATTGAGGATCGACCATCAGAACACGGTGAATTCGAATTATTAGCATACGCGAGTGTTAGTGTCGCAGATGACGCAGAAACGGCTCGTGAGGCTGCCCGTCCACCGGTTGCATATATCACTGCCGGAGCGGCTCCGCCTGTGCTTGACCGACATGGCATCGACGCATCGCTGGCTGAATCAATCGGGGAAAAGATTGGTGCAGGTGAGTTCTCTGAGGCATTCGAGGATGTAACACCTGAAATGATTGATGCATTCTGTATCGCTGGTGACCGTACAGCAGTAACCGACCAGATGGCGGGTGTGCTTGAACAAACAGATGGAATTATTGTCGGGTCACCAATTGGTCCAACGCCAGATCAGGCAATTGAACTGGCTGCGACTGCCTTTGAGCAGGCGCAATAATACAGTCCCTATCCGGTCGCTATCGGGTTTCGCTCATGTTGTTACTCGAACCCGATTGTGCGTCTGGATTCGCTGATGCCTCCTCACGAGCGCTCGCGCCCCATCCGGTTAGCAGATTGAGTGCTGACCCGGCCGCAAGAAGACTGAAATAACCAACAGCAACGGTCGTCAATGCCGATCCGACAAGGAACAAAATGGCGGTAAGCGGACCAACCCCGAGGAAGACATCAGTGATGAATGTGATGATCAGCGTGATTATACTGGTAAAGAGTTCTACGACAAAATCAATGATCGTGACCATGCTGATGGTGTGTTTTCAGACTACTTGTGTGTTGATATCACTCGGCTCATCACGGATGCGTAATCTCATCGCGTGAATGCAACAGAAAGAGCGTACATATCATATACTGGAGATAACAGTGCTATCGCTCAGCTAAATATAGTCTCCAGTCAATGCAAATAGATATAGTATGTTCTCTCGCATACTTATGTAGTGACACGGGATCGTTCGCTGGATGAATTCATTGATACAGGAGGGCATGGTGATGACTCTCACAGTGACAATGACGGAGACACCGAGATTACTGGCTCGAATGCCGAGTTGAATAATGCAGGTGATGAGACGACACAGACAGACGACACTCATCGGAACGATCAGACCACGAATGACTCGACAGTAACTGCTACTACTCTTGGGGATGTCTCTCCAGCCGTGACGACACTTCAATGTGATCCAAGCGGGGTGTCGTGCCCTCGCTGTGGGAAAATTGTGACACAACGCTGGCGAGCACAACAGCAAACCGAAGGCGACAGTATGTACATCTGTTCGGATTGTAAAAACTGGTAAGTAATCACAAGAGTCGATCCTTACGATGCGTATGATTGAATTGGGGAAAGTTGCAATCGCAATCGCGAGGTGAGGTTGCTATTTCAGACGATAACTCAGCAGGCAAATCGGTCTCATAAATTTAGATTATCAGGAATAATGATACTGTCCTGTCAGCTTCTCCGAGTATTACGACGTCCAAATGCACGGACAAAATCTATCTCATCAATGGTGAGCACCACTGGTCGACCGTGTGGACAGGCATATGGATTCTCGCATGCTCCAAGTTGGCTCAGAAGCTCATCGGCCGCAGATGAATCTAATATCTCACCGGCACGGAGTGATTGATGACAAGCAACTTCGGCGAGTGTGTCATTTCGTTCATCAGCCACTGAGGGTGTGTCATCAGTTTGTAGTGTATCAATCGCATCACGAATGCTCACTGGAGCTGCCGGTTGTCCAAGCGGTGCTGGAACCGAATGCACACGAATTGTTCTCTTATCACTATTGTCCGTCGTATACTCATAGCCATATGTCGTAAGCTGGTCTGTCAAACTATCTAATACTGCGTGCTGTCCTGGTGTGAGTGAAACGGTGACCGGTGGATCAACAACGGCAGTCGGGAGTGTCTCATCAAGAGTCGCACAGAGTCGCTCATATGTTATCCGCTCATGAGCGGCGTGTTGATCAACGATGAGGAGCGTCTCATCGAGCGAACATAAAATGTATAATTCCTGAAATTGTCCAAGGACATCTGCATCCGCAACAGCGGCTGAGGAGGTCTGACCGGAGTCGGAGTGAGTGAGTGGTTCAAATGACACATCAAATTCTGTCGAAAAAGTGTCTATCTGTCGCTGATCAACTGTTGATAACGCATCACTGACACTTGTCTCAATCATATCTGCAATCAAATCAGCGGTCTGAATTCTTACCGTCTGCTTTCGTGGATGGACATTATGATCAGTCAGTGATCCTGGAAGTGAAACTGTTATCGCTGCAATTGGATGTTGTCCAGTTGGGAGGAGGTCACCATAGCCATCGATAATCGCCGTGGCGAGCGTCTCATTATTTACTGGTCGTCCATCAATCGCTATCGAGAGCGCATCACGGCTTGCACGCGTGATTGTTGGATGGACAAGCACGCCATCAATGTCGATTGTAGCAGTCTGTGTGGTGTGATCGGATTGTGTCTCTATATCAACAGTCTGCGTGGATTCAATCGTTGTGCTCTGTGCTGCTATGTCACGATCATACACGCCAAGCAGTGCGGACGTGTATCCGTCTCCAGATGTGGAGAGGACGTCATTTCCATCATGCTGGAGCGATATCGCAGTCATAGGATGCAATAATGCATAGCGCGAGACAAGTTTACTAATCCGCGCGAATTCTGCTTGAGGTGAGGCAAGTGATTCCTGTCTTGCTGGAACTGTTTCAAACAAGTTACCAACGGTAACGGTCGTTCCGCACGCCCGTCCAGTTGGCTCAACACTTTCAGCGGTCGGACCATTTGTTTTGATGATTGTTCCACGTGGTCCCCCATTATTTGTCTCAATCTTGAGAGTCCCGACAGTTGCGATACTCGCAAGTGCTTCGCCACGGAATCCAAGTGTCTCAACTGGTGGAACAGTTCCATCTTGTGTTGTTGGTGTGATTTCACCGGACGCCTGTTTTGTTGTGTTGATTTTACTTGTTGTGTGTCGCTGCACTGCGAGGATAGCATCCTGTTTTGACATTCCCCGACCGTTATCGCGAACACTGAGTTGGTCGGTCCCATCGCCGGTAACTGATATATCAATTCGGTCTGCACCGGCGTCAAGCGCATTTTCAATTAACTCAGCAACAACGTCTGCTGGTCGAGTGATGACTTCTGCTGCAGCGACTGCTGCAATCGTTTCGTCATCGAGACGGCGGATGGCTGTTTTACTGCCCTCTGTGTCCCCCTGATTACTCATCTAGTCGCCTCTGTAAATTCTCAAGCGTATTGAGCGCTTCGAGCGGTGTCATCCGAGCAATGTTGATATCGCGTAGCGACGTGAGTACATCCATATCTGTTGACGTGACAGATTGGTTAGTATCCGTGTCTACGTCTGTGTCCGTATCGACACTGTCTCTGGCAGTCTCATCAGTGTCGGAGTTTTGATTTCGGTGATTGGTGTGGTCTCGGTCTAGGTCTACAGATGTCGTCTCGACATCATCTGAGCTGTCGTGTGCTTGCTGGGTGAGCGATCCATCAGAAATGTTGCTCTCGGGAGAATCCTCACTGTCGGTGTGAACATACTGCCGTGCCCGTTCAACAACCGGAGTTGGAACACCGGCAAGTTTGGCGACTTCAATACCGTATGAGGAGTCGGCTGTCCCTGACGCAACTCGGTGAAGAAATGTTACTGATGCATCATCATCAGAGTGTGTCTCACGATAGACCCGAAAGTGTAGATTGAATGCTGCTGGGAGCGATGCTGTCACATCTGTTAAATCGTGATAATGTGTCGTAAACAATGTCCGAGCACCGATTTCAGTATGAATGAACTCTGCTGTTGCGCGTGCAATCGCACGTCCATCTGTTGTTGAAGTTCCACGCCCGACCTCATCAAGAAGAATAAGCGATGATTCAGTCGCATCATGAAGAATATCCGTCATTTCGGACATCTCTCGCATGAACGTCGACTCACCACCAGCAATATCATCAGATGCCCCTATTCGGGTAAATATACGGTCAAGAACCGGAATGTGGGCGGCATCCGCAGGAACGAATGACCCTGCTTGTGCAAGAATGCATATATGTGCTATTTGTCGCATATATGTTGATTTACCACTCATATTTGGTCCGGTAATCATTGCAATATGACCGTTCTCGAAAGTAATTCCATTTGGCACGAATTCTGCTTGCGTCTGCTCAACAACGGGATGACGACCCGCCTCGATGGCAAGTGTATCTGCGGTTATCTCTGGGCGGACGTATGCATGTGATATTGCGACAGTTGCGAATGAGACAAGAGTATCAAGACGTCCAATTGCGTCTGCGACTGCCTGTACCCGATCCGTTTCTGCAGCGACTTGACGACGAACATCACAGAACAACTCATATTCAAGATTATCTGCTCGATCCGATGCGGCAATAATCTCATCTTCGCGGCGCTTTAATTCGGGGGTATAGAACCGTTCAGCGTTTTTGAGTGTCTGTCGACGAGTGTATTCGTCAGGAACGCGGTCGAGATTTGGGTTTGTGACCTCGATATAATATCCATGGACCTCGGTATATCCAACTTCGAGCGAATCAATGCCCGTTCGTTCACGTTCCCGGACTTCAAGATCGCTTACCCATTCACGTCCAGCCTCCTCTGTTGCCCGGATATCATCGAGCTCATCATCGAAACCCTCAGCAATAACATCACCATCGGTCACGGTCTGTGGTGGGTCCGAGCAGACTGCTTCGCCGATCAGCGTGCGGATATCCGCAAGTGAATCAAGATCAACTTGTATCTGTTCGAGTGCTTTGTTCGGTAGTGCTGTCTCCGTGAGTGCTGAGTTAATCTCAGGAACGTTATTAAGACTCTGTAACAGTGAACGCATGTCACGTGCATCCGCTCGCTCACGGGCAATTCGAGCGGTGAGACGTTCGAGATCGTATATTTGTGATAATTTATCTGTGAGCGTCTCAACGACAAGAGGATTCTCAGCGAGCGCACCAACAGCATCATGGCGTGTCTCGATTGCTTCACTATCTGCGAGCGGTCGTCGAAGCCATGATTCAAGCGTCCGACGCCCAAGGGCTGATGCCGTCTCATCGATGGTTTCAATGAGTGTCTCACCGTGTGACTGCCGCGAATCAAATAGTTCTAAGCTTTGTATTGCGGTCGCATCAAGTCGAAGAGCAGTGTCCGTCTCGTATCGTCTAATTCGTGAGACGTATTCAAGTGCTCCACAGTCACCTTGTGTATACTCAGCGTAATCAAGGAGTGCCCCGACTGCCCGTCGCTCAACAGGCGAAAGGAGTACTGTTGGTTCATCGATATATGCTTCGAGTGTCCGGGTCGCTGCTGTGAGATCAAACGCCTCCGAGTCATGTGTTGTGTGCATTGTCTCGAAGGGAAGTGACGAGGGTTCAACTGTCTCTGTCTCAACCGCAGGACCAATGAGTAATTCCGCTGGTGTGAGTCGGCTCAACTCCTCAGAGACCCGATCATGCTCAATGCTAGTCACACGGCATGTACCTGTTGAAACATCAATGGTTGCGATTGCCCCGGTTGTCTGGGAAGCGTCACTATCTGAATCAGTTACACTCACAGCACCGAGATATGTTGCCGTCGCATCCGCGAGGAGGTCGCCATCAGTGACAGTCCCCGGTGTAATAACATTCGTTACCGCCCGATCAACAAGTCCACTCGTCGCCTCAGCGTCCTCAACCTGCTCGGCGATAGCTACTCGAAAGTCAGCCGATAATAACGCCTCAATATATGATGTAGCAGTATCGATTGGGATTCCGGCCATCCGATACGTTCCTGTTGAGTCCTCACGCTGGGTCAGAGTTACCTCACAGACTCGAGCAACTGTTGTTGCGGCCTCACAGAATGCCTCATAGAAGTCGCCGACCTGAAATAATACAAGAGCATCCGGATGAGCCTCACAGCAGTCGAGATACTGTGACAGCATTGGTGTGAGTTCTGTCCGTCGTGCGAGCATCTTTGCTGGTGGCCCCTCGGGCCGTGATTGAGACTCAGAATCGGTGTCGGTGTCGGTGTCCACGTCAGTATCGAGGTCTGTTGTCATCCTTGCTGAGCATATTTCAAAGCGTTTGGTTCCTACAACACAGATCAGGGTCAGGGATAATACGCAGTTACATGACCACCTGGATCGAATTTGTGTTGTTTGTCCTTGATACGCTCACAACTCTAAAGCGATGGGATTCCCTGGAGGGAAATAGCAGATTATCCGATGAGCAGGCGCCAAACCTCGCCCTTTACCGCGGAGAGGATGTCAATTTCCATAGTGGTGTTAACGAGACAATAATTCTCCAGCAGAATTAGGTGTATCCGGTCAATATATGTATGTGTTGACGTACCGAACCACACCATTGGTTAATCGATGCATCTGTCTCAGTCAGTCCAAGCTGTGGCTATTCGGATCTGGATACGCTTCATTTGCAATCATGCAAAAGCCCAGGAAATATACTCGAGTCTATTCATGAATTATTACCCTGACACGCCCTCGTACAATGACCGATACTAACACTAACATCGACACAGACACCGACGTCGATACCGACACAAGCGCGAACGCAAACGCAAACGCAGACGCACTCGATACTGACTCGCAGGTGTCCTCGATAGATCATGATCCTCTTGCTGTCGATGAGGTTGCGGCATTAACCACACGCATCATTGACAATGTCGAACGCGTGATTGTTGGTCACCGAGATGCTGCAGAAGATATTTTAATTACTATGCTCGCCCGTGGGCATCTTCTGCTTGAAGACGTTCCAGGGGTCGGAAAGACAATGCTTGCGCGGTCAATTGCGACATCGCTTGAGTGTTCATTTAATCGCGTTCAATTTACCCCTGATCTGCTTCCACCGGATGTGACGGGTGTAAATGTTTTTGATCAGCAACAACAGGTATTCGAATTTCAGCCTGGTCCTGTGTTTGCAAATGTCGTGCTGGGTGATGAGATCAATCGTGCACCGCCCAAAACACAAGCAGCGCTGCTTGAGGTGATGGCTGAACAGCAGGTAACAGTTGACGGTGAAACACATGCTGTTCCAGACCCATTTACTGTCATTGCAACACAGAATGATATTGAGCCGACGCAAACATATGATCTTCCTGTCGCCGAAGTGGATCGATTTACAAAACAGATCCGACTTGGCTACCCGAATGAGACTGAGGAAGCTGAGCTGTTAGGACGGGTTGCCGGACATCACCCGATAGAGTCGCTTGAGGCGGTTGCAACTGTTGAAGATCTCAATCGCGCACGAGAAACGGTGGCTGCGACGACTGTGAGTGAATCTGTTCGTTCGTATGTTGCTCAATTAGCAGGATATACGCGTGATAACGCTCGCCTGGGGGTAAGCCCCCGTGGGGCGATTGCGCTTGTTCGCCTTGCACAGGCTCGTGCCGTGTTTGAGGGTCGTGACTTCGTCATTCCAGATGACATACACGCTGAGATTCATGCAGCGTGGTCGCACCGGATTCAGACCGCTGACACAGTCGAGAGTGCACGCATCGTTGATGATGCGCTTGATGAAGTCCCAGTTGAGTGATACCGTACGACCATGATGAGAGGAGAACCTGACGATATAGCTAAACCCGGTGATTTCGAATAATTGCTTTATTAGGAGCCAGTGTTATGACAGATGAATATCTCAGTGTACTCAGATTGTATTGTTTCAGAGGATTATCGTGTGAGCAGACAATATGAAACTATCATGAGGAAATAACTATTGATGCGCCCGACGCGTCGCGGTTACATGATCATACTGGTGTGTCTTGTTGCATTGAGCGCCGGGATCATATCTGGTCCCCGGGCGCTTGATGCCGTCGTCATTCCTGGAGTTGTAACACTATTTGCGTCGATACTTGATATTGGACGGGTCTCAGAACCATTTGTTAAGCGAACGCTCCCATCGCCAGCAGAACCCGGGACAAAAGCACAGGTTCTCTTAGAGATTGAGGCTGACCGCCCAGTCCCAGTCAAAGCAATCGATACTATTCCATCTGGTCTGACAGGAACACCAATTGTCGAGACAATAGCAGATGGGACCGGTGCTGAATATGAATTGCAGCGTCGTGACCGTGGACGTCATACAATCGGTCCAGTGACTGTTCGGCTTCGTGACCGATTAGGTCTTCTTGAGCGTGTCTTCATAATTGAAAATACAGACTCAGTGACCGTTTTTCCACGGACACGCTCACTCACGCCTGCAGCCGCTGGTGCGCTTCGGAACACCGCTGCTCCGACAGCGGGAGCTCAGCGAGGATCATTCAAAGGGCTTCGGGAGTATACCCGTGGGGACGCACTTCGTGATGTCCATTGGAAGGCCTCAGCACGACATGATGAACTCTTTACTCGCGACTTTGGGAGTGCGGCGAATCAGGATAGTCAGCTTGATTCACTCAGCGTTGCAATCAACGTTGACCGTTCCAGTAACATCTCAGCTGAGTTTATTGATGCTGCGGCAACAGCAGCAGCGAGTATCTGTGTTGAGGCTCTTGAGCAAGGGGCTGCTATCCAGTTACAAACACCGACTGGGAATGCGACTGCTATTACTGGAAGTGAACACTCAATTCTTGAGTGTCTCGCGGAACTCTCAGTTCCGGGAAGCTCTCATGAGGATAACACACCGAATGCAGACATACATGTGACAGTAACCACAGAGTCAGTGATTGTTTATTTCGGGGAGCGAACTGTTGATTTCGAGGAATTACTCAGTATCGAGAAGACAGAATCTCAACAGAACAACACTGCGTCTACCACTACGAACATGATTGATAATAATAATAATGATAATGATATCACCATTGGGACCGACACATACTCAAAGGCTTACTCTGAGTCAGAGAATATCTCGTCTCAAACGTCTTCGGATGACTCGACAGTCCAGGAGCGATACACATGAGTCGCTCACAGATATTATCTCCACGAAATAAGGTTAACAAAATAGCGTCTCGTCGCGGTCTGCTCGCTGTCAGCGGTATTATAGCGGTCACGTGGTCATATGTGAGTGTTCTTGCTGACATCGCAACCGTCACAGGCTGGCGAACACCATTTTTGTTAATCGTTATTCTTGCCGGCGCTCTCGGTGCTACGATTGGGATTACGGGGCGTGCCCGGTCTGTGTTTATTTTGACGATCGGTCTTTTACTTATTGGATTAATCACATATGTGTATACACTTTCACAAGCACAACAGCAACTTCTCACAGTACAGCGGTTACTTGCTGACACTGTTGCATTATTTACAGGTCTCTCGATTCTGCGTTTTATTCGGGCTGGCGCATGGGCTATTGCTGTTGTCCCAGCTCCAGTATTTCTTTCATGGGCGCTGTTGAGTGCCGGTCGATATGTGCTCAGTGCAGCGGCAGGTGGTGTTGCACTCGGACTTGTCATTCTCACCGGTGATGCCGGTCTCCTTACAGCACTTACTGGCGTTGTTGGATTTCTCCTTGCAATCGCAGCAGCAACACTGAATCAGTATGATGGTGATATAACCCAGATTGATGCGGTGATTGTTCTTCTCGCGGTTGTCATTGTTCTGTCAACATCGGTTTCTGCTGTTCCCGGCAGTGGAGGGTCACCGCTTGTTCCTGAGAAAACCCCAAAAACTGTTGATGCAAGTCTGACGACTGCTGATCAGCGGATTGAGGTGTTAGGGAGTATTGATCTTTCACCACAAGTTCGATTTACTGTCGATAGCCCTCGCCCGTCATATTGGCGGACAGGGGCATACAATCGATATACAGGTGATGGCTGGGTTCGAACCGGTGAGACACAGTCATATCAGGGACAGCTTGCACTTCCGCCTGGGTCATCACAGTCCGTACGACAGACAATACAAACACGACAACCAATGTCGATCCTCCCAGCAGCATGGAAGCCAATTACAATTGAGGGTCCAGTAGCCTCACAGGCGACGGTCACCACACAAGATGGATTGATTCCACGGACATCACTCAGCGCTGACACAGAATATACTGTCACAAGTCGTCTGCCATTATGGACGCCCGCACAGTTACGCCGGGCAGGAACAGCATATCCAGCAGAGATCGATGAGACATATCGTGAAGTGCCCGCTGACACGGGTAATCGAGTGACACAGCGCACGAATCAAATCATTGCGAATGCAAGCGCTGACACACCGTATGATGCTGCGATTGCGGTTGAGCGATATCTTGAAGCAAATAAACAATACTCACTGTCAGTATCAAAGCCAGATGGGAATGTCGCTGAATCGTTCCTTTTCGAGATGGATGCAGGATACTGCGTCTATTATGCAAGCACAATGGCTGTAATGCTTCGAACACAGGGAATTCCGACACGATTTGTCACCGGATATACACCGGGGCAACGGATCGATTCGAACACGCACGTCGTTCGAGGGCTCAACTCACATGCATGGGTGGAGGTATACTTCCCTGATACTGGCTGGGTTCGATTTGACCCAACGCCTGCGGCTGAGAGGCGTTCAACTGAGAATTCACGGCTCTCAGAAGCACGTCAACAAAATACCGAGGGGGTTGATCTCAATGGGTCAACTCCAACACCAACCCCGAATCCTGGCGATGACACGCCAGAGAGTGGTGATTCAGCTGATGATACTGGGACGACCCAAACGCCGGCTGGACAATCAACGACGACATCAGCGGGAACAGCGACGAATGGCGACTCAACGGACGCAGTGGCTCAAACGCCAGGAATTGGTGTTCGATCCAGTGATCCTCTCGGAACATCATCATCAACATCAGCCATTGAGCAGGTTCTCCCAGCGGTTCGAGTCCGTCGGCTACTCGCTGTCATAGCTATTGGAATTGTTGGTGTAGGAGCGGCAACGCGGCGATCACATACCATCCAGCGTCTCAGGGGACTTGTTCTGGCACAGTCTCAGTGGTTTATTTCAATCCGACAACACATATCTCAATTTGCCGATATCTTTTCGTCTTCTGAAAGCAGGTCTGAGTCCGAATCCGAATCCAAATTGCAATCAAAATCTGACCCGGATAGCTCAGTGGCACACGCACATCAGCGCGCGATGGCAGTCCTTGCATATACACACCGACCGCGCCGTCCAGATGAGACGCAGCGCGCATATCGGGATGCGCTTTCACTTTCAGATGATCGTGAAACAGCACTTCGGCAGGTAGAGCAAGCATACGAGCGTAGCAAGTATGGGGATGGTGTCTCAGCATCGACAGCAACAACAGCAGTTACCGCTGCGGATTTCCTCGTTCGCACTGGCACTCCGCTCCGGCGGCACATAGCTCAACTCCGAGCAATCAATCCGCCGGACGATGAGTGAGGATGTGCCGAGGGTGTACAGACGCGGCGTCGACCGTCTGACTCTCTCGGTTATCAGTTGTTGGGACTGTGAGTTCGGATTCGAATGTGCGGCGGAACGCGCAACCAGATGTCTCAAATTAAATGAGTCTGCGTGCGAGTTCGGAAAAAACGGTGTTCAGAGTGCTAACGGCGGTTATACGCTGAACAGACCCAATCCCACTGAGGCTGTGGATACGCGCCGTCACAGTGGGAGATTCCGAGCGGTTTTGTTAGACGGCGGTGTATCTATGAGAGTCGGTATATCGGTTCTGACCCCGACGGAGCCGAGTGTCCGACAGGTGGCGGTTCGAGTTGATAATTTCTCTCTGTCGCGAGCCCCGCATTGGGCTTTCTGTTTCGATGTGCATGCCGAGATGAGTGAGTTCACTCGCTAATTAACAGTTGTTGGTAATTTGGATTTTTTATCCGAAGCGGAACACGTCACCGGATGCTCTAGTTGAAGTTGATGGGGTTTCGGATATAAATACCGATCATATCTCAAACGACTGTTAAGCAGCCACACTCCACAGTCCCACATCAATGAGAATGAATTCACAGCCGGTATGTAAAATAACGTATATATGATCGGGGTAATAGCAATTAGCAACGGTAAGCTACTTATTATTTGATTGTATACTACATCTACGGAATGGCAGAGCATGACATCGCGACCGAGAGTTGGCGTTCCTTAAGAGTCCAAAAGTACGACAGCGTTATAACCAAATCGAGTGAAATGTGGAATAGATGAGTGGGAACGTCTGCTCAACATGCGGACTCCCGAACGAGCTTTGCGTTTGTGAAGACGTCGCAAAAGATTCGCAGGAGATTAACATCCGCGTTGACGAGCGCCGCTATGGAAAGGAAGTAACGATAATTGAGGGATTCGATCCAAAAGACGTCGATATGGATAGTCTGTCGTCAGATTTGAAATCAAAGTTTGCCTGTGGTGGGACAATCGAGGATGGCTCAATTGAACTCCAAGGCAATCATACCGGTCGCGTTGAGGACTTTCTTCGAGATAAGGGCTTCAACGTTGCCTGAGTGAAACCTACGTGCGAGTTATCCAGTGATAATATGACATCAGACGTGTGTCTGCGTTTTGCGGCACCCCGCCTGCCCTGAGGGGCAGAGCGTGCTTCTCAACTCGCTCATACGACTTTCTCGTAGATGGTGGTTCTGTGTTCGTTACTCAAAGAACACGCAAATGAGCGTTTCAACATAACGTAGTGGAGTTGTGGATGTGAATCGCTTGGGGCTCCGGTTAAACCCTGATCTTCCTGTTTCTACGACGTGCTCTGCAGACACCGAATCGGTGTCCGTGGGGAGCGCACTCTCCATGGGCGTTGACGAGAGCAAAGCTCTCGTTCGCAGATCAAGGTCGGTCCGCGATTCTGAGGACATCTCGTCGAACTATTTTAGCCATCACTGCTGAAAGCCGCGTTACAGGACATCCATTGCCGCGTTTGCGCCACAGTCGTACTCGAATCTACAACTCGGACAGAAGTGTTAGTTAATGCAGATGGGCTTCGCTGTCTCCACACCGCGAGATCTAAGCTTCTTCGTCGTTCCCCGGGCTTCGACCTGCTTGACGTGACAGCTGGAGAGGTCAACTTTGTATTCTAAAAGTATGATGGACTGTCGCTATGACACATCCTGTTTGTTTTTCGCGTTCTCGTTCTGTGACTGCTCAACTTCAAGCATCTCTTAGATGTTCTCACGTTCCATGTCTCACATTTCACTTCAGCTCCTCAACGAACGCGGTGCCACACTTACCGACGAGCCACGTCGTACTCTTGTGCTGAGAGTCCAGCACCTGCCGACGGACATGCCGCTTCACATTCGTCACTTCCCGACGTTGGTTCTTGGAGTTGTTCGATCTTTTCGCTTTCTCCTTGCGGGAGAGCTTGCTTGTTCGAGACGTAATCACTTGGAGTCGTCTCCAAGATCGAGCCAGTTCAGTCCAGTCCACAGTTGTCCAATCTGACGTGTGGATGCCGAGGTCGCTCCCGACGCTGTTGCTCGCGTTGAGGTCTGGTTTTTCGGGCAGGTCAGCGTCGTCGAGTTCTAGCACAAATGAGACGAACTATTCGCCGGATATCTCCGTTTTCTTTTTGAGTGTGAGTTTTGATATAGACTTCGTCTGGGATGTCACGGTAAGAACGGATTATGATGTCACCGATTGTGGAGAGCCAGAGCGTCGCACCTCAATCACTTGTGTTTGTGAATTCGAAGCCGTCATCAGAAGTCGGCGATTTCTGATTGCCCATCAAACGTCGTCTGATGACCGGACTGCGAATACGTCAGCCGCTGAAGTTCCCGCGGTGACCTTCGGTTGAGTTTCCCAAACCTTTCGGCCGTTCAATTTGTGCTCGTTCAGGTCCGAGAGGAACCGTGTGACAGTTTGTTCCGGAGTCTTCGAGTTGATCTCGGAGAAGACGGGCAGCTCGTCTTTTCACTCAAGGAGTCGGGGGTGGTGTTTATACTCGGAGCTGATGCTGTCAAGTCCACGCTCTTGTACTCGTGCTCGTAGTTGTATAGTAGTTGTTGGTAATTTGGATTTTTTATTCGAAGCGGAAGCGTGACTAGGCGTTCCAGTTGAACTCAGTCTGCATGTGGGTTTGGAGAGAAACAGTGGTCAGATTGCCAACGACTGATAGGGTGTCGTTGGATGTGGAACCCATGAATGTCGGTATAACGTTCCAATTCAGCCGCTCGCCCTTGTGTCGGGAAGCAGGGTAGCGGTGAGTATGCTCCATCGCTGTCTGTCGGTGAGAGATTTGCTCACCTACTGGTTTGTATCATGAACTGTCGGATTCAACCACAGGGTCATATCAACATCAAAACCCGGGAGTATTCTCCTTGCATTCTGTAAACAGAGATCATATTGCCAACTACTATTAGAGAAGATCCGCTTCACTCGCGAGTAGTATTCCCTCCAATGTGGCATCGTTCGTTGGTTCGGTGCGTGCAACCTCAACCGCATCAGCAACCGGCACGGAGTGAACTGAAAGAAATTCATTATCATCAAGCGTCTGCTCGACCGGTTTCAGGTCAGTTGCGAGCACGAATCCGCGCCGATGTCTGAGCGCGCCTGTCGAACACCATAATTCCTCTAACAGTAGTGTATTGTGTGCTTCAAATCCCGTTTCTTCACGGAGTTCCCGCTTGCCGGCGTTAGTAAATGACTCATTCGCTTCAACGACGCCAGCCGGGAGTTCAAAATGTGTTTCCCGAATTGTCGGACGATACTGCTCAACAAAGATAATTGAATCATCCGCAATAGCAACAATGACAACAGCTGTCGCGAGCTCAGCCCAATAATATTTTTTTATACTTCCATCTGGCTGCTCAACACGATCATACCCACCGGTATACCAACCGGTCTCATACTCCGTTATCGACTCACGAACAGGCCATTCCGGTGCTGAAAGTGACTCATGTCGGCGCCCATCCTTGGTCATCATATGTGTTTCTGAATGCTGATGGGTTAACTCTTACAGGCGAAGTCCACTTTTGACGGTCGCTGGCAATGTGACTATTGTGATTCGAAACTAGACCAGACCAAACCAAACCAAACAGGACACGAAAGCTAGTGTTCCAACTCTGGTGAGCGTAGTCTTGCAGAAAGACACACAATGAATTATGATGTTGTTACCCACTGCTACGGAGCGAGAGAAAGCCAATCGATTTCAGAATGCACTACTCTCGAATACTGTAGTAAGAACGGCAAAACTCGTATCGTGAGAGATAATAATGTCTTCGGCAAATCAGACCAATTTCGGAAGGTTCATTCGTTGATCACGCTCTTTTAGGTATGAGCAAGGAAGTGGTGTGTTGCTGACACCCGATTGATAATCAACAGCAGCGAATCATCATATCAGTTGTTGGTAATACGATTTTTTATCCAGCCGCAGCACTGTATTTTTCTCGCCTGATTCATCCTGATTCTGATTTTGATTCTGATTCTGGTTTGAGTGTTACATTGGTGGTCAGTGAGTCGTTCCTTCTCTAAGTTGTGAGACTGTCCGCTGAGGGGCTTCAGCCGCAGTTCACCGGAGCCACAGCGTAGTCCTCGACGGACTGGAGCACCGCACTCCAAGACAGGACGGGACTGCATCCGCCGACAGTTGGCATCGAGATAGACTTCCGGGTAATCACTTCGCGGCTCAACTGTTCAACATCTGGACGGTGGCAATCATCCTCGGTGCCGAGGAGAC
>KE356560.1:3210429-3218180 GCA_000415965.1 Haloquadratum walsbyi J07HQW1
AACTGACTGCTGGAGAGCTGATGCAGACCATCGACATCGAGGACGACCCACGCGAGCTCCAGATTCCGACCGGACTACCAGAAGAGACGTATGTGACGATCCAGAGGGGTGAATCACCTCACGGCTGACCCTCGGCAGGGGTTGCTGAATCGAATTGCCACGTATACAACAACTGATACTATTAGATCACACGAGAAAGACTGAGTTGCCGTTGAGAAGAGTCAGGATAAAGCGGGTTTGGTTATTCTTGGGAGTCAGTTTTGTCCGAGGATTCATCCTCAAGTACTGGTCGATAAATTTCACCAAAACTGCGTCGGCGAAGAGTACTGACCGCAGCCGCCTGTTCGTTCTGGAATGTGGCAGCAATGACGGCATCGCTGAATGGCGCATGATGCCACGCAACGCGATCGACATTAGGACTTCCCATCTGTTCGACATCGACAGCAGGATGAGAATCAACCCATTGTTCGAACTCATCCTGTGATGCAACTCTGACAGCTAATCGTTCTGCAAAGAGCGTCTCTCGTGCTGCTTCAACAACCTCACTCGTGATACGGTCATTATATTCCTCACGATCAAATCCCATTGCAGTTGCGATCTCTCTGACGACAGTCTGTGCAGTTGACCCAAGCGAATCAAACCGTTCATAGACTGTCGTCGTTGAGGTCGGTGCAAGCTCACCAATAGTATCTAATTCGTTCGGGCTCGTCTCTGTCGTGGTATCTTCATTCATTATATGTTAGTATGCTATGTTTGTGCTACATCGACAATAGTTGTCAGTATCAACGTCGAAACTTTCATGAGTAATTATATTTGCTTTGTGAGTATTCGGCTGGTTAGTATCGTCACTAGCACTCGCTGAGTCATTGCTTTGAGTTTCCTTATTTCTCGTGTGTATCTGTGTTCTTGTCGTCACTGGCGTCCTCATCATCAGTGTGAATCATCTGAGCCGTCAACTCACGCGCCTCTTTGATCACGGTTTGTGTTTCTGTATCAATCTGGGTTTGTCCAGTTTCATCCATGGGATCCATATTGACCTTATCTCCCACCGAGGCGGTATGATGACCGTGATCGTGCATTTGGCGACCGTGTTGTCTGTGGACTGTGTCCTCAAACACCTGATCGTATTTGACCGAGGGGGCTAATTCGACAACAATCTCGGCTAATCCATCAGTGCCATACTGCCCCCAGTCACCAACCTGTTCATCAAGCCAAGATTCATGATCATCATGATGAACAAGAGCTGTGAATGCAAGATGATCTGCGAGATGTGCTGCATCTTGCTGTGGAGCCTCACAGACAGGACAAGCATAACCCATACTCGCTATATGAACTCACGACACAAGGTTGCGACGGCTCACCCGCTCGTCATCAACGGGCAACGTCGTCGATGTAACTCGATACGTTAGGGACTCAATGAATTTCTTGTATGGCTACTACCGGTCGATAGTCGTTGCGTCGTCACGTTTGCTCACTCGTGTCATCAAAAAGAGTAATTGCTATGTTTATCAGTCGGTGAGACTGTGAATGTCGTTAGTCCAATGTGATGGGGAGCGCGCAAACGAGCGTGGTTTCGAGTAGAAACGGTGGTTAGATTGCTGCCGACTGTTATTCGATGAAAATTATGACAATATGTCACGAACAGTGTGAACCGCCTCGGGTCAAGCCCGCGAGGCACTCGGCCTGCTCAGCCTGTGGATCTGAGAGATGCAGTCGCCATAACAGAGTATATCACAGCATGTATGTATCTCGACTGAAAGCTGTCTCAACCGACAGAAGAAGAAGCCACAGACGTGGTCCGAATTCGTCACAGCGTTCTCTACACTCGTTTAGAGAGGGTCAGTTCTTGACATCCTCCTCGGCCTGAAGGCGGGAGGCGGGAGGAATCCCACGGCACCGCTGCGCTGCGTTGGGAATTTCAGGGTTACAGACTACCAAGCCAGCACACCGTTCGAATCGGTGTGGGACCGGTCGATGGGTAGTCTCCTGGGAGTGCCAAACCCCCGGTACTCCTCTCCTCTGTCAGAGTCGGACTCCCAAAGTTGTTTTTGCCTCGGGACGTCCGACACCGACAGACTTCAGCGGACACGGACTCGGAGTTACTTTCACTGCGAGCTTCGCCCGGTGGTTGTTGTTTGCACAGAGGGCACACCCTGTTTCCAAAGTGGGCGGACACTCACAGTTCACTCATACTCATACTCATACTCGAACCGCCAGTTTCGGGCGCTCGGCGACACTGGGGTCGTAGCCAGTGCGCCGACATTAATATATGCGCTGTTTGTGGAAAAAACTGTGTGGAATTACCACTGTGACGGCGCGTATCCACACCCTCAGTGGGATTGCGCCTGCTCCGCTTATAAAGATTACAACTCAAGAATCAAAATCAGTGCATCCTCACCGTCATCATAATATCGTGGCACGCGACGTGAAGTCTCAAACCCAACTGACTTGTACAGTGACTGTGCAGGTGCATTCTCTGCTCGCACCTCTAATTTCACTGTTACCGCACCGGTAGTTGCAAGCTGTCTGATTGCAGTCCACAAGAGAGTTCGTCCGATGCCTTCTCGTCGTGCAGATGGGGCGACAGCAAGGTCTTTGATATGTCCACGGTCGCGACCATGATTTGGCATTATATCGCCAATAACATATCCATGAATTTTTGCCGTCTCAGCGGTTGTTGCAGCCAAGAAAACGGGATCATCGAGTGCAGAAATAAACGCTTGATATGGCCAAGGGTTATCAAAGCATGCACGTTCGATCCGGAGTATCTCAAGGAGATCCGCACGCTCAACTGCACGGATGTTTATTTCATCAGCCTGAGGAGCACTATCGACCGGATCAATCACATGATTATGTTGATGCGATAGAACAAAAAGCCGCCGGCTTATCAAACGGACGCGTGTGTAAGTACCGCTTCAGTCGTCTGCAGGCGCAGCACCACCGGTGTTATCTTCATACTGCTCCTTCGTCAGTCGCAGTTTTCCACCTGCACTCAGAATACGACGCTCGCGTTCTGAGGCGTCAAGTGTCGCGGTTGCCTCCCACTCATCATTGACGCGGATTGTGAACTCGGTCTCACCAGTGTCGACAGCCTCAGCAACATGAGTGATAATCTCAACATCGTCGCCCTGGCTGATCCGTTCATATGTTTCTGTATCAATTTGCAGTGGAAGAATCCCGAAATTAAACAGATTTGCCTTATGAATACGTGCAAATGACTGTGCAAGAACAGTCTCAATACCGAGATATTGTGGACACATTGCTGCGTGCTCACGAGAGGACCCCTGTCCATAGTTCTCACCAGCGACAAGGACGCCACCGTCAGCCTCAATCGCACGCTGTGCGAATGTTTCATCGACACGTGAGAGGGTATACTCAGATAGCTTCTGAATATTTGACCGGAATTTGAGAATGTCAGAAGTTGCCGGGATGATGTGATCCGTCGTGATGTTATCCTGCATCTTCAAGAGCGCTTCACCAGCGATATCCGGACCAAGCGGGTCACCAATTGGCGCATCACCGATATTTGGACCCTTAATAAGGTCATCATCAATGGATTCGTCCGGTTCTATAATATCACTTTTTGAACCGTCATATGCATCAGGAAGCTCCATTCCCGGCGGCTCAAGATCACCAAGGTCCTCGGCAAGGTCTCGTGGATCGACAATCTCACCCTTGATTGCGGCAGCTGCGGCTACTTCTGGCGAACAAAGGTATACAGAGTCATTTTCGATACCAGAGCGTCCCTCGAAGTTCCGGTTAAACGTTCGAAGCGAAACAGAATCCGATGCTGGGACATGACCAATGCCAATACAGGCACCGCATGTGGCTTCTGAGAAATTAACCCCAGCAGCCATCATTTCAGCAGTCCAACCTTGTCGGGCAAGTAATTCAGATGCCTGTTTTGAACCCGGTGCGACGATCATTTCAGTGCCCATATTGATTTCACGACCTTCGACCATCTTTGCCGCTGGAAGGATGTCGCCATACCCACCGTTTGTACATGATCCAACAATGACTTGCTCAACAGATTCGCCTGCGACCTCACGAACAGGCACAACGTTGTCCGGCATGGATGGTGTTGCGATGAGTGGCTCAAGCTCTGAGAGGTCAAGAACAACTTCATCAGCGTACTCAGCATCGTCGTCAGGCGCAAGTTCAACATACTCGCTTTCACGCCCTTGTCGGGCAAGGTATTCATATGTTTGATCATCCGTCGGGAAGATTGATGAAGTTGCACCAAGTTCGGTTCCCATATTACTGATTGTCGTTCGCTCAGGAACCGTCAGTGTCTCAACGCCGGGACCGGTGTACTCAAACACTTTCCCAACGCCACCTTTCACTGATAGTCGACGGAGCATCTCAAGAATAACATCTTTTGCTGTTGCCCACTCGGGGAGTTCGCCCTCAAGACGAACATTCACCACTTCTGGCATCTCGACATAATATGCGCCGCCACCCATGGCAACGGAGATATCGAGTCCCCCTGCTCCGATTGCAAGTTGTCCAAGCCCACCAGGTGTTGGTGTGTGAGAATCAGACCCAAGAAGTGTCTTTCCAGGTGCTGCGAAGTTCTCTTTGTGTACGTTATGACAGATTCCATTTCCTGGTCGGGAGAAATATGCACCGTACGTTCCTGCCGCTGAGCGGAGGAAACGATGGTCGTCAGTATTTTTAAAATCAAATTGGTACGTTTGATGATCACAATACTGCGCCGCTAGCTCCGTTTGAATTTCGTCAAGATCAAGCGCCTCAAACTGGAGCCAAACCATCGTGCCAGTCGTATCTTGTGTCAGTACCTGGTCGATGTCAATTCCGATTTCTTCGCCAGGTTCGAGTGTGCCTTCAACAAGGTGGTCATCAAGAATCTTTTCAGTAAGTGTTTGTCCCATAACGTCAAACAATCGGCGACCTATGAGTATAAATCCCGTGTGTTCGCCCACACAAATGTGGCTCTCGTACACATATTAGGTATTAAAATGCAGTGCAACGCCGGATGTGAGTATTATTGACCGCGGTAACGTGGCGAGAACGCACGGATAGATGTGTCCACAATCAATGTGTGATGGAAATTCCTCACAGTTGTTGGTCACTTCGATTTTTTCTTTGAACTTGCAGCGAGACACGCACACAGGCGTTCGAGAATGAACTGAGTCTGAGCATGTGTTCAGAGAGAACCAGTGTTTAAAGTGCCAATAACTGCTAAACATCGCTTACACAAGCTGGATTACGTTCATTCAGTTCAGTCCTCTTCCTCAAGCAGCGAACGGAACAGTGTTGAGTGAGTGAGTAGGGAGGGGAACAGCCGTACGCTATTCTCGACAAAATACGACTAATACGAGTCCTAAGTGAGAATTAGTGGTTGAAGAAGCACTCCAGTGAACCTGCCTCGGAGTCACATCCACATCCAGATCAAAGCCCCGAGGCAGCCGCCTTGACAATCTGCGTGCAGAGCGACACCCGGGGACGCGACCACTAGTGAGACTGCGTGGAATATACTATATCCAAAACCTATCGGGAAATGTACAACCACGCACTCAAGAGTACCGATCTGAACCTGAGTAAAAAAGCCCTCAGACACTTTGACATCCTCCCCGCACGAAAGCGCGACTCCCTTGGGGTTCGGCTACCGATCCACGGAGGCAACCTGCGGGTGCGTGCGCACTTCTTTGGGACTTTCGTGAGGGTATATGGTTTCCCTGACTAGTTGTGGTCGTCCCATTCGAATCGCACGGGCCGTGCCATCGGTCTGATTTCGCAATCGCTGTTTGCTCGAAGAAACGTCTCTGACGCCGTGAGATCGGCATGTCCCTCAAAACCGCACGAACACGTCAGCGCATCTTCGTGGTCGCCACACTCGGGACACGTCTGACTCGTCCACAATTCCGACTCGGCTTCGAGGCTGATGCCGTATCCCTCACAGACGCACGCGAGACGGTGGATGAGCTTCTTGAACGCCCAGAAGTTGTGCGTCTTCTCGTTCACCCTACCGACCAGTGTGTTTCCAGCACGTCGGTCAACTCGCCCACGTACACCGTCACCACACCCTTATTGTACAGCCGTTCAACGAGGTCACGCACCAGCGCGTTCTGTGCGTGGGCACGACGCTTCGTCCGCTATCGGTACAGCCGTCGAATCCACTTTGAGGAGTAGAGTCCCTCTCGGATTTCGACTGTCGGCGGGCGATTTCGTCGGTCGTCTCGCGGAACCGTCCGAATAACTCCCGACCATCGTAGAGGTACTGGTTCCCAGTGGTCGTCGAACAGGCGACAAGATTGTTTAGGCCAACGTCAAGGGCGGCTTCGTGAGAAGCCAGTGGTGAGTTCAGTCGAGAATCAGGGACGTGACTAGGTGGAAAGTCCTGAACGTGTCGCTCACCTCGTTGTATTCGAGTTCCAGACGACCCTGTTTGCTATCCCACTTCGGGTTGCCTCAGACTTCGAGGCGGAGTCGTTCGTGGTAGCCGAGTCCATATTCGTCTTTCAGTTCTTGTCCGACAGGAATTTCGAGACGACTACGCCTGCCCCACTGAATCGTGTACCGGTTGCATCGGATGTAGGTACGGAGTTCGCGTCCGTCCTCCTCGTTGCCCCAGTACGACGGCGGATTGGCGTCTTCGCCTTTCTCCTTGAGGGCGAAGAACGACCGCCACGCTTCGCTGTTCTCGCGCGTGACCTGTTGGACGGTCGCACGGTCGCACTACCGATGACACCGTTGTAGCGCCCTCGGTACCCAGAGGTGTCCCACACGTCGCCGTCGCCGTCGTCGCCGTCTCTGAAGTAGTTTTGACGATGTTCGTAAGTCAACTCGTTCCACAGAGAGGCGGAGGCGTCGAGTAGCCGTAGAAGGCACTGTTTGTCGTTTTCGGTCTATGACACGACCTCAACCTCGAAGGTGTTGACGCGTCTCATTCGTCACCACCCTCTTGTTCAGCGATATAGCCTTTGACAGAACCTTTCGATGCCCGCTGTAGACGCAGTACGAACGAGTCCACTTCACGCCGTTATACTTCGACGTGGATACTCACACGGGTCGGACTGGTCACGCTATCGTGAACTCCCCGAAGATTGGTGACTTCCACTTGGACTCCCACCGACCACTCCCAAACAATGCAGACATCAACCGAAGTAATCCTCACGATGTAAAAAACAGACGACTGGACAGTGGTGTCGTGGTTGAGTATGGTACCGAATATCCAGAGAGCTTGCTAGTAAAGATATTGCGGTTGAGGATACAATTGGAATCGATCTTGGTATCACGAAGTCTGTCTATAAAATCTCAGACGAACTCAGAGCAGTTCGCACAGATAGTGTCTTATATATTAACTGTGTTTACCATCTGTATGTTTCGTGCTGGTGAGTTCACAGCAACACATGTTAGGCCAACAGATGCCGAGCAGGTACAGCCAAATGGTGTTGACCTTCGTCTCGCAGATATTCTCACACAGCGAGCCCCTGGTCGGATTGAGATTGAAAATAAAACCATCGGAGCGCGCGAGTCACTCACTGCCCAGGAGGATGTATTTACTCTTGACCCGGGTGGCTACATCATAACATATGCTGAGCGAATCGCTATTCCTGACGGTCACGTTGGGTTTGTTTACCCACGCTCGTCGCTACTTCGAAACTCATGTATGCTCAATACTGCTGTTTGGGATGCTGGATACGAGGGTCGTGGTGAGGGGCTTCTTCAGGTTCACTATCCAATTGAACTTGAGCGCGGGTCGCGGATTGCACAATTTGTGCTTGCGG
>KE356560.1:3218200-3475501 GCA_000415965.1 Haloquadratum walsbyi J07HQW1
CACAGAGAGGCGGAGGCGTCGAGTAGCCGTAGAAGGCACTGTTTGTCGTTTTCGGTCTATGACACGACCTCAACCTCGAAGGTGTTGACGCGTCTCATTCGTCACCACCCTCTTGTTCAGCGATGTACTGTTCGACAGCGCCCTTCGAGGTGCTTCCCGCCGTACCGACGTAGTACGAACGAGTCCACTTCACGCCGTTATACTTCGACGTGGATACTCACACGGGTCGGACTGGTCACGCTATCGTGAACTCCCCGAAGATTGGTGACTTCCACTTGGACTCCCACCGACCACTCCCAAACAATGCAGACATCAACCGAAGTAATCCTCACAATGCAAAAAACAGACGACTGGACAGTGGTGTCGTGGTTGAGTGTGGTACCAAATATCCAGAGAGCTTGCTAGTAAAGATATTGCGGTTGAGGATACAATTGGAATCGACCTTGGTATCACAAAGTCTGTCTGTAATTCCGAGAGCCGTACTTTCGCTCGGTTAGATGAGGGAGCTGATCATAATCATACCGCATTGTTGGAAGCGCATCAGCGTGGTTTGAAGCGGTTGGGAGGAGAGTTCGAGCAAGCGGAGTGAGGGATGGAACAGTCCGAACGAATGTCTGTGAATGTTGAAAGTGGCATCGCTGTGGATACGTCATCGAGACGCATTCCTTGCGGACACTGTCGTGGAAGCAGAAAGTCCAATGCGAGAGCACCGAAACCCCAATCCCACCCTCAAAGAGCCAGCAATCGCTGGCGAGTAGGCAGGGGTAGGGGGGCAGGGGCAGGGGTAGTTCACCTCGGACACCTGAAACGTGTATAACCCGAGTTTGTGAGGTGCGATATCTGTATTCGGTGACCGCACTGAGCAGATCACTGTGCAGGGTGGTGAACCCCTTCCTGGTGTTTCAATATTGATGAGATCCTAGAGGCATGTTTTAACAGAATAAAATCCCAGACGAACTCAGAGCAGTTCGCACAGATAGTGTCTTATATATTAACTGTGTTTACCATCTGTATGTTTCGTGCTGGTGAGTTCACAGCAACACATGTTAGGCCAACAGATGCCGAACAGGTACAGCCAAATGGTGTTGACCTTCGTCTCGCAGATATTCTCACACAGCGAGCCCCTAGTCGGATTGAGATTGAAAATAAAACCATCGGAGCGCGCGAGTCACTCACTGCCCAGGAGGATGTATTTACTCTTGACCCGGGTGGCTACATCATAACATATGCTGAGCGAATCGCTATTCCTGACGGTCACGTTGGGTTTGTTTACCCACGCTCGTCGCTACTTCGAAACTCATGTATGCTCAATACTGCTGTTTGGGATGCTGGATACGAGGGTCGTGGTGAGGGGCTTCTTCAGGTTCACCATCCAATTGAACTTGAGCGCGGGTCGCGGATTGCACAATTTGTGCTTGCGGAGGCTGCGAATAATTCAACGTACAATGGAGGTTATCAGCACGAACGGATCGATAAGAGTAACTGATACGTGCGCGATTCGCCCAGCGAATACGGTCGACCCAAAGGCACATGTATACGTGACTGCAAATAAAACTAACCGATGTCACGGAGTCCTTCTCTCCCAGAGCGCCCGCGTCTTGACCTTGATCCTGAGATGTCAGACGCAGAACGACTTTCGGCAATCCGCAAGCATTATGAGCGGCTTCTCACCGTGAACGAAGAGCTTGATGAGCGACTGACCGATGCAACTGAGACACAGTCTGAACTCCAATCAGAAGTAGACAAACTCAAACGGAGGAATGAAACGCTCAAAACATCTTCATTATACCTTGCAAGTGTCGAAGAACTTACTGATAATGGTGAGGTCGTAATTAAACAGCACGGAAACAATCAAGAAGTACTCACAGAGCTTTCATCGCGTCTCGATGGTGATCTTGAGGCTGGCGACCGTGTCGCGATTAATGATTCGTTCGCAATTCAGCAAGTGCTCGATGACGAGACTGATGCACGAGCACAAGCAATGGAAATCGATGCCTCACCACAAGTTACATATACGGATATTGGTGGGATCGACAATCAGGTCCGTGAGGTTCGTGAAGCGGTTGAAGACCCACTGACGAATCCTGCGTTGTTCGAGGAAGTTGGCGTGGAGCCACCGTCGGGCGTGTTGTTGCACGGACCGCCAGGAACCGGCAAGACAATGCTTGCAAAGGCTGTCGCCAACGAGACAGATGCGACATTCATCAAGATGGCTGGTTCAGAACTAGTCCGAAAATTCATCGGAGAGGGTTCACGTCTTGTTCGCGACCTCTTTGACCTCGCTGCTGAACGGGAACCTGCAGTCATCTTTATCGATGAGATTGATGCTGTTGCCTCGAAACGAACAGACTCGAAAACGTCTGGCGATGCTGAGGTGCAACGAACGATGATGCAGTTGCTCTCGGAGATGGACGGATTTGATGAGCGAGGAGAAATCCGGATTATCGCAGCAACGAACCGATTCGATATGCTTGATGAGGCAATCCTTCGCCCTGGGCGTTTTGATAGACTTATCGAAGTGCCAAAGCCAAATCACGAGGGTCGTGAACAGATTCTCGAAATTCATACTCGCGAGATGAATGTTGCCGATGATGTCGATTTCGGCGAACTTGTCTCAGATCTCGATGAGTACTCCGGAGCGGATCTCGCCTCACTCGCAACAGAAGCGGGAATGTTCGCTATTCGTGATGACCGTACTGAGGTTCGTCGGTGTGACTTTGACGATGCTCATGAGAAACTTGAAGATTCAGATGAGCAAACCACAATCCCAGGACCAACAACGTACCAATACTAACCACAGTTACTACTCGGTCTGATTGTCAGCGTCGATTGAATCGTCTGCTCCTGGAGAGGGTTGGATTCGGTGTTAACTCCCGATTTGAGCAAGCGCTCATCAGAAAGGTTGAGCTTTTAATTAGGATATTTCCTCAAGATACTCTGTAAGAATCGTAATCCATTATATAACGTATCGTTGCTATTATTATGTGAAGAGCATTTTTGTTGTTCGCGGCGCTGGACATGCGTCAACAGCAATGGCGTCATATGACGCTGCACTTGCTGCGGCGAATATTCACAATTACAATCTGACGACTATCTCTTCTGTAATTCCAGCCGAGGCGGTTGTTGAAGTCGTTGAAACTGCTCCAGATCTTGGTCCAACCGGAAATCAATTAACTGTTGTTGAAGCACGTATGACGACCGCTGAAGCCGGAGAAGTCGCTGCAGGACTTGGCTGGACAACTGGGACTGGTCCCGGATTATTTTATGAAGCGACCGGGACGGACCCCGAGATGGTCCGTCAAACAATCAATCGTGGTCTTTCGGCTGGTGCGGCACTTCGTGAGTGGTCATTCACTGATCGTCAGACAATGATTGAAACAGCAGAGGGAAATCCAGATGGTGGGTACACGACTGTGATTGTTGTTGCTGCATACGGAGAAAGTGAGTCATTATTTTGAGATTCAGTAATCTGTCTCCGATAGCAGTCGGTGAAAATATAACCACTGTTTCTCTCCGAACCCACACCCACACCCACACTCAGACTGAGTTCATCTGGAACGCTCGTGTGCGCGTTCCGGTTCCGGTTCAACTTCAACTTCGAGTAACGAAACTCACAGTCCCAACAGCTGATAGCGAGTAATATATTATGACGAAGCTGATAATAAGACACTATGTATGACTTTGCGGTAGTCGGTGTTGGTCCAGCCGGAGCCCGCTTCGCTCGTGAGGCTGCCGCTGCGGGTTATGATGTCATCGCATTTGAACAAGGGACGGTTGGAACACCACTTGCCTGCTCTGGACACGTAAGTACAGACATCTGGGAGTATGTGCCGGATGGCGCAGCCGCAGATCTCAGACAGAATAAGATCTATGGAGCTCGATTTCATGTTGGTGGTCCACAGACTGATTCGCACCCATTTTATAAACGCGAGGCAGTATCGAATGTTATTGATCGCGTTGATCTTGATCAGGCACTTGCCACAGCAGCAAGAGATTGTGGAGCCGATATTCGAGAAGAGCACACTGTGACAGATATCGATGAGAGACATGATACGGTCACTCTCACCGTCTCTCACAGTGAAGGTGAAGAAGAATTCCATGCACAGATGGTTGCTGGGTGCGATGGACCTGTCTCTCGTGTCCGCCGACAGGCGGGACTTCCTGAGCCGGATGAACTGTTACATGGTGTTCTTGCGTTCGACTCGACACCTGATGATGCAGACTTTGTCGACGTTCATCTGACCGCCCCACAGTTCTTCGCATGGCGGATCCCTCGGGGAGAAGCAGGTGTCGAGTATGGACTTGCAGCACCACCGAGTGAATCAGTCTCAGAGCTTTTCGAGCGGCTAACAGATGCATATGATGTTGAAACAGAACAATTTTGTTCAGGAGCAATCCCGATTGGACCACCGAGTCGGGTTCACACCCGCCGTGTATTTCTAATTGGTGACGCTGCAGCACAGACAAAACCGTTCACTGGTGGCGGCATTCTATATGGAATGACAGCGGCAGACGCCGCTGTTGCAACAATTGATCCGGATGACCCAGCGACACTTCGCGATTATGATCGAGCCTGGCGAGAAGAGTTAGCGAATGAGATTACACTTGGACGGTGGATTCGACGAGCGTATTCACTTCCACCGATGGTTCAGCGAGCCGGTCTCTACGCGCTCTCTGGTGAGATTGCTGTGCATATGGACCGACCGTCATCACTGTTTTCACGAGACCAACTTCGGGCACTCATCAGTAGGTAAGCCACCTCCTCTCCCGGCAGATTGGAGAGTTTCAATGATATAGTATCAGTTTGAGTACAATTGATCACGGCGATGACACAAGTACAGACATAAATGTGTGATAGGTTTCGATCGCACTCAAATGATTTCAGTAAGTCTCAACAAAACTCCTCAGACACCGAGCAGCAGTCACTATGCCACCATATCGTCCTCACATGCTAGTTACGAATCGAGAGAGCGATGACAGAAATATGACCGAATCTCCGGTTCGCTTCACAGTGTTGGACCCCCCCAGGTACCATACTCTCTCAGAGCAGATAATAATCAGCAGATATCTACCCGCGTGATGTCTCTCAGAGGTTGATACTGCGCCAACGGATCTGCGACGGCGACGGCGACGGCGACGGCTGAGGGAACTAACTTCGGTGGGTTCTTCAGACATGGATCCAAGCTGATTATCTATTTGTTTCAGCACTTGGCTCAGGATATGTTGGTATCCGAGCGGAGGTGGCACTTCCCTCAACAAATGGAAGCGTTGCTGGGGTTGCTTCGATAGCACGATCATCGTTTTGCTCAACGACTACGTTACTTTCATCGCTAAGCGTTGTTTTGAACTTAATGAGTGCCAACGCGATTGGCGTTTCAATTGATGGACTTTCGACAACACTGGTAATTGTTCCGATAGTATCACCGTCTGCGGTGACTGTCGAGTCCGCCTCAACCATCTGATTCAATTGGAGACCAACAAGTTGCTTACTCGGTTGTCCACGGTTTTCGACTTTTGAAACAATCTCCTGTCCGATATAGCACCCTTTCTCAAAATCGAGGGCATTCCGAATCCCAAGAACATTTGGAATTTGATCAGCGAGTTCCGTCTTGAAGCGTGGTGTTCCTGCCTCAACAGCGAGTGCATTCCATGTCTTGTACCCAAACGGGACACCGTTTAATCCATATGTCAATAATGTTTCAAGAATACGGTCAGCGACACCAGCACTACAGACAACCTGATAGCTTTCCTCACCAAGGGGATTATCACCAGCAATAACTGTGACACCCTCATCACCCATCGACCCACGCACAAAAGTCAATGATGGCTCAGGAGCGCCAGCGCCATTAAGCACACTTGCAACTTTTTCAGTTGCCTGTGGACCGTGGACGCCGAAAACAGCGAACTCCTCAGAGGCGACGGTCACCTGAACATCTTTGATAAAGACTCGATCAGCCCATTGATCAGCAAGGTCTGCTGCGACATCCGGTGGTGTGAAACAGAGGAGTCGCTCATCAGCATTATATACATAGATATCAGTTTTAATACGTCCATTTGGATCGAGCAAAAGTGCATATACGCCCCGCCCATCGGTCGTCGGAACGTGATTTGAGAGTGTATCATCGACAAACTCGATTCGGTCATCTCCCTCGACGGTAATGACGCCATATCCTCGTTCAATCACCCCAGCACCTTTACGGACCGCAAGTGCTGTCCGAGCGGGTCGTCCATAATCGCGAACAACTTGTCGCCCGCCGCGTTGTTCAAAGGTCGCGCCGTGGTCATCATGTATTGCTGTTGCAACTGTCATCATTAGATGGTTGTTCTGAACATAGAAAACATCCACTCGTCCATCTCCATGCGTCTCCCTCTCATTATACTCGATCTGCTGGTCAGAAAGTTATCACCGAAGAAGTGAGAGTAATAAGTTAAATCCACTCGCAGGGGAAATTACAATCCAAGTCTCTCACGAAGCGTGTCGACGAAGCTCTTGTCTGTGTCAATCTCCGCGTCCGGGTCAGGAATGACGCGATCTGCAGCACGTATAACGACGCGATCATCGCCATCGTCAACCCGAATAAGATCATCTGATTTGAGCGCTGCAAGCGCATCTTCAATCGTGTCAATATCAGCCTCGACAGCTGCGCGGATTTCGAACACAGTCATCCCTTCATCAGCGCGGTCAACGAGTGCGTCGAGAACAGCTACTTCCACATCTGGACGGTCTCTAAACTCGCGCCGCGCTCTCATATATGTATATTCAACGGCATCGGTTTTACACGTTTCGAGGTCTTCCGTGTATCTAAGCGCAAGAAGAGTGCCACAAAACCTATATCTGGGTGAATATGGACTCGACAACTGTTGAATAAAGTTAACAACGCAATATGTTCCGATCAGAGAATGCCGACAGAATGCTATCATCGTTCCCACGATTCTCCAACAGACGGGGACGAAAATATAGGCGAGGTGGCAGAAAGACTGGAATACGATCTGAACGCGCATCACCAATCCAACTCGATTGTTGGCTTTAACGGAGAGATTATGAACTGGGAATGCCTCGGAGTCAAATCAAATTCCTGATCCCGAGACTTCAGGATGTCGGGTTCAGCACCACCCGCAGGCGAATTGAATTCTCTTGACCTCCCGCGTTGGCGAGTGGGTGGAATTCACATTCGAACCGTGAGGTCCGTGAGAGTCGTCAGAACGTCTGCCGCCCGTCAGACGGAGGCATAGATTTTTTGCGCTCAGCGTCGGAACGGCGAGTAATGGGACTCACATGCCGGTTCCTTGGTCATACCTTTGGTGACTCTGAGATTGAGCATACCCGTGAAGAACGCGGGAACGAAGTTGTTGCCACGGTAAAAAAGACACGGACGTGTAAAAGGTGCAATATTGAACAAGTCATCAGTCAAAATAAGGAGGTTACCTCTGTCCGACCGACTGAAACTCCTGAGACCAATCTGTCGGATAATACTGAAACCGATGCGTCCTCCGATGGGTGGGAGAGTGCTCCGGACCACGAGCACGTTCGTGCCGATGACTCAGTCGAGACAACCCAGGATGATTCGCCGGTCAATGATGCCGTCATACTCAACAATGAATCGACGGAGCAGGATGAAGCACAGTGGCCCACAGATATTGAGACACCTCCACACGATGCAGGAAAACCAACAGCGGGAGAGCAGACAGGAGAGTCCGTGCAGAAAAAACACGACGACACTGGTGCAGAAATACTTGACTCTGATACTGATACTAATACTGATCCTCATTCTGAGACAACTGAAGAGACGTCAGCAACGTCCAATGTGGAGATGGGTCAAGAGACGACCGCGAATAACAATCATAAGACATCACCAACCCGTACTCGAAAAGAATGGCCACCAAGCGGACGCGATACTGTCAATGGAGAAAGTCTGGCATCTGCGACATCGTGGCCAGACACATCAGACGAGGATGAAGGATATACTGCACGACCAGATACCGACAGCGTGTCAATCGAGTTTGGTGGTGAGGGGTTGACACCGCAAGTTGAGAACCGGCAAATGAACGACGAAACAGCGGTATCTGTCGATGAGAGTCTACATGCGCGTGAGAATACACGCGAACAGACACAGAATGAGACAAAAAAACAACCATTCGTTCGTGCATCCGAAGCCAATAAGCCAGAGTCAACGGTTCCAGATTCTCATGTTGAACTGTATTGTCCACACTGTGAGCATTCTCATCCGGCGGATATTTCATCAATGCGTGCCGGCGATATCTGTCCAGAATGTCAAAATGGATATATCGATGAGAGAAAGCGTTGATTAACTTTCAGTGACCCTCGTCTTGGTCCTTAATGATCGGTGACAATCTGACCAGTGTGTGTCCAAAAGCGACAGTGAGTTCAGTTGGAACACCCGGTGACGCGTTCGGTTGCAACTTCGGAGACAGAAATCACAGTCCCAACAACTGTTAATCGCATTTCCACTGAAGATCGAAATAAAAATAAGAATCGGTCGTTTCTCGAACTCCTGTACACGCTCTCATATCAACAGCGTCGTATGTTGCTACCCACTTGTGAGGTATGCTTCCGCGCACATAGCTGGGACGCTTCGGGGTTTCGACTGGTATGTGGCAGATGAGTATAATACAGTCGGTGTGGCTCTCAGCGTACCACGTAGCAACAGTGCGGACACTCACTTCGAGTTCCATCATAACCGATGAGTCTGCGACACCGACTGCACCTTTATTTCGGACTCTTTGCATCTGGTTTCCAACATAATGACGAAACAAGTAAACCATCTCCTGTCGAATCGCGGTATATGAAGGAGTACAAGATGCGTCGAGGGGAAACGCTCGCTGATCGCATCCCGGAGATGAAATCAACAATCGAGTCATACTTCGGGTCAATCACCGACACTGAGTCATACAACGGAAGTGATCTGTATGTCGTCGATGAACCAGACAATCCGGTTTTCCAGCGAATCGTTGCTGGTGGTGTATCATACAGTAACAAGAAAGATACACTTGCTGTTGATTTCGTTGAGCGTGATCCAAGCGAACTTGACCCTGATGATCTCGCCGCTGCGGGTGATGCTGTCGATGCGAAAAATACGTTTTTGAAAGAAGCAACTGGACGGGACGCAAAATCCCGTCGTGAATCGATGAAGCGTGCTGTCGAGGACGATGCCCCTGATTATTGATATCGATGGACAGTGAGTCTCGTGAGCGCATCCGTGACAGTATGATACAAACTATAATACAGTGGGTACTCATCAGAGTCAAATAAAACAGATGAAACAGCGGCAGCGGGTGAGTCTTCTCCTGTCTACTCATGAGGATAACTGATCAATCGGCATGGAACGGTATCTCAGTCAATCTGAATCCATCTAACTAAGTGATGGGACACCTCCACATCAAATAATGTCCTACTACGTGGGCGTTGATCTTGGCGCGACCAACGTCCGTGCGGTCGTTGCTGGCGAGGACGGATCAATATATGGTCGCAGTGATGATACGACGCCGAGTGGACCAACGGGGATTGCCGTTACAGAAGCAGTCCTTGGTGTCGTTCGTGAAGCATGCATTGGTGCAAATATTACCCCTGATTCAGTCTCAGCGGCTGGGATTGGTGCAATCGGTCCCCTTGATCTTGCTGCTGGTGCTGTCGAAAATCCTGCAAATCTCCCGGACACAATTGATCAGATTCCACTTACTGGTCCATTATCAGTATTATTGGGAACGGGACAGATATTCTTACATAATGACACAAACGCGGGGGTAATTGGCGAGCGGTTCTACGCTGATCGAAATCCAGACGACATGGTGTATCTCACGATTTCATCAGGAATCGGAGCAGGGGTGTGTGTGGATGGAAGCGTTCTTACCGGATGGGACGGCAACGCCGGCGAGATTGGACATATGACCGTTGATCCGCAGGGTCGATTAACCTGTGGTTGCGGACATGACGGTCACTGGGAAGCATACTGTTCGGGCAATAGCATTCCACGGTATGCAAAGCAGCTGTATGACACGAATCCAATTGAGACAGCCATTCCAATCGATGATCCAGCGCTCTCCGCAGCTGATGTTTTTAGACATGCACCAGATGATGAGTTCGCAACGTACGTGCTTGAACAACTCGCACACTGGAATGCAATGGGCGTCGCAAATATTGTTCATGCATACGCACCGCTGGTTATCTATGTTGGTGGCGCTGTTGCACTAAATAATCCTGACACGGTATTGCAACCGATCCGTGAGCGAATGGATGAGATGGTGATGTCAAATGTACCAGAAATAAAGCTGACAACGCTTGGAGATGAAGTCGTCGTTCGTGGTGCACTCGCGAGTGCATTGACTGCTGGCACTGGAGATCGCTCACAAATGTAGCTACTGGGTGCCTCCCAGAATCGAAATCTCAACCTGGATTCCTGGTATTCCCACACAACGCCCCCGACAACTTGCCCAGATAAAGACGGACGTGACTCAATTTTGAGCAGGTAATCAATCATGATATACTTTTCTACAGGGTCTTGTGGCGTGGGTCCAACCGCAAGTTTCCATATCCTCGCTCTCAAAATAGTAGTGATGAGCGAATCTAATCAGACACAAACACAAACTGAATCACTCCGTCACCGTATTGAAAATTGGATGGTTGGTCAAATGCCAATTATACAGATGCATGGTGGCGAAAGCGTTGTCCGAAAGGCTGATGCAGAGACTGGTGAGGTAGTCGTTGAACTGGGTGGCGCGTGTGCAGGTTGTGGGATATCAAACCTTACTGCTGAGAATATTAAATCAGATCTCATAATGGATTTTGATTGTGTCGAAGACGTGCGGGTAAAAGTTCCAAGTTCCGGCGATCATGGTAATAGCACAGTTGAGGGTGGTCGGGGGGGAGAACTACAGTACGGCAGTGGTGAGACTGGACATTTCTGAGATAATTCATACGTTTCTGAGGTGTATCTTAGCAGATTAGTATGTAACAACAACACGAAGACGGAAAGAGCAACAATCACACAGAAAAAGACAAATAGACAAGTGACATTATTACCTACAGTTGACGACGGAATAAGACACTCAAAAAAGTAAAATCCGATATAATTCTGAGTGAGATATACGCCTGCGTTGCCGTTATCAAGCAGTGCATACTTGAGCAGCTCAGTGATAACAAAACAGTAACTAGCATCAACCGAGGTGATGTCCCTTATCTCTCCACCACACGCGTCAAATCAAGAGGAATTCGCATTTGAACTTGCACTTTGCTCACATCTCGAGACGACAACAGAGTGGGTAATCAGTCGACAACTTGGCGCTGCTGTTGTGCATCCTGGTCGTCGCATTATCGATATCTGTGGCGTCATTCCGGGTTCCAGCTTTGATACCCGCTCGATGATCACTGATGAGCGAATCCCTGAACGAGCAATTGCAGGTCCAGCCGGAGTCGGAACATCTGTTCGCCGGTCTGATGCGATTGATGGGTCACCACAAACAACAGAAGCTGCCATCGAGCAGGCTCTTGCTGCGGATTTCTTTACTATTGAACATCAGAATGGACAGGAACACATTAGACAGACAACAAGATATCCCACAGGATGGTTTGATCAGATTATTGGGATTGAGAACAAACCGGATCTCAAGCGACCAGGAGAACTAACGCGTCAGTTACAGGTAGACATCTCACTTGGACTTTTTGACGCCGTGATTCTTGCAACAAAGACACATGTCACGCGCGCTCATCTCAATCGTATTCCCGACGCGGTCGGTGTCTGGCAATTCGATCCAGACACAGCTGACCGCACGATCATCAAACAATCAACAGAGCTTGCAACGGGGACGCCTGGGATTGAGCTTGGCTCTGATCAATCAGATCATACTGAAATTCACCCTGTGAGCAGTGAGGAAAAAGCGCGTGCACGTCGTCGAGTCGCTGAACGAGCGTACGGTAAGGGATGGCGAAATTATCCACTCCCGTCATGCGCACACGCTGAAACACAACCGGATGGGCGACCATACTGCGCAGAGTTTAATTGTGTCATCAATCCTGCACAGAGTTGTGATACCGAGTGTCCAGCGTATACACATGCAGAACCGCCACGTTGCAATAGCGATGAACTGCGTGATGAACGTTCACCATGGCATAGTGATCCCCCTGGCGTTCGACACAGGCAGTCGGGGCTTGATCGATTCAGATAAAACAGCTAAGATTGTTACAATTCATACTCTTCGCCATCGATGGCGAGTGGATCTTCAAACGCTTCTTCAGCGGGGTAATAATGTCCAGTATGCACAAGTCTTGTCTTATCAGCATCAAGCGTCTCCGCAAGATCGCGTGCCCCTTCACGCGTCATATGCTTAGTTCCAAAAGTTCGGGGGACCCCATCCTCATTGTGATGTTTTCCACCGAGCGGATGATGTTGGCACATTGAGGCAGGGACAATAGCATCTGCGAGAAACAAGTCCGGATTAGCTAGCGCATCCTGTGAATTAGAGGGAACCCCATAACTCGTATCACCAGAGAGAGACAGCTTTGTCTCGGTCACGGGGTCTTCGACGACAACTCCATAGCAGTACAGTGGGGGGTGGTCAACAGGAACGAGTTGAACATTGAGACCACAGATTTCAAACACTTCAAACGGAGAGTGTGAGTCAATCGTCACCTGATCAAGATATTTATATTTCCGAGCAACGGTCTCAGCGACACTTTCGTTCGTTTGTGGGTCAGTTTCATTTGCTGCGTGTATCGGAAGGTCATCACAGAGCCGATACGCATTCCCAAGTCCATCAAGATGGTCAAAATGGATATGTGTGACAATACCAGCATTCGGAAAAGAGACATCACGCTGGAGAAACTGCTGTCGAAAATCCGGGCTGAAGTCAATAAGAATCGATTCATCACGGCGAGTGTTCTCAACGTGAACAGAAAATCGGGTCCGTTCGATGCCGCGCTGTCGAGCATGTTCACAGGTGTCGCAATCGCATCCAACAGTTGGCGTCCCGGTCGTATCCCCCGTTCCAAGTAATGTGACCCGCATTATGAGTTAGATCAGTGATCGTGGACATGGTCATGATCGTGATCGTGGTCGTGATCAGTCTCAGTTGTATCCGTTTTGCCACTTCCATCACCTGCGACTAATTGATCACCATCAGACATCATATTCATGTTCTTTAGATTATCGCGTTCTTCGAAGTCCTCAACTGCATTAATGATATCATTCTGCGTGAGAGTTGTTCGCTCTTCAGTAAGTGCCTCAAGCACAGCCTCACGGAGTACCATCCGAAGGTCTGACCCGGTGAGACCATCGGTCCGTTCTGCGATTGATGCCGGGTCAAATTCAGCGATGTCCATCCGATCGGTAATAATCTTGAGGATGTCCGCTCTCATGTCTCGGTCAGGTTTCGGGAAGTTAACAATCTCGTCAAATCGTCGCCACGCTGCTGCATCAAGTTGATCCGGATGGTTTGTCGCACCAATTAGGATGACCTCATCGCGAATTAAGGAGATATCATCGATACTTTTCAGTAGCGTATTGACGGCACGCTTAAGCGCCGCATGTTCATCCGAACGACGTGTTTTTGCCACCGAGTCAAACTCATCGATAAACAAAATACACGGTGAGAGCCGTTTTGCGACTTCAAATGTTTTTTCAACATTCTTTGCCGTCTCACCAAGATACTGACTCGTAATCATCGAGAGTTTCACCTCAACAAATGGAAGCCCTAATTCGTGTGCAAGCGCTCGTGAAACGGTTGTCTTTCCGGTTCCCGGTGGTCCAACAAATAATATTTTTCCAATCTCACGCAGCCCAATATTCGCGAGATACTCGCGATGTTCGATTGCCTTCATCAATTTCTTGATTTCACCCTCTTGATCGCCAGTGAGCACAAGATCATTGAGTGTCATCTCAATTTCTTCAGGTGCTCTGACTTGGACAAGATCAAGCATCTCTGCGTCTTCATCCTCGTCATCATCAAAGTACTCCTCAAGTAGACTATCAATCCAGACACGATCAGCATGAATTGGTCGGGTGTGTTCACGTGCCTCCGTATATGTAATCTCGACGTCGTCGCGGTCTTCAATAGCAGCAGCAATCGTTGCGTTTGTCTGGAGGCGTTCGTGGTCTGCTCGCTCTATATACCACTCAATTGCCATATCAGGTTGGGTCAATGAGATACGACCAGAGAAGTCCTCTCGTTGGGTGAACAAGAGGTCAGAGACTGCATCCCAAGGATGCTCAACGCCGGTCGCTTTTCGCGCAACGGTGTTTGTTACAACAAGCGGTCGTTCAATACCGACGGGCATGTCTGTAGCATTATCAGGAGCGTTCGCAGATTGCTCTGAAGCTGAACCCGTAGTGGTGCCGGCATCGGAATCGCTGTCAGTGTCGTCACTTCGCTCCGTCCAGAACACTCTTCGGTACCGTGGGGGGAGATCGTTTTCATCTCGATCGCGGTCCTCGGTATAGAGATGCGCTGTAAGGAGAAACTCGATAATTTCGAGAGCCCGATCACTCATCCCACTGAAGTAACCGTCACACTTGTATAAGCGCGTCGAAAGTCGGGATTGGACACACTCTTGTCTTCACAGACTCATAGTGATGATGATGACGAGACGACGCAATTTGCCGTCTACCTCAAATTCATCCACATCACATCCATCATCTGCTTCAATGGCGTCACAATCAGGCGCCGACACTGATATTGATACGACGAATAAGACCACCACTACCACTGCCACTACCGCTACTACTAGCGTTGATGCGAATCCTCACTCATCGACAGAGCAACCCCGAGACGCTGGATCACCGCCAAATCGAGGGCTCACAGTCGGCATAATATGTGTTCTGGCAGGTGGATTAGCTGTGATGTGGGTTGTTTCAAATATATCATTTCCACAACCTGCATTCGACACCATACAGTGGTATGCTCTCTTGGGGTTTGTTATTCTCTACTGGGCAGTTGCCGTTCGATGGATCCGCACGCAAAATTTCAAATTAGAAAACAAGTAATCCGTCTTCTCATACGCGATTGCTTTGTGAGCTTGTATCACCAATGATATAGAGTGTATTCGCGGGTGTAGATTATTTATCTGGATGGATGAACCGAATCGCATCTCTCACTTCGTCGCGACCACCAATGATAGTCACCTGATCGCCGTGTTCAAGTGTGAAGTCGGCCTCAGGAACACGAATATTCCCGTTTCGTTTGACTAACGCAATGAGTGAGTCTGGAGGGAGTTCTGGACCAACATCGCGAATTGGTCGTCCGATAAGTTCCTCAGATGTAACTTCGATCTCTTGGATATCTCCAGAGTAGCCAATCTCACCCATCCAGTCCATCATCGCTGGTCGTTCGATATAGTTATCCAATGCTTGTGCGGTTGCAAGTGAAGTCGAAATGTTCCGAACGCCCAGATCTTCGAATGCTTCGGCATTATCGGGATTGTTTACCCGCGCAAGGATTGTCTCAGGATCAAACTTCGAGCGCGCGAGTTGTGAAACCAACAGATTAACGTCATCATCACCGGTTGCACCTACGACAATTCGGGCACTATCACCGCCAGCCGATGTGAGTACATCAGTATCGGTCCCATCACCATGATGGACTGTAAAGCCCTCGTTTCGACCAATCTCAACGATTTCTTGCGACTGTTCGATAAGTACGACATTTTCCCCACGACTTTCAAGACGGTCAGCAAGCGCACGACCAACTGTCCCGCCTCCGATAACAAGGACACGCATTGGTATAATATCAAGATACTCTGCAATTTGTCTGGCGAAACCGCCCTCGGCAACAACTGTAATCAGAATGACTAAAAATACTGTCCCAACGAGTATATCCGCTGCCTGATTCATCCCCGCATTTCGAAGTTCAATCGCAAACAGGGTCGCAACTGATGCTGGGATGATTCCCCGTGGACCAACGAGACTCATGAATAATCGTTCACCTGCGGTAAACCGATTTCCACGTGTCGAGATGAACACAAGCAGTGGTCGTAAAATGAGAGCAACAATCACAGTAATCCCAATCCCGCGAAGACCAATCGTCTGGAGAATCTCGAATTCTAAAAGTGCAGCAAGTGCAATAAAGACGAACGAGAGAACAATGAGGGTGACATCCCCTTTAAATGCTGAAATTTCCTCTTCGTATGGAATGTCTGTATTTCCGAGAATAATACCTGCGGTCGCGACGGCCGCAATCCCAGCCTCTGTTGCGATGAAGTCTGCTGTTCCATATGCAACTAAAGCGCCCGCTAACACGAGCAATCGTGCATTTCGGGGAGCATTTCCGGGCGAGAGGTCAACATATTGAAGCCCATATATTAATAACGCAGCCACAACTGCGCCAATAAGTAATCCAATCCCAAGTCGCTCGATAAATAGCTGTAGCAACGCCCCTGGTTGTGTTACACCAGCAGTGATCGCTTCAAAGATAACAACAGCAAGAATCGCCGCTGTCACATCATTAACAATTCCCTCTGTCTCAAGAGCAGCCTCTACACGATCACGAACCGGCACAACCTCTAGGATTGGTGTGACAACCGTTGGTCCAGTCGCAACTAATAGTGCACCAACGAGAAAGGCAACATTCCAGCTTGTTGAAAGAAGAAACCGGACGGTCGCGGCTGTTCCGATAAGCGCGATACCCGCACCAATCGTGATGAGTTTGAGTGTCGCTGTTGGAGCTTCTCGGAGTTTCTGTATTCGGAGGTGAAAGGATCCCTCAAAGACGATAATCGCAACTGACAGACCGACGATAGCACTAAGTGCACTTCCAAATGAATCTGGTCCAACAACACCGAGCACCTCAGGTCCCAATAGAATCCCCGCCGCAATCAAAAAGACAACGCTTGGAACCTGAAATCGGTCTGAAAGGACCTGTGCAATAACTCCAATTCCGATAATCGCAGCCACAACAGCAATCAGATTACCGCCAGCACCTGCCATTACATCACCTTCATGTATCTAAATGAATTTTCCGGACGTTCATAAGCCCACATATGTCGTATTTGATGTTCTCAATATACCGCTGAATTCGAATGGGTCGTGTTTGATCTCGACTATCGCTCGGACGAATCAAACGATAATCGCATTAATCAATTCGAAGCGTAGGTTTATCAGTGACAGCCGCCGTCTCTGTCAATTCATCATCTCCAAGCAGTCCCCGAGTGGCTCGTTTGCCCCACTCGACGGCTGGTTGTGTAAATGTTGGTACTGACGCGAGTTCACCATAGCATATGCACGCCGCCTCAAACTCATAGAGTAATGCGCCAAGGCTCTGTGCATCAACAGCATCGATTTCGACGCGGATCGTCGGTATATCAGCGTCAACAAGGCTCGCTTCTGTTGCTTCGAACTCAGCGTCGAGAAGTGACCCAAGATCTGATCCACTCAGATATGAGAGTCCATCCAAATCAGTCGAGGGAATTGGGCATGGTGACCGGTGACGCGGTCGCATGAGGGTAATAACTTTATTATGTGGTCCTGCGCGGTAGAGTTGCAACTGCGAGTGCTGATCGGTTGCACCAAGTGCTCGGACAGGAGTCTGCCCACGATGATCTTTCCCGAGACTCTCAGCCCATAATTGTGCAAACCACTCAGCAAATGTCTCAAGATTCTCAGCATATGGCATCATCACATTCGTTCGCGCTCCCCGTGTCGCAAGTGCATATGTGGTTGCACCATACGCATATGCTGGTGTTTCAAATAATGACCCGCTCAGTTCGGCTGCAGCGTCTGTAGCACCGGTCATCAGATCAGTCAGTGCAATGCCCTGAAGCGCCGCAACGACGAGCCCAACAGTTGATAGCACAGAGAATCGCCCTGGAACCCCCTCCGGAACTGACAATGCAGGAAGAGACTCCGAATCAGCGAGCTGCCGGAGATTTCCGTCAGTGCCTGTCGTCACGATAGTTCGGTCTGTCCAGTCAACACCAGCTTCTGTCATCGCGTCACGAACAACGAGGAAATTTGCGAGTGTTTCGGCTGTCGTTCCTGACCGTGAGACAACATTAACCACCGTCTCTGAGAGCGGTATTGATTCAAGTACACGTGAGATAGAAGCCGGGTCAACATTATCAAGTACGTACACTGGGGCGGTATCGTCACCAAGTGCATTGACTAGTGTTGCGGCACCAAGGGCACTGCCACCAATCCCGATGATCAGAATAGCAGTTGGATCATCAAATGACGCGACGGCATCGTGAATTCTCGTTATATCAACCGTGTCAGGGAGGTTCAATGCCGTATAACCGGGCTCATTATTTCGACGTCCCTGTTCAATCCGCTCGTGTGCTGTCGTAACTCGTTCATCAAGCCGTTCAAGTCCGTCCCGTGTCACACCAGGTGTCGCATCGAACACTGTCCCAAGATCAACTTGCATACCGAATTGAGTGGCGCCCGCTGAGAAAAAGGTAGGTATTATTACTCAGTCAGTTATTGATGATTAACTGGATTAGCACGAACGATGACTTTCTACCCACCCGACTTGCGCGCGGCTTAGGTCATTTACTCCTTGCGAGTAGCCAACATGTTTTAGAGACATTGAATCGGTGTCGATAGACATCGCCGTCTCCACAGCCATTGATTCGGGATAGCCCGTTATTCTACTTCTGTGAGTCATATGCTGGCAGAAAGCGAGAGTCACTCTCGAAGAGTTAAGATAATATTACTCCGCACAATATCGAGTAGTAGTAAAGATTTCTGTGAGGACGGACTCGTTCGAACACACGGTCAATGCGAGCAGAATGGGAGAGATACCGAATAAGAGGAACAGAAGGAAAACGAAAACGAAGATGAAGATGAGACGACCAGTAGTATTTGATCAGATATAATGACGACTGGATATGAGGGTATCCTCGGTGCATTCCCGTATGCGTTCCGCGCGAGCACATCGCGATTATTCAAACTGTATGTCCTCGTTAGTGGGGTCGCAACGACACTCATTGCACTTTTTATTGTCAGTGCGCTTGTCGTATTGATTGGACGGACAGCAAGTATTCAAGGAGGATCTCTCACACTCTCACGAGCATTTTATGTTGTTCTTGGGTTGCTTATTATTCTCCCAGCCGTCGCACCGACACTTGCAATTGCTCGACGACACCGCCGTGGACTCACTGCTTCAAGACGACTTGAGGCTGCTGTTGCTGTGGCTGGATTCATATTCTTACTCTCACTCTATCTTGGAGTTGTCGCCTCGATGCCAGCAACATTCAGTCTTGATGGCGAAACGGTCACTCGCCCACCGGCATCTGGAACCGGAGAATTCGAACCACTCATCGCTGGGCTGTATGCAATCCCATCTGGATTTTCCTGGATTGTCCCGCTGGTTGGCGCAGGGTGCGTCGCAGGAACATATTGGCTATTTCGATAATGTGATCCAGATATACGCTCACAATCACAACGCTATTGATTGTTTTCAGACAGAAATGTTCGAAATGCACACGATACGAGCTCAAACGCTGAATCACGACGATGTCGATTGATTCATTATCCGGTCAAAGTTCAAACAATTACATCGATTTATCTGATACTTATCACAGCGGAAAAACAAGGACGCTAATGGCTGGATTCTATCTGATGAGAGAGTGTCTATCCTCTCATGCTCGTTGGATTTCGACCCTCAGTGCTTGAGTTGTCACAGTTAGCGAAACCTCAAAACACCTTGCGAGTATACATATACATATACTATCATGCCTGAGTCAGGTGAGGAAGATCCAATACGACATGACTCAACGTTTCTTGTGACAGCCAGAGATGGGTCATCAACTGTACTTAGAGATGTTGAATCTGGACAGATATATTCGCTCGCGACTGCTATCGATTTTGATCGATTAACTATCATTGATGGAACTGTTGAATCTGAGCCACCATTACACGTGGTATATGAACTCACAGGGATAACGACAGCGCGAACAGTTGATGTTGAAACAAGCTCAGAACCTCCGACAGCGAATACAAAACAAGTTGCCGCGAATCAGCCTCTCGGAGAAATGACACGCAAGCCTCGTGCTGGTACTGGAGAGATTCATATTATTACAGTTCCTGATGATAATTCAACTGAGGCGGTTGCGGATATTCTTGATGACAAAATAACGCTGTGCGAGCGAGCGGCACGGTTAGGAATCAATCGCATTGAGATTCGGTCAGCCACGGGTGTTGTTGCTGTCCGGTATATGCCATGACAATCCCGGCCGTCTTAGTTTCCGGAGCCCACCGGCGCCACATCCTGAAATCAGGATATTGAGATCCGTTCTTGCGGGCAAGACGATGCTTGCTGTTTGCAAACAAGGATGTCATTATTCATGGTAATGCTATGATATTGTTGCTATCGCCATCAGTAGCCAATCCAAAACGATATTTTATCATACAGATGAGGTAGTGAGTCTTCTCTATTCTTCATAAAAAGGTTTATTCGGTGTGGCTCTCCACGGCAGATATGGCTGAATTCACTGTACCGGAGGTTGATTACACCCGGTACTCAAACTACCAGCTCGTCGCTGTCCCGCTTGCAATCTTGGCGATAGCGTTGCTCATCATCGCTGGCTGGTACGTGCTGACCGGATCTCCAGTAACACAGGGTATCGCGTTTACTGGTGGTACAGAAATCACAGTCGCAACGGATGATGCAACAACAACGCAGATTGTCGAAGCATTCAGCGTCGAACCAGAATCCGTACAGGCGGTGCCGACAGCAAACACATATATTGTCACGTTTCAATCCAGCGGAAATAGTGGCGTGACAGTGACGGATTTGACCCAACAAGCACAACAGGCAGGATTTGAGGTTCAGTCTGCGTATGAGGTGTCGCCAAGCTTCGGTGCTACGACACAGACGCTTGCACTTGGTGGTGTTGGTGTTGCCTTCCTCGGAATGAGTGTTCTTGTGTTTTTGATGTTTCGCGTATTCGTTCCTTCTATTGCGGTTGTTGTCTCTGCGTTTTCAGATATTGTTATTTCGGTCGCGCTGATGAACGTTCTTGGCATTGAGCTGTCGCTTGGAACTGTTGCAGCATTGTTGATGATAATCGGGTATTCTGTTGACTCAGATATTCTGTTGAACAATCATATTCTTCGACGCTCCGGTGAATTTTATGAATCGACATATCGTGCGATGCGGACTGGGGTGACGATGACCCTTACCTCAATTATCGCAATGGCAGTTATGGCGGCAGTTGCGACAGCGTTTGGTATTCAACTTCTTGCTGCTATTGGCACCGTTCTCGTTTTTGGACTTATTGCTGATTTGATGAATACGTATTTATTGAACCTGAGCCTACTTCGTTGGTATAAATTTAAGGGGGTCGCCCGATGATTGATGTCAGAGAAAATTGGCGCATCATTCTACTCGTTGTGGTGGTTATTGCCTCACTTTTTACCCTCGTATCCCCCACACTCGCGAGCGGTGCTGATAGTAGCAGTGCCGTGGTGGAGCAGTCTTCGCAGACAAATTTACAGTATGGACTTGAACTCGCCGGCGGAACGCGAGTTCGTGCGCCACTTGTTGGAGTGACTGCTGAGGAGGTTGAATTTGAACCAGCAAACGCACGAGAAGTTGAGCAAAGAGTTGCCACTGCAATTGACGGTGCAGGTCCAGCAGACGTTATTGCTCGATCAGTCACAGAAACAACAGGGACTGTCGAGGTGACTGTCGAAGGCGTAAATACTACCGAACTTCAGTCTGCACTAGAGTCGACTGGATATTCTGCGACAACGGTTCGAACAGGCGTCACAGAGACCACACGGCAGGAAGTGGTCCGCATTCTTGAAAACAAAATCAACGAAGCAGGGCTTTCCGGCGGAACGGTTCAAGAGGTTACCACCGCTGGCGGTGGTCATTTCATTCTTATTGAGGTTCCAAACGAAGATGCGGCGTCTGTTCGAAGTCTCGTCAGTGAACGAGGGACTGTTGTGGTGCAAGCGCACTACCCACAAGACGAGAGCTATACCCAACAGACTGTGTTACAGCAAGATAACTTCCAGAGTATCGGATCTGCACAGGAGGGACGGTCTGGAGGTGCATATGTCCCCGTCACGGTCCGTGAATCGGCTGCTGATGAATTTCAACAAGCAACTGTCGAGACCGGACTCGCGCGACCTGGTGGGACCCGATGCACATACAGTCGAGACAAAAACAGCACTGAACCATGTTTACTGTTGGTCGTGAATGGTGAGGTCACGAATTCCTTCGGAATGGCTCCGAGACTTGCCGATAGCCTCCGAGGTGGATCGTGGGCGCAAGATCCAGTTTTCCAGCTCCAAACAGCAAATGTATCAGAAGCACAAGAAGTTGCAATTAATCTTCGTGCCGGTGCGCTACCGGCAAAACTAGATTTTACCGGGGATGATGGCGGAACAACATCATTCATCTCACCAAGTCAGGGAGAGAATTTCCGGACTGACTCACTCTTGGCTGGTCTTGTTGCTGTCTTTGCTGTCAGTGGCGTCGTGTTCCTTCGTTACCGTGATGTTCGTGTGGCGTTACCGATGATTGTGACCGCGCTTTCTGAGGTATTAATCCTCCTTGGGTTTGCCGCTGGGATTGGATATCCATTGGATCTTTCCGTCATTGCTGGATTTATTACGGTCATTGGGACCGGTGTTGACGATCTTGTGATTATTGCTGATGAGGTACTCGCAGAGGGTGGGGTGTCCTCGCGTCGTGTCTTCCAGTCGCGATTCCGACGTGCCTTCTGGGTGATTGGTGCGGCTGCAGCAACAACTATCATTGCAATGTCACCACTTGCAATTCTGTCACTCGGGGACTTACAAGGGTTCGCTATCTTCACCATTTTGGGAGTGCTCGTTGGTGTCCTCATCACCCGACCCGCGTATGGTGATATTCTTCGAACACTCACCACAGGCAATTTATAAGACTCAATTGAACTCTACGATATGAGCAGACGAAAGCATATATGAGCGCACATCACTGACGATGATATCGACCGCATAACTCTCGAATCCGTACTATTTTGATCAGCGTGCAAAAATTCAGTCAGCAGTCAGCAATTAGCAGTTATCAGTGAGTGGTAAGTGCTAAATCTCAAAGATCAAAAAGGGATGATTGTTCAACCGATTCAAGAATATCATCTACCGTTGCCCACGACCGCCTTGCACATGCCGGAATCTCTCCATTCGCGCGAATGTATCGCCGAAGAAACGATCGTGTTGTCTGATCACTTGGATACCCACTTCCGATTGGTCCGTATGTGTCATATGTCTCAGCAAGCGTTGTCATCTGTTCATCTCGACGAACCTTCGCAATAACAGAAGCAGCAGCAACGAGTGGGTCATCTGTATCTGCGCCGTGTCGGGCTTCAATGCGCCATTGATCTCGGTTGCTAACTTCGATTGCCTCACACTCGTCGCTGAGTCCTGCTTCGAGACGTGTGCGAAAGCGTGACTCTGAGACATCACTCGCATCAGCGACAACTGTCCCACCGAATTCAGCAATCCCATCAATATCTGCAATAGCCGCAGCATGCCCATTGACCGTTATTGTGTTCATATCTGTCCGAGGATTGTCAATCTGGGCAACGGGGATGACTGCGGTCCCAATCTCGATGGCAGTGTGTGATTCAAGTGCTTCCTGGAGACGTTCGCGGGTCGAAGCACTCAGACGTTTTGAATCATCAATCCCATCTGGAAGAGCAGATGGTGACGCAGAGACCGCTGCACAGACCATCGGTCCAAGCACTGGTCCTTTTCCCGCCTCATCAGATCCGATGCGGGGGCTCATTCGACTAGCGGCATCCACGAAGTCAGTCGTATACGCATGTACATGGACATAGATATACACATAGATGATTGAATGTATGATTACATCGATTCGACAAGACGTTCTATATCCCGATGGTGTATTTTTCTATCTCTCAGGCACATGATCAACTGCTCAATCCATCATCGAAAGATGGGTTCTTGCTCTGATGTCGACCCAGATTGGCTATGATGATGCGTCCACAGTTCGGAAATATGTGTCATCCTCAAACGACTCAGACTCGGATTCGGCATACACACCGAGGACATCGAGGTCAGTCACCGTCGCCCCGGTTTCGAGCAATCCCGCAAGACTTGGCTCAGTTCGACCATCGTCGCCAGAGATGAGTTCTTTCACATACAGTCCACCAGCGCCGTGTATCTCGACGGTCGCGTGTGTTGGATCTTCAATTGTTCCATCAGCGTCGTATACCGTTCGAGTTCGGGTTATCGCGGCGCGACGATGATCAACCCGATTCGGGGTATACTGTTCGATTGTTGCATCTGTGAGCGCTGTCAGTGCTGCATCGAAGTCAGTAACATCGACTGGGGTATCAAAAACGATATCTGCACGGTATCGTTTCGACGCTTCCAGCTCTTTCACTCGCTCAACCATCTCATGATTCGTAACTCGAAGCTTCTCAACCTCAACTGCACCGTCTGCGAATGCGTTGATATCACCCTCAAGTCGGTCGGTGTCAATATTCCGACGTCGTGGTTCAAATACCTCAATCACAAACGGGCGACCGGTTCCAATCATCAACGCATCGACATCCTCGCGACCAGCACCATGAAATGTCGCATCGGTTCCGTCCATCACATCACAGACAACAGGTGCGGTCAACTCCTCGACACTCTCATCATATAGATATCCGGATCCTCCACAAGTCTCACAGGCAAGATTTCCTTGATACCCGGAGCCATCACAGGCGCTGCAGGGCCATTCTGTCTGCGGGATCCCACGTTCGAGCTTGCGGTATCGACCATAAACAAACGCAGAGTGAATGTCGACATTAACGCTGTCAGCCGCAAGATCGATGGTAAATTGAATATCCGGTCGACCGAATTCAACTGTTTTTTCTGTAATCTGACCGATACGTTTACCAACCTCGCGATTATGTTCCGATTTAAATAGTTCACCGGCGTCACTCTGGAGTCCGATACTTTCTCGAAGAAGTGTCTCATTCTCTTCAATCAGCGGCGGTGTTTTTGTGCCGACTTGGTATGTGTTGAATTCGGTGTCAGTCACCGCAGTCGCACAACGCTGGGCCCATGAGTCGAATTGCTCTTCGGCGCAGGCACCCTCACAGACCCAGCATGCTGTTGTGTCGACTGGCTCATGCGGTGTATCATCTGCGAGTGAAACTGCAATGCGGAGGCTCTTACCACGTTCTGCATTTGTTAGTCCGAAGCTCTGGTTTGCGAAGACTCGCCCAAGACACGCATCACAGAGTGGTTCCTGTGCAGCAAGTGCGCGAGCGTTTTCAATAATACTCATGAGTATATATGTTTCTCTCGTGGGAGGTGTTTTTTTCTTCTGTTGTTTCACAGTTTTACTTTGATCCCGCGTAATTGAGTCAGTAGGTGTATATGTCTACCCATAAGGCTCGATGGCGATAGTTATCGCTCAACATGAGACCAATCACATGCCACCAATATGCACCAACGAAGAATCCGTCTGAGAGTCAAGAGTCAAGTATCAAATAATAAAATGTTCTGTCTGTCCAGTTTGTTGATTGCATAATACATATGAGATGCATACAGAGATGAGAATCGAGTATTAATCTGACACGATACTATCAGATAACGAAGAGTGAAGCGTGGGGACCGGATGAAAACGGGTATCAATATGAATTATCATATCCTCCTCCGTGTGAACGCGGAGGAATCCCGAGCGGTGGGAGTTTCAGGTTTACAGTCCAACCGGCAGACTACTACACCCTTTGGGCGCGGAGTCGTCTCACAGTCTTGATGTGGTGGACTACTGACCATGCCAAGCGATCGTTACCCCTATTTCACCGTCTATAGCGTCCCGGTATTGTTTTTGCTACAGGGATGTCAACAGGCGTCAACAGACTCGGGGTTACCTTTGATTCGGTTTGAGCAGTCGGCACAGCCACACTCTTTTGAATATGCGATCGCCGACTGTCCTGTCGGATACTGCCTCGTTACGCGGGCGGACAGACCGTGCTTCGAAACTCTTCGATTTTTGTCATCACGAGAGAGCATCGTGATTCAACAAACTTCTGGGTGAACTGATTCACTCATTCGATGCGAAAGAACTACTCCGACCGATGCATGTCTAATTAAGCACCCAGTTCTTCTGTGAACTACAAGCTCTCTCGAACGATCTCCAAAGGACGGTTCCAAATCCGCTCCGTTCCGACCGGTTCCTACGCTAATGTAGTGTCGTCTGTCGATTAAACGTAATCATTGGAAACTCGGGCAAGCGTTTGAATGCTGATACGCTTCCCAGAGTGACGACGCGTATCCACGACCGAAAGACCGTGGCAGTGCGCCTGTTCTACAAATAACTCAAGGCAAGTGCCTCGGGGCTTGATCCCGAGGGTGAAGCCGACACTGGTTTCACTTTCACCCTGCATGTCATGAGCTTATGATCGATACAACTCTAACAAAGAGTGCCCCAGAAAATGGACAACAAGACACTGGATTTCCAATTAGATATCCAGAGTGACAACGAGGGACTGCTGTATGACGCCACGCTTGAAGCCCGCCGAGTGTATAACGAAACCATCCGCCTCGCTAAGGAAGGCGTGGACTGGGACGCGATTTCTCCGCGCCTCGAAGACCATGCCGACCTGATGAAGAACACGACTCAACGCATCGCCGCCAAAGCACTCGACGCAATGGATAACTACTACGAGTACGACGACTTCGGCAAACCCACCCACACTAAGAGCGGCCCGTACCCGCTTCGGGCGAACTTCACGGAGGGGTACACCCTGTCCTCACCAGCGACGGCGACGTGGCGTTCGGTATCAGCGCGAAGCCCTACAATCACGTTAAGCGCATCCTCGAAGGAAGTGACGCCCACCTTGACCTCCTGACATCCGCGCTCACAGGCGACGAATGGAAGATCACGACCAGCGAAACCCTCTGGCGGGACGGTGACCCTGAACTCCACGTCAACATCCGCAACACCGAGTAGACCGTCCGAGACAAGCAGGACTCACGAACTGTCATCGGCATGGATGTGAACGAGGATAATGTGGCTCCCACCGCTTTCTCCGAGAATGGCGTCGAGGACACGCTAATCATCGACTTTTCCGAAATCAAGTTCGAGCGCCATCGCTACTTCACGATGCGGAAGCGCGTGCAGAACGCGGAGAAGAACAGTATTCACGATACTCTGGAAGGGCGGGAAGAACGGTTTGCCCGCGACCGACTCCACAGGGTGAGCCGTCATATCGTGGAGTGGAGCCGTCAGTTCGAGACGCCGTGCATCGTCTTTGAAGACCTCACAGAGATGCGCGACAGTATCGACTACGGTACGCGGATGAATCGGTGTTTGCATCAGCTTCCATTCCGCGCCCTCCAGTTCTATACGTCGTACAAGGCGTCATTCGAAGGAATCCCGACCGCGTGGATTGACCCTGCGTACACGAGTCAGCGGTGTCCGATGTGCGGACACACGGAGCGTGGTAATCGCAACAAGAAGCGGTTCAAGTGTCGCTCGTGCGGGCATCAAGCCCACAGCGACCGTGGTGCAAGTCAACATCGCCGTGAAAGGCATCGAGAAGCATCAGAATTGGACTGTGTCTGCTCTCAACAGCCTTCCGCAGGTTCGGAAGGTGCGACGGCAGGCATCGGGGGCCGTGGACGCCCCGACCGTTCGGGGAAACCTTGCCGATGGTCGGATGGGAGTGTCCGAGTAATCCACGGGAAGCCTCGGGGCTTTGACCCCGAGCGGTTCACCTGTAATTAATCATCATCACTCGTGATTGGATCAGTTTCTTTCTCACTGAATCCCTCAGACTGTTCGATCCGGCGACGAGCCTCAGGATCGAATTGTGTTTCAATATCCTGATATCGTGAGACGAATGAGAGTTCATGATGACTTTCGGTTGGGTGATCAAGATATCGGTCCTCAAGATCAAACTGTCCACTCTCATCGTCCTCAGCCAATCGCTTGAAGTCTTCATAGACAGCGTGTGCACCAGAGTGCAATCCAGCGAGTGTAATAAAGATGTAATTGTAGCCAAGATCGCCCAACTCTTCGAAGGTAAGTGGGTCATCTTCCTCAGACCACGCAAATGAAGATGAGTAATTAAACGCGAGCTTAAGCTCTGGGTGTGTTTCATGAATTGTCTCAGCGTAATTGACGGCATCTTCACGGCTTGGATTGGGCATTTCAGGCCACACAAGATCAACGCCGGCATCTGCATACATCCGTCCACGTTCGAGATGTTCTTCCCAGTCACCATTCGCTGAACCATATGCGTCTGTTCGAGCAATAATAACTGTTTCCTCAGATTGTTTCGCATCGACGGCTGCACTGAAGCGCGCTTCAGCCTTTTCACGTGAGATGATCTGCTTACCGGCAATATGTCCACAGCGTTTCGGTGTCGTTTGATCTTCGATGTGAACAGCAGCCACGCCTGCTTTTTCATATTCACGAACCGCGCGGCGAACATTGTGGATGCCGCCATATCCTGTGTCACAATCAGCAATGATTGGAAGATTCGTCGCCTCAGCCATGCGTTTTGCGTTCTCAACCATCTCGGTCATCGTAACCATCTCAAGATCGGGAAAGCCAAACTGTCCCAGCACCGTTGAGTATCCAGACATATACGCGGCATCGTGACCGGTCATCTCTGCGATTCGAGCGTCAAGCGCGTGATACATTCCAGGAGCGAAGACGAAATTCTGATTATCTAGCTGATTGCGGAATTTCTGACCCTGTGGGTTGTCGATATCGCGGCTCAACACATTATCCTCGAGTTCTGTTGGGTTCATCGAATTACCTCACCTTCATGATTTTGTATGATATACAAAAAGTTAATGAATTATAATGATAATATTCGTAATTCGGATAAGTTAGATAATAACTCCTAAGTTGGTATGGTATCACGTAGCATGTATTTCATCGGTTGTCGAGGCAGATACCCCGGACGTATGAGGTCAGGAGAGGAAGCCGACACCTGATGACACAAACAGCGTTCGATAGTAAACGAGATCCCAGACCCTCGATATCGGTTCACCCCATCTCTGCGGTCACTCTGAGGTATGACGGTTGTTCGGAATATCCACCTCACACTCAACGTTCCCGAGGATGACCACGAAGTCCGTGCTGAGACGTTCGAGTAATTCCGGTAAACAATCTACCACGTCACAGAGTACGAAAGATAACCTCTCCGAAATCACAGACGGTGAACGCAAACAGTTACTTTCGACTGACCGAGTTACCCGGAGAGAGCAGGAATCCACAGACCAGCCTCACGGTCATTCAGAAATCAGAGATCTCCATGATGACGAAACGCTCCGAGTCTCGAATCAGTTGATCCCAGGGCAATTGACACCCGTTTTTCTCTTATCAGGCTAAGTTTATTACTGGGTGGTTTCAACAGGCATTAATCGACGCAGGAACGGATTACATCCATGCATTCTGCGATTGAGATTGACGCCCTTGAGAAGTCATATGGAGATGTCAAAGCATTATCTGGCGTCGATCTGACCGTCCCAGAAGGATCATTTTTCGGGCTGCTCGGTCCAAATGGGGCTGGAAAAACAACGTTCATCAATATCCTCGTTGGCCTTGTTCGCGCCACAGGTGGCACCGCAGAGGTGTTTGGACATGATGTCGAGTCGGAATACCAGGCAGCCCGCGACTGCATTGGACTTGCTCCACAGGAATTCAATGTTGATCGGTTCTTTCCAATCCGAGAAGTGCTTGAACATAAAGCAGGCTACCATGGAATCTCTCAGGAGCGTGCACGTAGTCGAGCCACAGAGGTGCTCAAGCGTGTAGGTATTTATGAAAAGCGTAATACGCGATTTGACTGGCTCTCAGGGGGGATGAAGCGACGATTCGTGCTTGCCCGTGCACTTATCACTGACCCGGATTTGCTCATTCTTGATGAGCCAACTGCCGGTGTCGATGTACAACTTCGACGTGACCTGTGGGAAACAATCACCAAACTGAATGAGAGTGGAACAACAATACTGTTGACAACGCATTATATAGAGGAAGCTGAGCGTCTATGCGATGAGGTTGCGATTCTTGATTCTGGGCGTGTCGTTGACGTCGCCAGTCCAGAGACATTGATGAACCGAGGAACAGATGATATTGTCGTCAAGCTTCGTAATTCGCCGACAACTATCCCGGATTTGACCAGTAATGATGATCGTATCGTCACCGTCAGTCTTGATGGACGCCAGATAGTGATTACAGCACATCGTGGAGGGCTCGTTGCTCCCGAGATTGTAAAGAAACTTGATACAAATGGGCATGAAATTATCGATTTAGAGATTAAACGCACTTCACTTGAAGAAGTATTCGTTGAGATGACACGAAACGATGAGCGTGAATCACCGGAGGTGACTGCTCCGTGAGCACGTCGACAGACATTGATCTTACTGGGTTTATTACATTACTCCGCCGGGAGACGCTCCGATTTATTCGCCGACCACGAAATACATTCGTTCCACCATTTATTACAAATATACTGTATTTTTCAGTTTTCGGTGTTGTTCTTGGTGAGCGGATTAATCTGATTGCTGGTGTTCCCTATATTTTATTTATTCTTCCTGGGTTAGTTGTTCTTGGTGCAATTTCAAACGCATTCGAGAACGCGTCATTTTCTATTTTTCATGGTCGCTGGAATCGATATATTGAGGAGGCAATCACGTCACCACTGTCATACCGAACGATGGTCGTTGCGTATGTCCTTTCGTCTGCTTTCCGTGGAGTGATTGTCGGAATACTTGTTGCAGTTATTGGTGCATTCTTTACCGCTGTTGGCGTTGCACGGCCGGTTTATCTCGCCGCATTCGGTATTGTCATTTCATTGCTCTTTGCTGCGTTAGGTGTCGCCGGAGGATTATGGGCTGATGATTTTGATGATTTGACTATGATGAATCAATTTATTCTTCGGCCGTTGGTGTTCTTCGGTGGCGTTTTTTACTCACTTAATGAACTTCCATTGATACTACAACAGGTATCTTTGCTGAATCCAATGATCTATATGGTCAATGGCGTCCGATTTGGCTTTCTTGGTGTGAGCGAAGTTGATCCAACGCAATCATTAATCGTTCTTGTTGGATTAACGTGTTTTGTTGTTATTGGAGATATTGTTTTGTTTCGTCGTGGATATGGGCTCACAGAGTAACTGCTGTGATTTTTTATGAGGAGTAGTGAGTCAATATCTCCACTTTCGCATCTGAACGCACAGTGATTTACAGAGAGCTGTTGTGATTCTCATCGAACAAGTGTCACTCTGCATCTCAGCAAGTGTTGCAGACTCATTATCACTCCCCAGGATAATTTAAATGAATCACTATTGAGGAACGGACGTAGCATGAGCCGTCATAATGACTCGTCTGCAGGGTCGACAAGGACGTTTTATATTGTCGCCATCGCTGCAGCCGTTGTGGTGAGTGCAGTTCTTGCCCCCGTTGCTTACGACTACGCGCAGTCCGCTCAGTCTGAGGGGACTGTTTCTGTCATTACAGTCTCCGGAGTAATCACCGGATCGAAGGTCGATAGTCTTTCTGAGGATCTTCGAGAAGCGCGAGTGAACGACTCTGTCAAATCAGTCGTTCTGAAAGTTGATAGTGGCGGGGGCGCAGTTGCCCCGAGCGAACGATTATATCTTGAGGTACTTCGCACTGCAAAGCAGATGCCTGTGGTTGCCTCTGTCCAGGGAATTGGTGCTTCTGGAGCATACTACGGGATATTACCCGCGAATGAGACGGTTATGCTCTCATCTGGACAGGTCGGGAGTGTTGGGGTAATTGGTGTCGGTGGGACAACTCCTGTGCCGGACCGGATTATCCGGACAGGTCCTGATAAAGCACAACCGACAACCGAACAGCGGCGTCAGCAAATTGAATCACTCAAGCGTCAGTTCGTTGGTCGCGTGATTGAACATCGTGGTGAGGAGATTACACTTTCCCGAGAAGAAATAGCGAATGCAAAGACGTACCTCGGTCCCCGTGCTGTCGAAAACGGGTTTGTTGACCAACTTGGAACACTCACAACTGCGATTGATCGTGCGGCCGAAATGGCTGGGATGGAAGAGTATGATATCGCACGAAAGGAGCCACCACGTGGTGGCATCATTTTCTTCGCAACAACTGTCGATGGACAAAAGATGATATACAAACAGCAGACATCAGACGATGCAATACCGGTCCCGGTGACACAGCCGTTAGCAATCGATAAGATTCCATATCATGATCCTGGGATGGGAGCGGGGGTGAGCGCCAATGCAACTGCGTGAACTCACCGCCCCAGTTGCAATTTTTGCTCTCATCGTTGCAGTGGTTCTCATCGGCGCATTGGTCATACCATTTGTGAGTGGTGGGACAACGCCTGAGGTAACGAATCTCGCTGCGGAACAGACGAACACGGACAGTGTTCAGATCACACCGAATACAGAAGAGGGGAATATCGACGTTGACCCGGGTCCGGGTGAGTCGAAAACCGTCCTGATTGATCAAGCACACTCGAATCGTCTTTCTGATGAGAAGGTCTCAACATTGACGAACGCCCTCGTTAAGAGTGGTCACACGGTTCAGATTCTCTCCCGTGAGCAGGCTCGGGGACCAGCATGGAATGAATCACTTCGAAGTGCAGATGCAGTCGTTATTGCGAATCCAACGCAGCCTTACACATCGGGACAGCTGGCTGGTCTTGAGAAGTTCGCAAACGCTGGTGGTCGCGTAACACTACTTGCAGATCCTGCGGCCGTTAGCGTTGGTGGTGGCTTGTTAGGGCTCTCAATTCAGGAGTCCTCTGCACAATACACTGGTCTTGCATCCAACTTTGGGTTTGCTGCACAGTCTGGATATCTGTATAACATGCATGAATATCAGAATAATTTTAAAAGTATTTATGCAACTGCTCCAGCCGACAGCAGAAATCCTCTCTCTCAGGGAATTGATCGTGTCGTCCTCCGAGAAGCAGTTGCGATTTCGACAGCTTCCGCAGAACCAAAGACGGAGCCCGCACTTACCACGGTTGACCGGACAGTTCGCGAACCAACACGACGTGAGGCAGCCTACACGGTTGCAGCAACGTCAGGAAATGTCGCTATTGTCGGTGACACTGACTTTATGACACCGTCAAATGTGTATGTCGCAGATAATGAGGTGTTACTCGGTAATCTCGCGACATTCCTCGTGAGTGGAAATAAACGACCCGGTGCCCCCGCAACGCCGGGCTCTGAGAGGACACAGGGTGCTGGACCAAGCCCTGGTCCTGGCGGTGGTATCCCAACAGCACCGACTGCACCTGGACCTGAACCGTCACCAGATCCAGGTCCATCACCGACGCCAGAACCGACATCAACTCCGGCTGAGTAAATTCATACACAGATGTATTTGTCTTAACACCACCCGATATAAGCTATATTTATGCTAAGAACCGTTGAGAGTATATCGGTGTCCTTGACGTCTGCGTGAGCGGATGGACGTTCTGCTGTTTCAAATCTCAATATAACAACGATTGGCACTCTAAGCAGTGTGTGCACGAACACATGCTCATCAGACAGGAAGCGTGGAAGATCAATTTGTGCGTTTTGTTGCATTTCGCTGCATTCAATTCTGTTTCGGAGAACGAGACCACCGTATCAACAGTTAATCATCGTGCAGATAACAGTCGGTGGCAATCTGACCACTGTGTCTCTCCGAACCCACACTCAGTTCGGCTGGGACGCCTAGTGACGCGTTCGGTTGGGACTTCGGAGACAGAAATCACAGTCCCAACAGCTGACAAACAGAGCCTTATTTGATGCCGATAAGAATATAAATGTAGTATGCGACAATTTCTCATTGTCGGTCATGAGGCACCGACAACCCCGTCATTCTCCCTCGATGACCTTGCTGGCGGCGCAGGTCGGCTTGATATCCTTTGTCGATGCGTGACAAGTGCATTTGTTCGTTCACATGGTATTCGTGAGGATGTCCGCGTCCATCTTGTCCTCAATGATCAATTCACAATCCAGTTTGATGGTTCTAATCTCAAGCGACTCAACCCCGATGAACGAAGCACAGCAGCGTTAATACGCACCGCGCTTGAAAACCGTGAGAACGCGATTGGTCATATGCCGGCTGAAAGCACACCTGGTGTCTCAATTCGGCGAATGGGCTTTGCTGAGACAGTGGAAAAACTGAAAACTGAGACGACACCAATCCGATTACACGAAACAGGCACACCAATTGTTGATATTGACCCACCAGACGACCCCCTATTTGTGCTTTCAGATCATCACTCGTTTACTAATGACGAGAGTGACCAACTCAATGATGTTACCGAACATCAGGTTCGGGTTGGACCGGTGATACTACATGCTGACCACGCAATTACCATCGCACATAATTATTTAGATACGAGTGGGTATGAAAAATATTAATATAGATAACTCATCGTCACCACAACATTTGCCTGCAGCACACACGACAACGGGAAATCAGCAGACAAGTTCTTTCGCTCAGCCAGACGATCGGTTTTCGGTCACACTTTGTGGTGTCGGTGTTGACGCAGAGACGCGGTGTACACACTGGGCGGGTCCAAGCGATGTTATTGCGCTCCGATTTGGATGCTGTGAAGTCTTCTCGCCATGTTATTCATGTCATCTTGCGGTTGTTGCTCATGCACAGACAGCGCAAGTATCGCGCTCAGTGAGTTCGACGTCAGCTACAGCTACAACTACGGCGACTAGTAGCAAGAGCCGTTGTCATACAGAAAGCGCTGTGTCTGGGCACCAATCAATACGCGAACAAACAGTGCAATCACAGATTGATCCTTGGCCAGCGGAGCGATTTGACGATCCCGCGGTATTGTGTGGTGTCTGTCGGACAACATTATCCGCACGAGCATATCTCAATACTGCAGCCATGTGCCCAGCCTGTGGAGCAGCATTTAATCCTGGGTGTCGTCAACATCATGGGCTGTACTTTGGAACAGATACCGAATGTGTCGGAGATAATGTGCACAAATCGAACACTGATTGTCGATAAGTGCGTAAGTCATTCCCCAACTGCGGGCACCCTTTGAGTGACCGATGAATGAGTACATATTTTCACACTATAACGAAGAGAACCACAGTTGTATATGTGACTGCAGCAATAGTCAATGCACTCAGACTTGTGATAGCGGTTCTAAAAGAGCGATCAGCAGTAAGTATGCTAACAGCACGTCGAGAGCCAGGAACGTCTGATGACGTATTTGTGCTTTTTTCTGGGGATCTCGTTGTCGCAGTGATTCCACTCCATGCGCCGATAATAAGCGCAAATGGGACGATAGTGAAACCAAGTCGATGGGCATCAACCATCGTTGGCGGTGGAACGCTGAGTATCGTAAATGCATAGCCTGCTGCAATTATCGCTCGTCGATCGACATATCCGCGAACCGATTGGTGTATCACTTGGGCAAACGCACCAAATCCAAGCCAAACAATCAGGACTTCGATACAAAGCACACCAAGAAGATTCAGCGTCGGGTGGGACGCGAATGTGAAACGCGTGAACTCAATCTGCCATCCAATCAGCGATGTAATCGGGGCAAACAGCGGTGGTGGCGCAGCCATGAAAATATCTCCGAATGGGTGTGTGACCGTCCCAATCGCGGTTGCGACTCCAATCTGGTTTGATGTCAGCGTCGTCCGATGAAAAGTGATCACGCCAAGAAACCCAACGACACTCATAAAGATAGCAGCAACGGCACCTGCGACCATACCAGCCGTCATATAAAATCCAATAACAGTACACCCCCCGACGACACCAGCCAATATTAATGATCGCTCTCTGTAAATAAAGGGTATATATGCAATAAGATCAGTGCTCGTGCTATCGGTATCGCTCGTGGTTACTTTGGTATTGTGAGCTGAGTTCATCTGGGAGACGAAATTTGCACTTCCCCATGCAATCAGTGCTGCAGTAATACCAACCGGGAGTGAGTGGGTCACAGTCCGATGAACAGTATTTGCGACTTCCCAGAATGCATCCCATCCGATTGGCGCTCCCGATGCGACAGCAAAAGCGTATGTAATGATAGCATATCCGATATCAAGATCGGGAAGAAACGCCGCGACCGCAGCAAGGACCCCGAATGAAAGAATCTGCGTGTCTGTGACTTTCGTCTGCGATGAAAGAACAACAGCAAGTGCAAATGCGAGGAACTCATGACCAACAAACATTACTCAGTTAGCGCGAGATGTGGCTGCGGCGGAAATATGTCTTCTTATCGTAAAAAAGATGATCTGTATCATTTTGTACGATGATACTCTCATATGTCCATGAGAGGAGACCGCCCCGAAGTCACGGTCAGATTATAGAATACAAAGAGAATACCCGCGTCTTTAGTGATTCAACACACTTCTGGGTGAACTGATTCACTCATTCGATGCGAGAGAACTACCCTGACCGATGCATGTCTAATTAAGCACCCGGTTCTTCTGTGAACTACTACAGGCGCGGGGGGATGTCAAAAGCCACTCAGAGCACGTAGATTCAGGGATTATTTAATATATCAGCGGCTGATGTTTTTGCATATCGGACTCAAAATACCAGTATGCACGGAACTGCCATTGATCATATAAAACAGTACATTCCGAGAGACGGACGAGCCGATGCACTCGGATTTTATCGTGATGGACTTGGGTTTGCGATTGAAGGAATGGCTGCATATGAATCAGATAAAAAGCCATTTTTCTCAGTGCGAATCAGTCCTGGATCGGTGTTACATCTCGAACCTGATCCAGAGTTTACTGAGCCAGATCGGACTGCCGCCGACCATGTCGCAATCCGTGTTGCGGAATCGATGGCGATGATTGAAACAACGCTTGCGGAAGCGAATATTGAGATTGACCGACGATTGACTCCACGAGGGGCAACTGGGGTTGCACCCGCGGTCTATGTGACTGATCCGTTCGGATATCGAATTGAAATTAAATCTGAGCAGGAATCAGACTAAGGGGTATGCATTATCGAAATATCTCGATAAATACACATAAACCCGTGTGTGCATCGAACCGTTTTTTACCTCGTTCATCCGTCCTGTAACCATCCATGCCCTCTGGACGCTCACATTCATTTCTGTCACGGCTGATTTCATTGAGACGTCTCATCTCCGGACGCCGTCGGGGAATTGTGATTATATTAGTGGGAATCAGCATTTTCACCGCCTCTGTTGTGCTTGCTGCTGCAGTGGCTCCTAATGTCGGTGTTGCAGCAGATGAACGTCGCATGACGATTGTTGGATCACAAGGAGGTGGTCCGGGACTCCACGATGATGGGTCAGTATATCAGTTGAACGGACGCTCAATCGCCTGGCAACTCGCTGATGCTGATAGTTATTTTGATGTCACAAAATTGCCTGATGGAACCGTTCTTGCAGGATATATGAACGGTGAGACAACGCCGTGTGGACCGTATGATGAGCCATGTGCGCGGACAGGGTTCCGAGTTATCGATCCACCAAAGATGGGTGTCGATGAAGCACCGACTGTCACTGATGAGTATTCATTTCCCGTCCGGACTCGCGTGAACAGTGAAGTACATGATGTCGAGCGGCTCGGACCCAATGAGTATGTGTTTACCGATATGGATGCCGAGCGAGTCGCGATTGTTGATAATGGAACGATAACATGGGAGTGGTATGCAAACACAACATACGATGCGCCCCCGGATCCGACGCGAGCAGACTGGTTACACATCAACGATATCGATGTCATCGACTCAGATCGGTTTCTCGTCTCCGTCCGAAATGCACATCAGCTTGTGATTATTGAGCGCGGGCAGGGCGTTGTCGAGGTGATCAACAAGGATGAATCTGGGAACGGGAAAGGAGACCCATCGGTGCTCCGCCAACAGCACAATCCACAATGGCTCGGCAATGGAACCGTTCTTGTTGCTGACAGTCATAATGATCGTATCGTCGAGCTTCATCGTGGGGCTGATGATAATTGGGAGGTTACATGGTCAATCACCGCAGCCGAGGGGGTTCCGTTTAGCTGGCCGCGAGATGCAGACCGACTATCGAACGGAAACACATTGATTACTGACTCGCTGAACAAGCGAATCGTTGAAATCAATAGCAGCGGTGTTGCTATCTGGAGTTATCAAACACAGAATGTTCCGTATGAGGCTGATCGCCTTCCAGCCGGTGAGCGTGTTGGTGGGGTCACATACACGAATGCTGAAACTGTTGAGACGACAGCGAATACAGCAACAGGTCAGAATATTCCAGTGTTATCATTGCTATTAATCGGGATTCAAACTGGCATCCAAACTCCATTCTGGTTTACTGAAATCCATGTTGCGACAGGAGTACTCGCGCTCATCAGCATCATACTCGGGACTGTATTGATAATAACTGACCGGTAGCTGAAAGCAGTGATGAGCTGTTTATCTTAAAGAGATATACACGGACGTTGATGACGGCGATTGGAGATGCGCGTTCGGAGTTTCAATAACAATTTCATTGAATCTCGATACGATTAATATCTACAAAGATAACTATTAGCTCTGCAGGTGAGACTACTGTGCCGGGTGTAGTGCTATCCGCATCTTCACAGGCGCTCAACTCCCGCCCCCGCCCCCGCCCCCGCCCCCGACAGCGCGAGCGGTCGCAACCGTGAGCGAGTCATGAAGCGTATATATGAGAAGGTCACGGTGACATACCTGTTCTAGTGATTGATAACCGACAGCAGACCATCCGCGGCACTTGAAAAGAGTGAGCAAAGCAAAGAACTGAGGAAAATAGTAGATAATATTCGGTGGCGCTGACCACTGTTTTTTCCGAACCATACTCGTTCAACCTGGAACAGTTATTTGCGCGCTTCGTTCCGTTTCCGAATGACGACACTCACAGTCCCACCAAGTGTGAAGATGTTCAGTTCTATAAGCGGTTCAAGACGAGTGCCTCGGGGCTTTGATCCGACTCCGGGGAGTTCACTCTACTCCGTTGTTTTCCTCTTTTTCCCTCCCGATAAGTGTGAGTGTCGAGGAAAGAAGATGATATGATAGATAATTATAGTGAGATGAATATGATCGAACGTAATCTCATAACTCTTGAGGCTTCATGACTGAATATCACTGTGACAACTGAAGATTCGTCATCAGACACACTAGCGTGGCAGACAGAACAGAGTGAAATCGAGTATAGCTGCCCAGGATTTGAGGTCCGTCGGGATGACGTCATGCTCCCTGATGGAACAGCTACACAGTTCCATTCTGTCGAAGAACCACCAGCAGTGATTATCCTTCCATTTACCACGGGTAATGATGTTATCCTCATCGAAGAGTGGCGACAGGCTGTTGGGCGAGTGAATCGGGGGCTGCCAGCAGGGACAGTTGAACCCGGGGACACTGCATTATTGGATGCCGCTAAACGTGAATTGAGCGAAGAAACGGGATATGAAGCTGGTTCAATGTCGAAATTATTCCAGACTGAACCAGCGAATGGACTCCTTGATACTGTTCATCATTATTTCGTTGCACACGATTGTGAGCAAACGATGGATCAACAGCTTGATCAAAATGAGAGTATTCGTGTCAGCACAACTGAATATGAGACGTTCAGAGCTGCTGTTCGTCACGGGGAGATTCAAGATGGGCGAGCTGTCACAGCGGTCGGTCAGTACGAGCTTCAATCGTGATACTCAGGTCACTGAGTAATGGCGCGCTGTTGTATCAAGACGCAGTCGAGTGCAGTTGACATCCTCCTCCGGGTTCACGCAGAGGAATCCCACGGCACCGCACCGCTGCGTTGCGGAATTGATCAGGTTTCAGGTTGACAGACTACCAAGCCAACACACCGTTCGAATCGGTATGGGGCCGGTCGTGGGCAGTCTCTTGGGAGTGCCAAACCCCCGGTACTCCTATCCTCAGTCGTGTTCGGACTCTCAAAGTTGTTTTTGCCTCAGGGAGTCCGGCAGGTTTTGACGGACACGGACTCGGAGTTACTTTGTGTGGTGTTCGCCCGGTGCTTGTTGTTTGGTTCCCGCATTGGGGCGCACCCTGTTTCCAGAGTGGGCGGACACTCGAACCGCCAGTTTCGGGCGCTCGACCACACTGGGTTCGTAACCAATGCGCCGACACTAGTATATGTGCCATCTTGTGATAAAAACGTGTGGGAATTGCCGCTGTGACGGTGCGTATCCACAGCCTCAGTGGGATTGCACCTGCTCCAGATATAAACCGCTGTGTGGTCATATTCAATACCCGTGGTAGTTGTCTACTCAGTATATGCATCACAGGGGAACTACTTTCATCTACTCAGTCGGCCTCAGAGTAGTTTGCTTCCCCAAAGTGAAGTCCTGATTTACCAACAGTATCAGACAACACCTGACAGCCTGTGAGATGATGCTTTTTGAGCATCTTTTGTATCTGTGGAAGAAATGGAGTATAGCACGTATCAAAGCAGATGAGTCCACTTTTATCACGTTTGAGATGTCGTTGTTGATATATCGTGTCAGTCGGACAGTGGCTGATGTGCAATATCGGGGAAATGTTTTGATGCCAGCAGTATAATATATATTGTGACTTCATCGTCCGACCCAAGCCCGGCTGATGCAGATGGGTTGACCGAGCCATCTGGCATTTCTGTGGCATTTGGGATACTCTGGTCGCTCATCGTTGCAGGTGGTGTCGCTGTTATCGGTATTGTCATTGGCGCTGTGCTTGTTGTTGCTGCAGCCAGGGGTCTACAGACGGCTGCAATCACAATCACACCGCTGTTACAGATTGTCCTCTCGCTCGCACTCGCGACTGGAGTCGGTTTTGGTGGTGTTGCTCTTGGATATCTGTGGTATCGTGGATCTGGGATTCGCTATGTCGGATTCCAGATTCCATCGCTTCGGGACATCGCGTTTTCATTCGGCGGATACATCGCTTCGCTGGCATTACTGATTACCGCGGTCGCAATCATCTCAACGATTGGTGCTGAGACAGCCCCAAACACCGCTGCCCAAGCCGGGATGGAAAATCCAGAAATTCTGTTATTGCTTATTCCAGCATCATTCCTCCTCATTGCCCCTGGCGAGGAGCTATTATATCGTGGAATTGTACAGAATCGGCTTTGTGAGACGCTGCCGGTGCCGATTGCGATTATCCTTGCAAGTCTTATTTTCGCCTCAATTCATTATTTCTCGCTGGCTGGTGCACCACAGGCCCGACTCGTGAGTATTTCAATTCTTGTCCTTCCGACGCTTGTCTTTGGAACGGTGTATGAGCTGACAGATAATCTCGTTGTCCCGGTGTTAGTCCATGGTGCATACAATGCAACGCTGTTTTCACTGCTCTATGTTACCATCGAATTCGGAGGTCGTCTTGCGCAGACACCAGGAATAGTGTAGCAGAAATTAAATAAATCAAGACAATTGTATCCCTCGTATCATGAAAGGTAATCCAACTCTCCTTCAATTCCCCTTTGAGGCGTTCGCTGGTGTTATAAGCGCTGTAAGCACGCTTATACTACTCGGATTATTTATTGCTGCAGCCGGGTTTGTATATAAAACCGTTCGCGGTGATGGGATACGGTGGCCAAGTGATACCACAGACGGAGATGCACCTGCTGGTCAAGATACTGGAAGGTATTCGTGGGAGGATAATGAGATAACCACGGATGAGAACAAAAATCAAAAAGAGACAACCGAAGGGGTTTCTCGTAGCGACAGTGATGACGACGAGTGGAAGTATTATTAACTGCAGTCACTGTGAGATTGATCAACGACGCATCGGTTGCATGATGTGCTTTTTCCAATTGTTTGTGTCGGCAGTATAGTAGCATTTAATTCAGTCGATAAAATACTGTATCAGAATAATTGTTAGCTATCAATCCACGATAGCAGGTATATGAGTAATTATTTTGAACGCCTTGCTGGTGACGCCGCCGGTCGGATTGGCGAAATTACCATCCCGCGGGCAAATATGACGATTGAAACACCAGCGTTGCTCCCCGTGATTAATCCAAATATTGAGACAGTTTCACCCGCCGATCTTCAGGCTAACTTTGGTGTAGATATTCTCATCACAAACGCATACATCATTTACACCAACGATGACCTTCGTGCCGAAGCAAAAGACCAGGGGGTTCACGAGTTATTAGATTTTGAGGGTGCAATTGTCACTGACTCTGGGTCTTTTCAACTGGCTGAATATGGCGATATTGACGTAACAACACGTGATATTCTCTCATTCCAGCAGACTATTGGTGCGGATATTGCAACCCCGGTCGATATTCCAACACCACCAGATGTCACACGCGGACAGGCTGAGCAAGAACTCGCGCTGACTAAGAAGGCACTCGCGGACGCTGAGACGACTGATACTGGGTCGATGCTGGTGAACGCACCAATTCAAGGGTCAACATTTGTCGATCTTCGTGAGACAGCCGGAAAACACGCTGTGACGACGGATCTTGATGTGTTTCCTATCGGGGGCGTTGTCCCATTATTAAACAATTATCAGTTTGCGACAATGATTGATGTTGTCATTGCTGCAAAGCGTGGACTCGGTCCAGCTGCCCCGGTGCATTTATTTGGTGCTGGTCATCCGATGATGTTTGCTCTTGCTGTCGCTGCAGGATGTGACATGTTTGATTCAGCCGCATATGCAATCTACGCTCGCGACGATCGATATCTAACTGTTCGAGGGACAAAGCATCTTGATGAGCTTGAGCATTTACCTTGTTCATGTGCAGTTTGTGCGGGACATACACCGGCGGAATTCCAGTCGCTCAGGACATCAACACGAGAACAGCGGCTTGCAGAGCATAATCTTGCGGTATCATACGCAGAATTGCGTCGAATTAAGCAGGCGATTCGAAGGGGGTCATTACTCGAACTCGTTGAGATACGCGCACGATCACACCCTGCAGTGTACGATGGGTACCGTGCACTATTGGATCATACCGCAGAACTCGAAGCGAGAGACCCTGTCCGAAAAGCGTCGCCGTTTATTGTCTCAGCGGCGTCTGCAGAGAGACCAGAGGTATATCGCCATCATGAGCGTCTCAGCAGGCTTCGCGTTCCTGATTCGGTATTACTCACCGAAGGAGGGGTGCCAACTGAACATGAGTATGACGCGGTCTGGCGAGTTGTTCCACCGTTTGGTCCGTTTCCGCGGGCACTGTCGGAGACATATCCGCTTACGGCTGAAATCCCAGAGCACTCGTCCATTGCTGCACAACAGACTGCCGCGGCTGCTGTCTGCCGGCTTGTCGAAGCAAACCCGGATACCGAGTTTTCACTCGCACATAATAAGTGGGCTATGTCAGCAGTTGACGCGCTCCCCGAAAGGGTCACGGTTGAGTCACTCGGGGAGATATCTAATAGTAATGATAGTAAATGATCATCTTATAATTATCTACGAATAGATCGTATGTAGAGAGAACTCAACTGTCTGCAGACACTTGGTCTCTCTTTACAGAGCATCAAAAGGATACAAGCACAATGGGGGAGTTCACGTTGATAGCATCTGTGAGTTGACCGACTGTCATCGCGCAACGTGGGTTGGTCCAGTTTGATTTGATTTGATTTGGTATTATAGACTCCACACATCCAAATAAGAACGGCGAAAAGGGTGGTTTTTCGTCTCTCATATCACATGATTCGGATATGACTGAGTATTTTGAAATACACAGCCGAGATGGACCCGCTCGGTATGGCGAAGTCCGTCTCACTAACTCAATCGCAACGCCAGCCTGTGCTGACGATATCGTGGTTGATGCCGGGAGTCTCTGGACGCGTAATCGGTCGATTTCTGATATTGATATCGAGATGGACTCAGTCACAATTCTTCCTCACCGCGCGTTTCCAGCAGGAACAGATGAGCGGATACAAGAATCATTTGCCGTCACGGAGGCATCAAGTAACGTTGCGAGCAATCGTGACATTGATGTACCGACAGGCATCGTCATCACTCCAGAAACTGCGGGCGACCATGGTGCGGATGTATATATACTCTCAAATGCACAGGGATTTATTGGGCATGCATCTGAATTTTGTGAGAATATTATCAAAACAAGAAAATCAATTCCGACGGACACGGCATTGTATCTTGCGGGGGTTGCGACACCGCGGAATGTCGCAACGCTAGTGTATGCTGGCGTCGACCTTGTTGATCTAAAGTGTGCCCGTGCTCGTGGGCTCCAAGGATTTTATTTAACGACTGAGGGTGAGTATTTTCTTGAGGATATCACCGAACTTCCGTGCTCGTGCCCTGTGTGTCGAACAGGACGAGCAGAGTTTGATCGCGAGGATTGCGCTGATCATAATGTCACTGCGCTTCAAACGGCACTCACGACGACCCGGCGGCGTATCCGTCATGGACGTCTTCGCGATTATCTCGAAGCGCAGAGCCGCCATGACCAGTGGCTCACAGCAACACTCAGGACACTTGACCAGCAGTATGAATACAGTGAGACACGTGCTCCGATTATTCGTGATACCGAACTCACAGCGGCGAGTATGGACACACGATATCGCTCAGAGATCCAGCGGTTTGCTGACCGTGTGACGACACGATATCGGAATCGATTCTCAACGCCGTTAGTGTTAGTGCCATGCTCGGCGACAAAGCCATACAGTGAATCACAGAGTCATTCACGATTTCAGGAGGCTATACAGTACCGTGGGCATCTTGTTTCGATAAGCTCACCGATTGGTGTTGTCCCGATGGAATTGGAACTGACCTATCCCGCTCAGCAGTATGATACAGTCACCACTGGACGATGGAGTAACGATGAGATATCATTCGTCACGCAGGTCCTGAAACAATATCTGACGCGCAATGAGTATCCGCGTGTGATTGCACATGTGCCTGAGAGGGGATATGGCGAAATATGTAATCGTGTTGATAATGATACAGAGGTCCCCTTCGAGTACACTGTTGGTGATCATCCGACGACAACAGAGTCAATCGGAAATCTAATGTCAACACTTGAGGGTGAATCACGATACAGCAGATGTGAGCGGCAACATAATATTGTCAAAGCAATCGCTGATTATCAATTCGGTGTCCACGCTGGAGAGGCATTGTTCGAGAACATTGATCTCCGAACAACAAGTCGGTATCCGAAATTGCAGATTCGTGATGCAAATACACCTGAGAATAAAACCGCGGCCGAAACTGCGACCGCGACTGGAGAGGATCAGCAGTTAGCGACAATGGTCCCGCAGTATGGTGTAATTTCATTTACACTTGCAGGCGCACGAATGTGGGATGCATCTGATGTAGCGACAAAACATGTAAAAATTGATCAATTCGTGCCGCACGGAAATGTGCTTGCACCGGGTGTTGTTGACGCTGATACAGACATTCGAGTCGGTGATGAGGTAATCGTGGACGGACCACAGGCGTACGCTGTTGGTCGAGCGCAGATGTTTGGCGCTGAGATGATTGAATCAACACGTGGGGAAGCAGTAAAGATTCGCCATGTTGAGGAAACTTGACATCCTCCTCCGCCTGAAGGCGGGAGGAATCCCACGGCACCGTACCGCTGGGTTGGGAATTTCAGGTTTGGGTTCGCAGACTCCCAAGCCACCACACCGTTCGAATCGGTGTGGGGCCGATCGATGGGTAGTCTCCTGGGAGTGCCACATCTCAGCTCTAGCTTCAGCTTCCGCCCCCGGGACTCCTCTCGTTTGTCAGAGTCGGACGCCCACGCCCAGAGTTGGTTGTGCCTCGGGGCGCTCCGACAGACTCAGACTTCAGCGGACACGGACTCGGAGTTACTTTCACTGCGAGCTTCGCCCAGTGCTTGTTGTTTGATTCCCACAGAGGGCACACCCTGTTTCCAAAGTGGGCGGACACTCATACTCGAACCGCCAGTTTCAGGCGCTCGGCTACACTGGGGTCGTAACCACTGCGCACATGACATTCACATATGCGCTGTTTTTGGAGAAAACTGTGTGGAATTACCACTGTGACGGCGCGTATCCACGCCGTGCGTGGGATTGCGCCTGCTCCGCCTATAAATCCGCAAGCTAACTTAGTACTACCCAGAGGGAATGTGTCCTGACCACTGCGATTTTTGACCCCTGACATCTATCATTATACCATGTCCGCAGATGACACCACTACTGGCTCAATCGACCTTGGCGTCCCCCGGCAGATTCTTGAGACGCTTCCCGAGGATGGGCAGACAGCCGAAGCAGATATGCAACAGGCAGTTGATGGGCTGGAGCGAAGTCTCCGAGCATCATTCGAGACCGCAGAGGACGACGCTGAGGCGGCTGCACATGCCGTCGATGCAATCGAACGGCTCGAAGAGCGTATGGAAACATATGATGCATTCGTGCCCGAATTGCGAGCATGGGGTCAATCACCAATCTATGCAATCGCATGGCGGAATCTATATGCTGACCTCATCGCACAGATTCATGATCACGAATGGCTCGCAACGCATATTGACCGCGAACGAAACTATCGACTCGTTGAGGATGGCATTCGGTTTGGTAAGCAGTAGGAACTCGATTATGGAGTATTTCAGAGACGGCTTGAGACGGATACCCTGAAGCTCAGAATCAGACAGGATAATACTGATATTTGATTCAATATGACAGCAAACCATGTATCACTGTGTGCTCAGGACCGCCCAGTGAGGTCATAATTGGTGTTCAACGGCGGACGAAGTGCGGGGCACGATTTCTCTCGAGATCTGCTCCAGTAGAAAAGTAAATGACGAAGTTCGTCGACGCATGACCGACAAAAATAGGATTTGGGTCTGAACCTGAATTATGACACAGCCAAACCCGGTAAATCCCTCCTGAGAAGTTTTCCCATCACAGACAATCAGCTCTGACAACTGGGCAGGAGGTGGATCGTTCACTTCCGGAGGTACTTTACACAGTCAGGGGTGTTTTTAATGTTCGACTCTGATAGACTAATATGACGCGTCAACGTGAACTTGCCCTTACACTCCGGTTTTTCGCTACCTTTCGCGATGCTGTTGGGACAAAAACGATTGACCGCGAATATGACGCGACCACGGTTGGGGAGGTTCTAACAGCGATTGAGTCTGAATTTGATGACTTATCAGGTGAAATCATTGCCGACGATGCTGTTCGTCCACAGGTGAATGTCCTGCTCAATGGACGAGATATCGATCATGAATCAGGTATCGAAACGCCGGTTAATTCGAATGATACAGTGAGTATATTTCCACCGGTCGCAGGCGGAGCGCCGGCGTGTGTGTCTGCCCAGTCGAATATACAAACACAGACACAATTACAATTACAATTTCAATTTGATTTTGATCTCGTCACTGAGGGATTACACGTTCGTCACAGTGAACAGAACATACATAATGGAGACAACCAATGAGCGATGCACATTCAACTGATGATACTCGCACTGAGAGATCCGCTGACAACACCGAGCGCGTCGGGACTGAGTCTAGTGCTGATGATGCCGACATGGATGCTGTGTCTGATATCGATATTGTCACAGTCGAACGCTCATATCGTGGGATTTCGGTACGACTTGCACGACACTATCTTGAGAAACTTGGTGGCGAGGTAGTTGATACAAATAATATTCAGGCTGAGTCATGGAGTGCGACACTTTCGGCTGAGACGGTGGGTGTTGGTCCAACGCTTGAGCTGACAGAAGTGACGGTTGCATTCACAGGCAGCCAGGATGCATTGGACACACTCATTGATCGTTTCTCACAGAAGGCGATGCGAGCAGGTGGATAAATTGTGACGCCGGCATCAGATTCTGAGTCAATCACTATTCCGCTTGACCAGAGCGCAATCGTATATGCGAGTGCAACGGGGAGTATCCAACCTGCTCGGATCGGACCACTTCTTCGTCAAGCGCAAGCATACCTATGCCAGTTATATGATGAGTATCAACGGCAGTATGAGTGTACTATTGAAACGGATGGTCGAGCAATCTTTCTCGTTCCTGCTGGGCACTGGACGACGCTGGCGGACGAAATCGGGTGTTCCTCACGAGCCATCGATGCAATCGCACGTGCTCATGCCGAACAACTTCGTCGCCTTGGTCGACAGACAGACAGACGTGATGAATTTGAAACAGCGCTGGAGATTCGAGACGCAATCGTGATTGGGACGGACACATTAGATAATAACCCGTAATCTGTAGTCCGTGCTCCGTACTCATCGGCTGTCAGTATCTGATGACATCCTCCTCAGTGTAGACACGGAGGAATTCTGACCGTGACCGTGACCGGGACCGGTGAAGATTGCAGGTTTGCAGTCCCACCGAACCCATATGTAGACTCAGTTCATCTGGAACGCTTGTATGTGCGTTCCGCTTCGGATACAGAAGTCACAGCATCAATAACTGTTAGACGCGGGAGGATGTCAAGTATGGATACATCGGTACCGGTATACCATCCCCACACAAACCAAGTGTCCGTGTCCACTCGTCGCCTTCCCGCTGAAATTGCTCGCGGGTTGCGAGATGTTGCTCCACTCCTCATTGGTATCATCCCATTTGGTCTTGTTGCTGGAGCTGCTGCAGTAGAATCCGGATTGCGCCCATCACAGGCAGTTGGACTCTCGGTTATCGTCTTCGCCGGCGCTTCTCAACTTGCTGTGATTGATCTGCTCGGACAGAATGCCACTCTGAGCATCGCTGTCATTACCGGGGTTGTAATCAATCTTCGAATCCTCATGTATTCGGCATCAATTGCCCCCTCATTTCAGTCATTTCGTCCTCGCTGGAAAGCAATCGCTGCATATGTTCTCACTGATCAGGCATACGCACTCTCAATCTCGCGATACGCAGAGAAAGAACTCTCAAGAACGGAACGGCGTCGATATTACCTTACTGTTGCATTTACCTTATGGATTGTATGGCAGATTTGTACCATCGCCGGTGTTGTCATCGGTGCCCAGGTCCCTGACGAATGGGGACTTGGGTTTGCCGTCCCGCTCGTATTTCTTTCATTACTTATTCCTGCTGCGGCCTCCCGTCCAGCAATCGCAGCAGCAGTTGTTGGTGGGACTGTTGGGACTGTTGGAACTGTCTATAATTTTCCTTTTAATCTCGGACTTATTACTGGTGGTGCAGCAGGTGTGATTGCTGGTGTTGTCGTTGATAGTTATACTGAAACATCAGATGAATCATCTCCGGAGGATAATCATTGATGCCGAGTGAGTACGCTCCCACTGCGGTTTGGGTTGTTATCTTTATTTTAGGCGTAGCAACGTTCACAATCCGCGTCTCATTCATTTCGCTGTTTGGGGTAGTTGAGAACATCCCTGATCGGGTCACTCATGCATTACAATTCGTTCCACCAGCGGTCTTCGCTGCATTGGCTGTTCCTGCATTCATCGCACCAAGCGGGAGTATTGAATTTATTGGGAACGAACGACTCATTGCTGGTGTTATTGCGACTGCTATCGCATGGTACATTGACGATGTATTTATTACGATTATTGCGGGGATGCTAACACTATGGATACTGAGATTCGGTATTTAACATCTAATCACAAATCTTGGCTGTATCTGAATCCTTGCTGTCTTTTATTAACGGGATTCTACCGCGATCTGCTGGGTACAATGTCTGACATCGGGAGGGGTCAAAGAGAACTGCTTGAGAGTCGAACATGGTCTGCGTCGTGTCTGAGAATTGATATTCTTCCGCGCCTGAAGACGCCCCCAGAAATCGGCGATTTCTGGTGTGCGAACGATACCCTCGGTCTCGTCAACGCGGGAATCCCACGGCACCGCACCGCTGGGTTGGGGTATTACGGTTTGCAGTCTCCCACCTCTGTCCGAGGTTGGAATCCTCGGGAGAGGTCATGAAGGGAGACTCCAGGCTGTGCCAACCAGCCGGGACTCCTATCTTCACCCAAACTGGGCGAAGACTCAGAGTTACTTTCTGTGTTATTGATGTCGAGACGGATGTTCTCGGCCCCATTCACGTCAGCGTTGAACGCATCCCCGTCGCCGTCGCCGTGCCGTGTTCCTCACACACGTACAAGCCGCGTTCAACACGCTGACTGTCGTCTTCCCTACCGCAGACGCAACACGTTTTACTCGTGTCGCGCTCTGACACTTCTCCGACTTCGATGCCCTCAACCTTCGCTTTATATTCGAGGATGTTCGTGAATCGGTTGAATGCCCACCCGTGCAGGTCGAGGTTGCCGTTGCGACCCCAGTTCTTCGACTCACCGTTACCGTTATTATCTTCGCGGACATCAGCGAGTTTTCCGATGTTGATGCGCCCAACACCGTTCTCTATACATCGCTCAACGATGTGTGTCGCCAAGGAGTGGAAGAAGTGGGTTCGGCGCTCCGACCACTTCGCATGGAGCCGAGTGGCCCTTTCACCACCTGAATCATCGCAGTTGGCGATTTCTTTCGGGAAGCAGTAGCCGTCCTGCTTCAGGCGATTGCCGGGGTAAAGGTCGGCTTGCTCGGTGCTGTACGCAACAGCGACAGCGGCGAAGTTACAGATGCCGAACCGAGGTCGATGCCAGCCGTCTCGGTGCCGGGTGCGGTGGGTGTCTCGATTTCGTCTTTGCAGACGAGGTGTAGTTCCCATCGTCCCCTTTTGTTGTTGTAGACTACTCTGACCTGTTGCAGGTTCTCGACGGTAACGCCGGGGCGCATCTCGTATTCGACAAGGATATATTCCCATGCTTTGGGGTGTTCGTTGTGGTTCGCGCCTTCTGAGAGTCGAACGCGGTTGTTCTTGGTGTCATGTTTGATGCCGTTCTGCTTCCACGTCACGGTTGAACGCGGGTGTTCTTCGTGGACGCGACGCCCCTGTTGGTCGAAGTAGTTTTTCTTGCGGTAGCCGGGCGGATTCGCTCGACTGTCAGACTTCCTCGTTTCGTCCCACGAGTTGAAGGCTTCAGCGAGTTCCGCAAGAACGCGCTGACTGGACTGGCTGTGCAGTCCCTTGTACTTAGGGTGAATCTTCAACTCATCTTTGAGGTCGCCGTGGTCGGGAATCTTGTCCGTTTTCTCCCAGACTTGTCGGGAGTGATAGTTGGTGATGTCGTGGGACTATGTCTCACGGGCTCTCAGACGGAGTCTGAGAACGTTCCAGAGTTTGCTGGCTGACCATCCGTGCCGGTCGGGCGGGTCCTCTACCTGTCCGTGGTTGCGGATTTTCGCTCGGTGGGTGCGATGGACTTTCAGCATTCGAAATAGTTGTATAACTATTTATACTTGCGTTATTGTAAGGGTTCGGTTTGAGAGCGGTGAAATATCCGGCCTTACCACCGACGGTGGATTGTAGAGGGGTTGTCGGATTCATCCCGCGCCTAAAGGCGCGGGTATTCTCCTTGATTCTGTATAAGTTGGCGTCAAACACCATTGACATCAGAGATATAGATATACATATATCAGGATAATATCAGATTCATATAGCACAGATAGCAGTGGCAGTCATGCGTAGCGTGATTCAGATCGAGAGGACCTTTGTCATGAGTTATCCCCGGGAAAACTCGAACCTTCGGGTCCAGAAATTGAGTGTTCTCTCATCTGAGAGTGGTAGATGAGGAATGTATCTCAGTTTGATCATTGGGGGAGTCGATGTAATATATTAAACATTTGATACTGTTCTGAACTCAATTTCGACAGGTGGTCCCGAATGATTGTAATTGTATTGTAATTGTAATTGTAATTGTAATTGTATACCACGATGATGCGGGGATCGTCTCAGGATCGACAGATGGCAACTGATATTCGAGTTGATACGCAATAATTCATAAGAGATGTCATCAGTATCGTCGTCGCTTGATAACCCATACGTCCATCTCAAAGCATTTGGCGGCGCGTTCGTCATTATTGCACTCATCTTTGTTGCAGCTGCGGTTGCCGTCTCTCTCGGTGGTGCTGCGGTTAGCGTCATCGGTATTGGACGCGATACTGCACTTGGGCTTGCGCTGATGAGTGCATTTCAATTCATTGGCTTTGGTATCGTTGGAATTGGATATGCGTATCTCACTGATCAACTGCATCGAATTGGATTAACCCGACCAACGAGTCGCGATCTTGTATGGATAATTGGTGGGCTCCTGGCGCTAATTGGATTATTCGCTGGGATTAACGCACTCTTTGGTCTCCTCGGGATCGAAAGTGCTGATAGTGCCATTATCGATCAGGGTCAAGACAACCCGGTGTATTTCTTGTATCTGATTCCGGTAACTATTTTCTTAGTTGGACCTGCAGAGGAACTGATTTTTCGAGGTCTGATTCAGACTCAATTTCGCGATGCATATGGATCCACATTTGCTGTTGTTGCAGCAAGTACCGTCTTTGCGGCAGTTCATTTCAGTTCATACAGTGGTGGTGACATATCCGCATTGCTTGCGACGCTTATGACCATTCTCGTACTTGGTGCGACGCTTGGAGTATTGTATGAGCGAACGCAGACGCTTTTAGTTCCTGCTGTTGTCCATGGTCTGTTCAATACGATTCAATTTGCAATGGCCTACATTTCAATCGCCAGCGGTAGTATCTGAAAGTTTACAACTGAGACAACGGGGATAACGCACACTAAGACAGAACAAAACAAAAGCAACATTCATTTGTTGAGTTGCAACGTATGATATCCTTCCGGTCGGAGGCGGCGGAGCTTCCCACGACCGAAGGCCTGTTGGGTTGCGGGATTGACGGGTTTACACTCCGGAAAAGAATGCGAGCAGTACAGCGCTCCCGTTCCCTTTACCCTACACCCGATCCACCGTTGAGAGACAGGACGGGGGTTCGGAGGTATCTTGTGCTTGTGCCTGTGCTTTCGCTTCCTGCGCACTCTTCGCCTGATGGGTGGCTTCCACGACGAATGGGGCAATTCCGAGACCATCTCACTAGCGCGGAGAAACCGCCTCGATGAGCGTTAGTGTGAGCAGTCAGGACGACCGGGATTGGGGATTCAAACTACGTGTACGTGCGGGTGCTGTCTCCCGGCGCTGGGGCGCGAGGTGTGAGCGCCCGCGTCTGTAGTTCACAAACGATACTTCACAGTCAATAATGAATTGGAATTGTCATTACTCTCGGTGTAAGCTGTGGCGATAAAAATATGAAAATGACACTAATCCAGTATATCTAATATTTGCCCACATATCACAAAGAGGGTTCTAATTGCGGGAAGGTGATGGAGTCACTCAATGACATGATAAAATGAGAGCGTCAACAAACCCGATGACGGTAGCAGACGATATCTAAAGTCCTGTGAGGAAAACCATCATCGACAATTAAATCGAATTAGCAACGATCAATTCGAAGCCTCCGTCCTCACGAACTGGGTGCTGCGAGTGAGTATGCCAGGGGAGTTCGCAGGAAGAACAACGACAAGGATGTCCAAATTCACGCCTGCAAAATCTGACTCCGTCGTGCCGATGACGGATATATGAATATAGAAACAGAAAATAAAAATGAATTCTCAGTAAGACCGTCAGAGCAGTCAAAAAAGTGGCTTATCGTGTGCTATTCGCTGTTCGGGTTGTGCCAAATCCGAGTTACCGTACACCAGCGAGTTCTGATTGTATTGTTGTGTTATGTTATATTGGACTGTGCTGGGGTTGGGATTGATATGCTGATATCTGCTTGTGGTAGCAGCACGGCGATATTGCTTGTGCGTGCTTCACTGGAGTGATTACGCGGGATTCTTTCGTGCGAGTTCGGAACCACAGATTGGACACCGCTCACGGTTTTCCTCGAACTCTCGCCCGCATCCCTGGCATTGATATGTCCAGTTACGAGCTTCCTTGATACCATCTCGCGCAATGATATTGACAGTGACATCAACGTGATCAGCAACATTCTGCATCGCATAATCATCGGTGACAAGGACAGCGTCAAGTTCGAACGCAGTTGCGAGGAGTCGGACATCAGTGTCTGAGAGAGTCTCAGCATCTCCTGTTTCACGTGCTGCGCGCTTGATAGTGTCGACAGTGCCGCCTGCGGGGATATGAATATGCATCCCTGACCCCTCATCGGCATCGAATCGATAAGCTGCTTCGTCTTCAAGCTCCTCGCGAACCATTGGGATTGATGCGGTGTCGTCTGTCGTATGATACTCGTGGATGAACGCCGAAGAATCAAGAACCTGCATCGGAAAGCGCCTATATTGAATTACCGCTGGACAACGATGTAGTCTTCGACAGATTGAACCAGGTTGACCGGCACTCGAATTCGCCCCTGGTCATCAACGTCGAATTGAAGCTGGTCAGTGAGGATTTCACTATGTGGTGACACTAACAGGTCATTCAACGCGCCTGAGTTTAGATCCATCTCAACATTGTACAGCGACCCGAGCTGAGTCCCATCAGAACCCATGACAGCCTTTCCTGAGAGGTTCTTAGCCAATTGTTCGCTCATGTTCGCTCATATCGCGCCACATCATATAAACCTCAGGGGTTGACTCTGACGATGAGCGCTTTGCACTCGAATCGAATGACGATGGACTTAATTATAATCCAAGGAGTAGTATATATATACCATTTCTCGGGGTGATTGTTTATGTCTGATACCGACGCTGACGCCGATACGGATGCTGTTTCGACCGCTGAGACAAGTATGAATGCAGATGCAAATGCAAGTGCGGATGGAGACACTCTTCGAACGCCAATCGTTGCTGTGCTTGGACATGTCGATCACGGCAAGACCACGCTGCTTGATACGGTTCGTGGCTCGGCTGTAAGTGAAGGTGAAGCAGGGGCGATTACGCAGCATATCGGTGCAACAGCGGTCCCACTTGAGACAGTCTCAGAGATGGCTGGTGAGCTTGTTGACCCGACCGATTTTGATCTTCCTGGGCTCTTATTCATTGATACACCTGGGCATCACTCCTTCACCACGCTTCGATCGCGCGGGGGCGCACTCGCAGATATTGCAGTCGTTGTTGTTGATGTCAATGATGGATTTCAACCACAAACGATTGAGGCCTTAGATATTCTCCAGCGAACGGGCACCCCATTTGTTGTTGCGGCAAATAAGATTGATACGACCCCAGGATGGACTCCGACAGATGGGTCACCAATCCAGCCGACATACGAGTCACAGCCGAGTGCGGCCCGTGATCGGCTTGATGAACAATTGTATGAACTGATTGGTGATCTCTCTGATGAGGGGTTCTCAGGCGACCTCTACTGGCGTGTGCAAAACTTCACGAAGAATGTCGGTGTGGTTCCATTATCAGCAATCACAAGTGAGGGAGTCCCGGATCTGCTGGCAGTATTAATGGGACTCTCACAGCGGTACATGCGTGAGCAGATGGCTATTGATGTGACTGGACCTGGTGCTGGGACTATTCTCGAGGTAAAAGACGAGCGTGGATTTGGAGCGACTGTTGATGTCGTCCTATATGATGGGAGTGTTCGACCGGATGATATCATTGCCGTTGGTGGGACCGATGGTCCAATTGTGACTGATGTTCGTGCATTATTACAGCCACGACCAAACGCCGAAATTCGCACTGAGGATCGATTTGATCGCGTTGATATAGCACAGGCTGCGGCTGGAGTCAAGATTGCAGCTCCAGATCTTGACAATGCAATGGCAGGGGCTCCACTTCGTGTTGTCCGCGACCGAGACCGAGCGAGCGTCGTGAGTGAGGTCGAGGCTGAACTTGCGGATATCGCGGTTGAGACTGCTGATGAGGGTGTGGTCGTCAAAGCCGATACGCTTGGGAGTCTTGAGGCAATGGCGAACGCGCTGAAAGAGGCTGATGTTCCAATTCTTCGTGCGGAGGTTGGCGACGTTGCTCCCCGAGATGTTGCTGTTGCATCGACGGCGAATGAAGAACGAAATCAAGCCATTCTTGGATTTAGCGTTGATGTCCTCTCAAATGCGAGTGATGAACTTGAAGAAAGTAATGTTCGTCTCTTTGCTGATGACGTTATTTATCAACTTGTCGAGAATTATGAGTCATATGTTGATGAACAGGAACGCGCGCAACAAGAGACTGTCTTAGACAAAATTGTGCGTCCTTGTCGGTTTCGGATACTTGAGGATCACGTATTCAGACAATCAAGCCCTGCCGTTGTTGGTGTCGAAGTGCTCTCAGGAACGTTAAAAAATAACCAGTATATCGTTAAATGGAACCGGAATGAGCCAACGCGTGTCGGTGAGCTCTCTGGAATTCAAGAACAGGGAGAGGATGTCTCCTCAGCGCGGGCAGGCACTCGCGTTTCTGTGGCGATGGACGGTCCGACTGTTGGACGCCAGATTGAGGAAGGCGATGAACTGTGGGTTGAGTTGCCTGAGAAGCACGCCAAAATCCTTGAACAGGAACTCACCGATGAGATTCCGGCAGATGAACTTGAGGCGCTGACGAGCTATCTTGATTCCCACCGCAAACGCGATCCGTTTTGGGGAAAATAAACCGACCCGCAACTGCCAATCCTATGGTCATCCTCAGATTCGGAAGAATTATTCTAAATTGTCTGTGAACCGTCTTGAGGTTCGGTCACGGTCACGGTCACATTCATATTCATGTACACAGTGCAATACAATTTTTATTCTGTCCGTGTGTTCTGTCTTTGCGCTGCGGGGAGCGATCAAATATCAGAATTAATCCGCGATTCTGAAGACGGTGATTTGGAGTGTCTCGCTCATAACTACTGCAAACCGCGAGCAAAGATGTTCTTCGACACATTCAGCTCACGGTCTGTATGACCGCATGCTAGACACGATCGCCTCGTCCCGCCTATACACCTGAGAGAGCCCTAGGGAGAGAAACAACTGACTCAGAACGTCTGTGGGTAATCATGGATATTTCTTATAACGAGAGATTATTATCGTGACCTGAATACACTCAGTTACAGATACAGGATGACAGTTTCCGGACCGTCCTCGCGAATCCTGACTCATCAATTGATTGCATGACAGTCAGTACACTGACAACCTGTATCAGTATATCATTATAAGGAGAATTATAAATTTATCTGTTTTATTAAAATCATCTTATTATTTCGTTCATCGAGAATCATCGGTAACACTGGAATAAATTACTGATAATAAAAGAAAATAACTAAGTTAGGAGTATTGTGCAATATTGAATTATTATAATAGCACATGTCGACCAGAAACTGTCCGTAAGATTTAGTATGAAATCATGAGTACGTTAAACTGGAGGAAATAGTCTATGAGTACAAGAGAACCAATAGACGATATTGCGTTTGATTGTCTCATTAGATCACGATATGATCTTCTTTTGTTTCTTCTCCCAATTCCACTTATCATTGGCATACTCACATCAGTTATCACAGCGGTGCCATTCTCTGTCGGAGTAAGTACTGGAGGGGTCCCTTCAGTGGTATTACTTGGATATGGACTCTTCATTGATGACCCGAGTCGCTAATTTTTTGAGGCAGTGGTAGCTTCAGTCTTGGCTTTACACAGAGTGTATCTTACCTTCTGATGGCTGGAACGGCGGAGAGAGAACTCTCTCACGGGTATTCAGGAGTTGACCGCACGTCAATTTACTTCAATAGAGCCACGACCGATACTGAACTCAGCGTAATGAAGACAGATTCACTGCTCTGGTGATTCGTGGAATAGATGAAAAGAACGCTTCTTGAGGCTCTTTCGACAAAGGCACATACCAGTATCCCAATATTCAAAATCGGGTCATTCGTAGTTACTATAATATAATTGTCACATAATGCGGTCATACAAGATGAAGTTGGCAGATCCCACTGTGAGATAGTGAGCCATTCCACCCTTCTTAGCCGCTGACGCGGTTCCGTCTACAATATCTGATGCACCGGAAGAACTAGTCTCACTTCTCATTCATCGGGCTGGTCTCAGGTGAAATGATAATGAGGACGGTCAATTGATACTAATGTCATTCTCATCGCTGTCGAGTGAAGATGAGGACTCAGAGTGACACTGTCCGCTAAAATTGTCCGGGTTAACACCTGATTATATCGATCGTACGGTCTCAGTCAATGCAAGCCTGCGAACATTAATTCACAGTAACTTAGGAGGAGACAGGCATCTAAAATAGGTATAATATTCTCTCGTAACTTTTAGCGAGCGGTTGGTGTGATGTCATCGCCAACGGTGTTCATCACTTGGAATGCGGCTGATGCAGCAAGTCCACGAGCAACCTCATCACGGTCCTCATCTGTGAGTCCAGACTCAAGATCATCCTCATCAGGAGTGAAGCCTGCACTCACTGGGCGACCCGCAGGTGGCTGAACAGCGACCGTGGCCTGTGGACCGTCTGTCCCATATGATAACTCCGATCCAACAGCGTAGCCTTCCGGGAGATACATTTCGGTTTGAGCGACGATTCCCGCAACAGCACGCCGAAGCGTCCGTACCTGCGACATTGAGATATCAAAATCTGTTGGTTGACCTGCGTCAACAACACCCGGCGCACCGGCATACGGGTTGTTTCCATTCATCGATGTATTAGCAAATGTATGAAGAGCCGATTCATAAAGTCGTCGCCATATGTAACCATTGCCAATAAGAGTGTAATATATTACGTTTTTATTCCGACTGAAGCGGAACACGCACACAGGCGTTTCAACCAAACTGAGTCTGCGCATGGGTTCGGAGAGACGCGGTGTTTAGCAGTCGTTGGCAATCTGAGCACTGTTTCTATCCGAAACCACACTGGGTTCAATTGGAACGCCTGGTCACGCTTCCGCTTCGGATAAAAAATCCAAATTACCAACAATTGTTAGAGTGCCACCGATAATAAACACGCGGGACCGGTTAGAGGCAGAACTGTCACCCCGAACATGCGACAGGAGCGACCACCGGTGGTCGAACTATCTTGAGCGGCAACCTGTGACGCTGACCACGCGAAAGCGTACTTGAACCGCCGAGGAAACGCGCAACCGTCATATCCCCACAGGGAATTCCACGGCTTTAGCCGTGTGGAGGAGGTCAAGGCACGAAAAGTCACTTTGACACGCCGTCATTAATCATCATTCGCAGTCGGGGTTGGTCCTTCGCCATCAGAGTTAGATTGTGACTTGGAGTTAGAGCCAGAGCCGGCTGTATTCTGATCTGTATTTGTCTCGGTAGCTGAATGACCTACCGTAGTATGATTCTGGTCTGCTCGCGGACCTGTCATATCCACATCTGGAAGGTGATCTCGAAGATATTGTCCGGTGTATGAGACATCGGTTCGTGCGACTGATTCAGGCGTTCCAACCGCGACAATGTCGCCGCCATTTTCCCCACCCTCAGGTCCGAGGTCAACGATATTATCAGCATTTTTTATCAAGTCAAGCTCATGTTCAACAACAATGACAGTATTGCCATTATCTGTTAGCCGCTGCAATACTGAAATGAGCTTTCGCTCATCCTCTTTGTGAAGTCCAGTTGTCGGTTCATCAAGTAAGTATAGCGTATCACCTGTTTGTCGTTTTCCGAGTTCCTCTGCAAGCTTAACCCGTTGCGCTTCACCGCCTGAGAGCGTCGTTGATGGCTGCCCAAGTGTCATATAGCCGAGTCCAACGTCTTCAAGTAACTGAAGTCGGCGGCGAATCTGGTTATTCGCTGAGAAGAATTCGAGTGCTTCAGAAACCTCCATGTCGAGAACATCAGCAATCGTTTTGTTCTTATACGTGACATCAAGCGTTTTATCATTATATCGTGCACCATCACATGTCTCACAGGGAACATACACATCTGAAAGAAAATTCATATCGATTTTCACCGTTCCCTGCCCACCACAGGTCTCACACCGACCGCCTTTGACATTGAATGAGAACCTGCCTTTTGCATATCCCCGCTGTTTTGATAATTTGGTTTCTGCAAATAGCTCACGTACATAATCAAAGACTCCAGTGTACGTTGCTGGATTCGATCGCGGTGTCCGCCCGATTGGCGATTGATCAATAAGTCGGACTGTTTCGATTTGATCTGTCCCCTCGATTACATCGTGTTCTCCAGGGTCAACTGAGGTATTATCATTCATCTCGCGAGCAAGACCCTTATACAGGATATCATGCATGAGTGTCGATTTTCCGGATCCTGAAACACCCGTAATTGCTGTGAACTGCCCGATTGGTAACCGCACGTCGATATTTTTGAGATTGTGTTGACGAGCACCGCGGATGATTAATGCAGTATCTGACTCGCGTCGTCCCTCTGGAACAGGGATTTGACGTCGACCAGCAAGATAATCACCGGTGATTGAGTCCTCAGCCTCACACACCGTCTCAAAGTCACCATGGACAACAACCTCACCGCCTTGTTTACCAGGACCGGGACCCATATCAATAATTGAGTCCGCACGCCGCATCGTTTCCTCATCATGTTCAACGACAAGAAGCGTGTTTCCGAGATCACGAAGTCCCTCAAGTGTATTCAAGAGTCGATCATTATCGCGTTGATGCAGTCCAATCGACGGTTCATCAAGCACGTATAATACACCGACAAGTCCGGACCCAACCTGTGTTGCAAGACGGATTCGCTGGCTCTCACCACCAGAGAGTGTTGATGCCTCACGATCAAGGGTGAGATACTCTAATCCAACTTCTTGCATAAATCCAAGACGAGCACGAATTTCTTTGAGGATCTCTGATGCAATTGTCTCTTCGCGCTCACTCAGTTCTGATTCAAGCCCTTCAAAATGCGTCAGTGCATCGCCAATGCTCATTTGATTGACCTCAGTAATTGCCGTCTCACCAACGAGAACATGTCGTGACTGCTTTTTGAGGCGTGTTCCATCACAAGCGGGACAGGTTGTCACCGCCATGTACTCCTCGATATGTTCTCGGGTGGAATCAGAGTCCGTCTCAACGTGTCTGCGTTCAAGATTCGGAATGACACCCTCGAAGCGTTTTGTTTTCCGACGGGTCCCATTTCGTGTCTGACGCTCGAAGACGACTTCCTCGTCGGTCCCATAGAGAAACTGTCGTTGGATATCTGAGTCAAGTTCAACAAATGGTGTCTTAACGCTCACATCAAAATGAGAGGCAACAGCATCAATCCGGGTCCGATAATATGAGCGGTCATAAGACCATGCCTCGAAGACATCCGTGAGCGGCTTTGATTTGTCGCGAACAACAAGATTCTCATCAACCTCCTTTGTTTGACCAAGCCCCTCACATTCCGGACATGCCCCATGCGGACTATTAAATGAGAATGACCGTGTTTCGATCTCGGCAAACTGGATATCAGAGTTTGGGTTTCCCAGTTCCTCAGAGAATTCAACGATAAGCCGGTCATCGCTGTCGCCACCAAGTGCTCCCGTCGAGCGCGCGTTCGAGGCAAACGGCACGTCAGTAGGAGGATCGGGAATGATTATTTTCAGGACCCCACCAGCCTCAGTGAGCGCTGTCTCAACTGAGTCAGTAATTCGGGCTGCTGCCTCCGGGTCGATCTTTATTCGGTCAACAATAACGTCGATTGTGTGGTCGTAGTTTTTGTCAAGCGACGGTGTCTCTCTGGTGAGATCATACATTTCACCGTCGACTTCGACTCGGGCGTATCCATCAGCGACGAGTTCATCAAATCGGTCTGCGAATGTGCCCTTCTCATCACGGGCAATCGGTGCAGCGACTTTCGCACGTGTGCCAGTTGGTAAAGCCATGAGTTGTTCAACCATCTCCTGTGCAGATTGCTCACCGACCACTTCACCAGTGAGAGGATCATGCTGTGTTCCCACGCGGGCGTATAATAACCGGAGATAATCATGAAGTTCAGTGACCGTCCCAACAGTTGACCGCGGATTATTGGCTGCGTTTTTTTGATCAATCGAAATTGCTGGTGATAATCCCTCGACAGACTCGACCTGTGGTTTGTCCATTTGCCCAAGGAAGTTCCGAGCATATGCGGACAATGACTCGATATATCGTCGCTGACCCTCTGCGTATACTGTCTCAAAAGCAAGAGACGACTTTCCTGAACCGGAAAGACCAGTGACGACAGTGAATGACTCCCGTGGAATCTGGACGTCGAGGTCGTCGAGATTATGTTCCTCAGCCCCGCGAACCTCGATAAAGTCCGTGCTCATCTATGCGCCGCTATGACGAGCGCAGGGGAAAGCGTGTCGGGTAATGTCAAAGCACAAAGAGCACGAGGAGCCAGTGGGGAACACTTCGGAGTGAAAACGTATAGAAACTCGAGGAGAATACCTTGTGGGTTCGTGCCGAGGATTTCAAACCGCAGGGGAAAACAATCCCAGTGTGTCCAGTGTGGGTTCCAAGATCAAGATCAAGATCACGTAAATCGAAAAGCGTCATTGCTGATTACTGCGAGAGCGGAATGGAAGTTGAGCCAAACTGTGCCTGCTCTCAGCGGTCCTCACATTGTGAGTATTGATGCCACGGCGACGAGTTGGGTGAATCAGCCGACCACGATCTTATTTCATCCGTTCGAGGTTATGAGACCGGTGATAAAATAGGGAGTGTGAGGGATAATCCGTGGCAAGAAGGCTCGGAGTCATACGGAAGAGAAAATCTTTTACGGTGACAAGAGAGCTTCGCTCTCTCGAACCACTCAACCCCAAAACAGTTCACTCGATCATCACTGGTGAGTTGGATCAAACTGGCTTAATAGTTCTTGATCCTGTGAGTGTCGGATCCGAACGTGCAATGGAACGCATAGATGGGCGTTCCAGATAGAATGAGTCTGCATGTGATTTCAGAGAAAAGTAGCGTTCAGGGTGCCAACAATCGTTAATGCAACAATCTGTGAAGGACAAGCGGATACTTAATCACATCACCTGGTTTTTCAAGATCCGACACATGACTCACAAACTATCGTTGAGATTCCAAGGGTCTCAGTCAGGGTACCTCTGGGGCACGACCAATGTGCTGTCCCATATGACCAGACCACGATCACAATCACGACCACGAAGGAATCCTCGCCGTTTCGAGCAGGAAAATATCAATCTGCTTCAGCTACACTGGCGGCCGAGTATTAGTACTACTACCAGCACCGGCACCAGATTGAGTATTGATATGACCCCGAGGCGGTTCAGTGATGACGCGATAGTTCTTACACACGGTTGAGATGTATCGTCATGATCAGCACGATCTGTTGACAAGCGGAAAAATGGAATTATCGGTATGTACATGTCTTGTGATCTATAAGTCATACTGACTGAGAAGATAATTGGATATCATTCTGTATCGAAGAGGGTAATGGCAGTAATACTACTCAGCGAATCAGGTTCTATCCGGCGTATCGGTATCTAATTGAATTATATTTTCTGCCGGGAAATAGCAACGCCAGTGGGTGCAATAATTAGCTGATCATCACCTTTCTGAACCATATCACCGTCAACCTCTTCGATCACTCGACGGAGATCGTCGACAATCCGCTCCATTGTATTATCAGTCGTTGTATGTCGTGTAATATCGGCAATAACGAGATCACCATCGTATACGGCGTCTTTGATATCGATAATATCTTGTTGCCCACCAATCGTTGCAAATCGAACCCGAACATCAGCGTCACCCCGGACTGTTTCGAAGTCATCAAGATCGAGTTCAACATATTCATTCGGCGTGTCGGTCTCTCCACCGATGATCTTGTTCATGATTCCCATGTCTGGTACAAGCAAAACAATGCTGTTAGTTCTTGCGTCAGACACATTTCAGTTTGCTTGCAAAATATTCATCTCATATGTCTGATGAAGAAGGGGCAGACAAGCAATGTCAGATGCGATTTGTACACGTGCAAAGATGAGTTATCTTAGAATATGTATTTCGAAGTTGACACACGGTCACACTCAGTCACCATGACGTGTCAAGCAATGTCTCAGCCCTTGGATTTCGACTGGTTCAGAGTTATCTGGCGAGTAAATGACTTGCTGACCTTTCTTCATATATGGGACCTTATTTTCCAATGCCGCGGGGATATTGACGCTGTTAATCGCATCTTCATCACCAAGATTAAGAATTAATTTCGTATTTATCTGTTTAAACACTGATTCTGCGATATCCTGTGGATCTTGCGTAATTAAGAATAATCCAAGTCGTTCTTTGCGACCCTGCTTTGCTGCTTCGGTGAATTTACCGATTACTTTCCGCGCTTGGACTGTGTCTGCGTCGGTTAAGAAGTTATGTGCTTCATCCATCCCAACCAGCAGTGGTGTCTCGTTAATTCGATCAGAATGTGGATTATTCGATAGCTTGTCATCAACAAGGAGACTCGATACTGCAAGGACGACCATCTCTTTTGCCCGTGTACTTGAGAGGTGGTATGTAGGAATCACGGAGAGTCCGCCAGGACGGACGAGTTGGTGGTCTAACTCAGTGATCGGTCGTGCTGATTGATCAAAAACATCGTCAGGAACACCCCACACACGTCGTTTGACCGCATCAAACGTTGCCTCATGAACACGTCCTGATTCATCAAGTTCTTCACGAAGTGCTGGATTCTCGAGGAATGTTTTGAATCCAGCATATGTTCCGGAGGTACCGTATTCATCGAAGAAACGGTTGAGTAAATGCCGGAGAGCAGGGTACTGGTTCTCATTAAGTCGGCTCCCAGCAACAAGCCATGGGCGAGTCCGAACCATAGAGAATGGAATCGTAAACCGGACCTGTTCGGCGCGGTGGGTGTCTCCGCTATATGTCACTCCCTGTTCTTTCGGTACAAGCGCAATGGTGTTGTCATGACCGCCATAACTGATCCCCTCACGCTCATACCGTCGTGTGGTTTCAGGGTCTATTGCTGGATTATCATCATGCATCTGAGCATACTCATCTTGTGGGTCAAACTGCACCACCGCAAGTCGGGATGACCGTCCATCATCCATCTCATATGTCCGGTCCTCAGCGAGGAGTTGCCGAAGTACATTTTTACTTGCATGCGTTTTGCCCGACCCAGTCCCACCTGCGACAAGTGTGTGTCTAAATATCAATGGATCGCCACTAGCATAGTCATCGTTGAGACGATAGTCGATTGTCGGAGGACTTGCAGCCGTTTCAACACGCTCACCGCCGACAGAGAGGTGTCCAAGAAAGACACCATCACGTGGGATATTCAACCCTGTTTTGATTTGCTCAGCATCCGTTGCCACTCGCACAACCGCACCGGGTTTTGGAACGCGATCAACCATACGCCGAGTGAGGGTTGCTGTCTCATCACTGACGGTATTGTGAGTATACGCAGTCTTGGTAGTTTCAGTGAATAAGATTGCCAGTGGTCGGAGTGTGGCGACAAACTTGTAATCACGCTCTGTAAACTCATCGCGACGCATTGCCCGTTGAGCGTGAATCTCCGTTGCATCATCGGTATGGAACTCCTGTGCATATTCAACGGCGGCAATACGACAGAAAAGCATCTCATCGTCGGGATACGGTACTAACAGATATGTTCCAATTCGAATGCGGTCGCGATTATCGGCGGTGACATATGCCCGAAGTCGGGTTTCATCATCTTCTTCAGAAATCCGAAGCCCCTGTGAGACAGCAATCGTGCCAAGACCCGCGTCCTGTTCGGCTGGCGTTATATCATATGACTCAAACGTTGGCGATTTCGCACTGCTGGTCGTGTTTTGTTGTGTGTTCTCAATATCAGTGTTTAATTCGATATCTGTGCCGGGTGTGTCCCCCGGTTTTGATGCGGGTGACTCTTCGGTCCCATTGCGCATGCGTTCATCGATATGGGAATTTGCGTCCTCTTCATCGGCGTCTGTATCCGAATCTGCGTCCGAAGGGTCAAAATCGCCGAGATCCATGCTATTACACATCAGCGCGTCGGACGACTAAAGTATCTCGCCATTGCAGACTGCTCCGCGGTTCTTTTGACTCCTGGCTCAAAGAGATAACAGAGAGATGATATTCGTTCGTGGACTTGGTGGGGGAACGGGATTGACTGGGACAATCTTCGAACGCGGCGAGGATGCACCCTCATATAAAGGCGCACCTGATGGAGATGCACCATACGTATGGGTTTGTGATGAATTCTATGAGGTCGAGAGTGGGGGAACCGAAATAACGATTAATGAGAAAACAATCCGGATTGCATTTGAGTCGCCAATGCCACGCGGGTTTGAAACACGCGAGCAAGCAGTCGAAGCTGCAAAAGCACACGTTCGGACACAACTGGCACGAATCGGCGTTCCAAGATCTGATGTCCGGATTAAGGTGTTCAGATCAGATCCGGACACTGGGCATGAAACAGAATTAGAGCAGGCATAATCAGAGACACAAGTGCAAATAATGAATAATGAATGAAATGATATGATATGTCTCAGAATTAATCTTGTTACTGCTGGAGTTAATTCTATATCCAGGTCCGTATCTCTGTTTCTGTCTGTGTCTCACAAACGGAATACAGCGAGTGTCCCAAGGCTTTGGGGGGGACGCCCGTCACAACAACAACAGATACCCCACAGCGGGGACGGGTCACCGGGAACGGGCGCAGTAGACAATACGGACCTCTTGATCTTCACATAAAGCGATGGCTGTCGTCCGACAGGGATGGTCATTGCTTGATATACAGGCGGTCAAGGCGACTGTCTCGGGGCTTCGATGTTGATGCGACCCCAGGGTGAAGCCGACAGCAGTATGATGATTGATACAGTATTGTACAGTATGAGTCAGATGGAGTGTTATCCAACAGTCAGACAGCGTGGTGTCGTCACAATTCCAGAGGAAGTCCGAGATGGGCTTCATCTGGAAGAAGGCGACCAACTGAAACTCACCGCTGAAACACTCGAGTAATACCGATGGAAACACACGCTTCGCTTCCGCGCATACCTGTCCGACGACGTGGCGAGCGAAGCGTGGTGGCACATCGACATCCGCCGGCAGATTCGTAACCACGCTATCCGAGCTACAACAACAAGCCATCTGACTCCGACCAACACAGCAAACTCACAGACTGGACAGACAAAGACAAGTTGTCCACCTTTGCCGAACCCTCTCAACACGCCGCACAACAGGCTATCAGCCAGATTCACAGCGACCGAAAGACGCTGCAAGAACGCCGAAACGAAGGCTCCGATGTTGGGCGGTTGCAGTGGCAAGCGAAAGGCGAATTTCGGTCGGTGTCGGACAATCAGTCCAGTCGCCTCAACGTGGATCACAACACAGGCGACAACCGATTCGTTCGACTCCGACTCGAAAAAATTGGCTGGTTCACCATCCGCACAAACCGCGATGTCCCACCAGCAGACGAGATTGACGAGGTTATCCTGAAAAAAGAAACGACTGGTGAGTGGTACGTTTCACTCGTCACCACTGTCGAAGAGATACCCGAGAAACCGGCACTCAGTGAAATTGAACCGGAAAACTGCGTATGTGTTGACCTTGGTATCACCAGCTACATCCACACCTCGAAAAACCTGTCCGTGGATGCGCTTGATCTATCCGATGAGTACGACCGTTACGCCCGCGAGCAGCGGAAACTCGATCGGAAAGAACACGCCTCAAGCAGTGGGAGAACCAACGCCGAAAGGTAGCCCAAGCGAAACGAGTAATCAAGCGGAAGGTGCGTGACTACCAGCACAAGCTGACGACGTGGCTGGTCACAGAGTATGATGTTGTAGCTGTCGAAGACTTGGATGTGAAGCTGAAACCGGAAGGCATGATCAAAGAGTGTGCTGTGTGTGGTGTCGAAACAGCCAAGTCAATCTGGGTGCGCGAACACTCCTGTCCAGCGTGCGGTCATACCGAAGACCGCGACCTCAACGCGGCAGAAAATATTCTCAGTCGTGGGTTGAAACAGAAGGGACGGGACGCTCCGAATCAACGTCAACGTCTGTGCAGACTACGCTCGCTCCGCTCACGCCTCATCGGGAGGCTGTGGGTGCAAAGCGCATCGTGGAAGCAGGAAGCCCCGGGCCCGGGGTGGATTCACCGCGACATTGTGTTGCTGTTGCAGTTGTGACGGGTGATGTCGGAGCTCATGGAGCGACCGTATTCCTCATAACCCGTTTGATTTTCATTTCAATGATCTCAGAAACTGTGCATGCGGAGAGCCTCAGAGGCTTGGGGGTTGGATGTGACCACGAGATGGCTCACTCGTACTCAGCGTCTCCCCAACGCACGTCATCATAGCGTTTCACCTCATCGGCGTCAAGTGATTCTGCAAATTGCTTTCGGAGTGATGTCTTCTCATCGGTGCTAATTCGGGCCAACTCATCCGCCTTTGCAATCGCGGCTGGTGGTCCCCGGCGCGCGGCGACCTCACTTACAATTTGCTGTGTAACAGCGGTCCGCGTCGAGTTGTCGCGAGCAAACGCATATGGCATTTCAAGCCGGTAGAGCATGTCATGCTGTGGTTCATAGATAACACAAAAGCAGGTTTCATAACAGAGTGGGTCAAGATGTCGATTTAATCCGTATGCATCACCATCAGCGGCAACGGTCGAATTAGCACCACTCCGGGACACAAACCAACTGGTAAAGGTTATTTCATCCGTGCGCCGTCCTTCGACACCATTTTGATTCTTCTGAGTTGTATCCTGCTCTCGTCGCTCAAGCAGTTGTGTAAAAAATGCTGTATCGTCTGTCCATGGAACCTCAATATCGCGGTCACGAAGCGTTCCAATGAGCCGTTTGGATGCTGGATTTTTAATAAATCCACAAAGCGGAATATCACGCTCAACGAACGACTCAACAAGTCGAAGATAGTTTTCAACAATTGATCGCGGCTTTGTTTCTGTCGAAAGCGTCTGGAATGTCGTGTTGCGGTCCTGCCAATTGAGTAATTCAACTGGATAAAGAGGTCCATCCAATATCAATAACTCAGAGACAGCATCAGCGTGTTCGAGCGCGTGTGAACTTTCGGCAAGATATAGTGCAAGTGCATGGACGACGCCCTCACTATAGCGATCAACTCGTGGAGCCTGCATGATCCGCCACCGGCAGTAACCTGCGTCGAGTGATTGCCATGGCTCATCAAGTGAAACAACCGTATCGGCTAAATGTGTCGTTGCAACGATACTTCGATGACGATGGAGGTCAAGATTAGACGGAACGGCTGCGAGGGCCGCTTGTGCAAGATCAAGAACTAATCCATTTTTGAATGTTGTCGGGTTGATTGTGCCAGCATCAAGTCCATGCACGGTTTCAAACGGTGTTTCAGCGAGAGCAACATCATCGACGGCTGCTACTCGAAGTCGTTGCTCACAAATCGGTTCACAGACGGCACGACCTGTCGTATCAACGAGTGGATCAAGGAAGTTCTGCCAGATATTCGCAGCGAGATCAGTATGGTCTGTGTCGTCCACGTGCTGTGCTAAGTACGCAGCAATGTTGGCGATACCATCGACGTGGACAGGGTCAAGCGTCACACCTCAAGTATAGACTGCAATCGGCAAAAGCACACCCCCTCATGCATAGCATGTGGGAGTATTACGCTTCTGTGTCAACCACTATCGATAAACTACTTCGGGGTTCCGGTCGAGCCTCAGGGCTTCCTGGTTCGGTGACACGCCTGAAGACGCCAGGATCCCACGGCACCGCACCGCTTGATCATAATATGAGGGTTTGCAGTCTCCCACCCGATTCTGTGGTCGGAATCCGCTGGACAACTCAGACAGGGAGGCTCCGGGCTGTGCCATCCAGCCAAGACTCCTCTCTTCACCTAACTCAGGTGTATACTCGGAGATACTTTGATTCACGTCGAGACGGATATTCACATTCATATTCTTGATTCTTCGGTTCGCTCGTGGTCATTCCTGGCTCGCGCGAGCATGAGCGATATTTAAGCTGTCGTTGATTATGTCTGTTCTGTTAACAACTCTCCATCATACTCTGTAATGTGCAGTTCAATCCCTCTCATGTGACCACCACGATTGATTATGAATGGGGTGAGTGAGAAGGGTAATACCGAATGATATCATACTCTTGAATGTGACACTCACCGCGGTCGGATTTGACCTCGATGAGACGCTCGCTATTCCGACACGTGATCGAGCAACGATCCTTGCCGAGGCAGTTGCGAGCGTTGGCGCCCCGCAAATCACCCGGGAAGCATATCTTGAGGCTCATAGACGACATCTGACGAGCGAAACACGTACGCCAATATTCGCTGATCTACTCGCTGGTCATGAGACCGATGTTGACGCGGAGACGCTTGCAGATGCATATCGTCGCGAGATTGCCGATGCCCTCGTCCCGCTCAGCGGAATTAAGCCGTTCCTCCAAACACTGGCAAGGGAATATGATGTTGGTCTTCTTACAAATGGACCACAGTTAGCACAACGACATAAGCTGCGCACGCTCACTCTGACACAATCGTTTGATGCTGCGTTGGTAACCGGTGAACTGTCTGCTGGAAAGCCGGATCCTGCCGCATTTGAGGCGCTCATTGACGCGCTCGATGTAACAGCAGATGAGACTGCATATGTCGGCGACGATATTGACGCTGATATAATGGGCGCGGCTAACGCTGGATTAATTCCGATTCAAGTAATATATGATGGTGGTCCATCACCGGCACCTGAGGCTGCTGCGCATATCCCCCGCACAGAGCTTTGCTCTCGGCTTCCGACGGTACTCAGTAATTATTAATCGGTATCAATTGATGATATCATCGGCCTCTGCTGTGATGGTCGCTGCAAGAGATTCAAATATCGGGAGAGATCGTTTGACCTCGGCACCATTATCGATAGTTATAATTGTTTGTCCTGATGGTCGTCCATCTGTGTCTGAGCAAACACAGACTTCAGTATCCGAAGCGGTCTCAGCGGCAGCTGTCGCTGCGAGTTTAATCACGACGCGGATGTGCTCAACGTGGGCGTAGACGGTCGCGATATGATCGTTGACGGCTGCATGTGAGATGTGATATGTAAATGCACCATCTTCGGTCGGGGTAACGTCAGGATCAGCGTCAACAACTGATAATGGCGCTAACGCCGCTTTGTGTCCAGTTATCTCAGAAGCAAGCAATTCCGCAATTCGGTAGCCATTTTTTATGTGGGTATCAACCATTGATCAAGTATAACACACTGATGAATCAAATAATCACAGCGCATTGCTGATAATACTGACAGTGGAGGATATCATCCTTGATTTGAATATTTCACACTCGCTAGTATAAGAGGCTCTCGTCGTTTTCTATCATATATATTAATCGGGCAGCAATATTAACCCCGTGGTTGCCAACCCGTTCAAGATCACGGATAGACAGGAGCAATCGCGAGACGTCCTAGATAGATGACTCCGAGTCAAAGCCAGAGGTAGTGGCGACATCTCGCTGCATGAGGGCTTGAACGACTGTCGAACTCGCAGCCTCACACAGTTCATCAACAGTGTCACCATGCGTCGCAACCGCTCGACAACATTCTGTATCCTCGCCTGCGTATGCCTGCATTGCTTGTGTCAACATGTCGAGTGTCTCAACTCTGATATGCTGGATGTCAACTTCTGGAAAGACATCACGGTCGGCTGCTGACGCATACTCTGCGAGATTTGTTACGAGATCACCGATTCGCTCAAGATCGGTGATAATTTTGAATGAGGCTGTAATGATTCGAAGGGTAGCTGCCACCGGTTGTTGAAGTCCGATGAGATCAATACATTGCTGCTCGAATTCAAGATACATTGTATTGATGTCGTCATCACGTGCGATGACCTCCATTGGGAGTTCATTGTCTTTCTGCTCAAGCGCGTCCAGTCCAGATCGGAGCTGAGCAGTGACCAACTCACTCATATAGAGGACATCCTCACGTAACTGCGAAATCGATTCCTGATATGACTCTCGGCGCATACCACTAAAAATATTTATCAATATATGTTAATATATGTATATATAGATACCTGATTGTGTTCTACGGTCAGTATTCGACGTCTCGCGAAACTGCCCTTAGCTTCGATGAGTATGTGTTAGGCGCACATATTTGAATCATACATCATTGAGTCAGAACTTTTGGCTCCGAATCAAATTAGTGCGAGCGGTTTGGATTCAATCGTGGTCATCATCGGCAGTGTAAGACTGCACAAAGATCGAATACTTTGGTCAGATATATATTCTGATCATATACGACCAGCAATTTGATCGTGGAATGGTGAATCATATCTCAACGTAATAGTATATATATATGACCAGATTTATTGTGACATAGAAAGGATTGCCAGATATGGTAGAGACACGGAAGGTGCAAGTTACTGGTGGTTCGACATTCACAGTCTCAATTCCAAAAGAGTGGGCGAATAATAATGATATCTCTGCCGGAAGTGTCGTAGAATTCTATCCGGAGGGTGATTCATTACTCTTGGCTCCAACAGCCGAAGAAGAGCGAACGCGGGGGAGCCTTGATGTGACTGATCTCGCCGGTGAGGAACTCACCCGAGCGGTGATGACAATGTACGTCAGTGGATTCGATATTATCTCACTCACGAGTAATCGAATCACAACAACACAACGACGGACAATTCGAGAAGCAACACAGAGTCTTGTCGGCTTGGAGGTACTCGAAGAAACTCGTGATCGAATTGTTGTGCGGGATTTACTTGATTCTTCCGAGTTATCGATTCATAATGCTGTCACGCGGATGCGATTAATCGCCTTATCAATGCTTGGTGATGCGATAGACGCTGTCGCAACACTTGATGCTGATATGGCTCGTGACATTATCCAGCGTGATGACGATGTTGATCGCCTCTGGATGGTTGTTTCTCGGATCTTTCGAACGACGCTTCGGACACCGAAAGCAGCAGAAGAATTGGGTCTCGAAAGAGAGGTTTGCTTTGATTATCAGTCGGCTGCTCGACAGTTAGAGCGTATCGCTGATCATGCAACGAAAATAGGTCACTTAACGTTGAAGTTCAACGAGCCAGTTCCTGAGGAAGTGATTGATTCGCTTATGGAACTTTGTGAAGAAGCGCGAGCGATTGTTGATGATGCCATGGATGCACTGTTCACTACTGATAATAACGAAGTCACCGATCTTGCGAATGATGCACGTGAGTCGGTTCAGGAGATTGATGAGCGCGCGCGCGAAATTGATGAGTTATTAAGAGAACTCGATCCCGCTCGCGCGCAGTTACTCGGACTTATCGTCGATTCGGTATCTCGAAGTGCGGATTATGGTGGAAATATTGCTGAGACCGCACTACAGAAAGCAGCACCGACACCTTAGAATTATTCCGGTTTATCTGATAGATGCCTGAATGAAATCCGCGAACAATCGGCGATGAGGCCTGCTCTACAGATCAACCTGAAACTGAGACCGAGACCCAGTACAACACAGGACAATACAATACAATCGGATGCAGCGCGACGTTAATTATCCTCAACAAGCACAGCGCTAACCTGACCTGTTTGTCCTGGTCTGGATGTCACACGTGCCTGCCCTGCAGAGGTCTCGATAATTGCTCCTTTCGTAATGATATTTCGTCGGATATAATTGACATTTGCAGGATTATCAACGACATTTTCAATTGTTTCCGTAGTGACCTCACCCCCATCTGCGACCTGTGCAATATTTGTCGACAGTGCTCGGAGTTTGTCATCGGACCCACGCGCATCAATAACCTGAAATCGGGGATCATCAACCGTTGTCTCTGCAGCTTCACGCCCGAGTTGGTGTCGCTTCTTTTTACTCACATCATGGAGTCGTCCACCGGTTCGTTTCCGCGTTGACCGTCCGTGATCCTTCATATACACAAACACTCCTGATGGACACTTGAATGGCTCGCATTGTGGTATATATTGTGGATATAGTTGTGGTTCACTCAAATGAATTATATTGTTTGCACGTGCAGTATGAGTATGAGTCTTGAGGTCGCCGTTGCAGTCCCATTTAAACAGCGTGGGACAACGCGTCTTGGTGAGGGCGCGTTTGTTGTTGCACTTTCACTTGATCGTAACTGGTTTTCACCCGATCAGGTCCAGCGGTTGATTACCATCGCTGCGAGTCGGGGATTACTTTCTCAATCTGGTGACAAGGTCATTGCAGAGTTTGATCCAGCAACAGTCTCAATCCCCGAGTCTTACGAGCCTGATGAGTCGATTCTTCGGGAACAATCAGCCTTTGAGCAACTCCTTGATGTGCTTGTTACCGCTGGAGATGAAAAGCGTGAGGCAGTCGCGAAGATTAACGAGCGACAACGCCAACTCGCTATCTCCGTTGAAGCGGCAGCGGCATTGTATGCGACGGAAGTTGGTATTGATTTTGATGCAAACGATAGTGCTGTGATTGACGCTGCATATGAATCATTTTGTAGTTAATAAGCGTACTTCAGATTGGTTGATATGAGTCGTGTCGAGCCGGTGACTCAGTGAGTCATCATTCCTGAGTGTTACTGTATTCTCTGTTCGGTATTCTGTTTACGTGGCTGGAACTGGTGGATTTCGCGATGAGAATACTATCGTGTGTCACTATGATTTTGAGTCGTCGTACAGTCTGTCACTGATACGAACGCTCTCAAAAAGCGTCAGAATCAGTCCCATTTCATACGCAGTGAGTGATTCAGCACAGAACACGACGACTCAAAATCCATCGAGAGTATTTTTTTTAGTAGTCGTTGCAATCTGAGTAATGTGTATATGCAAAAGCACTCATTTGAGTCGGAACTGTGAGAATCTGTGTGAGCAGCCAGACGCTGAAGATGAATATGAATATGAACGAGGGGTAATTCGTCCAGCCCTGGGTTAATCGCACCTTCGATTGCGGTGACAGTCAAAATAGGAGTGTTAGTAGCTTCCGCTCGTCTCGCGGTGAGGATTCAACCCCATTTGTTTGCCATTGTCGGTCGATCAGAAACCGGAGCAACATCGATTGGGTCATCTTTGGTATCGATTGCTTCGAGTGCAGCAAAGGCTGATGCAGTCGTTGAGAAGTATGTAATTTCCTCCTCAACGCAAACCTCGAGTGGCTCACGATCGCGAGAAATAACAATATCAATCTCGCCCTGTCGAAGTGCACTGATGAGAGCATCTGCGTCATTATCATCCCCTGAGTCCGGGAAGGTCGCAAGTTCAAAGCACGCATCATATCCATCTCGCAGTGCAGCACCATCGTTACTATCGGGAGCTGGGAACTCCTCATCTGAGAGGTCAACCCAGGCGGTTCCTGAGGAAGGAATCGATTTGCCAATTGAGTCTTGTGCTTTGTCGTATGCTTTACCGAAGGTTGAGGCAGTTCCCATTACTTCCCCTGTTGATTTCATCTCAGGACCAAGCCGCGGATCTGACCCTGGTAATCGATCAAACGGTAAGACAACCTCTTTCACACTGGTTTCTGTTGGGATTTGCTCGGTGATATCTAATGTGGTCAATGACTCACCAGCCATTACCTTCGCTGCAAGCTTCGCGATTGGAACACCGGTTGTCTTTGAGACAAATGGCACGGTACGTGATGACCGTGGATTTGCCTCAAGAACGTACACCTCGTCATCTTTGACAGCCAACTGAACATTTAATAATCCAACTGTGTCCAATGCAGTCGCGATATCTTCTGTGACAGTGCGAACACGAGACATTGTCTCAGCACTCAGTGAACGTGGGGGAATCATACATGCAGAGTCACCTGAGTGGACTCCGGCGCTTTCGACATGCTCCATCACACCGCCAATAATTGCACGCTCACCATCAGCAACAGCGTCAACATCAAGCTCAATTGCATCAGCAAGGAACTGGTCGATAAGAATGGGTTTATCGGGTGAAACGCGGACTGCCTCTTCGATGTACTCTTGTAATTCTGTATCAGAGTGGACAACGTCCATTGCACGCCCTCCAAGAACATATGAAGGGCGGACGAGGACAGGGTATCCAAGCTCATTCGCAAGTGTAAGCGCCTCAGACTCACTTGTTGCTGACCCACCAACTGGTTGTTTGATATCAAGATCACTCATCAAACGGTTAAATCGATCACGGTCCTCAGCAAGGTCCATCGCATCAACACTTGTGCCAAGAATATCGCAGTCGAGTCCACGACGGTCGAGTTCAGCCGCAAGGGGATGTCCGATGTTAACTGAAGTTTGCCCGCCAAACTGGACCATTACGCCATCAGCGTTAGTTGCCTCAGCAACGTCTGCGACCTCCTCAGCGGTAATTGGTTCGAAAAAAAGCCCATCAGAAGTGTCATAATCCGTTGAAACAGTCTCTGGATTGTTGTTGATGACATGTGCATCAATCCCGAGTTCCCTCAAAGCACGGACTGCATGTACCGAGCAGTAATCAAATTCGACGCCCTGTCCGATCCTGATTGGACCACCACCAACGACCACAACGCTTTCGACATCACGGTCAACGCGAAGTTCGCCTGCCGCTGCAGCACCCTCGTATGGTCCAGAACCAGCGGCAAATTCTGGCTTTCTGGACGAATAATAATATGGTGTTTGTGCAGCGAACTCTCCAGCACAAGTATCGACCTGTTTATACGTTCGTCCGGGGACAGCTGTTTCAACCGCGTCAACCGTCTGTTCCGTTGTCTCTGCGATTTCGGCGTTTGTCACCCCGGTTGTTGCGGCGGCAGTCAGTTCACCTTCTTCAGCGGCTCTCAATGCAGTCGAGACACGTTGGAATCGTTTGAGATACCATCGCTTGATACCAGTTAGTTCAGCGACTGTATCGACGGTATACTCACGGTCAAACGCCTCAAAGATTGCATACGCACGATCCGGCGTCGGTCGACTGAGATACTCGGAGTTAAGCTGTTTATCACTGAGAGTCTCAAGATCGGCTGCTGGGTCATACTCGGATGAGCGGAGCGCCTTGAGTAATGACTCCTCGAACGTTCGACCAATAGCCATCGCCTCACCGGTTGATTTCATCGCCGTTGAGAGCTCAAAGTCGACATTATCGAATTTATCCTTGGGCCAGCGTGGAACCTTTGTGACGACATAGTCGATTGCAGGTTCAAACGCAGCGGTTGTCTCGCCGGTTATCTCATTGTCAATCTCATGGAGTCGCTTGCCAAGTGCTACTTTTGCTGTCACGCGAGCAATTGGATACCCAGTCGCTTTCGAGGCAAGTGCTGAAGACCGAGACACCCGAGGATTGACCTCAACAACACGGTATTCGCCTCCGGGAGTCCCATCATCATGCCATGCGAACTGTATATTACAACCACCTTGGATTCCAAGTTCACGAATGACATCAAGTGCAGCATCACGCATTGCTTGATGACCTTCATCAGGGATAACCTGTGATGGTGTCACCACAATTGACTCACCGGTATGAATCCCCATTGGGTCAAGATTCTCCATATTACAGATGATGATCGTCGAATCGTCGGCATCACGCATCACCTCATACTCAAGTTCCACCCACCCGGCAATCGATTCGGTAATCAACACCTCGCTATTGCGAGAGAGTCGTAACCCCTTCCGGACGCGCTCAATCAGCTCATCCATCTCAGCAACAACACCTGATCCGGATCCACCAAGGGTGTATGTAGTGCGGGCAATAACTGGAAGCCCACCAACTGTCTCAACAGCATCGCGGACTCGACCTTGGAGATCTGCCTCGGTAAGCGATTGAACAGCCTCGTCTTCTGTCAGAGAGATTGTCGTCGATTGCGGTACCGGTTGTCCGATGCGTTCCATTCGCTGACGGAACAGATCACGGTCTTCTGTTGCGTATATCGTCTCAAGCGGTGTTCCCATGATCTCGACATCGTGTGTTTCAAGAACGCCCTCTTCTGCAAGTTCTGCTGTGACATTTAATCCAGTCTGCCCACCAAGTCCGGCAATCACCCCATCTGGCTGTTCATCGCGGATAATCTCGGCAATTGCCTCAGTCGTAATTGGCTCGATATACACTTGATCAGCCATCTCCGGGTCAGTCATGATCGTTGCAGGGTTCGAGTTGACGAGGACAACTCGTGCGCCCTCCTCTTGAAGCGCCCGACAGGCCTGTGCGCCGGAGTAATCGAACTCAGCTGCCTGTCCGATTTGGATTGGACCACTACCAATAAGCAGGATTGTCCGGTCGGCTGATGTGATGTCAGCACTGTCAGTATCGACCCGTGGATTGTTATCTGCGTCCTCGTCAGTCATCACTGCGGTACAGTCTGTACATCGTAATAAGCCCGGCGAAATGCTACGAGATACGAAATCGAATTACGAAATTCGTAAGCTCATCCCCGCGGAGATAGATGACACATGACAGTCGTTGATAATTTACACAGTATGTCTCTTCAAAATCACACTGAACTGAAACGCTCGTTTACGCGTTCCGTCTCAGAGATCAATAAGGAAACTCACGGTCCCGCCAGCTGAGAATCAGCCACGGTTATCCCATCACGTCAGCCTCAGAGAATTCACGCTGTCGTCGATATTGATCAACAAACTCGTTGATATCAAATTCATGCATCTGCGACTCAAACTGCGCTGCAACGGAGTCTTCACCATGACTCACAGCGTGATCCATGAGTTCAATCACTAATTCAACAATAATCTCATGTAATCGCCGGGAGTCAAAATCACTAACCCAGACAATCCCTGCCCCGACCTCCCCATCATCGCTCACATCAACGACGGCAACGTGATCGGGGAATTCCTCAAGAACGATTCCAAGAAGGTGAGCGGTACCAAACTCTGGCATCTCATCGCTGGTTGTTTCTACTGCCTCTCGAAGCACCTCAACAAGGAATTCCGGAAGAAACCGCTCTGGAGGGTGGATATCCATCACAACAGCATGCTGTGCCCCACAGTCGCACTCAAACTCACGCATTCCAAGATCAAGTTGACGGACAGCAACTGTCTCACCACAAGCTAGATCAATATTCTCACCACCTCCGCTGGGGACCCGCGGTTGCGTCATACCATTATATTGCATCCACAGCTGTTAAAAACCCTGATTTGAGCGCTTGGCGCTTCGTTCGTCACTCACTGCAGTCTCAGGACCCAATTCCGATCAGATAACGGCAATCACTGCTTGTTAGTTTACTCCGGCTTCTTCTGTCTGCGTGTCGGGTTTCCTCCAGTTCGTGTCACTCACTCGCGGTTGTATATAACAGGGGACCAACAAGCAACAATGCAATACCTAAGAAGAGATAATGTATTGGGACGAGTGCCTGTGGTGTGAGGATGAAAATGAGACCAAAGAGAGTGGTATTTGCTGCAATCAACCGCTGTGACTTCAATGGGAGTGCGCCGACAGTAGCAAGCACAAACCCGAGTAATAACGCCTGTCCGATATTATAGTTGAGTAGGAAACTGTCGACAACCTGTAGAGGGAACATTGTTAATCAGATTTTCTACGTGACCTGCGCATTAAACTTCCGTTCTGAAGAGCACTTTCATCGCCCAGTCGGTCCTGTGATGTCGAGTGGACGTATCCATCCGAGCCAGACCGCGAATACCATCCCAGCGTATCCAATAATAAAAACGATGACCCCCAGATTGCTGTATCCCGCCTCACCGAGGGCCCGTCGGGCGAGTCCTGACCCGGCGATACCACTCAACAGCACTAATCCTAGTAATAATTTGCTTCGCGTCAGTTTAAACAGGTTCACATTATTTTCAGTCGCTTTGCTGACTGTTTCTGCCGTGTCACCGCTATTATCGCTATCTGTATTGATACCACCCGAATCGGTATCTGTTGTCTTGTCAGTATTCATTCTACAATTCCGGGTTATCGTTGATCATTCCTGAATCGCTCGATTCAATCAAGAAATCATGCGATGGAAGAGCCTGCATAAGTCGCTATCCAAAAGTAAAGAGTATAGAGGTAACAGGTCAACCCAGTTGATAGTATATACCGAAATTAATTGGCTGGGGAGTTATGGCCCCAGACTCCAACTGGATATGCCCCAGTTGGAAAGGAGGTGGGCCAACACGGATTTGAACCGCGGACCTCCCGGTTATCAGCCGAGCGCTCAACCTGACTGAGCTATTGGCCCGGTCAAGCGCACATACTGCTAGCGTGATGATGTGTTTAAGCGTTTCCTTTCAAAGGTTTTGCAGTGGTGTTAGAGTCAAGATCAATACACTGCACCGGGGAAGAACTCGGAGTCACACTCAATCGCCGGGGACTTTCCTTCGTGTTTTACACAGAAAGATTGTGTTGAGGATCTAGAGTCGTTATCGATCCTCGTCAGGACGCCCATATTCTTCTGGATCAAGATTGACCGTTTCCTCATCTGGAAAGCCGTTTATGTATACATTGCCGGATATGAAATCGTTCGTCCGTCGATCAAGTATTGGCGTGACAATGTATCGTTTCGCGAGAATTCGAATCGGATATCGTGTTACCGGAATTGCACTTGCAAATCCGATTACATCGGTAACAATTCCAGGTGTCAGTAAAAACGCACCAGCAGCGATGAGTAGTCCCCCATCAATAAGTTCATTCGTCGGGAGCGTTCCCTGTGTAATTTTCTGTTGGATTCGTTGTATTGTTGTCCGACCCTCAGCACGGACAAGCACCATTCCGAACAGACCAGTTAATACAACAATAAGCACCGTCGTGAGGAGACCGATGGCTGTCGCAATCGGCACAAGCAACAATGTATCAACGAGTGGAATCGATAAGAGAGCCACGATCACCCATCGAGTCTTCATATAAGATATACTCAATCAGCGTTGATAGACCTTGTGTCAGCGTCAGCGATTACTATCAGATATATGTTATAAGATGTTGTCTCACGATAGTTGACTCCTCGAAGCTCTTAGGACGGGTCATCACTGATATAACACTGTGATTGATGATCCGACCCGCGTCGAGTGGCGCCAGTGGGGCGATGGTGCGTTTACCGAAGCGCAGGCGAGTGATACACCAGTACTTCTCTCATTAACGGCGAGTTGGTGTGACAGTTGTCGTGAAATGGATATCGAGACATATGCAGAACCACGTATCGCCGCTAATATCAACGAGTGGTTCATACCAATCCGTGTCGATATTGATCGTCATCCACGGGTTCGTGAACGGTATAATATGGGTGGATTTCCATCGACTGTTTTCTGTACACCAACAGGAAAATTACTCACAGGGGCGGCATATCTTGGACCTGATGGGATGCGACAGGTCATTGATTCTGTTCGGTCCGTCTGGGACAAAAGGGGTGCTGATGCCGGTCGAGTCCCACAGGCGCTTACGGACGATCCGACGCCAGTGGGAACAATCGATGAGCGTATCGAATCACATCTGGCCGGACAGCTTGAATTAAAATGGGACGACCGATTCGCCGGATGGGGGGATAACGCGAAGTTTCCACTCCCACGAACAGTTGAGTTTGCTCTCAAACGCAAGCAAAACCAAGCAATTGAGACGCTTCATGTGATTGCAGAGTCATTGTATGATCACAGTACAGGCGGGTTCTATCGATACGCTGATAATCGTGATTGGACAACACCACATAAAGAAAAAATTCTTGATACGAACGCTGCGCTCATTCGAGCATTCGTAAATGGGTATCTGTACACCGGTGAGGAAACGCTACTCGACCCCGCATACGGCACACAGCAATTTTTCATCGATCAATTATGGAATGGGCAGGCGTTTGGAAAGAGTATCGCCCCACAGTCAGAGAGTGAGTCGAAAACAGCGGAATCGGAAGCAACTGTCGACGCTCGTCGTGATTTAACAGCGTATGCGGGATCAAACGCTCTCATGGCAGATGCACTGTTGACACTGAGCGCATACACTGATGATAAAACAGCATATGAGTACGGTTCTCGTGTCCTTGGGACGCTTGAGTCAACATTCATCGGTGATGATGGGATTGTATCGCACGCTGGTTATGATGAAACACCGGGTGAGCTTAATATATCGAGTGACACGGCGCACAGGACAGAAATAGAGGATACTGATCCTTCCGAGCCGATATTATTATTAGAAGACCACGCTCGCGTTATTAACGCGTTTGTCACCGCGCGCCAAGTGCTTGGACCGGATGTAAATACACTCACTAATGACCCTGTATTAGTCGCGAGTGTTGTCGCTGATGCTGCGATTGACGCACTCTCTGATGCGAATGTCAATGGTGATGGCGATGCTGATGCTGATGGAGCGTTTCGAGATGGTCCGACGACTGGTCCGGGATTACTTGATCGCCCACTTCGACCACTTGATGGAGCTATTGAGATGGCAGACGCACTGTTGAAACTCGGACGTATAAGTGATACTGACCAATATAAAACAGCGGCAACAGATGCACTTGCAGCATTTGCAGGTGCCCGTGACCGATTGGGTGTCCAAGTCGCTGGGTATGGGGCAGTCACCGCACGAGTGACACGACCACTGCTTTTTGTGAGGATGGGTGCTGAAGCAGGATCAGATCTGCATCGCGCCGCGCTCCGCATCGCTGATCACGAAGCGATTGTAATACCGAGTGTCACGGATATTCAGGATGGGACAGCCCATCTCACTCGTGGGTCAAAAACCGAGACCGCGACCACACCGGATGAGGTGATGAACGCAGTATCAGTGCTCACAGATTAAAGCAGCCATCATATGTCTCACTTGCTGTTACGACGATTGATATTCGCTCCCTGAGACGGAGCTGTGAGTTTCGTGCGCTTGCGTTGAAGCCTCAGGTCTGTGAGTGAATTCGTTACTCATTTTGATAATCGTTTGTCTCACCCTACAGTGTGAGCGTTGGGAGATAACAGAGAGTGAGATGCAGAGAGACAATCCACAGTCCGTGGAATGAACCTGACATCGAGAAGATCAGGTACAAACATATATCGTTTGATAGAAAATCACAATATAACTACAGCAGACGAAAATTGGAGCCATGCTGGGATATTCAGAAAACGCAACTTCGGATCGTCGTCAGCCGTTTGACTCGCCAAGTATTCAACACCTAGCGTGGTTGCGTGAGGTGGGGTTAACAGCACACAGTCTAAGCCGCAATTGGAGATCCAACGATGGCATCGTCAAGACCCGATGCAGTACTTACAGACAACGACCATAGCCAGACTCCATGTCTTATTCTGCGGATTGAACAAGAGATGATGTCTTTGGGGATAAAATGAGATCAGGGACATATGAGCGACAGACAACGTGCTGTTCGATAAGCAGAGAGGAATTTCCACATCATAGCGCTACGAGCATATCACTATCGCACAGCTTTTTACTATGTGAATGCTCTCCTCCCTCAGCAACCCGATACATCGGTAAGTAGTGACTTAGGATGCACTGACCTCAGCCCGTAGTTGCTCAAGTGTAACCTCACGTTCAGCATGTGCATTATGCTGATGAATTGATTCATCATTTGATTGTTTCATTCGAACAACGGCGTCATCGTCAAGATGGTCGAATGCATCAACGACCTGCTCAGCCATTGAGCGAACACAATCTTCGACAAACTTCGCATCGGCGTGTGCATGATACGTCATATAGTCCTCATCCGGACGCTTTGCAAGATTATAGATTCGCGCGGACATCGCATCACGAGCGATATCAGCGAGTTCGATCAGATCAACATCTGGGGATCCATCGGCTGTGATTGTGAGTGTTGCATGTCCTCGCTGTGAGTGTCCCGGTTGTGGGACCTGCTCAAGAAAGGTCTCGATTGTTTCATCCTCAATATCAAGATCGCGCATCACATCACGAGCTCTCGATGCAGACATTCCTTGAGAGCATGGACAGACTGTCATGCCAATTACCTCTGCTCCAATCTCCTCACGCGTTCCCTCATCAGTCGCCGTTGCACTGGCAATAATTGAGATTGTATTTTGCGTTGGAAGTTCACTTGCTGGGGTATCTTCATGTATGACAAGATCTGCGGTCATCTCAACTGTTGCAGTTGTCGTGTATTCATGTTTTTCTAATAACCGCTCTGCAACGTCACCGCACATATCCTCAACGCGAGAAACTGACCCAGAAACAGCCGCCTCAAGTGTCTCATCAATTACTTGCATATTCCGGCTCATATCAATTCCTTTCCGACCACTCGGAAGGTCAACAAACACCTCGAATTCAGCCATCAATACAAGTGGAGTTTCTCCTTCCCGCTCGATCTTCACGAGCTTATCAACGTCTGTGACTCCGACCTGACTCAATCCGACGGTGACGTCGGGACGACTTGCCTGAACATCAGGCAATTGGTGACTCATCGATGAGACCCTAGAGCGGTATTCGATTAATGCTTTCGTTCTGTAAGGACGAGTATTTGTAGCATCAAACTTACCAACGATGATATATACGTTATCTTAAATACGCTTGGACTATCCTTGACATCCTCCTCCGCGTTCACGCGGAGGAATCCCGAGCGTTGGGAGTTTCAGGTTTCACACTCCCACCGAACAACCAGTCAGTGCGAATCTGAAGGGTTGTTCGCGGTCTGAGGCGGGTGCAGGTGGGACTGCTGGCGGTGCCAAGCCGCCGGTACTCCTATTCTCGACCATATACGGCGTCCAGGCGTTGTTTGTGCCGCAGGGACGCCGGCAGGCGTTAGCAAACTCGGAGTTACTTTCAATGGTGTTTGCAAGCAGTCGGGCACAGCATCGGTTCATTATAGGAACCGACCGTTCACCAGACTGATTCCGATGATTGTCTTATTGCTTGGGGCGGACAGGCCGCCATCGTCGGACTGGCGGGAATCGCTCTGTTTCCAACCGATTCCTGTTTTATTGTGTGATTGCCTGTCATTTAAATGTGTGTATTTTGAAATTTGAATCGAGCGACGACAGTCGGATTTTGGAGGGCGTGACGGCGCGTATCCACGGCCTGAAGACCGTGGGATTGGGCCTGCTCAGCATATAAAATATCACTTATACGATAATATAAGCGCATCTTTGAGACTGAGACACCGGTCTCCACAAGAATGTTCATATCAATCAGGTAAGTGAGACGGAATTTATAGGTCGATCTCTACTGAGAATCATAAAAGAGATGATTACGGCCAATCATCGCGCTCGCTCGATTCAAACGGGTCGTCTGCCTCCGTGGTCTCGGCGAGTTCCCACCCAGCGGCGGATGCTGCATCCTCAAGCGGGAGGAATTCCCAGTCAACGTTGTCAGCAACATCAGCATCGGTTTGATTATCACTGATAAGAACATGGCGGGCTGTTTCGAACTGTTGTTTGACGTTCTCAAGACTCGCTTCAACTCCACGTGGTCCTGAGAAAAAATCTTGTCTCACTCGATGTTTCCGAGTGAAATTTGTAACAACATACGTCGGCTTCTCGCTCACAACACCAACATATTCTGTCCATTGTCGTGCATCGTTAAATACAGAATTCGGATCTGCAAGCGCACGTAACGCTTCGAGTTCAAATGCAAGCGTCATATCTGCATCGCCATTACCGCCTGGTGCCCCTCCATCGGTGCGAATACCCGAGTGATTAAGCTGATCTTTGTCTATCGGATATGTGTCGGATATAATATTGATCATATGCATACTATCGGGCAGTCATCAAAAATTGCATCGGTCCAACGTTATGACGGTGTTTCCTATGGGAGTTCTGATTGACATCTTCCCGGTTTGAAGATGCGGGAATCCAACGATACCACACTGCTGGATTGGAGTCTCCCGCCTCTATTCGAGGGTGGAATCCTCGGGAAAGCTCAGACAGGCATATTCCATGCTGTGTTAACCAACGAGGGTTCTATGTCCACGCCAAACGGATGAAGACTCAGAGCTACTTTCGCTATTATTGATGTCGAGGGGATGTCCCCCCCATTCATTTCAATGTCAGTGTTGAACACCATATTCCAGTCCTCAGAAATGTTCGACGCACGTTTGGCGCGCTGACTGCCATCTGTGATTGCACACGACACGTCACACGACACGTTTCCAGTGTTTGCGAGCACTCCACCTGTATTGGTCAAACATCCGCCCGAGTTGTGAGTAGTTGTGGATTTCGCTCAATGGGTGCGGTGGAGCTTTTCACGCAGTTACTCGATAACCGTTCCCACTGGCTCAAGATCGTCTAATTCGAATTCTTCCTGCATCAGTGTCTCACGCTGATCAGAAACGACACGACGTTCCCGCATCAATTGTTTATATTTCGACTGTGGTGAGAGGTCACCGATAAGAACACCCCCGACGATACGTCCGTCTTTAAGGGCCAATCGTCGCCACTCAGTGTCAGAGTGTTTTGCCTCGACAGTCTCATCACCAAGGGTTGGATGTCCGAACGAGAGAAATGGGAAATCAAAGTGAGTGATTGAGTACGACGAAACCCACTCAAATGGCTCTGAGTTGTATTCAACCATATTTTTCGCTGCAATCGACCCTTGCTCCTTTGCTGATCCCCATGCGCCGTTCTGTCCCCGCTCTCCAAGGATTCGGTCATAAAACTCCGTGATATCGCCTGCAGCGAACACATCCTCGTGGCTTGTCTGCATGTATTCATCGACGATAATGCCATCATCACATTCGATAGACGTGTTCTGAAGAATCTCAGTATTGAAATTCAATCCAATTGCAATACCAACGAAGTCAGCATCATATCGGTTCCCACTTGGATCAATCGCCGCGGTCACATGACCGGTGTCGTCGACCTCAAAGTGATCAACCCCTGATTGAAATACAGGCTCAACGCCACGCTCACGAAGTGCATCGTGAATAATTGATGCGCCCTCCTCAGAGAGTGCATACCGCCACCAGCAGTCTCCACGCATCAGGTACTTTCCTTCAACATCTTGTGCAGCAGTAATAGCTGCAAGGTCAATACCGAGTAATCCTGCTCCGACAATGACAGAACTATCCGCAGACTCAATGTTTGATTTGATATCCCGGGCATCCTGGAATGTCCAAAAATGATGGATCCCATCCGCGTCAGCATTGTCAACTGGCAATTGCGTCGGCGTTCCACCTGTTGCGAGAAGGAGCTTGTCCCAGTCGTATGTATCGCCATGATGTGTCTCAATTGTGTGTCCAGTAACGTCGATATCAACGACGAGTGTGTTCAATTCAAGCTTAATGTTCCGATCATCATACCAAGACTCATCATGAATCGAGATTGGTGCCGCTGGGAGCTTTCCTTTTGCATACTCCTTGATTAAGATTCGATTATACAACGACTCGCCTTCATCGGTGAGGATTGTGATGTCAGCATCAGGTGCCTCCTCGCGAAGTGTCTCAGCGGCGGAGCTCCCTGCAACCCCGTCACCGATAATTACGTACGACTGGGTCATATACAAATTGTTTGCGTCGGGATTAAAAGTGAATTGCTATCAGGAGTGCCCAGGTCTTAACAACGATATTAATACTCACACCAGACGAGAGTCTGATATTTATGATTCGGATTCCCGTGAGTGACGTTGCGTCTGTAGAGTAATCCGGGGACGACTACATATATGTAACTGTCATATACAGACACATAGATAATCGGATAGTTGAAGATCGCTCAAACCAATCTCCGATTGATGAAAATCCGCCAGAATATCCGACATTTCGCGGCAAAAAAAGCACTCACGATGCCCATTATTGGTGATATTGCGACAGAGAAACTCGTAGATCTTCATGTGAGTATTTTCGCTAAGAAGGCTGACCCTGAGTACCGTGAGGAACGAGAGCCACATCTTGAGACGTTTTTCGATTGCACGTTTGAAACGTACGTTCGTGCACTTGAGGAAGGTTTTACTGAGGCAGAGGCGCGAGAAATCACACATATTCAGGCGAATTTCGACTTTTATAATCATGGATGGACAGAGATGATGGAATTCCCAACAGACGAGCTTGAATCACATTATGAACGGTATGAATCATTCTTTACTCGATATAATATCGATATCGCAAATCCACTTGGTGATTTTCGAACTCAAGAGATCACTGCAGCATCAGCGACTCCGGAACGACTTGATAACCCAGAGCATCCACACGCTGAGGGTGGATTCGCTGACGATGTATACGTTGAAACCGAGTCTGGCGAACTAACTGTTGGCGGACAAACAGAGCCGGATAATATTGATGTCGAAGATGCACCTGGACTCCAAGGTGTTGATACTGACACCGATGAGACAACCGAAGTATAACCATAGCCTCGGTTGAACCCTCCCCGCGCCCGCGGAGAGTAAGAGGATTTCTTCGTGAATTTCCGCAGTCGCAGAGTATCAATATCAGTATCCGTATTCGCTGTATTGCGATACAAGATATCTAAGAGGTCAACGGGTCGGTGGAATCAAACCTATGGCGCATTTGCCTCCGGTTAATCACGACCGTCTCAGCTGAGGCGCATAGACCGGACGTTGAGAGTGACATACTTCTCTTTCTGATTAAAATATGAAACTATGAGCCACTATCTGGGCGCACTGTGGATGACTGCACTGATTCCCTATCTGTGTTGGTGCTGTGTGCATCATTGATATTGGTTCTGGCTTGGATTACAGTTGTTCAAGACGAAAGCCCACACGACTTGAGCCGTGGGGTGAAGCCGACATGATAGGAGACAACCCACCGACCGGTAGCCGGACGGGAGTTGTGTCCCGACTCTTTAATTTTGGCCCTCCCGTACTATATCGTGACGGCGTTCCCCGGTTGTGGCACGGGGTCTTCGACCCCAACGGACGCTTCGCGTCCACAGCCTACCGGGTAACAAGACCGAACCCAGTCCACGGCGTAACACGCAAGCTGACGCGAACCGTGGTACCCAGTCGGCTGAATACCCGACCGTGGAGGCCCGAACCGGTATTCGGGCTGTCGAAGCGCCCGTCGCGTCTGGGTGGGAAGGCCCGTTTGACCGGGCTGTACGCGCTGGAAAGCACGTCCGGAGTCGTAACCGGATAGCCACCGTCGAACGCCCTTCCCGAAAGGGAACTTGAGGACCGAGGAAACGCGCACTCTTGAACTCCCCTTCGGGGAATCTCACCCCTTCAGGGGTGGGAGGAGGTCAACTCTGCACTCTCGGGTCTCGTTTCATTTTCAGCATCATCAAATGACTCGATAATACAGTCGGCTGCTTCATATCCAGCAACGACGCCACCATTGAGCGAACGCTCTGGATACTGCGCTGCTGAGGCCATCCCGGCGTAATAAATCCCATCACCGACTGTGTCTCCGATGTCATATGGGATAACCAAATCAAGATAGCCACGCTCGTATATCGGTGCTGCACGAGGATTCCGTGAGATACGGATATTATTAATGTTCTCTCGATTAAATTGCGGAAACATCGATTCGATCTCCGCAAGCCATTGCTCTCGGACAGTATCGTCATCAGCCTGCCAGAGATCCTCTGTCTGATCCTGAACATACGCCGCAATATACATTAGATGATCGCCACCATACCTTTGAGGATCAACAAAATTTGTATGCTCAATTAAGGCTCCGAATGACGCGTCGTGTGCAATATTCAACCAATATGTATCCAGTACGGACTCATCCATGCTCATAAGCCCACAGACTGCTCCTTGAAAGTCAATCTCACATGTATAGCCGGTCAGTGATTCTAACACGTGCGGCATTGTCGCAACAACAGTCGCATCAACGGGATATGTCGTCTCTGTCTCGCCATTCGATCCCGCAGTATCGGTCACTGTAAGCGCACTCACAGTGTTTGTTTCCGAGTCGACGGTGAGGTTACTCACAGGAGCGTTTGTCATGATATTCTCATGCCCGACAGCTTCAACGAGCGCATCAAGCAACACACCGAAACCACCATCGAAGTAACCAAGCACCTCTCCCCGCAGAGGGTCGCGCTCACCACGGAATCGAACACGTCCAAGGAACCATGCGGCTGATACGTCGTGTTTTCGATCACCATATTTTCCATCAAGCAACGGATCAACAAAATTCTCATACACGCCCGTGGTAGTGTGTTTTTCAACAAACTCTCGGACGGTCATATGTTCGTACGCCTCAAGATTATTATAAGCGTCAAAATCAGGAATTCCATTGCGAATATCAACGCCGAGGGTTAATAATCCAAGTCGAAAGGTATCATATAGACTGAGATGCGGGTATGTGAGAATCTCCAATGGGGTATTCAGTGGATACGCGGTTCCATCAATGTAGTATCCATTTGTCCCGATTCGCCATTCGATGCGCTCACCTAATCCCAGTTCTTCAGCAAGCGTAACGATTGTTTCCTCGGACTTTGAGAGATGATGATAGAATCGCTCGATGTCGTCACCACCTGTTTCATACACAGCCGCAAGCCCACCAACCGTCTCTGTAGCTTCGAACACCTGCACTTCATGTCCCGCCTGTTGAAGTCGATATGCCGCAGCTAACCCAGCAATGCCACCGCCGACGACACCAATCATAGTAATCATTATTGAATTGTCTACAAAATGTGTTCCGCTTGGGTACACACCGCACGTGGAGTTATCAGTGGATATGGTGAATTCCTCTGAGGCTTGGGTGTGACCGGAAATATAAACATATAGCACATGATATGACCCTCAGAGAAGAATCAGCATTGCTCATCAATTTATGATATTGATGGAGTTGAGTATCATCGTGTGAATGTGATACAATCGAGTGTTCTCACTCGCTGAGTGCTCGTTCGCTACCTTTTTACCCGCAGTTTGGCAATCTGATGCGTATGGAGACGGTCAGGGCGCCTGCGACAAGTGCAAACCTTGGCAGCGGGTTTGACGTTTTTGGGGTTGCACTCGATCGTCCCGCTGACATCATCCGCGTCAAGCGCGCTGACGAAACAACAATTGAGGTAACTGGCGTTGGAAGTCAATATATTCCAGAGGATCCTCATTCAAATGTCGTTGGTGCTGTCGCAGAGGCGCTTAATGCTCCTGCACAGATTCAGATCGATAAAGGGGTTCGACCGTCCTCAGGACTTGGATCATCAGCTGCCAGTGCAGCAGCCGCGGCTGTTGCACTTAATGGACTGTATGACCGTGGACTATCGCGGACAGAACTCATCCCTATCGCTGCTGAAGGTGAGGCAATTGTCTCTGGGGAGGCCCATGTGGATAATGTCGCACCAGCACTACTGGGTGGATTTACGATTGCTCGAGACAACACTGTCACGACCGTCAATGCTGATATTCCTCTTGTCGCGTGTCTTCCAGAGATAGCCGTCTCAACGCGAGATGCTCGTCGAGTTGTTCCAGACTCGATAACGATGGAAGAAGCTGTTCATACAGTCGGGTCCGCAGCAACCCTCACCGTTGGGATGTGTCAAAACAATCCGACATTGGTCGGATCAGGGATGGATGAGCACGTCGTGACGCCAGCACGAGCGGAATTAGTAACTGGATACGATACTGTTCGTGAGGCGGCATTAACCGCTGGAGCGACAGGTGTCACTGTTTCAGGAGCAGGTCCTGCAATTCTTGCCGTGTGTCACACACAAAAACGCCGTGCTGTTGCCGCAGCGATGATTGATGCGTTTGAGACCGTTGGTGTTGAAGCTCGCGCATATCAAACGTGTGTGAGTGCCGGCGCAACGTTATTTTAGTCGTAAGTTGCCAGACACCGTGGACAGGACATGTACCAGCCGAATGGTCCCTGATTATGATTATCAATCGGCGATTTGATCGATTCTGTCGATATCAGCAGTGTTGACCGAAACTGTCAGTACCGTTAGTACTCATTACCGGAATCCGGAATCCGGAATCTGGAACATGGAATATGTGATATCTCTCCGGTCAAAGTGATGGATATACCTCGGACATCAGGAGTGTGATGATTGATTTCACGCTGAGAAACATATCCGTCTATTTTACAACCGCTATGATTACTAACAGAAGCGAGGCTGAGTAAGATGAGATAGAATGAAACTGACTGTTTACACGCCTCGTGTCTGCAGTTTCTCGCCCTCAGGGAGATCAGCACTCGCTTCACCTTTCATTCCCTTCCCAGGGTTAGATGCAATTTTCGCGAGTTCATCAGGATCATCCCAGTTATTGACAGCTTCGACGATTGCTCGACCCATTGCACGTGGATTTTCGGCGCCGAAAACACCAGATCCGACAAAAATCCCATCGCAACCATGATGCATCATTAACGCAGCGTCTGCCGGGGTTGCAATGCCACCAGCAGCGAAATTCACGACCGGGAGACGACCCATCTCAGCGGTTTCATGAACAAGTTCTGCGGGTGCTTCATGATCACGTGCCCACCTTTCACGCTCTTCGTAGCTTTTTCCAACGAGTTCACGGATTGAACTTTTGATATTTCGCTGGTGATGGACTGCCTGATTAACATCGCCAGTCCCAGCTTCACCCTTTGTCCGAATCATCGCCGCCCCCTCGTCGATTCGGCGGAGCGCTTCTTGGAGATTTCGTGCGCCACAGACGAATGGTGCAGTAAAGTGACGTTTATCAATATGATACCGATCATCAGCGGGTGTGAGAACCTCACTCTCATCGATCATATCGACCCCAAGAGCTTCGAGGATTTCTGCCTCCTTCGTGTGTCCGATACGGGATTTCCCCATTGCTGGAATCGAGACTTCATCAATAATCTCAGGAACAATGTCTGGGTCAGGCATTCGAGCGACGCCGCCACGTTTCCGGATATCTGCTGGGACAGATTCGAGTGCCATCACAGCGACTGCGCCTGCGTCTTCTGCAATTCGTGCTTGTTCGGCGTCAACAACATCCATGATCACGCCGCCTTTCTGCATCCGTGCGAACCCACGTTTCACTAATTCCGTACCGCGGCGTAATTCGGACAGGTCGGTCTTTTCGGACATATGTCCAGTTGCATCCGAACACACTTAAGCCGATTCACTCGTACGCGCGCGCGGATTCAGCATCAGATATCCGCGTGATTAATCGAATGATGTTATCGGTCGCTGGACTGTGAGTGTCGTGCTTCGAAGTTGCAGTGGAACACCCACAGGCGTTCCAGCTGAATTACGTCTGAGTCCGAGTCTGAGTCTGCGTGTGGGTCAAGAGAACCCGTGCTCACAGTGCCACCGATTGTGAGGATCTGAGCGATTGAACTCCCTCGTGATAGACTCGAGTAGTTTTGAATTGATACTTTCTTGATGATTGCTGGTGAGAATGCGGGGGGTTTATTTTCTGAAATGTCCCAGAAAAAGTTGTGTATTAATATCACCGAGCCTGCGATGTCAATGTGCGCCAGCATTGAATCTCGGCGGTAACTCACAGAGTATAATATATGGCTGTATCCGATGCGCTTCATCGACTCACATCAGATCAGGGGCTCCCGAGTGCAGATCGACTTCCACGGTGGCTCTCACCACTACCAAGATGGCTTGAAAATCTTGGACTTCGGTTGGTCCCAGCAATAATTGTAATTAATCTGCTCGGGACAATGTTTGGCTTCTGGTATTATGGCTTCCATCCACTTCCGCGAACGGATCCACTTATTACATGGCAGTTTGCAAGCGAACCAATCGTCATGTGGCCATTTGTTCCTGATAGCCCGCTTGCGACATTGTTCATCGCACTCGCGCTTTTGACGTGGTGGCGTGGAAAGACAAATGAGTATCTTGCCGCTCTCGCTTTTTTCGGGTGCTGGAAGTTGGGATTGTGGACACCATATGTGCTTACCGTATTCGCAGACGCGTTCTTATCTGTCACATGGACGCCACTGTATGCATTTTTATTTCTGAGCCATCTTGGAATGGTTCTCGAAGCGTTTATTTTACACCGAATCGCAGATTTTCCTGTTCGGGCTGTGGGAGTTGCGCTTGTATGGTATGGGTTCAACGATATTGTCGATTATTTTATACCGATTGTCGGTGACCCCCATCACACTGCAATTCCACTCGCAGATACAGCCACTGTTGGGAATTCAACCGCACTTCATTTGGCGGCTGCTGGCGCAGTCTCACTGACAATTATTGCGACGTTTTTTGCGCTGTCAACGCGTATCTACAAGCTCAAAGCCTATCAGTAATTGTGAGTACAGCTATGATGATCAAGGGCGATGGTCTGATGGAGTATGGTGAGGAAAAAATCACAGAGTGATATCAATTTTGATAGGTATCAGTTTCTGCTTGGACTTGCTGTGCAAGGACATCATCATCCTCAGCATGTGCTCGTACCCAAAGTTGTCCAATGTGTGAGAGTCGAGTCCGGTAGGATTTTCCACGGTCTTCCTGTTCGATATATCCTTTGCCACCGGGACCAAGACGGTCGACATTATAGATCACTTTTGAGCGGAATGAATCGGTATATTCTTCGTTCATGTCACGTGCGAGCGTCTCAGCGAGTTCTGAGACCGAATCAAACTCTCCGTACTCCCCGAGTTCGAATAGAATGATCTTTTCAAATGGCTTGACATTCCGGAATGAGGCGACCGGAAGTTCAATAATGTGTCCACCATCAACAGGCTTTGCACCAATTGTTGTCCCACGTTCATCAAACTCCTCAAGCAGATCAGCAGCCGTCTGATATCGCTCACGAATGCGCTGATCGAATCCTGTGGCGTTCCCCGCATTAAGGAGATCGCCGAGAAGTTCCTTCGCAGCACGGACTTCCTCGGCAAGTTCAGTCTCAAGATATTTTTCAGGCGCTGTATAATATGTATGGATCCGATCTCTATCAGCCTGACGTTCGACCATAATTGAATGAGCAGCCGTCGCATATGCAAATGAGACTGGACGGGGCATGGCTGAGACGTTCACCCATACTTCTGCATCGTCAGCAATATCGAGTTGATTATTGATAAGATCATATGCCTGCTCGAATGCAGCGTCATAGTCATAAACATCTGCAACGATCACACGGTTTGTATCGGCTCCTAATAGATTCTTAAAATCTTTTTCAAGCTTTTCAGAGAGATTCTGAGAGTACTCAACATTTGATTCGCTGCCAACCGCGCCCTCAAGCAGAATAACGCGGTCAACATCCACTTGATCTCGTATCAGCGGTGCAATGAGCCGATCGTAGTCAAATCCAACGGGGACCACGTGTGTCTGCATATAGTCTGATAGGATGGAGATGGTGTTACCATTGTTGGTGTTTTCTCAGTTGAGACGGAGTTATGCGATGTCTGTGATATATGATTTCTCTCGGTGGAAAAAATATCTCGAGATTAACATATAACGCCGAGAACACTTACATGTTATGTCATGGGTATCAATATAATGTTGATCCTATTCACATCCACGGATCACATTTATCTCAATATGTGAGTGTAAAAGCCAAGTTGAGTGAAACTGAGCTGAGCAACACAGACTCAGTCTGCACGTGATTGTGACCGTGACCCAACGGCGAATGCTTCAGTCTGCTCATCAGCTCCAGCGGTTGTCATAAGAGAGACACCGACAGTCAAGATAAGTGAAAGAGCCATTCCATAGAGCGCAAAGTCCCAGGTGAGATACGTTGATCCAAACACGGTAACACCAGCAATTGGTATCGATGGAACGAATACATGTGCGATATAAAACACTTGAGCGCCAGCAATCCCAGCGAACATCCCCTGTCGTGTTGTTTGTGACCAGTATAGTGCGATCAACACCGGAAGTGTGAGTTGTGCGAACCCACCAAATGCGGTATCGCCGATTTCAACGAGGGTCCCCGGGCGGAATAAACTGGCAGCGAATGTCGCAAGCGCGAACCCAGCAACGCCAACCCGACCGATCCAGCCTTCTCGATTCGTTGACGCTGTCGGATTCACAAGTGGTCGGTAAATGTCACGGGTGAGATATGACGACCCAGAGAGGAGCATCGAATCCGATGATGACATCATCGCTGCCATAGCACCAGCAACGACGAGTGCAGCAAACCATGCTGGAGTATACTCAGTTAATAACACAGGAATAACATTCGACCCTGATGGAACAGAAACACCTAATCCAGCAGCCCATGATCCAAGTAAAAACGCAGGAACAAAGAGTAACAACACAAGAACCGGCCAGAGCGTGAATGAACGCTTCAGCACCGTTGCACTCTCTGCAACGAAGAATCGCTGATTAATCTGTGGAAACATTGTGACGCCAAAGGCAATTGTCACTGCTGTTGAGATCATCCACTGTGGAGAGTACAACCCACCACCAAGCGAGAGAAACTCTGGATTTGATGTTGCAAGCGCAGTCGAAACTGAGTCGAGACCGCCTGCACTCGACAGCACCCATGCGACAGCGATCCAGATGACACCAAGCATGAATATACCCTGAAGGGTATCAGTCCATGCAACTCCACGAAGTCCCGACGCGGCGACATAAATGATCATAAAAACGGTGATGAGGGCTGCACCCGCCCAGTATGGCACTGCCCCACCAGTGAGTCCAACGAGTGCCTCACCTGCACCCATCTGTTGTAACATAATATATGGGAATAGCCAGAATAACGACACGCCAGCAACGAGATATCGCAATCGTGCTGACCCGAAGCGATCACCGAGCATCTCGCCGAGTGTCACGTATCCATGGCGTTCACCAACAAGCCATTGTCGATATCCAATGACGTACCAAAGAATTGCAAAGAGGATACCGTCCATCAGTCCCATAACAAGTATCCATTCAGGACCAGCGCCGTACGTGAGATTTGGACCGCCAAAGAATGTAAATGCTGAGAGAAGAGTCGCAAAGGTGGTAAAGAGCAAGACAATTGTTCCGAGAGATCGACTGGCAAGGTAGTAATCCTCAACATCGCTACCTGTCAGTCGGTATCCAACAATCCCAACGCCGAGGGCAAGAACAAGATATGCAGCAACAATGCCGAGTTCAATCCCAATTGCTGATTCAGCCATCTGTTCGGTCCTCCCTCCCAACATCAGCGCCTGCTGCAGAGCGTGTGATTGGAACGTCCATACCACGATCCCACGCACTGCGGGTAAAAGCGGCGAATACAATTGCTGCAATGCACATCCATCCAATATGCCACCATAACCACACTGGAAGACCTCCCAGCGTGATGGTGTTTCCCCATAGGAACCATGGAATGGCGAACGTAACGAGGACTGCAAAGACCCCGATCCACGCGTAATCTCTCCATCTCTGAGACATATTGAATAATAGTTGATTGATATACCTAAATATTGCTCTCCGAGCTTCTATCGACAACATTGAAAAGATATTTTCTTCGAATGATGATCGTGGCTGGAGAAGAATCCAATTGATCGGTTTGATTACTGCGATAATCTCTCCTGATGAGACTGTGGTGTACGATATACGACAAGTATTTGCCGCGAGCAAACCGTATATAAAACCGTCACAGAGACGTGACATCATCATATCATCATCCACCCCAGGGAGGGGATTCATCATGAACGACTCAGATAAATATCTTATTCACGCCGCGATTACTGCAGATGGGATCGTTGAGCGCTCCGACGTTGTCGGCGCAATCTTTGGGCAAACAGAGGGATTGCTTGGCGACGAGCTTGATCTTCGCGATCTCCAGCAGTCCTCAAAAGTTGGGCGCATTGATGCCGACATCGACTCACAGAATGGGCAGTCTTTCGGCGAGGTTACAATCGCCAGTAGTCTCGACCGTGTTCAAACAGCGATTTTAGCCGCCTCACTCGAGACAATCACTCGGGTTGGTCCATGTGATGCGACTGTTGAGGTGACTAATATTGAGGATGTTCGACGAGCCAAGCGCCGTGCGGTCGTCGAACGGGCGAAAGAGCTCCTCGTTGAATCGTTTGATGAGAGTGTCATGACCTCCTCGGAAATTCTTGAAGAGGTAAAAGAAAGCGTTCGAATCGAGGAAATCGATGAATACGGTGGGCTACCGGCTGGTCCTCATGTTGCTGATTCTGACGCGGTTATTATCGTTGAGGGACGCGCTGATGTTTTGACACTTCTTCAGTACGGTATTAAAAATGCAGTTGGAGTCGAGGGAACCAATATTCCAGAATCAATAGCTAAGCTGACGCATAATCGAACAACGACCGCGTTCTTCGATGGTGACCGTGGCGGTAATTTAATCCTCCGTGAGTTGACCCAAGTCGGTGAGATTGATTATGTTGCGTTCGCTCCCGAGGAGAGGTCTGTCGAGGATCTCGATCGGGCGGCGGTATTTGACGCACTTCGAGAGAAAACCGCAATTGATGCGGTGCAGATTGACCCTGATCACGATCACAGAGCAGATAATGGGTCTCATGTCGGGAATACCGCGAATGCCACCGGTGCAGAGATTGATCTCAATACTGAATCCGGCGAGAGCGATGAGTCATCATCACAGACAACCGTCACCGACGGCGACGGGAAGGTGCGCTCTCAAGACATATCAGCATCAGAATATCACACGGATACATCAGCCGTGAGTAATACCGATAACAGACACTCCTCCGATGTGGAGGCGAATCATCAACCGGTAACACAGACACATTCACATTCGGATGATGTCGAACAACTCACCACTGAGCACACATCACCGACATACAATGGCTCTCGTGTCCAATCAAAATCGGCGACAGCCGATCCAGAGGTGGCTTCAAACGACGGAGACAGCACCGATAGTATTGCATCAAAAGCAGAACCGTCACGACCACAGTCGGAATCCCAATCGCCGAATCAGTCAGTGAACACAACGGAAGCAATCGCAAAAGCAGATGTCACCCATGCATCTGAGACAGCACAATCTCGGACCGCTGAAAGCTCTGTCACTGATACGCAAAGCAATATTAACTCACGACCGGACGCGTCTGAGAAACAATCAAAACCAGATGACGGCACGCAGGATAATTCAACAGAGGAATCCGAAGAACCCAGTTCGCTGCGTGATCACACACGTGCAGTCGTTGGCGGCGATACAGAATGTGTGCGACTCATCGATGAGGAGTATACAACACTCACAGAGGCACCGGTGACAACAGCTGTTGATGCGATTGAGACGGCTGAGGTTGCTCCGCATGGTGTCATTGCTGACGGAGATGTCTCACAGTCACTGCTTGATGTCGCCTCACAACGTGGCGTCGAACAGATTGTCGCCGCATCAACAGGTGAGTTTGTGAAACGACCAGTCGATCTCCGGTTACGGACAGCAGATGAGCTACTCAGTGCGAACTCTGGTGCCACTGTCTGAAATATGTATCCCGATTGTGAAAACAAAGAGGCATATCCAAACGTGACCGTGACCGTGCACTGAGCGGATTTGTGACATCCTTTAACTGAAGTGAGAGAAGGTTGATTTCATAGTTGACGGATCGCGAACGGCAGAACCCTTGCTCCAATTATATTACTTTCGCGTACACGATCGCGTCTGACGCACTGGTTTGTCCGTTTATCTCGTTTTGATAAAATTTCTCATGCCGACAGATTGGCGTGAATCCGGCGGTCTCATACAGTGCCCGCGCCGGCTTATTATTGATAGCGACGTTGAGCGTGAGTTGAGTTCCAGGAGTAAGTTGGTTAAAGATTGCAGTCAATAACTGAGATCCGCGTCCCTGTCGGCGATATGCGGGATGGATAGCTAATTCTGCAAGATGTGCGCTCCCTGTCGCATCGACCATATATGCCGACCCAGCGGCTTCCACAGAGTCCTCATCACAATGATCCCTTGACTCATTGCTGAGAGTAGATATCTCCTCAACAACCTGTTCAGTACTGGTAAACCAGAGTGCATATCCAACGACGGTCTGTGTCTCCGTGATTGAAACAAGACAGTTGCCGATCGTCTGTGTTGCCACAACCGTCTGAAGGAGCTGTGGTGATGGTGAGACGAGAGACTGCTGAAGTGTGATGAGTCGTGAATAGTCTGTGGGACGGCTTGGACGGTATGCGGTCACAACACGACAATTGCACTACCGACACTCAGGACCGCGCCGATAAATGTTGCAGCTAGGTTAACCGTTTCATTGCCAATTCTATCACCTTCGACAGTTGCTCCGAGGATGCTGTCAGCTGTCATTCCAAGAAATCCAGCGATTCCGATTGCGATGCTTCCAGTGGCATCCACCGATGGAAACAGCCCAAAGGAGACAATACCGATAATGAGCCCACCAAGAATACCAAATAATTCCCCTTGCCATGTTACCCCACCGTCAGTCCCTGGAGGCACTGGTGTCAATGTCGTAATCAATCGTGGGTTATCGTACAGTCCACCAAGCTCTGATGAGAGCGTATCACTCAGTGCGGCAGCAATTGACCCAGCAAACGCATATTTGAATATTATCGGGTCACCGGGAATAACAATTGACTCGCTTGCCGCAAAACAGATGACACATATAAGTGCAACAGCAGCATTGCCAAGAACATTGCCGGTCCCACGTGCACCCTCGTTTTCCTCTGCAATGCCCCGTTGCTTTTTTTCATCATATCGATATTTTGTCGAGAGTGCACCGATACTAAAGAAGCTAATAACCACAGCGAACCATCCAAATCCACCAAGAACGATGACAAGCAGACTCAGGAGAACCCCAGAAAGCATACCAGCGACTGATGCGGTTCCAAGCGCATAGGAAACGAATCCAAGAGCGGCTGTGACAGCCAGTGCTGCGCCAAGCTCAATTGCCCCAACATCACTACCGAGATACGAAAATAACCATAACAAGAGTCCACTCGTGAGCATGACAAGTGGGTCATCACGTTCAAAAAGCATCTCCCGAAGTAATGCCGCAACAAGTGCGCCAGCAGTCGCAAGAAAGACATACCGTGTGATAACTGGTTGAACTCCAATAACAGTCGCTGTTGCAAATTGTCCACCAACACCAGCAAGTGTCCCAGCAACAACAAACCCAGCAGTCCCGACAAATGGCTCATCAGATGTCTCAGCAATCAGTCGTTTGCCGAGGTTTCCATATGCAAGGATGAGAACCGATGCCACAAACAGCGCAACCGGGAGCCCGAGTTCTGTTGATAAAATTGCGAGTCCAGCGGCTGCAAGAGCAAATCCCGCAAGTCCATTCAGTCGACCATCTTGCCTGTCACCGGGACGGGCAAATAATTCAAAAATCGGACCGTCGGTGATCAGGAATGCAGCGGTAATACCAACAGCAGCAAAGGGAGCGAATGCAGCCTGACCAAGCACCGGAGCGGTGACCGCCAAGGTTCCGATGAGGGCGAATCCACCAGCCCGTCGGAGCGTGGGTTGCACATACGCCGGTATCGGCGACATGTACTTAATGGTCCCGACACAGGTCTGTGCAGCGCATGCGGTTGTGAGCCGTGCACTACCCTACTGTGGGTGGTTTACTCGCGTCTCCTGGGTCTTGCTCTCGAAGCTGAGAAATCCTGAAACATATATTATTTGCTCTCAGTGATATCTATGTGGGCATTTACGACTGGTATCTTGCACTCCGTCATCGATTTCATAATGCAGAGCCACCAGCGCATGTCGCTGTGGTCATCACTGAGCGGGATCTCCTCGAACAGAGTGCATATCAAACTCTCTCACAGTTTCTCAATTGGGCATTTGAATATGGTGCAACACGGGTAACGATCTCAGTGAGTGTTCTCGATGAGGCAGTAGTCCCAACGCTTGCCCGTGAGTTTCGCAATTTAACCACCCCACGATCAGTGGTTGTTCGCCAGCCTGATGATACCGAACCAGCAGATGCACCAATACAGGTCAACATCGGATTAGGTGGGAAACGTGAATTTGCAGCAGCTGTCCGTCAGATTGCTAAAGCGGTTGATGATGGATCAATCGACCCAGAGACGGTCGATGCTGACACAATCGAAAAGCGACTTGTTTTTGCTGATGAGCCGGATTTAGTGATTAAAACTGGGGCTGAACGGCTCTCTGATTTCCTTATTTGGCAGTCGGTTTACTCAGAGTTGTATTTTACAGATGTCAATTGGCGGGATTTCCGCCGTCGTGACTATCTCCGCGCAGTGATTGATTATCAGAATCGTCAGCGACGATTTGGGCAATAATGCAACCAAGTGGACCCTGAGTTCTCAAGTTCCTCAGTTTCTGAGTGCCCGAGTTGTCAGCGAGTTCAATCGGCACGATCAACTGACTCAGCTGGCGGCTCACGCTGTCGGGAAAGTTCAGCAGACACTTCACGGGCACCTGTTGGAGAAAGTTGCTCTCGAAGTCGTCCTGCAACTTGGCGTGCATCCTCAATCTCAGTCTTCGCAACAGCTCTGACGAGTGCAACAGCACGTTCAGTGCGTGATTGACGCCATGATTCCTCTCGTGACTCATATGTGCGAATTCCCCGCAGAAAGTCTGTTTTTGAAAACTCCGGCCAATATGGCGCACAGAAGTACACAGCTGCCTCATTTCCATTTGCATGCCACGGGAGAAAATTGGATGTCCGTTCATCACCGCCTGTTCGAACAATCAAATCGACATCGCGCGTTGTATGTCTTGAGAGTCTACATTCAACCGTTTTGACGTCAACTGCGGATGGCTCAAGCTCACCGGCGTCGACATCGTGTGCAACACTACGAGCAGCACGGAGGAGTTCAGAACGACCGCCGTACGCCAGCGCGATATTAAGCCGAAAACCATCGTAAGTAGCAGTCTGTGATTCAGCGTACTCAACAGCAGTCTGGACTCGCTGTGGCAGTCGCTCAATATCACCAATTGCCCCGATTCGGACATGGTTTTCATGCGTCCGTTCAGCGTCAGCAAACTCATACAGTTTTGACTCAATAAGATCGAAAAGCGGCTGAAGTTCTGCATCTGGGCGATTAAAGTTCTCTGTTGAAAATGCATAGAGGGTTAATTCTTCGATCCCAAGTTCCTCACACCACTCAAGCACACGCTCTGTTGTTTGTGCGCCTTCACGATGACCCTCATGAGCATCATTCCCCTGTTTTCTCGCATACCGACGATTCCCGTCTTGGATAATAGCAACGTGCGTCGGTCCCTCTGATATTTGACGCCGAAGTGCTCGCCCATAGGCGCGCTGTATAACATCACGGACACGCCGAAACATACTCATATGCAATGATGCTGGTTTGTATGTGTCTTCTGTTTTATTTTCTCACAAAACAATAGTATGCTGATATCATTCAGAGTATCAATATGCACATTAACAAGTGTGAATGGTAACATGAGCCAAGCTACCCCTCCCATGTTGTCAGTTGTTGGCAATTTTGTTTCTGTATCCGAAGCTGCGGCGGAACGCGTCACCGGGCGTTCCGTTGAAGTAGGTGTGTGGGTTCGGAGAGACACAATGGTCAGATTGCCAACGACTGTTGTGTGATATTGAGAGCATGAGAACAACATACTGCTGGAGTGCGAGTGATACTTACTTTATCAGTTCATATATTCAATCATGACCGATTCTGTCGATGAGGATCTCTATCAGCGAACGATGGCTCTCATTGAGCCTGGTGAGATTGATCTTGTGGGGGCAATCGTCCATACGAGTCTCACTGGCGACGAAGATCTTGAGATGCAAGAGCTCACTGTAAGCATTAATGAATGTCTTGCGACTCACGCCGGAAAGGGAGAGACGTATATCTATGCCGGGAATGACTCTTCAGAGTTTGCTTCAAATCAGTTTCAAGGGCTTACACTCGACGATGAGTCATTTGTCTGGGAGTGTCAACAGCTTCTTCGCGAGGGAACATTCGATCTCGTGTTCTATTATGAAGCTGGACCAACGCAAACGGCTGTTGCAGATGATCTTGAATCAATCGAAAACGTGAATAATGTAACAACAGTCCCATAATCAGAATCAGAATTATCTCGTATCTTCTATCAAATATCAGAATATATCGTGATGAGTAACACTTCCTTCGTCCGAACGTTATTTTTTACTCCATTTCGCCGATGGGATCGCTCATCGATGTATATGTGTTTATCCTCACTGAATGTTGAGAGCCATATATGACGAAGACACGGGGGGACGAACACGCCAGCGCTACTGAAAATGCTGACACATCCGATGAGACGGATGATATCACGCTGTCATCAATCGATCGTGCTATTATCAATGGATTTCAGGGTGGGTTTCCAGTCATCAATCGCCCATTCGAACCAGCTGCAGCGGCGTTGACAGACCGCGGCGTCGATATCACACCAGAGAAACTTTTGAATCGAATCCAGCGACTCGATGAGACTGATGTGTTAAGCCGGTTTGGTGCATTGGTGAATGCAGAAGAGATCGGCGGGACAGCAACGCTAGTTGCGATGCATGCCCCCGAGAGTCGATTTGATGCGATTGCTAATGCGGTCAATGACTATCGCGAGGTCGCACATAATTACGAACGTGAACATCCGCATCTCAATATGTGGTTTGTTGTCAGTGTTGCGGACGCTAATCAGGTTGAGACAGTCCTCAACAAAATTGAGCAAGAAACAGGACAAGAGACATACAATATGCCAAAACAACAGGAATTCCGCGTTGAGGCGAAATTTCTCGTTGACGGTCCTATCCCGAACGGTGATATCGATTGCTCAGATGTTGGTCCGACACCAGCCCCAATAGATCGACGAGCGCTGACCCCTGCAGAACGAGATCTAATCGTTGAGATTCAAGGAGGATTACCGATTACTGAAACACCATATCATGACGTTGCTGACGCCATTGAGATGAGTCCGTCATGGGTAGTTGAAACAATCGCTCGATTTAATGCTGAGGGCAAGATTCGGCGGGTTGGTGTGGTTCCGAATCATTACTCACTTGGATACACCGAAAATGGAATGACAGTCTGGGATGTTCCTGATGCACAACTTGAAACGGTCGGTCCGGCGGTTGCCTCACTCCCATTTGTAACACACTGCTATCACCGACCGCGACACGATGATGTTTGGTCATATAATTTCTTTGCGATGACACATGGTCGTTCAGTTGAGGAAAGTGAAAGGCGTATCCAAACAATCCGTGAAACAATGAACGAACACTGGGAAGTCACTGACGATGATTGGGATTCATTGTTTTCAACGCAGATTTTAAAGAAAACAGGTATTCGACTTGATGAGCGTGCAACTGCGAATACAGCATAATAGAATGTCACACATGCAACTGCGCATGATTAAAAAAGAGTGTGACAGTCCGATATCAATCGTCGAAAAAACAAAGCAAGGACACACAGCAAACGAATGATTCCATTGTACCACGACTTTACTGAAGAACGGGTCATGATCTTTGGTGGCGGCTCTGTTGGTGCACGGAAAGCACGGCGATTTAGCTCTGAAGCCCACGTTATCGTGATTAGTCCGACATTTACCGAAGACAGCTTTGATACTGCAACTCTAGTCCGTGCCGCACCATCACCACCAGATGTCGATGGATGGATTACGCGAGCGGATCCAGCACTTGTCGTCGCTGCGACAGACAATGATGAACTTAATGATAGTATTGCAGATAGTGCACACAATAATGAGCTTCTCCTCAATCGTGCTGACCGATCAACAGCAAGTGGCGAGAAGGATCGTATGTCGCCCACAGCGTATGATGTTATACTTCCAGCGACTGTCGCGGATCGTCCCGTTCAGGTTAGTATTTCGACTGGTGGTCGAAGCCCGGCGCTCGCAAAGTATCTTCGAGAACAGATAGAAGCCGAGATTGAATCCGCCGGTGCAATGGCGACTCTCACCGCTGACCTTCGCGCCGAACTTCGGGAACGTGACTGTAGTCCATCGGCGCGTCGTGATGCGATTCGTGCGGTCGTTCGTGATCCAGACGTTTGGAAGGGTTTACGTACGGGGGAAATTAATCCACGCCAAGAGGCAACGCGCGTGATACGTAACACGATGGGAGATGAACGATGAACACAGGGGTCATTTGTGGTGTGCGAGTTTCCCACAACCGTGCAAGCGTTGAAGAGATTGAATTAGCAGGTCAAAGAGATAGTCGAACTGTCATGGAGACGCTCCTCACGCGCAACGGAATCATCGAGTCATTCGCTATTCAGACATGCAATCGATCAGAAGCATATGTTGTTGCCGATAGTGCAGCTGCAGGTCGGCGTGCCCTCGCAAGTTTTGCACCCGATGTGCGTGATGGTGCTGTCGTTGAGATGTCTCATGAAGAGAGTCTCCGGCATTTGCTCCGGGTAGCGACTGGGCTCGAATCACTCGTCTTGGGTGAGGATCAGATTCTTGGACAATTCAAGCGTGCTGTTGAGGCAGCTCGCGGGATTGGCGCACTTGGTCCGATGTTGGAGGCTGGCGTCACAAAGGCAATTCATGTTGGTGAGCGAGCACGGAATGAGACCTCAATTAATGAAGGTGCGGTTTCGATTGGATCTGCGGCTGTCCGGCTGGCTGAGCAGTCAGTTGGGCTTGATAATCGGAAGGCACTCGTCATTGGCGCTGGTGAGATGGGCTCATTGATTGCTGAGTCACTGGCGTCAACAAGCGTCTCCGAGGTTATTATTGCAAATCGGACTATCGAAAACGCTGAGTCAATCGCTGAGACGATTAATAGTGCATCTTATGCGGTCTCACTTGAGGCTCTGACAGAGGTACTTACCGACGCTTCGATCATCATGACTGCAACGGGCTATCCAGAGTATCTAATTGAGCCTGCAGATATTGATGATGCTGGTGAGACTTTTATCATCGATCTTGCACAGCCCCGAAACGTGCATCCAGCGATTGCCGATATTGAGAACGCCATTGTGCAAGATATTGATGCGCTTGAGTCGATTACACAGGAAACAGAGGCATCTCGAGAGGCTGCTGCACGAGAAGTTGATGCAATGATTGATGAGGAGTTTGACCGGCTTCTTGAATCATACAAGCGCCAGCGAGCTGATGAGGCAATCAGTGGAATGTATGAAGCCGCAGAGCACGTCAAACGACGCGAAGTTGAAACAGCACTCGAAAAGCTGGAGACGCAGGGGACACTGACAGAGAGCCAGCGTGAGACGATCTCGTCGATGGCAGATGCGCTGGTCAATCAGTTACTTGCTGCACCGACAAAGAGTCTCCGAGATGCGGCTGCTGAGGATGATTGGACGACGATTCAGACCGCAATGACGCTTTTTGACCCCGATTTCGGTGGGAATACACCACAACCGGATCGTCCTGATGATATCCCACGAGCAGCCGAGCGTGGGGATATTTCGGGTGATGACCTTCCTGATGACGTGCCGAATCATGTTGCAGAAAAGATTTCTGATGGGTGAACGAAACACACTGATCGGCATTGGGAGAGACAGTCTTTTAATGCGTGCGCCACGATTTGAAGAGAATTATATGTCAGAAATTTTTCTCTCACAAAACGAATAATCAAAACGAAACTGACTCAGACAATTATTTTCCCATTGGTTGATTCAGCTGATGAACATCACATTCGAATTCATATGTGTCATGTTCGTGTATGATTGCATTTTGCATTTGCGTACTCGCTTTCGTTACTGTGTATTGATTGCTGAATGGTCAGGCGAACGATTATTCAGGTGGGAACGCGTAGGAACGATTATTGAATGACTGCATTATTATCTGATGATGAAATTGAGGCTGCTCTTCCGTCAGAATGGGAACGCGACGGTGATAAAATCGTCCGAACATATGATTTTGATGCGTATCTTCCTGGCGTCGAATTTGTGTCAGCGATTGGCGAAATTGCCGAAGATGCGTTTCATCATCCGGAGATCATTCTTCGATATGCCGAGGTTGAGGTTCAACTGACGACACATGATGCTGGTGGGATCACTGAAAATGATACTGATCTTGCAGCACGGTTTGATGAGGCTTATTGAAGCACATGCAGAAACCGATATGACTACTCAGTTCAATAAATAATGAGTGAGACAGAATCTGAGGTCACCGGGGATGACAGAGGGTTGAGTCGGGCACTATCGACATCGACAGCAACGAAGCACTCTGAATCGAATCTTGTTGCCACCGACTACGATTTCTGGCTGTTCGATTTCGACGGGACGATTGTTGATGTCGAGTGGGGATATACCCGTTCTGTGTTCGATCGTGTCGGCAGTCAACTTGGTATCTCATTTAGTGATGATGAAGCTGAGCAACTCTGGCATGGTCTTGGTGACCCGCGGAATACGCAGATTCAAAACATGGGGATAGACCCGGACACGTTCTGGTCGGTCTTACACGAGGTCGAGGACCCAATGGCTCGAGCGGAGGCAACATATCTCCACGAGGATGCAGCAGTGCTTCTCACCGAGCTACATGCGGCGAATATACCGATTGGGGTTGTGACACACTGTCAGTCATTTCTTGCTCAACCAGTGGTCGAGCATCTTGACATCGGGGACTGGTTCGATGCCTTCGTGACCTGTACGTCTGAGTTAGGATGGAAGCCAGATCCAAACCCGGTTTATCACGCCATAGAATCACTTGGAAAGGACTCCTCAACACCTGTAACCGGAACCGGGGTACTCGCTGGTGATGCACCGAGTGATGTTGGAGCTGCGTGGAATGCTGGACTTGCAGGTCTCCACGTTGAACGACACTCACCGGAACAACGTGGTCGCTGTGTGCTTGGCGATTATCGCGTGGACTCACTCGATGTAATATCGCATCAGAATTCTATCCAGTGATGAGAGGATACAAACGAGTATATTACAGGTGTTCTTAGCTATCGCTTGGAGCTTTTAGTGTTCATATCCTGGGTATGATCCGATATTCGTGATATCGGAATCAAGATTATCCGAGAGCTCCGTGACACCTGATTTCTCAATCCGATCTGGATTCGCCTCGACGGTCACTCGCTGTGTGCCAAGTGAAATAAACTCAAGATTGCGCTCAGCCGCTGTCATACGCAGCCCTAATCCGACATCTGCGTTTCCCTGTGTGATTGCCCGTGCGGGGCTTTCGACACCTTTGGTCCCTCGTTCATATCCCTGAATTGATTGTATAAGCTTTCGTCGGGAGATGTTACGATCATTCGCGAGCGATTCGATGGTTGCGTCAAGTTCGCGTCGAATTCCCGAGTCAGTTCGACGATTCACAAACTGTTGATTCATCTCGATAATATCAGTCAGCCCATCGATATTAGCAGGGTTTCCGGCTGGAACGAGGAGTCCCCATTCTCTTGTCCACGAACCGAGTGAGACGGTGTCAATTGAACGGTCGGTTGGTCCAGCAACAACGGCGATATCCGGAATACCATCGCGGAGTCGACGTCTTCCTTCTCGACTTCCAACAGCAAGGTATCGAGAATTCGATAACGTATCAAGCAGACGTGAAAAAACAGGATCGTCCTCACCAACGCCAAGGAGCGTTGGCGGTCGAACATCTGGTGAGAATAACTCAACAGTCACAGACTCTCCTGTAGCGAGATACTCCGTTTCAGGGTCAACAGCAACAACACCATCAGCTTCAACAAGTGATGTTGTTGCCCCTGATCCCTTGTCAACGGGATATACAAGCGTCTCACCAACAGCATTACTGACAGTCCCGACCGGCATCAATCGCAATCGTCCCTCTGCATATCGCTCTTCGACAGCCATTGTCCCAGTAAGTGTCGCCGTTTGTGGATCAGGCTGCCCGGCAGCCGATCGAATCGCAGGGGCGACAAACAGCCGGAAGATTGTAAGAGCTGATACAGGATATCCTGGAAGACCAATATATGCGCTGCCGTCGAGTTCACCCACGAGCATTGGTTTGCCCGGTTTGACCGCAACACCGTGGAGTCGGAGATCCCCGCGTGATTCGATCACGCGATAGATCACATCGACTGCTGATGCAGATGTCGATCCAGAGGATAACACAAGGTCACAGTCATCAGCTGCCTCAATAAGGAGTCGTTCCATCTCGTCATAATCATCACCAGCATGTGGATACAATTTCGTCTCGCCACCTGCTTCCTCGACACCCGCAGCGATGGTGTAACTGTTTACATCGTATATTTGTCCACGACTGGTATCGAGTGTCGATCCTGGTCTAACGAGTTCGTCACCCGTCGAAACAATTCCGACAGTTGGGCGACCGCGGACAGGAACCGATTCAACACCAAGCGCTGAGAGAAGACCAATTTCTCGTGGCGTGAGTCGTGTCCCCGGTCCAAGTGCCCGTGTCCCAGCAGCAACATCAGTTCCAGCGATCATTACATTATCACCTGGCGCGACCGCATCACGTATACGCACTGTCGATCCATCATCGTGCTCCTGTGTTCGCTCGACAATGACGACAGCATCAGCACCCGGTGGCATCACAGCACCCGTTGATATTTCTGCGGCCTCTCCTGAATCGACTGTGATATCTGGTGTTGCCCCAGCATGAACGGCGCCAATACAGTTGAGATCAACTGGATCGGCCTCATCAGCACCAAAGGTATCCCGACCACGGACAGCGTATCCGTCCATGCTTGCTCGGTCAAATCCTGGGACATCAAGATCAGCATCAACGCGCTCTGCGAGCACACGACTGCGGGCTGATGTCAACGGAACTGTCTCAGGCGACGATGCTATTGGTAACTCACGAATGATTTCACGAGCCACATCTGGGGAGGCAAGGTCACGGAACTCTCGTCGGTCGCTCACGTTGACCACTCCCACTGTTCAACGGACACTGTCTCACCGGCGTCAAGCCCTTCGCGTGATTCAGGGACGACTACCCAGCCGTCTGCAAGTGCGACTGATGAAAGCACTCCTGATCCAGATGTACGTGTGGGTGTCGCTGTTTTTGAGATGACATCATGATTATCGTCGTTACTGTTGGGGGTGGTGTCAGTGTCAGTGTCGGCGTCAGCAGCAGTCGCAGTCTCCGTTCGGACTCGTGCGAACGTTCGCACTCCTGGTTCACTGGGAATTTTCTGCGAGAGTCGCGCCGTCGTTGATGGGGGTGGGTCACGCGGGAGGTGCCCCATATACTTTAATATCGGTCGAAGGAATTGCACCGCATTGACAATTGCCGCAACAGGATATCCGGGCAACATAATCACAGGAGTGTCCTCAACAACACCAACTGCAACTGGATGACCAGGCTTGAGCGCTACTCCATGCACAAGGACTGACCCGAGGGCATCAACGATCTCTGGGACAAGATCTCGTGACCCTACTGAGGATCCGCCCGTCGTTACAACAACATCCTTCGTTAGATCCCGTTGGATGGCTGCACGGAGTGCCGCCGGGTCATCTGTAACAACGTTTCGATACGTTGCGGTGCCACCCCACCGATTGGCAAGATGAGAAACGGTGAGTCCATTTGTCTCAACAACCTCACCAGGACCTGGATTGGATTGAACGAGTTCCTCGCCGGTCGGGATAACCCCAACAGTTGGACGCTCATACACCGAAACACGATCATGTCCAACTGATTTCAACAATCCAAGGTCTGAGGGTCGGAGTTGATGTCCTGGACTATACAGCGACTGTGCTTCCGCGACGTCTTCGCCGATAGGTGCAACATTCTCACGCTCAGTCACTGCATCAAACACCTCAATCTCAGTCCCGACCTGTGTTACCTGTTCGATCATTACGACCGCATTTGCCCCATCTGGAAGTGCACTTCCGGTATGTACACGAACTGCTTCATTAGGTCCGACTGGCGTGTCCGGAACTGATTCGGCTGTCTCATCAGCGACCTGAAGCACTTTCGGTGAGCGATCACCAGCACCGAACGTATCACGCGCCCGCACAGCCCATCCGTCCATCGCGGCACGCTCATAACCTGGGACCGCCCGCGATGCAGTAATCGGTTCTGCAAGCACACGGCTGTCCGCTTGTCCAAGTGAGAGATTATCAATCCGCTCGTGAGGGCTAATATTTTCTAATACCTGACGACGAGCGTCTGCGACCTTGGTTCGATCTTTGAATCCCGACGATCGGCGATCAGGATCAGAGACATTTCCGGCATCGGCAGCGTCGGTGGCGTCAGTACTATCCATGGATAATGTTCTGGACGCGTGTAGAAAAGTTTCTCCCGCGTTATGAGATCTAACCCGACCGTTGTGCATGAGATTTTGAGGACGCACCCATGCACAGATCCAGTTCAGTCCAGTCTAGCCTAGTCTAGTCCAAGCCCTGAGATATTCACCTGACACTGTCTGTGAGCCAGCTCCCTCCGCGCGACCGCCTGTGCTTCGGAGCACCACAGTCAATATCAATTTCAGTTTCGATGAGCATACGGGTACTCATCCGACACCGGGACTAGCTGACGAGAGCCATAGCCCCCTGCCTGCCAGTGCGTGTGGCTATAACGGACTCATGAGGGGAAGGGACGGGAATTTGATGCAAAACATATGTCGACCACTCTCGTATATCTGATGGTTTTATTACATGAGCAAAGTTGTGGGTTCTCATCTCCGCCCTATATGGATGATTACAATCACTCTCATCGATGTGTGAGAGATATTCGGAGAACCTCATTACCCAACTGACGACATCGATACCATGTGACAGAATGAGAAGAGTCACACTACCACGTCGGCGTCAACCGCGGGCTTTTTCGACCTCCCGACGCTCAGTATATGTATGTCACCATTGCGGGATGCATTGCAGGAACTTCCGTCCGCAGTTTTCGCTGATCTATTGGAATCTGCGGATGCATATCTTGTCGTTCTCGATCTCCCAGGCGTGACAGCCGATACGACAACGCTCAGCGTCGACCGAGGGCGACTCTCCGTTGAGGCGCGACGCGAAAAGGACCTCCCATCAGACGAGGACTTCCGCTATATCCGCGAGGAGCGGTCGTTGTTTTTGGATGTCGACCTTCCGCTCCCGCCTGATGCGACGGGCTCTGGTGCGTCTGCAGAAATGGAACGTGGAGTCTTGGCAATTACACTCCCGAAGCGAGATGCTGCGCCAGATCAGACGATTCCCATCTCATCTCCTGAGGGCGCATAAGACGTGATGGAGTGGTCACGGCGGTGAATCTTCGAGCGTACTGGCGGTTCCTTGTCGTCATTCGACAGTTTTTCCCGCTAATTATTGCATATACTCGCGATAGGCGGAAATACTTCCTTTTCGGTGGCACACGAAGTGTTGACGCCGAGACACAAACAGCACGTGCTGAAATCTTACTTGAGTCGTTATTAACACTCGGTCCGACGTTCATCAAACTTGGACAACTACTGTCGACGCGCCCGGATGTGCTTCCTGCAGAGTATATTGAAATTCTTTCGAGTCTCCAAGATGACGTGCCACCAGCGCCATGGGCAGAGTCGAAGGTCGTTATCGAAGATGAACTTGGACCAGTTGATGAAATATATGATGATTTTGACCGTGAGCCAATCAGCGGTGCAAGTCTCGGTCAGGTATACACAGCGACGTATAACGATGATCCTGTTGCGGTGAAAATCAGACGTCCAGGAATTGAAGCACTTGTTGAGGCAGATCTCCGTGTCGTTCGATGGTCGCTACCAATTGTCAGACGATTTATTGGACAGGGACGAGCATTTTCACTCGAAAATCTTGCCGATGAATTCGCAAAGACGATTCGTCAAGAGATGGACTACGACCGCGAGCGTCGGATTTTACAGCAGATTCGATCAAATTTCATGTCAGTTGATGAGATTCGGATTCCTGAGGCGATTGAATCACGCTCAGGATCGCGTGTGCTGACGATGGAGTATCTTCCAGGAACAAAGATCAATAATATCGAAGAACTGGACGAGATGGGGCTCAATCGCACCAGATTAGCCGAGACGCTTCAGGAAGTATATTTACAGATGATCATTGGCGATGGCGTATTCCATGCTGACCCACATCCAGGGAACTTAGCAGTGACTGAAACGGGTGAAATTATTTTCTATGACTTCGGGATGTCTGGAACCGTTGGTCCATTTATTCAAGAGAAAATCATCGAATTTTATGTTGCTGTTGCAAATCAGGATATTGATGGGATCTTGGATGCTCTTATTGAGATGGGAACGCTCTCACCAGAGGCAGACCGAGAGGTAATGGGAAATGTGATGGAGTTGGCGATTGCTGATGCCCGGGGTGAGGACATCGAACAATATCGCGTACAACAGATTGTCGATCAGGTAGAATCAACGATATATGAATTCCCACTGAGACTTCCACGTAATCTTGCATTGGTTCTTCGTGTGGCAACAGTCGTTGAGGGTGTTTGTGTAACGCTTGACCCAGAGTTTGACTTTATCTCCGTTGCGACCGATTATATTGAATCAGAGGGATATTATGAGGAGACAGCGCGAAAGCTCCTCGCAGATGCAGGCACCCAAACGCAGGACACAGCACGTGCACTCGTTGAGGTACCACCGAAACTCAATGGAGTGCTCGATCGGATTGAGCGAGATAACCTTTCTGTAGACGTTCGATTACAAGATCGCAATAGTGTGATTGACCGACTTGCAAGGCGGATTGTATATGGACTGTTTGTCGCTGTGGGGGCGCTTTCGACAGCCATTCTTTATGCGTTTGATCAATCAAGCATACTTCCAGCAACTGTTGCAGCGGCATTGACCCTACCCGTGATTGTTGCGTTGTATCGGTCATTTCGATCGAAACGTGGCGTTCAGGCAAAACCACAGTTTACACGACAGAGCATGCGAGAGCGCCGCGGTCGCGATTGAACACATCACGGCTGATGTTGACTCTATGTAATGTGTTGTGATTTCCATCACAAACTCATAGTGATAACCGTCGGTATCATTCTTACAGTGCATACGCTAAGAGAGAGACTCATATCAATGTTGATGCTGTTTCCAAACTGTTTATACCGGCTAGACATATATCGTAAATTATGCCGAGAGAGCAGAAGCAGGTTCGCGAACTGCAAGAGGGCAGTTACGTAATGATGGATGAATCTCCGTGTGAAATTAACTCATACAGCACGGCAAAGCCTGGCAAGCACGGGAGTGCAAAGGCTCGAGTCGAAGGGAGTGGTGTGTTTGATGACCGGAAGCGGTCGCTTTCACAGCCAGTCGATGCAAAAGTATGGGTTCCGATTATTGAACGTAAGCAAGGGCAGGTCGTCTCAGTCACCGGCTCTGATGCACAGATAATGGATCTTGACACCTACCAGACGTTCACGATGCGAGTCCCAGAGGATCAAGACATGTCGCCTGATGATGAAATAGAGTATCTTGAATACGAAGGACAGCGAAAGATCGTCTGAGTATAAACGCTGTGATGTTTCCTGGGACCAGAGAGTCCATCGATCGTGACGCTGCTAGATATGCCGTTGTTGGCGCGCCGCTGGATGTTTCAACATCATTTCTTCCGGGGACTCGATTTGGTCCCGACCGTATCCGACAGTTCGCTCGTCCGTTCGACGACTATGACCGACGGACCGACCTGCATTTTTCTGCGTGTGACGTTATTGATCAGGGGAATATACGTGCATGGAATGATACAGCAGAGTACCTAGAGTGGCTGAATGGTAAACTGACTGCTATCGTCCGTGATGATGCACTCCCAGTGATGCTTGGCGGAGAACATACTGTTTCCCGCGCAGGCGTCGATGCGGTGATGCCAGATGTGTTCGTCTGTTTTGATGCACATCTTGATCTACGGCAGACATATGATGGGAACGCGAACAGCCATGCGACTGTGACCCATCATATATTAGAGATGAGCATGATCGAAGAGGTGATTATCATCGGTGCCCGGACCGGTGCAGAGGCTGAATGGGAGCGTGCTGCAGCCGCAGATGTGACTATTGTATCACCGAGTGAGCTTACCGCAGGTTTTGATATAACCACGTGGATTGGTGATCGGTCAAGTTATCTCAGTGTGGATATTGATGCGGTTGATCCAGGATTTGCCCCGGGGACCGGAACGCCAGAACCCGGTGGGATTACACCACAGGATGCAAGAGAAACCGTTCGAGCTGCTGCAGGCTCAGCAGTTGGATTTGATGTCGTCGAAGTCACTGACCGTGATGATGGACAAACAGCAAGCCTCGCCGGGAAGCTTGTACGGGATTTTATTTATACACATCATGCAGCGACGATGCAGGATACAACCACCAAAACATAGCCTAGTCGTTGCAGCCGAGAGTCATCAACAATTCAGATGAGAGTGTTACTCAACTCAGCGATGTGGTGTCATTGTCTCTCATCATATATCACAGATAGTATATGAGTTCGCATGAAGAGTGAGCCACTCAATGCACCGTCAGACTGAGTCGAGATATGTCGATGCAAGTGCATCGAGTGCTTCATGATGTTCTGTTGTGTGTGGGGCTGTCAGCGGTGATACCGAAACGTGTCCATCAACGACAGCGCGGCGATCTGTTCCGGTTGGGTCAGGAATATCATCGGTTCGCATCCGCTCCCAGACACGATCATGCAGTGTTACCGTCCCGTTGCCATCATGTTCGGCTGTCATATCATACACTCGAGAGGGACGTGTAATCTCAAGCGTTGCCGGCTCGTCATCCGTTGCTACCGGAGCATTAATATTGAGATAATCTGCCTGTTCGAACACACCAGCATCGAATGCATGTCGAGCGAGATATGTGGCTGCGCGACTTGCATCAGCAAACGCTGATACCTCCGTTGCCTGCTCGTGCCATGGAGTGTCGCCACCGCCTGGGATATACATTGACACCGCCATTGCTGGAACATCAAAAAAAGTCGACTCAACAGCCGCGCTGACAGTTCCAGACCGACCAAGAACATATGCACCAATATTAGCACCCTTATTACACCCAGCGATAACAAGATCAATATCAGGACAGAGTACCTCTACACCGGCAACAACGCAGTCGGCTGGGGTACCATCAATTCCATATCCCCAATCATGTTCATGAACCGTAACGTCTGAAGATAATTGTCGACCAACCGCACTTTGATCATTTGTCGGAGCAACAACAGTAACATCAGCAATAGCATCAAACGCCTGGTATAGTGCCTGAATGCCAACGGCATCAATACCGTCATCATTCGTCAAGAGGACCGAAAGAGATTCGCTCATAATTATACTCTGTGCGGCGCGTGAAAAGATGTACCGCACGCTTCCGCTGACCCGAATGAATCCTGAGGATATACTGTATGACGACACAACAGCAAGTCTGGACAATCCTCGGGGTCGCGAACGTCCTCCCACGCTTTCACATACTCACATGCCCCGTCCTCACAGCACAGGAGCGGCACTCCAAACGGTCCTCGCGCCCTCGCTCGCCGGTTGGAGCGAGACAAAGGGCGGGTGAGCCGCGATTTCGGCGTCCTCGCCGAGCACGGCATCATCGAGTGTGAAACCCACGGTCGCGCGAAGCGACCGAAACTCGCCCAAGAGCACCTCGTCGTTGAGCCGCTCGTCTGATTTCTTTTCGCGTCTAATCCACGGTATTCGGGAAAGCAGCGTCTATGTGATCTGACTATTCCTAAAGCCAATTCTATAGGTCAAAGCACCGCTCACACGACCGATAGTGCCCTTCGACGGCCTCGCGTTGCACAGACCGATACCCAGTGCTGCGCTCCCCACACAGCGTCCCATTAGCGGTCGATGCGTGGTAGACCTTACTCGGACCACCTTTGATTTGGACCGTCTCGGTCGGCGCGATGAGTTGCGCCTCCGAGCGCACAGAACCACTTTATGACCGGTCCCCATCGTCAGCAAGGACCGTGGCGCCAATCCCGTCGACGTCTTGAAGCGATGCGCCCAGGCGATTCTGTGCATAGTCTGTAATTGATTCGATTTGTCTGTCTAACTGCTGATCAGCAGTACTGACACGGGCGTAGCAGGCAAGTGTCACGCCCAGGCATAGTCCGAAATAAATCATGATACTTTCGCCCATGTTTGTCGGGTGTGTTATCTATGGGCGAAATCTGTACTCTTCGCTTACCCTGTGTGAATATATTATTTAGTTTATATAAAATATAGTGTACGTACCTGCGATCTTGTCAGTGGACTCATAATCTCGTCTGAAATATTCACATAAGCTAAATTCTTAGTTGACAGGAAATTCTAATATAACTTTCAGTTATACGAATGGAATTTACACGATGATCATATATGAAATGTGTTGTCCCACGACACAGTATGCAACGGCGACGATTCATCACCCTCGCCAGCGTTGGATTGCTCTCGGTGACAGCCTCCGGATGTATCACTGACATGGACGGTGCGCTTGTCGATATTGCACCTGTTGATACTGATGCGACCGCCAATGCGGATGACACTGACACTGAAGAGACGAGTCCAATATTGTATGCTGACCTTCCACGGGCTGAGCAGGAAATTGTTCAGACAGGTTTTAATCAGGATTTTTGACATGTGTGCTCGGATTCTCCAGATGCTGTTCGGTCGGTTGGTAATCGGTTCGGGGCAGGGAGTTCTTATCTCAGATACTCAGGAGAACTGCATGGAGTGTATGTGAGAATCACAGATGTTGTTTATACCTTGACTGCTCCAACCCCTGAGGAGGACCCTTCCTGTAACTCAGGATTCTTATGAGCCTCATCTGCGCCGGTCACTGATCCGGTCTGTCAATGAGCGAGGAGACAGACACGAGAATTAATCGGAGCGCTCCCCTTTTTGCAGTTCCACATTGCTGATTGTTCGATTCTCGACATCTCACTCCGTGTGTTTTACTCTAAGCCCGGGCACAGTGACAGAGTTTCACTCCAACTCCGGCGGCGTCTGCCGGACTCTCCGGGACACCAGCAACATCGAAGATATGAGCCAGATGTTCGGTATGGCTGAGTCGTTCGATCGGGATATCAGTGCATGCTGCGTTGAACACCGTGTTTCTTTCCGAGACCTGTGATTGAGAGACACGTGTGTGAGTGTGTTATTTGTTCAGACAAATTTGGGAGTCATTCAATATCCGCGAAACCGATCACACCTAAGACGTCTCGCCTCAGATACTGCGACGGTCGTAACTGCCGCCGCGCGAGAGAGCAATTCCCTTTAGACAGTAACTGCTCGTTCGTGAGCGACTGTCAAGCGCACCGAAAGTTTCTTACGGCACTTGATGTCGCTGGGACCCCAATCATTGCAGGATGCCAGACCTCCGGAGACTCAGACACCCAGACATCAACCTCTATCCCAGCCGATACACCCACCTCGACACAAACAGAAACAGCAACACCTGAGCCAGACAGCCTTTTCGAAGATATGTCGGCGTACGAGCAGCGGGTGAGGGATATCCTGGAGAGAGGACATCAACGAGAACGTCAGAAGGGGCGTTCAAGATTACAACCGCATATCGTGGCGATGCCAGCGACTCCGATACCACAGAGAAATCGTCTCCGCTCTATAGTGAACCTATCCACAGAGAAATAAGATTCATAATGACAGGTAAAATATATTTGATATTGTAGCAATCGCCACTTTCCGCTATACAGGTCGGTCTCGCTACTGCATACGCGCCTTGCATCTTGCACGCCAACGAGCAACAATATCGCTCATCTGACTGTTGTTTCACCACGTTAGGCAATATCCTTGTTTGAATGACAAGCGGCAGGTGTCTCCCGTGATTGTGCCGGGTGATATGCGCACGACTACTGTGGTAGTCTATCTGACTGCGGGAACTTATGAGGCGACAGTATGATTTCATATACACAGGATGTGATAGAACGGTTGTCACACCAGTTCTTCAACCATTCATTGCCCAGTGTAATTCCTACATAGCCGAAGAACGCTGATACAGAAGATACGTTCCGCTACCGAGACAGATTGTGGCGATAAGCAACAATCCACCGCTGATGACATCCCTCAACGTGCCTGAAACTCCGGAGTTTTCAATTATGTTGAAATCCCGCTGGGGAGCTCTTAATCTCACCGGTCGGATCACTCCCGTAGTTTGTCCGGACGCTCTCGATATATGCATGTATCTGTGAGGTCAGTGCCGCATTACAGTCCAAACATAAATATTATAGTATCTTTCGAAGAACAGTCAGCGCTGAGTCAGAATACTTGCTCCACCGATTGTGATTGTTGAGTAATTTGACCGGTCAAGTTAGAGTTGGAGTTGGAGTTAGAGGTGGAGGTGGATGATGAACAGTGCATCTCGGTTTCAACTAACAGTTGTTGGGACTGTAAGTTCCTTCTGCGACATGGAACGCGCAAAATAGCGCTCCAACTCAACTGAGTGTGGCTTCGGAGAGAAACAGTGGTCATATTCCCAACGATAGGGATAGCCCAAGCTCCGACAGATTCGTCTTGTCACCTGCGGAGGTTGCATGATCAAAAAGTTCCATCGCGGTGATTATGCAATCACATCGACGACAGATTCATCATCAATAACAAGATTGTATGCATCCTCATCATCATTCCACAGACAAAGGACGTTTTCGAAAGCGAGAACAGCACCATATTCCGCGGTCAAAAGTGATTCCGTGAGAGTGTCTTCAACTGTTATAACCGCATAATTGTCAGTTGTTTGACTCCCATCACCGATTTTAAACACAGGATTGTCATTATTATGGGAAGGTTGTGCGTTCGAATAGCCTTGCCCGCGTCTGTGTTGATTTAATTTCTGCGTGGGTGATGTAGTAAGGTCATGGCTCAGTTTTACGCCAAGAAGGTCGATGCGGTTTGTGACGTGTGTCTCCATCGCTTCCATCGCAGCGTGTCGTCGAGGGTTGGCAGAGACGGGCGCCCGGGTAGTCCCATCTCGTCGGATAATTGTATATGAGAACTGGACAGTCTCATTGCGGAATGTGCCGTCACCAGCGGCTTCTGAGTTGTTGTGTGTCTGCTCAGACGTTGCCATCTCAGATTCACCCGCTTCTCGTGGCGCATCATCAAGTCGCTGTTGAGTCGGTGGCGCTGTAATCATCGGTCGACGGTCGAATGACCATCCACGGTCTGCTGGGGTTTTCTCAGACCATAATCGAAGTGTGGGCGCATAAACTGTCGCGTCGATTCTTTGATCAGGCGTTTCAACCGTTGATAAATCACTCACTATGTCAGATGGAATCTGCTGATCCTCATGCCCAAAAGGAGGCTCTGTGGATACATCACCGGTTAACATTCGCTCGATAGCTCGAAGCCGAATACTGGTATGTTTATCAGCTGGAGCAAGTCCGATAAATGACCCATCAGTCGCGACTGCAGACAAATACTGTTTGGCAACGACAGAAGGGTCATTGAGTTCACTCAAAACGTTTGCACAAAGAACCAAGTCGAATGGACGTTCATTATCTGCGGACCCAATACGGGTAGGATCAAATGATTCCGCAGATTCGTGATGGATTGTTGTTCGGAAATTCCGTCGAGTTTCTGCGAGGATATCGGTAAGAATGTTGACTCCCGCAGACGGTTCGACAGCGTGATACTCGACGAGGCTGCTCTCCGGGAGATAATCGTGAATGCCAACTGCCGGTCCGCCGACTCCCGCCCCAACATCAAGAATTCGGAGGGTTTCTGAGAGACATCCCTGTTCGAGTAAGTCATCAAGAACGTATCCAATTGCCGCATAATAATCGGCAAAGTGATAGATCGCATATCCAAGCGCAACAGTTTGATCATATTCGACAGGGTTTTGCTGATAATAATCTCTCTTGAGTCGGCGGATTGTTGACCGTAGCATCGCGCCAGAGTCACCATGATACCATTCAGGACCAAATCGCTCGACAAGATGATCAGCAATCACGTCATCATACCGACGAGGAAGCATATCTGGTTGCCACATCGGATCCGGAATCGGATCTGTCGAGGCAGGCACGAACGTTCCATCAGCTCGTTCCCTCAATCCAAGCTCAAATGCCTCCTCACGAAGGGTTTCACGAACAACTGCTGGATGTGGTTGATCTTCAATATATTCATAAATCTCATCTGGATCGATTGGACGGACATTACGAAGATATTTTGCGTTCGTCCGGACAGCTTCACGATCAATCATGTGTGGTTACTTGCCTCAATATATAGCTGATTAAAGGTTTCAGGATCGGCATCAGCAAGCCGACGAGCGGCTGATGCAACCTTATCAGCGCCCTGAAATGTTGTCTGTATCTCTTGATATACACGGGGTGTCCCATTAGTCACAGTCGCAACGATATCATCAAGCGCGCGTGAAACAGGTGTTGCGAACTCATCGCGAACATCCGCAGCCGCAAGAGCGTATGCAAGCACAGCTGCATGTGCACTTGCTTGGACTGTCTGCATCGCTGTATCATGCTCACTTGGCGTGGTCTGAAAAACATGATTTCCCGTCTCGGTAATTGTGTCAATAACAGTGTCAGTGACCGGACCGGGGGCATCGGGAACAAAAGCGACGTTCCCTGGCGCGTTTGCAGCTGCGAACAGTGGGTGTAGACTATGACGTTCAAGATGTTGACAGTGTGTCTGCATTATCTCAACCGGAGTCTGCATCACTCCGGTGATATCAAAGATTGCTTGCTCCGCTCGGTCTGCGTAATTAATAATCGCGGACTCAATCGCGGTGATTGGAACAGCGAGACACACAGCTGAGAAGGTCGGTGTCGGTTCATCTGTAATAGCCTGAACAGTCCTATGAGATGAGCTACGGTCAGCATCCTGTTGAATTGTTTCGGCCGCTGCTACTGCGATTGCATCATCACGGTCGACAAAGGCGATATCAAAGGACCGGTGAAGTGTCTGGGCTATCCAGCGACCCATCTCACCAGCGCCGACCACGAGTACCTCCATTGGTATTAATTATGCATCGCTGCTGTCAAAAACAGTTCGATGAGTCGGGGTGATGAGGTGAACCATGAGACGACGGCGCGGACTCAGCTGATACAAGCGTCTGCATCTATCACCAGCATGTCTATATATGCGTGATCATCGTCTAAGCAGAGTCAATATCGAAGTGAATATCATATACTCTCCTACTCTTGTCAGCTATCAGATAGTTTTTCTTCAGTGAGAGGCTTCGACGGGGGTCTTAAAGCACTCTGACTGTATGATAACAAAGACCGAGACAGAGACGCGAACTTACATGCAGTTATCTGTGATCCGTGATGTATTGCATGTTGTGGGGTATGCAGTATGGAATGAAATATCCATAGCCTATTTCGACTCGCTCTTCGAGATGTTTCCGGTTTCTGCGGAAATTAAGATTGAGTTTTCTTTTTTTACGAAACGACAAAAGCGGAATCTTATGAGCGTCTATCCTGGAAGAATACGCTGTGTCATCATGAATTAACAGAGTGACCACTTGAGTGGATATCCATCTATTGAGTTTGGGTGTCGGGTTTTGTTCTGCTCGAAATCTACTTGATGCCTTGACGACGAACGGATGTGGCATGATGAGGTAGATTATTGGATGCAAAACCGAAGAGAGCGTTTCAGGGATTGGATGTACTCCCGTGGATACCGCTAACGCAGACTTATATTACTTATTAACTGGTCACATGTCAGGCTTCACCTCTTTGATGCAGAGAGGAGCCCCGATTTGATGTTAAGTTAGATACTTCGAGTGAACTACTGCGCTTCAAGTGGTGTGATCGGATACGTTGTCAAGTTCTCCACACCAGAGTCAGTCACAACGACGAGATCCTCGATTCGAAGTCCCCCAACAGCAGGGTCGTATACCCCTGGTTCCACAGTAATCACATGCCCCGGTTTAAGCTCACCGCCATCAGGACTCACACGTGGGAGTTCATGAACATCTAATCCGACTCCATGACCTGTCGAGTGAATAAAGCCAGTCTCTGCGGTAGGGTCGGATCGAAGTGTAGATATCTCAGCATCTTCGTATATGTCACAGACGACATCGTGGACTGATTCACCAGTGATACCAGGTTCAATCGCATCGATTGCCGCTGTGAGTGCAGTTTGGGTGAGTTCAAACCAGTCACTGAGTGTCTCATCAGGGGTCCCTTTGAGAAATGTCCGAGTCATATCCGCATGATAATGCGTCTGTTTTGATTGTGGGAAGATGTCGACAACAATTGGCTCATCGACAGAGAGTGGTCCGTGACCACGGTTATGTGGATCGGCTGCATCGGAACCGCAGGCAACAATCGTCTCATCAAGCGCACACCCATGTCGTAGTAGCGTTGTTTCAATCGCCTGTTTTATTCGTTCACTCGTGAGTATCTCATTATCGTAATAAAGGGTCCCATCAGTGACAGTTGCTGAGTCAATAATTGTCGCTGCGGTTTCCATCGCTGCCTCATTTGCTTTTTGTGCGTCTCGAATATGCTCAATCTCTGTTTCCGTTTTTTCTGCCCGAATTGTTGTGACCACATCATCGGTCTCAGCACTCACTGAAAGGTCATGTTCACGAAGCTTATCTGCGGGTCCAAGTGGAAAACGCTCTGGCGTCACAACATGTGTTACATCGTGGTCTTGAAGCCACTGTGCGGTCACACGTGCTTTCGCGGTCGGTGCATCACAGTCACTCACAATCGACCGATAATCGTAATCTGCAAGCCGGGAGACGCTGTCTGCTCGACTCTCTGTCTGCGCTCTTCCATACTCTAATGCAGAAACAAGAAGTGCCGTTTTTTCAGGTGTGTAAACCGTCATAAATGGGTCGGGCGCGTCGAATCCAGAGAGATACCGCTGTGTGGAACTTGACCCATCCGCGTCAACGAGATAGCCATCAACATTCATATTCTCAAGGTATGTGTCGAGATCTGAGAAGTCTGGCTGTGGAGTGAGACCTGTGTTTGTACTGGAGTTGTCGTTCGAATTTGAATCTGAGTCTGAATCTATATTCATATGTATATGGGTCTGTGCGTACAGGGAACTACCGCGAGTGAACCAAGACGTATGGTCTTAGTTTACGCTGCAGCGATAAGAAAGTGCTGAGGGTGAATTTGTTAGCAACAGAATATACTGGTAGTTTCGGTTGCGAAATCCCGAATGCTGTGTAGATAATGAAGCGACAACAAGAGGGTCGCACGCGAGCATGCATGTGCTGTGGTTGTGATTATGCCTTATGGCTATGCTATCGACGACTATTGTATATCGGCATTCATACCGATAGGGGGTGATGACCGTACATGCAGATATTATTTAAGCCGCTCCTGGAGGAACGATGGATGCGCCGCAGTAACACCATCGACATCAAGGACTGACTCAGAAATGACATCTCCAAGTGCGTCACCATCTGGTGCTCGAACCTCTGCTATCAACATGTGGTCGCCTGAGGATGTGTATAGCGACTCAATTGAATCGAGACGCTTCAAGCTTCGCGTGACCTCGACGTATCGCTCTGAGGCGACGTCAAGACCAACGAGTGCAATTGACGTTTCAGAGAGCTTCTTCGGGTCAACGTCTGCTGAGTATCCAACGATTACGCCCTCTTCTTCCATCTTTCGGATATATTTCCGGACCGTTGGCTTTGAGACGTCTGCTCGTTTGGCAATCTCCGCATATGATGCTTGTGCATCATCCTCGAGAACATCAAGGATACGACCCTCTGTTGATGTCACTTCCATACATTCATACTTTGGTTGCTGAAAAAAATAACTTCCGAATCAAAAAACCAACGTCAGACTATCTGAACGACAGACAGCGATTTACTTGTGCTTATCGAGGAATGTGTCGTACACTCGGTCCCATTCATAATCATCATCAAAGTATTTCTCTGCGAGTGGCTCCTCTGGTAGCTCTCCGATTTGCTTTTTCTCTTGCTGATATGATGGGCGTTTATTATCGACGTAGTATCGACCAGTGAGGACGGTGCCCTCGTGAAGTGCATTTTCAGTCTCAAACATCAGTTGTGAGGCAGTCGAACGGTCCGTCACATCGACCTCATAGTCATCGGAGTCATTAATATCGATATATGGGACATACTGTTTTGCATCCTTATTCCACGTTGGGCACTGTGTCAAAAAGTCAATATGTGAGAATCCATCGTGCTCAATCGCTTCGACAATAATATCTCGAGCCTGATTCGGGTTGACTGCGGCAGTTCGAGCGACGTATGATGCACCCGCGTTCAGAGCCATCGAGAGTGGGCGAATCGGGTCCTTCGCAGACCCGTGTGGCTGTGTTTTTGACTTATGTCCCTTTGGTGACGTCGGAGAAGTCTGTCCCTTCGTCAATCCAAAGATTTCGTTATTGAATACGATATATGTCATATCGTGATTTTCACGGGCGGTATGCATGAAGTGGTTACCGCCAATCCCATATCCATCACCATCACCACCCGCAGCGACGATAGTGAGACCATCATTCGCCAGTTTTGCCGCTCGAGCGACTGGTAATGATCGCCCATGTATCGTATGGAACCCATAGCTCTCAAAATAACTATTCAATTTGCCTGAACAGCCAATTCCCGTACACACGAGAATTTCCTCAGGGGCGAGGCCAAGTTCTGCCGCAGCGCCTTTCAGCGCTTTGAGAACGCCAAAGTCACCACAGCCAGGACACCATGTTGCTTGGGGCTCAAGCCCAGGGGTATATTCATTGCGGTCATGCTCCTGCTCTTCACCGATTGCACTAAATGCACTCATAATTAATCACTCGCTGCTGGAATATATTTCGTCTCGTGACCACGGGGGGTCCGATCCTCAACGATACTGTTAATGAACCCATCGACAATTTCCGCGGGTTCAAACGGATTCCCATTATATTTGAGCAGACTCGACAGTCTGTCACCATACCGACCAAGTTCTTTTTGTGTCAGTCCACGGAATTGTGCGGAGGCATTCATTTCAACGACTAACACCTCATCAACGCTTTCAATAAATGATGATACCTCTGTGACCGGATATGGAGCAAGCTCGGAAACACCGAGCATCTTGACGCGATATCCTTCGGTATCAAGCTTATCGATTGCTTCTCTGACTGTTCCCTGTTGAGACCCAAATGTTAAAATCCCATATTGTGCCTCCGCTGGACCATAGTGGGTGTTTCGGGTCTGTCCATCGGTTTCGAGTTCCTCACGAATGGCTTCGAGTTTCTCCATCCGGCGGTCAACTTGGCTGACTCGATTATCCGGGTCCTCTGAGATGTGACCTGCAGGCATATGTTCATTCCCCGTTGCGAGGAACCGACCGCCCTCCTGTCCGGGCAGTGACCGCGGACTCACTCCATTTTCGCCTGCATGCTGGAACCGATTATATTTGCCAGATTGATCGTGAGGTGCGTCCTCTAATTCTGCCTCTGTAAGTGTTGATCCAAGATCTGGATTTGGCTCCTCATCGAAGACACTAGCTGGGAGATTCTGTAGTTCCCCGCCATTTTTCTGATCGTAGAGGATAATTGAGGGGATTTGATACTCATAGGCAATCTCAAATGCACGTCGCGTTTGATGATATGCCTCCTCAGAGTCAGCAGGGGCGAAGACAACACGATGTGAGTCTCCCTGTGAGGTATATAACACATGCTCAAGATCACCTTGCTCTGGCTTCGTCGGCATCCCTGTTGATGGACCTGCTCGCATCGCCTCAATAAGCACAACCGGTGTTTCGGTCATCTCAGCCAGTCCAAGTGGCTCAGACATCAATGCAAACCCACCACCAGAGGACCCTGACATTGCTTTGACCCCAGCGTGTGATGCGCCGATGGCGAGCGCTGCTGCAGCAATCTCATCTTCAACCTGCTCTGAGACGCCGCCAATCTCTGGGAGGTTCTGTGACATGATGGTAAAAACCTCCGTCCACGGCGTCATCGGGTATCCAGAGATGAACCGGCATCCCTCATCAATCGCACCGTACGCGATTGCATCTGATCCTGAGACAAGAACCTGCTCTTCATCATGACTTCCTGTTGGAACTGAGACGTCCGGAGCATCAGCATCAAATTCTGAACTGACAGTTTCATATGCGTCATCGAAGACGTCCATATTCGGCTCAAAAATCTTCTCAGGCATCGCATCAGCCATCAGGTCTTTGATAATACCCGGATCGATATCAGCAATCGCACATGTAATTGCAACACCAGCTGTGTTACGCATCACCTCACGCCCGTGTTCACGGGCAATCTCTCGGAGGTTCACATCATAAACATGCCAGTTGTTTGCTTCAATCCGTTCGTCGAAATTAGGGATATCATCAGGGTCAAGCAACCCAGTATCATAGACAATGACACCTCCTTCATCCAGGTCGTCAAGATTCTCTGAGAGAGGTTTGATCTCTTCGACACCGTAATATGCATTTTCCTGTGGATTTCGAGCGAATGAATCACCGAGTGCTAGCAGGAAATTATATCCATCGCCACGTGATGTCACAGAATCCCCAGAGACGCGCACCTCCGTGTACGTATGACCGCCGCGGATTCGTGACGGATAATGACGGTGTGTGAATACATGCAACCCTGCGCGCATCAGGGCCTTCGCGAAATTCTGACTTGTCGAGGCGATTCCATCACCGGAGCCACCTGCGATTCGCCAGATGAGTTCGTCGTCAGTCATAATTTAAGCTCACGGCCCGCGTGGGCCACTACTTAATATTCGAGTATGAACCGATTAAAGCCTTTGCTATACATTACCAAGGAAAGATAATGATGGAATCAGCAAACAGAGCGGTGATTTGAAATTATTGTGTACAGATTGTCAAGGCGACTGCCTCGGGGCTGTTGATGTTGATGTTGATGTTGATGTTGATGTTGATGTGACCCCAAGGCAGGTTCACAACCTTGGTCACGTCTCTCATGCAGGCATCTCAATCGCCTGTGAGATGCGAGAGAAGGAAAAGCAAGGATAAATTATCATGAGTTATTTCGTGGACTCGAAGGATGGTACTCGGTTTCATACTGCCCTGGATTATCATCAAGTCGATCAGGATTGATCCGACCATCAAGGAGCATGAAATCAAGAATTGTGATATTCAACATTGCCTCAACGACCGGGACTGCCCGTGGCGGGAGTACAGGGTCATGCCGTCCAACAACTTGGATATCTTTCTGCTCGCCTGTCTCCCAATCAACAGTTTGTTGCTCTTCTGGGATTGATGTCGGTGCGTGCCACGTCGCCTCACCGTAGATTGGTTGTCCAGTCGTGATTCCACCCTGTAATCCTCCGTGTGTGTTTCCTTCCGGTATTGGGTCACCGTCTTCATCGAATTCCCAATCCTCATTTCGGTTTGATCCTCTCCACTCACGTGCTTCATGCCCAAGACCATACTCGACACTCGTCGTTGCTGGAATCGAGAACATTGCTTTTCCAAGACGAGCAGGAAGCGAATCAAACCGGGGTGCGCCGAGTCCTGCGGGAACTCCACGAGCCTCGAAGTAGATTGATCCACCAATTGAGTCGCCCTCAGTTTGGTACTCATCTATTTGTTCGCGCATCATCTCAGCGGTCTCGGGGTGTGCACACCGAACCTCGTTTTCCTCTGTGTGTTCAAGCATCTGCTCAAACGTCACCGGTGGTGCTTTAATCTCGCCAATCTGGTTAACATGTGCTTTTACTTCCACCCCACATCCCGTGAGAATTTTCTGTGCGATTGCGCCAGCAGCAACCCAATTAACCGTCTCGCGAGCCGATGACCGACCGCCGCCGCCCCAGTTTCGTGTTCCGAACTTTGCTGAGTATGTAAAGTCACCATGGCTTGGTCGAGGTGCGGTGACATATGGCTCATATTTTCCGGACCGGGCGTCTTTGTTCTCGATAACCATCCCGATCGGGGTTCCTGTTGTATATCCATCCTGCACTCCAGAGTTAATCTCAACGGCATCAGGCTCACCCCGTGAGGTAGTAATCATCGACTGCCCTGGTTTTCGACGATCAAGTTCGGCCTGGATATCTGCCTCTTCGAGTTCAAGACCAGCTGGACAGCCGGAGACGGTCACACCCATTGCGTCTCCATGGCTTTCGCCATACGTTGTGACCTGAAACATACGGCCAAATCGGTTGCCATTCATTACACTGTGATTTGATTCCCGCGCATATATACATTGGAGGTACTCACTGAGTGAATCGTCATGAAGTTGTATGCAATGCTTGCGTCTGCAATTGGATGGATTATCAAAACAGTCTCAGCTTCGCCGTCTCGTCGGATATATCAAATATATAACTGTTAGGTCATCTGTCCCGCTATCCTCTGAGACGATCATCGCCCATACGTTGTGTTAGATTGGTCCTATGTCTCTGTTTGGATGCCGGCTCCAAGAGTTGATAATGACTCAAAAAATGATGGAAATGAGACATCGACATGCTCACTATCGCTAATTATCGTCTCGCCCTCTGCAGCAAGCGCGGCGATCGACAGTGCCATGACAATCCGATGGTCTCCATGTCCATCAACATGTGTTCCAGAAAGCGTTGTGTCGTCACCATGGACGGTTAATTGATCATGCGCTTCGGTCACCGAGGCTCCCATTGCGTCGAGTTCAGTTGCCATTGCACTGACGCGGTCCGTTTCCTTATATCGAACATGTTCGCAATTTTTGATGACGGTGTCGCCATCAGCAATGGCACCAAGTGTTGCAATCGTCGGCAGAAGATCAGGCATATCCCCAACGTCAACGGTGATTCCATTCAATGACGCCGCTGGGACGGTAAGTTCGCCAGCATCGCGATCCCAGACAACCTGCCCACCCATTGATTGAATAATCTCAACAATTGCACTGTCACCCTGTGCACTTGGGTGGGCGCCTTCAATAATCACAGCGCCGTCTGCTGTGGCGGCGACGGCACCGGCAGCGAGGAGATATGAGATTGATGAGAAATCACCGGGAACTGCATAGGTCCCGTCAGTCGGTGCATATGACTGCCCACCAGGAACCGCAAATCCGTCAGCAGTTCGTTCGGTTGCCACATCAAACGCCGAGAGTAATTCAATTGTGATGTCGACGTATGGGGCGGACTTTAATTCGGTTTCAAGTGTGATTTCGATGCCATCCTCGGTCACAGCACCTGCCATCAACAGCGCAGTAATATACTGTGATGAGATATCACCGGGAATAGCAACCGCACCACCCTGGAGCGCATCACCGACGATGAGTGGTGCCTGTCCATTCTGTCGGGTTGACTCACCACGCCCATCGAGTGTCTCAATCGCCTCAAGTAGTGGACCATGCGGACGCGACCGAAGGGATGCATCGCCAGTCAGGACACATAATCCATCCGCAAGCGCACCGCAAGCAGCAACAAGTCGCGTTGTTGTTCCTGAGTTCTCGCAATCGAGAATATCTGTGGGAGTTCCTGGGCGTCCATTGAATCCAGTAATCTCAATTCGATTGTCATCGACACGATTGACGGTCCCACCAAACGCCTCAACTGCACGCATTGTTGCCTGTGTGTCTGCGCTGATTAATGGGTCAATGATAACAGCACTCTCAGCATATCCTGCAGCAAGGATAGCCCGATGAGTATAGCTTTTTGATGGAGGTGCACGGACTCGTCCGCGAATACGTGAACGTGAGATACGAACGTTCATATTGTCGATGGTTTCGGTGGGAGTATGATGCTACCGGTCATTCACTACCATACAGGAACATAATAATGAGTGAACTACTCCACCTCCTCCTTCCTTGCTCGCTTCTACAATCGCTGAGACGCTCTTTCCCGAATCGTCTATTCGGAAAGATTGCGTTTCCCCATCCAAGTATGGCAAAATGAGAAAAATAGAATGTTGTCGTGGTATACTTTCCAGGCTGTGTGATTCCTATCCAAAAATAATATATCAATAATGATAGCAAAGTCGTGATTGTCGGTGTATCCCCTCCGGACTCACTCGCTTCCGCTGGTTTCTTAGCCTCGTTTTGGAGAAAAAACGGCGACGTGGAGAACATCCCGGAACTGAGTATAGGTTGCATCACAGCAACATCGGCGAAAATCATGCCTGTCCAATTCTAATACCTCACACAGAAATCAAAAAGTATGACACTCAGTCTGTGTGAGTATTCGGTGTCTCACAACCCAACACCGGATTCCCTGATAATAGAACCCTCGGTCTGAAACACGAAGAAACCGTCAATAATGTTGAGACTGATACTATAAAATAACGATAGTTTGACTCAGATATCATCCCATAGCACGGATAGAATAGCGAGAATACGTCATTAGCAGAAAAGAGACTGGAAGGAGACGGTCGAACTGAGCACATATACTATGTTACAGATGAACAGGATCGCTCATGCGTGGTAAGACACTTCCTGGGACTGATACCTCTACAGACACACCTGATCAGATTATCCTGCATGTAGATATGGACTGTTTTTATGCCTCATGTGAGCGTCTTCGTGAACCGGTGCTGAGGGACGCTCCTGTTGTGATTGGAATGGGTTATGAGCCAGGAGAAACATTCGGCGCTGTTGCGACAGCAAGTTATGAAGCGCGTGAGCACGGTATTGAAAGTGCACAATCAATATCTCATGCTCTTGAACAACTGCCACGTGCAGACGCTCATAATCAGAATCAGACTGCCCCCGATAAAACCGACGCAGGGACAGGATCGGAGGGATACTACCGACCAGTTGATCTCGAGTATTATCAGTCGGTAGCGGCAGAAGTTAAAGATATTCTCCATGATTGTGCCGATGTTGTACGCGAGGTAAGTATTGATGAGGCATATCTTGACATTACCGGCCGGACAACCTGGCAACGAACCAATGGTGGTGATCGAACGCTCGCAGAAGGATACGCGCGGTATGTCAAACAGCGGATTATGCGAACAGTGGGCGTTCCAGCAAGCGTTGGTGTTGCTCCAAATATGTCAGCAGCAAAAATTGCGTCTGATCATCAGAAGCCTGACGGACTCGTCGTTCTCGAACCGGGATCTGTGGCGTCATTTCTGAATCCCCTTCCTGTTGAGTCTATCCATGGTGTTGGTCCCGTAACAGCGAATCGACTCAGCGAATTAGAGATTCGAACAGCAGGAGACCTTGCTGCGGCAGACTCAGAGCGACTCACGGAAGTTCTTGATTCGCGAGCAGAAACATTGTCAAAGCGTGCAATGGGTAATGATGATCGTGACGTAACACCAACAGGGAAACCACAGAGTCTTTCACGAGAATCAGCATTTGCAGCGACGACTGAAAATAAAGCACAAAAACAGAATGCCATCAGCGAACTCGCAGCTGACGTTGCGGCAAGAGCGAACCAGCGTGGTGCGTTATATCAAACGATTGGAATCAAAGTCGTTACTCCCCCGTATGAAGTGCGGACCCGCGAACGATCATTACCGGGACCAATCGAAGATTCAGACCTTGTTGTTGATATTGCCTGTGAACTCCTTGCAGAATTCGAAGAGGAGGCTGCGCGAAAAATTGGCGTTCGAGTCTCAAATCTTTCATTTGCTGCAGCGGATCAGGCACAACTTAACGCACGCGAATGGGATAGTGACCGCTCATGCGCTCCAGCTCCTGCGGTTGATGACATTCAGGATGACAGTCATGATATCGACAATGCCAATCACCATCCACATCGGTCACACAGCAGTGGACAAGCATCACTGGAGGAATTTACTACGAAACATGACTAACCGTAATCGGAGTTAACAGATCAGTGAGACTCTTATGACGCCAGTGTGGTGTGGTACGGTCGTTTACCCGAGTGAATAACTTCCAGATACTCGGCCGTTGGCGTAGCTTTCTCGGAAATAATCTTTATAACTGGGAGTTGGCTTTCGTGCTTTCGTGGTGGAGTGTTTGTTTTTGTGATGATGTGTGCATACACGAGCGGTGCATCAGCACAACGATGGATGGTGATGATAATATGTACCCACAGTGACATCACATCAGCTTTCACAGACGGTGATTCGGACTGTCCCAATCTACCCGCCTTGGACTTGAAACGCCGATTTACGTGTTCTACATTCCCCGTTGGGTCACAGTGCCAACAATTGTTATTGTTTCATCATATTGGAGTAACGAGATCCTCAAGGGTCGTCCGGGGGTTATCTGCCTTTGCAACCCCAGACGCGAGCAGAATACCGCTTGCACCGAGCTCACGAGCAGCGGCAACGTCATCACCAGAAGAGACCCCGGCTCCACAGTAGACATCAACTGTGTCATCGATAGTGTGTGCTGACTCGACAGCATCAGAAACAATATCGGGGTCGGCTGTCGCAACAGACACGTCTCCGCCGATGAGTGCTGGTGGTTCAACAGCGACACTGTCTGGACGAAGTGCTGTCACTGCCCCAATCTGTGCTGGATTGTTTGCACAAACGCAGGTATCAAGCTCGGCACGCGATGCTGCGCTGACGGCGTTATCGATATCAGCGAGTGTGAGTCGTCGTTCGGAATGATTGATGAGCGTCCCAGTCGCTCCTGCGTCCGCAACAGCCTCTGCGAGTGTGCTACCGGTATGGCTCCCGTGGTTGGTTGGACTTACATGCTGTGCCCATGTCTCGACACCAGTATCCGCAACACGTGCAATGTCGGCTGCCTGTGGTGAGACAGCAATACGAACGCCGGCATCATCAGCGACATCTCGAGCTGCATTCGCGATTTTGAGTGGATCGCACGGATACGCCTTGAGATTGATTAAAATAAACACGATAGTGACTCCACAGCGAAAGATAAAATAGATTCACATCTGAGTGAGATATTTAATCAAATAATTGATAATAATCACGACATATCAAAAATTGGGATCCGGAAGTGATACGGGTCGTCCCTGATGGATGCACTAGCTCCAGAGCAGTGATCAGTATCCTCGTCGTCAATTCCTCTCACTTCTCTTCAGTCGGGAGGTGTTCGTCACCGTCCAGATGTCGGAGAGATGCACCGCGAAGTTAGGCTGTGACATTCGAAGTGCTGGATACTCTTCACTGGGTTCCGAGTCCTGCTCGGTGAGAATGTGCTGGAGTGAAAGGAGACCTCCAGCTCGTCGGCAAGCGTGTCCTTGCTCTCCGAAGTCGTGACCATGTCAGATGGCTGATCAGGAAGAAACTCGAATTCGGGCACTGGGATGCCGTGGTATTGAGCAATGTCCACAACGACCGATCCGGTCGCTAGTCCCTCCTGAGCGGCGGCGTCGCCGACACTCGTGCTGATCTCTCGTGGAGATAAAACTGTGAGGCGGACGAGAGAGCGGCAGTGACAGCGGGGGAGATCACGGACGAGGTCAGGTCGGGTGGACTGTGCCTGGAAGGGCTGAGGTGCTGACCACAGCGGTCGGGAGTGAACTGGACGCGCCGATTGTTTCTACCGACGGCGATTTCACCCACGCGGAAACGAAGAAGACCATCGACATCGAGGAATATTGACTCGGAGACTGACAGCACGACCACATCATAGACCGAGGGTTTCCATGTGGCATGACGGTTGAAATCTTGTCGGACAGTATCAAGAATCCGAAAAACGATGATCAATTAGCCACTCATGCAACGCTAGAATCGGGAGAAACCGGGAAAAATATGATAGGACGGCTGAATCAAGACGGTGTGTCACTAACAACTAATAGGACATGCTCGCTGATGGCGCCGAGCCCGAACAGGCAAAGATTATTTCACAATACAATCAGAATAACTCAATATCCGACGACTAATTTGATACTATCCAGTACTTGGACGGTCGATCAGTCCTTTCGCTTGACTACATCACCAAGGGTTGTGATTGTTGAGGAACCACTTGACCACTCATCCTCGTCGGTGTCCGTTCCTTCAACGAGTGAAATATCAAGACGCCGTTCAAGTTTCTCGCGAACGTCATCAGACGGGAGAATATCACTTCGTTCAAGTTTCCGGATCAAACTTGCTTTCTCGTTCAGCGAGTCGGCAAGATCTTCCTGGCTCAGATTTCGCGACTCACGAGCCTGGCGTATCCGGTCATCATAATCCGCAGCAATCTCGTCCATATTGTCGAACATATCGCGACGAGGTGAAGACCCGCCGCCTTGTGAGGCCGATGAGGTCGTGCTCCCGGTCGAATCTGCGGTCGACTCATCAGAGCTTGAACTTGACGTTGAGTACTTTGTCGAGGCGGATGAACTCGACTCAGTGCGGACCTCGGTTCCGAACTCCTTGCAGTCGCCACAGAGTTCAAGTTCGGCCCCTTCGACTTTAACTGTCGTTAGTGACGATTGGTCACTACCACACATCTCGCACTGAGGCATATCACACTGATAATCAAGGGAAGGATATAAACGATACGCCAGGTCAGGTCAGGAACCTCTAGAGGTCACTCCATGCATAATAAAAGCGCTGTATCGCCGTCAGATGACCAACGATAGCGAAAAAAAGTAATAACCAGCCAACGACACTCAGACCAAGGTATTGTGTCGGGACGGTTGGAAGTGTTGTCACAGCAGCAAGCACACCTGTAATTCCAATCAGCGCGAGTCGGTCTGCTCGCCCAACAAGTCCCCCATATTCACGACCTAATCCAATGGCTTGAATTTGCGTTCCAAGGTACGATGTCATTAAAACACCGGTGGCCGCTGCAAATCCGAGTGCGTAGGCGTTGGAGCCAGCAGCAAGTCCAATAAGCATAGCAATATCGGCATATCTATCAAGTACATGATCAAGGAGATCGCCACCGTCAGAGGAAACCCCGCGTTCTCGTGCAAGTGCTCCATCAACAAGATCAAGCCAGCCATTCCAGAACACGCACACTGCGCCCAGTGCGTAGGTAATTGTGGTCGCGATTCCAAACGCCCCGCCGGCACCAACAGCAAATCCAAACGCGACGATGCTGACGCCGTTTGGTGATACCCCAAGACGATCAACAACGTCAACGAATGGGTTGAGCAATCTGTCTGCAACTGCACGATATTGGTCAAGCGTCATGAAAGTATCACAAGTGTGAATTACCTTTATGCCAGCTAATTATTATTTCTCTGATTATAACGCCGCGGTGAAGTCAATAATCCCAACACGCGGAGATCGATCCCCATTGTAGATAGCCATTATTTCATCGGCGACTTCATGGGGTGACCGATCAGTTGTATCTACCTCCCAGACATGTTCTTTGCCGTGGTGGTGGATGGCTTCCGAAAGAATGAGATCAAGTGCTTCGCTCTCGACGTTTTCCGATATTGATGCTGCTGATTCATTTGACTCCCGAAGACGAGATTCAAGCTCTTCAGGATGACATCGGAGGACAACAACACCATCAGCATCAAAATAATGAGCCAAGTGTGATTCGATGATACCATTCCGATCACCAAGCCACGTGCTAACTGCCTCAAGATCAACAACAACTGAGTCACGTTCCTCATCACGCCCTGTGGTAAACTTCGCCTCGCTCTCATGAATAACATCATTCAGGTGTATGACCGGTGTATCAATGTGTTCGGTGACGGTTGTCTTACCGGTCCCAGGCGTTCCTGTGACTGCGAGACGTGACTGTGTCACGGTCGTCCTACCTCCGTTTCAATGGCTGACTCAGCAGCCGTCGTTGCTGCGTCGACATCTGCAATGACCTCAGAAAGAATATCGACGGCTGTTTTCGTCTGCTCGCGTGTCCCACATGAAATCCGGACGCATTCTGGCAGTCCGAAACTCGTGGTATCGCGAATAATAACACCCTCCTGTTTCGCAGCCTCAGCAACGGCGTTTCCATCACCAACCTCGCATAAAACAAAGTTCCCCCCGGACGGCCACGTTCGGACATCAAGTTCTTCGCGATAATACTCACGAGCCCAGCGAGCAGTTTCGATCGACCGTTCAACATGTGATTGGTCTTCAATCGCAGCAAGTGCGGCTTGACAGGCAATCTTATTCGCAGCAAATGGTGTATTTATTCGCGCGTATGCATCAGCCCATGATTCAGGCACTGCTGCATAGCCAATTCGTAATCCAGCAAGCCCATATGCTTTTGAAAATGTTCGAAGAACAGCAATATTATTATACTCCTCAATGAGCTCAATTGCTGATGGATTAGTGCTGTATTCTCCGTATGCTTCATCAATGACAACGAGCGTGTGGTCATCAACACCTTCAGCGAGTGTAGTGATCTCTGAAGGTGATAGTTCTGATCCCGATGGATTGTGGGGCGTTGTGACATACAGTAGCCGTTCATTATCGTACTGTGCAAGAATATCACTCGCGCGCTGTCGGAAGTGTTGCGTCTTTGAGACCGGATATGTCCTGATGGTTCCGTGGTGATACCGTGCCGACATTGGATAGTACGAAAAGCCTGGGTCGGAGATGAGCATTGTATCACCTGGACTGAGAAACGCTCGTGAGAGATAATCAATTGCCCCATCAGCTCCGGGGCTCAACCAAATTTGCTCGGAGGAGAGTCCCCAATAATCTGCGATCCGTGCTGTCAGATCAGTGTGTGAACTCTTCGGATATGTATTAACAGTCTCTGCGGTATCCGCAATCGCGTCGACAGCGGCTGGGCTTGGTCCATGCGGATTTTCATTTGAAGAGAGCTTGATCAACGAATCAGGATCAACCCCAAGCTCACGGGCCACCTCTTTCGTCCCCCGTCCAGGGACATATGGCTCGTGCGCGGAGAGATCTCTCGGTTGCATATCTAAATGCTGTTGCCCACCGGACTTTATCCTAGCGCTTGCGTATGTCTGTGCTTCCAGGTATCTCAATCTCTCAGTGTATACAGTATTATCGAATATTATGTCGCTGACGCGTTCACTTCATCTCCCGTGGGCAGGATACTATTACTATCATGAAATGAACACTCTGTAATAAATGTCAATCAAAAGCTCATGCAGTTGTCTCAGAGGTATTACAGTGTATCAAAGATAGCATCGGCTGCTCGCAATGATAAGGCTGCAATCGTCAGAGTAGGATTCATTGCACCGCCTGTTGGGAACACTGAGGAGCCGATGACCCAGAGATTTGACACTTCATGGGTGCGACAATCACTGTCGACAACACTTTGATTTGGATCCGTCCCCATCCGCGTTGTTCCCATTTGATGATAGGCTGGTCCTGTTGAGTCTGGTCCGACGGTCCATTCAACCGATGCTCCGAGTGTGTTAAGAATTCGGTGCTGAATCTGATTCGCCCGACGGATTGCACGATTGGTTCGCTCATCGATTGACCATTCAACGTGGGGAACAGGATTTCCATAGCTATCAGTCTCTGAGTGATTCAGCGTCACCCGATTTGACGGGTGAGGCAATTGTTCAACAAGCCCACCAACAGCGATATGACTTCCATATGATGTCTGTAATTGATCAAGTAGTTCATCACCCCATGTGTCAGCTGTCAGTGCCTCATTGACGGGCGATGGACCTGCATAATTAAGAAATTCGAGTTTGATTCCCTCGACGGGGGATGTATCGTCATAAAATTGATGACATTCGCTCGTATTGAAACCAACGTGATTCTGTCGTGTTGGCTGGTCGAGTCGACCACCAACCCCGGCAAAAAGATGATCAATAAAGAATCGACCAACAGCACCAGACATATTAGCGAGTCCATCCGGATGCTGATCAGACTGGGATAACAACAGCAATCGTGCGTTTTCAACACCACCACAAGCAAGAACAAACTGCCGTGCGGACTGATGATACTCGGTCCCGTCTGGTGTCATATACACTGCTTTCGTGATTGTTTCGCCGGTATCATCATGGACAAGTCGTTGAACTGGAGCCTGATCAACGACACGAGCACCAGCCGCTCGTGCTTTTTGAATATGAGACTCAGCAGTATACTTCGCGCCTGATGGACAGACTGGTTTACACGTCCCATATCCTTCACATGCTGCCCGTCCGTCATATCGTTCTGAATTCCGAGCATTTGGTACTGAGTGCATGTCGATGCCAAGCGACTCGCATGCGGGGGCAAAAAGTGAATCTGAGTGAGAGGGTGGAAATGCCGAAAGCGGATATGATGTCTCACGTGGTGGTGCATATGGATTATCAATCGCACCAGCAACTCCGAGTGCTGACTCCGCAGCGGCATAATATGGGCGAAGATCAGTATAATCGATCGGCCAATCGACTCCAACGTCATATCGGGTATTCATCTCGAAGTCGCGCTCATGCAGTCGCATAACCATCCCCTGCCAGTGGAGCGTCGACCCCCCAACGCCTTTTATACGCGCCGCATTCAATGGGTAGCCGCGTCCTGCTGTTGTGTATGCATCACGTTGACCACCCATCTGCCATGGGTCACTCATCCCCGGTCGAATGTGTTGTTCTTGCTGGGTGAGACGGTCGGTCTTTGAGAACTCTGGACCTGCTTCAAGAATCACAACGTCCAGACCATGATCTGCGAGTCGATGAGCAAGGAGTGCACCGGCTGGTCCTGCACCGACGATACAGACATCAGCTTGCTCACTTGGTGTCCGGTCTTGATTGTTATCTATGACATTGTCGTCATCATGAACATTCGATATCACAGGAGTGATCGCTGGATTACTCATTTGAGTGTTGATTTGAGTCGGTTGTCATACCAGCACGTTGATAACTTTCGATACCTCCAGGGTGTCCTACTGGGTTTTCAATGCCGACAAGACGGCCTCCTGTCGGTGTGGTATAAAGTGCATACAGAAGGTCATCAACAAGATAAAATCGGATTTGCTCAGATATTGTTCCATTATTGACTGGATCAGCCGTATCGACACCAAGGTTATCAAGAAGTGTCTCTGCAGTTGATGAACTCACTGCGGCATATGGTGCGTCATGCCAGTCGCGAGCAACCGCATCAAGTTCGACTGCTGCATCAACAATTCCCTGACGATATCCCGGGCGGTTAGCTGTCCGTGCTTGTGTATACCGTGCAACGAACTCATGCCGATTCTCAATACTGCTTGGATATATAACGGCTGCAACAGCATCAAGTAAGTCAATGACTGCTTTCGTCAGTTCTGCAGTATCTTTACCGTCCTGTCTAGTCACCGGTGATACGGTATTCGATGCTGACTCACCGGATGAACCGCCAAAGTCAGCCATTTCGATCGCCATAGCACCGGCTCCAGCACTCACACCAGCAGCTGTTAGTGCAGCGATTACATCGCGTCGAGTCAGTTCCACGACATCGAATTAGGTGCGCCTAAACTTAGATATTATGTCTGAGTACAACGCACACAGGATGATATTTGACATAAACTGTCGTAGCGAGGCACATAAACTGACATTTTTGTGCTGTGTGTAACTGCAGCGGATCTCACAGTGCTGTGTTATCCGATACGTTTAGATTCATCACATAACTGGAATTAATGCACTCGTGTGTACTCATTCACGGAATTCGGACATCGTGTGTGAGTGTTCCAATCCCCTCGATTGCAATATCAACGCGGTCACCATCAGCAAGCGCTGCAACGCCACTCGTTGTCCCTGTTGAAATAACATCACCAGGCTCGAGCGTCATGTATTTTGTAATTTCTGCAATCAACTCAGGAACGGAAAAAATAAGTTCAGTTCGCGTCGAGGACTGTCGTATTTCACCGTTTACTCGTAATTCAACAGTTGCATCAGCTGGCACCTCATCTGGCGTTGCCAACACCGGACCCATCGGGGCAGCGTTATCAAATGCTTTTCCACGAACCCAATTTTGCTCACGATCTTGGTCGTCACGATTCGAGAGATCATTAAGACAGGTGAATCCGGCGACATACTCCATCGCATTGTCAACCGAAACGTCTCGGGCTTGTGCGTCTACAATGACCGCTAACTCCGCCTCGTGGTCGATTCGTTTTTTATTTTCCGGTAGCGTGACTGTATCGCCGTGCCCTGTCAGCGTATTTGGGGGCTTCAGGAATAACAGCGGTCGGTCTGGAATGTCCTTATCACGTTCTGCAGCATGATCAGCATAGTTCAATCCGACACAAACGATCTTTGTTGGATTGCTTGGTGGAAGGATATTCACAGCCTCAGTGTTGTATGTCTGAGTACCGAAGGATATGTGATCACCGTGCCATGTACCGTTTCGGAGGGATCCCGCTGGGTCCTGGAATCTGACTTGATGCATACAAATCCGCTCGTATTGAAGCAGAATGCCTCTTTCGCTTCAATTTCATGATGATAAACGATTCATGTGTTGATTCTTCCATCGATATCGACTAACATGAACCCACCCCGGGGTCTCCTGTTTCAACGACGCGGTCAAACGGGGTCTGACAGCCTGTGAGAGACCATCTCACAGGCGCACTTCGCATCCACGTCTTCCCGAACGTAGCGAGCGCAGTCTGCACAGGCGGTGGCGAGAGCGAAGCTCTCGGTCGCACATCAGAGTCGAATCGAATCGGTCCGCGATTCTGAGGACGGTAATTCGGAGCGTCCCGCCTCTAACTGTTGAAGTCGTGGTCTTCGGCGTGTCCGTACGCCGGACGCGAGTGTTCGCGTATCAAAATCGGCTCGGCTGTTTCGACACCACACAGCGCACTTTTTCATCGTCCCTTCTGGGTCGCCTTCTCAACGTGTGTGCCGTGTCGGTCAGCCTCGTATGCCAGCAGGTCACGAAACTGCGATCATGCAGCGTCTTGCTCGTTTGTGGCGTCCTGGCTGGTTTCCGGTACCGACTTTAGATGGAGATGCTTGACGACTGCAACACCGTGTTTTGTGACCAGCCACCGAATGAGTTTGTACTGAGAGTCTATCATCGTGCGCTTGATTGTCCGTTTCGCCCGAGTGATTTTTTTATTGGCTCTCCCGGTTGGCAGAGCCGCGGTCTTTTCTGTCGAGTTTCCGCTGTTCGCGTACAGAATGGTCGCACTTATCGGATACATCAAACGTGTCCACAGACAGATTCTCCAAGGTAGAGATGTAACTGGCGATACCAAACCACGGTCAACGCCCATGCAGTCTTCGGGTTGAGTTCAATTTCACTGGGTGGCGGTCTCTCAGGCGTGTCTTCCACGGTGGTCACGAGTAAAACGTACAGCACTCACCAGTCGTCTCTGTCTTCAGGATTCTCTTGTCAATCCTGTCTGCTGATGACACATCGTGGTCTGCTTGAGCCCGGAGGTAGTCAATATTCCTGGGTCAGGGTCACACATATCGGTCTTCGCCAGTGTTGTTATCCGCATTCCAGCGGCTGTGTTGATTAGGCGACATTGAGTGAAACTCGCCTGCACCTTGCCATTGTAATCGCACAACATCGTAGCCTTCGTGTTGACGCTCTTGGAGTGTCTCACGGTCATCATGAATCTGGCTCATCGCCTGTTGTGCGGTATGTCGGGAAGGGTCGGCAAACGTTAACCAACGGTCTATCTACTCTGTGAGTGTATTGTGTTGGTCGTAGTCAGATGGTCAGTCATTGGAGTCACTCCGGTAGTAGTCTCGGACAGTGTGATTGCGAATCCGTCGGGGATATCACTGTGTGATCACAATTCGCCCGCTATGTCGTCGGGCAGGTGCGCACGGAAGCGAAGCGTATGTGTCATTTTTCTAATTAGAGTATGTCAACGATGAGTTGCAACTGATTGCTTTCTTCAGATAAGGTCCATCTCAGAGCTCTGCTAGAATTGTCGCTTGCCCGCGCTCTCTGAGGTTCGGGTAGCATATCATCAATCTCATTACGAGTATCGGACCCAGTCAGATTCAAAACCGTGTCGTTGGCTTCAGCCCTGGAGCAGTTGTCTTGATCGCCTATGCAATATGAAACACATCTTTTAGTACCGGTCTGTCAATAATAGTAATTGATGACGATGGAACTCACCTGGCATGGTCATTCTACGTGGCATATTAATGCTGATGGCACGACATTTCTAATTGACCCGTTTTTTACAAATCCACACACAGAGCATGAACCGACGGACATCCCTACACCGGATTATGTCCTGTTAACGCACGCACATGCTGATCATATCGGTGATGCTGGTGCATTCACCGAGACGACTGTCGTTGGTGTCCCAGAGATGACTGGGTACATGGAATCAGAGGTTGGATTTACCGATAGCATCGGAATGAATATCGGTGGGACCATTGAGTGTGGGAACGCATATGTGACGATGCACCGCGCTGACCACACAAACGGATTGGAGACCGATTATGAATATAGTATGGGTGTTCCAACTGGGTATATCATTAGCGATAGCAAACCGACACGGACATCAGATGGTGACTCAACAAGCTTCTATCACGCTGGGGATACTGGATTAATGTCGGAAATGAAGGATGTTATCGGGACATATCTTGAACCGGATGCGGCCGCACTTCCAACGGGAGATCATTTTACGATGGGACCAACGCAGACTGCAATTGCTGCAGAGTGGTTAGGCATCGATCACGTGTTTCCAATGCACTATGATACATTCGGTCCGATTGAGATCGATACCGATGAACTCATTGAAGAGGTTGCTGCGAGCGATGCCGACGCAACAGTACACGTGCTCGACGGCGACGAGACATTCGTTCTGTGAATGTTTCGTTCAATGAGGCACCCACAAGTGAAAAACAGCACATGAATCTGCGTCACACGATTGGTACATGAGCCATTATAAGCACGAATTCATCTGTCATATGCCATCAATCATTCTCAGAACGGGTCCGGTGTGTGTTCTTGGGTGAACACAAAAGTTGTCCCGCCAGCGAGTGACAGTGCCTTTTTATTACGATTGAAGTAGTTGACTGCTGTTCTATCAGTCGTCGGCAATATGACCGCCGTGTATATCCGAACCCACACTGAGTTCAACTGGGACGCCCGGTGACGCGTTCCGCTGCAACTTCGGATACAAAAGTTAAATTACCAATAAGTTATTTCACTGTGATACCGAATCAAGCTGAACTGGAACCGTCCACGTTTACAGAAGTACGAGGAGAATGCCCCGGGGCTTTGATGTTGATATTGATGTGACCCCGGGGTTGGATCCGACAACTCTTGAAATAAATCATTAACGAGACACGCCGATAATACGAAGACAGCGATAGAGTACAGTCACCACTACCCCACATATCCGACACGACAGGGAGCGGCTGAACTGGACCGTCACATCGACATCCATCGACAAGCGTACAGCCACACGCAGGACGGGTACCAGCACAAGAACGCCGACACCATCGGTTCTGTGTACAAACACCACTCTCGACTCCCCAATTAAAAAGACGAGTTCCCTGTGTTCTCGGAAGTTAATTCGAAGACCCTACGATGGACCGTCACGCGGTTCTCCCAAAATCTCTCGAACCTTCAGAAAAACAAAGAGAAGGGATACAAAGTCGGGATACTGAAGTGAAAGTCTCCGATCGAGTACCAGAGTCTGACATTTTCACACTCCGGTCATCAGACGACATCTGATTGGCAATCAGAAATCGGCGATCTCTGATGACGGCTTCGAACTCACAAACATGAGTGACCGACACACGACACTTTGGCTCTCCACAATCGGAGATATCAAAATCCGCCACCGCCGCGAAATCACAGACGAAACCGATATAAAGGAAGTTACGATGAAGAAAAGAACAACCAGCATGTAGTTCGTCTCCTTTGGTATTGAAAACAGCGACGCTGACCTGTCGGAGAAGCCAATGTTGAATTGCCTGACGCGAGCAACAGTGTCGGAATTGACCTCGGCATCCTGAATCATATCCATATGTCGGACGGCAAGACCGTGGGCTGGCTTGAACTCAAAAACGAGTACGAGCGTCTTCACCGCGAACAACTCCGAGAAGCAACGTCAGGAAGTAGCGAAACTCAAGCGTCGTATCCGGTCGAAGTGTTGGACTCTCAGCACAGGATTCCGACGTGGCTTGTCTCCAAATACGACGTCGTATTCGTCGAAGACTAGATGTGAAGAGGATGTTCGAACAGTCGCAGAACGCTCTGCCGTGTTGAAAAGCGGTCTCTGAGCCACGGTGAGACGAGACTAATCTTGAGATCACTCACAACAATCGCTAGCAAGCCGACTCAAATTCCGTCCCCCTCCCCCCCCTCACCCTCGGTCAGCACCGCTATTCAACAGAGCAGAACGCTCAGAACAAGCAGGATGCGGCGTGGCGGTAATTCACCCAATCGTTCGAATACAAAGCTGACCTCTCCGGCTGTCACGTCAAGCAGGTCGAAGCCCAGACTGACGAAGGAGTGTGCGTCTTGCGGTGTGGAGACAGCGAAGCCCATCGAGTCAGAGAACATTCCTGCCCGTCGTGTGGGTTTGAGTGTGACTGGGATGCGAACGCGGCGATAACCGTTCTCACACGCGGCTTTTCGAAACGAGGGTTGGGATGACCCGAAGACACGCATATGGAGACCGTAACCGCGATGGACACCGCTGATCTCCAGCGTGCGTCTGCAGGTCACGTCGTTGAAACGGGAAGCCTCGGGGCTTTGAATGTGTGACTCCGAGGCGATTCACGAGAGTGACTCCAATACTGATTCGAGTTCGCCAAGTGACGGAATAATATGATTTGGGTCGATTGAGGAGTTGCTAACATCTGCAGCGTCAGTGACACCAGTCTCAACGAGCACTGTTTGCATTCCAGCCTCATTGCCAAGAGCAATATCAGTATCAAGTCGATCACCGACGACAAGAATATCATCTGGCGGGAGTCCCAGTCGGTCAATTGCCATTTCGCGGGCAATTTTACTTGGCTTCCCGAGAATAGCAACTGGGTCGCGACCGGTAACGTTCGCAATGGCATCAATAACAGCTCCGGACCCAGGCACATTCCCCTCCGCAGCGGGAATAACAACGTCCGGATCGGTTCCAAGAAATGTTACAGCATCATCTGCAAGGATTTCGAGACATAAACAGAGCGTATCATAATTAAATGAGCGATCAATTGACGCGACGAGGACATCAGGCGACGTTCTCTTTCCGCCATCATATGTCTGAATATCTGCAACTGATAATCCATCAGCAGCGAGTAGCTCAACAAGACCTGTCTCGCCAACAACAGCGATGGTGTCGGTATTGTGATACTCAATGAGATACCGTTTTGTCACCATGCCAGCGGTCAAGACCTCTGTTGCATCAACAGCGAACCCGGCCTTTTCGAGTCGGTGTTCGTACGCTGTCGGTGGTTTCGTTGGATTATTGGAGACGAATAGCCGCTGAAGTCCACGGTCGGCGACAGTCGTTACTCCAGTCATCGCACCGGGCAATGGCTCTGCACCTCGCACTACCGTCCCGTCAACGTCAAAGATAATTCCACGCACTGTCATTGAGACGAGGTAGTTTCGAGACACTGTTGAAGATAGCGACTGCTCTATCGTCTCAGGGCTCATTTGACACATTCTTGTGGCTTTAGTTGGGAAATTCAACGACACCGCGTCGCTGAGAGAAATATGAGCAGTCGCAATCTCCCGCTCGTATCCGAGAGTGGAGTCCTCGGGAAAGGATATATACGGGAACCGCGTCGGGATCACACTCAACCTCCGGGCTTTTTTCCAGAGATTACCCGCCACACTCATTCGACTTGGAACGCTCATTTGCGCGTTCCGTTTTGAATGACGAAACTCACAGTCCCGATAGCTGTGTTGAACGCGGAATAACCGTTATGACTCAGGAGCGCATACCAGTTATTACAGTGAGGGACACGCTGGAGTCAATTTATACGGGAATGCGACGAGCGGGTGAGGCGATTGTCGCCCCATTGCGCAGCGGAAATGGACCGAATAAGTTTCGATTATCGGCTGTCGATACCGCAACGACAACCCATGATGGTGATGATGGATGGGCGAAGCGTCCGCCCGCAACTGTTGGTTGTCCACGATGTGGAAGTGATATCCTCCAGCACAACGCATACGATGATATTGACTGCCCGCGATGTATTGCCTCATTCGATGCAGATGAGTTTTCTGAGTTGGAGTTGAGAGGTCTCACTTGTCCAGTCTGTCGCGATGAAATGGTGCATGGTCAGCGTCATCCAGAGGCATTCGATATTGTCGAATGGGCGACTTGTAACTCCTGTCGATATCACTGGGAGTTCAAACATTCATACGATTAAAATCACACCGAACGTGAACGACACCCTGTGCAGGCACTTGTAAACGTAATCGCATTCTTCGTTCTTCGATCGGCACAACCGATTCAAACGTTGTCTGCTTGGCTTTTGACATCCGTTTACCCTGGTGAAACACCCGTGGCGCTGTCATTTCACTGACGGAAACTCAAATCCCACGGTATCTTTCACGGAACCGCTTCGGTCCATTGCAACGAGTGCAATGCAGTCTTTGTTCACATTCACACGATAATCATGTCTGCATCGTGGTTGCTGGCGACTCTATGGTTCTCGTGAGTGACGGTGATGTGGAGTCGCCACTCCCCGTACCGTGTGAATGTCTCGTTGTAATGACACTGTGTGAGCAAATTTAGCTTAATACAGGTGCTCAGCCCCCTCCCCTCCCTCAGCGAATCCCGCAGTCCGCGCCAGCGGACGAGCGACGAAGGAGAGTAGGGTTGGGGTGGGGTGGGATACAGCGCCGTCATCGTCATCATGTTGGCTCGCACGTCCTGTTGCTGTTGCTGACTCACAGGTCCACACAAGCAGTTATTCATATCCAGATGAACGCCGGACGAACTGTCAAGATGGGCGTTCCGAGCTGTCGGCTTCGGCTCACTCGTCGGTCCATTCAGAACGACTCGCTCCGTGCGAAGGTGACGGACACGGACACCGACAGCGTTCAACCGCGACACAAAGCGTGCGCTGTCCCACGAAACTTCCCCGTTGCCCGTTGCCCGTCGCCCCTCGAGCAACGACCCGAGGAGGAGGAGGAAGAGGAAGAGGAAGAGTGGGACACTCCAAAGGAACGTCCTCAGAATCGCGGACCGATTCGATTCGATTCTGATGTGCGACCGAGAGCGAAGCTCTCGTCACGCCTGTGGAGACTGCGCTCGCTGTGGAGACACTTCACTTGCATCCGCAAAGCGCGTTCACCAGACTCCGTCTGGTGGGCTGTCAGACGCAGTCTGACAACGTCGTGGAAGCAGAAGCCCAATCCCCGCCCCCAGCGAGCGCGTCAGCGCGAGCAGGGCGGGGAAGTTCACGCGACTGCACCATATTTTTGCACTGTTTATCATATATAACGGCTCAGACTGTGACGTATTACTCACGGGCACGATGATCCATAGTACTCGTGCTAGTTTCTCTTATAGATACATAGTTGAACTGATCCCAATGCTCTGCAGATATGAGACAGACATTGTAGGGATACATATCTACAGAGAAAGCAGGCAGAGTGGCTTGGGGTTGAGCGGAGATATGACCCCGAGGCAGTTCACCATTATTTGAAGGATCTAATTGTGTACTCTCTATGACCGTTGAGCGAATGTTCGACTACATCCTCGCAGTGGCTCCTCACTGACAATCAACCTGGGTACGCGACGATTAAATTATGATCGTCGTGTCTCGTGCGATGGTGACTTTGAGTGTATTTTCGAATCATCTGGTATCGAGAAGGGACACAAATGCTCGATAATTAGGGGGACGAGAGTCTTAGAGGAATATGCCTGACTGTGAGTTTAATTCAAACTGGGTCACCAGCCGTACTCTTGGTGAATCTGCCGACCCTTATCATTTAACAGAGGTCCGGCGACCTCAGTGGTTCCATCAAGAACATCCGCAGAGCGAATATGGGATTCATTACCAGTAAACTCTGCAATTTCATCACTCCCAACACTGTAGATGGTGGATCCAAAGCCGGCTGTCATCATACCACCGGCACACATCGGGCAGGGCTCAGTACTTGTATACATAACCATTTCAGCGCGTTCATCAGAGTCGTACGTCCGACAAGCACGGTATGCAAGATGAAGCTCGGGATGACGTCGGATATCAGATGTTGTGATTTCATGATTTGATTCGCGCATGATAATTGTATCATCCCGAACAAGAACGGACCCAAATGGCTCATCACCACGTGCAACAGCCTCACGTGCGAGTTTCAATGCCTCTCGCATGTGTGCTTCATGAGCAAACGAGTCGAATTGTGTATCAATCATGGCTGATTATTGAGTGCGATTTGAGACTACTAGTGACGTGGGTGAGTTAACAATCATCACAGCAATTTACATCTGATCTTGGATTGTGACTGTCTCAATAAACTCAGACAGATAACGTACTGACAACATCTTCAATAGACACAGGATTCCCTTCATGATAATCAATATCTAACTCATATTCAGAGCTTATCACGCCATCGAAGTGAGTTTTCATTCAATTCTTCGACGGCTGATTTTCCTTCCTCAATCATTGTATCTGCAATGTCGATTGCTTTCTGCAGTTCTTCCTCAGAGAGATGTTCGTAAGCAGGGCGTCCATCAACATAGTCGTACCACTCATCTTCAAATACATTATCAAGAACAACACGACCGAAGCAATGATTCAGGTGGATTGGCCATCCGTTACTATTCTGTGCATTATTCGGGAGTGTTTCGTTTACCTTCTGATTGTATTCTTCGCGAAGCTCAGAGAGGTTATTTCCGGTGAGTGTCTCCTGACCCATAGAAATGTATAGGAACCACAGTCTCAAACGATTTATGACTTTACTGCCGCGTCATCACAGTCTGTTTTTTTATCGATTATATTATGAATACTTTTGCTTTTTGCCGTTGTGTTGACACTAATCTAATATTTGATTATCTGTATAATTGACATCCTCCCGCGCCTGAAGACGCCCCCAGAAATCGGAGATTTCTGGTGTGCGAACGAGACCCTCGGTCTCGTCAACGCCGGGATCCCACGGCACCGCACCGCTGGGTTAGGATCTGAGGGTCTGCAGTTTACCACCTGTTCCTGCGGTGAGAATCCGCGGGACAACTCATATAGGTAGACTCCGGGCTGTGCCAACCAACCGGTACTTCTATTTCCACCCAAATCGGGTACAGGCTCGGAGTTACTTTCTGCGTTGTTGATGTCAAGACGGATGTTCTTCGCTCTGCTCACGTCAGCGTTGAATGCCGCATCACACTCCTCGCAGACGTACAGACCGCGTTCAACGCGCTGACTGTCGTTTTCTCTACCGCAGACGCAACAGTCTTGCTCGTGTCGCGCTCAGACACTTCCACGACTTCGATGCCCTCGACCCGCGCTTTGTACGTGAGGATGTCCCTAAAGCGGTCGAACGCCCATGTAAGTCAAGATTGCCGTGCTTCCCCCAGTTCTTCGAGTTGCCGTTCTCGTCCTCACGGACACCCGCGAGTTTCCCGACGTTGATTCTCCTCACACCCCGCTCGAGACACCCCGTAACGATGTGTGTCGCGAGGCTGTGAAAGAAGTGAGTGCGGCGCTCCGACCACTTCGCGTGCAATCGAGTTGCTTGTTGTCCGCCTGAATCGTCACAGTTGGCGAGAATGGTAGTTCGTGACGTTGTGAAACTCCGTCTCACGAGCTCTGAGACAGAGTCTGAGAACGTTCCAGAATTTCGACGTACTCCACCCGTGCCCGTCGAGCATCTCAGCCACTTGGCTGTGGTTGAGGATTTTCGCTCGGTGGGTTTGGTGGATGTGCATCATGGAACACTTCCATAATTTATCATGTAGCCTTCTATCCTAAATATTCGTATTGAGGCGTTAAACATCCAGTCGCGCAATCGAATGGTGATTGGTGCAGGGTAGTGTCGGATTCATCCTGACGCTCAAGGGTCAGGTATTCTCATTGCTCTTTATAACCCATTGATACTCTCGTTTGTGCGAACGCGAGTGAATTTCGCAATATCATACCATCAGGCTATGAGATGACGATCTATTTTCTCTTTGTTCTTGAGTGATCCTCAAAAGAAGATAGAAAGACCACAGAGAGATCAATTAGCCGAGTCATCTCAGTCGGTGGCACTCTGCGCACCAGTTATATTTGAACCCACACTCAGATTCAGACGCGGACGCAGACACAGTTCAACTGGAACGCCCGTCTTCGCGCTTTGATTCAATTTCGCAGAATAAAATTCACAGTCACGACAACTGCTATTGCTGTCCGAGGTGGATACAAACCCAGAGCAATTTTATCATCGTTATCAATATTGACTTCGAGACAGATGTTTCCAATCAGGGAGGAGACGCTGAGGGTTAACATACCGAAAGATATGGCTCGATATATAAGCATCAGCAGATGACCGAGTAAGATATGACGATACAACTTTTTATTATCATGAACAATAATATTCGTTGATGGCAACGTTTGAATTTGGATGGATTGGGTTACTCTTGGTGATGACCAGTGGTGGATTTGGGGCAATTGGGATATTACCCTTTCTGGGGATTGGACCGGATGCAGATGATCAAAGTGATCAAATCAAGGCGTTCGTCGTATTCTTTATTATCCTTTCAACTATCGCGGCAACCGCAGCCGCAGTTGTGTAGTGCATGACTGCTGCGAACCGGGTGTTTTCTATTGAGTTCAAGCCAATTCACTATCAGGTGTTATCCATTGACGAGCTTGGTTGATAGTATACATCCAAGGTATCAATCTCAGGTGATCATATCCCTGGTTGTTCCTACTCACTCGTCTCGGTCGTTCCGTGAGGAATCAAAAGCGAAGCGGCTGAGCGCCTGCAGTCACCCCACAGGATAACTTGGACTGTTCGGGTGGTACGAAACCGCTCGACTCCGACCCCCGATTGCTGATCCACCTCATGGATAGGAGTGAGATGGTCTCATGGCAGAAATAAGTAATACAGAGACCGTGAGTCCAAGAGAATTGGAGACTATCGGTAACAATGGAGCTGAAGATACGGACGCTCACGCTCGGTGTCATCATGCCTGTGACATCTCACACACGAAAGACTGTTTTATCAGCGTTATTGATTATTTTAGACTGGTCGACGGAATGTTGAGGCAACGCCCGCAAGCACGGCGCTAATAGCAAGAACAAGGACGCTGGCTGCGTTGAGGAATGCAACAGCCCCAACTCGAACTTTCCCGAAGATCTCAAGTGGGACTGTCGTCACTCCGGAGCCGGCAAGAAAGAACGTGATGAGAAATTCATTGAATGAGAGTGCAAACGCGAAGAGTGCACTCGCGATAATCGCCGGACGAAGCAGTGGCAGTGTGACCGTTCGGAATACAGTCCACTCAGTCGCGCCGAGATCACGTGCTGCTGATTGTAACTGCGCATCCAATTCAGCGTACCGGGCGGCAAGCAAAAATGTCGTGAAGGGGAGAACCCAGAACAGGTGTCCAACAGCAACAGGCATAAGACCAAACCCAATGCCAGCACGACCAGCAGTAACTCCGATTCCAAATGCAAGGACAACTGTTGGAATAAATAACGGCAGTGAAATAATGACACCAATAGCCTGCTGTACCGGTCGTGAGAGATCACTCCACGTCAGACTGTATGCTCCGGCGAGTCCAAGAATCGTCCCACCAATCGCGGAGAAGATCCCAAGTCCGATACTTGTCATGAGTGCGCGAGTGAATCGTTGGTCTGTTAGAACATCAATATACCATCGTAATGAGAAGTCCTCAATCGGTATCGTTGGCTGCCCACTCGGGGACAAGGAGAGATACGCAACAACAAGAACCGGTATATAGAGGAATAGAAGCGTCAGTATGACAACCACACTCGGAAGCGTTCCCGCTCCACGCTCAATCAGTCGACGGAGATGATCAAAACGATCAGATTCACTCATGAACTGAGATTGACTGTCGAGGCGGATATTTTTGCACTCGTCTCACTGCCTGTGGATATATTAAATAATGGATTTTTCCATCAATCATAATGAGGATATGTGAGTTACCACTGTCGTAGTTCCGTTCGAATTTGTGGGACTGCCACACCAAGGAAGGTACCGACAATGACAATCGCAAGGAAAATGAATGACAGCGCTGCCGCAAAGCCATATTCAAAGTACGTCTGAAATGCATCAACAATGAGTGTTGCAATCATCACGTCACCCGGTCCACCGAGGATCTCTGGTGTTGCATACGCGCCAGCAATTCGTGCATAGACAATTAACGCTCCAGCAAAAGCACCGGCATATGTCTGTGGGATAACTACATCCCAGATAACCCGTGTATTTGTCGCGCCAAGATCACGGGCAACCTCAATCAATCGATAATCAAGTTGCTCCATCGAAACAAACAATGTCAATATGACATATGGCAAATAAATATAAATGAATCCAAGGAATATTGAGACTTCGGTGTATAGTACCTCTATTGGAGTCGAAATAATTCCAATTCCGGTAAGAATCGTATTCAGTAATCCTCCTCGTGCGAGAATCCATACCCACGTATAGTTCAATACAACATAATTTAACCAGAGAGGAAGAGTCACCGCAAGAAGCCCAAGAAGTCGGTACCGCTGGGGACAGCAGTGTGTGAGCCAATATGTTACTGGGTATGCAATAATAATACAGGTCACTGTAACGATAATTCCAATACCGAGTGAGTACGTGAGCGTCTGTCGATACAGTGGTTCCATCGCCGTTGCATAATTTGATACTGTGAGAGTTGGTCCAATACTCTCGAAAAAGAGTAAAACCAGCGGTAAGACACCGAGCATAATAGCCAATGTGGTCGGACCACTTGCAATCAGTTCACTCCGGATTCTCTCATACCACTGAGAACGTTGCGTTTGATCACGACGCTGATTTGAGACATGAACGTTTGTTTCTGATCTCGCAGAGCTACCATCCGCATCAGTATCATCACCGCCAATATCTGTTGTGCTCACGGCTACGAAATCAGGTCTGGCTCTTGTTTTTCTGCGGTTGGATTCTTGTTATTGCTGTCAACAGTGCCATCCTCACGGTCATCAGCCGTCGATTCGCGATCGTGATGAATATCAGTGACTAATACACCACCGTTGACCTGAAGTGTCACAGAGTCACCGATTTGGAGTTCTGGGTTGAGATTGAGTGGTGTTTCTTCATGCTCTTCGAGAGATGACTCATCCACTGTTGTCTCAGGTGTGTCTGGCGTGACTGTTGTTGCTGTGCCGGGTGGTGGTGTGGATTTCTCTATATTCGATTCCACGGGATTACTCATGTTAATACGTGTATCTGTTCGTATAGTTACGCTGATACTATCAGCGATTTCCACCGTCGCTTCCTGATAGAATCCTTTATAAGCGCTTGTCAGTACTGTTCCATCGATGCCTTCATCGGCAATCGTGAATGCGTCTGGTCGCAATGCAACAGTCACAGTTTCTCCAACATCAGGATTAAGACTGTTCAGTGCCGGTTTGATTATTCCAATTGGCGTATCAACAGTAACTATTGATTCTTCTGTGCTACACTCGGTGACTGTTCCGCGAAGGATTGTTGCATCCCCAAGGAATGTGGCGACAAATCGAGTTGCTGGGCGAGTGTAGAGTCGACGCGGCGAGCCAACATCAACAATCGCCCCATCCCGCATCACTGCTATGCGGTCGGCCATGCTGATCGCGCTCGCTTGATTATGTGTGACATACAGAAATGTTGTTTCTGACTCACGTTGGATTTGTTGAAATTCTGATTGCAGACTTTCTCTGAGCGACCGATCCAGTGATGCGAGGGGTTCATCTAATAATAATACAGCAGGATTGTTGATGAGTGCACGTGCGAGTGCAACCCGCTGTTGTTGTCCACCTGAAAGCGATGCTGGATCTCGGTCACCAAATCCACCAAGATTGACCAACTCCAAAGCCCTCGTCACACGATTTTTTCGTTCTGGGTTAGCAATCCCCTTCCGAGCAAGGGCATACCCGACGTTCTCTGCGACTGTGAAATGTGGGAACAACACTAAATCCTGAAATACCATATTTGTCTCGCGTGTTCGCGCCGGTTGGTTTGTGATTATCGAGTCACCGAGACGAACCGTTCCTGCATCAGGCGTTGTCAGTCCGGCTAACAGCCGAAGTGTTGTTGTTTTTCCACATCCGGAGGGACCGATGAGTGCAAAAAATTCCCCTGATTCAACGGCGAGATTAATCTTATCAACTGCTCGCGTCGAGCCAAATGATTTGACAAGTCCAGTGGCTTCGAGTGCAGCCACACTTAACTCGCCTCCGTCTTCGCCTGACTCCACGTATTGGCGTATTGTTCGATAAGCTCAGGTGGTTTCGGTTCTTCATAGATAAATCGATCAGGATTATCGAGTCCATATGCTTCTCGGGTTGTCTCTTGCTCAGAGAAGACCTGATCATTCGGCACAGCGATGTTGTTTGGCTCCATGAGCGAGCGATATCCCATCATGGTATGCCATTCCTGAATAAATGTGTGTGCGAGTTCTGGATTTTCAGCCTCTGCGTGAATCGTATGCTGAATAAACCATGCTTTTGTTCCCTCAGTTGGATAAACACGTTCGACTGGGAGCCCATCATCCTGCATTGTCTGGATGACATAATTCCATACCGGCTGGACTCCGACTTCCTCATTACGTAGCAGACTCTCAGACTCACCACCATTGTTCCAGAGTCCACCGGTCACCTCAAGACGCTCAATCAAATCTGATCGCAAAGCATCGAAGTCAACCTCAGATGCCGAACCTGGATTGAGCGGTGCATCAAAAGCTGCATTGCGGTAAAGTACCTGTAGCCGTGCATCGTCACGACCACCTGAGAGCCCCTCGATCGACTCTGACCACAGATCAGCCAATGCAGTGATCTCAGTGTCAACGAGGTCTACATTTACCGCGAGCGGCGTTTGTCCGAAACTTCGCGGCGCTCCATAAATATCGCCGTCAGTTTCGAAATATGGTTTCTTCAGAAAGTCAAATATATTATCATATGCTGGGATTTGATCAATATCAAGCGGTTGAATGTATCCCTCGTCCATCGCTGGTTTCACAGCATAGTTTCCGAGCGGGACTAAGTCATAATCAGCTCTTCCAGCACGCAATGCAGCAAGCGTTTCTGCAGACCCCTGTGCGGCTTGTCGTTCGACTGTTACCCCATGACGATCTTCGAATTCCTCAATAACACCATCATTATAGACATATCCCCAATCAATCATAGTGAGCGTTTGTGACCCCGATCCAATCCCAGCACACCCTGCGAGACTGGTCGTTGCAGCGGCACCAACGCCCGCGAGGAATCCTCGCCGTGATTTATCCATTGTTATGATATATAAAATCTAGATATATATTTATTTTACGTCGGATAAGTATTTCACCTGCTTGTGTCATAACCCGATCTTCTCCTCTCTGTGAAGATGGTGGACCCCCCGATCAACGGGAATAACAGATTTCGCGATCTGATTGCCTAATTAGTGCAAATCTGAGTGAACCGCCTCGGGGTCAAGCCCCGAGGCACTCGCCTTACTTTCTCTGTAGAGAATATTCTTCGTCGCGCTGAGGTCACGGGCATGAGAGCCATGCGATGCTATATTGCCTCCCGTTCAATCGACACTCACCAGAAGAGGGCTGAGTTATAAAACCCCACTAATCGGTGAAAGAATCCATCACGCTGAGTGGGATGGACTCGCCGGGATTCGAACCCGGGGCCTCTTCCTTGCGAAGGAAGCGATCTACCACTGATCTACGAGCCCTTCGGCAACTTATTAACTGCCAGTTCATTTGTAGTTTCTGTTTTATGAAAGTCATATATTTGCGATACGAACAGCGACGACGCTGCAGTTGGATTACCTATTATCAGCCGAATCCACAATCACGGGTACGGAACTACACTACGACGACAACTGGGTAGTTTATATCCACTGTAAGGAGGAAGTGGAGTCCAACACGTCGAAACGGGCAACAGCTGAGAACGGAACCGGAACGGTTCTCAGGGTCGACCTCGGCGTGAATATCCTCACCGTCATCAACCGGGTGCGTTCTGGACGGGCAGCGAGTTCAACCACTGGCGGCGTGAATGCGAGAACCGACGTGACTCATTCTAACAATGCAGGACGCGCTGGGGCACGCCAGAACATCCAGTCAATCGGACGGAAACAGGAAGGTCGACTCAAGCTAATGGCTCATCGTATCAGCAGCGAGCTCGTCGCTGAAGCCCGAAAGCGGGTGTACAGTCATTGCGTTCGAGGATTTATCGATATTCGTGAGCGGACTGATTCGCCGTGGGGGCATAAATTGGCGTTTGACCGCCCGTCTGAGCACTCAAGTACAAGGCTAAGGCTGAGAAACACGACATCACAGTCGAGCAGGTTGATCTCAAGAACCACGTCGTTGCTCGCGCGGAGTCACACACCCTGACAACCGCAACGGTAAGAAATTTGACCGTCTGAAGTGTGGGTACGAGAATCACGCAGATTACGACGCCGCGAACGCCGCGAAGAATATCGGCATGATATTTCTCTCGCAACCAAACTGAGCGCTCCTTCATGCGTGCGCTTGAACAGCAGGATGTGGAACCTGAATGGGGGCTATTCTCCTGGCGAGGAATCGGCTGGAATGAGAGTTCACGTTGAGTCTGAATCCCACGGCTTCAGTCGTAGGGAGCTCATGCACGCGTTTCCTCAGAGCAGAGGAACAGAGAAGATGAAATGAAATACAATACAATATAACACAGTCACCGTTTGCGGTCGGGACTCTCGTCAGATTAATCTCGGGTTTATTACCCTCAAATATTAGTCAATTATCAGTCTTCGAGGACAATTTCGATGCTGACATCATTTGGCACCTGAATACGCATCAGCTGCCGGAGAGCGCGTTCGTCGGCATCTATATCGATAAGCCGCTTGTGGACACGCATTTCCCAGTGTTCCCACGTAGCCGTTCCTTCGCCGTCGGGCGATTTTCGAGTCGGGATTTCAAGTGTTTTTGTTGGAAGCGGGATTGGTCCGCTAAGATTAACTCCTGTTGTGTCTGCGATATCGCGAACATCATCACAGATGTCGTCAAGGTCGTCTGGGCTTGTGCCAGCAAGACGAACGCGTGCCTGCTGCATTTATCGCTCGTCGACCTCAAGGACCTTTCCGGCTGCGATGGTCTGTCCCATGTCGCGAACTGCGAAAGATCCAAGTTCAGGAATTTCATTCGACGGCTCAATGCTGAGTGGTTTCTGCGGTCGAACCGTCACGACAGCAGCGTCACCCGATTTAATAAAGTCTGGGTCTTCCTCAGCAACCTCACCAGAGGCAGGATCGAGTTTCTGGTCAATTGATTCAATGGTGCAGGCAACCTGTGCGGTGTGTGCATGGAAGACAGGCGTGTATCCAGCAGTAATCACCGAAGGATGTTGCATCACGACAACCTGTGCTTTGAACGTTTCAGCAACGGTTGGCGCGTTTGATGATGGACCACAAACATCACCACGTCGGATATCGTCCTTACCGATGCCACGAACATTAAATCCAACATTGTCGCCAGGACCAGCCTGATCAACCTCTTCATGATGCATCTCGACAGTTTTGACCTCACCACCAACGTCTGACGGCTGGAATGATACATCATCACCGGGACTCACAGTACCGGTTTCGACACGACCGACAGGCACTGTTCCAATACCGGAGATCGTGTATACGTCCTGGATTGGGAGTCGAAGTGGCGCATCAGTCGGTGGCTGTGGCTCTGGCAGATTATTCAGCGCTTCAAGCAGCGATGGACCACTGTACCATGATGTATTATCAGAGGATTCAGCAACGTTATCGCCCTCAAATGCGGAGATAGGAATGTATGTTGCGTCGTTAGCGTTGAATTGAACCTGCTTGAGGAGTTTGTTAACCTCGGTCTTTACCTCCTCATACGTATCCTCGCTGTAATCAACAATATCCATCTTGTTGACGCCAATAATGAGCTCATTAATTCCAAGCGTTCGTGCGAGGAACACGTGTTCTCGTGTCTGCGGTGCAACGCCGTCGTCCGCTGCGACGACGAGCACAGCGTTGTCAGCCTGGGAGGCGCCCGTAATCATATTCTTCACAAAGTCGCGGTGCCCTGGACAGTCGACAATTGTGAAGTAGTAATCGTCAGTGTCGAACTCTTGATGTGCAATGTCGATTGTGACACCACGCTCTCGCTCCTCAGCGAGATTATCCATCACATAGGCAAACTCAAATCCACCCTTACCCTTTTCTTCGGCTTCCTCACGATGCTGTTCGATGACATGCTCTGGTACAGATCCTGTCTCGAACAGGAGTCGCCCAACGAGCGTGCTTTTTCCATGGTCAACGTGACCAATAATAGCCAAGTTTTGATGCGGTTTATCACTCATATGTATGGTGCGCACAAAGGCGCTCTGTAACGGTTAGATTAACTTGAAAGACCTAAAACGATTTCGATACGTACATGGGTCAGCGCGCCGGCGTATCGCGGTTTTTGTGACACTCCCTCTCACAGCGAACCGCAAGACAGTGTTTGATTCCAAAACCGTGTGTGGATCAATGATAGTACTCAGAAGACTGGCGTCTCTTCTGTATCAGTCGGTGGCAATCTGACCACTGTTTCTCTCCGAACCCACATCTCAGACTGAGTTCACCTGGAACGCCCGGTCACGCGTTCGGTTGCAACTTCGGAGACAGAAATCACAGTCCCAACAACGGTAATCACAGTGCGTGTCTGAGGATTGGAATTATCTGTGAAATCGGAAGTTCACGCTCATATTCATATCCATGTCCACATTCACACTTCCAATTATAACCGACTCACATCCGCAAGAATCGCTGATGCTGTCTCAGGACCACCTGCACCACGACCACTGAGATTCAATTGCCCTGCATTCGTCGTCTCCAGTTGGACAATATTTCGCGTCCCGGTCACAGCTAATGCGGTATTCTGTGGAATAAGTCGTGGTCCGACATGAACACCTGCTGGCGTTGCTTCACCAACAAGCCGGATTGTTCGACCCTCCTCAGCGGCTAACTCAAGTGCGCTTCCAGGGATGTTCGTAATTCCTTCAACTGTCGCGTCGGAGAGTGTATACTCACGACCATCCGCTGACAAAACATTTGCCAGGATAACACATTTCAATGCTGCATCCGTTCCCTCAACGTCGAAGGTTGGGTCAGCCTCTGCAACCCCAAGGTCCTGCGCCTCTGCAAGGACGTGCTCATAATCGATACCTTCAGTTGCCATACGTGAAAGAATAAAGTTCGCTGTTCCATTCAGGACGCCACGGACAGCCGTGACCTGTGTTGGGGAAATATCCTCAAGCGTTGAGAGGACTGGGATGGCACCGCCGACTGTTGCCTCAAATCGAATCGAACCATTGCTATCGCGAGCAACCCGTTGGACATCCGCATACCGCTCTGCGACTGGTCCCTTGTTGGCAAGCACTACATCTCGGTCGCGCTCAAGTGCTGTTCGAAGGTGTGAAAATCCTGGTTGCGCATCACCAAGTGTCGTTGGGGTCGCTTCAATAAGAACATCATATGTCGCATTAACCGCAACATTTGAGTCTGCCTCCCCAACTGTCCCCGTCCTGTCCTTGCGTGCAAGGACTGCGTCTGTATCAATCCCGTTCGGGTCGATAGCTGCAGAAGTCGAATCAGCGAAAGCTGTGACCGTATGTCCATATTCTGAAGCAAGATCAACAACAGCACCACCAACAGCACCAGCACCGACGACGGCGAGTCGCTTTCCTGTTGTTCCAGGCTCAGGTTCAGATTCAGATTCAGAGTGGGTATCAGTCATATTAGATTGCCTCCTCGGTGAGAGGTTCAACAAGATGGAGGTTTTTATCTGCAGCAACATCGCGTACCGAGGCAATTGCGTCTGCTGTCTTTCCAGCGCGAGTTGCTAACCGCAAGCGCGCACTCGAGACATCATCGCGTCCTTCGGGTGCACTCAATGCAACATCTGCCACTGAGGCTGACCCACACTCCTCAATACGTTCAAGTGTATCTGATAGGTCTGTTTCAACAAGATCACCCATAAGCATCACAATAACTTCCTCCGCGTAGCGTTCTGCACCCGCCTGAATAATATTGACACCCTCAGCACGGAGTGCGTCGACAATGATATCAAACCGTTCGGGAGGACACTCAAGATCAACTTCAACGGGAATACGCCCGCGAGGCGTGAGGTTACCACGCTCATGAAATATCGATAAGAGGTTGCCGCCATTCTCAGCGATTGGCTGAAGCGCAGCGAGCAGTTGTCCCGGCTCATCAGTAAGTTCAAGTCGCACGGTATGTGGCTGTGTGCTATTTCCACCATCAGCCTCAATCCGAGTCTCAGTCTGTGTTTTATCTGCCGAATGGTCAACTGGTGTTGCGATGATATCACAGTCTGGTTTCGTATCTCTCCCAGTCACTGTGTCACTGTCATTGCTCGCTGTGAAATCGGGGAGAGATGCGGGTGTGTCATCAGCCTCGCTGTCGGTGTCGTTCGTGTCGACTTCACGCTGCGGTTCTGTCTGTGTCTGTGTATGCTCATGATTATGCTCGCTTTTTAATTCGTTATTCGGATGAGTATCCGACGATCTTCGCTCAGGCGATGTCACTGCCGGGGCACCTCCGACAATGGGGTTTGTGTCGGTATTGTGCGCGACGCAATAATCGAACAGTTTTGTTCCGCGTCGACGCGTTGAGATTCACATACTGTGCCCGTACGCATACCTCACGTTCAAGATACGAGGTGACATAAGTCTTCGTCGATGGACTGTATGCTCATAAGAGTGTCCAAAATATAAAATAGAATCAATATGTTTTCGCCCCCAACGATGCAGCGTGTTTCCAATCGGGGTAAGATATCAAAACAAACGTGTTGTTGATCATCTTCTCACTCGTTTGTTTAGTTCACTTCTGGGGAATCGTGTCCTCTACTTTCGATATGAGTGATCGATAGCAAAATAGATTAACTGTCTCAGGATTGGGGGGTTGTCCTTGGATGTGATCTTCAAACGATTCATGTCAAAAACATGTGCTTCTCGATCAGTCGGGAGCACAGCGAGTATCTAACCGTATAAAAGAGGTATCGACACCCATGTTGTGTGTCAGGACGAACAGTTGGGTCAGAATTGATCGACAGAACCTGGAAGTTCGAGCTTCATCCCTTTCCGCTCACGAATCTCCATGATCTTCTCACGCTGAAGATTATCTGAGAGCACGCGGAATCCAGCATTTTCGGTGTTCCATGAGGCACGACCCTCTGTTGCTGAGCGAATATCAGAGGAGAATCCAATCATTTCCTCGACTGGGGCAATCCCTTCGATAACCATCAGATCACCCTCTTGGAACATATCATCGACACGACCACGTCGTCCCTGAATTTCACCAGAGGCTGAGCCCATATGTGCGGAAGGAACATCAATACGCACATCCTGAATCGGCTCAAGTAATTTAATATCGCCGTCAATGAGTGCTCTGTGAACAGCATCACGGATCGCTGGAATCACCTGTGCTGGACCACGGTGAATCGTATCTTCATGTAACTTTGCATCATGCAATCGGAGCAGTGCACCCTGGGTTGGTTCTGCTGCTAGTGGTCCATCATCAAGCGCCTCCTCAAGCCCCTCAATGACGAGTTCCATCGTCTCATTGAGATGTTGAATTCCTTTTGTGTCATCAATGAGAATATTTGTCCCATGGATATGCTCGACCTCTTGAGAGGTGTCCTTGTCCATGCCAGCCTCTTGAAGTGCTTCGCGTCGCTCCAGTTCAGGCATATCCATTGACACCTCGCCAAGTTGAATCGCATCAACAATGTCATCGCTGAGTTGCTCAACCGTGATATAGAACTTATTATGACGATTTGGTGATACGCCTTCGACCTCGCGGGAAGCGCTCTGTGGTGACTCACGATAGACAACAATCGGTTCACCCGTCTGGACAGGAATTCCTTGATTCGATTGGATGCGTTTGGTAATCACTTCAAGATGCAGCTCACCTTGTCCACTGATGAGATGTTCACCTGTATCTTCGTTAATCTCGACACGAATCGTTGGGTCTTCTTTTGCGACCTGCTGGAGCGTTTCGATAAGCTTCGGCAGATCATCCATATTCGTTGCCTCAACAGATTTTGTAATGACCGGCTCAGAGATATGCTCAATCGACTCGAACGGCGTCATCTCGACTGACGAAACCGTCGAACCGGCAATTGCATCACGGAGTCCAGTCACGGCTGCAATATTTCCTGCGGGAACACCGCGGTCGAGCTCTTCTCGTTCACCACCCATGAAGATTCCAACTGACTGAACGCGATTTGTCCCGACTGTTCCGGAGACATACAGTTCTTGACCTTTCTCCAGTGTCCCGCTAAATAATCGTCCGGTAGCAATCTCACCCGCATGAGGATCCATCGAAATATCGGTCACCATGAACACAACATCCCCATCATCTGTGACATCACGCATCTGCGTTGCGAGATTTGAGGTGTCATCACCACGCCAGACACGGGGAATACGTCGTGGTTGCGCGTCAAGTGGATCTGGGAAGTGCTCAGCAACCATATCGAGCACGACATCTGATAATGGTGTTTCCTTGTGGAGTTGTTTTCGCTTGCCGGCTTGTTCCATTTCGATGATTTCAGGGAATCCGATGCCGGTTTCGATCATTGACGGCGCAGACACACCCCACTTGTACAGTGCTGACCCAAAGGCAACGGTCCCGTCTTCGACCGAAACTGTCCAGTCATCGATATCATCACGGTTTTCGGTCATCCCGCGAATCAACTCATTCACATCAGCAATCACGGTCTGCAGTCGCTCCTGCATCTCCTGTGGGCCTTCTTGAAGCTCAGAGATGAGACGGTCAACCTTATTGATAAATAGCGCGGGTTTCACGCCCTCTCGAAGTGCCTGTCGAACGACGGTCTCTGTCTGTGGCATCGCTCCTTCAACCGCATCAACAACGACAAGCGCACCGTCGACAGCACGCATCGCTCGAGTAACGTCGCCACCAAAATCAACGTGACCAGGAGTATCGATAAGATTGATGAGATGATTCGTATTCTCATACGTATGTGTCATCGATACATTCGCCGCGTCGATTGTAATTCCACGTTCCTGTTCGTCCTCCTCAGTGTCCATCATCAATCGGGTCGCCTCACCCTCATCGGCGATCATCCCCGCCCCAGCAAGGAGATTATCAGTAAGGGTCGTCTTGCCGTGATCAACGTGAGCAGCGATGGCGATGTTCCGGATCTGCCCCGGTGCGTCCATCAGTTGCTCACACTCTTGGACGATCTTCTTTCGTCGGCCCATTATAGCAGTCTGTATCGGTAGGAGGGGCAAAAGGGTAGTGTTTTGATGATATGACAGGTGCTATCTGTGACATACTCACTGGTTACATGAGAGTGAGAGGGAACTCCCAGATGTTACGCAAAAGATAATTTCGAATGGAAATGACTGATCGATACTATCACATATTCTATAATAAACACCAGTCATATTCGTGAGTTGATTGTCTGTTACTCAGACCGACTGGACAGTAGAGAGGCATCACTGAGACAGCAGTCACATTCTGAATCGCCTCAGAGAGTTTCTGTTACGTCTCAATAGAATAGAGTCTACAGTCTGTTGTCTGTAATCTGTAACACTTTTACTCGGGCACATCATGATAATAATAAACATGGATGTGCGAGTCCGCGGAGCTGCCCCGGCGGAACCGTTTCTTAGTGCAGCGGAACTCTTTGAGACAGAGTATGATCTCAACAGTCCGGTATATGTTGATGTGCGTGAAAGCCCCGACGAGCGGACCTGGGCAGCCCACTATGAGGACCATCATGTATTGAATATTTCACAGAAAGCAGCGACAAGTGCAATGGCTCGTGAGTTGGTGGTTCATGAGCTAGCACATATGGCACGGAATGAGGAAGGACATGTTTCACATCACCTAGCAACTGAGGAAGCACTCTATCTTGCTCTCGCTGGCGAGTCAGTTGAACGACATAAAATTGCACATTGCTATCAGATTGCGAATCATATGAAGGATATCTATGCTGATGACATTACACTCGCGGTCACCGCACCAACGAAACTTATCGACTTTCTTGAATCTGAGTTGGCGCGAGCCATTGCTTCGGCATCCGCATCAGCATCATCTCCATGGCCGGACTCACGACGTGTCACCGTTGATACAGACCCAGAAATCACGGCTGTTAACGCAGCGTTTGCGCTTGCCCTCGTTGAACGTCATGATCTTATTGAGGCTGATCACCGACTGTATGACCTTGCTCACGCAGCAGCAGATGATGCTCCGACTGTCGATATGAAATCATTCACCGATCATTTCCGATCGCTCGGGGCAAATCCAACAACAAGTGAGTATAGAAGTGCACTCGTTGATGCAACTCGGGCGTATGCTCTGGATGAGTCTGGAGTTGATTTGTCTAACACCGTTGATGAACAACAAGAGTACAGACAGAACGTAGATTCCAATGAGAAAACAATCTCGCAGTCTCAGTTCCAATTCGGTCCAGCCTCAGATTAGACATCTGTTCACAACATAACGAGTGATGAAATGAAAAAAGGGTTTTCTCCTGTCCGATGATTACTGTTGTGTGAAATCTACGGATTGTCGAGAAATTACGGTATATAATTGAGCGAAATAGTACTCACTGGTATCACAGGATTGGATACAAATCGAGCGTGTTGGCAAGACAACGCGCGAAAGATGACATATAACGCGACTTCGAATCTAACTCTAACTCTAACTCTAATCTTAATCTTAGACTATCGGGCTGCCTCAGCAACGCGTTCAGACTCCTCTTTTTGTCCGACGGCATACGATTGAACATCGTAGTTTGCTGCACCGATAATCACCTGTGCAAGCGAGTCAGCAGCACTTCGTGCCGATTTGTATGACCCACGCTGGGTCCCATCAGCAATGAACTTCAGAGCCTGGTCAACCCGGCGCTGAGGGGCAACATCGACAGCCTGTGGAACCGAAATGCCACCATATTTTAGACGAACAGTCTCCTCACGTGGGGCGGCATTCTCAACACCGCGGACAAGGACCTGCACAGGATTCTCCTCAGTCCGGTTGTAGATGATATCGAACGCATCTTCGACGATATTCATCGTTTTTTGCTTATGACCGGTGTTATCCTCAGTCTGCATCAATCGGTTAATAAGCCGCTCGACGACACTGATTTTCGATTTCTCAAATTGTTTCGCAGCGTGTCGACCCATCGTATGTGCAATCGGGGTCACCGTAATATATCGCTGTGTCGAGGGGTCTTCGTACTCAATTTCGGAGACATCCCATTCACCGAATAATTTTGCATTCGCGCTTGCGGTATCGGTCTTCTCCGGTGTTTCTGTTTCTGTTTCCGTCTCTATCGACTCATCCTCATCTGCAATGACATCGACATCAACATCAGAATCAGAATCAGTAATATCGGGGTCAGTATCGGATCCAGACATCTTATCGCACCGGCTTTTCTGCGTTTCCGCGGACCAATTCGATAAGCGAGACGCCATTCACTTTCTCAACCTTATAGTTGACACCAGAGAGGTCACCCATTGCACGACCCTTTGCACCGCCGATACCAGCAATTGTGACCTCATCGTGTTCATCAATAAAGGAGATCGCCCCATCGCCCGGACAGAATGCAGTCACTTGCTTGCCATTTTTAATCAACTGAACCCGAACACATTTTCGGATTGCTGAATTTGGCTGCTTTGCCTCGATTCCAACCTTCTCAAGCACAATCCCACGACCCTGTGGGGCCCCTTCAAGTGGATCCGATTTTGCACCAAGACCGCGTTCACGACGCGCGTACTCTGAGTCAGACCATCGCCGCTGCTGTCGGTCTTGTTTGAGTTTTCGCGCGGCATACTTGCCGTTTGCCATAGTGTCAACTGATACCCGATGAAGACACTTAAGAGTCTCTTTTCAGATATCATAAGACGGACACAGCAACGAGTATTATACCCTGAGCGCGTTTTTGAGGCTGTTTCGACCCATGAGAGGAAAGTCAGACTCTACTTGAGACTAGCAGAGGACGGTGCCGCACAGACACAAGACGGTTCAGTTACATACTAAATAGGTCCAATCCAACGCCGTTTCCGGCGTGGATACGCGCCGTCACGGAGTGTGATAAACCACAGAGACGCAGTCTCGAATTTCCACAGCAAGATTTCTGTGACAGGAAGTCTATCCCAGTGATATGAATTGAGCGGGAAACAAAGTGATTCCCGCCAGTCCGACGATGGCGGCCTGTCTGCCCCAAGCAATCAGACAATCATCGGAGCCAGTCTGGTGAACGGTCGGTTTCTCTCATAACGCGGTGGGTGACTGCTCAACTGAGCAGGTAACTCTGAGTGTAGTAACACTGTAGTGGTGTTCCCGTGGCACAAACAACACTGGGACACCACATACAACCGATAATCGGAGTCCTGTTGACACCGCCAGCAGTCCCGGTCCCAGTCCCACCTGCGGCAGCCGATGAACACACCGTCAGATTCGCACTGATTGCGTTGGGTGTTCGGTGAGACTGGGACTGGGACTGTTACTGTGAAACCTGCAATCCCTCACGCTTGGGATTTCTCCGCGTTCACGCGGAGGGCGATGTCAGTCGTTCACTGAGAGTCGACTCGATCAGGTGAGCTGGATGTCGTCGATGTCATAATGACGGCGGGCGAGCCTCCGCGCAGTTTGGATATTCTTTCCATCCGCACCAATTGCAATACCACGGTCTGGATCTGGAATTTCAACGTATGCAACGCATTCACCGCCTTGTTCCGAGAGGGTCACATGGCGGACTGCCGCAGGTGCTAATGCGTTCTCAACAAACGCACGTGGTGTCTCAGCATCCTCAACAAGTTCGACGGTCGTTCCAATATCGTCTTCGACCGCGCGGACATGCTTTCCGCCCGGACCGATTGCTGTTCCCATCTCACCAGCAGCGATGAGGAGAACGACCCGCTCATCGAACAGCAAACAATCACGGGCGGTTGCATCCGTCACTGACTCAAAATATGCAATATACTGTCGTGCCTCATCAGAAAGTGTAACATGCATGTATTATTCTTGGAAGAGTGAAATCGATATTTGTTATCGAACGCTCGCCACTGAGCGATATTGCTATGGGATAGATTACGCGTAGTAATTGAAATAAAACTACCGTCTTTCAGGTGTCACACATCAGATAATGCTCTTCGAAGAAACTCATATTGATTAATCGCCTGACAGAACAATAGAGAGTTTCTTATAGATGCAATGCAGGCACTAACGATTTCACATCAATCGTCAGAAAGCTCTGGAGCTCCACCCGAGTTGGCACTGCTCCCGCTCCCACCATCAGCATCAATTGAACCCATTCGAAGGTCAACGTCACCAGTCCCAATCGCAACTGGTTTGCCAACGATCACATTTTCGATTACGCCCTCAAGATCGTCTTCTTCGCCGTGAACAGCGGCATCAAGGAGATGATTCACTGTCACCTCGAATGCCGCACGCGCGAGAACTGAGTCTTTCGACCCGGAGATACCATGTCGACCAATCGACTCGATCTCACCACGGTTTGTCATAATATCCGCAACAAGCATCAGATGTCGAACGTTCACATCATCGAGTCCCTGCTCACGAAGCGTTTCCATCGTTTCATTGATAATTGCCTCACGAGCCGCCTCAATACCAAGATTCCGATGGACCTCATGAATATTGTTACTGGTCGTTCGTGAGGCGTCGACACCCTCAATCGGTAAGACATCCCCGAAGGCTGATCCCTCGGTATACAGAACAAACTCCTCACCCTCAGTCTGTTCGTTATCCTCTTTGCGGATGACGACTCGGGAGATATCCTCGAGTCCTTTAAATACAATATCACGGAGTTCCTCAACGAGCTGAAGTAATCGCCGATAGCTTGGTTCACCTGGACCAAACTCAATAAGCATTCCATCCCGTCGTGTTGAGACACCAAGATTACTCTCGATTGTCTCAGCAATTTCTTCGGCGATAAGATTCGCATCACCGATGGTTGGCCAACGCTCACTCAGTGTTTCTGCGTTCAGATCAACTTGCACAAGCATATCGGCAACATTCGTTGAGATATCACCCAGTGCAAGGATTTTTGTCGCCTCCATCTGCCAGACAACCTCATGAGCACGTGATCGCTCATTTGCATACTCCTCTTCGAGATACACGGTCATCATCGGGGTATCTGGTGTTTTTCGAGCGTCAACAAGTTCAATCAGACGCGGAAGTCCCTGTGTCACGTCAATCTCTGCAACACCAGCATAGTGGAACGTGTTCATGGTGTTATGCGTCACAACTCCCTCACCGGTCGTGAATGTCTCAAGCCCACGTACCGAAAGGTCATACACATACTCGTGTTCCGGTCTGACAGTCTCAATGGAGCTAATTCGCTCCCACGTTGCTGATTCGATGATTCCAGAGGAGACTGTTGTTGAGGTAGTGTTTTTTTCAGCCCCAACGCCCGTGTTCATTTCGGCGTTGACTGTGCCACCGTCAGCGGCGACGGATTGCGATGGGAGCGGGAGCGAAATACAATCGCGTGTGCGGTCATACGAACCGACTGTCGGGAGCACATCGCCCACAGTGAGCGTTTCTCCCGCAACTGGGACAATATCACCATCACGGCGAGTAACAAATGAGTGTGCTTTTGTCGCCCGGATTGACCGCCCTGATTCAAGTTCAATCGAGAGGATTTCATTCGGGCTTTCATGTCGACTCACAGCTTCGACATGTTTCCATTTGACTTGCTCATCAGTGTCAAGGCTTGGAACCGCAAGACCGCTTGGAGCGAGTGCAACCTCATGACCATCAGTCGTCCGAGTCTCTCGGTTATCAGCGGTGAGAACAGTGTCGACGAATGACCCGATTTCAACAAGTTCTGTGTCGCCATTCCGGCGAATGACAATCGATTCGTCGGCTTCAATTGACATCTGTGTACCAGGCTCCCCGATTGATTGTGCTGAGACCGTTCCAACAGGGTCGTGAGCGTCGACACGGGAGTCCTCATATCGGGAGGCAATTGCCTGTGCAATGTCGTCAACCTTGTCAATTGGAACTTCTCCCCGGTCTTCGATTGTCTCATAAATGCGATGTTGGAGACTTTCCGGAAGATTGTAATCATCAACGATAGCAACGATATCGTCAGTTATGTGCTCGTATTCGGACGGATCAGTAATTGTTTCAGTCATCAGATTCCACCCCCAGATTCCGCGCCTTATCAAGCCCTGGACCGGCGTATTCTGAGATATTCGTTGGTCGTTCCTGCCGACCAAGGAACTGTGCTTTCTCCTCTTGTGATTCAAACTCTGAGTCGAGAATACGGTCAGCAACGCTCTCGACATCAATCGGCGTGTCTTTGTTTGAGGATATCTTCACTGGTGAGGTTCCATCCTCACCGAACTCAAACTGGACGACATTACCAGACGTATCCCGAACTGTGCCGTCATATTGTGCTTCTAACTCTGACAGAGCGTTGATCAACCGTCGCTGAAGATATCCAGACTTGGACGTCCGAACAGCCGTATCGACAAGTCCCTCGCGACCACCCATTGCATGGAAGAAGAACTCTCGTGGCGTCAATCCACCACGATAGCTGTTTTCGACAAAGCCATGTGCTTCCGCTGAGAGATCATCGGGCTGGTAATGGCTGAGTGTTCGACCCTCATATCCACGATTGATCCGCTCGCCACGGACCGCCTGCTGACCGACACAGCCAGCCATCTGTGTGAGATTCAACATCGACCCGCGAGCACCAGATCGTGCCATTACGACAGCGGGGTTGTCATCCTCAAAGTGATCCTCAGCAATTTCACCAGCGGAATCACGTGCCTTTCCGAGTTGCTGCATAATCTTCATTTCGAGTGTCTCATCGACTGTCCGTCCCGGAAGTGATTCGAGTTCGCCGTTTTCATACACATCAATGAACTGATTGACTTGATCATACGCATTTTCAATCGCTTCATCAACCTGTTCATTTGCGGCTGGTGGGATCGATTCATCATCGATTCCAATCGAGAATCCAAAGTGCATGATCGCCCGCATTGCCAGTGATGCAACTTCATTGACAAAAACACGGGCTCGCGTCTTCGAGTGCACCTTCGCAAGCGTATCAACAACCTCACCACCGAACGCCCCAACGGCGTTTTCATCGATTGTTCCGGATATGAGTTCACCATCAACAATCTCGACGGTGTCACCTGCAGCAGAGGTAAATGCAAGATTCAGATTAGTCGGGAGTAATTCACTAAATAGCTGCCGACCACTCCAGTATGGGTTGCCCTCTTCGGTTTGACCCGCAGCTTCCGGAAGCGTGTCAATACTCGTTGCCCGGAGCAGGTCGAGTGCTTGAGTTTCACTAAATTGTGGGTTTCCGTTCGTGAGAAGATACGTTCCCGATATGTGATCTTGAATTGCTCCGATGATGTTTTCGCCGAATCGAGGGCTTAAGAGCTGTTCTTGAACACGCATCAACACCCGCGCTTCCGCGCGCGATTCCTCGGTTTGTAATGCGTGCATATTCATCTCATCGCCATCGAAATCAGCATTATACGGCGGACACACAACCGTATTGAGTCGGAACGTCTTATATGGCATTACAACAACTTCATGTGCCATGATCGACATCCGATGGAGTGACGGCTGTCGATTGAAGATCACAATATCACCATCAATGAGATGGCGATTTACCTCCCAACCAGCACTGATCTTCTCTGCGAGTTTTTCACAATTTTTTTCTGTGACTTTGAGCCGTCGTCCATCCGGTCGCTTGACATAATTTGCACCAGGATGTCCCTCTGGACCATTTCGAACATACTGCTGTGCGCGATCGACATTCCGCGCTGTGACGTTCATCGTCTGTGTCATTTCACGGGCAACACGCTCTGGGACACCGACCTCATTGAGTGAGAGTGTTGGATCCGGCGAAATAACTGTTCGCGCCGAGAAGTTCACCCGCTTGCCTGAGAGTGATCCACGGAATCGACCCTCCTTTCCTTTCAGTCGCTGACTCAGTGTCTTAAGCGGTCGTCCAGATCGATGTCGGGCAGGGGGTGTTCCTGAGATTTCATTATCAATGAATGTCGTCACGTGATACTGGAGCAGTTCCCACAGGTCCTCGATGATGAGTTGTGGGGCACCAGCCTCACGATTTTCCATAAATCGTTGATTGATTCGAATAATATCAACAAGTTTATGAGTGAGGTCGTCCTCAGAGCGTTGCCCATTATCGAGCGTAATCGATGGTCGAGCGGTCACTGGTGGGACCGGCAGGACAGTCATGACCATCCACTCTGGACGGGCTCGACTCGGGTCAATTCCGAGTGTCTTAATATCTTCATCTGGAATACTCTCGAACCAATCGCGAATATCAGAGGCCATGAGTTTGTTCATGTCCTCTTCTGTTAGGTCGATATCCAGTGCACTTTCGAGTTCCTCGCGATCGTCTCCAACCGGACGGAACTCTCCAGAGAGAATATTGTTGATACGTTCAACATTGATACCCGTTGCTTCAGCGAGCGCGTTCGGTGAGAGACCGCTGTCAGTATCATCCTCAGGATCTGGCTGCATCGCTGAAGCGATTTTTTCTGGATAGTCTCCTGCGAGAACGTCTTGGACCTCGTAGTACGTGGTTGGCTTCTCGTGTTTAATATCGTGCTGAGTTTCGCCACAATTTGGACAGACGTTTGTCTTTCGTGCCTGTCGGACGGCTGATTTGAGTACATCTGTCCAATCCTCACCAAGTTCTTCATTACGCTGGAGTCCTTCACGGAACTCCTCACGCTCGCTTTCGGTGAGTGCAAGATGTCCACAGTTACGACACGTCGACCGAAGCAATCGACGGATGAGCTTCGTGAATCCAACGTGGATCACCGGGGCAGCAAGTTCAATATGCCCGAAGTGACCGTTACAGGATCCTGAATGTGACCCACAAGTCTTACATTCAAGTCCAGGGTCGATGACACCAAGTCGAGGGTCCATCAGTCCCATATCAATAGGATAGCCGTCGTCATCGTAGGTGTCTGCAGTAATCACCTTTGTTGCGGACATATCGCGATACGTCTCTGGGTCCATCAATCCGAACTGGATAGCGCCGATTTCTTTTGGAGTTTGCGTTGACATGATATATATCGAAAGTGTGTTTATGTTTGTATTCGTGTCGCGTTCGTGTGTTATCGAGTCGGTAGCTCGTCTGTCATGAGAGTGAGTATACTGATTTGAATACAGGACTATACTGCATCTTGGAGATCAAGTCGCGGTCGAATACCGAGAGCAATCATCTCATCTAAGAGTAACTTGAATGCATAGCTAATCTCAATTTCATGAATATCGTCTTCATCGCCCGTCACGGGATCGTATATCCGTCGCTGACCACGGTCCTCGACGGCGACCATCCCGGTCTCTGCGGACACGTAGACTTCTTCTTTATCTGATGAATCAAGAAGACGTTCCTGCAGCACCATTGCTGCCCCATGACCAATCACGGTATCACGTTCCATTTCACCGAGCCGAAGTCCGCCCTCGCGAGCGCGTCCTTCGGTTGGCTGGCGGGTGAGCACCTGTACTGGACCACGCGATCGCGCGTGGAGCTTGTTACTCACCATATGATATAATTTATGATAGAAGATTGTTCCAACGAAAATCTCCGCATCAATCTTCTCGCCAGTGATGCCAGAGTACATAACTTCCTTTCCGGAGGAATTAAACCCATATTCTTCAAGTGCCTCTCGGAGGTCCTCTTCATCCTCACCCTGGAAAGCTGTTCCATCAACACGACGCCCCTGAAGCGATCCAACCTTTCCACCAAGCATCTCAAGAACGTGTCCGACTGTCATCCGTGAGGGGAGCGCATGTGGATTGAGGACAAGATCGGGAACAACGCCCTCTTCGGTGAACGGCATATCTTCCTGTGGTGCGAGATGACCAACAACACCTTTCTGTCCGTGTCGTGAGGCAAACTTATCACCTAATTCAGGGACGCGCTGGTCACGAACGGACACTTTTGCCAGCTTTGATCCATCTTCGCCTTCCATCAGTGTGACAGTATCAACAACACCAGACTCACCAGAACGCATCGTCACTGATGTCTCACGTCGTTTTTGTGGAGAGAGTCCACCCATGTCGTCTGGCTCCTCGAGGAATCGAGGTGGGGATGTCTTTCCAAGAAGCACCGAATTTTCATCGACGCGCGTTTCAGGATTCACCAATCCATCCTCATCGAGATGCGTGTATGCATCTTCACCGCGTGCGCCACGAACATCTTGGCTTGGGATCTCAAATCGATCTTCTTGTCCACCGGGATATCGTCGCTCCTCACCTTCATATGTCCTGAAGAAGTGCGAACGAGCCATCGCGCGGTCGACAGAACCTTGATTCATTACGAGCGCATCCTCAATGTTGAATCCTTCATATGACATGACCGCAACCACAAAGTTCTGTGCTGCTGGTCGTTCATCAAAGCCAATCTGTTCTGTTGTCTGGGTCTTTACCATTGACAACTGTGGATAATGCAGGAGATGCTGCCGCGTATCAGGACGGATGCGGTAATTTGCAGCTGGCAGTCCGAGCGATTGTTTCATCATTCCTGCACCCATCGTGATCCGCGGCGAAGCATTGTGTTCTGGATATGGAATCATGCCAGCACCAATGCCGAAAATGAGTTGTGGATCAATCTCAAGATGCGTGTGTGCTTCCTCTAGTTCATCCTCATCAACGGCAACATAGATGTCTTCTTCCTCCTCAGCGTCGATAAATTCGATATATCCACGATTGACGAGGTCCTCAAAGCTAAGATCGCCGTTTCTGACCGCTTCGATTTCTTTATCACCAAGACGCGGATTGCCATCTTCAACGACAATCAGTGGTCGCCGTGCACGACCAGCGTCTGCGTTTATAATGACCTCGCGGGTCCGTTCTTTTACTGAGACATTGACCATGTCGCTAACCTCACCACGACGACGTGCCTCGCGGATATTGTTTGCAAGTGCCTCAGGACTTTCATGCGTCCCGACAAGACTACCGTTGACGTATACTTTCGCTTCTCTTTGTTTTGGGGTCTGAGCCATGAGTTATGATGTTGCTGAGTTCGATTGTGTGATCTGATATGATGGTTACGGTGAACGATACTGTACTCCGACCGGGGTTGAAATTGAAGTTGTGATCAAACATCAAACCAGGACAAGCGCCGAGTGAAACGGGAAGGCCGTCCTGGACGATGCCAATATCGGGCAGTGCTTTCGTCTGTGAATTGAAACGAAATGTCACTTTGTTTGTGTTTCCCTCAAATCCGTGCATGGGTGGAGGCTGCGCATCGTATATTGGATTGATACCACTTCGGGTCACAACTTGGAGTCGTTGTCAGCGTCAGTCGTCAGCTGGACTCCGAGCGTCTGTGTCATCGGTATTCGTGTTTGCGTGGAAGATATCGACGCCCATTGATGCAAGTTCTCGTTTGAGTGATTGTTCATCCTCAACATTCTGTGAAAGTTCCATCGCCTGTGCAAAGTTCTTCACGAGTCCGCAGTTTGGTCCCTCAGGTGTCTCTGATGGGCAGATACGCCCCCACTGTGTGGCATGCAAATCGCGTGCCTCAAAGTGTGGTTGGCTTCGGGAAAGTGGGCTCCGAAGTCGGCGGAGATGTGATAACACACCCATGTAATCTGTCCGATCAACAAGCTGTGAGACACCGGACCGTCCGCCGACCCAGTTGCCAGTTGCAATTGGATGTTCAAGCCGTTCAGTGAGAACGTCTGACCGAACAACCGTATTGACTGTGAGCTGACGATTTCGCATATTCGCTCGCTCAAGTTGATATTTCACGTCACGAGCAAGTTTATTCAATGCCGTTCGGAACAGGTCCTTCATCAGGTCACCAGACACTTTCAGGCGTTTATTTGCATAGTGGTCTTTATCATCGGATTCACGACGGTCAAGTGCAAGTTCGAAACACGCCTCAGCCATTCGGCAGAGGTAATATGCTTTGTTGATCCGAACAGCTTCTTCCTCAATACCGTCTTCATGCAGATGCGGGAGGAGATATCGATCGATGACGTAGTTTGCTCGTTTTAATTGATAATTTTTACCCTGTCCACTTGCAACGCGCTTTCCAAGCGTTTCAATCGCTTCCTCTTCGGTTTGTACTGATGCCTCCTCAAGATTTTCCAACATAAACTTCACAATCTCAGGGTCATCAGAAACACGGTGGACAATTTCCTCATCGGATTCAAGCCCGAGCGCGCGAACGAGCGTGACAAACTCAACGCTCCCGGAAACAGACGGGAAGGAGACCTCAAGGAGCCCTTCACGGTTCCGCTCGCAGAGGACGAGCGCGCGATATCCACGTCGCTGTGAGAATGTCTTTGCAACCTGGATTTCATCACCGTACTTGCTGTCGTATTCTGCAAGAATCTTATTCGGTGCCAGATCCTCAGAGGTCATCAATACACGCTCGGATCCATTGACGATGAAGTACCCGCCTGGGTCGACAGGGTCTTCACCGATATCGATGAGCTCCTCATCAGTCAGCCCAGCAATATTACATTTTGTTGAACCGACCATAATTGGCATCCGACCAACCTTTGTTTCGGTCGTATCAACAACGACTTCCTGTTCCTCATCGCCGCCACGGACGATTGACATTTCCATGAAGACCGGTGCGGCATAGGTGATATTCCGGAGCCGCGCTTCCTGCGGGAACAGCAATTCTTCGGATCCATCAGCCTCGCGGACACGCGGTGTTTCAATCCGAACATCACCAAGTTCGACAAAAACCGGCTCTTCTCCCTCTTTATCACCGATATCAGTTTCGATACGTTCTTTCTCGGTGACGACATCCTGCATTCCTCGTTCAAGAAAATTGTTGAACGAGCGGAAGTGATGTTCAGCAAGTCGGTCCTCTGAGAAATACTCTCGTGAAACGGCTCGGCGGTCTTCTCGATTCATTCAATCACCAATCGGTATGAAACGGCTCTGTCGGTCGTTCGTGAGTCACGTACTATCTTGACAACATCGCCTGGCTCTGCGTCATCCGGCAATGCCGGGTCGCGACGCTTTATCTGTGGAAGATCAGCACGGCGAATGTCGTATTCTGTTAATATCGCCTCGATATCGTCCTCATCAACTAGTGTGTGTTCTGGAACGAGTGTGTGTTGATTTACATCTACCATAGCTGAGTAAATTAGTGAGTGTCGCGTGGGGGAGAAACTATCACGGGATACTACAGTCTGATTTGATAGGCATCCATTTAACCCTTATTACCATTGGTGATGGCTGCACTGCTCATAACAGTGGCTATATCTAAAACCCGTATTAATTATTAATGAGAGTGAATGGCTAATATATGTTGTTATTTTGCTGGCAATCAGATATCAGGTGTGACCGTCACAGCGGACACACTCAGCTATGAGTTATCATCCGTTGTCTGAACTGAGTGCTCAGGCTGAGTGAGTGTACCTGAGGGGTCTGGATCCGGCTCAGTGACAGTTTCGATGAGCGCTTCTGGGTCAGTTTCGATTCCCTGTCGAGAGAAGAATGCGGCGACGTTTTCACAATCGCGCCGAAGAAACATTTCAGCGTTCGGGTGATGAACTGTCACTGCTTGTCCAAGGTCAATGACAACGAGTTCACCGCTGTGAATAATCATATTGTACTCAGAAAGATCGCCGTGGATAAGTCCAGCACTGTAGAGTCGCTGCATGTATTCCTGGACGACCTCGTATGCTGTCTGTGGGTTCTCAATATCTACCTCGGCAAGTCGACGGGCACGCTCTTCGACAAGCCCAACAAGTTCCATGACAAGAGCGTTCCGTTCAACAGCAATCGGCTCGGGGACGCGGACACCCGCTCGCATTGCTCGTCGAAGGTTGGCAAACTCTTTTTGCGTCCATGCGAGCACGATTGCCTTTTTATCCTGCCCAAGTCCATCAAATCGAGGATCACCCTCAAGATAACTGCGCATCTGTTGGAAGTCTGATGCATTAATGCGATATATCTTAACGGCAACATCAGCAGCATCTGTTCCACGTGCTTCATAGACGTTTGCCTCTTTTCCAGTTGAGATTGGTCCGCCAAAAGCAGCAATATGACCGTCTTGAACAAGTTTATAGATTGCAGCAAACGTTGCATCATCAAATACAGACTGTTCAACTTTGAACTGGTCTGCATCAGTGAGACGTTCACGGAAAGTATTAAATTCGCGATCGCGGCGGCGAGCAATACGGTCCGCTTCCGTATCGCTCACATCGATTTCTGCCCATTCATCACCAGGAGTTTCAACGACATCAGGTGCAACAAATCCTGGGTCTTGATTTGCGTCGGTCGCCTCCGAGTTAGTTCCGGCGTCATCTACATCGCTACGAGAATCATCGTTTGCAGACTGTTTGTCACGATCGTGGTCAGTCACCGGATACGACCCTCTTCACGAAGCTGGTCTGCCTCAGATTTTTCATACCGCCACGTGATATCACCTTTTTCATCTTGCCATTCCCATGGTTCAACAAGTACCACATCATCTTCACGGATCCAGATTCGTTTCTGCATGCGACCAGGGATTCGAGCTGTCCGTTCATTGCCGTCAGCACAGCGGACGGTAACGCGATTCGCCCCAAGCATGTTGGTGACGACGGCGAATACCTCGTCGTCGTCAGGCATTCGGAGGTCATGACTCCCCCTATTTTCGTCGTCGCTCATAATCGACAGTTTGGTACGGCTCGGTTTAAACTATGCGAGGTCACGCGTTGAATATCTGAGTACGACTGCGAGTGCGAGTGCGAGTCTGAAAGGTCGGATCATGAGAGATGATACCACAGCGACTACGTATACTTATTGATCGCGTATTTGTTTCCGCCCAGGTTCAATGAGCCTATCGAGATATGCAGCAAGTGCTCCCTTCGCATCTGCAGGATGAAGATCACCAGATTCGAGATCTGCCTCAAGCGGATCATACGCATCGTAGCTAAGATCTCCACCATGTTTTTCTTGCCGCTCAATGGTCACATCGCCGAATCGGGGGAATACATGATATTTGAATAATTGAAGCACAGGATTATATCGTGACTCACCCTCACCAGTTGGATCAGGAGTAGCAGTAGGTGGGCAGTATGCACTCTCAATCTTCTCCGTAAGCGTCGTTGTATCATCCTCCATCGAGATTGAAACACCAGACGAGGAAGACATTTTACCGATTCCGGTCGTCAGATCTGCAATAAGTGGGGTATGAAGACATGTTGGAGCGTCCGCATCAATGCTTGGAAGCACATCACGAGCCAGCATGTGCACTTTCCGTTGTTCAGTCCCACCAATCGCGAGATCGACATCTAAATATACGATGTCAAGCGCTTGCATGAGCGGATACACTGCATGTGCGACTGTTGCTGTTTCATCGCCTTTGATTGCTGCCATTGCTCGCTTTGAGCGTGCAAGTGAGGTTTCAGCCTCGACTGCATGGAGGTCTAAAACATACTCCTCATCAAATTGGAACGATGACCCCAAAATGAATTCAGTGTGGTCTGGGTCAAGTCCATATGCAATGAATTGCTCGCGCATCTGAGATGCGGTCTCTCGTATCTCCGCAAATGTTCCTTTCCCATTGAGGTAAGCGTGGACATCTGCAAGAAGAACAACAATATCAAATCCAACTGATTGAAGCTCAATGAGCTTATTCGCGGTAAGCATATGACCAACATGAAGAACGCCGGAAGGCTCATAGCCGACATACGCGCGTTTTGTCTCTGGCGATTTCGCAAGTGCATGTATCTCTTCGTCTGTGACCACCTCGGCGGTATTTCGTGTAATTGATTCGTATGCGTCCGCATCCATACATATTCGGTATTGTGATATCGATATATGCGTTCTGATGCCGATGTTGGCTCTTACAAGTACTCGGTCATATAATTGACCTCAGTATCCACGCGTCGGATGCTAAGACTGCTGACTGGGCTGGCTCGGTCTTCGAAGCGACTCTGAGAGTCTCCGCTACGGACGGCGCAGGTTGTCTCGTAAGCAGCGAGGGTCGAGCAACTACGAGAGCCACGCAGAGAAGTGACGAGAGTAAAGTCTCACTCGGCAGGAGGTATTGTACTCTCAACACAAGATGACGACGCGGCTCATAACCACACGGTGGTGTGTTCGGTGAGGAGCTAAACGTGAAGGGATGCTCAAACGGTCACACAACACTTAGAACAAGCAGGACGGAGTGTGGTGATTGTTCATGATATCCCTCATTACAAGGCTGAGTTGTGCGGTTGACATATCATACAGCTTAATCCGAAGGGACGACGAAAGGATATGCGTCGTATGGTGTCGAGACTACGTTTCCTGCAGACATCACTCAAGTGTCTACAGGTGGAGCAGGCTGAACATCTCAGGGCTTTGAGTCGAACCCGAGCGATTCAGCTGAACTCCCATAGATTAGGCGACCAATGCTGTGTGTGTTTGGATTCGTTGGATTCTCCTTGCAGTTTCGTAACTTCGAATATCCTGAGGCATAGAATGATAATTCATGGCAACAACTCGGTCACCAATGCTCATACTTGGTGTGATGGTAATCGCCGCATTCTTTCCGCTTATAATACTGTGGACTGTCACCACTAACCTTCGGTCACTGCTGTATTTCATTGGATTTGCACTGTACTTCCTGATTGCACATATCGCCCTTCCCGGGTGGGTCTATCTTGATGCCAATGGTCGAGAAAGTGATGCGGCACTCACCTGGACGATCACCGCATTTATTCTGCCAGTTATTGGATTTGTATGCTACTACATGCTCGGGCAACCAGATGCTCCACACCGAGTTGAGACAAACGGAACAGATGCCAGTGTCAAGCGGTGAACTGCCCTGGGTCACATCTACCTCAAACGCTCGGAGTTTCTTTCCGTGTATTGGTCAGACACGCCCGACACACCATCGGTTTGATAATCTTCAACGGTGCGGTCGGTCACGATCGAACCGTCCACAGGCTCCGAGGCACTCGTCTTGCTTTCTCTGTAGAATACCGTCGTTGGATATGTCGTGTAGTCAAAATCAGGATCAGGACTGATCAAAGTCAGAATGTCGACGCTATGAATGCGTTGTATTCACGATTGGGAGATCCAGAGAGTCAATCTTCCGAACCCATACCCCAGTAACGCCGATCATGGTGGCACTGACATACTCCAACCCATAAAGCCGTTGGGTTCCACAGACCGTGCCCACGACGGAGAGGTTCCCCACTCGCACCATTCAGTAGGGTTGTGGGCTGTGCCAGTACGCCCCCCGACCGAGATAGCGGGCTTCATCTACCGCCACGGTGGCGTGCATATCCTTTCCTCGGACTCGGTATCATAATTAACGGCTCCAACCGAAGTGACTACTTCAGTGTTGTCGGATTCATTCCACGGCTCAAGCCGGTGGCTTTCTTCTTGAACGACTATAATTGCGGTGTCAACACTGGTAGCCAGTCAGTTGAGCCCCGATTGTGGAAAACAGCATTCCTCTTGTCAAAGCGCCTAGCGTTTGCGTGTCTGGGTTGTGTGGAATAGTCGTGTGATCGAAACAGGGCTGGATACGGGACAGATACGAAAATAAAAGACCATGACTGAATGTCAATGTAACTGCCTCACTGAATGCACCCGAAAGCACCGGTATCAACTGAGGAAACGCACAGTCCTGTATTCCTTCTACGGAACCAACGTGAGATATGCGAGGAAAGTCAATCTGAGTAAATTCGTTATTTTTTATCGAGTAACTAATCCGAAGAACTGTTACTGACCGCTCTGCGTTTCTGCGCGGTGCTCAGAGATAATCTGGTCAACCATCGATGCTTTTCGCTCGCGACGCCGTTCCGCTGCGCGGCGCTCCCAGTCTTCAATTGCCGTTTCGATATCTGACTCGCGAGCGACCGCAAGTTCATCAACCTCCTGGATTGCAACATCATCCACAGGGGCAACTGGGATTTCATTTTCGAAGAGCACACGATCAGCTACTTCAGAGAGGTTGCCGCCAGAGCGAAGCACAATACGGGGATCGGTCGCCACTAACCGTTCAGCAGTCGACTGACCGGCACCAGACGCATCACGAAGATACACCACATCACCTGATGCAAGTCCGTATTGTTCATCCGTCTGAATAACTGCATCAGTGGTGAACTGTTCGATAATCTTCACTGGAACAAGATCGCCATCGGTATCGACATCAGTGAAGTTCGAGTGATCAAGTTTCCAAAGATGCTTGAGACGTTTTAATTTTTGATTGAGATCCTCCTTTTCTGATTCGACCGTTTCAATGCGGCGCTCAAGACGATCATTTTCACGTTCAAGTCGCTTGACCTCGCGACGTTCTCGGGCCTGTCGTCGCTCTTCACGCTTTGCTTCCGACAGCTCCTCTTCATACGACTCAATTGTCGCATCTCGCTCATCAATCGTGTCCTCAAGACTCTCAACGTGCGACTCAAGCCGGTCGACGCGTCGACGGAGACGTTTGATTTCACGCTCCTCTTCAGTCAGTTCACGTGTCTCTTGATCGGTATCATCCTCATCAACCGTATCATCTTCATCAAGATCACGTAAGACAGCCTCAACAGACTCCTCACCGGCAACAACGCGAGCGATTACCTCACTACGATCGACATCACGCGGTGTTTTTTGTGTAATGCGTTCGAACTGATCAGCGTGCTCATCAGCTGCAAACAATGCTGCAGCAAGAGCATCCCGCTGATGATCGTCGTCATAGACGGCATCTCGTGTCCGATGAAGTTTTTCATCGACCGGCAGGTCAGTTGCTGGTGTCCACGCCGCAGCATCGAAGCTACGGCGAAATTTCTCAACGGTCTCAGGCATTGGTGTGACATCTGCGGCAACGACAATTGGACGACCGCGTTCAATAAGCCACTCAATCACCGCAGCAGTGTCGGCTGTTCGTGATGAGTACACATCAAATATTGTCCCATCAAGACCAACAACCGCAGCAGCAGTCGTCGTCCCGGGATCAATCCCAACAACGACAGGATCACGACGCTCAGCAAGTGGGTCAAATTCAATTCCATCCTGACGCTCTCGCTCGATCTCGATACGCGTGTCACCGGACCGCCCGGCAGAGACGGGAATGTCCTCAGGCGGAGCTGACACAGTAAATACAGCATTTGCGTACCCACCGTATTTTTCTGTTACCTCAGACTCAAACTCAAGATTCGCCTGTTGAAGTCGGTTTTGAACCTCACGGGAACGTCGCTTAACAGAGCCATGAATCCGACGCGTATATCGATCCTGACTCCACCCACCTTTTCCGGTGGAGCGACCACGGGAGATTTTCACCTTTGTTGTATCACCGAATGCTGAAACCTCGTGACCAACGTTTGCGGCTGCAAGACGAGCCGCTGCTTCAGCCTCTTTCATCGGTTTTTTGCCGTATGTAACGCCATGACGCGACGCAACACGAGACAAAGGCTCAGGTCGCTCTGCGCCAGTTACCTGCACGAGCGTTGTCTCGGGAGGCAATGACCGTAAGAAGTGAACCAGTTCATCCTTGTCGGCCGCCAACTCGTACATGTTGTCGGTCGCAATAATAGCTGGTTCCTCACGGTCAATAAGCCGAGATAGTTTTCGATATGAAACAACATCACGGTCAACATGCTCGCCATCGAAAGCAACGACAGCGTATGAAGGCGCATCGCCGCGAACATCGCCGCTTTGGATGTCCACGCCGAAGACGAGTGAGTCGAGTGCGCTCGTCCGGTCGTTCACAAACGTAATTCATCGCGTGCAGATATATATGCCACGCCCATAATGAGAGCGAAACTGAATCACTATGGGTCGAGTAATCTATGGAACTCTCCGCAAAACAGGTTAAGATGACATCTAACTCGAAGCATACACTCCAACGTTCGCTATTACCATCACCACTGATCAGACAGTGATTTGATGTCGCCCCAAGTATGGGCAGTTTTTGGATACTACTCACATTGTGAATTTCTCCCATGATTGGGAGTAGTTGAGGACAAATATCCGATATCCGGTGTCCGATACCAAATACGAGAAACTCCTCCGGCATATCCGAAGTGATTTCAAGAGTATGATGACAGCCGTAATGCTGCTTTGTCCCTCTCATATACCTGAAGATGCGAACTTTGAGCGTTCGCTATGTAGTCATGAGACATGCAGCGGAGTGGATACTTGGACAGGACGTTGATGCTGTGTCTGCTGGTGGTCTATCCAATGTGTTGAACGGACGCTGATCAGCAATAATAAACGAGAAAACACATACACACTGGAGTTACGGGCGATTGTCCATCGAGGTGAGTCTCAGAATCAATGATCTCTCTCAAGGAGATGAGTGAACCGAATACAATCGGCAACTGTTCAGGTGTGATTCAGTTTTCTCCGTGTACAGATGAACTACAATGCTAACATGGATTATATCATATTACAGACAGTAAACACTGGAAATGATATTACTCTATATCATCAGCATCGGGAAATGGGACATCAACCGTGTGCCCATCATCAGGGACAAACGCTCGGTGTCCATCAAATGTAGCCGCTGCATCCGTTTCAAGTGGCGTTGCATCCCCGGCATACCGCGATGAGATGTGTGTAAGTGCGAGTTGTCGTGCATCTGCACGCGCTGCAATCTGTGCTGCCTCCTGTGCTGTTGAGTGACCTGTCTGCTTCGCTCGGGTTGCTCGATCAGCAGCAAAGGTAGCATCATGAACGAGTAAATCTGCATCACTCGCAGCCTCGATAGTTGTCTCAGTTGGGCGTGTATCCCCAGTGTAGACAACGCGACGACCTGGTCGAGGGTCACCGACAACCTGTTCAGGATGAACGGTACTTCCATCGGCTAATTCAACAGACTCACCATCATGGAGCCGACCAAATTTCGGACCGACAGGTACGCCCAGTGCCTCTGCTCGTTCGCGATTAAATCGACCCTTCCGATCTGACTCGATAAGTGCATATCCAATGGACGTAACACCACGATGTGATGTCTCGAAAGTACGAATTATGTACTCATCGGCATCAACAGCCACACCTCCTGGTCGAATCTCACGGATATTGATGGGATATCCAGGACGGTACCCAGCAGTTTCGACGAGATGACGAAGATGTGGCTTTGACCCAGGAGGTCCATGAATTGCCAGTGCATCTGTCCGGTCGTTAAAATCAAGCGTTTGGATGAGACCAGGAATTCCAAGGATATGATCGCCATGAAGATGAGTCACAAAGATATGTGAGAGATTGAATCCAGTCCCGAATCGCATCATTTGTCGCTGTGTGCCCTCACCACAGTCAAATAGCAATCGCTCACCATCGCGCTCAACGAAGAACGCACTCGGTCCCCGTTCTGTCGTTGGCACAGCTCCACCGGTCCCGAGGAACGTCACACGCATCAGTTACATTCAATATCGGCTGGCAAAGTAAACCCGTGTCGAATCGGTGCTCACTCAGGTCGATGAATTACCTTCTTGTTAGGTGAACTCCCCTTATCATAGTTTAATCACCAGCAGTCGTCGGCTCCTTTTGTTTGCGGGTGGAGTTTTCTGTTCCTCAGATGCAACGCAGTTTCTGCTCATGGTCTCTAGCTGTGATACACCAGAGAAGCCACACAAGACTCGACGGAATCTTATGTGTGTTTGAACTCGGTATTCAAAGGATAGTCTCGCTTCCGAGATTGTTTGCCGTTGCTAACCAGTTACAGCTCGTACTCGTGTATTCAGACAGCTATCAGAAACGTGAGCTTAGCTGAGTCATCACAGCACCGATATTCTCCGTCACATTCATATTGGCGTTGAGCGCCGTATCATAGCTCCAGACGCAGAAATCACAGTTACTGTCGTATTTGAGGGCGCTCACAAAGCGAATAAACGATCGCCATGCGGAGTGAGACTGCTATATCGACTTTCGGTCTTCGACTCAGTATATATATATTTTCGTTCTCGTCTGCCGGATGTCGACAAGCCCTAATGTTGAGTTCTCTATCAGTAGTTGAGATTGCCTATGATCGAATATCAAGATCAGCAATCGACGGCGAATCGCGGAATCAGATCAAAATACAGGTGTTTTTCTTGTTGTTTATCATGAACTCGGTGAGTATCTCTCAGCATGGAACATGACCGGATCCATGCACAACCGCCCTCGCATGATACTGACCGATGGTCTGTCGGCACGATTGAATCAATTGAAACACAAGATGGACACTGCATCGTGACCGTGCGAACAGCGCAGGAAACGGAGCAAAAACAAAAGCTAACGGTGACGATAGCGGTTCGTGATTTATTCCTGCGTCGGCTTGATGTCGGCATTGATGTCGACGATATAACTGAATCTGCGCTAGACAACGCTATTGGAGAGCGTGTATGGTATCGCGTACGCGGAGAATAGCGGGTTTCATAACTCACGACGCCAAATGAATATCTGATGCAGGCACCACTGTGGATAGAGCGCCATGCCCCCGCACTCACCGAGTTACCGCAGGCAAGTGCGCGAGACCGACTAACGAGAATAGCGGATGAACCAATGAATCTCGTTGTTCAAGGACCGTCGGGCGTTGGAAAGACAGCCGCTGTTCGAGCATTCACACATGAGGTGCATACAGATCCAGACGCCGATCTGATCGAGATTAACGTTGCAGATTTCTTCAATCGAACAAAAAAGCAGATTCGAGAGGATCCGCGGTTTGAACGATTTCTACAGGGGCAGACTGCCTTTTCAAAGCAATATCGTCGTGGGAACAAAGGCAATAAATACAAGCGTGATTGGTCGAAGCGAGATATGATCTCACATGTCATGCAGGAACTCGCATCATATCAACCAGCCTCCGGTAGTTACAAAACCGTCCTTTTGGATAATGCCGAGACGATTCGTGAAGACTTCCAACAAGCACTCCGTCGGGTGATGGAGCGATATCATCAAAGTACACAGTTTGTTATTGCCACGCGCCAGCCAACAACACTCATTCCACCAATCCGATCACGATGTTTTCCAGTCCCTATTCGAGCACCGACAGTCGATGAGATTGAATCAGTCATAACTGATATCGCCGCTGCTGAAGAAGTTGAGATTGATGAGATGGCGATGACACTCATTGCCTCAAAAGCTGATGGTGATCTTCGATATGCAATCTTAGCAGCACAACACGCTGCAATCGAGGGTGATGGAGCAATCACAACAGATACTGCACAGGAGGCGCTCGCGGATGTCGGGTATGAGGATATGTTTCAAGAAATCCTCGATACTGCTGCCGCCCAAGAAATCGATGACGCCCGGGATCTGGTGACCACCCTGCTTGATGAGGAGGGATTCAGCGGACAAGAGGTTCTCCAGGAACTGCTCTCTGTTGCAAATACCTACCCTGAGACATACGGAAGTGCAAATGTTATCCGACTACATCGATTGGCTGGCGCCGTTGATTGTGACCTTGCAGAGGGTGGTGAGGACAGACTCCATCTGACACATCTGTTAGCTGCATGGGCGAGTGGACAATCAACGCTTGATGAAACAGCAGAGATGCCCGAGGCTCAGACATCAGGAAAGCGAGCATAATTTTATTTCCGTGTTGATACTCTCAGTAATCCCGAATCGGTTCGCTCCTGGTGTTCGTCGGTATGCTGTCCCAGTGTTTGTCTTTGCGGGCGTAGCTGGTGGAATTGCCCCACCTATTGGTGTGCTCGCATTATTAGTTGGTGGCGCGATTTTGTGGTTTTTCCGTGACCCCTCTCGACAACCATCCGGTCCAGGTATTGTAGCCCCCGGTGAGGGTCATGTGACTGTTATTCGAGAGGAAGGCGAACAGATTCGAATTGGTATCTTCTTGAATGTGACCGATGTCCATGTTGCACGCGCACCAATCGCTGGGGAGGTCACACAGTGCACTCATCGAGAGGGGGCTCACCGTCCAGCGTTCATGAAAGAATCACCCAGAAACGAGCGCGTCGATATTGCAGTTACTACCCCCGATGGACCGGTTGAAATATCACTTATTGCCGGTGCCGTCGCGCGGCGAATTTATCCATATGTTCATGATGGAATGTCCATTGATCGTGCACAGCGAATTGGACATATTGACTTCGGATCACGCGTCGATGTGTTGCTCCCGCCGAAATATACTGCGGATGACCTTCTTGTGACAGATGGTCAGAAAGTGCGCGCAGGTGAATCAATCGTTGCACGACGAGAGTGAGTGATGATTACTCCCTTCGATATCATGCTCAGAAGTAGTATCATCGTTCACGCGTCTGAGTATGTGGACATATCGGGTGAGAGATCGGTGAACACGTCGCTCAAACTGTGTTGTGACTGTCCATCCCACCTTAGTCGCGATGTCGGTATATGAGCGATCAGCAATAATGACACACCGAGGAGCGATTCGAATCGTCTCTGTGAGTGCACCAGCGATAAGTTCACTGAGTCTGTCTGCTGCAATCTTCGATTGACGACCATATGGTGCATCAAAAATGACAGCGTCAATACTGTTATTCAAAACCGGGAGTTCAGTTGCATCTGCTTCGAATATATGCCACGGTTGTGTCGAAAGATACTCTGCAAGGTTCTGTGTTGCACCAACTGCCATTTTTGATTGCACATCAGATCCAATGACGGTTGCTCCGATCAGACCAGCCTCAATGAGTATTCCACCAGTCCCTACCATCGGGTCAAACACCGTTGCCTCTGGGAGCGTTGGACCAGCAGCGAGATTGACATATGCGCGAGCATCTCTTGGCGCCATACTTCCTGGCTGGAAAAACGGACGATTTGTCGGAGTACGCGATCCAAATGTTGTCTCCTGACGGTCGACTGCCCAGCCAAGAAGGCAGGTATCATCAGCGAAACACGCCCGGAGTTCGTATGTCGGATTTTCAAGATCAATCTCATACCCATGAGTGACAAGCACATCACCAAGCGCACGTTCAATTGAGGCAGTGCTGATGTCAGCCGTTGATCGAACGTTTCTCGCACGAACAGCGACCGTTTGAGGGGACTGGTTGTTTGTCGAAGCCATCTCAGTGCTATTAATGTCTGTTTTCGCTTCGTGATTACCATACTCGGTATCGAAGAATGTCGCCCGCAGCAGAGCAACAGCGCTTTGTTGTGTTGCATCAGTCTGCCCAATGAGGGTGGAGATATGATGTGTATATGCAAGTGTCTGAATACGGTCATATCTGATGTCATCTGCTGTCGCAAGTCCAGGAGCTACCTGGGTGACCGCTGAGGCGGCCGCACGCTCAGCCTCAGCGATACCAAGAGCCTCATCACTCGCTTCTCCGGCGAGTTCAAGATAGTACATACTCTTCTGTACGTATCAGACGTGATTATCGTTCTGTCCGCGATGGGGTCTTTTGATGAGTAACGGCGTCATGTAATTACTATTGGTTACTTATTGTCGCTACAGAAATTTTTAGTAGTTTCAAAAGCTTACTCCGAGGGAGGCAGTCACATGTACACAAATAACACAGCGTTTACGAATCAGACAGAAGCCGAAATGAAGGTTGATACTGAGGGGGAGGAAAAGGACAAAAAAGTACTCCAAGAGAATGAGAGCGAGGATGAGCAGGGTGGTGAAGATGATATATCCGCGATGTCTACAGTGACAAGAATAAAAGATGACACTCAAATGACTGTCAGTCACAAGGAGAGCGAAGACAACTCGACAGGCGGAGAGATGGTCGACGGGCGGATGGTGTGTCCGGAGTGTGGTGGTGATATCGTCGCAAGCGCCGATAGCCCTGAGACAATTTGCTCAGCGTGTGGACTCGTCATCACGGAAGATGAGATTGATCGGGGACCCGAATGGCGGGGGTTTGACGCGAAGGAGCGTGATGAAAAATCACGTGTCGGGGCACCAACAACAGCGTTGATGCATGATAAAGGGTTGTCAACAAATATTGGATGGCAGAACAAAGATGCATATGGGCAGACAGTCTCCGCAGAGAAGCGCCGGAAGCTCAAGCGACTCCGGACGTGGAATGAGCGGATTCGAACGCAGGATTCGAAGGATCGAAATCTGAAGCATGCTCTTGGCGAGATTGATCGGATGTCCTCAGCATTAGGGATTCATGAGACAACACGTGAGACCGCAGGCATAATATATCGCCAGGCGCTCAAAGCGAATCTATTACCCGGTCGATCAATAGAAGGCGTTGCAACAGCAGTTCTGTACGCTGCCTCGCGTATTGACGGGGTTGCACGGAGTATTGATGAAATTGCCACAGTCAGTCGAGTCCCAGCACTTGAAATAAAGCGGACATATCGATATGTTATCCGGGAACTAGAGCTACAGATTCCACCGACTAATCCAATTGGATATATTGGTCGATTTGCATCCGCGGTTGGGTGCAATGCCGAAACCGAACGACGCGCTCGGGCGCTGATTCACCAAGCAACTGAGAGAGGCGTTCATAGCGGAAAACACCCAGTTGGCATTGCCGCAAGCGGTCTTTATGCAGCGGGGCAACTTTGCAATGACAGATTAACACAATCTGAGATATCCGACGCAGCTGATGTGAGTGAAGTAACGATACGGAATCGGTACCGCGAGATACTTCAAGCCGCAGAGGAAGTGACCAGCCCGTGAGTGTTGGTTCAGAGAGAATCCAATGTTATGACTGTGGCGAATCATATCGATATCTTGGTCGTCAGCATCATCCAGGAGAATGTCCAGCATGTAATTCACATTGCGTCAGCCCAGCCGGCAAAGTAAGCATCTTAACGACTGTTGAGGTATCAACTGAGGGAACAACATCTACGGTTACTGTCTTAGCGATTGATGAACGTCGTCGTCGGTATCTGTATCATTTCAGTAATACGGAGGGTCAAGCCCGACTCCTTGCATTACGGGTCGATGGTGATGTTGTCCAGTCAGTGACTGAAGCAACACGGTCAACCCTTCCGGCTGCTCTTTGCTCAGTCGTTGAACAGTATCTATCAATTCAATCGTGACAACACCACACGAGTAAGCAACAACCAGATTTGCTGTCATCTCACACCGATATAAATGTACAGGCGGTCAGGACGACTCCCCGGGGTTGGAGCCGACAACACATAATCTCTATGACGATTGAGTATGAATAAATTATGGTGTATTCGGTGGAATGCTCCCCGAATCTTAGAGAACGCGGGGAGGTCACAATTCCAGAAGAAGTGCGTGAGGCGCTTAATCTGGAAGAAGGCGACCAGTTGAGACTCACCGTCCAAAAACTCGATTAACGACGGTGAAACACACCCTTCGCTGCCGTGCGTGCCTGTCCGATGACGTGGCAAGCGAAGCGTGGCATCGCATCGACATTCTCAGACAGATTCGCAATCACGCCGCCCGGGACTACTGCCGGAGTGACTACAACGACCGGTCATCTGCCTACGATCAACACAACCGAGAGCGACTCACAGAGTGGACTGACAAGTGGTCGACGTTTTCAAAGCCCTCATAACACGTCGCGCAACAAGCCATTAGCCAGATTCACAACGACCTGGATACACTTCAACGACGACAGAATGAAGACTCCGATATTGGGCGGTTGCGGTGACAATATATAGGCGAATTTCGGTCGGTGTCGTACAATCAACCCCGTGGCTTCAACGTAGATCACAACACTGGCGACGAGGGATTCGTGCGACTCCGACTCAGGAAGATTAGCTGGTTCGAGATTCGAGCTGACCGCAACGTGCCACCAGCAGACGAGATTGACGAGGTTATCCTGAAACAAGAGACAACCGGCGAGTGGTATGTCTCACTCGTCACAACTGTCGAAGACGCACCAGAGAAACCGCCACCCAGTGAGATTGAACCGCAAGACTGTGTGGGCGTTGACTGTGATATAACCAGCTACATCCACACCTCAGAGAACCTGTCCGTGGACACGCTTGATATGTCTGATGAGTACGACCGCTATGCCCGTGAACAGGCAAAGCTCGACCGGAAAGAATAACGGCTCTCCTGACTCGGAGAGGCAGTGAAAGCATCGCCCGATCGAAGCGAACTATCAAGCGGAAGGTGCGAGACTACCAGCAGAAACTCACGGCATGGCTGGTGATAGAGTTCGATGTTGTCGCGGTCGAAGACCTAGATGTGAAGCCGATGCTGGAGGACAGCCAGAACGCCACAAACAAGCAAGGCATGGTCACGGCTTCTTGAAGTGCTGGAGTGCAACGCTAAGTCGCACGATGAATCCAGTAGGGACGACGAAAGAATGCGCTGTGTGTGGTGTCGAAACAGCCAAGCTAATCTGGGTACGAGAACGTTCCTGTCCAGCGTACGGTCATACTGAAGACTGTGATCTGAATGCAGCGAAGAATATTCTCTCTCGTGGATTAAAGAAGCCAGGGGTGGGACGCTCCGAATCAGCGTCTGTGCAGACTGCGCTCGCTCCGCTCACGCCTCACCGGGAGGCTGTGAGTGCAAAGCGCGTTCACCAGACTTCGTCTGGTGTGCTGTCAGACGCAGTCTGACAACGCCGTTGAACTAGGAAGCCCTTGAGGCCTGACCCCAAGGTATGTTCACGATATACGTGGTGTCAACTCGGAGGGTTTCTTCAAGCAAGATCATGAATATCACTACGCCGCACTCGGCTCTTGATCAGTAGCAGGTGCTTTTATTATATACCAAGAATTCAATCACTTCTATCAAATCAGTTATTTGACCTGCGCTTGCCTTCGGCGTCGCATCTCGTGGTTCTTTGATCACTCTATGTCAGACATGACAGCTCTCGGTGTGCAGTCATGATAACTACTAATTGCTCTGTTGAATAGCGGTGCTGACCGAGGGTGAGAGTGAGGGGGAGGGGGTCGGAATTTGAGTCGGCTTGCTGGCGATTGTTGTGAGTGATCTCAAGATTGGTCTCGTCTCACCGTGGCTCAGAGACCGCTGTTCAACACGGCACTACTAACTGAGACTCATGGAATATGTGATAGACATCTCACCAATCTTTTTAATCGTTAAATACGATTTTTAAATCACTGATGACTGATCCGAAGGACACGATCAATATTGAAAATGTTGTTGCCTCAACAGGCATCGGGCAAGAACTTGATCTTCAGAGCGTGGCAATGGATCTTGAAGGGGCGGATTATGACCCAGAGCAGTTTCCTGGATTGGTCTATCGAACACAAAAGCCGAAGTCTGCTGCTCTTATTTTTCGATCTGGCAAAATTGTCTGTACCGGTGCAAAGTCAACGACTGATGTCCGTGAAAGTCTCCATATTGTATTCGAGAAGCTTCGTGACCTTCGGATCCCTGTCTCCGACAGCCCAGATATCACCGTCCAAAATATTGTGACGTCAGCAGATCTTGGAGAAGACCTCAATCTCAATGCAATCGCGATTGGACTTGGATTAGAAAATATTGAATATGAACCAGAACAGTTTCCGGGACTTGTCTATCGACTTGATAATCCAGCTGTTGTTGCATTATTATTCGGATCAGGCAAACTCGTGATTACAGGTGGGAAAGAGCCTGAGGATGCACGCGAGGCTGTCGACGTTATCCTCTCTCGGTTGAACGAACTCGGTCTATTCGGGTAATGCAGAGATTCCTTCGGTTGGATTCTGATAAGCTTGTGATGCTGTATCAGTGCCATCAAATGCGCTCCTCATAGCAATTGTTCTTCATATTGCTATTGGCATTACCTGCAGGCTTTCAGGTATAAAAAAATCGAACTATCTATTATCCTGATTGTCTCATTTTACTCAGTATCAATGAATATCAGTCTCATTATTTCGTTTCTGTTGGAACAGAGAGTACTTACATCAATTATTCAGATATCTTCTCAATTAACTACGATGACGTGGGGAATAACATCATGGTCTGCCCGATTAGATGTACTTGGAGTGTATCTGGTTTCCATCTTGCAAGTGACCGCAAATCCACTCCGAGTCGCCGGCACAGTCGCATCGTTTGCTTTGTTTCTTACTGTCACCGGGCACATTGCTGCACGGAACGTTCTCGGGGACGTTCCGATTCGAAATGCGTTCGTGGTCGGAGCTGTCCCGGCACTTATTGCTGTTCTCGTAACGACATTTAATATTAATTCATTTATCGGGCTCGCAGCAGCCATCGTGTTCGATTGGGCAGTTATCCGGACACTCTATGAACAATCAGACGCGATGAGTGCATATGTGACACTCATTCATTTTGTAGTTAGTGTTATTCTTGCCGCGGTTCTGTTTGGCGTTCTCGCACTTATTGGAAGCCTTCCAGGGTGATGTTCTGACATTTTTGAAAGTCTTCGTTAGAAGCGCTTCAGCATCGTGAGGGTTCACTCTTTGACCCATATCATCTCAAGCTAGCGCAGCAAATACGGAGGAATTTCCTTATCATAGGACGAAATTATACAGGTCAAGGAGAATACCTGGCTTCAGCCGCAGGATGAATCCGACAACTCGAAGTCGATTTACGCTGTAGCAGCCACTTTGGGATTTGGTAATGCGTAAGGTTAAATCGACAGGGATTCGCATAAGAGGGAATCAGGCTGGGAACAGAGCGGTTCCCGTCAGTCCTACGATGGCGACCTCGTCGCCCCAAGCAGTGAGACAGTAATCGGAACCAGTCAGGTGAACGGTCGGTTCCTCTCAGTATCATGAATCGATGCAGTGCCCAACTGCTGTACGCCCACAGAAAGTAACTCCAAGTCTGCCGATGTCTGCCAGACTCCCTGAGGCAAAAACAACTTTGGGAGTCCGAACACGACTAAGGATAGGAGTACCGGGGGATTGGCACTCCCAGCAGTCCCAATTCACTCTACCCGCCACAGTCCGTGAACCCCACATGGATTCTCACCATGCTGGGGTTCGGTGGGACTGCAAACCTGAAATTTCCAACGCTCACGCTCAGGATTCCTCTGCGGTTACGCGGAGGAGGATGTCAACTGGTACGACAATGCCACACGCGTAGATCATAAAACCAGAGTGATTCAGCACATTCGAGGTCGTTCTCAGTTGCATTGAGACGGAGTGGTGAAAACTGAGCGGGTATCTATCAAGTGAGGCAATTAATTTTCGGGATTTGAAACGGAACAGAATGCACGAACGAGCGTTCCAACTCGGGTGAGTGTGGCTTCAGAGGAAAACAGTAGGGGATGTCACCAACTGCGATGGAGAGACTCAGGTCGATTATGACGTATTGAGAGCCTCTGGATATAACCGGAGATATTGAGATGGATTGGATTGGATCGGATCAGATTAGATTAGACAGAGGTGTGGATGTATCGGTGTGTGACTCTGCGGAAGAGTGGCGTTTCAGTATCGGGATCACTCAACCAGTCGTTCAATTTCGGTGACAAGGATACCAGATGCGCCGACAGCCTTGAGTTCACTCACAATCTCGAAGACATCACGTTCATCTACCACGACGTGAACCGCAACAGTATCCTCACCAGCAACATCCATGACTGTTGGACCTCCAAGCCCAGGGATTACCTCACGTACCGCATCAAGTCGATCTCGTGGGGCATTCATCATCAGATATCGCTTTCCTTCAGCAGCAAGCACTGAATCAAATGCTGTAACTAATTGTTCGACCTTTGAATCATCAACACGCTCTGGATGTGCATAGAGTCGGACTGAGGACTCAAGCACCTCATCGATAATCGTGAGTCCATTCATACGAAGCGTCGTTCCTGTTGAGGTGATATCAACAATCGCGTCCGCCATTTCAACGTGTGGGGTCAACTCAGTTGCTCCCGTGACCTCAACAATCTCAGCATCGACTGCATTGTTTTCTAAGTACTGACGCGTGACTCGCGGGAATTCTGTCGCAACGCTGCCACCTGCAACATCTGCAGGGCGATTCAATGTTCCGTCTTCAGGGGCAGCTAACACGAGTTGACACCGACCAAACTCAAGATCGACAAGTTCAGTAAGGTCACATCCGGACTCAATGACCTGATCGCGACCGGTGATACCAACAGCAGCAGCACCATCACGGACATACTGTGGAATGTCTGCAGCACGGGCGAAGAGCAACTGAACGTCAGGGTCAACCGTATCAGCATACAGCTTTCTTTCTGCTGCCCCCTCGACATGGAGTCCAGCTCGTTCAAGTAGAGTGACACTCGGATCATGCAAACGACCCTTATTCGGGACGGCAATGCGCATAATCAGAGGCTCACGAGCCTGAAACCTAGCACTTTCGTTCTTGATGTGTCCAAGTTACGTTCAGAGCAGAGTAGAATTGAGTGTCAAGAGAGGATTTCGTCAGAGAGATATTGTCCCTGTGCGGGTATGACTTCGACAGACCAGCTTCAGGTCTTTTCAGGTAATCGAACTGAATTTGTATTGATAATATCTAAACATAACACGTCGATAACTCCAATGTCGATAGATCGTTGACATCCTCCTCGGGGTGAACGCGGGGGAATCCCACAGCACCGTACCGCTGAGTTGGGAATTGTCGGTGCAGGGTCACAGACTGCCAAGCTCACACGCTGTGCGAATCGGTCTGCACCCGGGTCCGGGCAAGGGACAGCCGCTTGTGATTGGGAGTGCCAAACCCAAACCCTAATTATAACCCTCACCCTCGCCCCGGGACTCCCCTCCTCAGCCGAGAACGCGCTCCTGTGTGGGTTGTGCCACAGGAGCGGTGGTCGGTCGTTGGGTTCACCAGACTCGAAGTTACTTGCAACGTTGACGAGAGTCCGATGCTTGTTGTTTGATTCCCACACAGACCCTGTTTCCAAAGTGGGCGGACACTCATACTCACACTCACACCTGAACCGCCACCTGTCGGGCGCTTGAGGACACTGTGGTCACATCCAGTTCACCGACACTTATATCCGCGTCATATTACAATGATGACAGTCAGAAAACCCCCCGGCTGCAACGGCGCGTATCCACAGCCTAAGTGGTATTGTGCCTATATCACTCATCATCAGTGTGGTGTGGTGTAACGGTTGTTGTATATAATATTTGGTTATATTCTCGGTCACAATTAGTTGGATTAGAATCCTTGTTTGTGCGTTCCATTTCGAATAAAGAAATCACATTACTAACAACCGATAATCATCGCATATGGCGAGTCAAACACTCATTATTAATGGGGGGCACGTGCTCCAATTGCGAGAGGACCCCGAAGTAATTGAGGCTGATGTACATATTGACCGTGCAACCGGTAAGATTACTCACATCGGCGGGGGTTCTGCGTCCGCAGGATGGAGAGATACTGATAGTAGCAATAGCGATAATGACGATGGAACAATCCAGACGCTTGATGCGACGGGATGTATTGTGATGCCTGGATTGGTCAATGCGCACACACATGCTGCAATGACATTACTTCGTGGTTACGCCGACGACAAACCACTTGAAGCGTGGTTGCGCGAGGACATTTGGCCTGCAGAGGCCGAAATCACGCCTGCAGATGTTCGTGCTGGGACAGAGCTTGCAATCGTCGAGATGATTAAATCGGGAACGACAGCGTTTGCTGATATGTATTTTCACGTGCCAGAGGTTGTGGCAGCGATTGAGCAGACTGGTGTGCGTGCCAGAGTTGGTCATGGTGTCGTGACCATCGGGAAAGACGACGAAGCTGCTCGCGATGATATGAATGAGGGTCTTCAAATGGCACGGAAGTATGACGGGGCTGCTGATGGGCGGGTGCAAACAGCATTTATGCCGCATTCACTGACCACGATGAGTGAGGAGTATCTTCAAGAGGCTGTCACTGAAGCACAACAGGACGACATTCCGATTCATTACCATGCGAATGAGACGCATTCTGAGGTTACTCCGATTGTAAATAATCATAATCAGCGACCACTTGCATACGCTTCAGCACTTGGCATGCTCTCTTCGTCGGATTTCCTTGCTCATGGTGTTCATCTCGATTCGAACGAAATCGACCGACTTGCAGAAACAGGAGCATCTCTCGTCCATTGTCCAGCTTCAAATATGAAACTCGCGTCTGGAATCGCACCTATCCCTGCGCTAATTGATGCCGGGGTAACAGTCGCACTTGGGACAGACGGCGCTGCCTCAAATAATGATCTTGATATGTTTGATGAACTTCGCGACGCTGCAATGCTTGGGAAAATTGGAGCTGATGATGCTGCTGCGGTGCCAGCCGCGCAAGCGATTCATATGGCGACAGCAGGTGGAGCAGACGCACTTGGACTACCTGGTGGGCGACTCAAAGAGGGAGCTACTGCCGATCTAATTGTCGTTGATTTGGACTCTCCACATCTTACACCGACACACAATGTAATAAGTCATCTTGCATACGCTGCTCGTGGAAGTGATGTGAGACACACCATCTGTGATGGGACTGTATTGATGCAGAATCGCGAGATACAGACGATTGATGCTGAGACAGTCATCAACACTGCAGAAACACAGGCGCAATCACTAATTGAACGAATGGGCTGAGACGTTTCTATTGGGGAAAAGTGAGATTCTATTGGAGAGGATGTGAGATCTGACGCTTAGTGAGTTTGAGTCCGTTGATATTCTCTCTGCCTCTCGGCGAGGTTTCCATAAGATGGAGTTTGAGGTGTCGTGTTTTCTTGGAGATTAAACATACTCCAGTTTGTTCCAGTTTACATTCGCATCACGGGAGTCATCTACTTATTCTCAAGGACGTGCATCTCAACAAAACGGATATCTCTCTATCAACAGATTCCTCCCATTCAGACGTATTGGACGCTTCGATAGTAATATCGCCCCCCTCCGCGGTCAGGGATTCACTCAAGTGGGGATTGAGCGTCCCCATAACAGCCGGTTGCACTCTGAGCCCACACACAGACTCGGTTCAGCTGAAACGCCTGTGTGGGTGTTCCGCTGCAACTTCGAGTAATGACACTCACAGTCCCAACAACTGATGACAAGGATGCAGCGGATTGGTTCTGGGTTTGGTAGCCATCTTGGTCGTCACTCACATATCATCACTGTCCAGTGTCGTCGAATCACAGATGACTTTGTGAACTGAGACTTAGAATGGCGATCGACAGTGGGTCGTGTCGTTGGATGTCGCATTCATCCCCGCAAGAGTACAGAGCTTCCTCCTCGCAGTTCCGTAGTCTCCACCCGAGCGCTGCTCGTGTCGACATTTGTTCATCTCATGGCGAGCCGCTTCAGGGCGAAGATATCCCTCGAAATGTGTTCTTGACGCGGGGAAATTACATGTCCGTGTTCGTTATGTTGTTGAGACCATAGTTGTAAATACGAGGACACCCGCCGTCACCCATCGATAACATGTGGGTTACACTCATGAAGAGTGTTCATTCTGTGTGGCTGGCTAACTTGTATTCAGTATCACTATATATGAAATTATCCATCGGTCGGTAGCGTTTTGACTACTCTCATATATATATATAATATGAGCGCGTATTCCCCTCTCAGTGCACAACTTGACGCTGACACCGATGTTGACGTTGAGAGTACACGAACAGAGGGACGTCGGAAGATGGAGTGGACACTTCAGCACATGCCAATTCTTCAGGAATTGCGGACACAGTTTGCCGAAACAAAGCCACTTGATGGGGAGACGATTGGAATGGCGATGCATGTTGAGGCGAAGACGGCGAATCTTGTTGAACTGCTCGCGTTGGGCGGGGCTGAGGTCGCGATTACCGGATGTAATCCATTGTCGACGCACGATGATGTGAGCGCCGCATTGGATTCGAATGAAAACGTCACTTCATACGCAAAACGTGGTGTCGATGAGGAAGCATATTATGACGCAATTGAGGCTGTTGTTGCACATGAACCAACAATCACCATCGATGATGGGATGGATATGGTTTATGCGATTCACGAAGATCATCCGGATCTCATTGATACAATTATCGGGGGTGCAGAGGAGACGACAACCGGAGTGCACCGGTTACGAGCAATGGAGGAAGATAATGAACTCCAATATCCCGTGTTTGCTGTCAATGATACCCCAATGAAGCGACTGTTTGATAATGTTCACGGGACCGGCGAGTCAGCGCTTGCAACAATCGCAATGACGACAAACCTCTCATACGCTGGAAAGAATGTTGTTGTCGCCGGTTATGGCTACTGTGGAAAAGGCGTCGCAGAGAAGGCTGCCGGGCAGAACGCAAATGTAATTGTGACCGAGGTCGAGCCCCGTCGGGCACTGGAAGCACACATGGAAGGATATGAGGTCATGCCAATGAGTGAGGCGGCTGCTCGTGGCGATGTGTTCATTACGACGACCGGAAATCGTGATGTGATTACACAGGAAGATTTCGAAGTAATGGGCGACGGTGCTATTCTGGCAAATGCAGGTCACTTTGACGTTGAAATCAACATCGATGAGCTTTCAGAACTCGCTGTTAATACATACGAGGCTCGTGATGGTGTACAAGCATATGAGTTGGCTGACGGACGCCGTCTCAATGTTCTTGCAGAAGGGCGATTGGTCAATCTCGCGGCACCAGTCGCACTTGGTCATCCCGCTGAGGTAATGGATCAGTCATTCGGTATTCAAGCAGTCTGTGTTCGCGAGCTTATCGAAAACGAATTGGCGTACGACCCTGGTGTTCATAATGTCCCGGACGAACTTGACCGTGAAGTCGCGGAGATTAAACTTGAAGCTGAAGGAGTCGACATTGACTCACTGACCCAGACACAATCAGAGTATCTTGATAGTTGGAGTCACGGAACATGAACATAAACAGTCAGTATCAAAGCTAACCAGCCGCGATTATCTCCGTATCGTAATATATCACGTATATTCGCGTTCTTATCTTATCCTCACCCGTGAGCTTAGTATCTATCTCGGTGTCTGTTTTCCTGCTGTGATACGGACATATGAATGCACTCAGAATTAACCCCCAGGGCAGTCGCCTTGACTGTCTGTACATCGGAGAGTTCATTTTCATATCTGACTGTGCTGTACACTCATGAAGGCACCTCTGCCCTTGGTGAAACTCGGTGAAAACACACAATACTATACTGGACGATACCCCTCGAGAGAATACCGTTAGTACCCACTCTGGATGTAATGTTACCACCTCTCTCAACTAAGCGATTCACACATATATCGAGTGAATCGAGGCTCAGATGAGCGCGAGGATAATCTCAGTTCAATCAGAAACGCATGAGAGCGGGTAATTCTCTGCGTCGATACGACCAAACCAAAATCAGAACCGAAAGAAGACTCGATAGGAAGACAACGCCTGAAATTTATCTGTCGTATCGTAGTGTCTGTCATTTATACCCAAGAGCTGACAGTTGCGCTTCGACTGCATTGTTTTTTACAGTAGTGTCGTTGTGATCATCAGTATCGTCTGCTGCTGTTTCGCCATTATTTGTTGTTGCCTGTCGGAGCGTGACAACGTGTTCGGCAGCAACTGTTGCAAACTGATCGATGACTTGCTGTTGTAACGCTGTTGGGTCGACGCTCAGATCAGTCTGTTGTGCAGGATCCGCAGGGCGATAGTATAGTTCTCTGTGCTCAGTGTCAACATGCTCGATATATGTCCATGCGTGATTGCGAACACTAATCAGTAGTTCACCATCCTCGATTCGTCTCGGAATGGGTTGTGTCGTGACTGTTTCCCCACGAACCGCAACAGAGACAACGGGATCAGTAATTGCACAACTATCACCAATAACAGATGAGAGTAATGACGACCCAGTCCATGGCGGTAATGAATCGATATCAAACAAAGATGCAATCGTCGGAGGGATATCGTCAAGTCCGACTGGCTCCCTCACTCGATGGCGCTGTTGAATCGAAAGAGAATCAGGAAGATGGATGAGCAGCGGAATCTGAATCAGTTCATCATAGAGCTTTGGATAATGTGCGAGATGTCCATGTTCCTGGAATTCCTCGCCGTGGTCACCTGCAATAATAAATGCGGTCTCATCGGCGTGTTCCGTCGTCTGAAGCGTGTTACGAAGTCGACCGATACTAGCGTCAACTTGCCGAACAGCGGCTTGATAAAGGGTTCGAAGATCGTTGAGGGTCCGATCACCAACTTCGCGACCAAGCCCAGTTCGAGTGTGTGCAAGCAGCATACGATGAGTGCCGACGAGCCCATTAGATACCTCTCTGATATATCGCGGAGCAGGAACATATGGGGTATGAGTATCCATATAGTGTATCCAGAGGAAAAATGGTGCATCGGTCTCAGTAATGAATGACTGCGCGGCACGCTCAACATCAAATAATCGAGAGGCATCGAAAAATGGGCGGTCATTCGAGTTCCCGGTGAAAGCAGATCGAAGTCTTCGGAAGGGAGCCCCGACGAGTTGGAGCCATGCTTCGACTGTTGGGTGTGTTGCGAGGTATCGACTGTAGATATTCGACCCAACTGATGCGACGAACGAATCAAACGTATCGAAGCCGGCATTATACCCCCAATGCTCGGTAAGAAACCCATTCGCAGCGTTGAATCCCCCAGTAGCAACACCGGCATTAGCGAGTGTCTGGGCGAGTGTCGGAACCGCCTCAACGCCAATCTCACCCGTATCGGCGAAGACTGGGCGTGAAGCAAGGAGCGATGGAAATGAAAATGGTGTCCAGTTTCCTGTGGCAAACGCATGCTCAAATGTGGTCCCATTCGCAGCAATCTCATCTAATACTGGCGTTTGTTGATCGTCGTTGTAGGGACCAATTGCGTCAGCCCGCAATGAGTCAACCGTAATGAGAATAACGTTTGAGACCGATGTATCCGGACTCATGCTACCTCACGACATGAGAGCATGGGATGTTCCAGAACGATAGCATATATGAACGTTATTGAGACCGCAAGAATAGAACCATCGGTCGAAATCTAGATCAGCCTGGGATAAACGTGGTATGACCGTTCCCACAACTGAAGCTATGGACTGCAGAGGAAGTATGAGACGTATTGATCCAATTCAAATGGTACCTTGTTATTGCGAATAAATCGCTCCCAATAAAAATGAAACACTGAGTTCACATTCAGACATGATGCGACAGATCGATATCACACAGGGTATGAGACGTGAACCGCTTCGAGTCACATCTCTGTCCAAGCCCCGTGGAATTCACCATGGACAGTTTGTGAATTCACATCACGCAGCACAGCATACGTGCGTGATTTATTTTTTATATTCCAAGGGTGCGATTCAGTGTAAAGATTGATGCTCGAAAATAACAAGTGAATTCTGTTCTCTAACACGGATGTCTCCTGGTTTCACACCACAGGAGTATCTTATTCAAATCTCGACAATATTCATGAAATTAAAACTACAACTGGACTAATTTTTGAGACGACCACTCTGTGTAATCGAGACTTGTTCTTCTTCGTTTTGCGGGTCGGTTTTACGTGGACACTGACATCCACCTGCATCAAGGAGTGCTTTAGGTGAGCGACGCTCACCGCAGTTTTGACACGTAACCCAGATTTCGATATCCACCTCGTATGACCCGCCTTCGAGAACATCATTCTTGACCCACCTGGTCACGGTGCTTTCCACGATTGCTTGAAGTCGCCCAGCAAGTTTTCGCACATGTGAGAGACTTGATTCTGGATTCTTCTCCTGACTGGGAGATGACCGCGAAACGCCTCGATGGTCTTTACAGTAATTATATACAGACTGGTATGTGATGAGATCAGCCTCAAGTCGCTCAACATTGACACCATCATGTTTGAGACTCTGTCTGGCTTCAGTCTGCATTCCGACGGTGACGTCATCGTCATCAGCAGTCAACAGACGGTAGATGTTTGCTGCTTCCCCATCAAGCAAGTTCGTCGAATCGTCGATTGCAGCATCAATAATACGCTCATTTACGCGGTCAGCGAGATCCCGGAGGCTCTCTTGTTCGTATCCATCCTTTCCAAGCCACCGAGCGACGACATCATCGCCGAGGCCCGAGAGGTCATACCGATCCGCGACGCGTTCGATCTTTGGTCCTTTTCCTCCACGGCGAGAATAAGAAGACTCTGTACTCATTTGTTTATTCTAATTATGTGCTTCTCATGTATAGACCTCGCGGGTGTTTACACTGGCTGAAATTCTGCGTCACAGTTTTTACTGTGCAGTTTCTGTGAGTCGTCTGTAGATGCTCTCTTGTGCGAGAATCTTGTAGATAAGTCGGATTTTTGAATTATTTATCTGATATGTTCAGGAACTTTAATTCAAAGCGGGAACAATACTAATACTCATACTCCATGAAATGGTTATGACCTTCTGGGTTGATTTGTCGCAGTCCTTTCCCCAATCGAATATGTGTATTTACTCAACTCACACTCATCAACGTGAACTCAATTTGAGGTACATATCAGAAATATAATCATCGCTCAGGGCGTTATTCGACAGAGACACAAGTGGATCAGATCTGAAAACGAGATAGAAAACGACGAGAGGATACAGTTGTTGTACTCCCATCACCGATTAATCTTCAGATGGGATCGCCCGGATTCGAACCGGGGTCACGGGCACCCAAGGCCCGGAGTATACCAGGCTAACCCACGATCCCTCAATAGTATATTGAAGTCGACTGCGACTAAAGAATTTCGTTTATCGATTATCTCATAACCAGTCTTTGAGTGCTGCTTTAAGATCATGTATTAGTATCCGCTAGAGCAGAATCTGTACAACAACGAATAATACAATAACACCAAGGACGTCGCAAATATTCGTCACGGCGGGCAAAACAACATCGTCCGGGTCAAGTTCCAGTTGATACGCGAGGTATGTTGTAATGACTGTCACACATGTCGCAAGAACAGCAAGACAGACACCAGCGAGAAATGCAATGATAACAACGCGCCAGAGTCCAAGACGCGTCATGCCAGTAAGCGCTGTGAGACCCCATGCACCGACGCCAACAATCGGGAATATGGATACTGAAAGACCGATTGTCGCGACCGCGTTTCCGGTGAGCGTCTGATCGCTGATATCAAATGAGAGCGTCCCAAGGTGAAACGCAGTCGAGAGTCGAGCAGCAAGGATACTTCCGAGATTTCCAGCAGTTCCAATTGTCACCGGCACGAGTGTGAGAAGTGTCGGGTATCGAAGTAGTTGCGCTTCAAATCTACCGAGCACAAGCCCACTTCCAACCTCAACCAGTGTCAGTAATACCAACACTGGGAACATTGCCCGAGTGATTGCCCGAACTGTCCATGCAGTCGGCACTCAACCAGCACCCCCAGCAGCCGAGACAAGACGGACAGCGGCAAGCAAAAATAACATACCAAAAACGTCACCAGTGGTCGTAACGAGCGGTCCGACCAGCGCATCAGGGTTGTATCCACGACGGTATCCAATTACAACGGCTGTAATGACGGTTACAATGAGCACTCCACCAGAAAAGAGTCCAGCGAGGAGTGCGATTGCAATTAATGTCAGAATTGACGCAACGGATGTATTGAGCATGGTAAGTATCAGAAAAACAGCAATCGCAGCGAACACTGATGTTGCGAGACCGTTCAGCAGAGCCGCCGTCGCCGCTGCAGTAAGACGAGTATCGACACCGCGGAGTCGAGGCTCGATTAATCCCTGATGGAGCCCTGTTGAAATTCGAGCACCAAGTGACCCATAGACGTTTCCTCGGGTGGCTAATAACGCTGGGACAAGAACCAGTAACCCGGGAACTGCGCGGAGTTCCGAGCGCATACCACCAAGAACGACGCCCGCGAGAAGACCGCCGATGAGACTCGCAAGGAGAGCTGGAATGGCTTCGCGGTATGCTTCGCGCGCAGCGTCACGAACAGTCACGTCTGTGGCGATGATATCGAGCATAAAAAGATGTGCGTCACTGTTCGAAAGAGGTCGTTACTGAAACATAAATACAAACAGGAACTGGAACTGAAAAAACGGAAGTCGGTGAGAGTACTCGTGTTGAGGTCTACCCGAATGGTCCGAGACCGCCACCACCAAGACCGCCCATACCGCCGCCACCTTGCTGTTGCATCTTTTTCATCATTCGCTGCATGTCACCCTCGCCCATACCTTGGAACTGTTTAATCGTCCGTTCCATCATTTTATGCTGTTGGAGTAATTCACGAACGGTTTCTTCATCGGTTCCGGAGCCACGGGCAATGCGGCGAACGCGAGATGCACCGATACTTCGTGGATCCTCAAGTTCTGCTTCGGTCATGGAGTCCATGATCACATCGAACTCTCGCATTCGGGTTTGTGTCACATCCATTGCGTCATCAGGGAGTTGGTCTTTGATTCCGCCACCAAGACCAGGAATCATGTCCATCACCTGGTCAAGGGGACCCATGCGGTCCATTGCCTCCATTTGTTTTTGCATATCTTTGAGGGTGAATGACCCCTCCATAATGTCCTCAGGATCCCAGTCATCATCGGCCTCCTGCGTTTCCGCCATTGCACGCTCAACGCGTTCTGAGAGCTGTTTGAGATCGCCCATTCCGAGGAGTCGTGAAATAAATCCATTCGGCTCGAATCGCTCGACATCTTGGACGGTCTCACCAGTTCCTAAGAACGCGATTGATGAATTGGTCTCATTGACTGCGGTGAGGGCACCTCCTCCCTTTGCGGTTCCGTCGAGTTTCGTGACAACGACACCGTCAATGCCGATTGCATCGTTGAACTCACGAGCTTGTTGTTTGGCTCCTTGTCCAATCGCCGCATCAAGCACGAGTAATGATCGATCCGGATTAACCGTTGAGTCGATTGCTTCAATTTCATCGATTAAGTCTGCCTCAAGCGCATGACGACCGGCTGTATCAACGATATGAATGTCCGCATCAGCGGTGGCCTCAAGACCTTCGCGGGCAATCTTGACCGGATCATCACAGTCTGGGTCGCCATAAAATGATACCTCAGCACGCTCACACATCTGCTCTGCTTGGTCATATGCACCAGGGCGGAACGTATCCGTTTGAATCACGGCTGGGCGGAGACCTTTAGTTGAAAACCACCATGCCATTTTTGCTGCTGATGTAGTCTTTCCAGACCCCTGCAGTCCTGCAAGAAGGATTGTCTGTGATTCAAGTGGGAGATCTGTCGAATCGCCAACGAGGTCAACGAGTTCCTCATACACAATGCGCAAGACGTGATCACGTGCGGAGGTTCCTGCTGGCGGTTCCTCGCCGGTTGCGCGGTCTTCGATTGACGAAGAAAGCTCCATCACGAGACTTACCTCGACGTCTGCGGATAGCAGCGACCGCTGAATCTCTTTGACAATTTCCTCGACGTCATCCTCGTCGAGGCGGGACTTCCCCTGGAGTTTATCGAGACTGCCACGGAGGGAACTCCCAAGATTATCGAGTACCATTTATCATCAGTAGGTCACGAGACGTGTAAAACCTTGTCTGTGAACAGTACTCGGAAATCGCCCCAATACGGTTCATTTGAGTGTCGTCCGATCTGTTGAGTACAACAGTTGTCGGGATTGTGAGTTTCTGTGTCAGTATTCGAAACAAAACAAAACAAGACCCGAACGCAGCAGCTGAATCTAAAGGTCGTTCTGACTTGGATTAGTGTGGGTTGAGAGAAACAGTGCTTACTGCTTAGAGTGCCACTAACTGACAAAGAGAAACTAGCAATATCGAGTACGAGTAATATCAGCGGGATTTCGTCTCGCCAAGTAATTGATCGACCATCGATTCTGGATTGAATCGTTCGATATCATCATATTTCTGTCCAACGCCTAAAAACAAGATTGGTTTTCCGGTGACATACGCAATTGAGATTGCGGCACCACCATTCGAATCGGCGTCTGCCTTGGTTAATATCGCGCCATCAATTTCGGCAGCTTCATTGAATTGTTTTGCTCGCTCAACGGCATCCTGTCCAGCAACAGCTTCATCGACGAAAAGCGTCATATCAGGATCAACGACCCGATCAATCTTCTCTAGTTGCGCCATTAGATCATTTGACGTGTGAAGCCGACCGGCAGTATCACCTAAGACAACATCAATATCATTTGCCTCAGCATACTCAACGGCATCGTAAAGGACTGCTGCAGGGTCACCTCCCTGTTCATGAGCAATAAGTTTCGTCTCAAGTGTTTCTGCATGCTCGCGGATCTGCTCATTCGCTCCAGCCCGGTATGTATCGCCGTTAGCCATCACAACCGAAAGTCCACGAGACTCAAGATACTGGACAAGCTTTGCGATGCTCGTCGTCTTTCCAACACCGTTGACACCTGTAAAAACAATTGTCACTGGTGAGTCAGCACTTTCGACACGTGAATCAAAGTCATACTGCCCGACGCTGATGACTTCATATAATGCGTCTGAAAGCGCCTCTTCGACAAGCGCAGCAGTCGTGTCAACTTGTGCACGCGTCTCACCGAGCATCTTCGTCCGAATCGTCTCGAGGATTTCCTCTGCAACCTGCATTTCAACATCGCTTTCAAGAAGTGCCATCTCAAGTTGCCATAATGGCTCTTCAAGATCTTCCTCCTCAATAACAATCTTACCAGTAGCAAACGCTGCTGCGCGCTTGAGTCGACCCGGTTCACTCTCTGATTGTGCTGTCTCATCAAGCACTGCTGCAGCTTCTTGTGATGCGAGTGAGGACGAATCAGCATCTGTATCCATGTCTGTGTCTGTGTCTGCTAGTGTCTCAGCCTCTGCGGCAGTATCATCACTGTTTTCCGCGTTCGTGTCAGTATTATTAGTGTTTGTCGTCTGCCCATCAGCACTATCGGTTGTCTCAGAAGACGTCTGTGGTACTGATGTATCGGGTTGCGCGATGTCTGATTCTAATTTTGATTCAGCGTCGTTGTCGGATGATTCTTCATCAGCAACTGATTTTTCAGCTGTTTTTTCCTCAACATCGTCCCGAAACTGATCGAGTTTGTTTTTCAATCCATCAAACATGAGTGAGGTATCTGACTACGCGAACAGCGGCTTACTCGTTGTCCTCTGTTTGCTGATCTTGCATTTGCTGCATTTGTTGTTGCTGCATTTGCTGTTGCATCTGTTGCGCTTGCTGCTCAAGTTGACTACTTTCAGTCTCAAGTTCATCGATATCATCACGAAGTGACTCAATCCGATCATCAAGCGCATCCTGTTTTGTCGATAAAGATTCAACAGCGTTATCAGCAGATTGCTCAGCAGCGAAGTCAGCACCAAGTCCAACAATAATTTCATCAGCATCCTGAATCTCCGCGCGAACGTACGCGTCGCCGCCGAGTGGGACTTGAACAGTCGCTCCAGTTTCTAATGTCTGAATCGCGTCCATAGCCTCATCAATCGATGTTTGTTCGGCTTGGAGATCATTGACCTCTTCACGGAGTTCATCAATCTCTTCATCGATTGCTTGAAGTTCCTCAGAAAGCTGCTGTAGCTGTTGTTGTTGACCACCGCCCATCATTAGCCAGCCACCTCAGATTCGTCTGCGTCTGCGTCTGCATTCGCACCTGTGTCTGCGTTGTCTGACAGCGAGCGTACCGAGTCAATTTTGATCTGTGTCCGCTTGAGACCATGTTGGCTCCCAATATTCGCATACACCCGCTCGCGAGCGACGTTCTTATTCGGGGCCTCGACATCTGTTGTGAACTCATTAAATCCGTCTCGGCTCCGGAACTGGCCGCTCACCGCGAATTGAACCATACACGTGATATCCGAGCGAGCGGGAAGTATCTTCCTACTTTCGGGTTCACCTCAGAGTGACTAGGCATAATTCAGTCGATAATTCACTATTAATAGTTGTTGGTAATTTGATTTCTGTCTCCGAAGTTGCAGTGGAACGCGTCATCGGGCGTTCCAGGTGAACTCAGTCTGAGTGTGGGTTCGAATGTACACAGTTATCATATTGTCAACAACTATGAAGCAACTGACGCTGTTTGATACCGCAGTGAGGGTGAAAATAAAATCATGAGCATAACAGTCGGTGGCACTCTAAGCACTGTTTTTCTGAAGCCACACGCAGACTCATCTCATCCGGAACGCTCGTGTGCGCGTTCCGGTTCAAGTTGAAAGAAAGAAAATCACAGTCTCAGCGATTGACAAGCACAAGATATGATTGTCCTGAATTGTCTCAGGCGCAATCACTGTGGCAGTTATGCCACATCTGAAGAACACGGGTGTCGCGTGGGTCGTAGTGTGAGCTTCACAATCCTACTCGCGCTGACGCGCTCGGGAGGGAGTGGAGCTTGCTGGTTTTGCAACACGCTTTATGACGGACGCTTGGCTGATGTCGACCGCGCAGGGAGCGCAGTCTCCGCGGGCGCTCCGGTAGATTTGGATTCGGAGTGATCCACTCCTCGTTGGTGATGATGGCGAGATTTATTTCGATGACCTCTCTTATCGGGCTCTCAGCCGAGAGAATGAGTAGCTAACATCAAACTCAAACTCAAACTCTCCGAGTTGCAGTGTTGGAAATATCCGGCACAGAGTGAAACGGAAACGTAGACGGCGGTGACAAATCGGTTCGCGATTCGTTGCCATACCAGAACGCTCTGAGTGTTGAAGACGCTGTCTCCCGTTCCCCGCTCGATGTCTGCTGGCGCGGACTGCAGTGTCGTCTGAAAATCGGAGATTGTCGGGATTACGAGAATCTTTGATTCACGAACAGCTCCGTGAGGAAGACGGTTGAGCGCCTGCATTCAGCCAAGCGAATGAGGAGGGAAGTCGTCTTACCAGCGTGAAATACCCAGCCCTGCTCGCTCTGTTCGCTCCGTGAGAAAGAATGTTGAGTTAATTTCGCTTGCGAAATGAGAACCGATAGACACCCATGCGTCTGCGGCTGTGTTACTCGCTGGCAACAGATTCGAGATACCCAAGCGTGTCTTCAATTCGGGTTAACTCAGGACCAGTTGTCTCCTCACCAACGACATATCCGGTTTGTCCAGCAACAATCCCAGATCCAACAAGCGGTGCACCGTAATTAACCGTCCCAATATCAGCGCGAACATCAAGGTGATTCTCGACTGCCTCAAGTTCAGGTTCACGTGCTTTTGGATGACATAGAACACCGCGGTTTGTCGCCACTGCAGCAGTTCCGACGGTGCGGACATCCGCGAGCTCGCCGCGGGTAACTGGAACATCAAGTGCGGATTCAATGGTCTCGACAGCTTCCGTGGAAAGGTCAGGATGGACATATGCACCATAGTCATTCGCAAGAACAACATTACCGGCAGCATTGATACGACCGGGAAGTTCGGTGACTGAAACAGATGCGGTCGTTTCAATCGCCTCCTTTTCACGGGTTGTCACGTTACTCGTGACGAGAATCCCATTTTCATTCCCAGTCGCGAGCGCCCCGACAGTTCCGGATCCGCCAATCGTTGTTGCGACGGCTGGGATATCAAGCTCACCTGCCATTGCATCGGCAGTATCATCGTCGACATCAGAACGGAGGAGAAGGACATCATCAGTCGCACGCGCGAAGACGCCAACGTACGGCGACCCGGCGAAGGAGGCGCGAAGCACGTTATTCAGCCGGCTCCGCTTCGACGATAGACTCGCCGTCCTCGTCGAATCGGGCCGCACGAACCCGAAGCTTACTCGGTGGGTTCTGGCTTCCACGCGCCCAGACCGTTTCATTAAGTGATGGGTCAAGTCGAATATCGGATTCGTCGACGCGGAAGTGCTGTGCGAGATGTTCACGAATCAGCGTCATTGCACGACCAGCCCGTTCGTGAGTTGGCACTGCAGAGACATCCCGAAGTGGAACCGTTACAACACGCTCTTCAAAGTCGCTGGTACTCATCGTTATTCGTCAGTATCGCTCCGCCGCCAGTTACGACGCTTTGGATTTCGCGTTACCTCCATGTTAGTCTTAAGCATCACCCACGCAGGAACACGAGAATTTTGTTTTTCAAGTTTACCAAGTCGCTTCTTTTTCGCTTTCGATTTCTTTCCCATAGTGACATCTGATAATCTCGGACTGCATAAAATGTTGTTCCTTTTGAATACAGCGGTATCATTCATATTCGCACTTTCAGACTGGAGTTAATTCGGGACAAGATTGAGAGGGTATCTTGAGCAACCTGAAATGATCCGATAAAAAGTGTCGGCAGCGATTGGCGACTGACGATGATCGTGTTTAGTTGTGCGTAGACCTCAAACCAGACGTGACCCGACGTATATCGATTCCAAAATCGACACACAACCGAAGCATTACTCGGAAAAATAGATCATCAACGACCACTCAGAAACGCTAGAGTAGTACGTCTGCGGCAGTGGATTAGAGCAAAAGAATACAGCGTGGGGACTCATGGTGATTAAGACGAATAGTTTTATCGACGGTGTCGGAAGGCGCAGGTTCAGCGACTCCAGTCATTGATATGGATCGCCACGGTGGTAAAGACTCGAAGTAATCACTATCAGTGTATCCTCCGAAAACGTTGGTCGTCGGTACGGTAAACAGAGTCAGGATTAAATGATACGCGATTCGTCAATGCGATAACTGATGAATGGGTTCTCGCTATCTGTTTTAGATTGGAATCGTCTCAACAGTCTCATATGTTGGGGGTGAACCGGTCAAGATACTTTTTTTGAGTTGAATAGCATCGACAGTTGTCGTCCCAATATCAGGATCTTGTGTTTCAATCACACGTTGGACAGTTGACTTTCCGTGAGCACCATCCATTCGAGCGAGCGTGATATGTGGCGTGAAAGGGTGGTCGTCGGGTGAAATACCGATATCAGTCATTTCTGTTTCAACTGCCGTATGAAGTCGTGTCGTCCGGTCAACACCAACATCATTACGAACGCCAGTCCAAATAACAGTGATATATGACATTGACGGAAATGCACCAAGCCCACCAACTGTGAGTTCAAATGAACTAACAGCTGCGCTCTCAACAGCGCGTTCAAGTGCCAGTTGGATATCTGTGAGTCGAGATGACGGCATCTCGCCCAGAAATTGGATCGTCACGTGTGCCTGTGTGGGGTCCGTATATCGGATATCAGTCGTCTCAGGGAATCGGTCCTGCGCATCAGCAATGGCATCAATGAGATGCTCTGGGAGGTCGATACTAACGAACAACCGCATACTGATACCACTAGTTTCAGGTTCAAAATGTCGCTGGGGGTACTGGCTGGGTCGCTTTCAAGCAGTCTCACCCAACTCGAAGAGTTCAAACTGATAATAATTGTTCTCATTGATTTCACGCTATCACGGTGCGAATATAATAAAACGCACATCTCAAGAGATACGTCGTGTCTGTGGGTCTTGATCTCACAATTACATGATAGATAACTCAGACAGCCCGAATCTGATAACTATTAACCGTCCTGGACGAGTAATACTAATATGACAGATGGCGAACCCACCGATCACGAATTTTCGTCGGGACAGGGGTTCAACGAAGAATATGAAGAGTTTACGCTTGACCCACCAGAGTTGAGCGCGGACCCAACATCGGTTGATCCGGTTGATACACGGGTGATCACTGATGAACTCGATAAACGAAATATCGCATCAGACCAGGTTGATGTTGAGAAACTCGTTGATGTTGGACTCTCATATATGCAAATTAATCGCTTTGAGGAGGCAACAGAAACATTCGAGCGAGCAGCACGATTCGCTCCTGAGGATTCCCTTGCGGCACAAGAAGCATGGGTGAATAAAGGTGCTGCTCATGGACAACTCGAGGAGTGGGACAAGGCAATTGGTGCATATAAGGAAGCGCTTCGGATTGATGATGAATCAGAGCATGCTGCCTCCGCAGAGACAAATCTTGCATATGCGCTGTGGGAGGCTGGTGAGACCGAGTCAGCACTCCAACATGCTGAGCGAGCTGTAAAGATTGATCCGCGATTTCCACAAGCTTGGTATAATCGGGGATTTTTCCTGCACGAGCGTGGTCTCAATGAGGAAGCTGTCTCAGCATTTGATAATGCAATCCGGCTTGGAATGCAGACTGCCGACGTGCTCGAGGAGAAAGCACGGGCGCTCGACGAGCTGGGCCGGGATGAAGAAGCAGAGCAGACACAAACACAAGCAGAGGAGTTACGACGTGAACGTGAACAGGAACTCCTCGAAGACCAGTGACGGGGTCAGAGCGAGGCGAGACAGAAGAGACAATCTCTGAGTCCAGAGATTCGTTGACATCTGCATCTGCATCTGAGTCTGACCCCGACCCCGAGGCCGGGTCTGATACTCACGCTGTTTCGACATCAGCTGAGACCAATGACAACACCGAAGCAGATACTGATGAGACTCTATTGCTCCGAGAACGACAAACACCGGAGGGGTTGCTTGTCGCCGTTTGTGACAGTGACTGTCTTGGAGAGACATATATCGACGGGGAGGTATCACTCAATGTGACCGAGTCGTTCTATGGGGGAACTGAAGCAGATGCGGTTGATGCTGAAACGGTGGTTAGACGTCTGAAACGAGCGAGTGTTGCGAATATCGTTGGCGAGCGTGCAGTTGCAATCGCAGTTGAGGCTGGAATCGTTGATCAGGATCGAGTGCTACAGGTCGATGAAACATTGCATGCGCAGCTCGTATGGATGTGAGACATTAATTATCCAGTGTGACTGTGACTCCGATTGCTGATTATTGATTATGATTTTTCTGTGGTCAGAGATGCATGTTCAATGAGACACCAGATATGTTGATCCTACGAACATATCATCCTTTGAGTATGAAGACCGAAGGGATGTTCATCCTAGAGCACCTATGAATTTGTAATGGGAACTCAAGAGCAGGAAGCGTATCCGATTGATATTACGAGTGTCCGTGGGGACTTTCCGATCCTTGATCGAACGGTCGGGGGAGACATCGAGACACCGGGACCAAGTCCTGACGATACCGATCCACTTGTTTATCTTGATAATGCGGCAACAAGTCAAACACCAACGGAGGTTGTCGAGGCACTCACAGAGTATTATTATCAGTACAACTCGAACGTTCACCGAGGAATTCATCACCTAAGTCAAGAGGCGTCGGTCGCATACGAGGTCGCACATGATCGCGTTGCTGAGTTTATTGGCGCTGATGGAAGAAAAGAGATTATCTTTACAAAAAATACCACAGAGTCGATGAATCTTGTCGCCTACGCGTGGGGGCTGTCAGAGCTAGAACCCGGAGATACTGTTGTGCTCTCCGAGATGGAACATCATGCCTCACTCGTTACCTGGCAGCAAATTGCAAAGCGAACCGGGGCGAATGTCGAGTATATTCGGGTTGATGAAGATGGCTACCTTGACATGGAACACGCACGTGAGTTGATAGATGACTCGACAGCAATGGTATCTGTCGTTCATATCTCAAATACGCTGGGGACGGTCACACCAGTCGAAGAGTTAGCGGAACTCACACATGACCATGGTGGATATATCTTTGTTGATGGTGCACAATCGGCGCCAACGCGACCGGTTGATGTCGATGCGATGGACACAGATTTCTTCGCGTTCTCCGGACACAAGATGCTTGGACCAACCGGAATTGGCGTTCTCTATGGCAAACAAGAGATCCTCGAGTCAATGGAACCATATCTCTATGGCGGGGAGATGATTAGACGAGTTACATACGAGGACTCGACATGGGAGGATCTGCCTTGGAAGTTTGAGGCTGGGACACCTGTTATCGCACAGGCGATTGGGCTCCACGCTGCAATTGATTATCTTGAGGATATTGGGATGGAGACCGTGCAAGCACACGAAGAGTTGCTTGCTGAATATGCGTACAATCAGTTGTCTGCATTCGATGATGTCGAGACGTACGGTCCACCAGGCGGTGACCGTGGCGGACTTGTTGCATTTAATCTTGAAGGCGTGCATGCACATGACCTTTCGAGTATCCTTAATGAGTACGGAGTCGCGATCAGAGCCGGTGATCACTGCACGCAACCACTCCATGACAAAATTGGCGTGCCAGCTTCGACCCGAGCGTCATTCTATATATATAATACACGCGAGGAGATTGACGAACTCGTTACTGCAGTTGATGCTGCACGAGAGCTGTTTGCCTGATCAACAATTGCGTATGAATCCGAGATACACAGACGTCTCAGGCACTGGTAGTTGACGACGGGTTTTGAGGAATTGTTCTGCTCGCAGAGCAAAATCATTGACCGGCGGAACGTTTTTGCGGTACACAACCGTATATTCGACAACAATGGGACTAGGATCAGATATGTATCGCCAGCAGATTCTCGATCATTACAAGAACCCTCGAAACAAGGGTGAGATGTCTGATCCGGACTTCTCACATACCGGCGAGAATCCTTCTTGTGGCGATACCATCACTGTAGACGTGCAATTAAAAGATGATAACGAGACAATCGATTATGTGAGCTTTACTGGAGATGGATGTGCGATTAGTCAAGCATCAGCGTCGATGCTTTCGGAACATCTACAGGGAATGACACTCGAAGAGCTTGAGACGCTTGACACTGACGACGTGACAGAAATGCTTGGCGTTGATATCTCACCGATGCGAATCAAGTGTGCGGTTCTTGCACGACAGGTTGCACAGGATGGAGCAGCTATATATGATGGTGAGATAACCCTCGAAGCAACAACAGTTGAATAAGAACTCATCCGTCTGAACTCAAGCTGTCTGTGTTTTATTCTGCATTTTCTGATAAAATCTTAGACGGATCAGATTTTGAGTTCGCGTCTCAATCGGCATTGAACGAATTGATTATCTGTTTTCGAGCGTCTCTCAGTAAAACTCTCCATAAGAGATCAATGATTCGTGATCAGCTAAAAGCTCCTATGTGTTGTTCTTCATCACCGTCTTAGGATGATAATTGAACAAGCTCGAATATTTTCTCTGATTATCTGTAACAAAGTCCGAAGACGGTCGAGTTGAATTGTCCCCTTGTTCTGCAGTAGCCGCTATTCAGGCTTTAATCCAGCATCTTTAACACGCATCACGGCTTCACCATCGGCGAGATTTGGTGCATCAACAAGCCTCACGATTCGCTTATCATTCTTTGATTTTCGAAGATACATCCGGAATGTCGACGTATGTCCGAGGATATTTCCACCGATTGGCTGTGTTGGATCACCGAAATATGAATCGGGATTCGAAGCAACCTGATTGGTAACCAAGACAGCAGTATTATACAGGTCGCCGATTCGCATCAAATCATGAAGATGTTTATTTAATTTTTGCTGGCGTTCAGCAAGTGACCCACGACCCACATATTCTGCACGGAAATGTGCTGTGAGTGAGTCGACACAAAGAAGTCGAATGGGGAAATCACTATCCTCATTATCACGAGCGAGGTCTTTCGCCTTTTCAGCGAGGAGTATCTGATGATTTGAATTGAACGCTTTTGCGACGTGTATATGATCCAGAAAACTATCTAAAAGCGCTTCCATCGCTTCATCATCACCCGGAGTCCCTTCTATTTCACGACGTTCGAGCAAATCAGCGATAATCTCATCATCAAGCCCACGGAGCATATCATCAATACGTTCCGGCCGAAATGTATCCTCAGAGTCAACAAAGATTGCTGCCCCGCCAAGACCACCATGTTCAGGCGGTAACTGCACGTTGACTGCCATTTGATGTGTAACCTGTGACTTTCCAGCACCGAATTCGCCGTATACCTCAGTAATCGATTGTGTTTCGATTCCACCGCCAAGTAACTCATCCACTTCAGGTATTTTCCATGAGAGCTTTCCAATCTGCTCACGACGTTGTAGAACGGCTGCCCCTGTCTCGAATCCACCAATATCCGCAGCATCTCGGGCAGCGTTGATGATATCAGAGGCGGTCGATTCACCAACATCTGCGGTGTTTGACATTTCGGATGGACTAGCGACTGCAATTGCTTGATAACTCTCGAATCCAGCATCAATGAGTTTATCTGAAGTCGCAGGTCCAACTCCTGGAAGATCTTCGAGTTCGTCCTCTGGCATTGTACAAACATATACACTCCACTGCCACATAAAGCCTCGTTAACACCAGGGTGAAAGTAAAATTTGGATAGACGCACCGATGTCAACAGAGTTCCACACCGAGATTCTGATGAAGACATCTGACGCTATCGCACCGACGGATCATCAATCACAAATGACCTCGGACTCATCGCTTCTTGCGATAACAATACGGTCTCAGTATAATGTATCAGCATATGAGCGTAGTAACATCCTCGCCCGCCGTGAACGGCGGGGCTTCCACCACAGGTGAAATATCAACAAGATGCGTTCGTGGAGGTCGTTTCCACGTTCGATGTCTATGTCAACTCGCATCTGTTTTTTCCTACATTTTCTCGTATCTTACAGATTCGTGTCACGGAGGGGGATTCAGAGAGCTGTCACACGTGGTTAGCGTAATCGAGTGACACGATTCACGCCCGTCGTAACCGGCGGGATTCTCTCGCTGATTAAAGAGAGTACTGTCAGTATCGATGGTAGTGTCAGAGAATCCGTCTGAATGACAATATTGATACTCAGATTGATAGGTAGTATTCTGAGTAGTGTCGGATCGACTGATCTTGCAATCCCAGCTCAGCTCTCTTGAGAAGACACTTTCGAGACCCTGAGTCGCTCTGCTGCTCCGTTGCTCTGTCAGTCGGCTTTTATATCAGTGACCAATGGCAAATGAATTGCTTCATTCAAACCAAAACAGAGAAACGAATATTCTAAACCCAATCAGTGCAGTTTCGCATCTGAACAGAAGTTACACTGAACGGTAACAATCACTGTTATTGCCACGGATGACCGCCACGGGTGTCGGGCCACATCGGATACCAGTATGACTCATCATCTTCAATCGTCAGTTCACCGGTAAGGACCGACTCAAGTTTGAATTCAAGTTGCTGATCACGGTTATTCCCGGAGCGTGGTGCAAATGGATAATACGCGCCACGGCGGAATGAGTAGATCCAGTATGCACGCTCATCGGAATCTTCGAATCCAAAAACAGCCGCGAGGAGTCGTGATCCATATCCACGCTCAATGAACTCATCAGCTGCAAAGTGGATACTCGTAACAAGGTCCTCCGGGTTATCATCCTGAAGAATGACCCATTCCCATCCGTGACTATCCTCGCGACGATCGAAGGTTGTCCCTGTTTCTTCACCGCCGGCACGAAGAATAGCCTCGACGTCACTGACAGTATCGGCAAAATCAGTGCTATCCACGCCCGAAAAGCAGAGTGCGGCTGAGCCGACGGAGTCAAAACCAAGGTCTGCACCCATTGTCATATATGCGGTGCTCATACCAAAGAGATCCTCAGGATCAGCATCGCGGGTTGCATCTGCGGCTGCGTTCGTCCCAAAGACAGATCGTATCGTATCAAAAAGACCCATTGATTATCTATCGTCAACAGTATGCGTCGTCATTGTGTTTCGAGTTCACGCTCAAGCTCACGAAGGCGTTCAACACGTTGTTCAGTCGAGGGATGAGTGCTGAATAACCGTCCAATAAGGTCGCTTTTCACCGGAACGATAAAGAATGCGTTCATTTCTGATTGTTCGCGGAGATCTTCACGCGGAACGTTATCCATTCGACCATCAATCTTCAACAATGCTGACGCAAGGGCTGATGGTTGTCCGGAGATAAGTGCACCACCTCTGTCTGCCGCATACTCACGGTATCGGGAGAGTGCACGAATAAGGAAGTATGAGACAACCCAGACGACAAGGGATGCAACAATGGCGATCAGCACCTGGCTGCCACCTTCTCGTTCATGCCCACCACCGAACCAAAAGCCCATTCGGACAATCATAAATGCGACTGTCGAAAGGAACGACGCGATTGTCATTATCATCACGTCACGGTTTTTGATATGAGCAAGTTCGTGTGCAAGAACGCCTGATAGCTCGTCTTGGTTAAGCGAACGCAGTAGTCCGGTCGTCACAGCGATTGTTGCACTGTCTTTCGAGCGCCCGGTTGCGAATGCATTGGGGACCCGCGAGTCAGCAACTGCGACATCTGGCTTCGGGAGGTCAGCCTGCTGGCTGAGTCGGTTGATTGTTGTATGAAGCTCAGGATATTCATCCTCAGAGACTTTCGAAGCTCCCATACTATAAAGTGCGAGCCTATCACTGAAGAAGAGCTGTGCAAGCACAAACACCCCCATCAGTGGGAGGAATATAAGCGACCGCGACCACCATAACGCGCCAACAAAGACTAGGTAGAGGGCGAACAGAAGGAACATTGTTAGAGCCATTCTGCCACGTAGTCCCCAGTCTGTTTTCCAGTCCATACCTTCAATACGTGTTGAACGTAATAAACGGTGTCGCAGAGACAATTTCGGCTCACTCTCTGTCTCGACGTGCTCTCTGAGTGCGTGGATTATTTACATCATAATTGACAGTTAGACGGCAGAAGTCCACGACTTCGTGGGTGTAAGCGGTATGCACGGACAATTATTCAAATATTACTCCCGAGTCGTTAATCCAGTGTTCACGCTGCTAATGTAGATGCTGTGCGGACTGATAATGATTAACCGCGTCGATAGCGTATCTACATCAATGAGTTCTGGAGAATTCTGCCCACAGTGTGGTGATGTTATGTCCGAACGACCAGCATCACGTCCAGGCACTCCACGTGAGCGTGATGCTGTTCTTTGTAATGATTGCTATTTTGCAGACTTTGAGTTAGTAGACGCACCTGAGCGTCTCGAAGTAGAGGTATGTGCAAGATGCGGTGCAATCAAAGAGGGGAATCAGTGGGTCGACGTTGATGCAGAGGATTATGCCGAGGTTGCGATTGATCGAGTGACAGAATCACTCGGCGTTCATCTCTCTGCTGAAGATGTCCAATGGGGTGTCGAGCCCGAGCAAGTTGATGAAAATACAATCCGAATGCATTGTACATTCAGTGGGATTGTTCGCGGGACACATCAACAAGAGCGTGTGACAGTTCCTGTGCTTATTTCTCGACAAACATGTCAGAGATGTGGTCGGATTGCTGGTGGATACTATGCGAGCATTGTCCAAATACGTGCACGTGGTCGGACACCAACAGCGACAGAACAACAGCGCGGGGTTGAAATCGCTGAGTCATACATCCGGGATCGTGAAGCAACTGGCGATCGAGATGCGTTCATTTCAGAAGTAACAACAACAGACGATGGAACAAATATTAAGATATCAACGAATCAGTTAGGCAGTGGTGTTGCAGCACAGATTGTTCGTGAGCTTGGGGGAAGTGTCTCAGAGTATCCAACACTCGTGACTGAAGACGGAGATGGAAACGAGGTGTATCGAGTAACCTATGCAGTCCGGCTGCCAGAATTTACTCCCGGAGACGTGATTGACCCTGCTGATGGGGAGGGTCCGGTCGCTGTTCGAAGCGTTCAAGGAAATCTGAAGGGTGTTCGAGTAACGACCGGAGATGCATACGAAGCATCATTTGAGGAAGGTATCGCACCGGATGCGGAGCACATCGGCACGGTTGATGATGCGACCGAAACAACAGTGGTTGCATTTGAGGACACATATGCAATGCAGGTGCTTGACCCAGAAACATATGAATCCAAAACGGTTGCACGACCGTCATACGTTGACGCTGATGCAGCAACCGTTCCAGTTATTAAGCGTTATGAGGGGTTGTATGTGCTTCCGACATCAATTATGAGAACTAACAAGAATAACTCAGCAAATCTTCAGTAATCAGTTCACGAGTATCCACAATTGACATTCTTCTTGGGGTAAACGCAGAGGAATCATACGCGTGAGCAGTGGAGATTGCAGGGTTGCCGCTTCGCCGAACCTCACTACGGGAAGAATCCGAACAGGGTTCACCGAGTCTGACGGTACGGGAACGGAAACGGAAACGGAAACGGGAGTGTCACGTCTCAGCCCCCAGGACCCCTACTGCCGTTTTGATCCTCGTGACTGTTTGTGCTCGACGAGCGTTGGGCCTCGACAGACTTGGAGTTACTTTGCGTCTGCTTCCAACAGTCAACCCTGCCGACCGATTCCATGAGAATCGGGTGGTCATCGAGTGGGTTCGATTATCGCTTGCTGAGGGCGGTCAAGCCGCCATCGGAATCGGAATCAGAATCAGAGGATGAGGGAGAGCCACTTTGTGCTGACCTCTTTCCTGTTTCTGCATTGGATTGTGACTAAGTTACCTATTGGATAGAAATTTCAGGTTGGTGCTCAAATATCGATTTCGCAGACGCTGTCGGATTCATCCCACCATCTCAGGATGCGGAGATTCTCCCTGGACTTTATGACTCACCTATGCTCACACTCACGAGTTACTCACTGAAACTCTCGAACACAAAATTATATATTTTAATACCTATGAGCTGTAAGCCTTCGAGCTGACATCGGAAGTGCTCATACTCAACCAGCGTGATGCTGTTGTGGGAGATTAATATGCTCTCTGATAGGGATTCCACGCCGCTGAAGAGTCGTAATGAATGTATCTTGTGACTGACCTGCATGTGAAGCTGCTTGTGATAGAGTTAATGTTCCGCTTTGATACAGGGTCAATGCCGTTATCAGCCTATGAGTGTACATTGCAATTCAATTAAATTCATAAGTTGAACTATCTTAACTATTTCGTGAGAAAGGGTATCATTGACTGATTAAAGCGAGTCAAAGTCAAACAAACAAATGCAATAATTTCGATTTATATTGCATGTGTGGTTATTGAGTTGCCCATACAAGAACAATATAACACGATCCGACCCAATGTCAACTGTCATATAGCAAGCCCAAAAATATTCGTGATTATCTGTCAGAGGACATTGTATAATGATGATTCGTTAATAGCTTTTATATGAGTCATACTCAAACCCGTTGCAAACGAGACTGATACATAATATGGATAGACAGCAAATACTCGCATTGTTACTGGTTATCTTAATGATTGGATCCTCGGTCGCATACGGGGCAGCGCTGGTGCTATAAATAGAACCACCGAGAGTAACACGCTTCGGAGTACGAGGAATTCAGCAGTTTCAAGCCGGAGCCCCCGACCTCAAGAAGCGAGGACCTCTAACTGGTCGGAAGCGCGAAGCGAGTAGACCGGGAAGGAAACCGACACCCTCCGGCACAGACGACGGGAGTGTAGCCAGCTGACTCCCGAGCTAGTAACTACCGATGGCTTCAAACCTGAACTATGGAGGTCCGACGTACTGCGCCGGTCAAGCTCGTCGTTCCTGACGAGTGTTACGACGACCTCCACGAAACCCCCGAGCAATTCCTTTACCGCGCGAACGAGACCAGTGACTACTGCTGGTGTTGGGACAACACCGACTATGAGGATTGTATCACCTCGAATACGAAACCCACGCTGTACGACCGTCTCCGCGAGGAAACTCACGGCAAACCTCGTCCAAGAAGCCATCCAGCGTGCCGTCCAGGCCGTCGATAGGGTCTAGACCGCTGGAAAATGGAGAAACGGACGAACAGACCAAAGTTCAACTCGTGGAGTATGGTCTCCGACAAGCGTAGTGTGACGTTTTCCCGGACCAAGACCTCGCTTTCGACGGTGAACGGATGTGTCGAGTGTGAGTGTGAACTGCCAGCAGACAATCCAACACCATACGAGGAGTACGTCCTTTCGGACGACTCCGAGTTTCGGACGAGTACACTCCAATACGACCAAGCGATCGACGAGTTCTATTTCCACGTCAAAACGCGGAAGGTAGAGACAGACGGTGAGACTATTGAAATCGAGGATTCGGACGATACCGAGCACAGTACAGTCCTCGGGATCGACCTCGGTGTGACCAGTCTCGCTATCGCCAGCACGGGCACGCTCTGGAGTGGTGACGAGTACGACCACTGGATACAGGCGTTCGAGAAGCGCCGAGCAGGGATAGGGATGCAACAGCGCGGGACACAAACGGCTCACAATGCCTTGCTTCGGCTTGGAAAGCGTGAGTGAGTATGTTGGAAACAGTCCATCCACACAGTCGCCAACGAGATTGTTGGGGAAGCGGTTGACCACAACTGCGACATAATCGTGTTCGAGGAGTTGAGTGATATTCGGGAGCGACTGCCACACGCAGACTGGCATCAGATCTGGGCATTCGGCCGTCTCGTCGAGTACGTTGAGTACAAAGCACCAGAACGCGGTGTGGCGGCTGAACAGGTCGAACCCGACCACACGAGCCAGCGGTGTTCACACACCGATTGTGGGTTTACTCACGAAGACAACCGCGACGGCGAGCGGTTCCGATGTCTGAAGTGTGAGTACGAAATCACCGCAGACTACAACGGCGCGAAAACCGTCGGACGACGGTATATGCGGAAGCGACAGCACAGACTGCGTTCCTCGCCCACGTCGGGGGGCGTAGACGCACCAATAGACGTGCGTGTAAATGGTGGGATGCTGAATGGCGACGGCTATCAGCCAACCGCCGACGGTTGATCGCTGAGAGTCCACATCAAAGCCCCATCCCTCACCGAGCGAACCGCGTATGCGGTGAGCGAAGTAGGGTAGGGTCGTTTACTCCTCTCCCCAAACATCACTCAATGGATGAGCGGAGCGACGGCGCTCAGAGTTTGTGTCATGTGGGTGATTGTCCGATTGAACTGTTGATGATGATACTGATGTGGATTCCGTTGTGGATGCAGCTCTCACAGCAGTGATTGCGTTCTCAAACGAGGGTAATGTCGGTGTTGAAAGACGGTCAACCTGTTCACGAAACCACGCTGGCATTTCATCTCGGGTATTATCGAATAAAGTTAATAACGATGAATCAGCAATATATATGCTTCCGTAGTCATCTGGCGCCCGGACAATGCGACCACACGCCTGGATAACCGTTCGGAGTGCTACACGCCGATACCACGACCACTTTCCATCCGAAAGTCGCCGACTTACGCGCGAGTCAGTTGTGTTGAGATACGGCGCCTTACAAATCACCTGCCACCGACAGAGATCCCCCTGTAGATCAAGTGCTTCCTCCATCGTCACGGAGAGAAATACATCCGGACTGTCAGTTGTGAGCCATGCTTGAAGTGACTCATCTCGGTCAGTATTATCATGTGTTCGAATCCGTGATTCAACCCCTCGTTCTGCGAGACGACGACGAAGTGATGATTGTATTGCGTATGAATGACAATGGATGAGCCCTTTTTTATTCGGATGTGCTGCCATTAGTCGCACGAGCATACGGGTGACCGCTGGAAGCGTCTCATCACGTTCATTGTATGTCATTTTACCACAGGTCACATCGTACAGTGGTCGGTTTGTGATGGGGAATGTATGATCGATATCAACGAGTGCGACCTCAGCAGGATCAAGCCCAACACCACGGCAGAATGCGTTTTTATTGAGAATCGTCGCAGATAACAATGCAAATCGGTTCCCTCGATTCCAGACAGTGTGCGCGAGATACCGGGCAGGATCAAGTGGTTTGACTGCGATACCACTGTTCCCGTTAGTATTCGGTTTCGGTTTCGGTTTGATCAACAACCCATGTTGTTGGACTCTGTGGGTCACGAGCATCGGTGACAAACCACCGTAATTCTGAACGGAGTTCCTGAAGTCGATCACGACGGGCAGTCTCAGCCGGGGTAAGTGTCTCACGACTGATGAGCGGCTGAAGAGCACGTTCACACGCGTCAGTCAGTGTCTCAGCGAAGCGAATCGTCCGATCGAGCGGGTCTGATTCGGCTGTGAGATCGGGGACAGTGATCTCATCCCAGATTGGGACTGTGTTCGATTGAAGCGTCACTGTTGCATACATTTCTGCCCACTCAGGCAATCCGTGTGCCTCATCGATGACAACGACATCGCGTCGCCCGAAAACGTCCGACCCTGCCGTCTGCATGAAATATGCGAGGGTCATTGCAGCGATTCGACGGTTCGAGGCGATTGCTCGATCAGAGAAGTATGGACAGCGATGGCGGACCGAACAGTCATATCCTTGCTCACGAGCGCACGGGGCACGATTGACGGGCGTCCCTGTTTCTCCATTCAAAATGCAGGTGTAATTTGATTTTCCCCTGATAATATTCAGATCACCTAATAATGGATCAGCGGCAACATCATCAAGCTGTGATACCTGCGGGGTGGTATAATACGCATTAATTGCATCAGCGGGCTCAGCATCGGTCGCTGTGCGCGCTCCTCCAGCAATTGCTCGTGCCAGAAGCGACTTGCCACTGCCTGTTGGTGCGCGGACAATCACAACAGTATTTCCTGCGGCGAACGCATCGCGAATCTCACTGAGTGCTTCCGCTTGCATACCACGGAACGAGGGAGCTGGGAACGATTCTCGGATCTGATCCGGGTCCACGGATGTCTTCTGTGATTAGTAAATAAAAGTCTTCTAACCAGATATCCAGCTCAGGATACTCACAGCGTATTAACATCGTCGCTCGTGACGACTCGATCAGTTGGGAGCTGTCCGATACAATCATGACAAAGAAAGAACTCGCCGCCATCATCAAGTTCAAGTGTCATTCCACCAGTTGGATCAGTCTCGAATGACCACAGATCACCAATCCCACCAGCAATACGGACAGGTCGTCCACACGTCTCACACGGCTGAGTTGCCATATCATGATTATCGGGGCAATAGATAAACCGCCTCCGGTGGGAATCTGAATCACGAATCATTAACACGGTGGGGAGTGCAGCGTACAATATGTACCTTTCCTTGCCGGTCACGGCATCTCCACACGTCTGCGTTGAGCAGAGTGCATGTGAGAGGGCGTGGATATGCGGATATCACTCGCCATCACCACTCTGTTCAATTAGCTTGACCTCGACCTCAACATCGTATCAACGCACTATCCGGTTCATACTTGCACTCATCTCTACATTTATCGATGTATATGCACCTTCTCAGCGAGATGACGGTTTAAGAACGCGGCTGATTCGATATCGGAAATTGCGTCAGACGTTGAGTAGAGCTACTCAGGTAACCGATAACCGGGCAGCACGCTGATGGCTCGATCAAGCGCTCATGCAGGGACAGAGTCGAGTCCATATGGCGACACGTGGGTGTATGAGAGTATCATTGGAGCGTTGCCGGGAATCGAACTATCTGATGGTGAGGCAATTGCATTACAACTCGGATTATTTGAAGTTGCGGTAATTGTGTTATCCGTTGGATATGGAATTGAATCAGCTATCCTGCCGGGAACCGTCGCGGTTTTCGAAGCAGCTGTCGGCAGTGGTGCAATGCAGCGACTTGGTCGTGGAACACGGAATCTCGAACTGCCACAGTCATACCGGCAGTTTCTATTTGGATCAAGTATTGAGGTTGTCCTTGGCGTATTGGCATTCGTTGCACTTGTGACACATCTTTTTGTCTTCGATCCTCGCGGGGCTGGGACAACAATTATTGAATCTTTTCTTGGAGAGGATCCACCTATTCTTGTCGTGTATCTTACCCTCTTGATTCTGTGGGACCTTTGTTACCGGATTGGAACGTCATGGTGGGCTGCTGTTGTTGCGCTCTGGCGGTCGTGGCGATATGAATTTGACCCCGAGACTGCCAGTCGACTGCGACGTCTTGATGCACTCAACGCTGGATTTGGACTCACACAGGTTGCAATGGTTCCGTTTGTGATTGACCGACCGGTGTTACTCACCGCTGTTGGAGGTCACGTAATTGCTGTCATTGGCGTCTCCCTCGCGGCACTAGTGACGCTTGATGAGGTAGATATTTGAGAGATATCATGTTTCTATTTGAGACCACTCGTTTGTGCGTTCCACTTCGAATAACGATACTCACAGTCCCACCAACTATAATGATAATCTTCGAGGCTGCACTCAGCCTCATCCCAGCGAGGATTCTCAACGATACGTTTTGAGAAACCAGCATACTTTTTCATTCGGACAAGAGGCGAGCTTGAGATGGATTGAGCAGGGACGCGAGAGAGCAACGCACGAGCACAGATGCTGACAGAATATGCGGTACGAATAATTGTATCCGTCCAATAAACCTATTGTGGCACGTCCGCTTCGATTTCGATACGCCCCATGGGAATGGAGCGAAAGCCAGGTCAAAGAGAAGGTGTATACTGATCTTGATCAGAATCTCGGGGCAGTACGACGTCAGCCATGGTTTAAATCGCCACCGGGATACACCGGTGACCGGTTTGAGATGAACAACGGAGACATTGCACTGTTCGCATGGAATGATACGGAGGCTTACTGGCTTGGGAACACAGAAACGCCAAAAGCACTCTGGCGGACCGATAAGCATGGATTTGACGCTGTTGACGATGCTATTTCTCGGTGGGCAACTCGGGAGTTAACCGCGCAGTTACATGTCGAAAGTCCATGGCTCGAACCATATCCACACCTTTCGTGGTTTTTTCTTCCGGTATTTCTCTCGAAGGATGGTCGTGAGACAACACGAACGTTTTTCAAAGACCATGCAGCGGGGTTTCCTGATGCGGCGTGTGAGAGTGTTCTTGAATTTTATGAGGCGGTTGTTCGAACGCGTATTCTCGACCAATGGCGAGAGGTAATGGCTGGAAAGTTAGGGACATCTGAATATCTCGATTTGACCCGAATGACTGCAGCAATGGGAGAGTTCAATGTTGCATATCTGCTAGATAACGCTGGATACGATATTGAGCCTGAAATAACTGTATCGACCGGACATGCAATTGATTATCGTGCGGAAACTGAGGAAACAGCGACACTTGCTGAGGTGACGAGACCAACACCGACAGCAAAGCGAACAGCAGGCACGCCGATTGCGGCTGTTCGGGACACAGCGCGGACAAAATCAAACGGTCAGTTGAAAGCTCACGGCGGAGAAATCGTGTTATTTGTCGATTGTTCATCATTCCCAGATAATGAATGGCGACAGATTATCGCAGAAAGACCATCTGTCTATCATCAACCGGCAGTGGTCTATCGGCTCCGACCATCAGGTCATGTTTCAGGGTATATGAATGGAGATGTTCCGCTTGAGTTGTCAGATATTGGGTGATCAATACATCGCGTACGTTATTTTTCAAGCAGACTTCAAGACGATACTACTATACTATACTGTACTGTCTCGTCTCGAAAAGAGGATCAGAAAAGAAGTCTCGCTGATAGGGGTGAGTAATCCCGGTATCCCGATAAGAACTAGAACGACACCTGTTGTGGTCCGTCCTCGCCGGCTGCATACGCATCACGATCACTGTAATATCGGCGACCAATAGCCTCGTGACCAAGTCCACAGAGAAGTGCTGATTGTGCCTCGCTTGGACAGGTGTACGTTTCCGAACCAGCGCGAGTCAGGACCTCACCAAGCTGCGCGGTCCCATTTGGAAGTTCGATTGTTTCTTCACCATATGCATCCACGAGATCTTCGGTTGTTGCTGGGAATTCATGTTCGGTAATCAGATCATCTGTATGATTCAATCTCATTGTATTTACTTCTCACTCAGCCAGGGTTCTTAATGGTTTTCAATGATAAAATATAGACTCTATAGAGACCTTAATCATCATTAATGTAATCGTGAAGACGGCGGAAAGGATATTATGCACCCGCATCTATCGTACGTGTGACAATTGACAGCGCAGAGACGAATGTTCCATCTGCGGATCTCCATATACACACAACCGCCTCGGATGGGATATTAACAATTGAGGAGCTCCCAGAGGTTGCACGCAAGGCAGGTATTGATACTGTTGCCGTCACTGATCACGACCGGGTTCATCCCGAACTTACTGCTCCTGTGTCAACACACGATGCGGTGACAATTATCCGTGGGATCGAACTGCGGGTTAGCGCTGAGAGCCAACGATTAGATCTACTTGGATATGGCGCCAGGCGAACTGACTCACTGACAGAACTCACGGCCTCAATTCAGCAAAATCGAAAGGAGCGTGGTGCTGCGATGGTTGACGCTGTCGAATCTTATCTTGACGTCACTCTTGATATTGATATTTGTGAGGGATTGGGTCGTCCTGCTATTGCACGCGCAATTGATGAAAGCAACGCCCCATACGATTATTCCGACGCTTTCAACGAGATAATTGGATCGGATGGTCCCTGTTATATTCAGCGGGAAATTCCATCATTCGACACAGGAGCAGCAGTGCTTGCTGATGCATGTGCGGTTGTTGGGCTTGCGCATCCGTTTCGATATTCCGATCCGGCAGCAGCATTGAAACAGGCAGAGGAGTTAGACGCTGTTGAGCGGTTTTACCCATACAGCGGTCAGGATGCTGACCGCGCCGATCCAACAATTGTTGAGAATGTTGCGACAAATGCTGATTTACTTCTCATTGGTGGCTCAGATGCACACAACCGAACCGTCGGTGTCACCGGACCACCATCGGCTGCATTCGAACCCTTTGCGAGACGAGTGATATAGATATACGCACCCATCCAGTCAGTGGCGGTCTGAGCAATGTTTATACCTGAATCTACAATTATTTGATTTGGAACGCCTGTGTGCGTGTTCCGCTTCAATTTCGAAGAACGAAAATCACATCTCAAACGACTGATACTCGCGGTTCTCAGCCGGTTCTTACAGAATGTGGTTCCTTCCTTTTGAGGGACCGTCTCGACAGTAGGCTTAAAGAGTAAGAGGGATAAAGTATAGATGGTAATGAAGTGCCATTATTGCGACCAAGAGGCGGCGTATGCCGCTGAGAAGGATGGAATCAAGGTCGGTCTCTGCGAACGGCACTTCCGACAGCGAGTTGAGGAACTCGCAGATTCAGAGGAACTAGCTGCCCTTCGAGAGCAGATTGATATCGACCGAACCGAATGATATTATTGAAACTGCAGATAACATTAATGAATATATACTGAGACGCCAATCATAGTCGCTTATAGTTTTTGTTCGTCTTGTGTCAAGGAGACACATTTTATTGATTCATAAAGAGACGAGAGACAAGATATAACCGTGATGAGATATTTCATGGGTTTAATTTTCACCATTTTCGAAGTGGAGTCCTCTTCCTCAACGAGTGAGTGTCCGTTTATCGGGTGAACTATTACCGGAGAAATCCGTAAATTATCGTGAAAATATCATAGGACGCGACCTGAGAGGAGAAACAGCCCAGCAAGCGCACACTCAAAAATGACGGTCCCAGTCGCAGAGAGTGTAATGAACTGACGATCATTCATTTCAGCGAATCCTGCAGGAACAGTAAGCATCCCGCGCGTGAACAATAGTGCGTTGCTAATGGGAACAATAAGAGGTCCCCAGCGCTCAAACCACCCATCGAATCGCTCAATTTTCGATGGGTCGATCCGAAACCATGATTTCTGGAGAAGGTATTCACGACCCCCGTGCTGTGCGAGTTTAAATAACACGTATTGACCAATCGTCGCACCAACGACTGCAATCCCAATGATGGGAATCACAGCATCATCACCGAGCAATAACAGCGACCCAGGGACAATAAGTTCACTTGGCATGAAATACATCAACATCGCCCCCTCGAGCACGAAGATGATAAAAAGGACAATATAAGCCCACTCTGACTCAAGAAGTGCCACCAATCGTGGAGGCATTGACTCAAGCTGTAGCGGGAGCACGAACATTAATCTGGAATATTACAGAGAGCCACAAACCCGTTTCGTTCTGGAAAAACTGCCGGGAGTTCAACGGGTTCTTCGACCGATGGCTGATTACTTGGAATAGAAACTAAGAGTCCAATTTGATTTTGTCGATTCAATCCATATTCTCACAGGGCGAGCGATGTAAGCCGTGTGCCGTGTGTCGCAACTGAGTATAGTAAGTGGTGCATTACGATCATAACCACGATAATCGCGCGATGTAGGATCAATCGGTCATCCCTGAGTTGGCGGGTTGCGGGTTCATCGATCATGTGAAACATATCCTAATGCCGACTCCAAGGATTCCCACCAGCAGTCTGTTTCCGTCTATCGATACTTCTGAGTATGAGAAACTATGATACATCAAAACACCACCTGACAGTTGTGTTGCTAGCGAGTCCATCTCTGCAGATAAACAATACAGATGTCTCATAAGTTGGAGATAAATATGGATGTGGCAACGACTTCTTGACAGCACGCGGAAGGTTGAGATCGAGAGCGAGAGAATGAGAATCAAGATTCATGCTCGGGTTCAACTGCGTCTGTCTACCGGTTTTGGATGGTCTCGACACTGCTGAAGCCTGGGTCGGAGCGTTTGGGTTCACCCCGTCACGACTGAAATCACATGGTCTTATATTATTCTTGTCAAAAGTGATCTAAACGATGAGTATCACATCGGTCATAATCATCGAATCAATTGAATGGAATTGGAGATGATTCTTCTCATGCTGAGAGCGATGCGGCTTTTTTACTTCGGATAGGATATAGTATGTGAATATTGAGTTGACCGATCGTCCGCGGCGACTACGTAGGGACGGGATTCGATCACTCGTCAGTGAAACTGAAGTACGTGCACAAGACCTTGTCGCACCCGTGTTTGTTGATGCAACGACGACAACGCGAACGCCAATCGAATCAATGCCAGGGCATGAGCGCGTTCCAGTCGAAGATGCAGTAACACGCGTTGAAGAGATACGTGAAACCGGTGTTGAGGCGGTCATGGTGTTTGGAATCCCGACTGAGAAAGATGAACGCGGCTCGCGCGCATGGGCGGATGATGGCGTTGTCCAGCGGGCTGTCCGTCGCATAACGGCTGAAACAGATGCGTATGTCATTACTGATGTGTGCTTGTGTGAGTATACGACACATGGTCACTGTGGTGTTGTCGAAACTGACGCAGCCACTGATCCGACACTGACAGTCAAAAATGACCCAACACTTGAATTATTGGCAAAGACAGCCGTTTCGCATGTCGAGGCAGGGGCAGAAATGGTCGCGCCGAGTTCAATGACCGATGGCATGATCACTGCGATTCGAACTGCGTTGGATGAGACAGGAAATGCAAATATTCCGGTTATGTCGTACGCTGCAAAGTACGAAAGTGCATTTTATGGTCCGTTTCGTGATGCAGCCGATGGTGCACCATCATTTGGCGACCGACGGCACTATCAAATGGATCCAGCGAATAGTCGAGAGGCGAAACGGGAGGTTCAACTTGATGTTGAAGCGGGTGCTGATGTCTTAATGGTGAAACCAGCACTTGCATATCTTGACATTGTTACCACTATCTCATCGAATTTTGACCGCCCAGTTGCAGCCTATAACGTGTCTGGAGAGTATGCGATGATGCACGCTGCTGCTGATCGTGGGTGGATTGATCTAGAGACAACAGCAGTTGAGTCGCTTGTTGCGATGAAACGAGCCGGGGCTGATTTAATTATTACATATTTCGCTGAAACGCTTGCAGATCAACTCTGAGTAGATGACGCGCCAGCGTATACGGTAGATATATCAAAATAGTATCAAAACACGTGTCCAGACTCTCGTTGACAATCCGCGTGTTTCTGTATAGATTATATCCTTATACACATTATATTCTTCCCTAGATTGAACAGTTGTCAATCATATTTCGCGTCTCAATTATTTTTTAAACTACGGGATTTATATGGTTCTGTTACCAACCTATCTGCTGTGATACGCAGTACAAATCGCAGCTATTCTGATGTATTGGTGAACAAATGTCCGGTTCATATGGCAGGTGAGAAATGATCCCATTACAGATTGATGCAGGAGCAATTGCAAGTGGTGTCAACAATGTCTGGATTCTTGTCGTCTGTTTCCTGATTTTCTTCATGCAGCCTGGATTTGCGCTCTTAGAAGCTGGGCAGGTTCGAGCAAAGAACGTCGGGAATGTCCTGATGAAGAATATGACTGATTGGACACTTGGCGTCCTTGTGTTCTTCATCATCGGTGCTGGTGTCAGTTCGCTTGTCGGAATGCTGACGGCTCCCGGTGCAGCAGTTGATCTTGGAAGTGCATTCGCATACATTAGTGATCCATCGGCATACATTGGATGGTTCTTTGGTGCAGTCTTCGCAATGACAGCTGCGACGATTGTTTCCGGCGCAGTAGCCGGTCGCATGAATTTCACTGCGTATGTTTTTGTTGCTGCAGCAATGACTTCAGTCATTTATCCAGTTGTCACAGGGCTCACCTGGGCTGGTGGCTTGCTCTCCAGTGATGGATTCATCGGACTCGCACTTGGTGTCGGATATCTTGATTTCGCTGGTGCGACCGTTGTTCACATGGTTGGTGGACTCGCTGGTCTTGTGGGAGCAAAAATGGTTGGACCGCGTAAGACCCGGTTCGACGCAAACGGTAACTCACAGCCAATTCCTGGACATTCAATGCTTTTAGCCGTGCTTGGCACGCTTTTCCTCGCATTCGGATGGTACGGATTTAATGTCGGCACACAGGCGACTGTCCTTGCTGCTGCTGATGGAGCATTAAGTTTTAATGGTGGTGCACTTGGACAGGTCGTGTTGAATACCACTCTCGGTATGGGTGGCGGCGCAGTTGCAGCAATGATCGTCTCCGCGAGTTGGCAAGGAAAGCCCGATCCACTTTGGGCAGCTAACGGTCTGCTGGCGGGTCTCGTCGCAGTCACCGGTGCAGTACCACATGTTACGTGGTGGGGTGGTTTGATTCTTGGTCTCATCGCTGGTGCATTGGTGCTGCCAACCTTCCGCTGGGTTGTTGATTCACTCAAGATTGATGATGTCTGTGGTGTGTTCGTGGTTCATGGAAGTGCAGGCGCCATCGGTACAATCTTGATCCCTGTTTTCGGTGTGACAACCGCTGGAGGATATACATTCCTCGGTGTCAACCAATTGATTATGCAGGTTGTCGGTGTGATCGTCATTGGAACGTGGACAGTGTTTGCGACGATTGCGGTGTTCGGAATAGCAGATGCACTCTTTGGGCTTCGTGTTTCAGAAAAAGACGAAGAACAGGGACTCGACGAAAGCGAACATGGTATTTCAGTGTATCCAGAATTCGTCCCAAGCGAACGTCGTGAGGGTGTTGCGACTGATGGGTCTGGAGCGAAGACTGACGGTGGCGTCGATATGAATGCAGATTCAAATTCAAATTCGGTGAATGACAATGAGTAAAGATACTACAGGCGAAATTGAGTTAGTAATGGCATATATTCGACCAGATAAACTAACAGACGTAAAGAAGGCACTCGCTGAGACTGGTGCTCCGTCACTGACTGTGACGAATGTCTCGGGTCGTGGATCACAGCCAGCGAAGACAAGTCAATATCGCGGCGAAGAATATACTGTTGACCTCCATGAGAAGGTCAAAGTTGAGTGTGTTGTTGCTGATATTCCTGCTGAAGATGTCGTGAGTGCAATTGAATCAGGTGCACACACCGGGGAACCGGGCGATGGAAAGGTATTTGTGCTTCCTGTTGAAGCAGCAACACAGATCCGAACCGGAAAGACAGGTCCAGACGCCGTCTGAGCCTTCGATACCCGTTTGCCGTCGCATATCTGTCGGATAAAACTAACAAAGAATAATAGTTGCTCGTTTGCGTTGTCCTGCACCTGAGTAACGATTAAGTGGTTTTCTTATCAGGTGTTTGAATATTTTCACCACCCGAGCACAGCGTGGACATGGACATAATTGAGTTTATGCGCTTCATTCATGTCGCCATGCACGACCACTCGGTGTGATATTGCGCCGCTCCGTCTCTCACAGGCAGAGATTAGCGAGATGTTGGTTGTGGGTGAGGCTGAGGTCCGTGTTCTGGAGCGAGGGGTGTAGGCATTGAGGGTGCCTCTGTATACTGTCTTGAGTCTGAAGTCTTTGATGTGAGTATTGATTCCGCTGAATCAGTCGGTGTTGGACGAGAAAGTCCTTCTGTCGGTGATTGTGCTGGTGTTTGCGCTGTCATTGAATGGTTCTTATTGAAATTGAATATGAATGATTATTCCTGATATGTCACCTCTCAACCTGTCTGAAGATGAATATTATTTACGTACGGGTACAGTGGTCCTCATTGTACTACATTATCTATCGTTATATATAATAAATCTTTATGATGTAATTCAGACGTTCACCCATAGGGGATCAGATATGAGCAATTACTGACTCGGGATAACTGACAGACAGTATCAAACAGTGAAGATTTTTTGCGCGTACAGCCGAATCCATTTACATGACTGATGAGGAGTCTCAAGCGCTGTATGATCGGGCATTATCGGTGATGCCCGGCGGCGTTAATTCATCCGTGCGGGCGACGCAACCATATCCGTTTTTTGTCGAGCGTGGTGACGGAGCAACAGTTATTGACGCCGATGGAACCCGCTATCTTGATTATGTGATGGGTTATGGACCACTATTATACGGTCATGATCTCCCGGAGTCGGTGCATGCAGCAATTCAGTCATATACATCTGAAGGGCCGATGTATGGCGCTCCAACTCCAATTGAAGTCGAACATGCCGAATTTGTCGCCCGGCATGTGCCGTCCGTCGAAATGATACGGTTTGTCAATTCAGGAACAGAGGCAACCGTCTCAGCCGTCCGACTCGCCCGCGGATACACCGGTCGAGATAAGATTGTCGTAATGCAGGGCGGCTACCATGGTGCACAAGAGTCCACACTCGTCGAAGGTGACCCGATGCACGTCGAACCGAGTACACCAGGGATTCCGAGTTCATTCGCTCAGCATACACTTCCAGTTCCATTCAACGATCCAGAAGCAATCACAACTGTGTTTGAGACGCATGGTGAGGATATTGCTGCTGTACTTACCGAGCCAATTCTTGCAAACAATGGCATTATCCGTCCAGTTGATGGTTATCTTGAGCATCTCCGGTCACTCACAGATGAATATAACTCACTGTTGATTTTCGATGAGGTAATTACCGGGTTCCGTGTTGGTGGACTTGGATGTGCACAGTCGAAATTTGGAGTAACACCAGATGTGACGACCTTTGGAAAGATTATCGGTGGCGGGTTCCCTGTCGGCGCGATTGGTGGGCGTGCAGAGATTATTGAGCATTTCACTCCCTCCGGAGATGTATTCCAGTCGGGAACGTTCTCAGGGCACCCAGTAACGATGGCAGCGGGATATGAGTCACTGAAATATGCTGCTGAGAACAATGTCTATGACCACGTCAACCGACTTGGAGAGCGACTTCGAAAGGGAATAACCGAGATTGCAACAGACCAATCACCGTCAACAGTCGTTGTTGGGCTCGACTCAATGTTCAAAACCGTGTTCACGAGAGAGGGTTCGACAACAGATGATGGGGATGTCTGTTCTGCTGGGTGTGAACAACGTGAGTCGTGTATGCGGTATGATGATTGTCCGAAAACGGGCGCGGATGTCGGCAGCGCTGAGACCGAACGGTGGGAACGGATTTTCTGGCAGAAAATGCGTGATCACAATATTTTCCTTACGGCGAATCAATTCGAGTCACAGTTTGTCTCATACGCACACACCGACGAAGATATTGATCGGACGCTGGAAGCATATAAATCAGCGTTATAGCTCACTGAACGATGATATCAGACCTATTGTATGAGTGATATGATCTGGGTGTGAGACGTTCGTCTCAGCATAGTACCTCCTCAAACAGTTTATCTCAAATCGCTGTATAAAAAGACATAATTTGCGTGTCCTGTTTCGATGACTGCATCATGCAGTCGATTTTTTATATGAATCTACTGGAAGTTCGAGTATGTCTGACTCATCACTTCGCAGCACAAATAGTGATGCTGACCCACTCAATGGATTACTCCCACATGCAGAGGTTAACTCGCGATGGTGGTATTGGATTGCTGCGGTGCCGCTGTCTGTTGTGATCGCTACAGTTGGGTTCATTGTATTCTTTATCACCATCTTGACTGGGGTTGCCATTGATCTCGAATTTGCAGTCGCCGGGCTATGGATTCTCATTGTTCCGGTCGTCGGGCTGAGTGGTGTCATTATGACTGTCATGTTTCCAGTCGCAACATACATTGATGCACGAGCGATTGCTGAATCGCGATATCAGTGGACACCCGATCCTCGTATCTGGGGGATCATTGCCTTTGGAACTGTCATTGGTAGCGTGTTCGTATTGAGTATCGTGGTTGCGGTGTACTATCTGTATCGTCGACACAAAGCAGTCGGGACGCCGTAATCAATGAGTTCATGATGACCGACGAGTATTTCTCCTAAAGTACCACGGGTCGGGTGACCTGTGGAACTCTCATTACGTTATTTAAATATGATGATCGTTACTCACAAGCAAATATGTATTTTAATTCCGACAGGCTATGTTCCCGTCCTCAAGAAGCAACGCAGCAGGCTGAACGAAGCGAGGAGCGCAGTAGGGCGGTGAGGCAGTGTCGCTCTCACCTGTTCAGACAGTTTCACCAACGCGGGATTCGTCGGTATATTATATCGGCAACACGATGCACCCTATATCTCCGATGGGATTCAGGCGCTCACCCGCGACACCAACCGCGTCCCATCGGTTATGATCAACTGTCCAACAGTGAGGAGTTGGACACCAACACTCCGAACCATCATTAACAGTTGTTGGTAATTTGATTTCTGTATCCGAAACTGCAGCGGAACGCATAACCGAGCGTCCCAGCTGAGCCAACTGTGGGTTCGAATAGACACAGTGGGCATATTGCCAATGACTGTTAAACAGAACTTGCCTGCGGACTGTGGAGTCTAGAATCGCTGTGCCCATGTCGGGAAGACATTCCGACACAGACATCCGCATCGGCATCGACATCGACATCGACATCGACATCGACATCGACATCGACATCGACATCGACATCGACACCGGCACCGACAGAGGAAGCGCTGTCTTCACCGAGCGAGAAACAGTAGCCACGAGCGTGGGGAGATAGGATAGTTCACATATCTGTGCATTCCTTTCTGCGGGTGATGGACACTGAAGCTTTGTATCGACTGCATCAGGGGCAAAGGAGAATCCCGAGAAACTCACCTTGCACCTCGCTCATTGAGAGACACGGAAGTAGGAGTGTAGCGAAGTGGTGTCCTTTTCACCCGTGACCGCAGATTATCGCACAGAAGATGACCACTCGTAGTCGCACTCGCGGGACATTAACACTCGCGACACGGGGGTCTGATCTCGCGCTCAGACAGGCGACGAGCGTTCAAGAGGCGCTCACAGATGAGCGCTATGAGGTTGACCTCATTGAAGTTGAAACGCGCGGTGATCAAATTCAGGACGAGTTAATACATCAACTCGGAAAAACAGGTGCGTTCGTCCGTGCACTTGATCAGGAGGTTCTTGATCCCACAGCTGAGGCTGATGCTGCAGTTCACTCGATGAAAGATATGCCAACGGACAGTCCAGATGGTCTTGTTGTTGCCGGGATTCCACAGCGGGCACCACCAGGTGACCTTTTGATTACGACTGACGGACAGAAATTATCTGAGCTACCATCCGGGGCTACTGTTGGAACATCATCGCTTCGTCGACAAGCGCAGTTGCTCGATCAGCGTTCGGATATTACCGTTGAGCCACTACGGGGGAATGTTGATACACGAATTGAAAAACTACTTGCGCCGTCATTGCAGACAGAACACGAACAACGTATTGAGGCCGAGCAGGATGAGATGACAGATGGCGAAAGCGCTAGGAGTGATGATAAAGCTGAGCATGCAGAGGAAGATGAGGCGAGCGAGGATCTTCCTGAGTTTGAACAATCAATTGAGGAGTGGTTTAATGAACTCTCTGAGATTGAACGACGAGCGCTTGAGCGATCGGTTGAAACAGAATATGATGCAATCGTCCTCGCAGAAGCCGGACTACAGCGATCAGGGCTTATCCATCATATTGAGTATGTCAAGCTTGATACAGCAACCTTCGTTCCAGCGCCAGGGCAGGGTGCAATTGCTATTACCACACAGGGAAAGACGGATGCAACAACACAGATTCGAGAAGCCATTGATCATCCACGAACACGCGTCGAGACGACTGTTGAACGGACAGTACTGGCTGAGTTAGGTGGTGGATGTATCGCACCAATCGGCGTTCATGCAACATTGCAAGGTGAGTACGTCCATGTAACCGCACGGGTCTTAGCAGGCGATGGGACAGAGACCGTCAGTGGAAGTCGTAACCTTCCAGTTGATAATCATGCAGCTGCAGCTGCTCAGTTCGCTGATAAACTCGCAGATCGCGGTGCTGATGAACTGATTACTGCTGCACGGGTTGCTGCGGATGAAAGTAACAGTACGGAACCAGCGGGAGAGTAAGACCGGTATGAGTGATGACACTGACACCGGTATGGTCTATCTCGTCGGGAGTGGTCCAGGGGATCCATCATTACTGACGGTGAAAGCAAAGGAACTGCTCGATACTGCAGATGTCGTCTTGCATGATAAGCTTCCTGGACCGGCGATTATCGAATCAATTCCCGAATCGAAGCGTGAGGATGTTGGGAAGCGTGCTGGTGGTGAACGGACGCCACAGGAGTACACGAATGACCGATTGGTCGAACTTGCGAAGGCTGGCAGAACCGTTGTGCGATTAAAGGGTGGCGATCCATTTGTGTTTGGCCGGGGTGGTGAGGAAATGGAACATCTCGCTACTGCGGGCGTTCCATTCGAGGTTGTGCCGGGGATTACGTCTGCTATCGGCGGTCCGGGAGTTGCTGGGATTCCAGTGACACATCGTGAGCATGCATCATCAGTCTCGTTCGTGACTGGTCATGAGGATCCTACCAAGGATGAATCCGCTATCGACTGGGAAGCACTTGCGGCGACTGGTGGAACGATTGTTGTCCTGATGGGTGTCGGCAAACTTCCGGCATATACTGCCGAATTACAAGACGCTGGAATGGACCCGGAAACACCAATCGCACTCATCGAACAGGCGACACGACCATCGATGCAAGTAGCAGTTGGAACACTTGACACAGCAGTCGATATCCGTGATGAAGTTGGGATTGAACCACCGGCAATCACCGTCATCGGTGAGGTTGCTACGACACGTGAACGTGTATGTCAGTGGATTGATCAAACACAGCATCATCATTTCGAACAGATAGAAACTCAGGATCAGTCATAATGTCAAAGAATCAGATAGACTGGAGACGAACCCCACGAGTTGGCGTGTTTCGGCCCGATGATGAACGCATGGCCACTGCAGTCGAGTTACTGGAAGAATATGGAATCACAGCCGTTCCTGACCCGATGTTATCAGTTGAGCCGACTGGTACAATCCCCGAGATAGAGGCTGTTTCAGACACATCACCATTCATCGTATTGACAAGTAAAACAGGCGTTGAGATTCTCGCAGACGCTGGGTGGAGTCCCGCCACAGCGACAGTAGCGTGCATTGGACCACAGACCGCAGCCGCAGCCCGCGATGTTGGATGGACAGTCGATATAGTTCCAACAGAGTACTCCTCACAGGGGTTAGTTGATGCACTCACAGACAAGGTGACAGACCGATCAGTCATTGTCGCACGAAGTGATCATGGGAGTGAGACACTTCTTGATGGGTTGAATGCAGCGGGAGCAGATGTCACTGAAACGGTCCTCTATCGTCTTGTGCGACCTGCTGGGACCGGGCAATCGACCGTGATGGCTGCTGGTGATGAGTTGGATGCGGTTTGTTTTACATCATCACTGACAGTCGAACACTTTCTTGCTGCTGCTGCGAACAGAGAACTCCGTGAGGAAGCGATTGCAGGACTCAACCATGCTGTCGTCGGGACGATTGGTGAGCCAACTCGGGAAACAGCCGAAAGGTGCGGAATTCGCGTTGATGTCACCCCAGCAGATGCAACATTCGAGGATCTTGTTGAGGCTGTCGTGACTGAATTACAAAAAGGGCAGTTGTCATCAGATGTCGATGAGACGACCGACCGAGCAGATGAATCAAGCGAGTGATAATTGTGATTGGCGAGTGTGAATCACGTCTCTCAGATGGAATATGAGTATGTGCACCGGAAGTGCTGAGACTGAACCCAATATTAATCCGATCATCAAAATGATACATGGATAGCTCGTATCGACCTGTGAGTCTCATAGCCGGCATCGCAAGTACCGTTATTGGCGGAGCTATCATTGCGATGTCGATTAATTTCTTAACTGTCTCAGCAGGTGGAATTTTGGAGGCGACCAGTATTAAGATAATTGGATGGGGCAGTGGAGATATTGTAACTGGCATAAACCTCAGTGTTGGTGGTATGCTGGCAATCGCCGGAGTGTCGTTATTGAGTGGGCGAGGGCGCGCAATAGCCGTTTCTGCAGGAACGGGCGTCTGTATTTTGTCGCTGATTGGACTTGCATTGTATCCAACAGTATCAATCGCGTCTCCTCCACCGCGTGTATTAGTATCGCTTGGTGTGATTGGGATTATTACTCTGTTCACTGGGACATCACTCAGCGGTCTCCGAGTTGGGCGTGATGACTAGGGTGTGGTAACGCAGGATTGTATTCGACAGTGTGAGTCATGTGAGTCGAAATAGAGCATGCAGACCGACGTTCGTACTCTGTGTGGTCTTACGGAAAAACACTGATCACAGTGTCAACCACCGCTACAGGTGTCTGTCAAATATATATTCCATCAGTGAACTACCCCACCCTATTTAGCGACCGGCGTCGCTTCCTTGAGGGTGGGGCTTCCTGTTTCCACGACGCGCTCTCCATCCACGACCTCGGAGCTACCCGATGAGCTAACTGGAGCCATTCTTCTTTCTCAGGGAGTCCGTCTGCTTATCATCACAGATCTCAAAACAATCATTCAATCTTGACATCCTCCTCGGTCTCAAGGCGGAAGGAATCTCACGGCACCACTCTGCTCCGCTTTGCTTCGCTTGGTTGGGAGTGGGAGTGGGGTGTCAGGTTTGGGTTTGGGTTTGCAGACTCCCAAGACCAAGACCAAGAGCAAGCCAGGACACCGTTGGAATCGGTGTGTGGTCGGTCACTGGGCAGTCTCTCGGGAGTGCCGAGTGCCAAGCCCCAGCTCCCGGGAGTCCTCTCTTCAACTGAATCAAGGACTTGTGTTGGTTGTACCACAAGAGCTTCCGTCAGTCTCACCAGACTCGGAGTTACTTGCATTAGTGAGGAGAGCCCGATGCTTGTCATGTGATTCCCACATGGGCACACCCTGGTTCCAACGTGGGCGGACACTCGAACCACCACCTGTCGGACATTCGGCTCCATCGGGGTCAGAGCCGATGTGCCGGCACTCACAGATACCTCTATCCAACAAAACCGTTCGGAATCGCCCACTGTGACGGCGCGCATCCACAGCCTCAGTGGGATTGCGCCTGTTCAGCGTATAACTCAGTGACAGACGGAACTCTCGTCGGTTGCTTCAGACTCGGGTTCCCCCATCTCACAGAAGCGATTCGAGAATCTGTGGTACCTATGAGAGATAGTGGCGGGATTTGCATACGCCAACATAAATAGATGGCCGCTGAATAATGAATAATGTATGTCAGATAACGAATCAGAGCCTGGATTTGAAACGCGGACATTACATGCTGGACAGGAACCTGACCCGACAACAGGTGCTCGAGCACCACCATTGTACCAGACCACTTCATACGTTTTTGATGACGCTGATGACGCTGCCCAGCAATTTGCACTAGAGAAGGAAGGATACATTTACTCGCGATTGATGAATCCGACAGTCGCGACATTACAGGAGCGACTAGCATCATTAGAAAGTGGTATTGGTGCGGCTGCGACCGCATCAGGAATGGCTGCACTTGATCTCGCGACATTCCTTCTTGCATCGGCTGGAGATAACATTGTGACTGCATCATCGCTGTACGGCGGGACATACACGTATTTCACACATACGGTCGAGCGACGTGGCATCTCAGCCCGATTTGTCGATACACTTGCATATGATGAGTATGCCGAGGCAATTGACGATGATACTGCATATGTTCATATCGAGACGATTGGGAATCCGGCGCTTGTGACACCGGATATCGAGCGAATCGCTAATATTGCTCATGAGCATGACACGCCATTATTCGTTGACAATACATTTGCAACACCTGCGTTATGCCGCCCAATCGAACATGGTGCTGATTTGGTGTGGGACTCAACGACAAAGTGGATACATGGTGCAGGAACGACAATTGGCGGTGTACTCATCGATGGTGGGTCGTTCCCATGGGGTGATTACCCAGAGAAATACCCCGAAATTGGTGCATCAAATCCCGCATATCATGGTGTGAATTTTGCAGAACGATTCGGTGATGCGGCACTGACATACGCTGCGATTGCCCGAGGACTGCGAGATCTTGGGAATGCACAGTCACCATTTGATGCGTGGAATACACTTGAGAAACTCGAATCACTCCCGATGCGGATGGAGCAGCACTGCACAAATGCAATGGCTGTTGCAGAGTTCCTCAATTCACATGAGGCAGTCTCATGGGTCAACTATCCGGGTCTTCCAGACCACGAGACACACTCAGAAGCAACATCATATCTTGAAGGCGGGTATGGCGGGATGATTACATTTGGACTTGACGCCGGATATGAGGCTGCACGAGATACTGTCAATAATGTTGAACTCGCTTCACTGCTCGCGAATGTTGGTGATGCAAAAACGCTCGTCATCCATCCCGCGTCAACCACACACCAACAGTTGACTGAGTCTGAGCAGGAGGCTGCCGGAGTGACACCTGATATGGTCCGACTCTCCGTTGGAATTGAAGATGTCGACGATATTATTGCTGATCTCACACAGGCAATCGACACTGCAACCGCGTGAGTGTCAGCGTCAGTAACTACCTACATTAATGAGAGTATTTATCATCCGATTTAATCAGTTGTTAGCATTGTAGGTTTCTGTTTCGTTGTTCAGGATGGAACGGACGAATGAGTATTGCGACTCGGGTAAGTATGGCTCCGGATATAAACTGATCAAACTTATGATCATATAACCAGCAATTGTTATATGGAACCTGAAACGTCAATCTTTGTCCGCCGGTGTGGTTTCGACACACAAGAGGTGATTTATTCATCTGGGTTGGTGAAGAAAGATTGATTATATCGGTAGCTTCAGGAGAGGGAGTATACTATATCAATTTGAATAATGACTGAGAGAATGCCCGAACAGAGTCGACGTATTGAGTCTCATCACAACACAGCGCGTAGATACGGAATCTTCTCATCTGAGTCATTAGATCGCTGACCGTGGTCGAAGTACTGCTCTTTATCGGCGTTGGTGTTGCGGTTTTTGTGGGATTTAATATCGGTGGCTCCTCGACAGGAGTTGCATTTGGACCTGCGGTGGGAAGTGGACTTGTCTCAAAGCTCTTTGCAGCCGGGTTGATGACGACATTTGCACTTATTGGTGCATGGACGGCTGGTCGAAAGGTAATCGAAACAATGGGCGGACAGATTGTCCCACGAAGTCAGTTTACACTTGCAGCGAGTGTTGCTGTGTTGTTTTTCGTTGGCATGGCGTTACTCATCTCGAATACATTTGGAGTCCCTGCATCAACATCAATGACCGCTGTCGGTGCCATCGCCGGGCTCGGCGTTGCCTCAGGAACGCTTAATGAAGCCGTGATGCTTGAAATTGTGTCATGGTGGATTGTCGCACCGGTGCTTGCATTTTGGATTTGTGCGGTCGTTGGACGATATCTCTATCCGTATCTTGATGCGCGACTCAAACTGAATCGGTCACCAGGACCGCTTATTACGCTTGACCGTGGTCAGGCTATCCCTCTGATTCGTCGAGGACCAAACACCTCAAATCGGGAGCTCGGGAGTGTTTGTTTAGTTATTATTATTGCGTGTTATATGGCATACTCTGCAGGTGCTTCGAATGCAGCAAATGCTGTTGCACCGCTTGTCGGGAACGGATCAGTGTCGATGAATGTCGGTATTATTTTAGCCACTGGAGCAATCGGATTTGGGGCATTTACTATTGCACGTCGAACGCTTGATACGGTTGGCAACGATCTCACCGAACTACCGATTTTAGCTGCGCTCGTCGTTGAGACAGTCTCCGCATCAGTGATTGCAGTGCTTTCGATATTAGGTATTCCAGCGAGCCTTGCGGTTTCAGCGACGATGTGTATTGTTGGGCTTGGGTGGGGTCGAGCAACACGGACAGTCACGATTGGTGATGCAATCGGTGGAGAAAAGCCAGAAATGTCGGTAAATGCATTAACGGCTGAAACCGACACAAGCGTCCCAGACGTCGGTGAAGAGTCGTCTCAGGAACTCACCGAGCAAACATTGTTTGACCCAGGAACAACTGGTCGTGTAATCTTCTTTTGGCTGTTAACGCCATCAGTGTCAGCAGCTACATCGTATGCATTATTTACCTTCATGCCGCTGTGAAACTCCTCAGGATTACTTCCGTGCCCAGACACAACAAGTCCGTCGCGACTTCCCGCTTTGTATGCTCATCAGTCGTTGGTGCTGTGGATGTCCTTATTCGAAACGGAACGCGCCAGCGGGCGTTCAAGATTGCACGAGTGTGTTTTCTGAAAAAAGTGATTGTATTCCTCACTGCTGTTATGACGTGTTATCGGACAAAAAATAACTCGTGGTTACCGTTCTCGGTGTCGAATGTCCTCAACGAATTATTCTGTTGAGTCTTTTCTTGCATTTGAGTTTGAGTTTGAGTTTATATTCGAACTTCAGAGGGTCAGATTTGAATCGATAATTCAACTGGCGGACAGAAATGAGTATATGTCTCAATATAATACGATAACACAGACCAGTACCGGCGCTGTCCGGTGATTACAGGCAAAAAACAAAAAGAGTGCACAGAGTCATGTGTGTATCGAGCACGAGTGCCTGATTTTTGACCGTAGACGGTTGTATCATGGCGAAATTAGCAAACAATAAACTCTAATGGGATGGCGCACATACTATCTATTGATGGCAACCGTAGAATATCTGAACTATGAGACCCTTGACGACAAGGGTTGGGAGATGGACGATGAGGACCTTTTCGAAAAGGCCGCTGACTCTGATCTCGGGAACGAAGATTACGGATCACTTGAAGTAAACGAGGGCGAATACATTCTTGAGGCCGCAGAAGCACAAGGATACGATTGGCCGTTTTCCTGCCGCGCGGGCGCGTGCGCAAACTGCGCTGCAATCGTGAAGGAAGGAGAGATCGACATGGACATGCAGCAGATTCTTTCCGATGAGGAAGTTTCTGACAAGAACGTTCGGCTCACGTGTATCGGATCACCAGCAGCCGACAGTGTTCGAATTGTCTACAACGCAAAGCATCTCGATTATCTTCAAAACCGCGTCATCTAAACGACGATATACGTCGGTGCGTTTAATAAATCGGTGCGATTGAACGCTTATAATCACTCATTCTTTGATAACTGGTCATTTCAGAGTATGTGTTAATCGGTTTTAATATAATAATCGTTCAGGAAAGAGAGGTTTTGTCTGCCGTCTCGCTATCTGAGTTGTCTGAGATTAAAACTTCCAAATTATCAGTATAAGTGGATTAGATAAGCGCTGTGAGGTGTGCTAGGCAAATATAGCAGTCGGTGGTACTGTAAGTTTCGTCATTCGAAGCGGAACGCCCGAACGAGCGTTTCAACTCAACGAGTGTAGTCTCGTGGGTCTGTCCAAAACGACCGATAAAGAAATAAATAGGGACCTAGATACGCGGCTGGGACGTATGTCTGATGATATTACACCGTGAGAAGTGATTGCCCGTGTATTATCCGTGTGTATCGAGTTAAGTTATCTCAGTTGTTTAAGCGCTTCAGCTGCTTCATTACTCGCGCGTAAGTGATCACGTGCACGACGTGGGTCATCACTCCCAGCAGCAAGTTGAGCATGACGGGTTAGCGCCTCACGGAGAGACTCAATCGCTGTTTGTCGTGTTGGAGCAGTCTCTGCTGGACGTTGTTCGGATGTGTTTGTATGCGCAGTGCTATTGACCTCAGCAACTGCATCATTATCACCACGACTGTGACGGGATGGGTCAGTTTGGGTCGGTGTCACATCGCTTTCTGATGTCGATTGCGACTGTATCGAGTTCGACGTATTCGGTTGCACAGTCGTATCAACTGGCTCAACGGTCGGTGATGCGTCTGAGCGATCTGCATTTGCAGATGATACAGTATTATTTTGATCTGCCGGGGAAGACTCCGGCGCAGGGGTTGTGTCAGCCTGTGTATCTGCTTCAGTGGATGGTTGGGTATTTGCTTGCGCGTTTGATGCTGTTGCTGTGTCAGCGCTCGCACTTTGACTACTGTTATCCGGCGCAGTGTTGCCTCTTGAGTCCGACGCATTTACTGAGCCGTTATCAGCAGCATTACGCTCAGCATTCTGTGATTGACACGTCGGGCAGAACTCCTGACCCTCATACCGGAAAATAGGGGATCCACATGTCTCACAGTGAGCATTTGTCATTGTTGCTCCCTTTAACAGGAGCTCGCTCATCTGCTGCGTCTCCGCCCGCCGTTCGGCATCTTTCTCATACTTCTCTCGGAGTCGCTCTCGCTCTGCCTCTTCGTCGAAATCGCTCACACTGATAATCATGGTATGCCACATCGAAAAACCCACCGGGGGTATGATCAGCCGATACATCGACAATCGACGAATTGTAGTATCGACAATAGAGACCGTATACTATCGAATTCGAAGTCTTTAATCGCTTTCCACATGTCCATGTACGTGATATGACGAAAGTCAGCGTCGTCGGTGCTGCTGGGACAGTTGGTGCTGCTGCAGGATACAGCCTTGCGCTTCGTGACATCGTTGATGAACTCGTTTTTGTCGATATTCCTGACAAAGAAGATGAGACAATCGGTCAAGCTGCAGACACGAATCATAGCATTGCGTATGATTCGAATACAACGGTCATTCAGGGTGATTACGCAGATACTGCTGGGTCTGACGTGGTTGTTATCACTGCAGGAATCCCCCGGAGTCCGGGACAAACACGGATTGATCTTGCGGGGGATAATGCACCGATTATGGCAGACATCGAATCTTCACTTGCAGCACATAACGAAGAGTTCGTCTCATTAACAACTTCGAATCCGGTTGATCTCCTCAACCGCCATCTGTATGAAACCGGTGACAGAGAGAGACACAGTATTATTGGCTTTGGCGGACGTCTTGATTCTGCGCGATTTCGATATGTGCTGAGTGAGCGTTTCGACACCCCAGTCCAGAATGTTGCGGCGACGATTCTCGGTGAACACGGTGATGCACAGGTTCCGGCCTTCTCGAAAGTTCGTATCGATGGGACAGACCCGACATTTGATTCTGAGGAGCGTGAGACCATTCTCGCAGACCTACAGGCATCGGCGATGGATGTAATTGAGCGAAAAGGAGCAACACAATGGGGTCCAGCAACGGGTGTTGCTCACATGGTTGAGGCTATACTCGATGATACCGGAGAGGTACTTCCCGGATCGGTTGTGCTTGATGGTGAGTATGGGTACACTGACACAGCGTTTGGTGTGCCTGTTAAACTCGGCGCAAACGGTGTTGAAGACGTTGTTGAATGGGAACTTGATCAATACGAGCGCGAGCTGATGGATGATGCAGCCGAGAAGCTCTCAGATCAATACGCGAAGGTTGAATAACAGCGGTATATCCTCAAAGTCATTTTATCTGAGGGATCGAGAACGTGTTATTTTGACTCAGGCGTCGGTCGAATATGAGCGTCTGTGCTTTCTGCTGGCGTTGAGTATCTAATCGTATGAGAGACTCTGTCATCAATTGCTGGGATGAAACACATGCGGGTCAGATTGAGCCCCGAGACACTCGCTTTGATATCCTGTCGATATCGATGGCTATCTTCGGGGGTCACTCAAAAATCATCGTGGATCTTTTGTCGTCGTCTCACGAGTGAGGCTGTATGCACTATCGTGAGGTGGACACGACACGAGAGTTCTTGCTGAGACTTGAAACGGGTGCTGATTGGCGAACAGAGATTGAAGAGTTCGCTGAGCTCAAAGATATCGATGCCGCGTGGTTCAATGCAATGGGTGCCGTTCAGGATGCCGAGGTATGGTTTTATGATCAAACTGAGACTGAGTACAATAGTGTAAGTTTTGATGAACCGCTTGAGATTGCCGCCTGCATTGGAAATATTTCAATGCTTGATGATGAGCGATTCGCACACACTCATGCCGTGCTTTCACGACCCAGCGGGCAAGCACTTGCTGGACATCTCAATGCTGGGACCGTGTTCGCCGGTGAGGTGTATCTCCGGGCACTCGACACTGATCTTATCCGTGAGTATGATGAGACAACTGGTCTTGATCTGTGGCTATAATCGTGCGAGACGCCGATAAACAATACTTCGAGACACTCGAATCGCATCTTGAGCAAGCATTTGCTCGGGCACGACAGGCGAAGGGACAAGGGTATGACCCGAAGCCAGAGGTTGAAATCCCAGTTGCAAGGGACATGGCTGATCGTGTCGAAAATATTCTTGGGATTCCTGACGTCGGAAAGCGGATCCGAGAACTTGATGCTGAACGCTCTCGTGAAGAAGTGGCGCTTGAGCTTGTTACTGATTTTGTTGAGGGGACTGTTGGTGATTATGATACACGTGAGGGAAAAATTGAGGGAGCAGTTCGAACAGCCGTTGCGCTCCTCACTGAGGGTGTTGTCGCGGCACCAATTGAGGGTATTGACCGGGTTGAGATTCTCAGTAATGATGACGGTAGTGAGTTTGTTAACGTCTATTACGCTGGACCAATCCGCTCAGCGGGAGGAACTGCACAGGCGTTGTCAGTGCTTGTAGCTGATTATGCTCGATCACTGTTGGATATTGATGAATATGCTGCGCGTACAGCTGAAACAGAGCGATATGCTGAGGAAGTAAGCCTATATGATCGTGAAACGGGGCTACAGTACTCACCAAAAGACAAGGAGACGAAATTCATCACCAAACACATGCCAATTATGCTCGATGGTGAGGCGACTGGTGATGAGGAGGTCTCTGGATATCGTGATCTCGAACGTGTTGATACAAACGCTGCACGCGGGGGCATGTGTCTTGTGCTCGCTGAAGGAATTGCACTCAAAGCACCGAAAATTCAACGATATACCCGCCAACTCGATGAAGTGGAATGGCCATGGCTACAGGATCTTATTGATGATACCATCGGATCAGATGAACACAGTAACAGTAGCGCCGAGAACGGTGACACCAATAAAGCCGAAACAGAGGAGGGCACAAACAAGGCTCACACAGAAAATAATGAACACGGGAATGATGCTCTCGATGAGACAACTGGAGGAGAGTCTCTTCAGTCCCCTCGCGTTGATGCCACGCATAAATATCTCCGTGACCTCATCGCGGGTCGTCCTGTGTTTGGGCATCCATCAGCCCCAGGTGCGTTTCGACTTCGCTATGGACGCGCACGAAATCATGGATTCGCGACCGCAGGCGTTCATCCAGCAACGATGCATATTGTTGATGATTTTATTGCGACAGGAACGCAGATCAAAACCGAGCGTCCTGGAAAAGCCGGCGGTGTTGTGCCTGTTGACTCGATTGAGGGACCAACAGTCAGACTTGCGAATGGCGACGTTCGCTGTATTAATGACCCTGAAGAAGCAAAGAAGCTGCAAAATGGGGTCGAGAAGATTCTTGATCTTGGTGAATATCTTGTTAATTTCGGCGAATTCATCGAGAATAATCACCCACTTGCACCAGCAGCATACGTTTTTGAATGGTGGATTCAGGACTTCGAAGCGAGTGATGCAGACGTACAGGCACTCCGTGATGACCCAACAGTCGATCTGGAACGTCCAACTATCGAGAACGCAATAAGATGGGCAAAGGAGTATGAAACCCCGCTGCATCCGGCATACACATATCTGTGGCATGATATCTCGGTGACCGAACTTGACCGCCTTGCAGATGCCATAGTAGCCGGTGAAGTTGTCACAAGTGAGGTCAGTGACATAGTCAATCCCAGCACTGACACATCGATTGGAGTCACTACAACTATAGATGATGCATTAACAATCGAGACAACACCCGCAATTCGGGAGACGGTGGAGCGATTACTCATTGAGCATCATCAGGGTGATGAGTTGATTCACATCCCAGCATGGCGAGTGCTTGCACTCTCAGTTGGGATTGAGATTGCATCCGATGATGAAGCGGGGGTCGGTGATCGTATATGGTCGCTGTCGGATCTCTCAGAGCGTGCCCGAAAGCAGGATAACGGCAAGAACGCTATTGCAGCAGTGAATGAGGTTGCCCCATTTCAGGTTCGTGAACGCGCACCAACACGAATCGGAAGCCGAATGGGACGTCCAGAGAAGTCTGAGGATCGAGACCTGTCACCAGCTGTACATACGCTTTTCCCAATTGGTGAGGCTGGCGGGAATCAACGTAATCTCAGTGATGCCGCACAAAGCTTTGGCGATGATACTGAGCGTGGTCAGATTTCGGTTCAGTTAGGGAGACGTCAGTGCCCTCATTGCGAGACGATTGGATTCGAACTCCAATGCGCTGAGTGCGGTCGCCACACTGAGCCACAGTTTGAGTGTCATGAATGTGAGTCAATACTTCATCCTGATGAGTCTGGACGGGTGTACTGTGACCGATGTGAACGCGACGTGACAAGCGCTGAATGGCAGGATATCGATCTACACCAGAGATACCGTGATGGACTTGACCGTGTTGATGAGCGTGAATCCTCATTTGAGATTTTAAAAGGCGTCAAAGGGCTAACATCGTCACATAAAACGCCAGAACCACTTGAAAAGGGAATCCTACGAGCGAAACATGATGTGTCATCATTCAAAGACGGTACTGTTCGCTACGATATGACTGACCTGCCGGTCACTGCAGTTCGCCCGAAAGAACTCGATGTCACTGCTGCTCATTTCCGTGAACTTGGGTATCAGACGGATATTAACGGCGAACCGCTTCAGTTCGATAATCAACTTGTCGAGCTCAAGGTGCAAGATATTGTGCTTCCAGATGGGGCAGCCGAGCATATGATGAAAACCGCGGATTTCGTCGATGACCTCTTAGAGCAGTTTTATGAGCTTGATCGATTCTACCAGATTGATGAACGTGATGACCTGATTGGCGAACTCGTCTTTGGAATGGCACCACATACATCAGCTGCTGTTGTTGGGCGGATCGTTGGATTCACTTCTGCGGCTGTCGGGTACGCACATCCGTATTTCCACGCTGCAAAACGGCGAAACTGCTTCCATCCGGAGACAAAAATGTGGTTTCGTGATACTGATGATGAGTGGCATCATGAGACAATTCAAACGTTCGTTGAGGACCGCCTTGACGATCCCGAGATGGATGCCGTTGGCACCCTCGTTCAGGAACTTGATGCTGACACTGATCGTGAACTCATGGTTCCATCGATTGATGACGATGGGAATGAGCGATTGCAGTCAGTAACAGCCGTATCAAAGCATCCTGCAGTAAATCATCTGGTTCAAATCGAGACAATAAGTGGTCGGGAAGTAACGGTAACGCCTGATCATGAAATGCATATTCTCGAGCAAGGCAATCTTGTCTCAAAGCAGGCACGTGAGATTACTCCTGGTGAGTATGCAGTCATGCCGAAGCAATTGCAAACGGTAGCACCCTCATCTCACACATCACAGTATGATCTTCTTCGGGAGTTCCTCACTCGGGATGAGCTTGCAGGTGATCGGATGATGATCCATACATCAGATCCTGTCCGGTTGTGTAATCACGTCCTCACTGAGGAAGCGACTGAGTATGATGATGTGATCAACAGAATGCAAGATGCCGTCTGTCATTTGGACGAAAATCAAAAAACGTTGAGACGATGGCTCGATGAAGGAACAATACCGGTCGTGCTTCTCCGCGAATTTGTTGAGACAGATGAAGCCCTTCTGATGAGTGTTCCTGATGATGTGCAGATTGGGCTTCGTGGTGAGGGAGTGAGGATCAACCGGCATATCAGGTTTACTGAGGGACTTGCATCACTGCTTGGATATTATGCTGCGGCGGGCATAGTTCACACGCAGACGAACCCACTATCAGACGAAAGCACTCAACAAACACAATCAAAAATAACATTTTATCATATCGATACACAGACACAAGCGGTCCTTTCGAACGCGCTCAACAGCGTGTTTGAGATTGAAACAATCCAGTATCACCCAAATCGGGAGAGAGTGGATATCTCTGGGGAACTTATCAGACGAGTGTTTGATACCGTATTTGATGTCGGCACTCAGCCGAGTGATAAACGCATCCCACAGGCATTATTTGATGTATCTGAGTCTCATATTACGTCATATCTACGTTGTTTTTTCAGTGTTCACGATTCGCTGACAACAGACACAACAAATATTTCTGCAACGACTGTCAGTCGCGAACTCAAAGAGGATGTAATTGCAGTAATAAGACGTCTTGGGATTACTGCGGAGATAACCACACAGCAGTCGGAGTCAGTGTCCGAAATCCTTCCAGAGTGGTATACAATCGATAATATAACACAACATGATGCTGATGATAGTTCAGTACCGACTCGTTCATATATCATCTCTATTGCGTCATCGGATGCGGTAAGGCTTCAGCGAGACGGACAAGCGCAGGAACAAGCGAAGTATGACGCACAGTATTCGACCACAAATGATAACGGAGCCCGTCAGTCGCATCGTGTGACCGATGGAGGAAGTAAGGATTACATCACTGAGCCGATCACGGATATTGAGTATGTTGACGCAGATATTGATTACACATACTGTCTTACTGTTTCTGAGACGCATTCGCTCATTGTGAACGACCTCTCACAAAAGCAATGTGACGGCGATGAAGACTGTGTCATGCTTCTGATGGATGGGTTATTGAATTTTTCACGAGAGTATCTTCCAGATAAACGCGGCGGAAGTGTGGCAGCCGATTCTCGACTGGTTGCGGTGAGCCCTGATGATGAGATAGTGTTCACCACGGTCGAGGACTTTTGGGAGAAACTTAACAGTCCAATTGAGCGTGATGGAAAGTTCAGAAAACGAACGTGTGTGTCAGAAGGATGGCAGACGTACGCCTTTGATGAAAATCATGAGGCATCTCCCCGACCAATCGAAAAGGCAATTCGATACACAGCAGATGAAAGCGAGCAGTTGCGTCGGATTACAACGCAGCTTGGTCGATCACTCGATATTACCGATGAACATAGTCTCTTCCGATATGACGATGGTATTGAAGAGGTGGCTGGTGATGATCTCACTGCAGGCGATATCATCGTTGCACCACGAACACTCGACGTTGAGGTCACTCAGACAACGCTTGATCTCAGTGAGTATATTCATGATAATGAGCGATGCCCTAGTGAACAGACTGGATCAGGAGAATTGAATCTGGCATCGAAGAGCGCGATTAGCGATCCCAGAGATAAGGAAACTCCAGGAGTGACTCATAATGTATTACCTCAGCGTTCAAGATCCACAGATGAAATGACGACACTCAGTCCAACCGCTGTGGGAGGACTGGAGCCAGAACAAAATGAAACACTGAGAGTAGGAGAATCAACAGGAGCGATCAAACGGTATATCGATGTCGATGACTCATTCGGGTGGCTTCTTGGGCAGTTCATCGCTCAAAGGTCAATATCGACCGATGCACTGACGATGACGGTTCATACCGCAGCGAAAAAACATGCTGAGCGAATTGTCGCGACAAGTGACGGTGTATTTGAAATAAAACCGACGGTCAATTCAACAGAACGTGGGTACGAAATTGTATTTCCATCGGTATTCGATACGATTGTCTCCCGACTTACCGACAAAAATCAAAGTGAGCCCGAGCAGGATATTGATCATACGCACACAGATGAAATTGGGATTCCTGAGTGCATTTTGCACGCTCCAGATGATGTTGCATTATCATTCCTCCAAGGATTCATACTCGGGGAAAATGCTCACAAAAAAGGTGAAACTGCTCTTGAAGCGAGTGAAATGGTGAGCGAGAGCGAAACAACAGTCACACTCAAGACGCCAAGTGTCGGTGTAAAAGATGGACTTGTCTTTTTATGTCATCGATTAGGGATCATTGCACACATTTCAGAGAAAAGCGGAGAGGAGTATTCAGCTCACTTCGAAGAATCCAGATACACCGTCTCGATTGCAACTGAAGGAAAGACGAATCCACTAGATCAGATCCTGAACGGTGAGCGCCCGACCATGCCGGAGGGTGTCAGTGTCCCGGTTCCGGATGCACTACTGACAATTCATGAGTCGATTGCAAACAGCCCTCATATTGACCAGGTAATTCCAGATGCTGTGGTCCAACAGGAGACAGTCTCACTGGAGACACTTCAGTCGCTCCTCACAGAACTATCGACAGTAGATCTTCCAGCACAACTTGAGGCAAAGCGAGACGAATTGACGTTACTCACTGAGGGAGACCTATCTTATCTTCGAGTTGAGAGTGTCGAATGTGTTGATTATGATGGATATCTATATGATTTACAAGTTGGTGGAGAACCAGTATTCACCGCGAACTGGCTCTACGCCCACAACTCTATGGACGCTCCATTGGTGATGTCCTCACGCATCGACCCCTCGGAGATTGATGATGAGGCACATAACATGGATATCGTTCGACAATATCCACGAGAGTTCTATGAGGCAACTCGGCGGATGGAGGATCCTGATGAGTGGGAAGAGGAGGTCACGATTGCTGAGGAATATCTCGATACCGACAACGAGTACACGGGGTTCAATCACACCCATGATACGACCGATATTGCTGCTGGTCCGGATCTCTCAGCGTACAAAACGCTCGATTCGATGATGGATAAGATGGATGCACAACTTGAACTCGCACGAAAACTCCGAGCAGTCGATGAGACGGATGTCGCAGAGCGTGTAATTGAATATCACTTTCTGCCGGACCTAATTGGGAATTTACGGGCATTCTCGCGACAACAAACACGTTGTCTCGACTGTGGAGAGTCATATCGACGAATGCCATTGACCGGTGAGTGTCGAGAGTGTGGTGGTCGAGTGAATCTTACCGTGCATGAGGGATCAGTGAATAAATATATGGACACGGCAATTCACATTGCTGAGGAGTTTGACTGCCGCGAATATACAAAACAGCGTCTTGAGGTGCTTGAAAGAAGTCTTGAGTCCATTTTTGAGGATGATACCAACAAGCAATCAGGAATCGCTGATTTCATGTAAGCGCAATTTATTTTTTTGGTTCACGTATTTCGCTCTGTGTATCGAATCTTGATTATCGTGTGTTGGCTTGATATTATTGATGTTTCGAGCCAAAGGGGATGACAGACAACTAAGAATACAGAGACAATGTACTCATTTTGTCTGCACCGTCTATCACAAGTACAGTCTGTACGAGTCCAGACCAAATTCTTTGGTTAGACCAGCATAGACAGATAGATTCAGGACAATCGAGCCTGAAAGAGTAGACGTGACAGAGTCCGAAACGGACGCGGCTACCCGCGCCCAATCCGAAAAGGACAGTGAGACAAATACAGCGGCGCACTCAAACAGTGAAACGCCAACAACGGAAACGACATTTGCTGTTTTGTTTGATATGGATGGTGTCATATTGAAAGGTCGTGGTGCTGACCCGATTGTCCACAAGCACGCATTCGAAGACATTCTTGAAGAACAAGAGTGGGGACAGGGTTGGGAACAATCACTTTCGCAGTCTCATCGGAGTGCGTTTGAGCAATATGAGTACACTGAGGAATTTGTTACTGCATGTGAAGCAATCGACGTCGATCCGGTCGCATTCTATGCTGCCCGCGAGGAGCGAAGCGCACAACGGATTGTTGATCGGATTGCTGATGGACATCGTGGTGTGTATTCAGATATTGACGCATTGAACACGCTCGCCGGTGAGATGACACTCGGACTCGTGAGTAATAACTACCATCCGGCAGTCCAATTTGTCGTGGACCATTTTGACATTGACCGATTTGATCATGTGCGTGGACGTGATATCGGTGTTGATGGGTTCCGCAGACGAAAACCGGATCCACACTATCTTGAAGAAACACTTGATGCACTTGGTGCTGACAGTGGCGTGTATGTGGGTGACCGGGGGACAGATGTAGTCGCTGCCCATCGAGCAGGGCTTGAGAGCGTCTTTCTTCGCCGACCACACAATTCCGTCGCAACACTTGATACGACGCCAACAGCCTCGATTGACGACCTCAGAAACCTTCCAAGAGTGCTTGAACAGATTAAATAATCAGCTCAGACGATCAGACGATTCCGTGTTTATACTCACTGTGAGATAATGCTGAAAATGATGTTGTCGATGATATCGACATCCAGACGCATTGGAGGTCATCATACCGATCATTCTCTGATACTGATACTGATACCGATACCAATACCAATACTACTGTAATATACAATCCCGTGTTTACTCAAGATATCCAAGATCGCGTAATCGT